>NZ_LR733289.1:2147511-2164095 GCF_902506025.1 Arthrobacter sp. 8AJ | reverse complement strand
CTGTATGACGCTGCCGACGACGATTCCGCCACGGGCGGCCCGGACACGGTCCGGCAGTTGTGGCCGGTGGTCTATACGGTGGACAGGACAGGTGCCCGGCGGGTGCCCGAGCCGGAACTCGCGGCTGCATCCCGCAGCGTGATCGAAGCGCGCACCATCGCCGGACGGGAGGCCTGAGATGACCCAGCAGTTCTATGTCTCACCAGAACAACTGATGAAGGACCGCGCGGATTTCGCGCGGAAAGGCATCGCCCGCGGCCGCTCAGTGGTTGTCATCAGCTGCGCCGACGGGATCGCCCTCGTAGCCGAGAACCCTTCGCCATCCCTGCACAAGATCGGCGAGATCTACGACAAAATCGCGTTCGCCGCCGTCGGCAAGTACAACGAATTCGAAAGCCTCCGCCAGGCCGGCGTCCGCTACGCCGACGTCCGCGGATACTCGTACGACCGCGAGGACGTCACCGCCCGCGGCCTGGCCAGTGTGTACGCCCAAAGCCTGGGCGCTGTCTTCACCGCCGAGCAGAAGCCCTTCGAGGTGGAACTCGCCGTTGCCGAAGTAGGGTCCTCGCAGGCCGAGGACCACCTCTACCGGCTGACGTTCGACGGCTCGATCGCCGACGAGCACAGCTTTGTCGTCATGGGTGGACAGGCTGAGAAAGTGTCATCGGCCATCGATGCAGGATGGCAGGCTTCGTTGGGCTTCGCCGACGCCGTCCGGCTGGCCATCAAGGGACTTACGCCCGTCCAGGAGGGTGAGCAGCCCGCGGCGCCGTTGCCGCCCAGTGCATTGGAAGTGGCCGTCCTGGACCGGCTGTCCGAAAGCTTCCGCGGCACCCGGCGTGCCTTCCGCAGGCTGAACGACGCGGACATCACAGCACTGCTGGCCTAGGAGGACCACATGGACAAGAGAATCTTCGGCATCGAAACCGAGTTTGGGATCTCCTACTCGAGCCCCGACTCGAGGCCTCTTGCCCCGGAGGAGGTGGCGCGGTACCTGTTCCGGAAGGTGGTCAGCTGGGGGCGTTCCTCCAATGTGTTCCTCACCAACGGTTCCCGGCTGTACCTCGACGTCGGATCCCACCCCGAGTACGCGACGGCCGAGTGCGATGACCTTGCGCAGCTGATCGCCCACGACCGTGCCGGCGAACTCATCCTTGACGACCTGGTGGATGAGGCCCAGGCGCGCCTTGCTGCTGAAGGCTTCAACGGCACCGTGTACCTGTTCAAGAACAACACCGATTCCGCAGGGAACTCGTACGGCAGCCATGAGAATTACCTGATTCCGCGGCGCGGGGAATTTTCCCGCCTGGCTGAAATCCTGATTCCGTTCCTGGTCACCCGGCAGCTCATCGCCGGCGCAGGGAAGATCCTGAAGACGCCCCACGGTGCCACCTATGCCTTCTCCCAGCGGGCCGACCACATCTGGGAAGGCGTCTCTTCCGCCACCACCCGTTCCCGGCCCATCATCAACACCCGGGACGAGCCGCATGCCGACGCCGAGTTCTACCGGCGGCTCCACGTCATCGTGGGGGACTCGAACATGTCCGAGGCCACCGCGCTGATGAAGGTCGGCACCGTGGACCTGGTCCTCCGGATGATCGAGGCCGGCGTGATCATGCGGGACATGCGGATGGAAAACCCCATCCGCAGCATCCGGGAAATCTCCCACGACCTCAGCGGCCGCGCGTTGGTCCGCCTGGCCAACGGACGTCAGCTCACCGCCCTGGAAATCCAGCAGGAGTACTTGACCAAGGTGACCGCCTTCGTCAAGGAGCATGGCGCCCACAACCCGCACGTTCCCGTGATCCTGGACCTGTGGGAGCGGACGCTCCATGCGATCGAGTCCGGCGATACCCGGGGGATCGACACCGAAATCGACTGGGCCATCAAGAAGAAGCTGATGGACAACTACCGCGAACGCCACGGCCTGGGCCTGGAGGCGCCGCGGATCGCCCAGCTTGATCTGACGTACCACGACATTTCGCGCAGCCGGGGGCTTTTCTATCTCCTGCAGTCCCGGGGTGCGGTGCGCCGCATTGTCGACGACACCGTCATCAAGGGTGCCGTGGATGCGCCGCCACAGACCACCCGCGCCAAACTGCGCGGGGACTTTGTCCGGCGTGCGCAGGAACTGGGGCGGGACTACACCGTGGACTGGGTGCACCTGAAACTCAACGACCGTGCCCACCAGACAATCCTGTGCAAGGACCCCTTCCGCAGCGTCGACGAGCGGGTGGATGCGCTGCTGGACTCTATGGGTTGATCGGCTCCGGGCTGACGTCCAGCTTCAGGGTCTATTCTGGATAAGGTCCCTTTTAAGGGGGCCTCCCACGGCATTGTCCGCCGCCTGGCGGAAAGCCGTCTCCACCCTGCCCCGACGAAAGTTTTACTACGTGCGCCGACTACTAGCAATCCTCCTTCCCGGCCTGCTGCTCCTGACCGCCTGCGGCGGTACAGCCCCGCAGCCCCAGCCGAGCAGCCAGTCCGCCGGGGAGACTGCAAAGTTCGACTCCCTCAAGCTGACCGACAACGGGGACAAGAAGGCCCCGGGTGTGGATTTCGACAAGCCCCTGGCCGTTTCCCAGCCGACCATCAAAGTGGTCTCTGAAGGCAGCGGCGACACCGTCAAGGCAAACCAGGTGGCCAAGATCTCCATCCTTGCCTTGAACGGTACGGACGGTTCCCAGCTGGAGGACACTTTCCCCAACGAGCCTGAAAGCCTTGAGCTGAACGATGAGCTCAAAACCGGCAGCGCCGTCATCTACAACGCTTTCGTGGGTGCCAAAGTAGGTTCAAGCCTTGCCCTGGCCGTCCCCGGCCAGCAGAGTGCTCCTTCGGCGTGCCGCAGCTGCACCGACCCAGCTGCTGATCATCAAGGTACTCTCCGCCTCGGACCCCACTCCCGTCCTGGACAAGCCGCAGGGCGACGCCGTGACGCCGCCGGCCGGCCTGCCGACCGTGACGGAAAAAGACGGCGTACCTGAGATCAACGTTGCAGGTGCACCTGCCCCCACGGCACTCGTGTCGCAGGACCTGATCAAGGGCACGGGCGCCACCGTCAAGGAATCCGACACGCTGACTGTGAACTACGTGGGCGTCAACCTCTCCGACGGCACCAAGTTCGATTCCAGCTTCGACCGCGGCCAGCCCGCCACCTTCCCGCTCTCGGGCGTCATCAAGGGCTGGACCCAGGGCCTCGCGGGTAAGACCGTGGGCTCCCGCGTCCTGCTGGTCATCCCCAAGGACCTGGCCTACGGAGACGCCGGCCAGGGCCAGGCGAAGGGCGACCTGGTCTTCGTAGTGGACATCCTCGGGGTCAAGTAGCAAGACTTACAGGGACGCCGCGTCCTTCGCGGCACCCATCACCACTCACTCAATAGGAGCAAGCATGTCGTTTGGACAGCGGGAATTCGACCGCCAGAAGCCCGAGATCGACTTCCCGGAAGGCGACGTCCCCACGGAACTCGTCATCACGGACCTCATCGAGGGTGACGGCAAGGAAGCCAAGGCAGGGGACACCGTCTCCACCCACTATGTCGGCGTTGCCTGGTCCACAGGCGAAGAATTCGACGCCTCCTGGGGCCGCGGCGCACCGCTGGACTTCCGGGTCGGCGTCGGCCAGGTCATCCAGGGCTGGGACCAGGGCCTCCTGGGCATGAAGGTCGGTGGCCGCCGCCGCCTGGAGATCCCCTCCGAGCTGGCCTACGGCTCGCGCGGTGCCGGCGGAGCCATCGCCCCCAACGAGGCACTGATCTTCGTCGTGGACCTCGTCGCCGTCCGCTAAGTCGACGGCACACGCGGAAACTGATCGCACCGTGAAGCGCGGCAGCAGGGAGGACAACCTCCCGCGCTGCCGCGCTTTCTGCTTTCACCGGGGGAGTTTAGTAACGTAACCAAGGTGTCCGTATCCCGCACTGAACGACTCCTCAACCTGCTGATTGCGCTGCTCAACACCCGCTACGGGTTGCGCCGCAGCGAACTGCGCGAGAAGGTCTACCACGACACCTCCGGCAATGACGTCGCCTTCGGGCGGATGTTCGAGCGGGACAAAAACGACCTGAGGGCCATGGGCTTCGAGGTGGAAACCCTGACGGACCTGGGCTGGAGCGAGGATGACCCGGCCACCACCAGGTACCGCATCGGCAAGGAGTCCAGCCGCCTCCCGGACGTCCAGCTGGGCCCGGACGAATGGACGGTCCTCCTGCTCGCTTCCCAACTTTGGGAGCGCGCCGCATTGGGGACCGCTGCCCAAAGCGCCCTCCGCAAGCTCCAGGCCTCAGGAAGGCTGGCCGAGGTGGAACTCCCGGCCGGCGTCCAGCCACGGATCAAGCCGGCCGGACAGGCCTTCGATGACGTCGTCGCAGCCATGCACGGCCGCCATCCAGTCACCTTCACGTACCTCGCCGGAAGCACCGGCAAGGAGGAGGAACGGTCTGTAGAGCCCTGGGGATTGGGCAGCCGGTTCGGCCAGTGGTACCTCATGGGATACGACCGCGGCCGAAACGCGCCCAGGCATTTCCGCCTGTCCCGCTTCACGAGCGCCGTGACAACCCTCGACAGGGAGCAGTACGTTCCGCCCGCCAACTTCAGCATCCGCGCCGAACTGGACCGGTTGCCTGAACTGCCGCTGCGCACCGCCGTCGTGGACGTCAGGCAGGGGCGCCTGCTGGCGCTGCGCAGCCGGGCCGTTGAAGGCGGCCGGCACCAGGTTCCCGGCCGGCCCGCCGACGGCGACGACCGGCTGGTCGTGGAATACCGCGATCCGGAAGTCCTCGCCGAAGAGCTGGCCAGCTACGGACCCGACGCCCTGGCAGTGGAGCCCGCAGAGCTGGCAGGGGCAGTGCGGCGCCGCCTGCAGGCTGCAGCGGACTTCACCGCCGCGCCCGTCCCCGCCTATGCCTTCTCCGATACCCGTCCCCGGGCAGCCCGGAAGGGGACCTCGGAGGACCAGCTCAAGCGCATGCTGCAGCTGGTCCCGTTCCTGGTCCACAACCAGGGCCTGCACATCCAGGACGTGGCGAAGCACTTCGGCGTCACCCGGGAAGAGCTGGAGGCAGACCTCCGGATCCTCATTTGCTCCGGATTGCCCGAGGGGTACCCGGATGATCTGCTCGATATCCAGTGGGAGGACGACCACGTCTTCATCACCCAGGACCTTGACCTGAAGAAGCCGGTCCGGTTCACGGTGGCGGAGGCGTGCGCCCTGCTGACCGGCCTTGAGACGCTCAATGGGCTGCCGGACCTGCCCGGCGGCGGCGCCCTCGAATCGGTCACGTTGAAGCTGCTGGCCGCGGCCGGGGAGGAAGGACTCCGCGCCGCCTCCATCGCGGGGCCGCAGGTGGCTCCCGCGGACGCCGCGACCCATGCCACGGTCCGCCAGGCAATCGGGACCGGCGCGCAGCTCCGCCTGAGCTACCTCTCACCCCAGCGTGACGAGGTTACCGAGCGCGACGTCGACCCGTTGCGGCTGTACTCCCTGGACAACACCTGGTACTTCGAAGCCTGGTGCCACCTGGTGGACGGGCTCCGGAATTTCCGGCTGGACCGGGTCCAGGACGTGCGCCCCAATGGCCGGCCCGCCACCGTGCACGGGCCGCCCGATGGCGGCGTTCCGGCCAAACTCTTCACAGCGAACGACGACGACACAACAGTCACCGTCCAGCTCACCCGGCAGGGGAGGGGGCTGGCGGACGACTACTATGCGGAGCGCACCGCAGAGTTGCCCGACGGCGGGCTGGTGGCCCAGATCAGGTTCGGCAGCACCGCGTGGCTTCCGATGTTCGTGGCCCAGCACGGCGGTTCGGCCCGGATCCTGGCTCCTGCCGGGGTGGCTGACGCCGCGCGGGACTGGCTGGCGGCATCGCTGGACAGGTACGCCGGATAGACTTCTCAGCATGCCTTGGTGGTCCTGGATTCTCATATGGGTTGCGCTCGTCGCAGTGTCCCTGCTGTTCTATGTCCTGCTGGGCATCCGTCTCTTCCGCCAGTTCATGGCGACCGTTAAGGACCTCAGTGCTGCCGGTGAGAAGCTGGGGCACCTGAATCCGGTCGAAGCGCAGGAATCCCCGGACCCGGAACGGCCGCTCCCGGGTTCCGCCGTTTTTGCCTCACCCGCCGTGATGCGACATGATTACGAGGCATCCAAATTGGCCCGGCGCGAAGACCGCCGCCGCCGGCGAGTGCAGCGCAAAAAGGACCGGGGCCAGCCGCAGGCGCTCGGAGATCTCGACTTCACATAGAAGTAGGATGTATTTAGAGGAAAGGATTTCCCGTGGGAAGACTCTTTGATGGCCCCTGGCCGATCGTAATCATTATCGTCGTTGCTTTGCTTCTCTTCGCCGCCCCCAAGCTTCCGGCCATGGCCCGCAGCCTGGGACAGTCAATGCGGATCATCAAGTCCGAGGTCAAGGAAATGAAGAACGACGGCAAAGCCGACTCCACCGAGGCCACCGGCCCGATGGAAGGCACCATCGTGAACCACCCCAAGGCGAAGCCCGGTGAGCCGACAGACGGCACTGACGTTCCGCCGTCAACCCGCGCCTGACCTCCCGTGGCACTGTCGCGGGCCCGTAAAGCCAATCCCGAGGGGCGGATGTCCCTCTGGGAGCACCTCAAGGAGCTGAAGAACCGGCTGATCAAGTCGGCCATCGGCGTCGTCATCGGCGGTATTGGGGGCTGGATACTTTACGATCCGCTGTTGAAGGCGCTGGCCGAACCGGTAAACCGAATTTCGAGTGAGACCGGGGGCCTGGCGGCCATCAACTTCGGCACCATCGCGTCGCCCTTCGACTTCAAGCTGCAGATGTCGCTCCTCATCGGGGCGGTCATCTCCAGCCCCATCTGGATCTACCAGCTCTGGGCGTTCATCACGCCCGGGCTGACGTCCAAGGAACGCCGCTACACCCTGGGCTACATGGCTGCTGCCATCCCCCTGTTCCTTGCCGGAATCTGGGTGGGGTGGCTGGTGGTTCCCCAGGTGGTCCACGCCTTGACCCAGTTCACTCCGGAGGGGTCCTCCAGCGTCATCGACGCCAGGACCTACATCGAATTCGTCACCCGCATGGTGCTGATGCTGGGACTGGCCTTCCTGGTCCCCGTGGTGCTGGTTGGCATCAACATGGCGGGTATCGTTTCGGGCCGCACCATTTTGAAGGCCTGGCGCATCACGGTCTTCCTGGTGTTTGTCCTGGCAGCAATCGCAGCGCCGGGTGCCGATGCCATTTCGATGTTCATGCTGGCCGGGCCGCTGTTGGCGCTCTTCTTTGCAGCGATCGGCATCTGCATCATGAACGACAAAGGCCGCGAACGCCGGCAGGCCCGGCAGGTCGAAGAGACCGAGGCCACAGCCGATATCGCCACCCCCGGCAGTGAACTCAAGAAGCTGTAGCGTGCCGCTAGGCTTGGGGTATGTCCTCCACCACCGGACCCTTCTCCACCGGCCCCATCGATCCTGAAGAACTTTCTCCAGCCGAGAGATACCGTGCCAGCGCCGAGCGCCGGGCAGAGGCGGCCACGTACCTTGGGTCCTTTATCCGGACCCTCGAGTTCGAACTCGACGACTTTCAACGGCAGGCGTGCCGTTCGCTTCAGGAAGGCAGGGGAGTCCTGGTGGCGGCCCCGACCGGAGCCGGGAAGACCATCGTGGGGGAGTTCGCCATCTACCTCGCCCTGCAGCGGGGCCTGAAGGCCTTCTACACCACCCCCATCAAAGCCCTCAGCAACCAGAAATTCACTGAACTCAGCGAAAAGTACGGTGCAGAAAATGTGGGCCTCCTGACCGGCGACACCAGCATCAACGGCGACGCGCAGGTGGTGGTGATGACCACCGAAGTCCTCCGGAACATGCTGTACGCGGATTCTGCCACCCTGGAGGACCTCGGCTACGTGGTCATGGACGAAGTCCACTACCTCGCTGACCGGTTCCGCGGGGCGGTGTGGGAGGAAGTCATCATCCACCTGCCCAGCGAGGTCCAGGTCGCCTCGCTCAGTGCAACCGTCTCCAACGCCGAGGAGTTCGGCGCCTGGCTGGACACCGTCCGCGGGGACACCGACATCATCGTCTCCGAGCACCGGCCGGTGCCGCTGTGGCAGCACGTCATGGTGGGCCGGCAGATCATGGACCTGTTCGCCGGGGAGACCACCTTCGACGAGATCGCCCCGCCCGTCGAGGAAGAGGGCCGGCAGCCTGCCACGGCCGGCAAATCCGTCGACACCGCCAAGGGCCGCGGCTTCGACGTCAACCCGGACCTCCTCACCGTTGCGCGCAGCGAAAGCCAGCAAAGCTTCCGCAGCGGTCCCGGCGCCGGCCGCCGCGGCCAGCGCGGCCGCAACGGTTATGACCGCCCGGGCAGGAGCGAACAAACGGGGGTCCGCCCCGCCAGCCGTCCGCAGGTGATCGCCAGCCTGGACCGGATGGACCTGTTGCCTGCCATCACCTTCATCTTCTCCCGTGCCGGCTGTGAAGCGGCCGTGGCGCAGTGCGTCGGTTCAGGCCTGTGGCTCACCACAGAGAAGGAGCAGCGGATCATCGCCCAGCGGGTGGACGAGGCCGGGCAGGACATCCCGCCGGACGACCTCGACGTCCTGGGTTTTTGGACATGGCGGGACGGCCTGCTCCGGGGTTTCGCAGCCCACCATGCCGGCATGCTGCCCACCTTCAAGGAGGTGGTGGAAAAGCTTTTCGCCGACGGCCTGGTCAAGGCTGTTTTCGCCACTGAGACCCTCGCCCTGGGCGTCAACATGCCCGCCCGCTCGGTGGTCCTGGAAAAGCTGGACAAGTTCAACGGGGAAGCCCACGTGGACATCACCGCGGGCGAGTACACCCAGCTCACCGGCCGGGCCGGGCGGCGCGGCATCGACGTCGAGGGCCACGCCGTGGTGCTGTGGCAGCCGGGGACGGACCCGACGGCGGTGGCAGGCCTGGCGTCGCGGCGAACCTATCCGCTGAACTCCAGTTTCCGGCCCACCTACAACATGAGCATCAACCTCCTGGCACAGTTTGGGCGTGCCAGGGCCCGGGAAATCCTCGAATCGTCCTTCGCCCAGTTCCAGGCCGACCGCTCGGTGGTTGGGCTTGCCAGGCAAGTGCGGAGCCGGGAGGAGTCCCTTGCGGGCTACGCCAAGTCCATGACCTGCCACCTGGGCGACTTCACGGAATATGCCCGGCTGCGCCGGGAACTTTCCGATGCCGAAAGTGCCACCTCCCGGACCAAGTCACGGGTCCAGAAGTCACTCAGTGACGACTCCCTGGCGCGCCTCCTGCCCGGGGACGTGGTCAACGTTCCCGGCGGGCGCGCCCCGGGGCCCGCCGTCGTCCTCAGCTCTGACCACAGCAGCCGCGAACCCCGGCCTGCCGTGCTCACCCTGGACAACCAGCTGCGCCGGATAGGAACCGACGACCTGGAAGGACCCATCGCGCCGGTTACCCGAATCCGCATTCCCAAATCCTTCAATGCCAAGGTGCCCAAGTCCCGGCGGGACCTTGCCTCCAGCGCACGGAACGCCCTGCGCGAGAACCGGCCGCCTGCTCCCGGGCAGAACCGCAACCACGATTTCGGCCGCGGAGCCGCCTTTCCAAACCAGGAGCGGCGCATCGCCGAACTGCGCCGGGCCCTCAAGGCACACCCCTGCCACGGATGCAGCGAACGCGAAGACCATGCCCGGTGGTCGGAGCGGTGGTGGAAGCTGCGGCGTGAAACGGATGGCCTGGTCCGCCAGATCCAGGGCCGCACCAACACGATCGCCAAAACCTTCGACCGCGTGTGCGATGTCCTGTCCGCCTACGGATACCTGGAGGACACCGGCGACGGCCGCCTGAACATCAGCCCGGACGGCCAGCGGCTGCGCCGGATCTACGGCGAGAAGGACCTGCTGATCTCACAGTCGCTGCGGCTGGGCGCGTTCGATGACCTGGACGCCGCCGAAGTTGCTGCCCTGGCCAGCGTGCTGGTCTACCAGGCCAAACGCGAAGACCGGGGCCTGCGGCCGCGCATGCCCAGCGTCTCCCTGGAGACCTCCGTGGACATCGTGGTCAAGGAATGGTCCGTCCTTGAAGACGTGGAGGAGGAGAACAAGCTTCCGCTGACCGGCGAACCTGAACTCGGACTTGTCTGGCCCCTGTACAAGTGGGCCCGCGGACGCCACCTCCAGGACGTCCTGAGCGGCACCGACCTTGCCGCCGGTGACTTTGTCCGCTGGGTCAAGCAGGTGGTGGACCTGCTGGACCAGCTCGCCAAGATCCCCGGCCTCGATCCGCGCCTGGCACGGCTCTGCGCCGAAGCGATCAACCTCATCCGCCGCGGCGTCGTGGCCTACTCGTCCGTCCTCTAGTCACACCTCACCCCTTGCCGGCTGCAACTGGCCTGCACTATCCCAGGAGTCCTGCCTTTATGCCCCGCCCTGATCCCGCACCCCGCAACGCCGACCGTCCCGCCCCGGTGCTGTACCGCAACGGATCCGTGTACACCGCGGCTGACCCGTTCGCCACGGCAATGCTTGTGGATGGGGACACTGTTGCCTGGGTCGGATCGGAGCAGGCGGCCTCGTCCATTGCCGACAGCTCCATGGAAGTCATCGACCTCCGCGGCGCCCTGGTTGCGCCGGGCTTCGTTGACTCACACATGCACCTGACCGAAACCGGAATGGCCCTGCAGTCACTCCAGCTGGGAACGCTCAAGTCGGCCCGGGAAGTGCTGGACGCAGTCGCCGGGGCCGCCGGGAATGGACCGGTGCTCGGCCACGGCTGGGACGAGGCCACCTGGGCGGACCCGGCCCTGCCCAGTGCAGAAGAACTCGACCGGGCCGCTGGAGGCAGGCCGGTCTATCTCTCCCGTGTGGACGTGCACTCGGCGCTGGTGTCAACGTCGCTGGCACAGTCCGCGGACCTTCAGAACCGGGAGGGGTACGACGGCGGCGCCCGGGTGACGCGGGCCGCCCACGAGGCAGCACGGCTGGCGACCCGGCAGCTGCCGCAGGATGAGCTGAAGCGGCTCCAGGCCCGGGCCCTGGCGGAAGCGGCCGCCAACGGCTACGTCGCCCTGGCCGAAATGGGTGCACCGCACATCGGCGGCGCCGAAGACCTGCGGCTCGCGGCAGCATGGAATTCCGCCGGAACCGGGGAGCCCCGTTTTCCCGAAGTCATACCGTACTGGGGCGGGCTGGTCTCCTCAGAGGAACAGGCCCGCGCGCTGGTGGCAGAGCTGGGGGCGGGAGTCCGGGGCCTTGCAGGAGACCTGAACATCGATGGTTCCCTGGGCTCGCGCACCGCCGCCCTGCGCGCCGGTTACAGCGATGCCGGACAGGAGCGCGGCACCTTGTACCTGAGCGTGGACCAGGCAGCAGCCCACCTTGCCGCCTGCTCCGTTGCCGGGATCCAGGGCGGGTTCCACGTGATTGGTGACGCTGGACTGCATGCTGCGCTGGAAGCGCTGGACCGTGCCGCCAGGGAAGTGGGGGAGCAGCGGGTGCGCGCCGCAGGCCACCGGTTTGAGCACGTGGAGATGGCCGATGCCGAAGCCGTGGCCAGATTGGCGCACTACTCCGTGACCGTCAGCGCACAGCCCTCCTTCGACGCTGCCTGGGGCGGCCCCGGGGGACTCTATGAGCAGCGGCTGGGGGACCGAAGCCGGTCGATGAATCCGTTCGCCGCGTTCTACTCGGCCGGAGTTCCCGTCTGTTTCGGCAGCGACAGCCCCGTCACGCCCCTGCGTCCCTGGTCCAGCGTGCGCGCCTGCGTGGAACACCACAACCCGGACCAGCGTATTTCTGCGCGGGCAGCCTTCCTGGGCCACACCCGGGCCGGCTGGCGGGCCGCGCGGCACCCGAACCCCATGGCCGGGCAACTGGTGCCCGGGGCTCCCGCGAGTTTTGCCGTGTGGGAGGTGGAGGAACTGATGGTCCAGGTGGCTGACGGGCGGGTTCAGTCCTGGAGCACCGATCCGCGGGCCAGGACCCCCTTGCTGCCGGCGCTGGACACGGGTTCAGACCCGGTATGCCTGCAAACCGTAAAAGACGGTGCCGAACTGTTCGCCAGCCCGGCCCTGCGTTCCTGACCCGGGAATCCTCCGCCCTATAATGGGGAGTTGCGCCTGCGGCCGGCATGCCCGGCACCAGGTGCACCGACCACTTCCACCAGGAAAGGCCCTCTGTGCGCGTCCTTACGATCATTCCCACCTACAACGAACTGGAATCGCTGCCCAAGACGCTCCAGCGCCTGCGGAAGGCCGTTCCGGCGTCGGACGTGCTGGTGGTCGATGACAACAGCCCTGACGGCACCGGCCAACTTGCCGACGGCTTCGCTGCCGAGGACTCCCAGGTCCACGTCCTGCACCGCAAGGGCAAGGAAGGCCTGGGCGCTGCCTACATCGCCGGTTTCAAGTGGGGCCTGGATGCCGGCTACGACGTCCTGGTGGAAATGGATGCAGACGGTTCCCACCAGCCGGAACAGCTTCCCCAACTGCTTGAAGCCGTGGAACAGGGCGCAGACCTGGCCATGGGCTCGCGCTGGGTCCCCGGCGGCAGTGTGGTCAACTGGCCGCTGTACCGCCAGGCGATTTCCCGGGTAGGCAGCACGTACGCCCGGTTGATGCTGGGCCTGCCGATCCGGGACGTGACCGGCGGATACCGCGCGTTCCGCAGGACCACCCTGGAAAAGCTCAACCTGGACCAGGTGGACTCTGTGGGCTACGGCTTCCAGGTGGACCTGGCCTGGCGCGTGGCCAAACTGGGCCTGCGCATCGAGGAACGCCCCATCACTTTCGTCGAACGGGAGCTCGGCGCATCCAAGATGAGCGGCAACATCGTGGTCGAAGCCATGATCAACGTCACCAAATGGGGTCTGGCCGCGCGTTGGAACACGCTGGCCGGAAAGCTGAAGAACAAGCAGGCATAGCCTCGCGGGACTGCTGCCGCTGACGATGTCCGGGCGGTGCCAAAAAAAGGGGGCGGCCCCGCACCTTCGTGCGGGGCCGCCCCTTTTTTGGCGGCTGGCCTTATGCCGAGCGGCGCTCTCCGCGGCGTTCGCGCAGGATGGTCAGGCGGTCCTCAAGGATCTGCTCGAGTTCAGGCAGGGAACGGCGTTCCAGCAGCATGTCCCAGTGGGTGCGGACTGCCTTGTCGTTGCTGGTGTCCGGCTTTTCGCCGTCAACCAGGAGCGCTTCCTTACCGGTCTTGGAGACCCACACCGGAGGAATTTCCGCCTCGGAGGAGAACGTGACGAAGACCTGCTCGCCATCCGCGCAACGGTATTCGACCCGCTGGCGCGGAGCCGGCTCAACTCCGGACTCGGTCTCCATGCTCTGCGCACCAAGGCGCATGCCCCGCAGGCTGCGATCGCTCATGATTTCTCCCTCTGGTCGGTTCGCGGATGAAATCTCCGCGCTAGCCGGTGGCGCCGTGGCACCGCCGGACTACTTTGTGCACTGTGCTGCATCATAGGATTCAACGCATTGCGAAGCTTGGTTGTTCCAGCTGGTAGTCTCCTGCCGGACAAATACCCAATTATACGTTGGTTATCACTGTTGGAACAAAACGGGGAGGGTTTGGCGTCAACCGCCAAGCCCTCCCCGTTTTCCCATTCAGCTTATGGCTGGGCGCGTTCGGTGGGTGCGTCCTGGAAGAGCGGCTTGCCGGCTGTGCCTTCCGCATTGGTGCCTCCGAGGGCGTTGCCAATGCCCTTCAGGGCTTCCCCGACTTCGCTCGGGATGATCCAGAGCTTGTTGGCGGAGCCTTCTGCGAGCTTGGGCAGCGTCTGCAGGTACTGGTAGGCCAGCAGTTTCTGGTCCGGGTTTCCCTTGTGGATGGCGTCGAACACCTTCTGGATGGCCTGCGATTCGCCGTCCGCCCGGAGGATGGCAGCCTTGGCTTCGCCCTCTGCGGCCAGGATTGACGCCTGGCGCTGCCCCTCGGCGGTGAGGATGGCCGACTGCTTGGTACCTTCGGCCGTGAGGATTGCTGCTCGCCGGTCGCGTTCGGCACGCATCTGCTTCTCCATGGAGTCCTGGATGGAGTGGGGCGGATCGATGGCCTTCAGTTCCACCCGTGAAACGCGGATGCCCCAGCGGCCGGTGGCCTCGTCCAGGACGCCGCGCAGCTGTCCGTTGATCTGGTCCCGCGACGTGAGGGCTTCCTCCAGGTTGAGGCCACCCACCACGTTGCGCAGGGTGGTGGTGGTGAGCTGTTCCACGGCCTGGATGTAGTTGGCGATTTCATACGTGGCCGCCCGCGGGTCCGTCACCTGGAAGTAGACCACCGTGTCGATGGACACCACCAGGTTGTCCTCGGTGATGACCGGCTGCGGCGGAAAGGACACCACTTGTTCACGCAGGTCCAGGAGCGGCAGGAGCCGGTCGACGAAAGGAATCAGGATGGTCAGGCCCGGATTGAGTGTCCGCTGGTACTTGCCGAGCCGTTCAACAACACCGGCGCGGGCCTGCGGAATGATCCGGACGGACCGGACCAAAACTATGATGACAAAGACGATCAGAACCACCAGCACGATGGCCAGTGCGGTTCCGCCTGCGTTTTCCATACAACTCCTTGTTCCCCAATTGTCAGGCTGTATCAGGCCCGGTGGCCGCCGTGGGCGGTACCGAAACCACTGCTGTTGCGCCGTCGATGGCCGCTACGACCACCGTCTGTCCTGCGGGAAGCACTCCCGCAGCGGAGCGCGCACTCCATATATCGCCGCCGATTTTCACCAGGCCGCCGTCGGACGTCACGGCCTCCATCACCACGGCCGGCTCACCGATCAGACGGTCCACGTTGGTTCGCTGCTCGGAGGGGCCCTTCTTCAGGTGGGACAGTGCCACGGGCCGGACAAAGGCCACCATGAGCAGCGACACGATGCAGAAGATGACTACCTGGAGCCAGGGCTCGGCGCCGGCAAAATCGGCTACCAGTGCGGCGAGCGATCCGCCGCCAAGCATGATGAAAAACAGGTCAAGGGTGATCATCTCGATCACTGCAAACGCCAGGAAAGCCGTGAGCCACAGCGCCCACCAGTTTTCCCCAAGCCATTCGAACATTCCTGCTTCCCCCTTCGTCACGGGGGAGCCGCGTCCGCGGACCCGCCAGCAACTGTCTTTTCATCCTAGTCCGCGGACCTGGCCTGTGGGCCGGTTCACAGCGGGTGCCGGGGGATAGTGGCCAAGTCGTTACGGGGCACCGTGGGCAGTAGGCCGAAACACGGACAGCCTGAATTTTGCGTCGGCTTCCACCGGTTCCGGTGAGTCTTCGAGGCGGGCGGCGATCTTGTCCCGGTCAAGGTGGTGGCCCGCCGGTCCCATGAACGCCAGGTCCGCGGCGGCCGCGCGGCCAAGCTTGAGCGGTATGTCCACGTCCAGGGCCTTTTCGGGCTCGAAGTGCCCGGCCAGCGCCTCTGCCAGCCGCTCATCCTTGCCCTCTTCAATGCCAAGCATTCCGGTCACGGCCGCGATGCCCGCCAGGTGTCCGGGCCGCGGTGTCACCACCGCCAGCACCCCCTCCGGTCGCAGGACCCGGGCGAACTCGGCGGGGTTCCGCGGTGCGAAGACCACGGTGACCGCGTCCACCGAGTTGTCCGCCACCGGCAGCGGCCGCCAGATGTCCCACACCAGGTTCACGGCTTCCGGGTTGAGGCGGGCAGCCCGCCTGAGGGCGAATTTCGAGATGTCCAGGCCAATGGCGGACGCCTTCCGCCCCCCGGCAGCTGCAGCATCGAGGATTGCCCGCAGATAGTGTCCGGTCCCCGTTCCCGAGTCAAGCACCACCGCGCCTTCCGGCCGCAGGACGGGTACGACTGCGGAGGCCAGGGCCTGCTGCAGCGGCCCGTAGTGCCCGTTCCCCAGGAAGGCGTACCGTGACGCCACCATCGCGGCGCTGTCCGGTTCGAAAGGTGTGCCTTTGCCCACCAGGAGGTTGAAGTAGCCCTGGCGCGCGGCGTCGAAGCTGTGCCCGGACGGGCACACCAGGCGCGGCTGGCGCGTGGCCTCCGCTTCCAGGTACTCCAGCGGATGTGAGCAGACGGGGCACAGGAGGGGAAGGTCCGCGGAAGGCATGGGAACCAGTTTAGGGCGGGCCGGGTATGCAGCCCTGCCCGCCCTGCATGCGGAGGGAGGCGGTGACCGTCAGCCGAGGGAGATCCCCGCAGGCCCGTCGTCGAAACCCAGCCCTTCCCGTGCCTTGTCAATGCCCGCTTCTGCCCAGTGCGCTGCGTATTCGGCATTGCTGCTCAAAGAGCGAAGCTGGGCGCGGTCTATGTACAGGATGCCGTCGAGGTGGTCCGTCTCGTGCTGCACGATGCGCGCCTGCCAGCCGGAGAACTCACGCCGCTTCGCCGCGCCGTCGGGTGTTACGTACTCCAGCAGCACGGCCTCCGGACGCGCCACCACCGCCTGCAGCCCATTGAGGGAAAGACAGCCCTCATAGAACGACGCGTGCTCCTCCCCAAGCGGCGTGTAATGGGGGTTGAGGATGGCCAGGAAATCCAGCGGACTCCGGTTGCGCAGGGCAGCGGCAACGGGATCGATGTCGAACTGGTCCTCCAGGACGGCGAGCCGCAGGGGGATGCCCAGCTGCGGCGCGGCAAGGCCCACGCCGGGCGCTTCG
>NZ_LR733289.1:2126399-2147411 GCF_902506025.1 Arthrobacter sp. 8AJ | reverse complement strand
CCCCGCTGGAACACGTCCTTGAATTCATCCGGGTCCTTGAGTCGGGTGGCGGGGCAGCGGACATCCGGCCGTTCCTCTCTGCAGAGTTCGTGCTGACGGAAGCACCGCACCTGTTGGCCCCGGAAGGCTCCACGCGGACGCTGGCGGCGGTGCTGGCCGGTGCTGACCAGAGCCGCGACGTGGTGGAGGACCAGCAGTTCACTGTCCGGCGGACCACATGTGAAGGCGGCCGGGTGGTGGTGGAGGCGGATTGGTCTGCCACGGTGCTGATGGATCTGCGGTATTGGGACCGCGGCGAGACAATCCGGGCCAGGACCTCGTCCGTCTTCGAGGTCAGCAACGGCGTGATCGTGAGCCAGGACAGCTACGACTGCTACTTCCGGTAACCCGGCAAACTGGTCGGTGGTGTGGCCCCTAGTTCATGGTAAAACGCCTGGCGGCCCACTGGTTCACTGCCGGAATTGCGGCGGCCGCGGCAACACCGGCGGTACGCATCCGCAGGAGCGGGCCCGGCAGCGGCCTGCCCAGCATCATGTTGATTTCGGCCTGCCGGCGGGCCAGGACGGCAGCCCGCCGCCGGCTCTGCTCGAAGTCCCTGAGTTGAGTGCCCGGATCTTCACCGGTCAGTGCCGCGCAGGCCACCGGCACCAGGTCCCGGGCGCCCAGCCAACCGAGGTTCATGCCCTGGCCACCAATGGGGCTGATCTCATGGGCGGCATCGCCGAGCAGCACCGTCCGTCCGGCGACGGTCCGTTGGGCGATTCCGGACTGCACGTTGAAGGCACTGAGCATGGAGTTCGTGGCCGGATCCGGGCGAATCCCGGTCCTCCGGTGCACCAGCTCCGCAAGGTGGCCGGCCCCTGCCGCCGGTCCGGCCGGGGCGCCCAGCCGCACCACCCAGCGCCGGACGCCACCGGGCAGCGGGAAGGACTCAACGATTCCGTCCGGTTCAAGGAACAGGACAGCTTTGTCCCCGTAGTCCGTGCCGTCGTCGAAATCCCCCATGAGGTAGTGGTCGGGATACGTCTTCCGGACCATCGGGACCCCGAGCGCATCCCGCAGCCGTGACCGGGCACCGTCGGCCAGGACCAGCAAAGCCCCCGTCGCACTGCGGCCGGGACGCGTGGCACCCGCGGCGGCATCCACTGCGACGGTGACCGTGCCGGCGTCGTCCCTGACACCGGTGACTTTCGCACCCCTGACAATTGCCCCGGGGTCCAGGGCGAGGACGCGCTCTTCCAGGAGCTGCTCCGTCCTGTACTGCGGGAGTGCCAGCACGAACGGAAAGTCCCTGGAGACGTCGTCGAACGCCATGATGCCCACCGTCTTCCCGCGGCTCACCGCCATGCCGGACCGGATGCGGACACCCTCCTGCACCATGGCAGAGGCCACGTGTACGGCGGCCAGGGCCTCCAGGGCCGGCGGGTGGATGCCGATGGCCCGGGTATGCCGGTTCCGCTGCTGCCGTTGTTCAAAGACCCTTACCGAAACGCCTTCCTGCAGCAGGGCGGCCGCCAGGTACAGGCCCACGGGACCGCCGCCGGCGATCAGGACATCGGCATCCATCTCAGCCCTTCCGGTAGGCCAGGACCTGGTGGAAGACCGATGAGTGCTCCACGGACCAGCCCGGGGGAGCGGCTGCGGCAAGCTCGGCACGCGTGTAGCTGCGGCGGATGGACGTCAGCCCGTCTTCCCGGATGAAGGATTTCCGGAACGGCAGGGCGGCCACACCGAAGAGGGAGAATGCGATGGTGCTGCGGATGAGATCGTTGTGCAGCGCCTTGTGGCCGGCAAGGGTTTCCGAGTCTGCCAGCAGTTGCTTGAGCTCCCCGGACTGGAGGTGGTGCAGCACGTGGTTGGAGATCACGACGTCGAACCTGGCACCTTCGCGGACCAGGTCACCGCTGTGCGCCTGGCGGAATTCGACGCCGGGCATGGCGGCGCGCCGGCTGGCGAAGGCGTCAGCGCGGGGATCCGGATCGATGCCGGTCACGTGCATGGACGTGCCGTCCCGGTGTGCCCAGCGGGCCAGCATGATGGCGAGGTCGCCACCGCCCGACCCGATGTCCAGCACGGTCACGGGGCTTTGGTCCGGTTTGACGATGGTGCGCAGCTCCCTGCTGTACAGGCCCCGCCAGCCGGACAACACGCGGTTGATGACCCAAAACTGCCGGTAGGTATTGTCCAGGAGCTTTTCATCGCAGTCCGTGCGGTCCATCTGCTCGATGTCCCCGGCGGCGCGCGTTCGCAGCAGAATCCCCATGCCCTTGTGTCCTTGTCAGGCCACGGGTGCTTCTGCGGGCGTCCGGTCCTGGCGGGGCTCCGGTGCGAATCCGGCAGCGTGGTCCTGCCGTGCGGGGTCCTGGGTTGCGGCGATTGACTGCCGGAGCTTGGTGAACAGCCCCGTTTCCACGGTCAGTCCCGGGCCGAAAGCCATGGAACAGATACGCCCGCCACCGTTGGAATCCCCGGGCAGCAGCGGCTGTTCCAGGATGTATTTGAGGACAAAGAGCACCGTGGCACTGCTCATGTTGCCGTAGTTCCGGAGGATGTCCCGGGCCGGAACCAGTTGCGCGTCGCTGAGGCCAAGCCGGGACTGGACCTTGTCAAGGATGCTGCGGCCACCGGGGTGGATGGCCCAGTGGGGGATCGCGGTGTAGGGGAGTGCTTCCAATTCCGGGTCCTTTGCCAGCAGTGGCTGCAGGGCACCCACGATGTGGTCATCGATGATGTGGGGCACATAGGTGCCCAGGACCATCTCGAACCCATGGTCGCCGATGTTCCATGCCATGGAGTCCTCACCGACCGGGGTCAGGACTGTTTCGAAGTGGTCCAGCTTCAGCAGCGCGGCTTCTTCCGCGCCGGGGCGTGCGGTCACGACGGCGGCGGCGGCGCCATCGGCGAAAAGGGCCGAACCCATGATGGTGTCCGGATCATTGGACGTGCGTACGTGCAGGGAGCAGAGTTCGGCGCAGACCACCAGGACCACCGCGTCCGGGTCGGATTCACAGAACAACTTCGCAGCGCGGAGCGCCGGAAACGCCGCGTAGCAGCCCATGAAGCCCAGGTGATACCGCTGGACGGAAGGACTAAGCCCGAGCTCGCGCACCACCTTGTAGTCCGGGCCCGGATTGAAAAAGCCCGTGCACGACACCGTCACGAGGTGAGTTATGTCAAGTAAATCCAGTTCGGGAGCCGCCTGCAGGGCAGCGCGGGCAGCCTCAACGAACAGCTTGGTGGCTTCCCGGGCGAAGATGTCGTTGCGGACCTTGGTGCTGGGATTCAGCAGGAGCCCGGTGTCCGGGTCATAGAACTGAGGATTGTCCGAGCGTGAGGTGTTGGTGAGTTCGCTGACTGCCGTGAATCTCGTGTCTATGGCTGCGCCGTCAAAGCAGGTGGTGACCAGGCGTGAACCAAGCCGGGAAAGACCCGGCTGCGCGGCGAATACATCACGGGCTTCGGACTGGATCAGCTTTGTCGTCGGAACTGCAGTTTCAAGTGAACGCACGTAGACCGTCATCACGTCATTCTTGACGTGCGCTTTGATTATGACAATGGTCCCGGCGGAATTGAACAGCGGTTTCGCCATGCAATTGTCCCGGGAAGCAGGCGCAAGTGTCCTGGATTGCAGGGCCTGGATTGCTTCGCATCCTGCCCCGCTCCGAGCCTCATCCCATTGCGCCGATAATCTACATTATGTCAAGTATTGTTTCGAGCGCTGCTGGTAGAAGCCATTCCGGCGAGATCCCCCGCGCTGGTGGTCAATGACGCCTTTGCATCGAGGCCCCGACCACAGCTCCGACTCCGAGCCCCAACGCAAAGCCCCAGAATGGCGTGTGGAAAATCGCCAGCCCCAGGCTGATTCCCACGGCTGCGCCCACCAGGCTGCAAATCCATAAGGCATTGTTCACGATCTCTCCGTTATGGGCGGGTGGGCTCAACTACTGCAGCGACCTTACTTCATCCCTATCCGGTACATGCCTAAAAACGGGGAGATCCTCATCGAAATTGGGTAGCTCCCACCCATGCGCCACCGGCCTTGGGCGTCCTAACCTTTTGGACATGGCGGCAGGCCCACCCGGCCCACCGCGGGCGCGCGATGGGGCGGTCCCTGGATCCTCCTTTGGTCATGCAGCTACCTGCCCGGCTTGCCGTTCCGAGATGCGCGACGAAGCCCTGCGGCAGGCCCCCGGCAGACCCATTATTCTGCTGCGCCCCGCACCCGTCACGGTGCGTTCCATGCCGGCAAACGCCTTGGCCTACACCGTGACCGATGTCCTCATTGAGTGGGACGCGGACATGGATTACCACCTGCGGTGGGAGGCAAGCTGGCTTGTCCACCGGGTACAGGCAGCACACAAAGACCGCCACCTCCAGGAAGCGGTCTGACCGCCCGCTCCCCCACCCCGGGCACCGGGACGTCCCAACATGGCAGCCTCCCGTCGGCGGCTAAGCTCGAACCATGAGTTCGTTGAAAACCAAGCCTCCACAGACATCACCGGCACGGGCAGCAGTGGTGGCGGCAGCGGTGGATATGGTGCTGATCCTCGTTTTCGCCGCGATTGGCCGCGATGCACACCACCGTGAGGAGCCCATCCTCGGTGTGCTGTTGACTGCCTGGCCGTTCCTCGCCGGCGCGGCCGCCGGATGGATGATCGCCCGCGTATGGCGGAGCCCCTTCTCCATCACCCGGGCAGGGGTTCCAGTCTGGCTCGGAAGCCTGGTGGGCGGCATG
The DNA here is from genome assembly GCF_902506025.1 of Arthrobacter sp. 8AJ. Taxonomy (NCBI): domain Bacteria; kingdom Bacillati; phylum Actinomycetota; class Actinomycetes; order Micrococcales; family Micrococcaceae; genus Arthrobacter; species Arthrobacter sp. 8AJ. The sequence continues at coordinate 2,142,676 of NZ_LR733289.1, read as the reverse complement.
CTCCTGCGGGCATTGACCGGGCAGACAGTTGTCCTGCCCTTCATCATCGTTGCCACGATTGCCCTGGCGGTGTTCCTTGTGGGCTACCGCCTCCTGCTGGCAGGCGCCTCACGCCTCCGCCGCAGGCCGGGCAGGTAGCGGGCACCAGAAGTTGGGCGGCAGGGTGGCGGCAGGGGAAACGGCACCCGTGTAATAGGCTGGCTGGAGAGAAAAGCCTGCCGTTCCCCAGTGCGGCGGCACCGATTGAAGGGGTACAGACGTGGTTACCGCATTTGTTCTGATCAAGACCGACGCCGCCCGCATTCCGGAGACGGCGGAAGAAATTTCGGCCATCGAAGGCATCAGCGAAGTGTATTCCGTCACCGGCGAATGGGACCTCATTGCGGTAGCCAGGGTCCGCAGGCATGAAGACCTCGCGGACGTCATTGCGGACAGGCTCTCGAAAGTTCCCGCCGTGGTCCACACCACCACCCACATCGCCTTCCGGGCGTACTCACAGCACGACCTCGACGCCGCCTTTTCGCTGGGTTTCGAACAGTAAGCCGGCAACCCGGCCGTTAGGCGCGGGAGAGGGACACCCAGCGGTCCAGGACGGCAGCGGCAGCACCGGAGTCGATCGAATGCGCGGCACGCGCGAAAGCCTCCTGCATCCGTGTCAGGAACGGGCCCTGTGCTTCGAGGTCGAACGCAACAAGGCCGGCCGCGGCGTTCAGCAGGACCGCATCCCGCGCGGGACCCTGGCTGCCGGCAAGGACGTCGCGGACGACTCCCGCGTTGGCCGCCGCATTGCCGCCGCGAAGCTGTTCAACAGTAGCCAGGCTGATGCCGAGGTCCTGCGGCGAGAAGTGCAGTTCATTGACGGCTCCGTGCCGGATTTCCCACACGGTTGATGGGCCAGTGGTGGTCAGCTCGTCCAGGCCGTCGTTGCCACGGAAGACCAGTCCCCTGCTCCCCCGGCGGGCCAGGACGCCCGCCACCAGCGGCGCCATCCGAGCGTTCGCCACGCCCACCGCCGAAGCCTGGACATTGGCGGGGTTGGTCAGCGGTCCCAGGAAATTGAACGCAGTGGGCACTGCCAGCTCCCGCCGGGGCACGGCGGTGTGGCGGAATGACGGGTGGAACACCTGCGCGAAGCAGAACGTGATTCCCGCCTCTTCAGCGTTCCGGGCCACCCGGGCGATAGGCAGGTCAAGCCGGACACCGAGCGCTTCAAGAACGTCAGCAGACCCGGACGACGACGACGACGCCCGGTTGCCGTGCTTAACCACCTTCGCGCCGGCCCCGGCAGCGACCAGGGCGGCCATGGTGGAGATGTTGATGGTGTTAAGTTGGTCACCACCCGTGCCGACGATGTCCAGTTTTTCCCCGGTGATTGTCACGGGGTTGGCGTGGGCGAGCATTGCCTCAACCAGGCCGGAAAGCTCGTCCACCGTCTCGCCTTTGGCGCTGAGGGCCACAAGGAATCCGGCAATCTGTGCAGGCGTGGCTTCACCGGACATGATGGTGTCCATGGCCCAGGAGGTGTTCTCCGCAGTGAGGTCATTGCCCTTGATCAGGGCCGAGATCAACCGGGGCCAGGTGTTGCCGGACGCTGTAGTTGCCTGAGAAGTCACTTGCTGATGCTATCGACCGACGGCGGCCACTGACCAATGTGAACGGTTGCGGGAACTTTTCCCGGCGATTTCGCGTCTTTGTAGAAAAAGTCCCCCGAAAAGGCGGTTTGCGTTGGGCAGCACGGACTTTTACAGACATAATGTCTATGTGACATCTGCGACCCATGCCCCCAGTACCCCGGCGCACCCCACGCTGAACCGCCCCAATATGGTTTCTGTTGGAACCGTTGTGTGGCTGTCCAGCGAGTTGATGTTCTTCGCCGGTCTCTTCGCCATGTACTTCACTCTGCGCTCCACCAGTGGGCAGATGTGGGCGGAAGAGACAGCCAAGCTCAACTTCCCCTTTGCGCTCGTAAACACGATCGTCCTCGTGGCCAGTTCCTTTACTTGCCAGATGGGCGTCTTCGCCGCAGAGCGGCTGCAGCCGCGGCGCACCGGAGGTGCACTGCAGTTCGCCCGCTGGGGAATGAACGAATGGTTCACCCTGACGTTCCTCATGGGCGCGTTCTTCGTTGCCGGCCAGACCACCGAGTACGCAATGCTGGTTTCCGAGCACGTCTCGCTCTCCTCCAACGCTTATGGCTCGGCCTTCTACATGACCACCGGCTTCCACGGCCTCCACGTCATCGGCGGCCTGATTGCCTTCCTTCTCATCATGGGCCGGTCCTTCGCGGCGAAGAAGTTCGGGCATTTCGAAGCAACGTCCGCGATCGTCACCTCTTACTACTGGCACTTCGTTGACGTCGTGTGGATTGGCCTCTTCCTGGTCATCTACGTACTCAAGTAGCCAGCTTTGATTCTTTTTCTACAAGAGGCAGAATTTCAGGTAGCGGCTCCCGGAGCCGGCGCAGGATCGAATAAAGGAACCACCACGTGAAGGCACTCTCACAAAAGCGGCGTCACCCACTTGCAGCAATAGCGCTGCTTCTGATGGGGCTCCTCATCACGGGTGGGCTGTACGCCGTGGCAACCACCGTCAACCAGGCCAAGGCTTCGACCACCACATTCAGCGCAAGCGACACAGAGGAGGGCGGCAAGCTCTTCGCCGCCAACTGCGCCACCTGCCACGGCATGGGCGCCAGTGGTTCCAAGGATGGCCCCTCGCTGGTGGGTGTCGGTGCAGCCGCTGTTGATTTCCAGGTGGGCACCGGCCGCATGCCGATGCAGATGAACGGCCCCCAGGCCATGAAGAAGCCCGTCCAGTTCAATGACGAGCAGACCCACCAGCTTGCAGCCTACGTCGCCTCCCTGGGAGCCGGCCCGGCAGTTCCTGCAGAAGACCTGACAAACGGCGGCGGCAATGCAGCTGCCGGCGGTGAGCTCTTCCGGACCAACTGCGCCATGTGCCACAACGCCGCCGCTGCCGGTGGCGCGCTGACCCGCGGCAAGTTCGCACCCGCCCTTGCCGATGTATCCGGCAAGCACATCTACGAGGCCATGGTCACGGGCCCGCAGAACATGCCGGTCTTCAACGACGCGAACATCACTCCTGAAGGCAAGAAGGACATCATCACCTTCCTGAAGCAGATCGAGACCACCGGTTCACCGGGCGGTGCCGACCTCGGCTCGCTGGGTCCGGTTGCTGAAGGCCTGTTCGTTTGGGTTGCCGGTCTTGGCGTCATCATCGCCTTCACCATCTGGCTCACCTCCAGGACGTCCTGACGTTCCGCAGGAACACACACTTCTGCTGCCCTGTCAGCAGCTTGAAATTAGAAACTAACCCGGCAAATGCCGGGACGAGAGAAGGATGAGGCGAATTATGGGCAACCATAGTGACGGCAGTCCGAACCACTCGGGCACCGTAGCTACGGCTGGTCAGAATGAGGTGGAGAAGTTCCAGGATCCTGGAATTCCCCCGCATCGTTTGCGCCTGGCTGACACGGACCCGAAGGCCGCAAAGCGGGCAGAACGGCAGGTCGCCTTACTATTTGGCATTTCTGTTGTTGGAACCCTGATCTTCCTGGTGGCGTACTTCGCCATTGATCTGGGTGATGACTCCAGCATCGCCACCATCCGGCTCCAGAACGCCCTGCTCGGCGTTGGCACTGCCTTCGCAATGCTGGGTATCGGTACCGGTATCGTGCACTGGGCCAAGGCCCTGATGCCCGACCACGAAGTCTCCGAGGAACGCCACGCCATCCGTTACGAAGAGGACCGCCAGGCTGCGGTGCGCATCGTTGACGACATCGTGGAAGAGACCGGCATCAAGCGCCGCCCGCTGATCCGCAACACCCTCCTGGGTGCGGTCGCACTTGCCCCGCTTCCCGCCGTCGCCATCTTCGGTGACCTCGGACCCCGCCCTGACGACAAGCTCGCGCACACCATGTGGGCTCCCCAGGACGGAAAGCGCAAGCGCCTTACCCGCGACCCCGATGGAACCCCCATCAAGGCCTCGGACGTCACCATCGGTTCCGCCTTCCACGTCATTCCCGAGGGCCTGAACGAACTGCAGGAGGGCAAGCTCAACGAGAAGGCAAAGTCCGTTGTGCTCCTCATGCGCCTCGATCCCGCGTCGCTGAACCCCTCCAAGGGCCGCGAAGAATGGGGTTACAACGGAATCGTTGCCTACTCCAAGATCTGCACCCACGTTGGCTGCCCCGTTGCTCTGTACGAGCAGCAGACGCACCACCTGCTGTGCCCGTGCCACCAGTCCACCTTCGACCTCACGCAAGAGTGCAAGGTGATCTTCGGCCCCGCCAGCCGTCCTCTCCCCCAGCTGCCCATCGCAGTTGATGACGAGGGCTACCTCGTCGCTACCAGCGACTTCCATGAACCCGTAGGACCAAGTTACTGGGAGCGTGATTCGCATGAGCGCAGCATCAACAGCTGAGCCGGCATTCGTCGCCAAAACCAAGGCAGGCCGGATCACCGACTTTGTCGACTCACGAGTTGGCGGCTCCGGGATCCTCCGCGAGTTCGGCCGCAAGGTCTTCCCCGACCACTGGTCATTCATGTTCGGTGAAGTGGCGCTGTACTCCTTCGTCATCCTGCTGCTGTCCGGAACGTTCCTGACGTTCTTCTTTGATCCGTCCATGGCGGAGACCCACTACGACGGCGGCTACATTCCCCTCAAGGGCGTGGAAATGTCGGTAGCGTACAGCTCCTCGCTGAACATCTCCTTCGACATCCGCGGCGGACTGTTCATGCGCCAGGTGCACCACTGGGCAGCCCTGCTGTTCGTGGCATCCATCGCAGTCCACATGCTGAGGGTCTTCTTCACCGGCGCATTCCGCCGCCCGCGTGAAATGAACTGGGTGGTGGGCAGCGTCCTGCTGATCCTGGCCATGGCTGCAGGCTTCACCGGGTACTCGCTTCCCGATGACCTGCTGTCCGGCAACGGCCTGCGCATCATCGACGGCGTCATCAAGTCCATCCCGGTCATCGGAACGTACATCTCGTTCTTCCTGTTCGGCGGGGAATTCCCCGGCACGGCCATCATCAGCCGCCTCTACATGCTGCACATCCTGCTGGTGCCGGCGTTGATCCTGCTGATGATCGTCCTGCACCTGTTCATGGTCGTGGTGCACAAGCACACGCAGTACCCCGGCCCCGGCCGCAACGACAACAATGTTGTCGGTTACCCCCTGGGTCCTGTTTACGCAGCGAAAGCCGGTGGATTCTTCTTCATCGTCTTCGGCGTGATCGCCCTGATGGCGGCATTCTTCACCATCAACCCGATCTGGAACTACGGTCCGTACGACCCCTCCCCGGTGTCGGCCGGTACCCAGCCTGACTGGTACATCGGTTTCGTCGACGGTGCCCTGCGACTCATGCCCGGCACACTCGGCAACTGGCACGTGGAACAGATCTTCTTCGGCCACGTGTTCACGTTCAACGTGCTCCTCCCGGCCCTGGTCCCCGCTGGCATCCTGTTCACCGTGATGTTCACCTACCCGTGGATCGAGCGCTGGATCACCAAGGATGACCGCGAGCACCACGTCCTGGACCGTCCGCGCAACGCCCCGACCCGTACGGCCATCGGTGTTGCCGGATTCATCTGGTACTGCGTGATGTGGGCAGCTGCAGGTTCCGACCTCATTGCCACCCACTTCCACGTGTCCCTGAACGACGTCACGTACTGGCTCCGCGCCCTGTTCTTCGTCGGACCGATCATCGGCTTCATCGTTGCCAAGCGTGTTGCCCTTGCACTGCAGCGCAAGGACCGGGAAATCGCCCTGCACGGCCGCGAGACCGGCCGTATCGTCAGGCTCCCGCACGGCGAATTCATCGAGGTGCACGCCCCGCTGGATGAGTACAAGCGGTACAAGCTGGTTGGCTTCGAATCACCCCAGGTCATCCCGGCACTGCCCAACGAGCACGGTGTCGTAACCCGCAAGGAGAAGCGCCGCGCGTTCCTCTCCCGCTGGTTCTTCGAGGACCGCGTTGCTCCTGCTACCCCTGCAGAGCTTGAAGCAGCCCACGGCCACGGCCACGAGGCAGTTGAAGCAGCAGAGGGTTCCAAGAGCCTGACGCACTAAACGACGATTGATACAGGAAGGGCCCGATCCTATGGATCGGGCCCTTCCTGCTTTAAGAGTTCTCCTGCCTGCGCCGCAAACGGCCCCTGGCTGAGGCCTGCCGGCGTGCTGTCAGTGGTTGCGGGCGCGGCGGGCTCCGGGCCGCTGCAGTGGCACCCACAGCTTGTACCGGTCGGCCCTGTAGTAGGACACTGAATAGTCAACCATCGCCCTTGCCACAAAGGCGTGCCGCTGGATCTTCAGCAAGGGCGCACCCACCTCCACGTTGAGCAGGCGTGCCGTCGACGGGGAGGCGGCGGTCGCCTCAATCATGTCCTCGCCCCACTCCATCACCAGGCCAAACTGTTCGCTCAGGACGTTGTAGAGCGACGTGGGTGGCTCGCCGTCGAGCAGGCCCGGGACGCGGTGGGCCGGGATGAAGTTCTCGTCCACGCTCATCGGTTCCCCGTCGGCCAGCAGGAGCCTGCGGAACCGGACCAGGGGTGTGCCCTCGTCCAGCTGGAGTTCACGGGCCAGGAATGCGCTGGCGCCGATCTGCTCAAAGCTCAGCACCTTGGCAGCGGGCACCATGCCGCGCCTCTGCATCTCTTCGCTGTAGGACGTGAGCTTCACCTGCAGGTCGAGTTTCGGGCGCCGGACAAAGGTGCCCAGGCCCACTACGCGCTCGATGACCTCCTCCCCCACCAGGGCGTCGATGGCCTGCCGGACCGTCATCCTTGCCAGTCCAAACCGTTCGGCAAGGTCACGTTCTGATGGCAGCGCCGATCCGGGCGGGCACGACTGTGCGATGTAGCTCCGCAGGATCTCCCGAAGTTGCACGTAGATGGCCGTTCCGCTGGTGCGGTCTATTTCACCCGTGATTGCCGTGGCGCCAGCTGCCATGATCTTCTCCTGCCGTTGGTTTCCCCTCAATTTTAGGACGGTCTAGACCAGTCCCGGGACGCGGACGCTCTTTCGCGCGGCAGGCATGGCGGCCGCTATATTTGGTCTGGAAATTTTGCCAGCAGACGGATGGGGCCGTCTTTCGTATAAGGAGTCCCTTTGCCAACACAGAAGGCCGTGGTGGCAGCGCCGGTAGGCCTGCATGCACGTTCCGCCGCGGTATTTGTCCGGGCTGTCACCGATACAGGGCTTCCGGTCACCATCAGCAAGGCGGGCGCGGCGAAGGTGGACGCCCGGTCCCTGCTCCAGGTGATGGCCGCCGACTTTGCACAGGGGTGTGAGGTGGAGCTGTCCGTCAGCGAAGCCGCGCTCGAGGACGACCTGGGACGTGAAACCGTGGAGGCGGCCCTTCGGGACCTTCGCGTACTTTTGGAGTCCCAGGGGGCCGGCTGAGGGCCGTAAAAACCCCCTCACGACGTCGGGCCCCACCATATTGGTGGGGCCCGACGTCGTTATTCTTATTGCTTGCCTAGTGTGCGTGGTCTCCGCGGCTGTATTCGTACACCCAGCCGACGAGGGCTACGATGGCGATCCCGCCGGCGATGAAGATGACCCAGGCGCCAACTGCCAGGCCCAGGAAGCCAGTGGCGCAGGCGATACCCAGGACCAGGGGCCACCAGCTCCAAGGGCTGAAGTGCCCCTGTTCGCCGGCGCCCTCGTGGATTTCCGCATCGCTGCGGTCCTCGGGACGAAGGCCTACGCGCTTGCCGGTGAAGCCCAGGTAGGCGCCGATCATGCCGGCCAGGCCGGCCACGAGCAGGATGCCCAGGATGCCCACCCATTCGCTCCAGTTGGTCAGGAATCCGTAGACCAGCGAGACGGGAACGAAAAAGAAGACTCCGGAGCCAAAGATCCAGGATTCGATTTTCACTGTGCGGTGTCCTTCTGGTCGGCGTTGCCGAGTACTGCCGCTGCGGGAGCCGGCGAGTCAACGGTGTGGACTTGGCGGAGTTCCGGGTGGTGCAGGTCCAGGGCGGGACGTTCGGAACGGATCCGGGGCAGGGACGTGAAGTTGTGGCGCGGCGGCGGGCAGGACGTGGCCCACTCGAGCGAAGCACCGAAGCCCCACGGATCATCGACCTGGACCTTTTCGGCCTTGCGCCAGGTGATGTAGACGTTCCAGAAGAACGGGATGAGGGACGCGCCCAGCACGAAGGATGCGACGGTGGAGAACTGGTTCATCCACGTGAAGTTGTCCTCCACGAGGTAGTCCGCGTACCGGCGCGGCATGCCCTCGACGCCCAGCCAGTGCTGGATCAGGAAGGTGCCGTGGAAGCCCAGGAACAGCAGCCAGAAGTGGATCTTGCCCAGGCGCTCGTTGAGCATCTTGCCGGTCCACTTGGGCCACCAGAAGTAGAACCCGGCGAACATGGCGAACACCACGGTGCCGAACACCACGTAGTGGAAGTGCGCCACCACGAAGTAGGAGTCCGAAACGTGGAAGTCAAGCGGCGGCGAGGCCAGGATGATGCCGGTAAGACCACCGAAGAGGAAGGTGATCATGAAGCCGAGGCTCCACAGCATCGGCGTCTCGAAGGTCAGCGACCCGCGCCACATGGTGCCGATCCAGTTGAAGAACTTCACGCCGGTGGGCACTGCGATGAGCATGGTCATGAACGAGAAGAACGGCAGCAGGACGGCGCCGGTGACGTACATGTGGTGGGCCCACACCGTGACCGAGAGGGCCGCGATGGCGATCGTGGCGTAGACCAGGCCCTTGTAGCCGAAGATCGGCTTGCGGCTGAACACCGGGAAGATCTCCGAGACGATGCCGAAGAACGGCAGCGCGATGATGTACACCTCGGGGTGTCCGAAGAACCAGAACAGGTGCTGCCAGAGGACGGCACCGCCGTTCTCAGGATCGAAGATGTGTGCACCGAACTTGCGGTCCGCGCCGAGGGCGAACAGGGCGGCGGCCAGCGGCGGGAAGGCCATCAGAACCAGGATCGCGGTGATCAGGGTGTTCCAGGTGAAGATCGGCATACGCCACATGGTCATGCCCGGAGCACGCATGCAGATGATGGTGGTGATGAAGTTGACCGCACCGAGGATGGTGCCGAAGCCCGACAGGGCCAGGCCGAAGACCCACAGGTCTCCACCAATGCCCGGGGTGAACGTGGTGTTGGACAGCGGTGCGTAGGCGAACCAGCCGAAGGACGCAGCGCCCTGCGGCGTAATGAAGCCGGAGACGGCGATGGTGGAGCCGAACAGGAAGAACCAGAACGCCAGTGCGTTCAGACGCGGGAACGCGACATCGGGCGCGCCGATCTGCAGCGGCATGATCACGTTGGCGAACCCGGCGAACAGCGGGGTGGCGAACATCAGGAGCATTACGGTGCCGTGCATGGTGAACAGCTGGTTGTACTGTTCCTTGGTCTGCAGGATCTGCATGCCGGGCTCGAAGAGTTCCGCACGGATCAGCAGGGCCATGACGCCGCCGAGGCAGAAGAACACGAAGGACGCGATCAGGTACATGTACCCGATGGTCTTGTGGTCAGTGGAGGTGATCCAGTTGACGACGATGCGCCCCTTGGATTTGGGTACCACGGGAGCCGACAGGACCCCCGTGGGTGCGGATTGGGTGTACGTAGCCACGTCGCTCCCCTTACTTGGTTTCGTTCAGGTTCGGGTTGCGGTCGTACTCCACGCCGAGCAGGCCGGTGTTGCCTTCAGCCTTGAGCTGATCCATGTGGGCCTGGAATTCAGATTCCGACACCACCTTGACGCGGAACAGCATTTCGGAGTGGTACTCGCCGCAGAGTTCGGCACACTTACCGTCGTAGGTGCCCTCTTTAGTGGGGGTGAACCGGATGTAGTTGGTCTTGCCGGGAATCATGTCGCGCTTCTGCAGGAAGGCGGGAACCCAGAAGGAGTGGATGACATCGCGGGCGTTGAGCTCGAGGTCAACGGACTTGTTCACCGGCAGGTACAGCGTGGGGAGCTGTTCCTTGTCGATGGTGTTGCCGGTGAGGTGCGCCTGGACGCCGGCCTCGTGGAGGTCTTCCTGGATGACATCGCCGGACTTGTAGTTGAAGTCCCATGCCCACTGCTTGCCGCGGACGTCCACGACGACGTCGGCAGGCTGTGAGCGGTCATCGATGGCCTGCTGGTCACGGTCCGTGAAGTAGAAGAACACCAGGACCATGAAGATCGGGATGGTGAGGTAGAAGACTTCCAGCGGAAGGTTGAAGCTGGTCTGCCGCGGGAAGCCCACGGTTCCCTTGCGACGCCGGTAAGCGACCACGCACCAGATGATCAGGCCCCACGTGATGGCGCCGACCACGAGCGCAGCAATCCATGAGTTGACCCAGAGGTCCATGATGCGGTCGGTGTTGCTGGTGGTGCCACGTTCAGTGGGCATCCACCCTTTCTCTACCTCTGGCGAACATCCGGTCAAAACCAACGCGCCGGCTATAGCCAAGCTTGAGATCGTGGTGATCGTTTTGCGTCGGCTGCCGGTTCGGTTCTGCGAACTCACAGACGGCCCTTCCTACTTGTTGCTGTTGTCCGGGCAGCCATCGGCGCTCCGGGCACAAAAAAGTTTTACTACTCGGTGTAGAGCTTACCGCTCCCCCGGGCGTTTCGCCCACATGTCGGCGCCGAGCCCCCGTGCCGTTTTATGCGGCAGGAAGCCCGGCGCCGACATCAGGCGAAATAACCGGCCTAGTGGAATGAATCGCCGCAGGCGCACGAGCCGCCGGCGTTCGGATTGTCGATGGTGAAGCCCTGCTTCGAGATGGTGTCCTCGAAGTCGATGCTTGCGCCGCTCAGGTACGGCACGCTCATTTTGTCGACGACGACCTCGACTCCGTCAAAGTCGCGGACGGCGTCTCCGTCAAGGAGCCGCTCGTCGAAGTAGAGCTGGTAGATCAACCCTGAGCATCCGCCGGGCTGCACGGCCACGCGCAGGCGCAGGTCCGTGCGGCCTTCCTGCTCGAGGAGGCTGCGGACCTTGCCGGCGGCGACGTCGGTCAGGTTGACCTCGTGAACGGGCAGTTCGTCGCTGGCCACGGTGGTGGCGGTGCTGTTTTCGTTGGTTGAGGTGCTCATTGGCCTACCTTCTTAGGACGGTCTGGCGGCGTCGCCGTAACGGCGCCTGCCCCTACAAATACGGTATGGGCTATAGCTACATGCTACGCGCGGCAGTCCTGTAGCTCTAACTCCTGGCGTAACCGTCAAAGCACGCCGGTTGTTCCCTGGAAGCAGGGCGGCCGCCCGCACGCCGAAAGCTGCTCACTCCCCTGCGGTGAGGCCCTCGCTGTTCAACCGGGCCAGCATGAGCGCCTCCGCCAGAATGGCATTGCGGAAGTCACCGATGTGCAACGACTCATTGGCACTGTGGGCCCGCGAGTCCGGGTCCTCCACGCCTGTAACCAGGATCTGCGCGTTGGGATACAGGTCGGTGAGGTCGGCAATGAAGGGGATGGACCCGCCAATGCCGGTTTCCACGGCCGGAACCCCCCAGGCCTCCCCCAGTGCCCACATGGCCACCGTTGCCGCGGCGGATGACGTATCGGTCTGGAAGGGGTTGCCCGCCTCCCCCGGTGTGAAGACCACCTTTGCACCGAAGGGCGCGTTGGCCTCGACGTGCCTGCGCACCGCTTCCATGGCCTCCGCGGGAACCTGGCCCGGCGCCAGCCGCAGGCTGAACTTTGCCCGCGCACGTGGAAGCAGTGTGTTGGATGCCACGTCCACGGCGGGGGCATCGAAGCCGATGATTGACAGCGCCGGCTTGGTCCACAGCCGCGAGGCGATGCTTCCCGTTCCGGCAAGGCGGACGCCGTCGAGTACGGACGCGTCGGCCCGGTAGTCCGCCTCCGGCATCTCGACGGCAGCCGTGTCGGTGGCCACCAGCCCTTCGATGGCAACGTTTCCGTCGGCGTCGTGAAGTGTGGCAATCAGGCGGGACAGCAGAGTGGGCGCATCCAGGACCGGCCCACCGTACATGCCGGAGTGCACCGCATGGTCAAGTACCTGCACCTCGATGGTGCCGTCCACCAGGCCGCGAAGGCTGGTGGTCAGGGCCGGTATCCCGACTTTCCAGTTGCTGGAGTCAGCCACCACAATGACGTCGGCCCGCAGCAGTTCACGGTTCGCCTCCAGGAACGTCCGGAATGTGGGTGACCCCGCTTCTTCCTCGCCTTCGATAAAGAACGTCACGCCCAGCCCCAACGAGCCGGCGACGACCTCGGCAACGGCGGCGTAGGCGGCGACGTGGGCCATGATCCCGGCCTTGTCGTCCGCGGCGCCCCGGCCGTAAAGGCGTCCGTCTTTTTCGACGGCGGTGAAGGGCTCCGTTTCCCACAGGGATTCGTCGCCCACCGGCTGGACGTCATGATGGGCGTACAGCAGGACGGTGGGTTTTCCTTCGGCGGCAGGACGGCGGGCGACGACGGCCGGCCCACCGGGCGTACCGTCGGCTTTGTCCACGGTCAGCACCTGGACCTCTCCGATCCCGGCACCCCGAAGGAGTTCCGCGACGGCCTCGGCGCTTCGCTCCAGGGGGGTGCGCTCAAAGCTGGGCCAGGCAATCCCGGGGATGGCAACGAGCTCCTTGAGCCGTGCAAGTGTCTGGTCGAAGGAACGGTCTACCGCTGAACGAAGATCTTCCGTCCTTCCGGTAGCTTCAGGGCCTGGTCCTGCCGTGGTGGTGGTGGTGGTGCTGTGCGGGGTTGCCGCGGGTGATGGAGTCATGGCCAAAACATTACCCCCGTCACATTCGGGTGCCGGCCGGGGCAGGCGCGGAAGCAAGCAGCGGGCACGCCGCTGCAAGGTATTCTGGTCAGGTGTTCGGACGTAGAAAAGAAGCGCCCTCGGCGCAGGAAACCATAGACCAGCAGGCAGCGGAGGCAGCGGCGCGGCAGAACAGTGTGGCGGGCAAGGGCGCCCCGACCCCCACGCGGAAGGCCCAGGAGGCCGCCCGCAAGCGGCCGCTGGTGCCCGAGGACCGCAAGGCCTCCAAGGCCGCCGAACGCCAGGCCGTGCAGGACCAGCGCCTTAAGATGCGCCGGGCCCTGGACACCGGTGACGAGAAGTTCCTGCCGCTGCGCGACAAGGGGCCCCAGAAACGCTTCGCCCGCGACTTCGTGGACGCGCGTTTCAATCTCGGGGAATACCTGATGTTCGGTGCGTTGGTGTTCGTGCTGGTGTCCCTGGTGGTCCCGGCTTCCAGCGACATGATGATCTACGTCCTTGGCGCTTTCTGGGTCATGTTCCTGGCGGTCTTCGTGGACGTCTTCATTCTGTCCCGCAAGCTCCGCAAGCGCCTGGCGGAAAAGTTCGGGCAGGTGGAGGGCGGCACCGTCTGGTACGGTTCCATGCGGTCCCTGCAGTTCCGGAAGCTGCGGCTGCCCAAACCCCAGGTCCAGCGCGGACAGTACCCGGCCTGACCCCACAAAATTAAACAACAGACACCCCGGCGGAAATACCGCCGGGGTGTCTGGTTTAAAGCGCCTTCCCCGTCACGGGAGGCATCCGGCAGGGCGCGTCAGGACCGCCGCGTCCGCGCAAGCTGCTTGTTGATCCGTGCTGCCCAGAACGGGCCCTCGTAGAGGAAAGCGGTGTAACCCTGCACCAGGGTCGCGCCGGCGTCGAGCCTGTCCTGGACATCCCGGGCCGACTCCACGCCGCCCACCGACACGAGGGTCAGGGCGTCGCCGGTGGCGTGCTTGAGCCGCTTCAGCACCTCGAGGGAACGCTCCTTCAGGGGAGCGCCGGACAAGCCGCCTGCACCGCATTTCTCCACGTCTTCGGCCGGCGAGGACAGTCCTGCGCGGGCGATCGTGGTGTTGGTGGCAATGATGCCGTCCAGTTTCAGGTCCAAGGCAAGGCGCGCCACGTCGTCGATGTCCTCGTCGCTGAGGTCCGGTGCGATCTTTACCAGCAGCGGTACGTGTCGTCCGGCGGCGCGGTCAGCTTCCTGTCCTACGGCGGTCAGCAGCGGACGGAGCGTTTCCACGTCCTGGAGCAGCCTCAGTCCCGGGGTGTTGGGTGAACTGACGTTGACCACCAGGTAGTCGGCGGCGGGCGCCAGGCTGCGGGCGCTCACCAGGTAGTCGTCCACGGCGTCGGCAAGTTCCACCACCTTGGTTTTGCCGATGTTGACGCCGATGACCGGACGCACCGCCGGGTAGCGGCGCTGAAGCGCGGCCCGCGCGGCCTTCAGCCTGGGCGCAACGGCCGAGGCGCCGTCGTTATTGAAGCCCATCCGGTTGATGACGGCCCGGTCCTGGACCAGGCGGAACAGCCTCGGTTTTTCATTGCCCGGCTGTGCCTGCCCGGTGATGGTGCCGACTTCAATGTGCCCGAATCCAAGATCCGTGAGCGCATCTATGCCGTGCCCTTCCTTGTCAAAGCCGGCAGCCAACCCGAACGGCGACGGGAAAGTGACGCCAAAAGCGGTGGTCTGCAGGGACGGAGCAGGGGCGGTCAGCTTCTGCAGGACCCGTCCGGCGCCCGACGCATGCGCGAGACGGATGCCCTTGAATCCGATCTTGTGGGCGCGCTCGGCGTCCATCCATGAAAAGGCCAGCCTGAAGAAAGTGGGATAAACGCGCATGCCTCCAGTTTCCCGTCTCCGGGGGCGCCACACCAAAACGGAGAAGCTGCCCCACGGGCGGCGTGCCCCGGCGCGCCGGTCTAGCATGAGGTCATGCAGTGGCAGCAGGACATCCTGGGCGCGGATTTCGAGTCCCACACCTTCGCGGCCGCCGGCCCCGACGGGGTGGCACGGACGGCAACCCTGGTCCGGCTCCGGCCGGATCCGGACAGCCGCGCCGCCGACGGCCACCGCCGTGCCGTGCTTTTCCTGCATGGCTGGAGCGATTATTTCTTCAACGTGGACCTGGCGCGGTTCTGGGCCTCGGCCGGTTACGACTTCTACGCACTGGACATGCACAACCACGGACGGAGCCTGCGCCCGGAGGCTCCGGGCGGTTATGTGGCGGACCTCGCCGCCTACGACGCCGAAATCGAAGAAGCAGCCCGCATCATCCGCCGGGAGGGTGCGCCCGGACCGTTGGCGCTGATGGGCCATTCCACCGGGGGGCTGGTGGCGGCCCTGTGGAGCAGCGGGCATCCGGAAGCCGTTTCACTGCTGATCCTGAACAGCCCCTGGCTGGAGATGCACGGGAGTTCGCTGGTGCGGCGCGCCGCGTCCAGCATGGTCCGTCCCGTGGCCCGCTTCCGCCCGCAGGCGGTTCTCCGGCTCCCGGAGCGAGGCCACTACTGGCGCACCATCAGCAGCGCGGCCGACGGCGAGTGGCCGGTTGATGAGCGCTACCGGCCCCGCATGGCATTCCCGGTGCGCGCAGGCTGGCTGCGGGCGGTACTCGCCGGGCATGCCCGGGTGGCCCGCGGCCTGGAAATCGAGGCGCCGATTCTGGTCCTGCTCTCCAAGGGAAGCGCGAACGGCCTGCTCTGGTCCGAGGAAATGCGCCGCACCGATGCCGTCCTGGATGTGAATATCATCGGTACCCGCGCACTCACGCTGGGCCGCACGGTGACCATCGAGCGGATTGACGGTGCCCTGCACGACGTCTTCCTCTCGCCGGAGCCGATCCGCACCGATGCCTACTCGCGGCTGGCCCGGTGGCTCCGGGCCTATGGGCAGGGCTAACCCGCCTGGGGATCCGCCGGTGCAGCGGCTGCATCAACGGCACCGCCATACCGGCGGTCCCGCCTGGCATATTCTTCGACGGCGGCCCAGAGGGTCCGCCGGTCAACATCCGGCCACAGCGTGTCCATGAATACGAACTCCGCATACGCGGACTGCCAGAGCAGGAAGTTGGACAGCCTCTGCTCCCCCGAACTGCGCAGGAACAGGTCGACGTCGGGAAGATCGGGTTCATCCAGGTACTTCTGGATGGTCCGCTCGGTGATGGCGCCCGGCTTCAGCCTGCCGGCAGCGACGTCTTCGGCAATCGCGGACACGGCGTCGGTGATCTCGGCCCGGCCGCCGTAATTAACACACATGGTCAAATTACAAGTGGTATTTGCCACCGTGAACTGCTCGGCCTCCTCCAGCTCCCGGATGACCGAACCCCAAAGGCGCGGCCGGCGTCCCGCCCAGCGCACCCGGACACCCCAGTCATCCAGCTGGTTCCGCTGCCTTCGAAGCACGTCCTTGTTAAATCCCATCAGGAAGCGCACCTCCTCCGGTGAACGCCGCCAGTTTTCGGTGGAGAACGCATAGACGCTGACATATTCGATGCCGAGTTCGATGGCTCCTGCCATGACATCGATC
>NZ_LR733289.1:1947555-2126299 GCF_902506025.1 Arthrobacter sp. 8AJ | reverse complement strand
ACCACGGGGTGGGTACGCTTCCGGGGGGCGTTGTTCTTTTTTCCCAGGGCCACTGTCAGCTACGCTCCACATGTTTGAGGGACTTCAATACTCGTTCCAAATGCCACTGCAGGTAAGCGGCCACCAGGCCGGCGGCCTCCTTGCGGTGCTGCGGCAAGGACGCGTCCGCGGTGCTCCAGTCCCCGGTCAGCAGGGCCGCAAGCAGGACCACGGTTTCGGCTGCGGGGGCCGGTGACCCGGGCGGCCGGCACTGTGCACAGACCATGCCGCCCAGGGGCGCGGAGAACGCCGTGTGCGGGCCCGGCATGCCGCAGCGGGAGCAGTCGGTGAAGCTGGGGGCCCAACCGCCAGTGGCCAGGGCGCGCAGCAGGTAGGAGTCCAGGATGAGGCCCGCCGCATGTTCGTCACGGCTCAGCGCAGCGAGGGCTCCCACCAGCAGGTTGTACTGCGCGGTGCCGGCCTCGCCGTCCACGTCCGTCAGTTTCTCGGCAGTCTCCGTCATGGCGGCGGCAACCGTGTACCTGCCGTAATCCGCGGCGATGCTTCCGCCGTAGGCCCCCTTGGCGACGGCCTGCGTGACGATGTCCAGCGTGCGGCCGGAGACCAGTTGCAGGTCTGCCACCATGAAGGGTTCAAGCCGGGCACCGAAGCGGCTGCTGGTGCGGCGCACACCCTTGGCGACGGCGCGGACCTGCCCATGGTGCTTCGTCAGGAGGGTGATGATCCTGTCCGCCTCGCCCAGCTTGTGGGTACGGAGCACCACGGCGTCGTCCCGGTAGGCCCGGGAGGCAAAAGACTGTTGGACCACGCTCTATCTTCCCATCCTGCCCGGCGGCGCGCTGCCAGGCCACGGTGGTGCCGCCGGTTGGTCCCGGCGGCACCACCTGCAGGTGTCATCCCCGGGCATCCCGGATGGCGCGGTTGACCGCCGAGATGACGGCCTTGAGGGACGACATGCTGGTGTTCGCATCGATGCCGACACCCCACAGGACCCGCTCCCCCACGGCGCATTCGACATAAGCAGCCGCCGCGGCGTTGCCGCCTTCAGACAGTGCGTGCTCGCTGTAGTCCAGCACCCGGACGTCCACGCCGTCCTCGTGGAGGATGTTCAGCAGTGCGGCAATGGGACCGTTGCCCGTGCCGGTACGGCTGACCTGGGCACCGTCGATGGTGAGTGCGGCGTGAAGCGTCATGCCGCCGTCGGCGTCCGTTTCCGTCTTGACCCCGCCCAGGGAGTAGCGTCCCCACTGCCCTTCGGACTGGCCGGACGGCAGGTATTCGTCCTGGAAGATCTGCCACAGCTGTGCTCCGCTGACCTCGCCGCCCACGGTGTCGGTGCGGCGCTGGATAACGCCGGAGAACTCGATTTGTGCGCGGCGCGGCAGGTCCAGGCTGTGCTCGTTCTTGAGCAGGTAGGCCACACCGCCCTTGCCGGACTGCGAGTTCACGCGGATGACGGCCTCATAGCTGCGGCCCAGGTCCTTGGGGTCAACCGGCAGGTACGGAACCTGCCAAGTGAAGTCGTCCACGGCCTTGCCTGCAGCGGCGGCGTCGCGCTCCAGGGCTTCGAAGCCCTTCTTGATGGCATCCTGGTGGGAACCCGAGAATGCGGTGAATACCAGGTCGCCACCGTACGGCGAACGCTCCGGTACCGGCAGCTGGTTGCAGTACTCAACGGTCCGGCGGACGTCGTCGATGTTGGAGAAGTCGATCATGGGATCGATGCCCTGGACGAACATGTTCAGGCCCAGGGTGACCAGGTCCACGTTTCCGGTCCGTTCACCGTTTCCGAACAGGCAGCCTTCAATGCGGTCGGCGCCGGCCATGTAGCCCAGCTCGGCGGCAGCCACCCCGGTTCCGCGGTCGTTGTGCGGGTGCAGCGAGAGGATGATGCCTTCGCGCGGGTGCAGGTGCCGGCTCATCCACTCGATGGAATCGGCGTAGACGTTGGGGGTGGCCATTTCCACTGTGGCCGGCAGGTTGATGATCACCTGGCGGTCGGCGGAGGCTTCGAACACATCGGCCACCGCGTTGCAGACCCGGACGGCGTACTCGAGTTCGGTACCGGTAAAGGACTCCGGCGAGTACTCGTAGGTCACGTGGGTGTCCGCGAGCGTTTCCTCATACTTCTTGCACAGGCGGGCACCCTGCAGGGCGATGTCCAGGATGCCGTCTTCGTCCTGGTTGAACACGACGCGCCGCTGCAGCACGGACGTCGAGTTGTAGAGGTGGACGATGGCCTGCTTGGCGCCGACGAGGGACTCGTAGGTCCGCTCGATCAGGTGTTCCCGGGCCTGGGTCAGGACCTGGATGGTGACGTCATCCGGGATGTGGTTGCCCTCGATGAGCTGGCGGACAAAGTCGAAGTCCGTCTGCGATGCCGACGGGAACCCGACCTCGATCTCCTTGTAGCCCATGCGGACCAGGAGGTCGAACATCTTCATCTTGCGGGCGGGGCTCATGGGGTCGATCAGCGCCTGGTTGCCGTCGCGCAGGTCAACGGCACACCAGCGCGGGGCCTTGGTGATCACCTTGTCCGGCCAGGTGCGGTCCGGCAGCTCAACTTTGATCTGGTCCTGAAACGGCGTGTACCGGTGGGCGGGCATTCCTGAGGGCTTCTGTGCGTTTCGCATGATGTTCGTGGCCTTTTCTATCGATCTTCAGTGAAAGGGTGGCCGGGCAACACAAACTCCGCAGCGAGGGTGGGCCGTGCGCTAGATAGCGTCTGTGGCCTCGCCGCGGCAGCTAAGGAGAAGGAGCTCTGCACGCACACTTTGAGGGTAACACGGGTGCGTAAGATGAAAGGGCACTACCGTCCGTAAAGTCCAGCATGCAGACGCCTTCCGGTGTTCCGCCCGGCAGCAGCGTCCCAGCAAAGGAGTTGCAGTGCCCATTTCGGGGATCGATCTTTCCACCATTGATCACACAGTCCGGCCGCAGGATGACCTCTACCAGCACGTCAACGGCGCGTGGCTGAAGGCCACCGAGATTCCAGATGACCGGCCCCTGGAGGGCACCTTCACCGCCCTGCGTGACGGGTCCGAGATCGCCGTCCGGGACATCATCGAGGAAGCGGCGGCCAAAGGCGACGACGCCACGGGGATCGAGCGGAAGATCGGCGGGCTGTACAACAGCTTCATGGACGAAGCCACCGTTGAGGGCAAGGGCATGGAGCCCATCCGCGGGCGGCTCGCGGAGGTTTTCGCCACGGCCTCGGTCCCGGAGCTCATTGCCCTGGCGGGCCGGTTGTTCCGCGCGGACGTGGGCGGCTTGTTCTACATCTATCCCGCCCCTGATGCGGGCAATCCCGACCGGGTCCTGCTGTACACGGGGCAGGGGGGACTGGGCCTGCCCGACGAGTCCTACTACCGGCAAGAGAAGTTCGCCCCGATCGTCGCCGCCTACACGGCGCACGTGGAGAAAATGTTTGAACTGGCCGGACTGCCGGATCCGAAGGGTGCCGCGGACCGCGTGGTCGGGCTGGAGACAAAGCTGGCATCCCACCACTGGGACAACGTCACCCTCCGGGATCCGCAGAAGACCTACAACCTGAAGACGGCGGACGAAGCCACCGCACTCTTCCCCCTCTTCGCCACCTGGTTCGAGGCTGCGGGAATCGACGCTGGCAAGCGCACGGAAATCGTCGTCAGCACCCCCGACTTCTTTGCCGGCGCCGCCGGGCTCCTGGACGAAGTCCCGGTGGCCACCTGGCAGGAGTGGCTGGCCATGCGCGTCGTCAGCGCGGCGGCGCCGTACCTGTCCTCCGGGTTCGTGGATGCCAACTTCGCGTTCTACGGCACCACCATCAGCGGCACGCCCCGCAACAAGGACCGGTGGAAGCGCGGAGTGGCCGTCGTCGAGGCAGGGCTCGGGGAGGCCGTCGGCCAGATCTACGTGGCCCGGCACTTCCCCGAGTCCCACAAGGCACGGATGCAGACCCTGGTGGCGAACCTCATCGAGGCGTACCGCCGCAGCATCAATGACGTCAGCTGGATGGGCCAGGACACCAAAGCCGAGGCCCTGCGCAAGCTGGAGGCGTTCCGCGCGAAGATCGGCTACCCGGACGAGTGGATCGATTACTCGGCCGTGGAGATCGACCCCGACGACCTGCTGGGCAATGTGGAGCGCGCGCACAATGCCGACGTCGACCGTCACCTTGATGAGGTGGGCAAGCCGGTGGACCGGAACAAGTGGCTGATGACGCCGCAGACGGTCAACGCCTATTACCACCCCATGATGAATGAAATCGTGTTCCCCGCGGCCATCCTGCAGCCGCCGTTCTTCACCGCCGACGCCGACGACGCCGTGAACTACGGCGGGATTGGGGCCGTGATCGGCCACGAGATCGGACACGGCTTTGATGACCAGGGTTCACAATTCGACGGCGGCGGCGCCCTTCGCAACTGGTGGACGGAGCAGGACCGCCAGGCCTTCGAGGCGCTGACGGCCCGCCTGGTGGCACAGTTCGATGCGCTCTCCCCCACGGCTGCGCCCGGGCACCACGTCAACGGCCGGCTCACGCTCGGCGAGAACATCGGCGACCTGGCAGGGC
Source organism: Arthrobacter sp. 8AJ (assembly GCF_902506025.1). Taxonomy (NCBI): domain Bacteria; kingdom Bacillati; phylum Actinomycetota; class Actinomycetes; order Micrococcales; family Micrococcaceae; genus Arthrobacter; species Arthrobacter sp. 8AJ. Next base: position 2,121,747 of record NZ_LR733289.1, on the reverse strand, counting down.
TGACCATCGCCTACAAGGCATACCGGATCAGCCTGGACGGCAAGGAGCCGGAGGTCCTTGACGGCCTGACCGGGGAACAGCGCTTTTTCGCGTCCTGGGCAGCTGGGTGGCGCCAAGTCATCCGGCAGGAGGAGGCCATCCGGCGGCTTGCCACCGATCCCCACTCCCCCAACGAATTCCGGACCAACGCCATCGCGAAAAACCTCGACCCGTTCCACGAGGCATTCGATGTTAGCGAGGACGACGGAATGTGGATGCCCCCCGCTGAGCGCGTGAGCATCTGGTAGCTGAACAGCAAAAATGGGCCCCGCCATTGGCGGGGCCCATTTTGTTGCGGAACAGATATGTCCGTGCAGGGAAGACCGGCTGCTACTGCCGCACGATCAGGTCAGGATTCGCCTGCTGGCACACCTTGTCCCCTGCCGTCTGGTTCACAATGTCCTGGGGCAAAGCCGCGGCGGCTCCGCCTCCTGCCCCAAAGGCAGTGCCGGTGGGGAAGTCGCTGCCGACGTACACCTGCACGCCTGCCACGCCCGGAGCAGGGATCATGAGGGTGGCCGGAATTCCCAGCAGCGCCGCCACATCGGCAGCAACGTCGGCAAAGCCATTGCCGTAATACACCGCGGTCTTGGCCACCGGCTGCGCGAGGAACTGGCCGGTCTGGGCGAAGCCGCCTGCAACCAGCGCCTGGACAAGCTCCTGGGCACGGCCGTTGATGCCACTTCCGTTGGCGACGGTCACGGGCTGGATCGCTTTGTTGTAGGGCGGCACGGGCGTCGCCGTCTCAGTGGGGGCAGGAGGTGCTGCCGTTTCGCTGGGCGCCGGTGTGGTGGGCGCGGTGGGATCCGTCAGGTCCACATTCTTGCGCATTGCCGAAAAGAGTTGCGCACCTGCGGGTTCTGCGATGACCAGCCTGTTGGGGTCCACGGGCGCCGGTGTGGTGGGCACCGCGACAAACGCCACCTTGCTGATGTCGATGTCCTTGAGCCGGTTGCCAATGGTCAGCAGCGTGGGAACGGACGCAAGACCGTTGTCCACTGTCAGGTTCTGGGTCACGACGTCGGCGATCTTCAGCATTTTCGCGGGGTCGGAGAGGGTCCCGTCGTCCTTGATCTTGCGGGTCAACGATGAGAGGAAGCCCTGCTGCGCCTTGATGCGGCCCAGGTCGCCGCCGTCGGCAAAGGCATGACGGGTGCGCAGGTAGGCAAGTGCCATTTCGCCCTGCACGGACGACGTTCCGGCAGGCAGCCGCAGCCGGGAGTCTGGATCGTACACCGCGTCGCTGATGCACACGTCCACCCCGCCCACGGCGTTGGACAGTTCCTTCACGGCGTTGAAATCGGCCATCATGAAGTGGTCAACCTGCATGCCGGTGAGCTTGTTGACCGTGTCCACGGCGCAGCCGATGCCGGCCTCGCTCATGGCCTCATTGATCATCACGCCGGTGCGGGCAGGGTAGTCCTTGTTGGTCTTCCTGTCCTTGCAGTCCGGAATGTCCACCAGGAGGTCCCGGGGAAAGCTGATGACGTTGACCCGCTTGTTGTCCTCGGAGATGTCCATCAGCATCATGACGTCCGACTTGCCGTAGCCGGTGGAATCGTCGGCGGTTCCGTACTGTGAGTTCTTCCCGTCCCGGGTGTCCGAGCCGAGGATCAGGATCTGCAGGCGTCCGGTGGCATCGTTCCCCGGGGACTCGGTGCTTTCGCCGCCGGCGTTCAGCGGGGCCTTGGAGATGTTGTTCTGGAGCCGGAAGAACCAGAACCCGGCGAACGCGGCAGCCGCCACCAGGACCAGGGCCACCACGCCGGTGACGGCCTTCAGCCACAGGGGCATGCTGCGCAGGGGGCCAAGGTGCCGTGCGGCACCGACGTCATGGCTGTCCGCGTGACGGGACGCCGGTCCCGGTCCGGCTGACAAGTCAGCCTCGTTGTCGCGGTTATCGCGGCCTCGACCCACGTGGTGAACCTTCCTCTAAAAACGAAATCCGGTCCATTTTAGTGGTCCAGTCTGGAGAACATGCCGGGAACGCCCCTGGGCGGGGCGTTTGTACGGGTCAGAAACCCAGTTTGACCAGCTGTTTCGGGTCGCGCTGCCAGTCTTTTGCCACCTTGACGTGGAGGTCCAGGTAGATGCGCGTACCCAGGAGGGCTTCGATGCCCTTGCGGGCGTTGGTGCCGACTTCCCGCAGCCGGGCCCCGCCCTTGCCAATGATGATGGCTTTCTGGGAAGGACGCTCGACGTAGAGGTTGACGCGCACGTCCAGGAGGGGGTTGTCGTCCGGCCGGTCCTCCCGGGGGACAATTTCCTCCACCACGACGGCGAGGGAGTGCGGGAGCTCGTCCCGGACCCCTTCCAGGGCTGCTTCGCGGATCAGTTCAGCCACCATTACGGCTTCGGGCTCGTCGGTCAGTTCCCCGTCCGGATACAGGGGAGGCGACGGCGGCATGTGGCTGATCAGCACGTCGGCGACCGTTTCCACCTGGAAACCGTCGGCAGCGGAAACGGGAACGATGTCCTTCCAGCCGTCCTCGCCCATCACCTCGCGGCCGAGCGCCGCCACGGCAAGGAGCTGTTCGGTGAGCGCCTGCTTGTCCACCAGGTCAGCCTTGGTGACGATGGCGATCACAGGTTTGCGGCCGACGGCGGCAAGCTGGGCGGCGATGAACTTGTCACCGGGTCCGATCTTCTCGTTGGCAGGCAGGCAGAATCCGATGGCGTCCACCTCGGCGAGGGTGTCTGCCACGAGGTCGTTCAGGCGCTTGCCGAGCAGGGTCCGGGGACGGTGCAGGCCCGGTGTGTCCACCAGGATCAGCTGGGCGTCGTCGCGGTGGACGATGCCGCGGATGGTGTGCCGCGTGGTCTGCGGTTTGGCGGAGGTGATGGCCACCTTCTTACCCACCAGTGCGTTGGTCAGGGTGGACTTGCCCGCGTTGGGCCTGCCGACCAGGACGGAAAAACCGGCGCGGAAACCGCCAAAGTCGTCCGGTTCGGCAGCCTTATTTTTCTTGCTCACGTGGAACTCCCTGCTGGGTTGCTTCGGCCTCTTCCAGGAGGCCTTCAAGGTCAGTCTCTACTCTTGGTACGGGTGCCGCAATGATGTGGCTGACCCGGTTCCGCCGGCCTTCCAGCCGGTCCGCCCGCAGCGATACGCCCTGCACGTCCACGCTGCTGCCCACGATGGGAACGCGGCCCAGCGCCTTGGCGAGGAGGCCACCCACGGTGTCCACCTCGTCGTCGTCGATCTCCAGGTCGAACAGCTCGCCCAGGTCGTCGATGCCCATCCGGGCACTGACCCGGTAGGAGCCGTCTCCCAGGGCCACGGCTTCGGCGCTCTCGGTATCGTATTCGTCCACGATCTCGCCCACGATCTCCTCGATCAGGTCTTCGAGGGTCACCAAACCGGCAGTGCCGCCGTACTCGTCGATCACGATGGCTACGTGCGTGGACTCCTTTTGCAGCTCGCGCAGGAGGTCGCTGACGGGTTTCGACTCCGGCACGTAGCGGACCTCGCGGGCCAGCGACTCCACCAGGGGCGGCGCCTGGTCCGCTCCCAGCTGGTGGATGACGGCCGCAACGTCCTTGAGGTAGACGATGCCGAGGATGTGGTCGGTGTTCTCGTTGATGACCGGGATCCGCGAGTATCCCGAGCGCAGGAACAGGGACATGGCCTGGTGGAGGCTTGAGCCGGCGTCGATGCTGACGATGTCCGTCCTGGGAACCATGACGGCTCGCACCAGGGTGTCCCCAAAGTCGAAGACCGACTGGATCATCTCGGCTTCGGTGTCCTCGATCATGTCGGACTCACTGGCCCGGTCCACGAGTTCCCGGAACTCCTGTTCGCTGAAGAACGCGTCGTCACCGCCGGGCGCACCGGGAGCCGCGGAGCTCCCCAGGGCCACGAGCCACCCTGGTATGGGCCCCAGCACGCTGGTGAGGAACCGGACCATCGGTGCGGTGAAGCGGACCACCGCGGTGGAGTGCAGCCTGCCGAGCTGCCTGGGTGAAACACCCACGATCACGAACCCCAGGAGGGCCATGATGCCGGTGGCCACCAGGCCGGCGACCCAGACGTTGTCCAGCAGGCTGGCGATCAGGACGGCGACAGCAACGGCCGAGGCCATCTCAAACCAGACGCGCCAGAAGCGGAGGGCCCGGGTGTGGGCAACCGGTTCTGCAAGGATGCGGCGCATGGCGGTGCCGCGGCTCCTGTGGAGCGCCTGTTCAGCGTCGTGCCGGGGAAGGAAACTGAAGGCGGCCTCGGCCGCTGTCAGCAGGGCTGCGACGGCAAGGAAGACCAGTGCCACCGCGACCAGGAGCAGTTGCGTCACTGGGTCGTCTCGGCAGGTGCTTCTTTGCCGGTGAAGCCGGACAGGAGTTCCCGCTGGAGCCCGAACATCTCCGCCTTCTCTTCCGGCTCGGCATGGTCGTAGCCCAGCAGGTGAAGGATTCCATGCGTGGTGAGCAGCAGCATCTCGTCCTGCAGCGAGTGGCCCGCGTTCCGGGCCTGCACCGTGGCCACCTGCGGGCAAATGGCGATATCGCCCAGCATGCCCTGGGGCGTGGGCCGGTCAGGAGTCCCTGGAGTCAGCTCGTCCATGGGAACCGAGAGCACGTCCGTGGCTCCCGGTTCGTCCATCAGCTCGATGTGCAGCTTCTCCATGGCCGGTTCATCCACCAGGAGGATGGAGAGTTCAGCCTGCGGATGGATGTAGAGCTGCTCAAAAATGTACCGCGACAGGGCCACGAGCCCGGACTCGTCCACCTGGACGCCGGACTCGTTGTTCACCTCGATGCTCACGCGTGTTCCCCCCGTTTTTCGCGGCTTGCTGAATGTTTGACGCGGTTCCGCTGGGCTTCATCCCAGATGCTGTAGGCGTTGACGATGTCGCCAACAAGCCTGTGCCGCACAACGTCGGCGGCATCCAGGACAGAAAAGTTGACGCCCTCGATGCCCTGCAGGATTTCTTCGACGATCCGCAGCCCGGAACGCGTTCCGAAGGGAAGGTCAACCTGGGTGACGTCTCCGGTGACCACCATCCTGGATCCGAAACCGAGCCGGGTGAGGAACATCTTCATCTGTTCCGGCGTGGTGTTCTGGGCCTCGTCAAGGATGATGAAGGCGTCGTTGAGGGTGCGGCCGCGCATGTAGGCAAGGGGCGCCACCTCGATGGTGCCGGCCGCCATGAGCCGCGGGATGGATTCCGGGTCCATCATGTCGTGCAGGGCGTCGTAGAGCGGGCGCAGGTAGGGATCGATCTTGTCGCTGAGCGTGCCGGGCAGGAACCCGAGCCGCTCCCCCGCCTCCACCGCAGGGCGCGTCAGGATGATCCGGCTGACCTCTTTCTGCTGCAGTGCCTGGACGGCTTTCGCCATGGCGAGATAGGTCTTGCCAGTGCCGGCCGGGCCGATGCCAAAGATGACCGTGTTGGCATCGATGGCGTCAACGTAGTTCTTTTGGTTCAGCGTCTTGGGCCGAATGGTCCTGCCGCGGCTGGAGAGGATGTCGTGGGTGAGCACATCCACGGGATTCTGGAGTGACTGGGTGCGCAGGAGGGCAACCAGCTGCTGCAGCACCGCGGGCGTGATGACCGTGCCCCGGGCCACCAGGCCACGGACTTCCTGGAGGAGCCGCATGATGCGGGGAACGTCACTGACGGGGCCGCTGATGGACAGTTCGTTGCCGCGGGCATGGAAGTTGACGTCCGGGAACTGCTCTTCGATGAACCGCAGCGCCTCGTCATGGCTGCCGAGCGACTGAACCATTTGGTCGGAGTTCTCAAAGAGGACTACTTCGGTCCGGATGCCAGGCAGGGAGTGCGGGAATTCCCCCGGACTGCCGTCGCCCGTGTTGAGCCGGCGCTTACCATTTGCTGATTCAGTCATGGTGCTGGCCCGCAGGCCCGTGGTCCCCTCGAAGATCGACATCATTTATTTGCTTCGGCTGATGCCGGCGCCCGTTGCACGGTGCTCCTTGCCCAGCGATCCCTTTATCTTACGCCAGCACCCGCCCTGACCGGGCACTGGAACGCATACCAGGCGGGTCACCCGGCTGCCCGCGGCACCGGCCCTTCAGCCAGGGAAGTGGACCCGCAAACGGGTAAGAATGCAGCGTTAGGTATCAACTTCATATCGGCCTCATATCGTTCCCGTTGCAGTTGCGGCCGGGGAGGCCAAAGAGCGGCTGGAGGCACCCTCCCCTGTGCAATGCTGGAAATCCAGCGTCTGCTGGAACGCCAGGCCGCCAGGGGGATCGGCCCGCCACGCCAGGAAAGGACTAGGCAGGACAGTGCCGGAAACCTCTGTGCCCGAACGGGCAGGACGACCGATGGGCCGAGTGCGCCCTGCCGTCCTCGCAGGAATCCTGGTGCTCGTTCCCGCCCTTGCAGCCTGCACCGCCGAGAACGGACCAACGCCCTCCGTCACCTCCGCCTCAGTACCGGCCACAGGCGGCACCATGCCGGATGCGCCGGCCACCAGCGCCCCGCTGGAAACCACCCAGTCCTCCAATAAGGCCCCGGTGTACTGGATTGGCCGCAGCGGAGGGAACATCTTCCTCTACCGTGAGTTCCGGGACGTTCCGGAACAGGAGAACCCGGTAACACGGGCACTGCGCGCCATGATGTCGGAGAAGCCGCTGGACCCCGACTTCTTTACGCCCTGGCAGAACCCGGACAAACTTGCCACGTCCATCTCGGGCAAGGACATCATCACGGTCGACGTCTCGGCCGACGCCTTCAACAGCAACCTCGACGCCGACATGGCCGCCCGGGCCATCCAACAGCTGATCTACACGGCAACCGCCGCCGCTGCCAGTTCGGGCCTGATCGACACAGGGCAGCAGGTCCGGGTGCGGATCCTCGTGGACGGCCACACGGACTATGTCGCGTTCGGAAAAGTCCAGCTGGGCGCACTGATGACCCGGGCAGCCGGGCTGGTGGCGCCGGTGTGGATCATTGATCCGCAGGAAAGCACCGAGGTACCTGCCGGCAGCGTAAAGATCACCGGCCGCAGCACGTCGCCGGGAGCAAAGCTCCGCTGGCAGATCCTGCAGTCCGGGGACGGCGGCAGCAAGGCCCCGTTCCTGACCGGTGAAACCACGGCCGGCGCCGGGCAGGGGCAGGCGGGCGTCTTTACGCTGGCACTGACCTTGCCGGCCGGCGACTATGAGCTCCGGGTGGCGCAGGCAGGGTCCGGCGGGGAGCCGGACCGCAACGAGGACACCAGGTCCTTCAAGGTCAGGTAGCCGTCCACCGGCCGAGGATGTCGCTTGCAAGCACGACGGCGGCAGGCCCGGCCGTGGAGGACCGCAGGACGTGGTGCCCCAACAGGGCGGTCACAGCGCCTTTGTCGCAGAGTTTCGTTACTTCCCGCGCGCTGATTCCGCCTTCCGGGCCGACGATCAGCAGGACTTCCCGGATTCCGTCGTGCCCACTCCCCTGCCACGCTTCCAGGACGGTCCGTAGCGGACGCACGGCATCTTCGTGGAGGATGACGGCCAGGTCTGCACCCTCCACGGCGGCGGAAAGCCCGGCAGTATCGACGGCGGCCCGGACGTCGGGGATCCAGGCGCGCCGCGCCTGCTTGGCGGCGGCGGCCACGGTGGACTCCCACTTGGCGTGGGCGCGGGCGGCCCTGTCACCTTTCCAGCGCACGATGGACCGTTCCGACTGCCAGGGTATGACGGCATCGATGCCCAGCTCGGTGGCCGTTTCAATGGCCAGTTCGTCGCGGTCGCCCTTGGCCAGGGCCTGAACCAGCACCAGACGGACGTCCGGCCTGTCTTCCATTGCCAGTGCGCCGCACTCCACTTCAAGTCCCGTGGGCGCGGCGGAGGCGACCTTGCCGCTCATGCGCGCGCCGGCGCCGTCGACAATGTCCACGGCCTCGCCCGGAGACAGGCGTTTGACGGTGACTGCATGCCGGGCCTCCGCCCCTTCGAGGACAAAGAGCTGGCCGGGCATCATGCCCGCCAGTGAACCGGGGGAGGTGAAGAAGACGGGGTTGCTCACCGCTACAGGTTACCGAGCCGGTCCCGGAGCTTGGCGAACATGCCGCCGCTGGCGGCGAGCTTGCCCTCGGTGATCTGTTCGCCGCGGAGCTTGGCGAGCTGCCGGAGGAGGTCCTCCTGTGCCGGGTCGAGCTTGGCCGGAGTGTCCACCTGGAGGTGGACCTTCAGGTCCCCGCGGCCGTATCCCCGCAGGTGCGTGACACCCAGGCCACGCAGGGTGATGATCTCGCCGGACTGTGTTCCGGGCTTGACGTCGATGTCCTGGGTACCGTCGAACGTTTCCAGGCTGACGTCCGTGCCCAGTGCAGCCGCCGTCATGGGGATGTGCAGGGTGGCGTGGAGGTCATCGCCTTCCCGCACGTAGGTGGCGTCATTGTTGACGCGGATTTCCACATACAGGTCACCGGTAGGTCCGCCTGCAGGTCCGGCTTCGCCCTGCCCGGCGAGCTGGATCCGGGTTCCGGTGGCCACACCGGCGGGAACCTTGATGGTCAGCGACCGCCGGCTGCGGATACGGCCCTGGCCGCTGCACTCGTTGCAGGGATCCTTGATGACCGTGCCGAAGCCTTCGCAGGTGCCGCAGGGGGCGGCCGTCATGACCTGGCCCAGGATGGAGCGCACGGCCCGCTGGACCTGGCCGCTGCCGCCGCAGATGTCGCAGCGCTCGGGGTGGGTGCCGGGCCGGCAGCAGGAACCGTCACAGGTGGGGCAGACCACGGCAGTATCCACTTCGAGCTTCTTGTTCACGCCGAACACGGCGTCGCGAAGGTCGATCCGGACGCTGATGAGGGCGTCCTGGCCGCGGCGGACGCGGGAAGCCGGGCCGGAGGTGCCACCGGCGCCGAAGAAGGTGTCGAAAATGTCCTGGAATGCGAAGCCCTGGCCCGCGTAACCGGCAGCGCCGAAGCCGTTGTCCGTGCCGTTCTCGTTGCCTGTGGTGTCGTAGATCCTCCGCTTTTGGGGGTCGGAAAGGACCTCGTAGGCGTGAGTTACTGCCTTGAAGCGTTCTGAAGCGTCCGCACCGGGGTTTACGTCCGGGTGAAGGGTGCGGGCCAGTTTGCGGTAGGCCTTTTTGATCTCTTCGCCCGTAGCTTCGGGTGAGACTCCAAGGACGTCATAGTGGCTGCTCAAAGTTCGTATCTCTTCCTTGTTGTACTGCGTTCAGTTTGGGCGGCCCCGCTCTGTATTCCGGTCCGGAAAAGGCTCCGGCGGCGAAGAGTCAGGGCCCCAAAATCCTGGAAAGGTAGCGGGCCACAGCCCTGACGGCGGCCATGGTGGTGGGATAGTCCATCCTGGTTGGGCCGAGGATCCCTACCTTCGCGGCGCTGTCCGGGCCGTAGCCGGTGGCCACCACGGAGGCTTCGGCAAGGCCGTCGTAAGGGTTTTCCCTTCCGATACTGACAGCCACTCCCCGATGGTCCTGGGCCATTTCGCTCAACAGCCGCAGCATCACCACCTGTTCCTCCAGTGCCTCGAGCACGGGGCCGATGCTGAGGGGGAAATCCACGTTGGACCTGGCCAGGTTCGCCGTTCCGGCCATGACCATCCGGTCCTCCCTGGTGTTTTGCGCCAGCCCCTCGAGGCCAAGTGCCAGGGCGTGCGCGGCCTGGCGCTGGCCGTGCGCGGTGCCGGCCACGACGGCGGGGAGCGCCTTGGCCAGCTGGCTGAGCGGAGTTCCGGCCAGTGCGGCAAGGAATCGGGTGCGGAGCGCGGCCAGGGCGTCGTCGCCAAGGTCCTGGCCGACGTCGATGACCCGCTGCTCCACCTTGCCGCTGTTCGCAATCAGCACCACCAGCACCTTGCGGGGGGCCAGGAGCACGAACTCGATGTGGCGCACCAGTGCCTTGCTGAGGTGCGGATACTGGACCACAGCCACTTGGTTGGTCAGCTGCGACAGCAGCCGGACGGTGCGGTCCAGGACGTCGTCGAGGTCGTCAGCGCCTTCCAGCAGGGACTGGATGGCCCGGCGCTCCGCTGCCGACAGGGGCTTGACTGCCGAGATCTGGTCGACAAAGAGCCGGTAGCCCTTGTCCGTGGGAATCCGCCCTGCACTGGTGTGCGGGGCCGTGATCAATCCCTCGTCTTCAAGGGCCGCCATGTCATTGCGGATGGTTGCGCTGGAAACGCCAAGATGATGCCGTTCGACCAATGCCTTTGACCCGACCGGTTCGCGGGAGTGGACGTAGTCCTCCACGATGGCCCGCAGCACTTCCAGTTTGCGTGGCTCGCTCACTCTCCACCTCCATCCATGGTCCGGGGCGCATACCCCGCCAGGTGCCACCAGTGTTAGCACTCGACATGCCTAAGTGCTAACAGTCTATTATGCCTCGGCCCGTTGTTAGCATTGGTACCGCTCCGGGCGAAATTCCGGTGCGGAGGACCTAGCGCTAGGCGGATTGAATCCATGGATTACCAAAACTGGGGGCCCCGCGGCATTTCCGCCCCGGCCAAGGCGGAATTGCCCGAGGTGCCGGTGGAGCGGGGCATGGTGCTCGAGGATGTCCAGTCGGGCTGGGTGGGCGCCGTCACCCGGGTGGAAAAGTCCGGCGGCATGCACGTCGTGGCGCTGGAGGACCGCCGAGGGAAGTCCCGGTCCTTCAAGCTCGGCTTCGGTTTCCTCCTTGAGGGCCGCCCCATCCGGCTGATGCCTCCCGCCGCCCGGCCGGCAGCCTCAGGCCCCGCCGCCGGCAGGACAGCCTCAGGCTCCGTCCGGGTCGCCGGCCAGCGGGCCCAGGTCGCCAAGGCAAGCCGAATCTGGGTGGAAGGCAAGCACGACGCCGAACTGGTGGAAAAGGTCTGGGGAGACGACCTTCGGGTGGAAGGCATCGTCGTCGAACCCCTGCACGGCATTGACGACCTCACCGCTGCAGTTGCCGCCTTCAAACCTGGGCCGGGCCGGCGTCTCGGCGTGCTCGTTGACCACCTCGTCCCCGACTCCAAAGAGTCCCGGATAGCCGACGCCGTCATGGCATCCCCCGGCGCGGCCGGAAATGTCCTGATCGTGGGCCATCCCTATGTGGACGTCTGGCAGGCAATCCGGCCTGCGGTCCTCGGGATCGACAAATGGCCTGCCGTGCCGCGCGGACAGGATTGGAAGACCGGGATCCTGAAGGCCTTTGGCTGGCCGCACGCCACCAAGGAGGACATCGGGCTGGGGTGGCAGAAACTGCTGGGCGCGGTCCGTACGTATGCGGACCTGGAAGCGTCGCTGCTGGGGCGGGTTGAGGAAGTTATCGACTTCCTCACCGTCCCCTGAAGGCCGGGCCCTGGCCCGGGAGCCAGTATTCTTGGTAGTGCAGCGCCTTTTCCGAAGGCCGCTGCACACCGCGCCCGTACATGAAGTCAGCACCACTTGCACCTCCGAAGGAACAGACTGTGGCAGAAAACGCACGTGATCACAGGGACGGCCAGGGCCGTTCCGAGTACCATGGCGTCCCCGCCAATGCGCTGCCGCTCACGGCCAGCGAAGACCGCCAATGGGCCACGCTCGCGCATTTCGGCGGGATCCTGGGGTGCGTCCCCTCGCTGCTGATCTACCTGATCTTCCGTGACCGCGGCCCGTTCACCGCGCAGGAATCCAAAGAAGCGCTGAACTTCAGCCTGCCGCCCACCATCGCCGCCGTGCTGGCCAACATCCTGGTGTTCATCCCATATGTGGGAAACATCTTCGCGGTCATCGCCACCCTGATCTGGGTGGCGCTCACCTGCTTCTCCGTGGCAGCAGGGATCCACGTCAACAAGGGCCAGCCGCACCGCTACCAGTACAACCTGCGCTGGATTAAGTAGCCGCGCCTCCCCGCGGGGCACCGGCCCCGCGGACCCGACGGACGTGGGTACAGTCAGTCGGGCAGGATTCGGCGGACTACCGCGTCCGCCAGGAGCCTGCCCTTGAGCGTGAGGACCAGGCGGCCCTGGAAGGCAGCGGCAGGTTCCACCAGGCCGTCCGCGATCAGGCCGGCCACTTGGTGCCGTCCGGCTGCGCTTAGAGTGGAGAGTTCAAGCCCTGACTGCAGGCGCGCCTCCAGCATCACCCGCTCCAGGTTCCTGGTTTCGGCATCCAAGGTCTCCCTGCCCGCCGCAGGCGACAGGCCCTGGGACAGGCGGTTCGCGTAAGCGGACGGGTGCTTCACGTTCCACCAGCGCACCCCGCCCACGTGAGAGTGCGCGCCGGGGCCGATGCCCCACCAGTCGTCGCCACGCCAGTAGGCCAGGTTGTGGCGGCACGCGTGCTCCGGGCTCCGCGCCCAGTTGCTGACCTCATACCAGCCGAGCCCGGCTTCGGTGATGAGCTGGTCGGCGAGTTCGTACTTGTCGGCGTGGTCGTCGTCGTCAATTCCCGGCACCTCGCCGCGGCGCATCTGCGCGGCCAGCTTGGTCCCGTCCTCGACAATCAGGGCGTAGGCGCTGATGTGGTCCGGCTGGTAGGAGAGGGCCGTCTCCAGGGAGTGGCGCCAGTCCGCCAGCGACTCCCCCGGCGTGCCGTAAATCAGGTCCAGGCTGACATCCAGCCCGGCCTCCCGCGCCCACTGCACCACCTGCGGAACGCGGCTGGGCGTGTGGGTGCGGTCCAGGACCTTGAGCACGTGCGGGACGGCGGACTGCATGCCGAAGGAAACCCTGGTGAAGCCCGCCTCCTTGAGGACGGCGAGGGATTCGGGGGTGACCGAATCGGGGTTGGCTTCGGTGGTGACCTCGGCTCCGTCCTCGATGCCCCACTGGTCAATGGCAGCGCGAAGGATCAGGGCGAGGTCATCAGCCGGCAGCAGGGTGGGCGTGCCGCCGCCGAAAAAGACCGTGCCGAGCTTCCGCTCCGGGAGCCCTGACCGTGCCATCACGGTGCCGGCCAGGGACACTTCCGACACGGCGGTTTGGGCGTAGGCATCCTGTGACGCGCCGCCGCCCAGTTCCGTGGCGGTGTAGGTGTTGAAGTCGCAGTACCCGCAGCGCACGGCGCAGAACGGGATGTGGACGTACAGGCCAAAGGCCCGGGCCGCCGCACCGTCCGCTGCCTGTGCAGGCAGCAGACCGTCCGACGGCGCCGGGTCGCCGAGGGGAAGAACGCTGGGCATCAGCGGGTCCCCTGCTGCGCAGTGGTCACTTCTTCTTGGCCTTGTCCTTTGATTCGTCGGTGGTGAGGGCCGCGATGAACGCTTCCTGCGGCACCTCCACCGTTCCCACCATCTTCATGCGCTTCTTGCCTTCTTTTTGCTTTTCCAGCAGCTTGCGCTTTCGTGAGATGTCACCGCCGTAGCACTTGGCCAGCACGTCCTTGCGGATGGCCCGGATGCTTTCGCGGGCGATGATCCTGGATCCGATGGCCGCCTGGATGGGCACCTCGAACTGTTGCCGCGGGATGAGTTCACGGAGCTTTCCGGTCATCATCACGCCGTAGGCGTAGGCCTTGTCCCGGTGGGTGATGGCGCTGAAGGCGTCCACTTGCTCGCCCTGGAGCATGATGTCCACCTTCACCAGGTCGGCAACCTGCTCGCCGTCGGCCTTCCAGTCCAGGGAGCCGTAGCCACGGGTCTTTGACTTCAGGATGTCGAAGAAGTCGAAGACGATTTCCGCCAGCGGCAGCCGGTAGCGGATTTCCACCCGGTCCTCGGAGAGGTAGTCCATGCCGCCCATCACGCCGCGGCGGGACTGGCACAGTTCCATGATGGCGCCGACGAATTCGTTGGGGGCCAGGATGGTGGCCGAAACCATGGGTTCGCGGACCTCGGCGATTTTGCCCGTGGGGTACTCGCTGGGGTTGGTCACGCGGACCACCTTCTTGTCCTCCAGGGTCACCTCGTATTCCACGTTGGGTGCCGTGGAGATGAGGTCCAGGTTGTATTCGCGTTCCAGGCGTTCGCGGGTGATCTCAAGGTGCAGCAGGCCCAGGAAACCCACACGGAAGCCGAAGCCCAGGGCAGCAGAGGTCTCCGGTTCGTACACCAGTGCGGCGTCGTTGAGCATGAGCTTTTCAAGGGCGTCGCGCAGCACCGGGTAGTCGGCGCCGTCCAGGGGGTAGAGGCCGGAGAACACCATGGGTTTGGCATCGGCGTAGCCGGGCAGGGACTCGGCGGCCGGCTTGGCGAGGTTGGTGACGGTGTCGCCCACCTTGGACTGGCGGACGTCCTTCACACCGGTGATCAGGTAGCCCACTTCGCCAACACCGAGGCCCTTGGAGGGTGTGGGTTCCGGGGAGCTGACGCCGATTTCCAGGAGTTCGTGCGAGGCTCTGGTGGACATCATCTGGATGCGTTCACGCGGGTGGAGCATCCCGTCCACCACGCGCACATAGGTCACCACGCCGCGGTAGGTGTCGTAGACCGAGTCGAAGATCATGGCCCTGGCCGGCGCATCGGGGTCGCCCTTCGGCGCCGGGAGGTCGCGGACGATCTTGTCCAGGAGGGCTTCCACGCCAACGCCGGTCTTACCGGACACCCGCAGGACATCCTCGGGGTCGCCGCCGATCAGGCTGGCGAGCTCGGCGGCGTACTTCTCGGGCTGCGCCGCCGGCAGGTCGATTTTGTTCAAGACCGGGATGATCGCGAGGTTGTTCTCCATCGCCAGGTACAGGTTCGCGAGCGTCTGGGCCTCAATGCCCTGGGCTGCGTCCACCAGCAGGATTGCGCCCTCGCAGGCGGCCAGTGACCTGGAGACTTCATATGTGAAGTCCACGTGCCCCGGGGTGTCGATCATGTTCAGCGCGTAACTGACACCGTCCACCTCCCACGGCATGCGGACGGCCTGGGACTTGATGGTGATGCCGCGTTCGCGCTCGATGTCCATGCGGTCCAGGTACTGGGCCTTCATGTCGCGCGCCTGGACCACCCCGGTGGACTGCAGCATACGGTCAGCCAGGGTGGACTTGCCGTGGTCGATATGCGCGATGATGCAAAAGTTCCGAATAATTGCCGGATCTGTCGCGGCGGGCACCGGTGCGGTGCGGGCCATGGGAGACACGCAGGGTCCTTACTGTTGGCTTTTCTGCAGCCATCCGCCAGGCACGCGAAAGGCGCCTGCGGTCCAGCCGCACATCTTTAACGTCCAGTGTCCCACGTCCGCGACCCCGCCACCGCATCCTGGCCGGCCTGTGCACGCTGTTTCAACGGCAGCCCCGCCGATAGGCTGTGGGGATGGCCATAGATCTCCGCTCCCTGGGAAACGCCGTCCGCCGCGGCCTGCGCATGCTGCAGAAACGGTCCATCGCCCCGCGGCCGGTCCAGGACCAGCGCCCCGGCGGCAATCGGCGCGCCGACGGCCAAGGTGTTCCCGGCGAAGCGGCGGCCTATCCCGGCGATTACCGTGGCCGCGCCTCTGTCCGCTACGCCCCGCAGCCCGACGGCGACCCCGATCCGGGCGAGGTGGTGTGGGCCTGGGTGCCCTATGAGGAGGATCACGGCAAGGGGAAGGACCGGCCCGTGCTGCTGGTGGGGCACAACGGCCCCTTCCTCCTGGGGCTGATGCTGACCAGCAGGGACAGGGTTCCTGCCGGGACGTCGTCCGGGGACTACGTGGATCTCGGCTCCGGGGGTTGGGACGGGCAGGGCCGGGCAAGTGAGGTGCGGCTGGACCGTATCCTGCAGATCCGCCCGGACAGCATCCGGCGCGAAGGCGCGGTATTGGACAAGGCGCGCTTCGAAAAGGTGGCGTCCGGGCTTCGGCGGCGACACGGCTGGGCCTGACCCGCTGAAATGGCCAGAGCCGCCGCTGACCTGCTAGTCTTTATTGCTGTGTGTCCGTGCAGGTCGACGGTCACTGATGGTTGGCCGCCATAGGTATCCCCACGCCGCTCAGTCAAGGCCAGCCTGAAAGCCCTCTAGACCATTTCCGCATTACAAAGAGAGTTCACACGTGGCGAATATCAAGTCCCAGAAGAAGCGCATCCTGACCAACGAGAAGGCCCGCCTGCGCAACAACGCAGTCAAGTCTGAGCTGAAGACGGCCATCCGCGCCGTCAACACCGCTGTTGAGTCCGCTGACAAGGAAGCTGCTACTACTGCGCTCGTTTCTGCCAGCCGTAAGCTGGACAAGGCTGTCAGCAAGGGTGTTCTGCACAAGAACAACGCAGCGAACCGTAAGTCGGCGATCTCCAAGAAGGTCAACGCACTCTAAGGTTTCCAGTTCCCACGAACTGATGGTGTGGCCGGTACCCTCGGGTGCCGGCCACACGCTTTTAAGCCGTCAGTCCGCGAGCCGCGGCAGCTCGCCGTCGAACGCCCCCGGGACGTGCCGGACCCGGACACCAGGAGCGTCCGGGCCTCCTGGGCGCTGCCGGGGGCTATCTGCCCTGGACGGACATGGCAATCACGGTGACGGCGTGCTCCACGGCGTACACCGGATCCCGGGACAAGCCTTTGACCTGCGCGTCGGCTTCCGCCGTGGCCTGGATGGACCGCACCAGGCCTTCAGGGGTCCAGCGCCGCACGTCGCGCTGCGCCTGCTCCACCAGCCACGGCTGCATGCCCAATTCCGCAGCGATCTGCGCGGACGGCCCGGAGGCGCCCGCCACCCGCGCCACCGTCCGCAGCTTGGAGGCAAGTGCAGCCACCAGCGGTACCGGATCAGCACCGGTGGCGAGAGCATGGCGCAGCGTCGACAGTGCAAGAGGGGCGTTTCCGGCCATGGCGGCGTCGGCCACCTTGAACGCGGTGGCTTCGACCCGTCCGCCGTAATACTTGTCGACGGTGTCGGTGGTGACCGTGCTCCCTGCATCGGCGATCAGCTGGGAGCAGGCGGCAGCGAGCTCTGACAGATCTGCTCCCACGGCATTCACCAGGGCCTGCACGGCGTCCTGGTTGATCCGGCGTCCGGCCGCCTTGAATTCCGCGGCGACAAACTGGACCTTGTCCGCGTCCTTCTTCAGCGGCTGGCACTCCACTACCGGCCAGCCCCCTTTCCTGACGGCGTCGAGGAGCTTCTTGCCGCGGACCCCGCCTGCGTGGCGCAGCACGACGACGGCGTCCTCCTCCGGGTGCTGCAGGTAGCCGAGGGCATCGGCAAGGAAGGCGTCATTCATCCCTTCCACAGCCTCCACCTCGATCAGCTTGCTCTCGCCAAAGAGGGATGGACTCACCTGCATGGTCAGGGTGCCGGCCTCATATGCCGCCGCGTTGATGCGGCTGACCTCCACGTCCGGCTCGGCCGCCCTGACCTGGGACCGGATCCTGTCCATCGCCCTGATACCCAGGTACTCTTCGGGACCGCTCACCAGTACGATCCGGGCCGGGGTTACGTCCCGCCAGGAGGCTGTGTTCGACGCCGGGGAGCGGGGTGCTCGCTTTTGCGCAGCGGCCATCGACAGTTCCTTCCGGAGGTTTTATTGCAGGATCCCAGCCTGCCACGTCTGTGCCCGGGGTCCAAGCTGCGGACACCCCGGAAGCGATGCAGCCGCGACTCCAGCAACTCCAGGAATACGACAGTTCCTGCGTGCGCCGACCGGACCCAGCGGATGAGGCGGAGCGGCCTTGCCGCCGCCCCGACGGCAGCCAGCGACAGGACAGACAGCAGCATCATGGACAGCATCCCGGGCGCCCCCTCCGGCCATGGGAGCGCGGACCCCGGCAGCTGGGCCGCGATCCTTGCCGCAGCCGCGACGCCCCCGCTGAAAGTCCCGGCAACGGCTATCAGCGCTGCGGCGGCCCACGGCAGAACGACCACCAGGGGCACCGCTGCTGTTCCCAGCAGGGTCACGGGAGCCACCAGGGGCGAGGCGACGACATTGGCTGCCAGGGAATAGGTTGAAAACTGGGGCTGCAGAAGCACGATGACGGGCCCGCACAGCAGCTGGGCGGACAACGGAACCGCTACCGCGGCAGCGAGCCACCGTGGGACCGCCCCGGGAATCCAGCTGATGATCCGCCGGCCTATAAGAACGATTCCCAGTGTGGCCAGGACAGAAAGCAGGAAGCCAAAACTCGTGCCAAGGGCTGGATCCGC
Organism: Arthrobacter sp. 8AJ; assembly: GCF_902506025.1. Classification (NCBI taxonomy): domain Bacteria; kingdom Bacillati; phylum Actinomycetota; class Actinomycetes; order Micrococcales; family Micrococcaceae; genus Arthrobacter; species Arthrobacter sp. 8AJ. Next base: position 2,103,812 of record NZ_LR733289.1, on the reverse strand, counting down.
CCACAGCAGCCCCAGGACAGCCAGGCAAAGGAAGCTCAGTCCACGCCCTGAACGTCCACCCGCCAGCGAGGCGATGCCGATGGCTCCCATCAGCGCTGCCCGCAGAACGCTGGCATCAGGCCCCACCAGGACCACGAACAGGGCCAGGCCGCCAAGGGCCGCAGCTGCGGCCGGGGCACGCGGCATCCGGAACCACCGGCACAGCAGCAGCAACGCCCCCAGCACCAGGCTGCAGTTTGCCCCGCTGACTGCCGTCAGGTGCGTCATGCCAACGGCCTTCATGGCGTTGTTCAACCCCTCATCCAGCGCACTGGTGTCACCGGTGACCATCCCGGGGAGGAGCCCGCGGGCATCCGGTTCGAGGAAAGCCGAGGCGGAAACGAATCGCCCGCGGAGCTCCCTGGCTGACTCTTCCAGCAGTGAGCCACCCGAGGGCTTGCCTGGAGCCGTCGATGCGGCCAGGTTTCCCGCCTCCTGCCCACCGGGGTCTGCCGGCCGCAGCTTGCCGGCAGCGCGCAGCGTCTGACCCGGCACCACGCCGCCCCACCCCTGGCCGCCCATCACCACGAGCCGGGCGCGGGTGCGAACCAGGACGCCACCCGTTGTCACTTCCTGCGTCCACACCGGGACCGACCACCTCTCCGCCGCCCCTCCGGGCCCGGCCAGGGCCCGCGGGTTTCCGGCTACCTCGACAATGACGACGGCCGACTTTCCGCCCGCGATGGCCTCAGCGAGCGGCCCCTCGGACCGCTGGCTTGAGGAGGTCGCGGAATGGGCTGCCGCCGCGCCGGCCAGCATCAGGGAGACGCCCAGTGCTGCCCGGAAGCTTCGGCCCCGGGCACCATGCCTCCGTCCCGGACCCGAGGCGCGGGCGGCGGCACGCAGGCTTCCCCTCCGTCCTCCCTTCGCGGCACGGGCCAGGAAAAGGCCTCCAAGCACCGTCAGCGCGCAGCACACAGTAGCCAGCCACGGGGGCGGCAGCCAGAGCCCTGCCACCGAGGCAGCCCACACCGAAACTGCGGGGAGGGCGAGCCGGAGGTCCGTGCGGCGTCCCGGTCCTACTGAGCCGGAGTCGCTTTCCTCCCGCTCGCGGCCGCTTTCAACCATCCGCTGGCGAACGCGGCCCAGGCACTGCGCCCAATACCCTTTCATGTCCCCAAAGGTCAGAGCCCGGCAGGCCAGAGCCCCGGCTTTCAGGGCGCGGCCCTTCGGGGTCCGGCCTTTTGGGGTCCGGCCTTTTGGGGTCCCGCGGCGGCGTGCCGGCAGACCTGGCGCTTGCAGGCGTGCCCGTCGCAGGGACGGTGGAACTGCTCCGGGACGCGAACGTGTTCCGGGCGGGTGCGTTGTCGACGGTTGCGTTGTCGATGGGTGCACCGTCCGTGCGGGAGCCCCGGTGTTTGGCCTTCGGCCGGGCCCCTGAACCGCGGATTCCACGAACCGGCTCCAAGGGCTCCTGGCTCCCTCTCCCCCGGCGGGGCCTCCCCGCCTTTGCGGGCCGTCGGCCCTGCCTGGCCTGCCCATTTCCGTCGCCATCCGGGATGCCTAGACCGTCACCAGGGGCAGCAGGGCCTCGAGCATCTTCGGTCCGACGCCATCCACCGCGTCCAGTTCTTCGACGCTTTTGAAAGGTCCATGGTCTTTTCGCCAATCCACGATCCGCTGAGCGAGTACCGGCCCGACCTTTGGCAGCGTGTCCAGTTCCGCGGCGCCGGCGGTATTGAGGTTGATCTTCCCGCCGGCTGCCCCTCCTGCCTGGCCGGTGCCGGTGGACCCAACGCCGCCCGGGTCCATGCCACCCGGGCCCGTTCCCCCGGAACCGGAGGATTCGACTGCGGAGGACGCCGGCTCCCCTTGCCGCGGGACGTAGATCTTCTGCCCGTCCTCCACCGCCAGGGCAAGGTTGATTCGGTTCACGTCCGCGTCCGGGGCAGCCCCGCCCGCGGCAGCAATGGCGTCATCAACCCGGCTGCCCTGCTGGAGCCTGATGACTCCGGGCGCGGCTACAGCCCCGGCCACGTGCACCACTACAAGGCCGCCGGACGCGGGCTGCCCCGGGCCGCGCCCAGATTCCCCGCCGCCAGGTCCCCCGCCGTCTTGATCCACCGGCGTAGTGCTGTCCGCGGCGGCTCCTCCGGTGCCCGTGGCCTTGCCGCCGGAACTGGCGCCGCTCAGGGGAAGGACCTCCGGGGATGCCGTCCCGGCCTGCCACCAGAACCAGGCTCCCGCAGCCACTGCCAGGACACCCAACAGCACGGCAACCCGCAGTCCCACCCGCCACCGGAGCGACGGCACACCGCCGGAACAGTTCCCGGATTCGCCCTCAGGGCCGCTGCCGGTTTCGGGTCCGCCCGTTACCGTGCCTGTTGCGCCGGGGCCGCTGTACTCGAAACCGCCGGGGCCGGGGCCGTCCTCCAGGAGCCCGGGGGGCGCGTCCCCCAGGGTGGCCTGCAGCCGGTCCCTCGCATGCCGGGCCTGCTGACGTGCTGCTCCAGCATCCCGGCGTGACATAGCTCCACCCTAGGAACCTCCCCCGCTGCGCGACACACTCAAGGCCGCTATGTGGAAAGCTGTGCACGCCGTACACGTCCGGCAGTGGCGGCTACTGGTTCCTTGCCGCGTCGATAAACTCCTTCGCAATCTGCTTCATCACGCTAAGGGCCTCGTCCTCGCTTATCGCCATCCCGGTGTTGGCTCCCATGTCGAGTGACACTGTTCCGGCAAGGACGCGGAGCCCGACGCCGGTGATGTTCCCATTGAAGGATTGCCTGGTCGCGTAGGCCTTCTCGCCGATGTCCGGACCCGGAAGAAGTTGAATCGCGAACTTCTGGGGTCCGGTGGCGCCGGTCACTGTCTGGTCGAACGTGGCGCAGCGAGCCATCAGCTCCTGGCTGTAATCAAAGTCGGCTTTGGCGAGGGTGTCCCGGGGCGCGCTTCGCACATCGAAGAGGATCATGCCGACTCCATGATCGCCAAGGTTGGACACTTCCCCCAGCGCAAAGCCCATGGAGAGGTCCAGCTGTGCCTCGTGCTGCCACGACCTGTGGAATACGTTGCATTCTGCTGGTTCGGTGGGACCAAGGAGGGACGACCCGGACGCAGGTGGCTGGGTCATCAACGCGTACGACTTGCGTGCCATGGCCGTGTCAGCTGGCTGGCCGGACCCGCATGCGGTGAGGATCAACAGCGCAGCGGTTAGCACTCCAACGCTTCGGAACCGACCGGCGCACGTGGGCTATTACACGGAGCTGGCTTCCCTGGCCATCCGGATCCCCTCCTACGTGTACCGCCCTGGAGTTTGTTGGCGCAACAGGCACAGGCTGGTTTAGAAGTCGATGCCCTTGACCATCGTGACGAACTGTTCCTTGACCTGCTCTTCGGTGGGCCCCTGCGGCGAAATCAGGAGCTGTGCGGTGAAGATTGCCATGTTCTGCCCCCGGGCGACCATGAGGGACAAGATGGTGACCGGAACATCGCTCGGGGGCCTCAGGGACTTCGGTCCGCCTGGTTCCGAACGGATGATGAGAGTTGCTTTGTCGCCAACGCCCTGGATGTTGTGGCCATCCGGCGGCAACGGCCCTGAGAGCGCAGCAGCACCTCCCTGATGCAGTTCGAGGGCGAACACGAGCGAGTCCGGACCGGGTGTGCCCAACGCGCCGAAGCGGTACCGGCAGCTGCCCTCCCCCGGGAGAACTTGCGCCTGGGTGGTGGTACCAAAGGCCTGCTTGAGGGCATCAGCACTGACCAGGGCGCATACGGGGCTGTTTGTGGACGTCTGCGGACCGGTAGATGGCGCCGGCGGAACCCGAAGTTCAGTACCGTTGCCCCACCCGGCCTCGACAGCTGCCTGCGCCAGGGCGTGTGCGGACACGTTGCCGTCCGGTACCGGGGTTCCTGCTGCGATGGGCGGCATGGCCACGATGCGGAGGTCAAGGGATTCCTTGCCCTTGACGGCCTTGAGCACGGTGTTCGCCGAGGCCCCGCCGGGCTCGCCGCGGAACCATCCCGTCCACTGCATGCAGGCGAAGTCCCCAATGCCATCCACCACAGAGCAGTCGGGGGCCTTTTTCGCGTCGGTGATGTCGGCGGCCGATGCGGGCGAGATGAGCGAGACGGAGAGCGCAAGGACCTTCTCGTACTTGCTCATGTAGCTGCACAGATAGGCCGGACTTCCCGCCGGTTTCCCGTTTTGCCCCATCTGGACCAGGCCGGGATCGACCTTGGCAGCGATGGCAGGGGTGATCAGGTCGCAGGCCGGGTTCGCCGATCCGCTTGACGGGGCTTGGGTGGGCGATGGCTGGCGGCTTTCCTGTCCGCACCCGGCCAGGACGAGAGCCAGTAGGGCCGGGAGCGCAAGGACGGCCCGGAAAGTGCGAATTCCGTGAACACGCATGCTGGTCCTCCGGCCCTCAAACTGCCGTCCCGAACGGGAACGTCGCTGATGGGGCGACGCTACGGACTCCCGCGAATGGCCGCCAGAGGCCAAGGACCCTGCAGTCAGTGCGGCAGCAGGCCGCCCACAGTCACCCCGTCAGCTGGGGACAACACCGCCGTGAACCGTGGTGGTCCTGCCAACAATCACCGCAAGGACCCCAAGGCCGGCGTGCGCTGCCAGGACGGCAGGAAGGGAACTGATCTGGGCCGGAGGGCACTGTGGAAGGGCCGCCTCCAGCCGCACCGCCAGACTCTCCGCTTCCTCAGGATTGCCGAAGTGGTGGACAGCCAGGACCACGGAGTCGCCGGGATGCGCCTCCGCCTCCGCCACGACGATTTCCTCAAGCCGGGCCACAGCCCTGGCACCTGAGCGCACCTTTTCCAGCGGAACTATCCTGCCGCCGTCGACCGCCAGAATTGGTTTGATGGCGAGCATGGTCCCCAGGAGCGACGCCGCCGCCCCGATCCGCCCGCCGCGGCGCAACTGCTCAAGGGTGGGGACGTAGAAGAAGACCTTGGTGCGTGCTGCCTGGGCCGTTGCCGCCGCGGCCACCGCGGACCGGTCACCGCCGGCTGACGCTGCTTCCACCGCTGCCTGTACGGCCATGCCCTGCGCCATGCCCACCGTTCCCGTGTCCACCACGTCCACAGGAATCCCCAGTCTGGCCGCAGCCAGGCGCGCGGCGTCCGCGGTGCCGGAAAGTCCGCCCGAGATGTGGACCGAAACTATCCCTTCGTATCCCCGGAATTCAGCGGCCCGGTAGGCCTGCTCAAACTGCCCCGGTGAAGGCCTGGACGTCTTGACCGGCGTCCCCGCGGCCAGGGCCACGGCGATGGTCTCCAGGATGTCGTCTTCGCCCTCACCGTAGATTTCAGCGCCGACCATGACGGGCATCGGAGTCACCGTCAGGATCCCGTCCCGCGGCAGTCCGGCAACGTAGTCCGCGGGCAGGGCAGCAGCAGAGTCCGTGACGACGGCGGTGCGGGCGACAGGGCTGCCACCCGGACGCCGTGTTCCCGGCCGGGCCGCAGGACGGAGGCCCGACAGCCGGGCACGGACCCAAGGCCAGGCGGCGGCGTTACTGTCGGGCAAGGGGCCTCCTGGAGACGCTGTCCGGCTCAACCGGCACCGGCCGCCGGAAAGTTTCCGGCGGCAGGTGCATCACTGCGGGTGCAGCAACTAGGCCGGAACGATGTTGACCAGCTTAGGCGCCCGGACGATCACCGTGCGGATGCCCCGGCCATCCATGGCGCGCTGGACGTTCTCCGACGCCAAGGCCAGTTCGCGCAGCTGGTCTTCGGAGACGTCCGGGGACACCTCCAGCCGGTCGCGGACCTTGCCCTGGACCTGGACGACGGCGGTGACCGTGTCCTGGACCAGCAGGGCGGGGTCGTGGGACGGCCAGCCGGCGTTGGCAACCGATGCAGGGTGGCCCAGCAGGTTCCACATGTCCTCTGCGGTGTACGGCGCGAACAGGCTGAGGATTACGGCAACCGCCTCCGCGGCCTCGCGGACTGCGGGATCCGCTGCGCCCGCACCGGAGTCGATCGCCTTGCGGGTGGCGTTGACCAGCTCCATGAGCTTGGCCACCACCACGTTGAACTTGTTGGCGTCCAGCAGTTCGGCGGCATCGGCGATGGTGCGGTGCGTTACCGAACGCAGCCCGCGGTCTCCGGCGGCGGCATCCACTCCAGGTTCACTGGTGACGTCCTGTGCCAGGCGCCAGGCTCTGGCCAGGAACTTGGCGGAACCGGACGGCGACACGTCGGCCCAGTCCACGTCGTCCTCGGGCGGGGACGCGAACACCATGGTCAGGCGGACAGCGTCCACGCCGTATTTGTCCAACTGCTCGCCGAGGTCAACGCCGTTGCCCAGGGATTTGCTCATGGCCTTGCCGCCGTTGAGCACCTGGCCCTGGTTCAGCAGCGCACTGAACGGTTCGTCGGCATCGATCATGCCGAGGTCGTGGATGACCTTGGTGAAGAAGCGTGCGTAGAGCAGGTGAAGGATGGCGTGCTCCACGCCGCCCACGTACTGGCCCACCGGCATCCAGTCATTGATCTTCTGCGGATCGAAGGGCCCCTCGGTGTAATGCGGGGAGACGAAGCGCAGGAAGTACCAGGACGAGTCCACGAACGTGTCCATGGTGTCGGTGTCCCGCTTGGCGGGCCCGTGGCAGGTGGGGCATTCCACATTGACCCAGGACTCCGCCGCAGCCAGCGGCGAGGTGCCCTTCGGTGCAAGGTCCTCACCACGGAGGTCCGCGGGCAGGGTAACGGGCAGCTGCTCATCGGGCACGGGGACTTCACCGCAGGACGGGCAGTGGATGATGGGGATGGGGGTGCCCCAGAAGCGCTGGCGGCTCAGCAGCCAGTCGCGGAGCCGGAAGTTCACGAACTTCTCGCCGCTACCCTGCTGTTCCAGCATGGCAATGGCGGCAGGAATGGCCTCAGCCTTGGGCAGGCCGTCCAGCGCGCCGGAGTTGATCAGGGTGCCCTCGCCCGCTGTCGCGGTGCCGGAGACGGCCGGGTCTTCTTCGCCGGTGTCCAGGACAGCGCGGACCGGCAGGTCGAAGGTCTTGGCGAAGTCGAGGTCGCGCTGGTCGTGGGCCGGGACGGCCATGATGGCGCCCGTACCGTAGTCCGCCAGGACGTAGTCGGCGGCCCACACGGGCAGCTTCTCCCCGTTCAGCGGGTTGATGGCGTAGCGGCCGGTGAAGACGCCGGTCTTCTCGCGTTCCGTCGACTGGCGTTCGATTTCCGAGAGTGCCTTGACCCGTTCACGGTATTCGTCCAGGGCCGCGGCGTGTTCGTCCGTGACAAGTTCGACGGCGAGCGGCGCGTCCGCAGCGACCACGAAGAACGTTGCCCCGTACAGGGTGTCCGGGCGGGTGGTGAAGACCGTGACGTCCTTGGCGGGCCTGCCGCCATCGGCCTCGATCACGAAGTTCACGTGCGCACCCTCGGAGCGGCCGATCCAGTTCTTCTGCATGGCCAGGACGCGTTCGGGCCAATGGCCGCGGAGCTCGTCCATGTCATCCAGCAGGCGGTCCGCGTAGTCGGTGATCTTGAAGTACCACTGGTTCAGGGACTTCTTGGTGACGGTGGTGCCGCAGCGCTCGCAGGCGCCGTTGACAACCTGCTCGTTGGCCAGGACGGTCTGGTCCTTGGGGCACCAGTTGACCGGGGAGTTCTTCCGGTATGCCAGGCCACGCTCGTAGAAGCGCTTGAACAGCCACTGCGTCCAGCGGTAGTACCCGGGATCGGAAGTGTGCAGGCGGCGCGACCAGTCGGCGGAGATGGCGTACCGCTTGAAGGAGGCTGCCTGGGTGTCGATGTTGGCGTACGTCCACTCGCTGGGGTGGGCGTTGCGCTTGATGGCAGCGTTCTCCGCAGGCAGGCCAAAGGAGTCCCAGCCGATGGGATGCAGGACGTCGTAGCCCTTCTGACGCAGGTAGCGGGCCACCACGTCGCCCATGGCGAACGCCTCGGCGTGGCCCATGTGCAGATCGCCCGACGGGTACGGGAACATGTCAAGCACGTAGCGGCGCTCCCGCGACCCGTCGTCCACCGGGGTGAAGACCTTGAGGTCGTCCCACACCTGGGGCCATTTGGCCTCCATGGCGGCGAAACTGTAGGTGCCCTCTTCAGGCTCCGCCGATACTGTTGTTGCTGTTCCGGTCTCTGTCTCCGGCTGAACGCCCACTGCTGCCCTCTTCTGTTCTGTTACGGCATCTGTGCTGCCATAACGGCCTGATCCTCCTGCTGCCGGCCCGGCGCCATGCCCCGGACACACAAAAGCCCCTCTCCATGGAGGGGCTGCCGCTCAGCTGTCCGATAATCGGAGCCGGCGGCTAACTAAGCAGAAGGATCGCACGCATGGATCTACTTTAGCGCACCGGCACGTCCCCCGCCTCAGCCAGGCCGAACGGCCCTTTGCATTGGCCGGGGCAAGTGCGCATGATCGTCCCACAACGTTGGGAGGCGGCACACCATGTCAGAGGAAACCACCGCCGGGCCTGCTGAAGGACAGCCCCTCTCCCTGTGGCTGGCAACCGCCGGCGCCACCGATTTCCCGCAACTTCATGGCACCGTGGAAGTGGACGTGGCAGTCATCGGCGGAGGCATCGCCGGGCTGACCGCAGCACTGGCCCTGAAACGTTCGGGACACTCGGTGGCAGTCCTGGAGGCCGGCCGGATCGGCACGGGCGTCACTGGCCACACCACCGGCAAGGTGACCTCACTGCACCGCCTCGCCTACACGGACCTGCAGCGCAGTCACGGCGTTGCAGCGGCCAGGAGCTATGGATTGGCGAACCAGGCGGCGGTGGAGTACATCGGTGCGGTGGTGGACGCTGAGAACATTTCCTGCGGTTTCCGCCGGGTCGCCAACTACACCTTTGCCGCAGGCCCTGACGCGCTGCCACAGGTGCGGGCCGAAGCCGGGCTTGCGGCGGACCTCGGCCTTCCGTCAACGTTCACCGCCGACGTTCCCCTGCCGTTTCCCGTAGCCGGTGCCGTACGGTTTGACGGCCAGGCCCAGATCCATGCCGTCCAGTACCTCCAGGGGCTCGCCGGACGGGTGGACGGAAACGGCAGCTTCGTCTTCGAACGCACCCGTGCACTGGAGCTGCGCGAGGGCCGTCCCGTCACGGTGGCCGCCGCCGACGGCACCGTGCTCGCCCGGGATGCGATTGTGGCCACGAATGTTCCCTTCGCCGACCACGGCCGATTCGAAGCACTCTGCCGGCCGCACCGCTCCTACATCGTCGCCGCGCCGATCGATACCCCTCCCCTGGACGCCACCTTCATCAGCGCGGATGAGCCCATGCGTTCGCTGCTGACGGTCCGCCTCAACGGGGTGACGTACCTGCTGACGGGCGGCGAGGGCCATCCCGCGGGCACGCAGGTAGACCCGGCACCGCGCCAGGCGAGCCTGGCCCGTTATGCGCGCGTCCAGTTCGGGGCCGGCGGCGTGGCCTACCGTTGGTCCACCCAGGACGCGCTGCCCCTCGACGGCGTGCCCTACGCCGGGCCCCTGAACCCGGACTGCCGGCACGCGTTCGTCATCACGGGCCTGCGTAAGTGGGGCCTGACCAACGGTACGGCCGCGGCGCTGATGCTGGCGGATCTGCTCAACGGCACGCCCAATGAGTGGGCGGCCCTGTTTGACACCAACCGTGCGACGTCGCGGGCCGCCACGGCCCCAGGGCCACCAGCAGCGCCCGGGGACACCGTTCCCCGGCAAAAGGCCGCACGCCGGACAGCGGACCTTGCTCCCGGCGACGGCACTGTCATTGAAACGGACGGGACCAGCACCGCGTGCTACCGGGATCCTGCAGGACAGGTCCACGCGGTGTCCGCGACCTGCACCCATCTTGGCTGCACTGTCGGATTCAACCGGGAAGACCGCACGTGGGACTGCCCCTGCCATGGGCTCCCGCTTCGATGTGGACGGCAAAGTCATCCAGGGGCCGGCCACCGAGGACCTGCCGGGGCGCCCTGCGCCGTGACGTGCCCGCACGCTGCCGGCCGAACCCGGCCTGGCACAAATCCCGGAAAGGTCCGCCGGACACGGCAGGGGCCGCCCTGCCTTTCCAGGCAGGGCGGCCCCGAGGTGTGAAGGACGTTACCTGACGTCCTCGTCCACCCACTCCATGGACTTGGTGACGGCCTTCTTCCAGAGACGCATCTGGCGTTCCTGTTCGGCCTTGTCCATCTGCGGCTCCCAGCGCTTGTCCTCGGACCAGTTGGCCGAGCACTCGCCCAGGTCCTTCCAGAACCCGACGGCCAGGCCTGCCGCGTAGGCAGCCCCCAGCGCCGTGGTCTCAATGACCTTGGGACGGATGACCGGGACGCCAAGGATGTCCGCCTGGAACTGCATCAGGGCGTCATTGGCAACCATGCCGCCGTCGACCTTCAGCTCGCTCAGCGGCACGCCCGAGTCAGCGTTGACCGCGTCCAGCACCTCGCGGGTCTGGAACGCGGTGGCCTCCAGCGCTGCGCGGGCGATGTGGTTCTTGTTGACGAACCGGGTCAGGCCCACAATCGCACCCCGCGCATCGGAGCGCCAGTACGGGGCGAACAGGCCGGAGAACGCCGGGACGATATACACGCCGCCGTTATCCTTGACCGACGCGGCAAGGGTTTCCACCTCGGGGGCGCTGCTGATCATGCCCAGGTTGTCACGCAGCCACTGGACCAGTGAACCGGTGACGGCGATGGACCCTTCCAGGGCATAGTGCGGTTTGGCGTCGCCCAGCTTGTAGCCCACCGTGGTGAGGAGCCCGTTCTTCGAGTGGACGATTTCCTCGCCCGTGTTGAAGATCAGGAAGCAGCCCGTGCCGTAGGTGTTCTTCGCTTCGCCGGCGTCAAAAGCGGCCTGGCCAAAGGTTGCGGCCTGCTGGTCGCCCAGGATGCCCGCAACCGGTGTCTCGCGGAGCAGCTGGGAGCTGTGCACGGTGCCGTACACCTCGGAGGAGGACTTGATCTCCGGCATCATGCTGCGCGGTACGCCAAAGATGCCGAGGATCTCGTCGTCCCACTGCAGGGTTTCCAGATCCATGAACAGGGTGCGGGACGCGTTGGTGACGTCGGTGACGTGGACGCCGCCGTCGACACCGCCCGTCAGGTTCCACAGGACCCACGCGTCGGTGTTGCCGAAGACCAGGTCCCCGGCCTCTGCCTTTTCCCTGGCGCCGTCAACGTTGTCCAGGATCCACTTGATCTTGGTGCCGGAGAAGTAGGTGGCCAGGGGCAGGCCCACCTTCTGTTTGAAGCGGTCTGCCCCGCCGTCCTTGGCCAGCTGGTCCACGATGTCCTGGGTGCGGGTGTCCTGCCACACGATGGCGTTGTAGACCGGCTTGCCCGTGGTCTTGTCCCACACCACGGCGGTTTCGCGCTGGTTGGTGATGCCGACGGCGGCAATATCGTGCCGCGTCAGGTTCGCCTTTGAGAGGGCCGAACCGATGACCTCGCGGGTGTTGTTCCAAATCTCCGCGGCATCGTGCTCCACCCAGCCGGCCTGCGGGAAGATCTGCTCGTGTTCCATCTGGCCGGAAGAGACGATCGCGCCGCTGTGGTCGAAGATGATGGCGCGGGTGCTGGTGGTGCCCTGGTCAATGGCGATTACGTACTGGTTCATAATGACGTCCTTGTCTTGTTGTTCGGACTGGGTGCCGGGGGTTTAGGAAGCGGCGGTGACGATGATCGGGGCGATCCGGGCAACAACTCCGGCCAGGGCGCCGCCGACAAGCGGCCCCACCACCGGGATCCAGGAGTAGCTCCAGTCACTGGAGCCCTTGCCCTTGATGGGAAGCACTGCGTGGGCAATGCGGGGTCCGAGGTCACGGGCGGGGTTGATGGCGTAGCCGGTGGGGCCGCCGAGGGATACACCGATGCCGACCACGAGCAGTGCAACGGCCAGCGGGCCGAGCCCCGAGGGGGTGCCACCGAGGGTGAGGATGACGAAGACCAGGACAAAAGTGCCGATGATCTCGGTGATCAGGTTCCAGGGGGTGGACCGGATGGCCGGGCCGGTGGAAAAGGTCCCGAGCTTGCCGGCAGGCTCCGGCTCGTCATCGAAGTGCTGCTTGTAGGCCAGCCAGCAGACCACGGCGCCGAGGAAGGCGCCCAGAAGCTCGCCCCCAAAGTAGGTCAGGGTGGAGGCGAAGTCGACGGCGACTCCCGGAGCGTATTCCGGCTTGCCGTTGAGCAGCAGGCCGAGGGTGACGGCCGGGTTGAGGTGCGCGCCCGACTTGGCGGCGACGAAGACACCCGCGAAGACGGCGATTCCCCACCCCCATGTGACCATCAGGAAACCGCCGTTGTTGCCTTTTGTCCCCCGCAAAGCCACGTTGGCAACGACGCCGCAACCCAACAGGGTCAGCATGCCCGTGCCAAAGACTTCGGAGAGGAAGACTATTCCTAGAGACATCTTTGACTCCTTCTTTGTTTAGTTGTCGGTCCTCCGCGGGTGAAGGACCGTGGGGCCGGGACGCTGGCACGCCCCGGCCGGCCGCCTGGCCTTAGGAGACCAGGCTGTGCGTTTCCACGCGGTGGAAACGCTGCAGCACGTCCTGGGCGTGCTTGATTTCAGCGGCGCGGGTTGCGCTGTCCCACTTGAGCGGGACGGACAGCACCTCCGCCACTTCGTTGAGCAGCTCTCCGGTCACGAGCCCCCGGAATGCAAGGGAGGTGCGCCGGACGAGGACATCCACCAGGTGCCCCACCTGCTCGTTTGCCGCCATGAATTCCAGTTCGCGGACGCTGAGTTCCCGTGTGGACCGCAGGGCCTGGTCAGGCTCGGCATCAAGGTATTCGATGACGGCTTCGGCCCGGGTCCCGTAACGCGTCAGCAGCCCGGCCGTGCGGTCTGCGTCGCGGCCGGCGGCCATGTGGGCCTTGATCCACTTCTGAACGCGTGCTTCGTCGGCCGGGAAGCCCGCACCGCCGCCGATGGGAAGCTGCGCGGTCGAAAGCCTGCGCTGCACGCCGAGTTCGGTGAGGACATCGTTGGTCAGGTGTTCTGCGAGGGCGCGGAAGGTGGTCCACTTGCCGCCCACCAGGCTCAGCACGACGGCGCCGGTTCCGTTTGTTCCGGACGCGCGGCGTTCGATGCGGTAGTCCCGGGAGACAAACCCCGGCTGGGTGGCGTCATGGCTCGGCAGGGGGCGGACGCCCGAGAACGTATAGACGATGTCGTCAGGGGTCACGTCGATGGACGGGAAGACGTGGCCGATGAGGTCGAAGAAGTATTCGATTTCCTCGTCCGTGCAGATGGCGTCCTCTGACATGTCCGCGTCGACGTCCGTGGTGCCCACAAGCACCCGGTCACCCATGGGGTAGATGAGGACAATCCGGCCGTCAGTGTGCTCAAAGAAGATTTCCCGGCCCCGGCAGGCGGCGAGCAGGCCCGGGTGGTCCAGCACGATGTGGGAGCCCTTGGTTCCGCCCATGAAGGCGGAGGCTGCGCCCATGGCCCCATTGGTCAGGTCCACCCACGCCCCGGTGGTGTTCACGATGATGTCCGCCGTGAAATCGAACTCTTCCCCGGTGAGTTCGTCGCGGAGCCGGACAGTGCTCCCCCGGCCGGTGCCCGGGTTCGGGGTGGAAGACATGGACTGCAGCGAGAGGTAGTTGCTGGCACGGGCCGTGTCACCCTGCATGCTGGTTCCCTGCGCGTTGCCTGCCCGGCCCGCCTTCTCGCCATCCTGCAGGACGTCGAGGGTCAGCCGCTCAGGGTTGTGGACCGAGGCGTCGAAGTAGGTGGCGGTGTACTTGACGTCGGGCCGGAGGGCGGGCAGTTCCTGAAGGGCTGCCTTGTGGGTGCGGAACTGGTGCCGGGGCACCGTGCCGCCGTCGCGGGAAAACGAATCGTAGAGGCTGAGGCCCGCCTTGATGAGGAACGCGCCGCGCTCCTTGGGCTTGCCCTGTTGCTTGTGAGTGAGGAAGCGCAGCGGCGCGGAGAGGATGCCGGAGAAGGTGCTGAAGATCGGGATGGTGGTCTGCAGCGGCTTGACGTAGTGCGGGGCGATCTTCAGCAGGCGGTTACGCTCCACCACGGATTCCCGGACCAGGCGGAACTCCCCGTTTTCGAGGTAGCGGATGCCACCGTGGATCATGTGTGAGGACGCGCCGCTTGCGCCCTGGCAGTAGTCACCGCGCTCCACGAGCGCCACATCGACGCCCTGCAGTGCCAGGTCACGGAACGTGCCCACTCCGTTGATGCCGCCGCCAACCACCAGGACTTTTGCGTGCGGCCGGCGCCGCAGGCTGTGGACCGATGCGCGTTCGGCTCCTGGCCGGGGCGCACTGACAGATGGTTGGACAGTTGAATCCTTGGGTCCCAAAACGACTCCCTTGGGGCTTTGTGCGATGCGGTCACCGCTGGGTGGCGCCGCCGTTCTGCTCTATTGTTTGGAGAAATGGAAAATGGAGTCAAGCACTATGCACAAACGTGCAGAACGGAAGTGAGATGGCACTTTCCCGGGACCAGGATGCCCTCCGAGCTGCACAAATGTATTACCTGCAGGACCTCACCATGGATGCGATCGCCCGCGAGCTGCGGACGTCCCGGTCCACCGTTTCCCGGCTTCTGTCCTCGGCACGGGAGTCGGGACTGGTGCAGATCCAGATCCGCAACCCGCTGGACACCGGACCCGAGCTGGAGGGCATGATCCGGCGCCGGTACAACCTGGATGTCCACGTGGTTCCCATTCTCGGAACACTCAATGAGGCTGAGACCCTGGACCGGGTGGCCATGCAGGCTGCGCGGACCATCGGACCCCTGGTGGACTCCAACGCCATCATCGGCGTGGCCTGGGGATCGACGCTCAGCGCAGTGAGCCGGCACCTCACCCGGAAGATCACCCACGACAGTGTGATCGTCCAGCTCAACGGGGCCGGGAACATGCACACCACAGGCATTACCTACGCAAGCGACATCATGCGCCGGTTCGGCAGCGCCTACGGGGCACGGGTGGAGCAGTTCCCCGTCCCGGCGTTCTTCGACCATGCCGCCACCAAGACAGCCATGTGGAACGAGCGCAGCGTGCAGCGCGTCCTGGAACTGCAGGCAAAGATGAGCATCGCCATATTCGGCGTCGGATCCGTGCACGCCGACTATCCCAGCCACGTGTACGCGGGCGGGTACCTCGACGAAGACGACCTCAATGCCCTGGCCAACTCAGACGTGGTGGGCGACGTTGCCACAGTGTTCTTCCGGGCCGATGGGTCCTCTGACGGGATCGTCCTGAACGAACGGTCCACCGGCCCATCCCTCGCCCAGCTCCGGGAGGTGCGCCGGAGGATCTGCGTGGTGTCAGGGGTCTCCAAGATCAACGGCCTGCGCGGGGCACTGGCAGCACGGCTCGCCACGGACCTGATCCTCGACGAAGCCACCGCACGCCGCCTGGTGGATTACGAGGGCCTCACCAGCTGAAGTGGGTAGAGTCGTTGCCATGAGAACCTCACCCCGGCTCAGCCTGAACAACGGCGTGCTGATAGACCAGCTCGGCTTTGGGCTGTACAAGGTGCCGGCAGCAGACGCGGAAGGGCTGGTGGCCACCGCGCTCGCCGCCGGCTACCGGCACTTCGATACCGCCGCCATGTATGGCAACGAAACCGGCGTGGCGCGCGGCATCAGTTCCCAGCTGGACGCGGGGACCGGCAGCGGCGGCTCAGGCGAACTCTTTCCGTCCGTGACCCGCGAAGACGTGTTCATCACCACAAAGGTGTGGAATGACCACCACGGCTACGATGCAACGCTGCGCGCCTTCGACGATTCCATGGTCAACCTTGGACTGGATTATGTGGACATGTACCTCATCCACTGGCCGTGCCCCCGGCGGGGCCTGTTCCCCGAAACCTACCGCGCCCTGGAGACGCTCTACCGGGAGGGCAGGGTCCGCGCCATCGGCGTCAGCAATTTCCAGCCCGCCCACCTTGACCGCCTGCTGCAAAGCGCCGAGGTAGTCCCCGCCGTCAACCAGATCGAACTCCACCCATGGCTGCAGCAGGAGGAACTGCGCAGCAAGCATGCGGAACTGGGCATCCGGACCGAAGCGTGGAGCCCGCTGGGCCGCGGCCAGGTGCTGGCCGATCCCGTCATCCAGGCCTGCGCCGCCGAGCACGGCCGGACCCCGGCGCAGGTGATCCTCCGCTGGCACATGCAGCTGGGACATATTGCCATCCCCAAGGCCAGCTCTGAAGCCCGGATCCGGGAGAACCTCGACGTCTTCGGTTTCGAGCTCTCCGGGCGCGACCTGGTGGCCATCAAGGCGCTGGACCGCGGGCAGCGGACCGGGTCGCATCCGGACAACGTCAACTAGGCCTCCGCCATGGATACCGTGAACCCGGGGCCTTCCCCTGCGCCTGCGTACCTGAGTGCCGGCCTTGCCGCCCGCACCTCCGCGTCCACCGTGAGCATTGACGGCAGCACAGTGGCTTTTTGGACCTATGAGCCCGTCGAGGAGACCCCGGAAACCCGCACCATCCTGGTGGTCCACGGATTCCGCGGCGACCACCACGGACTCCTTCGCGTGGCCGACCAGCTTCCGGACATGCGCATCATCATGCCGGACCTTCCGGGCTTCGGCAGTTCTGACGCATTTGCCCGGGGCCCCCACTCCGTGGAGCGCTACGGACAGTTCATCAGCGGCTTCATGGCCAGCCAGGGCCTGGGGCCGGACACCGTGCTGCTGGGACACTCGTTCGGGTCCATCGTGGCGTCGCACTTCGTGGCCAACAACCCGCAGGCCGTGCGTCCCCTGATCCTGATCAACCCCATCGCAGCTCCGGCTTTGGAGGGTCCGAAGGGTGTGATGACCCGCCTGGCCGTGCTGTACTACCAGCTCGCGGCACGGCTTCCCCGCGGCCCGGGACTGGCTCTGCTGCGCAATCCGCTGATCGTCCGGGTCATGAGCGAGACCATGGCCAAGACCCGCGACCGGGAGCTGCGGGCCTTCATCCACGGCCAGCACTACGCCTACTTCAGTTCCTTTGCCGACCGGGACAGCCTTCTGGAGTCCTTCACCGCCTCCGTCAGCAACCATGTGGCGGAGGTGGCCGGCCAGCTGGACCTGCCCGTGCTGCTGGTCGCCGGCGAAAAGGATGAAATCGCCACCCTCCCCAACCAGCACCGCCTCCTGGAGCTGCTTCCCGACGGGGAGCTGAAGGTGATTCCCGGCGTCGGGCACCTGATCCACTACGAGACGCCTGAGCCGGCCGCCCGTTACATCCGCAGCTTCCTGAAGGACCATCCCGCGTGAAGATCGTCATTGATGCACGGTTCACCCGTACCGACCACCACGACGGCATCAGCCGCTATGGAGCCAGCCTGATTACTGCCACGGCAAAGATCGCGGACGTCTCCATGCTGGTGTCCGACGAGCGGCAGCTTGCCCTGCTGCCGGACGTTCCCTACACGCTCATCAGCAGCCCGCTCTCGCCGCTGGAACTGTTCGTTGCCCGGCAAGTCAACGCCACAGGAGCGGACGTGGTGGTCTGCCCCATGCAGACCATGGGCACCTGGGGCCGGAAATACGGGCTGATCCTGACCCTGCACGACCTCATCTATTACGAGCACCCCGCTCCCCCGGGGTTCTTGCCGGCCCCGGTCCGGCTGCTGTGGCGCCTCTACCACAAGGCTTTCTGGCCCCAGCGCGTGCTCCTCAACCGGGCCGATACCGTGGCAACGATCAGCCAGACCACGGCGGCGCTGATGGCCAAATACCGGCTGACGCGCAGGCCCGTGCGCATCATCGCCAACGCACCGCAGCCGGCGCAGGAACCCCGCGACCCCGCCGCCGGCGCGGACAAAACGATCATCTACATGGGGTCGTTCATGCCGTACAAGAACGTGGAAACCATGGTGGCCGGCATGGCCGGGCTGCCCGGCTACACCCTTCACCTGCTCAGCCGGATCACGCCGCAACGCCGGGCTGAACTCGAAGCCATCGTGCCTGCGGGCGCCTCGGTGATGTTCCATAACGGTGTGACCGATGCAGAGTATGACGGGCTCCTGCGACGGGCCACTGCCCTGGTGAGCCTGTCCAAAGCGGAGGGGTACGGCCTTCCGCTGGTGGAGGCGATGGCGGTGGGTACGCCCGTGATCGCCAGCGACATTCCCATCTTCCGCGAAGTCGGGGCGGACGCCGCGCTGTACGTGGATCCGGAGTCCCCCGGGCAGTTCGCGGACGCTGTGGGTCAGCTCCAGGACGACGTGCACTGGCAGGACATGTCCCGGCGTTCGATTGCGCGCGCGGCGGAGTTCAGCTGGGACGAGTCGGCGCGCCAGCTGGTGGATGCCGCGCATGAGGTCGTGGCGAAAAGGCGCCGGGCCTAGAGGACGTCCACGCCATCGAGCCGCAGCTGCACGGGGTCCAAGGTCCGCTTTGCAGCCACGGCTGCCCGGGTAACCCGCAGGACTCGGACGACGGCGGCAGCCTGGCCGTACGGGAAGAACAACAGGGTCCGGACGTCCTCGGCCGTGCGCCTGCCGGAGGGCGGTGCGGTGAGCAGCAGCGGCGCGGGGCCAGCCGTACGCACCGCGATGCCCGAGCCAGCCAGGTCCGCTTCCACCGCACCCGTGTAGTGTTCGACGGCGGCCCGCGGCCCTGTCACCGATGCGATGCGCACCGCCGGTGGAAGCTGCAGTTCCATCCGCAGGGACAGTTCACGGTGGGCGTAGCCGGCCGGATCCCACCGCAGCAGCGCCCCCGTGGCAGCGGTGTCCGTAGCCGTCACCACCACCAGTCCTTTGTCCGGGGCGGGACGCACCAGGGCGGCTGCGTTGAACCAGCGGCGCACGGTGTCCTCGCCCGCGCGGAGGGTTTCGCGGCGCAACAGGGAATCGCCGTCCAGCAGCAGCGCGGCAGCGTACCCGCCGTTTGCCACAGGTTCGGCCCCCACCGTGGCCACCACCAGGGCCTTGCCGGCACCCACTGTGGCCTTCACCTGGTCCCCCGAGGACGTGATGACCGTCGTCCCGGGAAACGCGCGGCCAAGCTCTTCGGCGGTTCGCAGGACGCCGGTGGCCCCTTTTCGCAGCCGCCTGCCACCGCAGTGCGAGCACTTCCAGTCCGGGGCGGGGGTGGAACACCAGCGGCATTGGGGCAAAACGGAGGTGCCGGCCAAAGCCAGGGGCCCCTGGCAGTGCGCGCACCGGGCGGGTTCACGGCACGTCTCACACACAAGGGAAGGTGCATAGCCCGCCCTGGCGACCTGGACCAGGACGGGACCACGCTCCAGCCCCTCCTTGGCCGCCTGCCACGCGGCATGCGGCAGGCGGGCGATGGTGGCCAACGGGTCCCGGCCCTGCTCGAAGCTGTCGGCAGTGCTGACGACGCGCGGAACCGACGCACGGACAGTGGACCGCCCGGCCTCCACGGGGACGGCCCAGCCGGCCTCCACCAGGCGCTGGACTTCGGTGCTGCGGGCGTGTCCGGCAAGGAGGCAGGACGTACCCTCCTGTTCTGCCCGCAGGAGCAGGACCTCCCGGGCATGGGCATACGGTGCGCGCTGCTCGATGTGGAGGTCGTCGCCGTCGTCCCAGCAGGCAACCAGCCCCAGGTCCTGCACCGGGGCGAAGGCCGCCGACCGCGTTCCGATCGCAATTTTGGCCCGGCCGGCCAGCAGGCGCAGGAAGTTCCGGTAGCGCGGCGTGGGACCGTCGTCGGCCGTTAGCCTGGCCACGGCCTCCTCCGGCACCACGCCCTTCAGGGCATCCTCGAGGCGGTCCAGGTCCCGGTAGTCGGGCACCACCAGGAGCGCGCCCCGGCCTGAGGCATAAGCGGCAGCTGCGGCCTGCGCCAGCAGGTCCGGCCAACCGGTGGGCCCGTACCCGTGCAGCGGATTGATAACGGCGCGGGGGGCGCCCCCTGCGGCCAGGTGCCTGAGGAAGGCAGCGCCGGTGCGGTACGGTGCCCACGATGAAACACCCGGGGCACCTGGCAGAGCGGGGACGCCTTCCGCTTCCCCGGTGTCCAGGGACGCAGGGTAGTCCTTCTCCAGCCTGGCAACCCGGGGCGGCACCGCAAGGCGGAGGACGTCGCTGACGGTGCCGGCATACCGTGCAGCAACGGCAGCAGCGAGGTCCTTGACGGCAGACGTGAGGACCGGAACCGGCGACACCACTTTTGCCAGCGGCACCAGGGTGTGTCCGGCGTCGGACTCAGCGACCCGTTCAAGGAGGAATCCGTTGAGGTCCTGGCCGTTGAACTTGACCTTGACCCTGACACCTGGCTGGGCTGCCTGGTCCAGCGCAGCCGGGACCGCATAGTCAAAAGGCCGGTCCAGATGGGGCAGCGAAGACTCAACAAGGACCCGGGCCACGGGAAGGTGCCCTGCCACGGCAACGCCAGTGGGCAGGGTGCGGGCCGGGAAGCCCTGCAGCAGGGACGGCTGCACGGAACTGTCAGCAACCACTGCGGTTACCTCCGTTCAGCTGCCGGGTTGGACAGGGACAGCAAAACACGGGGCACTGACAGTGGGCTTCCAGCCTGCCCCAATGGGATTCCTGCCTGCGCCGTGGGACTGCAGCTGCAGCGCGGCTAGGCGTTGAAGAAAGCCTTCAAATCATCCACCCGGTCAAGGCGTTCCCACGTGAAGTCGGGTTCGTCGCGGCCGAAGTGCCCGTGGGCAGCCGTCTTGGCGTAGATGGGCCGCTTCAGGTCGAGGGCGTCGATGATCGCCCTCGGACGGAGATCGAAGATTTCCGCGATGGCTTCGCTGATGCGGGCCGGGTCCACGGTCTCGGTGCCGAACGTCTCCACGTAGGTTCCCACGGGCCGGGCCTGGCCGATGGCGTAGGCGATCTGGATCTCGGCACGCTTCGCCAGTCCTGCGGCCACCACGTTCTTGGCGACCCAGCGCATGGCGTATGCAGCGGAGCGGTCCACCTTGGACGGGTCCTTGCCGGAGAAGGCGCCGCCGCCGTGGCGGGCCATGCCGCCGTACGTGTCGACGATGATCTTGCGGCCGGTGAGGCCGGCGTCTCCCACGGGGCCGCCGATAACGAACTCACCCGCAGGGTTGAGGATGTTCGCGGTGCGGGAAATGTCCAGGTTGGCGGCGGCGAGGACCGGCTCAATGACGATGGCGGCGAGGTCGGCGCGCAGCTGCTCAAGGCTCGCACCCTCGGCGTGCTGGCTGGAGATCACCACGGTTTCAACGGATACCGGAACGTCTTTGTCGTAGCCCACGGTGACCTGGGTCTTGCCATCCGGGCGGAGGTAGGCCAGTTGACCCGTCTTCCGGACGTCGGTGAGGCGTTCGGAGAGCCGGTGGGCCAACCAGATGGGCGTGGGCATGTAGGAAGGGGTCTCGTCGCTGGCGTACCCGAACATCAGGCCCTGGTCGCCCGCACCCTGGAGGTCATAATCGTCTTCCTGGCGGCCTTCGCGGGCTTCCAGAGAGTTGAAAACGCCGCCGGCGATGTCATTCGACTGTTGGCCGATGGATACGGACACGCCGCAGCGGGCACCGTCAAAACCGTTGGCTGAAGAGTCGTAGCCGATGCCGAGGATGGTCTCGCGGACGATCTGCGGGATTTCGACGTAGGCGTCGGTGGTGACTTCGCCCGCCACGTGCACCAGGCCGGTGGTCGCCATGGTTTCCACGGCAACACGGGATTCGGGGTCGGCGGCCAGGAGCGCGTCCAGAATGGCGTCGCTGATCTGGTCACAGATCTTGTCCGGGTGGCCTTCGGTGACCGACTCGGACGTGAAGAGCCGGAGCGCGGAGGGCGTGGCCCCATGGGACTGGGGAAGGTGCAGCGGTAAAGTCACTCAACTACCTTACTGGTTGGAGCACGCCGGCCCTGCGGGAGATGTCTTCCCGCGAAGCAAACGTGGTGCGGAACACTCAGGTCCGGGGTGAAACCCGGTTCAGTTCAAAGCTGATGCGGGTAATGATGGCCTCGGCAACCTCAGTCTTGGTTCCCGACGCTTCCTGTGGTTCGGAGCCGGAGCGGGAGAGGATGACCACGGAGTTCGAGTCCTGCCCGAAGACCTTGTCCGTCCCCACGTGGTTGACCACCAGCAGGTCGCAGCCCTTCCGCTGCAGTTTTGCCTCCGCATACTCCAGGACGTCGCCCTCGCTGTCCCCGGTTTCCGCGGCGAAGCCGACGATGAGTTGCCCGGCTGCCGACGCAGCGGCATTGCGCTGTTCCACGAGCTCCTGCAGGATGTCCGGGTTGCGGAGAAGGGTGATGATGGGATCTGCGGTATCGTCCCGCTTTTTGATCTTGGTGTCCGAGACATCGGCCGGGCGGAAGTCGGCCACGGCGGCGGACATAATGACGACGTCGGAGTCCGCAGCGGCGTCCAGCGCAGCTTCCCGGAGCTGCAGGGCGGTCTCCACGCGGACCACCTCCACCCCGGCCGGGGGCGCAACGTCCATGTGGGCGGCCAGCAACCGCACGGTGGCGCCGGCGTTCCGGGCAGCGACCGCCAGGGCCACGCCCTGCTTGCCGGAAGAGCGGTTGCCCAGGAATCGTACGGGGTCCAGCGGTTCGCGGGTGCCGCCGGCGCTGATGGTTACGGTGCGGCCCGCAAGCGGCAGCTGGTAATCGGACTGTCCCTGGACCAGCGCCATGGCTGCGTCGAAGATCACCTGCGGTTCCGGGAGCCTGCCCGGGCCCGAGTCTGCGCCGGTCAACCTGCCGGAGGCCGGCTCCAGGACGGCGGCGCCGCGGCTGCGGAGCGTTTCGACGTTGGCGCGGGTTGCCGCGTGCTGCCACATTTCGGTGTGCATCGCGGGTGCGAACAGCACGGGCCCGTGCGCCATCAGCAGCGTGTTGGTCAGCAGGTCCCCTGCCTGGCCGGTGGCAGCTTTTGCCAGGAGGTCCGCCGTGGCCGGTGCCACAACCACCAGGTCTGCCTCATGGCCCAGGCGGACATGGTTGACCAGGTGCACGTCATCGAAAACGCTGTTGCTGACCGGGTTTCCGGACAGCGCCTCCCAGGTGGCGGTGCCGATGAAGCGGGTGGACGCCTCCGTGGGAATCACGGTGACGTCATGGCCGGCTTCAGTAAAAAGCCGGAGGAGCGATGCCACCTTATAGGCGGCAATCCCTCCCCCGACTCCGAGGACTATGCGCACGTGACCTCCGTCAACAGCAAGTCAGTTCAGCGGCAGGATTACTCTGCGGCTTCGATCGGCGTGGAAACCAGCTTGCCTTCGTTGATCTCGCGCAGTGCGATCGAGAGCGACTTTTCGTTCAACTTGGTGTCGACCAGGGGGCCGACGTATTCGAACAGGCCCTCGTGCAGCTGGGCGTAATAAGCGTTGATCTGACGAGCGCGCTTAGCACCGAAGATCACCAGGCCGTACTTGGAATCAGCTACCTTCAGCAGATCGTCGATCGGCGGGTTGATGATGCCTTCAAGGTTCGTGGACACGAATTCTCCAAATTCCTAGCGGGCTGACGGTTCCGGCAGGTGTGGATGCGGTGTCAGCCCCATGAGTGAAACAAGCTCGTCCGCTGCCCGGCGGACGTCGTCATTGATGACGGTATGGTCGAACTCCGGTTCAGCAGCAAGTTCCAGTTTAGCGGTTTCCAGGCGCCGCTGCTGTTCTTCGGGAGTTTCGGTGCCACGGCCCACCAGCCGGCGCACCATCTCGTCCCAGGTGGGCGGGGCCAGGAAGACGAACTGGGCGTCCGGAACGGCTGCCTTGACCTGGCGTGCACCCTGCAGATCGATCTCCAGCAGCACGGACCGGCCTTCCGCGATGGCCGCATTCACGGTGCTCTTCAGCGTGCCGTAAGTGTTCTGGCCGTGCACAACAGCCCACTCCAGGAGTTCACCCTCGGCAATGAGCTGCTCGAACTCCTCCTTGCTCTTGAAGAAGTAGTGGACACCGTCCACCTCGCCCGGCCGGGGCGCCCGGGTGGTGGCTGAGACGGAAAGCCAAACCTCCGGATAATTGTCCCGGATATAGGTGGACACGGTGCCTTTGCCAACAGCCGTCGGACCTGCGAGGACTGTCAGTCCAGGTTTCTTGCTCACGTATTCCTTTTGCCACGGTTGGGGAAGGGCAGGCGCCGCCTGCCTCAGTGCTCGTCTATAAAATCTACCAGCGCCCGGCGCTGGTGGACGCCCAGGCCCCGGACCCTGCGGGACGCTGCGATCCCCAGCTGCTGCATGATGGCTGCGGCACGCACCTTTCCGATGCCGGGCAGCGCTTCGAGCAGTTCAGAAACCCGCATGCGGGCCAGGGCGTCGTCCTCCAGCGCGGAGCTGATGATGTCCGCCGCCGACCTGTCGCCATTCCGGAGGCTTTCCTTGGCGGCGGCACGGGTTGCCCTGGCTGCTGCCGCCTTGCCCAGGGCGTCGGCCCGTTCAGACGCAGATAGAGGTCGCAGGACCATCACGGACACCCCCGAAGTCGGCGGATTCATCCAAGGGCGGCCGCCCTTGGACCTGTCCTGAAACTACCCTCTGGTGCAGCCTGAATCAATGCATCCGGACAATTGCAGGCCTATTCGCCCCGCAGTCCGTCCAGCGTCCGCAGCGCGGCCTCGCGCAGGCCCCGGGTTTCCGGTCCCGCCGACAGGATGTCGCGGCTGGACGTTCCCAGGACCAGCGGGTATGCAGCGCCGAAGGTGGCCCGCAGGTCAGCCGGTGTTGCCCCCTGGGCCCCGAGGCCAGGCGCCAGGATGGGGCCGCGGACCGCAGCAAGGTCCAGTCCCAGGTCTTCCAGGGCGCCGCCGACCGTAGCGCCGACCACCAGGCCAACGGAACCGAGGCTTCCGGGATACCGGGAGTTCTCCGCTGCCGCGGACTCCGTGATCCTGCGGGCCACGGAATCCCTTCCGCCGACGTGCTGGACGGAAGCGCCCTCGGGGTTGGACGTCAGTGCCAGCACGAATACGCCCCGCCCGGTCTCCGCCGCGAGGTCCAGCGCGGGGCGAAGGGACTCGAAGCCGAGGTAGGGGCTCAGCGTGACGGAGTCCGCCGCGAGCGGAGACTCGTCGCGCAGCCACGCGTCCGCATAGGCGGCCATGGTGGATCCGATGTCGCCGCGCTTGGCGTCCGCGATGCTGAGCACCGATTCGTCCCGGGCCGTGGCCAGGACCTCCTCCAGCACCGCCATGCCGGCAGAACCGTGGCGTTCGTAAAGCGCCACCTGGGGCTTCACGGAGGCAGCGAGCGAAGCCACTGCCTCCAGGACCGTCAGCGAGAACCGCCGAAGCCCCGCGGCGTCGTCGTCCAGTCCCCAGCTCTTCAGCAGCGCCGGGTGGGGATCAATGCCAACGCAAAGGGGACCACGGGCGGCCATGGCCGCGCCGAGCCGGGAGCCAAAGGGCTCCCGGCCGGCAGTGGCTGCCTGCTCAGGCATGCTGCAGGGCCGCCTTCTGCGAATCGGCCAGCGCTGCAGCGTGCTCCTGCAGGCTGGTGACAGACCACTCGTAGGTGCGCATGGCTTCGATGGCCTGGACGGCGGCGTTGAACTCGGCCACCGTGGTGATGCACGGAATGCCGATGGACGTTGCCGCGGCGCGGAGCTCGTAGCCGTCGCTGCGGGCTTCGCCGCCGGAGGGCGTGTTGAAGACCATGTCGATCTCGCCGGCCACGATGAGGTCGGCAATGGTGCCCTCCCCCTCGGCGCTGCTGCCCTCGGCAACCTTGCGCACCGGGGTGGCCTGGATGCCGTTGCGGCGCAGGACGTCGGCGGTCCCGCCGGTGGAGACGATCTCGAAGCCGAGGTCGGAGAGCCGCTTGACGCCCATGATCACGGAACGCTTGTCGCGGTTGGCCACGGAGACGAACACCTTGCCTTCGGTGGGCAGGGCGTTGTTGGCGCCGGCCTGGCTCTTGGCGAAGGCGGTGTCGAAGTGCTTGTCGATGCCCATGACTTCGCCGGTGGAACGCATTTCCGGGCCGAGCAGGGAGTCCACCACCTTGCCTTCAAGGGTGCGGAACCGGCTGAACGGCAGCACTGCTTCCTTGACGGCAACGGGGGCGTCGAGCGGCAGGGTCGAGCCGTCACCGGTTTCCGGCAGCATCTTGTAGGCGCTGCGGAGCTGGTTGATGGTCACGCCGGTGCCGATGAGGGCAGCGGCCTTGGCCATCTGGACGCCGGTGGCCTTGGACACGAACGGCACGGTGCGCGAGGCACGGGGGTTGGCTTCCAGGACGTACAGCACGTCCGAGGCCAGCGCGAACTGGATGTTGATCAGCCCGCGCACGCCCACGCCCTCGGCGATGGCGCGGGTGGCCACGCGGACGCGCTCGATGACATTGCTGCCCAGCGTGATGGGCGGCAGGACGCAGGCGGAGTCGCCGGAGTGGATGCCGGCTTCCTCGATGTGCTCCATGATGCCGCCCAGGTACATGTCCGTGCCGTCGTAGAGGGCGTCGACGTCGATCTCGACGGCGTCCTCCAGGAACCGGTCGATCAGCACCGGGTGGTCCGGGGTGATCTCGGTGGCGTTGGCGATGTAGCGGGAGAGGTTGGGCTCGTCGTAGACGATTTCCATGCCGCGGCCCCCCAGCACGTAGGACGGGCGGACCAGGACGGGGTAGCCGATCTCGTCGGCGATCTTCTTGGCGTCCTCGAAGGAGACGGCGGTGCCGTTCTTGGGCGACACCAGGCCGGCCTTGTCCAGGACGCGGGAGAACGCGCCGCGGTGCTCGGCGAGGTCGATGGCCTCCGGTGAGGTGCCCAGGATCGGCACTCCGGCATCGGCGAGCTGCTGCGCGAGCTTCAGCGGGGTCTGGCCGCCGAGCTGGACGAACACGCCCATGACGCCGCCGGTGCGTTCCTCGGCCGCGATGACCTCCAGCACGTCCTCGAGCGTCAGCGGCTCGAAGTACAGGCGGGTGGAGACGTCGTAGTCGGTGGAGACGGTTTCCGGGTTGCAGTTGACCATGACGGTCTCGTAGCCGGCCTTGCGCAGCGCCATGGAGGCGTGGACGCAGGAGTAGTCGAACTCGATGCCCTGGCCGATGCGGTTGGGGCCGGAGCCGAGGATGATGATGGACGGCTTGGAGTGCAGCGCGACCTCGTCCTCCTCGTCGTAGGCCGAGTAGTGGTACGGCGTGTAGGCGGCGAACTCCGCGGCGCAGGTGTCCACGGTCTTGTAGACGGGGCGGATACCCAGGGCCTGCCGGACGCCGCGGACCACTGCCTCGGAGTTGTGGGTCAGGGCACCGATCTGCTCATCCGAGAAGCCGTGGCGCTTGGCGCGCTTAAGCATGTCGGCGGTCAAGGCGCCGGCCTGGCGGATTTCGTGGGAGATCTCATTGAGCAGCTGGAGCTGGTCCAGGAACCAGGGGTCGATCTTGGTGGCTTCGAAAAGCTGTTCCACGGTGGCGCCGCCCAGGAGGGCGCGCTGGACCTGGTGGAGGCGCTCCGTAGTGGGGCGCTTCGCCTTCTCGATGAGTTCGGCGACTTCCCATTCCGGGACGCTGCTGAAGTCCAGCTGCGAGCCCTTCTGCTCCAGGGAGCGCAGGGCCTTCTGCAGGGCCTCGGTGAAGTTGCGGCCCATGGCCATGGCTTCGCCGACGGACTTCATGGTGGTGGTGAGGGTGTTGTCCGCCGCCGGGAACTTCTCGAAGGCGAACCGCGGGACCTTGACCACCACGTAGTCCAAAGTGGGTTCGAAGGACGCAGGGGTCTTCTGCGTGATGTCGTTGGGGATCTCGTCCAGGGTGTAGCCGAGCGATAGCTTGGTGGCAATCTTGGCGATGGCGAAGCCGGTGGCCTTTGACGCCAGTGCCGAAGAACGGGATACGCGCGGGTTCATCTCGATGACCACCACGCGGCCGGTGGCCGGGTCGATGGCGAACTGGATGTTGCAGCCGCCGGTGTCGACACCCACCTCGCGGATGACGGCGATGGCAACGTCGCGCAGCTTCTGGTATTCGCGGTCGGTGAGGGTCAGTGCCGGGGCCACGGTGATGGAGTCGCCAGTGTGCACGCCCACGGGGTCGAAGTTTTCGATGGAGCAGACGACAACCACGTTGTCGTTCTTGTCCCGCATCATTTCGAGCTCGTATTCCTTCCAGCCCAGGATGCTCTCTTCGAGCAGGACCTCGCTGGTGGGGCTGTACTGCAGGCCCTGGCCGACGATGCGGCGCAGGTCATCCTCGTTGTAGGCCAGGCCGGAGCCCAGGCCGCCCATGGTGAAGGACGGGCGCACCACCATGGGGTAGCCGAGGTCTACGGCCGCCGTGAGGGCCTCGTCCATGGTGTGGATGATGTGGCTGCGGGCGGATTCGGCGCCGCAGCGCTCCACGACGCCCTTGAACTTCTCGCGGTCCTCGCCGAGCTCGATCGCGGCGATGTTGGCGCCGATCAGCTCCACGTTGTACTTCTCCAGTACACCGTTCTTGTCCAGGGCGATGGCGGTGTTCAGCGCGGTCTGGCCGCCCAGGGTGGGCAGTACGGCGTCGGGGCGTTCCTTGGCGATGATCTTCTCCACCACCTCGGGGGTGATGGGCTCAACGTAGGTGGCGTCGGCGAACTCGGGGTCGGTCATGATGGTGGCCGGGTTGGAGTTCACGAGGATGACGCGGAGGCCTTCCTCCTTGAGGACCCGCAGGGCCTGGGTGCCGGAGTAGTCGAACTCGGCGGCCTGGCCGATGACGATCGGGCCGGAACCAATGACGAGGACGCTTTTGAGGTCTGTACGTTTCGGCATTACTTCTTGTCCTCAGTCTTGTTGTCGGTGGCGGTCTTGGTGTCGGCGTTCTTGGCGTCGCCCATGAGGTCGATGAACCGGTCGAAAAGGTACGCAGCGTCGTGCGGGCCGGCAGCAGCCTCGGGGTGGTACTGGACGGAGAAAGCCGGGATGTCCAGGCAGGCGAGGCCTTCCACGACGTCGTCGTTCAGGCTGATGTGGCTGACTTCCACCCGGCCGTAGCGTGCCTCCGGAGCCTGGGTGGCGCCGTCGAGCGGGGCGTCCACGGCGAAGCCGTGGTTCTGGGAGGTTATTTCCACCTTGCCGGTGCGGCGGTCCATCACGGGCTGGTTGATGCCGCGGTGGCCGTAGCGGAGCTTGTAGGTGCCGAAGCCCAGGGCACGGCCCAGGATCTGGTTGCCGAAGCAGATGCCGAAGTAGGGCAGCTTCTCATCCAGGACGGAGCGCAGGAGCTTCACCTGGGCGTCGGCAGTGGCGGGGTCGCCCGGACCGTTGGACATGAAGAAGCCGTCCGGGTTGACGGCCTTGACGTCCTCCAGGGTGGCGGTGGCAGGCAGTACGTGGACGCGGACGCCGCGCTCGGCGAACCGTACCGGGGTCATGGCCTTGATGCCGAGGTCGATCGCCGCGATGCTGAAGCGGGGTTCGCCCTCCCAGCCGTGGTCCTTCGGTTCCACCACGTAGGCTTCGTCGACGCTGACTTCCTCGGCCAGGCGCGAACCCTCCATGGGGGCGCTGGCCAGGACGGCGTCGAGCAGCTCCTTGTCGGTGCCCTGCGCCGCCTCGCCGGAGAAGATGCCGGCGCGCATGGTCTTGTGCTCACGCAGGTGCCGGGTGATGGCGCGGGTGTCCACACCCTGGATGCCGACGATGCCCTGGGCCACCAGTTCCTCATCCAGCGACCGTTCGGAACGCCAGTTGGAGGGCCGGCGCGCTGCGTCGCGGACAATGTAGCCGGCCACCCAGATGCGCCGGGACTCGGCGTCGTCATCATTCACGCCGGTGTTGCCGATGTGCGGGGCGGTCTGCACCACCAGCTGGCGGGCGTACGAGGGATCGGTGATGGTTTCCTGGTAGCCGGTCATGCCGGTCGCGAAGACGGCCTCGCCCAGGGCGGTGCCGGCGGCGCCGTAGCTGGTGCCGCGGAAGATGCGTCCGTCTTCGAGAACCAGCGCAGCCGGGGCCGATACAGGAGCGGAGGTGGTTGCTGTCAATGTATTCGCTTTCACTGTCTTACTTTCCACTGGTGGCACCAGCCGCGGGGGCTGACGAAATCAAATCCTGAAGGGCCTGGTACAGCACGTCCTTGTCCGCGGCGCGGCGGGTTCGGAAGCCGGTGTCCAGGTCATGCGTGCCGTGCGTCCATCCGAGCACCAGGAGGCCGTCCTTTTCCACGAACTTCCCGGCCATGCCGCTGTCCTGCCGGACTTCCGTGAGGGAGGCGGCGGGGATGTACAGGGCAGGGGCACCGGATCGCTCATAGAGGACGCCGTGCGGGTAGACCTCGAGGGTGGCGTTGGTGCGGATGCCGAGCCCGTGCACGGCGATCCGGTCAAGCCAGTCACCGGCCGTTGTGGTGGCCACGTACTGCCCCTCGGCAGCGGCGGTGGGCTGGCCCGGCGCGGCGGGCACCTGGGGCAGTTGTCCGACGTCGGACTGGCGCTTCAGGCGGTTGCGCCACCCCACTGCGAGGAGGACAAACACGACGGCGACCACCGCCAGCATGGCAAGGCCGGGAAGGATCTTGTCCATCAGGCAGCGCCTGCAGGGGTTGCGGCGGCATCCGGGTGGGGCGTGTTGAGCGCGCCGTCGAGGACGGTGGCGTGCCCCCTGAAGAAGGTTGCCACCACCTTGCCCGGAAGCTCCCTGTCCTTGAAGGGCGAGTTGCGGCCCATGGTGGCCATCTGGAACGGGTCCACCGTCCAGCGCGCGGCCGGATCCACCAGGATGAGGTTGGCGGGTTCCCCGGCTTCGATGGGCCTGCCCTGGTCGCTCAACCGGCCGATCTTCGCAGCCGCGGTGGAGGTGACCCGTGCGAAGTCCGCCCACGTCATCAGGCCGGTCTCGATCATGGCGTGCTGGACGACGGACAGGGCCGTTTCCAGTCCGGTCATGCCCATGGCGGCCTGCGCCCACTCGCATTCTTTGTGCTCGCTGGGATGCGGTGCGTGGTCGGTACCCACAACGTCGATCGTGCCGTCTGCCAGGCCTGCGCGCAATGCCTGGACGTCGGCGTCGGTGCGCAGCGGCGGGTTGACCTTGAAGACGGGGTCGTAGCTGCGGACCAGGTCGTCGGTCAGCAGCAGGTGGTGCGGGGTGACCTCAGCCGTGACGTCGATGCCGCGTTCCTTGGCCCAGCGGATGATTTCCACCGAGCCTGCCGTGGACACGTGGCACACGTGCAGGCGGGAACCGACGTGCTGGGCAAGGAGGACATCGCGGGCGATGATGCTTTCCTCGGCGACGGCTGGCCAGCCGGTGAGGCCGAGGACGGCGGAGACGTCGCCCTCGTTCATCTGGGCCCCGGCGGTCAGGCGGGGTTCCTGCGCGTGCTGGGCCACCACGCCGTCGAACGCTTTGACGTATTCCAGCGCGCGGCGCATCAGCACGGGGTCGTGGACGCAGATGCCGTCGTCGGAGAACATGCGCACCCGGGCGCGGGAATCGGCCATGGCGCCCAGTTCAGCCAGCTGCTCCCCCGCCAGGCCAACGGTGACGGCGCCCACCGGGCGCACGTCCACCCATCCGGCGGCGCGGCCCAGCGTGTAGACCTGTTCCACGACGCCCGCGGTGTCGGCGACGGGCGTGCTGTTGGCCATCGCGTGGACCGCGGTGTAACCGCCCAGCGCCGCGGCACGCGTTCCGGTTTCCACGGTTTCGGCATCTTCACGGCCGGGTTCGCGGAGGTGCGTGTGGACGTCAACCATGCCGGGCAGGGCCACCAGGCCGGCGGCGTCGATGACGGTGGCACCGTCAGCGGAGAGCACGTGGCCGATCTCGGCGATGATGCCGTCGCGGACCAGCAGGTCCGTGGGGTCGCCGCCCAGGATGGCGGCGCCCTGGATGAGGTACGTTCCGGTGTTGCCTGCCATCAGTTGCTCTCCTTGGTGGACAGGGCGGCGGCGTAGGCCGGCGCCCGGGTTGCGGCTGGTTCCCGGGTGTCCCCGGAGAGCAGCAGGTACAGTGCGGCCATCCGCACGGACACGCCATTGCGGACCTGGGCAAGGACGGTGGAGCGGGGTGAATCCGCGGCGGCTGCGCTGATCTCCAGGCCACGGTTCATGGGGCCCGGGTGCATGATGATGGTGTCCGTCATGCCGAGGTCATCGAGGGCCCGGAGCCGGTTGTCGTCGAAGCCCCAGCGGCGCGAGTATTCTCGGGTGCTCGGGAAGAACGATGCATTCATGCGTTCGCCCTGGACCCGGAGCATCATGACGGCGTCAACGCCGTTTGCGAGGGTTTGGTCCAGGTCGTAGCTGACGCTGCAGGGCCATTTGTCGACGCCGACCGGCAGCAGGGTGGGGGGCGCCACCAGTGTGACCTCCGCGCCAAGGGTACGGAGCAGCCACACGTTCGAACGCGCCACGCGGGAGTGCAGGACATCGCCTGCGATGGCGACCCGCATGCCTTTGAGGTCCGTACCCTGGGAATCGGTCCCGGCCAGGCGGGCCCAGTGCCGGCGCATGGTGAAGGCATCGAGGAGGGCCTGGGTGGGGTGCTCATGGGTGCCGTCGCCGGCGTTGATGACGGCGGCGTCGATCCAGTCGGTGGCAGCCAGCCGGTGCGGCGCGCCGGAAGCCCAGTGCCTGATGACGACGGCGTCCGCCCCCATGGCGGACAGGGTCTGGGCAGTGTCCTTGAGGGACTCGCCCTTGGAAACGGACGATCCCTTGGCGGCGAAGTTGATGACGTCCGCCGACAGCCGCTTGGCCGCGGCTTCGAAGGAGATGCGGGTGCGGGTGGAGTCCTCGAAGAAGAGGTTGACGACCGTGCGGCCGCGCAATGCCGGAAGCTTTTTCACTTCCCGCTCCCCCACGGCCGACATTTCCTCGGCGGTGTCCAGGATGCGGATGGCGTTCGAAAGGCTGAGGTCCCCGGTGGACAGGAGGTGTTTCATGCGCCGCCCTCAATCACGACTTCGTTGACGGGCGCTCCGGCGTCGGACGTGTCCGTTTCCTCCAGCCGGACCCGGACCTTCTCGGCGGAGGAGGTGGGCAGGTTCTTGCCTACATGGTCTGCGCGGATGGGAAGTTCGCGGTGGCCCCGGTCAATCAGGACCGCGAGCCGGACAATACGGGGGCGGCCGAGGTCGACGAGGGCGTCAAGGGCGGCGCGGATGGTGCGGCCCGAGTACAGGACGTCGTCGATCAGCACCACGACTTTGTTGTCGATGCCGGTGCGGGGCAGCCTGGTGGGGTACGGCGGCCGGGTCCCTTGGTGGGAGAGGTCGTCACGGAACATGGTGACGTCCAGCTGGCCCACAATGGCAGCGGCGTCAACGGTGTTGTCCGCGGCGGCGATCTTTTCGGCCAGCCGGACAGCCAGCGGGTAACCGCGGCGGGGAATGCCCAACAGGACCAGGTCCCGGGATCCCTTGTTGGCTTCGAGGATCTCGTGGGCGATACGAGTGAGGGCCCGGTCAATGTCCGCCTGGCTGAGGACAACCCTGGCTGGAACCGGTGCGCTGGTGACAGATGTCAACGCTCGTCTCCCCTTTCCCCGCCTCACAGGACGGAATTAAAAAAGGAATGTTTGCTGTTCAAAATTACCACACGGTCCCTGCCGGGCCGGTGCCCGGACAACGCGGCGCTGATCACATTCCAGCGGCCCTGGAGGCCGGGTCCTTTGTGGTCCGGCAGCACCCGCTTAGGCTTTCGGGTATGCCGACGTACCCGCAGCAGCCTCCTTCCGGCCTCCCCGACGACCACTACCGCGCCGGCTACCGTCCCCTGCCCCAGCAGGCCAACCCCAGCTGGATGGGCCATGTGCAGCCGGAACACTACAGGGCTGCCCCGGGCCACCAGGGCCAGCCGCTGGCCGTGATGGTGCCGGCCCAGGCCCAGGGGACGGTGCTGCATGCGACGCGGGCCCGTGGCGGCCTGGTGGGGTTGTCGGTTGCCGGCGGCGTGCTCGCTTTCCTGAGCCTGTTCCTGGTGGTGCCGTTCCTTTTATCCAACACGGGCGCCGCCGGATTCCTGATCGGTTTCCTGGCATCCCTGGTTCCGCTGGCTGTGGTCCTGACCGCGGTCCACATCATCGACAGGTGGGAGCCGGAGCCGAAACGCCTGCTGTTCTTCGCCTTTACGTGGGGCGCGGCGGTGTCCGTGGCCGTCACCCTGCTGATCCAGCCGTTTTTCGTCATCGCATTCCAGTTCACCGACCAGCCTGACCTGCAGACCTATATGGCAACGGTGCAGGCGCCCATCGTGGAGGAATTCGCCAAGTCCCTTGGCCTGCTGATCCTCCTGCTCGCGGCGCGGCGGCATTTCGACGGCCCCGTGGACGGCGTGGTGTTTGCCTTCACCATCGCCGGCGGGTTCGCGTTCACCGAGAACATCCTCTATTTCGGCCGGGCCATCGCGGAGTCGGCGTCACCGGCCAGTGACTTCGCGCAGGTCTTCTTCCTCCGCGGAGTCATGTCCCCGTTCGCGCATGCCATCTTCACCGGCACCACCGGACTTGTCATGGGCTTCGCCGCACGGCGCTGGCACACCGGCGCGTCCATTGGCGCCTTCTTCGTGGGCCTGCTGCCGGCCATGTTCCTGCACAACAGGTGGAACAGCATGGGCCAGGGCTTCCTGCTGGACTACATCGTGGTCCAGGTGCCGATCTTCGTCCTGGCCGTGGGCGGCATCATCTTCCTGCGGGTGGCCGAAAAGAGGCTGACGCGCCAGCGGCTGATGGAGTACTCGGCGGCGGGCTGGTTCACCCCGGCCGAGGTCCAGTTGCTGGCCACGTTGGGCGGCCGGCGCACTGCCCTTGCCTGGGCCGCGAACTCCGGCCGGAAGCCGCAGATGAAGCAGTTCATGAAAGCCGCCACCCAGCTTGCCAATACCCGGCAGCGCATCCTCAGCGGGCGGGACGTGCCGCTCCACCAGGCCGAGGAGCGGCAGCAGCTGCAGCGGATCCTCGCCCTGCGCGCGGCCGTGGCCGGCTGAACCTGCACCCGTGGGAACGCGAAAGGGCCCCGCCTGTGGCGGGGCCCTTTCGCGTGTCCTGCGGGGAGGCTAGGCGAGCAGCGAAGGCTTCAGCTGCTGCAGCCGGCCCAAAAGGCCATTGATGAACTGCGGAGACTCGTCCGTTGACAGTGTCTTGGCCAGCGCAACAGCCTCGCTGACCGCCACGCCATCGGGGACGTCGTCGTTGTACAGGAGCTCCCAGGTGCCGATGCGCAGGATGATGCGGTCCACGGACGGCATGCGCTCCAGGGTCCAGCCCTGCGAGTACGTCTCCAGGAACTCATCGATGGCGGCCTGCTGGGACACTACCCCTTCGACAATTTCCAAGGTGTAGGGGTTGACCACCTGGTCGGTCTTTTCCCGGCGTGCGCGAAGCACGTCGAACGCCGAAACAGAGCGCTGCTCCGCTTCGAAAAGAACATCCAGTGCCCTGCTGCGGGCTTTACCGCGGGCGCTCACTACTCAGAAACCCGGCCCAGGTAGCTGCCGTCGCGGGTGTCCACCTTGACCTTGGTGTTGTTCTCGATGAAGAGCGGGACCTGGATTTCGTAACCGGTCTCCAGGGTGGCGGGCTTGGTGCCTGCGGAGGAGCGGTCGCCCTGCAGGCCCGGCTCCGTGTAGGTGATTTCCAGGACAACGCTCGGCGGCAGTTCGATGTAGAGGGGGTTGCCGTCGTGGATGGCGATGTTGACCATCTGGTTCTCGAGCATGAAGTTGGTGGCGTCACCAACCGTGGCGCCGGACACGGTGATCTGGTCGTAGTCCGAGGTGTCCATGAAGACGAAGTCTGCGCCGTCCTGGTACAGGTACTGGTAATCGCGGCGGTCAACGGTTGCCGTTTCGATCTTGAGCCCGGCGTTGAACGTCTTGTCAACAACCTTGCCGGACATCACGTTGCGCATCTTGGTCCGGACAAAGGCGCCGCCCTTGCCGGGCTTGACGTGCTGGAATTCGATGACGTTCCAGAGCTGGCCCTCGAGCTTCAGGACCGTTCCGTTCTTAATGTCGTTAGTGGTTGCCACTGGTTTCCTCTGGTTTCTTTGTCTGGCCGCGTGGTCAGATGCTGTATGCCGGGCGGGCACGCCACAACGGCCCGCCTGCACGTGTTTGTCAAAAATCGCGTGGATGCAAAAATTCCACAACCATTCTACCGGTAAATCCCCGGCAGCCTTTCCGCGGCCACCCGGCTCCGGATCAGCAGGCCAGGTCCAGGACGTCCCGGGCGCGCTGCAGGGCCACCGTGGAGGAGTAGATCTGGGCGGCATCGGCGGACTGCGCCACCCGCAGGTCAAGTGCCTTGGAGAAGGATTCAACGGCCGCGGACGTGTGCCCGGCCGCATACTGCGTCCGTCCCAGGTATTGCAGGGCCAGCGCTTCACGGGAGGTGCCATGCACCTCAGCCACAAGCTGGCGGAACAGTTCGATGGCACGGTCCATCCGGTGGGAGACGCTCAGCACCTCGGCCTCGAACACGCGCAGCCGGAACGATTCCGGGTCCTTGAAGCGGGCTTCGGCCAGCAGTTCGGCGGCGTCGGACGCGTGGCCCTCAACCAGCAGCACGAAAATCGGGTCTGCGGGATCGGTGGAGGCGGCCAGGGCGTCGCGGACAGCGTCCTCGTTCACGATCTGCGGCCGCAGGGTGTCCGGGTTGATCCGGATACCCGGGAACCCTGCCTCGGGCCAGTCGCCGGTGCCGCTCATGTCGCCCTTCATCAGGAAGCAATTTCCTGGTAGGCCGCAAACAGCAGCGACGTGTCCGGGACGTCGAGGATTCCCGGCTTGGCGATGCCGTCCAGGACAACAAAGCGCAGCAGGTCGCCACGGGACTTCTTGTCGCGGCGCATCCCGTCCAGCAGGCCCTGCCACCGGTCCCGCCGGTAGGTGACCGGAAGCCCAAGCCCGTCCAGGATGCTCCGGTGCCGGTCGGCGTCGGTATCGCTGAGCCGCCCGACGCTGCGGGCAAGTTCCGCGGCGAACATCATGCCCACGGAGACCGCGGCCCCGTGCCGCCAGGAGTAGCGTTCCACCAGTTCGATGGCGTGGCCCAGGGTGTGGCCGTAGTTCAGGATTTCCCGCAGCCCGGACTCTTTCAGGTCCTCGGAGACCACCTTGGCTTTGACGGCGATGGCCCGCTCGATCAGCTCGCGGAGCGCGTCGGAGCGGGGGTCCACCACTGCGGCGGGGTCCTTTTCCACCAGGTCAAGGATGGCGGGATCGGCGATGAAACCGCACTTTATGACCTCGGCCAGGCCTGAAATGATCTCGTTCTTCGGCAGGGTGTCCAGGGTGTCCAGGTCCGCCAGGACGGCGGCGGGCGGGTGGAAGGAGCCTACGAGGTTCTTTCCTTCGGCGGTGTTGATGCCGGTCTTGCCGCCCACGGAGGCGTCCACCATGCCCAGCAGGCTGGTGGGCATGTGGATGACCTTGACTCCGCGCAGCCAGGTGGCGGCGACGAAGCCTGCGAGATCGGTCACTGCTCCCCCGCCCAAGGCGACAATTGCATCCGAACGGGTGAAATCGTTCTGGCCAAGGACCTGCCAGCAGAAGGCGGCCACCTGGATGTGCTTGCCTTCTTCAGCGTCCGGGATTTCGGCGGTGAGGGACGTGAAGCCGGCGGCTGCGAGTTCGTCGCGGACGGTGTCACCGGTGAGGCGCAGGGCGCGGGGGTGGATCACCAGGACCCGGCGGACCCGCTCTCCGAGCAGCCCGGGAAGGTCACCAAGCAGGCCGCGCCCGACGACGACGCCGTAGTTGTTGCCGGCACCTTCGCCGGTGACGTTGATGACTGTTGATTGCGTGTTCACTTTTCAACTTCCTGTTTGGCAGCTGCGTGGTTCCGCAGTGCTGCTTCCAGCCGGCCGCCAAGCTCGGGTACCGAGCCGTGGCGGACGTCCAGGGTGATGTCGGCCAGCCTCTCGTAGACCGGCCTGCGGGTGGCGAACATTGCTGTCCAGCGGCCCATGGCGTCGCCGGCGAGGAGCGGGCGGCCGGAGTTCCGGGCGATCCTGTCCGCCACGGTATCGGCGTCGCACTCCAGGTAGACAACCGTGCAGCGGCTGATCAGCTGCTGCGTGCCCGAGTCGAGCACCGCACCGCCGCCCAGCGAAATGACGGTCAGGGTCCCTTCGGCTTCCTCCACGGCGTCAGCGACGGTGCGGGCTTCGATCTCCCGGAACGCGTGCTCGCCGCGGCCCGCGAAGATATCGGCGATGGAGCCGTGGCCGGCGACGATGACCGCGTCGGTGTCAATGAACCGGGCCCCCAGCTGCTGGGCAAGCTGCTGGCCGATGGCCGATTTGCCCACCGCCATGGGACCGATGAGCACTATCGGCCGGCCGCCGAGGGGTGCGGGACTGCTGCGGTGGAGCACTACTGGCCGATCGAGTCCAGGGATGCCGGGATGTTGTCCAGGTAACCCTTGATGTTGCGCGCGGTTTCCGCCACTGAGTCACCGCCGAACTTTTCGATGACGGCCTCGGCGAGGACCAGGGCCACCATTGCCTCGGCCACCACTCCGGCGGCCGGTACTGCACAAACGTCCGAACGCTGGTGGTGTGCCTTGGCCGGTTCGCCGGTGCTGACGTCGATGGTCCGCAGGGCGCGCGGAACCGTGGCGATGGGCTTCATGGCTGCGCGGACGCGGAGGACATCACCGATGCTCATGCCGCCTTCGATGCCGCCGGCACGGTTGCTGGCGCGGACAATCCGGCCGTCGCCGTCGCGGATGATTTCGTCGTGGGCGGCGGAGCCGCGGCGGGCAGCGGTCAGGAAGCCGTCACCGACCTCCACGCCCTTGATGGCCTGGATGCCCATGAGTGCCGCGGCCAGCCTGGCGTCGAGCCGGCGGTCCCAGTGCACGTAGCTGCCCAGTCCGGGCGGGAGTCCGTATGCCAGGACCTCCACGACGCCGCCCAGGGTTTCGCCTTCCTTGTGCGCAGCGTCCACCTCGGCCACCATGGCGTCGGAGGTTTCGCGGTCGAAGCAGCGCAAGGGGTCTGTGTCCAGGGCAATAACGTCGCCGGGCACGGGCAGCGGGCGGCCTTCGGGCACCGTCACGCTGGCAATGGACACGGTGTGGCTGACAAGTTCGATGCCGAGGTGCTTGAGGAACTGCGCGGCCACCGTGCCCAGCGCCACGCGGGTGGCGGTTTCGCGGGCGCTTGCACGCTCCAGCACGGGACGGGCCTCATCGAAGCCGTATTTCTGCATGCCCGTGAAATCGGCATGGCCCGGGCGGGGGCGTGTCAGGGGTGCGTTGCGTGCCTGGTCGGCGAGGAGTTCGGGGTCCACGGGGTCGGCGGACATGATCTGCTCCCACTTGGGCCATTCGGTGTTCGCCACCTGGATGGCGACGGGACCGCCCTGGGTCAGGCCGTGGCGGACGCCGCCAAGGATAGTGACCACGTCCTGTTCGAACTTCATCCGGGCGCCGCGTCCGTAGCCAAGCCGGCGGCGGGCCAGGGAGTCTGCGATGTGGCCGCCGGTGATTTCAACACCGGCGGGGACGCCTTCAATAATTCCCATCAGAGCCGGGCCATGGGATTCACCGGCAGTCAACCAACGCATAATTTCCATCCTGCCACGTAGGGCGGTCACAACGCGCGTCGGGCAAGGCCGACTGCGTCACACATCACATCTATGACAGGTGCGTTAACGTCTTCCCCGCGGCGGGTGAAGAGCCGCACCTGTTCCACGGCCTGGTACAGCAGCATCTCCAGGCCTGGCACTACGGCGCCCCCGCCGGCCTGCCACACCGAGGCGATGAGGCTGGGCCACGGATCGTAGGCAACGTCCAGCAGGACGCCGGGCGTCCTGGTCTTCAGCGCGGCAATTTCGGCGGCGAGTCCATCTGCGGCGCGGGGCGGCAGGGTGGAAATGACGACGTCGGCATCCGCCGTGGGGCGGGCCGCACCCACCATCGGGCGCACCTCAAGGGCCACGCCCAGGCTGTCCGCGGCGGAGCGGACGTCTGCTGTCCGCGACGCATCACGGACAAAGACCTGCACGCTGCCGGTGCCCAGCTCCTTCAGGGCCGCGACCGCGGATGCCGCTGTTCCGCCGCCGCCGAGGATGACGGCGGACGGTGCTGCCCGGGTACCGGCGTGGCGCAGGGCGTTGACGATGCCGGTCACGTCCGTGTTGGAGCCCACAGTCTTCACTCCGCCGGCGGATTCCTCGAAGGTGACAGTGTTCACCACTCCGAGGGTGCCTGCCACGCCCCGCACTTCGTCCACCTCGCCGAGCATGGCCGTCTTCAGCGGCATGGTCACCGAGAGCCCGCGCCAGCCCGGCTGGTTCCGGATTTGGCGCATGAAGGACGGCAGCAAGGCCTCCGTGACGTCGATGGCCGTGTAGCTGATGCCCGCACCCAGCCGCTCATAGGCGGACAGGTGCAGCGCCGGGGACTTCGAGTGGCTGATCGGGTGGCCCAGGACGGCAGCCCGCAGGCTCATGTGCAGCGGCCCGCGTTGGCCTGGCACCACGCGTTGTACTGCTCGACGTAGGCGTTGTGTTCGGCCAGTGTCTTGGCGAACTTCGTCTCCTTGGTGTCCAGGTTGATGGTTACCCAGTACAGGTAGTCATTCGCCTTTGGCCGGGCGGCCGCGTCAATGGCGGTCTTGCCAGGTGAACCGATGGGTCCTGGCGGCAGTCCCGGATTCGCGTAGGTGTTGTACGGGTTGGACTTGTCCTGGCGCTGCTCATCCGTGAAGTTGAAGCTTCGGGTGCCAAGGCCGTACGTGACGGCAGAGTCAACCTGCAGGAAACCGCCGGTCTGGTCGTTGGGCTTGAGGCGGTTGTAGATGGCGCCGGCCACGTCGCCGTAGTCGGCCTGCCCGCCCTCGGCCTGGACGATGCTGGCCACAATGACGGCCTCGTACTGCTTGGCGGGGTCCGTGATGCCCTGCGATACCAGTTCGTCGGTGGTGGCCTTGACCAGTGCCTGCAGGATGTCCTTGGCTTGCGTGCCCAGCGGGAAGCGGTACTCGCCGGGGGCCAGGTAGCCTTCAAGGTTTTTCGCGTTGGGAGGCAGGCCGAACTGGGCAGGCTGGTTGCTGAGCGCCTGCAGGGTCTGCATGGACACTCCGGAGCCCTCCGAAATTGCCTGCAGGGACTCGTTGACCCGCAGGCCCGCGCTCAGGGCGAAGTAGATGACTTTGGTCTTGTCCTTGCCCAGCAGCACATTGACGGCGTCCGCGTTCTTCATCTCGGTCTTGAAGGTGTAGTCCCCCGGTGACAGGGTCCCGCCGGAGGCGTGGAACGCCTGCATAAATGTATCCGCGTTGGCGACCACGCGCTGGTTTTCCAGCTCGGTGGCGACAGAGCGCGTCCCTTCACCGCTGGCGACGGTCACCTGG
Organism: Arthrobacter sp. 8AJ; assembly: GCF_902506025.1. Lineage (NCBI taxonomy): Bacteria > Bacillati > Actinomycetota > Actinomycetes > Micrococcales > Micrococcaceae > Arthrobacter > Arthrobacter sp. 8AJ. The sequence goes on along the minus strand of NZ_LR733289.1, from coordinate 2,062,695 downwards.
ACCTCACCCGATCCTGGGCCGGGGAAATCCGAGGGCTTGCCGCTGCCCAGGAGGGGTTTGAGGAACTGGGCGCCCACGGCGACCGCCGTTACAAAGACAGCGAGGGTCAGGAACAGCGCCAGCAGCCTGCGGCGGCGCCGGACCTTTTTGGACGGCCGCACTACCTGGGCGGCCGATGAGCCTGGCAGCAGTTCGTGGCCTGCGTCCTGGTGCGGGACGTCCGCGTGGGGGTCCTCGTGGTATCCGGCGGAGTGGTACGCATGGTCATCGTGCACGCCTTCCTGGTGGCCGTGCACGACGGCCTCGTGGTGCAGGTCCGCCTCGTGCGCGTCGAAGTGGTGCTCGTGCGCGTCGAAGTGGTGGTTGTCCAGTGGGTGCGAAACGTCGTCGCGGTGCGCGGGGTCATCGAAGTCCGCCCCGGCATGGTGGACGTCGTCCGGATGGTACCCGACGGCGTCCGGGGTGGCGTGGTGCGCAGCGTCCTCGTGCCCGGGGACGGCGTCGTGGTGCTGGAGAGGGGCCGGCACACCGGGGCCGGCATCGTTGCCGAAGGAACCGGGCGCAGGCTGGTCTTCCTGGATGGACGGCGGTGTCTCCGGAACAGCCGGAACGTCTCCGGCGGCGGGGAGTGGAGCGAAGGTGGATTCGGCCGCGGGAGACGCGGCCGCGGGAGGAGCTGCGGGCGGCGGCGGGACGTCACCGGTTTCGTAGGCCTGCTCGGGTACGGCGTCGTGGCCTCCGGTGTTGAGGCTCTTCTCCCGGGCCCGCAGTTCCTTGCGGGTCAGCGGCCTCGCGGCCCCGGGGTCCAGCGGACCGGAGGTGTCGTCAATGTTGGCAGGGCTCACTGTTGCCTTCCATTATGTGAAGATTGGGCCGTGTCTGCGGGCATGGCGCGGACGGGCTGGTCCGCCCCACCGGCCCCCAGGTCCACGGACGGGGATGGCGCTGTCACGCGTGAGCCGACATCCGCTCCCCTGGCTTTCTGCATGTCGATGGCGTGCTGGAGAATCCCCGCCGCCGCGACCTGATCAACTACTTTACGGTGGTCCCTGCTGCTCATGCCAGCTTCGTGCAGGTTGCGGTGGGCCGAGACACTGCTGAGGCGTTCGTCCACCAGGTTGACCGGGACTGCCAGGCCGCGGGCGGCGAGCTCGGCCGCCAGGAGCAGGGCGTAGTCCGTGGCCATCCTCGCCGAGGAGTGTTCCTCGCCCTTCATGGTCCGCGGCAGGCCAACGATGACCTGCACGGCTCCCAACTCCTCCGCCAGTTTGGCGATGACGCGTACGTCGGAGTTTTTCCTGGCATTCCGGTCGAGGGTTTTGTAGGGCGTGGCCAGGATGGAGTCCCGGTCGCAGATGGCCACCCCTACGCGGACGGTGCCGACGTCCACCCCCAGTTTCACGCCCTGGGGGTAGCCGCCGGCAGCAACAGCATCCGTCATGGCTGGGTTATCGCCCCGCAATGGCGTCGACGACGGCGGTCAGGGCAGCGCCGACCTTACCGGCATCGGTACCGCCACCCTGGGCAACATCGTCCTTGCCGCCGCCTCCGCCGCCGAGCACGCCGGCAGCGACGCGCACCAGGGCACCGGCCTTGACGCCGGCCTCCCTGGCCGCTTCGTTGGTGGCGACCAGGATCAGCGGGCGGTCGTTGGCGACGCCTGCCACGGCAACCGCGGCAGCCGTGGAGCCGAGGCGGTTGCGCAGGTCAAGGGCCAGGCCGCGGAGGTCGTCGGCACCGCTGACGGTTCCCGCATCGTGGGCCACCACCCGGACGCCGGCGGCATCCTTGGCGGTGTCAACCAGCTGCGCGGCAACAGCGGTCAGTTGTTCCTTGCGGAGCCGGTCTAGTTCCTTCTCGGTAGCCTTCAGCTTGGCAAGGGTGGCGGAGATCCTGTCGGCGAGCTGGCCGGAGGGCACCTTCAGCAGGTCCGTCAGCTCGGTGACCAGCGCACGCTCCGCCGCGAGGTGGCGGAACGCTTCCATGCCGACAAAGGCTTCCACGCGCCGGTTGCCTGAACCCACGGACTGTTCGCCCAGGAGGGACAGGCTGCCGATCAGCGAGGTGTTGGCGACGTGGGTGCCGCCGCACAGTTCGCGGGACCAGGCGCCGTCGATTTCCACGACGCGCACTTCGCTGCCGTAGTTCTCACCGAAGAGGGCCATGGCGCCCATGGCCTTGGCTTCGGCCAGGCCCATGATCTTCGTTTCCACGGAGTAGTTGTTGCGGATCGCGAGGTTGGAAACCTCTTCGATCTCGGACCGTGTGGCTGTGCTCAGGCCCTCGCCCCAGGCAAAGTCGAAGCGCAGGTAGCCGGCCTTGTTGAAGGAACCGCGCTGGGTAGCTTCCGGGCCAAGGATCTGGTGCAGGGCGGCGTGGACGATGTGCGTTCCGGTGTGGGCCTGCTCGGCGGCATGGCGGCGTTCACGGTCGACGGCGGCGCGTACCAGCGAGTCGGCGCCGATTTCGCCCTCGCGGACAATCGCCTTGTGCACGCTCAGGCCCTTGATGGGGCGCTGGACGTCGAGGACCTCGACGACGAAGCCGTCGCCGGTGATCAAGCCCGTGTCCGCGGCCTGGCCGCCGGCCTCGGCGTAGAACGGGGTTTCCGCGAGGACGAGTTCAATCTCGTCTCCGGTGGCTGCCTGCTGCACCTGGCGGCCGGCGCTGAGCAGGCCGCGGACGCGCGACTCGCCTTCGAGCTCGGTGTAGCCGGTGAAGACGGTCTCGCCTTGGCCCAGGAGTTCCTGGAAGACGCTGACGTCCGCGTGGCCGCCCTTCTTGCCCTTGGCATCGGCCTGGGCGCGCTGGCGCTGTTCCTGCATCAGGCTGCGGAAAGCCGCCTCATCCACTTTCAGCCCGGCTTCTTCGGCCATTTCGAGGGTGAGGTCGATGGGGAAGCCGTAGGTGTCGTGCAGCGCGAAGGCGTCCTCGCCGGACAGCGGCTTGTTGGCTGCCTTGGATTCCTTGACGGCGTCCTCGAGCCGGGCCGTGCCGGAGGCGATGGTGCGCAGGAAGGCCTTCTCCTCGGCATAAGCGATGCGGCTGATCCGGTCAAAGTCGGTGGCCACCACGGGGTACACGCCCTTCATGGCGTCGCGTGAGGCGGGCAGCAGGTCAGGCAGGCAGGCCTGTTCGACGCCGAGCAGGCGCATGGAGCGGACGGCCCGGCGGATCAGGCGGCGCAGGACGTAGCCGCGGCCCTCGTTGGAGGGGGTCACGCCGTCGGAGATCAGCATCAGGGCCGACCGGACGTGGTCCGCTACGACGCGCATGCGGACGTCGTCCGTGTGGTGGGGATCGTCCTCGGACTCGGCGGAGGTGTACTCCTTGCCGGAGAGTTCCGCGGCTTTGTCGATCACCGGACGGACCTGGTCGGTCTCGTACATGTTCTCGACGCCCTGCAGGATCATCGCGAGGCGTTCCATGCCCAGGCCGGTATCGATGTTCTTCTTGGGCAGCTCACCGACGATGTCGAAGTCGACCTTGGAGCGGACGTTTTCGATCTGGTACTGCATGAACACGAGGTTCCAGATCTCGATGTAGCGCGTCTCGTCAGCCAGCGGTCCGCCTTCGATGCCGTAGGCCGGTCCGCGGTCATAGTAGATCTCGGAGCAGGGACCGGCCGGCCCGGGCTGGCCCGTCGACCAGTAGTTGTCCGACTTGCCCATGCGCTGGATGCGCTCAGCGGGCACGCCGGTGTTTTTCAGCCACAACTCCTCGGCTTCGTCGTCCTCCTCGTAGACCGTCACCCACAGCTTCTCGGGCGGAAGTCCGTACCCGCCGTCGTCAACGCTCTTGGTGAGCAGCTCCCAGGCGAACTTGATGGCGTCTTCCTTGAAGTAGTCGCCGAAGGAGAAATTGCCGCACATCTGGAAGAACGTGCCGTGGCGGGCAGTCTTGCCCACTTCCTCGATGTCGCCGGTGCGGATGCACTTCTGGACGCTGGTGGCGCGGGAGTAGGGCGCTTCCTCGCGGGCGGTGAGGTAGGGAATGAACGGGACCATGCCGGCCACCGTGAACAGCAGCGAGGGGTCGCTGGAGACCAGCGACGCGGAGGGAACCGCGGTGTGCCCCTTGCTGACAAAAAAGTCCACCCAGCGCTTTGTGATCTCCTGCGACTTCATGAGCTGTTTTCTTACCCTTCTTGGTCCGCGCCGAGGGGTGGCACGGGTATTTCGTTCAAGTGGCGGTTCCCTCAACGGGGACCTGCCGGTTGTTGGCTGGCTGCCTGCTGGAAGCCCCTGAGGGCCTTAGCGGCGGACCACTTCAGCGGACTCGATGCCCAGGGCGGTCCTCAGGTCGGTTTCCCGTTCATGCATCCCTGCGCGGACGGCGTCGGCGAAGTCGTAAACTCCGTCGGCCAGCCGTCCCACGGTGCGGTTGAGGCCCTCCGGCCCGAGGCTGGACTGGGCCTGGCTCACTTTTCGGAAGGCAATGACGCCAATGGCCACGCCGATTCCCATCCAGACAATTCTTTTCATGTTTGTTCTTTTCGAATCTAGCGGCTGCGGCGCCCGGCGGCGGGCTTCCGGCGGTTGGCGAAGGCGCTGCGGACGCCGTAGCTGAAGGCGGCAACCTTGATGAGCGGGGAACCAACCGTTGCGGCCACCAGCGAGGACAGCGCTGAGATGTTGGCGGACGCATCCGAGACGTTCGACGAGATACCGTCAACCTTCTTCAGCTGCTGGTTGGTGGTGGAAACGGTGGCCGTGACCTCGTCCATCAAAGGGGTGGCGCCGTCGCTGAGGGACCTGATGGTGGTCCGCACCTCATCGAAGACTTTTCCCAGCTTCAGGATGGGCACCGCAAGCAGCAGGACCAGGAGCGCGAACACCCCGGCAGCGATCAGGCCGGCAATATCGCCACCAGACATAGACGTTCATCTCCTCGAAATTCCGTGGGTGGGTCCCATCCTGCAGGCGCCCGGAGGGGGCGCCGCGCAGATGTCCCCCAAGTACCTTACATACAAAGAAGCCCGCGGCGCTTGCCACGGGCTTCTTTGGGTACGCTGCTGGGATTTAGCGTGCGTAGAATTCGACGACGAGCTGCTCTTCGCAGGTCACCGGGATTTCGGAACGCTTGGGGCGGCGCACCAGGCGGGCCTGGAGGGCTTCCAGCTTGACGTCCAGGTAGGCCGGAACGGCAGGCAGGACGTCGCGGTGGGCACCGGCAGCGGCAACCTGGAGCGGAACCATGGTTTCGCTGCGGCTGTGGACGTGGACCAGCTGGCCCTCGCCGACGCGGAACGACGGGCGGTCAACGCGGACGCCGTCAACCATGATGTGGCGGTGCACAACCAGCTGGCGGGCCTGGGCGATGGTGCGGGCGAAGCCGGCACGCAGGACCAGGGCGTCAAGGCGCATTTCGAGCAGTTCGATGAGGTTCTCACCGGTCAGGCCCTTGGTGCGGCGGGCTTCTTCGAAGGCACGGGTCATCTGTGCTTCGCGGATGCCGTACTGGGCGCGCAGGCGCTGCTTTTCGCGCAGACGTACGGCGTAGTCGGAGTCCTGCTTCTTGCGGGCACGGCCATGCTCACCGGGGCCGTACGGGCGGCGCTCCATGTACTTGGCGGCCTTGGGGGTCAGGGCAATGCCGAGGGACCGCGAGAGGCGGGCCTGACGGCGAGCACGAGTGTTGTTAGCCACTTGTGTCCTTCCAATATCTGCGGTGTGTCAGTGTTACTGGCCTCCACGATGGAGAGCATCGGCCAACCGCTGCCTTTTGCTACTGGGCGCAGGGCATAACCTTGCCAACCTGAATTGGGGAGATTGTGCGTCCGCGCCTTGCCAGACAAAGATTCAGCTTACCACGGCATTACGTGCCCCGGACAATCCTCCGCAGGCGTTCCAGCCGTTGGGCGATATCCCGTTCGGCACCGTTGCCGGTGGGCTGGTAGTAGTCGCGGCCCACCAGGTCATCCGGCGGGTACTGCTGGGTGGCCACTGCGTGCGGCGCATCGTGGGCGTATTTGTAGCCAACGCCGTGGCCCAGCTGCTTCGAGCCCGGATAGTGGGCATCGCGCAGGTGCGCGGGAATTCCGACGCCGAGGCCCGCCCGGACGTCCGCCATCGCTTTGTTGATGCCCATGTAGGCGGCGTTCGACTTTGGTGCGGTGGCGAGGTGGACCACGGCCTCGGCCAGGATGATCCGGCCCTCGGGCATACCGATCAGCTGGACCGCCTGTGCTGCTGCCACGGCGGTCTGCAACGCGGTGGGGTCTGCCATGCCCACGTCCTCCGCCGCGGAGATGACAATCCGCCGGGCGACGAACCGGGGGTCCTCCCCCGCCTCGAGCATCCGGGCGAGGTAGTGCAGGGCCGCGTCCACGTCGGACCCCCTGATGGATTTGATGAAGGCGCTGGCTACGTCGTAGTGCTGGTCGCCGGCGCGGTCATACCGGACGGCGGCCGCATCCAGGGCGCGCTCGGTGTGGCGCAGCTCCACGGTGACCGGCTCTTCGTCGGCAGGCGCGGAAGGTGCGCCTTCCTCCCCCACGGAACGTTCGACGTCGTCCGCGTCACCGAACGCGACGCCGGCCGCGGCCTCCAGGGCGGTAAGGGCGCGGCGGGCGTCACCGCCGGACAGCCGGACCAGGTGTTCCAGCGCTTCATCGCTGAGCCGGACCTTGCCGCCCAGCCCCCGCGGATCCTCCACGGCCCGGACCAGGAGGCCCTCGATGTCCGCATCGGTCAGGGGCCTGAGCGTCAGGAGCAGGGAGCGGGAGAGCAGGGGCGAGACCACCGAGAAGGAGGGGTTCTCCGTGGTGGCAGCCACCAGGACCACCCAGCGGTTTTCGACGCCGGGCAGCAGGGCGTCCTGCTGGGCTTTGTTGAAGCGGTGGATCTCATCGAGGAACAGCACCGTGGTGGTCTTGTACAGGTCGCGGGCCGTCAGGGCGTCGTCCATGACACGTCGGACGTCCTTGACGCCGGCGGTGATGGCGGACAGCTCCACGAACTTGCGGCCGGGTCCGCGCGCAATCACATGCGCCAGGGTGGTCTTGCCGGTACCGGGAGGGCCCCAGAGGATCAGGGAGCTGGGTCCGGCCGGACCGGCGGCATCCGCGCCCGCCCCGGCTGCCAGCTGGCGCAGCGGCGACCCCTGGCCAAGCAGGTGCTGCTGGCCCACCACTTCGTCCAGGGTGCGGGGCCGCATGCGCACGGCCAGCGGACTCCGCGGCGAACCCTTGCCGCGCGAACCCTGTCCCCGGGAACCTGCGCTTTCCCCCGCGACGGGACGATCGTCGTCGTCGTTTTCTGGCCCGTTCCCGAAGAGATCATCCACATAGATAGGCTACTTCCAGTCCAGCACCTGCTTTTCCCGCTCCCCCAACCCCAAGGACCCGCCGTCCGTGAGGACAGCATTCGTGTCCGGTCCGCGGCTGGCGGGCTGGGCGGAGCGCTTCGGCACCTCCCACGGCGGTTACCGGCTGCAGGATGGCGACGACGGCCTGCTCCTTGTGGCGGCCGACGGCACGGAGGCACTCCTGCAGGCGCCGTGGCCGGCTGATGGGCGTCCGGGACGCGGCGCCGGCCCGCTGGAGCGGCTGGCTGCGCTTGCGTCACAGCCACGCCGCCTGGGATTGCTGCTGGTGCGGCGGGGCGGATACGGCATCGGGGTGGCAAGCGAAGGCACCCTCCTCGCGTCCAAGGCCGGCACCCGGTACGTCCAGTCCCGCACGGCGGCTGGCGGCCAGTCCCAGCAGCGGTTTGCCCGCCGCCGTTCCAACCAGGCGGATGCCCTGGTGGCGGCCGTGGCGCAGCAGGCCGCGGAGGTGTTCCGCGCGGCCGCCCTCGAATATGTGGTGCCCGGCGGCGACCGGGCCCTGGCTGACCTGGTCCTCCAGGACCCCGCCCTGCGTGATTACGCGCGCCTGCCGCGCCTGCCCTACCTGGACGTTGCCGAGCCCCGGGCCGCCGTGCTGAAGAAGGCCGCGGCAGATGCCTGCTCCGTAAGGGTGACAGTGACCGATCCGCCAGGCTGAGCCTGAGGGGAACAGGGGGCGGCACAGGAGGAGGATTACCATTGAGCGGGAATCCGAAGGAGCAATGTGGCCAATTCCGCGTCGGGCGAGTCGATCATCGGCCGCTTCGTGAAGATCGTGAGTGCATTCGACGACCGCCATAGTTCCATGAGCGTCGCCGAACTTGGGCGCAGGACCGGGCTGCCGGTCACCACCACCTACCGGCTGGTCAACGATCTGCTCCACGAACGGCTGCTCGAACGTGAGCCCGGCGGCGACATCCATATAGGCACCCGGATGTGGGAACTGGCCTCCCGGGGGTCCAAGACGCTCAGCCTGAGGGAAGCCGCGCTGCCTTTCATGGAGGACGTCCAGTCCGTGGTGCAGCACTCCACCACGCTGGGCATCCTGGATTCGGACGAAGTGCTGTACATCGAGCGCTTGGGCTCGGATAAGACCATCGTGGACATCACCAAAGTTGCGGGCCGGCTGCCGCTCCACGCGACGTCGTCGGGCCTTGTCCTCCTGGCACACTCCCCCGCGGCCTACCAGGACAGGTTCTTGGCCCGGCCCCTGACGAAATTCACCGAAACGACGCTGACCGACCCGTCCGTGCTGCGCCGCCATCTGGCCGCGATCAGGCAGCGGGGCTTTGCAGCCATGCCGGGCGTGATTGTTCCCGAATCCAGCGGCATCGCCGTTCCCGTGTTCGGACCGGACAACTCCATCCGCGCGGCGCTCAGCGTGGTGGTCCCGCGCAACGAGGAGAATGCAGCCGCCCGGGTGCCCCTGCTGATGGCATCGGCCCGCGGGATCTCGCGGGCCCTCGGCTGGCGGGGCGAGTTGAAGGGCACCCTTCGCCAAAGCCACTAGGCAAAGCCGCAGGAACCAACTTTTGCCGTTGATCGGTAAACATGTGGTTCCAGTCACAGCTCCCCTGCCACTCTGGCTGGGATGCAGCAACGAGGCTGCTGGAGTTACGAGGAGCAGACCGCATGAACACCACAGCGAACCGCGTGGCAGGCAAGACTGCAGTCGTCACAGGCGGCCGCGGTGACCTGGGCAGGGCCACCGCCGCCCTGCTGGCAGAACACGGCGCAGCAGTCGCCAGCCTGGACGTTGCCGGCATCCCCGCCGCAACCTCCCACACCAACGTCAAAGAGTACGACGTCGATGTCACCAGCGAGGAGAGCGTCGCAGAAGCCATCCGCCAGGTCCGCGAGGATCTCGGGACGCCGGACATCCTGGTCAACGCCGCCGGAATAATTGGGCCGGCCGGAGCCTCGCACACCGCCTCGGTGTCCGACTTCGACACGATCTTCAACGTCAACGTCAAGGGCGTTTGGCTCATGACCAAGCACGTGGTCCCGGGCATGATCGAAAAGGGCGCCGGCAGTATCGTCAACTTCTCCTCCATCCACGGAATCACGGGCGGACGGAACGTGCCGCTGTACCACGCGACCAAGGGTGCAGTCCGGCTCCTGAGCAAGTCCGATGCGGCGGCGTACGGTGCCCACGGCATCCGGGTGAATTCCATCCACCCCGGCTCCATGGACACCCGGATGAGCCGCCGCTCGGCCGAGCAGTCGGACATGGGCGCTGATGCCTACTACAAGCAGCTGGTGGGCTCCAATCCCCTTCCCCGGCAGGGCAAACCGGACGAGATCGCCTACGGGGTGCTGTACCTGGCCTCCGACGAGTCCCGCTTCACCACCGGTTCCGAGCTGGTTATCGACGGCGGCTACACCGCCATCTAACCGGGCGCCGGGTTCCCGGCCCTGGCAGCCGCTTGATAGAGCCGTTGGCGCAGGCATCTGCGCAACCATTTCCTCCTCCTGAAAGGCAACACCCATGAAATTCGTCAATGGAACCGCAGCCGAAAGCTACGACGTCGTCATCGTCGGATCCGGCGCCGGCGCACTCACCGCGGCGGCCACCGCAGCGCGCGCCGGCAAGTCCGTCGTCGTCCTGGAAAAGAGCCCCCTGCTGGGCGGCACGTCCGCCGTCTCCGGCGGCATGCTGTGGGTGGCGGATAACCACCACGCCCGGGAATCCGGCATGACCGATTCGAAGGAAGCGGCCGCAAAGTACGTGCGTGCCGTGGCCCGGGGACGCGGACGGGAGGAGCTCCTGGACGCCGCCCTGGACTACGGGGACCAGATGCTCCGCTTCGTTGAGGAGGAATGCGGCGTCCGCTTCATCTTCCTCAACAACTTCCCGGACTACCGCCAGGACCTCCCCGGCGCCGTGGAGGGCGGCCGCACAGTGGAACCCGAGCTGTTCAACAGCAAGGAAGCCCTCGGCAAGCTCACCGCGCACGTCCGCACTGACGGCCGGGCCCCGTTCACAATGCAGGAATACGAAAACTGGGGCGCCTTCACCAAGTTCCCCTGGGACGACCTCAACCAGCGCCAGGCTGACGGGCTCGTGGCCAAGGGCCAGGCCCTGGTGTCCATGCTCCTTGCCAGCCTGGTCCGCGACGGTGCCGCACTAGTCACCGAAGCACGGGGCCGTCGGCTGCTGACAGACGGCACCCGGGTAACCGGCGTCGAGGTCGAATCCGGTCAGGCCTTCCACGCAAACGATGCCGTAGTACTGGCCACCGGCGGCTTCGAATGGGACAAGGCACTCGCCGACTCGATGCTGGCCTCGCGGCTTTACACGATGTGCTCGCCGCCCTCGAACACCGGCGACGGCCTGCGGATGGCCCAGCGGATCGGCGGCCAGACCCGCGGCACCAGGGAAGCCTGGTGGGCCCCAATGTCCGTCACCGGGGACACCCGGGACGGCCAGCCGATCGGCACCCTGCTGCGCTTCGAACGCCAGGGCCCTGGATCGATCATGGTGAACCGCCACGGCCACCGTTTCGCGAACGAATCCCAGAACTACAACGACCTCGCCCGGAGCCTGCAGTCCTGGGACTCCCCCAAAAACCAGACCCTCAATACCCCTGTCCACGTAATCGTCGACCACACGTACATGGAGCGCTATGGCATCCTGGCCCACCGCGCCGGCCAGCCCACTCCCGGCTACCTGATCGAGGCGGACACATTAGAAGAACTCGCGGCCAAGATCAACGTGCCTGCGGAAAACCTCCGCGAAACCGTGGCCCGGTTCAACGAATACGCGGTCAAGGGCGAAGACCCCGACTTCGGCCGCGGTGAAAGCGCCTACGACAAGTACTGGGGCGACGAGGAGAACCCGTACCCGAACCCCTCCCTCGGTCCGCTGCAGACCGGGCCGTTCTACGCCATGGAAGTGGTCAATGGCGCTTTCGGCACCAACGGCGGCGTTGCAACCGACGGGCTGGCCCGCGTGCTCGACGTCGACAACCAGCCCATCAAGGGCCTGTTCGCCGCAGGAAACACGACCGAAAACGCCTACGCAGCCGGATACCCCGGCGCCGGAGCAACCCTTGGGCCAATCATGACTATGGGCTACCTGGCAGGCCGCACCATCGCCGGGCTGCGGCCGGAGTATTGCGCGGCTGAACGAAACGGAGCAGGCGCGGAACTGGTGGGTGCCTGAGATGATCCGCCATACCGTGCTCTTCAAGTTCAAACCGGATTTTCCGCCCGCTGACAAGCATGCCTGGATCACCGGGCTCGACAGGATGGCCGGGAACATTCCCGGCATGCTCAGCCTGACCCACGGCGCTAACGTGCTCGGGACCGAGCGCTCTTTCGACTACGCCATTGTGGCCGATTTCGAAACGGTCGAGGACATTGCGGTCTACAACACCCATCGCCTGCACGAGCCGCTTAAGTCCTACTCATTTCCCAACAGCCAGCAAATCCTCTCGGTGGACTTCCACCTGGCGGATTCCCAGCAGGCTCCCACTGAGACACCGACGTCTTGAGGAGAACCATGCAGTCCATGTCCCCATCCCAATCGGCACCAGATACTGCCCAGCGTAAAACTCCGGGTAAAGCGGCGTTGGCGTCCTTCCTCGGCAGCACGCTTGAGTACTACGATTTCTTCATCTACGGGACGGCCGCCGCCCTGGTCTTTCCGCACATCTTCTTTCCGACCGCAGACCCGGCGGTCGGGTTGATCAGTGCATTTGCCACGTTCGGCGTAGCCTACGTCGCCCGTCCGGTTGGAGGCCTGGTCATGGGCCACTTCGGGGACAAACTGGGCCGCAAGAAAATCCTGCTGCTCACCCTCGGCATCATGGGCCTGTCGTCATTGGGTATCGGGTTCCTGCCCGGTTACGAACAGGTGGGCATCTGGGCCCCGATCCTCCTGGTGGCCGGCCGCCTGGCCCAGGGGTTTTCCGCCGGCGCGGAATCGGCGGGCGCCTCGACCCTGACCCTCGAACATTCACCGGAAGGAAAAAGGGGCTTCTTCACCAGCTTCGTGATGACCGGCTACGCCTCCGGCATGGTGCTTGCCACCCTCGTCTTTATTCCCGTGGCAGCCCTGCCACAGGAAGCCATGATGGCTTGGGGATGGCGCATTCCCTTCTGGCTCTCCATCGTGGTCCTCGGGATCGCTTATTGGGTGCGGACGCACTTGGACGAGACCCCCGTTTTTGAGGAAGCCCAGGCAACGGACCAGGTGGCCCCGATGCCGATTAAGGAAGTGCTCAGGTTCCAGGGGGCTGACGTTATGCGCGTCGTGGGGATGTCCATCATGTCCGTCATGCAGACCGTTTTCACCGTGTTCGGATTGGCCTATGCCACCACTACTGCCGGCTTTGACCGAGCGTCCATCCTGACCGTCAATGCTGTGGCCATCGGACTGTCGATGGTGGCCATGCCGCTCGCGGCCAGGCTTTCGGACCGGATAGGACGACGCCCCTTGCTGCTTACGGCCGCCATCGGCTGCTCGGTTACGATCTTCCTCTACTTCCTCGCCCTGTCCTCCGGCAACCTCGCGCTGGTCTTCCTGTCCGCCTTCCTCAACATGACGGTGCTCTATTCGGGCTTCAACGGCATTTGGCCGGCATTCTTCGCGGAACAGTTCGCCGCCCCCGTCCGTTACACCGGAATGGCACTGGGTAACCAGCTCGGACTGGTTCTCGCCGGATTCGCACCAATGATTGCCAGCATGCTCCTTGCCCCCGGTATAACCGGTTGGATTCCGGTGGCTGTCTTCGCCACGGTCTGCATGCTTATCGCGGCAGCATCGGCCTTCTACTCCCCGGAGACCTTCAGGACACCTATTGCCGAACTGGGCGCCTCCTACCTCAAGGGATCCGCACAGCGCCGTGATCTGCTGCAGGCAAGCAGGCATGAACTGCAGGACGCACCAACAGCGGGCACCCGGATCCACTGATCCCGCGGGCCCCTAATGCAGCACTAGCAGCCGGTCAGGGCTCGCCGCGGACGTTCCTGCCGGTACAGGTAGCGGCCGGCCTCACGGAACCCGGCTTTCCCGTAGAGTTGCTGCGCCCCACGGTTCGCCGCTGTGACCAGAAGCCAGAAGCCGTCCAATCCCCGCTCGTTGCCTGCCCGCAGCAGGGATTGCAGGATGACGGCCGCGAAGCCCTGGCGGCGCGCGGCGGGCAGGGTAGCCATGCAGTACAGGCCGCCCTGCCCGCTGCCGCCCGGGAGGGCAAGGCGGCCGACGGCGGAAGCCCTGCCATCGCCGTCCCGCACCAGGGCATACACGGAGGGACAGCCCTTAAGGATGGTTTCGGCGACGGCCAGGGAGTCCTCCCCGCCGCGGCCGTCCACCTCCCACCAAACCCGCAGCCACTCCCCTGACGGCTCCGTGGCGAGTTCCACCGCCGGCGTGGCGCGTGCGGGAATCCGGGCGTCCCTGGCGCTGCGGGTCATGACCAGGGTCTCGGACTGGCGGGTGAAGCCCTCCGCGTCCAGCAGCTCATGGAGACCGGACGCTGCCGGGGTGTCGAAGACTTGGAAGATGACCGGCAAGCGGCGGCTGCGGTACCAGGCCCTGGCCTCCCTGAGCAGGCCCGGGAGGTCGTCGCTGCACCGGTCGCCACCGTACTCTTCACTGCGTGGCCAGATGGAGTTGGCCCGTTGGGTGACGCCTGCGGCCGCACGAAGCGTCCAGCTGCCGGCCTCGTGGCGGTCCGGTGCTGGCCATGCTGCGTCCATGGCGGCTTCAAGGCCCGGGGGTGCGGGTTGGACCGGGCTCGGTGTGGTCACGGGGCTGTTCCTTCCTTAACGGCAGGAGGTCCCCCGGGCGAACCGGGGAACCTCCAATGATTGCGGCCTGGAGCCACTAACCGTGCACTACTGCTTGTCTTCGGGCTTCTTCACTTCGGGCTTTTTGGCCTCGGGCTTGAAGTCCACGCCTGCTTCCTTGCGCTGCTGCGGCGTGATGGGGGCCGGTGCTTCCGTGAGGGGGTCGTGGCCGCCGCCGGACTTCGGGAAGGCGATGACGTCGCGGATGGACTCCACTCCTGCCAGCAGCGACACCACGCGGTCCCAGCCGAACGCGATACCGCCGTGCGGGGGTGCGCCGTACTTGAAGCCTTCCAGCAGGAACCCGAACTTGGTCTGGGCGTCCTCCTTGTCCAGGCCCATCAGTTCGAAGACGCGCTCCTGCACGTCGCGCTGGTGGATACGGATGGAGCCGCCACCAATTTCGTTGCCGTTGCAGACGATGTCGTAGGCGTAGGAGAGCGCCGACTCGGGATCCTTGTCGAACGTGTCAAGGAATTCCGGCTTGGGTGAGGTGAAGGCGTGGTGCACGGCAGTCCACTGGCCTCCGCCGACAGCAACGTCGCCGGAGGCAACGGCAGCGGCGGCGGGCTCAAACATGGGCGCGTCCACAACCCAGCAGAAAGCCCAGTCCGTGGGGTCGATCAGGCCGGTGCGGTGGCCGATTTCCACGCGGGCGGCACCCAGCAGGGCGCGCGAGGGGGTCTTCTCACCTGCGGCGAAGAAGATGCAGTCGCCGGGCTTCGCGCCCACGGCGTCGGCCAGGCCGGCACGCTCGAACTCGGTGAGGTTTTTCGCCACCGGTCCCGCGAGCTCGCCGTCCTCCTTGTACAGGACGTAGGCAAGGCCCTTGGCACCGCGCTGCTTGGCCCATTCCTGCCACGCGTCCAGGGCACGGCGTGCCTGCGAAGCACCGCCGGGCATGACCACGGCACCCACGTAGGGAGCCTTGAAAACGCCGAAGTTGGTGTCCTTGAAGAATTCGGTAAGCTCGGTCAGTTCCAGCCCGAAGCGGAGGTCCGGCTTGTCGGAGCCGTACCTGGCCATGGCGTCGGCGTAGGTGATGCGCTGGATGGGCGTGGGGATGTCCGCCCCAATGAGCTGCCACACTGCCTTGACGATGTTTTCGCCCAGCCGGATGATGTCGTCCTGGTCAACGAAGCTGGCCTCGATGTCCAGCTGGGTGAATTCCGGCTGCCTGTCGGCACGGAAGTCCTCATCGCGGTAGCAGCGCGCAATCTGGTAGTACTTCTCGAACCCGCCCACCTGCAGGAGCTGCTTGAAAAGCTGCGGGGACTGCGGAAGGGCGTACCAGGAACCCGGGGCCAGGCGTGCCGGAACCAGGAAGTCACGGGCGCCTTCCGGCGTCGAACGCGTCAGCGTGGGCGTCTCAATCTCCACGAAGCCCTCCTGGTGGAGCAGGTCGCGCGCCACCCGGTTGGCCTCGGAGCGCAGGCGCAGGTTGCGGCTGGGGCCGGGGCGGCGCAGGTCCAGGTAGCGGTGCTTGAGGCGGGCTTCCTCGCCGACTTCCACGTGTTCGTCAATCTGGAACGGCAGGGGGTCGGAGGTGTTGAGGATGGTGACGTCCTCGGCGATGACCTCGATCTCTCCGGTGGCGAGGGCGGGATTCTCGTTCCCTTCCGGACGCTTGGACACGGTGCCCGTGACCTGAAGGACGTACTCGTTGCGCAGTCCGTGGAACACTTCTTCCTCGCGGACCACCACCTGGGCCACGCCGGAAGCGTCGCGAAGGTCAACGAATGCCACACCACCGTGATCACGACGGCGGCCCACCCAGCCGGCCAGGGTTACGGTTTGTCCAATGTGCTCGGAACGAAGGGATCCGAGGTCATGTGTGCGCAGCACAGCACGCCTTTCTGCGGGAAAACAGTGGGAAGTTTCAATATGATCGTTGCGGGAACGATCCCGTCCGAGTTTACCCGCTGGAAAGGGAATGCCGCCGCATGAGCGAACCGCAGCAGCTGCAGCGCAGGCTCGGGACCTTTGACGCCACCGCGATCGGACTGGGTTCCATGCTGGGTGCCGGCGTGTTTGTGGTCTTCGCTCCGGCCGCCGCGCTGGCAGGGAATCTCCTGGTCCTGTCGGTGCTCATCGCGGGAGTAGTGGCGTACTGCAACGCCGTGGCCTCTGCCGCCCTCGCCGCCAAATACCCCACCAGCGGCGGTACTTACGTGTACGGGCGGAACCAGCTCGGCGAGTGGCCGGGTTTCCTGGCCGGCTGGGGTTTCGTGACAGGCAAGACGGCGTCGTGCGCGGCCATGGCGTTGACGTTCGGCAGCTACGTGGCGCGGAATTATGCGGTCCCGGTGGCTGTGGCCGCCGTCGTGGCGCTCATCGGAGTCAACCTGCTCGGCATTACCCGGACCGCCCTGCTGACACGCATCCTGCTGTGCATGGTCCTGGCGACGCTGGTGTTCGTCGCCGTGGCCGCGTGGCTGGGCCCGCACACCGCGGCGGTACTGGCCGGGCCGCCGTCGGGCAACCCGGCGGGAGTCCTGCCGGCAGCAGGGCTCATGTTTTTCGCTTTCGCCGGCTACGCACGGATCGCCACGCTGGGCGAAGAGGTCAAAGACCCCACACGGGCCATCCCGCGGGCCATCCTGGCGGCCCTGGCAGCCGCTTTCGCCATCTACCTGCTGCTGGCACTGCTCCTGCTGAACCACCTCGGAGAGCGGCTTGCCGCGTCCGGAACTCCCCTGCTGGACGCAGTATTGGATTCCCGCCTTGCCCCTGCCGCGCCGCTGGTGCAGGCGGGCGCAGCCGCTGCATGCCTGGGTGCCCTCCTCGCCCTCATCACGGGCGTGGGGCGGACCACCCTGGCCATGGCACGGGAACGCGACCTGCCGGGTCCGCTGGCAAAGGTGGGCGGCACCCACACCGTCCCGTTCGTTGCGGAACTGGCTGTGGCCGTCGTCGTCATCCTGCTCCTGCTGACCACCAACGTGATGACGGTGGTGGGCTTCTCAAGCTTCGGCGTACTGGTGTATTACGCCGTGGCGAACGCGTCGGCCTTCACCCTCACGGCCCATCCCGGCTATGCCCCCCGCTGGCTGAACGCCGTGGGATTCCTGGGCTGCGTCGTCCTCGCCTTCACCCTGCCGCCGGCGCCCGTCCTGACCATGGCCGCGGTCCTCGCTGCCGGGGTTACCGGTCGCTGGCTGGCGCTGCGCCTCCGGCAGCACCAGCCCTGAGTTGCCGGGCTACACGGAGGCTGCTGCGGGGGCGGTGGTTTCAACCTGAACCGTCAGGTCCTCCAGCGGCGGCATCCAGGTTTCGGGCGCGGCCAGCACCTGTTCGCCAGTACGGATGTCCTTGACCTGGTGGGTGCCGTCCTCGTCGGTGAACCAGACGAACGGGATGCCGCGCCGGTCCGCAAACTTGATCTGCTTGCCGAACTTTTCTGCCTTGGCCGCCACTTCCGTGGGGATACCCCTGCTGCGCAGGAGCGCGGCGACGTCCTGCGCACCGCCCCAGCTGTCGTCGTGGTTCAGGGCCACCAGCACCGCCGTGGGAACCGAACGGGAGGCCTTGGCCAGGTCCTGGCTCAGGATCCGGGAGACCAATCGGGTCACGCCGATGGACAGCCCGACGCCCGGGAACTTCCGGTTTCCCTTGGACGCCAGGGCGTCGTAGCGGCCGCCGGAGCAGATGGACCCGAGCTGCTCGTGGCCCACCAGCACGGTTTCCACCACGGTGCCGGTGTAGTAGTCCAGGCCGCGGGCGATGCTGAGGTCGGCCAGCACCTTGCCGGGAGCCCGCTGCACGGCGGCATCGATAACCTGCTCCAGTTCGTCGAGGCCTTCATCCAGGAGCTCGTTGGTGACGCCGAGGGCACGGACCTGCGCCACGAAGGATGTGTCGTCCGTGCGGATTGCTGCCAGCTGCAGCGCCTTGGCGGCCTGGTCATCGGAAGCGCCCAGCTCGGACTTCAGCAGCTCAGCCACCTTGGCGGGACCGATCTTTTCAAGCTTGTCGATGCTGCGCAGCACGCCTGCGGTGTCATCGAGGCCGATGCCGCGGTAGAAGCCTTCGGCGAGCTTGCGGTTGTTGATCCGGAGGCGGAAGTCGGGGATGGGCAGGGCACTGAGGGCCTCGGCGATGACCAGTGCAATCTCGACGTCGTAACGGAACGGAAGCTCGCCGTCGCCCACAACATCGATGTCCGCCTGGGTAAACTCACGGGCCCGGCCTTCCTGGGGCCGCTCGCCGCGCCACACTTTCTGGATCTGGTAGCGGCGGAACGGGAAGGCGAGGTAGCCGGCGTTTTCAACGACGTAGCGGGCAAACGGCACCGTCAGGTCAAAATGCAGGGCCAGCGCGTGGGGATCCGCTTTACCGCCCTTTACCGGGTTGTCGCTCTCATCCTCCTGGAGCCGGCTGAGTCCATACACTTCCTTGTCGATCTCACCCTTGCGGAGCAACTGGCCCACCGTCTCCACAGCCCGGGTTTCGATCGAGGCAAAACCATGCAGCTCAAAGACCCTGCGCAGGGTATCGAGCACATGCAGCTCCACCAGCCGCTCCTCGGGAAGCCACTCGGGGAATCCGGACAGGGAGGCGGTGCGTGCCATGGGGAAGGTTCTCCTTAGGGATGGAAGGCGCGGCGCACTGCCGGCCACACCGTTCAGGGACGGCGTACGGCGGCAGCACAGCCGGCCATGCATAAACTATGTGCGGCAGCCAGTTTATGCGTTCATCCGTGTGCATCTCTAATACGGCGGACGGCACGGACTGGCCGCTGAATTCTTCGCGCCGCGGCCAACCGCGGCACACCAGCAGCCCGACGATGAGGAGGACCCTTGCCGGCCAGTTCACGCAGTGCCCGCGAAACGAAACGGCGCATCCAGCAAATGGAAGCCAAGCGTGACCTCCGGCGCGACCAGGAAAGGCGGCGCAAGCGCGACAACCTCGTGGCCGCCGGCGCGGGAACCGCCGCCGTACTGCTCGCCGTCGTCCTCCAGCTCACGGCGTTCGCCGGAAACCCGACCGAGGACGAGTATGCTGCCGCGCAGGCAGGCCTGACCGAGCCATCGGCCTCGGCCAGCGCCTCCCCCACTCCATCCGCTGCTGCAACCAACGGGCCGAACATCCCGGCCGCAGACTCGGCGGCCGGCAAGACTTTCACGGGCCAACTGCTGCTGAACGGCAGTCCTCTGGGCGTGGAGGTGGACGGAACCAAGGCTCCCCAGGCCGCGGCGGTCTTCAAGTCCCTCAGCGACGAAGGCTATTTCAACGGCAAGACGTGCCACCGGCTCACCACCGCAGACCAGTTCGGCGTGCTGCAGTGCGGTTCGCCCACGGGCGACGGCCAGGGAGACCCCAACTACACGTGGGGCCCGCTGGAGAACACCCCGGCGGACAACATGTACCCCGCCGGCACCATCGCCGTGGCCCGTACCGGCAACAACGCCTACGGCAACGGGACACAGTTCTTCATTGTCTATAAGGACACCGCGATTCCGGCAGACGCAGCGGGGGGCTATACCGTGGTGGGAAAGGTGACCTCGGGGCTTGATGTGGTGTCCAACATTGCTGCCGCCGGTATCACGCCAGGTGCCAGCGACACGGACGGCGCACCAAAACAACCAGTCACGATAGACTCGTTTTCTCTGAAGTAGGAGCCGGGCCGGCAAGGCCGCGGTGCAGTACGTGAGTATTTCCCTCCAAGCGAAAGACTTTTAGCGGTGACAGACAGTCAGAAATCCGACGAAACAGCAACAGGCGTAACCGAACCAACGGCTCCGGCCGAGGACGCTGCCGATACTGCTGCACAGGCCGGGCACGCACCCGCGGCCCCCGAAGCAACCGCTTCAGAGGAGGGCACTGCTGAAGAAAGCCCTGTTGACGAGGACACTGCTGACGCAGCCAGTGTTGGCGCGGCCAGTGGGCAGGATGCAGAGGGCCAGTCCGGGGTAGCCACTGCCGCGGAGCCGTCTGTGCCTGCTGCCGCACCCGGCCCCCGGCCGTCAGCACCGTCGCCTGCCGCCTTCGCATCGCGTCCCAAGCCCGCTGCCGCCGCTCCCGCTGCCGCACCGGTGCCCGCTGCGCCCAGCACGTCTGTCGCCGAGGCCTCCAAGTGGGGCCGAGTGGAAGGGGACGGCCACGTCTACCTGAATATCGACGGCGGCGAGCACCCCGTGGGACAGTACCCCGGCGTGAGCGGTGACGAGGCGCTGATCTACTTTGCGCGGAAGTACGACGACGTTGTGGCGCAGATCGTCCTCCTCGAACAGCGTGTCAGCTCCAAGGCTCCCAGCACGGACATGCAAAAGACGGTGACGCACCTGCGTGAACAGCTCGCCGAACGGAACATGGTGGGCGACCTGCGGGCAGCCGAAGCGCGACTGGACAAGCTCGCCGTCGAAATCACGGAGCTGGAGAAGGCCGAGAAGGCCGAGCACGATGCCGTGCGTGCATCCGAGCTTGCAGCGCGTGAGGCCATCGTCACCGAGGCGGAGCAGATTTCCGGCCAGGATCCCGCCCAGACGCAGTGGAAGACCTCCAGCGCCCGGATGAACGAGCTGTTCGAGAACTGGAAGGCAGCCCAGAAGAGCGGCGTGCGGCTGGGCCGCAGCAACGAGGACGCCCTCTGGAAGCGCTTCCGCGCCGCCCGCACCGTCTTCGACCGCCACCGCCGGGCCTATTTCTCCCAGCTGGACAGCAACAATTCCGCAGCCAAGGCTGCCAAGGAGAAGCTGATCGCCGAGGCCGAAGCCCTATCCACGTCAACCGACTGGGGCTATGCCGCGGGCGAATACCGCCGGCTGATGGACCAGTGGAAGGCATCACCGCGCGCCAGCCGGAAGGATGACGACGCCCTGTGGGCACGGTTCCGCGCCGCCCAGGACGTCTTCTTCACCTCCCGCCAGGCGGCCAACGACGAAATCGACCAGGAGTACGCGGCGAACCTTACGGTGAAGGAGGCGTTGCTGGCCGAGGCCAACGGCATCCTTCCGGTGAAGGACCTGGCAGCCGCCAAGAAGGCGCTCCAGTCCGTCCGTGACCGTTGGGAAGAGGCCGGCAAGGTACCCCGGGCCGACATGGGCCGGATCGAAGCCGGGCTCCGGAAGGTTGAAGACGCCGTCCGCCACGCCGAGGAAGAGCAGTGGCAGCGGTCCAACCCCGAACGCAAGGCACGCACCAACAGTGCACTCTCGCAGCTGGAATCCGCCATTGCCGGGCTCCAAGAAGACCTCGCCAAGGCCGAAAAGAGCGGTGACCAGCGCAAGATCAAGGCTGCCCGGGAGGCCCTCGAAGCGCGCCAGGCCTGGCTTGACCAGATCCAGCGCTCCGCCAGCGAGCTGTCCTAGGCTTCTCGCGCTGAGCTTCTCTGGCTTGGGCTGGAAGTCACAGGCCCGGTCCCGGTTATCCACATAACCCGGACCGGGCCTGTGCCCGTTAACCACGGTCCGGGCAGGATGGGGGTATGGCCACACCACCAGCATCCTCCGACGCCGGACCGGGCAGGGACCCCTCCGCTTCCCCACCGGGGCCAGGGTGCCCTGCAGGCGCAGCAGAGGCGGCGGCGGCGGCGCCACGCTTTCCCGAACTGTACGCACCCGGGGTCCCCTTCGCCGGTCCGGAACTCCAGTCCCTGGCCGCCGACGGACTGCTGGCCCGCTTCCACCAACACGGTTACACGCTTCCGGGGTTGCCGGCGTCCCCGCAGTTGCGGGCAAGGGCGGCCGCGGGTGCTGTGCCCGCGGCCATCCGGCAGCGGGTCGTCGCGGGGCGGATGACTGCGGCGTGGATCTACGGCTGCGCGGCGGAACCGGACAGGCTGGCACTCCTGGTTGATGCCAAGCGGCGGGTATCCAGCCTGCGGAATACCCGCGGCTGCACGCTCCACGAGGTGAGGCTGGGGCCGTTCGACGTGATCAGCCTGGGCGGCCTGATGGTTTCCAGCCCCTTGCGGACCGCCCTTGACATCGCCCTGCACGTGGAACCGGAACGTGCCGTACCGGCCCTCGCCGGCTTGCTGGCCCGCCCGCAGCAGGACGTGCGGTTGCGGCTGCTGGTGCGCGCCATCGAAGCAACACCCAGGGTGCCGCACAAGCGGGCTGCTTTGGAAAAGCTCGCCCTTTTAGCTCCGGCGTTTGTTGCCGGTGGTGCGGTAGACGTCGAAGACCCCGTCGATCCTGCGCACGGCGCTGAGGACGTGGCTGAGGTACTTGGGGTCGCCCATCTCGAACGCGAACTTTGAGATGGCCACCCGGTCCGTGGAGGTGTGGACGCTGGCCGCGAGGATATTGACGTGGTTGTCGGAAAGGACCCGCGTCACGTCAGACAGCAGTGATTTGCGGTCCAGGGCCTCCACCTGGATCTCCACCAGGAAAACGCTCGACTGGGTTGGCGCCCAGTCCACGTCCACGATCCGGTCCGGCTGGTCCTTCAGGTCCGAGATGTTGGTGCAGTCGGTGCGGTGCACGGAGACGCCGGATCCCCTGGTCACAAAGCCCAGGATCGGGTCCGGTGGAACGGGCGTGCAGCAGCGGGCCAGCTTCACCCAGACGTCGCCCACGCCGCGGACCACAACACCGGAGTCGGAGAAGCGGGCCTTGCTGACCTGGGTGGGGATGCTGACCTCTTCGACGTCATCATCGGCACTCTCGTTGCCGCCCAGGCTTTCGATCAGCTTTTCCATGACCGACTGGGCAGATGTGTGCCCGTCGCCCACGCCGGCGTAGAGGCCGGAGATGTCCGTGTATTTGAATTCCTCGGCCACGGCGGCCAGGGCCTCGTGCGTCATCAGCCGCTGCAGTGGCAGGTTCTGTTTCCGCATGGCACGGGTCAACAGCTCCTTGCCGCGGTCAATGGCCTCTTCGCGGCGTTCCTTGCTGAACCACTGGCGGATCTTGTTGCGTGCCCTGGCACTCTTGACGAAGTGCTGCCAGTCCTGGCTGGGTCCGGCCCCCTCGGCTTTGGAGGTAAAGATTTCCACCCAGTCGCCGTGGTTCAGCTCGCTGTTAAGCGGGACCAGCTTGCCGTTGACCCGGGCGCCAATGGTGCGGTGGCCTACCTCCGTGTGCACGGCGTAGGCAAAGTCCACGGGCGTTGATCCTGCCGGCAGCGCCATGACTTCGCCCTTGGGCGTGAAGACGAACACTTCGCGGGCGTTGATTTCAAAGCGCAACGAGTCCAGGAACTCGCCGGGATCCGAGGTTTCCTGCTGCCAGTCCACCAGGGAGCGCAGCCATCCCATATCGCCGTCGCGGGGACTTCCGGGGCCCACCGCGGTGCGGTTGGGCTGGTCCTTGTACTTCCAGTGGGCCGCCACGCCATACTCGGCCCGGCGGTGCATCTCGTGCGTGCGGATCTGGATCTCCACCGGTTTGCCGCCGGGGCCGATCACGGTGGTGTGCAGGGACTGGTACATGTTGAACTTGGGCATCGCGATGTAGTCCTTGAACCTGCCGGGCAGGGGGTTCCAGCGCGAATGCATGGTGCCCAGGGCGGCGTAGCAGTCCCGGACAGAATCCACCAGGACACGGACACCCATGAGGTCGTTGATGTCGTCGAAGTCCTTGTCGCGGACAATCATCTTTTGGTAGATGGAGTAGTAGTGCTTGGGCCGGCCGGTAATAGTTGCTTTGATCTTGGCCGCGCGCAGGTCCTCGGTGATCTGGTCCCGGATGACGCCCAGGCTCTTTTCCCGCTCGGGGGTCCGGTCCCCCACCATCCTGACGATTTCCTCGTACACCTTGGGGTAGAGGGCCGCGAAGGACAGGTCCTCGAGCTCCCACTTGATGGTGTTCATGCCCAGCCGGTGCGCCAGCGGGGCGAAGATTTCGAGGGTTTCACGGGCTTTGCGGGCGGACGATTCGGCTGATACGAAGCGCCAGGTACGGGCGTTGTGAAGCCGGTCGGCCAGCTTGATCATGAGGACGCGGATGTCCTTGGCCATGGCCACGACCATCTTGCGGACCGTTTCCGACTGGGCGGCCTCGCCAAAACTGACCTTGTCCAGTTTGGTCACGCCGTCCACCAGCATGGCCACTTCCGGCCCGAAGTCCCGCTTCAGGTCCGCGAGGGTGTACGGGGTGTCCTCGACGGTGTCGTGCAGCAGGGCCGCCGCCAGGGTGGTGCCGCTGAGGCCAAGCTCGGCGAGGATGGTGGCCACAGCCACCGGATGGGTAATGTACGGGTCCCCGCTCTTGCGCTTCTGTCCGCGGTGGCTCCGCTCAGCTACGTCGAAGGCGCGCTGGATGAGGTCGAAGTCCTCTTTGGGATTGTTGGCCCGGACAGTGCGCAGCAGCGGCTCAAGGATAGGCGAATAGGTGGCTGCTCCACGACCGGTCAGGCGGGCAAGGCGCGACCGGGTGCGCTCCCTTCGGCCGGGAAACGTTGCCCGTGATCCCGAATTGTCAACAGGAACCAAGGACCCTGGGCGCGCAGACGATGCCGCACCGGTTTGTACACCGGCAGGACTTTTTTCTTCCTCTGCCGTTGGCACCGACGCCGAACGTTCTTCCAATGAAGCACCCCTCACCACCGTTTAATTACTCCAGTCTATTCCCCCGGGCAGCCACTTCTATAACCGGGCGCGGACAGCCAAAGGCCGGGCAGCGCACGGTGTGCGTTGCCCGGCCTTTGAGGGAATGGCGGGTGCCTGTAGCTGGCGGGTCAGGCTTTAGCCGGCGATGCCGGAACTGCCCGTTCGGTTGAACCGGCCCGCCGCTGCTGGACGCGCCGCGCCTGCTTGACCAGGTCCGGTTCACCCTGCCGGAGCCAGGCGTACATCGGAGCTGCGACGAAGATGGTCGCGGCGGTGCCGATGAGGATCCCGACGAACAGGGCCAGGGACAGGTCGCGCAGCGTTCCGGCACCAAGGAGCCCTGCACCGATGAACAGGATGGCGCCCACGGGGAGGATCGCCACCATCATGGTGTTGATGGAACGCACCAGGGTCTGGTTGACGGCGAGGTTGACTTCCTCACCGAACGTCCGGCGTGTGGAGGCGTCGATTCCGGTGGTGTTTTCCCGGATTTTGTCGAAGACCACCACGGTGTCGTAGAGGGAGTAGCTCAGGACGGTCAGGAATCCGATGATGGCCGACGGTGTGACCTCAAAATCACTGAGCGCATACACACCGGCCGTGATGAACATGGTCACGGCCATGCCGGCAAGCGCCGACAGGGACATCTTCCAGGTCCGGAAATAGAGGGCCATCAGCAGGGCCGCCAGCAGCACGAACACCA
Source organism: Arthrobacter sp. 8AJ (assembly GCF_902506025.1). Lineage (NCBI taxonomy): Bacteria > Bacillati > Actinomycetota > Actinomycetes > Micrococcales > Micrococcaceae > Arthrobacter > Arthrobacter sp. 8AJ. Next base: position 2,037,373 of record NZ_LR733289.1, on the reverse strand, counting down.
CCAGGCCGATCAGCGCCTGCTTGGTCACGTCAGCGCCCCAGGTGGGGCCAACGAACGTGGAGGTCACCTCGTTGTCGGTGACACCGTAGGCGCCGGTGAGGCCCTGCTTGATCCGAAGGGTCTCGTCGTCGGTCAGCTTGTCCGTCTGGATGCGCATGGTATTGCCGGCCACGTTCGCAACGCGCGGAACACTGCCGGCAACCACGTCAGTCACGGCCTTTTCGCCGATGGTGGCGTCCGTGGTCTTGACGTTCGAGACCGTGAATTCGGAGCCCCCACGGAATTCGATGCCGAGGTTGAAGCCACCCTTGGCCGCCGGGATGATGATGGACAGCGCGACTCCCACCGCGGCGATGATGAACCATATCTTCTTGGCCCCTACAAAGTCGTAGGAACGCTTTCCGGTGTAGAGCTCGTTGCCGAACGTAGCGAAGCCTGACATTACTTGTTCTCCTTCGCGGAGGTCTTGGACGAGCCGGCCAGCTGTTCCTGCTTCTCTGCCAGGCGCCGTTCAGCGATGGTCATGCGGCGTTCGGCCTCGGCCGCTGCGCCGGTGTTCTTGGTACGGACCACCGCGGGCTTGTCCTCGGGAGTGCGGACCCGGCCGGCACCGCGGTACAGCGGCACGGCGCCCAGACGTTCGGGGTCCAGGCCGGAAAACTTGTGGCCTTCACCGAAGAACCGGGTACGGGCCAGCAGCTGCAGCGTGGGGTGGGTGAACATGAACACCACGATGAGGTCGGCGATGGCCGTCAAGCCCAGCGTGAACGCAAAGCCACGGACGTTGCCCACGGCCACGAAGTACAGGACCAGGGCGGCCAGGAGGTTGACGGCCTTGGAGGCAAGAACCGTGCGCTTGGCCCGCTTCCAGCCGTTTTCCACGGCGGACACCAGGCCGCGCCCTTCGCGCAGTTCGTCGCGGATGCGTTCGAAGTAGACGATGAAGGAGTCGGCAGTCTGGCCGATGGCCACGATGATGCCTGCAACACCTGCAAGGGACAGCCGGTAGTTCTCCGTCCAGCCCAGGATCGCGATAGCCAGGTACGTCAGGGCACCGGCCACCACCAGCGAGGCGATCGTGACGAAGCCCAGGGCGCGGTACTGGAACAGGGAGTAGACCACCACGAGCAGGAGCCCGATCAGGCCCGCCAGCAGGCCCATGCGCAGCTGTTCGCCACCAAGCGTGGCGGAGATCTGCTGCTCGCTCTGGATGTCGAAGCTGATGGGGAGGGCACCGAACTTCAACTGGTCGGACAGCGCCTTGGCGGTCTTCTCGGTGAAGCCGCCGGTGATCTGCGGACGTCCGTCGGTGATGACAGCCAGCGACCGCGGGGCGGAGATGACCTGGTCATCCAGCACAATGGCGAACTGGGACTTGGGGTCGGTGCCGGACTCGCCGCCGGCGGCCACGTAGAACTGGTTGAGGCGTTCGGTGACGGATTTGAACTTGGCCGTGCCGTCGGCGTCGAACTGGATGTTGACGGCCCAGTCGTTGGTCACCGCACCCTGCGCACCCTGCTGCAGCTGGAAGGACGAGGTGACGATGTTGCTGCCCTTCACCTCCACGGGACCCAGGATGTACTTGATGGCAGGAGACTTGTCGGTGGCAGGCTCGCAGGTCACCAGCGGCTTGGTGGGATCTGACCGCTTGGATTTCTCGGCTGCGGGGCTGTTGCAGTCCAGCGCCTCGAACTGCTTGTAGATCTCCGGGGTGATCCAGTTGGTGTCACTGCTGTTGGCCGGCTCAGCTGTGGGTTTGGGCAGCTGGTCCTCCGGGGTCTGCGACTCCGGCGGCACGGGGGCGCCATCGCCGTTGAGGAGGACGGGGCGGAAGTTCATGTCCGCGGAAGCCTGGATGAGGTTCCGGGTTTCGGCGGAGGGGGTGCCGGGAAGGCTGACCACCACGTTGCGCCCGGACTGGGTGCTGATTTCCGCTTCGGAGACGCCGGATCCGTCAACGCGCTGCCGGATGATCGCCACGGCCTGGTTGAGCTGCTGTTCGTTGATGTCCGAACCGCCCTCCACCTTCGGCGCCAGGATCATCTGGGTGCCGCCCTCGAGGTCCAGGGCCAGTTTGGGTGCCCAGCTGGCCTGCCCGGCGACGGTGCCGCCGGCCAGGACGGCTGTCAGCGCTGCCAGGAGTACGCCAAGCCAGACCAGGACGCGGAGCCCTGGTTTCTTGCGGCCAGTTCGTGCCATTGTCGATCTTTCTCTTATTCGCGGAAGAACCGCCGGCGCGGGTTGTTACCTGCGCCGGCGGTGGTCCGCAGCGGTAGAGGGAGGAAAGGGGCCAGCGGGCCTAGCTGTCCTTCTTGCCCTCGTCGTTGAGGCGCTTCAGGGTTTCTTCCGGAGTCTCGGTGCCCGTTGCAGTGCTTCCGGCTTCCGGCGTGGTCAGTGAGGATGCGTCATCCGGCACCACGGGTGAGGCAGCGGCGGGCTCGACCGTGGCTTCCGCGGCAGGCTCGACGACCTTGGTGACTGCCTGGCGGTGCACGGTGGCCAGGTTGCCGGGGGAAAGTTCAAGGGTGACCTTGTTGTCGGCGTCGTCGATGTCCACGATCCGGCCGAAAAGGCCAAAGCTGGTCATGACCTCCACGCCTGGGGCGAACTTCGACTGGAGCTCTGCCTGCTGCTGCTGCGTCTTCTTGTTGCGGCGGAACATCATGAAGATGAACACGCCGAGCATGACGAACAGGAGAATTGACATTGGATCCAAGGGGGAATTCCGTTCTTTTGCGTGGTGCTGCTGGTTTTCCAGCGACGTGGGCTTCGCTTCAGCCGGGGCGGTTGGTGGCACAGGCAGAACGCCTGACATTTCCTTCCCCAAACGACGGGGGCGTCAGGGCCACCCGCGAAACAAAGACCCGAACGTGCCGGGCGTCATACCAGTCTAAAGGGAAAAGCTGAACGGAGCCTGCTATTGGCTCTCCGGGGCCCAGTCCCCCGCGGCGGGGGCGTCCCCGCCGGGCTCGAAAAGGTCCAGCTGCTCCTGGGCGAAGACACCGGATGGAATGGCGTATCCGAGGTGCGTCCAGGCCGGCGCCATCGCAATCCGTCCGCGGGGTGTCCGGCCCAGCAGCCCTTCCCGGACCAGGAAGGGTTCGGCCACGGTTTCCACTGTTTCGGTTTCCTCGCCAACGGCGATGGCCAGGGTGGACAGGCCGACGGGGCCTCCGCCGAATTTGGTGATGAGGGCATCGAGGACAGCACGGTCCAGCCGGTCAAGGCCTTTCTTGTCCACTTCGTACATGTCCAGGGCGGCGGACGCAGCCCTGGCATCGATTTGTTCGACACCATGCACCAGCGCCCAGTCCCGGACCCGGCGCAACAGGCGGTTGGCGATACGGGGGGTCCCGCGTGAACGGCCGGCGATTTCAGCGAATCCGGCGGAGTTGACCTTCAGGTCCAGCAGCCCGGCTGACCGGCGCAGGACCAGTTCCAGTTCAGGAACGGAGTAGAACTCGAGGTGCCCGGTGAAGCCGAACCGGTCGCGCAGTGGGCCCGGAAGCAGCCCGGCGCGGGTGGTGGCGCCCACCAGGGTGAACGGTGGCAATTCCAGTGGAATGGCGGTGGCACCGGCGCCCTTGCCCACGACGATGTCGACGCGGAAGTCCTCCATGGCCATGTACAGCATTTCCTCGGCGGGCCGGGACATGCGGTGGATCTCGTCGAGGAACAGGACCTCGCCCTCGGACAGCGAGGACAGGATGGCCGCAAGGTCGCCCGCGTGCTGGATGGCGGGCCCGCTGCTGAGGCGCAGCGGAGCGTTCATTTCCGCGGCCACGATCATGGCGAGGGTGGTTTTGCCGAGGCCCGGCGGCCCGGAGAACAGCACGTGGTCCGCTGTGCGCCCGCGCATCCGGGAGGCCTGGAGCACGAGCGAAAGTTGCTTGCGCACCCGGTGCTGGCCCACGAAATCGTCGAGGTTCTTCGGCCGGAGCGCAGCCTCGATGGCCCGCTCCTCCGGTTCCTCCCCCGCGGCGACCAATGAAGGTTCAGCCACGGCTGCCTACGCGGTTGCCGGCGCGGGCGCCGTCCTGCCCCAGCCAGCGGAGGGTGGTGCGGAGGATTTCGGCCACATTGCCGCGGAAGGATACTTCCGGCTCGTCAGCCAGGGCTTTGTCGATGCTGGCGGAGGCATCCTTCTCGGACCAGCCCAAGCTGGTCATGGCGGCCACCACCTGCGGCTTCCATGCGGCCTCGGCAGGGGTGGCGGCGCCGGCGGGTGCAGCGGTTCCGTGCGGTACCAGCTTTCCGGCCAGCTCCAGCACGATCCGGCCCGCGACCTTGGGCCCGATGCCGGGAACCTTGGTGAAGGTCTTGCTGTCCTCCGTATGGGCCGCAACCCTGATTGCTTCGGGGTCGTGGACCGCCAGGACTGCGAGGGCAAGACGGGGACCGACCCCGCTGACACTCAGCAGGACGTCGAACACCTCACGTTCGTCGTCGGATGCAAAACCAAAAAGGGTGAGCGAATCCTCCCGGACAATCAGGGACGTAAACAGCTTGCCCTCTTCCCCCACGCGCAGCCGGCTCAGGGTCTGCGGGGTGGCGTTGACGCTCATCCCGGCACCGTTGAGGTCAATCACGGCCGTGGACAGGCCGACGTGCGCTACGGTTCCGCGGAGGAAACTGATCAAGGCCGGGCTCCCGTTGTACTGCGGGCCTCCCCACTGGGAGCCCGGCTATCCGAACATATCTACGAATACCCTAGCAAGCGGCAAGGACAATCAGCGTGCACGGCGCGCTTTCGCCTCTGCTTCCGCCCATGCCCGCTGGGCCGGCGTCAGGGAAGAGCTGCCGGGACCGGTGGTGGCGACGGCAGCGCCACTCCCGGCCCGCCACGCATGGGTGATGGCCAGCGCCAGCGCATCGGCCGCGTCGGCGGGCCGCGGCGGAGCGTCAAGCCGGAGGATCTTGGTGACCAGTTTGGTCACGGCGTCCTTGTTCGAGGACCCGCTTCCGGTCACCGCGGCTTTAACTTCCGACGGCGTATGCAGCGCCACCGGGATTCCCCGGCGGGCCGCCGCCGCGATCACCACGCCGGACGCCTGCGCGACGCCCATCACCGTGCTGACGTTGAGCTGCGAGAAGACGCGTTCGACGGCGAGGACCTCGGGCTCGTAACGGTCCAGCCACTCGTCGATGGCCGTGGCGATCACCAGCAGGCGGCGGTCAAGGGTCTCGTCCGGCGAGGTGCCGACAACCCCTACCGCCACCATGCTGGCCCGGCGGTTGCGTTCAACATCCACCACGCCGATGCCGCAGCGGGTCAGGCCGGGGTCAACGCCCAGGACGCGGAGCGTCACTTCTGCCCCGCTGCGGGCGGCAGGGCCGGCTGGAGCTCCCGCTGCGGTCTAGCTGGCAAGGCCGGACGTCACTCGGATTCCAGGGCGGCCTGGACTTCGTCGCTGAGGTCGGCATTGCTGTACACGTTCTGGACGTCGTCGAGGTCTTCAAGAGCGTCCGCCAGCTTCAGGAACTTGCGGGCGCCGTCGACGTCGAGTTCCACCTGCATGGAGGGCACGAATTCAACCTCGTCCGTGTCGTACTCAATGCCGGCTTCCGCCAGGGCCTCCCGGATGGCCTGGAGATCGCCCGGTTCCGAGTGGATCTCGAAGGTCTCGCCGTTGTCCTTGACTTCCTCCGCGCCCGCATCCAGGACGGCCATCAGGACGTCGTCCTCGCTCAGGCCGTTCTTAGGCAGGTTCACTACGCCCTTGCGGGTGAAGAGGTAGCTCACGGAACCGGGGTCGGCGATGGTGCCGCCGTTGCGGGAGATGGCCAGGCGGACTTCGGAGGCTGCCCGGTTCTTGTTGTCCGTGAGGCACTCGATCAGCAGGGCCGAGCCCTGGGGGCCGCGGGCCTCGTACATGATCTCGGTGTAGTCCACCACTTCGCCGGTGAGGCCGGCGCCGCGCTTGATGGCACGGTCGATGTTGTCGTTGGGAACCGAGGTCTTCTTGGCCTTGGTCACGGCCAGTTCCAGGCCGGGGTTGCCGGCGAGGTCCGGTCCGCCCATCCGGGCGGCAACTTCGATGTTCTTGATCAGCTTGGCGAACGACTTTGCGCGGCGGCTGTCAATGATCGCCTTTTTGTGCTTGGTCGTTGCCCATTTGGAGTGGCCTGACATGCTTTACGCTTCTCCTCTGATCATGCGGATAAAAAGTTCGTGTACGCGTTTCTCGCCGGTCACTTCCGGATGGAAGGAGGTGGCCAGCAGCTGGCCGGAACGCACTGCGACAATTCTAGCCGCCCCGGGCAGCGGTACGGCGTGCGAGGCTTGTCCGGGATCTGCCGGTTCCACCTGGGCCAGGACCTCCACGTCCGGCCCCACGCGTTCCACCCAGGGCCCGCGGATGAAGACAGCGTGCACCGGTTCCACGCCCGATTCGGTGGCACTGAAGTCCAGCCCCTTGAAGTCCAGGTCGGTTTCGAAGGATTCGCGCTGCCGGCCGAAGGCATTGCGGCGGACGGTGATGTCCAGGCCGCCGAACGTCTGCTGGGGGGCGCCGGACAGGTCGGTTGCCGGGTCGGCGATGTCCGACGCGAGCAGGATCATCCCCGCGCATGAGCCGTAGACGGGCAGGCCCTCGGCGATGTACTTGCGCAGCGGGTCGGCAAGGTCGAAGGCCCGCGCCAGCTTATCGATCGTGGTGGATTCGCCGCCGGGAATAATGAGGCCGTCCAGGCCATCGAGCTCCTCCGGGCGGCGGACGGCAACGCCCTGCGCGCCGGTGGCCTCTGCGGCACGCAGGTGCTCGCGAAAGTCTCCCTGGAGGGCCAGGACACCGATCCGCAGGCCTGAGCCCACGCGCGCAGGATCAGCAGAAGGCGGGTTTGTCATCCCTCCAGCATACGGCCCCGGCCCTCCGCCCGGTGCGGCGGGCCGGGGCGGGCAAAGGTTGCATGCCGCTGCTGGGATATATTCGAAACATGGTCTTCTTCACTGTTCCGCTCGGCAAGCTGGTCCGCAGGGTATCCCGGCTGCGGGGCGGCGGGTCCGCACTTCCGGGCCTGGTGGTCGAGAAAATCGATCCCGGCTTCATGCGGCGGACGCTCACCACCCTGCCCCACGGCGTGGCTGTGGTCAGCGGCACCAACGGAAAGACCACCACCACCAAAATGGTGGTCGAACTCCTGGAAAGCCAGGGCCTGAAGGTTTTCACCAACCGGACCGGCAGCAACTTCACGCGGGGCGTGGCAGCGGCCCTCCTGGGCGAGGTGGACTGGCGCGGCAGGCTGGACGCGGACGTTGCCGTCCTGGAACTCGATGAAGCCCACGCCGTCCATTTCGTGAACAGCGTTCCGCCCCGGTACTGCCTCCTGCTGAACGTGCTTCGCGACCAGCTGGACCGCTTCGGCGAAATCGACAAGACCGCACAGCTCCTGCAGCACATCGCCGCCAAGACCACGGGAACAGTGGTCCTGAACCGCGAGGACCCGCGGGTTGCCCGGATCGCGGACACGCTGACGGGACAGGACGTCAGGTACTTCGGCCTGGACGACTCCCTGCTGGGCACCTTCCCGAACGATGACGACATGCGCGCCGCTCCCGGCAGCCCCGCCCCGGCGGGCCTGCCCGCCAAACCGGAGGCCGACGTCGTCCTCCGCAAGGTGGGCGCAGACAGCGCCGAATTCGAGTACGACGGCGGCACGGTCACCACGGCGATGAAGCTGCGCGGCGTGTACAACATCTTCAACGCAGCCGCTGCTCTTACGCTCGCCCGCAGCATTTGCGGCGGCGGGGCCGCCACCGCGAACCACGAGACCCTGCTGCAGGCGCTGTCCCAGGTGGCACCAGCCTTCGGCCGCGGCGAAAGCCTGACAGTGGACGGCCAGCCCCTGGACCTGGTGCTGGTCAAGAACCCCAGCGGCTTCCGGCTGGGACTGAAATCCTTCCCCGCTGCCGGTTACGCCACGATGATCGCCATCAACGACAACTACGCCGACGGCCGGGACATGTCCTGGCTGTGGGACGTGGAATTCGATTCTCTTCGCGGGGGCGGGGTGGAGGTGCTGACCGGATCGCGCGCCTATGACATGGCGCTGCGGCTGCAGTACGACGAAGTCCGCGTTGGCGCCGTGGACACCGACATTCCCGCCGCCCTTGCCGCCTTCATCCGGGAAGGCCGGGGCAAACCCAAACGGATCTTCTGCACCTACACCGCCATGCTTGCCATCCGCCGCGAGCTGTCCAAAATCACCACCGTGGAGGTTGTCTCGTGAGTCCGGCAGAAGCAGCAGAAGCTGGCGACCAGTCCAAGGGCACGCTGCGCGTGGTCCAGCTGTACCCGCGGGACATGAACATCTATGGCGACTGGGGCAATGCCCTGGTCCTGCAGCGCCGCATCCAATGGCACGGGTACACCCCCGAACTGCTTGAGTACAACGTGGGCGATCCCTTTCCCGAAGGCGTGGACATCATTGTGGGCGGCGGCGGCCAGGACAGCGGCCAGTTGGTCATCCAGGACGACCTGCAGGCCCGGGCCGGCCAGCTGAAGGAGTTGGCCGAGGACGGCGCACCCATGCTGGTCATCTGCGGCCTCTACCAGCTTTTTGGCCGTTTCTTCAAGACGCGGACGGGTACTGTCATCCCGGGCATCGGCGTCCTGGACGTGGAAACCCACGGTACCGACGAGCGCCTGATCGGCAACGTCAAGGTCTCAACCACCGAGTTCGGCGAAGTCCTCGGTTACGAGAACCACAGCGGCCAAACCACCCTGGGCAGCGGGGTGCGGCCGCTCGGGACGGTGGCCAAGGGAACGGGGAACAACAGCAACGACGGTCATGAGGGGGCGCGGTACCGAAACATCGTTGCCAGCTACCTGCACGGCTCGCTGCTTCCCAAGAACCCTGCCATTGCCGACTACCTCATCCGCACGGCCGCGGAGCGCAAGTTCGGCAGCTTCTCCCCCGGCACCCCTGACGACGCCTACGCGGTCCTGGCACGGGAGCACGCCGCCCGCCGGCCCCGCTGAACTGCGACCGCCTGGATCACCGCCACTGGAAGTACTCCCGGTGGATGTTGAGCCTGCGGACACCCGCTGCCCGGAAGGCTTTGCGGAACTGCCGGAGCATGGCGTCGGGCCCACCCATGAAAACTGACAGCAGGCGCGGTTCGGTGCCCACCGCGGCCATGACCGCGGCCGGGGTCAGCCGCCCGTCCCTTTCGGTGTCAACCACATGGACCTTGAGCCGCGGGTGGTTCCTGGCGATGGCGATGATTTCCTCGGCAAAAGGCGACGGGCCCGCCGAGGTAACGAAGAAGTCGACATCTTCCTGCAGCCCGCCGCCCGGGTCTGCGTCCAGCGACCGCAGCCAGCTCAGGAAGGGCGTGATCCCCACCCCGCCGGCGATCCAGACCTGGTGGGCAGTGCCCTTGTGCCGGTCAAATCGGCCGTAGGGGCCGCCCACCACGGCCGGCATCCCAGGCTGGACCACGTCGGGAAGCCTTGTGGTGTGGTCACCCAGCGCCTTGACCGTGATGCTGATGCCGCCCTCCTGGGCGGGCCCGGAAATGGAAAAGGGGTGCCGCTGCCAGCCATCCGCTGTTTCGAGGTAGACCATGGCGAACTGGCCGGGTTTGAACACCAGGGGGCGGCCCAGGGGACGGAGCGCCACCTCCACCAGATCGGCCGCGACCGGGCGGACCCCTGCGACTTGGTAGTCGTGATGGGGCAGGAAACGGCGCGCCAGCAGCTCCCGGTAGACGTAGAATGCCAGCCCCGTTCCGCCGATGGCCACATAGCTCCACCGCAGGACGGGCGCCGCTTCAAACGCACTGGCATCGAGCAGTCCATGCAGGAATCCGGCAGCCACGAACAAGCCTGTGAGGCGGTGGAAGCCGCGCCAGCGCTCATAACCACCCAGCAGGCGCACCACCAGGCGGACACCCTTGGTCTGCAGTGCGGCGAGCACCACGCGGCGGACGGGCGCCGGCAGCATAGTCCGCCAACGCGGCAGCACCGCCCACACCACCAGTGCGGCAAGGCCGGAAATGGCCACCACGGCCAGTGTCTTACCCACGCTGGTTGCCTCCGGGTTGGACGCAAGTTCTATGTGCGGCAGCAACAGGACAGTAGCCGTAACGGCGGCCCTGCGGTGCCAGATCGCTGCATGGTCTATGCCGCCGAACACCGGCTCAACGTGCGGGAGTGTGCTGACCAGGACCAGGGCGATGGAATACAGCAGCACGGATTCGCCGCCGAACAGCTGGCCCACATGGCGGAGTACGGGTTCACCTTCCGGGCGCGCGAAGTACCAGAAGATGCCGTAGGCCAGGGCCAGGACCGTGACGGCGCCCGGGCCCACCCACCGTACGGGCACACCCAGGGATGCAGCCGCCTGCGTCGTGGCACTTTTGCTCATGGACCGGTGGCCCCCTCGTATAGCCGAACCCGTGTACGCCTTCCAGCACGTGCGGAATGGGGCCCGGAACGGACACCATAGCGGCAATTCTAGGGATGTGACCTGGGAGGCAGCACCATTTCCATCAATTGAGAACCGCGCCCTGCTGTGAAAGGTTTACCCCATGACCAACCCCCTCCTTGCCGCCAGTCCCCTGCCCTACGGTCTTCCGCCTTTCGAGGCCCTCACAGCAGGCCAGTACGGCGCCGCCATCGAATCAGGACTGGCTGCCCACCTGGACGAGATCCGGGCCATCAGCAGCAACGCCGCACCGGCCACGTTTGAAAACACGGCACTGGCCATGGAACGCTCCGGGCAGCTCCTCAACAGGGCGGCTGCGGCATTTTTCACCTTGGTGTCGGCGGATGCCTCCGCGGAAATCCGGGAACTTGAAACAGAGCTTTCGCCGCGCTTCCAGGCCCACCAGGACGAAGCTTTCCTCAACAGTGCACTGTATGGGCGCTTTGCCGGCATAGATACGGACAGCCTCGATCCCGAGTCAGCCCGCCTGGTGGAGGAGTACCTCAAGGAGTTCCGCCAGTCCGGGATCCAGCTCGATGCGCCCGGCCAGGAGCGGCTGCGTGCCATCAACGCTGAACTGGCCCGGTTGGGCACGGAGTTCGGACAGCGGGTCAAGGAGGGGATGAAGTCCGCGGCGCTGCTGCTGGAGGACGCCGGCGACCTGGCGGGCCTGCCGGCGGACGACGTCGCCAGTGCCGCGGAAGCGGCACGCGCCGCCGGGCACGACGGCAAATTCCTGCTTACCCTGATCCAGCCCGGCAACCAGCCGGCGCTGGCCTCGCTCGAGAACCGGGACGTCCGCCGTCGTCTGTTCGAAGCATCCGTGGCCAGGGGCAGTGGCGGCGGGAGCCTGGATGTCCTGGACCTGGCCCGGGAGATGGCCGGGCTGCGGGCGGAAAAGGCCCAACTGCTGGGTTTCGCCAACTACGCCGAACTGGTGGCCGACCGGCAGACGGCGCCGGACTTCGAAGCCGTCCGGACGATGCTGGGCCGGATGGCGCCGGCGGCCGTCCGCAATGCTGACGCCGAGGCGGCAGCCCTGGCCGACGCCGCCGGGCATCCGCTGGAGGCTTGGGACTGGGCCTACTATTCGGCAAAGGTGCGGCGGGAGAAGTACGACGTTGATGAACAGGCACTGCGTCCGTATTTTGAGCTGGACCGGGTGATCACGGATGGAGTGTTTTTTGCAGCCACTGCGCTGTACGGGATCACGTTCCACGAGCGGCACGACCTCCGCGCCTATCATCCGGACGTTCGCATCTGGGAGGTCCGGAACGGGGACGGAACCGGCCTGGGGTTGTTCCTGGGCGACTACTATGCGCGTGAATCCAAGCGCGGCGGTGCGTGGATGAACTCGCTCGTGGACCAGTCTGGACTCCTGGGCACCCGGCCGGTGGTGATCAATACGCTCAACATTTCCAAGCCGCCCGCGGGTGAGCCGACGCTCCTCACCCTGGACGAGCTGCGCACCCTTTTCCACGAGTTCGGCCACGCCCTGCACGGCTTGTTCTCCGACGTCACCTATCCCCGCTTTTCCGGCACTGCCGTGCCCCGGGACTTTGTGGAGTATCCGTCGCAGGTGAACGAGATGTGGATCATGTGGCCGGAGGTGCTGTCCAACTACGCACGCCACCACGTCACCGGCGAACCTCTTCCGCGGGACGTTGTGGACAGGCTTGAGGAATCCCGGCTCTGGGGCGAAGGGTTTGCCACCACCGAGTACCTGGGCGCAGCCCTCCTGGACCTGGCATGGCACACGCTGGAGCCAGGCGACGTTCCGGACGATGCCGTGGAGTTCGAGGCTAAGGCCCTGGCTGCGGCAGGGATTGCGCACCCCCTGATCCCGCCCCGGTACCGCACAGGCTACTTCCAGCACATCTTCGCCGGCGCCGGCTACGCGGCCGGCTACTACTCCTACATCTGGAGCGAGGTCCTGGACGCGGAGACCGTGGACTGGTTCAAGGAGAACGGCGGCCTGTCCCGCGCCAACGGCGAACGCTTCCGGCAAGAACTCCTCAGCCGCGGCAACAGCCGGGACCCCCTGGAGTCCTTCCGGATCCTGAGGGGCCGCGAAGCAGGACTGGACCCGCTGCTCAAGCGCCGAGGCCTGGAGTAACCCCCATCGATTGCTGAGTACTTGTCGTTTTGAGCCCGGAAAACGACATCTACGGAGCAACCGATTTAAAAGAACGACGCCGGTCCCCCACCAAAGAAGGTGAGGGAACCGGCGTCGTAAGTTAGGTCAGTAAACCCGACCCGAAGCGGCAGGCGGTGGTGATCCGGCAGCGTGCGTAAAAGGGGCCCCGCGTCCCGGCTCGCCGCGAAGCGGCTTTAGCGGGACGCGGGGAATAGCACGCAGAGGATCAGCGCCGCCAGGCGCCCAAAGTGGACGCGAGGAGAGACTTACCAGCCGCGCTCAGCCAGGCGGTGCGGCTGGGGGATCTCGTCGACGTTGATGCCCACCATGGCTTCGCCGAGCCCGCGGGAGGCCTTGGCAATGACGTCGGGGTCGTCAAAGAAGGTGGTGGCCTTGACGACGGCGGCGGCGCGCTGGGCAGGGTTGCCGGACTTGAAGATGCCGGAGCCGACGAACACGCCGTCGGCGCCGAGCTGCATCATCATGGCAGCGTCAGCGGGGGTGGCGATGCCGCCTGCAGTGAACAGGACGACGGGGAGCTTGCCGGCAGCGGCAACTTCCTTGACCAGTTCGTACGGGGCCTGGAGTTCCTTGGCGGCGACGTACAGCTCGTCCTCGGGCAGCGAGGAGAGCTTGGCGATCTCCGAGCGGATCTTGCGCATGTGGCCCGTGGCGTTGGAGACGTCGCCGGTGCCGGCCTCGCCCTTGGAGCGGATCATGGCCGCGCCCTCGTTGATGCGGCGCAGGGCCTCACCGAGATTGGTGGCACCGCAGACGAAGGGAACCTTGAAGTTCCACTTGTCGATGTGGTTGACGTAGTCGGCCGGGGTCAGGACCTCGGACTCGTCGATGTAGTCGACTCCGAGGGACTGCAGGACCTGGGCTTCCACGAAGTGGCCGATGCGGGCCTTGGCCATCACCGGGATGGATACGGCGTCAATGATCTGGTCGATCATGTCGGGATCGGACATGCGGGACACGCCGCCCTGGGCGCGGATATCGGCCGGAACACGCTCCAGCGCCATGACTGCCACGGCACCGGCGTCTTCGGCGATGCGGGCCTGCTCGACGTTGACGACGTCCATGATGACGCCGCCCTTGAGCATCTCGGCCATGCCACGCTTCACGCGGCTGCTGCCCGTGACGCTGTTCGCGGACGAACCGGCCTCGTTGCTTACATCAGGTGTAGACACAAAAACCCCTATGGGTAGACAGATGATCTTCGCCGGGCATGCGGCGGCAGCTGCCGGAGGTGCACGCACGGATTGCCGGGTCGCTTGACCGGGCACTTATATACTAGTCCCCCGCCGCACGGCCAGCTTAATCATGCTTAATCAGCGGGCGTGGGTTCCGCCAGTGACTGCCGGCGCACGGAAACGACGCGCTGCACGACGGTGATGAGGCTCGCCGCAGCCAGGAGGACCAGGGTGGCCAGGAGCACCACCGGTGGCAGTCCCAAACCGGTCAGGCCGGTGACCACCAGCACGGAGACCAGGCGTTCGGCCCGTTCTGCGATCCCGACGTTGGCGGTGAACCCCAGCGACTCGGCCTTGGCCCTGGCGTAGGACACAACCATGCCCAGGACCAGGCACAGCAGCGCGCTGACGGCGATGGCGGTGTTGTATCCACCGGTGAAGAACCATACGGACACGCCGGCGAAGAGGGCCCCATCAGCGACCCGGTCAAGGGTGGAGTCGAGGAAGTTTCCCCAACGGCTCTTGACGTCCTGCATCCGGGCCATGATGCCGTCCAGGACGTCGGAAAAGATGAACGCGGTGATGAAGACGGTCCCCCAAAAGAGTTGACCCAGGGGGTAGAAGATGAGGGCTCCCGCGGCAACACCCGCGGTTCCGAGGATGGTGACCGCGTCCGGGGAGACTCCAATTTTCAGGAGCCAGCGGGCCAGTGGGGTAAACAGCGCGGTGAAGAAACCGCGGGCATGCCTATTCAGCATCCGACTCCCCGGGCCAGGCCTCAGCCACTTGTTGCCGGACCTCATCAAGGGTCTGGGTAATGGCTTTGGTCTGGGCGATGATGGGGAAGAAATTACCGTCCCCGCCCCAGCGCGGCACAATGTGCTGGTGCAGGTGTGCGGAGATACCTGCACCGCCCACCACGCCCTGGTTCATGCCCAGGTTGAAGCCGCCGGGATTGGACACTTTCCGCAGGACCCGCATGGCCGTCTGGGTCAGCTCGGCGAACTCCGCTGTTTCTTCAACCGTAAGGTCCGTGTAGTCCGGAATGTGCCGGTAGGGGCAGACCAGCAGGTGGCCCGGATTGTAGGGGAACAGGTTCAGCACCACATAGCAGGTCCGTCCGCGGTAGACGATGAGCGCCTCTTCGTCAGTGCGGCCGGGGCCTACGCAGAACGGGCAGTCGTTCTCGTTCTTGAACTGGTGCTGGCCGCCCTTGATGTAGGCCATGCGGTGCGGAGTCCACAGGCGCTGGAAGGCGTCCGGGACACCGGCGAGGGCAAAGTCGTCGGTAACGCCGGCATCGCCTGGATATCCTGCGCCTGTGTTCTCCTGCACTGTGCTGCTTCCGTTCGGCTAGCTGGTCCGGTTGCGGACGGCTTCGGTGATGCGCTTGACCGCTTCCGCGACGGGCACGCCGTTGTCCTGGCTTCCGTCCCGGAAGCGGAACGAAACAGCGCCCGCCTCTGCATCGTCTCCGCCCGCGATCAGCACGAACGGGATCTTGTCCTTGCTGGCGGTGCGGATCTTCTTGGGGAAGCGGTCCGAGGACGTATCCACCTCGGCGCGGATACCTGCCGCCTTGAGCTGGCCAACGACGTCGAACATGTAATCGTTGAACGCCTCCGCCACGGGGATGCCCACCACTTGGACCGGAGCCAGCCACGCGGGGAACGCCCCGGCGTAGTGCTCGGTGAGGACGCCCATGAAGCGCTCCACCGATCCGAAGAGCGCGCGGTGGATCATGACGGGACGCTGGCGGCTGCCGTCGGCGGCCTGGAATTCCAGCTCGAACCGTTCGGGCAGGTTGAAGTCCAGCTGGATAGTGGACATCTGCCAGGTACGGCCCAGGGCATCCTTGGCCTGCACCGAAATCTTGGGACCGTAGAAGGCTGCTCCGCCTGGATCGGGCACCAGCTCCAGCCCGGACTCCTGGGCTACCTCGGCGAGGGTCCTGGTGGCTTCCTCCCAGGTGGCGTCGTCGCCGACGTACTTCTCGGGGTCCTTGGTGGACAGCTCGAGGTAGAAGTCGTTCAGCCCGTAGTCCTTGAGCAGGTCCAGGACGAAGGTGAGGGTCTTGGTGAGTTCGTCCTTCATCTGCTCGCGGGTGCAGTAGATGTGGGCGTCGTCCTGTGTCATGCCCCGGACACGGGTGAGGCCGTGCACCACACCGGACTTCTCGTACCGGTACACGGAGCCGAATTCGAACAGCCGCAGGGGCAGCTCACGGTAGGACCGGCCGCGGGAGCGGAAGATGAGGTTGTGCATGGGGCAGTTCATCGGCTTCAGGTAGTAGTCCTGGCCGGGCTTGCGCACTGTGCCGTCCTCATTGAGTTCAGCGTCGACGTGCATGGCAGGGAACATGCCGTCCTTGTACCAGTCCAGGTGCCCCGAGACCTCGTACAGGTGGCCCTTGGTGATGTGCGGGGTGTAGACGAACTCGTAGCCGGCCTCGACGTGCCGCTGCCGCGAGTAGTCCTCCATCTCCTTGCGGATGATGCCGCCCTTGGGGTGGAAGACGGGCAGGCCGGAGCCCAGTTCGTCCGGGAAGGAGAACAGGTCCAGTTCGGAGCCGAGCTTGCGGTGGTCGCGGCGCTCGGCTTCGGCGATGCGTTCCTGGTAGGCCTTCAGGGCGTCCTTGGTGGGCCAGGCGGTGCCGTAGATGCGCTGCAGCTGCTGGTTCTTCTGGTTGCCCAGCCAGTAGGCCGACGACGAACGGGTCAGGGCGAAGGCGTTGGAGATGAGCTTGGTGTTGGGCAGGTGGGGGCCGCGGCAGAGGTCGCACCAGACGGTGGCGCCTTCCTTGCGTTCCACGTTGTCGTAGATGGTGATGTCGCCGGCGCCGACTTCGACGTTCACGCCTTCCCCGGCTTCGGCGGCTTCGTTCTTTTTGCCCAGGAGCTCGAGCTTGTAGGGCTCGTTCTTCATGGCTTCGCGGGCCTCGTCCTCATTGACCACGCGGCGGACGAACTTCTGGTTCTGGTTGATGATCTTCTGCATCATCTTTTCGAGGGTCTTGAGGTCCTCGGGAGTGAACGGCTCGGCAACGTCGAAGTCGAAGTAGAAGCCGTCGGTGATGTAGGGGCCGATGCCGAGTTTGGCGTCGGGACGGAGCTGCTGCACGGCCTGGGCCATGACATGGGCGGTGGAGTGCCGCAGGACATTCAGGCCATCGGGGGAATCAATGGTGACGCCTTCCACCTCGGCGCCTTCAGGAAGTTCCTGGTCCAGGTCCTTCAGCTCGCCGTTGACGCGGGCAACAACAACGTCACGGCGCTCAAAGAAGAGTTCCGCACCGGTTGTCCCGGTAGTCACCTTGGTCTCTTCGCCATCGACGAGAAGGGTGATCTGCTGGGCATCTGACACGGGTGTCTCCTATTCAAAGTTGAGGCTTCATAGCTTGTGGCATACGGGGACCACAGCCAGCCACCGTCAATGCTATCGGTTCCGGTATGGGCCGACCAACGCGGCACACGGGGGGTGCGGAACCGCGGTTACCCGTTGAACCCGGTAATCGCCAGCGTCCTGCTGATGCCATCCAGGGGATGTGGCACATCGCCGAAGGCCTCCGGGCCGGACACCCCGGTGGACCCGCCGATGGACTCCGGCAAGGGCAAACTGTCCGTTTTGCCCAGGTCCCAGGCCATGCTCGCGCTGATGCTGATGCCCCGAGGACCGGTCCTTCGGGTGGTCCCGCGGATCAGCAGCAGGCGTGTTCCAAACAGAAGCGGACCGGCGTTTTCCTGGGCCTCGTGGAAGAAGACCGAATCCACGCAGCCGGTGCCGTCGTCGATGCTGATGAACACCACCCTCCTGCCGCCACGCATGGGTGGGGTCTGGGTGGCCACCCGCACTCCTGCCACCAGCACTTCTGTACCGTTGCGCAGGCTGAGGAGTTTATCGGCAGTGGTGACGCCCAGCCTTTCCAGCAGGGGACGGTGGCTGTCCATCAGGTGCGTGCTGACATCCACGGCCATGAGGTCAAGTTCTGCCCGGACGTTTTCCACCAGCGTGGGGGCAGGGAGCCCGGGCTTGATGTTGCGCAGTTCGACGTCGCCCAGGGGAAGGGACAGCTGCCCCTCCAGCACCTCAAAGCCTTTCCGCGGGCCATTGGCTGATTGAAGCTGCTGCAAATGGTGCACCAGGTCCGCGCGGTTGGCGGTGCCTCCGGCTTCGCGGTGCAGGGAATCAAAGGCCCCCAGCTGTGCAAGGCGCCTGATGCTTGGCTTGCTGAGCCGCGAGCGCGCCCGGAGATCCGCAAGTGAGTCATAGGGCTGGCCGGCGACAATCCGCTTCAGTTCTGCAGCAGAGAGGCCGTAAATCCCGTTCAGGCTGAGCCTGATTCCCAGCCTGCCGGCGTCCCTGCCTGTCCCGATCCGCTCCACCCGGTATTCGGCTTTGCTGCGGTTAATGTCCAGGGAAAGGATGGGGATGCCCAGCCGGCGGGCTTCGGCCACGAGCAGCCGTTTGGGGTACATGCCGGGGTCGTGCTCCCATAATCCTGCAAGGAAGGCTTCCGGGTGGTGTGTCTTGAGCCAGGCGGACTGGTAGGTGGGGACAGCGAAAGCAGCCCCGTGGGCTTTGCAGAAGCCGAAGCTGGCAAAGGACTTCAACGTCCCCCACACTTTGTCCACCACCTCGGGGGCGTACCCCCTGGCCTTGGCGTGGCACCGGAAGTACTCCTCCACCCGCGCTTCTCCGGCCTCGCTGCTGAGTGCCCGGCGGAATTCGTCGGCTTTTGCCAGGCCGCAGCCGGTCATGACGTGGAGGGTTTTCAGGATCTGCTCGTGGAAGACGGTGACCCCGTGGGTTTCCTGCAGCACCGGCTTGAGGTCAGGGTGCGGGTAGACCTCAGGGGCGAATCCGTGCCGGTGTTCCAGGAAGGGCCGCACCATGTCCGATTTCATCGGTCCCGGGCGGAACAGTGAAATATCGATGATGAGGTCGTTGAACTCCCGCGGCGCCATTTTGCCGATCAGTTCCCGCTGCCCGGGTGATTCGATCTGGAAGCAGCCAAGGGTATGCGTGCTCCTGATCAGCTCATAGGTGGCTTCGTCGTCGAGGGGGACGGCGTTGAGGTCTATCCGGCCGTTGGCGGCAATGTAATCGGGGCCGGAACCTTCCGGGCCAGCAGGGTGGTTCCCCGCCTTGACCACTTCCTCCTTGGAGGGATGGATCCTGATGATCTCCCGGACCGCAAACGCCATGGCGCTTTGCATGCGGACACCCAGGACATCGAGTTTGAGCATGCCCATGGGGTCCATGTCATGTTTATCGAACTGGCTCATGGGCAGTCCAAGACCGCTGGGCTGGACCGGGGTGCGGTCCAGGAGGGTGGCATCACCCAGGATGACGCCGCACGGGTGCATGGATATGTGGCGGGGCAGCCGGTCGAGCCGTTCGGTCAGGTCCACCAGCAGGTCCAGTTGCTGGTTGCCATGGGCGTCGCGTTGCTCCACCCGGCCGGCAAACTCTCGCAGTTCCGGTTTTTCCTGCAGTGCTTCCCGGAATTTCCGTGCAGAGAACCGCCACAGCTGCTTGGCGATCTCCCCCACCTCGTCGTCGTCCATGCCCAGCGCCAGGCCGGCGTCGCGCACGGCACCACGGGCGCGGTATCCGTTCTGCATGCTCATCAGGGTTACCCGTTCAGAGCCGAAGCGTTCGAAGATGCGGTGGTAGACGTTGTGGCGTTCAGCGCTTTCGACGTCGATGTCGATGTCCGGAAGGGTGGCGCGGTCGTTGGAGAGGAAACGTTCAAAGATCAGGTCGTGCTGGAGGGGATTCACATGGCTGACATCGATCAGGTAATTGACCAGGCTGGATGCTCCCGATCCTCTTGCTGCCGCCCTGACCCCCATGTCCTGGATCATCCGGGACACCTCGGCAACAGTGAGGAAGTACGAGGAGAAGCCCAGGTTGTGGATGATCCCAAGCTCATGGTCCAGGCGGGCCAGGATCTCCTTCTCCGTGTTGCCAGTGGCGCCCGGGAACCTCCGGCCGATTCCTGCATGGCAACGCTGGATGAGTTCAGCGTGCGGATCCTGGTTGATGCCAATAACGGATGCTTCGGGAACCACGGGCTGTTTCCATCCCATGTCTGAGGTGGGATCGATCCGGCAGAGATCGGCGAGCGCCTCCGTCTGCGTCATCAGCTGCTTGAGATCGGCGGCACCATAACCGGCAGCGGAAATGATTTCCTTGCCCAGCCCCAGCATCTGCGCCGGGGTTTTCAGCCACCCCTGGCCGGTGGGCTGCAGGAGTGGCTCCCCTGCCAGTTCGGGCAGGGACTTCAATGTCCGGGCCGAATCCAGGACGTCAGCGGTTGGTGCTCCGTCCGCAGCGCAGTACCTAACGGCATTGGACAGGACCGCCGGTACCTGGTGTTCCTCGGCGAGCCTGAGCATGCGCACAGCATGCGCCGTGCTCATCGGGGTACCAGGTGCGCTGAGTTGGGAGACGATTTCAGCCACCACGGTTCCGGCGGGCATGGCGTCAAGCCACTGCTTGAAGAGGGTCCGGGGCCGCAGGTAGCGCCGTCCGCCCATGGCCCGGCCCACATCCGAATCAGGGCCGAGCAGTACGGTGAGCACCGGCTTAAGGGTTTGGGGGTCCAGGGTGCGGGAGGCCAGTTCGGCGCGGGTGACAGCAGCGGGCACCGCTCCCCCGGCTTTCCCCGAGGTCCTTGCGTGGGCGTCCGAAACCAGCCGGCACAGCGCACGGTATCCGGCACCGTTGTTTTGGCCGCGGGCCAGCACCACCACCCTGCCTGACACCTGCGTTCGGTGATCGCCGTCGTCGTCAAACACTGCAAGGTCCACCCCCACAATGGGGTCGATGCCCGCTGCCATGCAGGCCTTGAGGTGCTTGATGGTTCCGTAGAGGCCATCCCGGTCTGTACAGGCGAGGGCTGTGGCACCGTCGGCGGCGGCAGCCATGGCCAGTTCCTCCGGCCAGGAAACACCGTAATGGGCGCTGAACGCCGTGGAAACGTGAAGGTGGGTGAAGCTCATGCTGGACTGGTCAGGCTGTTCTGTGGCGGAGGGCGTCATGGATCCGCAGCAGCCGCCAACGGTTGCTGCGGAGATGGCGGGTCAGGTCAAGGGTGAGGGGTTCTGCGCCGGCCGGTTCTTCCGGCGCAGCGGAACGGGAGGCTGCCCGGGAGGGCAGAACCTGCACGCGCCAGATTTCGTGATCCACCACGCCCTGGCCGCTTCCCAGCGGTGCCCTGCTGTCCTCCGCCCACCATTGCCGGCGTTCGTACCACCGGAGGGGTTCGGCGCAGACGGTGTAGGAAGCCCCGGCCCAGGTCAACGATTCCGGCTGTCCGGCTTTGTTGCACACCACGTCAACAGACTCGCTGAACATGCCCATGCGCACCTCCCGGACGATTCTCCCCATAACAGGCATTCGAATATGTATTCGAATAAAAACCAGTCTACGCCGGGATGGCATCAAAACATAGGCGGGGGTGGACGGGGCGTGCGGCAGGGAGCAGGATGTTGGCATGAGTACCGATGACGCACTCCTGAAGCAGGCCAGCATCAAGACCGAGGACTCCACCCTGGTCGCCACGTTCGATATCGACGGCACCATACCGGTATCCGGTGCCTACGTGGTGGGGTTGATGGGAGCCTCGCCTGATTATTCGGCGCAGCGCCGGCTGTGCATTGAGTTCATGAACGGGGAGGCCATCGCCTGCTACGCGTTCAACCGGGACCAGGGAATCGAAGAGGATTACGACCTGTCCGGCGTCACCCACTCACAGAGCAGCATCACCGGCAGCTTTCCCCTGACGGCGTTGAACGGGCTCGGGCAGGGGCATGTCCTGTCCGCCTTCAGTGAGGCGGACGGACGGGAGTTCCAGCACGGGGTGCCGGTGGAGGAAGCGCTCTAAGCTCTTCCTCAGCTGTTTTCTTTATGGATCCGCAGTTCAAGTTCAATGAACGCGGAGATCATGGCCCGGTAGGTTGACTCCACGATGTCCGGGTCAATGTCCTTTTTCTCGGCAGCAGCCCGCACGTGTTCAATGATCCGCTCCACCCGGCCCGGGGCGCGCACCTCGGCGTCATCACCCTTCAGCGTGCCGGCGATCCTGATCAGCCGCTCGCGGCGGGCGATGAGGGTGACAATCTGCTCATCCACCTCGTCAACAGCAACCCGGACGGCAGCGAGCTGTTCCCTGTCGGCCCGGGCATCCCTATCGTTTCCTTGAATTGTCGCCATCATCTGACAGTATCGAAGCATGGAGCCCAGAGTCGACTTTATCTCCCTCGGTGTCCGCAGTGTCGAGGCCTCGCGCGCCTTCTACGTGGACGGCCTTGGCTGGCCCGTCCACCGCGAGGTTGCCGGGGAAGTCCTGTTCATCCAGGTAAACCATGGGCTGGTGCTCTCCCTCTGGGACAGCACCCAGATGCAGGCCGAAGCCGGCACCAGTCCTCCCGCCGGCGTCCCCGGCATCACGCTCAGCCACAACCTGGGAAGCCCGCAGGAAGTGGACAGCGTCATGGAACAGGCTGCGGCGGCCGGTGCTGCCATCGTTGCCGAGCCCGTCACCAA
The DNA here is from genome assembly GCF_902506025.1 of Arthrobacter sp. 8AJ. NCBI lineage: Bacteria > Bacillati > Actinomycetota > Actinomycetes > Micrococcales > Micrococcaceae > Arthrobacter > Arthrobacter sp. 8AJ. Next base: position 2,015,056 of record NZ_LR733289.1, on the reverse strand, counting down.
GGCGTGGGGCGGCTACGCAGGATATTTTGCCGACCCTGACGGGTTCCGCTGGGAAGTGGCGTACAACCCCACCTGGGCAGTGGACGACGCCGGCACGGTCACCGTCTGACGGGCGGCGGCCCCGGCGGGGCTGCTAGAACAGGGCTTCCACCGGGCGGATCAGTTCCGGGCCGTTGTTGCGGACATTGCCCACTTCCTTGCCCACGGAGTCCACCTGCCAGTCGGCGGCTGCCTCCTTAACCCCTGACCGCACCAGGTCAACGAGTGCAGCGGCATCGTCCGCCTGCGGGTCCAGCCAGGCCTCCATCGTGGCCTTGTCCATGGGCAGCGGCACCCTGTCATGCAGCTCGGTCAGTTTCCCGAAGATGGTGGATTCCGTCCCTGGCGGCGGCGTGTCGGCCGTGAGGATCGACGTCGACAGCAGCCAGCGTCCGGGCTCCCCCTCCGGCACGGACGGGTCCTTCCACCACTCGTAGAGGCCGGCGAAAACCAACCCATGGTCCCCGCCCGGGTGCACGTAGTAGGGCTGCTTCGATTTCCCGGGCCCCTGCTTCCATTCGTAGTAGCCGTCCGCCGGGACGGCGCAGCGGCGGGACTGCACAGCCTTCCGGAAGGCCGGCTTCTCCAGCACGGATTCGCTCCGGGCATTGATCATGCGGGATCCGATCCCGGGATCCTTTGCCCAGGACGGGACCAGGCCCCAGCGCGCCACATGCAGCTGGCGGACCTGCCGGGGCTCGGCATCGCCATCCACCAGCCGCTCCAGCACGATGGGGACCGCGTCGGTGGGTGCCACGTTCCAGGACGGCGGGATGGTGACCTCGTCCTCCAGCCCGGCGTCGAATTCGGCCAGGAGATCACCCACGGCGCGTGCCATTACGTAGCGTCCACACATGCCACAAGCTTGCCACCGCCCGCCACAAACTGTCATCCAGGCACCGCAGCGGCCACCCGGCACGGGGGAATACCGCCGGCCACGCTACGGTTGACAGTAAGGAAACCTTTCAAGCGACGTATAGGAGATCCCTGTGGACTTCACTCCCGAATCCGGCACCATCACCATGTTTTCCACCACCTGGTGCGGCTACTGCAACCGGCTGAAGAAGCAGCTGGACGCACAGGGCATCGGCTACACCGAAATCAACATCGAAGAGGTGGACGGCACGGCTGAACTCGTGGAGCAGCTGAACGGTGGCAACCGCACCGTCCCCACGGTCCTCTTCCCGGACGGCACCGCGGCCACCAACCCGTCCGCCGCGGAGGTCAAGAGCCGCCTGGCCGCCTGACCGGCCGCCGCGCCGGAACTGTTGCGGGTCATGCCCCCAGGCTGCTGAAGGAACCAGCTTCCAGGGTGGCATGGCCCGCATACGTGTTAAGGATGGCCTGCTCGACGGCGGCGACGTCCAGGCCTGGCACCAGATCGTTGGCGGCGCCGGCGGTGGCGGGATCCCAGTCCAGGCCGAGCGCGGCATAGCTGTCGGTAAGGACCTTCCGGATCGGGGCGGAGTCCTCCACCACAATCACCGAGCTGAAGAGCCAGCCGCCGGAGACAACCCGCTGGGCGGTGCCCACCAGTTTCACCCTCCGGGAGCTGTCTGCGGGGTCGGTACCGTGGACACTGAATTCGCCGGGACAGTATTCACCGGGAATTTCACCCACGGCCGCCTGCACGCCCACGCTCCGCAGCGCCTCCGCAAACAGGTCCCCGAAGTAGCCGAACCGGGCTTTGGATCCGGCGACGGCGTCGGTATCCGGTTCAATGTGGTCCACCACCAGGGTGCCCCGGTGGTAGGCGGCAGCGCGGCCGCCCGCCCTCCGGACCAGGGGTTCGAAGCCGTTGTCCCGGCAGGCCTGGGCTGCGGCGTCGAATCCCGGCAGCCGGGTATCCCGCTGCCCGAACGCCACGGTGGGCGACGGCCGGTACAGCCGCAGGGTGGGACCAATGGCGCCGCTCCGTGCTCTTGCCAGCAGCTCCAGGCCGAATTCGAGGTCCCGGCCCGCGCCGAGCGACACGTCCTGCCGCACCACGGTGAGCGTGCTGGATCCGGTACCGGTGTGGTGCATTGTGGCGAAGCTCCCATGGTGTGGCGGCGACAATTTCAACGTCGACAGGTTTCAGTGGCGGCGGTTCATGGCCCGCGGACGGGCAGGCCACCCCTAGGTTACGCCCGACGGCGGCAGCCGCCTTAACGTCCCCGCCGCCCCACCCACAGCGCGTGCAGCAGCGGAAGGGCCGACGCGGTCATCAGCACATTGCCCAGCGCAAGGTCGTCGGGGCGGACAATGGCTCCCGCGAGCAGCAGGGCCCCGAAGACCAGGGCCGAGGCTGAGCGGCGCACAGCCCGGTCCAGCCGCGCAGCCTGGCGCTCCAGGCGTGGGACGGAAACCTGCAGCGATCCTTCCTCCAGCCTCCCGGCCAGGGCATCCAGGCGGCCCGGGAGGCGGAGGGCAACACCGGCAGCGTCGACAGCCTGCCGGGCAACGTCCTGCACCACGTTGCCCCGTTCGTTCCGCAGCAGCTGCGCGGCGTAGGGCTCCACCGAATCCCAGAGGTTGAAACGCTCATCCAGGGCACTGCATACCCCGGAGGTCAGGGACATGGCCCGGATGATCAGCAGGAAGTTCTCCGGCAGCTGGAACGGCAGCGACCGGACCACGTCGCCGAACTCCACGGCAAAGTCACGGAACTCCCGCGGGTCGACCTCGCGCAGTTCGGCGAATCCCATGCCGCCGAAGCGGGCGAAGAGCTGCGTCATGGCGCGTTCCAGGCCCACGCTGTCGGCTGACGGCATCAGGACGCCCACGTCATTGATGGCCGCCACGAGCCCCTTGCCGTCCCGGGCGGCGGCTGCGATCAGCAGCTTCCGCAGGCCGCTGCGCGTGGAGGCCGTGACTTCGCCCATCATCCCGAAGTCGATGAACGTCAGCTTCCAGGGAAGTCCCCCTGCGTCCGGGGGGACCGGGGTGACGAAGATGTTCCCCGGATGAGGGTCGGCGTGGAAGAAGCCGTTGGTGAACAGCTGGTCGAACATGATGGACGCGAATACCGGTGCAACCGCGGCGGGATCGATGCCGGCGGCACGGAGCGCCCGGACGTCCGTGATCTTGATGGCTGTGACGTCCTCCAGGGTGAGCACACGGCGGGTGGTCCGTTCCCACACCACGCCCGGGACTTCCACGCGGTCGTCCCCGGCGAAATCCGCGGCGAACCGCTCGGCGTTGACGGCCTCGTGCAGGTAGTCGATTTCCAGCAGGCTGGTCTGGGCGAATTCCTCCACCAGCGCCGGCATGTCGGCGCGGCGGGAAACGAGCCGGATGTGGCTGAGCCAGCCGGCAACCTTGCGCAGGGCGGCAAGGTCGACGTCGACAATCGCGCCGATGCCCGGGCGCTGCACTTTCAGGACCACGGCGTCGAGTCCGGTGTCCCCGGCGTCGGCAGGATTCAAGCGGCCGCGGTGGGCCTGGCCCAGGGAGGCAGCCGCGATCGGTGCCGGGTCCACCGAGGCAAAAACGTGCTCCAGCGGTGTTCCCAATTCCCTGGCGGCCAGGGCGGAGATGGCCGGGAAGTCGACCGGCGGCACCTCGTCCTGCAGCCCCTCCAACTCCTTGGTGATCTCGGGCGGAAGGACATCGAGCCGGGAGGACAGGAACTGGCCCACCTTGATCATGAGGCCACCGAGGTCCACGGCCAGGTCATGGAAGCGCTGGGCAAAGCTCCGCATCCGCCGTGACCGCGTCCTGGCGGCCACCCGGCCGAGGCCAATCCGGGGCAGGAACAGCTCGAACCACCACGTGGCGGCGAGGTTCCAGGCAGCGAAGCGCAGAATCCGCCGGTAGCGGCCGCGGTGTTCCCGCAGGGGCAGCTGGGGGTTCGCCCTGTCCTGGACGGTGGACGCCACCCCCGTCAGTCCTGGGCGAGGATCGCGTACAGGCGGCGGCGGGCCTCGTCCAGCACCGCCACCGCCTGGTGCACCTGCTCCTGGGTGCCGGTACGGCCAACCTGCGCCGCGGCCTGGGCCAGCTCGATCCCGGCTTTGGGCAGGGAAGCAACGCCGCCGGGCAGGGGGCCGGCCGGATCCCAGGGCGCAGCCCCGGGGTGGGCCGCCACTTCCTCGCGGCCGGCTTCGGTCAATGAGTAGATTTTGCGGCCGTTGGATTCCTCGGCAGTGATTGATCCTTCATCCGCCAGCAGCTGCAGGGTGGGGTAGACGGAGCCCGCGCTCGGTTTCCAGCTGCCCCCGCTGCGTTCTTCGATCTCGCGGATGATCTGGTAGCCGTGCATGGGCCGTTCGGCCAGCAGGGCCAGCACCGCCGTCCTGACCTCACCTTTCCCGGCGCGGGTTCCGGCCCGCTTTTCGAACCGGGAGCGCAGTTCCTCGACGGCCTGCCACATACCGTCAAGATTGTTCCCGCCGAATCCGCCCGCAGGGTATGAAGCACGCATCATGAACTCCTTTGCCAATCGTGAACGATATACAACGATACTCAGCGATACATGCCCGCACCATAGGTCAGGACCCGCGCACGGCGAGGACCAGTCACAAGGTCAGGGAGTGGGAATCATCAGGATTTGCGCAGGGTCAGGATCTGTTCAGCCCGCCCGAACGGCCCCTGCCGGTCGTGCAGGACGGTGGATGTCAGCCCGATTCCGTCGCTGCCGAACGACACCGCGTTGTCCAGTCCGAGCCATTCCCCCCGGGGGCGGCGGTACATGTGGATCTGTAGGTCCAGGTTGGGGAACGCGTAGCTGCCTTTCCCCGGCGGAACCCTGGCCGCGATGCCGTTGGCCGTGTCCACCATGCCCATGAGGCGGGCCAGGTCGCCGCTGTCGGCGCGGTCGGTCAGGGGGTGGTCGGTGCGGAGCCACACCTTGCCCGCTCCGGGCCGGTGGCCCTCGGCCACCCTCATTTCGAGGGAGCGGATGTAGCCGCCGGGCCAGACGGCGGCGCCGTCGTACGGCTTGCATTCGTCGGGGCCGGGGATCCCTGCGTCCTCGACGGCGGCGACTTCAGCGGTGTCGCTGGTCAGCATGCGCCACCCGGCGGCGCGGATGGCGGTGCGGCCGCCGGCCACCAGCTCCGCCTGCACCAGTTCGATGGTCCTTCCGGGACGCAGCGTGGTGGTCTCGATCCGGAACTCGCCGCCCGGGATCAGTCCAAGGATCTCGTAGCTGAGGCGGGCCATCCGCATGTCTTCCCGTGGCTGGTGCCGTTCCAGGGCATCTGCCATGAGGCCCGACGCCGGGGCCATGTGCTGTTCGTGGACGTTCCAGGCACCCTGGGCGTGGATGGTGGAGCGGAGCCGCCCGCCGCCCAGGTCCTGGTAGTAGAAATTGCCTTCGGCGAGTTCAGGCAGGTCTGCAGTCAAGGCTGGCCCCTTACGGAAATTCAGTGAATTGCCACTAACTCTATCCCCCGTGGACACCGCACGGCGCGGCGGCGCGGGCAACGAAATGTTGGAGGGTGCGGGTGGCAATCGGACTAGAGTAAGGAACTGGTCCTGTCAGCAACCCTCAAAAGAGGTGTTTCATGCGCGTCATCAGCTACAACCTCCGCAAGCACAAGGCCAGCGGCGAACTTCTCGCCCTGGCCCGCAACCATGACATCGATGCGCTGTGCCTCCAGGAAGTGGACGCCAGCGACCTCCCGGAGACCCTCGGCCCGCTGCACCTGGCGGATGCCACCAAGGGCAACCGGCTGGGCCTGGCCATCTACTACCGCACGAGCCGCTTCACCGCACTGGACACGCAGTCCTTCGCATTGAAGAAATCAATGCATGACAGGGTGCTGGCTCCGGCCCATGAACGGCTCATCGGCATCAGGGTGATGGACACCGAAACGCAGCACGAGCTGGTGATCGGTTCCTTCCATGCAGCCCCGCTGACGGCGTCGAACTCGCTGCGGCGCAAGCAGATCCACGCCGCCCACGCGGAACTGCTCAGCATGGGCAAGGGCCTGATGACCCTGATGGTGGGTGACTTCAACTACCCGTTCTTCACCAAGAACCTGGACATGCACATGAAGAACTCCGGGTACGCCCTCTCCCTGAGCAACCGGCGCACGTACACCCGCTACAAGGTATTCAAGGGCCACTTCGACTTCGCCACCTCGCTGGGCCTGGACATCGCCAGCGTGGAGACGCTCCCGCGCGGAAACTCAGACCACCTGCCCATCCTGGTGACCGCCGAGTACGGCGAAGGCTACTAGCCGGAAGCCCCCTGGGAGGAGTCCGGGGCCGGCCTACCAGGGTTCGCCGGTGTCCAGCTGCGCCAGCAGTTCCGGCCACGCCGCCGCGAAACCGGGGTGCAGGTCCAGGGCTTCCACCTCTGCCACCGGGATCCAGAGCAGGGCGATGCTTTCGGGGTCGCTGATCACCGGCTCGAAGGATTCCCGCACCCTCACTACCACCGTGGTGTAGGACCAGTAGCCATGGTCCAGCACGGACGTGAACAGCACTTCCACGCTCTCCGATGGGACGGCGGCTTCCTCGTACGCCTCGCGGAGGGCGCCGTCAACGGGTTCTTCGCCCTGGTGGAGGGCACCGCCGGGCAGCCCCCAGGTTCCACCGTTGTGGCTCCAGACCGCACGGTGCTGCAGGAGCACGCCTTTGGCGGGGTCCCAGGCAAGGACGCCCGCGGCGCCGAAGCGGCCCCAGTACCTGCCGCGGTCCCCTTCCACCCAGGCGTCGCCCGGGTCGCGGGGACCGGTGCGCTGCGGCGGGGTGGAGGACATGCCTGCGGACGGAAAATGATCCATTGCTCCAGTCTGACAGGTGAAGCGGCGCCGGTGCAGTCCTGCAGGAGCGTCAGGTGCTGTGTCCGTGCTCGACGGCGAAATCGCCGCCGGGATACATGACGGTTTCGTGCCCGTCGTCGAAGCGGACGACGTACGGCGGACTGCCGCCCTCGCCGCGGACCTCCAGAATCACCCCGCGCCGGTCCGAAGACCCCACCGTCCTCCCGTGCACAACGATGCGGTCGCCTTGGGCTGCCTCCACGGCAATCACCTCCAAGCCCCCAGATTACGACTCCCGGCCGCACGGGAACAGGGCACCGTGGCAGGATTCGGGTATGCCATTGAACCTTGTCCTGCTCGCCGATACCCACGTGCCCAAAAGGGCCAGGAGCCTGCCCGGACAGGTGTGGGACGCGGTTGACCGCGCCGATACGGTCTTCCACGCCGGCGACTGGGTGGAGGCGGCACTGCTGGACGAGTTCGAACGCAGGAGCAGGCGCCTGCTGGGGGTTTTTGGCAACAATGACGGCCCGGAGCTGCGGAGGCGGCTGCCCGCGACCGCCACCGCAGTCCTGGATGGTGTCCGTTTTGCCATGGTCCACGAGACCGGCCAGGCAAAGGGCCGGGAACAGCGATGCGACGCGCTGTTTCCCGACGCCGACGTCCTGGTGTTCGGGCACAGCCACATCCCCTGGGATACGGTGTCGCCGAACGGGCTGCGGCTGTTGAATCCAGGATCGCCCACCGACCGCCGCCGCCAGCCGGCATGTACCTTCATGGAGGCCGTGGTGGACGGCGGGCGGTTGGCGGAGGTCAGGCTGGTGGAGGTCCGCCGCGACTGAGCCCGCGGAGCAGCTTGGCAGGGCGGCGGATTTCTGCCTAGGGTAGGAACCGTAAGCATGCTTAGTTTTAGTGGTTGCCCCGGCAGCCCGGGGCTGCTGCACCATCCGGGCGAAGAACCAGCCCGCGTCCAGCACGAACAGGAGTACCACCATGACTGACCAGTACACCTTCCGTAATCCCGTGACTGCCTACGAAAAGATCTCCCCGCCCAAGCAGCACCAGCCCGAGCCCGGACTCGATGCTGAGCTGGCGCCCAAGGCCGACCTCGGGGAAGAGACCTACCGGGGCACCGGGCGGCTGGAAGGCCGCCGGGCCATCGTGACCGGCGCGGACTCGGGCATCGGGGCAGCAACGGCGATCGCTTTCGCACGGGAGGGCGCCGACGTCGTGCTTTCCTACCTGCCGCAGGAAGAGGAGGACGCCTCGCGCATTGCCGGACTCATTGAGGCCGCCGGCCGCAAGGCCGTCAAGGTACCCGGCGACCTGAAGGACTCCGCCGTGTGCCGGGAACTGGTGGACACGGCGGTGGCCGTGCTGGGCGGGGTTGACATCCTGGTCAACAACGCCGGAAAACAGGTTGCGCAGGAGGACTTGCAGGACATCAGCGACGAGCAGTTCGACCACACGCTGAAGACCAACGTCTATGCCATGTTCTGGGTGACCAAGGCCGCCGTGCCGCACATGCCGGCGGGCTCAACCATCATCAACACCACGTCGATCCAGGCCTACAACCCGTCCCCCACGCTGGTGGACTACGCCACCACCAAGGCCAGCATCAACAACTTCACCAAGGGCCTGGCCCAGCAGCTGGCGCCCAAGGGAATCCGGGTAAACGCGGTGGCCCCGGGACCCATCTGGACGCCCCTGCAGGTCAGCAGCGGCCAGCCCAAGGAGGAACTGCCCGAGTTTGGCCAGTCCACTCCCCTGGGCCGCGCGGGCCAGCCCGCCGAGCTTGCCCCCGCCTATGTCTTCCTGGCCTCGCCCGAGTCCAGCTACGTGGTGGGCGAGACGCTCAACGTCAACGGCGGCAGCCCAACACCGTAGCGCGACCCGGGCTCCCCGCAGCAGCGGGGCAGCCGCCGGAGGTCAGCCGGCCGCGTCCTGGCCGGCCAGGAGCTCGTCCGTGGCCGGGTCCGGTTCCCCGTTGAAGAACTGGGCGAGGACGGTCTTGAACACTGTTTCTCCGGGCGCCGCCCGGAGAAACAGTGTCATGCTGGAGCGGAGTTTCCTGGCGTCGATACCGCCGAAAATGTCGTCGGCCGACTGGTCGGCGTGGTTTGCCAGGACCAGCGCGCACTCCAGGAGCCGCGGACCCAGCACCTCGTGGTCCAGGTAGGCGCGGGCCTCCGCCAGCGAGGAAATGGCGTACTTGCGGGACATGTCGCTCTGTCCCAGCCCGGCAATCTGCGGGAAGACAAACCACATCCAGTGCCCGGACTTCCTGCCGACCTGCAGCTCGCCCAGCGCCTGCTCATAGGTTCCGCCGGTGTTTTGGGCGGCAACAAAACGCTCAAGGTCAAACGGTTCATTCATGTGGATCTCCTCGGTACGTTTCAAATGGACAAGCCTTTTTCAAGGGCGCCGGCCGCCGCCCGCAGCTGCGGGTCCGGGTCTTCCCGCCACCGCGCCAGGACAACGCCTGCCCGCTGCCGCTCGCGCTCCCCCAGCCCCGCCAGCAACGGGACCAGGACGTCGGTAAGAAGGGGCCCGGTCAGGTCCGCCGCCTGCGCGGAGCGAAGGAAGCCCTCCAGCCGGGTCAGGTCAGAGTGACGGAGCAGCCGCACCCGTGACTGCAGCAGCACCACCGCTGCCAGGCGGCGCTCGAACACCGGCCGGGAACCGGGCCGCGGCTGACCCCACAGGGCGGACGCCAGCATGACCGTGCCGTCATGGTCCAGGTCCTTGAACTTCCGCAGCGCATCACGCACGGTCCCGCGGACGGCCCCCACAGAAGAACCATAAGAGGCCAGTACCCCGCCCAGCCGGGCCCCGACGTCGTCCGCACGATACCAGGCGCCCTCGTTCTGCAGGGTCCGGTCCACGAAATCCGCCGCCGCGGACACAACGTCCGCCGTACCGGTCACCGTCCGCGCCCGGACGCCGCGTGCCGGATGCAGTACGGGGTCCAGGGGCGGGCTTCCAGCCTGCCCTCGGCGATGGGCTCCCCGCAGACGGCGCAGGTTCCATAGGTCCCCGCCGCCAGCCGGGCAAGGGCCGCCTCAATCTGGTCCAGGCCCGCCGAACTCTGTTTCAGGAGCGCGGAGGCCTGTGAGAGTTCGAAGGCGATGGTGGCACCCTCGGGATCGTGCTCGTCATCGACATTGGAATCCTGGCGCGCCGAGTTTGCTGCCTCGATGTCCGCCCGCAGCGCCGGCAACAGTGCCAGGCGCCGCGCCCGCTCCTCTTCGAGCATCGCACGGAACCGTTCGAAATCTGGCATGTTGACAGCCTAACGCGTCAGTCAGTACCAGTTCAGGGATACGGAGTGGTTCCAGGCCGCGCACGGGGAACCGTAGCGGTCGCGGATGTAGCCCAGGCCCCATTCGATCTGGGTGCGGTAGCTGGTGAGCCAGTCACCGCCGGCGCTGGCGTACTTCCCCGGGGGCAGGGCCTGCGGAATCCCATAGGCTCCGGAATAGGCATTGGTGGCGGTGGTCAGCCAGTTGGACTCCTTGGTCCACAGCTGGGCCAGGCACAGGAACTGGTCCTGACCCCACCCGTAGGCGGGCAGGCGTCCGGACGCGTAGCTTTTGGCCCCGGCGGGGTCGTTCACCGCACCGCCGGGAACAGAAGGCACGACGACGGCGGGAGGGCTTGGCGGGGCCGGTGCCGGGTCTTCCGGAGCGGGAGGGCCGGGGTTGCTGACGCCGGGATTGCTGACGGCGCCGGGGGCTGGACCGGGTTGTGCCGGATTGGCCTGGGCCGGGCTGCCACTGCGGCCGCCCTGGCTGCAGCCTCCGCCTGCCCGCGGGCCTGCTCCTCAGCGGCGGCACGTTTGGCCGCCTGGGCCGCCTCGTAGGCGGCCAGTGCGGCCTGGCCCTGGCGGTACTCACCCTCCATGGCCGCCGTCGTACCTTTCAGGGTGGCGAGCTGGGCGGTCAGCTCGCTGCCGTGCCGCTGCTCCTCTGCGACGCGTCGGGCCAGCGAATCCTGGGCGGAACGTGCGGCGTCCAGTTTTGCTTTCGCTTCCCCGGACAGGCGTTCCCGCTCGCTCCTGGCGGCTTTTTCCTGTTCGGTGAGGGCGGTGGCCGTCTTTTCGGCGGCGGCAGCACTGGCGACCAGGGTGGCAGTCTTGTCGCCCACGAGCTTGACCAGGTTGAGCCCCTGGACGCTGTTGGTTTCCAGGGCGTCCAGCGCGACGAAGAATCCTGCATTGGTACCGCCGGTCTTGTAGGACTGGACGGCCAGGGCACCGATGTCCTTCCGGTGCCGGGCCAGTTCCGCGTTGGCACGGGCGGCGTGGGCGGACAGGGTATCCAGGCGGGAGGTGGCTGCCTGCAGCGCGGCGTCTGCGGCGGCGTAGTCGGCGGCCGAGCGCACGGCCATCCCGCCTGCTGCCTCCGAATCCGCCTCAAGGTCCGTCAGGAGTCCATTAATGGTGGCGATTTCTGCGGCTTTTGCCGCTTCGGACGATTTCGCCTCCTGCACGTCCGCCCAGGAGGGATACCCGCCGGGCGGTGGCGGCTCGTCGGCCGCCGCCGGCAGCATGGTGCCTGCGGCCAGGGCAAGGGCCAGGAGGCCTCCCTGCCAAGGGAGCCTCGCGATGGTCACGAACAGGGGCATAGTCCGGAAGCTTACCGCCGGATTCCCGCGCAACGCAGGCTGCTGTTTCCACATTGTTACCGTGCTCAACAGGAAAAGTATCAGCAGAGGTCCGCCCAGGAACGCCCTGGAATGTCCAGACGTTTGCGCAATGCGAGAGAAGAACATCGTATGTTATCCAAATGTGACAATTGCGATGCACCTGGGTTATGGTCGACTGGTGTCCCTCTCAGACGGGACATTCCCGTCAGCATGCCGAGCCCTGCCGCTGATCATGGGATCCAACCGCTCCAGTTGGCAGGGACGGGGGAACCAAGTTTCCACGGCCATATTGTGGCCTAGGGGTTAAGTCGAATGCGCTTCCGCCTACCGCGGAGCCGCTTCCGGCCGGGTATCTCCAGCCCGAACCCGACAGCTCACCCCGCAGGCATGGGAGAGGCGATCAACCGTGTCAAAAAATTCCATTTCAGCCCGTCACCGCGCGACTCCGGCCCGCTCCATTGTGCTCGAGGGCCTCGCCGTAACAGCAAAATCCCAGGCCCGCTCGCTGGGCCGCCCGGCGCTCGCCGTTGCTGCAGCGTCCGGCATCGCCTTCGGAGTCGGCGCCCCGGCCCATGCAGGTGTATCCGGCCCGGACACCACTGAGCAGACCAGCGTCCAGGCCACCTCGGCACCCGCTGCCCCGGCCGCAGCCCCCGCTGCAGCAGCAGGTAACGTCCACACCGTCGTTTCCGGCGACACCCTTGGCGCCATCGCTTCAGCCTACGGCGTCAGCCTCAATGACGTGCTGTCCGCCAACGGCCTGGGACTGTCCTCGATCATCTACCCGGGCGACCAGATCCAGATTCCGGGCGCAGGCTACACCGCAGCCCCGGCGCCGGCCCCTGCAGCAGCACCCGTGCAGGCCGCAGCCGCCACCGCTCCGGCGAACACCGGCATGAACATGTCTTACGCCTCGGCAACCCCCGTGGCATCAACCACCGGCACCGGCACCGGCGCAGCGATCCTCGCCTCGGCCTACGGCCAGCTGGGCGTCAAGCAGGATTGCACCGCCATGGTCGAGAAGGCGCTGCGTTCCGTCGGCAAGTCCGTGGGCGACCTGGCCCCCACCCAGTTCTTCCAGTACGGCACCGTTGTAGGCGCTCCCGCCCCCGGCGACCTGATCATCACCTCCGGACACGTGGGCGTTTACGCAGGCAACGGCCAGGTTGTCAGCGGCGGCGTCAACGGCTTCGACACGCAGGTGCACTCCATCAGCTGGCTCGGCGGCTACTCCGCTGTGCGCGTAGCCTAGTCTTCGCACTGTCCGGTGCCCTTGGCGGCCCCGGACGAAGCAGGAGGGTGGCAGCCGGGAATACCGGTTGCCACCCTCCTGTCGTTTTGCCCCCGCGGCCCGCTGCGGTCAGGTGCCGCAGAAGGTCATGTAGCTGCCGAAGTCGTCGGGCGCCCCCTGCAGGTAGCGTTCCAGGCCGGGCCGCTCGGTGAAGGGGTCGCTGACCGCCTCCAGCAGTTGCTGCAGTGGAGCCAGGTTTCCGGCGGTGGCAGCGGACAGCGCCTCTTCCACCAGGTGGTTCCGCGGAATGTAGGCCGGGTTCACGCTGTCCATCAGCTCCGGGTCAGGTTGCAGCGCCTGCCACCGGTCCAGCCAGGCATCGAGGGCGGCCAGGTCGAGGACCATGCCGCGCACGGGACGAAGGTCCCCGCGGGCCGCTTTGCCCAGGTTGCGGAAGAACAGGGTGTAGTCCACGGGTCCGTCCTTAAGAAGGTCGAGGACATCATCCACCAGGGCCCCGGCGCCGTTTTCATCGACGCTGTCCAGCCCCAGCTTGGCCGTCATCCCGCGGGTCCATGCCTGGCTGTAGTGGCCCCGGAAACTGCCCAGGACCTCCACTGCCGGGGCCACGGCTTTCTCCTGGTCCTGGTCAATCAGCGGCAGCATGGCCTCGGCGAGCCGGGCCAGGTTCCATTCGGCCAGGACAGGCTGGTTGGCATAGGCATAGCGTCCGCCGACGTCAATGGAACTGTAAACGGCGGCCGGGTTGAAGGCATCCATGAACGCGCACGGGCCGTAGTCGATGGTTTCCCCGGAGATGGTCATGTTGTCCGTGTTCATGACCCCGTGTACGAAGCCAACGAGCATCCACCGGGCCACCAGCTCCGCCTGGGCGGAGACGACCGCCGCGAACAGCGCAAGGTAGGGGTTGTCGGCATCCGCCGCGTGGGGGTAGTGCCTGCCGATGGCGTGGTCCGCCAGCCGCTTCAGGAGGTCCATATTTTCGGTGGCGCGGGCGTACTGGAAGCTGCCGACGCGCAAATGGCTGCCCGCAACCCGCGCCAGGACGGCGCCGGGCAGCATGTCATCGCGCCGGACCTGCCGGCCGGTGGCCACGACGGCGAGTGAACGGGTGGTGGGAATGTGCAGTGCGTGCATGGCCTCACTGACGATGTACTCACGCAGCATGGGCCCGACCACGGCACGGCCGTCCCCCGCGCGGGCGAAGGGCGTTCGCCCCGAACCTTTGAGATGGACGTCCAGGAGGCGGCCGGCCCGGTCAGTGACCTCGCCCAGCAGCAGGGCCCGTCCGTCGCCGAGCAGGGGCGAATACCCGCCAAACTGGTGTCCGGCGTACGCCTGCGCCACGGGTGTGGCACCGGCCGGCACATGGTTTCCCACAAGGAGCCGCACACCCTCGGGGCTGCGCAGGTACTGCGGGTCGAGGCCCAGGTCCGTTGCCAGTTTCCCGTTCAGGACGAGGAGCTCAGGGCTGGGCGCTTCCTCGGCCTGCCAGGGCACGGCGAGTTCCGCCAGTTCCCGGGCGAAACGGCCATCGAAAGTGACCGTGGATTCAGCTGCTGCCGTCATGGTTTAACCCTATCGCCGTTGTTGGGGCCGCCGTGGGACGGGGATGCGGTCAAGGTCGTTGGCGGCGATCACGGTAACCCCCGGAGCCCGTGCCTGCGCCTGTTGTTCCAGCACTGAGACGTCGTCGCCGTACCGTGCGGAGAAGTGGGTGAGCACCAGGGTGCGGGCCCTGCCGGACGCCGCCAGCTCCCCGGCCTGCCCGGCAGTGAGGTGCAGGTATTGCCGTGCCAGGGCGTCGTCGTCGTCACTGAACGTTGACTCGGTGACCAGCAGGTCAGCCCCGTCCGCCAGGTCCTCGGCGCCCGGGCACGGCGCGGTGTCCATAATGAAGGCGAAGCGCTGGCCCGGCCTGGGTACGCTCACATCCTCCAGCCTGACTGCCCCAAGGACGCCGTCGCGTTGCAGCCGGCCCACATCCGGCCCTCCGATTCCTGCCGCCCGGAGCCGCTCCGGCAGTAACGTGCGTCCGTCAGGCTCCCTTAGCTGGTAACCGTAGGTCTCGATGCGGTGCCTCAGGGGCTGCACCTCCAGGCAGTCCGCCACGGGCCCGGCGCCCGAATGCGGGTGGAGCCGCAGGTCGATGCCGGGCGAACCCACTGCCACCAAGGCCTGCACCACCGGGTCACCCGACGCCGGATAGTGCAGGTGGACAGGGTGTGGCACACCGTCAAGGGCCATCCGGGACAGGACCCCAGGCAACCCGTAGCAGTGGTCACCGTGCACATGGGTGAGGCAGATCCTGGTGATGTGGCCGGCCGCGACGCCGGCGTGGATCATCTGGCGCTGGGTTCCCTCACCGGGGTCGAAAAGCAGCCCCTCGCCGTCCCAGCGCAGGAAGTAGCCGTTGTGGTTCCGAGTCCGGGTGGGAACCTGGGAAGCGGTGCCCAATACCACCAGTTCACGCACCGCCGGCGCCTGCCGTTCCGCCATGCAGCCCCTTGGCGTAGGCGGCCTGGCCGATGTGCTGAAGGCAGTCCCCCAGAATGCTGACCAGCCGCACTCCGAGGGTCACAGGTGGATTCCAGTGCCTGTCAACCACGCGGTCCAGGTCCGGATCAGCAATGTCTTCCAGGACCTTGGCGGTCTGCCGGTGGACGGCTTCGTAGTACTCCTGCAACAGCTCCCGCGGCGCCCTGACGGCGTCCACCTGTTCACTGGAGTGGCCGTAGCCCGTGTCGCGTTCCCCCAGCGGAAGGCCGAAACGCTTAACGAAACCTTCAGCGGTCCACACCTGTTCCAGGCCCGCAGCGGAGGCTACCTGCGCATCCTCCACCCGGCCCGTATGCCAGATCAGCCACGCGATGGAATTGCCGTTGCCACCCGGCCGGCGCTGCAGCTGCGCCGCGTCCAGCCCGTCGAGGGCCTCCCGGACCAGGCCCGGGAGCCGATCGAAGGACTCCAGCAGCAGTTCTTTGGATTGCATGGGTCTCCCTCCCCTGCCGGCCGGGCCACGCCGGCCCGGCCCGCGGGGTTGCTAGCGTTCCAGGTCGTCGGGCTCAAACTCGCTGAGCGGCGAGCCGCCAAAATTCTCCTCGTCGTCGCTGCCGTCAGCCTCGAGGCCGGTGGGGGCTTCCCCAAAATCGACATCCGCTGCGGCCTCCCCCAGGGTGGGGGTGTCCGGCGATACCTGCTCATCGCCCGAACGGTACCGCGCCCGGGCGCTTTCATCCCGCAGCGCCTGGTCGCTCAGGAAGTCCTCCTCTTCACCGGAGAGGGCCTCGTCCTGCAGCAAGGGGTCATCCTGCCAGCGGTCGGGGTTGTTTTCGGCAGCACCCGGGTAGCTGTCAGGCTCCCCCGATACGGGGTCCAGTTCCAGGGACGACGCCGCGCCGGGAGTTTCGTCGAGAAGCACGTCGTCCTGCTCCACGACTTCCAGCTCATCGTCCGGGACGTTCTGTTCAGTCATGATGGTGCCTTTCTCGTTGCGGTGGGCAGACAATAGTAAGCATACTGACCAACAAATGCTGATGGAACCTCAGGTGCACCCGGCAGCAAGGAGAAAGCCCATGGAAGGCAATGAACCTCTGGACGGGGACGCGGCAGATCGCTCCCGTCCGCGGTCTTTTAGCGGCCGGATGTCCCTCCTGTGGACCGACGGCCTGGGCCGGGCAAGCATACGGGCAGTCCAGACGCTCTCCCTACTGGCGCTCGCCTGGGCAGTGGTGACGGCCGCGACCAGGGTTCCCCTGGTCACCATCCCGGTGATGGTGGCCTTGATCCTGGCCTCGGCCATGGCTCCCGCGGTCCGCTGGCTTGCTGCCCGCGGCTGGCCCCGCGCCCTTGCCGTCCTGTCCTCCTTCCTGGTGATCCTGGCAGTGGCGGCCGGCGTGGTGGGAGGCATCATCACACTGGTCAGGCAGCAGGCCTCCGTCCTGGCAGCCCGGGCAGAAGCCGGTATAGGCCAACTTCAGCAGTTCGTTACCACCGGCCCCGTGGCGCTGACGAACGACCAGATCAATGCCGCGCGGGAGGAGTTCCAGAAGTTCCTTGCCGGCGGGAGCCTGGGGGCCGACGCGTTGACAGGGCTGAGAACGGCTGGTGAGATTGCGGCCGGTACGGTCCTGACGGCAGTCATCCTCTTCTTCTTCCTCAAGGACGGCGAGAAGATCCGCTCGTTCCTGATCGGGTTTCTCCCGGCAACCCGCCAGGGCAAGGCACATCTGGCGGCCGGGCGAAGCATCGTGGTGCTGGGCGGCTACGTCCGCGGGACACTCATCATCGCTGCCATTGACGCCTTGATGGTCCTGATCGGGCTCCTGGTCCTGCGGGTTCCCCTGGCAGTGCCGCTGGCCGCGGTGGTCTTCCTGGGCGGTTTCATTCCGATCATCGGAGCAACCGCCGCCGGCAGCCTCGCGGTGCTGGTGGCCCTGGTGGAAAACGGGCCGGTTACCGCCCTCATTGTCCTGGTGATCCTGGTGGCCGCCAACCAGTTCGAGCACCATATCCTCCAGCCCCTTTTCATGGGCCGGGTCTTGCGGATCCACGGGCTGGTGATCATCCTCGCCCTGGCCGCCGGGGCCACCCTGGCCGGCGTCATCGGGGCCCTGCTGGCAGTGCCGCTCACCGCCGTCGGCTGGACCATTTTCAAGACCCTCGCGGAAAAGGACACTCCGGGCCCGGAGCCCGTCGCTCCGGCAGAACCGGGAGCGTAGAAGCGCCTGAGCAGCGCTTCCGTGACTTTTGGCCCTAGAGTGCCGCCAAGGCCGGGGCCAGTCTTGAAAGGCAGGAAACCCCAGTTCACGACGAGCAGGAAGAGCGGCCATGACATCGCAAAAACCCATAGCTGCGGGCACCAACGACTCAGCCCAAAGCCAGGCCGCGGTCCTGTGGGCAGCCCGCCGGGCCCACCGGGCGGGCCTGCCACTGGTGGTCCTCCATGTGGTGGACGACCGCTGGGTTGCCGAACCCTATCCGTGGTTCGGAACCCTCCAGCAGGCGGGCGAGGAACTCCTCAAGACCGCCGCCAGGCGCCTGGAAGGAGCGGTTCCCATCACGCCCGCCACGGAACTGCTCACCGGAAGCGTGGGCGGCTCCCTGGCCAAGTACTCCAAGAAAACTTCGATGATGGTCATTGGGTCCGGCAGCGGCCACCTCGGCGGCGCCCTTGCCGACCGCGCCCTCCAGGTGGCCACCGCTGCCAAGGTCCCCGTCGCCGTCGTCGGAACCCAGGACCTCGAGGGCAGGTCGGGAGTGGTGGTGGGCGTTGACGGGTCACCGGAGGCCACCCAGGCCGTTGCCTTCGCAGCCGCTGAAGCAGACCGCGAGGGAGACGAGCTCACGGTCGTGTACGCCGTCAGCGTGCCCGATCCCATCATCGATGCAGGTCTGACGCCGGGTGCCCTCGCGGACCTCATCGTGGACGAGGACCGGGTTGTCCTCTCCGAAACCGTCGCCGGGCTGAAGGAAGACTACCCCGACCTCACCGTGCACCAGCGGCTGGAAACCGACAAAGGCCCCGTGGACGCCCTCGTCGAAGCCGCAGCAGGAGCCCGGCTCCTGGTGGTGGGCAGCCGCGGCCGGGGCGCCTTCAAACGCCTCCTGCTGGGCTCCACCGCCCACGGGGTCCTGAAGCACCTGCCCTGCCCCACCATCATCACCCGGACCCAGGCAGCAACGAACGCCATCTAGGCAGCACCGCCCAGCACCGCCCGCTGATCCTCCCACCGCCCTGCCCGCATACCTAACGCGGAAGGTTCACCCCATGAAGAAGCCCGCAGCCATCATCATGCTGATCCTCGGGATCCTGATAACGCTTCCGGGCCTTGCCGCGCTGGCGGGCGGGGCCGTGGCGTCGGCGGTGGGAACGGTGGGAACCATCCAGGGGGACGGATACCTGACGTCCGGCTCATCGCGTTTCTCCGTGAGTTCATTCGCCCTGACCTCGCCGCGGGCAGACGCCATTGGAGACGACGTTCCCGGCAGGCTGCCCTTCGACGTCGGAACCCTGCGGCTGCGCGTTGAATCAGTGACCCCGGACAAACCGGTGTTCATTGGCATCGGCCGGCAGGCCGACGTCGAACAGTACCTCTCAGGCGTGCACCACTCGGAGCTGCTGAACATCCGCCAGCGGCCGTTCCGCGCCGAATACCGCGATGTACCGGGCGGCAACCCGGCATCACCGCCCGCGGACCAGCGCCTCTGGACCGCCTCCGCGTCGGGAACGGGACAGCAGGAGCTCACCTGGAACATCACGCCGGGCGCTTGGGAAGTGGTGGTGATGAACGCCGACGCCTCCCCCGGGGTTGATGTCCAGGCGCAGGCCGGCTTCCGCTCGGACCTGATCCGGCCGGCAGCCACGGGCCTGCTGGTGGGCGGGATCATCGCCCTGCTGATCGGCGTTCCCCTCATCATCTTCGGGGCCGCGGGTCTGGGCCGGCACGCCGCACGCCCTGACGGCGGGCGCCCCATGGGTGGTCCGGACATGGGTGGTCCGGGCATGGGTGGGCCGGTTTATCGGGAACCGTCAATGAATGGTCCGGCCGCGGCCGGACCGCCCTACCCTTCTACAACGCCGGCATCATGGACCCAGCCGGGAGCGGCCGTAACGCCGGGAACCGTCCCGCCACCACCGCCCCAGCAGTACAGCCCGGCAGCTGCCGCCCGCCCCGGCTACCCCGCGCGGCTCTTTGGTGAGCTCGATCCCGGGCTTTCACGCTGGATGTGGCTGGTCAAATGGTTCCTGGCCATACCGCATGTCATCCTCCTCTTCTTCCTCTGGTTCGCGTTCGCCGTCACCACCATCGTGGCGGGGTTCGCCATCCTCTTTACCGGCCGTTATCCGCGGGCACTGTTCGACTTCAACGTGGGCGTCCTGCGGTGGAACTGGCGCGTGGCCTTCTACGCCTACGCCGCCGTGGGCACCGACCTGTACCCGCCGTTTACGCTCAAGCGCGCCAATTACCCGGCCGATTTTGACGTGGAGTACCCGCAGCGGCTCTCGCGCGGACTGGTCCTGGTGAAATGGTGGCTCCTGTCCATCCCGCATCTGCTCCTGGTGGCCGCTTTCGCAGGGAGCACGGAAAGCGTCTGGCGGTGGCAGTCGGAGGACAACGTCCTTGGGGCCACCTACGAACGGGTCTCCGGGCCGTCCCTGCTGGGGCTGCTGGTGCTGATAGCGGCAGTGATCCTGCTGTTCACCGGCCGCTACCAGCGGCCGCTGTTCGACTTCATCCTGGGCATCAACCGCTGGATTTACCGTGTCCTGGTGTACACCGCGCTGATGCGTGACGAATATCCGCCGTTCCGGCTGGACCAGGGCGCCACCGAACCGGAGGGGCCCGGAGATGTGGTTCCCACCGGGGGCGTGCCGCCTGCGGGTGCGCCATGACCTTCGGCCCTAGCCCCGCCGCGCGCCTGCAGGCATGATGGGCCTGACACCGCGGGTCCGACGAGGGAGCAAACATGAGCATTGCCGGGGCACCAATAGCCAGGATCGTTGTAGGCGTCGATGGGTCGGAGGCGTCCGTGGAGGCGCTTCGGCAGGCCCAGCGGATGGCCACTCCCCTTGGCGCCAAGGTCCAGGCCATTGCCTGCTGGGAGTACCCGCAAATGTACAGCGGTTACGTGATGATGGGCGTCGAGGGCTTCGAGGAGGGGGCCCGGAAGGTCCTGGACGATGCTGTGGCGCAGGCCTTCGGAGACGAGACACCGGCCAACGTCAGCTCGACCCTTGTGCGCAGCCATCCCCGGGAAGCGCTGATCGATGCCAGCCGGGACGCCGACATGATCGTGGTGGGGCGCCGGGGACACGGCGGGTTCGGCGGCCTGCTCCTTGGCTCGGTCAGCTCCGCCATCGTTGCGCACGCCCATTGCCCCGTCCTTGTGGTCCACACGCCGGAGACCGAAGCCGACGGTTCCAAGGGTTCCTGAACGGAACATCGGCGGCAGGGACGGCTGACTTCCAAGGCAGGTGATGGTGGTGCCGGCCAGTGACGCACGACGACGGGCGCCCGCCATAGCGCTCGCCGCCGCCCTGGCGGTCCTCGCCATCATCCTGGCCCTGTTCCTTCCGGCACCCACGTCCGGGCCGCCGTCGGCCTCCCCGTCCCCATCACCGGCGCTCCCATCGCCGCTGCCGGGACCAACAAGTCCGCCGGCCCCGGGCAGTTCCCCGCCGGCAGAGGAGCCGCAGGAAACCGATACCCCCGAAGCAGGCCAGGCTCCGGTCGAGCCACCTGTGACCGTTCCGCCGGTGCCAGTGCCACCGGTTCCCGAACCGGAGCCGCCTGAAGCGCCGGCCCAGCCTCCGGAACCGGCCCGGCCGGCGCCGTTTCCGGAATCCCTCCGCGGCCAGGACCTGACCGTCATTCCCGGGGCAGGCCGTGTCGTGGCCCTGACCTTCGATGCAGGAGCCAACGCGGCAGGGCTGCCGAAAATCCTGTCGGCCCTTGCCGCCCGGGGCGTTGCCGGGACTTTCTTCCTGACCGGCAACTGGGCGGCGAACAACCCGCAGGCCGAGGCGCAGATCGTGGCCGCCGGGCACCGTGTGGCAAACCATTCGATGACCCATCCGGGGTTCACCAGCCTGGGAGATGACCTGATCGCGCAGCAGGTGCGCGGCGCCGAGGAGGCCATCCTGGCTGCCGGGGCCGACCCCAGGCCGCTGTTCCGGTTCCCCTACGGCGAACGCGACACCCGCACCATCGCGGCGGTCAACACCCTGGGGTACGTGTCCGTGAGGTGGACCGTGGACACCCTCGGCTGGAAAGGCACCAGCGGCGGCGCCAGCATCCAAACGGTGGCCGACCGCGTCCTGGCAGGGCTGCAGCCCGGCGAAATCGTCCTCATGCACATCGGGTCCAACCCCGACGACGGGACGACGCTGGACGCCGACGCCCTCCCCCAGGTCATCGACCGCATCACGGCCGCGGGGTACGGTTTCGCCACCCTCGACGCCATGCTGGGACACTGATCAGGGCGGCGGCACCCGTGGCGAAGCACAGGCCCTCCCGGAACAGCCACGTGACGGCCCGGCAGCCGGACCCGTCCGGCAGTGGCACCGGACCCGGAGACGCCGGGGATACGGCCCACCACGGATTGCCCGTCCACGAGGTGGTGTTGCTGCTTGAGACGGATGCCGCCAGGGGCCTTGACCAGGAAGAGGTGGCGCGCCGGCGTGCCCAGTTCGGCGTCAACGAGCTGCCGCGGTCACAGCGCGCAGGCATCGCGCGCAAACTCGGACGCCAATTCAACAATCCGCTGGTCTATGTGCTGTTGGCCGCTGCCGTGGTCACCGTCTTCCTGGGCGAATTCCTTGATTCCGCCGTGATCCTTGCAGTGGTCCTGGTCAACACGCTGATCGGCTTCGTCCAGGAGGTCCGGGCAGAGGCGGCCCTGGATGCCCTCCATTCACTGGTCCGCACGCATGCGGCCGTGATGCGCGGCGGCGAACGGAAGCATGTCCCGTCCGAGGACCTGGTCCCCGGCGACCTCGTCCTGCTGGAAGCCGGCGACAAGGTACCGGCCGACCTCCGCCTGGTACGCCTGTCCGCCCTGCGGGTGGACGAATCCGCACTGACGGGCGAATCCGATCCCGTAGCCAAGGACGAGGTGGTGCTGCCCCAGGTCACGCCCGTGGCGGACCGGCGGAACATGCTGTACAGCGGCACCCTGGTGACCGCGGGAACCGGTGCGGGAATCGTGGTGGCCATCGGCGGCGAAACCGAACTCGGCGAAATCCACCGGCTCATGGGTGCCGTCCGGCCCGTGGCCACGCCGCTGACCTTGAAACTGGCACGGTTCAGCACCACCCTCACCGTCGCCATCCTGGCCCTCGCCGCCGTGGCGTTCCTCGCCGGACTGGCACATGGCGAACGGCCGGGACAGATGTTCACGGCCGCCGTCGCCCTGGCCGTGGGGGCCATCCCCGAGGGACTTCCCGCCGCAGTGACGGTCACGCTTGCCATCGGCGTGCGGCGCATGGCCCGGCGCCGTGCCGTGGTGCGCCGGCTGCCCGTGGTGGAAACGCTGGGCAGCACCACGGTGATTTGCTCGGACAAGACGGGAACCTTCACCGAGAACCAGATGACAATCCGTGCGCTGTGGACGCCCTCCGGGTGGTACGACGTGACAGGCTCCGGCTACGGGCCGGAAGGACACATCACCCCGTCGGCCGGACAGCACCCCGCCCCACAGCACCCGGACGGCCGGAACCTGGCCGCCGGTGTGACACGTCCCGGCGGTGCCGCGCAGCCCGGCGGCGCCACGCACCCCGGGGATGCTGCGCTGCCCAAGGATGATGCGCTGCAGTGGTCGCTGTTGGGCGGAGCAGCCTGCAATGACGCCAGCATCCGCAGGGAGGGGTCCGGCTGGCAGGTGCGCGGTGATCCCACGGAGGCCGCGATGCTTGTGGCGGCAGGAAAGGCCGGCATCAAGGTGCAGGACTTCCTGGCTGCCAACCCGCGGCAGGCAGAGCTGCCCTTCACGTCCGAGCGGCAGTTCATGGCCACCCTCCACGCATCCACGCTCCCGGAGGATGGCGGCACAGTGTTCGTGAAAGGCGCCGTGGAACGTGTCCTGGAGCTCTGCGCCCACGAAATGGACGGCCAGGGCGCCGGCAGGCCCGTTCGCAGGCACGCCGTGCTCGGTGCAGCCCACGCGCTCGCGGACGACGGGCTCCGGGTCCTTGCCACGGCCATGATGAGCCTTCCCGCCGGTTCGGGCCCCCTCTCCGCCACGGAGTTGCGGGGCCGGATGACCCTGACCGGGCTTCACGCGATGCACGACCCACCGCGGGAAGCAGCCGCAGCCTCGGTGAAGGCGTGCCAGCGCGCAGGCGTGGGCGTGAAGATGATCACCGGGGACCACGTGCGCACCGCCGTCACGGTGGCAGCGGCCGTGGGGCTGGCTGCTGACAGCGCCGCGGGGACAGCCCTGACCGGGGCGGACCTCGATGCCATCCCGGCGGACCGGCTGCCGGAGGCCGTAGAGCGGGCCACGGTGTTCGCCCGGGTTTCACCGGAACAGAAGCTTCGGCTCATCGGTGCCCTGCAGTCCCGCGGACACGTGGCCGCCATGACCGGGGACGGCGTCAACGATGCACCCGCCCTTCGCCAGGCAAACGTGGGCATCTCCATGGGGCGCAGCGGAACGGAAGTGGCCAAGGAAGCATCGGACATTGTCCTGACGGACGATGACTTTGCCACCATCGAGGCGGCTGTTGAAGAAGGCCGGAACGTCTTTGACAACCTGACCAAATTCATCGTCTGGACCCTCCCCACCAACATGGCCGAAGGCCTGGTGATCCTCGTGGCCATCCTGCTGGGGGCGACGCTGCCCATCCTGCCCACCCAGATCCTCTGGATCAACATGACCACCGCCGTCGCCCTTGGCCTGATGCTCGCCTTCGAGCCGAAGGAACCGGGACTGATGGTGCCCACCCTCAACCCCCTCGGGTGGCAGAAGACGTCCTGGCTGAGCGCTTCGCCCGCGGGGAGATCGACGCTGCCGAGTACCAGAACAGGCTGGCCGTCCTGCGCGGCCACCCGGGTACCTGAGTCCGCGGCTCCCGCAGGCAATGGACAGTGGGGTGCAGCGATGCTCTCTGAATTCGAAAAACGCGAACTCGACCTGATCAGCCACGGTCTGGAAGCGGAAGACCCCAAGCTGGCAGCCCTGCTCAACAAGGATGCCTTTGCGCTGACACTCCGTACCCGCTTCCGGCGGGGGCTCGTCCTTGTCGCAGTGGGCGCCTGCCTCCTGCTTCTTGGGCTGGTGGTCCGGGTCCCCTTGCTGGGCATCGCAGGTTTTGCGGTGATGAACGGGGCTGCCTATTGGGCAATCAAGGACCTCCGCTGGTCCCTGCGCACCACGAACCGGCATGTCACCCAACTGGAAGGCAACAGCGAATGAACGCGGTGAACGGAAAGGATGCCTCCGCCGAGGCCCAGGCGCTGCAGGCAGTCGAGGCGCACGACGCCGACATGCTGCGGCACCTGAACGGTCTGGTGGGCCTGCTCACGGAGGCCGTGGAGGCGGGCGATCCCGGCGCCGGGCAGGAAACGCAGGCCGCCCTGCTGGACTGGTGCGACAAGGAGCTGGTGCCGCACGCGCTGGCAGAAGAAGGACCCCTCTACAGCGGGCCGCACGGCATGCCGGAGGCCCGGCTGCTGGTGGACGGCATGCTGGCCGAGCATCAGGTCATCGTGGGCCTGGTCGATGAACTCAGGACGGCCGATGGCGTTGCTGCAGCGGTGGCAGCCGGCGCCATCCAGCGGATCTTCGCCCTCCACCTGGACAAGGAGAACCGGCTCCTGATGCCCTTCGTCGTCGCATCCCCCGGCCTGTCACTCGCCCAGGCGGTCGAAGGACTTCACGAACTGGTGGGGGAAGGTGCGGCCCACCACCACGGGCAGGGCCACCACGGACACTAGGACAACCGGGCACACGGACACGCGGGCACACGGACGACGGCGGCGGGCGGGTCCCGGGGCCAGGGCCCGTGGGCGTCAGGTCACCGCAGCGCCAGGCACCAGTCAGGGCAGCACAGCAGACTGGGCCTGGGCAGCATTGTCGCCGGCTCCAGCCTCCGGGGCGTGCACCACCAGCACAGGGCAGTGCGCGTGGCTCACGCACGCGGTACTGACGGACCCGGGCACGAAGTTTCCATGCCCCCTCCTGCCGACAATCAGCAGCGAGGCGTTGCGGCTCGCGTCGATCAGCGCGGGGCCGGGCTTGCCGCGCACCAGGCGTGGATGCACAAATGCCGGTACTTCCCCGAAAGCGTCCGCCAGCGCCTGCTGCAGCACCTGGTGGGCGGCATACTTGACCCCCTCGATCCCTACGGCCAAATACACGCCGTAACCGGCTGGAACGTCCCAGCAGGCCCAGGCCTCCACCGGCGCGGACAGCGGCTCGGCCATTGCGCTGGCCACCCGGAGCGCGGCGACGGATGCCTCGGAGCCGTCCACCCCCACAATGATTCTGGGGCGCCGATCGGATGGCCGATCGGAAGCAGGCACCCCTGCCCCATTCCCTGCTGTTGCCACGTTGCCTCCTGTCGCCGTCCCACCCCAGCGTGTCCCTGAACCGCTGCCTCGAACAGGGCCAAAGGTCATCACGGGTGCACCAGTGCCATGGTGCCATGCGCAGCACCGGCAGAGACATGGGGTGCCCGGCGGACTTTGGTCCCTTCCGGCACAACGCCCGGCAGGGAACAATGGGACCCAGGCCCTTCCGGGGCCTGGCCCGCGCAGGCGGGACGGGGTGGTGAAGATTTTGGGAGCGTTCGGTGCAGATGCATGAAACTGGGGCTGATGAAGCGGCAGGATCTTCCGGGCAGGTCCGCGTGTTCATCCTTGATGACCACGAACTTGTCCGGCAGGGCCTGAAGGACCTGCTGGAAGGCGAAGGGTTCCTTGTGGTCGGCGAGAGCGGATCCGCGGCCGAGGCCACGCGGCGCATCCCCGCCCTGCACCCTGACATCGCCATACTGGACGGCCGGCTTCCGGACGGCACCGGGATCGAGGTCTGCCGGGATGTGCGTTCACTCGATCCCCGGCTGCGCTGCCTGATCCTCACCAGCTACGACGACGAACAGGCCCTCCGTGGGGCGGTCCTGGCCGGCGCGTCGGGGTACATCCTGAAGCAAATCAGGAGTGATGACCTCCTGGCGGGAATCCGCCGGGCCGCTGCGGGCGAGTCCCTTTTTGATCCGGGAGTCGAACAGCAGATCATTGCGGGGCTGTCCACGGTGCCCACCGACCCCCGGTTGGACGGCCTGAGCGCGCAGGAGAAAAAGGTGCTGGCCCTGATCGGCCAGGGGTTGACCAACCGCCAGATCGGCGATGACCTGTTCCTGGCCGAGAAGACCGTCAAGAATTATGTGTCGTCCATCCTGGCCAAACTGGGTTTCGAGCGCCGGACGCAAGCCGCCGTGTACGTCACCAAGAGCTCCACGGACTCTGCCTGAACCGCACCCTGGCCGGGGCTTACGCCAGCGGCACGGACCATTTCACGCAGGTGCCCCCGCCGGGGACGCTCTCGATGACGCAACTGCCCTTCAGTTGCCCGGCGCGGTTGCGCATGTTTGCCAGGCCGCTTACCTGGACAGGTTCGGTGAAGCCGTGGCCGTTGTCACTGATGAGGAGCTCCACCTGGTCCTGGCCAACGGCGACCGAGACCTGGATCTCGTCTCCGCCGGAATGCCGCAAAGCGTTGCTGAGGCCCTCTGACGCCACCGACAACAAATGGACAGCCACGTCTTCCCCGATCGAATCGACCGGTCCGTCCAGGGACACCTTGGGAGTGACGGCGTAACTTCGTGAGCTCTCCCGGACCACGCGCAGGATACGGCCCGTCAGGGGTTCGCGTTCTTCATCCGCGGTCCTGAGCGAGTAGATGGTGTCCCTGAGCTTTCGGATGGTGTCATCGAGTTCGGTGGTCACGGCGGCAATCCGTTCGTGCGCCACCGGGTCCAGGGTGTAGCGGCGCAGGGTCTGGATGCTGAGTCCGGCAGCAAACAAGCGTTGGATCACCAGGTCGTGGAGGTCCCGGGCGATCCGCTCCCGGTCGGTGAACAGGAGGTTTTGTTCACGCAGGGCATTCACCCGCGCCAGGTCCAGCGCCAGCCCAATCCGGCTCCCGAAGATGGCACTGGATTCCGCCTCAGCCTGGTTGAATGCGGGCGCTCCATGTGCGCGGGCCAGCAGGAGGACCCCGTTGTCGCCGGCGCTGTGCCCCAGCGAAAACACAAGGACGGAGCCGAGCTTCTCTGCCATCTTGTCTTCGAAAACCTGCCGCGGGTCCTGTGCCACGAACGACCCGCCGTTCTGGATCACGCCGGAGACCGCCTCGGAGGCTATCAGTTCCTGGCCTGTCTGGAGGCCCTGCACGCCAAGGCAGGCCCTGCACCGCAGCGCACCATCGCCCGCCGGCACGGCAATCACCGCAAGCGCCGAATCGGACACCTTCAAGGCCGTCTCGGCAACGGCGTCCAGGCTGCCCGCGTCCCCCGGTTGCGGGGTCATGATCAGGCGGCTGCTCAGCTCCATGCCTGCCTCCAGCCATTTCTGGCGGCGGCTGCTGTTTTCAAAGAGGCGGGCATTCTGGATTGCCACGCCGGCCGCGGCCGCCAGGGCAACGGCAAGGTCCTCATCCTCCACGGTGAAGTCCTCCCCGCCCCGTTTCTCGGTCAGGTAGAGGTTTCCGAACACTTCATCCCGGACGCGGACGGGGACGCCCAGGAAGGTCCGCATGGGCGGGTGGTTCGGGGGAAAACCTGAAGTGATGGGATGCCGGCCGAGGTCGTGTAGGCGCAACGGCTTTGGGTCACGGATGAGCAGGCCCAGGACGCCATTGCCCGTGGGCAGTTCGCCGATGGAACGGATGTCTTGTTCGTCGATGCCCACAGTGATGAAGTGGCTCAACCGGCGGTCCTCGCCGATGACACCCAAGGCTCCATACTTGGCGCCCACCAGGGCGCAGGCAGACCGCACCAGGCGGTCCAGGACGGCTTCAAGGCTGAGGTCCTCGGCGAGGGCCACCACCGCGGCCAACAGGCCGTTAATCCGCTCCTGGTTGTCCGGCAGGCCATCTCCCCGGACGGTGAAGTCCCGCTGCAGGTCTTCCACCGGATCCCTCATTAGAGAGTGCCAAGGCCGCTCAGTGCTCACGTCCCACCTCCTGCGGCATGAACCTGCGGCGCTGCGGGTCCTTGGCGCGGTCTAAGTGCACGAAACGGAAGTGCCGGCCTCCGCCCCCAGTGCCGCCTTCACCTGGGCATGAAGACGCTTCGCCTCCCATTCTAGGAGAGCCGGGGGGAAAATACCCTCAGTGAGCTTGGTAATGGGGGGCATACGGGGTGCGGGACCTTCTTCCCTATCCCTCGCGATCCGGCCGCCCTAGGCTACGGCCATGAACAGCGCAGCGGCAGAACCGGAAATCAAGGAACTCGGCGTCCACGATTGCTGGCGATACCTCCGGTCAACGTCCCTTTGCAGGATTGCCTTCACCGACGGCGGCACCGTGGAGAACTACCCGGTGAATTTTGTCCCCACCAACGGCACGTTGCTCATGCGTACCGGCGAAGGAACAAAGCTTGCTTCCCTGACGGACCGGAAAGCGGTCGCCGTCGAGGCGGACGGAATGAACCAGTACGGCACCATCGCCTGGAGCGTCGTCCTGAAGGGCCATGCCATGGTGGTGTCCGATGAAGAGGAAACCAGGGATGCCATGGAGGCGGGCCTGTCCCCCTGGCAGCCGGGTCGAAAAAATATCCTGATCCGGATCACGCCGGAGGAGATCACCGGCCGGAGGTTCGTGATCGCCGCTCCCACCCATTGGTGGCCGCCGCGGGAGCCCACCGCAGACTAGCCACCCAGCCCGACCTGACACCCCTCACCAGAACCCCCCCCCAAAGGATGGTTTCCCATGGCACCTGCCAAGCCAATCGCCGTCGGCATCTCAGACACTGCGGCGTCCAATGCCGCCCTGTTGTGGGCAGCAGCCCGGGCCAACCGGCTCAAGTGTCCCCTCGCCGTCGTGAACGTTGTGGACGACCGGTGGATGGCGGCGGAAGTGCTTCCCTACCTCGAAGTCCTGCGTGAATCAGGCCTGGGCCTCCTGAAGGAGGCCGGCGAAAAAGCCGTCGCCGCGGAACCCGGCCTGCAGATTTCGCTCCAGCTCCTCGAAGGAGGAGTGGGGGCGGCACTGGGTGACTATTCCAGGAACGCCTCCATGCTTGTCCTGGGCACCAGCGGGCACAACCGCGGTGCGCTGACGGACCGCGCGCTGCAGGCGGCTGCCACGGCTGAGTGCCCCGTTGCTGTCATCGGTGAGGGCCAGGCGGAGGGCCGCGGCATCCTGGTTGGCGTGGATGGGTCGCGGGAGTCAACGCAGGCAGTGGCGTTCGCGGCCGCCGAAGCTGATGCGCTCGGTGAGGAACTGACGGTGCTCTACGCTTTCACCGGCCCCAACCGGTGGATCGCGGCCGGGCTCCCGCAGAGCAGCTTTGCCACCCATGTGGTCGAGGAAGAGCAGATCGTGCTCGCCGAAACCGAGGCGGGACTCCGGCAGGACTATCCGGACCTGGTGGTGCACACCGTGATGGAAACCGTGCTGGAGCCGGCGGACGCCCTGCTCCGGGCTGCCGCAGGCGCCCGGCTGCTGGTCCTGGGCAGCCGCGGAAAGGGCGGCTTCGAAAGACTCGTGCTGGGTTCCACGGCGCACGCGGTGCTGACCCAGCCGCCGTGCCCCACCGTGATCACCCGCATGCACAAGCACAACGGCTGACCGGGCCTGCTGCCTGCCGCACCATGCCACCAGCCGGGGAAAACGGGACGCCGGTCCCGGGAATGGACCTGCGCCATGCCCGGGACGGGCTCTCCACGGCCGAAGTACGCGAACGGACCGCTTCCGGCCGCATCAACAGCGTGCCCACGGCAACCAGCAGGAGCGTCGGTGAAATCGTCCAGGCCAACGTGTTCACCCTCTTCAACGGCGTGGTGGGCGGGTGCTTCATCCTGCTCCTGTTCCTTGGCCAGTGGCGTGATGCGCTCTTCGGCCTGTCAGCCATCAGCAATTCGCTGATCGGCATCGTCCAGGAGTACCGGGCCAAGCGGTCGCTGGACCAGCTGGCCATTCTGCAGGCTGCCCGGAGCACGGTGGTCAGGAACGGGACCAGGGAAAGCATTTCCTCGGAAGATCTTGTGCCGGACGATCTCGTTGTCCTCAACGCCGGAGACCAGGTCAGGGCGGACCTGTTGCTTCTGGGCAACAGCCCGCTTGAGGTGGACGAGTCCCTGCTGACCGGCGAGTCGGAGCCCGTCCCCAAGCAGGACGGGGCCGTACTGCTGTCCGGTTCACTGATCCTCGCGGGAAACGGGCAAGCCAGCGTGCTCCGGGTTGGACCTGAAACCTCCGCTTACCGGCTGGCCGCCGAGGCACGGCGGTTCTCCCTGGTCACGTCGGAGATCCGCAGGAGCCTGGAAAAAGTCTTCACCGTCATCACCTGGCTGCTCCTGCCCGTCGCCTTGCTGCTCACGAATGCGCAGATGCAGGACCAGGGCGGATGGGCTGGCGCTCTCGGGTCGGGGCGGTGGATACCGGCCGCCGTGGGGGCGATCGCAGGCATCATGGCCATGATTCCCCTGGGCCTGCTCCTGATGACCAGCGTGGCGTTTGCCGTGGGCGGCCTGCGCCTGGCCAGCCAAAAGGTCCTCATCCAGGAACTTGCCGCGGTGGAGGTCCTGGCCAGGGTGGACGTCCTCTGCCTCGATAAGACAGGCACGTTGTCCTCCGGTTCAATCGTGTTCGACGCCATCCACGATGCCGGGACGGCCCGGGCGGCCGGGTGGCGGGCGGCACTGGAATGGTTCGGCGCCAATGCGGACGCCAGCAGCACCGCGGCTGCGATCGGGGCAGCCTTTCCCGTCCAGCGACCGCTGCAGGAGCAGGCTTCCGTTCCGTTTTCGTCAGCCCGGAAGTGGAGTTCGGCAACGTTCGGGCCGGAGTCAGCCGCGGTCGGCACCTGGATCCTGGGAGCACCGGATGCGGTGCTCGGTTCTGCCGGAAGCGTCCGGGCCCATGGCAAGGCCGCCGCCCTCGCCTCCACCGGCCTCCGGACTTTGCCCCTGGCCCACCTTCCGGCGCCTTTGCCGTCCGGCGCCGCGGACAGTGGCCTGCCCACGGACCTGGTGCCCGTCATGATCCTGACCTTCCGCGAGAGCATCCGCCGTGATGCCGCCGCGACGCTCGACTATTTCCGGCGCCAGGGGGTTTCCGTCAAGATCATCTCCGGTGATGATCCCCGGACAGTGGCGGCCCTGGCAGGTGCGGTGGGTTTTGGCTCCGGTGCTGCCTATGACGCCCGCACACTGCCCCTGGACCCGCTCCAGCTGGAGGAGGCAGTGGAAGCCTGCGACCTCTTTGGAAGCGTGACGCCATCCCAGAAGCGGGACCTGATTCAGGCCCTGAAACGGCGGGGGCACACGGTGGCCATGACCGGGGACGGGGTGAATGACGTCCTGGCCCTCAAGGAGGCGGACCTGGGCATCGCCATGGACTCGGCCTCCCCGGCGACCAAGGCCGTGGCCCGGCTTGTGCTCCTGGACGGGCGGTTCGAAAGGCTGCCGGCGGTGGTGGATGAGGGGCGCCGGGCCATCAGCAACATTGAGCGCGTCTCCCTGGTCTTCCTGAGCAAGACCGTCTACGCCACGGTCATCTCCATAGTGACCGGCATCCTGTTGCTGGCCTTTCCGTTCCTTCCCCGGCAACTGTCCGCGCTGGACGGACTGACCATTGGCCTGCCTTCGTTCTTCCTGGCCCTGCAGCCCGGCGGCCAGCGTTACGCACCGGGATTCCTCCGGCGCTCGCTTGCCTTCGCCGTACCGGCAGGAATCTGCGGAGCCCTGTGCGTCCTCGCGGTCAGCGGCTATGCCCAGATCTGGAGCGGCCACAGCCAGGAAGCCGCGCAATCGGCGGCCACCGTGACCCTGGGCCTGGTGGCGGCGTGGATCCTGGTGATGGCATCCCGTCCCCTCAACCTGACCAAGGTCCTGATCCTCGCCGGGATGTACGCGGGCCTGGTCCTGCTGTTCACCGTGCCGTTGACGCAGGAGTTCTTCCGCGTGGACTGGCCGCCAGCCGGCCTGCTGGTGCCCGCGGTTGCAGTGGCCGCGGCAGGGTGCGCGGCCATCGAAATCATCGGCCGTCTGACCCGCCGCCGGCCCGCCGCCGCCGATGGGCCGGGGCTGGGACCTTTGACTCTGGAACCGGCATCCCGGGAAGCGGATGGTGGAAATGCCGGGCACCGCGATGGTCCGGTATCCAGATGAGCAGGAGGCAAGAATGACTGACCTGATGAAATGGTTCGAAAGCCGCCGTTCCCCGATGGATGTCATCGAAAGGCTTTTCGAAGGCGACGTGGGTTCCTCGGCCATCCGGGTTGAGGAGATGGTGGACGGCAACACACTCGTGGTGCGCGCTGAACTGCCCGGCATCGATCCGGAAAAGGACGTCGACGTGACGGTTTCCGACGGCGTGCTGTCCATTAAGGCGGAGCGGCAGGAGAAGAAGGAGCAAAAGGACAAGGACGGCTACCGGTCCGAGTTCCGGTACGGGTCCTTCGTCCGGCGGATTCCCCTTCCCGGCGGCGTCCAGCAGGGTGACGTCACCGCCTCCTACAAGGACGGCGTCCTTGAAGTCCGGGCGCCCATGCCGGACCAGGGACAGGCAGCCGCGGCGTCGAAGATCCCCATCAGCAGGGGTTGAGGACAGCCAGGGTACGACGCCGGTGCCTGGCTCCCTGAGGGGACCATCCCTTGAGGTGCCAGGCACCTCAGCCAGGGTCTTTCAGCCGGGCACTTTCAGGGGGACGGCCGGCCAGCCGCCCGGCCCCTGTCAGCGGCGGCCTCCGCCGCCGCTATGACGGGCAGCGTTTTTACGTAGGTATCAGGGTTCAGGGACACCGAATCGATCCCCTGGCTGACCAGGAACTCCGCCAGGTCCGGATGGTTGCTTGGCCCCTGCCCGCAGATGCCGATTTTGATGCCGGCGGCGTGGGCCTTGCTGATCGCCTGGCCCATCATGGACATCACCGCCGGATCCCGCTCATCGAACAGTCCGGCAAGTTCCTCCGAGTCGCGGTCCACGCCAAGCACCAGCTGGGTGAGGTCGTTGGACCCGATGGAGAAGCCGTCAAAGCGCTTGGCGAATTCCTCCGCCAGGACCACGTTGGCAGGGATCTCGCACATCATGTACAGCTGCAGCCCGTCCACGCCGCGGACCAGCCCGTGCCCTTCCATGGCCTGGATGACCTGGTCCGCTTCCCGCACCGTGCGGCAGAAGGGCACCATGACAATGACGTTGCTGAACCCGGCCTGTTCCCGTACCCGTTTGATGGCCCTGCACTCCAGGGCGAACCCCTCCCGGTAGTGGCTGCTGTAGTAGCGGGACGCCCCGCGGAACCCCAGCATGGGGTTTTCCTCCGGGCGCTCAAACGCGCTGCCGCCGATCAGGTGGCTGTACTCGTTGCTCTTGAAGTCGCTGAGCCGCACGATCACCGGCTTGGGATGGAACGGTGCGGCGATTTTGGCGATGCCCGTGGCCAGGACGTCAATGAAGTACTCCTGCGGGTCCTGGTAGCCGCTGGTGAGCTGCCGGATCAGTGCCGCCTCTTCCGGGTCCGCCACCCTTTCCGGATGGACCAGGGCCATGGGGTGGACCCGGATCAGGTTGTTGATGATGAACTCCATCCGGGCCAGGCCCACGCCGGCCGCGGGCAGGCGCCACCATTTGAACGCGGCAGCCGGGCTGGCGATGTTGATCATCACGGCCGTGCGGGTGGCGGGAAGTGCCTGCATGTCCACTTCCTCCACCGAAAATTCGAGCAGCCCCTCGTAGACGTGGCCCTCCTCCCCTTCCGCGCAGGACAAGGTGACCTGGGCGCCGTCGGGAAGTACTTCGGTGGCGTTGCGCGTCCCCACGACGGCGGGCACCCCCAGTTCGCGGCTGACGATCGCGGCGTGGCTGGTTGGGCCGCCGTGGTCGGTGATGATCCCCGCAGCCCGCTTCATCACGGGCACCCAGTCCGGGTCAGTCATGCGGGTAACCAGGACTGAGCCGTCCACAAAGGATTCGATGTCCTTCGCATCCCTGACCACGCAGGCCTGGCCGCGGGCAATGGAGTCACCGATCGCGGCACCGGTCACCAGTACCCGGCCGGGCCGGTCCAGGTGGTAGGTCCGGAAGGTGGAGGTGCTGCGGCGGGCCTGGACCGTTTCCGGCCTTGCCTGGACCATGAAGAGTTCGCCGGTGATCCCGTCCTTGGCCCATTCCATGTCCATCGGACGCCCGTAGTGGTCCTCCACCGCCACCGCCCAGCGGGCCAGCAGGACAATCTCCCGGTCGTCCAGCACCAGCGAGCGCTGTTCCCGCCCGGTGGTCTCGACCGTCCGGGTCCGCGCATCCCCTCCCTGGCTGTAAACCATCTTGCGTTCCTTTGCACCCAGTTCCCGCTCGATGACCGGGCTGAAGCGCTGATCCGCCAGGAGCGGCTTGAACACCTGGTACTTGTCCGGGTTGATGGTCCCCTGGACCACGGTCTCCCCCAGCCCCCAGGCGGCGCTGATGACCACCACGCCGGGAAAACCAGATTCCGTGTCGATCGAGAACATCACCCCGGACGCCCCGAGGTCCGAGCGGACCATCCGCTGGACCCCCACGGACAGGGCAACGTCCAGGTGGTCATAGCCCTTCATTTCGCGGTAGCTGATGGCCCGGTCCGTGAACAGGGAGGCGTAGCAGCGCCGGCATGCCTCCAGGACGCCGCGTTCCCCTGCCACGTTCAGGAACGTTTCCTGCTGGCCGGCGAAGCTGGCGTCCGGCAGATCCTCGGCGGTGGCGCTGCTGCGGACAGCAACAGCGGCCTCAGCCTGCCCCGCGCGTTGGCACAGGGCCCGGTAATGTTCCTGGATGCCTCCGGCGATGTCCTCCGGGAAGGTAGCCTGCAGGAACAGTTCGCGGATTGCCGCCCCGGCCTGGCGAAGTGTCGACCGCCCGGCCCGCTGGTCCTCGATGTGTTTCCGGATCCGGGGTTCCAGGTTGTTGGCGGCGAGGAACGCGCGGTAGGCGGAGGCCGTGGTGGCGAACCCCTCAGGAACCCTGACACCGGCGGACTTCAGTGCCCGGCTGAGCTCCCCGAGGGAAGCGTTCTTGCCTCCCACCGAGGGGATGTCCGCGATCCCGGTGTCTTCTATCCACATCACATTGACGTTGGCCAGGGACGTTTCTGCGGAGGCGCTCATGGCTTGATTCTTGCCCGGGGCAGCAGGGGCAGTCAGAGGCTTTGGTCCCGGCGGCCGGCCACGCCTAAATGCGGCGCAGCCGCCCCCGGACTGATTTATGGATCCAGTCCGCAAGCAGGACCGCCGGGGCTGCAAGGAGTGCAAGGAGGAGGCCTTCCGGGGGCGGCGGGGACTGGCCCAGCAATGCGGCGAGGGAAGGCACGTACAGGCACACCGCAAGGATGGACGCTTCAGCCAGCACAGCCCACACCAGCAGCTTGTTCGTGCCCCAGCCCAGCTTCCAGGGGGGGAACGTAGCGCTCCGGCACGCGAAGGCGTTGGCGAGCTGTCCCAGGACGACGGCGGTGAAGGCGGCACCGGACGCGGCCATCAGCAGGGGCGCCGCAGGTACCTGCCCCCGGGTCCAGCCGCCACCGGCCAGGACAGCTGAGAACACTGCCATTTCCACGGCGGCTTCCACCGGGCCCAGGATGCAGAAGACCCGGATGATCAAGCGCCGGTCCATCAGGTGCCTGCGTTCAGGCGGACGGGCCAGCACGCGTCTGCCCGGCGGCTCAGCGCCCAGGGCCAGCGCAGGCAGGAGGTCGGTGCCGATGTCCAGGGCAAGGATTTGAAGGACGCCCAGGGCAAGCGGGAAGTGGCCGCCGGAGAGCGCCCAGATGACGAAGGGGGTCAGTTCGGCCACGTTGTCGGTGAGGTGGTAGGTGAGGAACCTGTGGATGTTGGCGTAGGTTGCCCGGCCTTGTTCGATGGCGGCCACAATGGTGCCGAAGTGGTCATCGAGGAGGACCAGGTCCGCGGCTTCGCGGGCCACGTCGGTTCCGCTCAGGCCCATGGCCACCCCGATGTCGGCTTCGCGCAGTGCCGGGCCGTCGTTGACGCCGTCGCCGGTCATGGCCACCACGTGCCCGCGGGACTGCAGGGCCTTGGCGACGCGAAGCTTTTGCTCGGGTGAGACCCTGCTGACCACCACTCCGTCACGGTCCAGGAGTGCTCCGAGCATCTGGTCGTCGTCCGGGAGGTCTGCGCCTTCCAGAACGTATTCGGGTGTCCCGGTCAGGCCGATCTGCCGGGCAATTGCCGCCGCGGTGGCAGGATGGTCGCCGGTGATCATGGCTACCCGCAGCCCTGCCTGCCGCGCGGTGCGGATCACGTCCCCAACGTCCGGCCGCGGCGGGTCCTGCAGCCCGATCAGGCCCAGGAGTTCCATGCCCGTTTCGAGCTCCGCTGCTGACGCGGAGTGCCATGTTTCAGGGGTTCCCCCAAGCCGCCGCCGGGCCACCGCGATGACCCGCAGGCCGCGTCTCGCCATCACCTCCACCTGTTCCTTGACCGGTCCGGGCACGGATCCGCACACCGGGAGGACGGTTTCGGGGGCGCCTTTGCAGTACAGGTCGGGACCCACGATTGCCGATTCCCTGCGCCGCACCGGGTCGAATGGCAGCCTCCGCGACGGTACAGGAGCGGACACCCTACCGGTCAGCCTGCGGGCAAGGGCGTCCATGGCCGCTTCCATCGGGTCACCCTGGGCACGCCATTGCCCGTCGTGCAATTCAGCGCGGCCCTGTGAGGCGGTCCGGGCGGCGAGCGCAGCCTGGGCTGCCTTCTCCACGCCCCGGCCCTCGATCTGCGCCTCCGGGGCATACCCCTCGCCTGTCACCTGGATGGACCCTTCCGGTGTGAAGACCTCGACGGCGTTCATCCGGTTCTGCGTGAGGGTCCCGGTCTTGTCGGTGCAGATGAAAGTGGTCGAGCCCAGGGTTTCCACGGCCTCCAGGTTGCGCACCAGTCCCTTGCGCGATGCCATGCGTTGGGCGCCCATGGCCAGGGACAGCGTGACGGTGGGCAGGAGTCCTTCCGGCACCAGAGCTACGGCAACGCCAATGGAGAACAGAAACGAATCGCGCCACTGGAAACCCACCAGCAGCGATGCCAGGAAGAAGACAGCGGCGATGCCCAATGCCATGCCGGCCGTCACCCGGACAATCCGCCGCAGTTCCATGGACAGCGGTGTGGGCGGTGCAACCGCTCCGCTGGTGAGGGCGGCGATTCCTGCCAGCCTGGTGCCGGCACCAGTCGCGGAAACGGTCGCCTCCCCGTAGCCATTAACCAGGAAGGTGCCGCCCCACGCCTGGCCGCCTGGGGCTTTCGGTACCGGCTCGCTTTCTCCGGTCAGCATCGATTCGTCCACCGCGCAGGCCGAGGCGGTCAGGAGGACCATGTCTGCCGGCACACGGTCGCCGGCAGCCAGCAGCACCACATCCCCCACCACCAGTTCACTGGCGTGGACCTTGCGCACTTTCCCGTCCCGGCGGACCACCACGTCGGCGGGCAGCAGTCCCCGCAGCTTTGCGGCGGCGTGCTGGGCGCGTTCCTGCTGGATGTGGGCGAACACCCCATTGACTATGACGACGACGATAATCGCCACCGCCAGTTGGGGCATGTCCGCAATAAAGGCCAGCCCGGCGGCGCACCAGAGCATGAGGGCGAAGAAATGCGTCATCTCCCCCCAGAGCTTCCGCCACTGGGATACCGGTTTTTCCGTCGGAAGCTGGTTGGGGCCGGCCTGCCTCAGGAGTTCCGCCGCCCGTTCAGAGCTCAGGCCCTCCGCGGCCCTCACACAGCGTCCGCCTCCTGCCCTACCAGCAGCACCGGGCAGTTGGAGTGGGCAGCGCAGGCCTTGCTGACGGAGCCCATGGACGATTTCAGCAGTCCGCCCTCGCCGTGCCTGCCAACCACCAGCATCTGCGCACGCCGGCTCTCCTCCACCAGCACCTTTGCCGGCGGCCCGAACTTGATGGTGACGTCGATGTTTTCCGGCCGTTCCGCGGTAAAGGCCCGGCCCAGGGCGTCCTCGACCAGGCGCCCTGCAGCATCCTCAAGCCTGGCGGTGAACTGCCGGTCCGCCCCTTCAAGACGCGACATCACCAGGTAGTCCGGCATCCCAACGCATGAGATGACTTCCAGCCTCGTGCCGAGCCGGGCTGCCAGCATGCCCGCGTAGCGAAGGGCAGCGGAGGAGTATTCAGAACCGTCGACACCCACAATGACAGGCTTGGCCCCTGTTTCTGCATTCATGGACACCACGATCCCGGCTGGGAATTACGGTGGGAAGGGCCAAAGGTCATACCGGGCGGCACCGCTGGGGGCCTGCTGCCGCGCTGATCGGCGTTGTCTTTCAGGTTTGGCCTTATCTCTTGGTCTCGGCACCGTGCAGTGCCCGCAGGCCGTTCAGGATGGTTGCCAAATCCACCAGCTCCTGCAGGAGGGCGCCGGCGACGGCTGGAATGTATCCCGTCATGGCGATGGCCATCAGTACCAGGCTGAGTCCGATTCCTGTCCAGATGCTTACCAGGGCCACTGCCACTGTCCGCTTTCCAATGGCGACGGCCTGCGCAACTTTCGAGACGTCGTCGAGCATGACCACCACGTCAGCGGACTCACTTGCGGCGGTGGCCCCCCTGGCGCCCATGGCGATCCCCACGTCCGCCGCAGCCAGGACGGGGGCATCGTTGACGCCGTCGCCCACCATCAGGACGGGCCGTTCCTGGATGCCGGCCACCGTGTTGACCTTGTCCTCCGGAAGGCATTCGGCCTGGACCCGGCCGATGCCCGCTTCCTCGGCGATGTGCGCAGCCGTGGCGTGGGCATCACCGGTCAGGAGCATGGTGTTCCGGACACCCAGGCTGTACAGGCGGGCCAGGGTGTCCACGGCATTGCGGCGCAACGGGTCCTTCATGATCAGTGCGCCGGCGTACTGGCCGTCCACCGCCACGTGGACAGCCAGCTGGCCGCTGCGCACGGCTGCCTCCCGGAATCCGGTTGATGAACTCCGCACCAGCCCTGCTTTCCCCACCACCACCCGCTGCCCGTCGCAAACGGCGTCCACGCCGTGGGTGGCGCTCTCCGTCGCCTGTTGCACCGTCAGCAGTCCAAGGCCGGCGGCCTTGGCGGCTTCAATCACGGAGCCTGCCAGCACGTGCGAGGAGTACTGCTCAGCGGAGGCGGCCAGTTGCAGGATCCTTCGGCTCCCCAGGGCT
This sequence comes from Arthrobacter sp. 8AJ, assembly GCF_902506025.1. Lineage (NCBI taxonomy): Bacteria > Bacillati > Actinomycetota > Actinomycetes > Micrococcales > Micrococcaceae > Arthrobacter > Arthrobacter sp. 8AJ. The sequence continues at coordinate 1,975,572 of NZ_LR733289.1, read as the reverse complement.
TCGCCGTAGCCCGGGGCCAGCTGGATGTCGTCCAGGACGGGGCGCCCTGACGTGAGCGTTCCGGTCTTGTCGAAGACCGCCGTTTGTGCCTTCGCAAGTTGCTCGAGGGTCCGCGTGTTCTTGATGATGATGCCTTTGTGGGCGGCCTGGCTGGTGCCGGCAAGAAAGGCCACTGGGGCGGCGATGAGGAGCGGGCAGGGCGTTGCCACCACCAGGACCTGGGCGAAGCGAAGCGGCTCGCCGGACAGGAACCAGGCTGTCCCGGCCATCGCCAGCGCCAGGAGGGTGAAGGGAACGGCATAGCGGTCGGCCAGGCGGACCACCGGCGCGCGGCTGTTGGACGCCTCCTCGACCAAGGCGATGATCCGGCTGTACTGGGAGTCGGCCGCGCTGGCCGATGCACGCATGCGAATGGCGGCCACTCCGTTTACCGCGCCGCTGAGCAGTGCCTGCCCCCTGGTGCGTTCCACCGGCAGGCTTTCGCCGGTGAGCGATGATTCGTCGAGGCTGGCTGAATCGGACAGGAGTTCACCGTCAACGGGCACCAGCTCGGAAGGCCGGACCACAAGGACGTCTCCCGGGGCCACATCAGCGATCGGGGTCTCCTCGAGTACGGCACCCGTCCCCTCACGGTGGGCAAAACGCGGGGCCCGGTCCAGCAGGGACCGCAGTTCACGCGCGGCCCGTCCCTGGGCAAAGTTTTCCAGCGCTTCGCCGCCCGTGAGCATCAAGATGACCACCAGCGCGGCGAGATACTCGCCCACCACTACCGTGCTGGCGATCGCCATCAGGGCCAGGAGGTCGATCCCCCAGCGTCCTTCCCGCAACGACCGCACCATGCCAGCGGCCCGTACCACCACAATGACGGCAGCGTAGGCCGACGCGAGCACACGGACCTGGAGTTCCAGATTGAACGGCAGCAGCACCAAGGTGGCCGCGAGCACCAGGCAGGTCAGGGCGACGACGGGATACCGTCTGACGAAGCCCCTGGCCTTTTCGACGGGCGTGCGGGCGGGTCCCTCGTCGTCAAAGCTGCCGGCGCTCCCACGGGTTGCCGCAGGCGGGGCGGCCTGCTTCCTCATCCGCGACACTTCGGCAGGGGATGGAAACGGTCATCGCACATAGAGGCGAACCTACCCTGATCCTGTCAACCGGGGTAGGGCATTTGGCCCCGCCCACCCCTGCGGCATGACTTTTGGCACTTCCCCGGCGCTGGGTCCCGGGAGAGAGTTGAAGGCGCCCTGATCCGTACGCACAACCGGAGCCCATCATGAATGCCGTGCCCTGGACGGTGGAGCGGTTTTTCGACGGCGCCCCGGCGGCCCTGGCGCTTTACCAGGCAGCGGAGCAGATGGCAGCGGAACTGGGTCCCCATGAGGTCCGGGTCAGCAAGAGCCAAGTCTCTTTTCGCCGGCGCCGCGGGTATGCCTACCTCTGGCGGCCGGGGGTCTACGTAAAATCCGCGGTTCCACTGGTGCTGTCCCTTGCCTTGCCCCGCGCCTTGGACTCACCGCGCTTCAAGCAGGTCGTCCACCCGGCACCCGGAACCTGGATGCACCACCTGGAGCTCACAGACGGCAGGCAGCTCGATGCCGAGGTCCGCGGCTGGATGCTTGAAGCGTACGAGGCAGCCGGCTGATCAGGGGCGTCACCCTAGGGTCCTATGGCTCTGTCACTTCCCGGCGCGGATGGCAAGGCTGATGGCATGACTGAGAATGGCCAGCAGCCGCAAAAGATCCACATCACCGAACAACCCGTCGCCGTGGTCCGCGAACGTGTTCCCATGGATGCACTGACCGGTTTCTTTGGCCGGGCCTTCGGTGCCGTGATGGCCGCGGTCCAGATGCAGGGCGCCAGCCCGGCCGGGCCGCCGTTCGCGCTGTATCACGGCATGCCGGGCGAAACGGTGGACGTCGAAGCCGGGTTCCCGGTCGCCGGGAATTTCCACGGCACCGGTGAGGTGGCCAGCAGCACGCTTCCCGATACGGATGCCTTCGAAGCCATCCACACGGGCCCGTACGACACGCTGGGCACCACGTACGATGCGATCAGGAAGAGCATCGAAGCCGACGGCGCCTCCCCCGCCGACTCCATGTGGGAGTACTACTTGACCGATCCGGAACAGCAGCCGGATCCTGCCACCTGGCAAACCAGGGTGGTCTGGCCGGTCGCCTGAGGCCCGGATTAGTCGCACCGGAATCCGCCGGAACCGTGGAGGGATAGTGCCAGGTCCCGCCAGCGCCGCCACTGGCCACGCTGGGCACCGACAGGGCTGGAAGCTCCTCTTCCTCGTCGCGGGGGCGTCGTCGATCCTGTTTGTGTTTCTGCTGATCACTGCCCTGGTGATTGATTTCATGACTCCCCCGCCCGTTTACGGCGGAGCGGCCACCCTTGAGTTCATCGCGTCGAACAAGGCCAGCTATGTGGCCGAGCAGATCCTGTGGATCCTGCCCAACATCTTCCCCGTGCTTGTTTTCGCAGCCCTCTACGTGGCCCTCTCGGCCTACCGGAAAAGCCTGCCCTTGATAGCACTGGTCTTTGGTGCACTGCCGTGGGCGCTGCTGCTTGCCGTTCCGGTCAGCAGCCGGGGCTCCCTCAACCTGGTCTATCTCAGCGACCGCTTCGTGGCCGCCGGGACCGAGGAGGAACGCAGGGCCTATGCCACCGCCGCCGAAGCAATCATCGCCGAGAACAACACCCCGGCCATCGTTGGCGTCCTCTCCGCCCTTGGGATCCTGCTGATGGGACTGGCGATGCTTACGCCCGGCAAGGCATCTTTCCCGCGATATCTGGCATGGCTGGGCATCGCCACCGGTGCCCTGGGGGTGGCCAGCGAGGTCCTTCGCCACGCAGTCCCAGGCTTCTATTGGGGGTACGGCATCTTGTTGTGGGCGTGGTTCATTGCCACCGGAGTTGCCTTGATCCGTTTGTCCCGGGTGACGGCCTGACTTCCCGGGGCACCTGTGATCAGGGACCTTGGTCCCTAAAAGCCGGCGCGTGGCCTCTGAGATGGTGGTTTAGGTCGAAAGGCGCACCACGATGGGGTAGTGCGCCCTGGGTTTTGCCGTGCCGTTGCCGGCATGGCATGCAGCCTCACCAATGGAGGCAGGACGATTGAGGAGAACAAGGCTTATGGCAGGTACGTTCGAACTGTTTGTCGATGATGATTCACAGATTCGGTTCCGGCTTGTGATGCCCGATGGACATGTGCTGGCGGTTTCCGGACAGTTCACGGACAAGCATGCGGCGGCGGCCGCCATCGAGGAAGTACGGGAGTGTGCAGGTACCGGCCTGATCCAGGACGTAGCGCCACCTCCGCCAAACGTTCTCCTCGCTACACCGCCGCACCCGCGCTACACCGTCCGCCGCGGGACCCGCAGGCTCAACTCCCTCGGCGCCGCCTAGATCCGGGCCGTAGAGAGCCGACGGCGGAACCCGCCGGTCAGGCCAGGCATTCAGGCAGTGGGGGCACGTCCAACGACGGGCCCCACTACTGTGTGTCCGCCAGCGCTGTGTATCCGCTGCGCTAGAAGCCTGATGAGCTGCCGGAGCCGGAAAAGCTGCCACCGCTGCTGCCATAACCGGTGGTGCTGCCGCCGCCCCTGGCGGAATTGACGCTGCTGACCCCGGTATTGAAGCCGGAGTTGAACGTGGCCACGGAGAAGAACGTGTAGGACGGGTACACCGTGCCAAGGATGCTCGGTTCGTAAGTCCGCTGCCTGCGGTGGTCCGTGCCCTCATGGGCCGTCTCCATTTGTTCGCGCATCAGGCGTGCCTCGCGGTCATTCCTGGCAAATCCCTGGATGACCGTTTCGGCATGGTTCTCCAACAGCTCCGAGAGCCGGGAACGCGCCGCATAGAGACGGTCCAGGGCCTCTTCCGGGCTAATCCGCCGGTCGGCCAGTTCAGCGGTCCACCGCTCAATCTCCCGCAGGCTTTCGTCGCGGAAGGACCGCAGTGCCGCAGCCGTTGCCGAGTCCCCCTGCCCGTGGCGTTTGGCGAGGAGCTGCTCCAGTCCGGCCAGGTCCTTGCGGAACGGGGCCAACTGCCGGTCCCAGGCAGTGGGCCAGGTGTCGGCGCGGTTCAGGAAGGCGTTGCTGTCCGCGATGACGTCATCCAGGGCATCCAGCTCGGCGGCACTGTCCGCGAACTGCCGGGCAAGCTTGAGGTTCTTCCGGCTGCTCAAGGCCCGCCTGCCCAGTGCGTGCACCTGGTTGGAAAGCTGCGTAACGGCGGCATAGCGGCTAAGGAACGTGCGGTGTTTCTCCAGGACCTGGCTGCCGTAGCGGGATGATTCGGGAATGGTGCCGGCATTCAGTTCCGTGACGTCCAGGTCCATGCTGACGTTGGAGTAGCTGCGATCCCCGCGTTCCATCTGCTTTCGGCATCCGGTCCTGGTCACGGCACGGACAATCAGCCATGCGGCCGCGCCCAGGGCCGCGGTTCCCGCGGTGACCCAGGCGGTAACCAGGAAGGCCGCGGAGCGGTACCAGGGCTGGTTGATGAGCTCTGCGCCGCGGCGGATGCCGGCCACGGTGCCGTCCGTCCACTGGGCGTCGCGGAAAAGTTCCTTGGACGCGTCCTGGATGTCGCTGCGCTGCTCGAGCGACACCTTCCGGTCCTCGCCCATGTACGTCCCCACATGCCGGCCCACGGGGTCGAGCGCGAAGATGAACAGTCCGTCAGCCCATTTTTGGCCGTCCGGGCTGATCCACTCCGGATGCCTGGACCGCGCGAATTTCAGGACCTCTTCATTGAGGTTGTCCTCCGCCTTGCCGTTGTAAGTGAAGACGGCAACGCGGGTGGGCTCGTAGAACTGGATCCGTTCGACGGCGGGCACCAGGGTGTTCTGGTCGAGCACCCCTGCCGTGTCCTCCACAATGACGGCCGCCGGTACCACAGCGGTGCCCGGCGCCGCCGCCCCACCAGCAGGGCAGCCAGGGCGAGCACCATCAACACGATCCGGCGCACCATGCTGCCCATGTCCCTCCCCACTGCCTAGAATCAGGATGAAACCAAGGAGCAGGCCGGCCAAAGGGCCGAAGGTCCCGCCGGTGAAGATCATGGCGGTCAGGAGCGCTGAGACGTGACGCAGGAGTCAGGGTCCATTGTGGCCGGCTATGACGGGTCGGATGAGGCTGCCGCCGCCGTCCGCTGGGCGGCGCGCTGCGCACACGCCACCAACCGCTCCCTCCGTGTGGTGCACTGTTCGCTGTGGCCGCTGCTGACCCGGCACCTCGGTCCGGTCCCTGGCGTGTCTGGTAGCGGCCTGGAACAGTCGGCCAGGTCCATCCTCGAGGACGGCGTGGCGGTGGCCACCGCGGAGGTACCCGGGTTTCAGGTCAGGAGCACCCTGCTGCACGGATTGCCGGCGCAGCATCTGGCCGAGATTTCCGCAGGTGAACGGATGCTCGTGGTGGGCAGCCGCGGCCTGGGCGGCTTCCTTGGCCTCCTGGTGGGCTCCGTGAGCCTGGAACTGGCAGCCACCGCCACCTGCCCTGTTGCCGTGATCCGGCCGGAGCTCCACCCGGACGGTCCCGTCGTCGTTGCCGTCGATGCCTCGGGTTCCCCGGGAGCACTGGATGATGCATGCGGCCTGGCGTCGGCATGGCAGGCACCCCTCAAGGTGGTCCACGTCCGGCACGGGCCCGCAGGCTATCAACTGCCTGAAGGACAGGGTGCCGCCGCTGAAGCCCAGGAAATCCTGGCGTCGGCAGTGAACCGCGCAACTGCCAAAGCGCCCCTTGTGCGGGTGGACGGTGAAGTGCTTGCGGACACCTCGGTCCCGCACGCCATCCTCAAAGCCGCAGGGGAAGCCAGGATGGTTGTGGTTGGTTCCCAGGGCCGCGGCATCCTCAGGGAGACCATCGGCTCAACTGCACACGCCGTTTTGCGCCACGCCCGCGGACCCGTCCTCATTTCACGGCACGGCGGCTGATGCAGCGGACTGCGGGTGTCGGCCCGGCTGCCGGCCGCGCTGCGGCCTAAGCTGGTCGGGTGACCCCTGTTCCCTCCCCCGGCCCGTTGGATGTCGTGGTCCATTCCGGCCCGGCGGACTGGTGGGTCATCCTGGCCGGCCTCGGACCCCTGGCGGTCCTCATCGCCGCGTTGCTGGCCTTTTACATCAACTGGCGCACGCTCAAGCAGCGCACGGCGGCCGACAAAACAGCGCTGGAGCAGAAGCGCGAGGCTGACGCCAACGCCCTTCAGCAAAAGACCGAGTCGGACAGCCGGGCCGAGTGGTGGCGACGGACCCAGTGGGCGCTGGACCGGGCACTCGATCCCGATGAAGGGACCAAGGCGCTGGGGCTGGCGACGCTGGAAGTCCTGGCCCGGAGCGAACTGGCCCGCAACGAGGAGCTCGAGCTGTTCGACATCGCCTGGAAGAGCGTGTCCGGAGACGAGAACGGCGATGAGCCTGAGCCTGACGCCGGCTCCGGGCAGGAATCGGCCTTCGTGGACGACCGCGGCAACTTAGGCGAGAATGGAACGACGGATGAAGACAGTACCAAGGAGGTTGGACCATGAGCGCAACGTCGCCTGAACACCGGTTTGTCCACGCTCCCCGGAACAGCGCTGCCAAGCCCGCCACGAAAAAGGCCTCACCTGCCGAGCACCGTGTCCAGGTTGCCGCCGCACGGCTGCGCGTCACCCTGGATGAACGCCTGGGGCGCGAGACGCCCGCAAAGACCAAGGCACTGGCCAAGGAACCGATCTAACCCGCCTTCAGGGCTTGGGGGTCGACGACGCGTGGCGGGGTTTGGTGGACAGTGGCTGCAGTAATTCTCCGCTGCGACGCCGACACGCTGCGTCGCTGGAACTACCGTGCCGCCGTCGCGCAGGTATCCGGGTCCGGAACCTTCCTGGACCGCTGGCACACCGGCTTCCGTCCTGACGTCAGTCCGGGAACCGAGGCCTGGCTCCTCCTGGAGGGAAGCAATGACGCCGCGAGCGGCCTGATCGGCCACGGGTTCGTGACGTCCGAGCCGTACCAGGCTGCCGCCGGTGTGGAGGCCGTCTCCCTTGGCTGGTTCTTCGCGCTGGCTTTGGATTCACTCCTGCCGCTCGGCGAGCAGATCCGTCCCGGCATCCTGGGCGGCGCCCTCCCCAACGGCCTGCGCGCCAGCCTGAAGGACCCGTCCGTGGTGACCCTGCCGCCGTCGTCCGTGCCTGTACTGCGCCGGCTGTGGCGGGACCACGGGCCATCCACGGCGGACCCTGCCGAGGTGGCGGGCGGGACCCTCCCGCCGGAGGCCGTCAGCACCATCCAGGTGAGCCGCTACGAGCGGGACCCCGATGCGCGCCGGGCCTGCCTGGCCTTCCATGGCACGTCGTGCGCCTCCTGCGGCTTCTCTTTCGAGTCCGCCTACAGCGGGGCGGGGACGGGGGTGATGGGCGTCCACCACCTGGCTCCCCCATCCATGCTTGACGGCCCTTATCAGCTTGACCCCGTTGCCGACCTCGTTCCGCTCTGCCACAACTGCCATGCCGTGGCGCACAGCACCAGTCCGCCCCTGACCGTAACCGAACTCCGGAGCATCATCTCCGCGGCCGGGCATGTGAAGGGTGAGGTGGTCACGGACGTGGCACTCCGGGCGCAGGAGGATGCGCGGCGGATCCTCGAGGGCGGCCAGATGTAGCGTTGCTGGACTATCTTGGGACCATGGCGGAGCCGGGCCGGAAAGAGTACGGGGTTGACCCCGAGGAGTTCGGTTCTGCCCAGGTAGATGCGGCCGCCCTGCTGGATGCCGGGTTGGGCGACGTCGATTGGTCGGTCCCGCCACTGGGCGCCGTGCAGTTCACGATCGACGTTCCCAGCGGAAAGCTGGCCGCCATGGCCTTGGGAAATCCGGAAGATCCCTCCGTCGTACTAATACCCGGTGCCACGGGCTCGAAAGAGGATTTCTCGCTCATGATGCCGGACCTCACCGAAGCCGGCTACTACGCGCTGACCTACGACCTGGCGGGCCAATACCAGTCAGCCGGCGCCGGCCCCGAGAACCTGGTGCCGCCCCGGAAGCATTACGACTACCGGTTGTTCGTGGATGACTTCCTGGCCGTCCTGGAAACCACAACCACCCCGGCCCACATCGTGGCCTATTCCTTCGCGGGCATCATCGCCCAGCTTGCCTACGTGCAGCGGCCCGAACTGTTCCGGTCCATCACGTTCCTGGGGTGCCCGCCGGAACCGGGCCAGAGCTTCCGGGGCGTGAGCCGTATTGGCCGGTTCAGCACCTGGGTGAACGGCCGCGCCGGCGCTGCCCTGCTGATCTGGGGAATCCGGAGCGGCAGGGTGGCCCATGTACCGCCGGGACGGCAACGGTTCGTCAACTACCGCTTCCGCTTCACCCGCCGCGCCTCCGTCCGCGATATCTACACCCTGATGCAGAACGTCCCGGACCTTCGGGCCGCATTGGCGGAGGCGCCGCTTCCCAAGTTCGTGGCGGTGGGTGAACATGACCTGTGGCCGCTCCGGCTGCACCGGCTGTTCGCCCAGGCAATCCGGGCGCGGATAGGGGTGTACCGCGGTGGGCACAGTCCGTGCGAAACATCCCCGCACGAGTTCAGCCGCGATCTCCTGGCCCTCTACGCCAAGGACGGGGACGCGTAACGCGCTTCCGGCATGCCCGCTCCGGTGCCTCCTTCGGTGCTGCCAGGGGCGAACCCTGCGGACAGGGCATCGGTACAGATCCACCTCACCACCGCTTCCCGGGACCACGGCACCAGGGCTAGGATTTTGCGGCACACTCCAATGCCTGGGTGTGAGTACGTGAAGAGGAGAAAACCGAGGTGGCCGGAGGCACAGGAATGAACGGCCCGCATTGGCGGCGGGTGCTGGCAGCACTGGGCAATGCCGATGCGAGGATTGCCTACGCTCAGATTGTGCTGGGTGCGGCGGCCAAGGACGTCCTGCCTGGGGTGAAGGAACAGCGGCGGGTGCGGGCGCTCGCAGCACTGACTGAGTCGGGGCTGGTGCAACAGCAGACATCGGGTGGGCTGGTGGCAGTGGACTCGATTTTCCGCGACCTGCTGGCCCAGCAGCCGCGCCGGCAGCCGCGGACTGGGCTGGACAGGTTCATGCGGCTGGGGCGGATCGAGCGATACCCTGCGAACGTTGCCGAGCGGCGGGCCCTGCTGGCAAGGATCGCCAACGAGATCGTCGAACCTGGCGAAACGCTGACGGAGCGGCAAGTCAATGAGCGGCTGCTCAGCTATACCGACGACGTCGTCCTGCTGCGCCGCTACCTGGTCGACTTCGGCCTTTTGCAGCGCACGCGCACGGGCTCGTCCTATTCATTGATGGAGTAGCCGGCGCCGTGCCCTTTGAAGCAGTGCAGTAGCTTGGAGCGCATGAGCGACTCGTCACGTGTGATGCCGGGAGGCACTGTGAAGGGGGCCGTGGCTTTCGGCGCGGTCGCGCTGTTGTGCGTTGTGGCGGGCGGGTTGGTTGCGGCAGTCACCGGTCCGCTCCGTCTTGAGCATGGGTCGTGGGCCGCTGCGTACCTGGTGCTCGTCGGAGGAGTGGCACAGGGTGCTTTGGGCATTGCCCAGTACTTCCTGGCCCCGCAACGCTTTGTGGGGTGGAAAGCAGTTGCGGAGCTGGTGGCCTGGAACGGCGCCTCTGCGGCCGTCATTGGCGGGACATTGACCGGCAACCCGTGGGTTGTTGATGCCGGCGGGGCGCTGCTGGTTGTTTCGCTGGCATTGATGTTCCGGACCGTTCAGGGCCGGGGCCCAACGTCCGGTTGGTTTTCGTGGGGATACCGGGCCCTGCTGGTGGTGATCGCCGTCAGCATACCTATCGGGCTGGTGCTGGCTCACTTGCGCGCTCCGTGAACTCCCGTGCGGCAGGGCAAACCCGCCGCGCACGCCATCTCCCCTAAAATACTCACATGCCTACACTTGTTCACGAGTTTGCCTGGCCGGATCGGGTCGTCATCGGCACCGTCGGAGCTCCGGGTGCGCGCACGTTCTACTTGCAGGTACGCGCGGGGGCGCAGCTGGTGAGCATCGCCATGGAGAAGCAGCAATCTGCCCTGCTCGCCGAGAAGATCGATGAAATTCTCGACCAACTCATCACCCTCGAAGGGAACCCGTTCAGCGTCCCCACCGGCACGCCCATTGAGCTGGTCGACAACGATCCGCTTGAGGCTGTTGAGGAGCAGTTCCGGACCGGTGCCATGGGCCTGGGCTGGGACCCAGCGACGGCGCAGGTGGTGATTGAGGCCTATCCCCTCTCCGATGCCGATGTTGATCCAGACGACGAGTCCGTTGGCGAGGACGGGGCCGAGGCTCCCGAAATGCTGTTGGTGCGGATGCCAGTAGGGACAGCCCGCGCCTTCACCAAGCGCACACGTGAAGTGGTGGGCGCCGGGCGGCCCCTTTGCCCGCTCTGCGGAAACCCGATCGACGCCGACGGGCATGCCTGTACTCCTCCTGAGCTATGATTCCGGCGATCTGCCAGCCACAGGCTACGGCGACGCGGACTCGACGGCGTGCTCGAGTTTCTGGAGGTTAGCCGGGCCGGCTGCGAATTCTATGACGCCGCCGTCTGAGTCCAGGGTGAGGATCCGGAAGTCCAACGGCACGCCCTGTTGATTGTCGTGACGGTTAATTTTCCGCACCGGAACGCCTGATGTCCCCAGCCCGGTGAGAGCCTTGCTGCGGCCACTGGGGATCAGCGTGTCGTCGACGATGGGCTGGAAATCGATCCGCCTGGCTCCCGGCCTGGCAATCCCCATCTGCCAGATGCTGCTCAACGAGCCCGGCGATGAATCGGGGAATCGCAGGAAGACGACCAGGTCGCCGTGCTCATCAAGCTTCTCCGCCGTGGTCGGGAACCGCTTCGTCAGGAAGAACACGCCGCCACCGACCATCAGCGCGTAGAAGACGGCGTTCGCGATGGCGTCGTCGGGGCTTCCCCCGGCGATAAGTCCTGCTGCCAGAATGACGGCACAAGCGAGTGCGCCAACCAGAACGGCACGGAGCGCGGGATGCATCTCGCCCCACTTCCTCATGGCGCCATCCTAGGGGCAGAATCTTCCAGCAGCTACGGCTCCATCCTCACCCATCCCGGGAGCCGGGGGCCTTCCGGTCACCCGCTTTGAGGGCCGCCAGCCGGGCTTCCACTTCGGTCTGCTCTCCGAGGTCCTCCAGTGATGCGAACTGGGCCTCAAGGGAGGAGGATGCGAGTTCCTGCTGGCCGCGGACGGTGGCTTCCTGGCGCCGGACGTTGTCTTCGTAACGGCCGATCGCCGATGTCGGGTCTCCACCGCCCAGGGCTTTGAGGGCGTCGTTGACCTGGGACTGGGTGGCGGCGACCCGGGCACGGTTAACGAGTTCGTTGCGCTTTACGGTCAGTTCCCGGAGCTTGGCCCGCATCAGGTCCAGGCCGTTCTTCAGTTGGTCGACAGCCTGGTTCTGCGCGGCCAAGGTGGGCGCCTGGGACTTGGCCATTGATTCGGCGGTCATTTGCCGGCTGAGGGCGAGCCTGGCCAGGGCGTCAAACTTGTCGGCGTCCGCGTTGTTGCCGGCGGCACGGAACTCATCGGCCTTGCGTGAGGCGGCTACGGCCTTGCTGCCCCAGGTGTTCGCGTCGTTCACTGCCCGGGTGTAGTCGTCTTCGGCCATCCGGAGGTTGCCGATTGTCTGCGCCGCGGCGGCCTCGGCTTCGCGGATGTTCTCCGAGTAATCCCGGATCATCTGGTCCAACATCTTCTGCGGGTTTTCGGCTGAGTCCAGGAGGGTGTTCAGGTTGGCCTTGGCGAGCTGGGCAACGCGGGCGAAAATACTCTGCTTCACGGGGTCTTTCTATCGTTGATGGAATTCGCATCCTATCTGACCGCCGTCATCCAAAAACCAGTGGTAATGCCAGAGCCACTCTTGAGCGAACCTTGTGCCCATCGTGGGTTGCCGTTCAGTGACGGGTCCTATCGTTGAGGTCAAGATCCTGCCGCTGGGGCAGGGTCTGCACATCGAGCCAGGGCCGGCGGCCGGAGCATCCCGAGACCGGATGCAACCCCCCAATCCGCCGCCGGCCCCGTGCCCGTAGATGCGGATCGGCGGGCATTCCTCGCGGGTGTTGCCTGGATGGGAACCGCGATCAGTCGGTGTCGCCCAGTTCCGTGGCTTCCTCCTCCGAGTCCTCAAGCAGCCACGCCATTGCCTTGTCCCGAGACGTGAAATACCTGACCGGGAATCCCGTCGGTGCCAGGGGGAGGCGGAACATGCCGATGACGCGATCAACGGGAGAGGAACCCAGCAATGCCATACGCGAAATGCTGGCTGCGTCGGGAAAGACTTTTCGAGCGGCCGCAGAGTGGGTCACACCGTGGATTTCGACCAGCATCGGCAACCTGGTGCCCTGGGCCAAGGAGGAGATGGCCGCGAGGGCGGCGTTGGCCACGTCGATGCCTACGTAGGTTCCCTGCTTCCAGCTCAAGCGAAGGACTCCATCGGACAACTCCAGCGTCGCCTTGCCTTTGATGTCCACTGTGCTCATGTGTCCCCTGTCGTGGAAGTGCAGCGCAGCTCCTGACCGTAGCTGAACGGCGTCGCCTCTGCAGCAGAACGGACCCACACGCCGTGGGCCACTGTGCGCAACCCTTTCATCTGCTCACATAGCCTATGGGCAACGACTATCCGGGGGTAGTAGCGAAAACTTCCGGTGCAGTCCACTACCCGCTCAAATTGTCAGACCCTCCCTTCATCATTAGTACATGGGACGGGACGCGGTGGCAGAGGCATTTGAGGCGATCGACGCCGCCCTTGCCGTGGTCCGTGGCGAGGTAGCCAAAGCCGCATGCGGAGCGCCCGCAGCCAACGATCCCTTGGCCGCCGGCGCCGACGAATGCCTGGACATCCTGGCCGGACTGGCTCGGACCGAGGCCCGTGTCGCCGCACTGAAGGCCGAGGCTGTGGCCACGTTCGCGGAGTCAGCGCGGTCTATCGCTCCCCCGGACATCCCGGTGCAGGCGCAGGAAATGGCCATCGCCGCGGAGGTAGGCTGCCTCCTGGCCATCGGCGACCGTGCCGCCGGTGCACTTCTGGCACAGTCCTACGCGCTCACGACCTCGCTGCCCCGGACTATGGAAGCACTCAAGGCTGGAACTATGTCGTGGCAGCACGCCCGCGTCATGGTGGAGGAGGCCGCCACCCTCAACCCTGACGCCGCGACCGCGTTGGAGGCCCACTTCCTCGACCCGGACGCGCCGGACGCTGCCCGCGGTTGCCCCGCAGGGGAGATGCCCGCATACCGCCTCCGGCGCAAGGCCCGGGTCTGGCGCGAACGCAACCATCCGGACAGCATCGAAATACGGCACGCAAAGAGCGTGACGGAGAGGTGCCTCGAGTTCGCTCCGGAGCAGGACGGCATGGCACGCTTGTCCGCATACCTGCCGGCAGACAAGGCTACGGCCATCTGGAACCGCTACACCGCTATTGCCCGGGGCTTCCAGGGACCCAACGAGGAGCGCACCCTCACCCAACTTCGCGCGGATCTTTTCGCCGCTACGGCCCTCCGCGGGGGCAGCGGCTGCACCGGTTGCTGCGGCGGGTCCGCGGGAACTGACGACGCCGGTACCGCGTCGAAGGGGCTTGCTGACATCCCCGTTCCCCGCGCCGAAGTCCTGGTCACCGTCCCGGTATTTTCCCTCCTCGGTGCCACGGACGAACCAGCGATGCTGGACGGTTATGGCCCCATCCCGGCTGCCATGGCACGGGATCTCGTAGCCAACGGAGCTGCTTCGTTTTACCGCGTGCTTGTGGATCCCCGGGACGGCGCCCCGCTGGAAATAGGCCGCACCAGCTACCGGCTCACCAAGGCCATGCGGCGGTGGCTGCGTTTGCGGGACGGCAAGTGTCCCTTCCCCGGCTGCAACAACAGTTCTTTGGACAACGAAGCAGATCATCTGCTCGCCTGGCACCAGGGCGGGACCACTGGAATCAGCAACCTGGGACAGCCATGTCCCAAGCACCATCGGTTGCGGCACACCAGCCGGTGGCGGCCGACGGCGGCGTCAAAGAATGTGCCGCCCGGCTGGGTTTCGCCCTCCGGGCGCAATTACAAGAGTGAGCACCAGGACTGGGAGCCACCGAAGTTGCCTTCGCCGCCGCAGGCGCGCGCTGGCATCCTGGCTCAACCAGGCAGCAACTCAATGATGCCAGCGGGCAAAGGCACAGTGGACTACTTCCGCCTGCCGCGGTCCCTCGGAGAGGACTGCCTGGCTGCGTACCTCGCCGCGCGGTGAGCTCAACGTGTGCTGTCGGTTCGTGCCGCCCGGGAAGCGCAATGGACCCCGCGCAAAGCGTGCGGGGTCCATTGAAACCGGCTGTCACAGTACAGAATGTGCCGCCGGCCTGCGTATCGAAATAACCAGTTAGAAGTCCCAGTCCTCGTCTTCGGTGTTCACGGCCTTGCCGATCACGTAGGACGAGCCGGAGCCGGAGAAGAAGTCGTGGTTCTCGTCAGCGTTCGGGGACAGAGCCGAGAGGATGGCCGGGTTCACGTCGGTGACGGATGCCGGGAACATCGCCTCGTAGCCCAGGTTCATCAGGGCCTTGTTGGCATTGTAGTGCAGGAACTTCTTGACGTCCTCGGCCAGGCCCACGCCGTCGTACAGGTCGTGAGTGTACTGGACCTCGTTCTCGTACAGTTCGAAGAGCAGCTCGAACGTGTAGTCCTTGATTTCCTGGCGGCGTTCCTCGGACACGGTTTCCAGGGCGCGCTGGAACTTGTAGCCTATGTAGTAGCCGTGCACGGCTTCGTCGCGGATGATCAGGCGGATCAGGTCGGCCGTGTTCGTGAGCTTGGCGCGCGAGGACCAGTACATCGGCAGGTAGAAGCCCGAGTAGAACAGGAAGCTCTCCAGCAGGGTGGAGGCCACCTTCCGCTTCAGGGGGTCGTCGCCCTGGTAGTAGTCCATGACGATCTGGGCCTTCTTCTGAAGGTTCTCGTTCTCGGTGGACCAGCGGAACGCCTCGTCGATCTCCTTGGTGGAGGCGAGGGTGGAGAAGATCGAGGAGTAGCTCTTGGCGTGGACGGACTCCATGAACGCGATGTTCGTGTAGACGGCCTCTTCGTGCGGGGTCAGCGCATCCGGAATCAGGGAAACGGCGCCCACAGTGCCCTGGATGGTGTCCAGCAGGGTGAGCCCGGTGAACACGCGCATGGTGAGCTGCTGCTCGACCGGGGTCAGCGTGTTCCACGACTGGACGTCGTTGGACAGCGGCACTTTCTCCGGCAGCCAGAAGTTGTTCACCAGACGGTTCCAGACATCCACGTCCTTGTCGTCCTGGATCCGGTTCCAGTTGATGGCCTCGACGTGGCTCAGCAGCTTGACCTTTTCGCTCATCATTTCCTCGCCTTATATTTTCCGACAGAACCAGTACACCTGGGCCTGGAGTTGGGGGCCGGGCCGCAGGCCTCAGCCCCCAACCCACTTACACGCGCTGACTTATCGTCCCGCCAGGATTTCGCTTCGCCGCTGCATCGGTGACGAATTGTCCCGACGCCGCCGACCGGTTCACGGTCTTGGCATTAGACGTTCCGCTGCCTACGCGCTCGGTTGTCGTCTTCGACGGCCACCGAGCGGCTGCTGCATTACTGACGAAGCGGCCGCTACCGGCGCTTCTGTTTACAGTCCTACCCATAATTATCACCTCCTCCGAGGCAATTACGCCCCGGAGGAGGACCGCCTGGCGGCGGTGCAAAACTCATGTAAACTCAACAGTCCAAGGTGCAACTTTGGAGCCGTCTCGTTTTCCGGGACATATGAGGAGTCATGTTCGAGCATGGCTCCTCATAGCTTTTAAACCTTACCTACGACGGCGGGCGGGCACCCGCCGTCGTACTCAACCTTTGGTCTCGCCAGGCTCGACCAGCGGGGCTACAGCATGCAGGAGACGCAGCCCTCGACCTCGGTCCCTTCCAGCGCGAGCTGGCGGAGACGGATGTAGTAGATGGTCTTGATCCCCTTCTTCCAGGCGTAGATCTGGGCCTTGTTGATGTCGCGGGTGGTGGCGGTGTCCTTGAAGAACAGCGTCAGCGACAGGCCCTGGTCCACGTGCTGGGTGGCGGCAGCGTAGGTGTCGATGACCTTCTCGTAGCCGATCTCGTACGCATCCTGGTAGTACTCCAGGTTGTCGTTCGTCAGATACGGCGCCGGGTAGTACACGCGGCCCAGCTTGCCTTCCTTGCGGATCTCGATCTTGGACGCCACCGGGTGGATCGAGGAGGTGGAGTTGTTGATGTAGGAGATCGAACCGGTGGGCGGAACGGCCTGCAGGTTCTGGTTGTAGATGCCGTGCTCCATGACGGAGGCCTTCAGCGCCAGCCAGTCCGCCTGCGTGGGGATGTGCACGTCCTTGAAGAGCTCGCGGACCTTCTCGGTCTGCGGCACCCACTCCTGCTCCGTGTACTTGTCGAAGAACTCGCCGGAGGCGTACTTGGACTTCTCGAAGCCGCCGAACGTCTGGCCGGTTTCGATGGCCAGCAGGTTGGAGGCGCGGACGGCGTGGTACACCACCGAGTAGAAGTAGATGTTGGTGAAGTCCAGGCCCTCTTCGGAACCGTAGTGGACCCGCTCACGGGCCAGGTAGCCGTGCAGGTTCATCTGGCCCAGGCCAATGGCGTGGCTCTGGTCGTTGCCCTTGGCGATGGACGGCACCGAGGTGATGTTGGACATGTCGGACACTGCGGACAGGGACCGGATGGCCGTCTCGATGGTCAGGCCGAAGTCCGGCGAGTCCATGGTCTTGGCAATGTTCAGCGAACCGAGGTTGCAGGAAATGTCCTTGCCGGTGTCATCGTAGGACAGGTCATCGTTGTACGTGGTGGGCTGGGAAACCTGGAGGATTTCCGAGCACAGGTTGGACATGATGATCTTGCCGTCGATCGGGTTGGCCCGGTTCACGGTGTCCTCGAACATGATGTACGGATAGCCGGATTCGAACTGGATCTCGGCGAGGGTCTGGAAGAACTCGCGCGCCTTGATCTTGGTCTTCTTGATCCGGGAATCGTCCACCATCTCGTAGTACTTCTCGGTGACCGAGACGTCGGAGAAGGGCATGCCGTAGACGCGCTCCACGTCGTAGGGCGAGAACAGGTACATGTCCTCGTCCTTCTTGGCCAGCTCGAACGTGATGTCCGGGATGACGACGCCCAGCGAAAGGGTCTTGATGCGGATCTTCTCGTCCGCGTTCTCGCGCTTGGTGTCCAGGAAGCGGTAGATGTCCGGGTGGTGCGCGTGCAGGTACACGGCGCCGGCACCCTGGCGGGCACCGAGCTGGTTGGCGTAGGAGAAGCTGTCTTCGAGGAGCTTCATCACGGGGATGACGCCGGAGGACTGGTTCTCGATCTGCTTGATGGGCGCACCCACCTCGCGGATGTTGGTCAGTGCGAACGCCACGCCGCCACCGCGCTTGGACAGCTGCAGTGCGGAATTGATGGAGCGGCCGATCGACTCCATGTTGTCTTCGATGCGGAGCAGGAAGCAGGAGACCAGCTCGCCGCGCTGCTTCTTGCCTGCGTTGAGGAAGGTGGGGGTGGCCGGCTGGAAGCGGCCGTCGATGATCTCATCCACCATCTGCAGGGCGAGCTGCTCGTTGCCGCGCGCCAGGTGCAGGGCCACCATGCAGACGCGGTCTTCGTAGCGCTCCAGGAAGCGCTTGCCGTCGAACGTCTTCAGCGTGTACGAGGTGTAGAACTTGAACGCGCCCAGGAAGGTCTCGAAGCGGAACTTCTTCTTGTAGGCCCGGTTGAACAGGTCACGGATGAAGTTCATCGTGTACTGGTCCAGCGTCTCGCGCTCGTAGTACTGGTTCTTCACCAGGTAGTCGAGCTTCTCTTCCAGGTCGTGGAAGAACACGGTGTTGTTGTTAACGTGCTGCAGGAAGTACTGGTGGGCGGCCTCGCGGTCGGCGTCGAACTGGATTTCGCCGTTCGGGCCGTAGAGGTTCAGCATGGCGTTCAGCTCGTGGTAACCCAAGCCCTTGTAGGCGACGGGCATCTCAGGCTTCTGGGCCCTGGTTACTTCTGTGTCTGCGACAGTCGTGTCCAAAACGTGTCCAATCCTTGGTTGACCCGGGTGACGTCTTCCGGCGTTCCCATAAGTTCGAATCGATAAAGGTGGGGTACCTGGCATTTGGCGGCAATGATGTCCGCGGCCATGCAGTAGTTTTCCCCGAAGTTTGTGTTGCCGGCGCCGATGACGCCGCGGATCAGTTGCCTGTTCTGCGGGTTGTTCAGGAACCGGATGACCTGCTTGGGTACGGACCCCTCTCCCCCGGTGCCGCCGTAGGTTGGCACAACCAGCACGAAGGGCCGGGTGGCGAGGAGGGGTGCGTCCTTTGCATACAACGGGATCCGGGCCACCTTCCGGCCAAGCTTCGCGACGAAGCGGCTGGTGTTCTCGGATGCCGAGGAAAAGTAGATGAGCGGGCTGTCCGTGACGACCTGCTCCGGTTGGTGGTGCGAAGTGGCCGGCGGGGACACCTCCACGCGCTGAGCCGCGTGGTGTTGCGAAGCGCTTCGCTGTGCTGTTGGTGCTGCCATGGGAGTCACCTCAGCTGGTTGATGGTTGCCGGCAGGAAAAGCTGTGGCTCCTAGGCCACGGAGGAAACGGCTGACAGCGCGAGTTCCTCGATCTTGTCCGGGCGGAAGCCGGACCAGTGGTCCTGGTCGGTGACCACAACGGGAGCCTGCATGTAGCCCAGTGCCTTCAGGCGCTCGAGTGCCTCGGCGTCCTGGGAGATGTCAACGCTCTGGTAGGTGATGCCCTTCTTGTCGAGCGCGCGGTAAGTGGCGTTGCACTGAACACAAGCAGGCTTCGTGTAAACCGTTACGGTCATTGTCCCTGTCCCCTTAGTTGAACTCTTCTGCTGGGTCGGTGTCCCCGTCCAGCTGTATGTAGATACTACATGTAGTGCAGACGCCTCTTTGGAACCCCAAGATGATGTATTACAAGTATGTCATTTAATGCACCGTTAATCCACAGGCAGGGACTGGAAAAATGCCCGGGATCCCGGGATTTTTGCGGTCTGGGTCCACACCCTGTGGATGGGGTTGAACACATATGCACAGTCCGCGTGTCGTGATTCCCGGCGTGTCGCCCGGCCGTCCGGCCACAAGGAAAAGGGTCCCCGACCACTACATGTAGTGGTCAGGGACCCTTGGGACCTGCAGCACACCCGAAGGACGCTGAACCGGCAGCCCTTCCGCCTAACGCCTGGCTGGATTGAGCCGGGCGATGGCGGTGGACAACACAGTGGCGAAGCCGCACCATGCCGCATACGGAGCCAGCGATGCTCCGGCAACCCGGTTCAGCCGGTACGTCCTGCGCACCAGGTCTGCGCCGCTGGCCGCCAGTACCGCCGCCTCGGCAGCGGCCAGCCACGGCCGGCGGGAGCGCCAGAAGAACCAGCTCCATGAAGCGTTGAGTACCAGGTTGGCGGCCAGTGCACCCCTGTAGGCGCGCAGTTCCCGGCTGTGGTCCTTCCTGACCGGACCCGGAGTGTCGGCAGCCCTGTCCAGCTCCACCGCGTTGTCGAGTGCGGCGGCGGACGTCACGGCAAGGTCCGCATACAGGGCCGTCCACACCACGGGAAAGGCAATCGCGGGCGGCTGCCAGTCCGGCTTGCGCAGCTTAAGGTACCAACTGCTCCGGGGGTCCGTCGCAACACCGCCCGCGGCGGCGGTGGCCACCGTCGCCGCGGTGGTCCACGCGAGCGTCTTCAGTTTCATGCGTCCTCCTGTCCCCGCTGGGTACACGGTGAAACCTACAGCTGCGCCTCCCGGCGGTCCAGCACAATCTGCTGCACGTCCAGGTACCCGGACTGGAACCCGGCGCGCGAGTAGCAGAGGTAGAACAGCCACATCCGCTGGAACACGGCGTCGAAGCCCAGCTCCCCTACCTCGCGGGAACGGGCAAGGAACCGTTCCTCCCACAGCCGCAGGGTGGCAGCGTAGTGGTCGCCCATGCCCATCCGCTCCCGAACCCGCAGGGTGGTGTGCTGCTGCGTCACGCCCTCGATGGCCCGGACGGACGGCAGGAAGCCGCCGGGGAAGATGTACTTGTGCACCCAGGTGTAGGCATTGCGGGTGGCCAGCATGCGCCCGTGCGGCATGGTGATCGCCTGGATGGCCACCTTTCCACCCGGGGCCAGGACGCGGTCGATCGTCTGGAAATAAACGGGCCAGTACTCGTACCCCACGGCCTCGATCATCTCGACGGACACCACGGCGTCGTACTCCCCTTCCACGGCGCGGTAGTCCTGCAGGGCCACCGTCACGCGGTCCGCGAAGCCGGCCTCCGCAATGCGTTCCTGCGCCAGCGCCTGCTGCTCACTGGACAGCGTGACGCTGTAGACGGTGGCGCCGCGGGCCGCGGCACGCAGGGCAAGCTCACCCCAGCCGGTGCCGATTTCCAGCAAGCGGGTACCCTCGCCCACGCCGGCCTTGTCCAGCAGCCGGTCGATCTTGGCCTGCTGGGCCTCCGCCAGGGAATCCCATCCCACCGAGGACAGCGGCCCGGCCCCGCCGGGAAACAGCGCCGACGAGTAGCTCATGGTGATGTCCAGGAAGTTGGAGAACAGGTCGTTGGACAGGTCGTAGTGCCGCGAAATGTTGCTGCGGGTGTTTTGTTCGGCGTTGCGTTCCTGGCGCGGCGTCCGCGGCAGGTACAGCGAGCGCAGCTTCTGCAGCGGCATGGGGATCAGCGTGTCCACTGAGGCCGCGAAGACTTCGAGCACCGCGGCCAGGTCGGATGCCTCCCAGTCACCGGCCATGAAGGATTCGCCCAGCCCGATCAGCCCGTTGTCGCCGATCCGCGCCTCGAATGCTGCGGGCCGCAGCATGGTCATCACGGGGGCGTCCGGTCCGCCCATCCCCAGGACCGAACCGTCAGGGTATTCAACGCGCAGCGGAAGCCGCTTGACTGCACCCCTGAACATCAGGCCCGCGGCCTTCCCTGCAACATCGGCCTTGAGGCCCGACGGCGGCTGGGCAACACCGGGCCACAGGGCAGGATCGATGGTGGCGGGCGCAGCGGGGACCCCGCCGGCGGTCCAGGCTGCGGGCGGGTGGGTGGCGGCCGGCCCGTGGGTCTTGTTGTGGACGGAAGCTGAAGCAGTTCCGTTGTCGTCAGTCATTGTCATTGAACTGCCTCCTGTGAGGGGTGATGTGGTCTGGCAACGACGGGCAGGCGTCTTGCCCAGAGTTTAATGCCCTGGACCCGGATCAGGGCGGATACCAGCAGCGGCGCGGCAGGCACCGTCAAAGCCGCCGCAAGGATGTTGGAATTGGTGGCTGGCCTGCGGCGGCCGTCCATGGTGGCCACGAAGGGGCGCTGCCCTTCACGCTCCAGCACAATGGACACCGCAAGCCTGTCCCCGGGCGCGGGGAGCTTCATCCGGTACTGCCCGTCGACGTCGTTGAAAGGTGAAACGTAGAAGGCTTTCGGCACCGAGCCGCGGCCGCCGGGATCGGTGTGCAGCAGGTAGCAATGCCGCTCGCCATAGGTGTTGTGGACCTCGGCCACCACGCACTGCAGTTCCCCGGTGGAGCGGTAGCACCAGAACAGGGTGAGCGGATTGAAGACGTAGCCGAAAACCCTGGCACTGGTCAGCATGTGGATGGCGCCGCCGTCGGGCTCTATTCCCTGGGTGCGCAGGTACCGCTCCACGTTGGAGCGGATGTCCGCGTCCGGATCGCCCAGGTGGTCTCCGGCGCGGAACACCGCGAGTGGCCGGAGCAGCCCGGGCAGGCGGGGAAGGTTGTCCACGTCCACGAACCAGCTGTAGCTCCGGTAGGTGAAAGCATTCTTCAACGGGGTGCGCCGCACATGGGAAATGGACGTGCGGTAGATCGAGGCCTCCATGGTCATACAGGTTCTGCGGACAGCAGTTCCCGCTCCCCCTCGCCGGTGGAGTCCGTGGAATCGTCGGCCCGGGCCACCGGCCAGGTGCGGCCCAGCTTCTCCGCGGCGCGTACCCCGGAGAGGGCTCCGTCCTCGTGGAAGCCCCAGCCAAGGTACGCCCCGGCGTACGCGATCCTGCCGTCGCCCAGCGCCGCGATGGCCTGCTGGGCTTTCAGGGATTCCGGGGTGTACTGCGGGTGTTCGTACACCATCCGTTCCAGCACGGCGTCGTCGGAGATCAGCTCCGACTCGCCCAGGCTCACCAGGTAGGGGCGGCCGTCCGCGGGCTCAAGCCGCTGCAGCCGGGTGAGGTCGTAGCTCACCAGCACCTTGTCCGGCCGCGCGTCGCAGGCCGGGAGCCGGTAGTTCCAGGACGCCTTGGCGTTGTCCGCCGCGGGCAGGACCGCGGGGTCCTGGTGGAACACGGTGTGGTTCACGGAATAGGGCATGCCGGCGAGCGCCTCCTTCTCCTCCGGGGTGGCGTCGCCCAGGAACCCGAGGGCCTGGGCGGGATGGGTGGCGATCACGACGGCGTCAAAGCCTTCCAGCCCCCCGGCCGTTGCCAGCTCCACGCCCTCGGGCAGGCGCCGGATGGCGGTCACGGGAGTGTTGAGGCGCACGTCGGAGAGCGTGGCGGCAAGCTTTTCGACGTACCGTGCCGAGCCGCCGGTCACGGTGCGCCACTGAGGCGAGCCCTTGACGCCCAGCATGCCGTGGTGGCCAAGGAACGTGAAGAGGTACCGCGCCGGATAGGCCAGGGCGGTGGTGGGATCGCAGGACCAGACGGCGCTGACCACCGGGGTCATGAAGTGGGAAATGAAGTAGCTGCTGAACTTTTCCCGCGCCAGGAATTCCCCCAGCGTCAGTTCGGGCACGTCGACTTCGTCGCTGACGGCCGACGGCGGCGCCGTCCTGAGCAGTGCCCTCGCCTTCCGGTAAAAGCGGGTGACCTCCAGCAGCATCAGCAGGTAACGGCCGCGCAGCAGGCTGGAGGGCTTGGCGATGATTCCGCGCGCGCCGTCGCGGGCGCCGGCGTATTCCAGTCCGCAGCCGTCGCAGCGGATGGACATGCTCATCTCGGAGTCCTGGGTTTCGACGCCAAGTTCCGCGAAGAGCCGGAGCAGGGTGGGATAGGTCCGTTCGTTGTGCACGATGAACCCGGTGTCCACGCCGATGACGCTTCCGTCGGCCTGGGGCATGTCGTGGGTGTGGGCATGGCCGCCCAGCCGCGAATCGGCCTCAAACAGGGTGACGTCGTCCTGCCTGTTCAGTACGTAGGCGGCGGTCAATCCGGCCACCCCGCTGCCGATCACGGCTACGCGCCGCCGGCCGCCTGCACTTACTGCTGGGTCAAGTGACACTTCAGGCTCCTCTGCTGAACATTGCCGCTGTGCTGGTTATACAGACGGCTATTCGGCGCGGTCGCGGCGGCGGATGGGTGCAGTACTGTGAACTGGTGGTAAACCCCGTACACCTGAAGACCTTACTGGAGGTCACGCGGCTGGGATCGTTCGCTGCGGCAGCCGCAACCCTCGGCTACACGGCCTCCGCCGTCTCGCAGCAGATGTCAGCATTGGAGCGGGAAACGGGAGTCACCCTCTTCCAGCGGTCGGCGCGCGCCGTGATCCCTACGGAAGCCGCCGTCGTCATGACCCGGCACGCCGCCAAAGTGCTCACGGACATCGAAGCACTGATGGCCGCCGCCTCACGGACGCAGGACACCGGCAGCCAGGAACTGCGGCTGGGGATCTTTCCCAGCCTGGCAACGTACGTCCTGCCGCGGATCCTCAAGAATCCCGCGTGGAAGAAGCTGGGAATCGACCTGCGGGTATCCGTCGCAGAACCGGGCCAGACCATCCAGGGGCTGCGCACCGGAGGCGACCTGGACCTGGCCGTGGTGTTCCAGGTGGGCCAGACCGGCTTCGCGTGGCCCAACACGATCAACCGGCAGTGGATCGGCGACGATGATTTCCGGGTGGTGCTTCCCGCCGGCTGGGGCTTCCGGGCCGATGCGAAGGTCGCGGCCGACCACCTCTCCGAGATGCCCTGGATCATGCACCATCCCGGCACCAGTGACGCCATGGTCATTGAGCGCCTCTTCGCCGGCTGCAACCTGCACCCGCGGGTGATGGCGCACAGCGATGACTTCCATGCCAGCCTGGAGATGGCGGCTGCCGGCCTGGGCGCTGCCCTGGTTCCGGAACTGGCGCTGCGGAACAAGCCCGCAGGCGTGGTGGTGCTGGACGTCCCCGAAATCCGGCTGGCACGGAACGTCTTTGCGCTGCTGATCAATGACCGGAAAACGGCCCGGGTGCAGCTTTTCGTTGACCTGCTGGCCGAAACGCTCGCGGGGATGCGCACCGCGGTGAATTAGCCCGGAACGCTGGAATGGTCTGCCCTTCGGGTCTATGTTGAGAATATGAACAAGGTAGCGAGCCAGCACTTTGGGGAGATTGAGCTCAACCACGGCATGGATCACCTCTTCGCCGCCAAACATGAGCTGCGCGGCCATCCGCTGGAACTCGACCTGAACATCAACGCCCACGACCACTTCGATGAAGCCGCACTGCGCAAGGTGGAATACCGGCTCCGCTTCCTGCCCGAACTGGTGGACGAGGTCCGCGAAATGATCGCCGAGGAGCTGGAGCAGGAGGGCACCAGTCCACAGGAATACCTGCACTTCCACTGCAACGCGCTCAAGGACGAGCAGCTGCACAAGGTATTCGGCGTCCAGGACCGGAGCCAGCTCACCAATGAGGTGTTCCTCAAAGCCCTGAAACTCGGGCATGTTGCCATCTACCCGGGCCAGCCGGAACGCTATTTCGTCCTGGATTTCACCCTCGGCGAGCACTTCACCGATGAGGTCCTGGTGGCATCCGCTGACCAGGACGGCGTGGTGGACGACGAAATCGTCTGGGAGTCCTGAACGGGGCTTTTGGCACTGGCCCGCCGTCGACATCCAGCGGCACGCCGTGTCCTGGACTGCCCGCTTCGGTGTCCTCTCCGCAGCTGCCGCCCTGGCGCTCTATGCAGCCCTGCAGGCGGTGGACGGCGTGGCACTGAAGCAGGCGGTGGATGCCTGGGCCGCCGCGCCCGAGCCGGAGAAAGCGGCACGGTTCGCCACGGCAGAGGGCATCCGGTGGCTGGAATGGGGAATGCGCAGCTACCAGAACTTCCTGCTGGGCACCGCGCTGGTGCTTCTGGGTGTTGTTGTCGCAGCGGCCCGCGACGTTTCCCGCATCATCGGCTACCTCATGGCGCTGTCTGGTCTGGCCTATCTGGTCCAGGGATGGATCATCGGGGCCTCGGGATTCTCCGCGGCGAACACGCTGCCCACCTTGGTGGGCATCGTGGCGATCCTCGCATGGACCGTGTGGCTGCTGGTGAGCGCCCTGAGGATGAAAGAGGCGGCGCCGGCAGGCCACATGGGGTGACCTGCCGGCGTGCGGCCCGTCTCGGTCAGCGTGCCGTTTCCAGCAGTCCTGCCCGGACGGCTTGCGTGGCCTTGACCAGGTTCCGCAGGGATTCCTCAGTTTCGGCGTGGCCGCGGGTCTTCAGGCCGCAGTCAGGGTTGACCCAGAGCTGGCGGGACGGTACATGCCGGACGGCGGTGCTGAGCAGCTCAGTGACTTCCTGCTCGCCGGGAACGCGCGGGGAGTGGATGTCGTAGACGCCGCGGCCAAAGCCGCGTGGCCTCAAGGTCGTGGACAACCTCCATGCGGGAACGGGCGGCCTCGATGGAGGTGCGCCGGGCCGGCGTTCAGCTGGCCAGCTGGGGCCGGGCAACGGCAGCCCGGGCGTGGCTGCTGCGGTTGTGGCGTGGCAGGGCGAGCTTGTCCAGGACTTCCAGCGCGCTTTGGTGCTCGTTGAAGGTGTAGAGGTGGAGACCGGGAGCTCCGGCATCGAGGGCGGCATTGGCGAGGTCGACGGTGGCGTCTACGCCGATGTGGAGCCTATCAATGTCGTTGTCCGCAGCCGCGAGGCGTTCCATCAGCCTGGGTGCCGGTTCCACTCCCGCCAGTTCCCCCAGCCGGTTAAGGCGGCGGAGGCTGGTGAACGGCATGACGCCGGGGATGATGGGAATGCTCACGCCGGCACGGCGGGCACGGGTGAGCAGGTTCTCGTACTGTGCGGCTTCGAAGAACACCTGGGTGATGGCGAAGTCGGCGCCGGAACGCTGCTTGGCGAGCAGCACTTCGACGTCGTGGTCCTCGCTGGGTGATTCCGGGTGGCGGGTGGGATAGGCGGCCACGCCAACAGCGATCTTCCCGGCACAGAGCAAGGCCGAACGTCGCTGCTCCACCCGGCGGATGAGGTCGATCAGGTTCTGGGCGTACCGCAGGGACCCGGCCGCCGGCTGGGCGCCGTCCTGGGGGAGGTCGCCGCGCAGGGCGAGGATGCCACGCACCCCGATGTCCAGCAGGTCGCCAATGACCGCAGCAAGTTCCTGGGGGGTGTTGCCCACGCAGGTCAGGTGGGCCAGTGGCCGCAGCGTGGTTTCGACCAGGAGCCGGTTGATGAGCTCGAGGGCGGTGTCCCGGTTTGATCCGCTGGCGCCGTACGTCACGGAGACGTAGTCAGGCTCAGTGGTCTCCAGCTCACGGATGGTGGTCCAGAGGGTCTCCGCAGCCGCGGGCGAACGCGGGGGGAACAACTCGTAGGAGAGCGCCACCGGGGCGGTCTCGGATAGTTGGGGATGTGCGTCAATAAGGCCTGGTGGTGACATTTGCATCCTTGGCTTTTGGGCCATTGGGGCTGCCTGCCTGAGGAGGCGGACAACCGGCAATGAATTTGAGTTTGGGGAACACGGAGGGACTCCACGAGGACGTAGCCGCGACTGCTACGCCTGGAATGAAGTAGTCCGTGAGCAAATGTCAGGCCCACATGGGGGCACCCACACCCTCCGGAAGGGAGGATCGCTGACACGTTACCGCGGTAACTTGTATAAGACTCTAGGGGTGCCGGCTCAGGAGGTACAAGTCGGCGCCGAATTAAGACGCAGTTTTACAGGTTGTTTCTTCCGGCAACAGAATTTTCTTCGCCGGCAGCCGTTCCTACCAGGGCCGCTCCGGCGCGGTCCCGCCGTTGCTGTCCAGGTACTCCTCCCGTTCGCGCCCGCTGTTCCGCTCGCGTTCGGCCTGCCGCGCACTGTCCTGAAGCTGGCCCAGTTGGCTCTGCCGCGTGTCACCGGATGGATCAGGAGACGGCTCCCCGGCTTGCGGAGGGTCCTGCGCCGCTTTTTGTCCGGCAGCCCCCAGTTTGTCTTCCAGCCGCCCCTCAGCGTCCGACAACCGGCTGCCCGCTCCGTCCTCCGCGTCGTTGGACCGGCAGCTTTCCGGCGCCTGCCCGCCAATGTCCAGCGCCTGCTTGAAGAGGGGAACGGCCGACGCCGGGTCGCCGACCTGGAGGCGCTGGTCACCAAGGCGTTCAATCACCAGGACCAGGTTCACCCGCACCAGGCATTCGTCGCCCGAGCCTGCCGGGACCATCTGCAGTGACTGTTCAAACAGGGCTCTGGCGGTCCCGTCATCACCTGCCAGCACGGCAGCGTCCCCCGCTGCGAACGGCGCCTTGTGCGGCTCCACCAGGTTGGCGATCCCGAGGCCGCCGGCCGCCGTGCCCACCGTGGATGCGCTTCCGGCCTCGAAACCGGCGGCGGCCTGACGGGCGAGAATACCCAGGCTGAGGAGCTTGGCGGCGAAGCACAGTATGAGGAGCGCCGGCAGGGCGGACCACAGCAGCAGCCGGCGCCTGCGGACCGTGGCGTTCACCGTACCCCCCTTTCGCCGCGAGAAGGCCGAAGCCCGCGAAGCTGCCGCAGGATGCCCACCGCTTCCGGCAAGGCCAGCAGGAAGGCTCCGGCGGCGAAGATCCAATAAAGCTCAGTGGCCGCGGCCAGCGAACCGTGCTGGTCTGACCGTTCGGCCCTGCCGGGGTGCGCCTGCTGCAGCATGGCGGCCGCCGGATCGCCGGCGGCACGGTGGACGTAGGGCACGCCCAGCTGGGAGGCAATGGTCCTCAGCCGGCCTTCGTCGATGACCGACAGTGCGTCCCCTCCGCCGCCGGCCCGGGTGTCCTGCACGTACTCCGCCGGCGCACGCGG
>NZ_LR733289.1:1908440-1947455 GCF_902506025.1 Arthrobacter sp. 8AJ | reverse complement strand
CTGCACGTACTCCGCCGGCGAACGCGGAACGTTCCCTCCCCCGGTTCCCCCGCCGTCGGAGGCCTGGCCGGTGTTCTCCTTCATCCGTCCGCCGCCGGGCGTCCCGTAACCCAGCACCGCTCCCCCGGCCACCAATCCGCCGTCGACCTTCATGGCCTCTGGCTCTTTGCCGCTGGTTTGCTCGCCGTCCCCCAGGTAGTACACCAGCCTGGGCCGCCCGGGCTGGCTGTCCCGGGCAGCGGCCAGACGCTCGGAGAGCACCTGCCTGGCGGCGGTGATGCTGCTGCCCCTGGCGTAGGCGGTCACCTGGGGTTCCATGACGTCCGTGATGGTCTCCAGCGCCAGCGTGTCGGTGCTGAGCGGCATCCGGACGTGCGCGGTGGTGTCGAAGGTGATCACGGAGAAACGGGCGCCGGGCAGCCGTTCTGCGATGGCCTTGATGTCCTTGCGGACGCCCTCCAGCCGCGGAGCGCCATTGCCGTAGTCCTCGGCCACCATGCTGGTGGTGGTGTCCACCACGAAGAACACGTTGAGGTCTGCAGTGGCAGCCTGCACGGAGCCGCCGGGCAGGCTGGGCCGCAGGGCTGCTGCCAGGAGCAACAGGACAATGGTCCCCCGCCGCAGCCACGCCCTGCTGCGCAGGGGTGTCGGCTGCAGGCGCCACAGTATTGCGCACAGGACCAGCCCGGACAACAACGCAACACCCAGCGGCAGGGCCGGAACTTCCGAGAACACGGCGCGTGGCGCCCCCTGGATTCCCGCCGTTTTGGTTTGCTCCACGGCGGCGACAATTCCCGGCACAGCATCGGGACTGTCCAGGGCGTAGTACGAACCGCCGGTGGACTCCGCTGCAGCACGCAGCTGGGCACCGGGCTGGTCGGAACCGCTGCCATAGTCCAGGTCGCCCGGATTCAAGGCGTAGACGCGCACGGACCGCTCTTTGGCCAGCTGCGCAGCCTGATCCAGGGTCATGATCGGCCTGCCGGAAAGGAAGTTGTCCGTGGCCAGCACCACCGACCGCGAGCGCGTCGGGGTACTGCCCCCGCCTGCCGCGGTCCCGGCAGCAGCGGAGGATGAGCCGGTGCTGCCGGGGAAGCTGTTGAGGCAGGATGCCAGGCCGTCACCAATCAGTGACGATCCCCTGCCGCTCCAGGTGCCGTCCAGGAATCCCGAACTGCCGGGCTTGCCGTCGAAAGCGTCTTTGGCGCCCTGGAGCTGCTCCTGGGCGTAGGCGTAGTCGTCGGTCAGCGGAAAGACCTGGATGGCGCTGCTGTCGAAAATGGTCAGGCCGATCCGCTCGCCGTCGAAGTCTTTCGCCAGCCCGGCGAAGACGTCCAGCACCGCGGCGTCGGCACTGCTCATGGAGCCGGACGCGTCCAGACACAGCATGATGTCGCGGTTGTGCTGCTCCGGGCGGATGGTGGTCACGTCAGCCGGCCGTGCTGCCGCAACAGCGGCAGAGGCCAGCAGCACCGCGCAGGCCGTTCCGGCCACGGCCAGCAGGCGGCGGTGCCGCCTGAGGGCCGCCTGGTATTCCGGGAGCCGCGTGAGCCTGTCGGCGTGCGCCACGGGCCGTCGTCGTTCATTGGGGCGCCGGTTCCTGCGCAACGCGATCCATGCCGCAGCCCCGGCAGCGACAGCGGCGGGCGGCAGCAGCCACCAGAAGATCAGTTCCACGCCCGCACCGCCTCGGAAGCCCTTGCCGCCGACGCAGTGACGGATGGCAGCGGGCCGGGCCCGAACTCGGCGGGGTAAAGGGCTTCGATAACAGCGGCGGCCGCCGGGAGCGGGTGCCGGGCCAGGTCCTGGTGGGTCATCCTGGTGGCATCGACACCCGTTGCGTCCCGGACAAACCCGCGCAGCAGGAGGCTGATCTCCTGGTGCGCGGCACGTCCGGCAAGGTTTCCGGCCGCCGCTTCCCGGTCCACATCCTGGATGCGCTGGAGGTACGCCGCCTTGAGTGCAGGCAGTTCCGTCAGGGCGGACCGGGAGCCGGCGCTGCCGGGTTGGGAGCGGGCAGCCGGGCGGGTGGTGGCAAGCACGAAGACGTACCACCCGGCCACCAGGGCCAGGAGTGCCGCACCGCACCACATCCAGGCGGGGCTGTACTGCAACGGGCCGTAGAAGCCGGGCTCAGCCTGCACGCCGGTGCCTTTCCAGGAGGGCGAACAGGCCGGTGATAACGTCCCCGCTGCCGGCCACTTCACCCTCCGTGATTCCGGCCGCGCGCAACATGGCCTTGCGGCCCGCGCCGCGTTCTTCGGCGGCTGTGGCGTAGGCGGCCGCCACTGCCGAGGATGTGGCCAGCTGCCAGGCCAGGAGGGAGGAATCGGCCACGCTGTAGGAGTCCCCGCCGGTGTGTGGGCTTGCCCCGGCCACGGGTGAGGGCGCCAGTTCCGCGTCCCTGACCGTCAGCCAGAGGATCTCGTGCTGGGCGCGCAGCCGGCGCAGGAGCCGGCCGGTGGCATCGTCCGCGGCCAGTTCGTCAGCGACGACGAAGAGCAGGTGGCGGCCCTTGATGTTGCGCGCAACGTAGTCGAGCTGGTCCTGGATCCTGCTGGCTGCCGCTTCCAGGCCGGTGTGGGAGTCCACGTGCCGCAGCAGCCGTTCCAGGTGGGCCTCCCCGCTTTTAGCCGGGAAGGAACGGGTGGCCGATGAGTCACCGCATACCAGCCCCACCACGTCGCCGTGCCGGTGGGCCAGGTAGCCCAGGACGCCGAGGGACAGCACGGCGATGTCCTTTTTCACTTCCCCGGACAGCGCCTCCGCGGCCATGTTGCGCCCCGTGTCGGTGACGAGGAGGACAGTCTGGCGGCGGACAGCCACGTAACGCCGGATCAGGGGTGAGCCGTGGCGCGCCGACGCTTTCCAGTCGATATCGCGGACTTCGTCGCCGGGCACGTAGGCGCGCAGGTCATCGAAGTCCAGGCTGCGGCCCCTGAACACCGAGCCGTACTCGCCGTCGAGCATGCCGCGGGCTTTGCGGTGCGCGAAGATGGCCATCTTCGATTTCACGCGCTGGAGGAGGCTGGCCATGCGGGGTCAGGGAGTCTGGACGGCGGCCACGACGGCGTCGATCACCGATTCCACGGGAACCTGCTCGGCCACCGCATCGAAGTTCAGGATAAGCCGGTGCCGCAGCACCCTGTGGGCCAGCGACCTGACGTCCTCGGGGATGACGTGGTCCCTGCCGTTCAGCAGCGCCACCGCACGGGCTGCCCGGCTGAAGGCGATGCTGGCACGGGGGCTGGCGCCGAACTCGATGAACCCGGCAAGCCTGGCGTCGATGTACTGGGACGCGTTCCGGGTCACGTACACCAGTCCGACGATGTAGTTGATGACGGCCGGATCGATGTAGATGCGGGTGGCCAGTTCCTGGATCTCGGTGACGGCATCCAGGGAGGCGGCTGCGGCGGGCTTCTGTCCGGGGGTGTAGACGCCGGCGTCGATCCTGCGGATGATCTCGGCCTCTTCCGCAGGACTGGGGTAGTCCAGGACGTCCTTGAGCATGAAGCGGTCCATCTGCGCCTCAGGCAACTGGTACGTGCCCTCCTGCTCAATGGGGTTCTGGGTGGCCAGGACCAGGAACGGGGAGGGCAGCCGGTAGTCCTGGCCGCCGATGGACGTCTGGCGTTCCTGCATCGCCTCCAGCATGGCGCTCTGGGTCTTGGCGCTGGAGCGGTTGATCTCATCCAGCAGCACGATGTTGGCGTGGACCGGGCCGAGCTGCGTGTGGAAGCTGCCCTTGGCGGCGTCGTAGATCTGGGTTCCCACGATGTCGCTGGGCAGCAGGTCCGGGGTGCACTGGATGCGGCGGAATTCACCGCTGACGGCGTCGGCCAGGGTCTGCGCGGCGGTGGTCTTGGCCAGTCCCGGGACGCTCTCCAGCAGGATGTGGCCGCCGGTCAGCAGGCCCACCAGCAGCGATTCCCGCAGCCGGGACTGCCCCACCAACTTCGCATCGAAACTGCGTGAAATGTTGGCGGCCACTTGCTGCGCCCTGGCCAGCTCCGCAGGCTGGATTCGTGCGGGCACGCTGGTCGAAAGCACTGGTTTCCCCCTGATGACGGTGTTGGGAGCGCGGTCCGGGCCGGCTGTGTCCCGTGCGCCATCCTATCCAAGCCGGGCAGCCCGGGTCCGGCAATGGGCACCCCTCCCCATGCGGGTCCGGCAGGTCTATCCTTTTGCCATGATTGAGCTTCCAGCCAGTTACAAGGAATATCTCGCCGATAAGAGCCAGGTGGTCATCGACACGGTCAGGCCCGTCCTGATGCAGTCCGCGGCCGAAAAGCTGCACGGCGTCCGCGTGGTGGACACCCATCACGGCCACCAGGCCCACCTGGACGACACCCTGCCGTTCGGTGTGGTGCTTGAAGACATCGATTAGCCCCTGACAGCTCCCGACAGGGCCAGTGAGTTGCCGGACCCGCGCGCCACGATGGCGTAAAGGGCCAGGACAGGAACCGAATAGAGGATTGAGAATGCGGCCAGCTGGCCGTACGCCACTGCCCCGTGCTGGCCGAAGAAGCTGAAGATCGATACTGCTGCCGGCTGCCTTCCCTCGGAGAGCAGCAGCACGAACGGGACGAAGAAGTTCCCCCAGGCCTGGATGAACACGAAGATGAAGACCACGCCCAGGCCCGGGCCCATGAGGGGAAGCACGATTGAACGCAGACCGGCCAGCCTGGAGGCGCCGTCCACCCAGGCTGCTTCCTCCAGAGCCAGCGGTACGGCGTCCATGAAGTTCCTGGTCATCCAGATCGCCATGGGCAAGCTGGTGGCGGCCAGGAACAGCACCGTGGCCGGCAGGGAATCCAGCAGCCGGAGCTGCACGAACAGGCCGTAGACCGGCACCATGATGGCCGTGATGGGCAGGCAGGTACCGAACAGGATGCCGTACATGAAGGGCGTCGTGAAGCGTGACCGGTAGCGGGACAGGGGGTAGGCGGCAAGCACGGCCGCCGCCAGCGTCACCAGCCCGGTACCCGCGGACAGCAGGAGGCTGTTCCACAGCGGGCGGAAGAGCAGTTCAGGAGTGAGGACGGCGGCGAAGTTATCCAGTCCGGGCTGTTGGGGGACCTTGACCGCGTGTCCGGCGGAGGGGTCCACTGAACCGAGGACCAGCCAGAGCAGGGGCAGCAGGAAGCAGGCGCCGGTCAGCAGCAGGGCCACGTCCGCCCAGGTGCTGCGGTCACGTACGTTGCGGGCGGTCACGGTCTCTGCTCCCTGAGGAGGCGGAGGTAGGCTGCCCCGAACACTGCGCCGATGAGGATCAGGACCGTAGCGACGGCAGTGCCGTAGCCGATGTCCCCGAATTTGAAGGCTTCCTGGTAGGCCATGACGGGCAGCGTGGTGCTGCCGTTGGCAGGGCCCCCGGCGGTCATGACCCAAATCAGGGTGAAGACGGCGAGTGTCTGCAGCGTGACCAGCATCAGGTTGGTGGCAATGCTGCCCCGGATCACGGGCAGCGTGATGAACGCCAGCCGCTGCCAGGCGCCCGCTCCGTCCATCTGCGCGGCCTCGGTCAGCTCGCCGGGGACCCCGCTGAGTGCGGACCGGTACACCAGCATGGAAAAGGCGGTTCCGCGCCACACGTTGGCCAGGATCACGGCCGCCATGGGAACCGTATAGAGCCAGTCGGTTTCCGGCACCCCCAGCCGGCCCAGGAGTTGGTTGAGTGTCCCGTCGCGGCTGAAGAAGGCGTAGGCCGCGAACGCCGCCACGATTTCCGGCAGGACCCAGGCGGCCACGACGGCGGTCCCAACGGTTGCGGAGACCACGGGCCGTGCACGCCGCATCAGGACCGCAAGGGCGAGGCCCAGTACGTTTTGGCCCAGGATCGCCGAACCGGCGACGAACAGGACGGTCAGGGCCAGCGAAAGCGGAAGGACCGGGTCCTGCAGCAGCCGCTGGTAGTTGTCCAGCCCCACCCATTCGGGGTTCCTGGCATGCCGGCCGGTCAGTCCGGCGTTGGTGAGCGAGGCGTGGAAAGCCCACAGCACGGGGCCGGCGAGGAACACGAGCAGGAGCACGACGGCGGGCAGGACCGGCAGGTAGCGGAGCACTTGCCGTGTGCGGTGGCTGGCGGGCACCGCTACTTCCGGATGGTTTTGTCGCCGCCCACAATGCCGGCCACGGCCGTGTCATAATCCGCCGCCGCCTGCTCCGGCGTCCTGCTGCCGGTGATCACGGCCTCGGTGGCCTCCTGCACGGCAGCGGAGATGCGTGGATAGTCGGACGTCGCGGGCCGGTATTTGGTGACCGCGACCAGGCTGGACACGTCCTTCACGAACGGGTTGGCCGACTGGTAGCCGGGGTCGGCGGCGACGTCGGTGCGGACGGCGATCTGCGAGCTGTCCACCGTGAACGCCAGGGAGTTCTTTGCGTTCAGGGCGGTGGTCAGGAAATTGAACGCGAGGTCGGGCTGCTTGGTTTCCGCGCCAAGGGCCAACGTCCACCCTCCGGACATGCTCACTGCCCCGGGCGCGGCCCCGGTCTGGGTTGGGAACGGTGCCACTGCCATGTCCTGCCCGTAGCCCGGCCAGGCATAGCTTCCGCCGTCCTGCCAGAACGACGGCGCGTAGGAGCCTTCCACGGTTGCGCCAAGTTTTGCCTTGGGGAACCATTCGCCGAACACCTTCTTCCAGATGTTCGGGTCCAGCGCCTGGGCCGGGGGCACTGCGAGCTTTTCCCCATAGAGGGTTTCGAGGAAGGTCAGCGAATCCTTGAAGCCGGCCGAGCCAACGACCCACTTTTTCGAATCCTGGTCATAAAGGCTTGCGCCGGTGCCGTACAGGAGCTCGTAGAAACCCTGCATCACGCTTCCTTCACCGGTGCCCTTGCCGGCATACATGTTGAAGGGGAGCACATCCGGCTGGGAGGCTTTGATTTTCCTGGCGGTGTCCAGGATGTCCTGCCAGCTGGACGGGCGCCACGGCAGGCCGATGCCGGCAGCCTCAAAAACCTTCTTGTTGTACCAGATGGCGCGCGTGTCGGTGCCCAGCGGCACCGCGTACGTGCCGCCGTCGTCCGCTTTGCCTGCTTCCTTGGCGCCGGCGTCAAACGTGTTCCAGTCCCCCCACCCGGACAGGCGGCTGTCGAGGTTCAGGAGGTAGCCGGCGTCCACGTCGGAGCGGACCTTGAACGTGTCCTCGTAGAAGACGTCCGGGGCGGTGGAGGGCGACCGCAGCGCCAGGGCCAGCTTGGTGCCGTAGTCGTCGTCATTGGCCTGGATGGGCTGCAGTTCGATCGTGACGCCCTGGTTTGCGGCTTCGAACTCCTTCTTCGCGTTCTGGAACATGGTGTCCAGGGCGGTGAACGAGTCTGTCTTCTGGTATGCCACCTTGATGGTCCTGTTTCCGCCGGCCGGATCGGCAGGCGTGCAGGCTGCGAGGACCATGACCGCGGCGGCCACCACGGATAATGTCTTGGATGCCCGGCGAAACATGTCGCGGTCAGCTTTCCAGCAGGAGCCGTTGGGCGCGGGGCGCGAGCGTATGTTCAAGGACCAGCGAGGCTGCGCCGATGGCGCCCACGTCCTCCCCCACCCCGGTGCCCACAACTTCGATGGGGTGGATCAGGCGGGCGGCGCTGTTGGCATCCAGCAGCGGCGGGACCAGTTCGAGGTAGCGCTGCGACAGGCAGGTCCAGAACGGGCCGCCGAAAACGACCCGTTCAACATCCAGGGTGTTGGTGACCACCGATACCGCCCGGGCAACCAGGACGGCGGATTTGTCCAGGATGGCGGCGGCACCTTCGTCCCCTGCGTACGCACGGGCGCACAGTTCGGAAAAGCTCTGCTGGATTTCGGCGGCGCTCCCGGCCTGCGCGCCCTCCAGGATTCCCGCGGCCACCGCTTCCGCCACCAGGACCTGCGGAATGGCGGAGGATTTGACGCAGCCGCGCTGTCCGCAGTCGCAAAGGGGTCCGCCCGGGTCCACGATGATGTGGCCGATTTCGCCGGCGTTGCCGGACGTCCCCCGGACCACTTCATCGTTGAGGACGATCCCGCAGCCGATGCCGGTACCCATGTACATGAACACGAAACTGCCGGCGCCGCTGGGGCCGCCGGCCCACGTTTCCGCCACGGCGGCGCTGGTCACATCCTTGTCCACCAGCACGGAGTAGCCGGTGGCCTTGGCCAAGGCGTCCCGCAGTTCGACCCGGTCCCACCCGGGAAGAAGCGGCGGGTCCACCACAGTGCCGTGGTCGAGGTCGATGGGGCCGGGAGCGGCCACTCCGAGTCCTGCGATGCGGCCCTGGTCCACGCCGGAATCCTCCACGAGCTGGGCCAGCTCCGCAGCGATGGTGGCAATGACGGCGGCCGGATCGTTTCCGCCGGGGGTCTTGATCCGTGAGTGCCGTACCACTGCTCCGACGAGGTCCAGCACCACGAACGTTGTCACGGCCGGGTCCAGGTGGACCCCCAGGGCGTACATACCACCGGGGTTGAGGCGGAGGATGGTGCGCGGCTTCCCGGGGCCGCTGCCCTCCTTGCCTGCCTCGACGATCAGGTGCTGGTCCAGCAGCCGGCGGGAAATGTTCGAAATGGTCTGGGGCGACAGGCCGACGATCTGGGCGAGTTCCACCCGGCTGAGTCCCCCGGACGTCCTGCGGATTGCGTCGAGGATGACGGTGAGGTTGAAGTCCCCCATCCTGGGCAAGTTGGTTCCGCGCCTCGGAGAGGATTGGCGGATCTCAGACACTGTGTCCCCTAAACGTCTTCGGCTACCTGGCGGTGGTGATGCTTTGAATCGTACGTCAAGCGTGCGCCCGCGCCCACATGCGCGGGCAGCGGCGCGGCGGATGTTTTGGCCGGTGAGGCCGGGGATTGGCTCAGCGTGAGCTGCGTGTGCTGCGGGTGACCGTGAACTTCGGGTTCCGGCCCTCTACCACCGTGGGTCCTACGTGCCGCTCCAGCGCCGGGAGGTAGGCCAGGTGCCGGTTGTAGACCGTCCACAGCTCGCCGCCGGGCGCTAGGACCCGTCCTGCCGCTTCGATCATTTTCAGCCCCGCACCGGCGTGCACACCGGCACCAACGTGGAACGGCGGGTTCAGGAGTACGGCGTCCACCGAGCCGTCAGGGAAGGTGCTGAGCGCGTCGTCCTGCAGCACCGTGATCCGGTCCGCAAGTCCATTCAGGCGGGCGGTGGCCAGCGCGGACTGCACGGCGGCCGCCGATTGGTCCGTTGCCGTGACGGCGGCGGAAGGGAACTGCCTGGCATACATCGCGGCGAGGATGCCGGTGCCGCAGCCGAGGTCGACGGCGTGCTGCGCCGGCTTCATGGCGGGCAGGAACGTCAGCAGGAAGCGTGTGCCGATGTCCAGCCGGGCGCCGGCAAAAACAGCGCCGTGCGCGGCCACGTCCAGGTCCAGCCCGTCAAGGTGCTCCATCACGGGAAAGCGCGGGGCGGCCGTGGCGGTTTTGGGGCCGGCAGCAAGGAGAACCCGCGATTTTTGCCGTGCGAGCTGGGGCTGCACGGAAACGAAGTACCGTTCAAGGACCGCGTTCATGCCCAGTGACATGTGCTTCACCCGGCCACCCGCCAGCAGGCGGACATCCGGCGCGGCGTGCCCGGCCACGGCGGCAGCGATCTCCTCCAGCTCCGCCAGGGTCTTGGGGAGCTGCAGCAGGACGGTGTCCGCTCCGGCCAGCAGTTCGGGCCCCAGGGGCAGCTGCACGAAACCGGACCCGGCGCTGTCCGCCGGAAGCCCGGCAGCCTCACGCCTGGCCGACAGTTCGGCAGCGTTAAGCCGCAGCGCCCGTTCCCCGGTGACCAGGTCCTGGTGTACGCGCAGCGAGTCCGGGGCAAGCAGTTCGGAGGCGCCGAGCGTCAACGCCCCGTAGCGGTCCCCGATGACGGCCACGGCAGTGCCTGCCCGTCCAAGCTGCACCGAGGTCTCCAGCAGCAGCCTGTCGGTGGCGTCCCACGCCTGCAGGTTGGGCGCCTCAACATCGGGCCGCCGGCGCAGTACGTCGAAGATGTCCGCCAGGGTGTTTACTGCCACCGGTGTCCTGCCGCCTTCTGTTGCTTTTGCCGGCCCCGGGACCCGGGGCATCACCCCAACGTTACCGTTTCCGCTGCCGCCGCAATGCCCGGCAGCTTCAGGATCGCAGCCACTGCTGCGCGCCCCGCCCGGTTGGCGCCAATGGTGGACGACGACGGTCCGTAACCCACCAGGTGGACGCGCGGCTCGGCTGCCACCTGGGTTCCGTCCATGGCGATCCCGCCGCCGGGCCCCCGCAGGTGAAGCGGCGCCAGGTGTTCCAGTTCGGCCCTGAAGCCGGTGGCCCAGAGGATGACGTCGGCCCTCAGCAGGCTTCCGTCGGCGCGGCGGACACCCCCGGGTTCGATGGAGGTGAACATGGGCTGCCGGTCCAGGGCGCCCCGCTCCCTGGCTGCGCGCAGGGCGGGCGTCCAGATAAGGCCCGTCACCGAGACAACGCTTTGCGGCGGAAGCCCCTGGCGGACCCGCTCCTCCACGAGCGCCACGGCGTCGTGGCCCGCCCTGGCATCAAACCCAGCGTCGCGCCAGACCGGTTCCCTGCGGGTGAACCAACTGGTGGTGGTGATGCGTGATATCTCCTCCAGCAGACCCACGGCGGAGATGCCCCCGCCCACCACGATCACATGCCGGCCGCGGAACTCCTCCG
Organism: Arthrobacter sp. 8AJ; assembly: GCF_902506025.1. Classification (NCBI taxonomy): domain Bacteria; kingdom Bacillati; phylum Actinomycetota; class Actinomycetes; order Micrococcales; family Micrococcaceae; genus Arthrobacter; species Arthrobacter sp. 8AJ. The sequence goes on along the minus strand of NZ_LR733289.1, from coordinate 1,936,801 downwards.
CGGAGACGTAGTCAGCCACGTGCAGCTGCCTGCCGCGGAACGTTGACTGCCCCGGATAAATGGGCCAGAACGGACGGGTCCACGTGCCCGTGGCGTTGATGAGTGCTTTGGCGCTCCAGTCGCCGTCGGACGTTTCGATCCGCAGCCGCCCCGCCGGATCGCCGTCTTCACGCCTGACGGCCCGGACCTTGACGGGGCGGTGGACGTTAAGGCCCACCTCGGCCTCATAGGTCCCGAAATAGCGGGTCAGGAACTCGGAGCTGGGTTCGGCAGGATCCACGTCGGGTTTGGCGATGCCGGGCAGGTCACTGATCCCATTGACGGTGCCCATGCGCAGGCTCTTCCAGCGGTGCCGCCAGGCGCCCCCGGGACCTTCCTCGGCGTCGAGCACGGCAAAGTCCAGCCCCCGGCGCTGCAGGTGGTACGCGGCCGACAGGCCTGCCTGGCCCGCCCCGATGACCACCACATCGGTTGGGTCAGGAATCACTCCCCCATGATAGTCGTGGAGGGCAGCCCGGCCGTAGGGTGGGCGCATGGACACTGACGCAGCATCAGCGGGAACCGGAACCACTGGGCACGCCGCCCGGCTGGAAAAGGCCCTGCGAGTGGTTTTGGGGACCGGACAGATACCCCTTCGGTTGCGGGCCTGGGACGGCTCGGAAGCCGGCCCGCCGGACGCGCCGGTGCTGGAGTTCAAGTCCCGCAAGGCACTGCGGCGCATGCTCTGGTCACCGGGGCAGCTGGGTCTGAGCCGGGCGTACGTGGCAGGCGACATCGAGGCCCCCGGTGACATCTTCGCAGCCTTTACGGCCTTGAGTTCGGCGGGCAAGTTCGCGGAGCCCGGTCCGTTCCGCCCGCTGTCCGCCGGTGAGCTCTGGCTGCTGCTGCGCTCCGCAGCCCGGCTTGGCGCCATTGGACCCAACCCTGCTCCGCCACCCGAGGAGGCGCGCGTCGCGAAGAAGGGCCGGATGCACTCCCGGGGCCGGGATTCGGCCGCCATCTCGCATCATTACGACGTCGGCAACGACTTCTACGCCCTGGTGCTGGGACCGTCCATGGTCTACTCGTGCGCTGTGTGGCCGGACGGCCCTGTCACCGGGGGCGCAGCAGCTGCCGGGTCGGGTCTGGAACCGGAGGCTGGGGCTGATGATGGCCTGAGTGATGGCCTCGACGCCGCGCAGGAGGCCAAGCTGGACCTTGTCTGCCGCAAGCTGGGCCTCCAGCCCGGAATGCGGGTCCTCGACGTGGGATGCGGGTGGGGCAGCTTCGCTCTCCACGCTGCGGCCAGGTACGGCGCCACGGTGGTGGGCGTCACGCTGTCAACGGAGCAGGCCACGCTGGCGCGTAAGCGTGCAGCAGACGCCGGCCTCACGGGCAGTATCGAAATCCGGGTCCAGGATTACCGCGACGTGCAGGACGGGCCGTACGACGCCATCAGTTCCATCGGCATGTCAGAGCACGTGGGACGGGCCCAGACCCCCGAGTACGCCGCCGCGCTCTTCGGGCTGCTGCGCCCCGGTGGACGGCTGCTGAACCACGCCATCTCCTGGAACGCCGGCCCCACCGCCCCCGATCCCGACTCGTTCATCCCCCGCTACGTGTTCCCCGACGGTGAAATGATCAGCCTCGGCGAGATGGTGTCCGCCCTGGAAACTGCCCGGTTCGAAGTCCTCGACGTTGAGGCGCTGCGGCCCCATTACGCACTGACCCTCCGGGCCTGGGTCAGGCGGCTGGAGCAGAACTGGGCGGAAGCGATACGCCTGGCCGGGGAGGGGCGCGCACGGGTGTGGCGGCTGTACATGGCAGCCAGCGCCATTGGATTCGAAAATGGACTCACCGGAGTCAACCAGGTCCTGGTCCGCCGGCCGGGCGGGGAGGAACCGCCGTTGCGCCGGACTTCCTGGCTGTGACGAAAGCGCTGCGGCGAAAGCGCCCTCCTGCCGGGACGTAACCCGGCAGGAGGGCGGCTCGATGACCCCGGGGTCAGGCCTCAGTTCGGCTAGGCCACCGGGGAAGGTCCGCCAGGCTGGGTGAAATGCTGGGTCTTTTCGATCTGCACCACTTTCGGATCCGCTTCGTCGGCGGCGTAGTCCGTGGGCCGGGTGAGGTCTTCGCCGGTCCGGACCTTGAGGGCCCGCATCACCAGGGTCAGCAAGGCGGCGACCACCAGGTTCAGTGCGAACGCCGACACCGCGATGTAGACGCTGAAGTCGGTGCCGGGGATCGGCGCCACCGACCCGCCAAAGTGCGCCTTGGTCACCGGGTTGACCACGTTGTAGGCGGAGACGGTTCCGAAGATGATGCCCACCGCCCAGCCAACCAGGAGGGCTCAGCGGTCAAACCACCGGGTGTAGAGGCCGGCCACGACGGCGGGGAAGGTCTGCAGGATCCAGATGCCGCCCAGCAGCTGCATGTTGATGGCCGCCGACTGGTCCATGGCGATCACGAAGACCAGGGCGCCCACCTTCACCACCAGGGAGACAATCTTGGACACCTTCGCCTCAGTCTTTGGATCGACATCCGGGCGGATGAAATCGCGGTAAATGTTCCGGGTGAACATGTTTGCGGCGGCAATGGACATGATCGCTGCCGGCACCAGGGCCCCGATGGCGATCGCGGCCAGTGCGATCCCGGCAAACCAGGCCGGGAAGTGGTCAAGGAACAGCTGGGGAACCACCAGCTGCGGATTGACTGATCCGTCCAGGTCGATCGGCTTGGTACCCGCCTTGATGGCCACGAAACCCAGCAGTGCCAGGAAGCCGAGCATCAGCGAGTACAGCGGCAGGATGGCGGCGTTGCGGCGGATGGTGTTGCGGGCCTTCGAGGCCAGCACCGCCGTCACCGAGTGCGGGTACATGAACAGCGCCATGGCCGAGCCAAGTGCCAGGGACCAGTAGGCGGAGTAGTTGGCCGCGCCGGGGACAAAGACCCCTGCCGGCTTGCCCGTGGCCTGGTTCACCGCGCCGAGCTTGGTCTGGGCTGCGCCAAAAATGGTGTCCCAGCCACCGAACTTGATGGGCAGGTAGATGACGGCCACAATGACGGCGAGGTAGATCAGCAGGTCCTTGACGACCGCGATCATCGCCGGGGCGCGCAGGCCCGAGGTGTAGGTGTATGCGGCCAGGACCACGAAGGCGAGGATCAGCGGCAGGTCGGTCAGCAGGACGTTGCCGGAGCTCCCCAAACCAAGCACGGTCAGCACCGCCTTGATGCCCACCAGCTGCAGCGCGATGTAGGGCATGGTGGCCACGATCCCGGTGACGGCGACGGCCAGGGACAGCCAGCGGCTGCCGTAGCGGCCGCCCACGAAGTCCGCCGAGGTGACGTAGCCATGGCGGTGCGAGACGGACCACAACCGGCTCATGATGATGAAGATGATCGGATACAGGACGATCGTGTACGGCACGGCGAAGAAACCGCTCACTGCGCCGGTGGCCCACATTGCCGCCGGCACTGCCACAAAGGTGTAAGCGGTGTAGAGGTCCCCGCCCAACAGGAACCAGGTGATCCAGGTGCCGAAGCCACGCCCGCCCAGGCCCCACTCATCCAGGCTGTGCAGCCCCTCCACTTCCGTGCTGCGGCGCCACTTGGCGGCCAGGAAGCACATCACGGCCACGATGACGAAAAGCAGCACCACAATGATCAGGGCTGTCCAGTTGATCTCGCGGGTGTTCATGGCCGGTCCCCTCCCAAGCCGGTCCCGGCGGAGGCAGCCCCTGCCTGGGGCGGGCCGCCTGCACGGGCCTCGGCCCGCCGTCGTCGGTCTTCCCTGGTGACCAGCCAATACGCGCTGCCGGTCAGGATCGCGGAGACCGGCACCCACAGCAGCTGGTACCAGTAGAAGAACGGCATCCCGCCCAGCCGTGGCGCATCAAAAGCGTAGAGCTGCGGCATGAGGGGAAAGAGAATGGCGGCGGCCAGCAGGATGCCGGCGCCGATGTAGGGAGCGGGCCTGGCCGGTCCGCGGATGGCGGTGTCCCGCGTCAGGCGGGATTCTCCGGGAAAGGCTTCGCCGTCCGGCCTGTAGCCGTCTGCGTGGGACATCTGCGACCTCCTCGTCAGCCCGTCCCGCGGCCGCCGCCTTGGATGAAAGCAGTCCGGAGGCGGGACGATGTGCCCTCAATCACAGTTGTACCGCGCTTTGACCTGCGCCGGAAGGGTTAGTCCCCCTATCGGTTGCCGGTGGCAACAAAAAAGGGAACCATCACGTGGTGATGGTTCCCTTTTCCGGTGTATCGGTGGAGCTGAGGGGACTCGAACCCCTGACCCCCTGCATGCCATGCAGGTGCGCTACCAGCTGCGCCACAGCCCCGTACTCTTGCCGCTTTCCGTCGAATTCCCCGGAGCAACCTGACCAGAGTAATGCACTTTTCCGCTGGACGCCAATCGGCCGCCATCTGCCGCCGCCCAGGCCCTGAATGCACCCGCTCGTGGACAAATCACCGGGGAACGCGGGGGTGCAAAGTCCGGGCGCAGGTGCAATGCGGGCATCCGGAATGTGGGCACAAAAAAAGTCCGCCGGAACCAAAGTGGTTCCGGCGGACTTACCGGTGGAGCTGAGGGGACTCGAACCCCTGACCCCCTGCATGCCATGCAGGTGCGCTACCAGCTGCGCCACAGCCCCGGATTGTTGCTGCTCTGTGCTGCTTTCCCCGGGGTCTCCCCCGAAGCAACTCAAATATCTTAGAACAGCAATTCCGAAAATTCCAAATCGGGAATATTCACTGCCGGGCGGAGGCTACTCGCTGTCGGAAACCGCAGCGGCTTTGGCGGAGGAGTCGTCGCCGAGCTGCAGGTCCACCACGGGGCAGTCCTTCCAGAGGCGTTCCAGGGCGTAGAAGACGCGGTCTTCCTCGTGCTGGACATGGATCACGACGTCGGCGTAATCCAGCAGGACCCACCGGCCGCCGGACCGGCCCTCGCGGCGGACCGGGCGAAGGTCCTGCTTGGCGAGTTCTTCCTCGATGCCGTCCACGATGGCGTTGACCTGGCGTTCGCTGGGCGCCGAGGCGATGAGGAAGACATCGGCGAGGGCCAGGCGTTCGCTCACATCCATGGCGACGATATCCTGGGCGATCTTCTCCGCGGCAGCTTTGGCAGCCGTGCGGGCTATGGCGATGGACGATTCTGTTGCAGTCACGGGACTCCTTGTTTGGGTTAAGTGTTGATGCCGGCCAGCGGGTCAGCGGGACATGCCGCTGACGATCAGGATGATGCCGGCGACGAGGGCCAGGATCCCGAACGCGAGGATGCAGAACTGGAGGATCCGGTTCCGGCGGGCCCTGCCCAGGCCCGCCGTGGCGGCGTCCAGGGGATCGAGTCCGTAGGCGGACCGGGCAGGAACCCGGGGAAGGTCCTCGAAGAGGTCCTCCGACTGTTCTTCCGGGCGCGATACCGGTTGGGGACGGTTGGCGGCTTTGGCGGCTGCCTCGGCACGCGCGATGACCTGCGAGCGGCCGGTCGCGGAGTCCGGGGCGGGTGCCTTGGGCCGGGCAGCAGGCCGCCGTTTTCCAGCGCCAGGGATTTTGGTTCCGGGGACCTTGGTTCCGGGCCGGGTGGTGACCGGGACATGGGAGGTGGCCGGCGGCTTCATGACCGGCCGCTCGACGCCGGGCACCTGGACGAACTCCAGCGGCGTCACCATGGCCAGGTTGCTGGCGGTGGACGGGCCGGGCTTGTCCTTGGGTGCGGAGTCCCTGCCCGGAGCGGCAGGGCTGCCGGGGGCAGCGGGGCTGCCGGCCTGTTCGGCAAGCTTCTGCCGTGCCATGGCCCGGCGGTTCATGACCGCGGCCCGTTCGGCAAGGGCAATCTGTTCCGCCAGGATGTCCGGATCCACGACTTCCGGATCCAGGGAGGCAATGTGCTCCATCTTGGCGATCTGGTTCCTGGCCTGCGCGGCGATGAGGGCGCGCGCTTCCAGGGCCTGTTCCACCGTCATGCCGTCCGGAGCGGTTCCGGGCGCAGTCTTTCCGTCCTCCGCCTTCTCCCCCGCCGCACCCTCTTCACGTGCGGGCGCGGCCTTGGGTGCCGGAGCAGCGGCGGCCGGAACGATGGGATTGGCGGCAGTCAGCGCCTGCTCTTTGAGTTGCTGCAACCGCAGCTGGCGCCGGGTAGGCGGGCCGCCCGCAGCAAGCTGCCCTTCCTTTTCCTCAAGCTCCTTGATGGTGCGCAGCGCGGCGCGGTCGCGGGCCCGGATCTGGGAGGAGCGCTGCGTAGCCGTCGGGTCCGGAGCTGGCTGCGGGCGCGCTGCAGGGGCGGCTCCCCCGGCAGGACCGGGACGGGCCGCCGGGTCCTTGCCGTCCCGCGAGGGCGCGCTGTCAGCCGGCCGGTTTGCGGCAGGCGGGCGCTGCTCCGTGGCAGGCAGGGCAGCCTGTTGGGCGTCCCTGGCCTTCCGGAGTTCCCGGCGGCTGCGGATTGGGGGCTGTTCCTGACTCATTGAGAACTCATTCAGTACTGGCTGGTTCGCGTGCTTCGGAAGTTGGGTCATCCGCGCCTGCGGGTGCGTCGGAATACAGGCCGTACTTGGCGATGTACTGGACTACCCCGTCCGGGACCAGGTACCAGACCGGGTTGTTCGCAGCCACGCGGGCACGGCAGTCCGTCGACGAGATGGCCATGGCGGGCACTTCGAGCAGGCTGACATCATCACGGCCCATGCCGTCAAGGACATGGCCGGGCCGGGTGACGCCCACGAAGTGCGCGAGTGACCACAGTTCGTCGATGTCCTTCCAGGACAGGATCTGCGCCAGGGCGTCCGCGCCGGTGATGAAGAACAGGTCTGCGTCGGGGCGCTGGGCCCTCAGGTCGCGGAGGGTGTCGATGGTGTAGGTGGGACCCGGGCGGTCAACATCGACACGGCTGACGGTGAAGCGCGGATTGGACGCCGTGGCGATGACGGTCATCAGGTAGCGGTGCTCGGGCTCACTGACCTGTTTATGGGACTTTTGCCATGGCTGCCCGGTGGGGACGAAGACCACCTCATCGAGGTCGAACTCCGCCGCGACTTCGCTGGCAGCCACAAGGTGGCCGTGGTGGATGGGATCGAAGGTTCCGCCCATCACGCCCAGCCGCAGCCTCCCCCGGGCCCCATTGCGTTGCAGGTTGTGGGAAATCTTAGTGGCCCTGCCCGCGATCGTGCTTGTTGGGGTGCTGGCGGTGCGGATCCGCGTGCTCGTCCGTGGCGGCGTGCCGGTTGCCGAGGTTGTTGTAGGACCAGGCGATGAGCATCAGCACGACCAGGATCGCGAACATGGATACGCCAAAGACCCACGGCTCGGCCCACAGCGGCGCAAGCTCCTCATGGCCTGATTCACCTGCGGCGGCGACGGACGTGGCAATCTGCTGGAGCAGCATTTTCTCCCTTTGTTCAAGGATTTACAGGCAGCGGAACTTTCGACTGCCTTCCGGGTTCTGGTCTATGTTACCGCGTTGCTACCCGCGGACCTGGCCTTCGCCCTGGACGATCCACTTCGTGGTGGTGAGCTCGGTCAGGCCCATGGGGCCGCGGGCGTGGAGCTTCTGCGTGGAAATGCCCACCTCGGCACCCAGGCCCAGCTCCCCGCCGTCGGTAAACCGTGTGGAGGCGTTGACGATCACGGCAGCGGAGTCAACCTCGGCGATGAACCGCTCGGCGTTGGCGAGGCTGTTGGTGAGGATCGCTTCCGTGTGTCCGGTGGACCAGGTCCGGATGTGCTGGACGGCTTCGTCCAGGCTGTCCACCATGGCCACAGCCAGGTCCAGGTCCATGTATTCGGTTCCCCAGTCCACGTCCGTCGCCGGCTCGGTTTCGATGGCGGGAGGCAGCGCGGCGCTGATGCGGCCGTCCACATGGAGGCGGACACCGGCGCTGCGCAGGGCGGCCGCGACGGCGGGCAAGACGGTTGAGCCCGAATGGACCAGCAGTGTCTCCACGGTATTGCAGACACTGGGCCGCTGTGTCTTGGCGTTGAGCAGGATCTCCACGGCCATGTTCTCGTCGGCGGACTCATCGATGAAGATGTGGACGTTCCCCTCCCCCGTTTCGATGACCGGCACGGCGGAGTTGGTGACCACGGTCTGGATCAGGTCCCGGCCGCCGCGGGGAATCAGGACATCCACCCTGCCCCGGGCCTTCATCAGGACGGCGGCGCCCGCACGGCCGTACTGGTCCACCGTCTGGACTGCGTCAGCGGGCAGGCCCACGGATTCCAGGGCCTCGCGCAGGATCCGGACCAGCACCTGGTTGGTGGCTTCTGCTGCGCTGCCGCCGCGGAGGATGACGGCGTTTCCGCTCTTCAGGGCCAGCCCTGCGATGTCAACCGTGACGTTGGGCCGGGCTTCGTAGATGGCTGCCACCACACCCATGGGCACGTTGACCTGGCGGAGGCGCAGCCCGTTGGGGAGCGTCTGCCCGCGCACCACGTTGCCCACGGGGTCCGGGAGGTTGGCCAGGTTCTCGAGGGCGGCAACGAGCCCGGCTACGCGTGTTTCGGTAAGGGTAAGCCGGTCCAGGAGGGCGGCGGAGGTGCCGGTGGCCTTGCCCCGCTGCACGTCCATCGCGTTGGCGGCAAGAATGGCCGGGACGTTCTCCTGCAGGGCGGCGCCCACGGCGCGGAGGGCCCGGTCTTTCCAGGCCCGGTTGGCGGTGGCCATCCTGCGGGCGGCGTGGCGTGACTGGTCAGTGATGGCGTGGACAGCCGCCTCCACTTCCGCGGCGGACACGTCCGCACCCGAAACGGGCACCTCAGCCGATGCCGGTTCTGCTGCGGGACCCGGCTGCGCCTGCGCAGCGGTGGTTCCGGAATTTTCAGCAGTATGGATCAGGGCTTCAGTCATGATCCAAGTTTAGGCGAGGCGGCCGCTCAGACCAGCACCAGGTCGTCAACATGAACAACTTCACGGTCATAGCCGCTGCCCAGTGCCTCGCCCAGCTCGTGCGTGGACCGCCCCAGCATCCGCGGCAGTTCCTCCGACGAGTAATTCACCAGCCCGCGCGCAACGACGGTGCCGTCGGCTCCAGCCAGTTCGACGGCGTCTCCCGCTTCAAAGTCGCCGTGGACCGCGGAGATGCCAGCCGGCAGGAGGGACGTGCGGTGGTGCCGCACGGCGCGCACGGCACCGTCGTCCAGAACCAGCCGGCCCTGCACCGAGGCAACGTGTGCCAGCCAAAGGAGGCGTACCGGTTTGCGGGATCCGTTGACGGAGAACCACGTGCCCACGTCCTCGCCGTTCAGGGCTGCGGCAGCATTGGGCGTGGAGGTTACCAGGGCGTGGATCCCCGATCCTGCCGCCATGCTGGCAGCTTCCACTTTGGTCATCATGCCCCCGGTGCCCAAGCCGGCCTTGCCCGCTTTGCCGATGGACACGCCCTCGAGGTCGTGCGCGCCGGTGACCAGCGGGATGCGCTTGGCACCTTGGGCGGGCGGACCGTCGTAGAGGGAGTCGACGTCGGACAGCAGCACGAGCGCATCGGCGCGCACCAGGTGCGCCACCAGGGCTGCGAGCCGGTCGTTGTCGCCAAAGCGGATCTCGTGGGTGGCCACGGTGTCGTTTTCGTTGACCACGGGGACCACCCCGAGGTTCAGCAGCCGGTCCATGGCGCGGAGGGCATTGGTGTGCTGGCTGCGCCGCATCAGGTCTTCTGCCGTCAGCAGGACTTGGCTCACGGTGACGCCGTGTGCACCGAAGGCCTGGGTGTACCGGGCCATCAGGAGCCCCTGGCCCACGCTGGCCGCGGCCTGCTGGGTAGCCAGGTCACGGGGACGCTTGGCCAGCCCGAGCGGAGCCAGTCCCGCAGCGATCGCACCGGAGGACACCAGGATGATTTCGGCGCCTGCGTTGCGCTTGGCAGCCAGCGCGTCAGCCAGGGCAGTCAGCGATTCCTCCGAGATGCCGCCCTTGATGCTGGTCAGGGAAGAGGAGCCCACCTTGACCACGATCCGGCGGGCACCGGCCAGTGCGCTTCTGTCCGCAGCACGTCCGGCCGGTACTGCGGTCATGCCCCTAGAGGTCATCGTCCGCTTCCAGTCCGCTTTCCTTGACGGGTTGGGCGGCACGGCGGCCACTGACGGACTCGGTCCAGATGCCGGCCTTGCGCTCCGCCTCAAGTTCGGCGCGTGCGGCAGCCTTGGCATCGCGGCGCTCCTGCTGCTCTTCGCGCTTCTGGCTGCGGGTGGGGCGGTCGCCGATGTCGGCGAACCGGACGTCGGTGCCGCGCGGCGAGGCCAGCAGCTCAGCCCCCGCCATCATGGTGGGCTCCCAGTCGAAGACGACGCCGTCATCGTCACCGATGACCACCGTGTCGCCTGGCTTGGCGCCCTGCTTGAACAGTTCGGTTTCCACACCGAGCCGGGCAAGCCGGTCGGCCAGGTAGCCGATGGCCTCTTCGTTGGTGAAGTCTGTCTGCTTGACCCAGCGCTCGGGCTTTTCGCCCAGGACGCGGAACAGCGGCTCCAGGTTCTTTTCCTCGCGGCGGATCTTGAACCCGGCTTCGTTGACGGCGCGCGGGCGCAGCACCACGGGCTGTACCTTGGGCGGGGCCGCCGCCACGGCGTCGCGGGCGGCCTTGACGATCTCCGCCATGGCGAAACCGAGCTGGCGCAGGCCCTCATGGCTGGTGGCGGACACCTCGAAGACGCGGTAGCCCCGCGACTCGAGTTCCGGGCGCACGAACTCGGCCATGTCCTTGCCGTCGGGCAGGTCCACCTTGTTCAGCGCGACCAGCCGCGGGCGGTGGTTCAGGGGAACCACTTCGCCGTCCTGGCCCGCGTAGCTCATGTCGACGGCGTACTTCTCAAGCTCACCTTCGATGATGGCGAGGTCCGTGAGCGGGTCACGGTCGGACTCCAGGGTGCCGCAATCGAGTACGTGGACCAGGGCCGCGCAGCGCTCAACGTGGCGCAGGAAGTTGTGGCCCAGGCCCCGACCCTCGCTGGCGCCTTCGATGAGGCCGGGAACATCGGCGATGGTGAACCGCACTTCGCCGGCCTGCACCACGCCCAGGTTGGGAACCAGGGTGGTGAACGGGTAGTCGGCAATCTTGGGGCGCGCAGCGGACATGGCCGCGATCAGGCTGGACTTGCCGGCGGACGGGAAGCCCACCAGGGCGATATCGGCAATGGACTTCAGTTCCAGGACGATGTCCCGGGAATCCCCCTCGATGCCAAGCAGCGCGAAGCCCGGGGCACGGCGCTTCTGGGAGGAGAGGGCCGCGTTGCCCAGGCCGCCGATGCCGCCGGCGGCTGCCACAAACTCGGTACCTTCGCCGACGAGGTCCGCCAGGACTTCACCGTCCTTGGTCTTGACCACGGTGCCGTCCGGCACCGGCAGCACGAGGGTCTCGCCGTTCTTTCCGCCGCGCCAGTCGCCCATGCCGGGTCCGCCGTTGCTGGCGTGCCGGTGGGGTGCGTGGTGGTAGTCGAGGAGGGTGGTGGTCTGGTGGTCCACCCGGAGGATGACGTCGCCGCCGTTGCCGCCGTTGCCGCCGTCGGGTCCGCCCAGCGGCTTGAACTTCTCGCGGTGGACGGAGACGCATCCGTGGCCGCCGGTTCCGCCGGATACGTGCAGGACTACCCGGTCTACAAAGCTGGCCACGTGGATCTCCTCAAATGCTGTTTAGATGGGCGCCCGCGGACGCCACATCGATTGTAATGCGGTTAAAAGAACAGTGGAGCGGACCCTCAGGCCCGCTCCACCGCTTCAGAACTGGTTGTTACTCTGCAGCTGCAGCAGCAACGATGTTGACGACGCGACGACCGCGGCGGGTGCCGAACTCAACGGCGCCCGGGGTCAGTGCGAACAGGGTGTCGTCGCCGCCACGGCCAACGCCGGCGCCCGGGTGGAAGTGGGTACCACGCTGGCGGACGATGATCTCGCCTGCCGAAACTACCTGGCCGCCGAAGCGCTTGACGCCGAGGTACTGAGCGTTGGAATCGCGACCGTTGCGAGTGGAGCTCGCGCCCTTTTTATGTGCCATCTGAAATGCCTGCCTCTAAATTCTGGGGAATCTGTTGAAATACCTGAACAGTAACCGGTGGTTACTTGATGCCGGTGATCTTGACCTTGGTCAGTTCCTGGCGGTGACCCTGGCGCTTCTTGTAGCCGGTCTTGTTCTTGAACTTCTGGATGACAATCTTAGGACCACGCAGGTCCTGGAGGATTTCAGCCGTAACAGTTACCTTGGCCAGGTCAGCGGCGGCGGAGGTGACCTTGTCACCATCAACCAGGAGCAGTGCGGGCAGCTCGATGGTGCTGCCGGCTCCACCGGCGACGCGGTTCAGGGTAACGAAGTCTCCAACGGAAACCTTCTCTTGGCGGCCGCCTGCGCGGACAATCGCGTACACCACTTGGGAACTCACTTCTCTCGACGTTTATTACAAAATTTGCGTGCGGAACCGACTCGGAAAAGCCAGGGTTCTCGCTGTGCCTCAACGCCGTGGGGTCATAACCCAAGTGTTGGCGTAAGCACCGAAGATCCAGAATACGCTAAATCCATCTACGGCCGCAAATGAGGCTGGTTCCGGCGGCCCGGCTGTGGTAGTAACCACACCCCGACAAGCTGCACCGCAACCATGCCCCTCCATAATAGCGGCGGCGCTGCCCGCAGGGGTCAGGCATGCAGCCTCGGCGCGTCGAAGAATTCCACTTCCAGGCGGCAGGACTGCTTGAAGGCGGTCACCATCGCCGCCTGTTCATGGTCGGAGGCCTTCCGCCCTGCTGCGTCCACGATGGCGATGGCCCGCCGGGTGGCTTCGGCGAAGCCCTCGTCGGCGTAGGTCCGGAGCCAGGCTGCGTAGGCGTGGCCGTCGGGCTCTCCCGAGGCGAGGAACTGGGCGTGCAGCTTTTCCCCTACCTCGGCGTAGAGCCAGAAACAGGGCAGAACAGCGGCGGCCAGGACGGCGTAACTTCCCGACGCCGACGCTGCAGTGAGGTGGTCCACGTAGGCCTTGGTGACGGGGCCAAGTCCGCCCTGGGCAGGGCGGGTGCTGAGCCATGAGCGGTGCAGCTCCGACTCCACCTCCAGGCATTGCTGCGAGGATCCGGCCCAGAACAGCTGCTCCGCTTCGGACGGGGCCAGGGCACTGGCCCGGGCGAGGACGCGGGAGTAGCCGTTCAGGTACAGGGCATCCTGCGCCAGGTAGTAGGCAAAGTCCTTCTCGGCAAGGTCCCCGGAGGCCAGGCCGCGGATGAAGTCCAGGGCGTAGATGTCCGCCAGGTCCTGCTGGGCTTCCGTCCACAGCCGGGCAGCGAAAGCGCCTTCCGGCGGGGCCGGCCGCACATGGTGGAAATGGTGCACGGGGCCGTTGCCCTGGCCCACCTCAAGCTGCTCCGAGTTCTCAAGGGCGCCGGCCAGCCATGGCTTGACCGTCAGGAGCGATGCCTCCCAGTCTCCAAGGCGTGCCTGGACGGTGGCCATCGCGGAGGACAGTGAGCAGCCGGTGCCGTGGCTGTTTCGGGTGGAAATTCGTTTGCCGTGCACTTCCACCACTTCCTGGGACAGGAGGCCGGCCGTGTTGACCAGCGCGTCCGGGCAGTCTGCACCCGCGAGGTGGCCACCCTTGACCAGCACGGTGGCTCCGGTGGCTTCGGCAAGGCGCCTTCCCTGGTCGAGCGCCGCCGGCCAGGTCCCGGCAGGGTCCCCGCCCACCAGCATGGCAAGCTCCGGGAGGTTGGGAGTGATGAGGTGCGCCAGGGGCAGCAGTTCGAGGAGGGCGGCCTCCGCGGATTCCTTCAGCAGCCGGTCACCACTGGTGGCCACCATCACCGGGTCGAGGACCACGACGGCGGGGCGCACCTTCTCCAGCCAGTGCCGGACAGTGCGGATGACGCTCTCGTCGCCCAGCATGCCGATCTTGACCGCGTCGATGGAGATATCGTCGCTGACCGCGTCTAGTTGTTCGGCCAGGAAAGCGGCCGGAGGAACGTGGACAGCCTGCACGCCACGGGTGTTCTGTGCCGTCAGGGCGGTGATGGCAGCCATGCCGTATCCGCCGTGGGCGGCAATGCTTTTGAGGTCGGCCTGGATGCCGGCGCCACCGGACGGGTCGGAGCCCGCGATCGAGAGGACCCGCGGGACGTCCCGGCCCGGGGGCAGCGCGGTGGGAACGCCGGAGGCAGCAGGAAGGGGCATGGAAAGGGTCGAAGACAAGAGACATCCCTTCGCCGGTACTAGCCGGACAGGTTCAACGGGTCTGGATCTCAGCCGGCCTTCTGCGCGGCACCCCGTGTCGGTTTCCACCCTAGCCCGTAGGCCTTACCAGGAGGAAAGGATGACAGCCCTCGGGTCAAGGGAACAACAACCTCGCAGCAGCAGGAATCCCCGCCACACGGCCGATTCCCACGGTGCTTCCCGGGTGAATCGTCCGCAGGACGGGGATTCCTTACTGCGCGGCCGTTTGGCCGGTAACTCCTGCGCCTAGAGCTCCGAGGCAGGCACACCCACGCCGAGGATGATGGGTTCCTCGGGCGCCTTGCCCGGTTCCGCCGTTGCCTGCTGGGGCTTCACGGGTTCGGGAGCCTTGGCCGCGTGCGAATGGCCTGCGCCTGCCGCCTGGACGTTTTCGTGATGCTGGACGGCGGTCTCGTTGGCGGCACCCTGGGCACGGCTGGCGGCACGGTGGCGCCGCGGCCTGCGCTGCCGCGGCTGCTCCAGCGTGTGGTCGGAGTAGTCCTTTCCGGCTGCAGCTTCCGTTGCGGCGGCGCGGGCTTCCGCTCCCCCGCCGTCGTGCTGCCGTTCCGGCGCCGCAGCCTCCGGCACCTTCACGGCCTCGGCGGTCTTGGCAGGCGCGTTCTCCACAGGGGAAGCCGGCTGCCCAAGGTGGGCGAACGCTTCCGCGAGCCGGTCCAGGGTCAGGGCGGGCAAGGGATGCTGTTCCTCAGCATGCTCCACGAACGGAAGCGGGACTTCCTCGCCGCCGAACGTCAGGACAGCCGCAGGACGTGCCGGGGCATCGGCGTCGTGCTTCTCCTCGACGCGCGCCGGCGCAGGCTCCACGGAAGGCACCTGCCGGGCTGCCGCCACCTCATCGTCATGCAGGTGGGCAGCGTGGGCCGCTGCGGCAATGTTCGCCAGGGCAAGCCTGGTGGCCTCCGCCTTGGCGTGCCGCTCGGCGTCCGACGGGTCCGGCTGGACCGTGTGCACGTGGACGGCAGGTGCCGGGGCCGCTTCGGGCTGCTGCCCGCCGCGTCCGCGCCGCCGCTTGCGTTCAGTACGCACGCCGGGCTGGGCATTGTCGTTCCGCTGCCCTTCCGGACGGGCTTCCGCGCGGGCTTCGGGCCGGTTGTCGGTGCGCTGGACGTGGTGCTCGGCGGCAACGATGTTGGCGCGGCGGTGCTCCACGGGGTCGTCGTGGGTCACAACGCCACGGCCGGCGCAGGCCTCGCACTGCTCGCCGAAGACTTCCAGCAGTCCGGTACCCATGCGCTTGCGGGTCATCTGGACCAGGCCAAGCGAGGTGACCTCGGCCACCTGGTGCTTGGTCCGGTCACGGCCCAGGCACTCCACCAGGCGGCGAAGGACCAGGTCGCGGTTGGATTCGAGCACCATGTCGATGAAGTCGATCACGATGATGCCGCCGATATCGCGCAGCCTCAGCTGGCGCACCACTTCCTCGGCTGCCTCAAGGTTGTTCTTGGTGACGGTCTCCTCAAGGTTGCCGCCGCTGCCGGTGAACTTGCCCGTGTTGACGTCCACCACGGTCATCGCCTCGGTACGGTCGATCACCAGGGAGCCGCCGGAGGGCAGGAAGACCTTCCGTTCAAGCGCCTTGTGGATCTGCTCGTCGATGCGCCAGGCGGCGAAGATGTCCTGGTCCTTGGTCCACTTCTCAAGGCGGCCCACAAGGTCCGGCGCCACATAGGTGACGTAGGCCTCGATGGTGTCCCAGGCTTCCTCACCGGAAACGATGAGCTTGGAGAAGTCCTCGTTGAAGACGTCGCGGACCACCTTGATGGTCAGATCGGGTTCGCCGTAGAGCAGCTCGGGAGCCAGGATCTTGGTGGACGCGGACTGGCTTTCGATGCCCTCCCACTGGGCGCGAAGCCGGTTGATGTCGTGCGTCAGCTCTTCCTCGGAAGCGCCCTCGGCCGCGGTACGGACAATCACACCGGCGTGTTCCGGCAGGCGGTCCTTGAGGATGCGCTTGAGCCGGTTGCGTTCGACGTCGGGCAGCTTGCGGGAGATGCCGGTCATGGAACCGCCGGGTACGTACACCAGGTAGCGGCCGGGCAGGGAGATCTGGCTGGTGAGGCGGGCACCCTTGTGGCCCACCGGGTCCTTGGTCACCTGGACCAGGACGGTGTCACCGGACTTCAGCGCGTTTTCGATGCGCCGCTGCTTGCCCTCCAGGTTGACGGCCTCCCAGTTGACCTCACCCGCGTACAGGACGGCGTTGCGGCCGCGCCCGATGTCCACGAATGCAGCCTCCATGGACGGCAGCACGTTCTGGACCTTGCCCAGGTACACGTTGCCGATCAGCGAGTCCTGCTGCGTCTTGGACACGAAGTGTTCGGCCAGGACACCGTCTTCGAGGACGGCGATCTGGATTCTGTCGTCGCGCTGGCGGACGATCATCTGCCGGTCCACGGACTCCCGGCGCGCCAGGAACTCGGCCTCGGTAATGACCGTGCGGCGGCGGCCGGTGTCACGGGATTCGCGGCGGCGCTGCTTCTTGGCCTCCAGGCGGGTGGAGCCCTTCACGCTGGTCACGCGGTTGCTCACGGGTGCTTCACTGACGGCGCGCGGCGCACGGACCCTGGTCACCGTGTTGGGCGGGTCGTCATCCCCGCCGCCCGTGAGTTCAAGGTCCTGGTCCCCGCGGCGGCGGCGGCGCCGGCGGCGGGAGGTTACACCGTCCTCCAGCTGGCCGGCGGTATCCTCGTCGGCCTCGTCCTCGGCGTCAGCCTCAGCGCTGCCGTCCTCGTTGTCCTCTTCCGTCCTGTCGCCGATGCGGCTGCGGCCCCTGCGGCCACGGCTGCGGCGCCGGCGGCGGCTGGAGGAATCGTCGGTGTCTTCGGTTTCTTCCTCTTCAGGCTCCTCCGCGACGGGCGCGGCGGGCCGGACCACGGTGCTGAGGTCAGGTGCCTGGAAGAGCACCGACGTCGGCGACGCCGGTTCCAGGAAGAGGGAGCCAAACGGGCTGGCGGCGGCGCCGCCGTCCTTCGTTCCGGCGGCGTCAGGCGCCTGCTCCTGCCGGGCGGCCTCCGGTGCGGCGGCAGCTGCGGGCGTGGCTGGGGGTTCCTGGGCTTCCGCTTTTTGGGCTTCGGGCTCCTGGGCCTCGGGCTCCTGGGCGGCGGGCTCCTGCGCCTGCTCCACGTTCTGCGCGGCGGCCTGGTCCGCGGCTTCGGGCACCACGGCTTCGGGCACCACGGCTTCGGGCCCGGCCGGTTCCGGCGCCACTTCGGCGGCGGCTGCGGAGGCCGCTTCCGGGGCGGAAACCGGCGACGCAGCCTTGCGGGTAGCTACCCGACGGCGGCGCACCGGCTTCGTTTCGGCGTCTGCCGTTGTGTCCGGGGCAGGAACGGCAGCGGCGCTTTCATCAGCTGCACCCGACGCGGTGGCGGGGGTGCCACTGGGGGCCGCGGCGGCCGGTTCCGCTTCGGCGGCGAAAGCGGGCAGCGGTTCTGCTGCGTCCGCCTTCTTCCGGGACCGGGTGCGCCGGGCGGGAGCCTTGGCCGCTGTGGTGGCCTCTTCAGTGCCGGCTTCTTCAGCGGCGGGTGCTTCGGCAACTTCCGGTGCCGTGCTCACGGCATCCGTGGGGGCGTCCCCGGCCCTGGAAGCCGCCTTGCGGCGGGTCCGCGGAGCCCTCTTGGGGGCAGCAGCGCCGGCAGCCACTGCTTCGTCGTTAACGGCCAGTTCTTGATCATTGTCCATTTGTGGCAACACTCCTGCCCCTGACGTACCGCCACATCCGGCACCCATTGGGGCACATATTGTCAACACCCGCAGGCATTGACAGAAGTCAAGTGGATACTCCCAGGTTCGCACCGTCATTGGGGTGCGGCAGCCCGTGGGAGCCGGTGGATGTTCTGAAAACCCGTTGTTCTGCGTGCCACAACCAGGTGCCGCCCAATGGAGTCGCGGGTGTGCTGGAAGAATCCAAAGCCTGCCCTGCTCATCATTGGCGGTCTTGGGAACAAACCACCGGACCGGAGTCCGAATGTGGATCGGCTTCCAGCCACGTTCATTCTCTCATACCCGCCCTGGATCGCCGCGGAAGCGGGCGTTGCTGTTCCCGTTGCTGTGTGGTGGGTCCAGCCACCGACGTTACAATCAGGCACAGGAGCACCGGACGAAAAGGACGCAACACCCATGCCCAGCATCTCCCCCGTCAGCGCCCATGAAGAGGAACGCGCCGCCGATCCGCAGACCAGCGCCGCCGGCAGCATCCCGCGCATGGCCCGGAACCGGCCCTTCGGCTGGCTGCTGGTCATCACCGGAATCGTCGGCTGGCTTGCCTCCGGAACCCTGGTCCTGGAAAAACTCGAAGTGCTCAAGGACCCCAACCACACCACCGTGTGCGACGTGAATCCCTGGATCTCCTGCGGCCAGGTCATGCAGACCTGGCAAAGTTCGCTGTTCGGCTTCCCCAACATGTTCATCGGGATCGTGGCCTTCGCCATCACCATCACGGTGGGCATGGCCCTGCTGTCCGGGGCGACCTTCGCCCGCTGGTACTGGCTGGGATTGCAGGTGGGCGTCACGCTCGGCTTCGCGTTCGTCGTTTGGCTGTGGTCCCAGGCTCTGTACGCCATCCACATCCTGTGCCCGTTCTGCATGATCGTCTGGGCGGCCATGATCCCGCTTTTCGTGTGGACAACCATCCGGAACATCACGGCTGGTGTCATTCCCATGCCAGCAGGTGCAGCCCGGGTCCTGGGTGATTCCGGCTGGATCATCACCGCGCTGCTGTACGTGGCCGTCATCGCCACCATCTTCTTCGCGTTCATCCAGGTCTTCGCAGGAACGTCGGGGTTCTAGACCCCTAATCCCCGCGCTCCCCTGCGCCGTATACGTATAACAGATAAGGCCAATGTTCACGAAGAACATTGGCCTTATCTGTTATTTCCCCTGGCTTACTGGAACCAGATCTTAATCTCGCGGTCCGCGGAATCCGTGGAGTCGGAGCCGTGCACCAGGTTCTGCTGTACCTTCAGGCCCCAGTCCCGGCCAAAGTCACCGCGGATGGTGCCCGGGGCCGCCGTCGTGGGATCCGTGGTGCCCGCCAGAGAGCGGAAGCCTTCGATGACGCGGTGGCCTTCGAAGATGGCCGCCACCACGGGGCCGCTGAGCATGAATTCCACCAGGGGCTCGTAGAACGGCTTGCCCACGTGCTCCTCGTAGTGCTGCTCCAGCAGCTCACGGGTGGCGTCGACCTTCTTCAGCTCAACAAGGCTGTAGCCCTTGGCTTCAATCCGGGCCAGGATGGCGCCGGTCAGGTTACGGGCGACGCCGTCGGGCTTGATCAGGACGAGGGTGCGCTCAGTAGTCACAACCCCACCAGGAACATGGCCGGCTCGAAAATGCCGGTGAGGATCAGGACGAGCTGCAGGATCCAGCCCAGGCCGATGCCCCAGGGTTTGTTGAGGACTGCACAGGCGAAGATCATGACCACGCTGAGGGCGATGCCCACGCCGAGGATCAGGGCCGGCGGGAACTCCCCACGGCGCAGGCCGAACACCACCAGGGTGGCGAAGAACATGACGAACGCTTCCAGGAGCAGCACCGTGGAAGCAAACATCACCTTGGTGGAACGGCGCTTCTTGGGCATGCCGGGACGCCATTCCCGCTGGGCTTTTGTCAGTCTGGCCATGCTCACGCCTCCGTTTTTCCGAGCAGGATCCGGGCCTCGGCCACCAAGGTGATCGATCCGGTGACCAGGACGGCCCCGGACAGGTCCTCGTTGGCTTCGGCCCGCTCCACGGCCCATTCCAGGGCGTCATCCAGTTTCTCGGCGACGTGGACGTTGTCCTCGCCAAAGCCCAGGTCGATGGCAAGCTCTGCCAGTTCCGCTGCCGGTACGGCGCGCGGTGAGTTGGACTGGGTGAAGCAGTACTCCACGGCCACGTCCCCCAGGGATTCCCTTAGCTCCCGCAGGATTTCTTCTGCGTCCTTTTCCTTGAGCACGCCCACCACGGGTACCAGGCGGGTGACGGTGAACGCTTCCTGCAGGGCTGCAGCAGAGGCCTTGATGCCGTCGGGATTGTGCGCGGCATCCACAATGATGGTGGGTGCGGTGCGTACCACTTCGAGGCGGCCCGGTGACGTCACTGCGGCGAAGCCTTCCTGCAGGACCTCGAAGTCGAGCTCCTTTTCGCCGCCAAAGAACGCTTCCAGGGCGGCTACCGCCACGGCGGCGTTCTGCGCCTGGTGGGCGCCGTGCAGCGGTACCAGGAGGTCAGGGTAGCGGCCGGCGATGCCCTGGATGGTTACCATCTGGCCGCCAACGGCCACAGTCCGGGACTCCACGCCAAACTCCACGCCTTCGAAGCGGAAGGGCACGCCCACTTCCTTGGCCTTTTCCAGCAGCACCTGTGCCGCATCAAGGGGCTGCGCTGCGCTGATGAGGTAGCCGCCGGGCTTGATGATGCCGGCCTTTTCATAGGCGATGTCCTCGGTGGTGTCGCCCAGCAGGTCGGTGTGGTCCAGCGAAATCGGCGTCACCACCGACACCTGGCCGTCACCGACGTTGGTGGCGTCGGTGATGCCGCCAAGGCCCACCTCGATGATGGCCACGTTGACGGGCTGGTCGGCGAAGATGGCGAAGCCCAGGATGGTGAGGCACTCGAAGTAGGTCAGCCGCGGCTGCCCTTCGACTTCCAGCTCGGAGTCCACGATCTGCAGGTAGGGCCGGATTTCGTCCCAGATCCTGACGAACGTCTCATCGGAGACGGGGTGGCCGTCGATGCTGATCCGTTCGGTGACCTTGGACAGGTGCGGGCTGGTGTAGCGTCCCGTGCTCAGGCCATGTGCGCGGAGCACGGATTCGATCATCCGCGAGGTGGAGGTCTTCCCGTTGGTTCCGGTCACATGGATGATCGGGAAGGCCTTGTTGGGTTCGCCGAGCACGTCCATGGCGCGGAACAGCGGCGCCAGGCGCGGCTCCATCTTGTTTTCCGGCGCCCGGCCCAGCAGTTCGGCGTAGACGCTTTCCACGGAAAATTCGTCGGTCATGTCCTAGGCCTCCATTTTTTCGACCGCGACGGCCGGTTCTGACACATCGCCCGGCTCAGCGGCCAGCTCCACCGTCAGGGTCTCGCCCTTGACCAGTTCAGCGTTGGCCAGCAGGGCGTCCACCACGTTCTGCGGGGCCGTGACGGTGGTCCGGATCCGGTCGCTGACGTTGAGCCCGGCGTCCTTGCGGGCCTGCTGGATGGCGCGGACCATGTCGCGTGCCAGGCCTTCGGCCTCCAGCTCGGGCGTGACTTCCGTGTTCAGGACCACGAACCCGCCTCCGGGCAGCACGGCGACAGCGGCGGAGCCGCCCTCGGACTCTGCCACCACGGTCTCCAGCGTGTATTCCTGGGGCTCCAGCTGCAGGCCCCCGGAGGTAACCACGCCGTCGTCGTCCACTGACCAGTCGCCGGACTTCGAACCCTTGATGGCAACCTGGACATTCTTGCCCAGGCGCGGGCCGGCAGCACGGGCGTTCACCACCAGCTTCTGCTGGATGCCGAATTCCTCGGGGGAAGCGGTGGCCGCGTCCAGCAGGCGGACGGACCGGAGGTTGAGTTCATCGGCGACGACGGCGGCAAAGCCTTCCAACGCATCCGCCCCGGGTGCCACAACGGTGAGTTCCTGCAAGGGCAGGCGGACACGCAGGTTGGCTGCCTTGCGGAGCGAGGACCCGGTGGAGCAGATCTGCTGGACCCGGTCCATTGCCTCCACCAGGGCCGGGTTGGCCGGGAAGAGGTCAGCGTCCGGCCAGTCAGCCAGGTGCACGGAGCGGCCGCCGGTCAGGCCGCGCCAGATCTCCTCGGAAACCAGTGGCAGCAGCGACGCAGCAGCACGGGTGACGGTCTCCAGCGCGGTGAACAGGGCATCGAAGGCGTCCTGGTCCTCGTCGAAGAACCGCTGCCGGCTGCGGCGCACGTACCAGTTGGTGAGCATGTCCAGGTAGCTGCGCAGGGAGTCGCACGCACCGGAGATGTCATAGGTGTCCAGCTGCACGGTCATGTTCCGCACCAGGTCGCCCGTGTTGGCCAGCAGGTACTGATCCAGGGTGTCCGCATAGCCGTCGTAGCGCAGCTTCGCGTCGTATCCCCCGCCGCTGTTTGCAGCGTTGGTGTAGAGCGTGAAGAAGCTGTACACGTTCCACAGCGGCAGGATCACCTGGCGGACGCCGTCGCGGATGCCCTGCTCGGTGACGATCAGGTTGCCGCCGCGCAGGATCGGGCTGGACATCAGGAACCAGCGCATGGCGTCGGAGCCGTCGCGGTCCAGGACCTCGGACACGTCCGGGTAGTTGCGCAGGCTCTTGGACATCTTCTGGCCGTCGGAACCCAGCACGATGCCGTGGCTGATGACGTTGCGGAACGCCGGCCGGTCGAACAGTGCGGTGGACAGGATGTGCAGCATGTAGAACCAGCCGCGGGTCTGGCCGATGTACTCCACAATGAAGTCGGCCGGGTTGTGGGTGTTGAACCAGGCTTCGTTCTCGAACGGGTAGTGCACCTGGCCGTAGGGCATGGATCCGGAGTCGAACCAGACGTCCAGGACGTCCTCCACGCGGCGCATCACGGACTGGCCCTCTTCAGGCGTGCGGGGGTCGTCCGGGTTGGGCCGGGTCAGCTCGTCGATGAACGGGCGGTGCAGGTCCACCTCGCCGGCCTTGTTCAGCGGCAGCCGGCCGAAGTCCGCCTCGATCTCGGCCAGGGAGCCGTAGACGTCCGTGCGGGGGTATTCGGGGTCCGTGGACTGCCACACCGGGATGGGGCTGCCCCAGAAGCGATTGCGGCTGATGGACCAGTCGCGGGCGTTTTCCAGCCACTTGCCGAACTGGCCGTCCTTGACGTTGCCGGGGATCCAGTTGATCTCCTGGTTCAGTTCGGACATCCGGTCCTTGAACTTGGTGACCTCCACGTACCAGGAGGACACCGCGCGGTAGATCAGTGGGTTGCGGCAGCGCCAGCAGTGCGGGTAGCTGTGCTCGTAGCTGGCCTGGCGGACCAGGCGGCCCTGGGCACGGAGCACCTGGGTGATGGGCTTGTTGGCCTCGAAGACCTGCAGCCCCACGATGTCATGGAGGTCGCCGTGCTTGAACAGTGGCAGGAACTTTGCACCCTCATCCACGGAGAGCACCACGGGGATGCCCGCCTCCTCGCAGACTTTCTGGTCGTCTTCGCCGTAGGCGGGCGCCTGGTGCACAATGCCGGTGCCGTCCGTGGTGGTGACGTAGTCGGCCACCACGAAGCGCCAGGCGTTCTCCATGCCGTACTTCTCGTTGTCCGCGAAGTCGTCCCAGAGGCGCTGGTATTCCAGTCCCTCCAGCTCGGCGCCGGTGTGGGTGGAGACCACAGCGGCTTCCGCATCCTCGAAGCTGTCGTAGCCAAGGTCCTTGACGTAGCTGCCCAGCAGGTCCGCTGCGAGCATGAAGCTCCCGGTGACCGGGGCGTCTGCGGAGGCCGCCTTGATGCCGTTGGGGCCGGCCGGCAGCACGGCGTAGGTGATGGAAGGCCCGACGGCGAGCGCGGCGTTGGTGGGCAGCGTCCAGGGGGTGGTGGTCCAGGCGAGGGCCTGCACGCCGGCAAGCTCCCTGGAAACCTCCGACTCCCCCGCGAGGATGGGGAACGTGACGGTGACGGTCTGGTCCTGGCGGTTCTTGTAAACGTCGTCGTCCATGCGCAGCTCATGGTTGGACAGCGGCGTTTCGTCCTTCCAGCAGTAGGGCAGGACCCGGTAACCGTTGTATGTCAGGCCCTTGTCGTGCAGCTGCTTGAACGCCCAGAGGACCGACTCCATGTACTCGACGTTGAGGGTCTTATAGTCGTTGTCGAAGTCCACCCAGCGCGCCTGCCGGGTGACGTAGCTGCGCCATTCGTCGGCGTACTTCATCACGGAGGCGCGGCAGGCGTCATTGAACTTGTCGATGCCCATGGCTTCGATCTGGGTCTTGTCCGTCATGCCCAGCTGCTTCATGGCTTCAAGTTCGGCGGGGAGGCCGTGGGTGTCCCAGCCAAAGCGGCGCTCCACGCGCTTGCCGCGCTGGGTCTGGTAGCGGCCCACCAGGTCCTTGGCGTAGCCGGTGAGGAGGTGGCCGTAGTGCGGCAGGCCGTTGGCGAAAGGCGGGCCGTCGTAGAACACGAATTCGTTGCTGCCGGGCTCGCCGCCGGGGACGTCGGCGCTGCGCTGGTCGATGCTGGCCTGGAAGGTGCCGTCCTGGTCCCAGTACTTCAGGATGCGCTCTTCGATCTCCGGGAACTTCACGGAGGCGGAAACGCCGGCACTGCCGTTGGACGAGGTGCTGGAGGCTGAGGCCTTGGGGTAAAACGTCATGTTCGACATCCTGGGTTGAGCGTGGTGAACCCCGGCGGGGCCGGAGGTTCCGTTCAGGATGCGAGGACGGCTGCCGCGCCGTCCCGAAAAGACTGCACGCCCACCGCGGTACCACCTCACTTACCGGCGCCGCGTGTCTTCCGTGAGGAACACCTGCCGCCCCGGCCTCTCATTACTGCTGTGACGGGCTTACCCGTCCGGTTCTACTGGCACAGCCACCCTGCAGGGGCACACTGCGCGTTCTTCCGGAAGCTCACCGGTGATTGCCGGGTCATAGCCATAAAGAGTCTACTATCGCCGCAGCGTCCCGTGCCATTCCGAGCATCCCTGCCATTCACAGCGTCCCGTGCCGTTCAGAGCATCCAGGGGCCGTTGGGGCTGACGCCACCACCGCGCATTCCCTAGACTCGGCTCATGACAGCTTCCGGGCGCCCTGCCGGGCGGAGGCGCGCGGCCGCCGCATGCCGGTGGCTGTTCATTCCCCTTGCGCTGCCCGTCGCAGCGGTGTCCGTGGTGCGCGCCGTCCCCGTCGAGTGGCCCGTCCTGGGGGTCCAGCTGGTGGCCTTCACGCCCTGGCTCACCGTGCCTGCCGCGGCAGCGCTGGTCCTGGCCTTCCTTGGGCGCAGCCGGTGGCAGCGGGTCCTGGCGGCGTCCCTGCTGGCGTGCCACGCGTTCTGGCTCTTCCCCGTGGACGTCCGCGGGCCTGCAGCCGAGGCCGCCGGAAGGCCGGTTTCCCTCGTGGCGATGAGCATCAACGCGGAGCTGGGGGATGCAGACGCTGCCGGCATCGTGGACCTGGTCCGTGAACAGCACGTGGATTTGCTGGCGGTGGAGGAATACACGCCCCAGCTGTCACGGAGGCTCACCGCAGCGGGCCTCGACGGGCTGCTCCCGCACCGGGTTGCCCATCCCAGGGACGGCGCCGGCGGTACGGCCATCTATTCCTCGCTAAGCCTGAAGGACGGCGGGGTGCTTCCGGCCACCCAATTCACCATGCCGGTGGCCAGCCTGGACCTGGCGGACGGCAGTGGGGCCGCCCTTCGGGTGGTGGCTGTGCACACCCTGGCGCCGGTGGGTGACGCCGTTGGCCAGTGGCGCAGGGACCTGGCCACGGTGGCCAGGGCGGACAGCGGGTCCGGTCCCCTGCTGCTGGCCGGGGACTTCAACGCGACCTACGACCACCGGGAATTCAGGGCGCTGCTGGCGGGCCAGGGAGGCGGCCGGACGCTGGTGGACGTGGCCGCCTCCCTGGGCAGCAGGCTGGTGCCCACCTGGCCGATGCGTGGGTACCGCCTGCCCGGGATCACGCTGGACCATCTGGTGACCAGCCGCGACATTACCGCCTCCGGCTATTCAGTCCACCGGATCGAGGGAACCGACCATGCCGCAGTGGTGGCCACCCTGCGCATCCCCGTGCCCTAGGCCTTCCGGATGAGTTTGTGCGTGGCCGCCTGGGCCACCGGCCGGATGACGATCTGGTCAAGGTTGACGTGGTGCGGGGCGCTGACGGCGTAGCGGACGACGTCGGCCACATCCTCCGCGGTGAGCGGCATCTCCACGCCCTGGTAGACCTTTTCTGCGGACTGCGCATCCCCGAGCCGGTTGAGGGCGAACTCCTCGGTCTGCACCAGCCCGGGCGCCACCTCGATGACCCGGACGTTGTGCTCAGCCTCTTCGAGCCGGAGGGCGTTGGTCATGGCGTGCTGCCCGAACTTGGCAGCGTTGTAGCCGCCCCCGCCTTCGTAGGCGTCCAGCCCCGCTGTGGAGGTGAGGTTCAGGACGGTTCCCGCGCCGGTGGCCCGCAGCATCGGAAGGAACGCGCGGGTGAGCTTGAGGGTTCCCAGGACGTTGACGCGGTACATCCATTCCCAGTCGGCGGTGTTGGCATCGCCTACCTTGTCAGCACCCCGGGCACCACCGGCGATGTTGATCAGCGTGTCGATGCCGCCCGCTTCGGTGACCTGGGCGAGGAGCCGGGACACGTCGTCGTCCTCTGCAATGTCTGCGGGAATCGCGACGGCGCCTGTCCGGCCTTCCAGCGCCGCGAGCCTGTCAGCCCGGCGTGCCACGGCAAAGACCGTCCACCCGTCGGCGCGCAGCGCACGCACTGTTGCCTCTCCGATTCCGCTGCTCGCGCCGGTCACCAATGCTGCCTTTTTCTGCAAGTCCTCAGTCATGGCACCACCCTAGCGGGATCAGCCGGCGGACTGTCCCCGGAGGTAATCAAGCAGGACGTGCGCATTGTTCGCCCCGGTGTTCGGGGCAGCGTAAAGGAGGGTGATCCGGGGGTGTGCGCGCGCCAGTTCCAGCACGCGGAAGCCGTCGTCGTCCGCCGGTGGGTCGTAGATGCGCTTCACGCCGAAGGTTGCCCGGAACTCTCCCATGGCCCGCATGCCACCCGTGTCCGCGTCCGTGCGGGCGGCACGGGTTGGGTGGGACGCAAGCGGGCATGAAAGAATTGGCAAATGGCTGAAGACACGCAGGGTACAGACACGCCCACCACCGCCCCCATCAATGTTCCGGACAAGCCGGCCCTCGAAGGCCTCGAAGCCGCGCTCACCCAGCGCTGGCTGGCCGAGGGAACCTACAAGTTCAACCCCGACACCACCCGGGAGCAGGTCTACTCGATCGACACTCCCCCGCCCACCGCGTCGGGATCCCTGCACGTGGGGCACATGTTCTCCTTCACCCAGACGGACGTCCAGGCCCGGTACATGCGCATGACCGGCAGGAACGTCTTCTACCCCATGGGCTGGGATGACAACGGCCTGCCCACCGAACGCCGCGTCCAGAACTACTACGGTGTCCGCTGCGATCCTGCCATCCCGTACAACGCCGACTACCGGCCGCCCGCCCAGCCGGCCAAGAACCAGCGCGATTTCGACGTCGTGTCCCGGCAGAACTTCATCGAACTGTGCGAGGAACTGGCCGTTGAGGACGAGAAGGTCTTCGAGAACCTGTTCCAGACCCTGGGCCTGTCCGTCGACTGGGACCTGACCTACCGCACCATCGATGACACTTCCCGCGCCGTGTCCCAGCGTGCCTTCCTGGCCAACCTGGCCGCCGGTGACGCCTACATGGCCGAGGCTCCCACGCTGTGGGACGTCACGTTCCGTACCGCCGTGGCCCAGGCCGAGCTTGAGGACCGTGAGGTCCCGGGCGCCTACTACCGCTACCCCTTCTTCACCGAAGACGGCGGGAAGATCTTCATCGAGACCACCCGCCCGGAGCTCCTTGCAGCATGTGCCGCGCTGGTGGCAAACCCCGACGACGAGCGGTACCAGCCGCTGTTCGGCAAGACCGTGAAGTCCCCGCTGTTCGACGTTGAGCTCGAGGTCAAGGCCCACCCGCTGGCAAAGGCGGACAAGGGTTCCGGCATCGCCATGGTCTGCACCTTCGGTGACCTGACCGACGTCACGTGGTGGCGCGAACTGCAGCTGCCCACCCGCGCCATCATGGGCCGCGACGGCCGCATCATTGCCGAAACCCCCGAGTGGATCACCAGTGAGGCCGGCAAGGAGGCGTACGCGGTCATCGCCGGGAAGACTGCCTTCTCCGCCAAGGAAGCCGTGGTGGAGCTGCTCAAGGAAGCCGGCCTGCTCGATGGTGAGCCCAAGAAGATCACGCACCCGGTGAACTTCTTCGAAAAGGGCGACAAGCCCCTGGAAGTGGTGACGTCCCGCCAGTGGTACATCCGGAACGGCGGCCGCGACGAGGACCGCCGCGAACGCCTCATTGGCCGCGGCAAGGACATCGACTTCCACCCGTCCTTCATGCGCTCCCGCTATGAAAACTGGATCGCCGGCCTGAACGGTGACTGGCTGGTCTCCCGCCAGCGGTTCTTCGGCGTGCCCATTCCCGTCTGGTACCCGCTCGACGCGCAGGGAAACCC
>NZ_LR733289.1:1767017-1908340 GCF_902506025.1 Arthrobacter sp. 8AJ | reverse complement strand
CGACAACCCCGTCCTGCCCTCGGACGAGCAGCTCCCCGTCGACCCCGCCGCGGACGCCGCCCCCGGCTTCGACGAGGCACAGCGCGACCAGCCCAATGGCTTCACCGGCGACGCCGACGTCCTGGACACCTGGGCCACGTCCTCCCTGACCCCGCAGATCGTGGGTGGCTGGAGCCGGGACGAGGACCTGTTCGCCAAGGTGTACCCGTTCGACCTGCGCCCCCAGGGCCACGACATCATCCGCACGTGGCTGTTCTCCTCGGTGGTCCGCGCGGACGCCCTCCAGGACTGTGCCCCCTGGAAGCACGCGGCCATCTCCGGCTGGATCCTGGACCCGGACCGCAAGAAGATGTCCAAGTCCAAGGGCAACGTGGTGGTGCCCACGGACGTGCTGAACGAGTACGGTTCGGACGCCGTCCGCTACTGGGCTGCCTCTGCACGCCTGGGCGCCGACACCGCCTACGAGATCGCGCAGATGAAGATCGGCCGCCGCCTGGCCATCAAGCTCCTGAATGCCTCCAAGTTCGTCCTGAACCTGGGTGCCACGGAGAACTCGGTACTGTCGGGCGATCTTTCCGTCCTGGCGAACCCCCTGGACCGGGCGCTGCTGGCCCAGCTGGCCGAGGTGGTGGCGCAGTCCACCAAGGCATTCGATAACTACGACTACGCCCGGGCCCTGCAGCTCACGGAGTCGTTCTTCTGGCAGTTCACCGACGACTACGTGGAACTGATCAAGGACCGGGCCTACGGGGCCGCAGGCGAAGCGGAGCAGGCTTCCGTGCTGGCCGCGCTGGCCACCACGCTGGACACCCTACTGCGGCTCTTCGCCCCGTTCCTGCCCTTCGCCACCGAGGAAGTATGGAGCTGGTGGCGTACCGGGTCGGTGCACCGGGCCCAGTGGCCTGCCGCCCTGGAGATCCCCGGCGGGGATACCACCATGCTTGCGACCGTGGGCGTGGCACTCAGCGGTGTCCGCAAGGCCAAGTCCGAGGCCAAGGTCAAGCAGCGCACCGAAGTGCTGTCGGCGACCATCACTGCCCCGGAGGCGCTGACCGCACAGCTGCAGGCCGGTCTGGCTGATTTGAAGGCTGCGTCCAACGCCCGGGAGATCACCCTGGCCGTGGGTGACGGTGACCTCACGGTCACTGACGTCGCCCTGGCTCCAAGCGACGAGCCCGCCAAGGCCTGACACCGGACCGGATCCGGGCCAGCCCCGGTTTCCGGGCAAAGGGGAAGCCCCATCAGCGTTTTGCCGTTGGTGGGGCTTCGACTTTTTCGGCCATCCGGTGACGTGCTCTGATGGTCTGGCAGGATCCGCTGAACTTCAGGTCTTACTACCACGTCACTGGTAGCTTGCATTCAACTTTGCCGATGGCTGCGTCGACTTACATATCACTGAATCTTTGGTTCCTGCGTCCACTTCTTTCGAAGTGGTAGGAACTATTGTTCTCCTGCGCCGGACCACGTGCAAGGGCCCCGGGATAACTACATTCAGGTAGTTATCCCGGGGCCCTTGCAGCGCGTCAGTGTCCGGCGTTTCAATCGAATTCCGGGCTTTCGGTGCGGCTGCGCTTCAGCTCGAAGAAGTGCGGATACGCGGCGATAACCGTGGTGGCATCCCAGATCCTGCCGGCTTCCTCACCACGGGGAATGCGGGTCAGGACCGGCCCGAAGAAGGCTGTTCCATTGAAGGCCACCACCGGGGTTCCAACATCCTGTCCCACCAGCGAAATGCCTTCCTCATGGCTGGCCCGGAGCTGCTGGTCGTAGGCGTCCGTGGCGGCGGCGTCGGCCAGGGAGGCGGGGAGGCCGCACTCGGCAAGGGCTTTGGTGATGACCACGGCCCGGTCTTTTTCGCCCTGGTTGTGGATCAGCGTTCCCATGGCGTCGTACAGCGGCTTGATCACCTGCGGCCCATGCTCTTCCCGGGCGGCAATGATCACGCGCACCATGCCCCACGCGTTGTCCATGGATTCCCGGTAGCCGGGCTCCAGGTCACGTCCCTCATTCAGGACAGCCAGGCTCATGACGTGCCATTCCGTCTCGATGTCCCGGACGGCTTCCACTTCCCCGATCCAGCGGGAGGTGACCCAGGCGAACGGGCAGAGGGGGTCGAACCAGAAGTCGGCTTTGTTCTTGGAAGGTGAAGTCACGGAGTCCTCTCGGTCAGGCAGACTTACGGCGCTTGGCCACGTGCGGAATCATGGTGGGCTCGGCTCCCCGCAGGACCACGTCCTCGGTGATCACCACGCTGGCCACGTCCTCGCGGCTGGGAAGATCGAACATCACGGGAAGCAGGACCTCCTCCAGGATGGCGCGGAGGCCACGGGCACCGGTGCCCCGCTCCAATGCCTGGTCGGCAATGGCTTCCAGGGCGGCGTCGTCGAACACCAGCTCGACGCCGTCGATCTGGAACATCTTCTGGTACTGCTTCACCAGGGCGTTCTTGGGGGTGGAAAGGATTTGGATCAGGGCGTCCCGGTCCAGGTTGGACACGGTGGTGATCACGGGGAGCCGGCCAATGAATTCAGGGATCAGGCCGAACTTCAGCAGGTCCTCCGGCATGACCTCACCGTAAGAATCCACCTTCTTGCTTGCCTCGTTGAGCGGGGCGCCGAAACCGATGCCCTTGCGGCCGGAGCGGGAACCGATGATCTCTTCCAGGCCGGCGAAGGCACCGGCGACGATGAACAGCACGTTGGTGGTGTCGATCTGGATAAATTCCTGGTGCGGGTGCTTCCGTCCGCCCTGCGGCGGTACCGAGGCCACGGTCCCTTCGAGGATCTTCAGGAGGGCCTGCTGCACGCCCTCGCCGGACACGTCGCGGGTAATGGAGGGGTTCTCGCTCTTGCGGGAGATCTTGTCGATCTCGTCGATGTAGATGATGCCCTGTTCGGCCTTCTTGACGTCATAGTCAGCGGCCTGGATGAGCTTGAGGAGGATGTTCTCCACGTCCTCACCCACGTATCCGGCCTCAGTCAGGGCGGTGGCGTCCGCCACGGCGAACGGCACGTTCAGCCGCCGGGCGAGGGTCTGGGCCAGGTAGGTCTTGCCGCAGCCGGTGGGTCCGATGAGGAGGATATTCGACTTGGCGATCTCGACGTCGTCGTGATGGCCGCTGTCCCCCAGGTTTCCGGACTTCGGCGCATGGCCCGCCTGGATGCGCTTGTAGTGGTTGTAGACCGCGACGGCGAGGGACCGCTTGGCGGGCTCCTGGCCGATGACGTATTCCTGCAGGAAGTCGAAGATTTCACGCGGCTTGGGCAATTCGAAGCTGCCGAGATCAGCGACCTCCGCGAGCTCCTCCTCGATGATCTCGTTGCACAACTCGATGCATTCATCGCAGATGTAGACACCGGGGCCGGCAATGAGCTTGCGCACCTGCTTCTGGCTCTTTCCGCAGAAAGAGCACTTCAGCAGATCCGTGCTCTCGCCAATCCGAGCCATATATGAACCCCTTAGTATCCTGCTGCCAGGCAGCCCTGCACCATTGCTGAAATCTTTCCCGGCCGGCACGGCACGGTTTGTGACAACATCCACTCTAGGTCACATTCGGCCCCAAGGGTGGAATGAAAAGGCCGGTGCGGCCAAATGAACTGGACCGCACCGGCTTTCGGTACTGCTACCTCGTGATCGCCTGGGGCTTGATCTTGCGTGAATCAAGAACCTGGTCGATGAGGCCGTATGCCTGGGCCTCGTCGGCGGTGAGGATCTTGTCGCGCTCGATGTCGTTGTTAACCTGCTCCGACGTGCGGCCGGAGTGCTGGGCCAGGGTGTCCTCCAGCCAGGAGCGCATGCGCATGACTTCAGCGGCCTGGATCTCCAGGTCGGAGGCCTGGCCGCCCTGGCCGCCGGACAGTGCCGGCTGGTGGATCAGGACGCGGGCGTTGGGCAGTGCCAGCCGCTTGCCGGGTGTACCCGCCGCCAGCAGGACGGCAGCCGCACTGGCGGCCTGGCCCAGGCAGACAGTCTGGATCTCGGGGCGGATGTACTGCATGGTGTCGTAGATCGCCGTCATGGCGGTGAAGGAGCCGCCGGGCGAGTTGATGTAGAGCGTTATGTCGCGGTCCGGATCCGTGGACTCCAGGACCAGCAGCTGGGCCATGATGTCATCAGCGGAAGCGTCGTCCACCTGCACGCCGAGGAAGATGATGCGGTCCTCGAAGAGCTTGGTGTACGGGTCCTGGCGCTTGAAGCCGTAGGGGGTGCGTTCCTCGAACTGCGGCAGGACGTAGCGGCTGGACGGAAGATTGCCGGCTGACCACCCGAAGTTGTAGTTCATTGTGTTTGCTCCTGATCGAAAGGGGTTCTGGATGCCGGTTAGTTCTGGGAGGCGGATTCGCCGGAGGAACCGTTGGACGTTCCGCCGCCGCCTGAGACGGAGCCGGCGTGCGCGGCGATCTTGTCGAAGAAACCGTATTCGAGTGCTTCGGTGGCTGTGAACCACTTGTCGCGGTCGTTGTCCTTGAGGATGGTTTCAACGGTCTGGCCGGTCTGCTCGGCGGTGAGTTCCGCCATGACCTTCTTCATGTGCAGGATGAGTTCGGCCTGGATCTTGATATCGGACGCGGTGCCGCCGATGCCGCCGGACGGCTGGTGCATCAGCACGCGGGCGTTGGGCGTGGCGTACCGCTTGCCCTTGGTGCCGGAGGACAGCAGGAACTGTCCCATGGACGCGGCAAGGCCGGTGGCGACGGTCACGACGTCGTTGGGGATGAACTGCATGGTGTCGTAGATGGCCATGCCTGCCGTGACGGAGCCGCCGGGCGAGTTGATGTAGAGGTAGATGTCCTTTTCCGGGTTCTCGGCCGAGAGCAGGAGCAGCTGCGAGCAGATCGCGTTGGCGTTGTCGTCACGCACCTCCGAGCCCAGCCAGATGATCCGCTCCTTGAGAAGGCGGTTGTAAATGTAGTTGTCCTGGGCTGCAGGATCGACGGTCGCCATCCGGGGGGCCTCTGAGTGCTGTGACATGTTTACTTACCTCTCGCTGGTGACGGTGACATCACTGAAAATCACTACTTGGACACTAACCGGTTTCACGGGTGTTTTGTTCGCGCACCGACGGCTGTTCGCTGACGGCGCACGATCAGCGAATCAGCAGCGTGCCGCTTCCGGTCCAACGCGAACGGCCCCCGGATCGAAAGGATCCGGGGGCCGTTGCTGCGGTTCAAAAAGGACTATGCCTTGGCGTCAGCCGTGGTGTCCTCGGCTTCGACAACCTCTGCCTCGGCAGCTTCGGTGGCGTCGACGTCGGCCTCTTCTGCGGCAGGTGCCTCTTCGCCGGCGGGGCGGACGAAGTCGCTCAGGTCAACAGTCTTGCCCTCGGTGTCGGTCACCGTGGCCTGGCCCAGCACGACGGCCAGTGCCTTGCGGCGGCGGACCTCGGAAACCATCATGGGGACCTGGCCGCTCTGATCGATGATCTGGGCGAACTGGTTGGGGTCCATGCCGTACTGGCTGGCGGTGGTGACGATGTAGTCGATCAGCTCGTTCTGGCTGACATTGACTTCTTCCTTCTCCGCGATGGCGTCGAGGATGATCTCGTTCTGGAAGGCGCGGGCCGTGTTGGCGCGGACCTCTTCGCGGTGCTCTTCGGTGTCGTGCTCGCCGTCACCGTGGCCGTTGCCCTCCTGGAAGTGGGCTTCGAGCTGCTCTTCGACGACGGAGTCCGGAACCGGAACCTCGACGAGTTCCACCAGCTTGTCCAGGACCTTGTCGCGGGCTTCAACACCCTGCTCCACGATCTTGGACTCTGCGGCCTGCTTGGCCAGGTCTTCGCGGAGTTCGGCGAGGGTGTCGAACTCGGAGGCCAGCTGGGCGAAGTCGTCGTTCGCTTCGGGCAGTTCGCGTTCCTTGACGGCCTTGACGACGACCTTGACCTGGGCGGCCTCGCCGGCGTGGTCGCCGCCCACCAGGGTGGTGTCGAAGATGGCGTCCTCGTCGGCGCTGAGGCCGGTCACGGCTTCGTCCATGCCCTCGAGCATGGTGCCGGCGCCAACCTGGTAGGACAGGCCGGCAGCGGAGTCAACCTCTTCGCCGTCGATGGTGGCGGTGATGTCGATGGTGAGGAAGTCACCGTCGGCAGCGGGACGGTCAACGGACTTCAGGGTGCCGAAGCGTCCGCGCAGTTCGTCCAGGGCCTTGTCCACGTCTTCGTCGGAGGATTCCGCAGCCGCAACCAGGACCTCGATGCCGGCGTAGTCCGGGAGTTCGATCTCGGGGCGGACGTCAACCTCGGCGGCGAACTTCAAGCCACCGTCGGTGGCGGAGGGGTCGGGAACCTCGGTGATTTCCACCTCGGGGCGGCTCAGGGGGCGGATGCCGGATTCCTGCACGGCAGCCTGGTACCAGCCGTTGAGTCCGTCGTTGATGGCGGTCTCCAGGACGTAGCCACGGCCAACGCGCTGGTCGATGAGCTTGGCGGGAACCTTGCCCTTGCGGAACCCGGGGACCTGGATCTGCGACGCAACAGTCTTGTAGGCCGAGTCGATGCTGGGCTTCAGTTCCTCAAAGGGGACCTCAACATTGAGCTTGACCCGCGTGGGGGTGAGGTTCTCGACAGCGCTCTTCACGGTCTAAGTACTCCTGGGTTGTGGGATGGGGGTTTTCTGCAAACGCAATGTGTGTCCAGGCCTGCTGGTCCTGGCCGCAGAGTCGGGGTGACAGGATTTGAACCTGCGACTTCCTGCTCCCAAAGCAGGCGCTCTAGCCAAGCTGAGCTACACCCCGTAAGTGCACAGGCAAGTCTACGGTGATACGCGTCGCGATTGCACATTTGACACG
Organism: Arthrobacter sp. 8AJ; assembly: GCF_902506025.1. NCBI lineage: Bacteria > Bacillati > Actinomycetota > Actinomycetes > Micrococcales > Micrococcaceae > Arthrobacter > Arthrobacter sp. 8AJ. The sequence continues at coordinate 1,901,557 of NZ_LR733289.1, read as the reverse complement.
TAGGCCATGGATTAGGTTTAGTTGTATCCGGCTTGAACAGCCAGCCCGGACTTTCCGCTGAAAATCGGATCTTCCTTCGGGGACGTAGCTTAATGGTAAAGCCTCAGTCTTCCAAACTGATTACGCGGGTTCGATTCCCGTCGTCCCCTCCAGGACAACAAAAAGGCCCCTCGACCGAGGGGCCTTTTTGCGTTTGTTCTTCTACGCCTGCGGCTGCTGGCAGTAAGGGCACCAGTAGAGGTTCCGGCCGGCAAGGTCGGCCATGAGCACGATGGTGCGGCACACCCTGCAGGGCAGCCCGTGCCTTTTATAGACAAAGTGGACGTCGTCGCGGTGCGGGAAATGTGCGCTCCTGGGCGGCACCGGTGCCCCTGCCGCGGCCGCCTTGGCGGCCGTGGTGCCATCGAGCGCCCAGTACTTGGGCGGGGTGGTGATGATGCGCCCATCGGCCACGCCGTCGTTCATGACGGCGACGATGTCGCGCCACAGCCTGCGGGCGTCGTTGTCCGGCAGCGCGGTGCCGGGCAGCAACGGATCGAGGCGGCGGCGGAACAGCACTTCGGCACGGTAGACGTTCCCGACGCCGGCAATCACCTTCTGGTCCATGAGCAGGGCCGCCAGCGGGGTCTTCCGGGTCCGGACATTGGCGGCGAACCGCCCGGCGTCCCCGCGAAGGTTCCGCAACGGATCCGGCCCCAGCCTCGCCAGGACGGCGTCGGCCTCTGCTGCGGCGATGGTCTCGCAGGTGGTGGCCCCGCGAAGGTCCGCCCAGCCGTGGCTGCCGGCGAGCCGGACCCGGACGGCCCCGACGGGCGCCGGCGGACCTGCATAGGGCGCGCCGCCGTCGTCGTCCCCGTCGGCGAACGCCTCCTGCTCCCCTACCCGCCGCGGCGCACCGATGCTTGACGCGCCGGCGAAGGTGCTGTCACCACCGAAGCTCCAGGCCCCGTACAGGCCAAGGTGGACGTGCAGCACCAGCGAGTTGTCGAAGTGGAGGAACAAGTGCTTGCCGTGAGCCTCGGCAGCGACCATGGTGTGGCCGTCCAGCAGCGCCGCTCCCCCGCTGAACCTGCCCTGGGGGCTGGACACAGCCAGTGCCTCGCCGAGGAATACGTCGCCGAACTGGCGGGCGAGCCTGCGGACGGAATGGCCCTCGGGCACTACTCGATGACCTCGCCGGTGGCCTCAAAAACAGCGATCTTTTCGATCCTGCGGATGTGGCGTTCATCGTTGCTGAAGGGCTCGGCGAGGAATGCCTCGACCAGCTCGGTGGCTTCCTCCACCGTGTGCTGGCGGCCGCCCAGGGCCACCACGTTGGCGTCATTGTGCTCGCGGGCAAGGGTGGCCGTGGAAAGGTTCCAGGCGAGGGCGGCGCGGATGCCCCTCACCTTGTTGGCGGCAATCTGTTCGCCGTTGCCGGAGCCGCCCAGCACGATGCCCAGGGCATGGACACCGGCCTCCCGGTCAGCCACCACGGCGAGTGCCGCGTTGATGCAGAACGAGGGGTAGTCGTCCTGGGCGTCGTAGACCTTGGGGCCATGGTCAACCACCTCGTATCCCTTCCCGGTCAGGTGGGACACCAGGTGGGCGCTGAGCTCCATGCCTGCATGGTCGGTGGCGATATGGACCCGCGGGTAGGCAGGGGTAGTGGTCACGTGCTAAGTCCGTTCGGTTGTGGGAGCTGGCGGCCACCGGGCGGGGGCCGGAACGACACGGATAAGGATACTAGGGCAGCCCGGGGTCGGGGCTCTGGCCTTCCGCGGGTGGCGGCGTTCCGCCCCCGCGGCGGGCCCTGGCGGCCACCCGCGTCAGGACTTCGGCAAGCCGCGCGGCCGAGGCCTGGCTGCCGCCGCTGACGGCAAGGCGCTGGCCGTCGGTCTTGCTGACGACGACGGCGGGGCCGCTGCTGACCAGCATGGCTGCGGTTCCGTGGTGGTGCCGGTAGCCCCACCCGCCGTAGTCCGCGGCCCTCACCTCTGCGGCACTGGCATCGGAAATGGCCCCGGCAGGCACGTCCATGACCGGCACTACCCCGGCCAGCAGGACCTTGAGTCCGCGCCGGTCCGCCTTGATGCGGGCGAACAGGAACGCTGTCCCCACCAGGGCCAGGACCACGAGCAGGATCCCCAGCCAGGGCACCACGACGGCGATGAGGGCCGCCGGGAACAGGGAGGCGATGGCGATCATGACGAAGACGGAACTGCGGGCGTGGACCCAGAGCCTGATGCTGTCCCGGGCAAGGTCGGGGTCAAGTTCCTTGGCGATGGCGACCTGAAGCGCCCTGTCGTCATCCGGCGACCATTGCCGGTCAGCTTTGTAGACCATGGCCATGGTCACCCCGAGCGATACCGCGGCGCCGCTGCCAAGGGCCAGCACCGTCATGTCCACATGCGACTGCCGGGCGTCGGCCAGCCCGGTCTGGCCGATCAGGCCCGCGGCAAGGGCGGAGGTGATGAACAGGCTGAGGAAGAGTCCGGCACCCATCATGATCCGCCGCATCATGACCGGCCGTCCAAGGGGCACGGCCTGGAGCAGGACCAGCCAGCCGGCAAGGACAATTCCGGCGGCGCCAACCCCCACGTAGGCGCCGAAGGGCGCGAAGTCGGCCCCGCCGCCGTCCGTCCAGCGGATGGCGACCGGCTCCGGAAGGTCCGGGCGCAGCAGCGACGCGCAGTAGGCAAAGGCGGCGGCCAGGACGACGGGGAACCCGACGGCGAAGCGCAGTGCCTTGGTGTCCACCGAATCCAGCAGCTTTCCCATGCATTTAACGCTACCCCTGTGGCTGCCGGCCAAGCGTCCCGCCCGGGCAGAGGCTGCTGTGAGCTGCGCAACTTGCCAAGGACCCCAGGGATGAAAGAATGCATGACAGTGCCGGAACCGGGACCACCGGCCGGCAGCCGAAACTTCTCTGGAGGCCCTCTTTTGCCAGGCATGAACCTGACGCGCGCCGAAGCCCGTGAGCGCGCCGAACTGATCACCGTCGAGTCCTACGATGTCAGCCTGGACCTGACCCGCGGCGGAGAGGTCTTCGGCAGCACCACCACCGTGAAATTCACGGCGTCGCCGGGGTCGGCCAGCTTCATCGATGCCGTCACCCGCACCGTGCACAGCGTGACCCTCAACGGCCGGTCCCTTGATCCGGCCACCGTGGCCGACGGCGTGCGGATCCAGCTGCCGGACCTGGCGGAGCACAACGAGCTGACGGTCGTGGCGGACATGCCCTACATGAACACCGGCGAAGGGCTGCACCGGTTCGTGGACCCGGTGGACAACGAGGTCTACCTGTACACCCAGTTCGAGGTTCCCGATTCCCGCAGGATGTTCACCGTCTTCGAGCAGCCGGACCTGAAGGCAACGTTCGCGTTCACCGTCACCGCGCCGTCCCACTGGGATGTCATTTCCAACTCCCCCACACCTGCTCCCGTGGAGTCCGGCGACGGCGCCCGGTCCGTGTGGACCTTCGCACCAACGCCCCGGTTGTCCTCCTACGTCACCGCCCTGATCGCGGGCCCGTACGAGTCTGTGCGCAGCGAGGTCACCAGCTCAGACGGGCGGGTCATCCCGCTGGGCGTCTTCGCGCGCAAATCCCTGATGCAGTACCTCGATGCGGACAACATCTTCGAGCTCACGCGGCAGGGCTTCGGGTTCTTCGAAGCACAGTTCGGCTGCCCCTACCCGTTTGAGAAGTACGACCAGCTGTTCGTTCCCGAGTTCAACGCCGGGGCCATGGAGAACGCCGGAGCGGTGACCATCCTGGAAGGCTACGTGTTCCGCAGCAAGGTCACTGGCGCCCAGATCGAGCGGCGCGCCATCACTGTGCTCCACGAACTGGCGCACATGTGGTTCGGGGACCTGGTGACCATGCGGTGGTGGAACGACCTGTGGCTCAACGAGTCCTTCGCCGAGTACATGTCCCACCTGGCGGCGGTGGAGGCCACGTCCTTCACCAGCGCCTGGACCACCTTCGCCTCCGTGGAAAAGTCCTGGGCGTACCGGCAGGACCAGCTGCCCACCACGCACCCGATCTTCGCGGAGATCAACGACCTGCAGGATGTTGAGGTCAACTTCGACGGCATTACCTACGCCAAGGGCGCCTCGGTGCTGCGGCAGCTGGTGGCCTGGGTTGGGCCGGAACAGTTCATGGCGGGTGTCCGTGAGTACTTCGCCAAGCACTCCTGGCACAACACGGAGCTGCAGGACCTGCTGGTGGAGCTGGAGAAGGCCAGCGGCCGCGACCTGGACCGCTGGGGCCGGCAGTGGCTGGAGACCGCGGGAGTGAACACGCTGGCTCCCGAGGTGGAGGTGGATTCCGACGGAAAGCTGCGGTCCTTTGCCATCCTGCAGTCCGCGGTTCCGGAGTGGCCCACCATCCGCCCGCACCGCCTTGCCGTGGGGTTCTACAACCTGGACGACGCCGGCAAGCTCACCCGGGTGCACCGCGAGGAACTGGACGTCGACGGCGAACGCACGGAGGTGCCGGCGCTGGCCGGCCTGGCCAGGCCGGACCTGATCCTCATCAACGACGACGACCTTGCCTACGCCAAGGTGCGGCTGGACCCGGCGTCCCTGGCCACCGCCACCGCGCACCTGAAGGACTTCGCTGCAAGCCTGCCGCGGACCCTCGTCTGGAACTCCGCGTGGGATGCTGCCCGTGACGGTGAGAGTCCGGCACGGAAGTACGTGGAATTGATCCTGGCCAACGTCGCTGCGGAGACGGATTCTTCCGTGATCCTGGTCCAGCTGCGGCAGCTGGCCACCACCCTGAACTTCTACGTGGCCGAGGAACACCGCGAAGCCACCACCGTTGCGGCCGTGGACCGGTTGTGGGATCTGGCTTCGAGTGTTCCCGGCGGCTCCGACGGCCAGCTGCAGTTCATCAAGTCCTTCGCGCTGCTGGCCCGCAGCGCGTCCCAGCTGGACCGGGTGTCCGGCCTCCTGGACGGGTCCGTGGTCCTGGAGGGCCTGAGCGTTGACCAGGACCTCCGCTGGGAGCTGGTGGCCTCGCTGGTTTCCGGCGGCCGGATGGGGCAGGACGGCATCGACGCCGAACTGGAGCGGGACAACACCTCCAGCGGCCAGAACGCGGCCGCCCTGGCCAAGGCTGCCATCCCCACCCCGGAGGCGAAGGCCGCGGCCTGGGAGTCCATTGTGGTCAAGGGAGAACTGTCCAACGCGCTGCAGGGATCGGCGGTGACCGGCTTCATGCGGGTGCTGGACCGTTCGCTGCTGGAGCCGTACTCGGAGCTGTACTTCGCGGCTGTGCCGGGCATCGTGGCAACCCGCACGCACGCACTCGCCCAGCAGATCGTCGTCGGCCTCTACCCGGCGCTGCTGACCACGCAGGCCACCATCGACCGGACGGACGCCTTCCTGGCGTCGCTGCCGGCGGAAAGCGCTGCGCTGCGGCGGATGATGCTGGAGAACCGCGACGGCGTGGCCCGCGCCCTGCGTGCCCGAGCCGCCGATGTCCTGCAGGAGGGCAGCCCGGCGTGAGCCTCAACGAACACCGGTACTCGCTGATCGTCCAGTGGACAGGCAACCGGGGCGGCGGCACGTCGTCCTACCGGAGCTACTCCCGGGACCATGACGTGCTGGTTCCGGGCCTGCCGGTCCTCAAGGGCTCGGCAGATCCCACCTTCCATGGAGACCGGGAACGGTACAACCCCGAGCAGCTTCTCCTGGCTGCGCTGGCCCAGTGCCACATGCTGTCCTACCTGCACGTGGCGGTGAAGCACGGCGTGGTGGTCACGGATTACCGGGATGAGGCCACCGGACTGATGCGGCTCAACCGGGACGGCAGCGGCCAGTTCGAGCGGGTCACCCTGCACCCGCACGTGACGGTGGCCGACGCCGCGCAGGCGGAACTGGCGGCCTCGCTGCACCATGAGGCCAACCAGGTCTGTTTCATTGCCCGGAGCGTGAACTTCCCGGTGGAGCACCAGCCGGTGACGGTGGCCGCCTAGGCTTCCCTGCCCTGGAGCAGCTTGACGAGCCGATGCTCCGTGGCGGGTTGCAGGCCGGCCTTCCGGGACCGGTCCAGCCCGCGGACGCGTTCATCTTCCAGGGTGTCGGCCAGGGTTTCCTGCCAGGGCCGCAGCACCATTCCCGCAGCCTTGGCTGCCTGGTTGCTGCGGGCCATGAAGCCCTCGTGATGGGGCGGGAGCCAGAGCGGAAGGGAATCGGGCCCTGACCAGTGGTTAACGCCCTGCGCCACCAGCCATTCTTCACCGGCGGTGACGGTGGCGGGCGTGCCGGCGGTGGAGAGTTCGCCGCAGGCGCTGGTGAGCTCTGCGAAGGCCACTTGGTCTCCGTTGGCGTTCAGCGGGCCGGTGGTTCCCTGTTCGGCTGCACGCAGGATCCAGGCCGCCAGGTCCCGGACGTCGATGACCTGGGTGGGCTGGTGCCCGATGTCCGGGACCAGCACCGGTCCCTGTTTGCGGTCAAAGCGGGCCGGCCAGTAGCCATAGCGGTCGGTGGGGTCGCCAGGGCCGCTGACCAGGCCGGCGCGGCAGATGTGGGCCCTGCCGCGTGTGGCGTCCAGGGTGGCCTGCTCGATGGCCACTTTGGACTCGCCGTAGTTCCCGGGGGTGGAGGAAGTTCCGGGGGCAAGAGCCGGCAGGAGCCCGGCGTCCTCTGCCGCTCCGGGGACGGAATGGTCCGCATAGGCTGAGCAACTGGAAACGAAGGTCCAGTGGCCGGCCTTCGGAGCGAGGGCGGCAAGGGCGTCCCGGGCAGGTGCAGGGTCCCGGGCAACCTCGATCACGGCGTCCCACGTGCCGGCTGCGCCGGAGTACGCTGCCGGGCCCGCCGATCGGTCCTCCCTGGCCCACTCGGCGCCGGGCGGCGGCTCGCCGGACACTCCCCGGGCCAGGCACGTGACGTGATGCCCCGCGGCCACCGCCTGCCTGGCGATTTCCCGGGAGAGGAAGGCTGTTCCGCCGAGGATGAGGATGCGCATTGCTCCACGCTACGGCGCTAGGGTTGAAAGAGAACAGCGCAATATCCCAAGGAGCTATTTCCACTAATGGTCAGCATGTTGTCCATCCTTCCCCCAGCCACCAGCCAGCCGAGTGGCGTGAGCCTCCCAGGCATCGTGATCAGCCTCGGCGTCGGCGTTGCCGTCTGGCTCGTGGCCACGTTCATCATTTCCCGCATCACCAAGCGGGTGGCGTCGGGGAGCAATTTCTTCAAGAAGCCCACGTTCAGGTGGGCTGCTCCGGCCTTTAGGGCCCTTGACCACGAACGCCGGGTCCAGCGTGCCGAAACCATCGGTTCACTGCTCAACAGCGTGGTGGGCGTGCTGGTGGTCATCATCACCGGCATGTACGTGCTGCAGAACCTGGACATCAACATCGCCCCGCTGCTGACCAGCGTGGGTATCCTCGGTGTGGCCATCGGCTTCGGCGCCCAGCAGCTGATCCGCGACTTCCTGGCCGGGATCTTCATTACCATTGAAGACCAGTACGGGATCGGTGATGTGATCGAAACCAGCGAAGTGGTGGGCGTTGTGGAGTCCATGGGACTGCGGATCACCCGCGTCCGCTCGGACGACGGCGCCATCTGGTACCTGCGCAACGGCGAGATCCTGCGCGTGGGCAACCGGTCGCAGGGACGGTACGTTCCACTGCATGAGTCCGACGACGGCACCACCGACCAGGGCTCGGCGCACGTTGAGACCAAGAAGACTGACCAGAAAGCCGGGGACTAGCATGTCGCTTCCCATTGAGCCGCGCCCCGGGCAGCGGCCCCAATTGATGCAGAATGATCCCTTCAGCAAGCCGGATTACACCGACAGCTTCTACGACGCCGTGGGCGGCCACGAGACCTTCGTGAAGCTCATTGACGTCTTTTACGACGGAGTGGCCACCGATCCCCTGCTGCGGCCGATGTATCCGGAAGAGGACCTGGCGCCCGCGAAGCGCCGCTTCCTGATGTTCCTTGAGCAGTACTGGGGCGGGCCCACAACGTATGGCGAGGAGCGCGGCCACCCGCGCCTGCGCATGCGCCACATGCCCTTCAAGGTCACGCTGGAGGCTAAGGACAGGTGGCTGTTCCACATGCGCACCGCCGTGGACGCCCTGGAGTTGCCGCCGCTTTACGAGGGAACGCTGTGGGACTACATGGAGCGGGCCGCGCTGTCCATGGTAAACAGCCCCTCCGGTTCCTGAGTCTCTTATCCGGCCGGCGCCCTGCGGTCTGGTTTAGAGCAGGCCGCTGCCGGTGCGCGCCAGGACGTGGCCGCGGGGGCCGGTAAGCCGGAACCAGCGGCCGGCCCGGTAGAGCTTCTGGTCGCCGTCGCCCAGGAACCCCAGCGCGAAGGCGGCGAAGGCAGCGCCGGCGGGCAGGCCGGCGTCGTCCAGTTCCCGCCCCCATACCGCGGCCCGTGCGTTGTTCACGATGAGTGCGCCCGGTTTGTCCGGCACAATGCCCGCCACCTCGGCGATGCCCGCCTCGGCTGCCGCCCGCAGGCGGGAATCGCTGACGGACCCCAACAGTTCCCATCCGCCCCGTGGGGCGCCTACCCCGGTCCAGGACTCGGTGACGGTGGTGGGCGGAACCGGCAATTCGACGTCGCCCTCCCCTGCCCGTGCCAGCCGGTCCAGGACGGATGACAATGCAACGGTGACATCCGTTCCGGACGGTTCCGCCAGTGCAATGGTGCGCAGCCCCAGGATCGTCGGGGTGGATTCGCCCAGGAGCCTGGGCCGCAGGACGCACACGTAGGCGGCCAGGACGGAGCCGGCGGCCTGCAGGCGGATGGCACCGTCATCAATGGCTTTGGCCCGGGTGGCGAAGGTCTTCAGGTCGGCGAGATCCCGCGGGTCTGCGAAACGGAAGGACGAGGTGAGAAGTTCAGACACATCTAGAACACTACCGGCTGCACTCCGGTTGAGTGGTTTGCGGGCCGCCGTCTAGAGTCGGACCATGACTGAAGCCGAAGCCGGACTGCTGGCGCCGCCCACTGGCGACCCCACCTCATCGCTGATCGAACTGCTGGACCTTGGTGAGCTTGAGGGCGCCCGCACGGATGAGGATATTTTCCTGGGCCCCTCCCAGCAGCAGCCGCACCACAGGGTATTCGGCGGGCAGGTGCTGGCGCAGTCGCTGGTGGCATCGATCCGGACAGTTGACCCCGAACGGTTCGTCCACTCCATGCACGGCTATTTCCTGCGGCCCGGCGACGCCAACAAACCCATCACCTTCGGGGTGCAGCGGCTGCGCGACGGCCGGTCTTTTTCGGCCAGGCGGGTCCACGCCTACCAGGACGGCGTGCCCATCCTGTCCATGATCGCCTCGTTCCAGGGAGAGGACGAAGGGGTCGAGCACTCGTCTGTTATGCCGGAAGGAATCCCGGACCCCGACTCTTTGCCCAGCACGGCGGACCTGCTGGGCAAGTTCGATCATCCGGTGGCACGGCACTGGGCGTATGAGCGGCCCTTCGACATCAGGCACGTCAACCCGGCGCTGTACGTTTCAGCGGCCGGCCCGCGGGAAGCCCGCAACGCTGTCTGGATGAAGACCTTCGGGCCGATGCCGGACGACTCCAACCTGCACCGGGCCGCCCTGGCCTATGCCAGCGACTACACGCTGCTTGAATCCATCCTTCGGCGGCACGGACTGAGTTGGATCACGCCTGGAATGAATGTTGCCAGCCTGGACCACGCGATGTGGTGGCACCGGCCCGCACGGGTTGATGAGTGGCTGCTCTACGTCCAGGAATCCCCCAGCGCCCACGGCGCGCGCGGCCTGGCAACCGGCAAGATCTTCAACCGCGAGGGCCAGCATGTCGCCACCGTTGCGCAGGAGGGGATGGTGCGCATTCCCACCGCCCCCGCGGGCGCCTGACGTCGAAGGCACCGCATCCGTGCAGGCACGCTGACCCTGCAGGCACGCAGAAGGCCGGCACCCCGAAAATTGTCGGGGTGCCGGCCTTCTTTTGTGCTGTCAGGCTTTTGGCCCGGTTCCGCGCTGTTAGTCGCGGGTCAGGCGCCGGTGGGTGACGCGGTGCGGCTTGGCAGCGTCCGGCCCCAGACGCTCCACCTTGTTCTCCTCGTAGGATTCGAAGTTACCCTCGAACCAGTACCACTTGGAGGGGTTCTCGTCGTCACCTTCGTAGGCCAGGATGTGCGTGGCCACCCGGTCAAGGAACCACCGGTCGTGCGAGACCACCACGGCGCAGCCGGGGAACTCCAGCAGCGCGTTTTCCAGGCTGCTGAGGGTTTCCACGTCGAGGTCGTTGGTGGGTTCGTCGAGGAGCAGCAGGTTCCCGCCCTGCTTGAGGGTCAGGGCCAGGTTCAGGCGGTTGCGCTCACCGCCGGAGAGCACGCCTGCCTTCTTCTGCTGGTCCGGACCCTTGAACCCGAAGGCTGCCACGTAGGCACGGGACGGCATCTCGACGTTGCCAACCTGGATGAAGTCGAGTCCGTCGGAGACGACCTCCCACAGGGTCTTGTTGGGGTCGATGCCGCCGCGGCTCTGGTCGGCGTAGGAGATCTTGACCGAGTCACCGATCTTCAGCTCGCCGCCGTCGAGCGGTTCCAGGCCCACGATGGTCTTGAAGAGCGTGGACTTGCCCACACCGTTGGGACCGATGACACCCACGATGCCGTTGCGCGGCAGGCTGAAGGAGAGCCCGTCGATCAGGACACGGTCGTCGAAGCCCTTCTGGAGGTTCTTGGCCTCCAGGACCAGGCCACCCAGGCGCGGTCCCGGCGGGATCTGGATTTCCTCGAAGTCGAGCTTGCGGGTGCGGTCCGCTTCTGCGGCCATTTCCTCGTACCGGGCCAGGCGGGCCTTTGATTTGGTCTGGCGGCCCTTGGCGTTGGAGCGGACCCACTCGAGTTCCTCGGCGAGGCGCTTGGCCTGCTTGGCATCCTTCTTGCCCTGGATCTCGAGGCGGGCGCGCTTCTTCTCCAGGTAGGTGGAGTAGTTGCCTTCGTACGGGTACAGGTGGCCGCGGTCCACTTCGGCAATCCATTCCGCCACGTGGTCCAGGAAGTAACGGTCGTGGGTGACGGCGAGCACGGCGCCGGGGTAGCTGGAAAGGTGCTGCTCGAGCCACAGGACACTTTCCGCGTCCAGGTGGTTGGTGGGCTCGTCGAGGAGCAGCAGGTCCGGCTTCTGCAGGAGGAGCTTGCACAGGGCTACGCGGCGGCGCTCACCACCGGAGAGGTTGGTGACGTCGGCATCGGCCGGCGGGCAGCGGAGGGCGTCCATGGCCTGCTCCAGCTGGGAGTCGAGGTCCCAGGCGTCGGCGGCGTCGATGGCTTCCTGCAGCTTGCCCATTTCTTCGAGGAGGGTGTCGTAGTCAGCATCGGGGCTGGCCATTTCCTCGGAGATCTCGTTGAAGCGCTGGATCTTGCCGTAGATCTCGCCCACGCCTTCCTGGACGTTGCCCAGGACGGTCTTTTCCTCGTTGAGGGGCGGTTCCTGAAGCAGGATGCCCACGCTGTAGCCGGGGCTGAGCCTGGCTTCACCGTTGGAGGGCGTGTCCAGCCCTGCCATGATCTTGAGGATGGTGGACTTACCGGCACCGTTCGGGCCCACAACACCAATCTTGGCGCCCGGGAAGAAGGACATGCTTACGTCATCAAGAATGAGTTTTTCGCCAACGGCCTTACGGGCCTTGGTCATTGTGTAGATAAATTCCGCCATGGTCTCAAATCTAGTGGGTTGGCGGGCAGATCTCACATTTACAGCCGGAAAGTCAGCAGGATCAGGAACCCACGAAGCACTTGCCGCTGGCCAGGACCGGAAGGACGGTGACGGTCACTGCACCCTCGCGCACCTGTCCAATGACGCAGTCCTTGCCCTGCAGCACGGCAGCCTCGATGGCGTCCGCCTCCAGGCCGGTGGGCGTCCGGCTCTGCGAGACCTGGAGCACTGCCGGCGCGATGCCGGCTCCCGTCAGGGCGTCGCTGACCTGGGCCGTGGCCGGCTTGGGTGTTCCTGCTGCCAGTTTGGCCAGGGTGTCGGTTAGGGTCCGCTTTACGGTTTCGGTGGCCGCGGCGGCCGAGGTGCTGGCACCGGCTGACGTGTTGGCCAACGTTTCCCCGCCTGCGGCGCTGCCTGGGGCCGCTGGATCGGCACCCTGGGCTGCAGCTTCCTGCGTGGCCGGCGCCGCCGCCGTTGACGTTGCCGTTGCCGTTGCCGTTGCCGTTGCCGGTGCCTTCGGCGATCCTTCACCGCTGCCCTCGACCCGCGGATTGTCCGCTGCGGGACTGGCGGCACACCCCGACACGAGAGCGGCCAGGACAGCACATGACAGCGCTGCACCGGCCCGGTTTATCTGCCGGCGGTAAGGGGTGGGATGCATGGTGTCATTGTGCCATGCGCCGGACGCCAGGCCGGTATGGCCGGCTGCAGGTGGCCACCCGCGCGCTGGTGCGGACGCATGGTTGCGGGGGTGGGATGGAGGCGGGCGGACGGTCGGCGGCCGGGGGTGCCACCGGTCCGTCCGCCCGGGACTGAACGGGGAACGTTGACAGCTGATGCGTGTTTCCTAGACTTCGGCGAGTTCCCCGGTTTCCAGGTCAAGGGCAGCGAGTCCGCCGTCGTTGTCCTCGATGACGACCGCTGCATGGCCAAGCTCCCCGGGATGGTCGTCCTCACGGTCCTCCGGTTCGTCAAGGGCCGGGTCCATGGCAGGGGCATCCTCCGGGGACTGCGGCTGCTCCACGAGGGAAAGCGCAGGCCTTGAAGCGGTCCGGATGAAGTTTGCCGAGCCGAAGGTAAGGTCATGCCCCACGGCCTCGGCATCGATGATGGTGGAGTGGTAGACCCGGCCTTCCTTTTCCCAGGTGCGGATCTTCAGCTTGCCCACGACGATGACCGGCTGGCCTTTCCGGATGCTGCAGCCCAGGGTCCCGGCGAGGTTGCGGTAGCCCTGCACGGTGAACCAGTTGGTGTGCCCGTCGCCCCACGTTTTGGATTCCCGGTCAAAACGGCGCGTGGTGGAACCGAGCCGGAAGGAGGCTGTTGCCACTCCTCCCGGCGTGGTGGAACTTGTGATCTCAGTGGCAACGAAGCCCCGGATGGTAATCGTTTCGCTCATGTCTACGTCCTGTCTGGATGGTGGCGCCTGTAGCAGGCATGACCAGCATCGCCCCGGATGCCCGCGGGCAGGAGGCACGGGTTCCCGTATGTGGACAACAGGGCCCACCACGCCACATGGGGAGGAACAGTGCAGGCCGGATGACGCCGCCGCCATGTCGGACAATGTAAACTTTTTGAGGCGCCCGGCCTGCAGGCCGGAAGCTGATGCCTCAGTAGCTCAGGGGATAGAGCAGCGGCCTTCTAATCCGCCGGTCGGGGGTTCGATTCCCTCCTGGGGCACCTTGGTGGCTGATGCCCCGGTCTTCGGACCGGGGCGTTGTGCACCCACCGCTAAGCCTGCAGCCGGTGCGGCGCGTCCACAAGGGACCGGATCACGCTGCCGGCAGCCCCCAGCAGGGCACCAAACTCCCCCACCGCGGACACCGTTACCTGCTCCGACGCATACTTTCCGGGCGCATATTTCTGCAGGCTGTCCAGCAACGGGCCACGCAGCCAGGGCTCAAGGACTGCGAAATGGCCGCCCAGTACCACCGAATCGATATCCACCACCCGGGCCGTTGAAGCAAGCGCAATGCCCAGGCAGCGGCCCGCACGTTCGACGGCGGATACCGCCTTGGGTGCCCCGCCCTCGAGTGCCTGCAGGAGCGCTGACATCGCGGCAGACCGTGAACTCCCGTCCGGGGCCAGGCCGGCAGCAATGAAGATGGCGTCCTGGCCGGCCACCGTCTCCAGGCAGCCGGTCCCGCCGCAGGAACAATGGCCGCCGTCCGGATCCACCACGATGTGTCCCACCTCGCCGGCATGGCCCCCGGGGCCGGTGAACAGCTCGGAACCGATGACAATCCCGCCGCCCACGCCCACCTCACCGGAGACGAAAAGGAAGTTCGATGCGCGGTCCGGCCGGTGCCGCAGTTCGGCCAGGGCTGCGGCATTGGCCTCGTTGAACAGTGCAACCCCCAGCGCTGTTTCTGGCAGCAGGGCGTCAAGGTCGAGGTCAACATTGACCCAGCCCAGGTTGGGAGCGGTCAGCACGCGCGCCCTGGCCGGGTCCACCAGTCCGGGTACCGCCAGCCCGCCGCCCACGACGTCGACGCCCTGTTCACCGGCAGCACCCCGCACCCTGGCCGCCAGGCCTGCGAGCGCAGCCAGCACCGGCTTGTCCGGGCTGTTCCGGTTATCGCGCTCCCGTACCTCGCGCAGCAGCACCTTCCCTGACAGGTCAACCACGGCGGCGGAAATGTAGTCGACGTTGACCTCCATTCCCATGACCGCACGGCTGGGGCTGAGCTCCAGCCCCACGCCCGGCCGGCCGCGGCCTTGGGGGTTAAGCCCGATTTCGCGGATGACCCCGGCGTCCAGGAGGTCCAGCACCAGGCTGGACACCGACGCCTTGGTCAATCCGGTGGCGCCGGCAACCTGGGCACGGCTGGGATGCGTGCCGGGCGGGAACTCGGCAATCGCGCCGAGGACCAGGGCAAGATTACTGCGCCTCACGTCCCCCACGTTCCCGGGGGCCGCGGATCCGGGTCCCGCCGCTGCAGGCGCCGGCATCACCATGACAAAGCTCCTTGGTTAGACGCTTCCGCCAAATTTTTCGACGGTGTCCACGCTGGACTATTGACCCCACCCTACGTCCGCTCATATAGTTCAGGCAATGAACTAAAGCCTCGCAATTCCGCGGCACAACCCGATCGCAAGGACGCATCATGACTCTCTCCCCCACGCCCGCTGACAAGTTCACCTTCGGCCTCTGGACGGTCGGCTGGACCGGTGCCGATCCGTTCGGAGTGGCCACCCGTGCCGCTTTGGATCCGGTGGAGGCAGTCCACCGCCTGGCTGAACTTGGCGCCTACGGCATCACGTTCCACGACAATGACCTTGTTCCCTTTGACGCCTCCGCGTCAGAGCGGGACCTGATCCTGAAAAACTTCCGGTCAGCCCTGGCCGAGACGGGACTGAAGGTCCCCATGGTGACCACCAACCTGTTCAGCCACCCGGTCTTCAAGGACGGCGGCTTCACCTCAAACGACCGTTCCATCCGCCGCTTTGCCCTCTCCAAGGTCCTGCGCAACATTGACCTCGCCGCAGAGCTCGGCGCTGAAACGTTCGTCATGTGGGGCGGCCGCGAAGGCAGCGAATACGACGGCTCCAAGGACCTGGCAGCCGCCCTGGACCGCATGAAGGAAGGCGTTGACACCGCGGCCGGCTACATCAAGGACAAGGGCTACAACCTGCGGATCGCCCTTGAACCCAAGCCGAACGAACCCCGCGGCGATATCTTCCTGCCCACTGTCGGCCATGGCCTGGCCTTCATTGCCCAGCTCGAACACGGGGACATCGTGGGCCTGAACCCCGAAACCGGCCACGAGCAGATGGCGGGACTGAACTTCACCCACGGCATTGCGCAGGCACTCTGGGCCGGCAAGCTCTTCCATATCGACCTCAACGGCCAGCGCGGCATCAAGTACGACCAGGACCTGGTGTTCGGCCACGGCGACCTCACCAGCGCCTTCTTCACGGTCGACCTGCTGGAGAACGGCTTCCCGGGCGGCGGCCCGAAGTACGACGGCCCGCGCCACTTCGACTACAAGCCCTCCCGCACCGACGGCTACGACGGCGTGTGGGAGTCCGCCAAGGCCAACATGGCCATGTACCTGCTGCTGAAGGAACGGGCGCTGGCGTTCCGCGCAGACCCGCAGGTCCAGGAAGCACTCAAGACCTCCGGCGTCTTCGAACTCGGCGAGCCCACCCTCGGTACTGGCGAAAGCACCGCAGACCTGCTGGCGGACGCCGCAGCCTTCGAGGACTTCGACGCCGACAAGGCTGCTGAGCGCTCCTTCGCATTCGTCCGGCTCAACCAGCTCGCCATCGAGCACCTCCTGGGCGCCCACTAGGCCATGGTGCTCGTCGCAGGCATCGACAGCTCCACCCAGTCGTGCAAGGTGGTGATCCGCGATGCCGATACCGGAGCATTGGTCCGCCAGGGCCGGGCCCCCCACCCTGACGGCACCGAGGTCCACCCGGACCATTGGTGGACCGCACTGCAGAAGGCGGTGGCAGACGCCGGCGGACTGGATGACGTCAGCGCCGTGTCTGTCGGAGGCCAGCAGCACGGCATGGTCTGCCTGGACAGCGACGGTGCGGTGATCCGGCCGGCGCTGCTGTGGAACGATACCCGCAGCGCCGGCGCCGCCCTGGAACTCATCGAATCCGCCGGCGGCGGCGATCCAGCCGCCGGCGCGCAGTACTGGGCACGCGCCACCGGTACGGTGCCGGTCGCATCCCTGACGCTGACCAAGCTGCGCTGGCTGGCGGACAATGAACCCGAAAACGCCGCCAGGGTGGCCGCCGTCTGCCTGCCGCATGACTGGCTCACCTGGCGGCTCGCAGGCCACGGGCCAGGCAGCGGTAAAGAAGGGCTGGCCGCCCTGGCCACGGACCGCTCGGACGCATCCGGTACGGGCTACTACTCGACGGCGGAAGGCAAGTACCTGCCGGACGTCCTGTCCGCGGCACTCGGCCACGTGCCGGTCCTCCCCCGGGTCCTCGGGCCCCTGGAAGCGGCGGGAAAGACGCCGGCGGGCACCCTCCTGGCCGCAGGCGCCGGGGACAACGCGGCGGCCGCGCTTGGTGCAGGGGCCCGGTTGGGCGATGTGGTGATGTCACTGGGCACGTCCGGGACCGTCTTCGCGGTCTCGGATTCACCGGCGGCTGACGCCTCGGGACTGGTGGCCGGATTCGCCGACGCCGCCGGGCATTTCCTGCCGCTGGTGTGCACCTTGAATGCCACCCGCATCTTCGATGCCACCGCCGCCCTGCTGGACGTGGACCTGGCCGAGTTCAACAGGCTGGCGTTGTCCGCCGGGCCCGGTGCCGGCGGCCTCACCCTGGTCCCCTACTTCGATGGGGAAAGGACCCCCAACCTGCCGGACGCCACCGGTTCCCTGCACGGCATCACGCGGGCCAACTACACCCCCGCCAACGTGGCGCGCGCCGCCGTTGAGGGTGTTGTCTGCTCACTGGCGGATGGCCTGGCGGCACTGCAGGACCAGGGCGTGACCGCCCGGCGGATCCTCCTCGTGGGTGGCGGGGCCCAGTCAGCAGCCGTGCAGGAAGTGGCCGCCAGCCTGCTGGGAACCGGCGTCACGGTGCCGCAGCCGGGCGAGTACGTGGCCGACGGCGCCGCGCGCCAGGCTGCGGCGGCACTCACGGGACGCTTCCCCGAGTGGGCGGCAGACGCCGTCGACCTTCCGCTGGGAAAGGACGACGCCGGCGTGCTGGCAACGTACCGCCGGTTCGCCTCGCTCTACGCATAGGGCTGCAGCAGGGCAGCGGGCAGGAAAAAGGACCCGGACCAGGGGTGGGAAACCCTCCCTGGGTCCGGGTCCTTTCATGTGGGGCGCAGGCTCCTGCCGTGACGCAGCAGGAGCCCGCGGTCTTGAATCAGGTCAGGCGTACGGCAGGACAAGCTCCGCGTACCGCTCCTTGACCGTGGCCAGGACGGTGTTGCCGTCCGTATCCCAGATCTCCTGATTGAAAATTTCCACTTCGATGTCGCCGGTGTACCCGGCGTCGCGCACCCAGGTGCCGATCGTGGCGAAGTCCACCACGCCGTCGCCCATGTACCCGCGGGAGAGCAGCGGATCGGCGGCGATGGGCATGTTGAAGTCGCACACCTGGTAGGAGGCGATGCGGTTCTCCCGGCCGGCGCGTTCGATCTGCGCCTTCAGTTCCGGGTCCCACCAGACGTGGAAAGTATCGACGGCGACGCCAACTGTCGATGCGTCGAAGGGCGCCGCAAGGTCCAGGGCCTGCCCCAGGGTGGAGATCAGTGCGCGGTCCGCGGCGTACATCGGGTGCAGCGGTTCCAACACCAGGCGGACGCCGTTTTCCTGTGCGAAAGGGACCAGGTCCGCGAGCCGGTCAGCCACACGCTGCCGGGCGCCCACGATGTCCTTCTCCCCTGACACGAGTCCGCCCACCACCAGGAACAGTTCGGTGGTGTCCAGCGCCACGGCTTCGAGGATCGCTGCACGGTTGTCGGCGAGCGCGTTTGCCTGGCCCTCGGCGTCGGCGGCTGTCAGGAATCCGCCGCGGCACAGGGAGGACACGCGCAGGCCCGCGTCCTTGATCAGGCGTGCTGCCTTGTCCAGGCCGGCTTCCGCCACCCGGTCGCGCCAGGGGCCGATGGCGGGGATGCCGGCGTTGACGCAGCCCTCGACCACCTGGGCAAGCGTCCACTTCTTGGTGGTGGCGCTGTTGATGGACAGGCGGGAGAAGCCGCTCATACTCCCACCCCGTTGATCCGCAGGTAATCGGACATGCGGAAGGCTGCCAGCGCCGGGTCCTTCAGCAAGCCGGCCTGGTCGGCCAGCTCAAAGGTCCGGGCAAGGTGGCAGACGGAACGGCCGGAGTGCAGGCCGCCGACCATCTGGAACCCGGGCTGCTTGCCGTTGAGCCAGGACATGAACGCGATGCCGGTCTTGTAGTAGAACGTCGGGGCGCTGAAAATGTGCTTGCCCAGTTCACGGGTGGAGTCCAAAATGTCCCGTGCCCTGGCCGGATTTCCGGCGTCATAGTTCTGCAGGGCCACGGAAGCGGCCGGGTAGATGGCCGCGAAGATGCCCAGCAGGGCGTCGGAGTGGTGGCTGCCGTCGCCGTCGATGAGCTCCGGGTAGTTGAAGTCGTCCCCGGTGTACAGGCGGACGCCCTCAGGCAGCGCCGCCCGAAGGGCCACCTCGTGGGATGCGTCCAGCAGCGAGACCTTGACGCCGTCCACCTTGGCCGCGTTGTCCCTGATCAGGCCCAGGAAGATTTCGGTGGCGGTGGCGACGTCGTCCGAGCCCCAGTAGCCCGCCAGGGCGGGATCGAACATGGTGCCCAGCCAGTGGAGGATGACCGGCTGGTCAACCTCCTGCAGGAGTGTGGAGTAGACGTTCAGGTAGTCTTCCGGCCCACGTGCTGCCTTGGCGAGTGCCCGGGAGGCCATGATGATGACCTTGGGGCCGGCCTCGCTGATCACGGCAATCTGCTCACGGTATGCCTCGAGGACGGCTTTCAGGCCGGCCTCACCCGTGGGCAGGGCGTCGAGGTCCAGCTGGTCGGTGCCGGCACCGCAGGACACGAGGTCACGGACCGATTTGCCGGCCGTGGCCGGGTTGTTGGCCGAGACCACCGAGGCTGCATCGACGCCGGTGCGCTTGATGAGCTGCTGCGTGGCGGCCCAGTCAAGGCCCATGCCGCGCTGGGCGGTGTCCATGGCGTCGGCCACGCCAAGACCATAGGACCAGAGCTCGTGGCGGTACGCCATGGTGGCGTCCCAGTCCAGGTGCGCCGGGGCTCCGGGAGTGTTGTCGGCGAGGACCTCGGGGATGACGTGGGCCGCGGCGTAGGCGCGCCGGGCGGTAAGCGGGGCGGTGGGGCGGGCCCACGGCGTGGCGCCCTGGAGGCGGTACTCCCTTGTGCCGCCGTCCTCGGAGGGAAGGATAAGGGAAGTCATCAGAGCGTGATCTCCGGGATGTCGATGGTGCGGCGCTCGTCATTGGACCGAAGGCCAAGTTCGGCGAGCTGGACACCGCGGGCGGCGGACAGCAGGCCGAAGCGGTGTTCCCTGCCGGCCACAACGTCGCGCAGGAACTCTTCCCACTGCAGCTTGAAGCCGTTGTCCAGTTCAGCGTTGGCGGGAACTTCCTGCCACTGGTCGCGGAAGGATTCGGTGACGGGCAGGTCCGGGTTCCACACGGGCTTGGGGGTGTGGGCCCGCTGCTGGGCGACGCACTTGTTCAGGCCGGCCACGGCGGAACCGTGCGTGCCGTCCACCTGGAACTCCACCAGTTCATCGCGGTAGACGCGCACTGCCCAGGAGGAGTTGATCTGGCCGACCACCTGGTCGCCGCCCGGGGTCTCGAGTTCGAAGATGCCGTAGGAGGCGTCATCGGCGGTGGCCTTGTACTCGTTGCCTGCCTCGTCCCAGCGGGCGGGGATGTGGGTGGCGGTCTTGGCGTTGACGCTCTTGACCTGGCCGATGATGCCCTCCAGGACGTAGTTCCAGTGGCAGAACATGTCCGTGGTCATTCCGCCGCCGTCTTCCTTGCGGTAGTTCCAGGACGGGCGCTGCGCGGCCTGGATGTCGCCTTCGAAGACCCAGTAGCCGAACTCGCCGCGGATGGAGAGGATGCGGCCGAAGAAGCCCTCGTCCACCAGGCGGCGGAGCTTGACCAGGCCCGGGAGGTAGAGCTTGTCGTGGACGACGCCGGCAGTAACGCCGGCCTCCTTGCCAATGCGGGCCAGTTCAATGGCTTCTTCGAGGGTCTCGGCCGTGGGCTTCTCGGTGAAGATGTGCTTGCCGGCCAGCATCGCCTTCTTCAGGGTTGCGGCGCGCAGGCTGGTCATGGAGGCGTCAAAGATGACGTCCACCGTGGGGTCGTTGATCACGGCGTCCAGGTCCGTGGTCCACTCGGACACCTTGTGCTTTTCCGCCAGTTCCCGGATCTTGGCCTCGTTGCGGCCCACCAGGATGGGTTCAACCTGGACCCTGGTGCCGTCCGGGAGGGTGAAGCCGCCGGCATCGCGGATGGGCAGGAGGGAGCGCAGCAGGTGCTGGCGGTAGCCCATCCGGCCGGTGATGCCGTTCATGGCGATGCGGATTGTCTTTGTTTCGAAGCCCATGTGTCCTCCACGGTGAGTGAGCAAGGTAGTCAAGCTAATTGGGAAAGCGCATTCCCACTGCTTCCATGATGCACGGCGCGCTTCCCCTTGGCAAGCGCTTTCCGGAAGTAGTTTGAACTGCCATAATGTGCTTTAGCCTTCGAGCCCGTACAAGACCAGGAGATGCAGTGGCTGCAAGTACCCTTACCGAGGTGGCCCGCCTTGCCGGCGTTTCACCCGCCACGGCCTCCCGCGTGCTGAACGGATCCGCCCGCAAACCGGGGAAGGACATTGCCGAACGGGTCCGGCAGGCGGCTGAGTCGCTCGGCTACATCCCCAACGCCCAGGCACAGGGGCTGGCGAAATCCAGTTCCGGCCTGATCGGCCTGATCGTCCATGACATTGCCGATCCCTACTTCGCGGCCATTGCCAGGGGCGTGCAGGAAGCCGCCCGGGAACAGCGGAAGATGGTACTCCTTGCCACCACCGGCGGCGGCCCCGCGGAGGAAAAGGAAGCGGTGGCTGCGTTCGCGGCGCGCCGGGCAGACTCGATCGTGATCGCCGGTTCCCGCTCGTGCCGCGACGAGGACAAGGACGGCAACAGCGAGCTGGCAGCCGAACTTGACCGGTATTGCCGCAACGGCGGCCAGGTGGCCGTGGTGGGCCACCCCGTCGTGGGTGCAACTGCTCCGGAGGGGTACCACGTGGTTAAAGTGCCCAACCAGGAGCTGGCCGGCCGGCTGGCCACCGAACTTGCGGGCAGCTGGGACGGGGACTTCGTCATTGTCGGCGGTCCCGAAGGCCTCCTGACCTCCGATGACCGGGTCCGCGGTTTCCAGGAGGGACTGGAACGGGCCGGGCGCCGGCCGGCGGAAGTGCTCCGCAGCGCGTTCAACCGGTCCGGTGGATATGACGCCGGGCTTGAACTGGCTGCCCGGATCAAGGCAGCCCGGACCAACGCGGGCCCGTCCGGAGAAGTGGGCCCGTCCGGTGAGGGGGGCGGCGCACCCAAGCTGTGCATTTTCGCCGTCAACGATGTGATGGCCATCGGGGCGGCGGCAGCATTGCGGTCCGAGGGGCTCCGCATCCCCCGCGACGCCGCCATTGCCGGTTTCGACGATATTGAGACCCTCCGCGACTTCCGGCCGGCCCTTTCCACGGTCCGCCTGCCGCTGGAGGACATTGGGCGCGTGGCCACCCGGGCCACCCAGCGGAGGCTTGCCGGCGACGAGGGCGACGGCGGCGACGGCGCCGACGACGCTTCACCCGGTGACATCACAGGCGAGGTCACGCTGCGGCGCAGCACCGAAGCTGCCGCCTGATGGCGGCGCGTGCGCTTACGGCAGTTCCCGCCCGTCCCGGGGCTGCCGGCGCCCGGCCGGCCATCCTGGTCCTGCCGGGAGGAGGATACGCCCGCCAGGCTGATCACGAAGCGGAGCCCGTTGCAGAGTGGCTGGCCAGCCTGGGCATCCACGCCTTCGTCCTCCGCTACAGGGTGGCCCCTGACCGGCACCCTGCTCCCCTGGAGGACGCAAAGGAAGCAATGCTCCACATCAGGAAGGGACAGCACCGGTTCGCCGTCGACCCGGAGCGCATCGGCGTCCTGGGCTTCTCCGCCGGCGGCCACCTGGCGGCCACCCTCAGCACGGAAGCTGCCACCGGAAACCCGGACCTGGACGTGCCCGCAGCCGTCCCCGACCTCTCGGTGCTCTGCTATCCGGTTGCATCACTGACCCACGAGGCGCACCAGGGATCGGTGGCAAACCTCCTTGGCGGCGCGCCGCCGTCGGACCTCCTCAGGGCCCTCTCGCCGGAGCTGAACGTCACTCCCCGGACGCCGCCGGCCTTCCTCTGGCATACAGCCGATGACGACGCCGTTCCGGTGAGCAACAGCCTGAACTATGCCAGGGCGCTCTTTGCCGCCGGCGTTCCGGCGGAACTGCATGTCTTCCCGCAGGGACGGCATGGGCTGGGGCTTGCCGCGGACCACCCCGGACCACGGCAGTGGACCGCACTGTGCGCAGCCTGGCTGCAGCGTGCCGGATGGACGGACTCCGTCCACCAAGCCGCCACGGCCGGCCCCGCCTAGCCCCGCGCCCGCCGAGGCCGGACCGGCCTAGCCCAGCCCAGAGCGCGGATGGTCCAGCCCGCCGAGTGGGCCTGGCCGGGCTGCAGGTGCACCAGGTCCGTGCCTGAATGCAGGGCATCAGGCGGACACGTCATGGGTTCAACAGCCAGGCCCAGCCGGTCCGGGCGGGCGGGCTTGTCGCCGGTGTGCACCTGGACCCAGGGCCATTCGGCGCCCCATTCGAGTTCCACACCTGTACCTGACGGGTCCAGTACCCGCACCCGGGCCAGGCCCGCACCGTCCCGGGCGATGTCCGTGAAGGCATGGTCGATCTTCACCGGCCCCAGACGCCGGGGCGAACGGAAGTCGAAGGCATCGTCCACCTGCCGCATGCCCACCGGCAGCAGCCGGTCAGGGGTCACCTCCAGGTAGGCAGCGGCCGGCAGATCCAGCGTCCAGTCATCCAGCGGGGACGGACCGGCCACCAGGTAGGGGTGGGGGCACACCCCGTACGGGGCGGCAGCGGCACCGGTGTTGACCGCCCGCACCATGCCATGGAGCCCGTCGTCGGAGAGCGTATAGGTCACCGACAACTCCAGGTCCCCCGGGTAATCCGGGCCGGCCGGAATGCGGCAAACCAGGACGGCGCGGTCCGCGGCCGCTTCCAGCACATTCCATGTCCTGTGGATGGCAAGGCCATGCAGGGCAGCGCCGCGTTCCGGTTCGTTGACGGCAGCGGCATAGGACTTGCCCCCATACGAGTAGGTGCCGTCCGCCAGGCGGTTGGGCCAGGGCGCGCAGATGACGCCGCGGTAGTCGGGTACGGGTCCGTCGGGGCCAAAGCCCACCACCAAGTCCCTGTCCCCGTGGCGGAGTTCCCTAAGCGCCCCGCCGCGGAGGGTGACGACGGCGGAGTAGAGTCCGTGGGCGAGGTGGACTTCAGTTCCGGGCATGGTTACCTCTGCGTCGTAGTGTGTTAGCGCTCACCAGCCTACCGCACCGCCGGCGCTGTCCACTGGCTACAGTTGCCCCATGGATACGGCCGCCGACCAGGACCTCATCGCCTCCGTCAGGGGTGCACTCCACGGGCTGGCCGACCCTGTCCGGGCTGCGGGAGCGCAGGCCTACATGAAGTCCGAGCTCCCCTCGCTCGGCGTACGGGTTCCCGAGGTGCGGCGCATCGCGAAGCGGGCTGCCCGGGAGCATCCGCCGGTTTCCGCCGGGCAGCTGCGCGCCACCGTGCTGGACCTGTGGCGCACCTCCACGTTCCGGGAGGAGAAGTACGCGGCCATCGACCTGACAGCACACCGGCTGGTGGCCTCCGACCTGGACATGCTTCCTGTGTACGCAGAAATGATCCGGACAGGTGCATGGTGGGATTTTGCCGATGGCGTGTCCGGCCGGATCTGCACCCTGCTGCAGTCGCACCCCCGGGAGATGTCCGGTCTCCTGCTGCAGTGGAGCAAGGACCCCGACCTTTGGATCCGCAGGGCCGCCATCACGTCGCAGTTGCGCGCCGGGAAGGCCACCGACACGCGACTGCTCGCCGCCATCATCGAGCCGAACCTGGCGGACCGGGAGTTCTTCATCCGCAAGGCCATCGGCTGGGCGCTGCGCGAGTACGCCAAGACCGCACCGGAGTGGGTGGAGGCGTTCGTTTCCCGCAACAAGGACGCCATGAGTCCGTTGTCGCGGCGGGAGGCCCTGCGCAGAATCAGCGCCGGGGCCGCACAGCAATAGCCGCCGCTAGATCACGGGACGTTCGACGACGGGCTGGTGCGATTTGCGGAACAGCCTGCGGGTGCCGGGGTCCCAGAAGATCAGGTACAGGGCAAAGAGCAGGGCGGTCAGCGCCGCGGCAACGCGGGCCAGGGCGAGGGCGAAGCCGAGGTCCTGGGTCTGGAGGTACGGGAAAACGTCCAACTGGTCCGAAATCGCGTAGATCATGAAGAAGGACACCACGAAGTACAGGGCCTTGACCTGCCAGTCGTTCCTGATGCCGGTCACGGCAAAGAGCGGTATGAGCCAGACGACGTACCAGGCCTGGATGATGGGGGCCAGCAGGACCACGGCCGCCAGGGCGAGCGTGAGGCGGCGCATCAGGCGGTCGTAGTCACCCTTGAAGATCTGCCAGGCGACGATGCCCACGGCCAGCAGCTTGCCGGCGTCGAATACCCAGCCCGCGGGGACCGAACCGTCAAAGCCGAAAGCGGTGGCCAGGGATCCGACCACCATGCCAATCAAGCCCACCGGGGCGTACCAGATCGAAATGCTGCCCGGCGCGGACAGGCCGTTGATCCAGCCGAAGCCGAACCCGTTGACCATGCTCAAGGCGGTCAACAGCGCCAGGCTCAGGCCGGCCGTCAGGGCCCAAAACGCCACTTTCCGGAGCCAGCCCGCGTTCCGGCCTGCCCACAGGAGGCCGATGAAGGGCAGGAAGACAATGGTGATGGGCTTCACCGCGATGGAAAGGGTCACCAGGGCGATGCCACGGACCTGGCGCCGGGTCGCGGAGTAGTACAAGCCTGCCAGGGCGAGCCCGATCATCAGGGAGTCGTTGTGGACACTGGCAATGAAATTGGTCAGGAAGAGCGGGTTGGCCACGGTCAGCCAGAGAGCGCGGTGCGGGTTCACGCCGTGCAGTTCGGCGAGCCGGGGCACGTAGACGACGCAGAGCACCACACCGGCCAGCGCCACCAGCCGGAAGAGCATGACGCACGCCTCCGGCTGGACGTTGGTCACCCAGACGACGAACTGCTCGATCCACAGGAACAGCTGGCCATAGGGAACCGGCGCCTCGGTCCACATTTTGTCGGCGCCGAGCTGGAAGTAGTTGGACAGCGCGGAAATGCCGTTTTCGTACGGATTGAAGCCCTCCACCATCAGGCGCCCCTGCCCGATGTACGCATACACGTCGCGGCTGAACAGCGGCACGCTGAACATCATGGGAAGTCCCCATGCCACCACCGCGGACAGGGTTGCCCGCCGTGCCTGTTCACCCCACACCCGGACTTTCTGGCCCAGCCGCAGCCAGGCACGCACCAGCAGCATGCCGCCGATGGCCACCAGGACGATGGACAGCGCCACGCCGGGAGCCTCCGTCCGCATCCAGATAAACACGGGCATCCGCCGCAGTTCCGAGACCGGGGCCAGCCAGCCGACGCCAATGGAGCCAATCATCATGAACATGGAGCCCAGGAAACCGGCAAGCAGGGGTGAGCGCGGATTGTCCACCTCGGCACTGCCCGTTCCGGCAATACCGGCCGCCGCCATCTCCCCCGTTGCGGGCACAGGCGCCGTCATCTCAGGATCGTCCAATCTTGTTGCGTTTTCCGCTGTTGATCCGGCGGGCCGCACGGGCCGGCCGGGACACGATTAAGGGGCGGAAGGGCGACCCGCCGCGTACCGAAATCCTAGCATCGGCAGGGTGCCCGGAAGTGTAACGGTAGGCTGGTCCGGTGCCTATATCTAACGAACGAATCGTCTGGATCGACTGCGAAATGACCGGCCTGGACATCAAGAACGACGCCCTGATCGAGGTGGCAGCACTGGTCACCGACTCGGAGCTCAACATCCTTGGTGAGGGCGTCGACGTCGTCATCAAACCCGACGATGCCGCAGTGGCCCAGATGTCCGACTTCGTCCGGGACATGCACACCAAGTCCGGGCTGCTGGCGGAGCTGCCACACGGCAAGACGATGGCAGAAGCAGAGGCCGCGGTCATGGAGTACATCTCCACGTGGGTCCCGGATCCGCGCAAAGCACCTCTGGGCGGCAACTCCGTGGGAACCGACCGGGTGTTCCTGTCCCGCGACATGCCTGCCGTGGTGGAGCACCTGCATTACCGGGTCATTGACGTCAGCACCATCAAAGAGCTCTCGCGCCGGTGGTACGCCCGGGCGTACTTCCAGTCGCCGGCGAAGAAGGGTGGCCACCGCGCGCTGGGAGACATCAAGGACTCCATCGACGAGCTCCGCTACTACCGCGAGGCAGTGTTCGTCCCCGGCCCCGGGCCGGACAGCGCCACCGCACAGAAGATTGCCAGGGGAATCACCAACGGGGACGCCGGGAACCAGTCCGCGGAGTAATCTGCGCCACGTTTTGAGGAAATTTCGCTCAAATCGCTGAAAGTGGACAAAGCACCCTGTTCGAGCAGGTAAGCTATTTGAGTTGCGTTTCCAGGGAGCCGCTCCGGTGGAATTCCCTTGAGGCACATGGTGGGCGTAGCTCAGTTGGCAGAGCGCCTGGTTGTGGTCCAGGAGGTCGCGGGTTCAACCCCCGTCGCTCACCCTCACGGGGCGGCACATGCAGCCGTCAACAAAGGAGGCCGCACCGGATATCCGGTGCGGCCTCCTTTGTCGTGCCCCACCGGGCACACGCATTGCAGCCGGGGACACCGCGAAGCCGAAGGACTACTGATATGACCGTTCTGCCGATCACCATCTGGGGCGAGCCTGTCCTGCACCGCCGCGCCGCCAAGGTGGAGGTCTTCGACGACGAACTGCGCACCCTGATTGCCGACATGTTCGAAACCAACGACGCCGCCAACGGGGTGGGCCTGGCCGCCCCGCAGATCGGCGTCGGCAAGCGGATCTTCGTTTACAAGTACGCCAATGACGACGGCGCTCCCCCAACCGGCGTCCTGGTGAATCCCGTCCTGACCCTGTCGAAGGTCTCAGGTGCTGCTCCCGATCCTGATGAAGAGGAAGAGGGCTGCCTGTCCTTCCCGGGCGAACAGTATCCGCTCAAGCGGGCCGAATGGGCCCGGGTGGAGGGCTTTGACGGGTTCGGGGAACCGGTCCGCTTCGAGGCCACAGGCTGGTTTGCCAGGGTCATCCAGCACGAGTATGACCACCTGGACGGCAAGCTGTACGTCAACCGGCTGTTGGACCGGTATTCCCGCAAGGCCATGAAGCAGGCCAAGAAGAACGGCTGGGGCGTGCCGGGGCTGACCTGGATGCCCGGCGTTGACCCGGATCCCTTCGGACACTGACCGGTCCAGCCACGGGGCCGCCGGCCACCGAGCCGGCCCTGCGGATGCCGGTCAGCCTGCCGTAATGGTCTGCTGCTGGGGGCAGGAGGCCAGGACCCGCTTCATGGCGTCCTTTTCCGCTGCCGTTACCCACAGCCCGTACGCGGCCTTCACGGAAATCTGCCGGGCCACGTAATGGCAGCGGATTGCCGTGTTTTTGGGCAGCCAGGTAGCGGCGTCCCCCGCGCTTTTTTGCTGATTGGCGGCGCCGTCCGCCGCGATGAGGTTCAGGGGATCGTTTGCCAGGCTCTGGCGTTCCTTCGGCGCCAAACGCTGGGCGCCCTTTTGCCAGGCATCACCCAGGGCGACGACGTGGTCGATCTGGACCGCGCGGCTGCTGTCCGAACCGCGCCGGAAATCAATATCCTGCCCCGTGTAGGGTTCCCGGAAGTGCCCGGCCGTCACCTTGCAGGAGGAACCCTCTGAGAACACAACATCGGCGAGGTCCCGGCGAAGAATGTCATTGCGGGTGTCGCAGCCGTTGCGGTCCACATCGAGCCAGGCCTGGCCAAAGGCCTCCCGGCTGTAATCGGTGCTGGGCGCCCGCCCTTTGACAGCCAGGCCGTCAAGGGCTGCGAGGGCGCTGCCGGCCGGCACAGGGTTGGGTTCCTGGACCGGCTTCATCCAGGCGGGGTCGAAGACCGGCGCCTCCGTGGGCCCCTCCGTGGCGGGCCCGGCTGCCGCGAACTGTCCGGCGGTGAAGAACCAGAACAGTGCGGCAAGGACGGAGACCGCGGCCGTCACCAGAAGCGCCCAGGCCTGCCGGGAACGGCGGCGTGCGCGGCGGTAGGCGGACCAGCTGACGGTCACGGGGTTGACGCCGGGAGGGGAAAGTCGGGCACCCCAAGAGCCTAGGACAATGGGGCCGGCCGTCCGCTGATATCCACACTGTTGAGGACGAGTGATGGGTCACAGCGCCCGGTGGTGGCCGCCGGGTTATTGTTCTCTGGTGACCCTACGCAGGTCTTCTTCCGCGATGGACAGCAGGTCCTCGAGCTGGCGCACCCGCTCGTCGGTGACGTCGCCGGTCCTCTGGGCGGCACGGGCGCGTTCCAGGAGCCGCACGGCTTCCTTATGGTTGGCTTTGGCCACGTCCAGTGCGTGCTCGAGGGTGGTTTCGTGCTGAAGTGTCGATTCGTTGTCCATGCCACCAGTGTGGTCCCGTTTCCCGGCTGATTCCAGAGAATCAGCCGGGAATTCGCAGGACGCGGGCGAAGGTGGCTAGACGGCGATCGCGGCCAGGGCGGCAGCGCTTTCCTTGGCAGGGAAGGACGGCGGGTTCACGCCTGCCATCTCTTCCATGACGCGGACCACCTGGCAGCTGTAACCGAACTCGTTGTCGTACCAGACGTAGAGGACCAGGTTCTTGTCCGTGGACACGGTCGCCAGGCCGTCCACGATCCCGGCGCGGCGGGATCCGACGAAGTCGGTGGAGACAACCTCGGGCGAGTCGATGTAGTCGATCTGCTTGCGCAGGTCCGAGTGGAGCGACATTTCACGCAGGTAGTTGTTGACCTCGTCCTTGGTGGTGCCGTTTTCAAGGGTGAGGTTCAGGATGGCCAGCGAAACGTCCGGGGTGGGGACCCGGATGGAGCTGCCGGTGAGCTTGCCCAGGAGTTCGGGCAGGGCCTTCGCCACTGCCTTGGCCGCACCGGTTTCGGTGATGACCATGTTCAGCGCAGCGGAACGGCCGCGGCGGTCGCCCTTGTGGAAGTTGTCGATCAGGTTCTGGTCGTTGGTGAAGGAGTGGACGGTTTCCACGTGGCCGTGGACCACGCCGAACTTGTCGTTGATGGCCTTCAGGACCGGGGTGATGGCGTTGGTGGTGCAGGACGCCGCGGAAACGATCTTGTCCGAGTCGGTGATGTCCCGGTGGTTGATGCCGTGGACGATGTTCTTCAGTTCACCCTTGCCCGGCGCGGTCAGCAGGACCCGCGCGACGCCCTTGCTCTGCAGGTGCTGGGACAGGCCTTCGGCGTCGCGCCAGCGGCCGGTGTTGTCCACCACCAGGGCGTTGTTGATGCCGTAGGCGGTGTAGTCGATGGTGGCGGGGTCGTTCGAGTAGATG
This sequence comes from Arthrobacter sp. 8AJ, assembly GCF_902506025.1. Classification (NCBI taxonomy): domain Bacteria; kingdom Bacillati; phylum Actinomycetota; class Actinomycetes; order Micrococcales; family Micrococcaceae; genus Arthrobacter; species Arthrobacter sp. 8AJ. The sequence goes on along the minus strand of NZ_LR733289.1, from coordinate 1,871,686 downwards.
ACCTGGATCTGGACACCGTTGGCAGTGATGGTGTTGGCCGCCTCGTCGATCCGGATGGTGCCTTCGAAGGACCCGTGGACGGAGTCGCGGCGCAGCAGGCTGGCCCGCTTGGAGAGGTCGTTGTCGGATCCGCGGCGCACCACAATGGCGCGCAGGCGCAGGCCGTGGCCACCGCCGGCCTTTTCGATGAGGAGGCGGGCCAGGAGGCGGCCGATGCGGCCAAAGCCATAGAGCACGACGTCGGTGCTGGTGCGGTCATCGCCGCCCCGCTTGCCCACGATTTCGGCGAGCTCTTCGCGGAGGAATTCCTCCAGCGTGGCGCCGTTGCCTTCTTCCTTGAACTTCTGGTTCAGGCGGGCGATGTCGATCGCGGCGGCACCCAGTTCGAGTCCGGCCAGCGTGTTCAGCAGGGGCGCCGTGTCCTCCAGGAGCAGTTCGTCCTTGCTCATCCGGCGCGCGAAGCGGTGCGCCTTGAGGATGTTCATGGTGGACTTGTTGATCAGGCTCCGGCCGTGGATGCTGGTCACCACGTTGTTTTCGCGGTACAGCCTGCCGATCACCGGGATCATGGCCTCGGCGAGGGCCTCCCGGCCCATCCACGTATCAAGACAAGAATCAGACGTCTGGCTCACAGAAATACCTTCCTCGGTTCAGCCGTGTACGTCGTCGTACACAGATGTAGGCCACCTGATGATGTCCAGGGGCACCGGCGCCCGCAGGGGATGGTCCCCAGGCGCCTGGATCGCGTGCAAAGAAAAACCGCCGGTTGCGGACGCAACTTTCGGCGGTAGAACTCCTGCGTCCGGAATCCATTCTAATTTGGCACGGTCCACGGAACACGCTCGGGATGCGTGAAATCACTCACACGCCCGGGGCGGACCGCACAACGCAGACTGCCGGCCTTCAGTTGTGGATGGCAGAGTACAGGTTCAGGCTGGCGGAGAACACGAGCCAGGAAAAGTACGGCAGCACCAGGTACCCGGCGGTGGCGTCCACCGGTCCGAAGCGCAGGATCAGGAACGCCAGGGTTGCGGTCAGCGCGCAGATGACAGCAAAGGCTGCCCACAGGGCCACCACTCCAAGCATGGGATACATCGCGAAGAACGTCACCGGCCACGCAGTGTTGAGCAGCAGTTGCCCCACATAGCCGGCAAGGGTGCCCCCGGACAGGCGCCCTTTGCGCCAGACCAGCCAGGCCGCTGCCGCCACGCCGGCATAGAGCACCATCCAGGTGGTGCGGAACATCCACGACGGCGGCATCCACGGAGCTTTCAGCGAGCCCGCGTACCAGCCGTTGGAGTTAAGGATGATGGGAACTGAGGCGAGTACCCAGGCCAGCGCGGAAAGGGCCAGGAAACCGGCGAGGGCAACACCCTGTGAACGGACGCCGGGAATGCCCGCTGCGGGTGCGGGACGGGTTTCAGGAATTACGGGCACGGTTCAGGATCCCCGACGCATAGCCCGTGGTCAAACGCGGTTTAAGGATGGGACAGCCGATACGCCGGGTTCTGTTCTCCCCTGCCGTTACCGGAAAGGGAGCGACGGCCATCCATCTACGAGTACCGTTGCCGGCACCCTCCAGCGGCCTACCCGGACACTCGGGCGGGCAGCCCTCGAACGTGTCCTGTCTGGCCTTGCTCCGGGTGGGGTTTACCTAGCCTTCCCGGTCACCCGGGAAGCTGGTGGTCTCTTACACCACCGTTTCACCCTTACCTGCCCTCCCCGGCCGGAGCCGGAAATGCAGGCGGTCTGTTTTCTGTGGCACTGGCCTGCGGGTTACCCCGAGTGGGCGTTACCCACCACCCTGCCCTGCGGAGCCCGGACGTTCCTCGAGCCACTTGCGTGGCGCGCGGCCGTCTGGCTGTCCCATCCGGGTCCCAGTCTACCGGCGCCGCCGGCCGCCTTTTGCCGCCGGTAGGATCGGACGGTGCTGATTCTGCTTCCCCCTTCCGAAGGCAAGACACCCGCGCTCCGCGGCCCCGCCGTCGACTGGACCGCCCTGGGCTTCCCGGAGCTCAACCCGTACCGCGCCAAGGTCCTTGAGGCGCTGGGAACAGTCAGCGCCCACCAGGATGCCCTCGCCCTGCTGGGCGTCGGAGCGTCCCTGCGGGACGACGTCGAACGCAATACGCGACTGCATGCCGAACCGGCGGCGCCGGCGCACAGCATTTATTCGGGCGTCCTGTATGACGCCCTGGGCTACCGGACGCTGACGCCGGTTCAGCGCCGGAAGGCCGATGAGTCCGTCCTGGTGATCTCGGCGCTGTGGGGGGCCCTGCGCTTTGGCGACAGCGTTCCTGCCTACCGGTTGTCCATGGGCACGTCCTTGCCCGACGTCGGCCGGCTGGCTCCCTTCTGGAAGGCGCAGCTTGCCGACACCCTGGGCGCAGCAGCCCAGGGACACCTTGTGGTGGACTGCCGGTCCAGCACGTACGCAGCGGCGTGGGCGCCCGCGGCGGAACAGACCGTCTCCGTGAATGTCTTCACCGAGAGTGCAGGTGTCCGCAAGGTAGTGAGCCACTTCGCCAAGCACACGCGCGGCGAACTGGCGCGGCACCTGCTGGTGCGCCGCGGCAAAGCCCCGGCCACGCCGTCGGACCTCCTGAAGGCCGCGCGCGAACAGTGGGAAGCCGAACTGGTGCCCGGGACCGCACGCAAGCCGCACGCCCTGAACATCATCCTGCCGGGCTGACCGCCCGGCAGGGTGCCTGTGGGCTGCTTAGGACCACTCGTCCGAACGGACCAGGATGGCGCCGGAGTCCGGGCAGAAAACGATGTCGTCGGCAGCAGCTGCCTTGATCTCGGCGAGGTCGCCGGGGCTGAGCTTCATGCCCGAGGCTTCCGACGTTCCGTGGAAGAGCCGGGCCGCACCCACTCCCCGCTTGGCCAGCGTCTTCTCGTAGACCGCCACCAGGCCCGCGTCCAGGCCTTGGGCAAATTCGCCGCGCTGGGCACGCAGGCCCGCCGCTTCCGTTTCCACTTCGGCCAGGGCCGCATCGAGCTCGGCCCTGATGGTTCCAAAGGACCCCTGGATGTCATCGACGATCTGCTGCTGGGCTGCCTGCCGCTCCCGCAGCGAGTCGAGCCGCTCCATGACTTCCAGTTCCACGTCTTCAAGGTCCGAGCGCCGCTTGTTCAGCGACGCGATGTCCTTTTGAAGCGCCACCAGGTCCTTGGACAGGCCGGTGCCGCTGTTGAGCCTGGCTTCGTCGCGTTCGATGCGCGAGGCAACCTGTTCGACGTCGGCCTCTGCCCGCTTCAGCGCGGCCTCGGCGTCGTGCACGGCCACCTTGGCTGCGCCCAGTTCACCGTTGGCGACGGACAGGGCGGCCTCGAGGTCCTTGATGCGGGGATCGTTTTCCAGCGTGCGGCGGCGGTTGGCGAGGCCCTTCAGCCGGGCATCAAGCCCCTGCAGTTCGAGCAACTTCAACTGTTCCGCCGGTGCTGCCTTGGCCACGTTTACCTCCGCTAGATCCCTTCCGGCCGGGGCCGGGCACCGAACCGGCGCTTCCTAGACTCTAGCCGGGAGTGAGGATGAAGTCCCACGGATCGCTGTTGGTGGTGCTGACCAGGATCTCAACGTCATGGCCCTGGTCGGACAGGACGTTGCCCAGGGCCGCGGCGGCGGCAGGCAGCCACAGCCATTCGCTGGCAAAGTGCGACACGTCCACCAGGTACGGCCGTCCATTGAGGGCGGCCTCGCGCGCCTCCGACGCCGGGTGGTGGCGAAGGTCGGCGGTGACGTAGACGTCGGCATTGCTGGCCCGCACTTCGTTGAACAACGAATCGCCGGCACCGCCGCACACCGCGATGCGCCGAACCAGCCCGTCCTTATCGCCGGAAACACGCACTCCCCCGGCCACGGAGGGAAGGATCCCGAATACGCGGGCGGCGAAGTCGCCCAGGCTCATGGCATCCGCGAGGTCGCCCACGCGCCCGATGCCTTCCTCCGGCAGCCCGTTGGCCGCCACGGTCAACGGGGCGACGTCCTGGAGTCCCAGGGCGTCAGCCAGGACATCGGAGACACCTCCGACGGCGGAGTCGCCGTTGGTGTGCACGGTCAGCAGTGCCGTCCCCGACTCAATAAGCCGGTGCACCGCCCGCCCCTTTGCCGACGTGGCTGCCACGGACGTGACGCCCTTCAACAGCAGGGGGTGGTGGGTGATGAGCAGCTCCGCTCCCCACTCAACCGCTTCCTCAATGACTTCCAGGGTGGGATCGACCGCGAACATCACCTTTGTGACGGGGGCGGACGGGTGGCCCGCGACGAGCCCTACCTCATCCCAGGTCTCCGCCAGGGATTCCGGCCACAGCTCCTCAACCGCAAGCAGCAGCTCAGCCAAAGTCGGGGCGTCCGCGGAACCGGCCGCGGGCGGCGTGTCGGAGGAGGCCTCGCCGTCGTGATCTGCCTGGCCGGTAACGTCGGTGTCCACAGGTTCCATAGTCTTAGTTTTACCCCATGGGCTTCCCGCCGCCGCAGTTTACGGCGCTGTGCCGAGGTACCCGGGGAATCTTCCGGCGCTGTCAACCATTGAAGAGGTCATGAAAACTTTTGTTCTTGGCGGAGGGTGCTTCTGGTGCCTTGACGCCGTCTACCAGAAGACCAGGGGCGTCACCTCCGTTGTATCCGGCTACACCGGCGGGCACGACCCCCACCCGGACTACTACTCGGTCTGCAGCGGGACCACCGGGCACGCCGAAGTTGTGGCGGTGACGTTCGATGAGGACATCATCCCGGCGGAGGTGGTCCTGGACATGTTCTTCGCCCTGCATGACCCCACCACGCTGAACCGCCAGGGATACGACGTCGGCACCCAGTACCGCTCCTCGATGTTCTACGAAACCGACGAGGAAAAGATCCTGTTCGAGGAAGCCATCGACCGCAACCAGGCCCTGTGGTCCCACCCCCTCGTTACCGAGGTCAGCCGGCTGCCGCGGTTCCACGTGGCGGAGGAATTCCACCAGGATTACTACGCAAAGCACCCGGAACAGGGGTACTGCCAAGTGATCATCAACCCCAAGCTGGCCAAGGCCAGGAAATATTACTCTGCATGGCTTAACGCTTAGCCCGGCGTTACGCGGCCTCGTTAGGCTGACCTCAGTATCCACCCCTTAGAGATAGGCGTATGTACATGGCACGGATCTATGACGATGTAACGCAGCTGGTCGGCGGGACCCCGCTGGTTCGGTTGAACCGGCTCAGCGAAGGGCTGGACGCCACCGTTGCCGTGAAGCTGGAGTTCTACAACCCGGCCAACAGCGTCAAGGACCGCATCGGTGTCGCCATCATCGACGCCGCGGAAAAGTCGGGCGCCCTGAAGCCCGGCGGCACCATCGTTGAAGGCACCTCCGGCAACACGGGCATTGCCCTGGCCATGGTGGGTGCCGCACGCGGGTACAAGGTCATCCTCACCATGCCCGAGACCATGTCCACAGAGCGCCGGGTCATGCTGCGTGCCTTCGGCGCCGAGATTGTGCTGACTCCGGGATCAGAGGGTATGCGCGGCGCCGTGGAGAAGGCCCAGGAAATCGTGGCCAACACCGAGAACTCCATCTGGGCACAGCAGTTCGCCAACGAAGCCAACCCGGAGATCCACCGCAAGACCACGGCAGAAGAGGTCTGGGCCGACACCGACGGCGCCGTTGACATCTTCGTGGCAGGCATCGGCACCGGCGGAACCATCACCGGCGTCGGACAGGTCCTGAAGGAGCGCAAGCCCGGCGTGCAGATCGTGGCCGTGGAACCCAAGGACTCCCCCATCCTGAACGGCGGCGCCCCCGGCCCGCACAAGATCCAGGGCCTGGGCGCCAACTTCATCCCGGAACTGCTGGACACCAATGTCTACGATGAGGTCATCGACGCCACCCTCGAAGATTCGGTCCGCGTCGCCCGCGACCTGGGCATCAAGGAGGGCATCCTTGGCGGCATCTCCTCCGGAGCCATCGTCTGGGCTGCCCTGGAACTGGCCAAGCGGCCGGAAAACGCCGGCAAGCTGATCGTGGCCGTGGTGTGCGACTTCGGTGAGCGTTACATCTCCACCGTGCTCTATGACGACATCCGCGGCTGATCAGTCCGCTCTCCGCCCGATTCCTGTAGAAAGAACTTTGTGGGCTTTTTCGCAAGACTAAAGGAAGACCTCGACGCCGCCCGGTCCCACGACCCGGCGGCTCGAGGTTCTTTTGAGAACTTTTTCGCCTATTCCGGGCTGCATGCCATCTGGATCCACCGGCTGACCCACCGCATGTGGCAGAAGCCGGAGCTGCGTTTCCCGGCCCGGCTCCTGTCGCAGCTGGGCAGGTCCTGGACCGGGATCGAGATCCATCCAGGCGCCACCATTGGCCGCCGCTTCTTCATCGACCACGGCATGGGGGTGGTGATCGGCGAGACTGCCGAGATCGGCGAGGACGTGATGATCTATCACGGTGTGACGCTGGGCGGCCGTTCGCTGGCCAGGATCAAGCGGCACCCCACGATTGGCGACCGCGTGACCATCGGTGCGGGCGCCAAGATCCTGGGGCCCATCACCATTGGCCGGGACAGTGCCGTGGGAGCCAACGCCGTGGTGGTCAAGGACGCGCCGCCGGAGTCCATCATCACCGGAGTTCCCGCCAAGTGGCGGCACCGGGATGCCCAGCGGGAGACCAAGCCCGCGGTGGATCCGGCCGAATACGACATCGAGTACCGGATCTAGCGGACGCAGTTCGGGCCCGGCCCGCTGCGTTGCTAACCGGGGAAACGCCTGTAGATGGCCCACAGAACGGCATCGAAGGCATGGTCCGGGAGCAGCCGGCGCAGCAGCAGGATGGCCCGCGCGCCCTTACCCACCGGATACCGGGTCTTGGGCCGCGGCGAGGTGGCGGCATGGACAATCGCCTCCGCAATAACCTCCGGGCGCGAGGACATTGCCGAGCCGTCGGTGGAGGCCAGCGCGGCTGCCACGACCTTGGCCTGCACCGCATAAGGTCCCGTGCCTGAATTGGCCAACAGGCCCTCGGAGGAGATGGCCCCCCATTCAGACTGGGTACCGCCCGGTTCGATAATGGCCACGTCGATTCCGTGCGGCTTGAGCTCCACCCGGAGCGAATCGCTGAGGCCCTCCACCGCGAACTTCGTGGCGTGGTACCAGGCGCCCAGCGGCTCGTACATCTTTCCGCCGATCGATGAGATATTGATGATCCGGCCCCTGCCGGCGGCGCGCATGGCCGGCAGGACGAGCTGCGTCATCCGGGCCAGCCCGAAAAGGTTGACCTCAAACTGCCGCCGGCCTTCGGCCAGCTCCACTTCCTCCAGCGACCCGTAGGACCCGTACCCGGCGTTGTTGACCAGCACGTCGATCCTGCCGTGGGCTGCGAGAACCTCCCCCACGGCCGCACCCATGGACTCCTCGTCTGTCACATCCAGCGGCAGGATCCGGACGCCGTCAGCCCTGAGCGGTTCCATTTTCTCCACCCGGCGGGCGCCGGCGTAGACGGTGAAACCGTGGGCCGCGAGCTTTTTTGCGGCTTCAAAGCCGATTCCCGTGGACGCGCCGGTGACAAAAACGACAGGCTGGCTCATGGGCGGGACTCCTTGGGACGGTGCGGCGGGACGGGCAGGCAGCGCGGATCGACGGTCGTTCCGGCAGGAAACATCAGCGGCCGGCGCCCCCAGAGTATCGGGTAGCGCCGGCCGCCGGGCCGGAAACGGTGCGGACTAGTGCGTGTCCACCGCTTCGACCTCGGACTTGTCTTCGCCCCAGAGGGTGTGGAAGGTCCCCTCGGCGTCGACGCGGCCGTAGGTGTGGGCGCCGAACAGGTCGCGCTGGCCCTGGATCAGGGCGGCAGCCACGCGCTTGCGCCGCAGGCCGTCGTAGTACGCCAGGGACGACGAGAACACCGGCACCGGAATGCCGAGCTGGACGGCGGTGGCAACAACGCGGCGCCAGGCCGGCAGGGCGTCTGCGATGGCCTTGGTGAACGCCGGCGCGAAGAGCAGGTTGGCCGGCTTCTCGTCGGCGGCGTACGCCTTGGTGATGTCCTTGAGGAGCTCGGCGCGGATGATGCAACCAGCGCGCCACAGGGACGCGATTTCGTCCAGCTTCAGGTCCCAGCCGTATTCCTTGGCCGCGGAGGTGAGCATGTCCAGGCCCTGGGCGTAGGAGACCAGCTTGGAGGCGTAGAGCGCCTGGCGGACGTCCTCGACGAACGTCTCCGGGATCTCCACTGTGGCCTCGTTGCCGGCCAGCAGTTCCTGGCCCAGCTTGCGCTGCGCGGCCTGGGAGGACAGTGCACGGGCAAAGACCGACTCAGCGATCCCCGACACCGGCGAGCCCAGTTCCAGGGCGGAGATGACAGTCCAGCGGCCGGTGCCCTTTTGGCCTGCGGCGTCGACGACGACGTCCACGAACGGCTTGCCGGTCTTGGCGTCAACGTGGCCCAGCACTTCGGCCGAGATCTCGATCAGGAAGGAGGACAGCTCGCCCTGGTTCCACTCGGAGAAGATCTTTGCCTGCTCGGCCGGCTCGATGCCCGCGCCGGAGCGCAGCAGGTCGAAAGCCTCGCCGATGACCTGCATGTCGGCGTATTCGATGCCGTTGTGGACCATTTTGACGAAGTGACCGGCGCCGTCGGTGCCGATCCAGGCGCAGCAGGGCTCGCCGTCGACCTTTGCGGAGATCTTTTCCAGCAGCGGGCCAAGTGCCTTGTAGGACTCTTTGGAACCGCCGGGCATGATGGACGGCCCGTTCAGCGCACCTTCCTCGCCGCCGGACACGCCGACGCCCACGAAGTGCAGGTCCTTCTTGGCCAAGGCCGCTTCCCGGCGGCGGGTGTCCTCGTAGTGGGAGTTGCCGGCGTCGATAATGATGTCGCCCGGCTCCAGCAGCGGCTCCAGCTGTTCGATGACCGAGTCGACGGGCTTGCCGGCCTTGACCATGATGAGGACGCGGCGGGGCTTCTCCAGGGAGTCCACCAGTTCCTGCAGGGTCTCGGTGCGGACGAAGTCACCCTCCGAGCCGTGCTTTTCCAGCAGCGCGTCCGTCTTCTCCACGGACCTGTTGTGCAGCGCAACGGTGAAGCCGTTGCGGGCCAGGTTCCGGGCGAGGTTGGCGCCCATGACGGCGAGTCCGGTGACACCGATGTGTGCAGACATCAATAACTCCAATTCATTGGTGGCCTCGGCTGCCGGCTTCCGCAGGCGGGAAGTCACCGGGCCAGATCAGGGGGTCGGAATAAAGCATATATATTCTGGCGGTGACGCGAAAGTAACGTCCGCGTCATGGAACCCTTTGTGTCGGTGCCAGTCTAGGGCTGCTGCCTTGCAGTGTCCTGGGCCGTGGGCTTGCCTGAGCTCCGGACGCCTGCCAACAACTAGGCTTAGCTTCATGACCAGCAGCCTCCACCACCGTGCCATCGACAACCTGGGCACGCGGATCATCTCGGGGGATCTTCCTGCCGGCCATGTCATGCTCGCGGAGCAGCTTGAGGTTGAACTGAAGGTTTCCCGGTCCGTGATCCGGGAAGCGGTGCGGGTCCTGCAGTCCCTGGGCCTGGTGGAAACCACCAAGCGGGTGGGTATCCGGGTGCTGCCGGCCAGCCGGTGGAATCCCTTTGATCCGCAGGTCATCCGGTGGCGCCTGGCCAGCGATGCACGCGGCGCCCAGCTGCGCTCCCTTGCCGAACTGCGGGCAGCAGTGGAGCCTGCGGCTGCCGAACTGGCCGCGCAGAACGCTCCGGCAGCGCTGCGGATGGAACTCGTGGACGTGGCCCGGGCCATGCGGGAGGCCGGCAACAACGGCGAGGTGGCCCGGTTCCTGGAACTGGACATCCGCTTCCATTCGCTCCTGCTCTCCGGTTCCGGAAACGAGATGTTCGCCAACCTTATGGGCCAGGTGGCGGAAACCCTGACAGGCCGCACCGTCCACGGACTGATGCCCGACCACCCGCACCAGGCCGCCCTGCAGTGGCATGAGGATGTGGCGGAAGCGATCGCCCGTGGCGACGCTGTGTCCGCGCGTGAGGCCTCGGACCGGATCATGCGGCGCACGATGTCCCAAATGGCCGATACCTGGACGGAACAGCCGCGGGTCTTTATTCCTGTTCGGCAGTAAGCATCAGCGGGAACCGGGAAGAGACGTGTAATACCCGCGACATGTGACTTTTTGTTTCCGGGAGTTCACGGTATATTCATCCCAGGCCCTCCACCGCGGCATCCCCCAATAGTCGCGGTGGAGGGTTTTCCAATGCCCGGACAAAGGCGCGGAGCCTGACCTCCTACGCTGCGCCGGCCACCGGTTCCCTCAGCCGCCAGCCGCCGCCCAGCCCGTCCCGCTGAAGATACATGGTGGTCAGGGCCGACCTGGAGTTGTTTCCCAGCCTGACCTGCACCTGCAGGACTTCGACGTCCACACCGCTGCTGCCTTTGGGCATCCGGCGGCTGGTCTCCCACCAGTTGACGCGCTCGAACCACCTCACCGGCTCGGCACCAACAGCCCATTCCCTGCCCCGGCTCAGCACCGCCGTCGGCATTCCATCGCTGTCTGTGTGCACTATGACGTGTTCCATTCCTGCAAGCTATGGCAAGGCACTGACAATGGCGCCGGGAGGGCGGCACAACAAAAAAACCCCGCTGCCTCCGCCATCAGGCGGGGGCAACGGGGTTTTGCTGGTGGGTCCTACCGGGATCGAACCGATGACATCCACGGTGTAAACGTGGCGCTCTACCAGCTGAGCTAAAGACCCAAATCGCGTGGTTTCCGGCCGTTCCGCCGTAACCAACGAACATAGACTCTACCCGACTGTGGGCCGGAAACGCGAATCCATGGAAGAAGTGTCCCGCCTACAGCGAAGGAAGTTCTGCGGCGAGGTAATCCAGTGCCTGGCTGACACCGGTTTCCAGCTTGATGGTTGCCTTGTCATCGCCACGGGTGGCGCCCCGGTTGATGATGACGACGGGCTTGGATTCCTTGGCGGCGTGCCTGACGAACCGCAGGCCGCTCATGACAGTCAGCGACGACCCGGCAACCACCAGCGCCGCAGCCTGGTCCACCATTGCGTACGAGCGCTCCACGCGGTCCTTGGGCACGTTCTCGCCGAAGTAGACGAAATCCGGCTTCAGAGTACCGCCGCAGGCGGGACACACCGCCACCACAAAGCTGCTGATGAGGGCCTGGTCCTCCACGGTGGCGTCAGCGTCGGGGGCCATTTCCACGAGTCCGCCGGCCGCTGCCCGCTCCAGGAAGCCGGGGTTGAGTTCCTCAAACACACCGGCCAGCAGGCGACGGGAGTATGTGCGCCGGCAGTCCAGGCAAACCACCTGGTCATACCTTCCGTGGAGATCCACCACGTTGGCGCTGCCGGCGTCCTGGTGCAGGCGGTCGACGTTCTGGGTTATCAGCCCGGTGAGGTATCCGCGCCGCTCCAGCGCCGCGGCGGAATAGTGGCCCTGGTTCGGGTCTGCATGCCGCATGTGGGACCAGCCGATGTGGTTCCTGGCCCAGTACCGCTGCCGGTTGGCCGCGTCCCGGACGAATTCCTGGTACGTCATGGGCGAACGGGGCGGCGAATCCGGACCGCGGTAATCCGGAATGCCGGAGTCGGTACTGAGGCCGGCACCCGTCAGCAGGGCGAAGGGGGCGCCCGCGAGAAGGTCCCGGATCCGTGCCAGAACGTCGAGGTCATTGCCGGAAGGCGGGGCCGGGGCTACCGGCGGCATGCTGGCGAAGCCGGTAAGGCCCGTCCCCCGCCGTTCCCCAGCCATGCTGCCTCAGGCCTGCTTAAGATCCGCCAGCGCGGCGCGGTATTCGCTGAAGTCGCGGGCCTGGCCGCGGGGGTTCACCACGCTGTACCGGACCCTCCCGTCGCCATCAATGATGAAGGTGGCCCGCTTCGCCATGCCGCTGCCGGCGTCGAACACGCCATAGGCATTCGCCAGGGCGCCGTGGGGCCAGAAATCAGCCAGAAGGTCGAAGGTGTAGCCCTCCTGCGCCGCGTAGGCCCGGAGGCTGAACTTGCTGTCCACGGACACGGCCAGGACAACCGCATTCGAATCCTCGAACATGCCCAGGTTGTCCCGGATTTCGCAAAGTTCGCCGGTACAGATACCCGAAAACGCAAACGGGTAAAAGACCAGCGCCACGTTTTGCCCCCGGAAAGAGGAGAGCTTCACCGGCTCGCCGTATTGGTTGGTTAGCTCAAAATCGGGAGCTGCGGCGCCCAGCGAAGGAACAGCTGCAGACGCGGCCTCAACCGCTGCCGTCACTTGTTCTTCCTGCTGACCAGGCGGACGGCGCTCCAGTCCTTTGAGACCCCGGCTGAGGTGGTGACATGCAGGCCCGCCGTGGGAGCAGCCTCCTGGATTTCCGCCGGCGAAACGTAGCCGTCCCGGCCCGACTTGGGGGTGAGCACCCAGACAACGCCGTTTTCGCTCAGGGTGGTGAGGGAATCCATCAGGCTGTCCACCAGGTCCCCGTCGCCGTCGCGCCACCAAAGGATGACGGCGTCCGCCACCTCATGGTCGTCCTCGTCAAGCATTTCGGACCCGGTGAGGTCCTCAATATCGTCACGCAAGTCGAAATCGACATCGTCGTCGTAACCGAACTCCTGAATCAGATCCCCATTTTTGAAACCCAATTTTTCCGCCACATTTACCGAAGTGGCGGCGTCGGCCTCGCTCACGTGTTCCTCCAATACCTCATATATGCGGTGTGCATAGTGATTTCCATTACTCCCAAGCCAACACCCTTTGTGCCTGCGCTTCAAGCTGCCGCCCCCTGGACTGCGCATATTCTGCGTCACATCGGGCCACAGCGGCCCCGGCACAGGGGCTTTTCGTCACACAACCAGTATGACGAACGAAATACAACTGCAGCACCCGGACCGCAGCTACGCATCGTCTTGCCGTGACGGCTAGAGTGGCTGATGACAACTATGCCTGCGGACGACGACCTTGTGACTCCGTGCAGACATAGGAGCGCTAGGAAGCTGCCCGGCACACATGACCGGGCTGTTGTAACCGATACGTCGCACACGGCGTATATACGCCGGGCAGTCACCCTGCCTGGCCTGAGTGCGCCGATTCATGCGCGCAAAGAGAGGTTGGACGTGGCTGCAGGAGAAGATACCTCCCATATCCTCAGCGGGTTGACTAACCAGCTGCCTGATCGTGATCCGGAAGAGACTGCCGAGTGGGTTGAGTCCCTGGACGCGTTGATCAGGGAACAGGGCACCGACTACATGAAAGCCGTCCCCGACCAGATCCGGCAATTCGTCCCCAACGAATACGCCACCCTCGGCGCCGACGGCTTCGGCTTCTCCGACACCCGCGCAGCAGCCCGCCGCTTCTTCAAGAACGACATCCACTCCATCGTGGTCCGTGCCCTTGAAATGCTGGCGCGCCGCGGCGAGGTGGATGTCGACGCCCCGGTGAAGGCGATTGAGAAGTACAAGCTGCTCAACGTCAACGCCGGCACCACCGGCAACGCCGGAGGCGAAGCCTAGCCTTCCGGCTGGACAGCGGAACCAGCAGCGCTACACGACGGCGGCCCTCACCCCACAAGGTGAGGGCCGCCGTCGTTCTGTCCCGGGGTAAGCCGCCGGCAGGTACGGAGGCTGTGACGCAGCGCAAGGCGGGTTGTAGCCTTCGCACAAATGGAGCTTGCCCCGCGGTGGCCGTATGCTCAAAGAATGCCAGCATCAGCCAGCCAGTCCCCGAAGCGGAAACCGTCCCCGCCGAAGGTCACGCCGGAGAAGTCCGAGACCCTCAAGCAGCTCCGCGCCAACGTGGGCCAGCTCTCCACGACCACCATGCGCAAGCTTGAGCAGTCGCTGCCGTGGTACAGCCGGCTCAGCGCTGATGAGCGTTCCGCACTCGGCATGGTGGCACAGAACGGCATCGCGGCGTTCGTCACCTGGTACGAGCGGCCAAGCTCTCCCTCCTGGATCCTCACCGACGTTTTTGGGACGGCCCCCACGGAACTGACGCGTTCCATCAGCCTGCAGAAGGCGCTCCAGCTGATCAGGATCGTGGTGGAGGTGGTGGAGGACCAGGTTCCCGTCATTGCGCCCGAGGCCGACCAGCCATCCCTGCGGGAGGCCGTGCTGCGCTATTCGCGGGAAGTCGCATTCGCTGCCGCGGACGTCTACGCCCGCGCCGCCGAGTCCCGCGGCTCCTGGGACACCAGGCTGGAAGCTTTGATTGTGGATGCGATCCTGCGCGGCGAAAACACGGATGCCCTGCGCTCCCGTATCGCCGCGCTGGGCTGGAAGGCGCAGGAGCGCTTCACCGTCATGGTGGGCAACTCCCCGTCTGAGCCCAGCGCCAGCTATGTCAGTGAACTGCGTCGGATGGCCGGCCGTTATGCCGAGGACGCGCTGGTGGGCATCCAGGGCGACCGGCTGATCCTCATCCTCGGCGGGGTGCAGGACCGCGAAACCGCCTATGTGAAGCTGAGCGACATGTTCGCCCCCGGGCCGGTGGTCTATGGACCCGAGGCCAGTTCGCTGCTGGAGGCCAGCGGATCCGCCCAATCCGCCTTCGCCGGATTGACGGCAGCCAGGGCGTGGCCGTCTGCGCCACGTCCGGTGGCCGCGGACGACCTGTTGCCGGAGCGGGTGATTTCCGGGGATGACGCTGCCCGGCGCTCACTCGTTAAGAACATCTACCGGCCGCTCCTGGCCGCCTCCAACGGGCTGGTGGAGACACTGGGAACCTACCTGGAACTGGGCCACTCACTGGAGGCCACGGCCCGGGAACTCTTCGTCCATGCCAACACGGTGCGCTACCGGCTGAAGCGGGTCTGCGATGTCACAGGCTGGGACCCGCTGCTGCCGCGGGAGGCATTCGTGCTGCAGGCAGCACTGGTGGTGGGCCGTCTTTCGGCGCCACCGAAGGCCGCCACGGAGCGCCAGGCGTCCCGGAACCAGGCCTGAGGCATTGTAGACTTCCTACAACCTGACCCCGTGAGCTTGGTGCGGAGAAACACCGCTGGATCACACAGTAATTTGGAAAGCTGGTTACGTGCTTGCAATAGTCTGCCCTGGACAGGGCTCACAGACCCCGGGTTTTCTTGCCCCCTGGCTGGAACTTCCCTCGGTGGCAGGCCAGCTGGCCTCCCTGAGTGACATCGCAGGCATCGACCTGATAGCCCACGGAACCACCTCCGATGAGGAAACCATCAAGGACACTGCCGTGGCGCAGCCCCTGATCGTTGCTGCCGGGCTTGTCGCCGCGGCTTCCCTCTTCGACGTGGAACTCAACTCCCTCCCGGTGATCCTCGCCGGCCATTCCGTGGGTGAGATCACCGCAGCAGCCCTGGCCGGTGTGCTGACCGAACAGGAAGCCATGACGTTCGTCCGTGAGCGGGCCAACAGCATGGCCGCCGCGGCAGCCGTCACCCCCACCGGCATGAGCGCCGTCGTCGGCGGCGACCCCGCCGAGGTGCTGGCCGCCATTGAAGCCGCCGGCGCTGCCCCCGCCAACGTCAACGGTGCCGGCCAGACGGTGGCGGCAGGAACCTTCGAACAGCTGAAGGCCCTTGCCGACAACCCGCCGGCAAAAGCCCGCGTCATCCCGCTCAAGGTGGCCGGCGCGTTCCACACCAGCCACATGTCGCCCGCCGTCGATGCGCTCAAGGCGCTGGAACCCACCTTGAACCCGGTTGCCCCCAAGGTGCCCCTCCTGTCGAATTACGACGGCGGCGAAGTCACCGACGGTGATGCCGCCGTCGCAAGCCTGATCGCCCAGGTTTCCCGCCCGGTCCGCTGGGACCTGTGCATGGAAACCATGGTGAAGCGCGGTGTTACCGGCGTGATCGAACTCGCGCCTGCCGGCACGCTGGCGGGCCTGGCCAAGCGCGGCATGCCCGGCGTCAAGACCGTTGCCGTCAAAACCCCCGATGACCTGTCCGCCGCACTGGCGCTCTTCGCAGAACTGGAGGGCAACGCATGAGCGTTCCCACGCTGAAACAGGCTCCCATCCAGGAGCACACCCGCATCCTCGGCCTCGGCGCCTACCGGCCGGACGTCATCGTCACCAACGAAGATGTTTGCCAGTGGATTGACTCCTCCGACGAATGGATCCGCCAGCGCACCGGCATCGTCACCCGCCACCGTGCCGCAGCCGACGTCAGCGTGATCGACATGGCCGAAGGCGCAGCCCGTGAAGCCATGGCGAAGGCAGGCATTGAAGCCTCTGAACTCGGTGCAGTCATTGTGTCGACCGTGACCCACCCCTACGCCACTCCCTCCGCCGCGGCCAGCCTGGCCGACCGCATCGGTGCCACTCCGGCCCCTGCCTTCGATATCTCCGCTGCGTGCGCCGGTTACTGCTACGGCATTGCCCAGGCCGACGCGCTGGTCCGGTCCGGCACCGCGAAGTACGTCCTCGTGGTCGGTGCGGAGAAGCTCTCCGACGTCATCGACAACCGGGAACGCACCATCTCCTTCCTCCTCGGCGACGGCGCGGGCGCCGTCGTCGTAGGCCCTTCCGACACGCCGGGCATTGCCCCGTCCGTGTGGGGCTCGGACGGCAGCAGGTGGGACGCCATCGGCATGACGCGCTCCATGCTTGACGTCCGCGACCTCGGCCTGGCTGCCCGCCAGTCGGACTCCACGGGCGATCTCGCACTGCTGGAAGAAGCCCAGGAGCTGTACCCCACCCTTCGCCAGGACGGACAGACCGTGTTCCGCTGGGCCGTGTGGGAGATGGCCAAGGTGGCCCAGCAGGCACTCGATGCCGCCGGGATCCAGGCGGAAGACCTGGTGGCCTTCATCCCCCACCAGGCCAACATGCGCATCATCGACGAGATGGTGAAGAAGCTGAAGCTGCCCGAGACGGTTACAGTGGCACGGGACATTGCCGAGGCCGGCAACACGTCCGCTGCCTCCATCCCGCTCGCAACCCACCGGCTCCTGCAGGAGAACCCCGGACTGAGCGGCGGGCTGGCCCTGCAGATCGGTTTCGGTGCCGGACTGGTCTTCGGCGCACAGGTAGTTGTCCTTCCCTAGATACGCCCAAGGGTCGCAACCGCGGCCCGGACCGTTTCCGGCAGCCCCTGCCGGCAATACAAGAAAAGGAGCCACCAATGGCTAGCAACGAAGAGATCCTGGCCGGCTTGGCTGAAATCGTCAACGAAGAAACCGGCCTGGCCCCGGAGGCCGTCGAGCTGGACAAGTCCTTCACGGAGGACCTGGACATCGACTCCATCTCCATGATGACCATCGTGGTCAACGCTGAAGAAAAGTTCGGCGTGCGCATCCCCGACGAAGAGGTCAAGAACCTCAAGACCGTTGGCGACGCCGTCAGCTTCATCGCCGGAGCACAGGCCTAATAACAGGCTTTCCGCCGTCTCACGGCTTGGCAGGGCTGCCGGTCCGGACTGACCGGACCGGCAGCCCGCCGCATTTATCCGGGCAGAACCCCGACCGGGCCTGGCCGATCATCAACATGTGCGGGACCCTGCGACAGGCGCAGACGGACTCCCCACCGACGAAAGAGTGATCCCATGACGCGCAAAGTAGTCATTACCGGTCTGGGTGCCACCACGCCCATCGGCGGCGATGTACCCACGATGTGGAACAACGCCCTTAAAGGGGTCTCCGGTGCCCGCACCCTCGAGGACGACTGGGTAGCCAAGTACGAGCTCCCCGTCCACTTCGCCGCCCGCTGCAGCACCCCGGCACTGGACGTGCTCAGCCGTGTTGAAGCAAAGCGGATGGACCCCTCCACTCAGTTCGGCGTCATCGCTGCCCGGGAAGCCTGGGCCGATTCCGGCATCACGGAAATCGACCAGGACCGGCTGGCAGTCGCCTTCGCCACCGGCATTGGTGGCGTCTGGACCCTCCTGGACGCCTGGGACACGCTGAAGGAAAAGGGCCCCCGCCGGGTCCTGCCCATGACCGTCCCCATGCTGATGCCCAACGGCGTTGCCGCAGCCGTCAGCCTGGACCTCGGCGCCCGCGCCGGCGCCCACACCCCCGTCTCCGCTTGCGCTTCCGGGACGGAGGCCATGCACCTGGGCCTGGAACTCATCCGCTCGGGCAAGGCAGACGTGGTGATGTGCGGTGGAGCAGAAGCCGCCATTCACCCCATGCCGCTGGCGGCCTTCGCCTCCATGCAGGCACTCTCCCGCCGGAACGACGATCCGCAGCGCGCCTCCCGCCCGTACGACACCGCACGTGACGGCTTTGTCATGGGCGAAGGTGCCGGCGCCCTTGTCCTCGAAGCCGAGGAGCACGCCCTGGCGCGCGGCGCCCGCATTTACGCCGAACTAGCCGGCACGTCCGTCACCGCCGACGCCTACCACATCACCGCACCGGACCCCGAAGGTCTGGGTGCCACCCGTGCACTCAAGGCTGCCATGTTTGATGGCCGCATCCAGGCTGAAGACGTGGTTCACGTCAACGCCCACGCAACCTCCACTCCTGTTGGTGACAAGCCGGAGTACACGGCCCTGCGTGCCGCCTTGGGCAACCACGTGGACAACGTGGCCGTTTCCGCCACCAAGTCGCAGATGGGCCACCTCCTGGGCGCGTCCGGCGCGGTGGAGGCTGTCCTCACCGTGCTGGCCGTCCATGAGCGCAAGGCACCGGTCACCATCAACCTTGAGAACCAGGATCCGGAGATCCCGCTCGACGTTGTCACCTCCGCCCGCGACCTGCCTGCCGGCAGCATCGTGGCGCTGAGCAACTCGTTCGGGTTCGGCGGCCACAACGCCGTCGTGGCAATCCGCAGCGTCTAGGCATTGCCGGGGAAGCTCCCCGGAAACGAAAGGGAGGCCCCGCCAACTGGCGGGGCCTCCCTTTTTTGCTATGGAAGTGTTGCAGTACCCAAGGTCACCGGGGAACGGACGACGGCGGTCAGCCCACCTGGTGGAGCCAGCGCACCGGGGCGCCTTCGGCAGCGTGGCGGAACGGTTCGAGTTCCTCGTCCCAGGCTTCCCCGAGGGCCAGCGAGAGTTCGTGGTACACCGCAGCCGGGTCACCGGCGCCGGACTCATAGGCGTAACGGATCCGGTCCTCGGACACCATGATGTTGCCGTGGACGTCCGTCACGGCATGGAAAATCCCCAGTTCGGGAGTGTGCGACCAGCGGCCGCCGTCCACGCCCTGGCTCGGCTCCTCCGTCACCTCATACCGAAGATGCGCCCAGCCACGGAGGCAGGACGCCAGTTTGGCTCCCGTGCCGGGGGTACCGGTCCAGGACAACTCGGCCCGGAACATGCCGGGCGCGGCAGGCTGCGGGGTCCACTCAAGGTCCGTCCGCTTGTCCACCACAGCGCCAACCGCCCACTCAACGTGGGGGCACAGCGCCGTAGGGGCCGAGTGAACGAACAGCACACCGCGGGTCATTGCAACAGACATTCCATCCTCCATAGCTATAGGTACGTCTTCCCCAACGACCTCTGCCTGGATGGAACTGCCGTGCCCTGCTCTGCGGCGGTGGTTCCCTGCGCGTATTCAGATGTATCACATAAAGCTGAGTCCGGACTTGCCGCGCCGCACAAAGCTCAGGGAGCTTCAAGCGACACTTGAAAGTTGCCGGACGTGACTCTTATTGTGCCGCACCCCGCAGAATTACGCCAGTGCGATTAGCCACACCGGGTCAGGCCCTTGGATGCGCCTGCTGATAGCTCTTCCGAAGGCGGTCAACCGAGACGTGGGTGTAGATCTGGGTGGTCGCCAGGCTGCTGTGGCCCAGGATCTCCTGCACCGCGCGCAGGTCCGCGCCCCCATCAAGCAGATGCGTGGCGGCCGAGTGCCGCAGCGCGTGGGGCCCGGACGCCGAGGTGTCGCCCAGTGCCGCGAACAGCGTGTTGACCAGGGCACGGACCTGCCGTTGATCGATGCGGCCGCCGCGGGCTCCAAGAAAAAGGGCAGGCCCGCTGTTGCCCTTCGCCAGTGCCGGACGCCCCCGCCGAAGCCAGTCGTCGACCGCCACGGCAGCGGGAACGCCGAAGGGAACTGTGCGTTCCTTGTTGCCCTTGCCGATCACGCGGAGCGTGCGCCGGTCAGGGTCAAGATCGTCGACATCGAGCCCGGCCAGTTCGCCCACCCGGATGCCCGTGGCGTACAGGAGTTCCACCAGGGCGCGGTTTCTGACAGCGAGTGGCTCACCGTCCGTGGCGGAGGCCTCCAGACCATCCAGCAGGCGCGTGAGCTGCGGCGCCTGAAGCACCCCCGGCAGGGATCCTTCCCGTTTGGGTGCCTTCAGGCGAAGGGCGGGATCTGTGTCGATGAGCTCTTCCCGGAGTGCCCAGGCTGTAAAGACCCGCGCCGTGGCGGACCGGCGGGCAAGGGTCGCCCGCGAGGCGCCCGCAGAGCTTTGGCTTCCGAGCCACCGGCGGAACGTTCCCAGTTCAAGGTCCTTCAGTTCTGCCGCGCCTTCCGATGCCGCATGGACCAGGAGGCTGTGCAGGTCGCCCAGGTAGGCGCGCCTGGTGTGGTCTGACACCGCACGCTCCCCCGACAGGTAGCCGGCGAACGCGTCCAGTGCCTTGCCGAGTGCCCCGGGCAGTTCTTCATGTTCCACTCCTCTACTTTCCCAGTTGCGGGCCCTGCACCGTGCGCGGACACGGCTATCCTTTGCCGCGTTTCCAGCCTCCCCGCTCCGACACGGCCAGGCCCAGGAGCCCCAGCCTGCCAAGTCCGGCCCGCACCGAGTCCTGTCCCAGGCCGGCCACGGCGGAGAGCTTTTCCACGGATGTGGTGGAGCGAAGCGGCAGTGCGTCCAGCAGGATCAAGTCCTCCAGGGTCAGGCCGTCCTGGACTGCCGCTTCCGTAGTCCGTTGCCCTGGCAGGGCAGTTCCGCTGGGCGAGGCAAGTTCAGCCACCTCCGCCGCATCGGTGACGCAGACCGCCCCTCCGTCCCGCAGAAGACGGTGGCAGCCGGCGGAGTTGGCGCTGTGGACTGATCCGGGAACGGCACCAACCGCACGGCCCAGGGTCTCGGCGTGGTGGGCCGTATTAAGAGCTCCCGAACGCCAGCGGGCCTCGACCACCACCGTCACCGCGGAGAGGGCGGCAATCAGCCTGTTCCGCTGCAGGAACCGGTAGCGGGTGGGGGCCGATCCCGGTGGCACCTCGGCCAGGACGGCTCCCTGGTTGGCCACGGCGCGCAGTAGGTCCTCATTGCCGGACGGATAGAACCTGTCCACTCCCCCGGCCATGACGGCGACCGTTGGTACCGCCGTGGAGCTGCCGGCGAGGGCTGCCCGGTGCGCATGGGCGTCGATGCCGTAGGCTCCTCCCGAAACGACCGTGAAGCCCCGCTGCGCCAGCGAGTAGGCCAGGTCGCCTGTGACCGCCGCTCCGTAGCTCGTACTGTCCCGGGACCCCACCAGGGCGATGGATTTATCCAGTGCGGGCAATGGCTGTTCCTCTCCCCGCCACCAGAGGCAGATGGGCTCCTGGATGCCCAGGTCTGCGACCTGGGCCGGCCATAGTTCGTCGCCCGGGATGATGATGCGGCCGCCCAGCCGGGCCATGGTGGCAAGGTCACGTTCGGGTGCGAGGTCAGGGGTCCGTGGCTGCCACCGCTTCAACGCTGCGGCAAGGCCGGCCCAACTGCCGGCCGCCGCGGTGTCCGCCAGCAATGCGGTGATTTCCCGCTCAAGGCCAGGGCCGGCCGACACCTGTCCGGTAGCGATGAGCAGGGCGTCTGTTGCCCCCGCAGTCCGAACGAGGGCAAGGCCCGCCGCGTCCTGGGGTTCCATCAGCCGTGAGAGGGCGGCCCGGGCCAGCCGTTCCTTATCAATGCTTCGCGTCTTTTCCACGACCCGTTCCTTGTCCACCCGCAGTTCCTTTGGTTCGTTCCGTTCCTGGAGGCTTGTCATGCCGCGGCCGCCGCAGCCTGCCGCAGGCCCAGTGCCTGTCCGATGTCGTTGGTGTCCGGCGTATCCCGGCGACCCAGGTCCGCCAGGGTCCAGGCGAGCCGAAGGACGCGGTCGTACCCGCGGGCGGTCAGGATGCCGCGCTCAAGGGACTGGTCCAGGATCCGGGTTGCTGCCGGCGCGAGCCGCAGGTCACCGCGGAGGATTCGCCCCGGTACCTGGGAGTTCGTCTCAAGCCCGAAGCATCGCAGGCGATCCGCCTGCCGCGCACGGGCACCCCGCACCCGGTCCGCCACGGAAGCGGTGTCCTCCTCGGCCCCTGCCTGGCCGAAGTCAGCCAGGGAAACCCGCTCCACCTGGAGCTGGATGTCCACCCGGTCCAGCAGGGGCCCGGACATTCTGGCAAGGTAGCGGCGGCGCATCACGGGAGTGCAGGTGCAGTCCAGCCCTTTGCCGGAGGCCTTGCCGCACGGGCAGGGATTAGCTGCAAGCACCAGCTGGAACCGGGCCGGGTACGCCGCAGTCCCGGCGGATCGGTGAATCACCAGTTCCCCGCTCTCCAGGGGCTGCCGCAGCGCGTCCAGGACGCGCCGCTCGTATTCCGGCGCCTCGTCCAGGAAGAGCACGCCCCGGTGCGCACGGGATGCCGCTCCAGGCCTGGGCAGGCCCGACCCGCCGCCGATGATGGCTGCAGCGGTGGCGGAGTGGTGCGGGTTCTCGAAGGGCGGCCGGCGCAGGAGCTGCACGGTGGACGACGGGAGGCCGCACAGCGAATGGATGGCCGTGACCTCCATGGACTCATGGTCGCCAAGGTCGGGTAAAAGACCGGGCAGCCGCTCCGCCAGCATCGTCTTGCCGGCGCCCGGCGGCCCGGTGAGCAGCAGATGGTGGGCACCCGCGGCGGCCACCTCCAGGGCTTTGCGGGCGTCGCCCTGGCCGGAGACATCTGCCATGTCGGGAGACGGGCCGGGAAGGGCGGGCCCGTCGCCGCCCCCATCCGCGTCATCGGGTTCGAAGTCCAGGGCAAGTTCCTGCGGATCTGCCCCGAAGTCGAGGGCGAGCCGGGCAAGCGTGCGGTATCCACGCACCACGGCACCCGGGACAAGGGAGGCCTCGGCGAGATTGGCCTGCGCCACCACGACTTCGGGATAGCCGGCCTGCACCGACGCCATGACGGCCGGCAGGATTCCGCGCACGGGGCGGAGCCTGCCATCGAGCCCCAGTTCCGCGATGAAGACCGTGCGCCCCGTGGGCTTGATATCGTTCGCGGCCCGGAGTACGGCCATGGTGACGGCAAGGTCGAAGCCGGAACCGCGCTTGGGAAGTGAGGCGGGAATGAGGTTGGCGGTGATCTTCCGGCGGCTGAGCGGGATCCCGGAGTTCTTGGCGGCTGAGCGGATGCGCTCCTTGGCCTCGTTGAGGGAGGCATCCGGCAATCCCAGGAGGACGAAAGCGGGCAGCGTCTGGCCGATGTCCGCTTCCACCTCAACCATGTAGCCATTGAGCCCTACGAGGGCGACGGAATAGGTCCGGCCCAGCGCCATCACCCCACCCCCTTGAGGTGTTCCACCAGGGGTTCCCCGCCGCCGTCGTCCAGCACCGCCACAACGTCCACACGCCGCAGCGGCATCCGCAGCTCGCGGTCGCGGCACCACGCGGCGCCAAGCCGGTGCAGCCGCGCCAGTTTTTCCGGACCCACCGCCTCAAACGGGTGGCCGTAATCCAGGGAGCGGCGGGTTTTGACTTCAGCGATGACCAGCGCGTCACCGTCCAGGGCAACGATGTCGATCTCGCCCCCGGCGCACCTCCAGTTGCGCTCCACCACCAGCATGCCCAGCGATTCAAGGTACCCCACGGCGAGGTCTTCGCCGTGCCTGCCCAACAGGTCTTTCGATTTCATTTCTACCTCCGCAACCAGCCTGGCGGCGGAGGCAAGCGGAGAACAGAAGGCCCCTGTCCTATGTGGACAGGGGCCGGTGTGGAGGGAAAGTCGGGAATTCCGGGGTGTCTAGTTCCCCAGGTCCACGTCCTTGGGCAACGCCAGGTCCTCGTTGCGGGGCAGTTCCTCGACGTTGACGTCCTTGAACGTCAGGACCCTGACGCTCTTGACGAAGCGGGCTGAACGGTAGACGTCCCAGACCCAGGCGTCCTGCAGGGTCAGGTCGAAGTAGACCTCGCCGTCAGCGCTGCGGGCCTGGAGGTCAACGTGGTTGGCCAGGTAGAAGCGCCGCTCGGTCTCGACAACGTAGCTGAACAGACCGACCACGTCGCGGTATTCACGATAGAGCTGAAGCTCCATGTCGGTTTCATAGTTCTCAAGATCCTCAGCACTCATGCTTCCATCTTGCACCATGTCCGGCACGGCTGGCGCCGGGCGGCGGGAGTCAGTCTCCGTAGGGCCCGTCCCCGTCGGGGACCTCCGCGGCCTGCAGTTCCCCGCCGAGGAGCCGCCAGCTGACCCGGTGGTAGGGGGTGGGTCCCGCTGCGCGAAGCACGTTCCGATGGGCTGCCGTGGCATAACCCTTGTTGATGTCCCAGCCATAGTCCGGGTACTCGGTGTGCAGTTCGCGCATCATCCGGTCCCGCTCCACCTTGGCGATGACGCTTGCGGCGGCCACGCTGAGGCACTGCATGTCGGCCTTGACCTTGGTGTGGACCGGGGCCTCGCACGCGGCCTCCAGGACGGGCTGGTCGAACAGGGACAGCTGCTCCGCCGGGGAAAGCCAGTTGTGGCTTCCATCCAGCAGGACCGCTTCCGGGACAATGCCTGAGCCGAGGATGCTCCCCCAGGCCCGGGTTCCGGCCAGCCGCAGGGCCGCGATGATGCCGAGCGAATCGATCTCGCCGGCGGTGGCGTGCCCCACCGCGGATGCGACGCTCCAGCGCCGCACCAGCGGATCCAGCCGTTCCCGTTCAGCCGGGCTAAGGAGTTTGCTGTCCCGCACGCCGGCAAGCGGTCTTTGGCGCTCCAGGTCCACGACGGCGATTCCCACGCTGACAGGGCCCGCGAGGGCACCGCGGCCAACCTCGTCAACGCCTGCCAGGAACCGTATCCCCTGTGCCTTGAAGGTTCGCTCGTGCCGCAGCGTCGGCGCCTTGGCTCCGCGGGGCGCGGGCTTGGTGGCGGGACGGGACGTGGCGGCCGGGGAGGCCTGTACTGCGGAAGACATGGTCAGCGGGCCGCCGGCACGTTCTTGAAAACGTCCGGGTAGTTGTCCAGCGTCTTGATCCTGTTCAGCGGCCACGCGATGATTGCGGCCTTGCCCTCGAGGTCCTTGAGGTCGACGAATCCGCCGTCGGTCTCCATGTGCGCGCGGGAGTCCGCAGAGTGGTTCCGGTTATCACCCATCACCCACACCTTGCCCTCCGGGACGGTGACGTCAAAGTTGCGGACCTGCGGGACTTCGGCGGGATTGATGTAGGTCTCGTCGACGGAGGTCCCGTTAATGGTCAGTTTACCGCCCGCGTCACAGCAGACCACGTGGTCGCCCGGCAGTCCGATGACCCGCTTGACCAGGTGCTGCTCTGAATTGTCCGGCAGGAGGCCTACGAAGGTCAGGCCGTCCTGGACCCAGGTGAACGGGCCCTGTGCCTTGGCCGGGGCGGGACCGAGCCAGCCCTTGGTGTCACGGAACACCACAACGTCCCCGCGGCTGAGGGCAAAGGGCTCGGGGACCAGGAGGTTGACGAAGATCCGGTCATCCACGTCCAGGGTGTTCACCATGGACTCGGAGGGGATGAAGAAGGCCCGGAACAGGAAGGTCTTGATGAGGAAGGACAACACCACCGCGATGACCACCACGGTGGCAATTTCCTTCAGCCATCCCAGCAAGGGATTGCCGGCGGACTTCCCGGCAGCTTTGGACCCCTGCCGGTCCCGCCGGTGGACGGGTTCTGACGCCTCCGGACCCTCGGCGGGCGTGGAGGAAACTGGAACGGCCGGTACTTCTGAAGCGCCGTCGTGGCGGGGCTCAGGTTTCCGCGCGTGGTTCTCGGGCATTTACCGTCCGTTCTGTGTTGTCGGCCCCGGTGCGGGCGGCCGTGCTACTGGGGCAAATCTATCAAGCGGCCAGAGGATCTGGACCGGCCTGCCGATGACCCGGTCCAGCGGGACGAGTCCGCCGCCGGGGGCGCCGAGCAGGCTCCGTGAATCGGCGGACACCGAACGGTGGTCCCCCATCAGCCACAGCCTGCCTTCGGGAACCACGGTGTTGAACTTCTGCGTACTTGGCGCATCTCCCGGGAAAATGTAGGGCTCATCCAGGGCAGCCCCGTTCACGGTGACCTTTCCGCCGGCGTCGCAGCAGACCACCGTGTCACCGGGAAGGCCGATCACCCGCTTGACGTAGGTGGTGTCGCTGCCGGTCAGCCCGAGCCATTGCATGGCGGAGGCTGCGGCATCCACCAGCGGGCCCTTTCCGCTGTTCAGGGGCGCAAAGCTGCCACGCCCGTCGAAGACCACAACGTCCCCGTGCCGGATGGGGTCGGACTGGAAATCAGTGCGCGAAACCAGGATCCGGTCCCCGCCTTCCAGGAGCGGCTCCATGGACTCGGACGGAATGAAGTAGACATCCAGCCACAAAGACCTCACCAACCCGCTGATGGCGACCGCAAGGAGCAGCGCCAGAAAAACAAAACGCCAGCCCATTTTGCGGGGCTGGCGTTTTGTCTGGTGCATGGTCCGTATCCTGGCGCTGGTGCATGTGCTCCGGCGCTTGCCGGGTACGGCCGCGCTCCTGCCTGGCGGTAAGTCCGGTAAGGACTTACTTGGCGGAGCTGAAGTCGCGCTTTTCCTTGATCTTGGCGGCCTTGCCACGCAGTGCACGCATGTAGTACAGCTTGGCGCGGCGGACGTCACCCTTGGTGACAACCTCGATCTTTTCGATGATCGGGGAGTGCACCGGGAAGGTACGCTCCACGCCGACACCGAAGGAAACCTTGCGGACGGTGAAGGTTTCGCGCACGCCATCGCCCTGGCGGCCCAGGACGAAGCCCTGGAAGACCTGGACACGGGTGTTCTTGCCTTCGATGATGTTCACGTGCACCTTGAGGGTGTCACCCGCGCGGAATTCGGGAACATCGTTGCGCAGCGAGGCTGCATCGACGGAATCGAGAATATGCATAATTGCACTCCTGGTGAACGCCACAGGTCATTCACTTTGGGTCACGGCAGGCAAGTCGGGCTGCTGGAATGCAGGCCGGGTCTCGCCGCCGAAGTAAAGTCTCCGGCCGCTTCAAGGGTTGATGGGGCCGGTTGTCCGGCTGTTGGCCGCGCAACCCCCTGTGGCAGGTGCGGACCCAGCAGACACAAGGGTTAATTTTGCCACAACGGCAGGGTTACGCCAATTCCGGCGGCGCTAGTCCTGCTGTTCAGCTGCCGTCCCGGGGCGGCGGGCAAGCCTGCCGTCCACGACGTCGTAACCAAGGTTGTGCAGTTCGGTGCGGTCGGCGCGCGGGAGGCTGCCGGCGTCGAACCCCTCCAGCAGGTCCGGACGGCGCTCCGCGGTGCGGCGGTACTGTTCGTGGCGGCGCCACTGGGCGATCCGGCCGTGGTTGCCGCTGAGGAGCACCGGGGGCACTTCGCGGTCCCGCCAGACGGAGGGCTTGGTGTAGACCGGGTACTCCAGGAGCCCGTCCGAGTGGGATTCCTCCACCAGCGACTCGGGATTTCCCACCACCCCGGGCAGCAGGCGGCCAATGGCCTCCACCATGGCCAGGACGGCCACTTCCCCGCCGTTGAGGACGTAGTCGCCCAGGCTCACCGGACGGACAGTGAAGTGCTCCTGCGCCCATTCGATGACCCGCTCATCGATGCCCTCGTACCGTCCGCACGCAAAAGCGAGGTGCTGTTCCTCAGCCAGTTCGTAAGCAAGGGCCTGGGTGAACCGCTCGCCGGCGGGCGAGGGGACGATCAGCACGGGCTTGCGGTCCGGGTCCGGGCGCCCGTCGGCCACTGCCGCGAGTGCCTGAGCCCAGGGCTCGGGCTTCATGACCATGCCGGCGCCGCCGCCGTACGGGGTGTCGTCGACGGAACGGTGCTTGTCCGTGGTGAAGCTGCGCAGGTCGTGGACGTGCAGGTCCAGGATGCCGTCCTGGCGGGCCTTGCCGATCAGTGAGAGTTCGAGCGGGGCAAGGTATTCGGGGAAGATACTGACGACGTCGATCCGCATCTAGGCGTTGCCTTCGGCTTCCGGGGCGGCGGCTTCGTCCGAGTTGACGTCGAAGAGGCCGTCCGGCGGGGTGAGGAGGATGAAGCCTTCCTCGATGTTCACCTCAGGGACGATCTGCTCCACGAACGGGATGAGGATTTCGTCGCCGCCCGGGGTGGTAACCACCAGCAGGTCCTGGACCGGCATGGTGTTCAGGGCTGTCACCTTGCCCACCACCTGGGACCCGACCCGTGCTTCCAGGCCGACCAGTTCGTGCTCGTACCAGCCCTCGTCGTCGTCCTCGTCCAGCTCTTCGGTTTCGATGAAGAGCTTGGCTCCGCGGAGGGTCTCGGCACGGTTCCGGTCCGCCACTTCCTCAAAACCGAGCAGCAGGATGTCCTTGTTCCAGCGCGCACTGCTCACGGTCAGGGGACCGGCCGCGGCAGGCTCGACCACGAACTCCGTTCCGGGGACAAACCTGTCCTCCGGAGCGTCGGTCAACACCTGGACGGTGACTTCCCCGCGAATGCCGTGCGGCTTGCCAATCCGTGCCACCTGAAGCTGCATCTGTTCCTCTGTTCCGCGTTGTGGTGTTTCTACTGAAAGCACTTTGTTGTGAAAGAACTCCGGCCCCTCCACCTGGTGGTGGAGGGGCCGGAGCAAAAAGTGGTATTGCCGAGCGCTCAGCGGCGACGGTCGGTGTCGACGACGTCGACCCGTACCGGTTCGCCGCCGGCCAGTGCAGCCACCACGGTGCGCAAAGCGCGCGCGGTGCGGCCCTGGCGGCCAATCACCCGTCCGAGGTCGTCCTGGTGAACGCGCACCTCGAGGGTGTCCCCGCGGCGGTTGCTCTTGGAACTGACCTTGACGTCGTCCGGGGAATCAACGATTCCGCGGACCAGGTGCTCCAGCGCTTCTGCCAGCAATCTACTCAGCCTCGGTGGTCTCAGCTTCGGCGTCGGCCGGGGCCTCGGCAGCGTCAGACTTGGAAGCCTTCTTGGTGATGGCTTCCGGGATGATGACCGAGCCCTTTTCCGGGGCAACGAAAGCTTCCTTCTCGACCTTGGTCTTGAGGGTGCCTTCCTGGCCCGGCAGGCCCTTGAACTTCTGCCAGTCACCGGTGATCTTCAGGATCGCGGCAACCTGCTCGGACGGCTGGGCGCCGACGGACAGCCAGTACTGTGCACGCTCGGAGTTGACCTCGATGAACGAGGGCTCTTCGGTGGGGTGGTACTTGCCGATTTCCTCGATGGCGCGGCCGTCACGCTTGGTGCGTGAGTCCGCGACGACGATGCGGTAGTACGGGGCGCGCATCTTGCCGAAGCGCTTAAGGCGAATCTTTACGGCCACTTTTGTGGTCACTCCTGTTTCAGAAAAGGGGTGAACCCGGCGTTCTGCACCCGTGGGGCGGGCCATACTTGCGGGCTCGAAGGACAGGATCCGGACGCGGAGAGAGGGGCCACGCAGATCGAGTACCTGTTTATTGTGCCAGATGAGCGCTGTTATTTCGACTTGGCACTGCCGTCCGTGGCGCCGCAGGCCGCCCGAAGACTGCCTGCGGCCCGCAGGGCAGTTCCGAAAACGGGCCGGGAAGGGTCAGACGGACCAGACGTACAGCCCGGTCCGTTCGGAATCGTCGATTCCGGCAGCAAGTTCCGCCAGCTGCTGCACGTACGTCCGCGCCTGGGCGGCATCAAACGGCATGTCCTCCTGGGCGGCCCATTGCTCCGCCACGTCGTCAAGGACGCTGCCTTCGCCCTCGGTTTCATAGGTGAGCAGGTCGGCCAGAGCCCGGACCATTGCCGGCGGAACGGCAAGGAGGGAGTCGCTGGCGACATCGACCATGGTCAGCTCATAATCGGCCCCGCCGGCGTGGACGGCCGTCCCGGCAAGATCGCCGAGTTGCTCCACCTCGAAGTCGCTAATGCCCTGGATCCGCACGGCCTGGCCGGCAGCAGCGCCGTCCGCGGAGCCGCGTCCTTCATCAAGGAGGCCGGCGCGTTTCAGCGCGGCGTCATGGGTGGCGACAAAGATCTCGGTGAAGCCCATGGCTGGTGCCCTTCTTCCGTTGGCGGAGCTGCGCGCCGGGCGCTGCCTGCCGCCCGGCCGTACGGGATCAGCCTAGTAGCTGCGGGGCGGCCGGCGCACACCCGCGGGCCGCCCGCGCAGTGCGGCCCGGGGCGGGATCAATCAGCGGACGGCCACGCGGATCCGGTTCCGCCACGGGTCCTCGAACCTGAGTTCCGAACCGGTGTGGTGGGCGGGCACCCCGGCAACCTTCAGGCGGTCGGTCAGCGCCCCGACGTCGTCCCCTGACGGAACCTCGATGAGCACCTCACCCAGCCCAAGGGTGTCCTTGCGCGGACCTGCGCCGCGGCTGTTCCAGACGTTCATGGCCATGTGGTGGTGGTAGCGGCCTGCGGAGACGAACAGTGCCTGCCCGTGCCAACCCGCGGTCTTTTCGAAACCGAGCGTTCCCACATAGAAGTCGCGGGCGGTCTGCACATCGCCAACCTGGAGGTGGACGTGGCCTACGCCGGCCGCCGTCTGCCGCTGGCCTTCCAGGGACTCCTCGGTGAGGTACTGCTCAAGGTAGCGCTGCGGCGGGAGCGCCAGGCTGTCCATGACCACGTCGGTCCCGTTCCAGGACCAGTTGCTGCGGGGGCGGTCCCAGTACAGCTCGATGCCGTTGCCCTCGGGGTCGGTGAAGTAGAAGGCTTCGCTGACCAGGTGGTCGGCACTGCCCGTGAAGGCCCGCGGCTCGTACTGGGCAGCAGTGGCGAAGGTCGCGGCCAGGGAGGCCTGGTCCTCGAAGAGCAGCGCGGTGTGGAACAGGCCCGCCTCTCCCCTGCCGGGAAGGTGCAGTCCGGGAGCCGGCGCAAGGTGGACCAACGGCCGGCCCAGGCGGCCAAGGTAGAGCCCGCCGTCCTGCTCTGCCACCACCTCAAGGCCCAGCGCACGCTGGTAGTAGTCGGTCATGACCTTCATGTCGCCCACCTTGAGCATCACGGTGCCCATGGCGAGGTCGGCAGGAAGAAGATCCTGGCTGCTGGCTGATGCGGTCATTGAAGGCTCCTTGCATTGGCGGCCGTCCCATTGGCGGCCTGTCACCTATTAAAATTACTTGAAGCTTCAATTTATTCCAAGTCCCCGTGAACCGTTTGTCAGCGAATGATCCGCCCGCCCAGCACCACGTGCTCCAGCGCCGTAATGGTCTCCGGTACAGCCCGCGGATCTTCCCGGCATACGACGACGTCGGCGCGGGCCCCCTCTTCCACTCCATCCGCTCCCAGCCAGTTGCGGGCTGCCCAGCAGGCGGAGTCGAGGGCTGCTGCCATGGGAAGGCCGGCGCTGTGCAAAGCAAGGATTTCGTCGGTGATCCGGCCGTGCCGGATCACGCTGCCGGCATCGGTGCCGGCAAAGATGCGCACACCCGCTGCGTGGGCTTCCGCCACCCGCTCGAGCCTGCGTTCCCATAAGGCGCGCATGTGGGCTGCATAGCGCGGGAATTTCGCGTCCGCCTGGGCGGCAATGTCGGGGAAGGTGGCGATATTGATGAGCGTGGGCACGATCGGTACGCCCTGCTCCACGAACCGGGGCAGGTGGCGGGGCAGGAGCCCGGTGGCGTGCTCGACGCAGTCGATGCCGGCGTCCAGCACCTGGTCGAGGGTGTCTTCGGCGAAGCAGTGCGCCGTCACCCTGGCGCCTTCGTCGTGCGCCGCCTGGACGGCATCGCGGACGACGGCGGCGGGAAACGACGGCGCCAGGTCACCGGCGCTGCGGTCAATCCAGTCACCCACCAGCTTGACCCAGCCGTCGCCGTCGCGCGCCTGCTTGCGGACGGCCTCCACGAGGCCGTCCGGTTCAACTTCCTCAGCGAAGCCGCGCAGGTAACGGCGCGTCCGGGCGATATGGCGCCCGGCACGGATCAACACCGGGAAGTCCCTGCCACCCTGCATCCAGCGGGTATCCGCCGGCGAGCCGGCATCCCGGACCAGGAGGGTTCCGGCGTTGAGGTCCGCCTGCGCCTGGTCCCTGGCGGCTGCGGGCTCCACGGGGCCCGCGGGGCCCAGGCCGATGTGGCAGTGGGCGTCCACGAAGCCCGGCAGGACCCAGCCGTCGAGTACCCGGCCGGGAGGAGTGTCCGGCTTGTTGAACGTGAGCCTTCCGTCCACCGACCACAGTCCATGCCGTACCCGGTCCGGCGCGGTCAGGACGGGTCCACGGAAGTGGATGATGTCTGCCATGGGGCTCCTTTCGATGCCCGG
This sequence comes from Arthrobacter sp. 8AJ, assembly GCF_902506025.1. NCBI lineage: Bacteria > Bacillati > Actinomycetota > Actinomycetes > Micrococcales > Micrococcaceae > Arthrobacter > Arthrobacter sp. 8AJ. The sequence goes on along the minus strand of NZ_LR733289.1, from coordinate 1,839,463 downwards.
TCAGGCTAGCACCGCAATTATGACAAGCCTGGGTCAGGGGCCTGTGGTAGCTTCGTTCCTGACCACACGGGTGCCCTTGCAGGGGCTGAGATCGGGCTGACGCAGCCTGCGACCGTTGAACCTGTCCGGGTAATGCCGGCGAAGGAAGTGAGTATTCCCTTGAGTACGCAAAACACCCAGTTGAACCCTGCCCTGCTGCCGTCCGCCGGGGAGCCCGGCGACACATCAGTTCCGCAGGTAACCCAGTCCCTGAAGTCCCATTCCCTCGCCTACCTTGCGGATGAGGCGTCCGGGATCCGGGTACCGGTGACGGAAATTTCCCTTGAGCCGTCACCCAACGGCCAGCCGAACGCACCCTTCCGGACCTACCGGACTGCCGGACCCGGTAGCGACCCCGTCCGCGGGCTGCAGCCTTTCCGCGCAGAGTGGATCGCCGCGCGCGGGGACACCGAGCCCTACGGCGGCCGGGAGCGCAACCTGCTCGACGACGGCCGCTCGGCCGTGCGCCGCGGCGCTGCCTCCGCGGAGTGGAAGGGCGCACAGCCGGTGCCACGCCGCGCCGTCGACGGCCGGACGGTGACGCAGATGCACTATGCCCGGCAGGGAATCGTCACGCAGGAAATGCGCTTCGTGGCGCTGCGCGAAAACTGCGACGTTGAACTGGTCCGCAGCGAGGTTGCCGCCGGCAGGGCCATCATCCCGAACAACATCAACCATCCGGAATCCGAGCCGATGATCATTGGCAAGGCTTTCCTGGTGAAGATCAACGCGAACATTGGCAACTCCGCGGTGACGAGCTCCATCGCGGAGGAGGTGGACAAGCTGCAGTGGGCCACCCAGTGGGGTGCCGACACCGTCATGGACCTCTCCACCGGCGACGACATCCACACCACGCGGGAGTGGATTATCCGCAACTCCCCCGTGCCGATCGGGACGGTGCCGATCTACCAGGCGCTGGAAAAGGTCAACGGCGAGGCCAACGCCCTCACGTGGGAGATCTTCCGCGACACCGTGATCGAACAGTGCGAGCAGGGTGTGGACTACATGACCATCCACGCCGGCGTGCTGCTCCGGTATGTCCCGCTCACGGCCAACCGCGTCACCGGCATCGTCTCGCGCGGCGGCTCCATCATGGCGGGCTGGTGCCTGGCCCACCACCAGGAGAACTTCCTGTACACGCACTTCGACGAGCTGTGTGAAATCTTCGCCAAATACGACGTCGCCTTCTCCCTGGGTGACGGCCTCCGCCCCGGTTCCACGGCGGACGCCAACGACGCCGCGCAGTTCGCGGAGCTGGACACGCTCGCCGAGCTGACGCAGCGGGCCTGGGAATACGACGTCCAAGTAATGGTGGAGGGGCCCGGCCACGTTCCCTTCCACCTGGTCCGTGAGAACGTGGAACGGCAGCAGGAGCTGTGCAAGGGTGCGCCCTTCTATACCCTGGGCCCGCTGGTCACCGACATCGCTCCCGGCTACGACCACATCACGTCGGCAATCGGCGCCACCGAGATTGCCAGGTACGGGACCGCCATGCTCTGCTACGTCACGCCAAAGGAACACCTGGGCCTGCCCAACAAGGACGACGTCAAGACGGGTGTCATCACCTACAAGATCGCGGCGCTCGCGGCGGACCTGGCCAAGGGCCACCCGGGGGCGCACGAACGGGACGACGCCCTGTCCAAGGCACGGTTCGAATTCCGCTGGCGCGACCAGTTCGCCCTGTCCCTGGATCCTGTGACCGCGGAGGCGTTCCACGACGAGACGCTTCCCGCTGAACCGGCCAAGACGGCGCACTTCTGTTCCATGTGCGGCCCCAAGTTCTGCTCCATGCGGATCAGCCAGGACATCCGTGACGAATACGGGTCGGCAGACTCGCAGGCGGCACTGGCGGACATGGCATCCGGCATGCGGGAGAAGAGCCAGGAGTTCCTGGCCAAGGGCGGCAAGGTGTACCTGCCGGAACCGACAGTCGCTGCCGGCAGCTAGGACGCCCGGGCGGGCTGGCTTCGGCTGACCCCGCTGATGAACTGGCGGATGGCCCGGTCCCCGTCCAGGGAGTCCTGGGGCCGGTGCCCTCCCGCGGCAACGCGGTGCAGGGCACCGGTCTCCCTGAGGTACCCGGCAATTTCCTCATAAAGCGGCTCCCAGCCACCGGTCAGGACCAGCGTGGGGACACCGGGAACAATATGCAGCGGCGCCTCCCAGGACGGCGCCTGAAGGCGCAGCCTGCGGGCGGAGCGTTTTTCCTCGATGGTGGCCGGCTGCTGGAGGTCGGTGGCGTAGACGCGGCGGACGAATTCGCGCTGGAAGTCGTCGTCACTGAGCTGGTGGCGGACGTCGAAAAGCGGCTGCATCAGGCTGATATGCGCGGCCGTGGCCGGCAGTTCCGCCGTCAGCGACAGGCAGGCCGGTTCCACCAGGGTCAGGGAAAAGACCAGGTCCGGGCGTTCCACCGCGGCCATCATGGCGGGGATCGCCCCCTGGGAGTGCGCCACCACATGTCCGCCGGCGGCCCCGCGGCCATCGTCGGCAAGCGACCTTAGGATGATCGCGGTGTCTTCCGCGAAGGAGGATTCCAGCGGCTCCGCGGCGGAATCGTAGCCGTGCCTGCGGAGGAACAGGGCATCATAGGCAAGTCCCATGCCGTGCTGGCGGGGCCATGCGGCGGCGCCAAAGGTACCGGCGCCGTGCACGAACACTACCCTCTGCTTGAACATATCCCAACCCTATTCCACGGTGCCGGCATCCCAAGTAAGTAGCGCCAGGTGTCGTTTTGACCGGTCAAAACGGCACCTGGCGCTACTCAGTTGGTTGCTACTTGCCCATGAACTTGTCGAAGCCCTTGGGAAGGTTCAGCTGGGACGGGTCGAAATCGCCGCCCTGCTGGCCGAAGGCCGCGCCGGTGGGCAGTGCCTTGGCAGCGTTGGCCCGGCGGGCCTCGGCCTCCTTGCGCTCCTGCGCAGCCTTGGCCGGGTTTCCCGACTTCGGCTTCTTTTTCGGCGCGTTCTTGGCATTCTTGCGCGCACCGCCGCCGGCTCCGGGCAGGCCGGGCATCCCGGGCATTCCCGGCATGCCGCCCTGTGCCATCTTCTTCATCATCTTCTGGGCCTGGGCGAAGCGCTCCAGCAGGCCATTGACCTCGGAGACGTGGACACCGGAACCACGGGCGATGCGGGCGCGCCGTGAGCCGTTGATGATCTTGGGGGCCAGCCGCTCGTGGGGGGTCATGGACCGGACGATCGCCTCGACGCGGTCAATCTCCCGCTCGTCGAACTGTTCGAGCTGCTGCCGGATGTTCTGCGCGCCCGGCATCATCATGAGCATCTTCTTCATAGAGCCCATGTTGCGGATCTGCTGCATCTGGGCCAGGAAGTCTTCGAGGGTGAAGTCTTCCTGGTCGGCGAACTTCTTCGCCATGCGGGCAGCTTCGTCTTTGTCCCAGGCCTTTTCGGCCTGCTCGATGAGCGTGAGGATGTCGCCCATGTCCAGGATGCGCGAGGCCATCCGGTCCGGGTGGAACAGCTCGAAGTCGTCCAGGCCTTCACCGGTGGAAGCGAACATGACCGGCTTGCCGGTGACCGACGCAACGGACAGTGCGGCACCACCGCGGGCATCGCCGTCGAGCTTGGACAGCACGATGCCGGTGAAGTTCACGCCTTCGTCGAACGCCAGGGCCGTGTTGACGGCGTCCTGGCCAATCATGGAGTCGATCACGAACAGGACTTCGTTGGGGACGATGGCCCGGCGGATCTGGCGGGCCTGCTCCATCATGCCGGCGTCCACGCCAAGGCGGCCGGCGGTGTCCACGATGACGACGTCGTGCAGCTTCTGTCGTGCTTCCTCCACACCGGCGCGCGCGACGGCGACCGGGTCACCGGCGGGCTGGTCCAGCTCCGTGGAGGTGGCTCCCGGGTGCGGGGCGAAGACCGGCACGTTGGCGCGCTGGCCCACCACCTGGAGCTGGGTGACGGCGTTGGGGCGCTGGAGGTCGCACGCCACCAGCAGGGGGCTGTGGCCCTGGGCCTTCAGCCACTTGGACAGCTTGCCGGCCAGGGTGGTCTTGCCCGCACCCTGGAGGCCGGCCAGCATGATGACGGTGGGGCCGTTCTTTGCCAGCCGGATCCGCCGGGTCTCGCCGCCGAGGATCTCCACGAGTTCCTCGTTGACGATCTTGACGATCTGCTGGCTGGGGTTCAGGGCAGCCGAAACCTCGGCGCCGAGTGCGCGTTCGCGGACGCGGCCCGTGAATTCACGGACCACCGGAACGGCGACGTCGGCGTCCAAAAGGGCACGGCGGATCTCGCGGACAGTGGCATCAACATCGGCCTCCGTCAGGCGGCCCTTGCCGCGGAGATTCTTGAAGGTTGCTGTCAACCGGTCAGAGAGTGAATTGAACACGCGCCGTGAACTTCTTTCAGGAGATGATCGGGACTCGACTATCTAGGGTATCAAGTCAGGCACGGTAGATGGCATGCTGGCAAAATGACGAGCCAAACAACTGTCAAGACCCTGCTCATCCTCGGCGCCTCGGGCGACCTCACGGGCCGGCTCCTCCTGCCGGGCCTCGCCCGCCTTGTTGCGGCAGGACGGGCGGAGGGCCTCAGCCTGGTGGGCGCAGGTTCGGATCCGTGGACACCGGAACAATGGCGGGAGCGGGTGGAGTCGTCCTTTGCCGCGGCGGCCGGCACAGCAGACCAGCCGGGGAAGGACGCCTTGGAGGCCATGCAGAAGGAGACGGCCTACCACCAGGTGGACGTCACGGCCAAGGGTGCCCTTGCTGCCCTGCTCGCCGGGCTGCACGGCCCGGTGGCCGTCTACTTCGCCCTTCCGCCCCGCATCAGCCAGCTGGCCTGCGAGACGCTCCAGCCGGCGGAGGTTCCGGAAGGGACCCGCCTGGTGATGGAGAAGCCGTTCGGCTCCAGTGAGGAGTCGGCCCGTTCCCTGAACCGGACCCTGAGCCGTCTTGTCCCGGAGGACCACATCCACCGGGTGGACCACTTTTTGGGCAAGGCCACGGTCCTGAACATCCTGGGCCTGCGGTTTGCCAACAACTTCCTTGAACCCGTGTGGAACCGGCAGCACGTGGAAAAGGTGGAGATCTTCTTCGACGAGGACCTGGCGCTGGAAGGGCGTGCCCGGTACTACGACGGCGCCGGCGCGCTCCGCGACATGATCCAGAGCCACCTCCTGCAGGTCATGGCCATCATGGCGATTGAACCGCCTGCCACCATCGGCGAGCGCGACCTCCGGGACGCGGTCTCCGCCGTCCTCCGCGCCAGCAGCGTCAGGACCCCCTTTACCGACTCAACGCGGCGGGCCCGCTACACGGCGGGTTCCGTGGCAGGCAAGGAGGTGCCGGACTATGCCAAGGAGGACGGGGTGGACCCGTCACGGGGCACGGAAACCCTCGCCGAGATCCAGGTGGACATCGACAACTGGCGCTGGCGGGGAGTCCCCTTCATCCTCCGCTCGGGCAAGGCCCTGGGCGACAAGAGGAAGGAAGCGGTGGTCACCTTCCTTCCGGTCCCCCACCTCCCGCAGGGCTTTACCGGGGTGGACTCCCCCAACCAGCTGCGGATCGGTTTCGGTCCGGACACGCTGGAGTTCGAAGTCGACGTCAACGGTCCCGGGAACATTTTCAGCCTGGGCCGGGTCACCCTGGAAGCGGAACTGAGCGCCTCCGACCTCCTGCCCTACGGTGAAGTGCTCGAAGGTGTCCTGACCGGCGACCCGCTGCTGTCCGTCCGGAGCGACACTGCCGAGGACTGCTGGCGGATTGTCGAGCCCGTGCTCAAGGCCTGGGAACAGGGCAAAGTTCCCCTGGAGGAGTACGACGCCGGATCGGCCGGGCCGGCGTCATGGCCCACCAACCGGCACAAGGACTGAGCCTTCACGGCATACAGGACGGGCGGGAACCTTTCGGTTCCCGCCCGTCCTGTATCACTCTTCAGTTGTTGCCCTGCAGGGGACCGTGCCGCCCCGCCTAGATGGCGGCCACTCCGCGTTCCCCGGTCCGGACGCGCACTGCCTCATGGACGTCCATGGTCCAGACCTTGCCGTCCCCGGCCCGGCCGGTGTTGGAACTGGCAATGATCACGTCCAGGATGTCGTCGGCCTGTTCGTCCGTGGCCAGGACTTCCACCCGGATCTTGGGCAGGAGGTCCACGTTGTATTCCGCTCCGCGGTAGACCTCGGTGTAGCCGCGCTGCCGGCCGTACCCGCTTGCCGCGCTGACGGTCAGGCCCTGCACGCCGTAGGCTTCCAGGCCCTCCCTGATGGCTTCGAGCTTTTCCGGCCTGACGATTGCAGTGATCAGTTTCATGCCCCCACGCTTTCCTTACCTGTTGCCGGCTGTGCCTTTTGCGCACCCGGTGCTGCCTGGACCGTCTCGCCCTGGCCCTTGCCGGTGATCATGTCGTGCAGCGGCTGGAAGCTTCCACCGTGGCCGCTGAGACCGAACTCGTAGGCAGTCTCGGCGTGCAGGCTGAGGTCCACACCCACCGTTTCCTGTTCCTGCGAGACCCGGAAGCCCATGGTCTTGTGGATGGCCAGCGCAATGATGGACGTCAGGACCGCTGAGTAGGCAATGGCGATGCCGGCTGCCGCGAGCTGCGCCCACAGCTGGGTGAGTCCGCCGCCGTAGAAGAGGCCGCCGCCAACACCGTCGGTGGGCAGTGCGATGAAGCCCAGGGCCACGGTGCCGATGATGCCGGAGACGAGGTGGACGCCGACGACGTCCAGGGAGTCATCGAAGCCCCAGCGGAACTTGAGTCCAACGGCGAGGGCTGAGGCGACACCGGCGACCACGCCGAGGCCAAGGGCACCGACCGGGCTGACGTTGGCGCAGGCGGGGGTGATGGCCACGAGGCCGGCCACGACGCCGGACGCGGCACCGAGCGAGGTGGGGTGTCCGTCGCGGATGCGCTCGGTGACGAGCCAGCCGAGCATGGCCGCGGCCGGGGCTGCGAGGGTGTTGATCCAGATGAGGCCGCCCTGTTCGGCAGTGGTGGCCGCGCCGCCGTTGAAGCCGAACCAGCCGAACCACAGGATGGCTGCGCCGAGCATGACGAACGGGATGTTGTGCGGGCGGTGGTTGGGGTCCTTGCCGAAGCCCTTGCGGTTGCCGATGATCAGGACCAGGATCAGTGCTGCCACACCTGCGTTGATGTGGACCACGGTGCCGCCGGCGAAGTCGATGGCCGGGCCGAGGGCCTTGCCGATGGCGCCTTCGGGGCCGAAGAGGCCGCCGCCCCACACCATGTAGGCCAACGGGCAGTACACCAGCGTGACCCAGATGGGAACGAACACGGACCAGGCGCCGAACTTGGCGCGGTCGGCGATGGCGCCGCTGATCAGTGCCACGGTGATGATGGCGAAGGTGGCTGCGTAGCCCACCTTGATCAGCCCGTCGGGGGTGGTGATCCCTTCAAGGCCGAATGTGGCGAACGGGTTGCCCACAATTTCCATGAACCCTTCCCCGGAGCTCATGGAGGCGCCCCACAGGACCCAGACAACGCCCACCATGCCGATGGAGATGAAGCTCATCATCATCATGTTCAGGGCTGCCTTGGCGCGGGTCATGCCGCCGTAGAAAAATGCCAGACCGGGTGTCATGAACAGCACGAGAGCTGCCGCTACCATGACCCAAACGTGACCTGCGGTAAGTTCCATGGTGCACGTCCTCTCTCATCGAATCTTGCGGAATACTCCGCCTGCCAACGCCTTTTTGCGTCCTGTAATGAGTGTGTGGGCGGCGTGTTTCGCCCGCGGAGGATTTAGATTGCGGGCCTGTTACAACAACCTCTAGGAAGTAAATGGTGCATATCCGCCTTGTTACGGTTATGTTTCCGCACCCGCGCAGCCACCCGGCTCCCTTTCCAGCAAGGACTCCTGCACCATGACGGCACCACCCCGCTCAAGCGGCGCCACTTCGAGGTTTTTGGCCCGGCTGAGGCCCCAGCGGGAGAAACTCCCCCGGGACATTAAGGTGATGCTGGCCGCGGCGTTCCTGATCGCGCTTGGCTTCGGGCTTGTTGCGCCGGTATTGCCGCAATTCGCAACAACCTTCGGTGTGGGGAACACTGAGGCCGCTGTCATCGTGGCCATCTTCGCTTTCATGCGCCTTGCATTCGCCCCTGCCGGCGGCGCCCTGATCGGCAGGCGCGGGGAACGCCCCATCTACGTTGCCGGGCTGCTGATCGTGGCGCTGTCCACTGCGGCGTGCGCCTTTGCCCAGGACTACTGGCAGCTGCTGCTCTTCCGCGGGCTGGGCGGGGCCGGGTCTGTGATGTTCACGGTGGCATCGATGGCCCTGGTGGTCCGGCTGGCGCCGCCCCAAAGCAGGGGCAGGGTCTCAGGGGCCTACGCGTCGGCCTTCCTGATCGGAAATGTGTGGGCCGATCGTGGGCGGCCTGCTGGCGGGACTGGGCCTGCGGGTCCCATTCCTTGCCTACGCCGCCGCACTGCTTGTGGCCGCGTTCGTTGTCCAGACCCAGCTGAGCCACCAGCGCCGGGGAGGCGCCGAGGTACAGGACCGCGCCCCGGACATGCGCTTTGGCGAAGCGCTGGCTGCCGGAACCTACAGGTCCGCCCTGGTCTCCAGCTTTGCCAATGGGTGGGCGACCTTTGGTGTCCGGATGGCAACGGTGCCGCTGTTCGCCGCGGCCGCCTTCGGGGCAGGTCCTCAGGCCGCTGGCCTGGCACTGGCAGTATTTGCTGCCGGCAACGCCGCTGCCCTGACCTTCTCGGGACGGCTGGCGGACTCCGTGGGGCGCAAGCCCATGATGATCTCCGGCCTGTTGGTGGCGGCCCTGTCCACTGCAGCCATCGGCATCACCTCAGACCTGCCCTGGTTCCTGGCGGCGTCGACGCTCGCCGGCGTCGGGTCCGGTCTCTTCGGTCCCGCCCAGCAGGCCGCCGTCGCCGATGTCATTGGCAACGGGCGGTCCGGGGGCAAGGTGCTGGCGGTGTACCAGATGACGTCCGACGTCGGAGCGATCGTTGGGCCGCTCGTGGCGGGGATGCTGGCCGACAGGCTGGGGTTCGGCTGGGCTTTCGGCGTGACCGGCGGGGTCATGCTCCTTGCAGCCGCCGGCTGGCTGCCCACCCGCGAGACACTGCGCGCGGCCGGCTCCTAAGCGCCCCTGTCAGTTCAGCAGGGCGTCAACAAAGCCTTCGGTGTCAAAGGGGGCAAGGTCGTCGGCGCCTTCGCCCAGCCCGATGAGCTTGACGGGCACACCGAGGGTCTTCTGAATGGCGACGACGATGCCGCCCTTCGCAGTTCCGTCCAGCTTGGTCAGGACGATGCCGGTGATGTTGACCACCTCCGAGAAGACCCGCGCCTGGTTGAGCCCGTTCTGGCCGGTGGTGGCATCCAGCACCAGCAGGACCTCGTCCACCTCGGCCAGCTTCTCCACGACGCGCTTGACCTTGCCCAGTTCGTCCATCAGGCCCACCTTGTTCTGCAGGCGCCCGGCGGTGTCGATCATGACCACGTCGACTTCCTGCTCGATGCCGGCCTTCACTGCCTCGTAGGCAACCGAGGCGGGGTCGGCGCCGTCGATGTCCGACTTCACGGTGGGAACGCCCACGCGCTGGCCCCACGTGGCCAACTGCTCAGCGGCAGCGGCGCGGAACGTGTCCGCGGCGCCCAGCAGGACGTCCTTGTCCTCGGCCACCAGCACACGGGCAAGTTTGCCCACGGTGGTGGTCTTGCCCACGCCGTTCACGCCCACCACCATCATCACGGCGGGCTTGTCGGCATGCCGCTGTACGTTGAGGCTGCGGTCCATGGTGGGGTCCACAAGCTTGATGAGTTCTTCCCGGAGCATGGTCTTGACGTGTTCGGGGGTGCGGGTGCCCAGTACCTTGACGCGCTCCCGGAGGGCGTCAACCAGCTGCATGGTGGGTTCGGTGCCCAGGTCCGCGAGCAGGAGGGTTTCCTCCACTTCATCCCAGACGCTCTCGTCGATCCGGTCGCTGGACAGCAGCGCCAGCAGGCCCTTGCCCATGACGTTGTTGGAGCGGGCCAGCCGTTCCCGAAGCCGGGCCAGGCGGCCGGCGACGGGCAGCGGGGTTTCGACGGGAATGGTTTCCAGCCCGGCCGCATTGTCCGGAACGGTGGTGGTGTCCAGCCCTTCGAGGTCCACACCCTCCGGAGCCCTGCCTTCGATGGTTCCTTCGCGGTCCGCCACCGCCGTGCTTCCGCCGGAGCGGATTTCGGGGTCGTTGGCATCCCTGGTGCCCGGGTAGCGGGTGATGTTCCTCCGCGTCTTCAGCAGGACCGGAATCAGCCCGCCGATGACCACCAGCGCAGCAAGAATGGACAGAACAATGGGAAGGATGTCATTCACTCCCCTAGCTTCTCACAAACGGGCCGCCCGCTTCCGGCAGCCATCAGGCAGCTGACCAGCCGCTATACCTCGGCCCCCAACCGCTGGCTGATGACAGTGGAGACGCCGTCGCCCCTCATGGTGACCCCGTACAGCGCGTCCGCCACTTCCATGGTCCGCTTCTGGTGCGTGATGACGATCAGCTGGCTGGATTCCCGGAGTTCTTCGAAAATGGTGATGAGCCGGCCGAGGTTGGTGTCATCCAGGGCCGCCTCCACCTCGTCCATGACGTAGAAGGGCGAGGGCCGCGCCTTGAAGATGGCCACCAGGAGCGCCACTGCGGTCAGGGAGCGTTCGCCGCCGGAGAGCAGGGACAGCCGCTTGATCTTCTTGCCGGCAGGACGGGCCTCCACTTCGATGCCGGTGGTGAGCATGTCCGCCGGGTCGGTCAGGACCAGGCGTCCCTCGCCGCCGGGAAAGAGCCGCCCGAAAACCCGGACGAACTGGGCCTGCGTGTCCTCGAACGCTTCGGCAAAGACCCGCTGGACCCTGTCATCCACTTCCTTGATGATGTCCAGCAGATCCCGCCGGCTCGCCTTCAGGTCCTCAAGCTGGGTGCTGAGGAACTGGTGCCGCTCCTCCAGCGCCGCGAATTCCTCCAGCGCCAGGGGGTTGACCTTGCCCAGGCTTGCGAGGTCCCGCTCAGCCTTCCGCAGCCGTTTCTCCTGCTCCTGCCGGACATAGGGCTTGCCATCCCTGATCTCTTCCCCGTCCGCGTCAACCGGGGCCCGCAGGGCCGCCCATTTGTCACCGGATTCCTCCGCCGGAACGGGCACCGGCACGTGCGGCCCGAATTCGTTGACCAGCGCTTCGGGGGTGATGCCCAGCTCATCCACGGAGCGGGTTTCCACCGCCTCGATCCTGGCGCGCTGCTGGGCGCGGGCGAGTTCGTCGCGGTGCACGTTGTCGGTGAGTTGGGCCAGCTCCCTGGCCAGGGCATCGTTCGCCTCCCGGATCTCCCGCAGCCCGCGGTCGCGGAGTTCGCGGTTCTCCTCGGCCAGGTCCCGTTCGTGCCGCGCACGGTCCACGGAGACGTCCACAAAGCCAAGAGCCAGTTCCACCCCCGAGGAAACGGCGGCCGCCCGCCGGGCCTGGATGCGGCGGCGGCGGGCGCGCTCTGCCGCCTCCTCACGGGCGCGGCGTTCGGTGGCGGCGGCGCGTTCCAGGGACGCCACCCTGTTGCGGGTGGCCACCAATTGCTCTTCGGCACTGCGCAGCGACAACCGTGCCTCGACCTCGGCCGCGCGGGCGGCGGAGGCTGCACGCGCCAGGGCGTCGCGCTGCTCCGTGGACGGCTCCTCTTCCAACGGCGCTTCCTGCGCCGCGGCCAACCGGGCAGCGATGGCGGCGAGCGCTTCCTCCTCCGCCGCGACGTTGCCTTCGGCCCGTGCCAGGGACGCTGCCAGCCGTTCGCTCTCGCCAACGGCGCTGCGCAGGACAGAGTTCAGGTGGCCCAAACGTTCGGCTACGGCGGCGAGGCGGGCGTCGGACTCGTGCAGTTTGTCGAGCGCTGCGTCCGCTTCCTCCTGCGCCCCCGTGCGCCGCGCCTCCGCGGCGGCCAGGGCAAACCTGTTCCGCTCCAGGTCCGCCGTGACCGCCGAAAGTCCGCGCTCGGCGTCGTCCACGGCCGCCTGCACCTCGAGGAGGGACGGCGCCTTGGCAGAGCCGCCCGTGGCGGAGACGGCAGTGAAGACGTCCCCTTCGCGGGTGACGGCGGTCATGTCCGGCAGTGCGGCAACCAGGGCAGCCGCGGCCTCGATGCCGGGTACGACGGCGGTCCGGGACAGCAGGTGCCGGACGAGGGCGACGTGCCCCGAAGGCCCATCGACCAGGCCGGCGGCCCACTGCGCTCCCTCAGGCAGCGTCACCTGCCCGCCATCCCCCAGACGGGGTTCCGCGGCCGATGCGAGGAGCAGCGACGCCCGCCCGGCGTCGTCGTCCTTGAGCCGCCTTAGTACAGCGGCCGCCGCCTCCCCGTCCTGGACGAGCAATGCCTCTGACGCTTCCCCCAGGGCGGCGGCGACGGCCGGCTCGTACCCGCCCTGCACGGTGATCCCGGCAGCGAGGCTTTCCTGCACGCCGGGGAGCCCGGACTCCAGCACGTGCCTGGCACCGTCCTTGCGGTCAAGGCCGAGCTTCAGGGCATCGAGGCGCGCGGCGAGGGCGTCCCGCTTGCGGACCCCCTCGTTGACGGCGGCTTTGAGGTCCGCGATCTCCCCCAGCACGGCGTCCAGGACATCGCTGGCGGCCTCATAGTCGGCGTCAAGGGATTCCTCTCCCTCCTCCACGCCGGCCACCTGGTTTTCCAGCGCCGTGAACTCGGCCTGGGCACGGGCCCGGCGTTCAGTTCCGGCGGCAAGGGATTCACGCAGCCTTCCAAGTTCCGCCTGGGCGGACTCCACCCGGGACCTGGCCGCCGCGACCTGGCCGGCCAGCCGCGCCAGGCCCTCGCGCCGGTCCGCTGCGGCACGGAGCTGGGCGGTGAGCCGCTGGTCCTCGGCCTGTGCGGCCCGCTCCGCTTCCACCTTCGCTGCGCTGGCCGCGTCCAGGTTGTTCCGCCTGGACTGGATGTCCTGTTCGAGTTCGGCCAGTTCCTGCCGCACCCGGGCTGCCTGGCGCTCCAGCTGTTCGGGGTCCCGGCCGGAAGACGGCGCGGCATCGTCGGAACCCAGCAGCCGGCTCCGTTCCGTGGCGAGCGAGCCGAGCGACCGAAGCCGTTCACGGGCCGTGGACAACCGGTACCAGGTGTCCCTGGCGGCATTGAGCCGCGGTGTGGCCTCGGCTGCGAGCTGTTCCAACGCTGCCTGCTGCCTGCGCCCGGCCTCGAGTTCCTGCTCGACGGCGGTCCTGCGCGCCTTGAGCGCAGCTTCGTCCGCCACATCCTGCTCCAGGGCCTGCTGCAGCTGCACCAGGTCGTCGGCGAGCAGGCGCGCCCGGGCGTCCCGGACGTCGAACTGGACCCGCTGCGCGCGGCGGGCCACCTCGGCCTGCTTCCCAAGGGGCGTGAGCTGCCGCCGGATCTCCCCGGTGAGGTCGGTCAGGCGCTGGAGGTTGGCCTGCATGGCCTCGAGCTTCCGTACCGTCCGTTCCTTGCGGCGCCGGTGCTTGAGGATCCCGGCAGCCTCCTCAATGAAGCCGCGGCGGTCCTCGGGAGTGGCGTGCAGGACGCGGTCCAGCTGGCCTTGGCCCACGATGACGTGCATTTCCCGGCCCAGGCCGGAATCGGAGAGCAGTTCCTGGATGTCCAGCAGGCGGCAGCCTGCGCCGTTGATGGCATATTCGGATCCGCCCGCCCGGAACAGCGTCCGGGAGATCGTGACTTCGCTGTACTCGATGGGGAGTGCGCCATCGGTGTTGTCGATGGTGAGCGAAACGTGGGCGCGGCCCAGCGGCGGACGCCCGGACGTGCCGGCAAAAATGACGTCCTCCATCTTGCCGCCGCGCAGGGTTTTGGCCCCTTGCTCGCCCATGACCCACGCCAGGGCGTCCACCACGTTGGACTTGCCGGATCCGTTGGGACCCACGACGGCGGTGACGCCGGGTTCGAAGTCGAAGGTGGTGGCGGACGCAAAGGACTTGAACCCCCGGACGGTGAGGCTTTTGAGGTGCAAGGCTTTTCTGGTCTCCTGGAGCGGGTGGGGCATTTTGCTGGAACCGGGTTACTACAATCTACTGCGCAGGACCGACATTTCCCGGCAGCAGCACCCGGGAACCGGCTCGGGCACCGGGGGTGGATATGCGTGTTCCGGCACTGCAAAGGCATAGTTAAGCTCTTGAGCCTGCGCAGATGTGGGTACGGTCACCGCAGGAACGCGGGACGAAAACGAAGAGGGGCTTGAATTGGCAGGTAATGCAACCTTCCGCCACAGCAACACCGCGCTGCTCTCGGTGAGCAGCGTCGAGGCTCCAAGGATTGTGAGCTCCACGGACTTTGACCGGCGGCTGGCATCGACCCTGCAGCGGCTCAAGTTTCCGCCGCGGCTGCTTGAGCGCGTGGCGGGCATCACGCACCGCCGGTGGTGGGCTGCCGGAACGTCGTTCGACGACGCCGCGGTGGAAGCCGGCGCCAAGGCCCTCGCCGAGGCCGGCATCGAAGCCTCCGACGTCGGACTGCTGATCAACACCTCGGTGACCCGGCGCAACCTTGAACCCTCAGTGGCGGTGAAGATCCACCACAGCCTGGGCCTGCCGTCGTCGGCCATGAACTTCGACCTTGCCAACGCCTGCCTGGGCTTCGTGAATGCCCTGACCCTGGCAGCCAACATGATCGACTCGGGCCAGATACGGTACGCCGTCATTGTCAACGGCGAGGACGCCCAGCTGACGCAGGAGGCCACCCTGGCCCGGCTGCAGCGGCCCGAGACAACGCGCGATGACTTCAACCGGGAGTTCGCCACCCTGACCCTGGGATCCGGGGCGGCCGCGGCCGTCCTGGGGCCCGCCGACGAGCACCCGGGAGCACACCGGGTGGTGGGCGGCGTAATGCGCGCCGGCACCGAGCACCACGAGTTGTGCGTGGGCGGCATCGACGGCATGAACACCGACACGAAGGGGCTGCTCGACGGCGGCCTCCGGCTCGTGGTCGATGCGTGGCAGGAAGCCCAGCCCGAATGGGACTGGGCCGCGATGGACCGCTACGTCACGCACCAGGTCAGCAACGCCTACACCCAGGCCATCATCGATGCGATCGACCTGGACCCGGACAAGGTGCCCATCACGTTCCCGCACTGGGGCAATGTGGGTCCGGCATCGCTCCCTATGACGCTCGCAGCCGAGGCGCAGTCGTTGGGCAGCGGTGACAGGGTGTTGTGCATGGGCGTCGGATCCGGCCTGAACACCGCAATGCTGGAAATCGTTTGGTGATCGCGGACTGGCCGGGCGTCAACCCCGAGTGGTCGCGCCACATCGATGTCCCCTCCACATCGGGGGCTGACTCCCCCGGCACGGTGCGCCGCTGGCACCTGCTGGACAACGGCGGGGAACTGGCACGCCGCGGCCTGGCTCCCCAGGGAACCCTGTTGTGCGTTCACGGCAACCCCACGTGGTCCTACCTGTGGCGGAGCCTGCTGGCCGCCGGTTCGGATCCCGCGCACCCGTGGCGCGTGGTGGCCGTGGACCAGCTGGACATGGGTTTCTCCGAGCGGACCGGGACCTTCCGGCGGCTGGCGGACAGGATCAACGACCTTGGCGACGTGACCGCCGCCCTGGACCTGGCAGGGCCCGTGGTCTCGGTGGGCCACGACTGGGGCGGGGTCATCAGCCTCGGCTGGGCGCTGGCCCACACCGACCAACTGGCCGGCGTGGTCCTGACCAACACCGCCGTCCACCAGCCCGCCGGCTCCCCCATCCCGCCGGCGCTGCGCCTTGCCCTCCACCCTGCCGTGCACCGGTGGGGCACCACCACTACCGATGCTTTCCTGCGGGTGACGCATTCGCTGGCACACCCGCCGCTGCCCGCGGACGTGCGGAACGCCTTCATGGCCCCGTACCGCAGCGCCCCACGCCGTGCGGGGGTGGGCAACTTCGTGGCGGACATTCCCGTTGACGCCTCACACCCCAGCTTTGCTGCCCTCAACGGCGTCGCGGACGGCGTGCGCGGCCTTGAGGTGCCGGTCCTGATGCTGTGGGGCCCACGGGACCCCATCTTCTCCGACCGCTACCTGAAGGATCTGCTCACCCGCCTCCCTCACGCGGACGTGCACCGCTACGAGGGTGCGGGGCACCTGGTGGCAGAGGACCGGAACATCGCGCCGGCGGTCTTCGACTGGCTTGCCGGCCGCCTCACGCACGGCGGGGACAGTGTTGCTGACCCTGGCCCAGCTGCTGAAGGCGACGCGGTCACTGGACCCGCCGCCCCGGCTGAAGGCCGTGGCTTCACGCCCTTGTGGACGCTTCTTGGGCAGCTGGCCGGCGGCCCGTCCGCGGGCGGAAGGGCCGTCGTCGAAATGGCACCGGATGGCACGGTGGCCCGCTCCCTCACCTGGCGGCAGCTGGAAGAAAGCGTCGGGCACCTCTCCGCAGGCCTGCAGGGGGCCGGAGTAGGACCGGGCAGCCGGGTGAGCCTGATGGTCCCGCCAGGGGTGGACCTGACCATGGCCCTGTATGCCTGCCTGCGGCTGGGAGCCGTGGTGGTGGTTGCCGACGCCGGCCTGGGCACCAGGGGGCTGAGCCGGGCGGTCAAGGGAGCGACGCCCGATGTCCTGATCGGGATTGACAAAGCCCTTGCCGCTGCCCGGGCACTGGGCTGGGCATCCAGGCGCATCAGTGTGCAGGACCTGCCGGCAGGTCGGCGCCGGCTCCTCGGGGTGGAGACCTCACTCGCCGCCCTGGCCAGGGCAGGCGCGGGGCGTGCCGCTGCCGGCACCGCTCCCGCCTCCAGCCCGGACGCGGACTCCCCCGCCGCCGTGCTTTTCACGTCCGGCTCCACCGGTCCCGCCAAGGGCGTGCTGTACACCCACCGGCAGCTTGCGGCCATGCGGGACACCGTGGCGGGAACCTTCGGCATCAAGCCGGGCCAGAAGCTGGTGGCAGGCTTTGCGCCGTTCGCCTTGCTGGGGCCGGCGCTGGGAACCGTGTCCGTAACGCCGGCCATGGATGTCACAGCGCCCCGGACCTTGACCGCGCGCGCCCTGGCCGATGCTGCAGCGGCCATCGACGCCACGGTGGTCTTCGCGTCCCCTGCCGCCCTGCGCAACGTCGTCGCCACCCGGGACGGCCTCAGCCCGGAGGGCACCGCTGCCCTCGGCCGCGTCCAGCTGCTGCTCTCTGCCGGCGCACCGGTTCCGGAACCCCTCCTTGCGGAGGTGCAGCGGCTGCTGCCCGCCGCCTCGTTGCATACCCCCTACGGCATGACCGAGGCCCTGCCTGTCACCGATATCAGCCTCGAACAGATTCAGGCCGCGGCGGCCGACGCCGAAGCCGGAAGAACGCCAGGGGCCGGCAAGGGCGTCTGCGTAGGGCATCCCGTCCAGGGCGCCCGCATAGCCGTGATCCCGTTGGCGGCCGACGGTACCGCCCCGGGGGCCGAGCCGGTGACGGAACCGGGGGTAACGGGGGAAATCCTGGTCAGCGCGCCGCACGTCAAGGACGGCTACGACAGGCTTTGGCTGACCGGGCAGGCGAGCGCCGGGCCGGCCGGCTGGCACCGCACCGGAGATGTGGGCCATTTCGACGCCGATGGCCGCCTGTGGGTGGAAGGGCGCCTGGCGCACATCATCACGGCGCCCCCTGGAGTGGTCACTCCGGTCGGCGCCGAACAGGCCATCGAACGGCTGGACGGTGTTCGGATGGCAGCCGTCGTGGGCGTGGGGCCCGCGGGCACCCAGGCCGTCGCCGCCGTCGTCGAAACCGTACCGCCGGCCCGTAAGGCCGGCCCTGCGGGCACGGAACTGGCCAGGAAGGTACGGAGCGCCGCCCAGGGTGCAGGCGTGTCCGTGGCGGCAGTCCTGGTTGTCCCCGCGCAACCCACCGACATCCGCCACAACGCAAAGATCGACAGGTCGCGGCTGGCCCAATGGGCCTCGTCAGTGCTGGCCGGCGGCAGGCGGGTTGCGCCGTGAAAATCCTGGTCACCGGGGCAAGCGGCCTGCTGGGGCGGGAAGTGGCAGGGCTGCTGGTGCGCAGGGGCCACGCCGTCACCACCTTCCAGCGGCGTCCCTCAGGGGTCGACGGCGCGGCGGACCATTGCGGTTCGCTCACCGACGACGCCGCCGTCAGGACTGCCGTGGGGGACACCGAGGCAGTCATCCACCTCGCGGCCAAAGTATCCTTCACCGGCCGGGCCGACGAGTTTGACCGCGTGAACGTGGAGGGAACACGGCGCCTGGTCCTGGCGGCGCGCGAAGCCGGAGTCAGCGACTTTGTATTTGTCTCCTCACCGTCGGTGGCCAATTCAGGCGCCGCCATCGCCGGACTCGGCGCAGAACCGGCCGATCCGGCACGCGCCCACGGCGACTACGCCCGCACCAAAGCGCAGGCGGAGCTTTTGGCCCTCGACGCGGACGCCCCGGGCTTCCGCGTCGCCGCCGTGCGGCCGCACGTGGTCTGGGGACCCGGTGACACCCAGCTGGTGGAACGCGTGCTGGCGCGGGCGGCCCGGAACCGCCTGCCGCTGCTGGATGCGGGCGCTGCGCTTATCGACACCACGTATGTGGACAATGCGGCCGCGGCGATCGTTGCGGCCCTGGACCGTATCAGTGAAATCCACGGGAGGGCGCTGGTTGTCACCAATGGCGAACCGCGGCCGGTAGGCGAACTGATTGCCGGCATCTGCGCCGCCGGGGGCGTTCCCGCGCCGTCGTGGTCCGTACCGGGAAAGCTTGCCCGGATTGCGGGATCAGTGGTGGAAAAAGCGTGGCCCAGGCTCGGCAAAGAGGACGAACCGCCCATGACCAGGTTTCTTGCTGAACAGCTGTCCACGGCACACTGGTTCGATCAGCGTGAGACCCAAAAACTCCTTGCCTGGACTCCCGCCGTCTCCATCGATGAAGGCCTTGAGCGGCTGGCGGACTACTACCGCTCCCGCTGAGCCCCTTCACCGGCGCTGGGGCGCCAGGCTCCCGTGACGTTGCCGGGACAGCTCATGGGCGCAGGGCCCATATCCCGGTGACGACGGGGCCCCAGGGGCCTGTGTGGATTTCCACACACCTGCCCGAAATGGTTTTCCATTTCCTGCAGGCGCGTCCCGGCCGCCCCTAGACTCTCGCTTACAGGGCAGCCTGCTGGCTGGCGTTGGTGGTCTCAAAAGGTCTTTCGGACCGGTTCCCGCCAACGCCTTCCAACTGCCAGTGCAGACAGCTCCGGTTATTGGGTCCTGACGCAGGGACAACTGAATATCTTGGTTTGGCTGCCCCGGGGGGAGCGGCTTTCGGAAGGGACGCCAATGTCCCACCGATACCTTCGCTTCAACCCAGGAGTTCACAATGCCCGCATCGAAGGCGCATCACCGGCTGGTCCTGAAAAGGACAGCTGCCACGTTGGTACTCGCTCTTCTTGCAGCATTGCTTCCCGCATTTGCACCCCTGGGAGTCCTCCAGTCCGCCTACGCCACGGACCCTTGCGCGCCGCTGCTCAATCCCATTGCGTGCGAGAATTCGAAGCCGGGCAGCCCGTCCTCGGAATGGGACATCGACGGAGCCGGTGACAGCACCCTGCAGGGCTTTTCGACGGACATCAGCGTCAACGCGGGCCAACCGCTGCAGTTCAAAATCGATACAACCGCCAGCAACTACACCATCGCGATCTACCGGACCGGGTGGTACCAGGGACTTGGTGCCCGGAAGGTCGCCGATGTGGTTCCCTCCGCGCTCCGGCAGGCCCAGCCGCAATGTACTTCGGACGTGGCCACCGGACTTTACGACTGCGGCACGTGGGCCGTCTCCGCCACGTGGCAGGTCCCGTCCACAGCCGTCTCCGGCATCTACCTTGCAGTCCTCAACCGTCCCGACACCGGCGGCCGGAGCCACATCACCTTCATCGTCCGCAACGACAGCAGCCAGGCCCCTGTAGTCTTCCAGACCTCCGACCCGACCTGGCAGGCCTACAACACCTACGGCGGTTCCGATTTCTATGAAGGCGGCAGCAACGGGCGCGCCTACAAGATCAGCTACAACCGGCCCGTCGCCACCCGCAGCGGTCCCGATGGACGTGACTTCTACTTCAGCAATGAGTACCCCCTGGTCAGGTTCCTCGAAAAGAACGGCTATGACGTCTCCTACATCAGCGGCGTGGACACTGACCGGAACGGTTCGCTGCTGCTCAACCACAAAGTGTTCCTGTCCGTGGGCCACGACGAGTACTGGTCCGGCGCCCAGCGCGCCAATGTCGAGAAAGCGCGCGATGCCGGAGTGAATATGCAGTTCCTGTCCGGCAATGAAGCCTACTGGCGCACCAGATATGAACCATCGAAAACGGACGGGGCGGCGTACCGCACCCTGGTCTCCTACAAGGAAACCTGGTCGAACGCCAAAATCGACCCGAGCACTGAATGGACGGGAACGTGGCGCGATCCCCGCTATGCCGCACCCGCCAATGGCGGCGGACGGCCGGAGAACGGCCTGACAGGCACGATGTACATGTCCAACTTCACGGACCTGCCGGTCACGGTGAGCGCAGCGGAGGGGAAGTCCCGTCTGTGGCGCAACACGTCCCTTGCGTCGCTCCCCGTGGGAGGCTCCGCCCAACTTGCGCCCCACACAGTGGGCTACGAATCGGACGAAGATCTGGACAACGGTTTCAGGCCGGCAGGACTGGTCAGGCTCTCCACCACTACCGGGGCCGTGGACCAGTACCTGCAGGACTTCGGCAATACCGTGAAGCCCGGCACAACAACCCATAACGTCACGCTGTACAAGGCCGCCAGCGGGGCCTTGGTGTTCTCTGCAGGCAGCGTGCAGTGGACCTGGGGGCTCGACCAGCAACATGACGGCCCCGGCGCGGCTCCTGATCCCCGGATGCAGCAGGCGCAGGTCAACCTTCTGGCGGACATGGGAGCCCAATCCGCCACTCTTGACGCGGCATTGACGGCTGCGAGCGCCAGCACCGACACAGCAGGACCGACGGTGTCCATCACCTCCCCCGCAGACGGCACCACCATCGCGCACGGATCGTCCGTGACGGTATCCGGAACCGCCACCGACACCGGGGGCATCGTGGCCGGCGTCGAGGTGTCAACGGACGGCGGCAACACCTGGCACCCTGCCCAGGGAAAGCAGAACTGGACGTACACCTACATCCAGAAGGGCCTGTCCACCGCCAGCGTCCGGGTCCGGGCAATCGACGACAGCGCGAACGCCGGAACCGCGGCTACCCGGAGTATTTCGCTTAGCGGCCCGTACACCGTCTTCGGGCAGCAAGTCCCCGCGGTGGACGACGGCCAGGACGGCGGAGCCTACGAACTCGGCATGAAGTTCACCCCCACCACCGACGGTTTCATTACCGGCGTGCGCTTCTACAAGAGCACATCCAACACCGGAACCCATGTCGGTTCGCTGTGGAGCCCTGACGGACAGCGGCTTGCCAGCGCTACTTTCGCTTCCGAGACCGCAACCGGCTGGCAAAAGGTTCTCTTCACCCAGCCTGTGGCTGTCACCGCAGGGACGACCTACACCGTCTCCTACACCGATCCGAAAGGACATTACGCGGTCAAGGACTACCAGTGGGCGTACTTCGGCTTCAGCGATCCGCCCATGACGGTGGCGGGAGGATTCGGAAGCCCGGCGGCAGGCGTCTACGGCAGCCCTGATACGTATCCGTCCGCCTCGTACGGCAACGGAAACTACTTCGTGGACGCAGTCTTCGACACCACGGACAACACCCCCCTGACGGCTTCGGGACAGTGGCCGTTGCCGGGATCCTCAAGCGTTCCCCAGTCGACCACCGTGGGCGCTGTATTCTCCAAGCCCGTGACGGCCTCCAGCGTGCAGCTCAACCTCACGGCCGCGAACGGTACCCAGGTGGCCGGAACAACGGTGTACGACTCCGTGAGCCGCAAGGCGACCTTTACGCCGTCCTCCCCGTTGGCGCTGGCGACGACGTACACCGCCGTACTCTCCGCGACGGCTTCCACGGGCGGCACCCTGACGGCGGGAGGGACGTGGTCGTTTACCACAGTCGTCTCTCCGCCGACCCCCGGCACCTGCCCATGCAGCTTCTACGACGACTCGGTCCAGCCCGGCATCCCGGAGGTCAAGGACGGGACGCCGCTGACCCTGGGCATACGCTTCTCCAGCACCGCTGACGGCACTGTGACCGGCGTGCGCTTCTACAAGTCGGCAGGCAACACCGGAACCCACACCGGAACGCTCTTCTCGGGGTCGGGCACCGCCCTGGCGACGGTCACGTTTGCGAATGAGTCAACCTCGGGATGGCAGACGGCCTACTTCAACCAGCCAGTGGCAATGACCGCAAACACCGAATACATCATGGCGTACAAGAGCACCACCGGCACGTATTCGGCCACTGTCAACGGCTTTGGTTCCGGCCTCTCGTCGGGCAACCTCCGGGCGGTGTCCGACGCCGGAGCCTACTCCTACACCAGCGATTTCCCGGCCAACCGCTCGACAACGAGTTACCTGGTGGACGTCGTGGTCCAATATCCGGATCCGCCGTTCACCGCGACCGGCCAAACGCCGCTTCCCGGCTCGTCAAGTGTTCCCCTCAACACCCTGGTATCGGCGACGTTCTCCAAGCCGGCCACAGCCTCAACGGTTGCCCTGGTCCTTACCGGGCCTGATGGTGCGGGAGTGCCAGGGGCCACGGCTTTCGACTCCACGGCCGGAAAAGTGACCTTCACACCGTCCGTTCCCCTGAACCCGTCCTCAACCTACACGGCAACCGTCACTGCCACGTCCAGCACAGGGCAGCAGCTCAGCGCCGGCGGCAGCTGGACCTTCACCACGGTTCCTCCGCCACGGGTCGAAGGCACGTGCCCCTGCACGCTCTACCAGGACACGGTGACGCCCACCACCCTCGAGGTCAAAGACGGTGTCCCGCTGTCACTGGGAGTGCGGTTCGCCAGCTCCGCCAGTGGCAACATCACCGGAATCAGGTTCTACAAAGCCGCGGGAAACACCGGAACGCACACGGGAACGCTGTTCACCGCGGCAGGGCAGCAACTGGCCAGCGTCACGTTCTCCGGGGAATCCACCGCCGGGTGGCAAACGGCAACCTTCAGCCAACCAGTGGCCATAGCCGCCGACACTGAATACATAGCCGCCTACAAGTCCCCCACCGGCACCTACTCCTACACCCAGGGCGGGTTCTCCACCGGCTTCACCAGTGGCCCGTTGCGCACCACGCAGGGCTCGGGCGGATACTCGTACAGCAGTGATTTCCCCGGCAACTCGTCCAGCAACAGCTACCTCGTGGACGTGGTCTTCACAAGCACAGCCACAGCGTCGCTGACGGTCAGCTCCTTCTCACCCGCAGCAAACGCAACGGGGGTGGCGGTGGACACCAAACCCGCACTGACGTTGTCAGCGGCGGTACAGCCGGGCTCGGCGTTGCTGCTTTCCACCGGAGGAACCAGCATCACGGGCAGTTCCGCCCTGTCGGCTGACGGGCGGACCATCACTTTCAGCCCCGCGCAACTCCTGCCGGCGGGCGCTGCCATCACGGCAAGCGCCAGTAACGTGGTTTCCACGAGCGGCGCCGTCCTCGCGCCCACCTCCTGGCAGTTCACCACCGCGAGCCCCCCGCCACCCAGCCAGACGCTCTTCTCCAGCATGCAGCCGCAGGTTGCGACGTCTACGGAGACCCGGGCCATCGATCTGGGTACTGCGTTCCGGACCACGGCGCCCGGGACGGTTACTGCCTTGCGCTTTTACAAGGGGCCAAACAATACCGGAGTCCATACGGGCGCCCTGTGGGACCCGTCCGGCGTCAAGGTGGCCGGGGTGACCTACGCGAACGAGACCGCGAGCGGATGGCAGACAGCCGTCCTCTCAACGCCCGTCAGGCTCACGGTGGGGTCCACGTATGTGGTGTCCTACAACGCCCCAGCGGGCAAGTACTCGTACACCAGCAACTTCTTTGCCAAAGACTGGACCAGCGGGGTGCTCGTGGCTCCAGCCGCAAAAAACGGTCTCTTCAGGTATGGGACGGGAACGGCTGTGCCCAACCGGACATCGTCCGGCACCAACTACTTTGTCGACGTTGTCTTCGCGCCGGATCCGGCCTGAACGTCCGCCGCGAATCAGCGGACAACGGAGGGTGACCAGGCATGTTCGATGAACAGCACAGGATTGGCGGCCGGGTCCACGCCGATCTGCCAGATATCGCTGTCGCCCGCCTCATCGGACCGCGGAAGTCCATAAAGCAGGGTGGCGTTGTCGAGCCACTCCACCTGGTCATCAACACTCGCTGTCTCCCGAAGAACGGTCTCCCTGCCGCTGGCCAGGTCAAGGACAGCGATATTCCAATGGGGATCGAGCGGGCCGGCGGCATTCTTCTTGTAGGCCACGCGTGTTCCGTCCGGAGAGATGGAGGGGCACTCCGCTCCGTCGTAGACAGCAGTGAGGGTGCGTTCCGAAACGCTGCCCTTGACCAACCAGATCCGGCCGCTGGATGCAGCCGTGGCATAAAAGGCATTCGGTTGGCCGGGGACGAACGTCACCCCCCAGATGTTGCGGTCGTTGGCCATGACCTTTTCTCCATTCACCACCAGGGCAAACTCCTCCAGGCTGCCCGATTCACTGCCGGCCCCGAGCGGGGTGATCGAAGTTTCCGTTGAAAAACCTGCGCCGGCGTAGGAATGGCCTGTGACGAAGACTGTGGTGGCGACCGAGTTTCCCGTGCGGTCAATCCTGGCCCGGCTGGGTATGCCGCGCAGCGCCCAACTGCGTTGTTGCTGCCAATTCCTGTCGTACAGGGAAGCCTCAAAACGGGTAACGAGGCCCCGCTGGGTGCGCAGGCAGATGACTGCGCTCCTGGTTCCATAGGTCCGGTCGCAGTCCACGCCGCTGACCGCACGGGCGCCGGCCGGATCGGACAAGGAAACCGTGGCGGCCTGACCGTAGGCCTGGCCCGAGGCCGTGTTGCGGAAGAGGACGAACGGTTCCGCGGGCAACGGAGACCCTCCCGCGGAGACGTCGGATTCGGAGGCCGCCGCCTGGCTTTCCTGGAAACGCTGGACGGCTTGGAAGGCGAAGAAACCGGCTCCCGCAAGGGCCATGGCAGCGACAAGCAGCAGTACGGCCCACCGGCCTTTGTCACCGGTGGGCCTGGCACGAAGGATCATGCATGCACCTTAGCTGCTTTGGCGCGGCCAAGGAGCAGCGGCGAGGCCAGCACTGCGAGGGCCAGCAGGCAACCCACGAGGATCAGAGCTGCGGTGGGCCCCACCGCGAACCACAGGACACCGAATCCGGCCGAAGCAACCATCCTGCTCACCGCCACAACCGTCTGGGCTGCACCTATTCCTGTGGCCAGACGCTCCGGAGAAACCAGTTGGCTTGCCAATGCGGTCAGGACCCCGTCAGTCGCCGCGTAAAAGATGCCGAGGAGGACCAGGCACCCTGCAACTGCTCCTGCGCCCGTGAAAGGGAGGGCAGCCAGCAGGTAGCAGGCCAACAGGGCAAGGTGGCCGGCGACGAACACCTTGGTCCGTCCCCAGCGGTCGGCGAGCCTCCCCAGCGGGATGGCCAGCGCCAGGAAGACGGCGTTGGTGCCCACGTACAGCATCGGAAACCATTGCAGTTCGAAGGCATTGCGGTCCTGGAGTGCCAGGTAGATGAATCCGTCACCGACCGTTAGCAGGCCAAAAAGTCCCGCGGTAATCAGGAGGCGGCCGAGTCCGCTGCGGTGCAGCGTCCTCCACCGGATGATGGGTGCAGGACCCGCCTTTCTGCTTCCGGACGCGGTGCGCAGTTTTAGGGCCGGCAAGTCCGGGACAAATAGCGCCAGTGCTGCCACACCAATCACGGCAAAGGCCAGGGAAACCACAAAGACGGTGGAATATCCGGATGGTATGAGAAGCAGGATGGCGGCGGCCAGCAGGGGACCGAGCGCCGCGCCGACGGTGTCGAGCATGCGGTGGACGCCGAAATGCCGTGCAAGGTGCTCAGGCTGCGCGTTGACTGTGATCAGGGCGTCCCGCGGCGCGGTCCGGATTCCCTTGCCGATCCTGTCCGCGGTGATAGTGCCGGTGAGGCTCCAGAATCCCCCGGCAAAAAGCAATGCCAACCTCGCCGTGGCGGACAGGCCGTAACCGGCCAGTGCAACATATTTGGGCCGGCCGGCGCGGTCCGAATACCATCCGGCCGCGATCCGGACCAGCGAACCCGCGCCCTGGTTGATACCGTCCAGGACACCGAACGCGATCACCGAGAGGCCCAGGTAGCCTGTGAGGTACAGGGGAAGAACCGCCGCCACTGACTCCGAGGAGACATCGGTAAACAGGCTGACGACACCGAGCCAAACGATGGTCGGGGCGAACCTGAAGGGAACAGCAGTGCGTGCCTGTTCTGTCCCGCCTTGGCCGCCGTTACGGTCAGAGACGGAAATATACATGCTTACTTACCCGCACTGGTGTGGAATCTTCCGAGCAGGCTGAAGTGGGTGGCGCCGGTTCCCGTGCTTGTGGCGGAAACAGTTATCTGGTCCTTGCCCCGGACAAGATTTATAGCAGCCCCGCCCTGGCCGGCCTGGGCAGCTTCGCTTCGGAATCCAGTCTTGAACAGGCTCTGTTGGAAGTGGGCAAGGGCCTGGTCAATAGTCAGCGGAGTGATGCCCTCCGCTGTGAACTCCATGGCCCCCTCCCCCGGACTTACGGCGGTGAAGACCGGCACGGTCTTGTCCGGAAAAGAAACAATGTTGGACGGAAAGCCCCGGACTACCGAATTCCTCGCCGAGGCCGCCGCCGGAAGCGGGGCCCGCACCAGCGGGGCCGGAACCGCGGGCAGCGGAAGGGCGCGCGGCGGGGCCTGGACGGGTGGCAGAACTTCCAGCGGCCGTTGCCCCTGCCCGGAACCGGGTGCAGCAGGCAGGGACGCCCGCGGCTGGCTGAGCGCGGCAACTCCTCCGGTTTCCGTGGACGCCAGCATTACTGCCGACGTCTCCAGGGGTTCAGCCGTGGCCTGGTTCAGCACCAGGGCAACGCCGGCCAGCGCGACGGCTGCACCCGCCCCTGTAAGACACAAACGTTTCAGGACCGTCATGAGGGCCACCTCGTGCTGGTGAATGGAACCGCGGGCTTCATCACCCCAGTGTTCCAGCGGATTCCACATTCAGGAACCGCAGAATCCGCAGAGTCCCGCCGTTTCGTCAGGGCAAGTTACCAGCGGCCGTTGCGCGGCCGTGGCTGGCAAACCGGGCAGGTGTGGGACGACCGGTTCATGAACTGGTCCCGCCGAATGATCGCGTTGATCCCCGCTGCGGCACACCGCTTGCACGGCTCGCCCTGGCGGCCATAGGCGCTGAGGGACCGGTCAAAGTAGCCTGAGGCGCCGTTGACGTTGACGTACAGCGAGTCGAAGCTGGTTCCTCCTGCGGCGAGGGCATCGAGCATGACCTCCCGGGCGCTGTCCAGGACGCGCCGCGCCTCGCTGCGGCGAAGGGTGTCGGTGGGCCGGGCGAAATGCAGGCGGGCCCGCCACAGGGCTTCGTCGGCGTAGATGTTGCCAATGCCGGACACCAGCCCCTGGTCCAACAGAGCCCGCTTCAAGCCCGTCTTGCGCTTGCGGAGGCGTTGGTAGAAGAGGTCGAAGGAAAAAGACGGGTCCAAGGGGTCGCGCGCGATGTGGGCAGCTTCCGCGGCGATCAGCGGAAGGGGGGACTCTGCCAGGCCGCCGGGGCCGTCGTCGTCCGTGGGAATTAAAGCGGTAACGAACAGGCCGCCGAAGATCCGCTGGTCCACGAACCGCAGCTGGTCCGGCATGCCCTCCCGTGGACTCAGGCGGAGGCGGACCTTGAGGTGCTTTTCATCGGGGACGTCCGGATCCTGCATCAGGAGTTGCCCGCTCATCCCCAGATGTGCCATGAGCGCGACTTCCGGTACCGGTGCGGTCCCAGGATTTTCCAGTGCAGCGGGGCCGTCCGTCAGCGGCATCCAGAGGAACTTGCCGCGGCGCACGACGTCGGACACCGTTGCACCCTCGAGGTTGCCGGCAAAGTCCCCGGGCCCAAGGGCATGGCGCCGGACGGAGCGCGGATCCAGGACGTCGACAGCACTGATGGTCCGGCCTCGGACCCAGCTCACCAGGCCGCGGCGCACCACTTCGACCTCGGGCAGTTCAGGCATGGAACACTACGTGGCGGTCACGGAGCCCGCGGACGTGCCGGCTGCACTCCGTGTCTCGGCGCTCGAAAGTACACGCCAGGCGTCGGCCGCTGCTTCCTGCTCCGCTTCCTTCTTGGAATGCCCGGAGCCCTTGCCGTAGGCCGTTCCACCGATGTTCAGCACAGCGGTGAAGGTGCGGGCATGGTCCGGGCCGGAGCCATCCACTGCGTAATGGATGCTGCCCAGCTGCCGGCTGGCCGCGAGTTCCTGGATGCTGGTCTTCCAGTCGGTGCCGGCGCCCAGGACGGCGGCATCCTTCAGCAGCGGTCCGATCAGCCGCATGACCAGCTGCCGCGCGGTCTCGATGTCGTTGGAGACGTAGGTTGCCCCGATCAGGGCCTCCATGGTGTCCGCGAGGATGGATGCCTTGTTTTTGCCGTGGGTAAGTTTCTCGCCCTGGCCCAGGTAAATGTACTCACCAATGCCCAGGCTGCGTCCGATGCCCGCAAGGGCACGGGTGCTGACGACGGCGGACCGGCGCTTGGCGAGTTCGCCTTCGGGCAGGTCCGGGTTGTCCCGGTACAGGGCATCAGTGACGGAAAAGCCCAGGATGGAGTCGCCCAGGAACTCGAGGCGCTCGTTGGTGGGGATACCGCCGTTCTCGTACGCGTACGAGCGGTGGGTAAGCGCAAGACGAAGCGTCCCGGCGTCAATAGAGACACCGAGACGCTTCAGAAGCTCTTCAGTTGAAGACATCAGTCAGCCTGTTGGGGCCGATTAGACGTCAGCGACCTTGCGGCCCTTGTACTCAAGGAACAGCGCGGTGCCAGCAGAGTCGGTAACGACCTTTGCCTGGTGCGGCAGGCTGTAGGTGACCTGGCCGTTCTCAACGGTCTTCACCAGGTGGGGGGCGGTCGCCTTCCACTGCGAGCGGCGGGCGCGGGTATTCGAGCGAGACATTTTCCGCTTGGGAACAGCCACGGCTAACTCATTTCTCTCTAGACAAACACGTACAAATCAATTTTGCCGGTCAGGCTTAGCCATATCAGCTAGGGCAGCCCAGCGAGGATCCAGGACCTCGTGGTGGTGCCCCGGCTCGTCTTCCAGGCGAACTCCACATTCGGAGCAAAGGCCCTGGCAGTCTTCCCGGCACACCGGCTGGAACGGCAGATTGGTGACAACCGCGTCCCGCAACACCGGTTCAAGATCGATTACATCGTGCTCGACTCGACGTTGCTCTTCATCTTCTTCTCCATCCGAGAGCTCAATGCCCTCGTAGAAGAAAAGTTCTTGCACATTGACCTCAAGGTCATACGCAAGGGGATCCAGGCATCGGCCGCACTCGCCGGTTACTTCGGCGATAACGGTTCCTGATACCAGAATTCCTTCGTGTACGGCCTCCAGCCTCAGGTCGAGCTCGACATCCGAGCCTTCCTGAACACCAATGAGCGCCACACCAAGATCACCCGGTGCGGGTACATGTTCCTTCAGTGTCCGCATGCTTCCCGGGCTGCGCCCGAGGTCCTTGACGTCGAACGCCAAGGGCGAACCAGCATCTCTGTTAATGAGAACTCCTGTTGAACATATGACCGACGTACCATCTTAGCCTGAAGAGCCATGGTGACTCAAACCGGCAGCGGGCAGCGCCGAAGTACCGATCCAGCCTACCGCTTTGGCTGCTGATCCGGCGAAGGCTCGCCGGAAACCATGCGCCGGTGCACCGACCGGGGCACATAGTCCGAGACGCTGCCGCCCAGGACAGCCACCTCCTTGATCAGGGTGGAGGACAGATGGACGTAGCTGGCCTCTGCCGGGAGGAAGACCGTCTCCACCCCGCTCAACTGCCGGTTCATGGTGGCCATGGGAAGCTCGTAGTCAAAGTCCGACGACGACCGCAGTCCTTTGACAATGGCGGAGACACCACGCTGGCGGCAGTACTCCGCCAGCAGCCCCTCGCCCACCGGTTCCACCACGATGCCCTTAAGCGACGCCAGGGTCTCCCGCGCCATCTCCAGCCGCTCTTCCAGGCTGAACATGTACTTTTTCGCATAGTTGGTGGAGATGGCCACAATGACCTCGTCGAAAAGACCGGCAGCCCGTGCAATGACTTCGAGATGGCCGTTGTGGATGGGGTCGAAGGATCCGGGGCACACAGCGCGTCTCATGCTCCGAACCTACCTCATGGAAAGGCCGGGATACCATGACTGGATGCATCGAGCACGGGAACTTTCCACACCCCTGGCACCTGCTCCGTGGCAGCGCACCGCGCTCGGAGCGAACCTCCTGGCGCCGGACGGCGGACTCGGAGTCACCATCTTCGAAGAGATGACCACCCTGGCCGTCCAGACGGGGGCCATCAACCTGGGACAGGGCTTCCCCGATGAGGACGGGCCGGCGGAAATCAGGGAGGCGGCGCGGGCCGCCATTGCGGCCGGTGCCAACCAGTACGCACCGGGCAAGGGCCTTCCGGAACTCCGGGAGGCGGTGGCCGCGCACCAGGAGCGCTTTTACGGGCTGGCGCCGGACCCGGCAACGGAAGTCATCATCACTACCGGGGCTACCGAGGGCATCGCCGCCTCCTTGCTGGCGTTCGCCGGGCCGGGCGATGAAGTCCTCACGTTTGAACCGTTCTACGACTCCTACGGCGCGGTGATTGGACTCTCCGGAGCCACCCACACCACTGTCCCCCTGGCGGCCCCGGACTTCATGCCGGACCTGGCGGCGCTGGAGGCAGCCTTCAGCGAACGGACGCGGGTGGTGCTGCTGAACAACCCGCACAATCCCACGGGAGCAGTTTTTCCGCCGGCAATCCTGCAGCGGGTGGTGGATCTTGCGGCCAGGCACGGCAGCATGATCATCACCGACGAGGTGTACGAGCACCTCACCTTCGGCGTGAGCCATACCCCCGTGGCCACTCTTCCGGGCGCCGCTGACCGGACCATCACCATTTCCTCCGCCGGCAAGACGTTTTCCCTCACCGGCTGGAAGATCGGCTGGCTGAGCGGCCCCGGGGAACTGGTCGCGGCGGTCCGGACGGTAAAGCAGTTCCTCACCTACAGTTCCGGCACCCCCTTCCAGGCAGCGATCGCCCGGGGACTGGCCCTGCCGGACGGCTTCTACACCGGCATCGCCTCTGCTTTGGAGCAGAAGCGGGACATTCTCAGCGCGGGGCTCCGGGCTGCCGGCTTTGACGTCTTTTCTCCGCAGGGAACCTACTTCGTCAATGTGGATACAGCCCCGCTGGGCATCACGGACGCGCTGGACCTGGCCCGGCGCCTGCCGGCACTGGTGGGGGTCGCCGCCATCCCTGTTCCGGTCTTCTGCCACCCGGAAGGCGCGGAACGGACACGAAGCCTGCTCCGCTTTGCCTTCTGCAAGAGGACCGAAGTCCTGGAGGAGGCCGCCGAGCGGCTGGCAACCCTGCGCGGCAGGCTCTGATGTCCGGCCGCGGCGGCAGTGGCGCCAGCCGCTTCCTGCGGACCACCGGCCAGCACGCCACGATCGAACCCGACGCCTTTACCGATGGCGGTTACGTCCTGCGCATCGGCGGCGCCGAACAGTCACACGTCAACCTTGACCGGCCGGAAGACATCTTCTACGAGTACCTGCGCCGGATCGGGCACCTGGTGGATCTGGCGGCACCGGCCGGGGAACCGATCAGGGCGCTCCACCTGGGGGCAGGGGCTCTGACGCTGGCGCGGTACATCCAGGCGACCCGTCCGGGCTCGACCCAGTACGCGGTGGAGCTGGAACGTGAACTGCTGGACTTTGTCCTGCGGCACCTTCCGATGCCCGAGGGGACAAACCTGACCACCGTCATCGGCGATGCCCGCGAAGCACTCGGTGCGCTTGACCCGCGCCTCACGTTCGACGTCGTGATCCTGGACATCTTCTCCGGCCCGGAGGCACCGGCGCACATCGCCAACAGCGGTTTTTACCGCGAGGCCGGGGAGCGCCTGGGCCCGGAAGGGCTCCTGATCGTGAATGTGGGTGACGAGCCGGCGCTCACGCTCGTCAGGAGCCAGGTGGCGGCGATGCGCGGGGCCATGGCCGATGTGGGCGCCGTTGCCGAGGCCGGCATGTTCCAGGGCAGGTATCCGGGAAACATCATCCTTGCGGGGACCCAGGGCCCCTGGCCGGAATCGTGGACAGCTGAGCTGACATCGCGGGGCCCCCACCCCGCAAGGGTCCTGGCCGGAGTGGACCTGGACCCTTTCTCGGCCTAGGCGCCCGGGGACTCAGCCCCGTCAGCGTCCGCCAGGTCACCGTCAGCCAAGTCACCGGGGGCGATGGCGTCGGGAACAAACGGCTCCGCGAACCACAGCCTGGTCTCCCCGTATTTCTTTTCGGCGAACCTGGTCATCCCCTCGGGCCAGCCCGGTTCCGGTGACCGCGAGGAGCGTTCCACCACCACCACGGCTCCGGGGCCCAGGTGGACCGCGAGCTTCTGCAGCACCGCCGACAGCGTGCCGTCCTCCAGCGGATACGGCGGGTCCAGGAACACCAGGTCCCAGGCAGCCGTTGCCGCCGCGCGGTCAAGGAACGGCTCCACCTTGGAGCGGTGGACGGTTACGGTTTTCTGGCCCAGCACTCCATTGATGAGGTCAGCGTTGCGCTGGCACACGGCGCTGGCCTTGGCGTCCGACTCGACCAGGTCCACCGCCCGCGCTCCCCTGCTGCCGCTTTCCACGCCCAGGGCACCGGAACCGGCATAAAGATCCAGCACCCGGGCGCCGGCGATCACGTCGAAGGCATCGAGGCGGGAGAAGAGCGCTTCCTTGACCCGGTCCGTCGTAGGCCGGGTCAACGATCCTGGAACAGCTACCAGCGGTGTGCCGCCGGCGGCCCCGGAGATGATCCGCGTCACGGCGCCCACCGCGATCCGGCGGCGCCCGGTGCGCCCTCGTTGCTAACCGCGTTCAAGGAACGCCTCCTTCTCGGGGTTGAGGTACTGCTCAATGGCATCGGCGAGGCCGGGGTGGCCGGCCAGCAGCGGGTCACCGCCGACGATTGCCTGGGCGTCGTCCCTGGCCCGGGCTATTACGTCTTCGTGTTCGAGGACCCGCAGCAGCTTCAGGGTGGACCGGCCGCCGGACTGGGAAGCACCAAGGATATCGCCCTCGCGCCGCAGCTTGAGGTCTTCCTGCGACAGGACGAAACCGTCAGTGGTTGCAGCCACGGCCTCCAGCCGCCTCCGACTGGGGTGGCCGGGTTCAAGGGCGGTGACCAACAGGCAGGTTCCGGGCAGCCCGCCGCGGCCCACCCGCCCGCGAAGCTGGTGCAGCTGGGAGATCCCGAACCTGTCGGCGTCCAGGATCACCATCAGGGTGGCGTTGTGCACATCCACTCCCACCTCGATCACCGTGGTGGAGACGAGCAGTTTGATGCGGTTGGCGGTGAACCCGGCCATGGTGTCCGTTTTCACCTCGGGGTCCTGGCGCCCGTGAAGGGGAGCCAGCGGAACCCCCGCCAGTGAGGGCTCAGCCAGCAGGTGGTCCACGACGGCGGTGACGGACGCCAGTTCCCTGGCTTCCTCCGCCTCCACGCCCGGTGGTGCGGCCTCCCCGGGGCTGAAGTCGCCGTCGTCGTCCGTTCCGATCTTGGGACAGACCACGTACACCTGGTGGCCGGCGTCGATCTCCTCCCGGGCGCGCGCCCAGATCCGTGCCGCCCAGGCGGGGTTCTCGGCGAGGCCCACGAGATGGGTGGTGATGGGGGCCCTGCCCTTGGGCAGTTCATCGAGGGTGGAGGTTTCGAGGTCACCGAACACGGTCATTGCCACGGTGCGCGGAATGGGCGTGGCGGTCATGACCAGCAGATGCGGCGGCTTCCGGGCCTTGGCCCGCAGGGCATCGCGCTGTTCCACGCCGAAGCGGTGCTGCTCGTCCACCACGATCAGGCCCAGGTCGTAGAACGAGACGTTGTCGCTGAGGAGCGCGTGGGTGCCGATGATGATCCCGGCCGTCCCTGAGGCCGCATCCAGCATGGCTTGCTTCCGTGCCGCCGTGGACATGGACCCGGTCAACAGGGTGACCTGGACGGACGGCCCGTTGCCTCCGGCCAGGCCGCCCAGGAGTCCTTCGCTGGAGAGCGGACCCAGGGTGCGGCGGATGGAGTCGTAATGCTGGGCTGCGAGCACTTCGGTGGGGGCCAGGAGCGCGGCCTGGCCGCCGGCGTCCACCACCTGGAGCATGGCCCGCAACGCCACGACGGTCTTTCCGGAGCCCACTTCGCCCTGGAGCAGCCGGTTCATCGGCGTGTCCTGCGCCAGCTCCCCGGCGAGGGTCCTGCCGACGGCGGCCTGGCCGGCCGTGAGGGTAAAGGGCAGCGCCTGGTCGAAGGCAGCCAGGATGCCTTCGCCGACAGGGCGCCGGGCGGTGGCTTCCTCCGCGGCGAGCTGGGCCCGGCGCCGGGCAAGCGCTGACTGCAGCACCAGGGCTTCCTGGTAACGGAATCGGTCGCGGGCACGCTTCCAGTCGGCAGCGGTTTCAGGCACGTGGATGAGGCGGTAGGCGTCGGCCACGGGCAGGAAGTTTTCCCTGGCAGCGACCAGCGGGGGCACCGGGTCCGGCACCGCGCCGAGGTCCGAGGTCTCAAGCAGCGTGGCGATCACCTTCTGGATCTTCCAGCTGGGCAACTTGGCCGTGGCGGGATAGACCGGAATGGGCATGGCCGCAAGTTTTTCGGGGTCCTGGCCCCCATCGCTGAAGGGATCCTCGTCCAGGAGCTGGAAGTCCGGGTTGGTGAGCCCAAGCTTCCCTTTGAAGCTGGTAACCCTGCCCGAAAACAGGGCGCGGCGTCCCTGCAGGAGTTCGTTTTTCGCCTTGAACCCGTTGAAGAAGCTGATTTTGAGGGTCCCCGGAACTTTACCGGTGTAATCGCGGCCACCCACCAGACGAAGCCCCTGCTGCCCGTCGTCATCGGAAACGATGACGTCGGTGATGGTCCCGCGGCGTGCCTGCATATGCCGGGTGCTGCTGGACAGAACCCTGGCAATGAGGGTGACGTCCTCATCCAGCGGCAGCTCCGTGATGGGGGTCAGCTCACCGCGGCTCATGTAGCGGCGCGGGAAGTAGTTGAGGAGGCCCTGCACGGTGGCTATGCCGAGATGTTTCTCAATGACTGCCGCCGAACGCTTCCCGATCCGCCGCTCCAGGGCCAGTTCCAGCTCAGCGTTCATGCCCGCCGGTGTTCACCGCATCCGCATCAGGATCCCTGGGCAGCGCCAGTTCGCTGATGGTGATCTGGGAGGGCTCGCCCAGGGACCGGATGATTGCTGCAGCCGGAGCAGCGTCCGGCACGTGCACGTGGACCCGCCACCTGTAGTTTCCTTCCGCGTCCGGCCCGTTGCCAACCTGGCTCATGATCACGGACTCACCAATCTCGTCCAGCCGCTGCCGGAGGGTTGCGGCGTTCAAGGGCGAAAGGCTGATTGTGCACATGACTTCCACGCCGTCGTCGTCCGGCATGGAGGTGTGGATGTGGGGATCGGAGACATCGTAGCCGTGCAGGCCGTCCAGGAGCTCGCCCTGCAGTTCCTGCCCCATGACGGCTGAGCGGAGGCAGTCGAGGATCAACAGCATCCCCACGCCGCCGGCATCCACCACCCGGGCAGACTGGAGTGCATCAAGCTGCTCCTCGGTGTGGATCACGGCAGCCAGGGCTCCCTCCACGGCTGCGTCCAGCGCCAGGCCCAGGGCGTGGTTGCTGTCATCGCCGTCCTGGCCGGCGTCGACGGCCCCAGCCGCACGGGCTGCCGCCTCCATCACCGAAAGCATGGTTCCCGGAACGGGATCACTCAGCGCAGACCAGGCGCGGATCTGGGCACGGTTCAGGGCTGCCGACAGGAGGGTGGACGTCAGCCGGGTGTGCCCGGCCAGTGGCTCGGCGGCTGCGCACAGGAAGACGGAAAAGAGGGTTCCGGAATTTCCCCTGGCCTCCTCCATGGCTGCCTGCCCGGCCTTGGAAAGAACTTCCCCGACGTCCACGGGGGCCGGCTGGTCCGCGTCCAGCACCAGCGACCGGGCGGCAGCGCGGACCGTGAGGTAGAGGTTGGTGCCGGTATCGCCGTCAGCGACCGGGAAGATGTTGATGGCGTTGAGCCGGTCGCTGTGGTTTCCCAGGGCAGTTTCAGCCTTGCCCAGCCACCTCTTCATCGCCAGCGCGTTGGCGGCAACCTTAGTGTGCAAAGTGATCCCATCCCCCGGTGTCCGCGGCCCGGCCAGCTATCAGGACACCCGGGCCTTCGTCGGTGCCGAGTGCATGTATCGAGCCTATCGCAGTGAATCCGGGTGGCAGCTGAACGCCGGCCGGGAATGTGGCCAGCAGCCCGTGGTCCTCCCCTCCGCCCAGGACCCACGGTGCGGCATCTGCTCCCAGCCGCGCCGCTGCGGGGCCCAGCAGGTCCGCCAACTGGGTAAGACGCGCTGGATCGAGTGCCACCGCGACATGGCTGGCCGTGGCCAGCCGCTTCCCGTCGCGCAGGAGTCCGTCCGAGATGTCCAGCATCGCCGTGGCACCTGCAGCGCGCGCTGCCGGGCCGGCTTCCAACGGCGGCCGCGGACGGCACTGCAGGTCGACAAAGGCCTGCTCTGCAGGTGTAAGGGAGTCCAGCGGCACGCCCGATTCGAGCAGGGCCAGGCCCGCCGCCGCGTGGCCGACGGTTCCGGCCAGTGCGAGGATGTCCCCGGGCCGTGCGCCGGACCTGAGGACGGGCCGCCCGCCGTCGAGGGTTCCCAGGACCGCGGCGGTCACCGAAATTTCCCGGCCCCGGCCAAGGTCGCCGCCCGCCACGGAACAGTGGACTGCCCCGAGTTCCCGGATTCCGGCCGTCAGCCCGTCCGCCAGGTCCTCCACCCAGCGGACCGGCGTGTCAACGGGAAGCGTGAGGCTGACCACGATGGACGTGGCATGCGCGCCCATGGCGTTGATGTCGCTAAGATTCTGCGCCGCGGCCTTCCAGCCGACATCGAAACCGGTGGTGCGGTAGCCGTTGGGCCACAGGAGCCGGAAATCCTGGTCCTGGACCTGCGTGTCGATGCTGATAACGGTCTTCCCGTCCGGAGCCGCGACGATGGCGGCATCATCCCCCGGGCCGAGGAGCGTGTTGGAGTTGTGGCCG
This sequence comes from Arthrobacter sp. 8AJ, assembly GCF_902506025.1. Taxonomy (NCBI): domain Bacteria; kingdom Bacillati; phylum Actinomycetota; class Actinomycetes; order Micrococcales; family Micrococcaceae; genus Arthrobacter; species Arthrobacter sp. 8AJ. The sequence continues at coordinate 1,802,235 of NZ_LR733289.1, read as the reverse complement.
CCCTCCATGTGCAGGCGCGGAAAGATCCGGGCCAGCAGGTCGGCTTCGGAAAGGCCTGCCACGGTGGGCTGGCGGTCAACGCGGTTACGGAGGTCTTCAGGCACGCCACTACGCTACCGCGCCGGGCCGACATTGTGTCCGGACGGGGACTGCGGCGGCGATAGGCTGGAAGCATGCACCATCCCCAGCTGCCCCTGTCCGCCCGCGCCGCCAGGACCGCGGCGGTTGGGGCCATTGCCGCCCTTTCACTGGCCGCCTGCTCCCCCGCCGTTGATGTCACCGCCGCCAAGGACGCCGCCAACCCGGCGTGTGCGCCCATGATGGTGGCCCTGCCGGATGCCATCGGCGATTCCAAACTGCGGAAGACCAACAGCCAGGCCACCGCCGCCTGGGGCGATCCGTCCCTTGTCATTCTCCGTTGCGGCGTAAACGTTCCGGGGCCGACAACCGACCGCTGCGTCACCGTCAACGGCATTGACTGGGTGATCAAGGAAGGCGACCCCGTGTGGACGCTGACCACCTACGGCAGGGAGCCCGCCACGGAGGTCCTGATGGACCCGGACAAGATCAGCTCCGCGACAGTGCTTGCGGACCTGGCAGCAGCGGCCGGCAAGGTTCCGTCGTCACGGAACTGCGTAGGCCAGGAGGATCTGCAGAACCTGCCCAAGAGCCAGTAACCTGCGGTGGGTGGGCCCACGCCGGCAGGGTTCCCTGGCCGAAGCGGAGCGAGGTTAGGGTGCCGGTGGGTGGGCCCACGCCGGCAGGGTTCCCTGGCCGAAGCGGAGCGAGGTTAGGGTGCCGGTGGGGATCAGCGGAGTCCGGTGTTGCGGTTCAGTGCCAGGTAGATCAGTTCGTCGATGAGGTCGGCGTAGCCCAATCCTGTTGCCGCCCACATCTGGGGGTACATGCTCTTGGGCGTGAAGCCGGGCATGGTGTTGATCTCATTGATGATCAATTCGCCCTCGGGAGTGTAGAAGAAGTCCACCCTGCTGAGCCCCTCGGCCCCAACTGCGTCAAAGGCGGCGGCAGCCAGCTCACGGACCCGGGAAATAGCGTCCGCAGGCATGTCGGCCGGGCAGCTGAGGGCTGCGGCGTCATCCTCGACGTACTTGGCGTTGAAGTCGTAGAACTCGTGGGTGCCCCCGGCGACGGAGATTTCGCCGGGCATCGACGTCCGAGGCGCGTCCGTGCCCCGGCCCTCCAGGACCGCGCACTCGATTTCGCGTCCAACAATGCCGGCTTCGATCACGAGCTTGAGGTCGTGGCGGCGGGCTTCCTCGATGGCGGCGTCCAGCCCCTCGAGGGAGTCGACTTTCGAAATGCCCATCGAGGACCCGGCACGGGCCGGCTTGACGAAGACGGGGAACCCGAGGCGGTCCACCTGCTTGCGCACGGCTTCGGGGTCCTTGCGCCACTGCCGGTCGGTCACCACTACATACGGGCCCACGTGCAGCCCGGCAGCTTCGAAGACCACCTTCATGTAGTGCTTGTCCATGCCGACGGCCGATGCCAGGACCCCGGCGCCGACGTAGCGCGTATCCGAGAGCTCGAGGAGACCCTGGACGGTCCCGTCCTCGCCGAACGGGCCGTGCAGCAGCGGGAAGACCACGTCAACGGCGCCCAGTTCCTGCGGAACCTGGTTGGGCGCGGCCACGATCAGCTGGTGTTCCCCGCCGATCTCGGCCAGGGTGACGGTTTCCGACGACGGCACAACTTCCGGGAGCGATGATGCCGCCAGGGACCATTGGGCCGTCTCGGCGGGGGCGAGAACCCACTGCCCGGTCTTGGCGATCCCGATGGGGATGACCTCGTACTTGTCCTTATTGATGGCACCCAGCACACCTGCCGCCGTGACACAGCTCACGGCGTGCTCGCTGGAACGGCCGCCAAAAAGCACGGCAACGCGCGGCTTCCTGGTGGGGGCCGTTTGGCCTGTGGTGGGTTTGTCTTGGGACATGGTCAGTAATCGCCTTCAGGTTTCAATTCCCGGGACAGCAGAACCGGCCCCAGTTGGTCAACGGACAGCTTGCCTGCCAGCACCGCCACGACGGCGGCAGTAATGGGCATTTCGACGCCGAGTTTGCCGGCAAGTTCATGGACGGCCTGGCCGGACTTGATGCCTTCGGCGGTCTGGGTCATCTTCCGGCCCACCTCTTCCAGCGTCAGGCCCTGTCCCAGCAGCCGGCCGGCGGTGTGGTTCCTGGACAGCGCGGAGGAACACGTTGCCACGAGGTCGCCAAGCCCCGCGAGCCCGGCCATGGTTTTCGCTTCGCCGCCCAGTGCCAGCGCAAGGCGGGATGTTTCCGCAAGTCCCCGGGTAATCACCGAGGCCTTGGTGTTGTCCCCCATCTGCCTGCCCTCGCAGATGCCCACGGCCAGCGCGATGACGTTCTTGACGATCCCGCCAATTTCGACGCCGACGACGTCCGCCGTGGTGTACGGGCGGAAGTAGGGGGCGGTGCAGCTCCTGGCAAGCCAGCCCGCCGTCGCGGAATCCGTGCAGGCCACAACGGACGCGGTGGGTTCCTCACGGGCAATTTCCATGGCGAGGTTGGGGCCTGAGACGACCGCGATGCGTTCCTGCGGCAGGCCCAGTTCCTGGCTGATGACCTCACTCATCCGGGCGTCGGTTCCCAGCTCCAGGCCTTTCATGAGGGAGACGACGACGGCCCCGGGGGCGATCATGTCCTTCCACTCCCGCAGCTGGGGACGCAGCGACTGGGCCGGAACGGCCACCACCACCAGCTCTGCCCCTGCCAGGACCTCGCGGACGTCGGTCGACGCCGTGATGCTTTCCGGCAGGACGATGTCCTTGAGGTAGTCGCTGTTGCGGTGGCTGGTGTTGATCTCTTCCACCACTTCGGCGCGCCTGCCCCACAGCTTGATGGCGCGCGGCGTACCGGTGGCGGTGGCGGCGTCGGCCAGGATCTTCGCGAACGTTGTTCCCCATGATCCTGCACCGAGGACGGCCACAGTGCGGGCCGCTCCCGGCTTTGCGTCAGCAGTCACTGCGCTTCCGTTCCTGCGCCCGGCTGCTGCCCGCGTTCCACGAACCGCCCGTGCTTGGCCTGCTGCTGCTTGGCCGGATCCCAGCGTTCCGCGGGAGGCTGCTCACCGCGCAGGCCCGCCAGGAGCTCCGTGATGGCGTCCATGATCAGTTCCGTGGCCTCGCTCAGTGTGGCCTTGTCCAGGGGACGGCCCTTGAAGGCGCTCAGGTCCACGGGATCGCCCACCACCACGCGGGAACGCTTCCGCGGGAACAGGTGGAACCGCTTGCCGTACCTGGGGAAGACCTCGTGCGCACCCCAGTGGGCGATGGGCACCACCGGGATGCCCCCTTCGAGGGCAAGCCGTGCCGCCCCAGTGTGTCCCGTCATCGGCCAAAGCCCGGGGTCGCGGGTCAGCGTGCCCTCCGGGTAGATGATGATTGCGCCGCCCTCAGCCACAATCTCCTGGGCCACCTGCAGCGACCGGTTCGCTCCCGCCGTCGAACGCTCCACCGGCACCTGCTTGGTGGCGCGCAGGAGCGGGCCCAGGCCGGGCACCTTGAAGAGCCCGGCCTTGGCCAGGAAGTGCGGGGCCCGCTTCTGGTTGTAGAGCATGTGCCCCACCACCAGGGGGTCGATTTCGGTGCAGTGGTTGGGCGCGGCAATGAAGCCGCCTGCGGGAAGCTTCTCCGTGCCTTCCCAGGTTTTGGACATCATGAGGTTCATCAGGGGCCGGACGACGCCGGCGATGAACACAAATGTGGCCCTGCTCTTGGCAGATTCCTTCACAGTCCCGCTCTACTTCGTGGTGGTGATGTCGAAATCGGCACCGAGTCCGGCAAGCTTCTCGGTGAAGCGCTCGTAGCCGCGGTTGATGATGTCGATGCCGGTGACCCGTGAGGTTCCCGTGGCCGCCAGGGCGGCGATCAGGTGGCTGAACCCGCCGCGCAGGTCCGGAACGTCGATGTCGGTTCCCTTGAGCTGGGTGGGGCCGGAAATGACCGCGGAGTGCAGGAAGTTCCGTTGGCCGAAGCGGCACGGGACGCTGCCCAGGCACTCCCGGTGCACCTGGATGCTGGCGCCCATGCGGATGAGCGCGTCCGTAAAGCCGAAGCGGTTCTCGTACACCGTTTCATGGACAATCGAGACGCCCTCGGCCTGGGTGAGTGCCACCACCAGCGGCTGCTGCCAGTCGGTCATGAAGCCGGGGTGGACGTCTGTTTCGAGGACCAGCGGGTTCAGCTTGCCGCCCTTGTGGTAGAACCGGATGCCGTCCTCGCCGATGTCCATTCCGCCGCCCACTTTGCGGTAGGTGTTCAGGAAAGTCATCATGTCGCGCTGGGAGGCACCCTCGACGAAGATGTCGCCGCGGGTCACCAGCGCCGCCGACGCCCAGGACGCCGACTCATTGCGGTCCGAAAGGGCGCGGTGGTTGTAGCCGCCCAGGTCGCGGACGCCTTCGATGCGGATGGTGCGGTCAGTCTGGACGCTGATAATGGCGCCCATCTTCTGCAGCACGGCGATGAGGTCGATAATTTCCGGTTCGGTGGCGGCGCCGGAAAGTTCCGTGATGCCTTCCGCGCGGGTGGCGCTCAGCAGGACCTGCTCCGTGGCCCCCACAGAGGGGTAAGGGAGGGAGATCTTGGCGCCATGAAGGCCTTTGGGCGCCGAGATGTGGATGCCGCCGGGGCGTTTCTCCACCACGGCACCGAACTGGCGCAGGACGTCCAGGTGGTAGTCGATGGGCCGGTCGCCGATCTTGCAGCCGCCCAGGTCCGGGATGAAGGCTTCGCCGATCGCGTGGATCAGCGGCCCGCACAGCAGGATGGGAATGCGGGAGTCGCCGGCGTGGGCGTCGATCGCGGTGCTCGGCGCCGTCTTGGCAGCCTTGGGATCGAGGGTGAGGTCACCGTTGACGGGGTCTTTCTCCACCGTCACGCCATGCAGCTGCAGCAGGGAGGTGACTACCTCGACGTCCTTGATTTCCGGCACGTTCCGCAACACCGAGGGTTCGTTGCCCAGCAGCGCCGCCACCATTGCCTTGGGGACAAGGTTCTTTGCCCCACGGACGCTGACGCGGCCTGTAAGCGGGACACCGCCGCGGATTGTCAGAACACTACTCATATACCGGTTTCCTCACGATCACTAGCCCCCAAAACCTTGCAAAGGCTCCAACCAAGCATAGGAGGTCGCGTTACCGAACCGAAATAAGGGGGCGCCGGCGGCGGGGCGTGGCGGAACGGGCACCCGCCGCCGGATGGCGCACCCCAGGCTAGGAAAGCTTCGCCGGCAGGGTCTTCGGCTTGAAAGCCGGGCGGGTGGCCTCATAGGCCGTGATGTCGGCTTCGTGCTGCAGGGTCAGCCCGATGTCATCCAGGCCTTCCAGGAGCCTCCAGCGGGTGTAGTCATCGATCTCAAAGGGCGCCACGATGTTGCCGCACACCACGGTCTTGGACTCGAGGTCCACCGTGACCTGGGTGCCCGGGGCGTTCTCGAGTTCCTTCCAGATGAGCTCGATGTCGTCCTGGGCCACCTGCGCAGCCAGCAGCCCCTGCTTGCCCGAGTTGCCGCGGAAAATATCCGCGAAGCGGGACGACAGCACGGCCTTGAAGCCGTAGTCCTTCAACGCCCAGACGGCGTGCTCGCGGGAGGAACCGGTACCGAAGTCCGGGCCGGCCACCAGGACCGAACCGGCGTTGTACGGCTCCTGGTTCAGGATGAAGGAGGAGTCCTTCCGCCACGCCGAGAACAGGGCGTCCTCGAAGCCGGTCCGGGTGATGCGCTTGAGGTACACCGCGGGGATGATCTGGTCGGTGTCGACGTTGCTCTGGCGCAGCGGGACGCCAATGCCGGTGTGCTTGGTGAACTTTTCCATGGTGTTGTCCTAGGCTGCGTCGATGCGGATGGCTGCGGGTTCGGGAGCCGGTTCAAGGTCCGACGGCGAGCTGAGCGTGCCGCGCACGGCCGTGGCTGCGGCCACCACCGGCGAGACCAGGTGCGTGCGTCCGCCCTTGCCCTGGCGTCCTTCGAAGTTGCGGTTGGAGGTGGAGGCGCACCGCTCCCCCGGCTCCAGCTGGTCCGGGTTCATGCCCAGGCACATGGAGCAGCCGGCGAAGCGCCATTCGGCACCGAAGTCCTTGAAGACCTTGTCCAGTCCCTCCGCCTCGGCTTCGAGCCGGACGCGGGCCGAGCCGGGCACCACCAGCATGCGGACCTGCGGGTCCTTTTCGCGGCCGCGGATGATGTCCGCGGCAGCGCGCAGGTCCTCGATCCGGGAGTTGGTACAGGAACCGAGGAAGACGGTGTCTACCCTGATGTCCTTCATTGGTGTGCCGGCCTCGAGTCCCATGTACTGCAGGGCGCGCTCGGCGGCAGCCTTGGCGTTCTCGTCGCCGAAGTCCTCGGGGGACGGAACGGCCTGGGACAGGGACACGCCCTGGCCGGGGTTGGTGCCCCAGGTGACGAAGGGCTCCAGCGTGTCGGCGTCCAGGTCCACCTCGACGTCGAAGGTGGCGTCGTCGTCGGTCCGCAGCGTGTTCCAGTACTCGACGGCGGCGTCCCAGTCAGCGCCCTCCGGCGCGTGCGGACGGCCCAGCATGTAGTCGTAGGTGGTCTGGTCGGGTGCCACCATGCCGGCCCTGGCGCCTGCCTCGATGGACATGTTGCAGATGGTCATCCGCGCTTCCATGGACAACGCCCGGATGGCCGAGCCGCGGTATTCCAGCACGTAGCCCTGGCCGCCGCCGGTGCCGATCTTTGCGATCACGGCGAGGATAATGTCCTTGGCGGTAACGCCCGGGCGCAGGGTGCCCTCCACGTTAATGGCCATGGTCTTGAACGGCTTCAGGGACAGGGTCTGGGTGGCCATGACGTGCTCCACCTCGGACGTGCCGATGCCCATGGCCAGCGCGCCGAACGCACCGTGCGTGGAGGTGTGCGAGTCGCCGCAGACCACCGTCATGCCGGGCTGCGTGAGGCCCAGCTGGGGACCTACGACGTGGACGATGCCCTGTTCGGCGTCGCCCAGGCTGTGCAGCCGGACCCCGAACTCCGCGCAGTTGTTGCGCAGGGTCTGGATCTGGGTGCGGCTGGTGAGGTCGGCAATGGGCTTGTCGATATCCAGGGTGGGGGTGTTGTGGTCTTCGGTGGCGATGGTCAGGTCCGGCCGGCGCAGCTTGCGCCCGGCCAGGCGCAGGCCTTCAAAGGCCTGCGGGGACGTGACTTCGTGGACCAGGTGAAGGTCGATGAAGAGAAGGTCAGGCTGGGCGTTGGCACCATCGCCGTCACCTTTGCGCACCACGTGTGCGTCCCAGACTTTCTCGGCCAATGTCTTTCCCATGGCCCTCTCCCTTCACTGCTGTTTGGCTGAATGGTCCAACTGAATCAGGAGGGCTCCACGCCGCGCCACCCGAAAGATTTGCATCTCAGATAATGAGACGGCAATATCATTACATGGACAATTCTAGTGGAGTCGGTGTCATTGATAAAGCGGCCCAGGTGCTCGATGCCCTCGAGGCAGGACCCACCACCCTGGCGCAGCTTGTAGCCGCCACGGGCCTGGCCCGCCCCACTGTCCACCGCCTCGCTTTGGCGCTGGTGCACCACCGGCTCGTCAGCCGCGACATCCAGGGCCGCTTCGTGCTCGGCAGCAGGCTTGTTGAGCTCGCCTCGGCAGCCGGCGAGGACCGCCTGATCGCCTCCGCCGGCCCGGTCCTGATGCAACTGCGCGACGCCACGGGCGAGAGCGCCCAGATCTTCCGCCGCCAGGGCGACTGGCGCGTCTGCGTCGCCTCCGCCGAGCGGCCCATCGGCCTGCGCGACACCATCCCCGTCGGCACCCAATTGTCCATGAAGGCAGGTTCCGCGGCCCAGGTCCTGCTGGCGTGGGAAGACCACGACCGGCTCCTGGAGGGCCTGCAGTCGGCCCGCTTTACGCCCACCGTCCTGGCAGGAGTACGACGACGGGGCTGGGGGCAGAGCCTGGGCGAACGCGAGCCGGGGGTCGCGTCCGTCTCGGCACCGGTGCGGGGTCCGTCCGGCAGGGTGATCGCCGCCGTCTCCATTTCGGGCCCCATCGAACGCCTGACCCGCCAGCCGGGACGCCTCCACGCCGAAGTGGTCTGCAATGCAGGACGCATCCTGACCGAGGCGCTGCGGAAGAACAACGACTAGGCGCAACAGCGAAGCCTTAATTCCACCCCCCGGCTTACCCGCGCCGCTAGGCTGTGCCCATGGGCAGCTACGCAGTGTTCCTCCGCGGCATCAACGTCGGCGGAATCAATATTAAGATGGCGGACCTCCGCGAAGCACTGAAGGATTGCGGCTTCGCAGACGCCAAGACCCTGCTGGCCAGCGGGAACGTGGTGCTCTCCAGCGGCCTTGACGCGGCAGCGGTCAAGCGCGAATGTGAAAAGTGCCTCCGCGCAGCTTTCGGCTACGAGGCCTGGGTTGTGGTCATGGACGCCGGGCGGATTGCCGGGCTGGTCGACGCCTGCCCCTATCCCGGGGACAACAAGTCCACCCATACCTACATCACCCTGTCCTCAGACACGGCCGTGCTTGATGAACTGGAAGCGGCAGGGGCTGCCCTTGAGGGCCACGACCAGGAGCGGCTGGGACCGGAGGCACTTGCCTGGCTGGCCCCGGCCGGCGGAACCCTCGAGAGCCCGTTCAGCAAGATCAGCGCAAAATCGAAATTCAAGGCCGCCACCACCACGCGCAACCTCCGCACCCTCATCAAGGTCCGGGATGCCGCGGCCGCCCTGGCGGCCTCCTAGGCTGCGCCCGCCTTCTTCAGTGCCTTGTTGAAGGCTGCCAGCCGGGCAATTTCCTCCGCCACCGGCGTCACCACCAATTCCTGGGCCGCTGCTGCAACGGCACTGTTGAGCCGCCGTCGTGCCCTTGCCGCCCGCGCCCGGGCAGCTCCTGCCGCAATGAACCGGCCCGTGACGGCCAGGAGGATTCCCAGCGCCAGGCCGAGGGCAATCATCAGGGTGGGCACCGGCCACCCCTCAACGCGCGGCACCTCGGGGACCGGCAGCTGGAGGTAGCCCAGGCCGGCCAGGACGCCGAGCCACCCCAGGCCGCCCACGAGGATCAGCAGTGCCAGCCACTGCACAACGTTGAATGCGCCCCACCACCAGGCCCTGCGGTTGGCACCAAGGTCGGTCCCGGCAATGGCCTGGTCCAGGGCATCGGGCAACCGGTCCCGGCCGGCCCGCGCGGCGTTCCTGATGGCAGCCCGCCAGGGGCCCGGCGCACCCTCGCTGGCCGACTCCGCGAATTCCCGGACCGCGGCATCGGCGCGCGCCCGCCCCGGGGCGCCGGCGGGCGGCAATGAGGTCCTGTTCACGGCGGCGGGAGAGCTGCCGCGCAGGTTGAGCCGCCGCAGCGGGTCTGCCCGGAACCTGGCGAGCCAGCGGGTCACGGGCCAGCCGGTGCGCCGTACGGACTCGAGGCGGTAGGACTGCCCGACGGCCCGCACCACGGCAGGGACGTTGGCCGCCACGGCAAGTTCCTCCGCGAGCTGTGTCCTGGCGGACGAACGGATTCCTGCGGCGTCGCCGTCACCGGAGGCGTGCCGCAGGTCCTCTGCGGCCTTGCTGATGTCCGCTTCCAACCGCCGGGACTGGGCCTGCCGCTGCACGGCCACCTTCCGGATCGCTGCCCGCACCTCCCCAATCCCTTCCCCCGTCAGGGCGGATGAAGCGAGTACGCGCACCTGTCCCAGCCCCTCGCCGGCAAGGATCGCGTGCAGCGAGTCAAGCACCGGCTGCACATCGTGCGCGGGAAGCCGGTCCACCTGGTTGAGGACCACCAGCGTGACGGCCCCGTGGGACGCCAGCGGCGCCAGGAACCCGTTATGGAGCGCCGCATCCGCATATTTCTGCGGATCGAGCACCCACACCAGGACGTCCACCATGCCCACCATGCGCTGCACGATCTCGCGGTTGGCGGCGCGGGTGGAGTCGAAGTCGGGGAGGTCCAGCAGGATCAGCCCGGTCCGTTCGTCCGCGAAGCCCTCCACGGGCGCGGCGGGGTGCCGGTTCCCCACCTCCAGCCAGTCGAGGAGCGCTTCACTGCCCGCCGCTCCCCAAACCCCTGCCAACGGTTCCGATGTGGTGGGCCGGCGAGCGGCCGCCGTCGCGATTTCCGCGCCGCTGACGGCGTTGAAGAGGGACGACTTGCCGCTTCCCGTTGCCCCAAAGAAGCCGACCACTGTGTGGTCACCGGACAAGGAACGGCGGGAACTTGCGCGTTCCAGGACGTCGAACGCTTCCTGCAGCGCCTGGTCCGGCAGGACCCCCTCCCCCAGTTCGCGGGCGTCCTGGAGCGATTGGAGCCGGGCATCCAGCCGCGAGGACTCCCGCGCTCCGCTGTGCCGGCTCACGCGCTCTCCGCCAGCCGCGCCAGTCTTCCGGCCTGCACTGCAAGTGTCTGTGCCAGGTCCGGGTTGTCCGCCGGCAGCCGCTGCAGAAACTTCTGCTGCTCGTCCATCAGCAGCTGCCGGCAGCGCACGGCCAGGTCCTCGCGCGCCTTGTCCGCCATCCGGCGCACGGCGTCCTCGCCGAACACAGCCTCCAGCAGGCGCTGGCCCACGACGGCGGTGCCACCGGCCACACCGATCTCCAGTCCCGTAAGCCCCGCCGTCATCGAAAACACCACGATCATCAGCGCGGCACCGAGGCCGTTGATGCCGAACGACAACCAGCGCGCCTGGGTGCGTTTGCCCTGGCCCTCGGTGCGGATCAGCTCCATCAATGCTTCCTGCCAGGCCCGGATCTCCGCAGCCGCCCGGTCAGCGAACCCGGGCGCCGTCCCTGACAGGTCGTCCGCGGCCAGCAGTTGCCGGCCGGCCGGGTCCGAGCGCCACCGCTGGTCGGTGTCTTCGGCAGCATTGGCTGCCTCGTCGACAATGACTGCCTGCAGGCCGGTTTCGATGGCCGCTTCCACCCGCACGGCCGGCGCGGGTTCGCCACGGAAGAATGCCCCCATCCGGTCCCTGAACCGGCCCACGTTCTGCTCCAGCGTGCGGAAGAATTCGCCGGTGCCCACGAAGTCCTGCCAGCGGGCCAGCACCTCGCCCCGCAGCAGGGCTCCGTCGCGGGTGGCGTCCAGGATCCGGGTGGCCGCATTTTCATAAGCCGCCACGGCGTCGGATTCGAGCCGGGCAGCTGCCTGTTCCTGTGCACGCACAGATTCGGCGAGGTCCGCAATCCGCTGGGCCAACGCACGGACCGTCCCGTTCAGCGTTCGGCGTGCCACGTCGGCCCGCCCCGCGGCATCGGACGCCAGCGACGCCAGCCACTCCCGCAACTCGTCCACGGCCCCGGCGGGCAGCATGCCGTGACTATCCAGCACTGTTTCGGCGATGATGAACAGGCGGCTTCCGGCCAGGCCTTCGCGGTCCAGCAGGCCACGGAGGTCCTGGCTCACCTCCGCTTCGGCGCCCTGCGGCACCCGGTCCAGCACCACCGCCACCGTAATGTCCCGGGAAGCGGCATCCAGGAGGAGCTTCCAGGGGACGGCGTCGGCATACCGGTTTGCAGTGGTGACAAACACCCAGAGGTCGGCGGCGGCCAGCAGCTGTCCGGCCAGGAGTCGGTTCTGGTCTGAGATCGAGTCGACGTCGGGCGCATCGAGGAGGGCGATGCCGGCAGGTACTGCCGCATCAGCCACCAGGACCAGGGAATCGGTGGCAGCGGCCGGCTCCCCCGCGTGGCCAGTGGGCGCCGGACTGGCAGCCAGGGTTCCCCGGATCCGGCTTAGCCCCGGCAGGACGCGCTGGCCCTCAAACCAGGCAGCTTCGGCGGGGTTGTGCAGCAGGATTGGCTGGCGGGTGGTGGGCCGGATGGCTCCCGCGCGGGTTACCGGGTGCCCCACGAGTCCGTTCACGAGGGTGGATTTGCCCGCGCCCGTGGAACCGCCGACGACGGCAAGCAGGGGTGCATCCAGGCTGCGGTACCGGGGAAGGATGTAGTCGTCCAGCTGGGCCCTTGCGGCTGCGGCGCCGCGCCGCGCCTGGTCTGCACCCGGCAGGGCCAGCGGCAGCGTGACATCGTCCAGCCCACTGCGGATTTCCTCCAGCAGCGTCACCGCCGCCAAGGATTGCGGTGGCGACTGGGCTGGGCGGCCGTGCTCGTCATGGGTGGTCACAGCAACATCATGCCAGTTGAGTCGTCGAGGAGAGCGGCCGCGGCGCGTCCGCAAGCCCGGATATACCGCGGCGGCAGGCATGAAGCTTTCCGTACCCATGACTGGAAGTGATGGGGCGTTCCCAAAAACACGCCAGGACGTGATGGGGCGTTCCCAAAAACACGGCAAGACGTGATGGGGCGTTCCCAAAAACACGGCAAGACGTGATGGGGCGTTCCCAAAAACACGGCAAGACGTGATGGGGCGTTCCCAAAAACACGGCGGGACGTGATGGGGCGTCTGGGCCGGCAGCCTCTGTTGTCGGGATAACAAAAATGGTCCCGGGCTGTTGCCCGGGACCATTTCCGATGGTGACCCCAGCGGGATTCGAACCCGCGTTACCGCCGTGAGAGGGCGGCGTACTAGGCCGCTATACGATGGGGCCGTGTACTTCCGGCAGCGTTTCCGCTGCTCAAGCTCAGTGAGTATTTCACACACTTTGCCGTGGTTTCAAATCGGCGAACCGAGTGGAAACCTTCTGTTTTGCGGCTGAAATCAGCACTCAAACCAGAGCTGGGATACCAGGACTCGAACCTAGAATGACGGTACCAGAAACCGTAGTGTTGCCAATTACACCATATCCCAATGGCACTTTCGGGCCGGATTTCAGGGCGTTTTCCCTGCTCCGTGCGCCTCAGCACGAGAAATTACTTTACCCGAGACTTTCGGCTCGCACAAATCGAGAGTCGGCCGGCCCTGGAACCCGGAGTGAACCGGTCGCTCCAAACCCCTTGCCCACCTTCCGGTCATATGGTTACCCTCGAGTAAGTTACCCATCAGTAACAACCTCCCTGCCCCTTCTTGTGGGGACCCACGAGGAAAACGGGAACGCCTTACCAGCCACGGTTTTTCGCCCCCGGGCAGCGTCGTCCGGCGGAAGTTAGGAAGTGTCAGCGTTGACAACCCGCACAGCAACCATTGCCGCAGCCAGGCCCAGACCCCGGTCACAATCCATCGCAATCATCGCTTTGTCCCTCTTGCTCACCCTGTTCCTTGCGTTCTACACCTACCTCACCGGCCAGATCTCCAACGGTGCCGCCCAGCTCATGGACGGTGCCGGGCAGGCGGCGGCGGGGGCGTCGCAACTCAAGGACGGCTCCGGGCAGCTGGCCACCGGGGCGGGCGCAGCGAGCAAGGGCGCAGTCCAGGTCAAAGACGGCTCGGTCAAGGTCAAGGACGGAAGCGCCGAGCTTAATACCGGGGCTGCAGCCCTGCAGGCGGGTGCCGGGAAGATCTTCTCCGGAGTCCGCGACCAGCTGGCGCCCGGGGTAGACAAGCTGCATGCCGGCACCACCAAACTGCAGAATGACGTCCTGAACAAACTCGTTCCCGGCGTCTATCAGGTGGATGACGGCGCCCGAAAGCTTCAGGCCGGCGCCGTCGCCCTGTCCGCGGCGCTGACTCCCACTGCTGCCGGAAACGCGCCGAACAACCTGGCCGACGGTGCGGGACAGCTGGCGGCGGGCACGGGCCGGCTCGCCGCAGGCGCCGGTCAGCTCGACGCCGGCGCCACCAGCTTGAGCGCAGGGACAGCGGCGCTGAAGAACGGAACGGCGCAGCTGAAGGGCTACCCGGGCGCGGGGAACGATCCGGCCAAGGGAGACGGGCTCGCAGCGCTCAGCCAGGGCCTGGACCAGCTTGAAGCGGCTGCGAACGGGCCCCAGGGCCTGGTTCCCCTGGCCGTCATCAAGGACCAGATCGCCAAGTTGGCGGACGGCGGACGGCGCGCCTACGCGGGAGCGGGGCAGCTCGATGCGGGAGCAGCAAAGCTGAACGACGGCGCCGGGCAGCTCAAGGCCGGAACCGGCAGCTTGACCACGGGAGCCGCCCAGCTGGATGAAGGGGCCGGCCGGCTGAAGGCAGGCTTCGCCACGCTGGCCGGAAAGCTCAATGCGACGGACCCGCAAAATCCGGGCGTGGTACTGGGCACCTCCATGCTGGCCGAGGGCACGGCCAAGATCAGGGTGGGAATGGACGGCGTCCCCGGCAACCCGGACAGCCCCGGGCTGATTTACGCGGCGAACAACCTCCAGGACGGCACCACCAAACTCAGCGCCGGAATCAACGGCGGCGAAGATCCCGCCAACCCGGGCCTGCTGGCCGGAACCGAGGCGTTGTCGGACGGAACAGTGGCCCTGAGCCGCGGCACAGGCCAGCTGCAGGCCGGATCCGCCCAGCTCGCCGACGGAACAGGCCAGCTCGCGGACGGCAACGGCAAGCTGGACGACGGCTCGGTCAAACTCGCCGACGGTGCGGGCAAGCTGGCGGACGGCAACGCGAAAATAGCGGCCGGCACGCAGGAGCTGCACTCGAAGGTGGCCGCTGTCTCGCCGTCGTCGTGGCTGGACAACCCTGCAGTCGCACTTGTGGTGGTGGCGCTGCTGGTGGCTGCCGCCGTCGGGGCCTACCTGGTCCTCCGCAGGCGTTCCCTGCGGCCGGAAGCTGCGGCCTGACACCTGGAGCACTTTCGCCGACACAGCGGCCGCCGCCCCTCAAGAAGGGGCAGCGGCCGCTGTGGCCGGAAGCTTATCCCAGCAGCTGGTCCAGGGACGCGACCATGCCGCCATTGAAGTCCTCCACGACCTCCCCCACGCGGTTGAGCCACACACCCACCAGGCCCGCCGCCGTCGAGCCCTCTGCATCCAGCAGCCGGTTGTCGCCTACATACAGCGTTTCGGCAGGGCCAGTGCCCAGGAGCCTGACGCCTTCGAGGTACATCGCCGGATGCGGCTTGGCGACGCCCAGGGTGTCGGTGCCCACGAGGTGGGTGATCCGCTCCAGCCCGGCGCCGTCCAGCTTGGCCCGCTGGTAGTCGTGGACGTTGTTGCTCACGGCGCCATACGGGATGCCCGCCTGGTCCAGGGCATCGAGCAGGGGCAGCACATCGGGAAACGGCTTCACATAAGCGGGCTGCTTCTCCATGTAGGCGCTCAACCACTGGTGTGATTCCTCGCCGTCGGCCAGTTCCACGCCGAAGTGCCCCAGCGCCGCCCTTCCCCGGAGCAGGCGCTGTTCGTTGAACGTCAGCTCACCTGCAAGGTAGCGGTCGTAGTAATGCGTGGTTTCGTGCGTGAAGATGCGCCCGAACCGCTCCCATCCGGCCTGGTCCAGGCCGGGCAGGAGGTGTTCACTGACCTCGCGCAGGGCGGTGGTCATTGAATATTCGAGGTCCACCAGGGTGTCGTCGATATCGAACAGGACACCCCGGACAGCGCCGAATGGTGTCTGCAACATGCCGGCGGGTGCCTGGCTGGGGGCGGTCATCAGCCGCGGAAGGCTTGGAGCCGGCGCAGGGACGACTCTTTACCCAGGATCACCATGGACTCGAACAGGGGCGGCGACACGCGGCGGCCGGAAACCGCCGTGCGGACCGGACCGAAGGCGAGCCGCGGCTTGATGCCCATGTCTTCCACCAGGGCCTGCTTGAGGGCAGCCTGGATGTTCTCCGCCGTCCAGTCCGCCACGGGCTCCAGGGCGGCGATGGCAGCGTCCAGGACCTCGGGAAGGTTGGCGGGGAGGCCCTTGCGGGCGTCATCGGCAACGTCGACGGCGTCTTCTGCCTTGAACAGGAATGCCAGCATCTCGGGTGCTTCGCCCAGCAACGTGATGCGCTCCTGGATCAGGGGTGCCGCTTCGGTGAGGATCTCCTCCTCGCGGTCGGTCAGGATCTCCCCCACCAGGCCCGCCTCGCGCAGGTAGTGCGCCACCCGGTCGCGGAAGACCTTGGGTTCGAGCATCCGGACGTGGGTGCCGTTGATGGCCTCCGCCTTCTTCAGGTCGAAGCGCGCGGGGTTGCCCAGGACGTCGTGGATGTCGAAGTGCTCCACGAGCTGCTCCACCGTGAAGATGTCCTCGTCTGCACTGAGGGACCAGCCCAGCAGGGACAGGTAATTGAGCAGCCCTTCCGGAATGAAGCCCCGCTCGCGGTGCAGGAAGAGGCTGGACTCGGGGTCCCGCTTGGACAGCTTCTTGTTGCCCTGGCCCATGACGTAGGGCAGGTGTCCGAACTCCGGCATGTACTCGGCAACACCGATGGCGTAGAGGGCCCGGTACAGGGCAACCTGCCGGGGCGTGGAGCTGAGCAGGTCCTCCCCGCGCAGCACGTGCGTGATGCCCATCAGTGCGTCGTCCACGGGGTTGACCAGGGTGTACAGCGGCGCACCGTTGGCCCGTACCACGGCGAAGTCGGGGACCGACCCGGCCTTGAAGGTGATGTCGCCCCGGACCAGGTCGGTGAACGTGATGTCCTCGTCCGGCATCCGCAGGCGGAGCACAGCCTGCCGGCCTTCCGCCCGGTACTGCGCCAGCTGCTCATCGGTCAGGTGCCGGTCAAAGCCGTCGTAACCGAGCTTCGGGTCGCGGCCTGCGGCGCGGTGGCGGGCCTCGATCTCTTCCGGGGTGGAGAAGGACTCATAGATGAATCCGCCTTCATGCAGCCGCTTGATGACATCCTGGTAGATGTCGCCGCGCTGGGACTGCCGGTACGGCTGGTGCGGGCCGCCCACCTCCACGCCCTCGTCCCAGTCGATGCCCAGCCACTTCAGCGCATCCAGCAGCTGGTGGTAGCTTTCCTCGCTGTCCCGAGCCGCATCCGTGTCCTCGATCCGGAAGACCAGCGTGCCCTTGGTGTGGCGCGCGTAGGCCCAGTTGAACAGGGCCGTCCGGATCAGTCCCACGTGCGGGGTGCCCGTGGGCGAGGGGCAGAAACGGACCCGCACGGGCGTTTCCGCGGTGACGGGGGGAATGGAGGCGGCAGGTGACGAAGAAGCGATACTCATAGTGGCTTCAACTTTACCCGCCCGGCCGCATGCCGCCTCCCGCCCTGCGGGCCGGTGCTAGCGGCGGACGATGGGGTTGGACAGCCGGCCGATGCCTTCGATTTCCACCTCGAAGCGGTCGCCCTCCTTGACCAGCCCCACGCCGGCAGGGGTACCGGTCATGATGACGTCGCCGGGCAGCAGGGTGAACGCCTGGGACACCACGGAGACCAGTTCGCGCACGCCCCGGATCATCTGGCTGGTGCTGCCGTCCTGGCGCACCTCGCCGTTCAGGCGGCCCTGGATCTGCAGGTCCTCCGTGTCCAGGTCGGTTTCGATCCAGGGGCCCAGCGGCGCTGAGGTGTCGAAGCCTTTGGCGCGGGTCCACTGCAGGTCGGTTTTCTGGACGTCGCGGGCCGTGAGGTCGTTGCCGCAGGTGTACCCGAAAATTACGTCGTCCACGCGGTCTTCCGGCACGTCCTTGCAGATGCGGCCAATGACCACGCAGAGTTCGGCTTCGAAGGAGACTTCCTCGGAGAACTCCGGCAGCACGACGGGGTCATTGGGGCCTACGACGGCGGTATTGGGCTTCAGGAACAGCAGCGGCTGGGCGGGGACCTCGTTGCCGAGTTCGTGGGCGTGCGCCACGAAGTTGCGTCCCACACCGATCACTTTGCTGCGGGGAATGATGGGTGCAAGCAGCCGGACGTCCTCCAGCTTGTGGCGCACGGAGGTGCGCTCCACGCCGTTGAAGAAGGGGTCGCCGTGGATGACAGTGATTTCCTCACTGCCGGGGGCACCTTCCACAACGCCGTACAGGGGATCGGAATCGACGACAAACCTGGCAATACGCATGGCTCCTACCCTACCGTCCCGGCGGCGCCGCCTGCCCTTCCCTGCCGCCGCGCAGGTACGAGAGCTGGGCGGCCACGGACAGTTCGGCGGCGCGCCGGACGGAAGGTCCGACGCCGGCATAGACGGCGTCCGCCACCTCACCCACAGTTGCGTCCCGGCCCAGCCGGGTCAGTGCCGCGCGGATTTGCGCCAGCCGTTCCTCCCGGTGCGTCCGGTAGTCGCGGGCCGCAGACTCCAGGGACGGCAGCACCGGGCCGTGCGCAGGCAGTACCGTGGCGGGTCCCAGGGCCTCGAGCAGGTCCAGGGACGCGAGGTAATCGCCCAGCTTCCCGTCGGGATAGTCCAGCACGGTGGTCCCCCGGCCAAGGATGGTGTCCCCCGTCAGCACCGATCCGTTCTGCCCGTCCGCCGGCAGGTGGAAGCAGGCGGAGTCGGAGGTGTGGCCAGGTGTGGCCATCACTGCGATCTCCAGCCCTGCCACCCGGATAACTTCCCCGGACGCCAGGGGTTCTCCCCCGCCATGGCAGTGGTTGGCATCCATGGCGCGGACTGGTGCGCCCGTCAGCTCGTGCAGGCGCGCGGACCCGGCAGTGTGGTCGGCGTGCCGGTGGGTCACCAGGATCAGCTCCACGGTGCCAACGCCGGCCAGTGCGGCCAGGTGCGTTTCATCCTCCGGTCCGGGATCCACCACCACCACGGCAGAATGCGCGGGCGCGCGCAGGACGTAGGAGTTGGTGCCGTCCAGGCTCATGGGACCCGGGTTGGGGGCAAGGAAGAATTGCGTGAGTGCGCTGCTCCGCTGCAGGACCGGGCCGGGATTGAAAGTCACGGACCCATCCTTGCATCCATGGCCACCCCTCCCCCAGCGTGGCCCCTGCGCGCCGGCGGAATAAGAGGGCGCCGGCTGCGGGTTGGCACCAGTGACAGCACCACGATCTCCATCAGGAAGCCGGATCCCGCCCATGAGCACAGCATCACTCGCAGACCTTCTCGCCCAGGCGGACGCCGACGGACACGACCACTCGGCCACCGAAAAAGCCACCGGCCTGCTGCACGTCCACAACCACGCCACGGGCAGCATCGTCTGGTTCCCGACGTGGCGGAAGTTCCGTGAAACCACGGACTGGTCGGAGGCCGTCGCCGGCATCGCCGCGGAACTGGCCGATGCCTCCGCTCCCGCGGACCAGGCCGGCTCGGCGCTGCTGGCGGCGGATCTGGAGACGCTACTGGAAGCGGCCTCCCAGTCAAGCGATGCGAACGTGTTCGTCCAGGAGAACCTCACCCGGCACCTGACCAGGACCTGGGCTGTGGGCGATGCCGTGACGAAGGCCACCAACAAGGACCCGTTCACCAGCGGCCCCACCCCCGCCGTCTTCGCCGGCTACCCGTACGACGTCTATGCCCAGGACGGTGGCGTGTTTGCCACGGCCCTCTGGAACGACCTTATCGACGCACGGCGCAACCGTGCTTTGGCGGAGGAAGCGGCCCGCAAAGCACTGAAACCGGTCTCCCGCAAAGCCATGAAGAACGCGGCCCGGAAGGCAGCACACCGCTGACCAACCCGCCGCCGGCTGAAACGCAGAACGGCGCCTGACGGACCAAAGTCCGGCAGGCGCCGTCGTACGTTGAAGTTTGAAACTATGCCAGGCGGGTGAGCCAGCCGTGGGTATCCGGCTCGGCGCCGGTCTGGATGCCCAGGAGCTTCTCCCGGATGGCCATGGTGACCTCGCCCGCCTTGGCGTCCTCGGAACCGATGAACTCGGTATCGTCCTTGAGGACCCCGATGGGAGTGATCACAGCTGCGGTACCGCAGGCGAAGACCTCGGTGATCTCACCGGACGCCACGCCGTCGCGCCACTCGTCCAGGGTGATCTTGCGCTCGGCAACCTCGCGGCCCATGTCCTTGGCCACCTGCATGACGGACATGCGGGTGACACCTTCCAGGATGGTGCCGGTCAGCGCGGGAGTGGCCAGGGAGCCGTCCTTCATGACGAAGAACACGTTCATGCCGCCCAGCTCTTCCACGGCGTTGTCGTTGGCCTGGTCCAGGAACAGCACCTGCTTGCAGCCGTTGGCTTCGGCCTCCTGCTGCGCGATCAGGGAGGCAGCGTAGTTGCCGCCGCACTTGGCGTCGCCGGTGCCGCCGCGGCCTGCCCGGGCGTACTGGCGCGAGATCCAGATGGAGACCGGCTTGAGTTCGCCGCCGAAGTAGTTGCCGGCCGGCGATGCGATCACGCGGAAGGACACTTCACGGGCTGCCCGGACACCCAGGAAAGCCTCGGTGGCGATCATGAAGGGCCGCAGGTAGAGGGCTTCGCCGTCGCCGGAGGGCACCCATTCCTTGTCCACGGCCACCAGCTCACGGATCGCGCCAAGGAAGTATTCGGCCGGCAGCTCGGGCAGTGCAAGCCGGCGGGCGGACTTGTTCAGGCGTGCCGCGTTGGCTTCGGGACGGAAGGTCCAGACGGAGCCGTCCGCGTGCCGGTAGGCCTTTAACCCTTCGAAAATCTCCTGGCCGTAGTGGAAGACCGCGGCGGACGGGTCGAGCACGATCGGACCGTAGGGTTCGATCCGGGCGTCGTGCCAGCCGCCGTTGCCGTCCGCGTCCACGCTGTAGTCGACGATGGCGGTGTGGTCGGTGAAGTAGTTGCCGAATCCCGGGTTTGCCAGGATGGCTGCACGCTCCTCGGCGGACTTCGGGTTCTCCGAGGGCTGCCGGGTGAATTCGACGCCATGGGCGGTCTGAGTCATGGTTCCTCCACGATCGGCCGCCCGGGGTTCAGCGCTGAACGGGAAGGCGGCATTTGGTGATTCGAGTAAAGCTTACGCCCGATGCCGGCGGCCCCGGCGCGGGCTACAGGCCGGCGGCGATGGCGTCGCCCACGGCGCTGGTGCTGCGTGCTGTGCCGTCGCGCTTTTCGACGTCGGCAACCACTGCGGCTTCGATCCTGCGGGCAGCGTCGGTGTAGCCGAGGTGGTCCAGCAGGAGCGCGGCGGAGAGGATGGCCGCGGTGGGGTCAGCCTTGCCCTGGCCGGCGATGTCCGGTGCGGACCCATGGACCGGCTCGAACATGGACGGCGCGGTGCGGTCCATGTTGATGTTGCCGGAGGCTGCCAGCCCGATGCCGCCGGTGACTGCCGCGGCGAGGTCGGTGATGATGTCGCCGAACAGGTTGTCCGTGACGATCACGTCGAAGCGGGACGGGTCGGTGACCATGAAGATGGTGGCGGCGTCCACGTGCAGGTAGTCGTGGGTGACCCCGGGGAATTCCTGGGCCACGGCTTCGACGGTGCGCTTCCACAGGTGCCCGGCGAAGACCAGGACGTTGTGCTTGTGCACCAGGGTGACGTGCTTGCGCTCCCGCAGGCTGGCGCGGCGGAATGCGTCGCGGACCACGCGCTCCACGCCGTGGGCGGTGTTCAGTGACACTTCGGTGGCTACCTCATGCGGGGTTCCCGCCCGCAGCGTGCCGCCGTTGCCCACGTACGGACCCTCGGTCCCTTCGCGCACCACGATGAAGTCGATGATGCCGGGGTTGGCCAGGGGGCTGCCGACGGTTCCGTAGAGCCGTGACGGCCGCAGGTTGACGTAGTGGTCCAGGCTGAAGCGCAGCTTGAGCAGCAACTCACGCTCGATGATGCCGGACGGGATGCGGGTGTCGCCGGGGGCGGCACCCACGGCGCCGAAGAGAATGGCATCGCGGGTCTTCAGGTCGGCGAGGACTGCATCCGGCAGGGTCTCCCCCGTAGCCAGCCAGTGCTCGGCACCGAGCTCATAGTGCGTCGGCTTGAGCTCCACGCCCTCCGCCGCCACAGCCTTTTCCAGGACTTTGAGGGCCTCGGCAATGACCTCGGGGCCGATGCCGTCGCCGGGAATAACTGCAAGATCGATGGAGGATGCGCTCATGGTTTCAGGGTAGCCAAGACATCCATATGCTGGTCAAAACGTCTCAGCTTTTGGACATGAGCGCATCCGCCGGGAGCCCGCGGAGGAAGGAACCTACTCCGCGGGTTCCTCGAACTTGGGGAACACCGGGGTGGGAGCGGGCAGCGCCGTACCGGGCACGATCGGGGTTGGGATCGCCGCGAACTGCCTGGCGTCGCCTTCCGGCTGGCCGAGGGCATCCAGGAGCTTGGCGGTTGCGTCGGGCATGACCGGCTGGGCCAGGACCGCCACGATCCGCAGGACCTCCAGCGTCACGTACAGCACGGTGTTCATGCGTTCGACGTCGGTCTTCCGCAGCACCCAGGGCGCCTGCTCGGCGAAGTAGGCGTTGGTGTGGTGCAGCACGCCCCAGATGGCCTCCAGCGCGCGGCTGAACTCCTGCTTGTCGAAGGCGGCGCGGGCGGCTTCCAGCAAACCGTTCGCCTGGGCGAGGATCGCGTTGTCCTCCGCCGTGAACGCTCCGGGCGTGGGAACGGCGGCCCCGCAGTTTTTCGCCACCATGGACAGGGAGCGCTGGGCCAGGTTGCCGAAGTTGTTGGCCAGGTCCGCGTTCATGCGGCCCACGATGGCCTCGTGGTTGTAGCTGCCGTCCGCGCCGAAGGGCACCTCGCGCAGGAAGAAGAACCGCACCTGGTCCAGGCCGTAGCGGGCAACGAAGTCCGCCGGTGCCACCACGTTGCCCAGGGACTTGGACATCTTGACCCCGTTGTTGTGCAGGAAGCCGTGGATCATGACGCGCTTGGGCAGTTCCAGCCCGGCGCTCATCAGGAAGGCGGGCCAGTAGATGGCGTGGAACCGGGAAATGTCCTTGCCGATGATGTGGACATCGGCGGGCCAGTACTTCCGGAACTTCTCCGAGTCCACGTCCGGGTACCCCACGCCGGTCAGGTAGTTCGTCAGCGCGTCCACCCAGACGTACATGACGTGCTTGTCGTTGCCCGGGACGGGAACGCCCCAGTCGAAGGTGGTCCGGCTGATGGACAGGTCCTCCAGGCCGCGCTTGACGAAGCTGATGACCTCGTTGAACCGGTACTGGGGTGCGCCGAACTCCGGGTGGGATTCGTAGAGGGCCAGCAGCTTGTCCTGGTAAGCGGAGAGCCGGAAGAAGTAGCTCTCCTCCGCCGTCCACGTGACCTCGGTGTCCGTCTCTTTCGAGTAGCGCACGCCGTCGTCCTTCACCACCGTCTCATCCTCGGCGTAGAAGGCCTCGTCCCGGACGGAGTACCAGCCCTCGTACTTGTCGAGGTAGATGTCGCCGTTGGCTTCCATCTTCTTCCAGATGGCCTGCGAGGCAGCGTAGTGGTCCGTGTCCGTGGTGCGGATGAACCGGTCATAGCTGATGCCCAGGGCGGAGTGCGCCCCCATGTAGACCGCAACGTTCCGGTCCACCAGTTCCTTGGGGGTGATGCCTTCCTTCTCCGCCGTCTGGGCAATCTTCATGCCGTGCTCGTCGGTGCCGGTCAGGAACATCACGTCAAAGCCGTCCAGCCGCTTAAAGCGGGCCATGGCGTCGGTGGCAATGTACTCGTAGGCATGCCCGATGTGCGGCACGCCGTTGGGGTAGGTGATGGCCGTGGTGATGTAGAACGGCGTTTTCTCTGGAGCAGTCACGGTGCGGACGGTTACCTTCGGTGCGTAAGGGGGGGCGGACTAGATCAGTTCTGTCAGGGTATCGCTCAGACGCACCAGTTCGTGGTCGTGCGAGGCCACCAGGACGGCGATGCCGTCGGAAGTGGTGTCCTTCAGGATGCTGATGATGCGGTTGGCGGAGGCACGGTCCAGGGAGGCGGTGGGCTCATCCACCACCAGCACCCTGGTGCCGAGGATCAGCGCCCGGGCGATGGCCACGCGCTGGCGTTCACCGCCGGACAGTTGGGCGGGGCGGTGCCGCATGCGGCGGCCCAGGCCCACCAGGTCCAGCAGGTCCTTGGCCATGTCCCGCCGCTGCTCCACTTCGCCGTCCGGAACGGCGGGCAGGAGGACGTTCTCCAGGGCGCTCATGCCGTCGATCAGGGCGCCGCCCTGGTCCACGTAACCGATCAGGGCACGACGGCGGTCGGCGATTTCGTCGTCGCCCATGCTTTCGAGCGAATCACCTTCCCAGAACACCCGGCCCGACGTCGGCAGGGTAAGTCCCGCGCCGACGGTCAGGATGCTGGTCTTGCCGGAGCCGCTTCGGCCGGCGACGCAGTGCATCTCACCGGCGTGCAGGGTCAGGTCGAAGCCTTCCACCACGCTGACGGCCTCGGCACCGCCCTTGCCGCCGCCATAGCGGATGGTAATGTCGCGCATCTCCAGCGGGGTGGCGTGGTCGGCCGACTTGACGATGGTATTGGCCCGGGTCTGCAGGGGGACCTCGTTGGAGCCGCTCCTGCGGCTGCGCTGGACGTTCGTCGGGTTTGTCATTGGACCACTTTCGTTGCAATCGGTATCCAGCAAATTACAGCCACCAGCCCGGCCACGGCAGCCCAGATGGCTGCATAGGGGGCCAGCAGCAGGCCGATGCCCAGGGCGCCCAGCACGCCCAGCGGCAGGGCCACGGTTCCCACCAGTGCGTTTTCGAACAACCGGACCTGGCGGAGCATGTCCGGGTTCCAGCCCATGGCCTGGAGGATGCCAAGGTACTGCCGTTTGGCATTGAGCTCGAACCGGCCCGTCACCAGGGTCAGCACCAGCCCCACGGCCACGCCGGCCAGTGCCAGCAGGATGCTGGGCAGCGTCACGCTCGCTGCGGCCAGCCCGCTGAGGGCGCTTGCACCGGCGGCGCGCGGAATGTCGATCAGCAGGGCGATCAGGCCGCCGACCGCGGCACCGAAGACACCAACCGCGACAGCCAGGGACAAGGTGTTGAACTTGTTGGTGCTCAGCTGCCGGTTGGCGAACGTCAGTGGCGAGTCGACCGGAATGAGGCGCTCGTCGTGCTGCGGTTCCTGGTCAATGACGTCGCGGTGCCGGAGCTGCCGGGCGGCAAACAGAGCCGCAGCGCAGTAGAGCACCAGGACGGCGGCGCACACCAGGGCGGTGGCCAGGCTCCAGCTCAGCAGGCTCAGCACGATGCCTGCTGCGGCGAGCAGCACGGCGCCGACGCCGAATTCCTCCAGCACCCAGCTGCGGATCCGCCGCTGGGTCCAGCCCATGGCCCGCAGTGTTCCGGCCTCGCTGCGGCGTTTGCGGATGTAGCTCACGGTCGATGCGCCCGTCAGGAGGGCGGCCCCGCACAGCGTCAGGAAGAGCAGGGTGATGTTGGTCCCGGAAAGAGCTCCGGCCACGGCTTCGGCGGCGTTCTGCCGGACCCAGGACTGCTGGACCGTGCCGAGTGCCGATTCCTTGCCGGCACCGTCCTTGGAGTAGCCCGGAACGAAGATGCTGGTGTCCTCACGGGCCGAGCCGGCCACCACGGTGGCGTCCAGGCCCATGTCCCGGATTTCGGCGGCAAGCTTCTCCACCTCGGGCTGGGCGTCCTTCCAGCTGCCCGGCGCCTTGGCGCGGACGCGGACGGCGTCGATGACGGCGGCGTTCTGCTTGTAGCCACGCGCTGCGGCGAGTCCGTAGTAGTCGGTGATGGCACCGGCGGACTGGCTGGCCAGGCCAGTGGCACTGAGTGATGGCTTCAGTTCCGCCGCCGGCACGTCCTTGCCGGCCGCGTCCTTCTCCAGGGTGAACGGCGTGGGGTCGTACCCGCCCAGCGGAAGCTTGTTGACGTCACCGGAGGCCGCCTCCACGGCGGCGGGGTCGAACGTTCCGTAGACCATGGGCAGCGGCGTAGCGGCCTGCTGCTGGCCGGTGGGCAGGTTGTCCCGGTAGGACCGCTCGTCCACGGGGTCGCGCTGGGTCTGGTCAACGGGGGCGCCGTTGGCGGCCTTGTCCGGCAGCCGGTTGACGGTGACCCATTCGCCGGGAACGGCGGTCTTGTCCACGGCGCCGTTGGCGGCCGTGTCACCGTCCGTGTACTTGGGGGCACCGGCAAAGTTCGTGCTCCACTTGGCCGGCGTGTACAGGCCGGGGTTGAAGTTCCCGTTGCTGCCCAGCAGGGACGAGTGGTCCGTAGAGCCAGGCCAGGACAACACGAAGGGGTCCTTGGAAACGAAGGGCAGGTAGTCCTTGCCCAGGGACTTCGAAACGGTCCCGATGTCCTTGACTACCTTGCCGGCGTCGTCAATTTCCTCGATCTTGACGTTGTACTTAAGGTCCAGTGACGTACCGGAGCGGACAATCAGCGGAACTGCCTGCGAGCCGCTGGTCAGCTGGCCGGCGCGCTTGGCCTGCTGGTACTGGGTCATCAAGGGGGCCCAGTACTTGAGCTTGACGCCCAGGAAGTCCGGCCCTTCCTTGAGCTGGTCCATGCTGATGCCCTTGGTGAAGAGCCCTTCGAGGTAGCGGCCCACGGCGCCTGCGTCCCGTGCATCAGCGGGCGGCGCCTTCTCCAGCGGAGCAAGGAAATCACCGGCGGAGCCGAGCAGTGCCCGTTCGGCGGCAGGGTCGACGGCGACGACGGGCTCGGTGACCTCAGGGGCCAGCGGCAAGGCCACGGAGAGGTTGAAGAGGTTGTGCTCGGAGCCGCCGGCGGGGGCGGGGAACTTGATGCCGGTCTCCCCTTGCGCCGGGGCGATGCGGATGCTGCTGCCGCCCTGTGCCTTTTCCTCCACGAGGCGGGCCTTGCCCAGGCTGCCCTCGGCCGTGGTCTTGAAGAGCGTCTGTTCGGAGTGTCCATCGGAGCTCACGGCGCTGGCGGTCAGGCGGTACTTCTTGGCAGCATCGGTCAGCACCGATTCAGCGGCTGGCCACTTGTCCGGGGCGGTGGCGCCGGCAGCCTGGTCCGCCGTGGCCGTGCCTGCCAGCCCGGCGTTGTAGCCGAGGTAGTCCATGGCGTCGAGGCGGGGGGTCTCAAGGTTCTGGGTGACGCGGGAGACCAGGCTGATGGGGGCCGCCACGGACGTGCCGGACAGCTTCCTGATGGAGTCCAGCTGGTCAAAGCCGATGCCGCCCGCGCCGTTGGCGATCTCGGGCTGCAGCAGCGCCCCGGAGGGCGCCTTCGCCTGGACCAGGATGTCGTAGAGCCCCCTCGAATTTTCATTGACCGTCCGGTTGAGCGCAGCCTGTGACTGGCTTTGGACGACGACCGACAAGCACATGGCTGCGATCAAGATGGCCGCGGTCAACAGCAGCACCCTGCTTCTGATGAACCTCTGGACGGCGTTCATGGAACTCCCTGAAACCTGGATTGCGTGCGCGCACATCCATCCCCCGGGCAGACGTGGGCAATGACGGACGGATGTGCAAAAGGTATTGGCCGGTCTGCCGGCTATGGTCCTGAATCAGGACGTAGCCATTGTAAGCAGACCGGCCAATCATACGTGGCTCCGCACGGACGTACCCCTGCGGAGGAGCGGCTTTCGGCGTTTCGGCCGGTGTGTCGCGTTAGTCTTCCAGGTCCACTTCCCGGACCATCTCAGCGCCGATGCCGGCCTTGATGGCGTCCAGCACCTGCTGGGGAACGGAGCTGTCGATGGTGAGCAGGGCCAGGACCTGGCCGCCCTCGTTGGAGCGGGCCACCTGCATGCCGGCGATGTTGATGTTGTTCATGCCCAGGATGTGGCCGATGGTTCCGATGACGCCGGGGCGGTCGGTGTAGGCAACCACCACAAGGTGCTCGCTGATGGGGATTTCCACCTCGAAGCCGTTGATGCCCACGAGCTTCTCGATCTGCTTGGGGCCGGTCAGGGTGCCGGCCACGGAGATCTGGCTGCCGTCGCTGAGGGCGCCGCGCAGGGTCAGGACATTGCGGTAGGACTCGGTCTCCGGCGTGGTGATGAGGCGGACGTTGATGCCGCGCTGCTCGGCGATGACCGGGGCGTTGACGTAGGAAACCTGTTCGGTCACGACGTCGGCGAAGATGCCCTTCAGCGCCGCAAGTTCCAGCACCTTGACATCGAGGGAGGAGATTTCGCCGGCGACTTCAACGTCGAACTGCGTCAGGGACGCGTGGGTCAGCGCGGTGAAGATGCGGCCGAGCTTCTCGATCAGCGGGATGCCCGGACGGACGTCGGGGGCAATGACGCCGCCGGCGACGTTGACGGCATCCGGGACCAGCTCTCCCGCGAGGGCAAGGCGGACGGACTTGGCCACGGAGACGCCGGCCTTTTCCTGCGCTTCGTCGGTGGAGGCGCCCAGGTGCGGGGTGACCACCACGTTGTCGAGCTTGAAGAACGGCAGGTCGGTGCTGGGTTCCTTGGCGAAGACGTCCACGCCCGCGCCGGCGATTTCGCCGTCCTGCAGGGCCGTGAAGAGCGCTTCTTCGTCAACGAGGCCGCCGCGGGCCACGTTGACCACGTAGGCGGTGGACTTCATCTTCTTGAATGCGTCCGCACCAAGCATGCCCACGGTCTCGGGGGTCTTGGGCATGTGGATGGTGATGAAGTCGGACTGGGCCAGGAGCTCGTCCAGGGTGACCAGCTGCACGCCGAGCTGCGCGGCGCGGGCCGAGGTGATGTAGGGGTCGTAGGCCAGGATCTTGGTGTCGAAGCCCTTGAGGCGGGCGGCCACCAGGGCGCCGATGCGGCCCAGGCCGATGATGCCGATCTTCTTTTCGAACAGTTCGATGCCGGTGTACTTGGAGCGCTTCCATTCGCCGTCCTTGAGGGCGGCGCTGGCCTGCGGAATGTGGCGGGCCAGGCTGAGGATGTGCCCCACGGTGAGTTCCGCGGCGGACACGATGTTGGACGTGGGGGCGTTGACCACCATCACGCCGGCCTGGGTGGCGGCCTTGATGTCCACGTTGTCCAGGCCGACGCCGGCGCGGGCGATGACCTTCAGGTTCTTGGCCGCGGCGATCGCTTCGGCGTCCACCTGGGTGGCGGAGCGGACCAGGATGGCATCCACGTCGCTGATCGCCGAGAGCAGCTGGGAACGGTCGGCGCCGTCGGTCTGTCGGATTTCAAAGTCCGGGCCAAGGGCCTCGACGGTGGCGGGGGAAAGTTCTTCGGCGAGCAGTACTACGGGTTTTGACACGGCTGATCCTCTGCGTTGCAGTCCTGGGGATGGAAACAAGTCTAGGCCGACGGAAAGGCCGGGCTCACATTGTTAAGTGTGAACCCGGCCTCACCATTGGGGTCTATGCGGTTGCGCTGGCAGCCTTAGCGGGCTGCGGAGCCTTCCACGTAGTCCACGTCCTGCTGCTGCCAGGAGAACAGGGAACGCAGTTCGCGGCCGACAGCCTCGATGGGGTGCTGCTCAGCCTTGGCGCGCAGTTCCTTGAACTCGACGGCGCCGTTGTCCTGGTCTTCGATGAAGCGCTTGGCGAATGCACCGGACTGGATGTCGGCCAGGACGGCCTTCATGTTTTCCTTCACCTCGGGGGTGATGACGCGCGGGCCGGAGACGTAGTCGCCGTACTCAGCGGTGTCGGAGACGCTCCAGCGCTGCTTGGCGATGCCACCCTCCCACATGAGGTCGACGATGAGCTTGAGCTCGTGCAGCACCTCGAAGTAGGCGATCTGCGGCTGGTAGCCGGCCTCGGTCAGGGTCTCGAAGCCGTACTGGACCAGCTGGGAAACGCCGCCGCAGAGAACTGCCTGCTCGCCGAAGAGGTCGGTTTCGGTCTCTTCGGTGAAGGTGGTCTTGATGACGCCGGCGCGGGTGCCGCCGATGGCCTTGGCGTAGGACTTGGCCAGCTCCCAGGCGTTGCCCGATGCGTCCTGTTCGACGGCGATGATGTCCGGGATGCCGCGGCCAGCTTCGAACTCGCGGCGCACGGTGTGGCCCGGAGCCTTCGGGGCCACCAGGATGACGTCAACGCCTTCCGGTGCCTTGATGTAGCCGAAGCGGATGTTGAAGCCGTGGGCGAAGGCCAGGGCCTTGCCGGCGGTCAGCTTGTCCTTGATGGAGTCGTTGTAGATGGCGCGCTGATGCTGGTCCGGCGCGAGGATCATGATGACGTCGGCCCATTCGGCAGCGTCGGCAACGTTCTTGACCGTGAAGCCGGCGTCCTCGGCCTTGGCGGTGGACTTGGAGCCGTCCTTCAGGGCGATGACGACCTCGACGCCGGAATCGCGCAGGTTCAGCGCGTGGGCGTGGCCCTGGGAACCGTAGCCAACGATGGCAACCTTGCGGCCCTGGATGATCGACAGGTCGGCGTCATCGTCGTAGAACATTTCAGTCACTTGCGTAACTCCTCTTGAGTGGTTGTAGATAGTGGTCTTGCGGTGCTGCGGTTACGGGCGCGTGGTCCCGCCTGGACGCAAATGCCTAGGCGGAGCGGAGCGCCCGGTCACTCATGGAGCGGGATCCCCGTCCAACGGCCAGGGTGCCGGACTGCACAATTTCGCGGATGCCGAAGGGCTCCAGCACTGAAAGCAGGGCTGTGAGCTTTTCGGGGTGGCCGGTGGCCTCGATGACGACGGAGTCTGTGGACACGTCGACCACTGAGGCACGGAACAGGTCTGCGGCCTGGGTTACCTGCAGGCGTGTTGCGGCATCCGCACGTACCTTGACCAGGATGTGGTCGCGCTGTACGGAAGATTCTGGGGTCAGCTCAACGATCTTGATGACGTTGACCAGTTTGTTGAGCTGCTTGGTGACCTGCTCGATGAGGTCGCCGTCGGCGTCGACCACCACCGTCATGCGGGACACGCCCGGCACTTCGGTGGGGCCCACGGCCAGGGAGTTGATGTTGAAGGCGCGGCGGGCAAAGAGGCTGGCCACGCGGGTCAGGACGCCGGGCTTGTCCTCAACCAGGACGGAAAGTGTGTGGCGGGTCATGCTCAGTCTTCCTCTTCCCATTCCGGGGTCATGTTGCGGGCAACCTGGATCTGGTCGTTACTCACGCCGGCGGGCACCATTGGCCACACCATGGAGTTGGGGCTCACCACGAAGTCGATGACCACGGGGCGGTCGTTGATTTCGAGGGCCTTCTGGATGGTGGCATCGATGTCTTCTTCGCGTTCAACACGGAACGACGCGCAGCCATAGGCCTCCCCCAGCTTGACGAAGTCCGGGATGCGGACCGTGTCATGGCCGGTGTTGAGGTCGGTGTTGGAATAGCGGCCCTCGTAGAAGAGGGTCTGCCACTGCCGCACCATGCCCAGCGAGGAGTTGTTGATGACAGCTACCTTGATGGGGATCTTGTTGATGGCGCAGGTGGCCAGTTCCTGGTTGGTCATCTGGAAGCAGCCGTCGCCGTCGATGGCCCAGACCACGCGGTCCGGGTTGCCCACCTTGGCGCCCATGGCTGCCGGGACGGCGTATCCCATGGTGCCGGCGCCACCGGAGTTCAGCCAGGCGTGCGGGCGCTCGTACTTGATGAACTGGGCGGCCCACATCTGGTGCTGGCCCACGCCGGCCACATACACGCCCTCGGGGCCGGTCAGCTCGCCGATCCGCTTGATGACCTTCTGCGGTGCGATCAGGCCGTCGTCCGGTTCCGTCCAGCCCAGCGGGTAGGTTTCCTTGAGATTGTTCAGGAAGGCCCACCACGTGGTGAGGTCCGGAGTCCCGGAAGCATCGAACTGGCTGCGCACGGCCTCGGTCAGTTCCGGGATGATCTCCTTGACCGACCCGACGATGGGCACATCAGCGGTGCGGTTCTTCGAGATTTCGGCAGGATCGATGTCGGCGTGGATGACTTTGGCGTTGGGCGCGAAGGTCTTCAGCACGCCGGTGACGCGGTCATCGAAGCGGGCGCCGAGCGTGATCAGCAGGTCTGACTGCTGCAGGGCCGTGACGGCGGAGACGCTGCCGTGCATGCCGGGCATGCCGACGTGCTGCGGGTGGGAGTCCGGGAACGCACCCTTGGCCATCAGGGTGGTCACCACCGGAGCGCCGGTGGCTTCGGCGAGGGCCAGCAGCTCGGCCGAGGCGTGCGCCTTGACCACGCCGCCGCCCACGTACAGCACAGGCTTGGTGGACGCGGCAATGAGCTTGGCCGCTTCGCGGACCTGCTTGTTGTGCCCGCGGGTCACCGGCCGGTAGCCCGGCAGGTCGATCTTCGGCGGCCAGGAGAAGGTCATTTGGCCCACCTGGGCATCCTTGGCAACATCCACCAGCACGGGGCCGGGACGGCCGGTGGAGGCCAGGTGGAAGGCCTCTGCCATGACGTGCGGGATGTCGTTGGGGTCGGTCACCAGGAAGGAGTGCTTGGTGATGGGCATCGTGATACCCACGATGTCGGCTTCCTGGAACGCGTCGGTGCCGATCACGCCGCTGGATACCTGGCCGGTGATGGCCACCAGGGGCACGGAGTCCATGTGGGCATCCATGATGGCGGTAACGAGGTTGGTGGCGCCGGGGCCCGAGGTGGCGATGCAGACGCCCACCCGCCCGGTGACCATGGCGTAGCCTTGCGCGGCGTGGCCGGCTCCCTGTTCGTGACGGACCAGCACGTGGTTCATGGTGGAGGCCATCAGGGGGTCGTAGGTGGGCAGGATCGCGCCACCAGGCAAACCGAAAATGTCGTCGACGCCGAGTTCTTCGAGCGAGCGGACGATTGCTTGCGAGCCGGTCATCACCGTCGGGGGTACGACGTTGTTCGGCCCAAGGACAGGAGAGACGGCAGCAAGGTCGGCGACGACGGCGGCATGGTCAGCCGTCCGGTCGGCGCGTTCCGGAGCCTTGGGGGCTCCAGCGGACTTGGTGGCCATCAGCGAGGGGCTGATGGGCGATCCTTTGCTCATCGGACTCTTCCTTGTGGATCTTCTCTGGTTCTGGAACTGGTTTGGAACGGTGGGAATAAAAAAACCCCTCGGCCTGGCGGCTTGGTGAGGGGTTTGCGCGTGACTGTTCGTTACCAGGGGCTAATGTGCCACGCGCTTGGTAAGGACGACGACGACGGTGCCGGCGGTAACGAAAGTCATGCGTTCAGTTTTCCCTCTTGGCAAGATGGGTGTCAACGAGCAACAACCCTATCTCACCATGTGGACTCCGTTGTCCACCCTTTGATCCTACCCCGGCGGATGAGGCGGGCCGCGCCGCATCCGTTGGGAAGGGATCACACGCCGGTGTAGGCGCCTTGGCTGGCGCTGTGGACCAGCTTCGCGTACTTGGCGAGCACGCCCTTGGTGTACCGGGCGGGCAGCGGCTCCCAGCCCACCTTGCGGGCCTCAAGCTCAGCGTCATCCACCAGCAGGTCGAAGCTGCGAGCTGCGATGTCCACGCGGATCCGGTCACCGTCCTTCACGAAGGCGATGGGGCCGCCGTCGACCGCTTCCGGCGCCACGTGGCCGATGCACAGCCCGGTGGTGCCGCCGGAGAAGCGTCCGTCCGTCAGCAGCAGGACGTCCTTGCCGAGTCCCGCGCCCTTGATGGCGCCGGTGATGGCGAGCATTTCGCGCATGCCCGGTCCGCCCTTGGGACCTTCGTAGCGGATGACGACGACGTCGCCGGCCTTGATCTCCCCCTTGTCCAGGGCGTCCAAAGCGCCCTGCTCGCGCTCGAAGACGCGGGCGGTGCCCTCGAAGACGTCGGCGTCGAAGCCGGCACTTTTCACGACCGCGCCTTCCGGAGCCATCGAGCCGTGCAGGATGGTGATGCCGCCGGTCTTGTGGATCGGGTTGTCGAGTGCGCGCAGGATCTTGCCGTCGACGTCCGGCGGGTTGATGGCCGCGAGGTTCTCCGCGACGGTCTTGCCCGTGACGGTGAGGCAGTCGCCGTGCAGCAGCCCGGCGTCGAGCAGTGCCTTCATGATGACCGGCACGCCGCCGATCCTGTCGACGTCGGTCATGACGTAGCGGCCGAACGGCTTGAGGTCACCCAGGTGCGGGATCCTGTCCCCGATGCGGTTGAAGTCGTCCAGGGTGAGTTCCACCTCTGCCTCGCGGGCAATCGCCAGCAGGTGCAGGACGGCGTTGGTGGAGCCGCCGAAGGCCATGGTGACGGCGATGGCGTTCTCGAACGCCTCCCTGGTCATGATGTCGCGGGCCGTGATGCCCAGGCGCAGCAGGTTGACCACCGCTTCGCCGGACTTGCGCGCGAACTCATCACGACGGCGGTCTGCCGAGGGCGGCGCGGCAGAGCCGGGGAGTGACATGCCCAGGGCCTCCCCGATGCAGGCCATGGTGTTGGCCGTGTACATGCCGCCGCAGGCACCTTCACCCGGGCAGATGGCCTTTTCAATGCGGGTGAGGTCCTCCATGCTCATCTTGCCGGCAGCGCAGGCGCCCACCGCTTCGAAAGCGTCAATGAGGGTGACTTCCTTTTCGGAGCCGTCCTCGAGCTTGACCCAGCCGGGCATGATGGACCCCGCGTAGAGGAAGACGCTGGCAAGGTCCAGCCGGGCGGCGGCCATGAGCATCCCGGGCAGGGATTTGTCGCAGCCGGCCAGCAGGACGGAGCCATCAATCCGCTCGGCCTGCATGACGGTCTCCACGGAGTCGGCGATGACCTCGCGGGAGACCAATGAGAAGTGCATGCCTTCGTGGCCCATGGAGATGCCGTCGGACACCGAGATGGTGCCGAACTGCATGGGGAAACCGCCGCCCGCGTGGACGCCTTCCTTGGCGCCCTGCGCCAGCCGGTTCAGCGAAAGGTTGCAGGGGGTGATCTCGTTCCAGGAACTTGCCACGCCCACCTGGGGCTTGGCGAAGTCGTCATCGCCCATTCCGACGGCCCGGAACATGCCGCGGGCGGGGGCCGCGTGGATGCCGTCGGTGACGACGCGGCTGCGGGGCTTGATGTCCGGCGTGCTTCCGGTTGTGGTCTGGGCGTCACTCATAGGGGAAAGTCTAGGGCTCGGATGCTGCCTGAACGACCTCCCGTGGCCGGATCCGGCGAAAATCCCGAAAGATCCCGGACCAACCAGAGGATGGGGATCTCATACTGTGAGACCCGGACGACGTTGCGTTCCACGGCAGCGCTCCGGCCGGTGTTTTCAGCGGGCCTGTCCGGCGTGCCGCGGCATCTCTGGACAGCAGTGGTGACCCGACGTAGCGTCGGGGACAGGACACCCGCCACCCGTAGAGAAGGGCCTGCCATGGACATTGTTTTCTGGATCATCCTCATAGCCGTCGTCGCCGTCATCATTTGGTGGCTGGTCAACCGCAACAAGTCTGCCAACGCGCCGGGTGGATCATCAGCCGGCGCGACGACTGACCGGCCCCGCGCCGATGGAGCCCTCGAAGGGGGCAGCGCCGCCGCGTCGGCCGCGGCCGCCGGGACCACCGGCATTCCAACAGCAGCCGGATTCGGAAAAGCCGCAGAACCGGCAGCGCCCGCCACGGCCGAAGAGCCGGCCGACTCGTCCGCCACGGCCTCGCCGGCGGCCGGGACCTCCACTCCCGCGTCCCGTGAGGCATCCGGCGAGGCAGGCCACGGTGCTTCCGGCGCCGGGTTGCCCGCCAGCGCCACCGGACACGTCGAACCACGGTCGCAGGACCTGGATGCAGACCAGGCCGAGTGGGAAACCCAGTGGTCCGAGGCCGGCTCCGGGTCCCGGTCCGGCTCCTCCGTTGCCGGTGGGGCGGCAGCCGCCCCAGAGGTCGCGCCCCACC
>NZ_LR733289.1:1752475-1766917 GCF_902506025.1 Arthrobacter sp. 8AJ | reverse complement strand
GCCGCAGTGGAAGGCGTGGACGACGGCGGCACGGCAGCCGGCGGGCAGGCCCGCGGGCAGGCGCCCCAGCACCTGGCGGACGGCTACCGCGCAGCAGACCAGCACGAGCCCGCGCCGGTCTCCGGCGGCAGCCCCGGCGACGCCGGAGATGCCGAAACGCTGGAGCGCGCCCAGTCCTCCGCACTGGTGGAAAACGGCGCGGACCACCACCAGCCGTCCGGCCAGGGACAGGACGCCGTTCAGGGATTCCCGCAGGGATCCACACCCGGCCATGGCACCACTGCCGCCGAGCCTGCCGGACACCTTGCAGCCGATGAGCCCTACGGCGCGGGCTCGGCTGCACCCGGCCCCGACGGCAGCGGACCGGCGGACTACACGGTCAAGGGCGATGCCGCCGCAATGGTCTACTACGAAGAAGGACATCCGGACTATGAGCAGACCCGGGCGGAAGTCTGGTTCGAATCTGCCGCGCATGCGGAGGCCGCAGGCTTCCGCGCTCCACGGCGCAGACGGCTCTAGCAGGAGGAAGGCCCGCCGCATTGCGGCGGGCCTTCCGCGCCTTGCCCTGTTCCTGGTGCTGGCCGCCTGCACGGGCACGCCAGGGCCGCCTGCACCGG
The DNA here is from genome assembly GCF_902506025.1 of Arthrobacter sp. 8AJ. Lineage (NCBI taxonomy): Bacteria > Bacillati > Actinomycetota > Actinomycetes > Micrococcales > Micrococcaceae > Arthrobacter > Arthrobacter sp. 8AJ. Next base: position 1,766,300 of record NZ_LR733289.1, on the reverse strand, counting down.
GCACAGACCCTGCCGCCGCGGGCACCCCGCCGGGAGCCGCCGTCGCCAGCTCCGCTCCCCCGGCCACCGAATCCGCCGGCACAGCCCCTGTCCATGCCCCACCCGCTGTGCAGGAACGGTTGGAGCTGCAGCTGGACACGCCCTGGGCGGCGGTCTTCCTCCCCGACGGCACCGCCGTCATTTCCGAGCGCGGGACCGCACTGCTGAAGGCCGTTCGGGACGGCGCCGCCACAACACTGGGGAAGGTGCCCGACGTGGCGCCCGCAGGAGAAGGAGGCCTGCTGGGCCTGGCGTTTTCGCCGCATTTTGAGGCTGACCACTCCCTCTATGCCTACACGACCACCAGGGAGGACAACCGGGTGGTCCGGCTTACCGTCGAACGCGGCGCTGATGGTTCACTGACGCTGGGCCGGCCGCAGGCCGTCTTTACGGGAATACCCAAAGCCGGCACCCACAACGGAGGCAGGATCCGGTTCGGCCCGGACGGGTTCCTGTATGTGGGCACCGGCGACGCCCAGCGCCGCGAGCAGGCCCAGGACCCCGCCGCCCTGGGCGGGAAGATCCTTCGGCTCACTCCGGACGGCGTCCCCGCGCCCGGCAACCCGTTCGGGAACGCCGTCTACAGCCTTGGCCACCGGAACGTCCAGGGCCTGGCGTGGGACGAAGCAGGCCGGCTGTGGGCCAGCGAGTTCGGACCGGACGTGGACGATGAGCTGAACCTGATCCTGCCCGGCGCCAATTACGGCTGGCCGGACGTCACCGGGGCACCGCACCGCGCCGGCTTCGAGGACGCAAAAGTCGTCTGGCCCTCCACCCGTGAGTCCTCCCCCAGCGGGCTGGAAATATCCGGCGGTACCGCCTACCTGGGTGCGCTCAGGGGCGAACGGCTCTGGACCGTGCCGCTCAAGGGAACAGACACCGGGCAACCTGTGGCCTATTTCACAGGTCAATACGGCCGGATCCGGGACGTCATCCGGGCACCCAACGGCAGCTTATGGATGCTTACGAACGGCAAAAACCCTGATTTTGCGCTGATTTTGCGGATCCCACAGTGAATCAGGAACCCACGGGAGCGCCGATTTCACTTGCACCAAAAGTTCGTGTAGAGTTTCATGTCGTTGCGGAGATCAACGGGAAAGAAAAAGCCCGGGGATGGAAGCAAAAAAGATGCACCTCTAGCTCAATTGGCAGAGCAATTGACTCTTAATCAATGGGTTCCGGGTTCAAGTCCCGGGGGGTGCACCACTGGGAAAACAGCCTCCGGTTTGTGGAAACACAGACCGGGGGCTGTTTTGTTATGTGCTCCCATCATCGATTGCTCCGTACTTGTCTTTATCAGGGCTCAAAACGGCAAGTACGGAGCAATCGATGGTGGCCGGGCACAAAAAGCGCGGCCCTGGTTTTTTCAAACCAGGGCCGCGCTTTCCTGACGCTGCCTGCAGCGTCAACGGTTACTTGGCGACGTTGTCCATAAGGGCTCCGGCGTTGCTGGGCGTCGTGGAGAACTGGCTGGCCAGCTCCCGGACCACAGCTTTGAGTTCCTGGCGGAGAAGCTCAGGGTCGATTGACGCCGATGCCAGGACGGATCGCTCCATCTCCACGGCCTGGGCAACGGCTTCCTTGCCCTGCTCGGTCAGCGACACGACGTGGCTCCTGCGGTCCGAGGTGCTGCGCACCCGGGCGATGTGGCCGTGGGACTCAAGGCGGCTGAGGGTCTTGCCCATGGTCTGGGCCTGTACGCGGACGTACTGGGCAAGCTGGGCCTGGGTCATGGGCCCTTGCGCGGCAAGGACCTCGATGGCGATAACACCGGCATGGGTGAGGCCGATGGCGCCGAGTTTTTCGTTCCAGGAGTGCTCAACGAGTCGCGCAGCAGTGGACAGAAGGCGCCCTGTGGGCCAGTGATCCATATCAGGCATAGCAGCCAGTATAGCCAAATGCCGATTAGCACTCGTTCCACCTGCTTACTAGGCTGTTGTGTCCCGCCCGCAACAAGGAGAAAAACAATGGCTGAAAGGCTCGTTACCGGCGACAAGGCACCGGCTTTCACCCTGCAGGATTCCACCGGCAAGGACGTCAGCCTGGCTCCCCGGCCTGGCCGCTCCACCATCGTCTACTTCTACCCGGCAGCCTCCACTCCGGGCTGCACCAAGGAGGCGTGCGACTTCCGGGACAGCCTTGCCTCCCTGCAGGCCGCCGGCTACGACGTCCTGGGGATCTCCCCCGACCCCGTGGAGAAGCTGGCAAAATTCGCGGACACAGAGTCCTTGACGTTCCCGCTGCTTTCGGATGCCGACCATGCCGTGGCCGGGGCCTACGGCGCCTGGGGCGAAAAGAAGAACTACGGCAAGACGTACGAGGGCCTGATCCGGTCCACCATCGTGGTGGACCCGGACGGCAAGGTGGCACTGGCCCAGTACAACGTCCGGGCCACGGGCCACGTGGCCAAGCTTCGGCGGGACCTGAACCTGGACGCCTGACCCCGCCGGGGCCTGCCGGGGACACCGCCCGGCGCAACGCTACAATGGACTCTGGCATCCGGCGTCGAACGCTTGGCGTTCCCGTCAGGAAGCCGCGCGCGAGTGGTGAAATTGGCAGACACGCAGGATTTAGGTTCCTGTGCCTTCGGGCGTGGGGGTTCAAGTCCCCCCTTGCGCACACTGGGAATCCCCCGGCTCCGGCCGGGGGATTCCTGCGTTAAACGCCCGGCGGCCCTGCCGGCTGGTTAGTGCCCCGAATCGAAAAACTCCAAAGATCCACCCATCCATTGCTGCCCACCGGCCGAATAGCCATTGAGACACCAGCCAAGGGCAGGTGCCCACCCCCCAGGCAGGCTGCACACCACGAACACACAGTCCGCAGTCGGCAGCAATCGATCCAAGGAGAACCACAATGCAGACCTTCAAGCGCACCACTTTCACCGTCGCAGGCGTTGCAGCAGCTGCTCTGCTCAGCCTCACCGCGTGCGGCGGTTCCGGCAGCACCTCCGGCTCCTCGGCCTCCTCCGCGCCGATGTCATCGGCGCCCAGCTCCAGCATGGCGTCCCCGTCCTCCAGCGCAATGGCCAGCTCCTCGGCGGGCACCATGGACCCGGCAGCAAACCTGGTTGGCCCCGGCTGCGCCGCCTACGCCAAGCAGGTTCCCACTGGTGCGGGTTCCGTGGAGGGCATGGCCCTTGACCCGGTCGCCGTCGCAGCCTCCAACAACCCCATCCTGACCACGCTTACCGCGGCAGTTTCCGGCAAGCTGAACCCCAAGGTTGACCTCGTGGACACGCTCAACGGTGGCGAGTTCACCGTGTTCGCACCTGTGGACGACGCCTTCAAGAAGATCGACCCCGCCACCATCGAAACGCTGAAGACGGACGATGCGCTGCTGAGCAAGATCCTCACCTACCACGTAGTCCCCGGCCAGATCACCCCGGACAAGATCGCCGGCACGCACGCCACGGTTGAGGGCGGCTCCGTCACGGTGACCGGCAGCGGCGACAACCTCAAGGTGGACAACGCCAACGTGGTCTGCGGCGGCGTCAAGACCAAGAACGCGACGGTCTACCTGATCGACTCGGTCCTCATGCCCAAGTAAGCCCTCTCTCCGCCCCCCAACACAGGGCCGGGTCCGCCACTGACCGGCGGACCCGGCCCTGGCGCGTCATGTGCCAGCCTGGGGCCGGCCGCAAGCCCCGTCCTCTAGACTGGTCCCGGCCCGCAAGCGGCGGAGCCGGCAGCATCCAGAGGTGATAAACGAGTGCCCAGCAGTACATCGCGGCGGACGGTCATCAAGGCCGGCGCCGTCCTCATGGCGCTGGGCGTGACGTCGTGCACGGGCATGCCGTCCCCCTCCCCCACGTCCGGCACGCCCAGCTCCCCTCCGGCCGAGCCCCAAGCCACCTTCAATTTCGGCACCGCGGCCCAGCCCCTGGGCCTGGACCCGGCCCTGTCCAACGACGTGGAATCCCAGCGCATCACCCGCCAGATCCTCGAAGGCCTGGTGGGCGTGGACCAGACCACCGGCAAACCCACGCCGCTGCTGGCAACCGAATGGAACGAGTCCAACGAGGGCCGGACCTACACTTTCAAGCTCCGCACCGGGGTCACCTTCCAGGACGGCACCCCGTTTAACGCCGACGCCGTCTGCGCCAACTTCAACCGCTGGTTTGCCTTCCCTGCCGAGCTGCGGAAGCAGGCTCCCGGCAGCTCCTTCAAGGGCGTGTTCAAGGCCCACTCCGACGAGCCCGGACTTTCGATTTTCAAGAGCTGTAGCGCGGTGGCACCGGACACGGTACAGATCGACCTCACCCAGCGATTCACTGCCTTCCTCCAGGCACTGACCCTCCCGGCCTTCGCGATCGCATCCCCGGCCGCCCTGGCCTCGGGTAAAGCGGACGTCCTGGACCAGAACCGGGGCGGCCAGGCCATGTCGGCCTTCGCCACGAATCCGGTCGGCACCGGGCCCTTCACGCTTGCCGCCTGGGGCACCGCCAACGTCACCCTCGCCAGCAACAAGACCTACTGGGGCGACCGCGGCCAGATCGCCACCATCAACTTCCTGGCCTACAACCACCCCCAGACCCGCCTCCAGGCGCTGCTGGACGGCACGATCGACGGCTACGACGCCGTCACCGTGGGAAACTTCGACCAGTTGGTCAAGCGAGGCAAACAGATCGTGCAGCGCGACCCGTTCTCCGTGATGTATGTGGGCATCAACCAGGACATCCCGATACTCCAGAACCAGAAGATCCGGCAGGCGGTGGAGCTTGCCATCGACAAGGAAACGTTGATCCGGAAGTTCTTTATCGACAACACCGCCAAGGCCACGCAGTTTGTCCCGCCCAAGATCAGCGGCTTCAACAATGACGCGCCGGAACTTGGACACGATCCGGCCAAGGCCAAGGACTACCTCAAAGAGGGCGGCTACGCGGGCGAGGAACTGAAGTTCTACTACCCCTTGAACGTCACCCGGCCGTACCTACCCACCCCTGAAAAGGTCTATGCCGAGCTCAGCCGCCAGCTCACCGCCGTCGGCTTCAACATCCGGCCCGTGCCGGTTGACTGGTCGGACGGCTACCTGCAGAAGGTCCAGTCGGCCGGCGACCATGCCCTCCACATCCTTGGGTGGAACGGCTCCTACTCCGACGCCGACAACTTTGTTGGTCCCCTCTTCGGGGAGAAGAACGGCGAGTTCGGGTACCAGGATCCCCAGGTCTTTTCAAAGATCAACCGTGCACGGGGGCTCCCTGACGGGAAAGAGCGGGATGAGCTTTATCACACCATCAACGCCCAGATCGCCGCGACGGTACCGGCGGTTCCCATCGCCTTCCCCATCTCCGCACTTGCCCTGTCAGACCGCGTGCTCAGCTACCCGGCTTCACCGGTCTTAAACGAAGTTTTCACGAAGGTCCAGCTAAAGCCTTGACGGCCCGGGCCAATTTCAGTATGAGGGCCGCGCAGGGATATTCTGTGACAGCCAGAGCCGCTGCAATCGGAGACTGATCGTGACCTTCATTTCCAAGACCCCACACGCCGACGTTGTCCTGATAGGCGGCGGCATCATGAGCGCCACGCTGGGGGCATTCCTCAAGCAGCTGGAGCCGGACTGGACCATCTCCCTGTTCGAACGGCTGGACCAGCCTGGCCTCGAAAGCTCGGACCCATGGAACAACGCAGGAACGGGCCACGCCGCCCTCTGCGAACTCAACTACTCCCCCGCAGCCAAAGACGGCTCCGTCAGCCCGAACAAGGCACTGCTCATCAACGAACAGTTCCAGCTCTCCCGCCAGTTCTGGTCCCACCTGGTGGACAACAACCTCATCGGTTCCCCCAAGGGCTTCATCAACACCGTCCCGCACATGAGCTTCGTGATCGGCGAAGACCACACCAAATTCCTGAAGACCCGGTACGAGGCACTGAAGCCGCACCCCCTGTTCCGGAGCATGGAGTACTCCGAGGACCACGCCCAAATCGCCAAGTGGGCACCGCTGATCGTCAAGGGCCGCGACCCCCAGCAGCGTATTGCCGCCACCCGCGCCGCCGAGGGCACCGATGTGGACTTCGGCGCACTCACCCGCGAGCTGACCAGCTATCTGGGGAACAACGGCGTCGAAATCAACTACGGCCACGATGTCACCGGGATCTCCCGCGCCTCCGACGGCGGCTGGGACCTGACGCTGAAGCACCCCCGGTCAGGGGAACACGGCAAGATCCACGCCAAGTTCGTCTTCGTCGGCGCCGGCGGCGGTGCCCTGCACCTGCTCCAGGCCTCCGGTATCCCGGAAAGCAAGGGCTACGGCGGATTCCCGGTCTCCGGCCAGTTCTTCCGCTGCACGGACGAAACCATCGCCGCCCAGCACAGCGCCAAGGTCTACGGCCAGGCCTCCGTGGGCGCGCCGCCGATGTCCGTTCCGCACCTGGACACCCGCTACGTCAACGGGAAGCGTTCGCTCCTCTTCGGCCCGTACGCAGGCTTCTCCACCAACTTCCTGAAGAACGGCTCCTACCTGGACCTGCCCCTGTCCATCCGCCCCGGCAACATCATTCCGATGCTGGCCGTGGCCAAGGACAACATGGACCTCACGGCCTACCTGGTCAAGGAAGTGGTCAAGCGCCACGACCAGAAGGTCGAGGCGCTGCGCGAGTACTACCCCGAGGCAAAGGGCGGGGACTGGGAACTCATCACCGCCGGCCAGCGTGTACAGATCATCAAGAAAGACCCGCAAAAGGGCGGCATCCTCCAGTTCGGTACTGAAGTGATTGCCGGCCGTGACGGCTCCATCGGTGCGCTCCTGGGCGCTTCGCCGGGGGCGTCGACCGCTGTCCCCATCATGATCGAGCTGCTCCAGAAGACGTTCCCCAAGAACTTCAAGGGCTGGCAGTTCAAGCTCAAGGACATGATGCCCGGCTACGGGGTGAAGCTGGATGAGAATCCTGACCTTGCCGCGGAGCTGGAACGGGCAACGGCCGCGTCCCTCCAGCTGGAGAGTGTTTCCGCCAGCCACTGACCCTGCCGGGGCCAGCGGCTGGCACCCCCAGGGCTTGTACCAGTCACTTAGACCCCCAGGAGACCGCCCATGTTCCGGTTGGCGCACCTTTCCCTGGCGAACCGGGCCCTGATCGCGCTGATCACCGTCTTCGCCTCGGTCTTCGGCGTGATCACCATGTCGTCGCTGAAGCAGGAACTCATTCCTTCGATTGAGTTCCCGCAGATCACAGTGCTCACCTCCATGCCGGGGGCGTCGCCCGAAGTGGTGGACAAGCAGGTCAGCGGTCCGCTGGAAAAGGCGCTGAACGGCGTGGAGGGGCTGGAATCCACCTCCTCCACATCGCGGACCGGCGTCTCCCAGATCACCATGGTGTTCACCTATGGATCGAACCTGGACCGGGCCCGGAACCAGATCGACCGGGCCATTTCGAATGCCAAGCGGACGCTGCCCAGCGACGTCCAGCCGCAGGCCATCGCCGGAAGCATCAGCGACTTCCCGATTGTTTTCCTCGCCGTCTCCTCGGACAAGCCACTCAGTGAACTGAACGCGGACCTCCAGCGCCTCAGCGTGCCCAGGCTGCAGAAGATCGACGGCGTCCGCAGCGCCGACGTCACGGGCGGCGCCTCCCAGCACATCGAGATCCTCCCCCGCACCGACGCCATGGCAGCGGCGGGGGCAGGCGTCACGGCCATCCGCGATGCCCTGTCCAACAACGGCGCGCTGATCCCTGCCGGAACACTCGAGGACCAGGGCAAGACCCTCTCGCTGCAGATCGGCAGCCCCGTCGATTCCCTCGATGCCATCAAGGCCCTGCCCCTTTCCGGCACCAAGAACGCGGCGACCATCGGCTCGGTGGCCGATGTTTCCCTCAAGGACGACGAGCGCACCTCCATCACCCGCACCAACGGCGCCGAGACGCTGGCCGTCTCCGTGACCAAGAAACCCGAGGGTGACACGGTGGCGATCTCCCACGCGGTGCGGGACTCCCTGAATGAACTCGAGACGGAACTGGGTTCGAACGCCAAGTTCACCCCCGTCTTCGACCAGGCGCCGTTCATCGAAAAGTCCATCAAGGACCTCACCACGGAAGGCCTGCTGGGGCTGGGATTCGCCGTCGCCGTCATCCTGCTCTTCCTGATGTCTGCCCGGTCCACGCTGGTCACGGCCGTCTCCATTCCGCTGTCCCTGCTGATCACGTTCATCGGCCTGTCAGCCACCGGCTACTCACTGAACATCCTGACGCTGGGCGCCCTCACCATCGCGATCGGGCGGGTCGTGGACGACTCGATCGTGGTCATCGAAAACATCAAGCGGCACCTCAGCTACGGCGAGGAAAAGTCGACGGCGATCCTCACCGCCATCAGGGAGGTGGCCGGCGCCATCACCGCCTCCACCCTGACCACGGTGGCGGTGTTCCTGCCCATCGCGTTTGTCGGTGAACTGGCCGGTGAACTGTTCCGGCCGTTCGCCCTGACAGTCACCATGGCCCTGCTGGCGTCGCTGCTGGTATCCCTGACCATCGTTCCGGTGCTGGCCTACTGGTTCCTGAAGAACCCCAAGGGCGGCCCCGCCGGCGCGGCCGCAGGCTCCTCCGAGGCGCGGCGCATTGCCGACGAGGCCAAGGCAAGGGCCCACGACGCCGAGCAGCGCAGCCGGCTGCAGCGCGGCTACCTGCCCATCCTCCGGTCCACTCAGAAGCACCCCGTCATCACCTTGGTGGCGGCTGTCCTGGTGCTCGGAGCCACCGGTGCCATGACCCCGCTGCTGGCCACCAACCTCCTGGGAAATTCCGGGCAAAACAGCCTGACCGTGCGCCAGGTACTGCCGGCCGGAACCAGCCTGGCCGACACCAGTGCCGCCGCCATCCGCCTCGAAGGGGTCCTCCGCGGCATCGACGGCATCAAGGATGTCCAGGTCACGTCCGGCAACGCCCAGGCAGGCTTCGCCGCACTCACCTCCACCGGCTCCTCCAACTCGACGTTCACGGTGGTGACCGACGAAAAGGCCAACCAGGAACGGCTCCAGGACACTGTGCGCTCGGAGCTTGCGAAGGTCCCCGATGCGGGAAAGATCTCCGTAGGGACCCAGCAGGGCGGGTTCGGCACCTCGTCCACCGTCGACATCACACTGAAGGCTGCTACCAGCGCCGACCTGCAGTCGGCCAGCGACACCATGGTGGCCGCCATGACGGGCGTCCCCGGGACCAGCGAGGTGGCCAGCAACCTTGCCGCCAGCAACCCCGTGGTGCAGGTTAAGGTGGACCGGGCCAAAGCCGCGGCCGCCGGCCTGAACGAGGAACAGGTGGCCGGCGTCCTGGCCTCCACCATCAGCCCCATCCCGGCCGGCACGGTCCGGATCGACACCAACGACTTCCCCGTCCGGATCGGCCAGGGCACCAAGTTCACCAGCATCGATGCCGTCCGCAACATCCCGCTTCCGGCGGGCGGCCGGCCGGTGACGCTGGGAAGCATCGCGGCCGTGGAGCAGGTGGACGTCCCCGTCTCCATCACTGCCAGCAACGGTGAGCGCACCGCCAAGGTGTCCATCACGCCGTCGGGCTCCAACCTGGGCGCAGTGAACACCGAAGTCCAAAAGCGCCTGGCCGACGTCCAGCTGCCGCCGGGAGTCACCGCCACCATCGGTGGCGCCACCACCCAGCAGGCAGAATCCTTCCGGCAACTGGGCCTGGCCCTGCTGGCAGCCATCGCCATCGTGTACGTGATCATGGTGGCCACCTTCAAGTCACTCATCCAGCCGCTGATCCTGCTGGTCTCGGTTCCGTTCGCGGCCACCGGTGCCGTGGCCCTGCTGCTGCTCACGGGCGTGCCGCTGGGCCTGCCGTCGCTCATCGGCATGCTGATGCTCGTGGGCATCGTCGTCACCAACGCCATCGTGCTGATCGACCTGATCAACCAGTACCGGCAGCCACGCGACGGCCGGCCGGGCATGAACGTGGCGGACGCCATCACGAACGGCGCCCGGCAGCGGCTCCGGCCCATCCTCATGACGGCACTTGCCACGGTCTTTGCCCTGACCCCCATGGCCCTGGGCCTCACGGGCGGCGGCGGATTCATTTCCCAGCCGCTGGCGGTGGTGGTCATCGGCGGCCTGGTGTCCTCCACGGCGCTGACCCTGATCCTGGTTCCGGTGCTCTACCGCCTGGTGGAAGGCCGGCGCGAGAAGAAGGCGCTGCTGCGGGACCTGCAGGCCCGCCCGGAACCCGGGCCCGGTTCGGACATCGACGCCGAATTCAGGGATTGGACCACCGGCCAGGTCCCCAAAGTCAGCGGCCGCCGGGCAGCGCCCGGCGCCGGATAAGGCCCAACGCTGCAGCGATGCCCGTACCAGATCCTGGTGCGGGCATCGCTGCGTTCCAGGGCATGGCACGGAAGCAGGGGCCGGGAATAATCCGCGGGACATGGTGTTACAGAAGGCAATAGATGCAAATGCATCTAAATTGGTCTACACTGGAGCTAAGCCAGCAAGTCCAGGAACGGAAAGGCACGTCATGCAGATCGGTGTATTCAGCGTCAGCGACATCACCACGGACCCCACCACGGGCCACACCCCCACCGAACACGAGCGCATTAAAGCCTCGGTGGCCATTGCCAAAAAGGTCGAGGAAATCGGCATGGATGTCTACGCCATCGGCGAGCACCACAACCGGCCTTTCTTTTCCTCCTCCCGTACATCGCAGCCCAGACCGAACGCATCATCCTCTCCACGGCGACCACGCTGATCACCACCAATGACCCGGTGAAGATCGCCGAGGACTTCGCCATGCTTCAGCACTTGTCCGACGGCCGCGTCGACCTGGTCTTGGGCCGCGGCAACACCGCGCCGGTCTACCCGTGGTTCGGCAAGAACATCCAGGACGGCGTGGAACTGGCCGTCGAGAACTACAGCCTCCTGCGCAAGCTGTGGGATGAGGACACTGTGAACTGGTCCGGCAAGTTCCGCACCCCGCTGCAGAACTTCACCTCCACCCCGCGCCCGCTCGACGGCGTGGCCCCCTTCGTGTGGCACGGTTCCATCCGCACGCCGCAGATCGCCGAGGTGGCCGCCTACTTTGGTGACGGTTTCTTCGCCAACAACATTTTCTGGCCCAAGGAGCACTACCAGCAGCTGATCGGCCTCTACCGGGAGCGGTACGAGCACTACGGCCACGGCAAGGCGGACCAGGCGATCGTGGGACTCGGCGGCCAGTTCTTCATGCGCAAGAACTCCCAGGATGCGGTGAAGGAATTCCGCCCGTACTTCGACAACGCCCCCGTCTACGGCCACGGCCCGTCCCTGGAGGACTTCACCTCGCAGACACCGCTGACCGTGGGGAGCCCCCAGGAAGTCATCGAAAAGACCCTGGCCTTCCGCGAGTACTTCGGCGACTACCAGCGCCAGCTGTTCCTGATCGACCACGCCGGCCTGCCGCTGAAGACCGTCCTGGAGCAGCTGGACCTCTTCGGTGAGGAAGTGCTGCCGGTCCTGCGCAGGGAGTACGCAGCCCTTAAGCCCGCCCACGTTCCGGAGCCGCCCACCCACGCAGGACGCGTGGCCGCCCTGCTGGCGTCACAGGACGCCGGCAAAGCCACCCCGGTGGCGTAATGGCTGCGGGAGGATCGGAATCGCCGGTGCGGCTGGCGGCGGAAACCTGGGAATCGCTGTTCCGGGCGCAGGTGGCTGTCATGCGGAAGCTGCAGTCCGGACCGGCGTTCCGGAAGCTTGCGGTGAACGAATACGACGTCCTGTTCACGCTCTCCCGCTGCCCGTCCGGCTGGCTGCGGCTCAACGAGCTCAACGACAACGTCCTGTTGAGCCAGTCAAGCCTCAGCCGGCTGGTGGAGCGGCTCGAAAAGCGGGGACTGGTGGCCCGGATGCCGGCGCCGGAGGACGGCCGCGGCGTGCTGCTCAAGCTGACGGACGAGGGCCGGGAACTGCAGAAGGAGATCGGCCGCGAGCACGTGCGGGACATCTCGGCCCTGCTGGGCCCCGCACTGACGGCCGCTGAGCAGAAGGAACTCATGCGGCTTACCGACAAGCTGCGGAACTCGCTGGGGAAGCGCTAGCCCAGCTGCACGAGCCGGGCGGGGTCCTCTGCCGGCAGGTCCCCGTCCACCACGGCGGTCACGCGCAGCTGGTTCAACACCAGGCTGCCGCCCACCGTGGAAAGGAAGGCCGTGTCGGACGAGTCCCGGCCCGCAGTGATGCGCAGCATCGACTCCCGCGGGGCAAGCCCCGTGGGGTCGATGACGTGCCAAGCACCCTCCACATAGGCTTCCGCCACGGCGTGGAAATCCATGGGATTCAAGCCGGGGGCGTAAACAGCCGTGAGGCGGGCGGGGATGTCCTTGGACCGCAGCAGGGCAATGGCCAGGTGCGCGAAGTCCCGGCAGACCCCGCGCCTGCTCAGGAGCGTCTCCACCGCGCCATCCGTGCCACGGGAGGAGCCGCTGATGTACCGCAGTTCGCCATTGACCCACTCGCGGACCGCATGCACCAGGTCGGCCCCGTGGACCCCGCCGAATTCCGCGTAGGCGGTCGGCAGCAGCCGGTCCGACTCGGCATACCGGCTGGGACGCACGTAGCGGATGCGGTCGGCCAGGCACGCCTCCTCGGGCACGGCGCGGCCGGTCACCGTGGCCGAGTATTCCACCGTGACTTCGGCAGGCTCGGCGAACTCCATGTAGTGGAACCGGCCGCCGTGGTGGTCCGAAATTTCCGTCAGGGGAACGTCCGCACCCCCGGCCGTCACGGACAGGGATTCGTCAAAGGATGAGTAGCCGCTGTTCCTCGCCACGGCAATGGCCATGGCCACCTTGGTGTTGGCGATTGTCTTGAAGGCCAGGCGTGCGGAAACAGAGCGTTCCATGAATCTCCGGGGGTGTTGGGGGTGGAAGGCAAGTCGGGCGCACCGGCACCTGGTGGGCGCGGGCAGCGGGACTAGTTTTTGACCTTCAGCGACATTAGCATCCGCTGCACGTTGGCGAAGTCAGGGCTCCCGTTGACGTACTGGGCCGCCTGGTCCAGCGTGTCGAACGCCTTCGCCGGGGCCACCTTTTCGTCCGGCGCGAAGGCCTTGAGGGCCACCAGGTCCCCAAACGAGTAGTCCCCCTTCCCTGCCGGACCACGCACCACGTTGCGCAGCTCGCACGCCTTCCCGTCGGTTCCTCCCACCAGGTTGGTGATGCCGTAGGAACCGAAGTAGCGGTAACCCTGGATCACCCGGTAGACCATGCGTGGCGGGATGGTTCCCTCCCCACCCTGCGCGGCAAGGTCGAACGGTACGCTGCTGATCACCGTGTACGGGCGCTGCGCGCTGTCCGGGCAGTCAACGGACGACGGCGGCAGTCCCGTCCTGAGCGAAGCCATGAAGGTTCCGTCGGGCTTCTTCACGTCAATCTTGAGTCCGCCGGGAAGGACGCCTTCCTCCGGCGCAACGGACTGGGCGATCCAGTCCGCCGGCAAATCGAAGCTGACCGTCTTTGCGGGATCGGAGAACGTCTTCCAGGACGTTGCGGTGGGCACCGCCTGGGGTTCGCCGGAGGCCGGTGCTGATGTTGCTGCACTGCCGGTCGGCGCCGCTGCCGTGGCGCCGGCGCCCGCCCCGTCGGCCTGAGAGGCCGTTCCGGACGCTGCCGGCGCTGAAGGGTCCGGCTGCGCGGTCCATCCGGGGCCGGCCGCCTGCGGCGCGGAACACGCTGCCAGCAGAACCGCGCCGGCCACGAGGGAGATACCGGAAAGAACAGCCTTTGCTGGCGCGCCTGTCATGAGGCCCAGCCTAACGGGGACCATCCCGCTCACCCGTCTGCCGCGGCGGTGTTTCCTGCATCCGGGACACCCACCCCCGGC
>NZ_LR733289.1:1733386-1752375 GCF_902506025.1 Arthrobacter sp. 8AJ | reverse complement strand
CCCCCCGCCCAGCCGCAGGCCGGGCACCCGGCCCGGCGTGTCGCCGTCGGACGTTTACCACCCCGGCCTGGGACTAGGCTGGAGGCTATGTCGGAAGAGCAGCACGGCGCAGCCGAAGAGAATCCCGCGGACATTTCCGCCCTGGACATTGCCGACTGGCGGCTGCGGACGTTTGCGCTCTACGACAATGTCCGCCGGATCTCCGCCGAGAGCCCGTCCGAGGCGCATTCGTACTGGCGCCACCAGCGGGACCTGATGTTCGCAACGCACCCGGCCTCCGCCCTGACAACGGCGGACAAGGCGCGCTTTTCCGGCCTCAAGACTGCTGACTACGATCCGATTTACCGCTTCCATGTCCCGCTCACCAAGGAAGGTGCAGGCCGGGAGATGAGCGTGGACACGGGAACCGACGGCGTGGTCAACTTCGTCCGGCTGGGAACGTTCGACCTGCCGGAAATGGGCCAGCTGGGGGTGTGGAAGATCCATGGGTACGGCGGCGGCATCTTCGTTCCGTTCCGCGACGCCACGGCCGGCCAGCCGGGTGGAACCTATGGGGCCGGCCGCTACCTGCTGGACACCATCAAGGGCGCGTTCCACGGGGTCAGCGGCACGGGTCCCGGCGCCACCTTTGTGCTGGACTTCAACTTCGCCTACAACCCCTCCTGCGCCTACAACGAGGCGTGGGCCTGCCCGCTGCCCGGGCCATCAAACCGGCTCGCAGTGGAAATTCCCGTGGGCGAGCTGTACTGATGCCGGCCGTCCCCGGTAACGCCGCGTGAGGGAGGGCCTGTCCGCACCCGCCGCCACGGAGACCGCTACCCGGCGCTTTCCCGCCACCAGGCACTACCGTGGTGTCCTGCGCTTTCCGGTCATCCGGCAGCTGCTGCGTTTTTCCGGCGTCGGGGTTATTTGCACCGCGGCGTCCCTGGGGCTTTACGCGCTGCTGCGGCCGTGGCTGGGCGCCCAGCTGGCCAACGCCGTGGCGCTGGTCCTCACATCGCTGCTGAACACGGCCCTGAACCGGCGGCTGACCTTCAAGATTGCGGGACAGCAACGCCGAACCCGCGACCACCTCAACGGCCTGGTGGTGATTGCCGTGGCCTTGGTGATCACCGGCAGCAGCCTGGGCGTGCTGCACTGGTTCAACCCGGACGCCACCGTGGGTGACGAACTGGTGGCCACCACGCTTTCCGGCTTCCTGGCCACCGCCGTGCGCTTCAGCATGCTGCGGCACTGGATTTTCCGCCGCGCGCGCCACCGCTAGTGTCGTCCGGGGCTACCGGCCCTGGCCCGCTCCCAGGTTCCTGACCCCGGCGACGGCCGCCTGGACGGCAGCCGCGGCAGCGTCGAGGTCCTCCTGCGTCACCGCCGCGTCGAAGCTGAAGCGGACCGCCGTCTGGGCCACCTCTGCAGGAATACCCATGGCCGTGAGGACGGGTGACGGCGCGTCCGAGCCTGCCGCGCATGCCGAGCCGCTGGAACAGACCACGCCGCGGCGTTCCAGCTCCAGGAGCACCGACTCGCCGCTGGTACCGGGGAAGCAAAACGACGCCACTGATGGCAGCCGCTCGGAAGGATGCCCGGTGAGGAAGGCATCCGGCACGCTTGCCAGGACGGCTGCAATGAACCGGTCCCGCAGCGCGGCAACCCTTGCCTGCTCCCCTGCCTGCCGGTCCCGGGCAAGCGTGAGGGCGGCGGCGAGCCCCACCGCGCCGGCAACGTTTTCCGTTCCGGACCGGCGGCCCCGCTCCTGGCCGCCGCCGTGGATGACCGGCTCCAGCCGCGTACGGCTCCGCACGAACAGCAGGCCGCAGCCTTTGGGCGCCCCCAGCTTGTGCCCCGAGATGCTCATCGCATCCACGCCCAGCGGGCGGGTGTCGAGCGGCAGCCAGCCGGCGGCCTGGACGGCGTCGGTGTGGAACGGGATGCCCTGGGCGCGGGCCAGTTCCGCCAGCGCGGCGATGGGCTGGATGGCTCCCACCTCGTTGTTGGCGTACATGATGCTCACCAGCGCGGTTTCCGGGCGCAGCACCCCGGCAAGTGCTTCGGGTGTGACGCGGCCTGTTGAATCCACCGGGACCACGTCGACGGCAAAGCCGTGGAAGCGCTCCAGGTAGCGGGCGGATTCCTCCACGGCGGGATGTTCGACGGCGCTGATCACCACCCGGTCCAGCAGCGGGTTTGCGGCCTGCCGGGCCAGGGCAATGCCTTTCACCGCCAGGTTGTCCGCTTCGGTTCCACCCGAGGTGAACACCACGTCGCCCTGACGGCAGCCAAGGACATCCGCCACGGTCCTGCGCGCCTGCGCGAGAGCCGCCGCCGCTGCCTCGCCCAGGGTGTGGTGGCTGGAGGGGTTCCCGAATCCACCGGTGAGGTAGGGCCACATGGCGTCCAGCACCTCACGGCGGACCGGAGTGGTGGCGGCGGCGTCAAGGAAGATCACGGCAGCCTCACCCGGCGGCCAGTTCGACGTCGAGGCCCAGGTCCAGCGCGGCCACGGAGTGGGTGAGTGCGCCAACGGAGATGACATCCACACCAGTGGCCGCGATGGCCGCGACCGTGCCGGTGTTCACATTCCCGCTGGCCTCCACCCGGGCACGGCCGGCCACGAGGGCAACCCCGGCTTTGAGCTCTTCGATGCTGAAGTTGTCCAGCATGATGGTGTCCACGCCCGCGGCCAGCACGGGTTCGATCTGGTCCATGCGGTCCACCTCGACTTCAAAGTGGGTGGTGTGGCCCAGCTGTGCCTTGGCGGCCATAAGGAGCGAGGTGAGTTTCGCCGGATCCCCGCCGGTCATCACGGCGAGGTGGTTGTCCTTGGCCAGCACGGCGTCGGAGAGGCTGTAGCGGTGGTTCGCGCCACCGCCGCAACGCACCGCAAAGCGTTCAAGGATGCGCAGGCCCGGGGTGGTCTTGCGCGTATCAGTGATGCGGGCCCGGGTTCCGTCGGCGAGCCGGACAAATTCGGCGGTCTTGGTGGCGATGGCGGACATCCGCTGGACAAGGTTGAGCGCCACGCGTTCTGCCAGCAGCACCGAGCGGGCGGTGCCGCTGACCCGGGCGAGGTGCATTCCGGCGTCGAACGTTTCCCCGTCCGCCACCAGCAGCTCCACGTGCGTTTCCGGGTCCACCAACTGCATGGCGTCGCGGAAGACGGTGGCTCCGCTGAGGACGCCCGGCACGCGGGCGTTCAGGACGGCGGTGGCGCGGGCATCGGCGGGGATGAGTACCTGCGAGGTGATGTCGCCGGAGGGCGCGTCCTCGGCGAAGGCCCGTTGCAAGATGTCCCGGATGGGGGCCGTCGGAAGGGTGAGGTCCAACCCGGGGCGCAGGGGCGTTGCCTGGTCGATCACGGCGGGTTCAGTCATGGAGCAGGCTCGCTTTCGGGCGGAGGGAAGTCAGGTTGGCAGTTTCGACGGGTTCATCGCTGCGGTAATGCGCCCCCAGCGATTCACCGCGCTGGAGGGCGGCGCTGACCAGCAGCTGTGCGGCCAACAGGAGGTTCCGGTCCTCCTGCGCCACATTGTCAGCGCACGAATCAACGGCATCAGGACGGACGACGGCGGCCCAGGACTCAAGCGTCCGGCCGGCCTCGGCCAACAATTGCCCGGAGCGCAGCACTCCGGCGTGCGAGGTCATGAGGCGGCGTAGAGCCTCCCGGGAAAACGGCCCAGACCCGCCCGCACCTTCAAAACCAGCAGGGACGGCGACGTGCGCACTCGCGTTTCGCGGCAGGGGTGCGGAATCGTGCGGCAGTTTCGGAGGTCCCGAAAGCGCCGTTGTCGCGTGAGCGTCCGCATCGGCCGCCGAGCTTGCGAGGCGTTCGCCGGTGCGAGGCGCGAGCGCAGGCGCCGAGGGACCTGCGGAGCTGCCCTCCAGAAAGTCTTCAACAGCGCGGCGGCCGAAGACGAGTCCCTCGAGGAGGGAGTTGCTGGCCAGCCGGTTTGCCCCTTGGACGCCGGTGCACGCGACCTCCCCGGCGGCGTAAAGGCCGGGGACGGTGGTGCGGGCGGAGAGGTCGGTGGTGACGCCGCCCATCCAGTAGTGGGCTGCGGGAGCGACGGGAACCAGTTCGCGGGTCCAGTCGATGCCGGCGTCGAGGGTTTTGCGGGTGAGGGTGGGGAACCTTTGCCGGAGGAAGCCCGCGCCCTTGGCCTGCTCGACACCCCGGGCGTCGAGGTAGACGTGGCCGTTGGGATCGCCCAGCTTGGCCAGGTGGAGGGCGATGCTGCGGGATACGACGTCGCGGGGCGCCAGTTCGGCATCGGGGTGGTAGGCCTGCATGAAGCGGCGTCCGCCGGAGTCCAGCAGGATGGCTCCTTCGCCGCGGACGGCTTCGGAGATCAGCAGTGGCCCGTCCAGCCGGGCCGGGTGCGCCGTGGCGGAGCTGACCAGGCACGTGGGGTGGAACTGGAAGAACTCGAGGTCTGCCACTGCCGCTCCGGCGCGGACGGCGAGCGCCAGTCCGTCGGCGGTGGCAACAGCGGGGTTGGTGGTTTGGGCAAACAGTTGTCCTGCTCCCCCCGAGGCAAGCAGGACGGCATCCGCATCCAGGTCCGCGGGCCGGCCGTCCTGGAGGTAGTGGACTCCTGCCACCTGCCCGTCCCGGGTCACCAGGGCGGTGGCCTGGGCGTGCGTGAGGATGGTGAGCTTTCCCCCGTCCCTGCGGGAGAGGACGGCCTGGATCAGTGCCGCGGCGACGCGTGCACCTGTGGCGTCTCCTCCTGCGTGCAGAATCCGCGGGGCACTGTGGGCTGCTTCGAGCCCAAGGGCCGGGCCGGCGTCGTGCGTGGCCCCGGCCGTCCCTGGCCCGGCGTGGCCCGCATCGAAGGCAACACCGTAGCGCTGGAGGCCGGCAATGTCCCGCCGCGCCTCCGTGCACATCAGCCGGACTGCGGCCTCATTGCAGCGGCCGGCCCCGGCGCGCAGGGTGTCGGCGATGTGCGCGGCGACGGTGTCCCCAGGTGCAGGTTCGGCGAGGACGGCCGAAATGCCGCCCTGCGCGTACCAGGTGTTGCTGTGGTCCAGCGCGCCCTTGGTCAGCAGCACCACGTCCGCGCCGGCATCGGTGGCAAGCAGTGCGGCGTAGAGCCCTGCGATGCCGCTTCCGACGACGGCCAGGCGGCGCGTCATCACGGCCTCGCGGCGAGCATGCGCTCAAGCGCCGTCCTGGCGTTGGCCTGCACGTTGTGGTCCACGGTGATGCGGTTGACCACGCGGCCGGCCACCAGTTCCTCCAGTACCCAGGCGAGGTAGCCGGGGTGGATCCGGTACATGGTGGAGCATGGGCAGATCACCGGGTCCAGGCAGAAGATGGTGTGCTGCGGGTACTCGGCGGCCAGCCGGTTGACCATGTTGATTTCGGTGCCGATGGCGAACGTGGTGGGCTCGGTGGCGGCGGCGATGGCCTTCTTGATGAAGTCCGTGGAGCCGGCGGAATCCGCGGCGTCCACCACCTCCATGGGGCATTCCGGGTGCACGATGACCTGGACACCGGGGAAGTCCGCCCGGGCCTTGTCGATCTGGGCCACGCTGAAGCGCTTGTGGACGGAGCAGAACCCGTGCCAGAGGATCACGCGGGAGTCAAGGAGCGCCTGTTCGTCGTTGCCGCCCAGGTCCTTGCGGGGGTTCCACATGGGCATCTGGTCCAGGGGCACCCCCAGGGCCTTGGCCGTGTTGCGGCCCAGGTGCTGGTCGGGGAAGAACAGGACCCGCTGGCCCCGCTGGAAAGCCCACTCCAAGACCGTCTTTGCATTCGAGGAGGTGCAGACGATGCCGCCGTGTTCACCGCAGAACGCCTTCAGGGCTGCGGAGGAGTTCATGTAGGTCACGGGAATGACCGGGACCCGGCCCTCGGCGTCGGGCTCGGCGCCGAAGATCTCCGCGAGCTGTTCCCAGCACTCCTCCACGGAATCCGCGTCCGCCATGTCGGCCATGGAGCATCCGGCGGCCAGGTTGGGCAGGATGACAGCCTGGTCGGGGGTAGAGAGGATGTCCGCGGTTTCGGCCATGAAGTGGACGCCGCAGAAGATGATGGCTTCCGCCTCCGGCCTGGTCAGCGCGGCGTTGGCGAGCTGGAAGGAGTCACCGACGAAGTCGGCGTACTGGATGACCTCGTCCCGCTGGTAAAAGTGGCCCAGGATGACAGCCCGCTCCCCCAGGGCGGCCTTGGCGGCCCTGATCCGCTCGCCGAGTTCGGCGTCGCTGGCCCGCTTGTACTCCTCGGGCAGCTGGCCCTGGCGCGGGGAGCCGGCAGGAGCAGGATCGGCACTTGACGCACCCGGGCCATAGGCGGGAACGCCCGCCAGTGCCTCGGCCAGGTCGTAGTCCCACGGGCCCTTGGCCAGCGCCGGGCTGCAGGTGCTGCCCTTAGCGGCGGCGCCCTTCTCGGCCTGTTCGCGCGTGATCAGCTGGATTGCCGTGTTGACGCTGCTCATGGTGTGCTCCTGTTGTCTGGGTCAAGGCCTGGCCGGCCGGTGTAGCGGTAGAGGCGGGGCGGACGGTGCTTCCCGCCCTGGAGGTATTCCCCGGTTTCTTCGATTTCCGGGGTCGATTTGAGTTGGCGGCGGAAGTTGGCCGGGTCCAGCTGGCGGTCCAGGACGGCTTCGTAGACTTCGCGGACCTGGGCCAGCGTGAAGTACTCGCCCAGCAGGTGGTAGGCCACCGAGCCGTAGGCCAGCTTGTTGCGGAGGCGCCAGAGGGCGTAGTCCACGATGGCGTTGTGGTCGAAGGCAAGGTCGCCCAGGCGGTCGGCCCGGAACCACTTCACGTTTTCGGATTCGTCCGCGAGCGCTGCCTCCGTGGGCTGGACCAGGGCCCAGTAGACGATGGAGACAACGCGCTGGGTGGGCGAGCGGTGCAGGCCGCCAAAGGCGTACAGCTGCTCCAGGTAGCGGGGCGCCAGGCCCGTGGTCTCCTGCAGGTTCCTGGCGGCGGCGCTTTGGAGGGACTCGTCGTGGCTGAGGGGTCCGCCCGGCAGCGCCCACAGCCCCTTGAAGGGTTCCCGGATGCGGCGTACCAGGGGAAGCCACAAAGTTGGCCGGCCTGAGGACTCGCTGGGCCGCAGCGCGAAGATCACCGTGGAGATGGCCAGCGACGGCGGCGCGGCCTGCCGCTCGGAAACGTTCGCCGAACTGTAGTACACCCGCTCCACCGCCTTCCGTCAGCCTCGACCGCCCCCTGGCGTTCTTTCACCTAGTTATAGTCATCTTGACCAAAACTAATTCTACGGCCGGGCGCTTCCGAAACGGAAATATTTCTGCATCCCCGTCTCGGCCGCAGCCTGCCGCCTCCGAAAAACCTCTTCCCGCATCCCGCGGCCTCCGCCTTCCCGTCCATTTCCGGGCGCGATCCGGAGGCGGTAAATTCAAGAGGTCCCACGAGGACCCCGGACCCCAGAGGCCGGACCCCCAACCAGCCCCAGAAGGGGCATTGCCCCATGACGACGAAGTCCGGCGCGACCACGTCCGCCACATTCCCCACCAAAGCCACAGCCGGCCACAGCATGAAGCCCCGGCAGCTCACCATGATGGGGCTGGGCAGCGCCATCGGCGCGGGGTTGTTCCTGGGATCCGGTGCCGGCGTCCAGGCGGCCGGTCCGGCAGTGCTCCTTTCCTACCTCGTTGCCGGAACGCTGATCATCCTGGTGATGTGGGCCCTGGGCGAGATGGCCGCTGCCCATCCCACCAGCGGGGCTTTTTCCGTGTACGCGGAGCGGGCGCTGGGCCGGACGGCAGGAGCCACCATCGGATGGCTGTGGTGGCTGCAGCTCGTGGTGGTGATTGCGGCCGAGGCCCTGGGTGCCGCCGGCCTGCTCTTCTCCGTCTGGCCCGTGGTGCCGGTCTGGGCGCTGGCGCTGCTGTTCATGGTGGTCTTCACCGGCATCAACCTGGCCGGCGTCCGGAACTTCGGTGAGTTCGAGTTCTGGTTCGCCATCCTCAAGGTGGCCGTCATCGTCCTGTTCCTGGCAGTCGGCGCCGCCCTGCTCCTGGGCCTGCTGCCCGGCGTCGACTCCCCCGGGGCGGAAAACCTGACCGGAAACTTCGCCCCCCAGGGCCTGGGTGGGGTTGCTGCGGCCCTGTTCGTGGTGATCTTCGCGTTCGGCGGGACGGAGATCGTCTCCGTGGCCGCGGCCGAAACCGAGGATCCCGAGCGCAGCGTCGGCAAGGCCATCCGGACCGTGGTGTGGCGAATCCTGGTGTTCTACATCGGCTCGGTCTTTGTCATTGCCGCCGTGCTTCCCGCCACGTCCAAGAGCCTTGCCTCGCCCTTCGCCGGCGTGCTGGACGCTGCCAGGATCCCCGGCGCCTCCACCGCCATCACCCTCGTGGCCGTCGTCGCACTCCTCTCGGCGCTGAACGCGAACCTCTACGGCGCCTCCCGCATGGTGTATTCGCTCTCGCAGCGGGGGGAGGCGCCCCGCGTCCTCACCCGGCTCAACAATGCCGGCGTGCCGCTGCTCGCGGTCGCAGTCTCCGTGGCCTTCGGTTTCATCGCCACTGTCCTGGAGCTGTTGTTCCCGGAACGGATCCTGCCGGCCCTCTTCCAGCTGGTGGGTTCCACGTGCCTGGTGGTGTGGGGCAGTGCACTGGTCTCCCAGCTGATCCTTCGCCGGCGGGCAGACCGGGACGGCACCGCGCTGCCCCTGCGGATGCGGGGCTTCCCCGGCCTGACCATCCTGGGCCTGGTCCTGCTGGGACTCATCTTCGCCGTCGGTTTCAGCGCCGAGGGCAGCCGCATCCAGCTCTTCAGCACCTTCGCCCTGATCGCCGGAATTGCGCTGGCGTGCGCCGCCGGGGCCCGGCTGACCGCCAGGAACCGGGCCGCCAACAGGTAGAGTGGAGCGTACCTTTCCAAGGAAGACGCACCGACGCGCCGGGCCCGCCCAGGCGCCGTACCTGATTGGGGAACTGACACCATGAGCGGCAGGCACACCGGACAGCAGCAGGCGCACACCGTTGAAGGGACCGACCCGCAGCTGTACGTGGCGGTCCATGAACCCGCCAGCGACGCCGGCCTCCGGCCGGTCCTTCTGCTGCACGGCTTTTCCTCCTCCTCCAAACTCAACTGGGAGGACACCGGCTGGGTGTCGGCCCTTCTTGACGCCGGCCGCCGGGTTATTACCATTGACCTGCCGGGCCACGGCCGCAGCGGCGCGCCGGAGGACCGGGATTCCTACTCCCCCAGCAAAATCAGGGCGGACCTGCTCCAGGCAGCGTTCGACGCCGGAGCGCGCCCCCTGCACGACGGCGACCCTGCCAGCGGGCTGGACGTAGTGGGTTATTCCCTGGGGTCCCGGCTCGCGTGGGAGTTCGCCGCGACCCAGCCCGAGTTGGTGCACCGGCTGGTGCTCGGCGGGCCCAACGACGCCGACCCCCTGGCCGCATTCGACCTTCGGGCCGCCCAGGACTACCTGGCGGACGGCACGCCGATCAACGACGAATCCACCGCCCAGCTGCTCAAAATGGCCCTGCTGCTGCCGAGCAACAACATCTTCGCCCTGCTGTCCCTGGTGGAGGCCATCAAAGCGGAACCCTACGACCCCTCCGAAGCGGTACCCCACGTTCCCATGCTGCTGGTGGTGGGCGACAAGGACGAGCGGGCCCACACCCTGCCCAGGCTCGCCGAACTGGCCCGAAGTGCCGGCTCCATGGCCGAGCAACTGGTCCTGCCCGGCCGGAACCACACCAACGCCATCACCAGCAGGGCGTTCAAGCAGGCCGCCATTTCATTCCTGGGCGTCTAGGCGGCACGGACCTCCCGGGCAGTCGGCAGACTTACCCCGCATGCACCAGCAGCCCGGACCAGGCGGTCCGGGCTGCTGGTGCATGCGGCTTCGCTGACCTTGGCGGGGTCAGGGTGCCGGTGGGATCAGTGGTGGCTGCTGACGCCGAGCGGGCGGCCCTTGGTCTCCTTGGCCAGCACCACGCCGACGGCGGAAATGACGCAGAGGATCATGATGTAGATACCGATCGAACCGGTCCATTTGGTGGACTGCAGCAGGGTCTCCGCGATGGTTGCTGCGAAGGCGCCGCCCAGGATGGCGCCGAAGGCGTACCCGATGGAGATGCCGGAGTACCGGACGTTGGCGGGGAACATCTCTGCGTACATGGCGGACATGGGTCCGTAGGACAGGCCCAGGCCGATCGTCAGGACGAACAGGGCGACGCCGTAAAGCATGATGTCCTTTGTGTCGATCAGGGCAAACATGGGGATCATCCACGCAAAGACAATGGCGTAGCCGATCAGGAAGGTCTTGACGCGGCCAATGCGGTCGGACAGCCATCCGCCTACCAGGGTGAAGATCAGCCAGCCGAAGGACGCCAGTGTGGTGGCCAGGAGGATCTGCGGCGTGGGCATCTTCAGGGTCTTGGTGGCATAGGAGATGAAGAACGCAATCAGCAGGTAGCCCGCTGCGTTGTTGCCGATGAAGATCAGGGTGGAGTACAGGACGGGCAGCTTGTGGTTCCGGACCAGCTCACCCAGCGGTGCTTTGCTTTCCTTCTTCCGCAGGGCCATCTCCTGGAAGACCGGGCTCTCGGCGACGGCGCGGCGGATGAGGTAGCCCACCACGATCAGGACGATGGAGAGCAGGAACGGCACACGCCAGCCCCAGGCAGCGAAGTCTTCCTTGGACATGCCGGTATTGAGGAAGAACAGGAGGCCGGTGGCGAGGATCATGCCCACGGGCACGCCGATCTGCGGGTAGGCACCGAAGAGGCCGCGCCGGTTGACCGGCGCATGCTCGACGGCCATGAGGGCGGCTCCGCCCCATTCACCGCCGGCCGAGAAGCCCTGGATAACCCGCAGCAGGATCAGCAGCACGGGGGCCCAGGCGCCGATCTGCGCGTAGGTGGGCAGCATGCCGATGAGGGCGGTGGCCGCGCCCATCATCACGAGGGTGAAGACCAGCATTGCCTTCCGCCCCAGGCGGTCACCCAGGTGCCCGGCGATAACTGCGCCGAGGGGGCGGAACAGGAAGCTGATCCCGATGAGGGCAAAGGAAAGGATCTGCGCCAGGCCCGGGTTGGACTCGTTCAGGGGTGCCAGGAAGAGCGGTGACAGCAGCGTTGCGGTCAGCTGGGCAAAGATGAAGAAGTCGTACCACTCGATCGTGGTGCCGACGAGGGTGCCGGCGAGGACCTTGCGTTCCTCCCGCCGGCTGCTGGGACCGGCGAGCGTATCCACCTTGGAAGGTGTGGTCATTGAAACTCCATTGTTCATTGGGCAGCAGTGCTGCCCGTACGCCTTCAGAATTACCGACAGAACGGTCAGTTAGTTAGTAGGGTACTACGGAAAGTGTGATGCGGGACACGGAATGGTCAATATTTGCGGTGAACGGCAACCGGAACAGAAGTTCTATATTTGAACTGCAAGTTCGTATAGAGGACATTACCGGCAGCGAGTGGCTGGGACAAGAGTCATAAAACTCCGGGGCCGCCAACCTAGGATGGACATCATGACTCCTCCAGCAGCCGCAGCCGGGACGGGAGCTGCGGCACAGGCTTCGCCGTCCCAGACCCTCTCGCGCGGCATCCGCGCCCTCGAAATCCTGGCAGCCGCCCCTGGCCCGCTGACCATCGCTGAGCTTGCCGATGCCATGGGTGTCCACCGGTCGGTGGCTTACCGGATCCTGCGCACCCTCGAAGACCATTCGCTGCTGGTACGCGATGATGCCGGACGGGTCCAGCCGGGCCCCGGCCTGGCGGTCCTGGCACGGGGCGTGTCGCGCAACCTGCAGAGCGCCGCGTTGCCCGAACTTACCCAGCTGGCGAACTCCCTGAACATGACTGCATTCGTGGCGGTGTGGGACCACCATGACTGCATTACGCTCGTCACGGTCGAGCCGAGGCATTCCGGCGCAACCGTTGCCCAGCACCCGGGCACACGCCACCCCATCAATGCCGGTGCCCCCGGGATCGCCATCCAGTCCGCCCTCTCGGAGGAGGAATGGGACCGGTTGGCCACCGGAGTGCCGTACCGCCCGGAGGCTGCGGAGGCACGCCGGAAAGGCTACTCGGCCAGCCACGACGAGGTGATCGCCGGGGTCTCATCGCTGGCAGCACCGGTCCGGGTGCCGGGTGGGCGTCCGGCTGCACTTGCAGTGGTCTATATCCGTTCCGCCCATGATCCGGATGCCGTGGGAGCTGCCATCGCCGAAAGTGCGGCGAGGATCGAGCGCCAGCTGGCGTAACCGCTCTGCCGGAGTAACGCCGCAGCGGACCGGCGCCGCCCGCAGGGACGTGCCGTGTCAGGCTTTGCGGCGGAGGACGACGGCGGTTCCCGCGCCGAGCACGGCCAGCGCCGCCGCCGCGAAGACCGGGACGAGGAACGCGGCCCCGGCCCCCTGGAGCTGGGCCAGCTGTCCCCCAACAGAGGACCCGATGGCTGTACCGGCGACAATGCCGCTGGCCAGCGCAGTCATCACGGTGCCGAGCCTGCCGGCGGGTGCCACTTTCCCGCCCACGGCGAAGACCGTGACCATGACGGGACCCACCGGGAGTCCCAGGACCAGCAGGACTGCCGCCATCATGGGCAGCGATGACGGTACCAGCAGCAGGACCGCGAGACCTGCCATCAGGACCGCGCAGGACACCCAGCGCAGCGCCAGTCCCGCACGGCGCGGCCAGTATGCAACCGAGAGCGCCGCGGCGGCGGAACTGAGGCCCATGACGGCATACAGCAGCCCGGCGATTTCCGCGCCGGCAAGCCCGGCAGAGAAGGCGCTCAGGGCGGCCTGGGTGGAACCAAAGAATGTGCCCATGCAGGCCATGGCAAGGACGGGCAGTGCCACGGTCCACGGCAGCTTGGTGCCCTGCGCAGCATCCTTGCGGGTCCCGCGTGCCGCCGGCCGGCTGGCGGGGACAGCCCGGTGGGTTGGATGAACGGCGAAGAGAGGCACCAAAATGATGGTCATCGCCGCTGCCAGGACCAGCGGAAGCCACGGCGCCACAAGGCTGGCCAGGATCCCCACCAGGGCTGGTCCCAGGACAAAAGTCACCTCGTCGGCCGTACTCTCGTAGGAAAGCGCTGTGTCCAGGTCACGGGCAGCCCCACCGGATGGTGCCGTTGGATCTCCGGCGTCGGCCGTGAGCGACATCCACCTGACCCGGGCCAGGGGCCCCACCTGTGGGCAGGTGGCACCGGCCGCGAAGGCAGCCGCGAGGACAGCGGGCAGGAAACCGCCCGAAACGCCAGCGGTATGGGCGGCGAGGACCAGGGCCAGCACGGCCACTGTGTTGAGTACGGCCGCCAGCAACAGGACCGGCCGCTGTCCCCGCCTGTCCGCAAGGGATCCCAGCACGGGAGCCCCCAACGCGGACCCGATGCCCACTGCGCCTGCTGCGGCTCCACCGGCCGCAAAGGAGCCGCTGGCGGATGTGGCCAGGGTGAGCGTGCCCATGGCCAGCATGGCCAGGGGAAGCCGCGCAAAGAGGCCCAGGGGAATGAAACCCCTGCCGGCCAGTTGAGGAAGGCGGGTAAAGCGTCCCCGCGCTGCCGCTTCCGCCATGTCCGGGTCAAGGGTTTCCCGGGATGGAGATGCCTGGACAGGGGCGGTGCCGGTGGATGAGGGGGTGGTTTGTGGTGTCACGTCGGGGCTCGTTCAGTACGTGCGCATCGTCCCTCCTCCCGATGCGCGCAACCCGGTAACACCGATCAGTATATCGGCCCCCGTCAGGGGTTGGGCAGAGGATAGGCAGGGGTTTGTCAGAGGAGGGCGTCGAGGCTTTCGGAGATCCGCAGGGTTGAGCCGTTCCGGTTCTTGACCACCTGCAGCTGGGTGCCGATCCGCTGTTTCATTTCGGCCACGTGGCTGACCAGTCCCACGACCCTCCCGCCGTCGCGGAGTCCTTCGAGGGCATCCATGACCTGCTCCAGGGACTGGTCGTCCAGGCTCCCGAAGCCCTCGTCAACGAACAGGGTTTCGATTTCCACGCCCCCGGATTCCTGCTGGACCACGTCCGCGAGGCCCAGGGCCAGCGAGAGGGAGGCCATGAAGGATTCGCCTCCGGACAGCGTGGAGGTGTCCCGGCGGAATCCCGTCCACTGGTCCACTACTTCCAGGCCCAGCCCTGACTTTGCTCCGCGGGCTGCCTTGGCGTCAGTGTGCTGGAGAAGATAGCGGCCGTCGCTCATGGCCACCAGGCGTTCGGAGGCCGCGAGGGCCACCTGCTCCAGCCGCGCGGCCAGCACGTAGCTGGTCAGGCTCATCCGGTAAGTGTTTTCGCCCCGGCCAGCGGCGGCATCGGCCAACCCGGCAAGCATCTGCGCACGCTCCGCCGGCTCGCGCGAGGAGCCGGCCAGCGCTGCATATTCGGCGGCGATGGACTTCAACGACGCCAGGCAGCGGGCAGCCATGCCGGCAGCCAGATCGGCTTCGCGCGCCACATTCCTGGCTGTCGCCGCGTCCAGGCGCAGCGCCGCCAGCCGCTCCTCATCCGCTGTGAAGCCGCCGGCGGCTTCGTCCAGGGCGAGCACAATGTCCTCCGACTCAAACAGCCCTGCCACGCGGGCTGCCTCGTCCTGGGCTGCACGGACGGCGGACTCGAGGGCTGCCAGTTCAGCGGGCCCGAGGAGCTGGCTGCGGGCATCGTCGGCGCTTGCGAAGCCGGCATCTGGCAGGGCCAGTTCCAGGTGTTCCTGTGCTTCGGCGGCCTGCAGCCGGGCCATATCCAGCCGCGCCTGCGCTTCGACGGCTTTGTCCAGTACAGCCACGGCCTCCTCAAGTGCCCGCAGCCGGCGTTCCAGGCTGCGGTGGCCGCCCCGGAGGCCGGTAAGCGCCGTGTCCAGCGACGCAATCTGTTCGGCCAGGTCGGCAAGGGACGCTGCCGTCCGGGACAGCTCCACTTCCGTTTCGGACAGCGTGGCCCGCGCCTGGGTAAGGGCGGCGTCCAGGGCGTCCAGCCGCTGCCGCCTGTCCTGCAGCTCCTCCGCAGCCTGCTCGGCGTCCGCCGCCGCAGCAAGGGCCTCCTCCGCGCCGGAGCGGGCCTCCTGCACGGGGGTAGTCCCACCTTGACCGGCGAGGACCGCCACTGCCTGCTCTGCCTCGGCAAGGTCTGCGGCGACCAGGGCATGGGCTGCCTCGGCGGCTTCGTACAGACCGTGGGCCCGTTCCTCATCCTGGGCCAGGGCCGGGCCTCCGGTTCCCGCATCCGCCGGGCCGGGATGATGTCCGCTTCCGCAGACGGGGCAGGGTTCCCCGGCAACCAGCCCCGCTGCCAGTTCCGATGCAGCGTTGGCCAGCCGTTCCTCCCGCAGGTCCAGCCAGCGGCGTTTGGCCTCGAGGAGGTTCTCCCGCGAGTCGCCGTGGCGGCTCTTGACCCGGTCCCTGCGTTCGATGGCTGTCCCGTGCCGCCGGACGACGTCCAGCAGCTCCGCCGCCGCAGCAGCTTCCTTGCGCCGCAGCGCAGCTTCCACCGAACGGGCCTCCAGCTGGTCCATGCCGTTGACCAGCTGTTCGCGTTCCGCCACCAGGCGCTCGGTGCGCCGGCCCAGTGTCTCCACGGCGAGCTCCAGCTCACCCAGCCTGCCGGTGAGGCCTTGGTGCCGCTTCCGCAGCTCCTGGAACCTGTCCTCGTCGGGCAGCCGTGCCTCGACGACGGCCAGCAGCGATCGCAGGCGGCCCAGTTCCTCCGGAGCCGCCGGCATGCTCCCCCAGGCGTCTTTTGCGGTTCCGGGGCTGGCATCGGCACTCTCTGCCGGTCCACTGCCGAGCTGGGCCAGTTCGCCGCCGTCCCCGGCGGCCAGGCGGAGCAACGTCATGGCTGATTCGGCGGCCGCGGCGGCGGCACGGACTTTGGCAGCTGCAGCGTCCACAGCCTGCAGTTGCCCGTGAAGAACCTCTGCCTGGCGGTGCCGCCCAAGCCGGGCGCTGGTTTGTTCCCGCTGCGCCGCCCCTGCCTCGACGGCCTTTTGCCGTGCTGTCGCGGCTGCGAGTTTGCGGTGCCGTTCATGGCGGGCAGCCTCCTGCTCAGCCTCTGTGCGGCGCGCCTGGTTCACAGCCTCAGCGGCGGCGGCCTGCTCCGTGAGTTCCACCAGGCGCACGGCAGCAGACGCCTGCAGCCAATCAAGGCGGCGGGGAATATCGTCCGCCGGCGGGGCCTCCTCCTCGGGAAGCTGGAGCGGGGCGGCCTCGGTTTCGGCACGCGCGGCCAGGATGCCGAGTTGGCCGGACAGCACGGCCACGTCCTCCCGCGCGGCGGCGGCCTGCCGGGACAGTTCCTGTTCCAGGGCTTCAAACCTCTGGGTACCGAAAAGCTTCTGCAGCAGGTCCAGCCGGTCAGCAGCCTTGGAGCGAAGGAAGGCAGCGAAATCACCCTGCGGCAGCATCACCACCCGGGTGAACTGTTCGCGGTCCATGCCCAACAAGGCCATGATCTCCGCGCCCGCTTCATCATTGCGGGCAGACTTCTCCACCCAGGCCCCGCCCACCCGTTCGCGGAGCAGCGTCTTGGCCTGCTGGCCCGTGAAGCCGTTCTTCCCGCGGGTGCTGGGCTTCTCCCACGCCGGGGACCGGGTCACTTCGAAGCGGCGGCCCTGGGCGGAAAATTCACAGGTGACGGCGGGTTCCTGCCCGGGCTCGGCATGGTCGCTGCGCAGCCGCTTGCCGTCCTGCCGTGCCCCCGGAACGGAGCCGTAGAGCGCAAAGCAGATGGCATCAAGCACGCTGGTTTTGCCGGCGCCGGTGGGCCCGTTCAGCAGGAACAGTCCGTGTGCGCTGAGCCGGTCAAAATCGATGTCCTCGGTTCCGGCAAAGGGCCCGAACGCCGAAATGCGCAGATGGTGGATCCTCACCGCGACACCTCCAGGAGCCTGACGTTCTCCAGCGCGGCCGCGAGCGCGGTCTTTTCCGCCGGGTCGGCGCTCCTTCCCCGCACGTGGTCCAGGAATCCGCAGCAGACGGCGAGGTCGTCCGGGGCGCCTGCAAGCCTGCTGCTGTAGCTGGCCTCCGTGGCGGCAGTGGCGCCCTGGGGATCAAAGGCAAGGACCAGCGTGTCAGGGAACCTGGCGCGGAGCCGCTCCATAGCACGGGTGGGGCGCTGGGAATCGGTAAGGGTGACCTGGCAATAGGCGGCTTCAGCCCAGGCATGGGCCGGATCCCCCAGGAGTTCCTCCAGCGGTCCGCGGAGAACGGCCAGCGAACGCGGGGCCTCCCAGAGGACTTCCGCCACCGACGCGACGCCCTCCGGGCCGATCTCCACCAGCCAGGCGCCCTTCTGGTGCGTGGACTCCGAAAAGGAATAGGCCAGCGGCGACCCCGAATACCTGACGGGACCGGACAGCGTCTGCCGGCCATGCAGGTGGCCCAGCGCGGTATAGCTGAACCCGTCGAAGAGGTCCAAAGGAACAGCTCCCACGCCGCCAATGCTGAGGTCCCGCTCGCTGTCTGAACTGATGCCTCCGCTGGCGAAGGTATGGGCCAGGACCACTGAGTGGACGGTGCCAGACGCGGCGCGCCGGGCGATGTCTTCCCGGATCAGCGCGGTTGCGGCGCGGGTGACCTCGAAATGGCTTGCCGTTTCCACCCCCAGCTGTTCGGCGACCATCCTGGGCTCAAGCCACGGGATGCCGTAGAGCGCCAGCGTCGCCTCCTTCCCGGCCGCATCCGTTCCCAGCGGCAGCAGCAGGGGCTGGTCCAGGTCCTCCACCCTGGTGCGCAGGTGCACTCCCCCGCGTTCCAGCAGCCGGGAGGCGAACCCCAGGCGGATGGCGGAGTCGTGGTTGCCGCTGGTGAGGACCACTTTCGCGCCTGCGGCAGTGAGCCGGACCAGGGCGTCGTCAAGAAGGTGGACCACGTCCACGCCCGGGAGCGCCCGGTCATAGACGTCGCCGGCGATCAGGACGACGTCGACGCTGTCCCGCTCAACCGCCGCCACCAACTGGTCAACGAAGGCCCGCTGGGCATCCAGCATTCCGACGCCGTGGAAGGAACGGCCCAGGTGCCAGTCCGAGGTGTGAAGTAACCGCATGTTCCTAAGCTATCGGCAGCCACTGACAGTGCAGAAAAACGCCGCGGCAAACAGCGCTCAGGACCTTTTGCCGTCAAAGAACTCCTGTGCCTCGCTGACACCGCGGGCTTTCTCCTGGCGGGCAGCCGCCGCAGCGGCAGGCTCATTCACGGCAACAGCGTCGGCGTCATCATCGGCGTCATCGTCAGCGCCGGTGTCATGCCCGGCAGCCTCCACGTCGGCAACGGGTGCAGGGGAACCTGTCACCTCGCCGATCCGGAACACCAGCCCCGCGATGGCAGCGCCGGCCAGCGGCGCCACCAGGAAGACCCACAGCTGCTCCACGGCCCAGCCGGAGCTGAAGACGGCGGACGCAACGGCACGTGCGGGGTTGAACGGCAGGTTTCCCACCGACTGGCCCACCTGCAGCAGGGCGGCAAATGACAGGCCGACGGCGACGGGCGCCACCGTGCGGGCGCCTCCGTCACGGCCGGAGGCTCCCAGGAAGACAGCCACGATGATGGCGGCACCCAGCAGTTCCAGGAGGACGACGGCGGCGAGGGGCGCCTGGATGATGGAGTGCTCACCGAAGCCCGCGGCCACGGTATCGAAGGCGGTGCGGCTGTCCGGGATGCTGGGCAGCGTGCGCAGGATGCCGAACAGGGCCAGGGCGCCCACCAGGGCCCCGACGAGCTGGGCGGCAGCGTAGGCGGCGGCCGCGCCGGCCCGGATCCGCCCGGCCAGGAGGTGCCCCAGGGTGACGGCAGGGTTGAAGTGGCCGCCGGAGATATGTCCGAAGGCCAGCATGGCGGCGGTAACGGCCAGGCCGGCAGCCAGTGCGGAGGGGACCGGGCTGGACTGCGGAATACTGAACAGAGGCACGCCCAGGCCAGCCACCGCCAGGAAAAGGCTGCCAAAGGCCTCGGCCGCCAGGCGGGGCAGCAGGCCGGTGGGTGCGGCAGGCGTGCCGCCGGGCTGCAGTGCGTCGCGGGCTGGGACAGGGGTGCTCATGATGGGACCTTTGCTTGTGGGGGTCTGGGG
>NZ_LR733289.1:1543906-1733286 GCF_902506025.1 Arthrobacter sp. 8AJ | reverse complement strand
TCGGTATGCAGCGCGGGCCTCCGGGCTGCGGACGGTAAATTTACTCCATGAGCTTCGACCACGGCATCCCCGCGCCCACCCTCAAGTCCCGCATCCACGGCTCCCTGCTGGGCGGGGCACTGGGCGACGCCCTGGGCTACGCCGTGGAATCCGATTCCATCGCGGCGATCCGGCAGCGCTTCGGGGCGCAGGGCCTGGCTGGCTTTGAGGACCTGCAGGGCCCGTGCCATTTTTCCGACGACACCCAGCTGACCTTGTACACGGTGGATGGGCTGGTGGAGGCGCTGGAATGGGCCAACTCCGGCGTGGGCGCGGACGTGAACGCCTGCCTTTGGCTGGCGTACCTGCGCTGGCTGGCCACCCAGGGTGAGGAGGCCGGGCCGTCCGCACCGGCACCCCAGCCCCGCTGGATCGACGGCAACGAGGTGCTCCGGCAGCGCAGGCGCCCCGAGGAGGAATGCATTTCCGGGCTTGCCAGCGGTGAAATGGGAACCATCAGCCGCCCGGTGAACCCCGGAGCCAGGGGCGCCGGCACGGTGATGCGTTCGGCACCGTTTGGGCTGGTGCCGCACATCACGCCCGACGCCGTCTATAAGCTCAGTGCCGACGCCGCCGCCCTGACGCACGGGCATCCTTCAGCCCGGCAGAGTGCGGGCATCTTCAGCCTCCTGATCCACCGGCTGGTGTCCGGCGAGGGGCTGCGGGACGCCGCCGCCGGGGTTACGGCGCACGCCGGCGACCTTGTGGACGTCGCCCCGGAGCTGCCGGCACGCCTTGAGGCGGCCCTCGGGCTCGCGGACGAGGCGCTCGTCGGGCCCGAAGAACTGCTCCAGGTGCTGGGCGGGGGCCGGACAGCGGAGGAAGCCCTCGCCGTCGCGCTTTATGCCGTCATGGCCACAGCCCCGGCCGACGGGGCGGACACACAGCCCGTTGACCATTTCCGTCGTGCCATGGCCGTTGCGGTGAACCACAGCGGCCCCAGCGATACCGCGGGTTCGCTGGCAGGAAACATTCTGGGAGCCTTGTACGGTGAGGACTGCCTCCCGGCGCAGTGGCTCGGGGCCCTGGAAGCGCCGGAGGTGGTCCGCGGCATGGCCGATCAGCTGGTGAAGGTTACGACCGGCGAAGGCTGATGTTGTTGCAGGCTTCGCAGACGTCCTCCGGGATCACTCCGCGGCGCTGCAGGAACCCGAAGATGGTGCAGCCCAGGCAGAAACCCGCGAAGGCTTCCAGCGAGGCAGCAATCACCAGGATGCCCAGCAGCGTCCAGGCTGCCGGCGCCGCGCCGGCGGCGAAGAGGAGGAGCGCGCCGGTGGACACTGCCGCACCGATTCCCTGGGCGAAACGCTTGGGCGGCCCGGAAACCAGCTTCACCCTTCCCAGCCGCGGGGTGATCACCTTGACCGACAGCAGCGCCAGGGGCGAAATCCGCGGGCCGAAGAGCAGCCGCAGCCAGAATCCGGCGGCAATCGCTGCCAGTCCCCAGCCTGAATTTGCCACCGCGGTGACGACGGCGAGCAGCACCACGAGCGCTGCCGTGGTGCGGGCGGCGTATTCATTGACGGGGTTGGGGAAAGTGAACAGGGAGGCCATCCCGCAAGGGTAGGAGCCAGCCGCCGGAGCGGCCAAGCTTTATTGCGCCGGATGACTGTGCGCAGCCCCCGCCCGGGGATCAGGCGCTGACGGCGGGTGCGCGGGCGCCGGCCCAGGCTTCCCCGGGACCATCGAGCGGCCCCCGGGCATCCGCGCCGCCCACCATCTGCAGGAACTCCCCCTCGGACAGCACTTCAATGGCCTGCCCCCGGTCGTGAAGCTCCAGGACCCGGCGCGCCTTGCCGGTGAGCCTGCCCGAGCGAAGGTCCGAGGCAACAAACCCGTCCCCCACCACCAGGACGGTGGTCCGCGCGGTGACCCGGCTCTCGGTCCGCGCCCCGCACCGGGCCGACCGCAGTTTGGCATCCGGACGGTTGATGGAGAGCTGCCCGGTGAACACCACCGTCTGGGCGTACAACGGGTGCCCGGGCTCGGCGTCAAGGTTGGGCTCCGGGTTCAGTCCTTCCTCCGGCCAGCCGGACTGGAACCGGCGGACCAGGGTGGCCCCGTTGCCCGAGTTGCCTGCCAGCGCCGCGAGGCTGGCTTTGGACAGGTCGTCCGTGGCGGGGTCGAAGGCCTGCTGCCGCGGCATGGCCAGCCCCAGGGACAGGTAGAGTTCGGCGATGCTGTTGGCACCGTTGCGGCCGGCGATGTCGACGAGGATGCCGGCGCAGGCGCGGGCATCCTCCGCGGCGTCGTGGTGGTTGACCAGCGGGACGCCCGCTTCCTCGGCGGCGAAAGGCAGGGAATTGGACACCAGCGAATAGCAGCGACGGGACAGCATGACGGTGCAGACGTAGTCATAGGCCGGGCCGGGCAGGCCGGAGACTTCCAGCGCCGAGCGGATCACGCCGAGGTCGAAGGCGGCGTTGTGCGCGGCCAGCACGTCGTCGCCGATAAATGCGCCGATTTCGGGGAACAGGTCGCCAAAGCGGGGCGCGCCGGCGACGTCAGCGGCGGTGATGCCGTGGATCCTGACGTTGTTGTGGTCGAAGGAGTCGTATCCCGACGGCGGACGCATCAGCCAGGAGGCCTCCTCAACGATCCGGCCTCCCCTCACCTTGGTCAGCCCCACCGAGCACGGGGAGCCACGGAAGCCGTTGGCCGTTTCGAAGTCGATCGCCGTAAAGTCCAAACCCACGGCCCCTACCTTACCGCCGCGGACCCCCGGCCCCGGGGAGCACAGGCCCGTCAAGTACCCTTGAGGGGTGAACTTTCCTGTGATGAATGACCTCGCTGTGT
This sequence comes from Arthrobacter sp. 8AJ, assembly GCF_902506025.1. NCBI lineage: Bacteria > Bacillati > Actinomycetota > Actinomycetes > Micrococcales > Micrococcaceae > Arthrobacter > Arthrobacter sp. 8AJ. Next base: position 1,730,451 of record NZ_LR733289.1, on the reverse strand, counting down.
CCATGCTGGGCGGTGCGGGACCGGTCCAGCCGAAAATGGCTTCCTTCCTGCCCGATTGGCTGAACCCCCAGGTCTTCCTGGCCGATCCCGCACTGGCCCCCTGGGTGGTCCTGCTGGTGTGCGGCATCATCTTCGCCGAGACCGGCCTGCTCATCGGTTTCTTCCTGCCGGGCGATTCCATGCTGTTCACGGCGGGCCTGCTGGTGGCCACGGGCACCATCAAGTTCAACATCTTCGCGTTCGCCGCGTTGATCGTGGTGTCCGCGATCATTGGCAACCAGGCCGGCTACCTGATCGGATCCAAGGCCGGCCCCGCCATCTTCAACAGGCCCAACTCCAAGCTGTTCAAACGCGAAAATGTCGAGAGCGCCCACGCATTCTTCGAAAAGCACGGCGGCAAGGCACTGATCCTGGCCCGCTTCGTGCCTATCATCCGTACCTTCGTGCCCGTGATCGTCGGCGTGGCGCAAATGAGCAAGCGAAAGTTCTTCATCTACAACGTCATCGGCGCCGTGCTGTGGGGCGGCGGCGTCACGCTCCTCGGCTACCTGCTGGGCGACAAGGTCCCGTGGGTCCGCGACAACCTTGACATTATCTTCATCGTCATCGTGCTGGTCTCGGTGGTCCCCATCGGCATCGAGCTCCTGCGCGGGCTGTCCGCACGGCGGCAGGCGAAGGCATACGGCACCGACACCGTCGACGAATACATCGAGGAACACGAACCGGAAGAGGAGCAGAAGACTCCCCGGAACATCCATCGCGGCCGGCCGGAGTAGCAGTCCTCCGCCCGCACCCGACACCCAAAAAGGTGCGCACCCCGCCGGGGTGCGCACCTTTTTTGCTGGGTCCGATGTGCGGGTTCCCGCGGCCCGGCGCCTTGTCCTAGCCTGCGGCTTCCAGTGCCGCCACGATGGACGGCAGCAGCGCCCGGAAGGCCTTGCCGCGGTGGCTGATGGCGTTCTTTTCCTCGGCGGACAGCTCGGCGCAGCTGCGTTCCTCGCCCGCCGGCTGCAGCACGGGGTCATAGCCGAAACCACCGGCACCGCGCGGTTCACGCAGGAGGATGCCCTCCAGCTGCCCGTACTCCACCACCTCGCGCCCGGGGCCCTCCGCGTCCGCGGGCACGGCCAGGGCGGCGGCGCACACAAACGCGGCCCCGCGGTGCTCGTCGGGAACATCGGACAGCTGGTTCAGCAGGAGTTCCAGGTTGGCGGCATCGTCACCGTGCCGCCCCGCCCAGCGGGCGGAGAAGATGCCCGGGGCCCCGCCCATGACGTCCACGGCCAGGCCGGAGTCGTCGGCGATGGCCACCAGGCCGGTGGCCCCGGCCACCGCACGCGCCTTCAGCAGGGAGTTCTCGGCGAACGTCACGCCGGTCTCGACGACGTCCGGCGCACCCGCCGCGGCGGCGTCCACCACCTGGGTGTCGACGTCGAGCCCTGGCACCTGTCCACGCAGGAGCTCACGGAGTTCGCTGAGTTTGCCTTTGTTGTGCGTGGCGAGCACCAGCCGGGGAGCCACACCGGTCACAGGGTGTCCGCGAGGGTCTCGCGCTGGATGGCGGCCAGCTGGGCCGTGCCCAGCAGAGCGAGGTCCAGGAGCTGGTTCAGCTCGTCCCGGTCGAAGGGCGCACCCTCCGCAGTGCCCTGCACTTCGACGAACTTGCCGGAGCCGGTGACCACCACGTTCATGTCGGTCTCCGCCCGGACGTCCTCCACGTAGGGCAGGTCAAGCATGGGGACGCCATCGATGATTCCCACCGATACCGCCGCGATGGTGTCGATGAGCGGCTGGGCATTCCTGGCGATGAGCTTGGTGTCGCGGGCAAACCGGATGGCGTCGGCAAGCGCTACGTAGGCGCCGGTGATGGCTGCGGTGCGGGTGCCGCCGTCGGCCTGCAGGACGTCGCAGTCCAGGACGATGGTGTTCTCGCCCAGTGCCTTGGTGTCGATGATGGAGCGCAGCGAACGCCCGATCAGGCGGGAGATCTCGTGCGTGCGGCCGCCGATCTTTCCCTTGACGGATTCGCGGTCCGAACGCGTGTTGGTGGCGCGCGGCAGCATGGCGTACTCGGCCGTGACCCAGCCGCGGCCCTCGCCCTTGAGCCAGCGCGGGACCCCGGCGGTCAGTGATGCCGTGCACAGGACCCTGGTGTTGCCGAATTCGATCAGCGCCGATCCCTCAGCCTGGTTGGACCATCCGCGGGTGATGCTGATGGGCCGGAGCTGGTCGGCTGCGCGGCCGTCGGCGCGCACAATGGGTACTGCTGTTGCTTCAGATGTCATGCCTTTAGCTTATCGAGTGCCGGTGCGGCAGGCAGGCGCCGTGGAACCAGGCGCCGGGATACGCGCGGCTAGATCGTGTAGTGCACGCCCGCCACGGCAACCGCAACGTCGCCGGGAAACACCGGGCGGGCTTCGGCCATGACGGTGGTCTGGGACGTCCACACCGGGATGTGGGTCAGCAGGAGCCGCCGCGCGCCCGCTGCCGCTGCGGCCTCCCCGGCCCGCTTGCCCGTCAGGTGTACGTCGTTGATGCCGTCATCACGGCCCTCTTCGAAGGCTGCCTCGCACAGGAAGAGGTCCGCGTCCTTGGCGGCTTCCTCGAGCCCGGCGCAGGAATCGGTGTCCCCGGAATAGGTCAGGACGCGGGACACCGGGCTGCCGTCCTTGCCGGGTTCCACCACTTCCACCCGGAGGGCGTAGGCCTCCTCGATGGGGTGGTTGACGGCGAACGGGGTGATGGTGAACGGCCCCACGGTCACGGGTTCGCGTTCGGTCCAGTTGGTGAAGTCGAATTCTTCGTGCATGCCCGGGTCCAGGGGAAGGCCGTAGGCGGTGGCCATCCGGTCTGCCGTGGCGGCGGGCCCCCACACGGGGATCCGGCCACGGCCCCAGCCGCCCGGCTTCCAGCGGATGGCAACGTGCAGCCCGCACAGGTCCATGCAGTGGTCAGGGTGCAGGTGGGTGAGGAAGATCGCGTCGATGTCCTCCAGGTCCGTGTAGCGCTGGATGGCCCCCAGTGCCCCGCTGCCGAGGTCCATTACCACCTTCCAGGTCCGCTCGCCGTCGGTGGCGGTCAGGAGGTAGCACGACGCCGGGGAGCCGGGTCCGGGGAATGAGCCCGTGCATCCCACGATGGTCAGCTTCACTGGGCGGACCTTCCGCCGCGGCGCGCCCCGGCTAGACCGCCGCCCACGAAGTTGGAGATCCGGGGACGGTTGCGCGCGCTTTGGGCGGCGGCGATCATCTCAGGGGTGATCCGGGCCAGGCTGCCGGTGGGGTACTGCGCGGCCACATGGTCCACGTGCCGGACTGACAAGACTTCCGGTCCCAGAAACCGCCGGGCGAGCGCCTCGAACTGCCCGGCGTCACCGGTGGCGACGAAGTGGTGCTCGGGCGGTGCCTCCGAGGTGCGCTGCAGGTTGTGGGTGGCCAGGGCGCGGTAGACGTCCTTGGCGGTCTCCTCCGCGCTGGAAACCAGCGTGACGTCGGCGCCCATGACGTAGGAGATGACGCCCGTCAGCAGCGGGTAGTGGGTGCAGCCCAGGACCACGGTGTCCACCCCGGCGGCCTTCAGCGGTGCCAGGTATTCCTCGGCGACGGCGAGCAGCGCCGGGCCCGTGGTGATGCCGGCTTCCACGTAGCTGACGAACTCCGGGCACGCCACCGACGTGATGTCCAGGTCAGGCGCCGCGGCGAAGGTGTCCTCGTACGCGCGGGACCCCACGGTTGCGGACGTGCCGATCACGCCCACCTTTCCGGTGCGGGTGGCGGCAACGGCACGCCGGACGGCAGGCTGGATGACCTCGATGACCGGGATGCCGTACTTGGCGGTGTAGCGCTCCCGGGCGTCCCGCAGGACAGCGGCCGACGCCGAGTTGCAGGCGATGGTGAGCAGCTTGACGCCGGAGTCCACCAGTTCGTCCATCACACCCAGAGCGTTGGCCCGCACTTCGGCGATGGGAAGCGGGCCGTACGGCCCGTGGGCGGTGTCCCCCACATAGAGGATGGACTCGTTGGGAAGCTGGTCAATGATGGAGCGGGCCACGGTGAGGCCGCCGACACCGGAATCGAAGACGCCGATGGGGCGGGCTTCCGGGGCAGCGGCCGGCAGCTCGCCTTCGCCGGAGTCAGGCTGCGTTTCTGCCGGTGGTTCCATGCTCGGGGCTGTTGTCATGATTATTCGAGGATAGGGGGTCCCGGAACCGTCAGCCATCATCTTGTGTCCGGTAACTCATGTCTGGTGTGTCACAGCGCACGGCCTCCCCCGGGCCGCGGGAGCTCACCGCCGGGGTTCCATGGACTGCAGCATTGCCTGGACCAGTGACTCCTGCAGCCAGGTGGTGAAGTTGTACACCAGCGCCAGGTAGCTCTCCACATCCTCGGCCTGGGACCAGTCCTGCATGCGGTGGACGTGCTCGGCGTCTGCCTCGTCCCGGATGTCCAGCCGCTCCGCCAGGACCAACCGCACGTCGTTCAACGCCATCGACCAGTGCCGGGCCCCCTCGGGCGTCAGCACGATCTCGTCCTTGTCCAGGTCCAAAGCAGCCGCGCGGAGGGCGCCGATCTTTGTTTCCCGCAGTGAACGCTCGGTGAGCTGGCGGAACTCAAGGGACGCGGCGCCGTCGTCCTTCACCACGTTGGGGAGCAGCCGCTTGACGGCACGGTCCGTGGGTTCGGCCACATCCATGTCCAGGCCAATGAGGGCCGCCAGCGGGTCCTGACCCGTGCGGTCCTCGGGCTGGAGCATGGAGATGACGTCATCGATGAGGCTGCGGAGCAGGTCCTGTTCAGCAGGTTCCAGGTAGCCCGTGATGCCTTTGAGCCCGTATTTGAATGCCTTAGCCACGCTTCCCCTTACCTTGGCCCGGCCCGCCGGACTTGCCTGAACTGCCGCCGGTGCCGCCGCTGGCTTTTTCCACCGTGGCCCAGAGCCCAAACCCGTGCATGGCCACGGCGTGGCGCTCCACTTGTTCCTTGCTGCCCGAAGCAACGATGGAACGGCCCTTCTTGTGGACTTCCATCATGAGCTTGTTCGCTTTGCTTTCCGGGTAGCCGAAGTAGCTTTGGAAAACGTAGCTGACGTAACTCATCAGGTTGACGGGATCGTTCCAGATCACCAGGTTCCAGGGGATGTCCGGGGCGGTCAGGGAGTCGGTGGACTCTGCTGTGCCGGTCCGGATGCCCTCCTGTGTATCAGGGCCGGGCGCAACGCTTATGGTCATCTGTCCATTCTATGTGGATGCCCACTAGAGTGATTTTCGTGAGCACCTCAGCCGGCTGGGACCATCCCCGCACGTCCTTTTATACCGACCACTACGAGCTGACCATGCTGCAGGCGTCCCTTCATTCGGGGGCGGCACACCGCAGGTCCGTGTTCGAGGCGTTTGCACGGCGCCTGCCCGACGGCCGGCGCTACGGCATTGTTGCGGGCACTGGACGCCTCCTGGAAGGCATTGCGAATTTCCGTTTCCGCGAGGCGGAACTGGATTTCCTGGAACGCACCCAGGTGGTCAACCAGGAAACCCTGGAGTACCTGGCCAACTACAAATTCTCCGGCGACATCTGGGGCTACGCCGAGGGGGAAGCGTATTTTCCCAACTCCCCCATCCTGGTGGTGGAGGCCTCGTTCGCCGAAGCCTGCATGCTGGAGACCTACCTGCTGTCCGTGCTCAACCACGACACCGCCATCGCCTCCGCCGCGTCCCGGATGGTCAGCGCGGCGGGCGGCCGTCCCTGCATCGAAATGGGATCCCGGCGCACCCACGAGGAGGCTGCCACCGCATCGGCGCGTGCGGCGATCATTGCCGGCTTTGACAGCACGTCCAACCTTGAGGCGGGCATCCGCTACGGCGTGAAAACCGTGGGGACTGCAGCCCACTCGTTCACCCTGCTGCACGACACCGAGCGGGAGGCCTTTGAGGCCCAGATTGCCTCGCTCGGCGCGGGCACCTCCCTGCTGGTGGACACGTACGACGTCGAAAAGGCCGTCCGCACGGCCGTCGAGCTGGCAGGGCCGCAGCTGGGCGCCGTCCGGCTGGACTCGGGCGACCTGGTGGCCCAGGCCCAGTGGGTACGCCGCCTCCTTGACGACCTCGGGAACGAGCACACGAAGATCGTGGTGACCTCGGACCTGGACGAGTACGCCATCGCAGCCCTGCAGTCGGCCCCTGTGGACTCCTACGGGGTGGGCACCTCGCTGGTGACCGGGTCAGGGGCCCCGACGGCGAGCATGGTCTACAAACTCGTCAGCCGCACCGACGACGACGGCAACTTCGTCTCCGTTGCCAAGGCGGCCAAGAACAAGGCCAGCGTGGGCGGCCGCAAGTACGCACTGCGGAAGCTGGACGAACGCGGTACCGCCACCGCCGAGGTAGTGGGAGTGGGCCACCGGCCCGAGGACGACGGCAACGACCGTGCGTTGCTGCAGCAGTTCATGAAGAACGGCGAACTGCTGCCGGGCTGGACCGGGCACGAAGGCGTTCTGCGCGCACGGCAGCGCCACGCAGATTCCATGGCTGAGCTGCCGCCGGTGGTCAACCGCCTGCAGCGCGGCGAGGCCGCGATCCCCACCATCTACGAGGAGCACTGATGTCGCGCGCTTTGATCATCGTGGACGTGCAGAACGACTTCTGCGAGGGCGGCTCGCTCGCCGTTCCCGGCGGAGCCGCCGTTGCGGGCGCCATCAGCGAGTACCTGGACGCCCACCACAGCGAATTCGACCATGTGGTGGCCACCCAGGACTGGCACATCGACCCCGGCAGCCACTTTTCCGATACGCCCGATTACAAGGAGAGCTGGCCCCGGCACTGCGTGGCAGGCACCCGCGGAGCCGAACTCCATCCGGACCTGGACATGGAGTACGTCGATGCGTACTTCCGGAAAGGCCAGTTCGCCGCCGCCTACTCAGGCTTCGAGGGCCTGCTGGCCCCTGAGGACGCCGTCCCCACCGGGGAACGGCAGCCCGGCGGCCTGCCCGGCGCCCAGGCACAGCTGGAAGCCGACGAGGACGCCATCGGCCTCGACGACTGGCTGCAGAGCCATGACGTGGAGGACGTGGTGGTGGTTGGCATCGCCACCGACTACTGCGTGAAGGCCACAGCCCTGGACGCCATCCAGGCCGGCTACGGCGTCACCGTGGTGCGGTCGCTGACCGCCGGTATCGCCGAGGACCTGGAAGACGCCGTTGCCGAGATGGAACTCGGCGGGGCGGACATCGCCTAGGGCGCTATTTGCGGCCCACGAACCAGTCCTGGAGCTTGCGCAGCCGGGACTTCAGCTGCTCCTCGTTGGCCTGGGCCACGGGAGGCCCGCCGCAGACCGTGCGCAGCTTGGTGTGCACCACCCCGTGCGGGGTCCCGGTCCGGGCAGCCCAGGCGGCCACGTTCTTGGCCAGTTCGTTGCGCAGGTCCATCAGCATGCGGTGGTCCGGAACGGCAGGAACCTGCTGGGCGTCCGCGGCCGGGGACTTCCGGTTCTTGCGGTTCAGCTGCTCATGCTGGCGCTGGCGCAGCAGCGTTCCCACCTGCTCGGCGTCCAGCAGCCCGGGGATGCCCAGGAAGTCCATTTCGTCGTCGGACCCCACCTCGCCGCCGGTGCCGAACTCGCCGCCGTCGAACAGCACCCGGTCAAAGGACGCCTGGGAGTCCAGCGCTTCAAACTTGCCCTTCGTGAGGCTGTCTGAGGCCTTCTCTTCGCGGTTGGCCTCGTCCATCAGCGAGTCTTCCGGGTTGAAGAGGCCGTCGCCGTCTTCCTTCTCGGGCCGGTCCAGCGCGTGGTCCCGCTCCATCTCCATGGAGTTGGCAAGCGCCATCAGCTGCGGCACGGACGGCAGGAACACCGACGCCGTTTCGCCCCTCTTGCGGGCACGCACGAAACGGCCCACGGCCTGGGCGAAGAACAGCGGCGTGGACGTAGACGTGGCGTAGACGCCCACGGACAACCGGGGCACGTCGACGCCTTCGGACACCATGCGGACAGCCACCATCCAGCGCTTGTCGCCGGCGGAAAATTCCTCGATCTTGCTGGAGGCCTTGGCGTCATCGGAGAGGATGACGGTGGGCGACTCCCCGGTGATCTTCTTCAGCTGGCCGGCGTAGGCACGGGCGTCCTCGTGGTCGGTGGCGATGACCAGGCCGCCGGCATCCGGCACGGTGCGCCGGACTTCGCTGAGCCGCCTGTCCGCGCCGGCCAGGACAGCAGGAATCCACTCCCCTGCCGGGTTCAGGGCGGTCCGCCACGCGTGGCTGGTGATGTCCTTGGTCACCGCGGCCTCACCCAGGGATGCGGCCATTTCCTCGCCCGCGCTGGTGCGCCAGCGCATCTGGCCGGAGTAGGCCATGAACATTACCGGCCGGACCACGTGGTCGCGGAGGGCGTTGCCATAGCCGTAGGTGTAGTCGGCCTTGGAGCGCCGGATGCCGTCACGGTCTTCGGCGTACTCCACGAACGGGATGGGCGAGGTGTCCGAACGGAACGGCGTACCGGTCAGGGACAGGCGGCGCACCGCGGGATCGAATGCCTCGCGCAGGCCGTCGCCCCAGGACAGGGCCTCGCCGCCGTGGTGGATCTCGTCCAGGATCACCAGGGTGCGGGCGGCCTCGGTCTTGGCGCGGTGCAGCAGGGGTTTGCTGGCCACCTGTGCGTAGGTGACGGCAACGCCAATGAAGCCGCGGCCGTGCTGGCCGTCCGAGTTCTTGAAGTTGGGGTCGATGGCGATCCCCACCTTGGCGGCAGCGTCCGCCCACTGGCGCTTCAGGTGGTCGGTGGGGGCAACAATGGTCACGCGGTTCACTGCCCCGGAGTCGATCAGCGTGGAGGCGATGCGCAGCGCGAACGTCGTCTTACCTGCACCAGGGGTTGCCACCGCAAGGAAGTCGCGGGGGCTGTTCGCAAGGTAGAGGTCAAGGGCTTCCTGCTGCCAGGCACGGAGTTTCGGGGCGGTTCCCCAGGCTGCACGTTCCGGGTAGGCCGGAGGCAGGGTGGGGCCGCCAAAGAGCGTCTCCGTCACTACTTGTTGTTGCCCGAGCCGCCCGGACCCTTCCCGCCGTCGTTGCCCGGGCGGAGGCCATCATAGACTTCCTTGCACTCGGGGCAGACAGGGAATTTCTTCGGGTCCCGGCCCGGGGTCCACACCTTGCCGCACAGGGCAATGACGGGCTCCCCGGTCATGGCGGACTCCATGATCTTTTCCTTCCGCACATAGTGCGAGAAGCGCTCCCGGTCCCCCGGCTCCACTTCCTGGCGCAGTTCCTCGCGCTCAATGGTGGCCGTGGACGTTCCAGCCCCGGAAAGCTCGCGCATCGGGTCGTTTTCGAGAGGGTCCGTCATGCTAGTCATGGCATCCATCTTAGCCGTTCCCCCGGCCGGACGTTCGACGGCGGCACGCCCGTGCCGGGGTCCCGCACCGGCCGCCGTCGTACTTTTGGACGCCCTGGCGCCGCTCCCGCAGGCGCCGTCACAGCCCCTGCCACGCGGGCTTGTTCTCGTACGTGTGGCGATAGAAATCGGCAAGTTTCAGGGCCGAGGCGGCGGCTTCGTCCAGCAGGACCGTGGCATGCGGATGGAACTGCAGCACCGACGCGGGACAGATGGCGGCCACCGGTCCCTCCACGAAATCGCGGACCGCCTGCGCCTTTTGCGCCCCCGTGGCCAGGAGGACCACGTGGCGTGCCGCCATGATGGTGCCCAGCCCCTGGGTGATGACGTGGTGCGGCACCTCGGCCAGGCTGGTGAAGAACCTGGCGTTGTCCCGGCGTGTCTGCTCGATCAGGCTCTTGATCCGCGTCCGCGACGCGAAGGAGGAGCCCGGTTCGTTGAAGCCAATGTGCCCGTCGGTGCCCACGCCCAGCAACTGAAGGTCCACGCCGCCGGCCGCAGCGATGGCCTGTTCGTACGACTCGCAGGCAGCCGGGATGTCAGTGGCGGTTCCGTCGGGGCCGTGGACGTTCTCCGGCGCGATGTTCACGCGGTCGGTGAATTCCCGGCGTATCACCTCCCGGTAGGACTCGGGGTGGCCGGCCGGCAGGCCCACGTACTCGTCCAGCGCGAACGCGGACGCCCTGCTGAAGTCCAGGCCCCGTTCATGGCGCGCGGCGAGTTCGTCATAGACGGGCAGCGGCGATGACCCCGTGGCCAGGCCAAGGACAGCGTCCGGCTTGCGGCGGACCAGGTGTTCGATGGCGTCCGCCGCGAGTCTTCCAATCTGCCTGATGCCGCCGAGTATCACGATTTCCATGGTGTTCCCTTCCTGGAACTGTCAGCGGTTGACGGTAACCTGCGCCAGGAGTTCCGGCCCGCGGGCCTCCAGCCACCTGCCGCCCAGCCGGACGCCGGCCCCGAAAAGGACCAGGCCCAGGACGGTTCCCACCGCGAGGTTGAGCCAGCCGAACAGGATGTTGCCCGTGACCGCCTGGGCAACCAGCAGCGCGGCCTCCGGCAGGACCAGCACCATCAGGACCAGCATTCCCACGAACTGCACGGCCAGGGTCTGCCCCACGTTGCCTGGCGGTTTCTTGAACGGGCTGTCCCCCGGCAGCGGGACGGTGACGGTGTAGCGGGCCGATACCACCGAGGAAAGGCCCAGGCCGGTGAAAAGGATCCCCAGGCTGAACCCCAGCTGGCCGGGCAGTGCCGTCCAGTTACCCGTGAAGGCGGCGTAACCCACTGAGAACACCAGCACCACGGGCAGCGCAAAGGTCATGCACGCCAGTGCCCGGCCCAGCCGGTCCGCCACCCCCCTGACGCCGGTGGCCAGGTGCAGGGCAAACGCGGTGTTGTCATAGGAGACGTCGGCGGAGATGGACCAGGCCAGAATGAAGGCGGCCACGGGGGCAAGGAAAGCTAGGCTGCCGTAGCTGCCCGTCTGCGTCCCCTGGAACGCCAGGACCACCGGAAGCAGCGGGATGACCACCAGGGAACCCGAGTACCGCGGGTCCCGGAGCCAATAGGTGAGAGACCTGGCCATCACCGCACCGGCCGGGGTGGGCGGCAGCACGCCGAACAGTCCCAGCCTGCCGCCCCTGCGCTTCCCCGCGCCGGCGTACGGCGGGGTGACCAGTGCCCGTTCGAGCAGCAGCTTCCAGCACCAGGCCAGGGCGCCGAGGACCGCCACCGCTACCAGCAGTTTCACCGCGGCCTGCCCGGGCCGGCCCGACGCGACGTCGCCGCCCAGTGACCATGGCGCCCCGAGCGGCGTCCAGGACAAGGTCAGGGCGAACTCTGGCAGGAACCCCGTGGATGCCGGGATGCCGCGGCCGACCCCTGCCACGATGGGGCCCAGCAGGACCAGCGGCACCATGACCGCAATGGCGCTGATGTCCTTGAAGCGCCGGGAAGCCGCCAGGCTGGCTGTTGCGGTGGTGACCACCTTGGCCAGCACAATACAGGTCATGACACCCAGGCACGCCCCGGCCAAAGCGGCGAGCGCGGGGAGCACGCCCCGTGACCAGGTGACCACCGTGGACAGTGACACGAGTGCGGTGGCCAGGCCCGGGATGCCGATCAGGCCGCCAAGGGCAAGGCCGGCGAGCAGCTGCTTCATGGGGACCGCAAAAGTGGTGAAGCGGGCCGGATCGAGGGTCATGTCCGTGGCGGAGGCCACCACGGGAACCACGGCCCAGCCCAGGACGGCGGCGGAGCCGCCCAGGACCACGGCGGTGTGGGCGGTCACCGGACCGGCGTTGCGCAGCAGGACAAGGGCGATGACCAGCGTTGCCACCACGCCCAGGGCGTAGAGCCCGGCGATGGCCATCCCCACCAGCTGCCAGGGGCTGCGGCGCAGTCCGTTGCGGAGCAGCGTGAGCTTGAGCCTTAGAAGGTGCGCAACCATTCCAGCCCCTCCGTGTGGCTGTGGCCGCCGACCAGCTGTACGAACCGGTCCTCCAGCGAGGCTCCGGCGCGCACCTCCTCCACCGTGCCCGCGGCCAGCAGCCGGCCTTTGGCCACCACCGCCACGTGGTCGCACATGCGCTGGACCAGGTCCATCACGTGGCTGGACACGATGACCGTTCCGCCGGAGTCCACGTACCGGTCCAGGATGGAGCGGATGTTCGCTGCAGACACGGGGTCAACGGCTTCGAAGGGCTCGTCCAGGACCAGGAGCCGCGGGGCGTGGATGAGTGCAGAGGCCAGGGCAATCTTCTTGGTCATGCCCGCCGAGTAGTCCACCACCAGTGTTCCGGCGTCCTGGCTGAGGTCCATGGCAGCCAGCAGCTCCCCCACCCGCGCGGCCACCACGTTCTTGTCCATGCCGCGCAGCAATCCGGCATACGTGATCAGCTGCTCTCCGGTCAGCCGGTCGAAGAGCCGGACCCCGTCGGGCAGGATCCCCATGAGCCGCTTCGCTTCAAGTGGGTGCTGCCAGACGTCGACGCCGTGCACCACGGCGGTGCCGAAGTCCGGGCGCAGGAGGCCGGTGGCCATGGACAGCGTGGTGGTCTTGCCTGCACCATTGGGTCCCACAATGCCAAAGAATGAACCCGCCGGGACCTCCAGGCTGATACCGTCCACCGCGATCTTGCCGCCAAACCGCTTGGCCAGCCCGCGGATGGACAGGGCCGCCACTGGGCCGGGATTCGACGCCTGGTCAGGCATGGGAGCAGTCATGGTGCCAGCCTAGTCCGCGGGCCGTCGCTGCGGGGGTGCGAAACTAACCTCATGGACATTGCCCTGGGCCTGCTGGTGATCGTTGCGGTGGTGTGCGCCGGCAGCGCGGCGGGGCGGAAGCTCAATCTCCCGGTTCCGCTGCTCCTGGTCCTGGCGGGCGTGGCAGGATCCTTCCTGCCTTTCATCCCGCAGGTCGAGCTCAATCCCGAACTGGTCCTGGTTGGCCTGCTGCCCCCGCTGCTCTACGCCGCCGCGTTCCGCACATCGTTGTTCGACTTCACATCGAACCGCCGCTCCATCGGGCTCCTGTCCGTGGGCTATGTCATCTTCGGCACACTGGGGGTCGGGGCGGTGGTCTGGTGGCTGTTCCCGGAAATCCCGCTGGCTGCCGCCATCGCCCTGGGTGCGGTGGTGGCTCCCCCGGACGCCGTGGCGGCCACGGCGATCGCACGGAAGGTGGGCATGCCCCGCCGGATCGTCAACATCCTCGAAGGCGAGTCACTGGTCAATGACGCCACGGCGCTGGTGTGCCTGCGCGCGGCCGTGGCCGCCATCGCCGGCTCGGTGTCAGCACTGGATGTGGCGGGCGGCTTCGTGGTGGCGGCCGGCGGCGGGCTGGCGGTGGGCCTAGCCGCCGCGTACATCCTTACCGAAATCCGGAAACGGATCAGCAACGTGGCCATCAACACCTCCACGTCGCTGATGGCCCCGTTCGTTGCCTTCCTCCCTGCCGAGGCCATCCACGCCTCCGGTGTGCTCGCCGTCGTCGTCACCGGCCTGGTGATGGGCACCAAGGCGCCGTCCATGCCCAACGGGGCCGCGCGGCAAAGCGCCCGCAGCAACTGGGACACGGTGCAGTTCCTCCTGGAGAACTCCGTGTTCCTGCTGATCGGCCTGCAGGTGCGGACCATCATCGACAGCGTCCAGGACGATTCCCTGGGCGCGGGCCGGGTATGGATTGGCTGCGCCGTGATCCTGGTGGCCGTGCTGGTGCTCCGGCCCATCTGGGTCTTTCCCGCCACATACCTCCCCCGCCTGATTCCTTCCGTGCAGCGCAAGGACCCCGCACCGCCTTGGCAGTTTCCCGCCATCGTGTCCTGGGCGGGCATGCGCGGCGTCGTCACGCTGGCCGCCGTGCTCACGCTGCCCGATGACCTGGAACACCGCAACGTCCTGGTCCTGGCCGCCATGGTGGTGGTGGCCGGCACCCTGGTGCTGCAGGGCTTTACGTTGCCGGCCCTGGTCCGCGCCCTGGGTTTGCCCGGGCCGGACCGGCGCGAGGATGCGCTGAACCAGGCCTCACTGATGCAGCTGGCCACCACTGCGGGCATGGAGCGCCTGGAGAAGCTCCGGCGGGACAGCGATCCCCCTGAAGTCATGGACATGCTGCGGCGGCGGACCCAGGAGCGGGGACTGGCAGCCTGGGAACGCCTGGGCAGGCCAGCGGCAGAGGCAGCCACCCCGAGCCAGCGGTACGCCCAGCTGCGGATGGCCATGCTGGAAGCCGAACGGGAAAAAGTCCTGGAACTCCGGCGCGGCGGGGACTTCGCCCATGAGGTCCTCAGCGAAGTCCTGGAGCGGCTGGATGTGGAAGAGTCCATGCTCGATGCTTCCCTCAACGAACTCGACTCCGCTGCCGGCGGCGGTGGCGGTGAAGGGCTCTCCCAGCCGGGCGGCGTCTGCGACCACCTGACGGCGGCCATGCCGGCACCGCTTCCCGACAACCCGGCCTGTGCAGGCTGCGAACGGGAGGGCACCACACCGGTGCACCTGCGCATGTGCCTTGCCTGCGGACACGTTGGCTGCTGCGACTCCTCGGCGGGACGTCACGCCAGCCGCCACTTCAAGGAAACCGGCCACCCCGTCATGCGCAGCATCGAACCCGGCGAAGAATGGCGCTGGTGCTACGTGGACGACCTGCTCGGCTGACGGCCGGCCTTCACGGCGCCTTGCGGATCCGGATCGGCCCCTTTGCCGTGGCGGGATCGACGACGGAGCCGCCCTGGGTGATGTGGACCTGGCCGGCGTCAACCAGGCACCGCGCAGCTTCGCGGGCCGGCTCCATGAGGTGCCGCCAATCGTCGCCGCCCACCGCCCTGGCGGCATCGGACGGGCAGATGGTGGACGTTGCCGCCCGGGAAACGAGCAGTTCCAGGATTTTCGCTTCCAGCTGCCGCCCAACCGGGATGTCAGGGCCGTCCCCGGCAGAGTCTGCCATGCCTGGCTCCGTCTTCACGGGATGGGGCTTAGAAGGTCCGCCGCGGGATGGCCCGCTCGTACTGGGGCGGCCAGGCCATGTCGTGGCCCAGTTCGAACGCGGCCCGGAGCCACCAGTGGGGATCGCGCAGCGCGGCCCGGGCAATGAAGACGCCGTCGGCCTGGCCGGTGGCGATCGCGTGCTCCGCCTGTCCCGGCGTGGTGACCAGGCCCACCGTGCCGGTGGCGATTCCTGCTTGCCCGCGGATGGCGGCGGAAAACCCGGTCTGGTAGCCCAGGCCCGGCTTGATCTCCTGGTGGGCCACCGCCCCGCCGCTGGAAACATCCACCAGGTCCACGCCACGGCCGGCCGCCTGGCGGGCCAGGCGGACCGAGGCTTCCTGGTCCACCCCGCCCGGCGCCCAGTCGGTGGCCGAGATCCGGAGCAGCAGGGGCATGGAATCGGGAATCACGGCGCGGACTGCGTCAACCACGGCCAGCATCAGCCGGTTGCGTCCGGCCTCGTCCCCGCCCCACTCGTCGTCACGCTGGTTGATCAGCGGGCTCTGGAACTGGTGCAGGAGGTAGCCATGTGCCCCGTGGATCTCCATGGTGTCGAAGCCCGCGGCCACCGCGCGTTCGGCGGCTGCGGCAAAATCGGCGATGACGCCGTGGATTTGTTCCACCGTCATGGCGGCTGGCGCCTCGTAGCCCTCGAACGAGGTGGTGGACGGACCAACGGTGTCCCACCCGCCTTCCGCGGCGGGAACACTGCCGTGCCGGCCGGAGAAAGGCCAGAACGTGGACGCTTTCCGGCCCGCGTGGGCCAGTTGCACGCCGATCTTGGTGCCGGCAGTACCGTTCCGGTGGACGAAGGAAATGATCCGCTGCCAGGCTTCCGCCTGCTCGTCGTTGTACAGGCCGGCATCCCGGGGGCTGATCCGGCCTTCGGCGTTCACGGCCGCGGCTTCCGTGAGGATCATCGCCGCGCCGCCCACGGCAAAGCCGCCCAGGTGCACCAGGTGCCAGTCGTTCGGAACCCCCGGGGCGTCGTCGGGATCGCAGCTGTACTGGCACATGGGCGACACCCAGCCCCGGTGCTGCAGCTCCATGGACCGCAGCGCCAGCGGCTGGAACAGGGCCGGCACTAGAACAGCACCCGGGCCAGCGCCTGGCGCGCCTTCGCCACGCGCCCGTCACCGGCGCCCACCACCTCGAACAGTTCCAGCAGCCGGACCCTTGCGGTCTCACGCTCCGGACCGAAATTCCTGCCGATGAAGGCCACCAGCCGGTTCAGTGCGTCCTCCACGTGGCCGCCGGCCACGTCCAGGTCCGCCACCCCAAGCTGGGCTTCCAGGTTGTCCGGCTCGTTCGCCGCCAGCGTGCGCAGCGCTTCGCTGTCCTGGGCCGACACGGACTGCAGCCGGTCCATCAGCTCCACCTGGGCCAGGCCGGCCTTGGCTTCATGGTCCGACGGCATTTCCTTCAGCGCCTGGCGGTAGGCCTCGGCCGCGGCGGCGTAATCCCCGGCTTCGATCGCGTCGTACGCCGCCTGGTGCAGCGGCGGCAGCGGTGCCGGCTCCTGCTCAGCGGCGCCGCCGGCGTCAAGGCTTCCGGAGACGCCGTTGGCTGCGGCCACCTTGAGGAGTTCGTCGAAGAGGCTGCGCACCTGCTGCTCCTCCGCAGACCCCTGGAAGAGCGGTACCGGCTGCCCCTTCAGGACGGCGACGGCGGTGGGGACGGCCTGCACCTGGAAGGCCTGGGCAAGCTGCGGGAAAGCTTCGATGTCGGCGGCCCCCAGGACCAGGCGGCCACCGTAGCTGGCCACGATGCGGTCGAGGGTCTCCACCATCCTGCCGGACTCCGGCGAGTATGAAGCCCACAGCGCGAACACCACGGGAACCTGTGCGGACAGTTCCACCAGCTGCTGGAAGTTTGCTTCGGTGACGTTGACCTTGAGCTCGGGTCCGCCTGCCGCCGCGCCCGGCTGCCCTTCCTGCGCCTCCCCTGCCGGCGGCCCTGACGGCGAGGTGCCGGAGGGGGCTGTACCGGCGGGAGCTGCGGGGCGCTTCAGTGAGGAAAGGTCGACGGCGCCGCGCAGGTTAAGCAGGTTGGCAGCGGCAGGAGGGACTGGGCGGGAAGCTGGCGAACTCATGTTTCCCACTCTAGCCACTCCGGCCGCTGCCGGTGGTAATGCAGTCAGGCGCTATTTGAAGCTGGCGCCCACCAGGCCGCGGGTGGCGGCAACGAGCTTCATCGGGTCCGTCGATCCTGCCGGCGGCACGTAGACAGCCATCGATTCGGCGAAGTTCAAGACCATGCCCGTGGTGGTTTCCTTGCCACCGGCCAGGGCTGCGGCATCGTCACCGATGCTGAGCTTGTCGCCGGCAGCCTTCGGGGTGCCTTCGAAGCCGAAGTTGATCCGGCCCAGGACCAGGGCCCCGCCGTCGGAGGTCCGGAACACCACGGTGCTCTCGGGGACCACCTTGTGGGTGAAGGAGAAGTTGCCGTTCTCGCCGGCCTTGACCACCTCTGCCTGGTAGGACAGGGTGTCGGCGATGTACGGCGAGGAGTCGCCCTCGACCAGCCTGTCCTTGAACGGCGAGTCCGCGGACGTGAGCCTGTCGGCCAGGCCGGACATTGCTTCCTCGCCGCTGTAGAGCAGCCCGGACTTGTCCGACGCGGCCAGGGTGTCGGTGCCGCCCCGGCTGATGTTCGGGAACGTGGTTCCCGGCTGCAGGGGCGTGGTTTCCATGAGCTTGTAGTTCTCGCGGGGCGACTGCTGGACCAGCGTCAGGATCTGCGGGACAACGTTGCCTTCGCCCTGGGTCACGGCCAGCACCGAACGCGGCCAGTCACGGTCGCTGGTGACCACCGTGGTCAGCAGCTTGGTGGAGCGCACGGGCATGCGCGGCTCATAGGAGCCCACCTGGGAGCGGATCTTGTAGTTCTGGGTGCGGATTTCCAGTTCGGGGCCGGCAACGCGGTCCGCGAGCTTGGCGGCGTCCTTGGCCGCGTCCCCTGCATCGGTGGCGCTGGAGACCTGCTCCAGGATCCGGCGGAATTGTGCGTCCAGCAGGACAGGCGATCCTGCTGCTTCCTTGGCCGGCGATGAGGCACTGCCGGAAGGCTGGGGGCTGGGGCTGGCAGCCTGGGCGGCCGTGCCCGATGCGGCCAGCACTGCTGCTGCCACACCGGCTGCCACCATGGTGACCTTGGAGGACGACGACGGGTCCTGGTTCTGCGTCTTGCGGGCACGGGCGCGGGCAGCGAAGCCGGAGTCGCCGCCGTTGTCGCCTTCACCGTTTTTCCGGCGGGCAGAGAGCAGCGCCAGGACGATTCCGCCCACGATCAGGAGGCTGCCCAGGACCATCAGCGGAACAGCCCAGGGAGTGGACGTGTCGTTCGGAAACGTCATGGACACTGTGGCCGGTGCCGGCTTGGTGCCGTCGGAGGCAAGCAGGAGGCTCCAGTCGCCGTCGGCGGGCGGTGTCCAGGTGTATTCAAGCTCGCCGCTGGCGTTCTCGTTGGACACCCAGAGGTCCGAACCGGCCGGGTTCGGTGCCGTGCCTTCACCGTCGGCGTGCTCAACCTGGAGCGACTTTTCGTCCTCGGACACCCCGGTGATGGTGTTGTGGGCTGTCTTGCCCACCCAGGCAGCCACGTCATCCGGCCGGCCGGAGGCCAGCATGAAATTTCCGTCGCCCTGGACGTTGATCTTGACCGTCCCGCCGTGCAGGGTGCGCAGCTTCTGGTCAATAACGGTCAGCGGCGCCGCTGCGGCATCGGCCGGCGCGGACGCGGTGAACGTCTCGGAGGGAGCCCAGATGGTTCTCTGGCCGATACCGGCCAAAAGTGTCAGGAGGCCGAGCAGCACAAGTGCGGCTGCAGTCTTTAAACGCAAGGGAAACACCTATCATCAGCGGGGGTTTGCCTTCTATAGTAACCTTTTTGTTACCAGAGCCCCCTTTTTTGCCCGTCCGCCCCGGCCCGGCTGGCCAGCGCACGGCGCCTTCGGCTCGTGGTGACAAGCCTGCTGATAGTGTTTGCGATGATCATCACACCGGCCCGCGCAGGCGGTGCCACGCACGGAACAGGCCCCCAAAACCATTGACTGACAAGACGGACCCGTCCTCGGCTGCAGCCGGAAATCCAGGGGATCCCAGGGGCCCGGTTCCTGCCGCCGTTCCTCCGCTCGGCATGGCAGCACGCCGCGGGGGTTCAGCCGCTGCGGCCCTTGGCCATGTGGTCCGCCGGCTTCGCCAGCCATTGCCCGGCGCCCAGCCCAGGCTTCGGTTCGAGATGCCACCGGAATACACCGGACAGGCCCCGGAAGCGGACCACGACGGCGACGAGGAGCCGCAGTTCGGCCACCCCGGACCGCGCATGTCCCCCCAGCATCCGCTCTACATGGGCTTCATGGGCACCGTGGGCGTGGGACTGGCGCTGCTGGTCTACTGGATCGGTTCCCACACCACGCAACTGCTGCTGTGGATCGTGGCCGCGCTGTTCATCGCCCTGGGCCTGGAACCGGTGGTGGGCTGGCTCGAAAACCGGAAGATCCCCCGGCCTGCCGGCATCCTGGTCTCCGTGGCAGTCCTGATGGGCGCTGTGGTCGGATTCTTTGCCACCCTCATTCCCACCATCGTTGAACAGGTCTCCGAAATCGTGCGGCAGGCGCCGGACTGGGTGCGCAACTTCATGGATTCGGATTTCTTCCGCAGCGTTGACGACCAGTTCGGCGTGCGCGACCGGATCACCGAGGAACTGAACAAGTTCGTCAACGACCCCGCCGCGATGGGCGGCATTTTCGGCGGTGTGCTGGGCTTCGGATCCACCGTGGCCAACAGCCTCTTCGGCGCCCTGATCGTCCTGGTCCTGAGCCTGTACTTCCTGGCAGCGCTGCCCGCCATGAAGAAGTGGGGCTACCGCCTGGCCCCGCGCTCCCGGCGGAAACGGGTGGCCGCCCTCTCGGAGGAGATCACGCGATCGGTGGGAAACTACGTGATCGGCCAGGCATGCGTGGCCCTGCTCAACGCCACCTTCGCGTTCGTGGTGATGTCCATCGTGGGCATTCCATTCGCCCTGCTCCTGGCATTCGTGGTGGTCCTGCTGGCCTTCATCCCCCTGGTGGGCGGAATGATCGCGGGCATCGTGGTCACCCTGGTGTCCCTCACCGAGGGCTGGCAGGCGGCGGCCATCTACGCCATCTGCTACTTCGCATACCTGCAGTTCGAGGCGTACTTCATTTCACCGCGCATCATGCAGAAGGCCGTTGCAGTGCCCGGTGCCGTGGCGGTGATTTCCGTCATCGCCGGCGGCAGCCTGCTGGGTGTCCTGGGGGCCTTGATCGCCATCCCCACGGCCGCCGCCGTGCTGCTGCTGGTCCGGGAGATCTACATCGTCCGGCAGGACCAGCACTAGCGCTGCGGGAAGCCTAGGCTCCGGCAGTCGCCGCCGGACCGTCCCATTCCTGCGGCAGCTCCGCACGGTCGGGGTCATGACTGACCTGGGCCGCAATGTCGTTCAGCACCCGGGCCGCGTACTTCTCCCCCACCCACAGGTGCTTGGCCCCGGCCACGCCCACCACGCGGGCCTGCGGCACCAGGCTGAAGCGTTCGGCGGCCTCGGCCGGCTGCAGGAAGTCGTCATGTTCCGGCACCAGGACGGTGAGGGGCTTGCCTGATTCCGCCCACATCTGCAGGTGCTTGTCCGTGGCGCGGTGCAGCGGGGGCGAGAGCAGCACCGCGCCCTCAATCTGTCCGGCCACCGGTTCCACGGCGCCGTACATCAGCGCCAGCTCGGTCCCGAACGACCAGCCCACCAGCCACCGGTTGGGCAGGCCCCGTTCCACGGCGAAGCGGACGGCTGCCTCCACGTCGTAGCGCTCGCCCACTCCCTCCTCGAAGGCGCCGCTGCTGGTGCCGCGCGGTGAGGCGGTGCCCCTGGTGTTGAAGCGCAGCACCGCGATGCCGGCCAGCGCCGGAAGCCGGTAGGAGGCCTTCCGGTAAACGTGGGAATCCATGAAGCCGCCGTGCGTGGGCAGCGGGTGGAGCGTGATCAGCGTGGCCTTGACCGGACCCGACTCGGGCAGCGCCAGCTCCCCCACCAGCGTGTGGCCGTCCTCTGTCTGCAGCTCGATGTTCTCGCGCCGGGCAGGCAGGACAGTGGAGGCACGGATGGGAGCGGGGCCCTGGGTCGGGCTGAATTCGTACGACGCCGGATCAAAAGTCATGCCTGCCAGCTTAGCGACAGCGGAGGTTCTTCTGCCGCGCCGGGGTCAGCGGTAGCGGTAGCTGCGCGTCATCCAGCAATTGGTGTGCCAGTGCCGACGTTCCGCCAGGCCGGCGGCAGCTCCAAAGAGATGGTCGTCCTTCCACACCACCAGGTGGGCGATCCCTGGCAGCACCGCGGTGGAGCATTCGGGGCAGATGTAGGTCTTCTCGGCATTTTTAGCGGTCATGGTGCGGACCATCCACTCGCCGTCGGGCGCGCTTTCCCGGCGGGCGATTCCGGCCCGGGCACGCTCAAGGTCCAGTTCGGGAACGTCCGCACTGCCCTTCCGGCCTGCGCCCCGGCCGGAAACAGGGCCCTTGCCGGAGGCGGGACGGCGGGGACGGTTGGAACGCGGCATGCCTCCATTCTGCCCCAGCCGGTTGCCGCGCCTTACCGTGGTGCCCCCGCCCGTGGCTTCCTGCCGTCCCGCCCGGCCGCCCGGCGTCGACCATGGCCTGCCGCAGCCCACGCGATAGTCTGTACGGCGTGCGACTCGTCATAGCCCATTGCTCCGTTGATTACGTTGGCCGCCTCAAGGCCCATCTCCCCCTCGCCACCCGGCTCCTGCTGGTGAAGGCGGACGGCTCCGTGCTGGTGCACTCCGACGGCGGTTCCTACAAGCCGCTGAACTGGATGAGCCCGCCGGCAACCCTGCGCGTTACGTCCCCGGACGAGGTGGACCTCGAGCTGGGCGTAGTGGAGCAGTGGACCGTGCAGTCGGCCAAGACCGATGACCGGCTCATCATCAACATCCACGAGAAGGTCAGCGAGTCCTCCCACGATCTGGGCGTGGACCCGGGGCTGATCAAGGACGGCGTGGAAGCGGACCTGCAGCGGTTGCTGGCCGACCAGATCGAAACGCTGGGCCAGGGCTACTCCCTGATCAGGCGCGAGTACTTCACGGCGATCGGACCCGTGGACATCCTGGCCCGGGACGCCGATGGTGCCACGGTGGCCATTGAACTCAAGCGCCGCGGGGACATCGACGGCGTGGAGCAGCTGACCAGGTACCTGGAACTGCTCAACCGCGATCCCCTGCTGGCGCCTGTCCGCGGGATCTTTGCAGCCCAGCAGATCAAGCCGCAGGCGAAGGTACTGGCCAACGACCGCGGGATCGACTGCGTCACCCTTGACTATGACGCCATGCGCGGGGTCGACGACAGCGAATCCCGGCTCTTCTAGAATTCCCTTTGTTGCTTCGGGCACCTAATTGGCGCCTTTCCAGATGGCCTTCCCTGTCACCTGTTTTTTACCTAAATTTTTTCCTTTTTACTGTTCGGGCCGTTGACCTGCGGGAACGGGCATGAAATTCTTATCTCAGTCTTTGTGTAGGTGTTTTTCATGCTCGCAAGACATGTTGCGAGCGCGAAGCTCCTGCAGCGCCGGACCTGTCCCAGGCAAGGCAATCCAGGATTCTTCTCGCGGAGTGACCAAGGTCGGCACGAGGTGTGCCGGGCTTAAAAAGTTCCACAATGAGGAGAAATAAATGGCACAGGGAACCGTCAAGTGGTTCAACGCTGAAAAGGGCTTCGGCTTCATCACCCCGGACGACTCGGATGGCGATGTCTTCGTTCACTACTCCGAGATCCAGACCGGTGGCTTCAAGACCCTCGACGAGAACCAGCGCGTTCAGTTCGAAATCGGCCAGGGTGCCAAGGGCCCCCAGGCCACCGGCGTAACGCTGGTCTAGTACCGCCCGGCCGCCTGGCGCGGCTGTCAGCAAAAACAAATGATCCCCGGCGCAATTGCCCGGGGATCATTTGTTTTTGAAAATATGCGCCGCAAATATGACTTTATCGTTGAGCGGCGTATGGCCGGTGTCAGGTCACTAATTTGCGGACCAGGCGGGCGCCCTGGGCAAGGGAAAGCCCCGGCAGGTAGGCGCGCGTCAGCGCCCTCCCGATGGCGGGCAGGTGCAGCGGGTCCTGGTAGTACAGGTACAGCGCCCGGTACTCGGGCTTGAACCGGGATTTGAAGGCTGCCAGGGAGCGGAAGCCATAGACGGGCTCAAGCGCGTGGCCCACCAGGTCCAGGATCCTCACGAGGTTCTGCGCGCCTTCATCGGTGGCGGCTGCGTCTTCCTCCCTTTCGGCGTCCCCTGCTGCGTCGCCCTGGGCTGCGTCCTCCGGACGGCTGGCCAGGGGCGAGCCTGACAGCGAGATCATGTCCACTGAATCGCGCAGCTCAAGGACGGCAGAAGCGATCAGGAACTCCATGACCCCGGGAAAGCCCTCACTGCCCCTGCGCATGACGTCCAGCGTCCGGCTGACCAGCCGCCCGCCGTCGTACACCGGAAGCCAACTGGTCACGCCGTGGACCGCACCGTTGCCGTCCACGGCCAGGCAGCAGAGGACTTCCTCGTCATCGAGTTCGTCCACTCCCCCAAGCGTGAAGCCCATTTCGGGAACGGATTTACCGGCCGCCCATTCCTCGGACACTTCGTTCAACCGCGACCTGAGTGCGGCCGGCAGCGAATGGTAGGAGCCCCAGACGGCGTGCACCCCCAGCTTGGCGGCGCGGTTCAGGGCCGTCCTGACGTTCTGCCATTCCTTTCCCTTGAACTCCAGCTGGTTCAGCGCCAGCCGCGTCTCCTGCGCCACCGCCACCCGGGAGAAGCCCCGTTCCCTGAGCGCCGGCCACAGCGTGTCGTCGCAGGAATACAGTGCGGGGATCAGCGCCTGGCTGCGGCAGTAGTCCAGGAACCCCTCCGTCACGCGCTGCTCCGCCTTGCGCTCACCAAAGGCGCCGCCCAGGGTCAGTGCCACCGTCCCGTGCTGCTGGAAGGCCATGGCACCGGCGCCGTCCGGGCTGAACCAGTACGTGTTGGGCTCCCACAGCGCCATCCAGGACAGCGGGCCGCCGCCCTGGTGGAGCAGTTGCCGGGCGCGGTCCCGGTCCTGCCGGCCGAAGTTCAGGCCATGGTGCCGGCCCACGAGGACCCACCACACGGCCACCAGGGCCACGAGCCAGAAGATTGGCCCCGAGTAGGCGAACAGGAGGGCTTCGGCGCTGTCCCGTTCCGGGAAGACCCGGCGGAAATGCTGGGGTATGGGCACCGGAACATACTGCCGGGCCAACTCCGCGAAAAGGCCCAGCAGGCCGCCGTCGCGGGCCAGGCCGCCGGACGAGAACCAGGCCACGGTGTAGGAACTGGCCAGGACAAGCCACGTTCCGCAGACCACGGCCCCGAGGGTGCGCCGGGCACCCGGCCGGGTCTGCACGCGGAACTGGCGGCGGTTCAGCCACAGGACCACCGCCAGCAGCAGGGGGACGACCACGAGTGGAAGCACGTGGGCGAAGGCCGAGGACAGCGGCGTGGCATGCGTGCCCTGAAGGCGTGAGGGAACCAGGGCGAACAGGGCCAGGTAGACCGCCGCCAGCGCCGTGACAGCCAGCTGGATGGCCAAGGCTATGTTGAGCGCCAGCCGGCGGCCCCGGCGCATGCCGTCCGCGCAGATCAGCAGCAGGATGACCGGCACCACTGCCAGCGCCAGGCCGAACGGCCCGGCGAATCCTGCCCTGCCTGTTTCCAGGCAGGAGGCATCAACGGTGGCGCCACAGTTGAACACGAGCTGGCTGAGCGTGGGCATCGGACTCAGCACGACGTCCCGCAGCAGGGCCAGCGGGCCGGTGGGCGCGCGCGTGATTCCCGTCAGGATGGGGCCCACGGCAAATACGGCAACGGTGAGGGCCAGGAGGTTCCTGGTCTCGCGGCCGGTGGACCGATGGCGATGGAGCCGGCCCTGGTCACCCTGGATCCACCACCCTGCCAGGAGGCCAAGCAGGGCACCGATGAGCCCAATGATGGTCTCGGCGTGCCCGACGTACAGAACCAGCAGGATCGAGATCGACAGCACCACGGTGCGGAGCCGGCGCTGCCACAGCAGCGTGATCCGCGCACTGGCGGCAAGGCCCGCCGTCAGGACCGGCGCATAGGGCCCGATGAGGCTGTCATCCACCATCCTGTCCAGCCAGCCGTCCCCCACGTACCCCGCCAGCTGGGTGACCAGGAGGAACACCGTGACGGCGGCAAACTGGCCGCCAAAGAAGAGTCCGACGGCGGCGCGCCGGCCCAGCTTGCGCTCGGCGAGTCCGAGCAGCAGGACAATCATCAGCGACGCGGTGAGGTAGGCCAGCGGGTTGGTGGCGAAGAACAGGCTGGTGAACAGCGACCACCACTGCCCCTCGCGCAGGCCGGGCCCGCTGACGGACGCCAGTCCAAGGAGTTGCTCCGGCGGTCCATCCAGGAAGCTCCCGGTCAATGCGGCAGCAGCCAGGAAGGCGACCAGCACACCAAGTGTGAAGGGCATCGATTTCAGTGTGCCCAGCGCCTGCCGGACGGCAGGGCGCCCGACGGCGGCCCACATCAGGACGACGGTACGGTCCGGTTTCCGGGTGCTCACCACTGCAGGCCCCATTGGCTGCCCAGGAACTGCAGTGCGTCCGCAAAGCGCTTGGACGAGGTATCCCAGGAGTGGCCTGTGTGTTCCACCTCGTGTGCCTGGACGGTGAAGCCCGCGTTCTCTGCCGCGGCGGCCAGTGTCCGGAGGTTCCCCACGAACTCCGGATCGTTTTGGCCTGCCGTAAGGTACATGCCGCTGGACTCGAACCGTTGGTGTTTCATGATCTCCAGTGGAGTCTGCTTGGTGAATTCTTCGGGGTTTCCAGGAAAGGCGGCGTCGATGGTCTTCTGCCGTTCCTTGGCAATGGCGGGTTCGGCCTCGCTGGAAAATGCCAGCACGTCCGCGTAGATGTCCGGATGCCGTGTTCCCATCTGCACTGCGCAGGTGCCGCCGAAGGAGAACCCGCCCACGGCCCAGTGGCGGTGGTTGGTGTCCACCGCCAGGGTGGAACTGATCCAGCGGGGCACGTCCTGGGACAGGTAGGTGTCTGCCTTGGCGATGCGGCTGTCCATGCACATGGTGTTTGCGGACTGCGACCCGTTCGGGTCCGGAATGACCACCACCGGGGCCACCCCGCCGTGTGCGGCGGCGAATGAATCCATATGGCCGCGGATTGCGCCGCCGGTGAGCCAGTCCGCCGGGCCGCCGGGCTGCCCGGCCACCAGAACCAGCACAGGCAGCGCCGGCCTGTTGGCAGCAAAATAGGCAGGGGGAAGGTAGATGAAGGCATCCCGGGTGGACATCCCGGACGCTGTTCCCGGGATAGCGGACTTCCGCAGTTCGCCTCCGGCCGGCAACTCGCCCTCGGGCTTCCAGCCCTGGAGCGGGACACCGTCAGATTCGCCGGCGTGCCGCATGACGTCCTGCTCGAGGACCGGTATCCGGGCCAGTGCCGTTCCCAAAAGGTCGCTTACCGTCCTGTTCAGGCCAAAGTAGGCGTTGATCTGGATTGCTGAGAGCAGTACCACCAGCAGCATGGCGAGGATTCCGGCACCGCGTCCGCCCCAGCCCGTCCTGGGCAGGCGGAGCAGGCCCAGGAGGACCGCCGCCACACCGGGCACCAGCCACAGCAGTACGGGATCCGGCAGGTCCTCCGGGAAGACAGTGAAGACATTGATGAGGGCCCAGTGCACCGTGGCCACCAGCGCAAACGCGGCGGCGGCAGCAAGGAGGATACGCAGCGCCCAGGTCCGGGCCCGGTGCACGGACGTCATGGAGGCACGCCGGGGCGGCACCAGGAGATAGGCTGCGCCGCCAACTCCCAATACCAGGACGGTTCCATACAGTGGACCGTCCGTGAGCCGGATGTCTGAAAACCAGTCCACGCCGGCTAGCGCCAGGTCCCCACGCCGATGACCGGACCCGCTTCCAGCCAGGAGGAAAGACCCGTATAGGCGTCGAATTTCATGGCGAAGTGCAGGTCCTGCCCCTCGTACCGGAGTTCGACGATCACCACGTCCGGCTGGACTTTGACGGCTTCAGCTTCGGTGGGTTTCCTGCGCCCCAGGAGCTCCAGGGAGCTCCGTTTGAAGGTGTACTTGGGGCGGACGCTCAGGGATATGAGCCTGAACCATTCAAGGTCGTTGTCCTGATAACGACAAACCCCCATCTGCCAGCTGTTTCCAGCTACGCAAATGGAGGCGTCCACCGTGCCGAGGGCACGCCGCAGGTTGAAGCGGCGCACCCCCGAAAGGCACAGTGCAAAGATCAGCAATCCGAACGCGATTGCCAGTGCGATGAACGAAATACCCGGTGCGTCCATCAAGGTCGTGCTAGCGGATCCCAGCGGTAGCCGAGCCGCCCAGCTGGGCGTTGTCAGCAACGATAACCACACGGTTGTTGTCGACGGAGAAGAATCCACCGTCCACATCTACCGCAATACGGTCCCCGGATACCGGCTGGATTGCCAGTTCACCCTCGGCCAGGATCGCCAGCAGGGGCGAGTGGCCGGGCAGGATTCCGATTTCACCATCGCTGGTGCGGGCCTTGACCATCTTGGCCGCTCCGGACCACACAAAGTGGTCCGCTGCGACAATCTCAACCTCAAGCTCAGCCATATTACTTGGTCTGTTCCTGGATCTTGGCCCACTGGCGCTCAACGTCATCGAGGCCGCCAACGTTGAAGAAGGCCTGCTCTGCGATGTGGTCGAGTTCGCCGTCGCAGATGGCTGCGAAGCCTTCAACGGTGTCCTTGATGGAAACCGTGGAGCCCTCGACGCCGGTGAACTGCTTGGCGGTGTAGGTGTTCTGCGACAGGAACTGCTGGATGCGGCGTGCACGCGACACGACGATCTTGTCTTCCTCGGAAAGTTCATCGACACCGAGGATGGCGATGATGTCCTGGAGTTCCTTGTTCTTCTGCAGGATCTGCTTCACACGGACAGCCGTGTTGTAGTGGTCCTTGCCGATGTACTGGGGATCCAGGATGCGGGAAGTCGACGTCAGCGGGTCAACGGCCGGGTACAGACCACGGGAGGCGATTTCACGGGAAAGTTCCGTGGTCGCGTCGAGGTGTGCGAAGGTCGTGGCCGGAGCCGGGTCGGTGTAGTCATCTGCGGGAACGTAGATGGCCTGCATCGAGGTGATGGAGTGGCCCTTGGTGGAGGTGATGCGCTCCTGCAGGAGGCCCATCTCGTCCGCCAGGTTGGGCTGGTAGCCCACGGCCGAAGGCATGCGGCCCAGCAGGGTGGAAACCTCGGAGCCTGCCTGGGTGAAGCGGAAGATGTTGTCGATGAAGAGCAGCACGTCCTGGTTCTGCACATCGCGGAAGTACTCCGCCATGGTCAGCGCGGACAGGGCCACGCGCAGGCGCGTTCCCGGCGGCTCATCCATCTGGCCGAAAACAAGGGCGGTGTCTTTGAGGACGCCTGCCTCTTCCATTTCCACCCAGAGGTCGTTGCCCTCACGGGTACGCTCGCCAACACCGGCGAACACCGAAGTACCACCGAAGTTGCGGGCAACACGGGTGATCATTTCCTGGATCAGAACGGTCTTGCCCACGCCGGCGCCGCCGAACAGGCCGATCTTTCCACCCTTGATGTACGGGGTGAGGAGGTCGATGACCTTGATGCCGGTCTCCAGCATCTCGGTGGAACCTTCGAGCGAAGCGAAGCTGGGAGCCTTGCGGTGGATGGGCCAGCGTTCGCTGACTTCCAGTTCCGACTCTGCAACGTCCAGGGGCTGGCCCAGCACGTTGAAGATGTGGCCCTTGACGCCGTCGCCGACGGGAACGGAGATCGGGGCACCGGTGTCAATGACGCCGGTGCCGCGGACCAGGCCGTCGGTCGCCTGCAGCGAGATGGCGCGGATGAGGTTGTCGCCGAGGTGCAGCGCAACTTCGAAGGTGATGGTCTTGGTCTCACCGTTGAGAGTGATCTCGGTGGTAAGGGCGTTATAGATCGACGGGATTGCGTCAGCCGGGAATTCGACGTCGACAACCGGGCCGATTACGCGCGCAATACGGCCGGTTGCACCGGACGTTGCGGCTACGTGTTCGGTAGCAGTGGCAGTCATCTCTCTCACTTCATTCAGTAGATGGCGTGGGGTTAAGTCTATCTGTGGTGGTGCTGGTTCCGCGGAACCGAGGGTCGGGAGGCTACGACGCGAGAGCGTCGGCACCTGCGACAATCTCGGAGAGCTCCTGCGTGATTTCGGCCTGGCGGGCCGTGTTGCGCAGTCGCGTGTACTTCTTGATCAGGTCCGTTGCGTTGTCGCCTGCGGACTTCATCGCCCGCTGGCGGGCCGCAAGCTCGGAAGCTGCCGCCTGCAACATGGCTGCGAAAATCCGCGATTCGATGTAGCGCGGCAGCAGGGCGTCAAGGACACGCTCGGTTTCCGGCTCGAACTCGTACAGCGGCAGGAGCTCCGACTCGGAAGCAGCCTGTTCTTCCACTACTTCCAGCGGGAGCAGGCGGATGACCGTCGGCTCCTGGGTAACCATGGACTTGAAGCGGGTGTAGACAACGTGGATTTCGTCCACGCCGCCCTCTTCGAAGTCAGTGGCGAAATCTGCCAGCAGCGCTTCGCCGATTTCACGGGCGGTGCCGAACTCTGGAGCGTCGGTTCCTCCGGTCCAGACCCGCGTGTACTCGCGGTTCCGGAATTCGAAGTACGCCTGGGCCTTGCGGCCCACGAGGTAGGTCTTGACTTCCTTGCCTTCGTCGTGGAGCAGCTCGAAGAGACCTTCCGCCTGCTTGAGCACGCTGGCCGAGTAGGATCCTGCCAGGCCACGGTCCGAGGTGATTACCAGGACGGCGGCACGGCGGATCTGCTCCGGCTCAGTGGTCAGCGGGTGGTCGATTTCGCTTTGGCTGGCGACGGCAGAAACGGCGCGCGTGATCGCGTTCGCGTAAGGCAGTGAAGCTGCTACGCGCGCACGGGCCTTCCCGATGCGCGAGGTAGCGATCAGTTCCATCGCCTTGAAGATCTTGCGCATCGACGTGGTCGAGCTGATCTTCTGGCGGTAGACCCGGATCTGGGCTCCCATACTTATCCTTTCCTAACATTCCGTAGCCGGGTGTGCCGGACCCTGGGGCCCGGCACACCCGGCAATGCGGAACTAGCGCTTCTGCTTGACGATCTTTTCCTGGTCGACTTCGCCCTCGGAGATAGCGTCATGCTCCTCGTGGCCGGCGCCTACCAGGTGGTTGTCACCCTCGCCGAAGAAGCCCTTCTTGAAGTCCACAATCGAGGACTTCAGAGCGGCAACGGTGTCATCGTCCAGCACGTTGGTCTGGGCCAGCGTGGTCAGGATCGAGGACTTGTGGCGCAGGTGCTCCAGGAACTCGGCCTCAAAGCGGCTGATGTCCTCGACGGGAACGTCATCCAGGTAGCCATTGGTGCCGGCCCAGATGGAGACAACCTGGTCCTCGACCGGGAACGGCGAGTACTGGCCCTGCTTGAGCAGTTCCATCAGGCGTGCACCGCGGGTCAGCTGCTGGCGGGACGCTGCGTCCAGGTCGGATGCGAACATCGCGAACGCCTGCATGTCGCGGTACTGGGCAAGGTCCAGCTTCAAGGTACCGGAGACCTTCTTCATGGACTTCACCTGGGCGGCACCGCCAACGCGGGACACCGAGACACCCACGTCAACAGCGGGGCGCTGGTTGGCGTTGAAGAGGTCCGACTGCAGGAAGATCTGGCCGTCGGTGATGGAGATGACGTTGGTCGGGATGTAGGCGGACACGTCGTTCGCCTTGGTCTCGATCAGCGGCAGGCCCGTCATGGAGCCGGCACCGAGCTCGTCGGAGAGCTTTGCACAACGCTCCAGCAGGCGGGAGTGCAGGTAGAACACGTCGCCCGGGTAGGCTTCGCGTCCCGGCGGGCGGCGGAGGAGCAGCGACACGGCGCGGTATGCCTCGGCCTGCTTGGACAGGTCATCAAACACGATGAGGACGTGCTTGCCGCCGTACATCCAGTGCTGGCCAATGGCCGAGCCCGCGTACGGTGCCAGGTACTTGAAGCCTGCGGGGTCGGACGCGGGAGAGGCCACAATGGTGGTGTACTCAAGCGCGCCGTTGTCCTCGAGGGTCTGGCGGATGGCGGCGATGGTGGACGCCTTCTGGCCAATGGCGACGTAGATGCAGCGGACCTGCTTGGTGACATCTCCCGAAGCCCAGTTGGCCTTCTGGTTGATGATGGTGTCGATCGCGATTGCGGACTTGCCGGTCTGGCGGTCGCCGATGATCAGCTGGCGCTGGCCGCGGCCGATCGGGATCATCGCGTCGATGGCCTTCAGGCCGGTCTGCATCGGTTCGTGGACCGACTTGCGCTGGGTCACGCCGGGCGCCTGGAGTTCCAGGGCACGGGTGGTCTCAGCCTTGATCTCGCCCAGGTCGTCCATGGGCTGGCCCAAGGGGTCAACCACGCGGCCGAGGAAGGCGTCGCCAACCGGAACGGACAAAACCTGCCCGGTGCGGTGCACTTCCTGGCCTTCCTCGATGCCCTGGAAGTCACCGAGGATAATGACACCGATCTCGCGGACGTCAAGGTTCTGGGCCAGGCCCAGCGTGCCGTCTTCGAAGCGAAGAAGCTCGTTCGCCATGACCGAGGGAAGGCCCTCAACACGGGCGATGCCGTCACCTGCGGTCGTTACACGGCCAACCTCTACGCGCTCTGCGTTTCCGGGTTCGTAGGACGCCGCGAACTCGTTCAACGCATTACGGACGTCGTCGGCGTTGATGGTCAATTCGGCCATCTGCAGTCCCTGCTCTCCTGTTTGTGATCACCGCAAACGGTGACCGGGTTTTCTATCAGTTTGGTTGTGCTTGTCCGGCTAGCCGGCCAGCTGGCGTTGCAGTTCGCCCAGCCGGGAGAGAACCGAAGCGTCAAGCACTTCGTCACCCACCTGGACGCGGATTCCGCCAATAAGCGAGGGGTCAACGTTGATGTTGACCTTCAGTTCCCGCCCGTACAGCGCATTCAGGCCCGCCTGGAGGCGTTCCATCTGCGTCTGCGACAAGGGCCGGGTTACGCTGACCGTTGCAATCCAGCGCTGCTGCCTCTTGGCCGCCAGTTCGGCGAACCGTTCCACAAGCCGGGTGGGCTTGATCCCGCGTGGCTCGCTGACAGCCTGCGTGATGAGGACTTTGGCTTCCTCACTGACGCCGGGTACCAGCTTCTCGGCAAGGCCAGCCTTAGCTGCGCCCGATGCCTGCGGTTCGGACAGAGCACGTTGTACCTCGTGGCTGGAGGCAACAGCCTGGTTGAAGGAAAACAGATCATTTTCCAGCTCTTCCAGGCCAGTGATTCCGGAGGCAGAAACGGCCGACTTGTTTTCAGCAACGGAAATGACCACCGTTGCGGCAAGAGTCTCGAGTGCATCGCCGATGTCACGCGCCGATGCCCAGCGTGAGCTGGCCAGTCCGGACGCGATCTCAGCAGCATCAGCGGAGACTTTTCCGCCAACCAGCTGCCGCACCAGCGCCGACTTTTCGTCACCGCTGCGGGAGGGGTCAGTCAGGGCACGGCGCAAGCCAGCCGAGCTGTCCACCATTCCCAGAATTCCGAAGAGTTCCTTTGCCAGCTGCAGCGACGCCGTGGGAAGCTTCGCTTCCAAACCGGCAAGGGCTGTTGCCAGCGATTCGCTCGATACGCCTGCCATTACTTAGCTGCACCTGCGTTCTGGGACTCCAGATCTGCCAGGAAACGGTCCACTACCCGTGCTGCGCGTGCGTCGTCGTCGAGGGACTCGCCCACGATGCGGCCGGCAAGGGTGGTGGCCAGGGTGCCTACCTCAGAGCGCAGGGACACAACGGCCGCCTGGCGCTCGGATTCGATCTGTACGTGGGCCTGTGCGGTGATGCGGGCAGACTCTGCTGCCGCCTTCTCCTTGAGATCCGCGAGGATCTGGGCACCTTCGGCGCGGGCTTCCTCACGGATGCGGTTGGCTTCGGTGCGGGCGTCGGTCAGCTGCTGCTTGTACTCTTCGAGTGCAGCAGACGCCTCAGCCTGGGCCTTTTCAGCCTTGGCGATACCGCCTTCGATGGCCTCGGCACGCTCTGCAAAGGTCTTCTCGAACATCGGGACAACAAACTTGACCACGATGAAGAAGAGGATGGCAAAGCCCACGAAGACAACCAGCATTTCCCAGCCATTGGGAACAAGGGGGTTGACGTCGCCTTCAGCGGCGGCTGAGATGATCAGCTGATGCATATTTCACCCGTCCTTATCTACTCGGTTCTGAATGTTCGCTAAGTTCTGAAGGGTTTACTTGAGAACGAAGGCGAAGACCAGGCCCAGGATGGCGAGTGCTTCGGTCAGGGCCAGGCCAAGGAATGCGATCGGCTGCAGGACGCGCTGGGCTTCCGGCTGGCGTGCAACGCCGTTGATGTAGGCAGCGAACACGAGACCCACACCGATACCACCGCCGATAGCCGAGAGGCCATAGCCGATGAGGTTGAGGGAGCCGTTGATGGAGCCTTCCATTTTTTTTCCTTTCAAGATGCCACTTATGTGGCAGGTTGTTTGGGTTGCTTCATCCCCGCTAGGGGAAGACTGTGGTGTGCCGCCGGTGCGTGTTGCCCCGGCCGGCGTGCCTAGTGGCTGTCGGCGTGCAGTGCGCCTTCGATGTAGATCGCGGTCAGCAGCGTAAAGACATAGGCCTGCAGGACCATGATCAGGGCTTCAAGCATGTACATGGCGATGGCACCGGCGAGAACCAGGATCGAGGTTCCCTTCAGCAGCACGTTCTCCTGCATGATGAGGTACTCGATGCCGGAACCGGCGATCATCACGATCAGGTGGCCGGCGAGCATGGTCGCGAACAGACGGAGGCTGTGCGTGACGGGCCGGACAACGAAGTTGGAGATGATTTCGATCGGGATGACGATCGGCAGGATGTACCACGGCACGCCCGAGGGGACCGTTGCAAGCTTGAAGTAGCGCAGGCCGTTCTTCTTGACGCCGATGGCGATCCAGGTGACGTACACCAGGCCGGCCAGCACATACGCTCCACCCACGTGCGAGAACGTGGGGAGCTGGAACACCGGGATGGCGCCGTAGATGTTGTTGACCAGGATGAAGAAGAACAGGCTGAACAGCAGGGGGACGTACTTGATGAAGTCCCTGCCGCCGATGATGTCCTTGGCAATGCCGTTGCGGACGAAGCCGTAAGCGGCTTCGCCGGCGAACTGGAGCTTGCCGGGTACCAGCTGCTGCTTGCGTGCGGCGAGCACGAAGAAGACGGCGATAAAGACGACAGAGAGGAGGACCAGCAGCATCTGCTTGGAGAATCCTTCTGCGGCACCCCACGGCAGGATTGCCGGCAAATGCATTTCGTTAATACCAGGAGGAGTGAACTCTCCTGAATCTTGGGCCGGGAGCGCAAGCGCGATCAACGCGTTTCCTCTCTGCAGTGTCCATCATTGGGCGTTGGGCGGGGTCCGGCAGCCTGACAGCCTGCTGTTCCCCCTGTGAAATTATTTGGCATTATCTTTTCCGTCCTGGGACGGTGCGCTGGGAGCATGGCGCCCATCAGCAATTTTTCGGGAACTGGTGAGGCCGTGCATGTGGGAAAGGTAGAAACCTCCGACGGCTCCAAGCAGAGCGCCTGCGAGCACAATCCAGCGCGTTCCCCACAGATAATCCAGTCCCCACCCTATCAAACTCCAGACGATGATTCCGCCAATGATGTAGCTGAATACAGCCATTCCAGCGTTGTAGCCGCCATCGGTGGACACGTCGGCAGGACACTGCGTCGAGTCGGCTGATCCGCGTTTGCCGTGTGCGGCGCCTGCGGTTTTTTTCCGATCACGCATTGGATGCTCCCTTGTCTTCTGGATCGTTGTAGATCTGGAGTCGCGCCCTGCTGAAGCCATGGATCTCCGCGGCCTGCCACAGGATGACGGCGACGATGGCGCCGATGATGAACCAGCGGCCGTGGAGCCATTCAGGAGCACCGATGACGAACAGGACAACGGCAAAGCCAACCACTTTGATGAAGTAGGTGGCGACGAACATTCCGATTGCACCCGATGGGTTGCTTCGTCCCACGAAGTGGCCCACCAGCAGGCTGATGCCGAAGAACAGCATCACCAGCAGGCCGCCCAGAACGCTGGACAGCGCCCCGGTTGCCCCGTTGAGGACGGCGGCCGGGATTGCGCACAGCACAAGTCCGGCAGCCGCAGCAATAGAGCTGCGCTTGAGCAGGTTCAGCCAGAGCGAACGGGTGGGACCAGACGTACCAACGGGTCCATTGCCGGAGGCAGGTCCGGACTCGGCGTTGGAGGTCATGAGATCCCAATCGTCGTCACCACATGGCGGATCGCCAGGAGGCAGGGGGTGGAGTGGCAGCTTGGGCTGCCCCTAAATTCTACACGAGATAGAAATAATTCAGAACTGCCGTTACGCCGCAGTTTCCCCGTTGCCGCGGGACAGGTACGGCCACGCTGTCACCAGTCCCATGACCAGCGTGGCGAAGATGTCCACGGCGAGCACGATGTGCCAGGGGAAGACAGCAAACGCCAGGCCGCCGAAGGAGAGTACGGCGGTCCACAGGTACATCAGGACCACAGCGGTACGGTGCGAATAGCCGATGTCCAGCAATTTATGGTGCAGGTGTCCGCGGTCCGCCGACCAGGGCGAACGCCCGCGTGCCGTCCGCCGGACGACCGCCAGCCCGAGGTCCAGCAGCGGCAGGAAGAGGACGGCGAAGGGAAGCAGGATGGGAATGATGGTGGAGATACCGTTGGCGCGGTCGTAGAGGCCCGAGGTGATCTGCCCCGTGGACACGACGCCGGCCGAGGCCATGAGGAGCCCGATCAGCATGGCGCCGGAGTCGCCCATGAAGATCTTCGAGGGAAAGAAGTTGTGCGGGAGGAACCCAAGGCACCCGCCCACGAGGACCGCGGTTATGAGGGTTGCCAGGTCCGAATAGTCCAGCAGTACCGCGTTGCGGTGGACCCAGTAGGCGGTAATGAAGAACGCCGTGCCGCCGATGATGGCCACTCCCGCGGCGAGGCCGTCCAGTCCGTCAATGAAGTTGAAGGCGTTCATGGTGGTGACGATCAGTCCGGCCGTCAGCACTATCCGCAGTGTTCCGTCGTGGAGGTAGATGGGTTCAGGTACCCAGGGGACGATGGTCATCTGCACACCCCAGATGGCCACGGTCAGTCCGGCCGCGCTCTGGCCGATCAGCTTCACCCACCAGCGGATGTCCAGCAGGTCATCCGCCACGCCCACCAGGACGATGACAGCTGCTCCTGCCAGGACACCCCACGGTGAAAAGTTGTTGCGGTAAATGTCCTTGACGAAGAAGGACTGGCTGGCAACGACCAGCGCCACCATGACGCCGAGGAAGATTGCCACCCCGCCCAGCCTGGACACCGGCGTGGAATGCATGTCCCGGCTGCGGATGGGCAGGTGCAGCTCAAGCCGGTGCCCCACCACGCGGGCGCCCCAGGTGGCCGCGTAGGAGACGATGGCGGCGGTGAGCCCCATAAGCAGGTACATGATCATGGGACGGCAACCGCTTCAAGGATGGTGGCGCCAAAACCGCTCGCCTGCGGTGGCAGCCGGTTGGGGGTGTGTGGGCTCACGGGCCGGGAATCTGTTCTTCGATAAATGAAACTTCTCCGTCGCCGAGCGCGCAGCAGGCGGTGCGCTCAGACATGCGCGCAGCGCCTTACAGGGCTGTATTACAGTGGACTCTAGTCAAAGATACTAGTGCCACCGGCACCATGGCTCCGCGCCACACGGGCGCACAACAGGCGGGGAACTCCCTTGCAGCCATGCTGAAAGGACCCCCATGACCCCCCGCATTGCGGTTGCCGCCGTGACTTTCGACCGGCCCAAGGAACTGTCCGTCCTGCTGGATTCGATCAACGCCCAGAGCCGGCACGTGGACACGATTTGCCTGGTGGACAGCGGCACCACCCCGGCCGCGGATGTGGCAGCGGCGCACCCCAACGTGGACTATGTGCGCTCCGAAGCGAACCTGGGCGGCGCCGGCGGGTTTGCGCTTGCCGCGCTGAAGGCCGTCGCCAGCGGGGCCCGCTGGATCTGGATGATGGACGACGACGCCGAGCCGGCAGATCCGGAATGCCTCGCCACGCTGCTTCGTGAGGCTGAGGCACGCGACCTGGAGGCGGTGGTCCCTTTGGTCACGGCGCCCGGCCATCCCGACCGGTTGTCCTTCTTCTTCCGGCTGGACGGCAAGGTCACGCACGACAGGGCCGAGGTGGAGAAACGTGGCTTCCTGCCGGACGATGGCCATTTCTTCAACGGGGCGCTGATCCGCTCCGACGTGTTCTTCAAGGTGGGCCTGCCGGACATGCGCCTGTTCATCCGGGGCGATGAGGTTGATTTCACCATCCGGCTGCGCAAGGCAGGGATCCGCTTTGGCACCGTCACCACCACGGCCATTACGCACCCGCACGCGTTCGGGGAAACGCAGCACGTCTACGGCGCCCGCTGGCACGTGATCGTCCCGGACTCCGCCTTCAAGCGCTTCTACTATTACCGGAACCGGGGCTACCTGATCCGCCGCTACTTCCGGGTGCGCTCGTTCGTCGCCGACGTCGGCGGGTACCTGGGCTACTTCCTGCAGCGCCGCGACCTTCCGGGCTTCCTGGGATGGGCACGTTCGTTCACCACCGGCCTGCGGGGCAAGGGCTTTGCTCCGTTGGAGGACCAGAAGTTCTAGGCGGGCCCTGCCGCCGTTTGCCGCGCTCCGCTGCGTACGGCCCCGGCTATTTGGTCAGCCCCGGTTTTCCGAGCCTCCGGGCGGCCAGGAGCCACAGCAGGACCCAGGGCTCCCCCAGCACGCGGTAGGCCACGCGGCGGGGATGCAGGAGCAGGCGCCAGGCCCACTCCAGGCCCATCCTGCCCAGCCACCGGGGGGCCAGCTTCTGGACGCCCGCCAACTGCTCGATGGCGCCGCCCACGGCGCAGTACACAGCAGGCGGCATCTCAGCCAGCCGCCGCTGCAGCACTTCCTCCTGGAGCGGCATGCCCAGGCCAAGCAGGACAAGCTGCGGCTGTTCACGGTGCAGCCAGGCAACGGCTGCCTCCTCCAGCTCAGGACCCCATCCTTCACCGGGAAAGCCTGAGACGCGGGCGCCCGGAACGATGTCCTTCAGCCTGCTGACTGCCCCGGCGTTCGCTTCCGCACCGGCACCGATCACGGCAATCCGGTCAAGGCCGCGCACCTGGTCCAGCGCCGGCAGCCAGTCCGTTGAACCCAGCCGGTAATCCATGACGGGGCCTTCGGCGTTGCCGGTCCTCCCCCACAGCCACAGCACGGGTGCCCCGTCCAGGAGCACGACGTCGCTGTCCTCATAGAGGCGCCGGAATCCGTCGTCGGACAACGCCAGCGTCACGCTGTGCAGGTTGTGGCCCAGGACGGTACGGGTAGCGCCATCCGCCACGAAGCTGCTCAGTTCCGCCACCAGTTCGGGGACGCGCAGCGGCGTGGCGTGGACGTCCAGGACAGGGATCTGCTGGCGGTCCAGCGCCATCAAGGCTGCTGGTTCCCGGCCGGCGTGGCGGATTCCGTGGCCGGGCCGGTCACGGCGGACGACCCGGGCGCCTCAGGTGCGGCCCCGCCGTCGTCCTGTACGCCGGCTGCGCTTGACTGGCCGGCTTCCTCTTCTGCCATGGGGATCTCTCCCAGGCCCAGGACGCCGGGGACGTGCCCGCGGAGCTGGTCCAGGCTCACTGCCCCGTTGCGCACCACGCGCAGGATGGGGCCGGTGGCATCCACAATGGTGGACGGCACGCCGGCCTCGCCCTCTACGGGGCGCTGGCCGCCCTCCAGGTACACCTCGACGGAATCAGCAAGCTGTTCCCGGGCGGCAGCAGCAGTCTGGGCCGGTGCGTGGCCGGTGCGGTTTGCCGAGGACACGGCAAGCGGGCCGGTCAAGGTCAGCAGTTCCAGGGCCACCTCGTCGGCAGGCATCCGCAGGGCCACGGTCCCCTTGGTTTCGCCCAGGTCCCAGTCCAGGGACGGCTGTGCGTGCAGGATCAGCGTCAGGCCTCCGGGCCAGAAGGCCTCGGCGAGTTTCCGTGCGTCGGCCGAGACCTCAGTGGCCAGGCCGTCCAGGGCGTTGATCCGCGGAATCAGGACGGGCGGCGGCATGGTGCGGCTGCGTCCCTTGGATACCAGCAGCATGGTGACGGCCTGCGGCGAGAACGCGTCCGCGCCGATCCCGTAGACGGTGTCCGTGGGGAGCACGACGCATTTCTTTTCACTGATGGCGCGCTGGGCGTGTTCCAGCCCCCGGGCCCGCTCGTCGTCGATGGTGCAGTCATAAGTTGTGGTCACTGGCCCATTCTTTCATTCCGTGCGGAGTCCTCCACGAGCACGGCGCTGGTGGCGCGCTCCTTGCCGTTGAGGTCCAGGTGCGTTGTGATGGCTGTCCAGGTTCCGGTCTTTGCGAGCATGGCGGCAATCCAGCCGGCCTGGACTTCTGCGTGTTCCATGACGAAGTAGCCCCCCGGCCGCAGCAGCCGGGCAGCGGAGGCCGCTGCCGCCGTCGGAAGTTCCATGCCGTCCGCTCCCCCGCCGTACAAAGCCTCCGGCGGATCGTGCAGGGCTACTTCGGGTTCATTGGGGATGGCTTCGGCGGGGATGTACGGAGGGTTGGAAACCACGACGTCGACGCTTCCGTTGAGCTCCATGAAGGCGTCGCGCAGGTCCCCCAGGACAAGGTTGACGCCCAGGGGCGCCAGGTTTTTCGCCGCCCAGGCGTGCGCGAACGGGCTGAATTCGACAGCATGCACCTCGGCTCCGGGAAGCTCGGAAGCGAGCGAACCGGCGATGGCGCCGGACCCCGTCCCAAGGTCCACAATGCGGGGACTGTCCATGCCACGGACATGGTCGACGGCCAGCTGGACCACCGATTCCGTCTCCGGACGCGGAATGAAAACCCCCGGCCCCACCGCCAGCTCCAGGTAGCGGAAATATGCCACTCCGGTGATGTGCTGCAGCGGGATCCGGCGCGCACGTTCGGCCACCAGCTCGGCATACCCCTCCGGTGCGGGAGTGTCGCCAAGCATCAGGGAGCGCAGGCGTCCCAGCCCGACGTTCAGGAGGTGGTCCGCCAGGAGCTCCGCGTCGGCGCGGGGGCTGGGGACCCCGGCCTCAGCCAGCAGTGCGGCAGCCTCACGGACAGCTGCAGCCAGTGTCTGGGTCTGGGCAGGCACCGCGGAGGTGGGCTCGGTCATGGGTGGCAGCTTCCGATCAGTCGCCGATGGCGTCCAGCCGCGCCTGCTCGTCCATTTCGATCGCCGACTGGATGACCGGTTCCAGGTCACCGTTCATGACCTGGTCCAGGTTGTAGGCCTTGTAGCCGGTGCGGTGGTCGGCGATCCGGTTTTCCGGGTAGTTGTACGTACGGATGCGCTCGGAGCGGTCCATGGTGCGGATCTGCGACTTGCGCTGTTCCGAGTTGGCGGCGTCGATCTGCTCCTGCTGGTGCGCCAGGATGCGGGCACGGAGGACGCGCATGCCGGCCTCACGGTTCTGCAGCTGCGATTTCTCGTTCTGCATGGCCACCACAATGCCGGTGGGAAGGTGCGTGATGCGCACAGCGGAGTCCGTGGTGTTCACGGACTGGCCACCCGGGCCCGAGGACCGGTACACGTCGATTTTGAGGTCGTTCTGGTTGATCTCGAGCTCTTCCGGCTCGTCCACTTCGGGCAGGACCAGCACGCCGGCAGCCGAGGTGTGGATGCGTCCCTGGGACTCGGTCACGGGCACGCGCTGGACGCGGTGCACGCCGCCTTCGAATTTAAGCCGGGCGTACACGCCCTCAGCGGGGTCGTTCGAGTTGCCTTTGACGGCCACCTGGACGTCCTTGTAGCCGCCCAGGTCCGATTCGGTGGCGGAGATGATTTCGGTCTTCCAGCCGCGGGACTCCGCGTAGCGGGTGTACATGCGCAGCAGGTCGCCGGCGAACAGGGCAGCCTCGTCGCCACCTTCGCCGCCCTTGACCTCGAGGATCACGTTGCGGGCGTCGTCCGGATCGCGCGGAATCAGCAGGCGCCGCAGCTTGGCGGCAGCCGTCTCCAGCGCGGCCTCAAGTTCAGGCACCTCGGCAGCGAACTCGGGATCCTCGGCAGCCATCTCCTTGGCGGCAGCAAGGTCATCCCGGATGCCTTCCCACTTGTGGTAGGCCTCAACAATGCCATTGAGCTGAGCCGACCGCCGCCCCAGCTTCCGGGCAAGCCGCTGGTCAGCATAAACAGCAGGATCCCCCAGCTGCGCCTGGATGGAGTCATGCTCATCAAGCAGGCCCTGTACGGACTCAAACATTTTTCAAAACCTTTCGTTCTGCACCTAGTTTAGTCAGGCACAGGAATCCAACCCCAAAGCATGCGGGGCACCCGGTGAGCTGGC
This sequence comes from Arthrobacter sp. 8AJ, assembly GCF_902506025.1. Classification (NCBI taxonomy): domain Bacteria; kingdom Bacillati; phylum Actinomycetota; class Actinomycetes; order Micrococcales; family Micrococcaceae; genus Arthrobacter; species Arthrobacter sp. 8AJ. The sequence goes on along the minus strand of NZ_LR733289.1, from coordinate 1,689,130 downwards.
GCCGGCCGCGTGGATTTTCCGCCCCGGGAGTGGCATCGGGCCTGCCGGAGCGTGGCGGCTCACGTCCGTCAGGACTGAGCCGCCACGCGAAGGGGCGGGGGCGGAAAATCCGCGCGGCCCCCAAGCCGCGGGATTTTCCGGCACCCCGCCCCTTTACTAAGCTATTTGTCGTTATCCGACTTCGCACCAAGCGTCGTCTTCTGGACCTGCATGAGGAACTCGACGTTGCTCTGGGTTTCCCGGATCTTGTTGGTGAGCAGTTCAAGGCTCTGCTGGGTCTCGAGTCCGGAGAGGACGCGGCGCAGCTTCCACATGATCTTGACTTCTTCGGGCGAGAGCAGGTTCTCTTCGCGGCGGGTACCGGATGCGTTGACATCCACGGCCGGGAAGATGCGCTTGTCTGCCAGCTGGCGGGACAGGCGGAGTTCCATGTTGCCGGTGCCCTTGAACTCTTCGAAGATGACCTCGTCCATCTTGGAGCCGGTCTCAACGAGGGCGGTGGCCAGGATGGTGAGCGAGCCGCCGTTTTCGATGTTGCGGGCGGCACCGAAGAAGCGCTTGGGCGGGTAGAGGGCTGCGGAGTCCACACCACCGGACAGGATGCGGCCGGAGGCCGGTGCTGCCAGGTTGTAGGCGCGGCCCAGGCGGGTCATGGAGTCCAGGAGGACCACCACGTCCATGCCCATTTCCACGAGGCGCTTGGCGCGTTCGATGGACAGTTCGGCCACAGTTGTGTGGTCGTCTGCGGGACGGTCGAAGGTGGAGGCAATGACTTCACCCTTGACGGTGCGCTGCATGTCCGTGACTTCTTCGGGCCGTTCGTCAACCAGCACCATCATGAGGTGGACCTCAGGGTTGTTGGTGGTGATCGCGTTGGCGATGGACTGCAGGATGAGCGTCTTGCCGGCCTTGGGCGGGGAGACGATCAGGCCACGCTGGCCCTTGCCGATCGGGGCGACGAGGTCGATGACGCGGGGGCCGATCTTCTTGGGATCGGTCTCGAGGCGCAGGCGCTCCGACGGGTACAGCGGAACCAGCTTGGCGAATTCGACGCGGTCCTTGAGTTCTTCCGGCGTCTTGCCGTTGACGGACGTGACGCGGACCAGGGCGTTGAACTTCTGGCGGTTGGACTGCTGGCTGCGGTCTTCGCCTTCGCGCGGTGCACGGATTGCGCCTACCACGGCGTCACCCTTGCGCAGGTTGTACTTCTTGACCTGGGCCAGGGAGACGTAGACGTCGTTGGGGCCGGGCAGGTAACCGGATGTGCGGATGAACGCGTAGTTCTCCAGGACGTCGAGGATGCCGGCGACCGGCAGCAGCACGTCGTCGTCGGTGACCTCGACGTCGTCTACGTCCGGGCCCTGGTTGCGGCCGCGGCGGCGGTCGTTGCGGTCGCGGAAGCGGTCATTGCGCGAGTTGTCCCGGTCCTGGCCGCCGGAACGGTCGTTGCGGTCATTCCGGTCGCGGCGGTTACGGCGGTTGCGGCGGCTTCCGCCGTCGGCGTCGTCGTTGTCGCGGTTGTCCCGGCCGCCATCGCGCTGGCCGGCTTCGCGGCTGCCGGCATTGTCGCGGCCGCCATCGGAATCGCGGGTGTTGTCACGGCCGCGGGTGCGGCCGCCGTCACGGCGTTCGGTGCGCTGGCCGGCGTCCCCTGCTTCTGCGGGGGTTTCGGTGCGCTGTTCGCCTGCACGCTGTTCCGCGGCCGGCTGCTCTGCCGGGGTTTCCACCGGGGCTTCCTGGACGGAGGCGGCAGCGGCTTCGCCGCGGCGGCGGTTGCGGGTGCGCGGCTGGCGGCGCTCGGGGGCGCCTTCCGTTGCCTCGGTGGTTTCCGCGGGGGCGGCCGACGGCGCCTCGACGGCTGCAGCGGCAGGTGCGGCAGCGGTTTCCACGACGGGAGCTTCGGTTGCCGGGGCAACCACGCCGTCACTGACAGCGCGGCGGTTGCGGCCGCGTCCGCGGGCACGGGTGCCTTCAGCGGCAGGAGCTTCCGCGGCAGCGGCCTCCGGAGCGGCTGCGGCAGGAGCCACGCTGCTTTCCGGAGCCTTTTCCGTTGCCTTCGCAGGAGTCTTGACGGTCAGGGTCCCTGCGCGGTGGGCGGAGATGGCCGAAACCAGGTCCCCCTTGCGCATGCGGGAGCCGCCGGAGATGCCGAGCTGGCTGGCGAGGGCCTGCAGCTGGGCGAGCTTCAGGCCGGCGAGGCCACTGCTCTTGGCGGGTGCGGCCGATGATTCGGCAGCAGAAGTTGTGTGTTCCACAGCTGGCGACAGCTCAGTGGTTTCGGTCACGAAGGATCCTTCCCCCTCGACGGCGTCCAGACTGGGAGCTGGACGCGATGATTTGATCTGGGCTGCAGTTCAGATCTGCAGCCGGATTTCAGCCTTGCCGGTTGGATTTCGGCCAGCAGGGCCGGATACTGATTCACCTTGCGCTGCGCCCACGGCGCAACGCCTGACTGACGCTTCAGGGGCAGTTGGATGCTGCAGTTCCTGCGACAGACCAAGCAGGTGGCACCGGAATACATTCACAGTGGTAGATCAAACAGCAACTGAATGCAGGAGCAGATCAGATAGGCGGAATTACCGCCGGTGCACGTCCACCTTAGCACCTTCAACGTCCACTGCGAGCTTCAGAACGCGCCAGCCAATGTCCGGCGTGTTCTCCGATGTAAAGGCCTCAATGAAGGCCAGTGCATCACTGGCCTGCGCTTCCCCGTTGGCCAGCACCAGGACGGTTGGCCCGGCGCCGGAAACCACTGCTGCGTAGCCTGCTTTACGGAGGGCGCCGATGAGCGCCGCACTGGGCCGCATGGCTTCCGCCCGGTAGCTCTGGTGCAGGTAGTCCTCGGTGCCCGGCAGGAGAAACTCAGGCTTTTGCGTCAATGCATGGATCAGCAGCGCCGCACGGCCCGAATTCATGGCCGCCGCATGGTGTCCCACTGATGCGGGCAGCAGGGCGCGGGCGGCTTCGGTGGACAGTTCGAAGTCGGGTACCGCCACGATGGGGATGATCGAACCGGTCACGGTGGCAGTGGTGCTGCTGTACTGCTCACTGTCCTGCCATGACAGCGCCAGTCCGCCGAAAATCGCGGGTGCGACGTTGTCCGGGTGGCCTTCCATTTCGCTGGTGAGCTGCAGGATCCAGTCGCGGCCGCGCTGGTTTTCCGCTGGAACCATGGCATTGGCGGCAGACACAGCCGCCACGACCGCCGAGGCGGACGAGCCCAGCCCCCTGCCGTGCGGGTTGACGTTTTCGGCAGTCACCTTCAGGCCGCCGTGGCGGAATCCCAGCCGTTCAAAGGCCGCATCCATGGCCCGGACCACCAGGTGGCTGGCATCCCGGGGAAGGGTTTCCGCCCCTTCGCCGCGCAGGTCAAAGACGAGTTCGTCCGTGTCCAGGCTTTCCACGGTCAGGGTGTCGTGCAGGGCCAGGGCAAGCCCCAGGCTGTCGTAGCCGGGACCAAGGTTGGCCGTGGTGGCGGGGACGCGGACGGTGACGCGCTGGCCCGGCTCAATCAGTTGCAGTCCGACGGCGGCCTGCGAGGTGGTGTCCAAGGTTATCTTTCTTCCAGTCCCAGCTCAGCGGCTACGGTGACGACGTCGTTGGGGACCTTGACCGGCTGGACATCGCTGCCGTCCTCGGTGCGCAGGGCCCACTGGGGATCCTTGAGTCCGTGGCCTGTGACGGTGATGACGATGGTTTTTCCGCTGGGGACCTCGCCGGCGGCGTGCTTCTTGAGCAGTCCGGCCACGCCTGCGGCGGAACCGGGCTCCACGAAGACGCCTTCCTTGGACGACAGCCAGCGGTGGGCGTTCAGGATCTCCTCATCGGTGACGGCCTCGATGAGCCCGCCGGATTCGTCACGGGCGCCGACGGCACCGTCCCAGGACGCCGGGTTTCCAATGCGGATGGCAGTGGCGATGGTGTCCGGTTCTGTGATGGGGTGGCCTGCGACGAAGGGGGCGGCACCGGCGGCCTGGAAGCCCCACATGGCAGGTGTCCTGGTGGATACGGCGGGAAGGGTACCGGCCGTCTCCGATTCGAAGGGAGCGGAGTACTCTTTGTAGCCCTTCCAGTAGGCCGTGATGTTGCCGGCGTTGCCCACGGGCAGAACGTGGATGTCCGGTGCGTCACCCAGGGAATCGACCACTTCGAAGGCGCCGGTCTTCTGGCCCTGGATGCGGGCGGGGTTTACCGAGTTCACCAGGAAGACGGGGTAGGACTCCCCCAGCTTGCGGGCTATGTCCAGGCAGTTGTCGAAGTTGCCGTCCACCTGGAGCAGGGTGGCCCCGTGGGCGATCGCCTGGCTGAGCTTGCCCATGGAGATCTTGCCTTCGGGCACCAGGACCGCGCACTTAAGGCCGGCGGCCGTAGCGTAGGCAGCAGCAGAGGCGGACGTGTTGCCGGTGGAAGCGCACACAACGGCCTTCGCGCCGGAGGCAACTGCTGCCGTCATCGCCATGGTCATGCCACGGTCCTTGAAGGAGCCGGTGGGGTTCATGCCTTCCACCTTGAGGTAGACCTCGGAACCGGTGAGTTCGGAGAGCTTCTGCGCGTGCACCAGCGGGGTGCCGCCCTCGCCCAGGGTGATGACCCTGGTGGACTCCGTCACGGGCAGACGGTCAGCGTATTCGCGGATGACACCGCGCCATTGGTGAGCCACTTAGACTCCTTCTACCCGCAAAACGGATGTAACTGAATTGATGACGTCCAGGCCCTTCACGGCCTCGACGGTGGCTGCAAGGGCAGCCTCTGACGCACGGTGGGTGACGATCCGCAGTTCGGCAGACTCCACGTTGGAAGCTGAATCGCGGTGGATGGTCTGCCGCATGATTTCGATGGAAACGCCGTGCTCGGCGAAGAGCTGGGCGATCTTTGCCAGGACGCCGGGCTGGTCGGCGACGTCCAGGCCAATGTAGTAACTCGTGGTGGCCGCGTCGATGGGCAGCGCGGGAACGTGGCCCGTGGTGGTTTCGGTGCGGCCGGGACCGCCCAGGACCAGGCGCCTGGCTGCTGACACGAGGTCGCCCAGGACAGCGGATGCCGTCGGGGTGCCCCCGGCGCCCTGGCCGTAGAACATCAGCTCTCCGGCGTTTTCGGCCTCGATGAATACCGCGTTGAAGGCACCGCGGACGGCGGCCAGCGGGTGTTCGCGCGGCAGCAGGGTGGGGTGTACGCGGACGGACACGCCTTCCTTGCCGTCGGCGTCGGTCAGTTTCTCCGCGATGGCCAGCAGCTTGATGACGAAGCCGGCGTCCTTTGCGGCGGCGATGTCCGAAGCACTGACGGACGTGATTCCCTCGCAGTGGACATCGTCCAGCGCAAAGCGGGTGTGGAAGGACAGTGACGCGAGGATGGCGGCTTTCGCCGCGGCGTCGTGGCCTTCGACGTCGGCAGTGGGGTCCGCTTCGGCGTAGCCAAGGCGCTGGGCTTCGGCGAGGGCGTCGGCGAACTGGGCGCCGGTGGTGTCCATCTGGTCAAGGATGAAGTTGGTGGTGCCGTTGACGATGCCCAGCACCCGGGTGATGCGGTCGCCCGAGAGGCTGTCGCGGATGGGGCGCAGGATCGGGATGGCGCCGGCCACGGCGGCCTCGTAGGACAGCTGGACGCCGGCTTTGTCCGCTTCTTCGTAGAGCGTGGGGCCGTCCTGGGCCAGGAGTGCCTTGTTGCCGGTGACCACGCAGGCGCCGTTGCGCAGCGCGGAGAGGATCAGGGTGCGGGCAGGCTCGATGCCGCCCATCAGTTCGATCACCAGGTCCGCGTCCTTGACGAGGGTTTCGGCGTCGGTGGTGAAGAGCTCCTGCGGCAGGTCCACGTCGCGGGCGGCGTTGACGTTGCGCACGGCGATGCCGCTGAGCTGCAGGCGGGCACCGGTGCGGGCAGCGAGGGCGTCGGCGTCCTCAATGAGGATCCGCGCAACCTGGGCTCCAACGTTGCCACAGCCCAGCAGGGCTACTTTCAGCGTTCGCATTTCCGTCATTCAGGCTCCCATGTCGCGGTTCAGCAGATCTTCTTCGGTTTCCCCGCGGACAATCAGCCGGGAAGATCCGTCGCGCACCGCGACAACGCCCGGCCGGGCCAGATAGTTGTAGTTGCTCGAGAGGGCCCAGCAGTAGGCGCCGGTTCCCGGTACAGCAAGCAGATCACCGGCTGCCACGTCCTCGGGCAGATATACATCTCTAACAACTATGTCGCCGCTCTCGCAATGTTTGCCCACTACGCGGGACAGCTGCGGGGCGGCGCTGGAGGTGCGGGAGGCCAGGACTGCCGAATAATCCGCGTCGTACAGCACCGGGCGGGCGTTGTCGCTCATGCCGCCGTCCACCGAAACATACCGGCGGGGATACGTAACGTTGTTGCCCGCGTCACCGTCACCGGACGTGCCGGGTGCGTCCACGCGGACCGTCTTCAGCGTGCCCACTTCGTACAGGGTGAAGGTAGTGCTGCCAACGATCGCGCGTCCCGGTTCAATGGAGATGCGCGGCGCGTCGATGCCCAGTTCGGCGCACGTGGAACGCACGACGGCGGCCATCGCGTTGGCGATCTCCGCGGCAGGGCGCGGGGTGTCCACCGGCGTGTAGGCGATCCCGTAGCCGCCGCCAAGGTCCAGTTCCGGCAGGATGATGGAGTACTTTTCCTGCATGGCGGCCAGGAACCGCAGCAGCTTCTCGGCGGCCAGCGCAAAGCCGTCCGGCTCGAAGATCTGGGAGCCGATGTGGCAGTGCAGGCCCAGCAGCTCGATGCCGGGATCCGCTGATGCAGCGGCCACCGCTTCCTCGGCAGCGGAGATCCCGGCTTCATCGGTGGTGTCGGCCGCCATGGAGAGGCCGAACTTCTGGTCCTCGTGGGCGGTGGCGATGAATTCGTGCGTGTGGGCATGCACGCCGGGGGTGAGCCGCAGCATGACCTTCGCCTGCTCCCCGCGCCCCTGCGCGATCGCACCGACGCGCACGAGCTCATCGAGGCTGTCCACCACGATCCGCCCCAGGCCCATGTCAAGCGCCCTGTGGATCTCGCCGTCGGACTTGTTGTTGCCGTGCAGGGCGACGTCCGCCCCGGGAATTCCGGCCCGGTAGGCCACGGCGAGTTCCCCGCCCGAGGCCGTGTCCAGCCGCAGCCCCTCTTCCTCCACCCAGCGGACCACCGCGGTGCAGAGGAACGACTTGCCGGCGTAGTAGACGTCCACTCCCCCGCAGATATCCGCGAAGGCGTTGTTGAACGCGTCGCTGAATGCCCTGGCCCGGGCACGGAAGTCGTTCTCGCTCATCACGAACAGCGGGGTCCCGTATTGCCGCTGCAACTCGCTGACGGGGATGCCGCCAATGGCGAGTTCACCGTCGGCGTTGCGCGCTGCGTCGCCGGCCCACATCGGTTCGTGGAGGGCATTGAGGTCATCCGGAACGGCAAGCCACTCCGGGGCAAGCGGAGAGCCCTGTGCTGCTGTGTGCGTCATGGGTCCTACATCCGTTCCGGCGCGGAAACGCCCAGCAGGTCAAGGCCGTTCGCCAACACCTGGCTGGTGGCGTCATTAAGCCAGAGCCGGGTGCGGTTGAGGTCCGTGACGGGTTCTTCACCCATGGGGGCAATACGGCAGGCGTCGTACCAGCGGTGGTACGCCCCTGCGATGGCCTCCAGGTGGCGCGCCACGCGGTGCGGTTCGCGCAGTTCGGCAGCCTTGGCCACGATGGACGGGTAGCTGCCCAGGTAGGACAGCAGCTCGTTTTCCGTGGCGTGGTCCAGGAGCGACGCATCGAAGCTGTCCTGGCCGTCCACCTGGCGTTCGACGCCGGCGGCCACAGCGTTGCGCGCGGCGCCCCGGGAGCGGGCGTGGGCGTACTGGACGTAGAACACCGGATTCTCGTTGCTGTGCTTCTTCAGCAGTTCCGGATCAAGGGTCAGCGGCGAGTCGGCGGGGAACCGTGCCAGGGAGTAGCGGACGGCGTCCTTGCCCAGCCAGTCGATCAGGTCCTTGAGTTCGATGATGTTGCCGGCGCGCTTGGACAGCTTAGCGCCGTTGACGGACACCAGCTGGCCGATCAGGACTTCGATGTTCACCTCGGGATCGTCACCGGCAGCGGCGGCGATGGCCTTGAGCCGGTTGATGTAGCCGTGGTGGTCGGCGCCCAGGAGGTAGATCTTCTCCGTGAAGCCACGGTCCTTCTTGGACAGGTAGTAGGCAGCGTCCGCGGCGAAGTACGTGGGCTCGCCGTTGGCGCGGATCATGACGCGGTCCTTGTCGTCGCCAAAGTCCGTGGTCCGCAGCCACACCGCACCACCGTCGTCGAACACGTGGCCCTGCTCGCGAAGGCGCGCCACGGCACTCTCAATGGCGCCGGCGTCGTGCAGCTCCTGCTCGGAGAAGAAGACGTCGAACTCGACGCCGAAGTCCGCCAGGGTGGCCTTGATGTCCTTCATCTGGGCCTCGTAGGCGGCGGCCCGGATGACCGGCAGGGCGGCCACTTCGGTGAGCTCACGGATGTCCGGGTGCGCGGTGAGGACTTCATGGCCAAGCTCGGCGATGTACTGCCCGGGGTAGCCGCCGTCCGGCACCGGAAGGCCGTGCAGGCGGGAGTAGACGGAGTTGGCGAAGGTGTTCATCTGCGAGCCGGCGTCGTTGATGTAGTACTCCGCGGTGACATCAGCGCCCGAAGCGCGCAGCACGCGGGCGATCGAGTCGCCCAGGGCGGCCCAGCGGGTGTGCCCGATGTGCAGCGGCCCGGTGGGGTTGGCGGAGACGAACTCCATGTTGACGGTGCGTCCGGCGAGCGCAGTGTTGGTGCCGTAGTCCTTGCCGGCCTCGACGATGGCCTTGGCCAGGGCACCGGCGGCTGCGGCGTCCACGGTGATGTTCAGGAATCCGGGCCCGGCGATATCCACGGCGGAGACGCCGTCGATGGACTTGAGCCGGCTGCTGAGGACGGCGGCGAATTCGCGCGGGTTGGTGCCGGCCTGCTTGGCGAGCTGGAGGGCGATGTTGGTGGCCCAGTCGCCGTGGTCCCGGTTCTTGGGTCGCTCCACGCGCACCTCAGCCGGAATGGCTGATGCCGCAAGGTCGATATCGCCGGCGGCGACGGCGTCCTTGAGGCAGGCGGATATGGCGAGGGAAAGTTCTTCGGGAGTCACCCCTCTAGCGTACCGGGGGCCAGTGACAGCAAAGAATTTGGGCTGTGCACGCCCCCCGCGGCGTGGAAAAGGAATCTTCCGGGCCGGTTCCGTGAACCATTCGGGCGGATCCGGCGTTGACTCAACCGTAGCCACTGCCGCACGGCGCCGCCCCACAGCAGGTGGCAGCCCCACGGAAGTGAACAGCCCACAGAGAAACGAGAGCCTTCATGAGACCCTCCATCCCTAAAAGCCCCATCACTCCCGGGAGTGATTTGTCCTTGAAAGGCCCTTCTGTTTCCACAGTCCTGCTCCGGAGAAGCCTCTTCGCCGGTATCGCAGGGCTGTCCCTGGCGGGAACCGTGGCGGGCTGCGCGCCGTCCACCGCCGACAGCACCCCCGGTACTGCCGCGGCACCGGGCGCCCCCACTGCCGGATCCTCCGCCCTGGCCGGCAGCGGCGGCACCTACAAAGACGGCACCTACAGTGCGGACGGCAACTACGTCTCGCCCAACGGCACGGAAACGGTGGGTGTTCAGCTGACGCTGGCAGCGGGAAAAGTCACGGACGTCCAGATCACCCAGCACCCGTCCAACCCCAACACCCGCAAATTCCAGGGCCAGTTCGCCGGGGGCATCGCAGCCCAGGTGGTGGGCAGGAACATCGATGAACTCAACGTTTCCAAGGTGTCCGGGTCCTCACTGACCAGCGGAGGGTTCAACCAGGCGCTGGAGAAGATCAAGGCGGAGGCGCACTAGGCGGTGTCCGCGACGGACCGGGAAGACTTTTCGTTCCAGGCGATCGGCACCGGCTGGCACATCACCACTCCCCTGCCCTTGCCCGCAGCCGTGCGGACACGGGTCCTGGGCAGGGTGGAAAAGTTCGACGGCGAGTGGTCCCGTTTCCGCGCCGACTCCCGCGTTGCAGCCATGGCCCGGCGGCCCGGACGCTACTCCTTCCCGGAGGAGGCCGCGCCACTGGGTGAGCTGTACCGGCAGCTTTACGACCTGACGAACGGCGCCATGACACCCCTCATAGGCGGGAGCCTGGAGCGACTGGGGTATGACGCAGCGTACTCCCTCCGGGCAGCAGGGCCGCCGCTCCCGGCACCGGACTGGGAATCGGTCCTCACGTGGTCCGGAACGGTCCTGACTGCCGGCGCCCCTGTGGTCCTGGACATTGGCGCCGCCGGCAAGGGCCTGCTGGTGGACCTGCTGGCGCAGGAGCTGGCGGCCGCCGGTGTGGGCGGGTTCGTCATTGATGCCGGCGGGGACCTGCTGGCCCGCGGAACCGGACCCGTCAGCGTGGCGCTTGAACACCCCTACAACCCGGCACAGGCGATTGGCGTGGTGGACCTGGAGGGCCGGGCCCTGTGTGCCTCGGCCGCCAACCGGCGCGCCTGGGGCGACGGACTGCACCACGTCCTGGACGGAACCACCGGGCAGCCGGTCCGGACCGCCGTCGCCACCTGGGCACTGGCGGAGACGGCCATGGTTGCCGATGCCCTCGCCACCGCCCTCTTCTTCGTTCCGGGCGCCCTGCTCCAGGAGGCGTTCGACTTTTCCTGGCTGACGGTCTTTTCCGACGGCAGCGCAGCCTATTCCACCGAATTCGAAGGGAAGCTGTTCGCATGAGCCCCGTGGACACACCACAAACCGGTCCGGCACCCTCCCTGACGGGCCGGATAGGCACCGCCGTGGGCAGGTTCACCATGTACCGGCTCATCCTTGTGGTCCTGGCAGTACTCGCCGCCTACAGCCTGCTGCTGAATGTGCTGGGCTGGCTGACGTTCGGAATCCCGGAAATGCTGGCACACCTGGCGCTGTGCCTGGGCTTGACCTACGCCGCCAACCGGGCCCTGGCGGCACTCTTCCGGGTCAACCCCCATACCGAGTCCTCGCTGATCACCGGCCTGCTGCTCTATTTCCTGTTCTGGCCGTCCCTGCAACCGAGGGACCTGGCGGGGGTGGCGCTGGCGTGCGTGCTGGCGTCGGCGTCCAAATACGCACTGGCGTGGCGCGGACGGCACATATTCAATCCCGCCGCGGCCGGCGCGTTTGCCACCGGACTCACCGGGCTGAACATCGCCACGTGGTGGGCCGCGACGCCGGCCATGCTCTGGGTGCTGGTCCCGGGCGTGCTGGTGGTCCTGCACCGGACACGCAAGGTGCTGATGGCATCCGTGTTCACGGGGGCAGCCACCGCGATCATTACCCTTGAACTGCTTCGCTCGGGGATGACGGCCGGGATGGGCGTCTGGCAGGCCCTCGCCCAGCGTCCTGTGCTCTTCTTTGTGGGCTTCATGCTGACCGAGCCCCTGACATTGCCGCCGCGGCGGCCCCAGCAGCTGGCACTTGCAGCTGTGGTTGGGGTGCTCTTCGCGGTGCCGTGGAAGTTGGGCATTGTGGCCAACTCCCCGGAGGCGGCGCTGCTGGCGGGCAACCTGCTGGCTTTCCTGGCGGGCCAGCGCGGGGCCGTAAAGCTCCGGTTCGCAGGGACCCGCCCGCTGACGCCCACCACCGCCGAGTTCTCGTTCGAGCCCGCCCGCCCGGTACGTTTCCTCCCCGGACAGTACATGGAGCTGGACCTGCCGCAGGCCAGGCCGGATGGAAAAGGCCGGCGCCGGGTGTTCAGCCTGACCGGCTCCCCTGGCGATCGCCTGGTGAAGTTCGGCGTCCGGACGGCGGGCCCTCTGTCGGCGGCAAAGGCGGCGCTCCTGGCGCTGCAGCCGGGTGACGAAGTGACAGCCACGGCGGTGGGCGGCGACTTCGTCCTGCCGCGGGATCCCCGCCGGCCGGTGCTGCTCATCGCGGCGGGCATCGGCATCACGCCATTTGTGTCGCACCTGTCTTCCGGGGCCCTGCGGCAGCGGGACGCTGTGCTCCTGCTCCTGGCCAGGAGCGCTGATGAGGTGGCCTACGCGGAAGAACTCCGGACGTCCGGCATGCGTGTACTGGTGCGGCTGGCGGATGGCTCCGACCCGCCTGCCGGCTTGGCCTCCGCGTCCGCCGCCACCCCCGGCGCGTCCGGCCGGCTGGATGGAACGGCGCTTGCGGCGCTTGTCCCGGATATCGACCGCCGGGAGGTTTACGTTTCCGGCTCGCCCGCAAGCGTCGCATCCCTCCGCCGCGCGGCCAGGCGGGCCGGGGCGCGGCGGGTCCGGACGGACTCTTTCTCGGGCTACTGAGGCTGCTTCGGCAACCACCCCGGACTGGTCCGGGCGGCGGTTTTCCCTTGCGGGCCACCTTCCTGCTAAGCTCTAGGACGTCCCGCCGGGAACGGCAGGATATCCGGAAATTGCCCTCGTAGCTCAGGGGATAGAGCGTCTGCCTCCGGAGCAGAAGGCCGTAGGTTCGAATCCTACCGAGGGCACATGGAAACCCCGCCGCTTCTTGAAGCGGCGGGGTTTTTTCGTTCCCGTGCGTCCTGCCCCCTGCCGGTCCGGGCCGCCGGAAGGCGCTGGCTCAGAAACGCAGGGCTGCCTCGTCAAGGGTTGCCAGGGTCAGGACGGCTTCCTCTACCGTTTCGTGGTCCTCCAGCTCACGCTCAATCCGGCGCAGGGCCACCGCCACCTCGTGCTCCGGGTGGTCCCCCTCCAGATCCACCGCCGCCACCAGGTACAGCTTGCGCGGGCCGACGAATTCCAGGTGCAGGTAGGTGAGCCGGGCGATGTCGCGGTGCTCCAGCACCCGCCGGGCCATGGAGCGCTCGATGTCCGGGGTGACGCCCTGGCCCACCAGGAAGCGCCTGTTGCGGTCGATCAGGACAACCGCGACGACGGCGAGCAACACGCCGACGACGATCGAACCGATCGCGTCCGGCAGGGGCGAGCCGGTGACCTGGTGCAGGAATACGCCCACGAACGCCACCACGAGGCCGATCAGCGCGGCGGCATCCTCGGCGAAGACCGCGCGCAGGGTGGGATCGGAGCTGATCAGGACCTGTTCAAGGGTGTGCCGTTCCAGCTCGTGGGCCGCCTTCCGGGTCTGGCGGAACGCCTGGACGAAGGAGACTCCCTCGAAGACGAAGGCCACGGCAAGGACGATGTACGCCACGGTGAAGTCCGCAGCCGGTTCAGGGGCAATGATCTCCTGGATGCCGTGCATGATGGACACCACTGCCCCGGCGGTAAAAAGGCCGAACGCGGCGAACATCGACCAGACATAGGCTTCCCGGCCGTATCCCATGGGGTGGCTCTTGTCCCGGGGCCGGGCAGAGCGGCGCTCCGCGAAGAACAGGAACACCTGGTTTCCGGTATCCGCCCAGGAATGCGCTGCCTCCGCGGCCATCGAGGCCGAGCCGGAAAGGACAGCGGCCACTGACTTTGCCGCCGCCACGAGCACATTCGCCACGAAGGCGATGATGACAGTCAGCAGGGTGGAGCTGGATTTTGTTCGCTTTTCGGTTTCAGCCATGCGCCTACCGTACCCAGCCCTGCCCGCTCCAGCGCCCGGCGGCTGCTGAATTCGTGCCGGTGGCGTCCCTGTCATTGTCGGTGGCTCCTCTTAGGCTGATTTCACCGAGTTGAGGGGGTACGCCATGCACGTTCCATTCTGTTCAATCATTCCGCCGTACATGCTGCGGCGGCTGGCGCAGCAGGATGCGCCGGAGTTCTCGTCCGCGGCAAGCGCCGCCAGGAAGGCGCTGGGCCACGTCGAATCGTTCCAGGCTGCGCGTTCGCAGGCTGTTCCGGCCCTTCCGCCGGGCCTGCGGCCGGAAAAGCCAGGACCCGTCAACCGCGCCGTCTACGACGCCGGCGGGGACGAAACCCTCCCGGGCAGGCCTGTCCGCGAAGAAGGCGGACCCGCCACCGGCGATGCCGCTACGGACGAGGCCTATGACGGGCTGGGGAACACGCACAGGCTGTATGCCGACGCCTTCGGGCGGGATTCGGTGGACGGCCGAGGGCTGAAGCTGGACGCCACGGTGCACTTCGGCAAGCTGTACGACAATGCCTTCTGGAACGGCAGCCAGATGGTCTTCGGCGACGGCGACGGCGACGTCTTCGAGCGCTTCACCAAATCCGTCAGCGTCATCGGTCACGAGCTGGCACACGGGGTCACCCAGTACTCGGCGGGGCTTGTGTACCGCAACCAGGCGGGTGCCCTGAACGAATCCATGTCCGACGTCTTCGGCGCGCTCGTTGAGCAGTACGTCAAGAACCAGACCACCGCGCAGGCAAGCTGGCTGATCGGGGAAGGGCTCTTTACGTCCAAGGTCCAGGGGCGGGCCCTGCGGTCCATGAAGGCGCCGGGGACCGCGTACGACGACGACGTGCTGGGCAAGGACCCCCAGCCTGACTCCATGGACTCCTACGTCCGGACCAGCGCGGACAATGGCGGCGTGCATATCAACTCCGGCATCCCCAACCGCGCCTTCTACCTGGTGGCGGAGGCACTGGGCGGCTGCGCGTGGGAGGCTCCGGGCCGGATCTGGTATGAGACCCTGACCAACGGTTCCCTGCCGCCCGCCGCCACGTTCACCGTCTTTGCCCGTGCCACGGTCCGCGCTGCCGCCGACCTTTTTGGTGCGGAGTCCCCGGAGCATGACGCCGTGGGGGCGGCGTGGGAAACTGTGAAGGTCAAGGTTTAACCACTGCCCGGCGGCCCGCTCACTGGCCCCGGGCCGTATGGAAGCCCAGGGGCCAGGCCATGAAGATCAAGGTGGAGCGCACCGGCGGGATCGCGGCGATCACGCGCGTGTGGACGGTGGACGCCCGGACGGACAGCGACCTCAGCCAGTGGCAGCCCATTGTCGAGGCCTGCCCGTGGGATGCGGTTCCCAGCACTCCACGGGCGGCCGCGGCGGCCTTCGAGGCGCCCCGGCCGGACCGCTTCATCTACTCCATCACGGCCGGGCAGCGCAGGGCTGCCCTGCCCGAGCATGCCCTCACCGGTCCATGGCGCATCCTGGTTGATACCGCGCGGGCCGCCGCGGAGGAAGCCGGCGGACCACTTCCCGGCGCGGACACCGGCGGGCCCGGCTGAGGGCGGCCGACGGCCGGCGGCCGGCGGCCGGGAAACGACGAAGGGGCGGTTCCCTACGGCAGTAGACTGTCTGCAGCCATGACTTTTCATATCTCCTATCCCGCCGAGCTGCCGGTTTCCGAGCGCCGCGAGGACCTGATGGCCGCCATCGCCGCCAACCAGGTGACCATCATCGCCGGCGAGACCGGCTCCGGAAAGACCACCCAGATCCCCAAAATGTGCCTGGAACTGGGACTGGGCGAGAAAGGCCTCATCGGGCACACCCAGCCCCGCCGGCTGGCAGCGCGGACCGTGGCGGAGCGCATCGCAGAGGAGCTCGGTGTCGAGATCGGGCAGGAAGTAGGCTTCCAGGTCCGGTTCACGGGTGAGGTCAGCAAGGCGACCAAGGTCAAACTCATGACCGACGGCATCCTGCTCGCCGAGATCCAGCGGGACAAACTGCTGCGCAAGTACAGCACCATCATCATTGACGAGGCGCACGAACGCAGCCTCAACATCGACTTCATCCTGGGCTACCTCAAGCGGGTCCTCCCCCAGCGGCCGGACCTGAAGGTCATCATCACCTCGGCCACCATTGATCCCGAACGGTTCGCCAAGCACTTCGGTACCCCGGAAGACCCGGCCCCCATTGTGGAGGTGTCCGGCCGGACCTACCCGGTGGAAATCCGCTACCGCCCCCTCTCGCAGCCGAAAGCGGACGAAGAAGACGCCTCGGACGATGAACTTGAGGAGGACCGGGATCCGCTGGACGCCGTCTGCGATGCCGTGGACGAGCTTGCCGCCGAAGCCCCTGGGGACATCCTGGTCTTCTTCTCCGGCGAGCGCGAAATCCGGGACGCCGCGGAAGCGTTGCAGGCCCGCATCCAGTCCAACCGCAGGCTGGCCAACACCGAGATCCTTCCCCTCTTTGCGCGCCTGAGCCTGCAGGAGCAGCACAAGGTGTTCCATCCGGGCAGCAAGCGACGGATCGTGCTGGCCACCAACGTGGCGGAAACGTCACTGACAGTTCCGGGCATCAAATACGTCATCGATACCGGCACCGCCCGCATTTCCCGGTACTCGCACCGCACCAAGGTCCAGCGCCTGCCCATCGAGCGCGTCTCGCAGGCCTCGGCCAACCAGCGCTCGGGCCGCTGCGGCCGCGTGTCCGACGGCATCGCCATCCGGCTGTACTCCGAGGACGACTTCAAATCCCGGCCCCGGTTCACCGATCCTGAGATCCTGCGGACCAACCTCGCCGCCGTCATCCTCCAGATGACGGCCATGGGCGTGGCTAGGGGGCCCAAGGATGTGGAGGACTTCCCCTTCGTCGAACCGCCGGAAACCCGGGCCATCAACGACGGCGTCACCCTCCTTCGCGAGCTCGGCGCCCTGGCTCCCCCGCGCGCCCAGGGTACCGGGACCAAGGCTGAAGCAGCCGGCGGCAGGGGCGGGCCGCAGGGCGGCGGCCTCACCGCCGTCGGGCAGAAACTTGCCCAGCTGCCCGTGGATCCGCGCCTGGGCCGCATGATCGTGGAAGCGGGAAAGCGCGGCTGCGTCCGCGAGGTCATGGTGCTGGCTGCCGCGCTCACCATCCAGGACCCGCGCGAACGGCCCACCGACAAGCAGCAACTTGCCGCGGAAAAGCACAACCGCTTCCGGGACGAAAACTCGGACTTCACCGGCTACCTCAACCTCTGGAACTACCTGCAGGAGAAGCAGCAGGAGCTCTCGTCCTCGGCCTTCCGGCGGCTGTGCCGCGCCGAGTTCATCAACTACCTGCGGGTGCGGGAATGGCAGGACCTCTTCGCCCAACTGCGCCAGCTCGCACGGCCGCTGGGGATCACGCTGGACAACAAGCGCCTGGCGGATCCCGTGGGCAACCACGACGGCATCCATATCAGCCTGCTCTCCGGACTCCTGAGCCACATCGGCATCCTGGACGAGCGCAAGCGCGAATACGCCGGCGCCCGGGGCAGCCGCTTCGCGATCTTCCCCGGATCGGCGCTGTTCAAGAAGTCCCCCACGTTTGTCATGGCGGCCGAGCTGGTGGAGACCAGCCGGCTGTGGGCCAGGGTGGCCGCCAAATTCGATCCGGTATGGGCTGAGCAGGTGGCCCCGGACCTGGTGAAGCGCAGCTACAGCGAACCCCATTGGTCCACCAGGCAGGGCGCGGTCATGGCCTACGAAAAGGTCACCCTCTACGGTGTTCCGATCATTGCCCAGCGGCGGATCAACTACGGCCGGGTGGATCCGGTGGTGGCCCGTGAGCTGTTTATCCGGCATGCCCTGGTGGAGGGCGACTGGCGTACCCACCACAAGTTCTTCCACCGCAACCGGGCGCTCCTGCACGAGGTGGAGGAACTCGAGGCCCGCATGCGCCGCCGCGACCTGCTGGTGGATGACGAAACGCTGTTCGAGTTCTACGACGCCAGGATCGGCCCTGACGTGGTGTCCGAGCGGCACTTCGACAAGTGGTGGAAGGATGCCCGCCGGGAGAACCCGGACCTCCTGGATTACGACAAGTCGCTGCTCCTCAGCGATGACGCCGACGACCTGGACGTCTCCGCCTACCCGAAGACCTGGCTGCACAAGGGCTTCGAGCTTCCGCTGACGTACGAATTCCATCCGGTGGCACCGGGCTCAGCCCCCGACCCGTCCGACGGCGTCACTGCCGAAGTGCCGGTCCTGTTCCTGAACCAGCTCGACGACGCCCCGTTCCGGTGGCTGATCCCCGGCCAGCGGGTGGAGCTGGTGACCGCCCTGATCAAGTCGTTGCCCAAGCAGATCCGGAAGAACTTCGTCCCCGCCCCCGATGTCGCCCGGCAGGCAGTTGCCGTCCTCGAGTCCGACTTCGATCCCGCCACGGACGATCTGGAGCCCTCGCTGGAGCTTGCGCTGCGGCGGATCCGCGGCGTGGTCATCCCGCCCGGCTCCTGGAACTGGGACGCGGTCCCCCCGCACCTGCGCGTCAGTTTCAAGGTGGTGGACAGCAAGGGCAAAGTCCTGGGCGAGGGCAAGGACCTCGCCGGGCTTCAGGAGCAGCTTGCCCCCGCCACCCGGCGTGCCATCGCCGAATCGCTTGGCGCCACCCCGGCCTCCACTGCGCCCGGAGCCGCCCCTAACGGGCAGCGCCGGAAGGGAAAGGCGTCCGACGGCGGCCCACCGGCCCGTCAGCAGGGCGCCGGGGTGCCGGGAGCCCCGGCCACGGCAGGGTTCGTGGAGCAGGAAGGCCTGACCGAATGGACCTTCGGCACCATCAAACGCCAGGTGAGCAGCATGGTCAAGGGCCACACAGTTACCGGTTATCCGGCGCTGGTGGACCAGGGCAAGACGGTAGCCTTGCGCGTGTTCCAGACGTCAGAAGAACAGCTCGACGCCATGCGCGGCGGGGTGATCCGGCTGCTGGCACTGCGCGTTCCGGCGCCGGACCGCTACGTCCTGGAGCACCTGAGCAACACCGAGAAACTCACGTTCAGCCAGAACCCGCACGGCTCGGTGTCGGCCCTGATCGCGGACTGTGCGCTGGCGGCCATCGACAAGCTCACGCCACCGGAACTGCCCTGGGACCGCCAGGCCTTTGACGCCCTGTATGAGCTGGTGCGCGCTGAACTGATTGACACCGTCTTCACGGTCACGGCCGTCGTCGAGCGCATCCTGGCCAGCACCCGGCGGATCGAAAAGCAGCTCAAGGGCACCACCAGCCTGGCCCTGATCAGTGCGCTGAACGACGTCAGGAGCCAGCTGGAGCAACTGGTGTACCCGGGTTTTGTGGCACGCACGGGCTACGCCCAGCTCAGCCAGCTTCCGCGGTACCTTGCGGCCATCGAGAAGCGGCTGGAGCGCCTGCCCGGGAACGTGCAGCGGGATGCCCTGAACATGGCAGTGGTGCAACGGCTGGAAGACGACTACGACGACGCCGTGTCGGCGCTGCTGCCGGGGCGGCGTGCCGGACGGGAGTTAACCCAGGTGCGCTGGATGATCGAGGAACTCCGGGTGAGCCTGTTCGCCGTCGAGCTCGGAACTGCCTACTCCGTGTCCGAGAAGCGCATCCGAACAGTGCTGAACAAGGCCCTCGCCCCGGCCTGAACACCTTCTGCTGCTCAGCGCGTCCTGCGTGCCCGGCCGGCAAAAGCCGGGCACGCAGGACGATGACGGGACGTCAGGCCGCAGGTACGAAGTCCCCGTAGCCGGCCGTCCGGAGGCCCTCGCGGAGCTTTTCGGCGTTGGCATCCAGTACTGCGGGATCGGGATTCTGGTCCGCTGAGCCGAAGTCGAAGTCGGCCATGCTTTGCGACGGCCACACGTGCACATGCAGGTGGTTGACCTCGTAGCCGGCCACGATCAGCCCGGCCCGCCGGGCGCGGAAGATGTCCACCTGGACCGCACCGATCCGCCGTGCCACTTCCATGACCCTGGCCAGGGTCTCCGGCGTGGCGTCAGTCCACCGGTCCACTTCTTCGGTGGGGACCACCAGTGTGTGGCCGTCGGCAAGCGGTCCGGTGGTAAGGAACGCCGCGACGTCGTCCTCGCGCCAGACGAACCGGCCGGGAATCTCGCCCTTCAGGATCTTTGTGAACAGGGTGCTCATGCGTCTGCCTCCTCGGCTGCTGCCTGCAGCGTGCTGGTGTCCAGCACGAACCGGTACTTTACGTCTCCAGCGACCATCCGGTCGTAGGCTTCATTCAGCTGTCCGGCGGCCACCATCTCGATATCGGCAGCCACGCCGTGCTCGGCGCAGAAGTCGAGCATCTCCTGCGTTTCGGCAATGCCGCCGATCAGTGAGCCTGCATAGGCGATCCTGCGACGGATCAGGGCACCCGGATTGACCGGCGGCATGGCTTCGGAGGGCAGCCCCAGCTGGAAGAGCGCGCCATCCACGCGCAGGGTGCGGAAGAAGGGGTTCAGGTCGTGGGGGGCCGCAACAGTATCGATGATGAGGTCGATGCTGCGGTTCGCGGCGGCCATCGCGGCCTCATCGCGGGACAGGACAACCTCATCCGCGTCCAGTTCCAGGGCGGCCGCAACCTTGGATTCGGATGTAGTGAACACCACCACCTTCGCGCCCATGGCCTTGGCCAGCTTGACCGCCATGTGGCCCAGGCCGCCAAGCCCCACGACGCCCACCACGTCGCCTTCCTCCACGTCGAAGTGGCGCAGCGGCGAAAATGTGGTGACGCCGGCACACAACAGTGGCGCGGCGGCTGCCGGATCCAGCGATTCCGGTACGCGCAGGACGTAGCGGCGGTCCACCACGATGGACGACGCATAACCGCCCTGGGTGATGGCGTCCCCGTTCCGCCGGTCCTTTGCGCCGTAGGTGCCGGTCATCCCCTTTTCGCAGTATTGCTCAAGGCCGTCCAGGCAGCTTTCGCATTCGCGGCAGGAGTCCACCATGCAGCCAACGCCCACGCGGTCGCCCACTGCGAAATCGGTGACGTTCGAACCGGTCCTGCTGACCGTTCCCACGATTTCGTGGCCGGGGACCAGGGGGTATGTCTGGCCGCCCCATTCTCCGCGGGTGGCGTGCACGTCGGAGTGGCAGAGCCCGCAGAACTCGATGGCGATTTCCACATCGTCCGGTTTTGGGGCGCGTCTGGCGACCGTCAGCGGCACCAGCCCGCTGGCTCCGGACACGGCGCCGTACGCTGCGGCGCGCACGCCGGAGTCCGGGGCTGCCACTGCTGGGGCTCCGGCGGCTGCGGGCGCGGCTCCGGCCACGGGCGGAATGGGATGGGCAAGGGGCGGTGGTACGGGACGTCCTGGTGTCATAGTGCGACGCTACCCCCGGCTCCGCCGGAGATTCCACCCGGAGCCGCGCCGTCCCCAGGTTCCGCGCCGGTGGCGACCGGCAGGTCCGGGCGGTTGGACCACTCCGAGAAGGAGCCAGGGTAGAGCACAGCGGAGAACCCGGCCAGTTCCAGTGCGGCCACCTCATGCGCCGCCGTGACGCCGGAACCGCAGTAGACGGCCAACGGCCGGCCGTCCTGCACGCCCAGGGATTCGAACCTCCGCCGCAGCTCGGCCGGGGCAAGGAACCGCCCGGCCTGGTCCAGGTTCGCAGCGGTGGGGGCGCTGACTGCTCCGGGAATGTGGCCGGCACGTGGATCCACCGGTTCAATCTCGCCCCGGTACCGCTCCCCCGCCCTCGCGTCGAGCAACAGGCCGCTCTGCGGCCAGGTGGCGGCAGCACCGGCGTCGGCCACGGGCATCTGCCCGGTGCCCAGCTCAACATCGCCGGGGACGGGATGGACCGGGCCCGCCTCACGCGGCAGGCCGGCGGCACGCCAGGCGCCCAAACCGCCGTCGAGCAGGTAGACCTCGCGGACGCCGGCGTCGCGCAGCATCCACCACAGCCTGGCCGCCGCCATGTTCCCGCTGTCATCGTAGGCAACCACCACGTCACCGTTCCGCAGGCCCCACCGGCGGGCCGACTCCTGGAAACGGTCGCGGGACGGCAGCGGATGCCGGCCCCGGTCCGGCACGGCCGGATCAGCAAGCTCCGTGGCCAGGTCAACGAACACCGCGCCCGGCAGGTGCTCCGCCAGGTAGTGGTCCTGGCCATGCGGATCGCCCAGCACCCACCGCACGTCCAGCAGTACCGTCCGGAGCCCGGAAGCAAGCCTGGCTTCAAGGCCAGGGACGTCGATCAATGGCTCCATGGTGCTCCTTCTGCGGAATACGGGCCATGTGCTGGCGCCGGCAACGGTCCAACTTTAGACGGGCAGTCCGGCTGCCGCGGGTAGGCTGGTGCGGTGAAGATCGAGGGCAGCACCGGCACGGGCAGCGGCGGAACGGACCGGGACTGGGCGGACCAGGCCATCCGCACCATCACGGCGGAGAACAACCGTTCGGCAGACACCCACCTCTACTCGGTGGCCCTGCCGGAGCACTGGGGCATCCAGCTGTACCTCAAGGACGAGTCCACCCACCGGTCCGGCAGCCTCAAGCACCGGCTGGCCAGGTCGCTGTTCCTGTTCGGCCTGGTCAACGGCTGGATCCGGGAGGACACCACCATCGTCGAGGCCTCCAGCGGAAGCACCGCTGTTTCGGAGGCGTACTTCGCCCAGCTGCTGGGTCTGCCCTTCGTCGCCGTCATGGCACGCACCACCAGCCCGGAGAAGATCGCGCTGATCGAGAAGTTCGGCGGTTCATGCCTGCTGGTGGAAAACGCCTCTGACGTCTACGCGGCGGCGGAAGAGGTGGCTGCCACCTGCAACGGGCACTATATGGACCAGTTCACCTATGCGGAACGGGCCACGGACTGGCGCGGCAACAACAACATCGCCGAATCGATCTTTGGCCAGCTCAGCCTGGAGCCGCACCCGGTGCCGGACTGGATCGTGGTGGGCGCCGGCACCGGCGGAACCAGCGCCACGATCGGCCGGTACCTGCGGTACCACAGCCATCCCACCAGGCTGCTGGTGGTGGACCCGGAAAACTCCGCGTTCTACCCCGGCTGGCTGGGGGAATCAGCCGCACAGCCCACGGGCCTGCCTTCGCGGATCGAAGGCATTGGCCGGGCGCGGATGGAGCCCAGCTTCATTCCCACGGTGATCGACAGGATGGTCCAGGTCCCCGATGCGGCGTCCGTTGCTGCGATGCGCCACCTGCACTCCTTCGCGGGCCTGCACGCCGGTCCGTCCACCGGCACCAACCTGTGGGGCGTCTGGCAGACAATTGCCGGCCTGCTGGCGGAGGGACGCCGGGGCAGCATCGTGTCCTTGATGTGCGACGGCGGCGAACGCTATGCGGGCAACTACTGGAACCGGGACTGGCTGGCCGGCCAGGGACTGGACCCGGCGCCGTACGAAGCGGTGATTGCGCGCTTCCTGGACACCGGGGAGTGGACCGGCTAGACCTCCACCGACTCGCGCGGTGCCAGGTGCCGGTACTCCGTGCCGTACTTGGCCCCGATCCGTTTGACGTGCCCTTCGACGATTCCCAGGCCGTTGTCGTTGAGCAGCCCGTCGTGGATCTGGAACGCACGCGGTGCCCGCACCCCGATCACAAAGTCCACTACCTCGGCGGACTTGCTCCAGGGGGCGTGCAGCGGAACCAGGAGTGTCTGGACCGTGATGCCATCCGGAATGATGAAGGAATCCCCCGGGTGGTACACGTTCTGGTCCACCAGGAAGCCGATGTTGGCCACCATGGGAATCTGGGGGTGGATCAGGGCATGCTGGCCGCCAAAGCTGCGGATGTCGAAGCCCGCCGCCTGGAACGAGGACCCCGGATCCACCGCGTGGATGCGGTCCGCGGCACCCGGAGCCTCCTGGCGCAGCTGCTCCGCCACGCCGGCGGGAGCGTGGAGCT
Organism: Arthrobacter sp. 8AJ; assembly: GCF_902506025.1. Lineage (NCBI taxonomy): Bacteria > Bacillati > Actinomycetota > Actinomycetes > Micrococcales > Micrococcaceae > Arthrobacter > Arthrobacter sp. 8AJ. The sequence goes on along the minus strand of NZ_LR733289.1, from coordinate 1,665,749 downwards.
CAAGGTGCTGGCTGCCCTGGAGGGCCTCCACCACGGCCTTGGTGTCCAAATGGTCAGCGTGTTCGTGCGTCACCAGTACGGCGTGGGCCCCGGACAGCGCCTCCGCTGATTCGGAAAAGGTTCCGGGATCCAGGACCAGGACCCCGCCTTCCTTCTCGAGCCGGACACAGGCATGGGTGTATTTGGTCAGCTTCATAAGCGCCAGCCTAGGGTCCGTTCCGGAACGCTGTCCACGAACGCCGTCCAGGAAGATCCGGCTGGTAATCTTGATGTTTGCCCCCCACGGAAGCGAGTTCGTCCATGCCTACCGGCGTCAAGGCTGATTCCGCCGCCCCGTCCCCGGCTGGAGGCGGCAAGGAACAGCGCGTTACCAAGCAGCGCAAAGCCGTCAGTGCTGCCCTTGACCGGCTGGACGACTTCGTCAGCACCCAGGAGCTCTACCGGATCCTGCAAAACCAGGGTGTGTCGGTGTCGCTTGCCACCGCCTACCGCATCCTGCAGTCACTCGCCGATGAGGGCCTGGTTGACGTGCTGCGCAACGGCGATGGCGAGGCGGTGTACCGGCGGTGCGCGGTGACCGGCCACCATCACCACCTGTTGTGCAGGAACTGCGGGAAGGCCGTGGAGGTGGAAGCCCCCGCCGTGGAGACGTGGGCCGTGCGCACCGCGTCCGAGCATGGGTTCACCGAGGTGGACCACACGGTGGAAATCTTCGGGCTGTGCCCGGACTGCACCGCCCTTAAGGCTGCCGGGAAGCTGTAAGGACCCGCCCGTTGAGGCCACGGGCCTCCCGTACCGAGCCGATGGTACGGCACACCACGTAGATCAGGAACGACAACGTGGTGACATAGGGGCTGATGGGGATACGGCCGCCCAGGGCCAGCAGTATCCCGCCCACCGTGGCCGTCACGGCGAAGACCACGCTGAGCACCACCGCCGCCACCGGCGATGAGGTGACCCGCAAGGCCGCGGCAGCGGGCGTGATCAGCAGGGCGAGGACCAGCAGGGCGCCCACCACCTGGATGGACAGGGCCACGCTGACGCCCAGGACAATCATGAACACGATGCCCAGGCTGCGGACGGGCACTCCCCGCGCCTCAGCGAGTTCCGGGTCGACGCTGGCGAAGTTGAGCGGCCGCCAGATGGCAAGCAGCACGAGCATCACGACGACGGCAGTCCCGGCGAGTGCCTGGAGCTGGACTGTGTCCACGGAAACGATCTGCCCGGTCAGCAGCCCGAACTTGTTCGCCGCGCGGCCTTGGTAAAGCGAAAGGAACAGGATGCCCAGTCCCAGCCCGAACGGCATGATGACCCCGATGATCGAGTTCTTGTCCCGCGCGCGGACTCCCATCAGGCCCAGCAGCAGTGCGGCCGCCACCGATCCAACCAGCGAGCCGAAGACCACATCCGCCCCGACCAGGAGTGCGAAAGCGGCTCCCGCGAAGGACAGCTCGGAGATGCCGTGGACTGCGAAGGCAAGATCGCGCTTCATGACGAAAGTGCCCACCAGGCCGCCAAGCAGCCCCAGGATGGCACCCGCCCAGATGGAGTTCTGGACCAGGACCAGCAGCTCGCCGTAGTTGTCGAAATTGAAGATGGCGCCCAGGATGCTGTCGGCGTCCATTACAGCACCTCCCCTGCCATCGTGTCCGCACCGGCATGGTGGTGGGTGGTGGCGTCGGGAAGGCCGACCACCACGAGCCGGCCGTTGGCGCGGATCACCTCCACATGGCTGCCGTAAAGGTCGGACAGCACGTCGGTGGTCATGACCTCATCGGGCGCTCCGACGCGGAAACGTCCCCCGGCCAGGTAGAGGACCCGGTCCACGTACTCGATGATCGGGTTGATTTCGTGGGTCACAAAGACCCCGGCACTGTTGTGCTCGCGGCTCTGCTTGCTGATCAGGGCACTCACCGCCTGCTGGTGGTGCAGGTCCAGGGACAACAGGGGCTCGTCGCAGAGCAGGACCTGGGGATCGGTCGCCAGGGCCTGGGCCACCCGAAGCCGCTGCTGCTCGCCGCCGGAGAGCTGCCCCACCGGGACGCTGGCGTAGTCGGATGCACCCACGAGTTCCAGGAGCTGGTCAACTTTCCGGTTTGTCCTGCCCTGCGAGAGCCGGATTCCCCAGCGGTGGCCGTCCACTCCCAGCCCCACCAGGTCGCGGGCACGCATGGGCGTGTCCGGCGCAAAGGACTTCTGCTGGGGTATGTACCCGATCAGGTTGCTGCCGCGTTCCACGGGGCGCCCGCCAAGCATCGCTTCTCCGGCGTGCAGTTTCTGCAGGCCCAGCAGGACCTTCAGGAAACTGGTCTTGCCACTGCCGTTGGGACCCAGCACGGCGAAGAACTCGCCGGGCCTGATGTCCAGGTCAAGGCCGTCCCAGAGCGTGCGCTGGCCGAACCTGAGGCACGCCCCTTTGAGGCTGACGACGGAATTCACCTGTTTGTCTCCAGAACCTTGCTGATGTTGTTCACATTGTCCGTCATCCACTGCAGGTAGGTCTTGCCTTCGGGCAGTGTCTCGGTGAAGTCCACAACGGGCACTCCGGCGGTTTCCGCCGCCTTCTTCAGTGCCTCGGTCTGGGGTCCTTCCGTCTGGGCGTTGTAGCCCAGCAGGCGGACTGCCTTGGAGCCGACCAGGTCCGTGGCTTCCTTCAGGACGGCGGGAGGAACGTCAGCGCCCTCTTCGATGGCGGCCGTGTACTGCTCCGGCGTCGCGTTCGCCAGCCCGGCATCTTCCAGCATGTAGAGCGGGACCGGCTCCGTGACTGCCACCCGGCCCCCGCCCCCGGCGGCTTTCATGGCATCCAGGTGGCCGTGGAGGGAGGACAGGGAGGACTTGAAGGAATCAGCGTTGGCGGAGAAGGTAGCCGCAGCGCCGGGGTCCAGCGCGGCGAGCTTGTCCGCTATGCCGTCAGCCATCCGCTCCATGGCAGGCAGGCTGTACCAGACGTGCTCGTTAAGGCCGCCGTGGTCGTGACCGTCATGGCCAGCTGCTGCCTCGGGGGTGGTGGATGGCGCTGCACTGGCAGCTTCGTCCGGGTGGGCCAGGCCGGAAACCTCGACGGCGGTCAGCACGGAGGCGCTGTCGAGCTTACTGCTCTCCACCAGGGTGTGGATGAAGTCGTCGTAGCCGCCCCCGTTTTCGATGACGAGCTGGGCCTTGGACACAGCCAGCCGGTCTTGCGCGGTCGCCTCGTAGGAGTGCGGATCCTGCCCGGCACTGTTGATGATGGCCGTCACGTTGACCTTGTCCCCGCCGATGGTGCGGGCGATGTCACCGTAGACGTTTGTTGAGGCCACAACGTTGATCCCCTGCGCCTGGTCCGCGGTCTGCGACGGCTGGGGGCTGCAGGCGCTGAGCAGGAGGCCGACACCGGCGAGGGCGGCAAGGAAAGAGCTGGCAGCGGCTGGACGGCGCACGGAAAACCTCAGTTCACACAGGATGGGGAGGACAACAGTGCCCAGCCTATACCTAAATGCGAATGATTCCTATTTAGGTGGATGCGCCGCTTTCCAAGGCCCACCCCGGACGCGCCCCTGCGAACAGCCAGGGGCGCGTCCGGGGTCTCAGCTGCCGTTCGGCTGGCCCAGCCTGCGGATTCCTGTGGCCTGGGTTGCGTCCCTGATTTCGCCGACCAGCTGTTCGATGACGTCCTCGAGGAAGAGCACCCCGCGCGTAGTGCCGTCCGGGCCAATCACGCGCGCCAGGTGGGATCCGGTGCGCTGCATGACGGACATGGCCTTTTCGATCTCGTCACCCAGGGCCAGGTTTGCCAGTGACCGGACCCGGCTTTCGGCGATGGGCAGTTCATAGGCGGACTCCGGTATGGACAGCACGTCCTTTACATGGAGGTAGCCGTAGAGCATGTCCTCGTCGTCCAGCATGGGGAACCGGGAGAAACCAGTGCGGCTGACGGCTTTCTCGAACTCCACGGGGGTGGTGGATGCCCCCAGCATGACCAGGTTTCCGATCGGGACCATGATGTCCTCAGCCGTGTGCTCCGAAAACTCCAGCGCACCCGTAATGAGCCCGGCGTCGTCATCCACCAAGCCGTGGCGCGTGGACTCCTGCACAATCGACTGCACCTCCTCCAGGGTGAAGGAGGACGTGACCTCGTCCTTGGGCTCGATCCGCATCAGCTTGAGGATGTGGTTGGCGGACCAGTTGAGGACTGAGATCACCGGATGGACCAGCCGCGAGATGAACAGCAGCGGCGGGGCCAGGAACAGTGCTGCCTTGTCCGCCACGGACACCGAGATGTTCTTGGGCACCATCTCGCCGAATGTCACGTGCAGGAAGGTCACCAGCATCAGGGCCACAGCGAAGGCTGCCACGTCAGCCACTTCCGCCGGGAGGCCCACCGTCTCGATGGGGACCGCGAGCAGGTGGTGGATTGCCGGCTCGGCCACCAGCAGGATCAACAGCGAACAGACCGTGATGCCCAGCTGCGCACATGCCAGCATCAGGGAGACGTTTTCCATGGCGCGCAGGGTGGTGTGGGCGCGCTTTGAGCCGGCGTCCGCCAGGGGTTCAATCTGGCTGCGGCGCGCGGACATGATGGCGAACTCAGCGGCCACGAAGAAGGCGTTGCCCAGCAGGAGGACGCCCAGCCACAGTATTCCGGCCCAGTCACTCATGGCTTGCTCCTGTGGTTGGCGTCCTGCGCAGCCGGCTCCGCCGCGGGGTGGAAGCAGATACGGTCGATCCTGCGGCCGTCCATCCGGGTCACGCTGAGTGTCCCGCCATTGACCGGAACGGTGTCACCCACGGCCGCGATCCTGCCGAGCTTGCTCATGACATAGCCGCCCACGGTTTCATAGGCCGCTTCATCCGGAACGCTCAGGCCGGGAATCTGCTCGGACAGCTCATCGGGACGGAGGAGCCCAGGGAAGTACCAGTCGCCGGAGGCGCTTTGCAGCAGCCCAGGCCGGACCTTGTCGTGCTCATCCGCCACCTCGCCCACGATTTCCTCCACCAGGTCTTCCAGGGTGGCAATGCCGGCGGTTCCGCCGTATTCATCCAGCACGACGGCCAGCTGAAGGTTTCCCTCCCGGAGCTCGGCCAGCAGGGCATCCAGGTGGATGGTTTCGGGCACGCGCAGCACCTCGGTCATGATGGCGCCCGCTTCGAGGTTCTGCCGGCGTTCCCACGGAACGGCCACGGCCTTCTTGACGTGCACCAGGCCACGGATGTCATCGGCCGAATCACCGATGACCGGGAAGCGTGAGTAGCCGGTCCTGCGTGCCGCATCCACGACGTCGGAGACCGGCTGGTCTGCGTCGATCGTCTCCAGCCTGATGCGCGGTGTCATCACGTCCGCCGCTGTCCTGGTGGAGAAGTTCAGGGTGCGGGCAATGAAGTTGGCAGTCCCGGCGTCAAGGGTTCCCATCGCAGCGGACCTGCGGACCAGCGAAGCGAGCTCCGCCGGCGTCCGGGCTCCCGAAATCTCCTCCTTGGCTTCCAGCCCAAATACGTGCAGGACCTTGTTGGAAAATCCGTTGAGGACCAGGATGGCCGGCTTGAAGATGGTGGTGAAGACGAGCTGGGGGCCGGCCAGGGCGCGGCCCACGGGAAAAGCGAGTGCGATGGCCATGTTTTTCGGCACCAGCTCACCCAGGAGCATGGACAGCAGTGTCGCCACCACCATCGCCAGGACCAGGGACACGGACTCCACCGCCACGTCGGGAAGTCCGACGGCGCCCAGCGGCGCCTTGAGGAGGCGGCCCACCGAGGGTTCCATAACGTAACCGGTGAGCAAGGTGGTCAGCGTGATGCCGAGCTGGCAGCTGGACAGTTGCGTTGACAACGACTTGAGGCAGGTGAGCAAGGGCACCGCGCCCGTGTCGCCGTCGTCGATTGCGCGCTGGACGGTGGCCTGGTCCAGGGCGATGAGGGAGAACTCGACGGCCACGAAGAACCCGGTGCCGGCGATCAGCAGCAAGCCTGCTGCGAGGAGGAGCCACTCCATTCAGCATCCCGCCCGGAGCGCGGGCTGCGCCGGAAGGGTAGTCGGCCGTGGTGTGGAAAAGCTGTTTCGTCCCGGCGGAGGATGATCGGCGGATACCGACGCCTGGTCCGTGCGGGTTGCGGCAAGCTGGGCCGTGGGCTGGTGATGGGCGCGTTGTCGGGGTTTGCCGGCTCTGGGGGCGGACTGCGCGGCGCTGCTCTTCGAGCTCCGCTGACAGCGCCCAGGCCGGCACCTAGATTTACTGTCCATAAGAATTTCAGTCTACAGGAGCAGCCCCGCGCCGGACGCTCGGCCGGGCGGCCGGAAGTGGCCTGCTGGCCCGCCTGCGCGCCTGCCGCACTGGGCTGATGACGGCCCCCGGCGGCAGGCCGGTGGCCGCCATATTCGGGCCCGGGTTCGTCACTTCATGATTTGAGTCACCCTTATTGGCAGTTAACACAGGATGCTCACTAGACTTGCAAAGGTCCGGGTTCAGAGGACGCAGAGACTGGTTCGAACGTAGTGCTGAAGCACCGGGGGGCCAAAGAGAAATCAAACTCATGGAAGAGGCGTATTTCAAGTGCCAGAGCAGCCAAGCCACCGTCTACCAGAGGAATTTGGCGGAAACGAGTGGCTCGTTGACGAACTGTACGAGCAGTACCAGCAGGACAAGAACGCCGTGGATGCCAAGTGGTGGCCCCTGTTCGAATCCTTCGACTCGGGCAACGGTTCTTCTTCCAACGGAAATTCCGCACAGGCCGCCAACCCTCCCACCCGGGAACGGCAGCCCCCGCACCCGTCAAGAAGGCCCCGGCCACGGAAGCCCGCGACGGCGGCAAGAAGACCGAGGCCGGCACCGGCTCGCAGCCCATCCCGGCGCAGCTGCCCAAGAACGTCAAGGCACCCACCGCACCCGAGGAAGACGTCGTCTCCGTCCTCCGCGGACCGGCGAAGGCCATCGCCACCAACATGGTCACCAGCCTCCAGGTGCCCACTGCCACCAGCGTCCGTGCCATTCCGGCCAAGCTGCTCATCGACAACCGTGTGGTCATCAACTCAAACCTGGCCCGCGCACGCGGCGGCAAGGTTTCCTTCACGCACCTCATCGGCTACGCCGTGATCCGCGCCCTGTCCCAGTTCCCCTCCATGAACGTGTACTACGACGAGGTGGACGGCAAGCCCGTTGCCGTCCAGCCGGCGCACGTCAACTTCGGCATCGCCATCGACATGCCCAAGCCCGACGGCACCCGGCTGCTCATGGTCCCGAACATCAAGAAGGCCGAGACCCTCAACTTCGCCGAGTTCTGGCACACGTACGAGGACCTGATCAAGCGGGCCCGCAACGGCAAGCTCACCGCCGAGGACCACCAGGGCACCACCGTGTCCCTGACCAACCCCGGCGGCATTGGCACCGTCCACTCGGTGCCCCGCCTTTCCAAGGGCCAGGCCGCCATCATCGGCGTCGGCGCCCTTGACTACCCCGCAGAGTTCCAGGGCGCCAGCGAGAAGATCATCGCCCAGAACGCCATCAGCAAGGTCCTCACCCTGACCTCGACGTACGACCACCGCGTCATCCAGGGCGCCGGCAGCGGCGAGTTCCTCAAGCTGGTCCACCAGCTGCTGCTGGGCGCGCAGAATTTCTACGACGAGATCTTCGAAGCCCTGCGCATCCCGTACGAGCCCGTCCGCTGGAGCCCGGACCTGCAGGTGGACCCGGCCGACGAGATCAACAAGGTGGCCCGGATCCAGCAGTTGATCCACTCCTTCCGCGTCCGCGGCCACCTCATGGCGGACACCGACCCGCTGGAGTACGTCCAGCGCAAGCACCCGGACCTCGACGTCCTCACCTACGGCCTGACCCTTTGGGACCTGGACCGCGAATGGCCCACCGGCGGCTTCGGCGGCAAGCCGATGCTGAAGTTCCGCGACATCCTCGGCGTCCTGCGCGATGCCTACTGCCGCACCACGGGCATCGAGTACATGCACATCCAGGAGCCTGCCGAGCGCAAGTGGTTCCAGGACCAGCTGGAGCACGCCTACTCCAAGCCCAGCCGCGAGGAACAGCTGCGGATTGTCTCCAAGCTGAACGCCGCCGAGGCCTTTGAGACGTTCCTGCAGACCAAGTTCGTGGGCCAGAAGCGCTTCTCGCTGGAAGGCGGCGAGTCCCTGATCCCGCTGCTTGACGCCATCATGTCCGATGCCGCCGACGACGGCCTGGACGAGGTTGCGATCGGCATGGCCCACCGTGGCCGCCTCAACGTGCTGACGAACATCGCGGGCAAGACCTATGCCCAGGTGTTCCGTGAGTTTGAGGGCACCCAGGATCCGCGCTCCGTGCAGGGCTCCGGTGACGTCAAGTACCACCTGGGCACCGAAGGCACCTTCACCTCGGACAACGGCAAGGAGACCAAGGTCTACCTCGCCGCCAACCCGTCGCACCTGGAAGCCGTGGACTCCGTCCTCGAAGGCATCGTCCGGGCCAAGCAGGACCGGCTGGACCAGGGCGAGTCGTTCCCTGTCCTGCCCATCATGGTCCACGGAGACGCGGCCTTCGCCGGCCAGGGCGTGGTGGCTGAAACGCTGAACCTGTCCCAGCTCCGGGGTTACCGCACCGGTGGAACCATCCACATCGTGGTCAACAACCAGGTGGGCTTCACCACCGCACCGTCGTCGTCGCGCTCGTCCACCTATTCCACGGACGTGGCCAAGATGATCCAGGCGCCGGTGTTCCACGTGAACGGCGACGACCCCGAGGCTGTTGTCCGCATCGGCCAGCTGGCCTACGAGTTCCGGCAGCGTTTCCACAAGGACGTTGTGATCGACATGGTGTGCTACCGCCGCCGGGGCCACAACGAGGGCGATGACCCCTCGATGACCCAGCCGCTGATGTACAACCTCATCGAAGCCAAGCGCTCCGTCCGCAAGCTGTACACCGAGTCACTCATCGGCCGCGGCGACATCACCGAGGAAGAAGCCGAGCAGCTGCTCCGCGACTACCAGGAACGGCTGGAACGGGTCTTTGCCGAGACCCACGCCGCCCAGACCTCGCCTATCCCGATCGTGACCGCCGACTCCGCTGCCGTGTCCGACATCGAACGGCCCAAGGCACAGCAGTCCGATTCCAGCGTCAGCGCACCGGCCTCCACGGCCATCAGCGCCGAAACCCTGGCCCGGATCGGCAAGGCACACGTCGAGATCCCGGACGGCTTCACGGTCCACCCCAAGCTGAAGCAGCTTCTGGAGAAGCGCGAACAGATGTCCCGCGAGGGTGGCATCGACTGGGGCTTCGGCGAGATTGCAGCCTTCGGCTCGCTGATCATGGAGGGCGTCCCCGTACGCCTGGCCGGCCAGGACTCGCGCCGCGGCACCTTCGTGCAGCGCCACGCCGTCTTCCACGACCGTGCCAACGGCAAGGAATGGCTGCCCCTGGGCAACCTCTCCGATGACCAGGCCAAGCTGTGGATCTACGACTCCCTGCTGTCCGAATACGCCGCCATGGGCTTCGAGTACGGCTACTCCGTGGAACGCCCGGACGCCCTGGTCCTGTGGGAGGCCCAGTTCGGCGACTTCGTCAACGGTGCGCAGACCATCATCGACGAATTCATCTCGTCCGCCGAGCAGAAGTGGGGCCAGCGCTCCTCGCTGGTCCTGATGCTTCCGCACGGCTACGAGGGACAGGGCCCGGACCACTCCTCCGCCAGGATCGAGCGGTTCCTGCAGCTGTGTGCCGAGGACAACATGATCGTGGCCAACCCGACCACGGCGGCCTCGCACTTCCACCTGCTGCGCCGCCAGGCGTACAGCCGCCCGCGCAAGCCGCTGATCATCTTCACGCCCAAGCAGCTCCTGCGCCTGAAGGCTGCCGCGTCGTCCGTCGAGGACTTCACCAACGGCACGTTCCGCCCCGTCATCGGTGACCACGAGCAGCTGCCGGCCACCGCCGTCGAACGCGTGCTCCTGGTGTCCGGCCGCCTGTACTACGATCTCCTGTCCACCCGGCAGAAGACCGGTGACAAGACCACCGCCATCATCCGCGTGGAGCAGCTTTACCCGCTGCCGCACGCCGAGATCGAGGCGGAACTTGCCAAGTACCCCAACGCCGAAGTGGTATGGGCGCAGGACGAGCCTGCCAACCAGGGGCCGTGGCCGTTTATGGGCCTGCACCTGCCGGAGGCCCTCGACCGCCGCGTCCGCCTGGTGTCCCGCCCGGCATCGGCCTCCACGGCCGCCGGTTCCATGAAACGGCACGCTGCGGAGCAGGATGTGCTGCTGAAGCAGGCATTTGCACGGAAGTAAGCAGTAAGGCTGCCCGGCCGGAGTCGAAATACCCGACTCCGGCCGGGCAGTTCTGTTTAATGGATTGACAGCGCCTCCCCGCGCCGCCGCAGCTGCGGCGGCAACGATGGCAGCGGCCGTATCGAAGTAAACCCGTACCGAAGTAAAGAGGAACGCGTGGAAGACAGGAAGCTGCGGATCGCGGCTGTAGGAGACGAACTGCTGGCCGGACTGGGCGATCCCCGGGCACTTGGCTGGCTGGGCCGCGTCCTGGCCCGCACTCCCCAGGACGGCATGCTGCTCGAAAGCTATGCCCTCCCCTGCCCGCAGGAAGGTACGGAAGGCCTCGCTGCGCGCTGGCTGGATGAAGCCGGCAGGCGATTCAGCCCCCAGGCGGAGAACCGGCTGGTCATCGGCCTTTCGGGCCGCGACATCGAGTTCGGCCTCTCCACTGCACGGAGCCGGCTGAACCTGGCCAATATCCTGGACTCGGCTTCCCAGAACCGGATCGAAGTATTCGTCGTGGGGCCACCCCCCACCCTGGACCCCGCCCAGAACCGCCGGCTGGACGAACTCAATACCGCTTTCGCGGATGTGACCACCCGCCGCAAGCACCTCTACGTTGACACGTTCTCGCCCCTGCTGAACCACGAACAGTGGCGCCAGGACCTCGCCGCAAACGGCGGAACCCCAGGCCAGGCCGGGTATGGCCTCATGGCATGGCTGGTGCTGCACCGCGGCTGGTTCCAGTGGCTGGGCATGGACGCGCCCCAGTAGCGCCGTTCGAGATATATCTTGACCCCGCCACCGGGCGGCGATACCTTGGAGCAACAACGCGATATATCGCCTTTGGAGGGGACCATGGCCGGAGAAAACTGGACAGTCGCCAGCCCGCAGACCATCGACGTGGACGCCGTGACGTCCGTGAAACTCGGCATGGTCGGGGGCAGGTTTGAGATCATCGAGCACGACGCACCCGCAGTTCGCCTGGAATTCTCCGAGGTCCACGGCGACCCCGTGGCGGTGTCCCTGAACGGCGGCAGGCTGGAAGTCCGGCATCAACTGCACGGTGCGCAGGGCTGGTTCAAAAACCTCATGGAGACCGTCAACCACACCAGCGACAACTCCGCCGTCATCACCGTCGCCGTTCCCCGCGGAGTGGAGGTGGAAGCCGGAACCGTGAGGGGGGACGGAACCGTCTCAGGTATTGCCGCCCATGTCCGGCTCAACACCGTGGCGGGTTCCGTCACTGCGGACAGCACCTCCGGCGAACTGCAGGTCAACACGGTCAGCGGCAGCGTGGCCGTCAGGAACCACCGGGGTGTCCTTACCGCCAAAAGCATCTCCGGCGAAGTCACTGCGTCCGGCCACTTCAGCCATGTACGCACCAACACCGTCAGCGGACACCTCAGCTTCGAGCTGCTCGATTACACGGAGGATTTTGGCTCCAACTCCGTCTCGGGAGACCTCACCATCCGCCTGCCCGCTGACGTGGGCGTCGACATCGTCGCCAAGTCCGCCGGCGGGGCGGTCATCCTGGACGGCCACCAGTGCCTCCTTACGAACGGCAAGGTGGAGACGATTGCCGGGCCCGATGGGCAGCTGATGCTTGTCCGGACCAACTCGGTGTCCGGCAAAACCTCCATCTCGCACGCACCGGCACCTGCGCCCGTCGACTCCCTTGGGGAAGCTGAACGCTGATGCCTCCCGTCTTCGCACACGGTGCGTTGCGCCTCTATCTCCTCTCCCTGCTCGAAAGCGGCCCCAAGCACGGCTACGAGCTCATCAAGGCGCTCAAGGACCGGTTCGGCGGGACTTATTCACCGAGTGCGGGAACCGTCTACCCCAGGCTGGGCAAGCTCGAAGAGGACGGACTGGTGTCCACCGAGCCGGCGGGACGGCGCACCAACTACCGCATCACAGCCGCCGGCCTTGCTGAACTGAACCGGCGCCGCGAGGACCTGGCGGGCGTTGAGACTGACATCGCAGCCTCGGTGCAACGGCTTTCCGGAACCCTCAGGGAGGACATCCGCAGCAGCATGCGGGGGTTCCGGAGCGACCTTGCGGCAGCGGCGGAGGCAGCCCGTGCCGCGGCTGCCTCGGCCACCACTCCGCCGGGAAGCGGCCAGCCGCAGGCGCGCAGGGGGCAGCCGCTCAGGGAGGCAGAACTGCTGCTGCAGGATTTCCGCGACGAACTCCGCGCGGACCTGCGGCGCCAGGCCATGCACCGGCCCATCAGCCCCGTGACGCTGGAGACGGTCAGGACGGCCCTGGACGACGCCCGTGCGGCCATCCGCGGCACCCTCCAGCCCTAGCACCCCGCCACGCAGACCTGCCGCAGGTCATCCGCCGTTTCCCGGTTCGCGGGGCGCCAGATCATGTGGGAGACTTGAGGGCAGCTCTTTTGAGTACCAACAGTAAGGAGGCCAGCTATGAGCAAGCGTGCACGCAAGCGTCGTGACCGTAAGCGTGGCGGCGCGAACCACGGGAAGCGCCCCAACACCTAGGCAAATGCCAGGGACTACGGTTCAAGTGAAGGACCCCGCAAGCCACTCAGCTTACGGGGTCCTTTGCTGTCTTACGGGGTCCTTTGCTGTCTTCGGCCCTGATGGGCGTTACCGCGTCCGGTACCTACGCCTCCACGGGACGGATCGCGTGGATCCGGTCCAGGATGGCGTTCTTGAGGTTGTCCGGTGCGGACTCGGTGCAGGACCGCTTGACCATGTTGCGGATGACGCATTCGAGGTCATACTGCTCCGTGCATTCGGGGCAGTCATCAAGGTGGTTCTTGATTTCCGTAATATCCTCGCGGGTCAGTGCCCCGTCAAGGTACTCGTAGATGCGTTGCATCCGGGTATCGTCGCAGTCGCCCAATCCCTGGCAGTCGCTCATTTCCTGTTCTCCTGTGCTTTGCTTCCTGCCGCATCCGACGCATCCGCGGCCGTTTTGAATCCCCGCTCGGCGGCGTATTCCGCGAGCATGTCCCGCAACATTCGCCGGCCGCGGTGGAGCCGGGACATCACGGTGCCGATGGGCGTGTTCATGATGTCTGAAATTTCCTTGTAGGCGAAGCCCTCCACGTCCGCGAAGTAGACCGCCAGGCGGAACTCTTCCGGAATGTCCTGCAGCGCCCTTTTGACGTCGGAATCCGGAAGGTGGTCCAGGGCTTCAGCCTCGGCCGAACGCAGTCCGCTTGACGTGTGTGATTCCGCCCGGGCCAGCTGCCAGTCCTCGATGCTGTCCGAGTTGGACTGCAGGGGCTCACGCTGCCGCTTGCGGTACAGGTTGATGTACGTGTTGGTCAGGATCCGGTAGAGCCACGCCTTAAGGTTGGTGCCCGGCTTGTACTGGTGGAAAGCCGAGAAAGCCTTGGTGTAGGCCTCCTGGACCAGGTCCTCCGCGTCCGACGGGTTCCGGGCCATACGCATCGCCGCTGAGTACAGCTGGTCGACATACTGCATGGCGTCCCGCTCAAAACGAAGGCGGCGTTGTTCCACGCTTTCCGTGGCAACGTCCACGGTGCTGTCTTCAGCGTCCGCGTCAACGGCCGGCGGACCGGCATCCGCCGGCCCTGCGGCCAGGGGTGACGTTCCTTCCCTGCCGTTCGCTTCGCCGGGAGAAGCCTCATACATGGCCGCGACGGCCGGATCCAGGGTGCTCATTGCCTTCAAGTCTACTGTCAGCCGCCCTGCCGGGGGCATGCCGTACCCGGGCGGCTCGGTGGCCAGCTTGTCCACTGCCACCGGTCCCGCCTGTCTGGTCCCGTCCAACACCTTCCGCAAGGCCCAACTCCGCTCTGTATCGGGTGATTGATCGCCGGGCCCATCCTTCAGACCCGACAGCCATAACCGTCTCCCGCGGGCAAATATTCCCCAAAAGTGCAAGACTAGGACCGACTCCGCCGCTCGCCGCGGTCCGTCCATCCAGGAGGAAATCCATGTCCTTTGTCCGCACGCTCGCCAGGCCCATGCTCGCCTCCAGTTTCGTTCTTGCCGGACTGGACAAGCTCAAGAACTCCGACGACACTGCACAGCAGCTCTCACCCCTGCTGCGCAAGGCTGCGGCCTCGCTTCCCTTCCAGACGAACGAGAAGACCCTGGCCCGCGTCATCGGCGGAACCCAGGTGGGAGCCGGCGTCCTGTTCGGCCTTGGCAAGTTCTCCCGGCTCTCGGCCGGCCTGCTCACCGTGGTTTCCCTCCTGAACACCTTCGTTGAGTGGCGCAGCGCGGACATCAGCAGCAAGGAAGGGCGCGAAGGCCGCAGGAACCAGCTGCTCAAGAACCTCTCCCTCAGTGGCGGCGCCCTGCTCGCCTCCGTGGACACTGCAGGCAAGCCCGGCCTCGCCTGGCGCGCCGAACACCTGGCCGCCGACGCCCGCCGGAACGCTTCGCACCTGGCCGCCGACGCCCGCCGGACCACCACGAAGAAGCTGAACAAGGCGGACAAGGCCGTACGCCGCGCCGTCGAGCACGCCGCGGGAGCCTAAGCACGAATGACCGCAGCAGCTGCCACCCGGGACACCTCCGGAACACCCGTCCAGCACTGGGCCGCACCTTTCGCGTCCCGGCCCGTCAACGCCACCGTGTCCGTCCCCGGATCGAAGTCCCTGACCAACAGGTACCTGGTCCTCGCGGCCCTCGCGGACGGCCCGTCCCGGCTCCGGGCACCCCTGCACTCCAGGGACTCCGCACTCATGATCGAAGCGCTCAGGCAACTCGGCGCCACGATCACCGAAGTGCCGGGGGACGGTTCCTTTGGGCCCGACCTGGAGGTTGTTCCGCTGGCGGCGGCAGCCGCGCCGTCCGCCACCAGGATCGACTGCGGGCTGGCCGGCACCGTCATGCGGTTCGTCCCGCCGCTCGCAGCGCTCCGCAACGGCGCCAGTGTGTTCGACGGCGATCCGCATGCCCGGAAGCGTCCCATGGGGACCATCATCGAAGCCCTCAAAGCCCTGGGCGTGGCTGTTTCCGCCGAAGACGGCACCGCGCCGTCGTCGCTCCCGTTCGTGGTGGAGAGCACCGGCGCCGTCCGGGGCGGCCACCTGGTTATCGATGCCAGCGCCTCCTCGCAGTTCGTCTCCGCCCTCCTGCTGGTGGGAGCAAGGTTCGACGAGGGCCTGCACCTTGAGCATGTCGGAAAGCCTGTGCCGAGCCTGGACCACATCAACATGACGGTGGCCGTCCTGCGCGGCGCCGGCGTGTCAGTGGACGATTCCGTCCCCAACCATTGGGTGGTGGCACCGGGACCCATCCGCGCCTTCGACCAAAGGATTGAACAGGACCTCTCCAACGCCGGGCCCTTCCTGGCGGCGGCCCTGGCCTCACGGGGTACGGTCCGCATCCCCAACTGGCCCTTGGAAACGCAGCAGGTGGGCGACCTCTGGCGCGGCATCCTGGCCCGGATGGGAGCCACCGTCACCCTGGCTGACGGCGTCCTGACCGTCACCGGCGGCCCGGAGATCAAGGGCGGTGACTTCGCTGACACCAGTGAGCTGGCTCCTACGGTCGCGGCCCTGTGCGCCCTTGCCATGGGGCCTTCCCGGCTCAGCGGGATCGCACACCTCAGGGGACATGAGACCGACCGGCTGGCGGCCCTGGTCGCGGAAATCAACCGGCTCGGCGGCGACGCCGAGGAAACCAGCGACGGCCTGGTCATCCGGCCCGCCCGGCTGCACGCCGGCGTCGTCCACAGCTACGCCGACCACCGCATGGCCACTGCCGGGGCAATCCTGGGCCTCGCGGTGGACGGCGTCCAGGTGGAGGACATCGCCACCACAGCCAAGACCATGCCCGACTTTCCGCAGCTGTGGGCAAACATGCTGGCCCAGGATGCCGCCGGGGCGCCGGGGCCGGAAGGGCGCGGCAGTGGCGCGGAGCACTGACTCCTGGGACGAATCAGACGTCCGGATCCGCCCCAGCAAGAAAGGCTCCCGGCCCCGCACCAAGGACCGGCCCAGCCATGACGATGCCGTCACCGGACGGATCATCACGGTGGACCGCGGCCGGTACACGGCAGTGGTGGGCGAAGACTCGGGCAACGAACGCGTTGTCATCGCGGCGCGGGCCCGCGAACTCCGCCGCTCGCCCGTGGTTGCCGGCGACTTCGTCTCACTCGTGGGGGACGTGTCCGGGGCACCGGACACGCTTGCCCGCCTGGTGAAAATCCAGGACCGCCACACCCTCCTGCGCCGCAGCGCCGACGACACCGACCCCGTCGAGCGCGCCGTGGTGGCCAACGCCGACCAACTGGTGATTGTGGTGGCGGCCGCCAACCCGGAACCACGCACCGGGTTCATCGACCGCGCCCTGGTGGCTGCCTATGACGCCGGGATCGAGCCGATCCTGCTGGTCACCAAGGCCGACGTGAAAGACCCCGCGGAGCTGCTGTCCAACTACACCCACCTGGACTTCCCTGTGATCATCAGCCGGACCGCCGATGCACAGGCCTCCGGGATCGATGCACGGTCGGACGACGGCCTCTCCGCCCGGCTGGACAGCGCGGCGGTGGCCGACCTCCGCGCCCATCTCGACGGCAAGGTCACCGTGATGCTGGGGCACTCCGGCGTGGGCAAGTCCACCATGGTGAATGCGCTGACCGGCGCCGAGCGGGCCACGGGCGGAGTGAACGCGGTCACGGGGCGCGGCCGCCACACGTCGTCGTCGGCCCTGGCCCTGCGCCTGGCGGACGCGCCGGCCGGCAGCTGGATCATTGACACCCCCGGTATCCGTTCCTTCGGACTGGCACACGTGGACCCGGACCGGATCCTGCGCTCCTTCCCCGACCTGTCCCCCGGCATCGAAAACTGTGAACGCGGGTGCAAGCACACTGCAAACGCGGTGAACTGCGGCCTCGACGACTGGGTGGCAGGCGGACACGCAGGTCCCACCGGCCCGGCACGCCTGGCATCGCTCCGGCGGCTGCTCGGCACGGACCCGCGCATGGACGCACAGGAAACCAAAGAGCTCGGCAGCGTCAACTGACGCGTTCTCCCGGCAGAAGCGTCCACAGACGGTAGTTTGTAACCATGATCCAACCCGCTTCGAGCTACAACGATGACCTGCGCCTGGCCCATGTCCTGGCCGACTCCGTGGATGACCAGACCATGAGCCGCTTCAAGGCCCTGGACCTCCACGTTGAGACCAAGCCGGACCTGACGCCCGTCACCGACGCCGACAAGGCAGCGGAGGAAGCCATCCGCGGCCAGCTCTCCCGCTCCCGGCCCCGCGATGCCGTCCTGGGTGAGGAGTTCGGCAGCACCGGGCACGGTTCACGGCGCTGGATCATCGATCCCATTGACGGGACCAAGAACTTTGTCCGGGGCGTCCCGGTCTGGGCCACGCTGATCGCCCTGGTGGATGAAGGCGAGCCTGTGGTGGGCGTGGTCAGCGCCCCGGCCCTCGGCAAGCGCTGGTGGGCGGCAAAGGGCATGGGCGCGTACATGGGCCGGTCCCTGGCAGCCGCCACCCGGCTGCGCGTCTCCGATGTGTCCAGCCTCTCCGACGCCTCCCTCTCCTACTCCAGCCTGAGCGGCTGGAAGGAACGGGGCAACCTCGACGAGTTCCTCGGGCTGACCGAGGACGTCTGGCGGACCCGGGCCTACGGCGATTTCTGGTCGTACTGCATGGTGGCAGAGGGCTCGGTGGACATCGCCTGCGAACCGGAGCTCAACCTCTACGACATGGCTGCGCTGGTGCCGATCGTGGTTGAGGCGGGCGGCCGGTTCACCTCCCTCGAAGGCGAGGACGGACCGTTCGGGGGGAACGCGCTGGCCACCAACTCGATCCTGCACTCAGAGGTGCTGCACCGCCTCAACCCGTACCTGGATGACCTGTTGTAACTGCCACGGTTTGGCCCCCTCAAACGAATATTGCGACACCGGACACCTCCAGACGGGGGTGTCCGGCGTCGCTTATTCGATATTGCGTAACAAAGCCCTTAACAATTGCCGCGGCTTCAATCCTGGCCGCCCCATGTCCTACGCTTTTATGCAGGTCACGAGTGCCAGCGCAAAACCCCGGTTTGCTGGCCGGCAACCCTCCATTCGCGGCGGGGTGCCCCGGGTGACGACCAGGCCGGTCCGGAGTGGATGCGGCAAGCGCGGATTCCCTGTGCCGGAGTCCTGTATTCAAGTGAGGTCTCTGTGACAACTGCCACCGTCTCCCCCCAGCCCGCCATTGCCGAATCCGGCGCTCCCGGCGATCGCCACGCCGTTGCCGGCCGTCCCCTGGCTGCCGTCACCGGCGCCGAAATCCAGGCACCGCTGATTTCCGGCGGCCACATCCGGTACGCGAACCTTGACTACGGCGCATCCGCTCCGGCGCTCTCCGTGGTCTCCGCCTACCTGAACGAGATCCTGCCCTACTACGCCAGCGTCCACCGCGGGGCCGGCTACGCGTCCCAGATCAGCACGTCCGTTTACGAGAACGCCCGCAGCATTGTCCGGGACTTCGTGGGCGGCCGGCCGGATGATTCGGTCATTTTCACCCGCAACACCACCGATTCGCTGAACCTCCTGGCCGGCTGCCTGCCTGCCACCGACGGCCGGCATGACGGCGAGGTCCTTTACCTGGACATCGAACACCATGCCAACCTCCTGCCGTGGCAGGGCGTCCCGCACCGCAGCATCGTTGCCGCGGACACCATCACCGGCACCCTGGACGCCGTCCGGACCGAGCTGGAGCAGGGCGGCGTCAGCCTGCTGGCCGTCACCGGCGCCTCCAACGTCACCGGCGAGATTCTTCCCATCCGGGCCCTGGCCGCGCTGGCCCACCAGCACGGCGCCCGGATCGTGGTGGACGCGGCCCAGCTCGCGCCGCACCGCAGGGTGGACATCAGCGCGGACGACGTCGACTACCTCGCCTTTTCCGGCCACAAGCTGTACGCACCGTTCGGTGCGGGTGTCCTGGTGGGACGTCCCGACTGGCTGGACACCGGCGTCCCGCACCTCGCCGGCGGCGGGGCGGTCAAGGAAGCACGGCTCGACGGCGTCAGCTGGGCCACGGGCCCGGCCCGCCACGAGGGGGGCTCGCCGAATGTCCTCGGCGCCGCCACCCTGGCCCGCGCCACCCAGGTCATCGCCGAACTCGACCAGGACCGGTGGCACGCCCACGAATCCGCCATCCGTTCCTTCCTGGTGGAGGGCCTGCAGGACATCGACGGCGTCACCGTCCACCAGATCTTCAAGGACACCAACCCGGAAACAGACACCATCGGCGTGGTCAACTTCTCGGTCGAGGGCTACGACGCAGGGCTGGTGGCCGCCTACCTTTCCGCAGAGCACGGGGTGGGCCTGCGCGACGGCCGCTTCTGCGCCCATCCCCTGCTGAAGCGCCTGGGCCTGCCGTCCGGCTCCCTCCGGGCAAGTTTCGGCGTGGGTTCGCGGCTGGAAGACGCCAAACGCCTCCTCACCGGCATCCGGACGCTGCGCAGCAACGGACTGGGATGGGACTACGTGGTGGATGCGGGCCGCTGGGTGCCCGCCAATGATTTCCGCACCTACCCGCACTGGGCGCCCAATACCCCCGGGACGGCCGGCGCAGCCCCCTGCCTGGACGACTAGGCGGCGGGGCGGCGGCTGCCTGCTGATGCCGGGCATGCGGTAAAATCAAAGGACATCCGCAGGCAGCACCAGAAGGAGGCCACGCGTGGTTCGGGGTGGCCCCAGGCTTGATCACGGCCGGCGCACGGAGCTCGGGCAGAGCTTCCAGGACGGCGGCCGCCACTACCAGCGTGTCCGTCCCGGCTATCCTGCGGAATCTGCACGGTGGCTGGTACCGGCCGGAGCCCATGACGCCCTGGACGTCGGCGCGGGTACGGGAAAGTTCACCGCGTTGCTGCTGACCATGGGACTGGACGTCACCGCCGTCGACCCCTCTGCGGACATGCTCGCCCAGCTGAAGGCCCACTGCCCCGCCGCCACGGCTGCGCCGGGGACTGCCGAGGCGACAGGCCTTCCCGACGCTGCCTTCGACGTCGCGACCGTTGCCCAGGCGTGGCACTGGTGCGACCCCCTGCTGGCAAGCACCGAGCTGGCGCGCGTCTTGCGCCCGCACGGAACACTTGGCCTGGTCTGGAACCAGCTGGACACCTCCGTCCCCTGGGTGCACCGGCTCTCCCGGATCATGCACGCCGGCGATGTGTACCGGCCCGGCCACAAGCCCGTCGTCGGGCCCGAATTCCACGGACTCGAAGGTCACGTCACCCACTGGCAGGACAGGGTGACCACCGGGGACTTGATGGAGCTCACCAAGTCGCGCAGCTACTACCTTCGGGCCGGTGAGGCGACGCGGGCAAAAGTTCTGGCCAACCTGGACTGGTACCTGCACGAGCACCTGGCCCATGCCCCCGGCCAGGAACTTGACCTTCCCTACCTCACCCTGGCCTGGCGCGCCACCAAGGCATGACGCACGCGGTCTGCGGCGGGGTGGCCGAAGCGGCGCACGCTGCCGCACCGGCCAAACCGGTAGGCTTGGGCATGTGAAGACCAGCGCGCCCTCCTCCTCGATCGAGGACTACGTCAAGGTCATCTACTCATTCACCGAATGGCAGGACAAGCCCATCACGTCCTCCCAGCTGGCACAGCGGCTGGGAGTGGCAAATTCCTCGGTCTCGGAAATGGTCCGGAAGCTGAAGGACCAGGGCCTGGTGGACCACAAGCCCTACAGCGCCGTCACGCTGACCGAGGCCGGCCTGCGCCTGGCCCTGTCCATGGTCCGGCGCCACCGGCTCATCGAGACCTACCTCGTCCAGCGGCTCGGCTACAGCTGGGACGAGGTCCACGATGAAGCTGAACAGCTGGAGCATGCAGTGTCGGATACGTTCATCGAACGCGTTGCCGCCAAGCTCGGGGACCCTAAGCGGGACCCGCACGGCGACCCCATCCCCACCGCGGACGGCCAGGTCCTGATGCCGCGCGCCCACCTGCTCGCCGCGCTGGACCAGGGACACAGCGGCAAGATCACCAGGATCAGTGATGACAACCCCGAGCTCCTGCGGTACCTCGCCGCCCAGGACATCGACCTCGACGCCGAAGTCGAGGTGATGGGACGGCGGCCGTTTGGCGGCGCGCTGATGGTCCGGATCGCCGGTTCGGGCGGCACCCGCGACTACGACCTTGCTGACGAAATCGCCTCAGCGTTGTGGGTCTCCAGCGACACCCCGCACCCTGGCTGCGTCCTCGGCGGTTAAGCGGGCTGTCCTCTGCCGATTTGGCCGGCTCCCGTATGGTGGAAGGTGATGATCAGCAGACGCGACGCAGCAATAACCCTTGATGTTCCCCTTGAGATGGCACAGCGCCACGGCCTGCCGAAATGGATGTCGGAGGACGAGCTCCGCGGCATCATGGACAATCCCCCGCCCTGGCTGGTGCAGTCACGGGCCAACCGCACCGGCAAACGGCCCGTCTGGGTACACCTGGAATGCGCCGTCTGCGGGTACGAGGAAGCCGCCCGGCCCAAGAAGTGGTGGCCGGACTTCACCTACGTGGTGTGCGGGCACCACGCCCCTTCGGACGTTCCCGCCGTGCGCCCCGGCTGCGTCCGCAGCGAGTACGACGGCGTGGGGACGCGTTTCGTGGGCATCGCTGACGTGGAAGCGCCTCCGGTCAGCCAGTAGTCTTTCGTACTTCGCCTTCCGGACGTGCCCGCCCACGGTGCCGGGCCGCCGTCGACCCTTATCCAGCGCCGTTGGCCGTCATTTCCTCCGGAACAGCCGTCAGGTGAAGCTCGGCGCCGTCCCGCAGCACGGCCAGGTCGAGGGGGCGGCCGATGGCATCGGCGAACAGCAGGCGCTGCAGGCTCTCGGCGTTGCTGACGGGACGGCCGCGGGCTGTGACGATGACGTCCCCTGCCAACAGGCCTGCCTTGCCTGCGGGCGAACCGGGCAGAACCTCAACGACGCGGAGACCTTCGCGCAGTCCGGTGCGGATCACGGCGCTGGATCCGAGCTGCATCGGGGTGCTCACCAGGCCCAGGTACGCGCGGCGCACCCTCCCGTCTGACAGCAGAGCGGAGATGATCCTGCGTGTGGTGGCGTTGATCGGGATCGCCAGCCCCAATCCGGCTCCGGCCACGGCAGTGTTGATGCCCACGATCCTGGCGTGGGTGTCCGCCAGCGCACCGCCGGAGTTTCCGGGGTTCAGGGCCGCGTCTGTCTGGATGACGTCCTCGATGACCCGCCGGTTACCGCCCGACCAAACCGGAATGGCCCTGCCCAGGCCGCTGACCACCCCCGCGGTCACCGAACCGGCCAGTCCCAGCGGGTTTCCCACTGCGACCACCAGTTGGCCCACCCGGAGCGATTCCGCCGCGCCGAACTCTGCAGGCCGGATTCCGGGCCGCGAACCTTTCACCACGGCAAGGTCTGACAACGGGTCCGCGCCCACCAGTTCCAGCTCCATCCTGCTGCCGTCGCCAAAGACCGCGAAGCCTTGCCGGGTGCCGGCCACCACGTGGGAGTTTGTGAGCAGGTAGCCGTCCTCGGTGAAGAGGACCGCGGAGCCCGCGCCCACCCTGACCCGTCCGTTGCGGCGCTGCGCCGTCATTTCAATGGCTGCGACGTGGGGCGTGACTGCTGCCGCGACGCGCATCACCGTCTGCGAGTAGGAGTCCAGGACGTCGCCTGTATCCGCTGGCATGGGTTCCTGCGCCTGTTCCATGGCGCACCTCCGGATTCAGTTCCGCTCTCGGCGGTCGGGTGCCCTCAGGGGCCTTACGGAAGTCAACGATGCAGGGCACGAATCCAGTCCCGCGCCGGCTACGCCTTCGGTGAACGGTGCCGGGGCAGCGCTGCACTTTGCGAGGGGGTACCCTCGACGCCCTCAATATTCCATCAAGTAGAGAAATACCGCTTTCGTCGCTGTTAGCTTGGGGCAATGTCACGGGGGAACCACGGACCAGCCGTTGCGGAGCAGCCGGCAAAGGTCCGCGTCGAATGGATTGATGCGGCACGGGGCCTGTGCGTCGTCGCGGTGGTGCTCTTCCACGTTGGGTCGTGGCACTTCCTCCGCTTCGAGCACGAGGCCAGCGTTGCGTTCACCTTCTGGGACATGGTGGCAACCGGACTTGGCTCGGTCCGCATGCCGCTGCTCCTTGCCGTCTCCGGAATCCTTGCCGCCTCCAAGGTCCGCAACGGGTTCGGGAACGGCAGGGCGTGGAAGTACAGCCTGAACAACTACTACCTGTACGCCGTATGGCTGCTTCTCTATGCACTGCTCAGCATCGTCCTGGCGGGTTCGCCGCGGCCGCAGCGGGTTGTCTCTGCCGGCGATTTCTTCCTGCAGCTCATCGCCCCGGACACTCCCCTCTGGTTCATTTACGCCCTGGCCGTCTACGTCCCGCTGCTGGCCCTCTGCAGGAAACTCCCGTCGTCGGTGGTCCTGGCCGCTCTTGCAGCCCTGAGCATCATCACCGCCGTACTGGTAGACAGCACCGCCGGCCAGTGGGGCAAAGTCCCGGAGCTTGCGGTCTTCTTCGCCGCCGGTGTCTACGGAAAGAACATCTTCCTAAACATCGCGGGCGCCCGCAGGCTGCGCTGTCTCGCTGTGTCACTCCCGGCCTTCGTTGCCCTGATGGCGCTGCCGGAGATCCACCCCGGACTCGATCAGGCCGTCTTCATAGTTCAGGGATTGGCCGCTGTCATTGCACTGGTAGCGGTGATCAGTGCGGTCACCAGGTACCGGCCCATTGCGGTGGCAGGGTCGTGGATTGGGCGGCGCACGCTTGGCATCTACCTCCTGCACACGCCCATCATGGATGTCCTTGTCCTGGCTTTCCACGGCCCTTTGTCGCCGGTTGGGCCGTCCATTTCGAAGTCATTGCCCATCACGCTGATCTACCCGCTTGCCTTGACCGCGGCCGTCATCGCCGCCTGCGTGGGGGTCCAATCCCTCTTCAGGAGATGCGGGTTGACGTTCCTGTTCCAACGTCCGGGCGCCATGCCGGGTCCTGTGCCCACCCGTGCGCGGCTGCTGTCCAGGCTCTAGGATCGGTAGCATGACTGATTCGCCTGCCGGGTCCCGGACCGAACTGTTGAATCCTGACGAATGCTGGCGGTATCTTCGGTCCTCCTACATCGGCCGGCTGGCAGTCATCAACGGTGACGTGCCCGAGATCTTTCCGGTGAACTTTTCCGTTTCCGGGGAAACGCTGGTGTTCCGCACGGCACCGGGCACCAAGCTGCGAGCCCTGCTCAGTGGCGCAGTTGCAGCCCTGGAAGTGGACGGGCTCAATCCGTACGCCACGGAGGTCTGGAGCGTGGTGGCCAAAGGCAGGCCGGAACCCTTCGATGAGGAACGGATGGCGTTACCGAACGCCGATGCCGACCGGGAACCGTGGGAGCCGGGTATCAAGGACCATCTGGTGGCCATTACCCCCACGGACATCACCGGGCGGCGTTTTGCCGTGCGGTCGCGCACGCGGTGGTGGCCGCCGGTCGACTTCTCCGCGGACTGGCTCTAGGTCCCGGCAGCCCCTCCGCAGTTCCCGTCAGGCCTGTGCAGTTCCTGCCAAGACGTCACGATGTGAGGATCACCTTGAGCGCCTTGGTCTCGGCAGCCCGGGAGAACGTGTCGTAGGCGTCGAGGAACTGGTCGAAGCCGAAGTGGTGCGTGGCGAATTTCTCCGCCTTGATCTTCCCCTGCGCCACGAGCCTGAGCAGCATGGGCGTGGTGTTGGTATTCACCAGGCCCATGCTGATGTTGATGTTCTGGATCCATAGATTCTCCAGATGCAGTTCCACTGGTTTTCCATGCACCCCCACGTTGGCCACAGACCCGCCGGGCCGCACTATCCCGGTGCACATGGAAAAGGTTGCGGGCACGCCCACGGCCTCGATGGCGACGTCGACGCCGCGCCCTCCGGTCAGGGCCATGACCTGGTCCTTCCAGTCAGCGCTGCCCGAGAGGACAGTGTCCGTGGCGCCGAACTCCGTGGCCTTGTGGAGGCGGTTGGCGTCCAGGTCGATGGCTACGACGGTGGCCGCCCCATAGAGCCCGGCGGTGGTGATCGCCGCCAGTCCCACGGGCCCGGCACCGACCACCGCCACAGTGTCGCCTGGCTTCACCCGACCGTACTGGACGCCGATTTCAAACCCGGTGGGAAGAATATCGGACAGCATCACCGCCTGCTCGTCGGTGACGCCCCCGGGCAGCAGGTGCAGCGAGTTTTCGGCGTAGGGGACCCGGACATACTCCGCCTGGGTCCCGTCGATCAGGTGGCCGAAAATCCAGCCGGTGCCTTCCTGGCCCTCGGCTCCCAGGCAGTGCGAATAAAGTCCCGTCCTGCAGTTCGCACAGTGGCCGCAGGATTTGATGCAGGAGATGATGACGCGGTCGTTCACCTTCAGTCCGGTGACGGACGGACCGGTTTCCACAACGGTTCCCACGCCCTCATGGCCCAGGATGCGCCCCTGTTCGACGGCGGGAACGTCACCTTTGAGGATGTGCAGATCCGTGCCGCAGATGGTGGTGGTGTCGACTTTGACAATGGCGTCACCAGGTTGCTGGATTCTGGGGTCCGGGACGTCGGTCCAGGACTTCTCCCCGGGTCCGCCGTAGACGAGGGCTTTCATGGGATTCTCCTTAGGCTGAAGGCCTGCCCTGTGGCATGCCGGGCGGCTTGCGCGGACTGTGCAGCCCCAGCAGGCATCCCACAGCGTCCCACCGGGCCGGGCGGGTCCCAAGTGCCATAGGTCCTTCCTTTTTCGCCGGGCCTTTATGCCCTTTCCGGACGCCGGAGAGTTGCCTACGCTGTGGCCTATGACTGACAACACGAACGTACCTGTCCCGGAAATCCTCGATGCGGAAGAGTGCTGGACCCTCCTCGGCCAAACCGGGGTGGGGCGGCTGGCCGTGATCGCCGACGGCCATCCCGACGTCTTTCCCGTCAACTACAAGGTGGACGGCCAAACGCTGGTCTTCCGGACCGGTGCCGGCACCAAGCAGCAGGCCATCGAGTCGGACGCCACCGTGGCGCTGGAAGCAGATGCTGTCAGCGCACAGTTCGGCCTTGCGTGGAGCGTCGTGGTCAAGGGCAAGGCCGTTGACACAGTGCCGACGGGACCTGACCTTGATAACATCCGGCGGGCCCTGTTTCCTTGGCAGGGCGTGGGGCAGGAGCATTTCATCCGCATCACGCCGGAGTCGGTAACGGGACGGCGCTTCACCATGAACGCCCCACTTTTGTGGCAGAGCCCCCTGGACGACGCGACCCGGGCCGGCTTCGAGTAAGCGGGCCGCGACGAGGCACGGGCCTGCAGGCTCCGGGCAGGAGAAACAGTGCGCGCATGGTGGGTTAATGAGCCCGGCGCCATATCCACCCATCCACTGGTACAGGGGATCCGCGCCGCGCCCCGGCCAGCAGCCGGTGAAATCCTGGTGGAAGTGAGCGTCTGCGGCGTTTGCCGCACCGACCTCCACCTCGCCGAGGGAGACCTGCCTCCGCGGCACCCGCAGGTGGTGCCCGGGCACGAAGCAGTCGGCGTCGTCATTGAAACGGGGCCGGACTGCTCCCGCTTCAGGCCCGGTGACAGGGTCGGGGTAGCATGGCTGGGCGGTGTCTGCGGCCGCTGCGACTACTGCCGCCGCGGCGACGAGAATCTGTGCGTAGCACCGGTGTTCACCGGATGGGACCGGGACGGCGGCTATGCCGAGCAGATGACCGTCTCAGAGGACTTTGCCTACCCGGTACCTCCGGTCTTCACCGACGAACAGGCCGCGCCGCTGCTCTGCTCCGGGATCATCGGATACCGGGCCCTGAAGCGCGCCGCCCTGCCCGTTGGCGGGCGCCTGGGCATCTACGGCTTCGGCAGCTCTGCGCACATCACGGCCCAGCTTGCGCTTAAGCAGGGCGCCTCCGTGTTCGTGATGACGCGTTCCGAAAATGCCCGGGCGCTCGCACTGGAGTTGGGTGCTGAGTATGCGGGAGACGCTTACGACAGCCCGCCGGTACCGCTCGATGCTGCCATTCTCTTCGCCCCGGTGGGCGGCCTGGTCCCGGTCGCGCTGCGTGCCCTGGACCGTGGCGGGACCCTGGCCATCGCCGGGATCCACCTGAGCGGCATCCCTTCCCTGGATTACGGCAGGGAACTCTTCTTCGAACGCCAGGTGCGCAGCGTGACAGCCAATACCCGGGCCGACGGGCGTGAGTTCCTGGCCCTCGCGGCGCGGCTTTCCCTGGCCATCACCACTACGGCCTACCCTTTCGATGCTGCGGACAGGGCTTTGGAAGACCTGGCAGCCGACAGGATTACGGGATCCGCCGTCCTGCGGATCCGGCCGGGGGACAGTCAGCCGAACAGGACAGCGGCCTCCTGGTAGCGCGCCTCCGGCACCACCTTCAGTGCCCCCAGCGCTTCCTCGAGGCCAACGTTGACGATGTCGGTGCCCCGGAGCGACACCATGGTGCCCCACCTTCCTGCCGCAGCGGACTCGACTGCGGCCAGGCCAAGCCGGGTGGCCAGGACACGGTCGAAGGCTGTTGGTTCGCCACCGCGCTGGATGTGGCCCAGGACCATGGCCCGGGTTTCGATGCCTGTTCTCATCTGCAGTTCCCCCTCCAGCAGCAGTCCGATGCCTCCCAGGCGCGGCCGTCCGAAGGTATCCAGGCCACGGGGAGCGTAGGGGGCCGGGTGGCCCTCGGGCGCGAAGGCCTCGGCCACGACGACAAGGGGCGCCCTGCCACGGTCACGGGCGGAAAGTACCCACGAGCAAATTTGGTCCAGGGACACGGGATGCTCAGGCATCAGGATGGCGTGTGCGCCGGAAGCCATTCCCGAATGAAGTGCTATCCAGCCAGCGTTGCGGCCCATGACTTCGGCAACCATGCACCGGTGATGGGATTCGCCTGTAGTCCGCAAGCGGTCGATGGCCTCGGTGGCAGTCTGGACCGCCGTATCAAAGCCGAACGTGTAGTCCGTGGCGCCGAGGTCATTGTCGATGGTCTTGGGCACCCCCACCACATTGATGCCCTGTCCGCACAGCTCGCGGGCTGCCGCCAAGGTGCCCTCTCCCCCGATGGCAATCAGTCCGTCGAGGCCGTTGCGCTGGACGCAGGCGCGGACGCCGTCGATCCCCTTCTCCACCAGCGGATTGGTCCTGGACGTGCCCAGGATGGTTCCGCCCAGGCGCGAAATACCCCGGACGCTCGTCCGGGGTAACGGAACAACGTCCTGTTCCAGGACACCACGCCACCCATCCCGGAATCCCAGGAATTCGTACCCATGCGCAACATCACCGCCCAGCACGGCTCCCCGGATAACCGCGTTGACTCCCGGGCAGTCACCCCCGCTGGTGAGGATCCCCAGCCTCTTCATGACGCCGCCACCCCCGGATCCTTTACAGGTATGGGGAACTGCCGGGTCTGGCCGGGTGGAAGGACCACATCATTGCCGGACACGTGCACAGTGATGGGGCCGGCGTCACCGGGTGCGGAAGCGATGCTCATGTGCCCGTCCTTAAGGTTGACCCGGAGGCGGTGGCCCCGGTACAGGACCTCAAAGGCTACCGCACGGAGCCCCGTCGGCAGGTTGGGAGCGAACAGGATGGTGTCGCCGCTGAACCGCAGCCCCGCAAAGCTGCGCTGGACCACGTCGATGGTTCCGGCCATCGCACCTAAATGGATACCCGTGCGGGTGGTGCCGTGCTGGGTGTCGTCGAGGTCGGCGTCGAGCGCTTCCCGGAAGCTGTCCCATGCCCGGTCCGCATCCAGGCCTGCCAGGACAGAGGCGTGTGCCACCCGGCTCAGCGTGGACCCGTGGGCCGTCCGGGCCAGGTAGTACTCGATGGTCCGGTTGAGTTGTTCCTGCGTAAAGCCGTAGTGCAGCCGCTGGAGGATGGCGATCAACCCTTCATGGCCCAGGAGGTACGGGAGCATCAGGACATCCGCCTGCTTTGCCAGTTTGTAGCCGTTGGTTGCGTCGTCTTCAGCTTCGAGGATCAGGTCCAGCCGTTCAATGTCGCCGTACCGGTCCCGGTAGTGTTCCCAGTCGAGTTCCTGCAAGTTCCCGTAGCCTTCGAACTGGCTGATCACGCCGTCACTGTGAAAGGGCACGTACATGGCGGTTCCCATGTGCGCCCACCCGGCTGTTTCCTCCTCGCTGACTCCAAGGCGTTCCATGAGTCCGGCACGCTCGCTGCCGTGCAGGAAGGACATGATGCCTGCTGCCTGCGAGCAGACCCAGGCCGCCATGACATTGGTGTACGCATTGTCATCCAGCCCGGGTTTGTCGCGGCCGGGATAGCCCGTATGGTACTCGTCCGGACCCACCACGTCCCGCAGATGGTACCTGCCGCCGTGGTCGTCGTAGACCGCCAGGGAGTGGAAGAACCGGGCAACCTCGATGACCAGCTCAGCCCCCTTCTGGAGGAGCCAGATCTTGTTTCCCGTGGCCTGGAAGTACTGCCAGGCATTGAAGGCCACGGCCAGGCCGGAGTGGACCTGCAGGTGCGAGTGGTCCCGCACCCACCTGCCGGACCTGTCGTTGTACAGCCATTTTGGGGTTTCTTCGGTCCCGTCACTTCCGCTTTGCCACGGGAACTTCGCGCCTGCGAGTCCCTCCGTGGCAGCCGCGTGCCGGGCCGCCGGAAGCCGGCGCCACCGGTAATCGAGCACTGAGCGGGCAATATCGGGAGTCCTTGAGGTGAGTACCGGGAGGACGAACAGCTCATCCCAGAAGACATGGCCTCGGTAGCCCTCGCCGTGCAGGCTGCGGGCGGTAACGCCGGCGTCCAGTTCAGCCGTGTGGTGTGTCAATGTCTGCAGGAGATGGAAGATGTGCAGGTTGAGGACCAGCCGCACCTGGACCGGCGCGTCAATCTCCACCAGGAACGGACGGAGCTCGCGCCGCCATGCCTCCTCGTGCGCCGCCAGCAATGCCTCGAAGTTTCCGCCGGTACGCTCAAGGACCGCACGGGCCCCCGTTTCCGGCGAGGCGATGGCCCGGTCGCGGGACGTCACCACCGCCACCGTCTTGGTGATCTGGACCGGGATACCGGCCTCGAGGGAGAGCCGCAGGGTCCGGAAGTGGAAAGCCCCTTTCCTGCCCACCTCGGTTCCGGCCGCCCCAGGAGAAACATGGGTCCGGTAGGCTGCGGCGATGCGGATCAGGCTTTGGGTGGTTTCAACTTCGACGACGGAGGCGGCGTCCGGGGGCAGGTCCTGGTCCGGGCACGGCGGGGCTGTCCTGTCTGCCAGGTGGACATCGGATCCTTGGGCGCGTTCGGGCAGGTTGGCATTGCGGACACCGGCATTGATTCCGCTGCGGACCTCAACTGCTCCGCTCCAGCCCAGTGCCGTAATAACCGTTTGAAGGGCCAGCAGGTGGGGTTCGGCCATGGACGCAATGCGGGTCTGTACCACTTCCAGGCGCCGCCGGTCCGGACCCTCCAGTAACAGCCTTCGCTCCAGCACCGCCCTCTTGAGGTCCAGGACCCTCCGTTCGCGCACCACGGCCATGCCGCCTTCCGACCACCATTGCCGGCCGGGCAGGCGAAGATCAAGGGGAAGGCAGTCGGGTGCGTTGACCATGTGTTCTTCCAGCAGCATCTCGTCGGCGGACTTTGCCCTGACACGGTTGTAGACGCCGGCGAGATACATTCCTGCGTAGCTGAACGGACCACCCTCCGGCGCCGCCCCACGGACGCCCATGTAACCGTTGCCAAGGGTGGTCAGGGCTTCCCGGTGTCCCTCGTGGGCGGCGTCGAAACCTTCGAACACGAGGTGCCAGGCATTGCCGATGACCTGGCCCAGGTCCAGCTCTCCCACGTCGTTGAGGACTGTTCCGGCGCCCGCGGCTTCGAGCTGCCTGCGGTTGCCGGTGCGGTCGATCCCCACCACGAGGCCAAAACCGCCCCGCCGCCCTGCCTCAACGCCTGCAGCGGAGTCCTCAATCACCACGGCATGCGATGGAGCGACTCCCAGCCTGGCTGCCGCCTCAAGGAAAGCGTCAGGTGCCGGCTTTCCCTGCAGCCCAAGACGTGCCGCCGCCGCTCCGTCCAACACCACGGTGAAGAAGCCCTGTATGCCCGCTGCCGCCAGAACCGACGCGGCGTTCCGGCTTGACGTGACGACGGCCGTTGGCACCTCCGCGCGTGCGAGCCGTTGCAGCAGTTGCAGCGTTCCGGGGTAGCTTTGGACGCCATCCCGCTGGAGGTGTTCCAGGAACAGGGCGTTCTTCCACCGGCCCAGGCCGAATCCGGTCCAGGTTCCGGCCTCATCTGCCTCCTGGCCTATTTCAAGATGCACTCCCCTGCTTGCCAGGAACCGCACCACGCCTTCCTCGCGGGGCATGCCATCGATGAAGGTGAGGTAGTCCGACCTGCTGAGCGGGGCACGGTTGGTACCGGATGGAATCCTCGGGTCCTGCAGGATCCGGTCGAAGGCGTCCTTCCATGCGGCATGGTGGACCAGGGCCGTGTTGGTGACCACCCCGTCCAAGTCGAAAATGACGGCGTCGAACGGAGGCTTGGCAGCGGCGGCGGTGGGGGACGCGATCATAGGTCAGTGCTACCAGCAAGGAGTCGTTCAGCAAAGGGCCGATGGGCCCGCCGCCGGCTACGCAGTGTCCCTGCCCGCACGTTGCCCCACGTGGTTCCACCAGGTCAGCGGGGACGTGATGGTGAAGCGCCTGCCGCTGACGGAAGTGGGGACGATTCGGACAAAGTGGTCCTTTTCTCCGGCCTGCCAGGGAAACAACGTGAGGCCCGCCCCGGACAGGAGCTCCTCTGACGGCTCCAGGATGACGGCGTTGCCTTTGACCAGCACGCTCCACGCCTGGACGTCGTCATGGCCGTCTGCTTCAAGCGCGACGGCGAGTGGTCCCCCGGCGGCCCGCAGCTTGGTTCCTTCCCCGGTGCGGAAGATCACCGACTGTTGATCCACCTTGTAGTTGACGGGGAAGACTTCCGGATATCCGTCCACCAGCACGGCCAGATGGCCGACGGACACTCCGTGCAGGAGGTCCCAGCATGTTCCGGCGTCCAGTACTTCAGTGGGCGGTTGCGGCGGGTCGTTGTGCATGGACTGGACGGTACCGGCCTGCCGGGCCACCCCGCTAGAGCATTTTGGCCCGGACGTGGATCATGGGCAAAGAAAAACACCCCGGTCCGAAGACCGGGGTGTTTTACGAAGCGGGCCGGACATCCTGTGGATGTCCGGCCCGCCGGGGTGGAGATGGGGGGAATTGAACCCCCGTCCGATGTCGTGTTGTCAGGGCTTCTCCGGGCGCAGTTTGCGTCGGATTTTCTCGGCCCCAGCCATGCCGCAAACAGCTGGCTGATCCGGGCCCAGTCATCTAAAAGTCCCGTTTACTCCGATGACGGGAGCAAACAGCAGTGGCTATCTAAATGACGCCAGGATCCGGGGCGATAGCAACCCCGGGCTGACGGACTGTCTTACTGCTTAGGCAGCAAGAGCGAAGTCAGTGCGCTTAGATTCGGCACTTATTGGTTTGCAGAAAGCGTTTACGAGATAATTCTGCATCCTCGGCCCGCTTCACCTGTCGCGACTAACACCGTCGAAACCGATCATCCCCGTATTTTGTTACCAAACCGGCTGGCAAGCCTGCCGGACTATCCATACTAACGCACGCCCTGCCGAAATAATTCCTAGCGGCGGCGGTTGCGTTCGCGCATCTCGCGCTGGGCCTCACGGTTGTCCTGCTGTTCCCGCAGCGTCTGCCGCTTGTCATACTCACGCTTACCGCGGGCCACCGCGATTTCCACCTTGGCCCGGCCGTCCACAAAGTACAGCTGGAGCGGCACGATGGTGTAACCGGCTTCCTGGACCTTGCGGGAAATCTTGATGAGCTCCTCGCGGTGCAGCAGCAGCTTACGGCGGCGGCGCGCAGCGTGGTTGGTCCAGCTGCCCTGGTTGTACTCGGGAATGTGGAT
Source organism: Arthrobacter sp. 8AJ (assembly GCF_902506025.1). Lineage (NCBI taxonomy): Bacteria > Bacillati > Actinomycetota > Actinomycetes > Micrococcales > Micrococcaceae > Arthrobacter > Arthrobacter sp. 8AJ. The sequence continues at coordinate 1,632,639 of NZ_LR733289.1, read as the reverse complement.
CGCTTCCATCCACAGTTCGTCGTTGTAGAACGTGCAGAATCCGTCCACCATCGAGGCGTGGCCCTCGCGCAGGGACTTCACCTCGGTGCCCATCAGTGCGATGCCGGCCTCGTAAGTGTCCAGCACGTGATAGTCGTGCCGGGCCTTGCGGTTGGTGGCCACCACCTTACGGCCACTTTCTTTAGGCACGGGAAAACTCCTCGGGTTCAGGTCGGATGCTTCCGGGCCTTTGGCCCGAAGCTATACAAGTCTACGGCAGCGGCGCTTGTCCCCTAGAGCAGACCCATGGGGTCCACAGCCCTGCCGTTGAGCCAGGTTTCGAAGTGGGCGTGGCAGCCGGTGGAGTTGCCGGTGCTGCCCGAGTACGCGATCAGCTGGCCCTGCGAGACCCGCTGCCCGTTTGAAACCACGATGCTCGAGTTGTGGTAGTAGATGGTGGTCAGGGTGTTGCCTTGCATCACGCCATGATCGATCTTGACGCGCCACCCGCCACCGTCGGCGGAGTTCCACCCGGAGCTGAAGACCTCCCCGGCAGCCGCCGCATACACGGGGGTGCCGCAGGCGGCACCGAAGTCGATGCCGGTATGCATGTAGCCGCCGGTGCCGTAGAAGTCGATCGTTCCCGGCGGAGTGGTGCGGTATCCAAAGCCGGAGGTGATGGGAATGCTGCCGTCAAAGGGATGGCGAAGGCCAAAGGCCGACGGCGAGCCGGCCGCCGGCGGTACGTACGGCTGGACGGGCGGGGCGGGGCGGTTCGCTGCCGCGGCTGCGGCGGCAGCGGCTGCAGCTGCGGCCTCAGCCTGCCGGCGCTGTTCTGCTTCCCACGCCTCGCGGGCCTTGCGGTCACGTTCAGCAATTTCGTTGGCCACCTGGTTCTGGTTGGCCTGGACACCGGCCAGCTGCGCCTGGATCCCGGGCTTGGCCGCCTGGAGCTCGGCATCGAGCCGGGTGGTATCGGCAATCAGCTGGTCAACCTGGGCCTTCTTGGCCGCAGCCTCATCGCGGGCCGCCTTCTCCCGCTCCAGCGCGGCGTCTGCTTTGGCCTTAAGGTCCTTGATCTCCGCTTCGACGGCCTGAAGCCGTGCTTCGGAGTTGACGTTGGTGGCATTCTGCTGGCTGAGCTTGTCCATGGCAGCGTTTTGGCTGCGCATGGCCTGGTCCGCGAGGTCCATGGTTTCGGTCAGGCTGCTGCCGCTGTTGGAACCGAAGAAGAGCGACAGGTTGGAGGGAACGCCGCCGGACTTGTAGGCCTGGGTGGCGATCTGCCCGATCAGTTTTTTGGTGTCCGCGATCTTCTGCTTGTCTGTTTCCAGCTGCTGGGTGATCTTGGCTTTGTTCTGCTGGGCCATGTCCACGCGGGCCGACAGGGCTTCGACTTCCTTGACCGCGCCGGCGACCCGCCCCTGGGCTTCAAGCAGCGCCTGCTGGGCACCCGGCAGCTGGCCCTGGTAGATCACCAGGTCACCGGCGGCCTTGGCAATCCGGGAATCGACAAATTCCAGGGACGCCTGGACACGGGCAGCTTCAGCTTCGAGCGCAGCCTTGCGGTCTTCGAGGTCGTCTGCGAAAGCGACGGGTGTCGCAACGGCCATCCCGGCGGAAAGGATGATGGTGAGCACGCCGCTGACGATCCCCAAACGGCGGGCAGCGGTCCGCCCGCGGCTGTGCCGGGGGCGGTGCAAGGTCTGATCAGTTACGTTCATGGGCATTCCTCGGTCGGTGTGCACAGCCTAAACGCGCAAATATCTGCGTAAGGTCAAGAGAGACGAAATTCCTGCCAAGGATCCGCCAAGGACCAGCAGCGCCGGTGCGAGGATCAGGGTCTGGCCGGAGGAGATGAAGGCCGTGTCAGGGTACTGGCGGGACATGTAGTCGCCCAGGAAGAACTGCGCCACTGCCCACAGGGTGCCCGAGGCCAGGGCTGCACCGATGACCGCCGCTATGACGCCCTCGAGGATGAACGGCAACTGGATGACGGTCTTGGATGCACCGACAAGCCGCATGATTCCGGTTTCCCTGCGCCTGCTGAATGCAGAGAGCCTGATGGTGGTGGCGATCAGCAGGATCGCGCAGACGATCATCACACCTGCGATGCCCACTGCCACCAGGGAAGCCCCGTTCATCACCGAGAAGAGACGCTCGAGCAGCTGGCGCTGGTCAATCACCGTTTCCACGCCAGGCTGGGAGGAGAAGGACTCGCTGATGATCTGGTACTTCTCCGGGTCCTTCATATTGATCCGGAACGATGCCGGCAACTGGTCCGGCGTCACGGAATCAACGATGGGCGAGTTGGAGAACTGGTCCTTGAAGTGCTTGTAGGCCTCATCCTTGGACTCGAACTGGAAGTCATTGATGTACTGCGCCACGGCCGGTGACTCCAGGAGCGCGTTCAAGCCCTGTTGCTGCTCAGGGGTGACGGGCCCCGAGGCGCAACCCGGCGCCGTCGAACCTTCGCTGCAAAGGAAGATGGCCACCTGGACCTTGTCGTACCAATAGCCCTTCATCTGGTTGATCTGCATCTGCAGCATGCCGGCCGCGCCCACGAATGTGAGGGACACGAACGTGACCAGGATGACTGAGACCACCATGGAAAGGTTGCGGCGCAGGCCGCTGCCAATCTCGGAAAGAATGAATGCGAGCCTCACCGCTGGGCCTCGCCTTCGGCACCGTTGCCCGGAAGGCCGGCGTCGGGCGCTTCCCGGCCGCTGGCGTCCTTCAGGCGCCGGGACTGCCCGACGACGGGGATCATCGAGGTGTACAAGGCCCTGGCTTCGTCGCGGATCACCACGCCGTTCTTGAGTTCCACCACCCGCTTGCGCATCTCGTTGACGATGTCGTCGTCGTGGGTGGCCATCACCACCGTGGTTCCGTTCTGGTTGATCTTGTCCAGCACGCCCATGATTCCCATGGAGGTGGTGGGGTCAAGGTTTCCTGTCGGTTCGTCCGCGAGGAGGATTCCGGGCCGGTTGACCACGGCGCGCGCAATGGCAACGCGCTGCTGCTCGCCGCCGGACAGCTCGTGCGGCATGCGGTGTTCCTTGCCTTCGAGCCCTACTGTTTTGAGGACCTCGGGGACGGTGTCGCGGATCACGCTGCGGCTCTTGCCGATGACTTGCATGGCGAACGCCACATTGGCGAACACGTTCTTCTGCGGCAGGAGCCGGAAGTCCTGGAAGACGACACCGATGCCGCGCCGGAGGCGGGGAACACGCCAGCTGGAAATCTTGGCGACATTCTGGCCAGCGACGTACACGGCACCGGAGGTGGCGCGGTCTTCCTTCAACACCAGCCGGAGGAAGGTGGACTTCCCGGAACCGGAAGCACCCACGAGGAAGGCGAATTCGCCGCGGTCGATCTCAAGATTGACGGAATCCAGTGCCGGTCGGGCTTTCTGGTCGTAAACCTTGGTGACATTTTCGAATCGGATCATGGCCCTAAGTACCCTGCAGGGCATGGCTGATCCGTCTGATGCAGCCCAGTTCTGCAGCCGGTGCACGGGTTTTCGTTTGGGGAAAGTAGGGCCCCGGCCCCTCGACTATACGCAGGATGGCCGGCGGTTGGGCGGGCTTTCGGTGGCGTGTCGCCGGATCAGCCGGCGGGCAGCCGGGAGGATCCGGGAGGACCGCCTACTTTTCAGCGTTGCGGTTGTCAGTACGCCAGCGGATGCCCGCGTCGATGAAATCGTCAATCTCGCCGTCGAACACCGCGGACGTATTGCCCACCTCGTGTTCGGTGCGCAGGTCCTTCACCATTTGGTACGGGTTCAGGACATAGGAGCGCATCTGGTCACCCCAGGAGGCCTTGACGTCGCCGGCCAGCGCCTTCTTTTCCGCGTCCTCCTGTTCCTTCTTCAGCAGCAGGAGCCGGGACTGCAGCACGCGCATGGCAGCTGCGCGGTTCTGCAGCTGCGATTTCTCGTTCTGCATGGAGACCACGGTGCCGGTGGGGATGTGGGTGAGGCGGACGGCGGAGTCAGTGGTGTTGACCGACTGGCCACCCGGGCCGGAGGAACGGAATACGTCCACCCTGATTTCGTTGTCCGGGATCTCGATCGAGTCTGTCTGCTCAATCAGCGGAATGACTTCAACGGCTGCAAACGACGTCTGGCGGCGTCCCTGGTTGTCGAACGGGCTGATCCTGACAAGGCGGTGGGTGCCGGCTTCCACGCTGAGCGTGCCGTACGCATACGGCGCCTTCACCTCAAAAGTGGCTGACTTCAGTCCGGCTTCCTCCGCGTACGAGGTATCCATGACCGTGGTGGGGTACCCGTGACGCTCAGCCCAGCGGAGGTACATGCGCATGAGCATTTCGGCGAAGTCCGCCGCGTCCACACCGCCCGCACCGGCCCTGATGGAGACCACAGCTTCGCGTTCGTCGTATTCGCCGGACAGCAGGGTGACCACTTCCAGGTCCTTGAGGGCCTTCTTGATGGACTCGAGTTCGGCAGCGGCCTCCCCCATCGAGTCGGCGTCGTCCTCGTCCTGCCCGAGTTCCACCAGGACCTCGAGGTCGTCGATCCGGGACTCCAGGTTGGTGAGGCGCTCCAGTTCAGACTGGCGGTGGGACAGCCGGGAAGTGACTTTCTGCGCGGCCGCGGGATCGTCCCAAAGGTTCGGCTCCCCCGCCCGCTCGCTGAGTTCGGCGATGTCTTCCTTGAGCGCCTCCACGTCGGTGACGCGTTCGATGGACTCGTAGGTGGCGCGGAGCGCGCGGATTTCAGCGGAAAAATCAATATTGGCCATGGTGGTTTAAGCCTACGCTATCGGGGAATACCGGCCGGCTCGGCGGCCTGCGTCCTACCGGGTCAACCGCGAGCGCGCGGTTGACGTCGCTTCAATGGGGATGCCGTCGGGTATCAGGAAATTCACCACAGGCGGGTGGACGGCCGCTGTGAGGACCACGACGGCGGTGGAACCGTCCGGCGTACCCGTTGCCCCCGCGACGGTAAGGCTGGAGAAACGTTGCGAGGCAGGGCTCCTGGCAACGAAGTCGGCTGCCACGTTCCGGACGCGGGAAGGGTTGAGGACTGCCGAGGGGCTGCCGCCCTGTGTTGAGACTTCCCCCAGCGTGTAGCTGTCCGCAGCAGCAAGCGAGGCCCCGTCCGCCAGGGACAGCAGGCGCTTGTGCTCCAGATAGACGGCGGATATTCCGATGACCACCGTCGCCACCAGGAGCGCCAGGACCACATAGCCGAGGATCATGACCATCAACTGGCCGTTCTCGTCCGGTTCCCTGCGCTTCATCGGTACCGCCCTACCAGCTGGGAGGATGACGCTTGAACCTCTGTGGCGGACAGCCCCTCGGCAAAGGGGATGTACGGCAGCGGCACACTCAGGCTCACCGTCACTGTTACCGTACTGCCCGCCGCCTGGCAGTCTGCGGGGCTGCAGGCGGTGGTCATGCTGGCCCGGTCCGCCTGGTGACCGAAATCGGAGAGGGCAAGTGCCACCGCCTGCTCGGCTGCAGCCTGGGCGGTTACAGCATCGGGCTGGGCCACGTAGACCTTCGCTGCCTGGTCCGCGGCGCCCACCACGGCGAAGGAGCCTCCCTGGATCTGCCCGACCGTGATGACGAAGTACACAAGCGGGACCATCAACAGGAGTGCAAGGAACGTAAACTCGACCACTGCGCTTCCCTGGTCATGTGTCAGGCGCGGCTGGTTCCCGCTTTTCCGGCAGGCAGGCGCGGACTCCTGGGATGTGTCCCCCGGGCCGGCGTCCCCGGACCGCTCCCGGCAGAGTGCTTCTGCCAGGCGGGTCCGGAAGCGCAGGTGCGCCTTGGAGCCCGGCACCGGATGGCAGCCGGGCATTCCTTGGGAGCAGGGCTTTGTTTTCCAGCCGGGCATTGTTTTCCAGGTGGCTGGGTCAGGGCTGAACGGCTGCATGCCCCTTCACCTCCAGCAGGTCCCGCGGCCCAATGAGGCCAATGACAGGCATGGGAGAGCGGACCGTGACTTCCAGGGTGCGCATGCCGTGGACGTCCACTTCCTGGGTACTGATGTGTTCCGCGAAGCCCGGGTTGAGGGCCAGGATTATGAGGCTGCGGGTCCGTTCTTCGGCGTCGGAGGCATTGCGGTCAGCGAGGGTTCCGTACCGCGCCCCGGAGGCGGCAGCATCGATGAGGGTGTTCCTGACGTGGAGGACCAGCGTTAGCTGGACTATCGCCAGGAAGAACATCGTCAGCAGCCCGCCGACCAGGACGAAGTCCACCACGGCCGATCCCCGCTCGCCTGCCCGGGACAGGGCAGGCTGCTCAGCCGTGCGGGGAGCAGCCCTCCTCATGGTTCAGTTCCCCACCTTGTCCATTGCCTGGTTGAACATGGCCTCAAGTGCAGGGCCTGCGAGCGCCAGCAGGGCCGCCACCAGGACCGCTGACATCAACGTAATCATCACCCAGCCCGGTACGTCGCCGCGCTCGGGATGATCGCTTTCGGCTGCCGGCGCCTCCCGGCGGTGGTCGGAACCGGCGTCGTACTGTGCGGCCTGACGCGGGTGCAGGCGAACAGCCCGGATCATCTGGAGCTGCAGCAAGGCCGCCAGGGAAAGAAGCAGCGTCGCCCAGCGGATTCCCATGGTTTTCATCTTTGCGTCCTATTCCTGTTTCGTTGAGGGGACTTGAAGGGTGTTGCTGAAGTGCGGGCTTCGGGTTGTACTCATCGTCAGAAGCCCAGGTTGATGGCCGCGAGACCGGGGAACACCGCGAAGACCACGGTCAGGGGAAGCACTCCGAAAACCAGCGGGACCATCATCGCGATCTCCTTCTTCCCTGCGGCTTCCATGAGGTCGCGCTTCGCTGAATCGCGTACGTCCTGCGCCTGGGCGCGGAGCACGTCTGCGAGGGGTGTGCCCCGTTCCACCGCGACGATGATGCCGTCGACGAACCTGACCAGCGGTGCAAGGTCGGTTCGCGCGGAGAACTCCTGCAAGGCCAGAACCAGGGGCTTGCCTGCCCTTGTCTCCGCGAGGATCTTCGAGAATTCCTTGGACAGTTCGCCTTTCGCACTTCTGCAGACGCGGTCCAGGGCGCCTGTCGCGCTCTCCCCTGCGCCGACCGCCAGGGCCATTAGTTCGGCAAGGCTGGGGAACTCTGCCATCATCCGGGTTTCCCGTCGCCGGACCTGGACGCCGAGCCAGTAATCGCGCAGCACAAAGCCCGCTGCAGCACTGCCAACGATCACCCCGGCCGCGAGGAAAGGGCTGAACCTGCCCGCTGCGGCACCAATGAGGATGACGGTGAGCGAAAAAACGAAACCGGCCGCGGCCCACAGCAACTGCTCGGCTCGGAAGTCGATGGGTGACTTGTTGATTCCAGCCTGGGCAAGCCGCCGCGAGGTGGCCCCTGGCGAGGGGTTGAGTCTTCCCAGTGCGGACAACCAGTCGCGGAAGACGGGACGGAGGATCCGTTCAAGGGGGCCGAATGGCGTGAGGTTCTGCTCGCCGGCGCGAAGGAGTCGCGACTCCAGGTTCTGCGACTTCAGTTGGGGCTCAATCCGCTCCGACAGTGTCAGGGGGCGCATCGGAGGGGACCGGAAAATCACGAGCCACAACCCCAGGCCGAGGCCGATTCCACAAGCCACCGCTGCAGGAGAAGAGAGAATCATCGGAGCACCCTTTCGTCCTGCGGCAGCGCCCCGATCTTCAACATGATCGTGTAGCAGACCAAAGAGACCACCAAGCCCCCGAGCAGTACTGCGGCACCCATGGGCGTGTTGTATGCCTGGATTGCCTCGGGCCTTGTCGCGAGGAGGATCATCACGATCCACGGCGCAGCGACGGCGAGCCGTGCGGCGTTGATGGTCCAGGACTGCCTCGCCTCGAGCTCGCTGCGGGTCCGTGCGTTTTCCCGCAGGAATTCAGCCAGTGTGCCCAAGAGCTTCCCGAGGTCGGAGCCGCCTACTTCGCGCGTCAACCGGAGTGCTTCGATGATGCGGTCGGCAACGGGGTCGGCCAGCCGCTGTTTCAGCTTGTTCAGAGAGCCATCGAACTGGCCACCGGCGCGGTAGTCGGCACCGAACTCGCGAAAGAGGGGCCGCAGTTCCTCGGGCCCCTTGTCCCCGAGCTGGATAAGGGCTTCAGGCAGGGGCAGGCCTGCCCGGATTGCAGACCGCAGGTGATCGACGACGTCGGGCCAGAGCTGGCGCAGCATTGCCGTCCGCTTCCTGGCCCGCCAGCGGAGGATGGTGATCGGCAGCCACGCGCCGAAGAGCCCGAAGCAGCCGGCGATAGGCCAGGAGCGGCTAAGCGCGTAAAAGAGCAGTGCCACACAGATCCCCAGCCCAAGGCACGTCCCCACCAGGCCGCGCGCCGAGACTTTGTCGACCCCGGCGGCCGCGAGCAGGTCGCCCAGGCGGCCTGGCTTACGCTCGCGCTGACCGCGGCTTGGCGTTTCCCAGCAGGACCACCAAATGAGGAAGAAGCCAACCCCGGCGACCGTTCCCACCAGCGTGGCCGTCATCGCGGATCCAGCAGAGCGGCGACGTCGTACCCGGCCCTCGAGAATTTCTCCGCCGAAGGCATGGCGTTGGCGCGGGGGTGCAGGGCGCCGTTCTCCAGGCCAAAGACCAGGGATGATTCGATAATGCCGTTCTCCACGCGGCGGCCCAGCGACAGGATCTGCGTGACTTGCCGCCGTCCATCAGGATGCCTGCTGCAGTGCACGACGAGATCGATGCAGGATGCGACAGTGGGAACGACGAAGGCACTGGAAATGTTTTCGCCCGCCAATAGCGGGAGCGTGCATATCTTGGTGACTGCATCATGTGCCGAGTTCGCGTGGACAGTACACATTCCCGGCAGGCCCGAGTTCAGGGCAATGAGCATGTCCAGGCTCTCGGCTTCGCGCACCTCCCCCACCACCAGCCTGTCCGGACGCATCCTCAGCGCTTCCTTCACCAGGCGCCGGAGTGGAATTTCACCCTCGCCTTCGAGATTCGGTTGACGGCACTGCAGGCCCACCACGTCCCGGAGGGGAAATTGCAGTTCGAAGATCTCTTCGACGGTGATGACACGCTCCCGGCTGCCGATGCTCGCGGCCAGGCAGTTCAGCATGGTGGTTTTACCTGCCTGGGTTGCTCCGGACACGAGGATGTTGAGGCCACTGGACACCGCCGCGCCGAGAAAGCGTGCTGCTTGCGGCGTCAGCGTGCCCAACTCCACCAGATGTTCCAGGCGGCTGGCCTTCACCACAAACTTGCGAATGTTCACTGCCCAGTGACGGCGGGTGACATCTGGAATAACCACGTGCAGCCTTGAGCCGTCCGGCAGTGCGGCATCGACGAAGGGCGATGACATATCCAGTCTTCGGCCGGAGCTTTTGAGCATGCGCTCCACGAGATCGCGCACCTGCTGTTCCGTGAGGCTCAGCGACGTCAGTTCAGACTCGCCATTGCGCGCCACGTAGATTTCGTTGGGTGCATTGAGCCAGATTTCCTCGATGGACGGGTCATCGAGGAGTGGTTGGAGTACACCGAAACCGGCGACGGCGTCGAAGAGGAACCGGCGGGCCGCATCAAGCGGGCCGAGGGGCGGCAGTGGCCCCATCAAAGCCCGTTCGTCATAGTCCGTGACGGCTGCTTCGACCAGCCGCCGGACCTCGCCTGCCTGCCTGAGCGGGTCCAGTCCGCGGCGGCGGATGAGCTCGCGGACTTCGTCCTCGACAATTCCCAGCGCGTCCATATGTTCCCCCATACAACTGCCGCCCCCGGCGGAGGCAGTGCGACTGGGCTACAGCCTAGGGAGCTTGCCCGGCGGCAACAAGTCATCCTCCGGCTGTGTGGATAACCGAGGAACCTCAAGATTGTCTCCAGTAGGCCTCAGGATTGGATCTGGATGACCACAGGATTCACATAAGTAACACCAGAATCACTGGTTTCGCTGGTAACACCGGTGCTATGGTGAGCGCGTTATTTATCGAAATAGCACTATCAGGTGCCTTCCTGGGGGAAATCACCTGAGCAGTATCCAAAGAGGCGCTTGGGGGAGCGCCTCATTGTCTCCGGAGCACACATGAAGCGGAACCTGTCTCAGTCCCGTCGCCCAGTCCTGAAGTCTTTTGGGCTCGTACTACTTGCCTGCTCCCTTTTAACAGGACCGGGCCTGAGCGGAGTCGCCTTCGCCGTTGATTCCAGCCCGACGCCCGCTCCGTCACCGACGTCCACCGCGGCGCAATCCCAGACCGCGCCTTCGCCGGCACCGGCTTTGCAGGGTGCACCCTCTACAACCCCTCCGGCCGTCCCGACCGCTTCACCTGCAGCTCCCGCCCCTGCGCCGTCTCCCACCGGCACTAACCCGGCAGCGCCCTCCACCACGAAGAAGTTGTCCAGGCAGGAGCTGCTCGCTGCCGGTGGGGCCCAAATGGGACAGCGTTCCTCGCGGGTGGCACGTGATACGGCAATCGCGGCAGGCTCAGGCTTGTCGACGCAGTCTTTGTCCACGGAAGGCACTTGGAACCCAACATTTGGCGTCCTTGGACTGGACGTCAGCAAGTGGCAGCCAAGCGTGGACTGGCAAGGCGAGTGGAACAAGGGCGCGCGGTTTGCCTACGTAAAGGCGTCCGAAGGCACCTACTACACGAACGAATTATTCAACTCCCAATACCAGGGTGCACGGAACGTGGGCATGATTCGCGGTGCCTACCACTTCGCCCACCCGTCATCGACATCCGGTGCTGACCAGGCGCGCTTCTTCGTCAACAACGGAGGGGGCTGGAGCGCGGACGGCTACACACTGCCCCCCGTCCTTGACATTGAATACAACCCTTACGACGGCAACATCTGCTATGACATGACGCCCGCCCAAATGACGGCATGGATTGCGGACTTCGGCTCCACCATGCGGGCGTTGACGGGCCGGCTGCCGGTGATCTACTCAACCACCGATTGGTGGGCAACCTGCACCAACAACTCCGCCGCATTCGGGGACTACCCGTTATGGGTTGCTGCCTATCCGATGACACCGGCGTCATCGCCCGGAATGCTGCCGGCAAGCTGGAGCACCTACAGCATCTGGCAATACAGCAGCACCGGTCCCTTTGCCGGCGACTCAAATGTATGGAACGGCGACTTCGCAGCACTCCAGCGGTTCGCGGGAAGCAGCGCTCCCACTATCCAGGTCCCGTCGCAGGCCACCCAGCAAATTGCAGCGTATGCAGGGAGCCACCCCTCCCTCGGCAGCCAAACCACCGCCATCACATGCGGTTTAACCAGCGGCGGCTGCTACCAAGGGTTCCAGGGCGGGACCGTCATGTGGTCCTCAGCCTCCGGGGCTTTCGCTGTTTCGGCCGGACCGGTCACCGGCGCGTGGCAGGCCCTAGGCGCTGAGCGCAGTCCGGCCGGCTATCCGACCAGTGACTTGATCTGCGGACTGAAGAATAACGGCTGTTTCCAGAACTTCCAGGGCGGCAGCATCATGTCTTCCCCTGCCACAGGTGCCGCCTTCGTTCCATTTGGCGCGATCCGGGATGCCTGGGCGGCGCAGGGCTACGAAAACGGGCCATGGGGCTACCCGACGAGCAATGCGACATGCGGGCTGCGGTCGGGCGGATGCTTCCAACTGTTCCAGGCAGGATCGGGGCTGTGGAGTCCTTCCAGCGGCGCGCACCTGGTCAAATCAGGACCGATTCTTGATGCCTGGGCGAAAGACGGGTTTGAGAACGGCCTCCTTGGCTTCCCCAGCACGGATGCGACCTGCACAGCTTCCGACTGCACCCAGCTGTTCACCGGCGGAGTTATTGGATGGACCTCCACAGCTGGAGCCTGGCCCATCTACATGGGGATCGGTGACACCTGGAAGGCAGCGCGCGCAAAGGGCGAACCGATCGGATTCCCTTTGGCCAAGGAAGTGTGCGGACTGCGTGGCGGCGGCTGCTACCAGCTGTTCCAGGGTGGAAGCATCCTGTTCTCCCCCACATCCGGGGCGTACTCGATGACGGGCCGCATCCTTAACTACTGGGCGCAATCGGGCTTCGAAAACGGCCAGCTGGGCTACCCGACGGGTCCGGCCAGTTGCGGCGCCGTTCAGAGCGAATGCTGGCAGTCCTTTGAAAAGGGCACGGTCGCCTACTCAGCGGCCACACCGATCCAGACCGTCCCGGCCGGACCCATGGCGCAGGCGTGGAAGAACCTCGGCGCCTCAGGAGGGGCCCTCGGTTACCCCTCCTCAGCACAGATCTGCGGCCTCAAGGACGGCGGATGCTTCCAGATGTTCGCCAAGGGTGCCCTCATGTACTCCCCCGCAGCAGGCGCGCAGCCCAGCCTGCTCGGACCCATCCGTGACTTCTGGCAGAAGCAGGGGTTCGAAAATGGCGCCCTTGGCTACCCCGCCTCGAATGTTATTTGCGGGCTGGTCGGTGCCGGGTGCTTCCAGAACTACCTGGGCGGGACAGTGATGTGGTCCAATGCCAGCGCGGCGCACGCCATGTCGTTCGGCCCGGTCCGGGACGCCTGGATAGCTTCCGGTTTTGAGAACGGAATCCTTGGCTACCCAACGAGCGAACAGGTGTGCGGTCTGCGGAACGGCGGCTGCTTCCAGAACTTCGTCAACGGAACCGTGATGTACTCACCTGCCACCGGAGCCCAGACCATGTCATCGGCACCTATCCGCGACAAGTGGGCCACCACCGGCTTTGAGGGCGGATCGCTGGGCTACCCCACCAGCGGCGCCATCTGTGGCCTGCGGAACGGCGGCTGCTTCCAGAACTTCGAGAAGGGGACCATCATGTGGTCCGCCGCGAGCGGCGCCCAGGTGATGATGCCGGGACCAATCCAGCAGAGCTGGGCGGCGCAGGGCTTCGAAAACGGTGCGCTGGCATTCCCTACTAACAGCCAGACCTGTACCGCCGACAAGCTTTCCTGCAGCCAGACCTTCCAGGGAGGCACTGTCAGCTGGACCTCCGCGGGCGGGGCGAAAACCCGCCTCAACTGACCCGGCCCGCAAACAGCAGGGGCGGGACCGCTTTCGCGGTCCCGCCCCTGCTGTTTTGTTTGTGGATCAGCGGCCGTGTTCCAGCAGCTCGATAAGGTAGGAGCCGTAACCGCTCTTGACGAGAGGCTCCGCCCGCTCACGCAGTTCGTCATCCGTGAGGAATCCCAAACGCCAGGCAATTTCCTCGGGTGCCCCGATCTTCAGCCCCTGCCGGTTCTCAGTGGTCCGGACAAAGTTCGAGGCGTCGTTCAGGTCATTGAAAGTTCCCGTGTCCAGCCATGCGGTCCCCCGCGGAAGAATCTCGACCTGCAGCTTGCCGCGCTCCAGGTAGGTTCGGTTGACGTCAGTGATCTCAAGCTCTCCCCGGGCGGACGGCTTGAGGTTCTTTGCAATATCCACGACGTCGTTATCGTAGAAATAGAGCCCGGGCACCGCATAGTGGCTCTTGGGTTCCGCAGGCTTCTCTTCCAGCGAGACCGCCTTGCCGTTCTCGTCGAACTCCACAACGCCGTAGGCTTTCGGATCGGCCACCCAGTAACCGAACACTGCACCACCGTCAATGTTTTCGAAGCGCCGCAGCTGCGTGCCCATGCCGTGCCCGTAGAAGATGTTGTCGCCCAGGACAAGGGCCACGCTGTCGTCACCAATGTGCTCGGCACCGAGCACAAACGCCTGAGCGAGGCCGTCGGGAGACGGCTGCTGCTTGTAGGTGATGGAGACACCAAACCGGGACCCGTCCCCCAGGAGCCGCTCGAACTGCTCAGCGTCGTGGGGGGTGGTGATAATGAGGATGTCCCGGATGCCCGCGAGGATCAAGGTGGAGAGCGGGTAGTAGATCATGGGCTTGTCGTAGACCGGGACCAACTGCTTACTGACGCCCAAGGTGATGGGGTGGAGCCTCGAGCCGGTACCGCCGGCGAGTATTATTCCGCGCATGCACCCATCTTTCCTTTAGCTAAGTGCAGCGGCAAATCCGGTAGTCTTGGGAATTATGCAGCGACTTCTTGTTACCGGCGGTGCCGGCTTCATTGGCTCGAACTTTGTCCACTACGTTATTGAGAACACCGAAGACCATGTCACTGTTCTGGACAAGTTGACCTACGCCGGCAACCTCGCGTCGCTGCAGGGCCTCCCAGCCGACCGCTTCTCATTCGTTCAGGGTGACATTGCCGACCCCGCACTCGTGGACGGGCTCGTTGCCGAGGCAGATGTAGTGGTCCACTACGCAGCAGAATCGCACAACGACAACTCCCTGCACGATCCTCGGCCCTTCCTTGACACCAACATCATCGGTACCTACACCCTCATCGAAGCAGCGCGGAAGCACAACAAGCGCTTCCACCACATTTCCACTGACGAGGTCTACGGCGATCTCGAGCTCGATGATCCCGAACGCTTCACGGAACAGACCCCCTATAACCCGTCCAGCCCGTACTCCTCCACGAAGGCCGGGTCCGACCTTCTGGTCCGCGCCTGGGTCCGCTCATTTGGGCTCCAGGCAACCATCAGCAACTGCTCCAACAACTACGGTCCGTACCAGCACGTGGAAAAGTTCATCCCGCGGCAGATCACCAATGTGATCGATGGCATCCGGCCCAAGCTCTACGGCAAGGGGGAAAATGTCCGCGACTGGATCCACGCGAACGACCACTCCTCCGCCGTCCTGGCCATCATTGCCAAGGGGCGCATCGGCGAGACCTACCTGATTGGTGCCGACGGTGAGAAGAACAACAAGGACGTTGTTGAGCTGATCCTGAAGCACATGGGCCAGGCGCCGGACGCCTATGACCACGTCATCGACCGGGCCGGCCACGACCTGCGCTACGCGATCGATTCCACAAAGCTGCGGACCGAGCTCGGCTGGGAACCCCGGTTCTCCAACTTTGATACCGGCATCGAGGACACTATCGCCTGGTACCGGGACAACGAGGACTGGTGGCGCCCACAGAAGGCCGCCACCGAGGCCAAGTACAAGGAACAGGGCCAGTAGGGCATGTCCATCGAGTTCTCCAAAAAGCTCGCCGTCCACGAAACGCCCATTCCCGGCGTCGTTCTCTACGACCTTCCTGTCCACGGCGACAACCGCGGCTGGTTCAAGGAAAACTGGCAACGGGAAAAAATGGTTGCGCTCGGCCTGCCGGACTTCCGGCCCGTCCAGAACAACATCTCCTTCAACGAGAAGGCGGGTACCACCAGGGGGATCCACGCAGAGCCCTGGGACAAGTTCATCTCGGTCGCCACGGGACGGATCTTTGGAGCATGGGTGGATCTGCGTCAGGGGCCCACCTTTGGTTCCGTCTTCACCGCTGAACTCGACCCCAGCCAGGCGATTTTCATTCCGCGGGGCGTCGGCAATGCTTTCCAGACCCTTGAAGACACGACGGCTTACACCTACCTCGTGAATGACCACTGGTCCGCCGACGCCCAGGGCCAGTACACCTTCCTGAACCTGGCGGACGAAACCGTGGCCATCGAATGGCCCATCCCGCTCTCCGAAGCCGAACTGTCCGACAAGGACAAAGCGCACCCCCGCCTCGCGGACGTCGTGCCCATGCCACCGAAGAAGACCCTGGTCATCGGCGCCAACGGCCAGCTGGGTAAGGCACTGCGGAAAAAGTACGACGGCGACACTTCCGTTGAGTTCGCATCGCGCAGTGAGTTCGACCTCGGCAGTCCGGACGCGTTCAAAGGCCGCAACTGGAAGAACTACTCCACCATTATCAATGCGGCGGCCTACACGGCCGTTGACGCGGCGGAGACTTCGGAGGGGCGCGCAGCCGCCTGGGCCACCAACGTGACGGCGTTGACGCAGCTTGCGCGGATTGCCGTTGAGCATGACCTCACCCTGGTGCACGTCTCCTCTGACTACGTGTTCGACGGGGCCAAGGAAGTCCATGCGGAAACTGAAGCGCTCACACCGCTTGGTGTCTACGGTCAGACCAAAGCAGCAGGCGACGCCGTCGTCAGCGTGGTCCCCCGGCACTACATCGTCCGCACGAGTTGGGTCATCGGTGAAGGCAACAACTTTGTCCGTACCATGGCCTCGCTCGCTTCGCGCGGAGTAGAACCTTCCGTGGTGAACGACCAGTACGGCCGCCTCAGTTTCACTGATGACATCGCGGCAGGTATCCGGCATTTGCTGGACACCGGCGCTCCCTACGGCACCTACAACCTGAGCAACGACGGCGACCCGCAGTCGTGGGCGGACATCGCCGCGGACGTCTACGAATTGTCCGGCAAAAGCCGGGCCGCCGTGACGGGCGTGAGCACCAAGGAATACTTCGAGGGGAAGGATGCCGCCCCCCGGCCGCTCAACAGTGTCCTGGACCTCTCCAAGATCAAGGCAGCAGGCTTCGAGGCACCGCCGGCAGGGCTGCGCCTGACCGAGTACGTTAATTCGACCACGAGCGGATTCCCAGCATGACCGAAGCACGCCACGACACCCTCGTCATCATGCCGGCCTGGAACGAGTCGGAAGCAATCGGCAACACCATCGCGGAAGTCCTCGAGTTTGGACCCCCATGCGATGTGCTGGTGGTGGACGACGGCTCCCGTGACAACACCGCCAGGGTGGCACGCGCGGCCGGCGCCACCGTCGTGCAATTGCCGTTCAACATGGGCGTCGGCGGCGCGATGCGGACCGGCTTCAAATATGCCCAGATGCATGGTTACCGGCAAGTCATCCAGGTGGACGCCGATGGCCAGCATGACCCCCGGGACATCAAGGCAGTCCTTGACGGATTGCGCGACGCCGATATCGCCATTGGTGCCCGCTTCGCCGAGGCGGGGAACTACACCGTCCGCGGCCCCCGAAAGTGGGCAATGAACGTCCTGGCGTGGACAATTTCCCGGCTTGCACGGACAAAGCTCACCGACGTGACCTCCGGTTTCCGCGCAGCGAACACCAAAGCCATCCGCCAATACCTGGACCATTACCCCGCCGAGTACCTGGGCGACACGATTGATTCATTGGTCGTGGCGATCCGTTCAGGCTGCACTGTCCGCCAGGTTGGCGTTTCTATGAGGGAGCGTCAGGGAGGCACCCCCAGCCATGACCCGATAAAGGCCGCGATCTACCTCGGCCGCTCAGGGATGGCGCTCTTGTTCGCGCTGACGCGCAAGAAATCCACACCTTCCACCAACTAGGAATCCACATGTCCCTCCTTATGGGCTCCATCGTCGTCGTGGCGATTCTCTTCTTCGTCTTCGAAATGCTGCGACGGCAGAAGTTGCGCGAGAAATACGCTGTTCTCTGGATCGTCATCGGCATCGGCACTCTTCTGCTGGCGGCCTTTCCCGCCCTGCTTGAGCAAGCCAGTGGCCTGCTCGGAATCCAGGTCCCCGCGAACCTTCTCTTCATCACCACCCTCGTCCTCCTTGTCGGGGTATGCCTTCACCTGTCACGCGAGCAGTCGCAGGCCGAGGACGAGGTGCGCATTCTTTGCGAAGAGGTGGCCCTGTTGAAGGTAGAGCTTTCGGCACTGCAGCAGAGCGTCGGGTCACACCCGCGACAGGAAGGAACCACCGGGCCCGCTGCGTAGCAGAAGCATTTCCGCGGGCCTGGCCAGGCGGACCAAACAAAAAAGGGAGCGACCCCGCGGGGCGCTCCCTTTCCTATGCGGCCGGTCAGCCGAAGATGTGCTTTGCCAGCCGTGGGAGGGAGTCCACCTTGCCCATGGCCACAGACTTGACCACCAAGGATGCAGCATTCAGCCGCGAGGTGGTGTGGAAGGACGCAGCGCGGGCAGCGCGGTTCCAGCCAAGTTCCTTGAACCGGGCTGCCTGCCCCTCAAAGAAGCGCCGCTCTTCATCAAAGCGGCGTCCGTCCAGGGCACGCACGGAAGAATCTGACGCCGAGTGCCTCCGGTACAGAAAGGACAACGTGGGGTCCACCACAAGGGAGCCGCCTTCGGCCGCTATGTCCAGCAGCAGCGCGAGGTCCTGAACGACGTCCAGGCCGTCGGTGAAGCCGATCCGCACAATGGTCTCCGACCGCCAGGCCAACGACGGAAAGTATGCCCAGTCAGCACGTACCAGGCTCGTGGCCATCTGCTCGCCCTTGAGCTCGATCCGCTCACGGGTCTTCGGGGCGTAGGCCTTTTTGACGGCATCAGCCAGGGGAATGCAGGCAATGCCCTTTTCATCAATGACCTGGACACCCGGCTGGACAACGCTGGCATGCGGGTAGGTCTCGAACGCATCCACTACGACGTCCAGGTAGTTGGGCAGCATGACATCGTCTGCGCCCATGATGACCACATACGGTGCCTCGACCATGGTCAGCGCCTTGCGATAGTTGCCGTTGGCGCCCAGGTTTTTCTCGTTCTTGAGGTACGTAACGCGTGGGTCAGTAATCGTCGAGAACCAGCGTTCCGGCTCGGGGTCCGGGTAGCCGTCATCGATGACGATGAGCCGCCAGTCTTCGTTTTCCTGGTTCATCACGCTTCGGGCTGCGAGCTTCATCTGATCGACATCGCCGTAGTAGGGCAGCATTACGTCAACGGTCATGGACCTGGGATTCCTTCCGTGGGCTCCGCTCGAAGAACTCGGCGGCTTCCCCACGATTATAGTTGACCGGCCCCTGTCGGGCCTGTCAGGCACGGCTTGCTAGACTGCTTGGGGTCCTGCCCGCCCCGCTGGCACCGCCCGGAGTGAGGAGAATTACTTTTGGAGCCCACAACCACACGGCCGCGCATCAGTGTGTGCATGGCTGCCTACAACGGCGCCCGCCACATCAGCGAGCAAATCGATTCGATCCTTCCCGAACTTGGCCCCCACGACGAAGTCGTGGTCGTCAACGACTGTTCCACGGACAACACTGCTGCCATCGTCGCCGCCGTTCCGGATGGCCGGATCCGGCTGATCAATGCCGAACAAAACCGCGGCTACGTTTCAACATTTGAAAGAGCCCTTGGGGAGGCGCGGGGAGAGTTCGTTTTCCTTTCGGACCAGGACGACGTGTGGCTCCCGGGCCGGGTGGAACGCATGATCTCGGCCTTGGACGGCAAGGACATGGTGGTGAGCAACTGCCGGCACTTCGACGGAGCGCCCGGCTCATTCCATGAAATCCGTCTCAGGGCCAAGGATTCCACCCACCACCTGCGGAACCTCCTGGGCATCGTGGTCGGTTACCGGCTCCACTGGGGTTGCGCGATGGCCGTCCGGCGGAACCTTTTGGCGCAGGCACTGCCATTCCCCCACTACATGAACGAATCCCACGACCAGTGGCTTGCCACTGTGGGCAACGTCAACCGTTCCATCGTCTACATGGAAGAAGACACCATCCTGCACAGACTTCACGGCGAGAACCTGACGCCCCACGGTATCCGCTCAGCCTCAAAAATAATCCGTGCACGGATCGCCTTCCTGCGCAACGTCTACATTGCAGTACGGCGCTCCCGGCAGGCGAGGCAGGCGTGATGGTCCAGCCCGGCCCGAACCCGACCAGTCCCCACCCCGACGTGTGCGGAGTCGTATCGGCCTATAACCCCGGTGATGAAAATGTTGCCAACGTAAAGTGGCTGTTGCGCTTCGTCGCCCACGTCGTGGTTGTCGACGACGGCTCCCGCGACGATGTATCGCAGGCACTGGCAGAGATGGAGCAGGCAGGTGCCGTCGTTCTGCGCCTCGGCACCAACTCCGGCATCGCCAGGGCCCTGAACACGGGAATCAAGGAAGCACTCGAGCGCTGGAACCCGGAGTGGATTGTCACCATGGACCAGGACTCCAGGTTCACTGGAGACTACATCGGTGCCGCTCTCGCCACTGTTGCAGCATCCAGTGACCCGCACAGCGTAGGCATGGTGTGCGCGGAGTCGCACAACCACATCCCCCTGCCGGTATGGGGCAGTCGGGATGAGCCCCAGATCTTCGACCCCATGACCAGCGGCACCTTGGTGCGTGCGCGCACGTTCGATGCAGTTGGCCTCTTCGATGAAGGGTTCTTCATCGATTGCGTGGATTCCGAGTTCAATGCCCGGCTCCGGGAGCACGGACTTCGTGCACTGGCAGGACGGGGCTGCAATCTCGAGCACAGCCTGGGCAGTGCACGGCCAATGAAGATTCTCGGCTGGCATGCGCACATCGGTGCCAAAAAGCTCTACATCTACTACCACGCGCCGTTCCGGGTCTACTACATCACCCGGAACTCGCTGACCCTCGCGCGCCGGTATGCGCTGAAACAACCGGCCTGGGTGCTGCGCAGAATCTACATGGAAATCCAAAGCAACATTGTGCGCTTCGGATTTGGTCCCAACCGGCGCAAACACGCGGTTGCCGCTGCAGCCGGCATCCGGGACGCCGTTCGGCAGCGGATGGGCAAAATAGACGACGACCTCGCAGCCCGCCTGCGCTAGGCGCCGGCTCCCCCAGTCCCCTGCACTGCCCGGTCAACATCGAAAGAAAACTCATGACCACCACCTCAGGATCAATCTTCGTCCTCTATCACCGCGGCTTGCGCACCGGAGGGCCCGAAGCCCTCCACCAGCTCGTCGATATGCTGCGTGAGCTTGGGCAGGACGCCTATCTGGTCCCGCACCCGCACACCGCAGGCAACGACCGCGTGGAGCAGTACGGGATTTACGACGCCCCGGAAGCACCTGAAATCATCGATTCCGCCGAAAACGTGGTGGTCTATCCGGAGACCTACGTCCACGAGATGTCCCATATCAAGCAGGCCCGCCGCATGTGCTGGTGGCTCAGCATCGACAACTCGCTGACTTTCATGGCCGAGCGCATGTGGTACCGGAATACGGCCGGCCTGTTTGAAAAGGCAAAGGAAGCGGCCGTCCCCTTCGCCCGGATGTGGAAGAACGGCGTGACGCCGGCAAAACTGCGCACGGACAAGGACGTCATCCACCTCGTGCAGTCCTCTTATGCATGGGCCTTCGTTGCCACCAGGTTGGACGTCGTGCCATCCCTGGTCTCCGACTACACCCCCACCGGGGAGTTCCAGGCCACCGCCACCGCCAAGCGCAACCGCCAGCTGGTCACCTACAACCCCGCCAAAGGCGGACACATTATCGATGCGGTGA
This sequence comes from Arthrobacter sp. 8AJ, assembly GCF_902506025.1. NCBI lineage: Bacteria > Bacillati > Actinomycetota > Actinomycetes > Micrococcales > Micrococcaceae > Arthrobacter > Arthrobacter sp. 8AJ. The sequence continues at coordinate 1,611,686 of NZ_LR733289.1, read as the reverse complement.
AGGCGGCGAGCCCATCCACCATTGAGTGGCAGCCAATCGTCGGGATGACCCGTGCCGAGGTTGTTGCGACCCTGCAGCAGTGCGGCGTTTATTTGGATCTGGGGCACCACCCCGGTAAAGACCGCATGCCTCGGGAGGCAACACTTTCCGGCGCCCTGACCATCGTGGCCCGGCGCGGATCCGGCGCCTTCTACGCTGACGTTCCCATTCCCTGGGAACACAAGATCACGCCGGGAGATACCGAGGTTGCCACTGCTGCAGCCATGCTTCCGCAGCTCATCGCCAACTTCGAGCAGGAAGTGGCGAAACAAGGCAGCTACCGCGAAACCATCCTCAACGAACGTTCCCGGTTCAAGCGGGAGGTTGAGGACGTCTTCGTCAACGGCCGCCTGGGCAAGGACGCCTATGACTATGTGTAGTCGACGCACCGCGGCCGGGACCACGGCATGATCAAAAGGATCGCGGCTTTCGCCGGATTGCCGCTGCTCGCCTCTCTTGCGTCATTCATCCTTTTGCCCATCATCGCCAGAGTGGGTGGGGCGCCGGCTTGGAATTCCCTCGCCGTAGGCCAGGCTGTAGGGGCAATCGCCGCGATCGTCATAGGTCTGGGGTGGCCGCTGACAGGGCCTGCCGCCGTCGCCTCAGAAAGCGATGCCGTAACCCGGCGCCGGCTTTACGCCACCAGTTTCGTCACCCGCGCATTTGTTTTCGTCTGCGCCCTCCCCCTTATGGCAGCCGCCCTCTCGATCACGGGAGCCAAAGAACAGTTCTGGGTTGCTTTCCTGATGGCCTGCGCCCAGGCGGCGGCAGGACTGACCCCGGCCTGGTACTGCATTGCCACCGGGCACGCTGGCAGGATCGCGAAATACGACGTCGTTCCCCGTATGGTGGCGACTCTGGGCGTCATCCCACTTCTGTTCGCGACAGGTCAGATCTTCCTCTACCCACTGGCGCTTCTGCTGCTGGGCCTCGCGGGAACCATGTGGTTCAACAAGGATCATTCCCGACGGACCGACTTCGAGGGGCTGACGCCCCGCGCAGTGGTCCGCGAGATCTGGGCACTGAGGGGCGGTGCGGGCGTGACGGTCGCGGCAGGAGCGTACGCGTCCACCCCAGTCCTTGTGGTGCAGTTCGCTGCTTCTGCCTCCGGCCTGGCTGCGTTTGTATCAGCGGAGAAGCTGTACCGCATCGGACAGCTCGCGACGGCCGCGCTGGGAAACAGCCTCCAGGGGTGGGTCAACGAGTTCGGCTCAAACCACGCCGAGCGGCGAAAGTTCTCCCTTCTGGCATTGTCAGTCCTGGGAGCAGCCGGCTGGCTGATCCTTGCTGTTCTCGGCCCATGGGTCAGCACCCTCCTTTTCGGTTCAGAGTTGGCCGCTGACTTCTGGACCTGTTTCTGGTTCGGTCTGTCGTTCCTCCTCGTCTGTGTCACAACGTCCACCGGTGCCCACTGGCTGGTGCCCGCAAAACAGATGCGCACCGTCTTCTCCAGCACCATCGCAGGAGCCATCGCTGGGCTCCCGGCCATGGTCATCCTGGCGCACCTGATGGGCGGCCCGGGCGGCGCGCTGGGTCTGGTAGTAGGCGAAGTTGCGGTAACCGTCATACAGCTGCGCGCCATCATCCATCTGCTGCGGGAACCGTCGCCGCAGGACAGGACTGAGGAAATTCCGTCGTGAACTGGTTGACCATTCTTCCGGCCTCGGCGGTCGCAATCCTGCTCCTGTACGTCCCCGGGGCCGCCATCGCGTCGTGCCTCAAGTTCCGGTTGGGCGGGGTTCTCGGCATCGCGCCCCTGCTATCAACTGCAGCCGCCGGACTTGCCGGGGTCATCGGCGGGTTCCTCCATGTGCCCTGGAGCATCCTGCCGTATCTCCTCGTCAGCGCCCTCCTGGCTGCCGGAGCGTTGCTCCTGACGCGGCGCATTCCGTGGCGCCTGGCTGCGCCCGCCTGGAGGCAATCCCTGCCCCTCGCGGCCTTGGCACTCGCAACGCTGCCCATGACCTGGCGGTTCATCCAGCTGGTAGGGTCACCGGACCACCCGTCGCAGGTCTTCGATAACGTGTTCCACCTCAATGCAATCCGCTTCATCATCGACAGCGGAAACGCCTCATCGCTGACGCTGGCGTCGATACAAGGAGTGCAGGGCCTGGACGCGGTCTATCCCGCGGCGTGGCATTCTTTTGCTGCCCTCCTGGTGCAGCTGGCTTCAGTGGATATTCCTACCGCCGAGAACGTCCTGAACCTGGTCATCGTCGTGCTTCTCTGGCCCGCGTCCTGCCTGTTCCTCGTCACGAAGACCATCTCGCGCAGGCCGGCGGCCCTCATCATCACCGCGGTGGTCGCCGGCACACAGGTCGCCTTCCCCTTCCTCATGATTGTCTGGGGCCCTTTGTTCCCGTACGCCATGGCCCTCAGCATGATGCCGGTAGTGATAGTCGAACTCGCAGCGCTGGTCCGCATCGGGCGGACGCGGACGGAACCACTGCCCAGCTGGGCAGCGGCACTGGTGTTGTCGCTGGCGGGCCTCGCATTTGCCCACACGAGCTCCATCAACATCACGGTGGCGCTTGGCCTTCCGATCCTCGCCATGTTGTGGTGGCGGATCATGCCGCGCCGGGAGATGTGGCGGGTGAACCCCGCCGGCGCGTGGCTGTTCCTTGGCGGGACCGTGGGGATCCTCGCCGTCGCCGGGGTCCTGTGGTTGAAGCTGCGCCCTGCCCCGTATGACAACTGGGGACCAACCGTGAAGCCGGGCGCCGCCGTCGGGGAAATACTCACAGCCAGCACGATGCAATCAGCCATACCGGCAGTAGTGGTCTCCATCCTGTCGGTCTACGGTCTCCTCACCACCTTCAAAGTGGGGAAGTGGCGCTGGATGGCTGCGTGCTACGCCGTACTCGGCGGGCTCTATGTCGTTGCGGCGTCGTTTCCGAAAGGCAGCATCCGGGACCTCCTGATCGGCACCTGGTACCAGGACACCTACCGCCTGGCTGCACTCCTGCCCCTGCTGGTGACCCCACTTGCCGTCATCGGAGGTCTGCGCCTGTGGGACTCAGCCCGCTGCTCCCGCAGCGGTGCGCGGACGTGGCAGGTGTGGGAAGCTTCCATCGACCGGGCAGGCGCAAACGGGAAAACTGTGCTGTCCACGGCCGTTGTGGTGGTCTTCGCCCTCCTCGCTTCGTTCGCAGGCCCGCTGAGCCACTACATCAATGGCGCCTCCTCCGTATACCGCTTCGACGCACAATCGGAGCTCCTCACACCCGATGAGCTGGCGTTGATACAGCGGCTCCCTGGTCACGTCCCTTCCGATGCAGTCATAGCTGACAATCCGTGGAACGGGAGTTCACTCGCTTATGCGTACACAGGCCGCCGCGTCCTGACCACTCACCTGTTTTCAACAGACGACCCTGATACGGAACTGATTAATCAAAAGCTCGGAGACGCCGCGGACAACCCCGCCGTCTGCGCCGCCCTGCGCAATAAAAACGTGCAGTACGTCCTGGACTTCGGGCCCCGTTACCTGATCGACCTGCCAGGGTCCGAAAAGTACCCGGCGTTGACCAACCTTGCGCCGGGAAACGGAGTGACCCTGGTGGATTCGCAAGGCCCGGACGCACGGCTATACCGGATTTCCAGTTGTGGATGAGCGTGGCCTGCACCGGTGCGGCGCCGGCCGTGTCCCATACTTGCAGTGCTGGACCACTAGGCTGGATAGGTGATTCCCGTTTCTCGACGAACTAAAATCGGCGCCGCTGTTGTGCTGTCCGCACTCCTGCCCTTGTCCGCATGCGCAACCATGCCGCCGGGGACAATCGAGGGTGCCCTGACCGGAATTGGAAGCAATGCCGGCCAGGGAGCTGTCAGTGCGTGGGGCCTCGCATGGGGCAGCTCCGTGAAGGGAACCTACGTCAGCTACTCCCCCGACGGGTCCGCGGCAGGCCTGAAAGCGTTCCAGGACGGGCAGTCACAGTTCGCTGTTGGTTCCGCCCCGCTCCCGGAAACCGAGGCTTCCGCGGTCCGGGGAATGTGCACATCCAAGGGTGCCATGTCCCTGGCTGCCGGTGTCCTGCCCGTGGGCGTCGCCGTCAAGCTCAAGGGCGTCAACGACCTCATCCTGGACGCCAAAACCCTTGCACAGATCCTGCAGGGGGGCATCACTCGCTGGAACAACCCCAAAATAGCGGCACTGAATCCGGAGACCACCCTTCCGGACGTAGCCATCACGGTTCTGGTACAGGAGGGGCCCTCGGATACTGTCCGCCCGGTCAATTCCTACCTCAAGGACGCGGGAACTGACTGGAACGCGCCCGCCGAAGACAGGTGGCCGGGCAGTGTCAAAGGTCAAGTCCAGTCTCCCCCATTGGATCTCGCGAACAAGCTGGACGACACCAACGGAGGCCTGTCAATCCTTGATGGAAGCATCATCGGAAACAGGTTTGTCGCTGCCCAGCTCGTCTTCGACGGCAAGCCCCGGCGGCTCCAGGCATCCTCAGTGGTCGACGCCGTGTCCACCGGTAACGTAGCCGCGTCATCAAGGGCAGTCACCCAAGCACTCGATGGGCGCTCGGGTTATGGCCTGGGCACCGTTATCTACATGTACATGTGCAGGGAGTACACCGACGACCATATGGGCCGGCTGGCCCGCTCATTCGCTGAAAGCGCACTCAGCGAAGAAGCACAGAAGAACGCGAACGCATTCGCCTTCGTCATGTCGCCAAGCAAGAAGGCGGTGAACGAAGGTCGCGCCCTCGTCAATGCAATTGGAGACGGACAGTGAGTTTATTCCTAAGAAGTGTTCGCGCGCGTTCCCTTCCCCGGCCCCTTCCCACCTTCGCGCTCCTGACTGGGATCTTCTTCCTGCTGTTTGGCCTGTGGTCCCTGGCAACACCCTTGATGGGCGTCCCCGACGAACCGGCCCACACCATCAAAGCGGCAGCCGTGGTCCGGGGCCAGGTCCTGGTTGAGGACGGCACATCATTTGGCCATGGCGTCCACGTCCGCGTTCCCAACTACATCGCCAGTCTCCATGCCCAGAGCTGCTACAAGTTCAACAGGGCGCAGGCAGCCGACTGCGCAGCGCCCATCTACGTGGACGATACGTTCACGAACATCGGTGTCACATCCGCAGGCTCCTACAACCCGATGTACTACTGGATAGTAGGGCTTCCCACCCTGTTCATGTCCGGCGCCCCCGCAATCTATGGCATGCGCCTGGTCAGCGCGCTCCTGTGCGCCGTGTTCTTCGCCGCTGGGTTCACAGCCTTGACTGAGCTGAGGCGGCCAAAGTACGCCGTCCTTGTCGCAGCCCTTGCGATGACGCCCATGGTTCTGTTCCTCGGCGGAGGCATCAACCCCAACTCGTTGGAGATTGCCGCCACAATGGCTGCCTTCTCAGGTTTCGTCGTCGTCCTTGACAACCGACGGGGCACCAAGCGTGTCTTGCCCGCCCTGGCCACCGTCGCGGCCGCGACGGTGGTGCTGGCCAATGCCCGGCAAATATCGCTGGTGTGGCTGCTGTGCGCCCTCGTCGTAGGGGTTTGCTCCTTCCGGCTCCGCAGGGTCGTAACCGTCTTCAGCGACCGGCGGGTCCTTACCGCCGTAGCACTGGCAGTTCCGGGGGCCCTGCTGGGCCTGCTGTGGATGTACATCGCGGCGAACGGCCCCGCCAACGTCGGAGTTGCTCCTGAGGGTATTGCCAGCCCGCACCCCGACGCTCCCCTCTACAGGGGCTTCATGATCATGCTTGACCAGACCTACGACTTCTTCCCGCAATACATCGGAACCATGGGCTGGCTGGACACGCCGGTCCCCGAACTGGTTGCCCTTGTGTGGGGCGGCCTCATGATTGCAGGGCTCGTGGTCCCCTTCTGCGTCCGCCCGCTGCGGAACTGGACGGGTTACTGGGTGGCGCTGGCCATGCTGTACCTGGTCCCGGCGCTCCTGCAAACCGCGCTGTGGCGCGGGATGGGATTCATCTGGCAGGGCCGCTACACGCTTCCGTTGGTGGTGGTTCTGTTCATCAGTGTGGGCCTTGGCCTGCGGAAGCTGCGGTTTCCCGGCGGCCCCCTGGCATTGCGCATTTCCAGGGTCTTCTTTTGGCTCATCGTTGGGTGCCACACGCTCGCCTTTGTCTATGTTCTGCGCCGCTACGTCGTCGGCATCAGCGAAATAGCCAACTGGCAAACACTGTTTTCGTCACCGCACTGGCAGCCGCCCCTGGGCTGGCTGCCTCTGACCGTCCTGTACCTGCTCGTGACGGCGGTCGGAGCCCTGCTCCTCTTCCGGTACCTCCACCCAGGAAGTCCCCTGGTGAAGGGAACTTTGTCCCGGAAGGGCGGAGCCCAACACAACTCAAGCCGGGCTGCAGATACAACGCAAGAAGTTGTTGGTCGGGAGCCTGCGCCGTCAGGTGCACCTGCTGCGGCTGAAGCGCAGATGAGCGCTGGCGAGAGACTGCGGCAGGGAAAATAGACTGACCCGGGGCCACCCGGCGGGTCCGAGGGACTTTACCTTCGGGGCACCCCCGGGCCGCCCGTTGTCAACGGAGTACCCTGCAGACAGCCTGCCCGGCATCGAACGGCGGGCAGGCAGTCTTGCGGGCGGCCGGACTGAGGCGGGGGCAGGCGTCCAGCCAGCCGGTCCTCTACAGAGTGGTTAAGCCCGGCGGAATAGTCGGGCCGGCGGGCGTGGGTGGAAGCCTGAAGCGCACCACCCGCGTTGCCTTATGAGCGGGTCTCTTCCGGTGAACGCCGGAAAATCCAGTGCCGGTACAGGAAGTAATTCCACGCCGTCGTAAGGATGGTGGCAGCTGTCTTGCCGATGACGTAGGTCCAGCCGACGGCGTCAAACCCAGTGACGATGAGGTCGCTGATCACGATGTTGACGATGACCAGCAGGATGTACTTCAGCGCGCTGATGCTGCCACTGTTGTTGGCGCGGAACGTGAACAGGCGCTGCAGGAGGAAGTTGAAGACCAGGCTCACGATAAACGCGATGGGAGTCGCTATCCACAGCGGGACATCGAAAATTTCGTGGAGGATGGCCAACAGCCCGAGGTCCAGGGCAAACGAAACGCCGCCAACAAGCAGGAACCTGACCACCGGGTGCCGGTAAAGCCCCATCACCATTCCCGGAACAGCTGGAGCAGCTTCGACGGGGGTTTCCGGTGATGAAGACGTGCCTGACGGCGGTGTTGGCATGGGTGGGTGATCCTCTCATGGTTGCGGAGTGTTCAGCCTCTGCACAGCCCGCCTCCAAGTATCCTTAAAGCTATCATGCCGTATTCCACTCGCTCCTTGCCCATGCCCAAAATCAGGACTGCCGGCCCGCGCCGCCTCCCGCCGTCGCCCCTCCGGGTCCTCATCGTTGCTTGGCTGATTTTCGGCTCCATTGGCAGCGTCTGGAGCTTCGCGTCCCCCCTGATGTCCGTCCCTGACGAACCCGCGCACGCCATCAAGGCCGCTGCGGTGGCCAGGGGGCAACTTATGGGTACGGGATCGGGAGTGCAGGGCGATCCGTTGGTTGTCCAGGTCCCGGGATACATTGCGAACCTGAATGTCCGCAGTTGCTTTGCCCAGCACTCGAACATCACCGCGGACTGCGCCAAGCCGGTTGACGCAACGGACCGCGGCTGGACCGCAGGAAAGACGTCCGCCGGAAACTACAATCCTGTCTATTACGCGATCGTCGGCATGGGAAGCCGGGGCCTCAGTGGTGAGCCGGCAATCTACGCCATGAGAATCATCAGCAGCTGGCTCGTCGGGTTCTTCCTGGCAGCAATCTTCACGGCCGCCTTCTCGCTTCGCCACTTCAGGCGGCCTGTCATCGCCGCCGCTGTTGCCCTGACGCCGGCGGTGTTCTTCCTCTCCGGTTCCATTAACCCCAATGCTCTGGAAATAGCAACCACCGGCGCCGTCTTCCTCAGCCTGTGCGCCGTCTTTGAACAGGTGGCCGGCAGGACATCACTGCAACGGCTCCCGCTGGTTCTCCTTACCCTGTCCGCATCGCTCCTGGCGCACACCCGTCCGCTTTCTCTGCTGTGGCTGGCGCTTGCTGCGATCGCAGCCGTGCTGTGCTACGGCTTCGGGACGCTTATGAAGACCCTGGCCCAGCGCGGCTTCCAGATCGCCATGGGCATCATTGCGTTGTCGTGCGTGTTCGCTCTGTGGTGGGTCTTCGCCGCCAGGAGCTTTGACAGCCTTCTTGCGGGCGCACCGATGCGGGCAGAAGATGCGGCCGTCGCCATGCTGGATAAGACGGTGTTCTTCATGGTCGAGTACGTCGGTGTCCTCGGCTGGATCGACACCATGCCCCCGCCGGGCACCCTTTACACCTGGGTACTCGGATTCGGCGCCCTGCTGTTTCTCGCCTACACAGCCCGCCCCGTGCGCGGCCGCTGGGTCATGGCCCTGCTCACGGTCACAGTCATCGCCGTGCCCACCGCGCTCCAGGCAAGTTCGAGTGAGAAGCTCGGCTGGATCTGGCAGGGCCGCTACGCACTCGCCATGGTGGTGACCTTGATCCTGGCAGCCGGGGTAACCACGCGGTTCCGCCAGTTCCGCATCACACCGTGGACCAAGTCCATGATCCGCTGGGGCCTGGTCCTGGGCGTCCTCGCCCACACGTACATCTTCCTGGAGGGACTGCGGCGGTACACCATCGGCATTCAGGACCACGTCAACTGGACTGAAATGTTTGATCCCCGCTGGCAGCCGCCGCTGACCTGGCAGGGCCTCGCCGTCATTTACATGGCACTTCTGGCGGCCGGTGCCGTGTGCCTGTACCGCCTGCTCACGGTGAAACCTGCAGGGTCCAGCCTGCCGCGTGCACATGCAGTCTCCGCTGGGGAGCGGGCCTGAGCCCCATCTGGAACGCGAAACGGCTGCCGGATGTGAATCCGGCAGCCGTTTCGTTGTTTAAGTGCAGCTACCCGTCCCCGTGGAAGGTTTTCCGCCACGCCTCCATGGATACCAGGTCCGCAAGCGCTGCGCGGTAGTCCGCCGCTAAGGCGTCCCAGTTTTTATAGAGCGCCGCGTGCTGAAGAGCGGACTGGCCCAGCATGGCTTTCAGCTTTTTTGGGTCGCGTTTATACCAGGAGGCGGCTGTTCCCTCGGCGTTGGATACTACGACGGAATCAAACTGCGCCGTACGGAACCACCTGTTGTCGACGTGGGCAAGGTAAGCCTGCGGGCGTTCGAGCGAAGCCGGGGATGGCTGCTTAAGCAACTGCCGGGCCACTGTCGTCAGGCCCCACTTGACCATGTCCTTCTTCGCGGGCATCTGGCTGTCGGCCTGCCCCGAAAGTCCTGTCCCGAGGGAAGGTGCAGGAAAATCGTCAACATCTTCACGCAGCTGTGCATCGGGGAAGGAGTCCCGCATCTTGTTGATGCTGGCCAGCTTGGTGGCGAGGGACGGATGCAGGTGGGAGGGACCGGTCATCAGGTCCGACCTCGCCGTCAGCCGGTTCTGCACCGTGAAGTACTGCAGCGAGACGAGGTGCTTTACGTCTTCCTGGAAAGATTCCCGCAATACGGAGCCGCCCTTCGGTTGGGGGCTGTGGAGGAGGGCGGTTATCAGGCGGTTCCGGTTATGGAAATATGCCTGCCAGCCAACCAGGTCGTCTTTGTCAATCCATGAGATATGCCAGAGCGCTGCGCCGGGCAACGATACGGTCCGGTAGCCGGCGGCCCGGGCGCGCAGCCCGTACTCCGAGTCGTCCCATTTGATGAACAAAGGCAGCGGAAGGCCGATGTCGCGTATGACGGAAGTGGGTATCAGGCACATCCACCAACCGTTGTAGTCGACGTCGACGCGCCTGTGCAGCCACGGCGTCTGCCGGAGGTTCGACACACTGAAGTCGTGCCGCATCTGCATGTCCTGGTGTGGCTGGCTGGGCGAAAACCGCCGGGAATCAATCGTTTCGCCCATTGAATACAGCGTGCTGCGGCTGTACAGGTCGAACATGTGGCCGCCGACGATGGTGGGCTTACGGCAGCGGCCGGAGAACGCCATCATTCGCAGGATGCTTTCCGGCTCCATCACAACGTCGTCGTCAAGGAGCAGAACGTAATCGCTGCCGTTTTCAACAGCTTCATACATTCCGCGGGCGAATCCTCCGGAACCACCCAGGTTCGCCTGGTCGATCACTCGAAGCTTGGGACCGATGCTGGCTGCGACTTCAGCGAAGCCGGGTTGGTCAGCCACCTTTACGGTGCCCTGGTCAACTATAAGTACTTCCCGGGCCACCTCGAGCGCTTCCGGGTGTTCTGCCAGTGCACGGATGTTGGCAAGGCAGAAGTCCGGCTTGTTCATTGTGGTGATCTGAATGGTCGCTGTTTCAAGGGGGCGCTCTGCGGGAGCCCCTTCCCAGCGGGCCTCACCGAGGATAAGGTCACCCCGGCTTGAGGCCAGGTCGAACCAATACCACCCGCCGTCGCCAAAGGGTTTGATGGAAAGATTGAACTCTGTTCGTGAGTCGCCCTCGACCCTCGTGCCATCCACGCGTTGAATGGTGCCGCGCGCGTTCGATTTGTAGACGGTGATGGATCCGTGGCCGGACGTCTCGACCACCAGGCGAACCTCGCGCAGGTGTGTCCACCTCCGCCAGTAGCTGGCGGGAAACGCGTTGAAATACGTTCCCAGCGAGATTTGCTCCCCTGAACGCACGCGGAGGGAGAACCGGGACAGCAGGTCGTCGAAGTGCACCTCCCGCTGGCTGGATCCCACAAGTTGCAGCTTGTCCTCTGCCCGTTTGGGATTCCGGGCCGACTCATCGCTTTCCCGGAAACGTATCCCTGTTGCCGGGCCGGGGTCCGCATAGAGCGACATCGTGTCGACTCTGGATTCCGGCGGGAATATCACCCGCTGGAGTGTCGCCCAGCCCGGCGAACCGCTCATGCGTCCACGCCTCCGCTTTCCAGCTTCACGCCGCTTTCGAAGTGCGGCCTGATCTTGTTGTCGAACATGCTCAGCGCGGACCCGATGGCCATGTGCATGTCCAGGTACTTGTAGGTGCCGAGGCGGCCGCCAAACAGGACATCCTTCTCCGCGTTGGCGAGGTCGCGGTACTTGAGCAGCCGCTCCCTGTCCGCCGAGGTGTTGACCGGGTAGTAGGGCTCATCGCCCTTCTCCGCAAAGCGCGAGAACTCGCGCATGACGACAGTCTTCTCACTCTGGTAGTCGCGCTCAGGGTGGAAGTGGCGGGGTTCGATGATGCGGGTGTAGGGGACGTCGTCGTCGTTGTAGTTCACAACGGACGTGCCCTGGAAGTCGCCCACCTCAAGGACTTCTTCTTCGAAGTCGATGGTGCGCCAGGACAAGTCGCCCTCGGCGTAGTCGAAGTAGCGGTCAACCGGGCCGGTGTAAACAACGGGGATGTTGCCCACCACTTTGTTCTTGCTGTACTCGTGGGACTCATCGAAGAAGTCGGTGTTGAGCCGCACCTCGATGTTGGGGTGCTCCGCCATCTTCTCGATCCAGGCGGTGTAGCCGTTGGTGGGCAGCCCCTCGTACTTGTCGTTGAAGTACCGGTTGTCGTAGTTGTAGCGCACGGGCAGCCGGGAGATGATGCCGGCCGGCAGGTCCTTGGGATCCGTCTGCCACTGCTTGCCGGTGTAGTGCTTGATGAAAGCCTCGTACAGTGGGCGGCCGATCAGCTGGATGCCCTTGTCGTTCAGGTTCTGGGGGTCGGTTCCCGCCAGCTCGCCGGCCTGCTCCTGGATGAGGTCCCGTGCCTGGCCGGGTGTGAGGTTGGCCCGGAAGAACTGGTTGATCGTGGCCAGGTTGATCGGCAGCGAATAGACCTCGCCTTTATGGACGCCGTAGACCTTGTGCACGTAGTCGGTGAAGGTGGTGAACCTGTTGACGTACTCCCACACGCGTTCGTTGGAGGTGTGGAAAAGGTGGGCACCATACCGGTGGATCTCGATTCCGGTCTGTTCTTCCTTTTCGCTGTACGCGTTGCCTCCGATGTGGTGACGGCGGTCGATGACGACGACCTTCAGGCCGAGCTCGGTGGCGGCCTGTTCTGCGATTGTCAGGCCAAAAAAGCCGGACCCTACGATGACGAGGTCAGCGGTCACAAAATCTCCTGGTTCGAATGCGGGCAGCGCAAAGGCGTGCATTGTCTGCTGCTCCAGCCTACCCGAGGGACCGCAGGGCCCGTCGAATCAGCCTGCCCGCTGTGAGCTGGTGCACACGTCGTTTCAGGCAGGGCGCAGCACTCCGCCGCCCTCCAGGTAGGTGTCCCCCGTTTCCGGGCAGATCCACTGCCTGCCCTCCTGCAGGAGAGGCTTGCCCGCCTTCCCGACCCATCCGATTCGTCGCGCGGGGACTCCCGCCATCAGGGCAAAGTCCGGCACGTCCTTGGTGACGACGGCGCCTGCCGCCACCATGGCCCACGCACCGACCGTCACGGGTGCTATGCAGACGGCGCGGGCGCCGATGGCTGCTCCCTGCCGGATGGTGACGCCCACTTTGTCCCAGTCATCCTCCGTCTTCAGGCTGCCCTCCGGTGTCACCGCACGGGGAAAGACGTCGTTGGTCAGGACCACCGCCGGGCCGATGAACACTCCCGCCTCCAAAACTGCCGGCTCGTACACCAGTGCGTAGTTCTGGACCTTGCAGTTCTCCCCCAGGACCACGCCAGGGCCAATATAGGCGCCGCGGCCGACAACGCAGTTCTCCCCCAGGCGCGCTGCCTCCCTGATCTGGGCAAGGTGCCACACCTTGCTGCCTGCGCCTATGCGGGCTCCGGCGTCGACGTCCGCACTGTCAGCGATCGTGTTCAAAAGGGACTCCTTCGCTGCTGTCGGACCGCCTGGCCCGGTCCAGGGTGTAGTGATCCTAACCGGGCTGCCGCCTTCCGGGGAGGCCGGAAACCACACGTTTATCCACATAGGCCGTGAAACGCCTGCCGGGCGCGGCGTGCCCTGGCTAGCGTGTGGCTACATGCACGAAGGATCCCAAGCGATGACACTCAACTGCACACTGGTTGGCGGCCCGGGATCATCACCGGACCAGCCGCCCGTGGAACTGTCCATTAGCGCCCCGGCCGGCACGCCAGGCGAGATGATCCACGAGCAGCTGGTCCGGAAGTTCCGTACGGGCGCCGTCACCGTAGATGGGAAGGACCTGCGTTGTGTGGCCTTCGGAGTACCCCCGCTAATAGAGGCCGCGATCCTTGTCGACGGCGGCCCCGTCCCGTCAACCCGGCGGCCGCGGCGCCGGCCGTCCCCTGAAGCCGCGGCTCCCCTGGCTCTTGCCGTCGACAGCGGCGCCGCCGCGGGGACGGTCGTTCCGTTGCGGCGCGGCAGATACAGCATCGGCCGAAGCGGAACGCGGATAGTCATCCCGGACCCGGAGTTGTCGCGTAAACACGCGCGGGTTGTGGTCACGGACACCGACATCCTGTTGATCGACTTGGACAGTGCCAACGGCACCTATGTTGACGGCGAAAGGATCCGGACCAAGGTCATCTCCACGGATTCCAGCATCAGATGTGGGCAATCGACCCTGTCGCTGATATTTGCAGACCCGCCAGGGCGGGCACTTGCTGACGCCGGCCAGTCCGTGACGGAGCCCATTGTCGTACCCGCCCGCGTTGACGCCGGAAACCGGGCAGCACTCGTTCTCACCGCGGTTCTCCCACTGGCAGCCGGGGTGCTGCTGGCCGTACTCACGGGGATGTGGATGTTCCTTGCCTTCTCCGCCGCTTCCGCATGCGCCGTCCTCGTTCCTGCTGCCAGCGGACGGCGGCAGAGACGGGACCTGTCCGCTGCCCTGGAGTCCGCGGTGAAGGAAGACAGGGAACGACGACGGCGGAGTGCACCGCCCCTGTCCCTCGTCGCCTTGACAGCACCCCGGGGCAAGAAGACGTCCGGTCCCGGCTCCGGCGAAGGCGTCTGGTTGCGGCTGGGCCAGGCAGAGCAGGCGGCCAACGTCCGGATTGAACCGGCAGGCGCCGGTCCCGCCGTTCCACCGGCAGGGGCGGTCCCCCTGGTCCTGGACCCGGACCGCGGACTCACCACCATTGGCGGTCCGCGGTCCGCCACTGACGGCGCCATCCGGTCCATACTCATGCAACTGGGTGGGTATCCGCGCGCAGGCACAACTCACGTGCTGGTTCATGGAAAGCCGGGAAGCCTGCCACTCGCCGCCCGGTATCTGCCCAGGGTGACTCTCACTGCCACACCACACGCAGCCCTCAGTGTGGTGACCAGCGGTCATCCGCACGGCTGCGAGCGCGCCGTCCTGCTGATTCGAGGGGAAAGCGCTGAAGGGGCAGCTGATAACTCAATACGGGATGCAGCGATTCGACACGGATGGCAGGTGCTCCACTTCCGGCCGGAAGAGGGGGAATGGCCCACACCGGATGTCTTTCTTTCCGAGCGCAGGTCTGTCCTCCTCGAGGATTCTTGCGAGACCTTCTTTGTTCCCGATCTGGTGCCGGAGGATGTCTTCAGCGGTTTCTGCCGGAGCATGGCAGGCGCTCCGCGGCAAGGCACGATGGAAGCGGGATCCGTTCCCGCCACCTGCAGCCTCGGCGAGGTCCTGCCGTTGACGCCTGCAGCCACAGCTGACCGTTGGGGCTCCAGCGGGCAAAAGGACGGGCTGGCCGTACCCTTGGGCCTCGGTGCGGCAGGAACCAAGACCGTGGATCTGCACCACGACGGGCCCCACCTGCTGGTGGCGGGCACCACAGGCTCCGGGAAATCGGAACTGCTCCGCAGCCTTACGCTCGCACTCGCCCTCAGCTATCCGCCCGAGCGGGTCAACTTCTTCCTGATCGACTTCAAGGGCGGCTCGGGGCTTGGTCCGCTGAGTGACCTCGTCCACTGTGTAGGACTGCAGACCGACCTTTCCAGCTCCGAAATGGAACGGACACTGACCTCGCTCCGGGCCGAACTGCAACTCCGGGAGCAATGCCTTGCTGCGGCCCGGGTCCCGGACCTTTCCGCGTACCGCTCCACCAAGGCGGCGGAGGACTTTGTGCTCCCCCACCTGGTCATTGTCATCGACGAGTTCAGGATGCTGGTGGAGGATGCGCCGGAGGTGCTTCGTGAGCTGCTGCGCATAGCGTCCATCGGGCGTTCCTTGGGGATCCACCTGATCATGGCAACGCAGAGGCCGCAGGGAGCGCTGACAGCGGACATCCGCGCCAACGTTACGTCCAGCATCGCCCTTCGTGTGCAATCCGACATGGAGTCGGTTGATGTGGTCAATTGCAGGAGCGCTGCGGCCATCAGTGTGGACGCACCTGGCCGGGCGTTCCTGGCCCGTGGGACGGAGGCCGCCGAGGAGTTCCAGGGTGCGTCAATGGCCGTGGCGGCGGGAGGTGACTCATGTCCTGTGGTTGTCCACCGGACGATCGATTTTCTGGCGGGCCAGGTTACCGGGCCCGGTAAGGCGCCAGCCTCTGTGCCAACTCCGGCGGAGGCTGTGGAACCCTTGGCGGCCATGGTGCGGAACCTCTGCACCCAGCAGGAGAAGCAGGTCCCGAGGAAGCCCGTCGCCCCTCCGCTGCCGGCGGATCTGGAAGTACCCGCCTCCGGTGGTCAGTCCCCCTGCTCTGCCGTTCCCGGTTCGCGGCCGCTGGAACCCGTCAACTTGTCGGGTGAAGTCCGCCTCGGCCTCATGGACGTGCCCGAACAGCAACGGGTGGAAGCCCTGGCGTGGAGTCCTGCCCGCCACAGCCACGCAGCATTTATCGGCAACCCTGCGTCCGGTGCCGGGGCGGCCTTGGAGCTGGCTGTCCACACATTGATGACCCGTGGCAGTGAATCCCACTTTTACATACTGGACGCCACAGGAGCTCTCCTCGCACTGGCCAGTGCCGGCCGGGTGGGAGCACTGGCCGGACTGGATGATCTGCGGCGTGGAGTTCGGATTCTGGAGCGGCTTGTCCGGGAGCTGGGTCAGCGGCGGAGCCATCCAGCCTCCGGGAAGGTGCCTCTTGTTGTCGTCGTCTCCGGCTGGGGGTCCTGGGTGTCGGCTTTGCGTGCGGGACCGCTCGCATGGGCTGAGGACCTGGTCCATGACCTGGTCCGTGACGGCGCCCAGGCAGGGATAACGCTGCTGCTCTCCGGCGAGCGGGAGCTTGTCACTGCCAGGTTCTTCGGCGCCGTTCCCAACCGATTCTATTTTCCAGCAGGTTCCACCGAGGAGGGCCGTGCCATGTGGCCGCGAATGCCCTCGGTACCCGCCATTGAAGGGAGGGCTGTTGCCTTCGGCCCGGTTTCCAACGGCGGTCCGGCTGCCTGCCAGTTCTACCGGAGCCCGGCGCCGAATGTCCGGGGCAAAAGCGGCGCCGGATATCCGGGTGCCTCGCTGCGGCCATTCCGGCTGGAACCCCTCCCCGAGCACATCACCGTGATGGAGGTGGCAGCAGTGGCGGCACGGGCACTCCGGCTGGGTCCATCAGCCGACGCCCAGCCAGGCCGGGAACCAGCCACCGTCGGTCATCAGCCGGGGCGGCCCACAACCCCCGTGAGGCAACGGGATGTCCTCCTCGGAGTGGCCGGGGATGAGCTCGCCGCAGCGTCCTTCCGCATTCCGGCCAGCGGGGTAGTTGCGGTGCTTGGCAAACCCGGAAGCGGCAAGAGCAATACCCTGCGCGCGTTGGAGGAACTCAACCCCGGCCAACTGTGGTGCGCACATGAAGGGCCGCCCCAGGACGCAGAGCGTTTTTGGGCAGATATGCTCCTGCAGGCGGGGACTGGTTCGTTGCCGCGGGAGGCACTGCTGCTGGTTGACGACATCGACCAGCTCGCCCCTTCGGCACTGAGGGACGTGGGCCAACTACATGCCCTTGGCCATTCCCTGGTGGTAACCGCTGGTTACAGTCCTGCGCTTCTCCATCGTGTCCCGCTCCTCATGAATGCAAGGTCATCCGGCGTCGGGATACTGCTAGGCCCGCGTTCGATCGCTGACGGCGACCTTTTCGGGATACGGTTCGACGTCGAGTCCAATCCCCCGCCGGGACGTGCTGCCCTCATCACCGGCGGCCGCGCCGTCCCCCTCCAGGTGGCGGGGGCTGGAGCAGGTCGGTGACCGGCCCGCGGCCCAGGAAGCGCACAGGGTCAGCCACGAATCGGGGACGGTCCAGCCTCAGAGGGCCGGCGGTGCACTCCCTGTGCGCGAGGCATGGCTGACAACCTTGTTGGTAAACAGGAGAACAATGGCGGTGACGGCAGGGACCAGCATCGCCAGGCCGGCCAGGACCAGGCCGCTGGTCACCGTGGGCACCCCGATCGTGAGGACGAATAGCTGGGCGACCAGCGCGGCCGCCCTGGTCCACCGGTAGCCCCGGTAGAGGAAGACTGCCACTGCGTACAGCCACGCCGAAAAAGCCAGCAGGAGTCCCAAAGTGAAGACCGCACCCCAGAAGGACAGGACCGGGCTGCCGCTGAACAACTCGTAGGCATACCAGCCTGCCGCCGCCAGGAGCGCAGTGGCCTCGGCAGCCACAACCACGGCAATGACTTTGGCGGCTGCGGGCACCGGGTCCGGCCGCCCGTTGGTCCCCCGGTCGGGGACGCCGCCGGGTTGGTCGGAAGAGGATGGGGTACCTGCTGGGTCTACCGGGGGTCTTGACACACTGGCACCCTACCGGACATAGTCGGACACTGGTGAGGGCCGGAGCCGCCACTGTGATGCATCGCTCAGGTTTCATGGGATATCAGGCGTTATTACCCCTTGTTTACACAGCGTTAACATGACAGGCTTGATGCAGATGACCAAGGGGGCCCAGAGGGCCCTTTTCCTTTGTAGCCACTAGTGAATAATTTCACAAAGGCACTTCCCAGAAATGGAGCAACTGATCAGCATGGATTGGCGTAACCGCGCAGCGTGCCTCGACAAGGACCCGGAATTGTTCTTCCCCGTCGGGAATACAGGACCGGCCCTCCTGCAGATCGAGGAAGCAAAGAGCGTCTGCCGCCGGTGCCCCGTGGTCGACACCTGCCTGCAGTGGGCGCTTGAGTCCGGCCAGGACGCCGGAGTCTGGGGTGGCATGAGCGAAGACGAGCGCCGCGCCCTGAAGCGGCGCGCCGCCCGCGCACGCCGCGCCTCCTAGGAGCCCGGCGCCGGCAAACCGGCACAGGACGACGCAACCGGCATACAGAGGCCCCGTGACACATCCATTCCGGATTGTCACGGGGCCTCTGTCAGTTCAAGCCCGCGGCCAGGTAAACCACTGGCCGGAGCACACCTCCTACTTCCCGGCCAGGCTGAGCCGGATCTTGACCTCGGTCCCGCCGCCCTCGCGGCGCTCCCACGTGATGGTGCCGCCGAGCTCGCTCGTGACGAGCGTCCGCACAATCTGAAGGCCAAGGCCCTCGACATGCGGGGTCTGCGGAAGACCCACGCCGTCGTCGGCAATGGTTACGGTCAGCTCTTCGCCGTCCTCCGCTTCGGACCGGTCGGCAACCAGCCACACGGTGCCGGCCCTCCCCTCAAGGCCGTGCTCCACAGCATTGGTCACCAGTTCGTTGATCACCAGGGCAAGCGGGGTGGCGAGATCGCTGGGGAGCTCCCCGAAGCTGCCGGAGCGTTCGGTCCTGACCTGCTGTGAAGGGGAAGCCACTTCCGCGGACAGCCGGAACTGGCGGCCGATCAGTTCGTCGAAATCGACGCTCTGCGTCAGCCCCTGCGACAACGTCTCATGGACCAGTGCGATGGTGGCCACGCGGCGCATGGCCTGCTCCAGGCCCTGCTTTGCTTCATCGCTCACCATGCGCCGGGACTGCATCCGCAGCAGGGCAGCCACCGTCTGCAGATTGTTCTTGACCCGGTGGTGGATTTCGCGGATGGTGGCGTCCTTGGTCACCAGCTCCATTTCACGGCGGCGCAGCTCTGAGACGTCGCGGCAGAGGACCAGCGCGCCGAACCGCTGCTGCTCATCCCGGAGCGGGATGGCACGCAGGGACAGGCTTACTCCCCTGGACTCAATCTCGCTGCGCCAGGGCATGCGGCCGGTGACTACAAGCGGCAGGGTCTCATCGACCAGCCGGCGGTCCTTGAGCAGGCCGGCGGTGACCTCGGCGAGCGAACGCCCCTCCAGGGACTCCCCGTCGCCCAGCCGGCGGAAGGCTGAAACTCCGTTCGGGCTCGCGTACTGCACCACCCCGTCGGCATCCAGCCTGATCAGCCCGTCGCCCACACGGGGAGCGCCCCGCCGGGAGCCCGTGGGCGAGGCAAAGTCCGGCCACAAGCCCAGGGTGCCCATCCTCAGGAGATCGTAGGCGCACTGCCGGTACGTCAACTCAAGCCGGGACGGCATCCGTGAACTGGAAAGGTCCATGTGAGTGGTAACAACCGCAAGTGTCCGCCCGTTGCGCACCATGGGAACAGCCTCGACCCGCAGGGCCATCTCACTGTTCCAGTTCGTCTCGCTGGAGCGCTCGATGGACCTGCTGTTCCATGCCTTGTCCACGAGCGGCTGCAGGTCCGAGCGGATGCCCTCACCCACGAAGTCACTGTGGAATGCCGTGTGCGTGGTGGAAGGACGCACGTGGGCCAGGGCAATGTAGCCAAGCTCCGGGTGGGGGAACCACAGCGCCAGGTCGGCGAACGCAAGGTCCGCAACCATCTGCCAGTCCCCCACCAGGAGGTGCAGCCACTCGGCATCGCCCGGCCCGAAATCAGCGTGCTCCCTGATGGGGTCCGTAAAGATTGCCACTGCACCTCCAGTTACGGCGCCTGCTTCCTAGCGCCGGACGATTGACCTCAAGAGCCTCAATGCTACCGACAGTGAGGCCATGTCGTCGGCCTCCAGTGCGTTCACCTCATCGAACATGCTCTTTGCCCGGCCCAGCTGCTCGGCATTCTGAGCCTCCCAGTCCTTGAGCCGCGCGTCCGGCGACCCGGTGGCGGACGTTGCGTCCAGCACCGCCGTCGTCATGTCCGACACCGTTGAGTACAGGTCATCGCGCAACGCTGCCCGTGCCAGCGCCTGCCACCGGTCCTGCCGGGGAAGGCTGCTGATCCGTTCAAGCAGCGAGTCCGCGTGGAACCGGTTGAACACGGTGTAGTAAACGGCCGCAATCTCCTCTACCCGGTCCCTCCGGGAGCGGGCGATCTTGGCGATGTCCAGCAGCACGAAGCTCTCGAACAGCTCGGCCCAGCGCAGCGCAAGGCCTTCCGGGAGTTCCCACTCGCGGCCCTTCGCCAGCCACGCCGCCACACGATCGCGGTCGTCGCCGCGGAGGTAGTCCAGCAGCCGGGCCCGCATGGGATCCATCAGCGGCTTGAACTCTGCCACCACCTCGGCAATGGGACGTGAAACACTTTCCTGGCTGAGCAGCCAGCGGACTGCCCGGTCCAGGAGCCGACGGATGTCCAGGTGCACTGTGCTCCAGTGCTCCGTGGGGAACGAGGCAGGCAGGCTGTTCAGCTCCCCCACCATCGCGTCCAGTTCATACACCTCGCGCAGCGCCACAAACGCCTTGGCCACGGCAACTTCGCTGGCGGACGTTTCCTCCATCACCCGGAAGGCAAACGTGATGCCGCCAAGGTTGATCATGTCGTTGGCCACCACCGTGGCGATGATTTCGCGGCGCAGCGGATGCGTGTCCAGTTCGGCGTCGAAACGTTCACGCAGCTGGTGCGGGAAGTAGGACCGCAGGGTGTCACGGAACCAGGGGTCATCAGCGAGGTCGCTGTCCCGCAGGGCCGAGGCCAGCTCGATCTTCGCATAGGCGGCCAGTACTGAGAGCTCCGGAGACGTCAGTCCCTGACCCTGCTGCAGCCGTTCCCGCAGCGTTTCCGTCGTGGGCAGCGCCTCAAGGTCGCGCTTAAGGTCGGCGCTCTTCTCCAGCCAGTCCATGAGCCGCTCGTAACTTGGGCTCCACTCCGCCACGCGCGTCCGGTCGTTCAGGAGCAGGATGTTCTGGTCGATGTTGTCTTCGAGAACCAGGCGGCCCACTTCATCGGTCATGGAGGCCAGGAAGTCTGCGCGCTCCCCCGCCGGCAGCTTGCCGGCGGCAACCATCCGGTCAACGAAGATCTTGATGTTGACCTCATGGTCGGAGCAGTCCACACCGGCGGAGTTGTCGATGGCGTCCGTGTTGAGGATGACCCCCTGCAGCGCTGCTTCAATACGGCCGCGCTGGGTCATTCCCAGGTTGCCGCCTTCACCCACTACCTTGACCCGCAGGTCCCGGCCGTTGACCCGGATGGCATCGTTTGCTTTATCGCCAACGGAGGCGTTCGACTCGGAAGACGCCTTGACGTAGGTTCCGATTCCGCCGTTGTAGAGCAGGTCAGCCGGCGCCAGCAGGATGGCGCGCAGGAGCTCCGGCGGGCTGAGCTCAGCGGTTTCCGCCGGAAGCCCCAGCGCGGCCCGGACCTGCGGCGACACGGGAATGGACTTGGCCTGGCGGGCAAAGACACCGCCGCCTTCGCTGATCAGCGACTTGTCGTAGTCGTCCCAGGAAGACCGGGGCAGGTCGAACAGCCTCTGGCGCTCCGCGAACGAGGCTGCCTCATCCGGGTTGGGGTCCAGGAAGATGTGCCGGTGGTCAAAGGCCGCCAGCAGGCGGATGTGCCGGGACAGCAGCATCCCGTTGCCGAATACGTCGCCGGACATGTCCCCCACGCCAACCACGGTGAAAGGTTCGGTCTGGGTATCCAGGTCCAGCTCGCTGAAGTGGCGCTTCACCGATTCCCAGGCGCCCCGCGCCGTGATGCCCATGGCCTTGTGGTCGTAGCCCACGGAACCCCCGGAGGCGAATGCGTCCCCCAGCCAGAAGCCGTACTCCGCGGACAGTCCGTTGGCTATGTCCGAGAAAGTAGCCGTTCCCTTGTCCGCCGCGACCACAAGGTAGGAGTCGTCGTCGTCATGCCGGACAACGTTCGACGGCGGCACGAGCCGTTCGCCGTCGCCTTCGGTAAGGAGGTTGTCAGTAAGGTCCAGCAACCCGCGGATGAACGTCTTGTAGCTTTCGACGCCTTCGGCCATCCAGGCCGCGCGGTCGGTTGCGGGGTCCGGAAGCTGCTTCGCGAAGAAGCCGCCCTTGGCTCCCGTGGGCACGATGACGGCGTTCTTGACCGTCTGCGCCTTGACCAGGCCCAGGACTTCCGTTCTGAAATCCTCCCGCCTGTCGGACCAGCGGAGCCCGCCGCGGGCAACCTTGCCGAACCGCAGGTGCACACCCTCGACGCGCGGGGAGTAAACCCAGATTTCGAACATGGGCCGCGGGAACGGCAGCCCCTCAATGTGGGCGGGATCCAGCTTGAAGCTCAGGTGCGGCTTGTTCTGGTAAAAGTTGGTGCGGAGGGTGGCCTCGATCAGGTTGACGAAGGTGCGCAGCACGCGGTCGGCATCGAGAGTGGCAACTTTTTCGATGGACGCTGCCAGTTCCTGACGCACCGAAGCCTGGGCCTCAGCGCGTTCACCATCGCTGATGGAGGGATCGAAGCGGGCCGCGAAGAGGGCGCTCAGCCCCCGGGTCACATCCGCGTTGGCCAGGAGCGTGTCCGCCATGAAGCCGAAGGAACTGCTGTTGCCCATCTGGCGCATGTACCGGGCGTAGGCGCGAAGCACGGTGATTTGCCGCCATTGCAGGCCTTCCCGCAACACCAGGCGGTCAAAGTTGTCCGATTCCGCAGCACCGGTGACGGCCGCGCCAAAGGAGTCGGCAAGGAGCCCGCCCGTGGACAGAGGGTCCACTCCTGCCGGGTACTTCAGCCCCAGGTCGTACAGGAAGAAGTCCCGGTGGTCTGCTGTTTCGATTTCAAAGGGCCGCTCGTCCAGGACCTCGAGGCCGAGGTTGTGGAAGTAGGGCAGGATCTGGCTCAGGCTCTTGGGCTCCAGCATGTAGAGCTTTACCCGGGCGTCTTCCTCCAGTGTTGCACCGGCGCCTTCGGGAAGATACACGTGGACTCCGGGACGGTCCTGCCGTGCCCCGGCGTTCCGTTCGGCAGCGGCCCCGTACTTTTCGAACCGCGCGATGTCTTCGAAGGCGTCCTCTACTTCATAGTCCACCCGGTAGCTGGCAGGGAACGCCTCGGCCCAGGTGGCAGCCAGTTCCTTGGCTTCGGCTGGGTCCCGGCCCTCGCGCAGGACCTCCGCGATGCCTTCGCTCCAGGACCTTGCCGCCCGGACCAGCCGCTTTTCCAGCTCGTCACTGTTGACATGGCTGACGTCGGCGTCCTTGGGCAGCCGGATGCGGAAGAACAGGCGCGCGAGTGCCGATTCGGTCATGCGGGCTTCGTAGTCGATCGAGACCGCCTGGAAGGTCTCCCGAAGTTCTTGTTCGATGCGAAGCCGGACGTTGGTGGTGTACCGGTCCCGGGGCAGGTACACGACGGCGGACATGAAACGCCCGTAGATGTCGGGCCTCAGGAACAGCCGGGTACGGCGCCGTTCCTGCAACTTCTGGATACCAAGCGCAGTTGCGGCCAAATCGGGGATTTCGATCTGGAACAGCTCATCGCGTGGGTAGGTTTCCAGGATTCCCAGCAGGTCCTTGCCCGAGTGCGAGTCCGGCGGGAAGCCGGCGTTCTGAAGGACAGCATCCACCTTTTCCCGGACGATGGGGATGTCGCGGACGGAGCCGGCGTAGGCGCTGGTGGCAAAAAGGCCAATGAAGCGGCGCTCGCCGTTGACGTTGCCCGCAGCGTCGAAGCTTTTGATGCCGATGTAGTCCAGGTAGGCCGAGCGGTGCACGGTGGACCGCGAGTTGGCCTTGGTGATGACGAGGGCGCGCTTTTCCCGCGCCTTTTTGCGGCCCGTATCGGTGAGGTGCTGGATGTGCGGGGAGTCCG
Organism: Arthrobacter sp. 8AJ; assembly: GCF_902506025.1. Lineage (NCBI taxonomy): Bacteria > Bacillati > Actinomycetota > Actinomycetes > Micrococcales > Micrococcaceae > Arthrobacter > Arthrobacter sp. 8AJ. Next base: position 1,587,917 of record NZ_LR733289.1, on the reverse strand, counting down.
CGGCTGCCCGGAGCAGTCCGAGGCCGCTGTCCTCGCGCAGTTCCAGGACGTCTTCGCCGTCGACGTTGAGCAGATCGTATTCGCGGTAGCCCAGGAACGTGAAGTTTCCGTCGTCCAGCCAGCGCAGCAGGTCCTTGGCCTGCCGCAATTCGGCAATCTGCGCGGAGTTGGCCACCTTGTCCAGGCTTTCGGCGATCTCCAGCGCCTTTTGGCGCATCCTTGGCCAGTCCTCGACGGCAGCCCTGACATCGTTCAGGACGCGGGTCAGGCCCGCGAGCAGGGAAGTCTTCGCTTCGTCGGAAACCCGGTGGACTTCGACGGCGATCCAGGACTCCATGTGCGAGGCATTTTCACCTTGCGCAATGAGGTGGGAGAGGTTGGGCATTGCCGCCGTGTCCCCGCTGGAAATGCCCAGATGTGCCGGAACCCTGTTGACCTTGACCAGTTCTCCCGTTTCCCGGTTCCTGGTGGCTACAAAAAGCGGGTGGACCACGAGCCGGATGGCCGCGTGCTGCCGGACAAGTTCGGCGTTGACGGAGTCGACCAGGAACGGCATGTCGTCGGTGACCACAAAGACGACGCTGCTGTCCTCTTCATCAATGATCGATATCTTCGCCTGCCCGGGCTGCCGCACGGACGCTGCCCGGCGGTGTTCCCCGGCACGGGCTTCCAGAACGTCCCGGGGGTAGCTTCGGGCATCCTCCTCAGCCAGGTGCTGGTAGTAGTCCCCCATGAAGCCTTCAAGGCCTTCAATGGAGAGGGGCTGGTCCTCCACACTGGATCCAGACGACATCGACAACGCCTCCATCAGAGATATTCGCCGCACCTTTGCAGCTCTTATGGCGAGCCTAGTCCTTTGCCCTTCGCCGTGGTGTGGAAGAAAATACAGAGGATTTGGCGTTTCGCTGGGCTGGTGCACAAACAAGTTCACGGATGGCACGCCGAAGCGCGGAGTCGGGGCAAGCTTCAAGCAGCAGTGACCCCGCAAGGAGTGCTGCGTCGGCGGCGCCGGGGTCGTAGGGCAGGAACGCTTTGAGTTCCGACGCGGGACCGTACCGTTCCCAGGCATCCCGCAACTGGCGCTCCGGGGCCCTGCCCACGGAGGAGGAACGCACCTTGTTCATGACGACAGTGGGTGAGGCCTGCGGTACAGCGCCTTCGAGTTCGGAAAGCGCACGGACCATCCGGGGTACGCCCACGGGATCAGCCGCACCAACGGCGTAGACCTCGTCCGCCAGTTCCAGGGGACGCAGCGTCGCGGCGTTCCGCCGCGGCGCCATGGTGTCGAAGCTCAGCTCTTCATCGGCTTCGAGGCAAAAGCCGGTATCCACCACCACAACGTCCGCGATCTGCCGGGCCCGTTCAAGAACAAGTGCCAGGGCAGTGGCGCGCAGCTCGGTCCAGCGGTCCGCGCGGGTTATTCCCGTAAGCACCCGGAACGTCCCGGATGCAGTGGCGACGGTGGGGGCCACCTTCCTGAGGGCGTCCGGGTCCAGCAAACCCTGGTCGGCAAGCCTGCACGCCTGGGCAAGCCCGGCCGACTCATCCAGGAGACCCAGCACCGCCGCGACGCTTGCACCGTAGGTGTCCGCGTCGACCAGCAGGACATCCCGGCCATCGGCAGCCATCTCGCCGGCGATGTTCACCGCTACAGTGGTCCTGCCGGGCGCCCCGGCCGGACCCCAGACAACGATGAGCCTGCCGGCCGGTTCGCCCTCCGGGTCAGGTTCAGGCTGCACGGGGTCTACGGCCAGCGCAGCTCCGGTGTCAGCTCCCGTGCTCAGGATGGCGGGGCGGGCCGTACCTGTCAGTTGGGCAACGGCATCGGCGATCCTGTCCGAAAGCTCCGCTGAATCCACTCCCGTCAGCGCCGAGGCGACACCAATTTTGCGGAGCCGGGCCGCCTCCTCGGCATTGTCCGTCAGTGCGATGACCGCCACCCCAACAGCTCCAAGCCGGTCGACAAGGGAAGCCGTTAATCCGTCGGACCCCTCAGCCACTACGGCCGCCCTTGCCAGACCGCTTTGACAGGCAGCGAGAAGCTCGGGAAGTTCGGTGCATCGTCGAACCACTGTCACCGGACCGTGCAGCCTTTCGAGGCCGCCCACCAGGTCCTCCCGGCTTTGGCCAACGGTGACAACCGGGATACTCATCGGGCCCCGCCCGGATTCCACACAACGGATATCTTCGCGTCGTTGGCTTGGGCACCCAGCAACGCAGGCATCTGTTTGTCCTCCACCAGGACCATCAGCACGGTGGTCTTTGACGATCCGAGGGCAGTGGACCCGGTGGTGACCTCAGCGATTTCAGCTCCGGGAAGGACGAGTTTCGGCTCGCTGAATCCGTTCTTTGCATCCGGCTGCGCCACCCAGACGTCCACCCTCGCACCAGCAACCGCCTGGGACGGCAAAGTCTGCGCGATGTTGAGCGCCACCGGCTTACGGTCCAACCGGTCCACCTCCCCAAGACTTGCCCTGGGAACCAGCTGGTCCTTGGCGATCCGCTGCACAGCGACGACGTCCTGGGGCAGGCCGTCCTCCACGGTGATGTAGTGCTGCTCCGTGTCGCCCAGGCGGACCTTCGCGCGAACCACGTTCTCCGCTGTCAGGCGCTCACCCACGGCAATGCCGTCCCGCGCCGCGAAGACCTCGGTGGTGCGGTCCGCGCTGCCGACCAGGAAAGTAACCCCGGCGACGGAGACCAGGACCAGGAGAATGCCCACCAGCAACCGCGGGTCCTTCCAGGACGGGCGCTTCAGCCGTGGCGCCGTGGCGCTTGAATCAGGAACCATGCCGTTCTCCCCCTAGGTACACCGGACCTGCCCACTCTGGCCGGACTCCTCATTGTTACCGCCAGGGACCGGGAACAAAAGTCATTTGCCTAAATACCGGCTAACTGTGGAAAACGGGCACAAACAACGTCACGTGATGGCAAAATGGGCATATGCCAAGGTTCCTCACGCTCGCAGACGTCGCCGAGCAACTCCAGATCAACTCCCCCGCCGCGTACGCCTTGGTCCGCAGCGGGGAGCTGAAGGCCATCCAGGTTGGCGGCCGCGGGCAGTGGCGCGTCGAGGAGAAGATGCTGGAGCAGTACATCGAGGAACGCTATGCCGAGGCCAGCCGCATGATCCAGGAGTCCCGCTCCAAGTCAGTGTGACGCCTCTACCCTCCGCCGGCCTTATGGGACCTGATCATCGCCAGCGCCGTAAAAGGTATCGCTGACACCTGGCCAACGCTTTGGGCCCTCCTTGCCTCGCCCGGAATCACCGCGGCAAGGTCGATGTAGTCCCGGCCAACCCGGTCAATGACGCCCTCCACCCGCGCGGCTCCGACTCCCCCGCCAATCGTCACGGTCACCTCCGTCCGATCCCGGGCAAGGGCACGCAGGGAATGGGCAAGTCCGATTGAACGGCGGACCGGGGAGTCCTCCGTCCGCACATGCCTGCCCAGGCCCACGTACCGGGCAGCGGCCGCGTAGGGAATGAGCACCTGGTGCCGTCCTTCATCCAGGACCAGCGCATCAGCTCCAACATGGGTCAGCTCCCCTTGCGCCGATTCGCCGCACAGGAGGTGGACCGTGATCCTGTAACCAACGGCCGCCCGCAGCCTGTCATCGAGCCGCAGGCCAACCATCTCGGCCCGCGTCCGCTCACTGATCTCGCTCTCGAGCGCCAGCCGGTCAGCCTCCGCTAGCTGGCTTTCCATGTCATTGAAGAGTGCATCCCAGCGCATCCCGCCAGCGTAGGTTCCCCTACCCCGCCCGTCAACGCGCCCCTCATTTCACTCCAACGTCTGGACAAAACGCGCTTAGGCGGTTCAGACTGTGTCAACCAGCATCAAACAGCATCAAACGACATCAAGGCGGTTGAAATGGGTCACTCTGATAGGACGGGAAGGTCGGATGCCGCGATAGCGCTGGCCCTGCTCGTGCTTGGAATCGTGCTCTGCATCCTGGGAGCGGGCCAGCTGGCGCAGTGGCAGGACACCGCTGCCCATCAGCAGGGGTGGACCGTGGAGGTCCTCCTGGCAGCGGCAGCAACAGCAGCCGGCCTCGGACTTTTGCTGTGGTGGGCATTTTCGATGCTGGCTGCTGGAGCCTCCGTCCTGCTGGAGCGGCTGGGCCGGAACCGGGCTGCTGCGACCGCCCGCCGGCTCTCACCTGCTTTCATGCAGCGGGCTGTGATTGCCGCCCTTTCGATGCAGCTGATAGCGGGTGCCGCGGCACATGCGGCCACCACCGCGCCGGGGCCGGAGTGGACACCCACGCACGAACAGTCCTCGGCGGCTTACGCCAATCCTGCAGCGGCGCACGTTGCTCCGACACCCCGCCAGGGCACTGGCCCGGCCCTGCATTTCTCTGTCCAACCAGGCCCAGCGGAGGTGCCACCACCCGGCCGGGAAGCCGCGTCGCCGGCATGGCAATCCACCGCGGCCCTGCCCACTGCCGCCACGCCCAGCCCGGGATGGCAACCGGCTTCCCCGGTGGTGGAGCCGGGCCTGCTCGCAGCACCGGAAACCAGGACCGCCGCCGGCACGGAGCCGGATCCGCGGGCAACGGGCGGCGGGGCGGGCCCGGTAACCGTGCTTGCCGGCGACACACTATGGGACATCGTGGCGGCCCAGCTGGGGCCGGAGGCATCGGATGTGGACATAGCCCTTGAATGGCCGCGGTGGTACGCAGCGAACCGCGGACTGATCGGCGGGAGCCCGGATGTCCTGCTTCCGGGACAGATACTCCAGGCGCCGCAGGCGCCATAGCCACTGACGCTTTCGGTGCTGCGCCGGCGCCGGGGCAGGCAATAGACCATCAGCTATTCCGCTATTCGAACCAAGGGGAACACCATGACCGCAGTGACACCTGTCCAGACCGCCCAGCGGCTGGCTGCCAACACCGTAAACGGCGGGAGGGTACTCGGGAAAACCGCGTCAGCGTCAACAACGGCGGTGACCGCAGGCCGTTCCCGCGCCGCGGACCCATCGTCCCTGAGGCCCGTCAGTGAAGCTGCGGAAGTAAGGTCCATCACCCGCGGAACGGTTCAGGCCGCCATGGAGGTCCTGGCAGGGATCCGTCCCATACACCAGCTGGCGCGCCGTCTGGATCCGCGGTGCCTGGCATCGCTGCAGCACCGGGCCGCGCTGATCAGGCGCGAGCTAACCAGGACGGGCAACCCCGCCCTGGCCCGGCTCCACCGAAACTCCACAGTCCGCTCGGTGCGGGTGTGCGAGGTGGCCGAGGGAATTTATGAGGCAAGTGCAGTCGTGGTGGATGACGTACGGGCACGTGCCGTTGCCGTCCGGCTTGAGCGCAGCAAGCAGGTCTGGCGCATCGTTGAACTCGTCATCGGCTAAGCCGTTGGGTAATTTGGTGCGCACCCGAGAGCACATGGTGCGCCATGCAAACAGGGCAGGGACCCATCGGCCCCTGCCCTGTCCATCAACGCCTGTGCACGTTTACGGCTGTGTTCTAGCGCTTTTTCTTCTTCGCCGGGCGCTTGGCGGCGTCCTGGGCAGCTGCCTTGGCAGGGTTGCCGGAGCGTCCACTTCCTGCCCGGGTTTCCACCCGGGTTTGTGTTCCGCCGGTCTCGCTGGGAGCCGTGTACTGCAACTGCGCGGGCTTTTCGGGGGCCTCAAGTCCGGCAGCATGCACCTGCGGGTCCACGTGCTCAGTGTGTCCGCCGGCGGCGTCCTGGACGACGACGTCCTGGGCCGGCGTCACCTCGACCTCAAGGTTGTACAGGAAGCCGACGCTTTCCTCCCGGATGGCTTCCATCATGCTTTGGAACATCGCGAAACCTTCGCGCTGGTACTCCACCAGCGGATCACGCTGCGCCATGGCGCGCAGGCCGATGCCCTCCTTGAGGTAATCCATCTCGTAGAGGTGTTCCTGCCACTTGCGGCCAATGACGGAGAGGACCACGCGGCGCTCGAGCTCGCGCATGCTTTCGGAGCCGATGACCTCCTCGCGGGCCTGGTACACCAGGCGGGCGTCGGAAAGGATCTCCTCCTTCAACAGCTCCACGGTGACCCTGGACTTGCCACCGGCCTCCTCGATGATGTCTTCGGGAGTAACGCTGACGGGATAGAGCGTCTTCAGGTTCGTCCACAGCTGGTGGAAGTCCCAGTCGTCGCCGTTCCCTTCCGCGGTGGCGGCGTCGATCAAGGCAGTGATGGTGTCCTCAATGAAGTACTGCACCTTCTCGTGCAGGTCATCACCTTCCAGGATCCGACGGCGGTCGCTGTAGATGGCTTCGCGCTGGCGATTGAGGACGTCGTCGTACTTCAGCACGTTCTTGCGCTGCTCAGCGTTGCGGCCTTCGACCTGTCCCTGGGCAGAGGCGATGGCCCTGGATACCAGCTTTGATTCCAGCGCAACGTCGTCCGGCACGGAGCTGTTCATCAGCCGTTCCGCCGCCCCGGAGTTGAAGAGGCGCATGAGGTCGTCGGTCAGCGACAGGTAGAACCGGGATTCACCCGGGTCGCCCTGGCGGCCGGAACGGCCGCGGAGCTGGTTGTCGATGCGTCGCGACTCGTGGCGTTCGGTGCCCAGGACGTACAGGCCGCCGAGGTCCAGGACTTCCTCGTGTTCGTCCTTGACGGACTGCTTGGCGGCTTCGAGCGCTGCGGGCCACGCGGCTTCGTATTGTTCGGAGTTCTCCTCCGGATCCAGACCGCGCTTGGCGAGTTCGGCGACGGCCGTGAATTCGGCGTTTCCGCCCAGCATGATGTCAGTACCGCGGCCGGCCATGTTCGTGGCCACAGTGACGGCACCCTTCCGGCCTGCCTGGGCGACGATGGCAGCTTCGCGGGCGTGGTTCTTGGCGTTCAGGACCTCGTGGCGGATGCCCTCCTTGGCGAGCAGCTTGGACAGGTACTCGCTCTTCTCCACGCTGGTGGTGCCCACTAGGACGGGCTGGCCCTTTTCGTGACGCTCGGCGATATCGCGGACCACGGCGTCGAACTTTACAACCTCATTCTTGAACACGAGGTCCGGCTGGTCGATCCGCTGCATGTCCCTGTTGGTGGGGATGGCCACGACGCCCAGCTTATAAGTGCTCATGAACTCGGCCGCCTCAGTCTCAGCGGTACCGGTCATGCCGGAAAGCTTGCCGTACATACGGAAGTAGTTCTGCAGCGTCACGGTGGCCAGGGTCTGGTTTTCGGCTTTGATCTCGACGCCTTCCTTGGCCTCGATCGCCTGGTGCATGCCTTCGTTGTAGCGGCGGCCGGCCAGGATGCGGCCGGTGTGCTCGTCCACGATCAGCACTTCGCCGTCCAGGATGACGTAGTCCTTGTCACGCTTGAAGAGTTCCTTGGCCTTGATGGCATTGTTCAGGAACCCGATCAGCGGGGTGTTGGCGGACTCGTACAGGTTGGAGATGCCGAGGTAGTCCTCCACCTTTTCGATCCCGCTCTCCAGGACGCCCACCGTGCGCTTCTTTTCGTCGACCTCGTAGTCCTTTTCGGGCTGCAGCCGGAGCACCACTTTGGCGAATTCGCTGTACCAGCGGTTGGTGTCCCCCTGGGCAGGTCCGGAGATGATCAACGGGGTGCGTGCCTCATCGATGAGGATTGAGTCCACTTCATCGACGATGGCGAAGTTGTGGCCGCGCTGGACAAGTTCGGTCCGGTCCCATGCCATGTTGTCGCGCAGGTAGTCGAAACCAAACTCGTTGTTGGTCCCGTACGTGATATCGGCGGCGTACTGCTGGCGGCGGACGGCGGGATCCTGGTTGGCAAGGATGACACCGCTGGTCAGGCCCAGGAAGCGGTAGACACGGCCCATGAGCTCGGACTGGTATTCGGCGAGGTAGTCGTTGACCGTGACCACGTGGACGCCCTTGCCGGTAAGGGCATTCAGGTAGGCGGGAGCGGTCGCCACCAGGGTCTTGCCTTCACCGGTCTTCATTTCAGCGATGTTGCCCAGGTGCAGGGCGGCGCCGCCCATCAGCTGGACGTCGAAGTGGCGCATGCCCAAGGTGCGGGAGGACGCTTCACGCACTGCTGCGAAGGCCTCCGGAAGCAGGTCGTCGAGCTTCTCGCCGTCCTGGTGGCGGGCGCGGAGGCGGTCCGTCTCCTCGCGCAGTTCGGCGTCGGTAAAGGTCTTGAATGAGTCTTCGAGGGCGTTGATGGAATCGGCATAGTTCCGCAACTGCCGGAGTGTTTTCTTGTCACCCGTGCGGAGAATTTTTTCGATAAGTGATGCCACGTGAAGATGCTCCCAGTCTGATGCCGCCGAATTCTGGCGTGTTCAGTCTACGGGAGAGACACGCCGCCGGTGCCCCTTTTCCCTGAGAGCGGATACTCCCTACGGACGTGCCAGCTCCTGCGCCAGCCGGGCGGCGAGGTCTCCTGCCAGCCCCACTTCCACATCCGGCAGGCCAAGCCACTGGCCCATAAGCTTCAGCTCGGCGGCAAGTTCGACGGCGGTATCCGCCGGTGCGTCGGGCTCGGCGAACGCGGCCCTCGCCAGCAACCGGCCGGCGGCCCGGTCCGCTTTCAAATCCACCCGTGCCACGATCCTGTCACGCAGCAGGAACGGCAGCACGTAATAGCCGAAGCGCCGGTTGGGTTCCGGGGTGTAGATCTCGATCCGGTAATGGAAGCCGAACAGCTCGGAAAGGCGCCGCCGCTCAAAGACCAGGGAGTCGAACGGGCTCAAGAGCGCGCGGCCGGTGGCACGCCGCGGCAGCAGCGAATCGACATGCCGGAAAATCTTCCGGTTCCAGCCCGCCACAGTGACGGGTTCCAGCCTGCCTTGCTCCACCAGGTGCTCCACAGCCAGGGCTGTGGCCTTGACCGGAGTCCGGAAGTAGTCGGCGAAGCAGCGGATGGTGCCGATTCCGTGGGCCTGGGCGGCCGCGTCGGTCAGGCGCCGGAGTGCAGCCTCGGGATCCTTCTCCCCTGCCGCGGCGGCCGCATCCGGGAGGACCTTGGAGGTCAGCGTGTACCTGCGTTCGAACTGCCCGGTCCGGGAGGCCGCCGACACCAGACCCGCTTCGAAGAGGTGTTCAAGGACCCGTTTCACCGCGTTCCAGTTCCATCCCCAGTTGTCCGCCTGTTTCTCTTCGACATGCCCAATCCGTGCCGTCAGTTCAGATGCCGTCATGGGCCGGGAGCGGGCGAGGACCGCCAGGATCCTGGCAGCAACATCGTCCCGGAGCACGGGGTCCATCCGGGACGCGCCCACCCAGGCCCGCTTTTGCCAGAGAAGGAGGTCCTGGTAATGCTCCGGCCGGATGTAGCTGGCTTCGTGTGCCCAGTATTCGAACATCCGTCGCGGGTGGCTGGCGGACATGCGCTGCAGGATGTCCCGGTCATAGTTGCCAAGGCGGGAATAGAAGGGCAGGAAGTGGCTGCGGACCAGGACGTTTACGGAGTCGATCTGGACCAGCTGGAGACGGGCAAAGGTACGGCCCACCGTCCGTGCTGTCACGGGGCCGGTGGGCCGTCCTTTGTGGAGTCCCTGCGCTGCCAGCGCGATCCGCCGGGCCTGGTCAAGGCTCAGCGTTGCCGACAATTCAGACCTCTCTGGTGGTTGGTACCACCTTGGACGTTGGCAGGTACGTCAGACAGTGGCGGCTGCGTCGTCGGAGCGGTAGGCAAGGACCTTTTCCTCCACGACAGTGTCGCCTGGCTCGCATTCGTGGTCCAGGGTGATGACGCCGTAGGTCCAGCCGCGGCGGCGGTAGACCACGGACGGCGTGTTGGTGGCCTTGTCCACGAAAAGATAGAAGTCGTGGCCGACGAGCTCCATGTTGTCCACGGCGTCGTCGAGGGTCATGGACGCAGCGGGGAAGACCTTGCGCCGGATCAGTACCGGCGAGCTCCCGGCCGGGATGTCATTCTCGACATCGTAGGGGGACTTTTCCTCCGGCGCCTGCGCTGTTTCGCTCCTGCGGTTGGCCTCGAGGTAGAGCGGTTCGTGCGCGCTGGCTGGTTCCAGGGAGGCGGTAGCTTCACGGACGGCCTTGGGCGTGTGGCGGCCATGGTGGACCTTTTTGCGGTCCTTCGCGCGCCGGAGGCGCTCAAGCAGTTTGTTGTAGGCGAGGTCAAAGGCGGCAAATTTGTCTGCGGCGCTCGCTTCGGCACGGATTACGGGGCCCCTGCCCAGGACTGTCACTTCAACGGTCAACTGGTCGCCGGTTTGCCGGGCGTTGGTCTCCTTGGAGACTTTCGTATCCACCCGCTGGATCTTGTCGCCAAGCGATTCGATCTTTGCGATCTTTTCCCCGGCGTATTCGCGGAACCGGTCTGAAACGGTCAGATTTCGTCCGCTGATCATAAACTCCATGGTGCCCTCCAAATGACTTCGGTGACACGACGGCGGCACTTCCCTGGGCCGGGCTGTTTGACAGTCGAGCCCCTCTCCGAGCCGCCATCGAAAGGTACATTCTGTTCTTGGTACCCACCACCGACGTTAGTTCATAGCCACCTGTTATTCATCCTTTCCCGGTTTATTTTTTTCTAAGTCATGGCTCCTTCCGTGCGGTCCGGCGGCGGGGGTGCCGGGGTCCGCCGCAGCGGGCGGGCGTGTCGCGGCAAGCACGACGGCGCCCCTCACCTGGGCTCCGGCCAGGTGCAGGGCACGGGCTGCTTCTCCGATGGTGGCGCCGGTTGTCAGGACGTCGTCGACAATGATGCAGGCACGGCCCACGACCTTGGTTCGGGCGCGGGATGTGACCTGCATGGAACCCCTGACACGCTGCGAGCGGGCGCCCCTGCCCAAACCTTTTTGGCCGGCCAGACCTTTTTGGCCGCCCAGAGCCTTTGGCCCTTCCAGACGGACCCGCGACTTCTTGCCCAGGACATCCGCGACGTCGAGGCCTGGCAGTTGCCGTGCGGCCTCCTTCAGGAGCAGATGGACGGGGCTGAACCCCCGGTTGACGTACGCCGCGGTGCCGGTGGGCACCGGAACCAGCAGGAACCCGCTGCTGCCCCGGGCCGCTGCCCTGACTGCTACGGCCAGCGCCCGGCCAAGGTTCCTCCCAAGCTGGTGCTGGCCGCGCCTTTTGAATGACAGCAGGCCTTGGGCCAACTCGTCCCGGTACACCCCCGCGGCCACCACCGGCAGCATGATGGTCCCGTCGACATCCATCAGCGCGGGGGCTCCGCTTTCCGCACGGAAAGGCTCCCTGGTCAGCTGGCGGATGCGGCTGCCGCACGGGGCGCAAAGGGTGCGGTCTTCGGCCCCGCAGCAGACGCAGTCCACCGGCACCGCCAGGGCGAGGAGATCTGCCGCCGCGCCGGACACCCAGTCGGCAAGGCGCAGGAGCGCTGCGGAGTGTTCGGCCCTGTGCAGTGCCGGCCAGGGCGGCGGCGGTTCAAGGTCGGGGTCCATCCGGCGGGTCCCCTGCCGGCCAGGTCCAGCTGTTCCGCTTCCACCGGATATTCCGTTCACTGCCCCAGCATGCATCAGATGCCCTGTCATCAGGAGGGCCTGGGGTGCCTATGTGGACAAGTCGGAGGACAGGGGTCAGCCCGGAAACGCGGGGTCGATGGGACCCTTGATCTGCGGCGACCAGCCGTTGCCGAGGCGCTGGAAGATACCCTCTCCGGACTGGACATAGATGTCGTCTGCACCGTTTCCGGCGCTGATGGCAACCAGGCCGGGCCAGGGAGCCAGCTGCTGCGGCTGTCCGGAGGTGAGGGACAGCAGCTCCGGCGTGACGTTCGCACCGGCTGCCTCCTTCATGACGGCAACGGTCGTTCCGTTCACCCACACGCCTTGGTCTGGATCGCCGGCGCTGACCAGAGTGATGGGCGCGGTCAGTTCGCGCGGCGTGCCGTCCCCGGCGCGGATCACGCCGGTCACCTGCACCTTGGACTTCCCGTTCTGCTCGGAGATGACCAGGGCGCGAACGCCGTCGCGTGAGATGCGGAACTCCTTCACCGTCCGGCCGGCAAGCCACGATGGCGCCAGCGTCACGGACGGGACAGGTGCCCCTTCCGCCACTCCGGCTGGATGGAACGCCACGACTTCGGTGGCACCCGTTGCACCCGGTCCGGCGGTCCATACCCAGTCGTTGATACTGAAGGACGGCCGGCTGAGGGTGCTCCGGGTGGTCAGGGAACGCGCCGGCTGGCCCGGACTGATGCTGTACAGGGTGGTGCGTCCGTCATTGAGGAAGGCGGCGGTCTGCGACACCGGCGATTCCGCAGGGTAGCGCGGGTTGAGCGCAGAGACGGGCTGCATGTCGGGCAATGGGGAAACGCGGTTATTTTCGTAGCGCACCAGATCGTTGCCACTGATGGCGATCTGGCGCGAAGGCACTGTTTTATCCAGCACCGGGGGAAGGACGGACCCGTTGTCCTCCACCCGGACCAGGTCCTGGTTGGCGCGCAGCTCAACGTTGACCACATCCGGCTGGCTGCGGAACGTCAAGGTCAGCTGCATCTGCATGCGCAGCCGGTCCTCCGCCGAGGTTTCCGTCAGCTCCTTTGCCGTCAGGTCCACCTGGGCGGCCCCGGAGACTACCGGGACTGACTCACGGGCCAGTTTGATTCCCGAGGGGAATGCGCTGGCGACGGCGCCGCGGAGGTAGGGGGCGGGGCCGGCCAGCAGCGCGCTGGTCATGGCCTTGACGGTCTTGTTCTTAAGGAACCAGCGGACATCCGGGATGGCGTAGGTGAACGTGGGGTCGTAAAAGTAGATGGGGTAGGCGCCGTAGATCACCTTGAATGTTTCCTCGGCAATGGCGGTCCCGTCCGGAATCGCGGAGATCCGCCACTCGCCGTCCACCTGGGTCACCGTCACCGGAATGCGTTCCACTGTTCCCGGCGGCGACTGGGTGGCGATGCCGTCCGCGTCCACTGTGTAGGAGACATCCAGCTCGTAGTTGAAGACGTTTTCCGTTGCTGTGGGGACGACGCGCGCCTCCCGGTAAACCAGGGCGCGTTTGTCCGGCTTCCAGGACACCGCCGACGCCTGCGTGAGGTACTGGCGGGCAACGGCGTAGTCGTCCTCGTAGCCGCTGCCGGCCCGGTAGAAGTAGTCGATGATTGTCTCCGGGGACGCACCGGCCTGGGGTGCTGCGGGAAGGAAGACGGGCGCGTTGACGTTGCCGGCGCTGCTTTCGCTGCTCTTCCCCACCGGGCCCGAGGTGGGGATCCGCGCGCAGCCCGACAGGAGGACGATGAGCAGCGCGAGCAGTGCCGCGGGGTACCTGGCGTGGCGCATCGAGGCCCTCATGGTGTCTCCTCGGGAGGCCGCACTGGAGCGGGACCGGCCGCACCAGTCTGCAGCAGCAGCATGTTCTTGTAGTCCTGTTCCGCGGGGATGGTTCCCGGCGCGCCGGGTATGGTGGCGTCCCTGGGTTCCAGTTGAACTGGTGACTCGGTGATTTCCCCGTCCTGGCGCAACGGAAGGGTCAGCCGGAAGTTGGCACCATCGCCCTTCCTGCCCCACGCCTGGAGCCAGCCATGGTGCAGTTTGGTGTCCTCCATGGCGATGGACAGTCCCAGGCCGCTGCCTCCCGTGGTGCGGGCGCGGGCGGGATCGGCACGCCAGAACCTGTCGAAGACCCTGGCCGCCTGCGATGGGTCCATTCCGATCCCGTGGTCCCGGACTGAAACGCCCACCGCCGTCTCGTTTGCCGCGACCGTGACGGTCACCGGCTTGCCCTCACCGTGCTCCACGGCGTTCAGGATCAGGTTCCGCAGGATCCTGTCGATCCGCCGGGCGTCCATTTCCACGATCACGGCATCATCCGGGGCCGTGTAGAGGATTTCCGAGCCATACTCGGCTGCGACCGGCGCCGCGCCCTCAATGACGTGGGCGATCACCTGGAGCAGGTCCTCAGGTTCGGCATCGAGGACCGCTACGCCTGCATCGAAGCGGCTGATTTCGAGCAGGTCGGAGAGCAGCGACTGGAACCGCTCCACCTGGTTGTACAGCAGTTCGGCGGACCGTTTGTTGATGGGGTCGAAGTCGTCCCGGGCGTCGTAGAGAACCTCCGCGGCCATCCGGACGGTGGTCAGCGGAGTCCTGAGCTCGTGCGAAACGTCGGACACAAAGCGCTGCTGCATTTGCGACAACGTGGCCAGCTGCGTGATCTGCTCCTGCAGGCTGGCTGCCATGTGGTTGAAGGAGGCACCAAGTCGGGCCACTTCGTCCTCGCCTTTGACCACCATGCGCTCCTGCAGCTGGCCGGCCGCGAGCTTCTCGGAAACCATGGCGGCGTGACTCACCGGGCTGACCACGTTGCGCGTGACATACCAGGCGACGGCGCCAATCAGCAGGACCAGGACCGCACCGCCGGCCCAGAGGACGCTTTGGATCTCGTTCAGCGTTTGCTGCGCGGTGTTGAGGTCGTAGATCAGGTACAGCTCGTAGACGGTACCGTTGAAGGTCACCTTGTTGCCTACGGCGATTCCCGGCCGGTCCTCGGTCCCCACGGGAATGACCGTGGATGCCCAGTACTGGTCCTTCCCGGACTCCTGCACTGCTTTGCGCAGCTCAGGGGGGATGACGCTGACCGTCAGCTGGTCCGACGCGCGGGATTCAACCCAGCGGTTGCGGGGTTTGGTCTGGTTGGGCATCGCCTCGAAGACGTAACGCCGTTGGATGACCGAACCGCGCCCTTCCACGGCGCTGAGCGTGTCCGAGACCAGGGTGATGACGCTCGACTGGTCGGTGACCTGGGCTCCGTCGAACGTCTCCTGAACCTGCTTCACGTTGTAGCGTGTCTCGGATTCCGCCTGAGTCAGCCGCTCCTGGAACAGGTTGTTGGCGATCTGGTTGGACAGGTAGGCACCCACCACAGCGAACGACGTCACGGCCAGCATCAGGGTGGTGAGAACGGTCCGGAACTGCAGGGACCGGCGCCAGCGCTGCTGCAGCGCCCGGCCAAGGTACCTCAGCCCCGGGAGGAAACGGCGGACTCCGGTCCGCACCAGCCGTGCCACGCGCAGCGCCACGATCACGGCGCGGCGCTGCCAGATCCGTGCGCGGAAGGCAACATGCCGAAGACCGGGAGTCACGGAAGGCCCGGGCACGTTGGCCTCGTCGCCGCCCTGGGATGGGCTGTCCTGCCCGGCGCCGCTGCTCAAACCTTCATCACCGGCGTGCGGCGTTGCGCGCCGGCCGGGTTGCCCGTCCTGCGCAGCGGGGTCAGACCCCTGCTTTGTAGCCGACACCACGCACCGTCAATACAACTTCCGGAGCTTCCGGGTCCTGCTCGATCTTGGACCGCAGGCGCTGGACATGGACGTTGACCAGGCGGGTATCAGCGGCGTGGCGGTAGCCCCAGACCTGCTCCAGGAGCAGTTCGCGGGTGAAGACCTGCCAGGGCTTGCGGGCCAATGCCACCAGCAGATCGAATTCCAGCGGCGTCAGGGAGATCCGCTCGCTGCCCCTGCTGACGGTGTGACCGGCGACGTCGATAGTGATGTCCGCGATCTTAAGCGTTTCGGGCGCCTTCTGGTCGCCGGGGCGCAGGCGGGCGCGCACGCGTGCCACCAGTTCGGCCGGTTTGAACGGCTTGGGCACGTAGTCGTCAGCACCGGATTCCAGTCCGCGGACCACGTCTGAGGTATCGGACTTGGCGGTCAGCATGACGATGGGAACATCGGATTCGCCGCGGACCTGGCGGCAGACCTCGATGCCATCCATGCCGGGAAGCATCAGGTCGAGCAGGACAAGGTCCGGCCGCGATGACCGAAAAACGTCGAGGGCCTGGGCGCCGTCGGCGCAGAAGACCGGCTCGAAGCCGTCATTACGGAGGACAATTCCAATCATCTCGGCCAGCGCTTCGTCATCATCTACCACCAGAATGCGTGCCTTCATAGCTATATATTCCCTTATCGGGATGGGTTTGTCCTGTTGAGCGGCTTCCCGGCATGGCGGGACACTAGGCCGGCCGACGGCGGAACTATAGTCTTGGGGTCATGCCCTGCATTGCCGGTGCGCGCCTTCCGGCTACCCCTACCCTGAAGCGCCGCACTCCGGCCCGCAGTACCCCGGTCCGCCATACCCCGGTGCGCCATACCCCGGTGCGCCGTACGGAGCCTCCCCCTACGGACAGCCCCGCTATGTCGCCCCGCCAAAGCCCGGCATCATCCCCCTGCGTCCACTGATGTTCGGGGAAATCCTGGACGGCTCGTTCCAGGGCATCCGGCGCAACGCCAAAGCGATGCTGGGAGCCGGCATCCTGGCCCAGTCCCTGTCGGCCATCCTCGCCGCAGTCCTTACTGGGGTCGTTGCAACGTCGTCCGGGTCGATTGAATCCTGGGCGCGGACGGCCAGCAGAGCCGACGTCGCGTCCCTCGGGATTGGGCTGATGGTTACCTTTGCCTTTCTGTCGATCCTGTCCGTCTTCATGTCCGTGGTTCTCCAGGGCGCCATGGTGGTCCCCGTGGCAAGGTCCGTCCTGAACCGGCCCACCGGCTTCCGGCGCATGCTGTCACTGGTGCGTCCACGGATCGGGGCGCTGATCAGGCTGGCCGCGGTGCTGGTGGCTGCCGCAGTGGCCACGATGGCGCTTTTCTTCGCCGTCATCGTGCTCCTGTTCTCCAATGTCCGCGGCGCGGGAGCGCTGCTGGTCATCCCGCTGATGATGGGCTTCGCCGTCCTGTTCGTCTGGGTGGCGATCAAGCTCATGGTGGCGCCTGCTGCCGTCGTTATCGAAGAATTGGGCGCCCTGGCCGGACTGCGCCGCTCGTGGACCCTCACGCGGGCAAACTGGTGGCGCATCCTTGGCATCACCCTGGTGGTGGGAATCCTGGTCGCCGTGATCACCCAGGTGGTCCTGATCCCCGCAAGCATGCTGCCGACGGTCCTGTCGGGAGTCGTCTCGCCGCACGGCGGCAGCGGGCAGGGCGCGGCGCTTACCGTGACCATCAGCATCATCACCGCGGTGGTCGGCGCCCTGGTGGGTGCGGTGGGCTACGCCTTCCAAACGTCTGTCATGGCGTTGCTCTACATGGACCTGCGGATGCGGAAAGACGGCCTCGACATCGTGCTGCTGCGCGATCTGGAGACCGGAGCGGATCCCGACGGGATCCCGGGCCGGAACGCCGGGACCGGGAGCACCCCGTACCCCGGGTACGGCACAGCGCCGGGGGCATGGCCGTATGGCCGCTGAGCCGCCGGTGCTGCCTGGAGCCGACGAGGCACGGCGATGGGCGGCAGAAGAGTTGGCCAAACCTGAATACCGGGACGCCGCCCCCTCCTGGCTGGACGCTCTGTGGCGGAACTTCCTCGACTGGCTCCAGTCCCTGGACGGCTCGCCCGGGGATGCCGCACCAGTGCCCAGCCCCGTCATCGCCCTCGTCATTGCCGTCATCATCGCCGCCGCCATCCTCCTTGCCCGCCCCCGGCTGAACGCGCGGGCACGGAAGGCCAGCGACGTGTTCGAAAGGGAAACCGCGCTGGCCGCCGGGGACTACCGGAACCGCGCGGAAGCCGCAGCCGGGGCCGCACAATGGGGGGACGCCGTCGTCGACCGTTTCCGTGCGGTGGTCCGCAGCGCCGAGGACCGGACCATCCTTGATCCGCAGCCAGGCAGGACGGCGGACGAGGCCGCGCAGGCGCTGTCCGTGCCGTTCGCCGGTGAATCCCGGCGCCTGGCCCGGGCGGCGGCCACATTTGACGGCATCCGCTACGGAAACAGGGCAGCGGGCAGCATCGATTACCAGGAAATGGTGGCACTTGACGCGGCATTGGATGCCATGAGACCCGCCGCCGGCAGCACGGTGACGCCGTCATGAGTGGACCCGCCATTGCCGGCACGGACCGGGCCCGAGGAACCCGGCAGTCCCAAGAACCTGGGCCGACGGGCCGGAAAGTCCCCGTCCGCACGTTGAAGAAGTGGCTGCGGCAGCACCGTGCCGCCACCGCAGCAGCAGTGGTGGTGGCCGCTGCACTGGCCCTGCTCATCGGTACGCAGCTGGCGCCCAAGGGCGACCGGGTGCCCCTTTCAGTCCACAATGCCGGACCGGAAGGGGCCAGGGCGCTGGGCGAAATCCTGGGGCGGCACGGAGTTTCGGTCCATACGCCCGGCCGGTTCGACGCTGCGCTGGACGACCTGCACTCAAGCTCCTCCCCCACCCTCCTGCTCTATGACAGGAACGGTGTGCTGGACAGGCAGCAGGTGGCCGGCCTGATGGCTGCTGCTGGCCGCGTGGTGGTGGTCACCCCCAGGCTGGACACACTCGCCGCCCTTGACAGCGGCATCCACCAGGCCGGCGTCGTCCCCGACGCCTCTCCGGTCCTTGACCCCGGCTGCACCCAACCTGACGCGGAAGCGGCAGGACAGGTCACGGGCCACAAGGGATTCGTGTACGACGGAGGCACCACCTGCTACCGTGCGGCAGGAACCGCCGGGATGCTTGCCGTCAGCGGTGACGGCCGGCTGGCCGTCCTGGGCAGCACGGCGGTCCTGGGCAACGACAAACTGGACGAGCTGGGAAACGCCGCGCTGGCGGTCCGGCTGCTCGGCGCGGCACCGGACCTCGTCTGGTACCTGCCCTCGATCGAAGATGCAGCGGACAACGGGTCCGGGAAAACCCTCGACGACCTTGCACCGGGCTGGGCCCGCTTCCTGGGCCCCTGGCTGCTGCTGGTGGCGGTGGTCGCCATCATATGGCGTGGCCGCCGGCACGGGCCGCTGGTGTTCGAACCGTTGCCCGTGGTGGTCAAGGCCGTTGAAACGGCGGAAGGCCGCGCCCGGCTCTACCAGGATTCACGTGCCGTCGACCAGGCCCGGGACAACCTGCGCGCCGGCTTGCTGGTGCGGCTCTCCGGAAAACTGTGTCTGGGCCCCGGCGCCACCGCGGAGGACACGATTGCCGCGTCAGCCCGGCTCCTTGGCAGGGACCCCGCCGGCGTCCGCGCCCTGGTCAATGAACGCCCCACAACCGAAGCCCGGCTGGTGGCCTGGTCCCAGGCCCTGGACAAACTGGAGAAAGAGGTCATGACCCGATGAGTGAACAGAGCAGTGGCCCGGGGGTCCTGAACCCCACAGACCCCAACAGCCCAATGAACGACGACGGCCCACGGCAGGCGCTGCTTGCTGTCCGCCGGGAGGTGGCCAAGGCAGTGGTGGGACAGGACGCCACGGTCACGGGCATGCTGATTGCCCTGCTTTCGCAGGGGCATGTCCTGCTGGAAGGCGTACCGGGGGTCGCCAAGACCCTGCTGGTCCGGGCGTTGTCCTCCGCCCTGAGCCTGGACACCAAGCGGGTGCAGTTCACCCCCGACCTCATGCCGGGCGATGTCACGGGATCGCTGGTTTACGACTCCCATACGTCCGAGTTCAGCTTCCGGGAAGGACCGGTCTTCACCAACCTCCTGTTGGCCGATGAGATCAACCGGACCCCGCCAAAAACCCAGGCTTCCCTCCTCGAAGCCATGGAAGAGCGGCAGGTGTCCGTGGACGGAGCCGCCAGGCGGCTCCCGGCCCCGTTCCTGGTGGCGGCAACCCAGAACCCGGTGGAATACGAGGGGACCTATCCGCTGCCCGAGGCGCAACTGGACCGGTTCCTGCTCAAGCTCACCATGCCCTTGCCCGGACGCGGTGAGGAGATTGAGGTCATCCGCCGGCATGCCGCCGGATTCGATCCCCGGGACCTGGCAGCAGCCGGAGTCCGGGCCGTGGCGGGCGCCGAGGACCTGGAACGTGCGCGGGAAGCTGTGAACCGGGTAGCGGTGGAACCGGAAATCATCGGCTACATCGTTGACCTGGTGCGCGCCACCAGGGCCGCGCCCTCCTTCCAGCTTGGTGTCTCACCGCGCGGTGCCACTGCCCTGCTCAATACATCCAGGTCCTGGGCCTGGCTCTCGGGGCGTCCTTTCGTCACCCCGGACGACGTCAAGGCCCTGGCCTTGCCATGCCTGCGGCACCGGGTGGCGTTGCAGCCCGAAGCCCAAATGGACGGGGTCCGGGTGGACGACGTCCTGGGCAGCATCCTGGCCTCCGTCCCCGTTCCCCGCTGATGGCCGTCTCGGGGCGCTTCGTGGCGGTGGTGCTGCTGGGCCTGGTGCCGGTGCTGCTGTTCCCGGGATGGTTGACCGTGTTCACCACGGCCGCCGTGCTCGTTGCCCTGTTGGGCGTCGACCTGTTGTTGGCAGGATCCCCCAGGCGGGTGGGTGCGGTACGCGCGGAGCCGGAGAAAGTCACGCTCAACAACGCGGTGGAGGCGGTCCTCACGCTCCGCAACGGGGGTACCCGCAGGCTCCGGGGATCGTTCAGGGACGGGTGGCAACCTTCCACGGGCGCCCAAAATCCCATTCAGGCCATCGACGTCCCGGCGGGCGAAAGCAGGCGCTTCGCGGTCAGGCTCCGGCCGGTCCGGCGGGGGGACCTCGCTGCCCCGCACGTGACCATCCGTTCCTATGGTCCGCTCCGCCTGGCAGCCCGGCAGCGGACCATTGATTGTCCCGGCTCGGTGCGCGTACTGCCGCCGTTCCATTCCCGCAGGCACCTGCCCTCGAAGCTGCGGAAGCTGCGCGAACTGGATGGCAAGGCCGCCGTCCAGATTCGCGGTGCCGGCACGGAGTTCGACTCCCTGCGTGACTACGTCCGTGGCGATGATGTGCGGTCCATTGACTGGCGGGCTACGGCCAGGCGCTCCTCGGTGGTGGTCAGGACCTGGCGACCGGAACGGGACCGGCGGGTGGTCATGGTCCTGGATACCTCCCGCACCTCGGCGGCGAGGATTGCCGACGAAACCCGGCTGGACACCGGGATCGAGGCTGCGCTCCTCCTGGGCGTGCTGGCCGAACGGGGCGGTGACCGGGTGGACTTCGTGGCCTTCGACCGCAGGACCCGGGCGCGCGCCGGTTCCGCGGGCCAGGGCAACATCCTGGGCCGGCTGGTCCAGGCGATGGCTCCCCTTGAGGCAGAGCTGATCGAGATGGACTGGCCGGCTGTCCCGGCGCAGGTCCGCGCCGTCTCCGCGCACCGGTCCCTCGTGGTGCTGCTGACATCGCTGGACAGCGGAGCGCCCGAGGAAGGCCTGCTGCCCGTGGCGGAGCGGCTGGCCAGCCAGCACGTGGTGGTGGTGGTGGCGGCGGTCCGCGACCCCCAGCTGGGCACCATGCTCCGGGAACGCACCGACGCCACCGGCGTGTTCCGTGCGGCTGCCGCCGAACGCGCCCTCCTGCAGCGCGCGGCGGTCACCGCTGAACTGCGCCGCTACGGCGCAGAGGTAGTGGACGCGGAACCCCACGACCTGCCACCCCGGCTTGCGGACATGTACATCCGGCTCAAGGCTGCCGGTAGATTGTGAAGCCGGAGGCAGACAGCGCCGCCGCAGGCAACAGGAGGTCCACGTCATGAACGTCCCCATCTACCGGCAGGCCTTGGGCACCGGGTTCTCCCGGCTGCAGCCCGAGCTCCAGGAGTACTTCTCGCTGGCACCGGGTTCCGGACAGTACGGGGTAGGGGAAGGAACGTTCGACGTCGTGGGGTGCCGCCAGCGGTGGCTGCGCCCTTTGCTGCGGCTGGCGGGCGGCGAAGAGGCCTTTTTCCCGGAATACGGTGAGAACATCCCGTTCCGGATCGAGAACCACGCCCACCAGGATCCGTTCGGCCGCTCCAGCCTTACCGCCCGCCGTGAAATCCGCTTCCCGGACCGCACCCGGCTCTTCCAGGACACCACCAGTGCCACCCATAGGGGTGCCAACACCCAACTGGTGGACTACGTGGGACGCTATCGGCGGCTGGTGACGGACCTGAACCTGAGTGTCACGGCTGAGGGCAGGCTGCGCGGCGTTTCGGAGGCGTCGAGGCTCTTCATGGGTCCTCTGCGGGTGCCGCTTCCGGCCGCCCTCGACGCCAAGGCCTACGCCGAGCAGTGGTGGGACCCGGCCGAAGGCAGCAACGGACGGCACCGCATCCAGGTGAAGGTCATCCAGCCGCAGATCGGCCTGGTCCTGGTATACGCCGGGGCCTTCGACTACCGCTTGCGCCCGTACACCGGCGGCAGTTCCGCCCAAAGCTACCTGCCCCGCTACGCCCAGCCGGACCGCTGGGAAAACAGGGTCTAGCTAACCCAGCGCCTGCTGGTTCAGGCCGTCGGCTACCTGCGTGAGCCGGTGTAGGACGGCCGTGGCCTGGGCAGGTGTGTGGCCGGCCAGGCCTTCCGAGGGCGTCACCCGGATGGCGCCCAGCAGCGACGGCGGCAGGCCCAGCTGGCGCCAGGGGCGCCAGACGGATTCCACGCACTGGGCCACTTCGGGCAGCGGACCGCCGGCAGGCACGTCCAGGGCACCAGCCCAGAACTGTTTCCCAGCCTCCACCGCTCCGGCCACCTGCTCCCACTGGCGGTTGGTCAATGCCTTCAGCGGCAACGCGACGCCGTCAGCCCCTGCCGAGAGGGCCAGGTCGATGGGGGCTTCGATTTCGGGGAAGGACACGACAACCTCGGCTGCACCGGCTGCACGCAGGGAGTCCAGGACCAGGCGCCATGACTCGCGTGCTTCCGATCCCGCAATCGCGCGGAGGGTGCGGTACCCGCTGGCGGTGGGTATGGTTCCGGCCAGGACGGCGGCAATGGCGGGCTCGTCCACCTGCACCACGAGCCGGGCGCCGGGCACGGCCGCGGCCACCCTGCTGAGGTAACCGGCCACGCCCGCCGCGAGGGAGGCGGCCAGGTCCCTTCGGGCGCCGTAGTCCAGCAGGGCGCGTTCACCGTTGTGCAGGTACAAGCCGGCGGCAAGGCTCAGCGGTCCCACCAACTGCACTTTGAGTTCACCCGCCGATACGTCTTCCGCGCCGACAACATCGGCCAGGACGTTCAGGTCGGTGGACAGCGCCGACGCTGCCCGCCGCATGTCCTTGCCCGGGCGGTCCACGAGCCGCCAACCGTGCGGCTGCACATCCACCGCGAGTTCCTCCAGGAGGGAGGCGGTACGGCCCAGGGCGTCGGACCCTACCCCACGGTCCGGCAGTTCAGCCAGGAAGGGAAGGTGCGGGCCGCCAAGCTCACCGCGGATGATCCGGGCAGCTTCCAGCGGATCTTCGCCCGGCCACGGGCCCAGGCCGGTGGCCGTGACTTCCTTGGCCCGGGGCTGGGTGGCAGAGGCCGCGTTTGATGAGGCAGCGTTTGATGGATCACCGGTGAAAGGGGCACCCGCCGGACGCGGGCCGGAGCCCGCATGGCGCTGTTCCCGGTTCACGCCAGCGCGGAGGTCTGCGGTTGCTGGCCCGAGGAGGCCTGGTGGTCCTCGGCAATGGCCTCGTGGTGGCGGATCACTTCACCGATGATGAAGTTGAGGAACTTCTCCGCGAAGGCCGGGTCGAGGTGGGCATCCTCGGCAAGGCGGCGCAGCCGGGCGATCTGCGCGGCTTCACGCCCCGGGTCACCGGCGGGGAGTCGGTGGTTTGCCTTCAGGAAGCCCACTTTTTGCGTCGCCTTGAAGCGCTCGGCCAGGAGGTACACCAAGGTGGCGTCGATGTTGTCAATGCTGGAGCGGATGGACAGCAGTTCAGCCATCACCGAATCGTCCACATGGCCTGCAAGCGAGCTGGCGGATGGATCAAATTCGTCGGCGCCAGGAGAGCTGGGGTTGTGCTGCGTCATGGCTCCAGTCTAGGGGAGCCGGAGGAACCACCGCGGGTGTGAAGCGCCGGTGCCGCCCATCTGACGGCACCGGCGCTGTCCGCGGCTGGACTGCCTGCAGGACTTCCTGCGGGTCAGATTCCCAGGAGCGCGCGGTGCTCCTCCCGGCGTTTGGCCTGTTCGGCCGGGTCCGGCACCGGCAGGGAGGCGATCAGCCGGCGGGTGTAGTCGTGCTGGGGGTTGCCCATGACCTGGCTGCCGATCCCCTGCTCCACCAGTTTGCCCTTGTACAGCACTCCCACCCAGGAGGACAGGATGTCCACCACGGCAAGGTCGTGGCTGATGAACAGGCAGCCGAACCCGAACTCCTCCTGGATGTCCCGGAACAGCTCCAGGACTTTTGCCTGCACCGAAACGTCCAGGGCCGACGTCGGCTCATCAGCGATCAGCAGGCGCGGGTTCAGGCTCAGGGCACGCGCCAGTGATGCCCGCTGCCGCTGGCCGCCGGACAGTTCGTGCGGGTACCGTCCCGCGTACGACGCCGGCAGCTGGACCGATTCAAGCAACTCGCCAACGCGCTTGCGGGCCTGGGCGTCGCTCGGCCGGGTGTGGATGAGCATGGGCTCGGCGATGCATTCGCCAATGGTCAGCTGCGGGTTGAAGGAGGCGGCAGGGTCCTGGAACACGAAGCCGATGTCCTTGCGCAGGGGCTTGAACGTGCGTTCCCGAAGGTTCAGCATCTCGTAGCCCAGCACTTTGAGGCTTCCGCCGGTGGTCCGGTTGAGCCCGGCGATGGCGCGGCCGATGGTTGTCTTGCCGGACCCCGACTCCCCCACCAGGCCGAAGACCTCACCCCTGGACAGGGTGAAGCTGACACCGTCAACGGCTTTGAAGGCCGGTGTCCCCAAGCGCCCCGGGTACTCGATCACCAGGTTGTCGGCGGCCACCAGAACTTCCTCATCCTGGTGGCGCCGCTCGGTGAGGCCTTCCGACACCGAATTGCGGCCCAGGTGCGGCACCGCGGCAAGGAGGTTGCGGGTGTAGTCCTGCTTTGGTTCAGCGAAAAGCTTCTTCGCTGAAGCTTCCTCCACGACGTCGCCCTGGTACATCACCACCACCCGGTCCGCCAGGTCGGCCACGACCCCCATGTTGTGGGTGATCAGCACGATCGAGGTGCCATATTTGTCCCGAAGGTCCCGGAGGAGTTCCAGGATTTCCGCCTGGACGGTGACATCCAGGGCGGTTGTGGGCTCGTCGGCAACAATCAGGCCGGGGTTCAGCGCCAGGGCGGCCGCGATCACCACGCGCTGCTTCTGGCCGCCGGAAAACTGGTGCGGATAGTAGTTGACCCGGTGCTCGGGATCGGGGATACCCACCTTGCCCAGCGCCTCGATGGCCCGGGCTTTGGCCTCCTTGGCAGATACCCGCCTACCGCCGTTGGCACCCGTGTGGGCACGGATGCCTTCGGCAATCTGCCAACCGACGGTGAACACGGGGTTCAGGGCGGTTGAGGGCTCCTGGAAGACCATGGCCACGTCCCGGCCGCGGATCTGGCGCAACCGGCCGGGGCTGAGGCTGATGACGTTGGCACCATTGATCAGCACCGCGCCGGAACTCACAGCCGTTTCCGGGAGCAGGCCAAGGATCGTCTTGGCGGTGACCGTCTTGCCGGAGCCGGATTCCCCCACAATGGCCAGGACCTCACCCGCCTTGACGTCCAGGCTGACATCCTTGACGGCGTACACGTCGCCACCGTCCGTGGCGAAGGTGACCTTCAGGTGGTCGATATCCAGTACTGTCTTCCGGTCCTGGTCCTGACGGCCGGACACTGAACCGGGATTTTCGTAACCGGGGTTCTCACTCACGGGTTGCTCAATTCTGTTTCGGTGCCGGATCCATGGGGAACGGCAGGAGTGGCCGGTACGGCAGCGGCTGCCGCCTTGCGGCTGCTGCGCTTGCGGCCGCGGAGCCGCGGATCGTTGAGGTCGTTGATGCTTTCGCCCACGAGCGTCAGCCCGAGGACTGTCCACACGATGGCGAGGCCCGGGAACAGCCCGGTCCACCAGATGCCCGAGGTCGTGTCGGCCAGCGCCTTGTTGAGGTCAAATCCCCACTCGGCCGCCGAGCTCGGCTCAATGCCGAAGCCCAGGAAGCCCAGCCCTGCCAGGGTAAGGATGGATTCAGACGCGTTGAGCGTGAAAATCAGCGGCAGGGTGCGGGTGGCGTTGCGGTAGATGTGCCGGGTCATGATGCGGATGTTTGACGCCCCCACCACCTTGGCGGACTCGACGAAGGGCTCCGCCTTGAGCCGGATGGTTTCGGCACGGATCACCCTGAAGTACTGCGGGATGAACACCACCGTGATGGAAATGGCCGCCGCCAGGATGCCGCCGAACAGGCTGGACTGTCCACCACTGATGACGATCGCCATGACGATGGCAACCAGCAGTGACGGGAAGGCATAGATGGCGTCAGCCACGACGACCAGGACGCGGTCCAGCCACCCGCCGATGTAGCCGCTCACCAGGCCGAGGATGACCCCGGCGAAGATGGAGAGGACCACGGCCACGATGATGACCAGGAGTGCCGTCTGGGTACCCCAGATCACGCGGGACAGGACGTCGTAACCGCCCACCGTGGTGCCCAGGAGGTGTTTCCCGCCGGGGGCCTGCTGGGTGGGGAAGCTGCCGTCGGCATCCGAAAGCTGCGCGAAGCCGTAGGGCGCCAGCAGCGGTGCGGCCAGCGCGGTGAGCAGGAAGATGCCGGTGAGGACGAGCCCCACCACCAGCATGAACCGTTGCAGGCCGACGCTTTTGTTGAAGTGCGAAACAACCGGCAGCCGCCGGAACAGGGAAGCCCGCGGGTTGGCGACGGGTTCGAGAGTTGTATTGGCAGACATTTCAGTACCTCACGCGGGGATCGATCAGCGCGGCGATGATGTCCACGATGAAGTTGGTGACGGCGACGATGACGGCCAGCAGCACCACGATGCCCTGCACGGCGACGAAGTCGCGCGCCGTGAGGTAGTTGGCCAGCTGGAAACCGAGGCCTTTCCATTCAAACGTCGTCTCAGTCAGCACGGCGCCCCCGAGAAGGACGGCGATCTGCAGGCCCATGACCGTGATGATCGGAATCAACGCCGGTTTGTAGGCGTGCTTGGTCACCAGGCGGAACTCGCTGACACCGCGTGAGCGCCCGGCCTCCACATAGTCCTTGCCGAGGGTACCGATGACGTTGGTCCGGACCAGGCGCAGGAAAACGCCGGCCGTGAGCAGACCCAGTGCCAGCGCCGGAAGGACCGCGTGGGACATGACGTCGCTGAAGGCGGCCATGTTTCCGCTGCGCAGGGCGTCCAGCCAGTAGATGCCGGTCGGCGCCTCCAGCGCGGTCAGGGACAGTTCGGTCCTGGTCCCTGCGCGGCCGGCGACCGGAAGCCAGCCCAGCCATACGGAGAACACCAGCTTGAGCAGCATGCCGGCGAAGAACACCGGGGTGGCGTAGAACAGGATGGCGAGGATCCGGAGCACTGCATCCGGCAGGTGGTCACGCCGGTGGGCGGCGACCATGCCAAGCGGGATGCCGACCAGCAGCGCCACGATGATGGCGTTGATGGAAAGCTCCAGCGTGGCGGACCCGTAGGTGGTGAGCATCTCGGTGACCTTGCGGTTGTCCGAAAGCGTGGTGCCGAAGTTCCCTGTGACCAGTTGGCCCAGGTATTCGAAGTACTGCACGAGCAGTGGCCGGTCGTATCCGGCGGCGTGGATCCTTTCCTGCAGCTGTTCCGGGGGCAGCCGTCCGCCCATGGCGGCGGTGATGGGGTCACCGGTGATCCGCATCAGGAAGAACACCATGGTGACGAGGATGAGGATGGTGGGGAAGATCAGCAGGAAGCGGACCAGGATGTACTGGCCCAGCCCGCCTCCTGTTTGCTTTTTCTTGGGCGGAAGGAGTGCGTCGGCGTCACTGGGTGGCGCGTCAATCAAAGTTGTCATCGGTACCTGGATTCGTGGTGACCGGGAGCCAGCAGTCCCCTCGTTGCTGGCTGATGACCGGCAAAAGGCGGGACACCGTTGCGGCGTCCCGCCTCTGGCCCGTCAGAGCCCGATGGGGGTGGAGTGCTTACTTGGACAGGACGCCAAGGCGGGTCTTGAAGGAGGGATCCAGGGTCTTCTCGACACCCTTGACGTCCTTCCCGGCCACCAGCAGCTGCGAGCCCTGCAGGAGCGGCAGCGTGGACAGGTCCTTGGCAACGGCCGTCTGGACGTCCCCGATCAGCTTCTGGCGCTCAGTCTTGTCCGGCGTGGTGAGCTGCTTCTGCACGAGGTCCGTGACGGTGGGGTTCTCGTAGTGGTTCTTCAGGAAGTTGCCGGGGATGAAGAACGGCGTGAGGTAGTTGTCCGCGTCCGAGTAGTCCGGGAACCAGCCCAGCTGGTAGACGGGGTAGGCGTCGGCGGTACGTGCCTTGGAGTAGGTCACCCATTCGGTGGACTGCAGGTCCACGGTGAACAGGCCCGACTTCTCCAGCTGCTCCTTGACCATGGCGTACTCGTCACCGGAGGACTTGCCGTAGTGGTCGGGGTTGTACTGCAGCTTCACGTTGACCGGGCCGGTGACTCCGGCGTCCGCCAGGGTCTTCTTGGCCTTGTCCAGGCTCGGTTTGCCGTTGCCGTCGCCGTACAGCTCCTTCATGGGCTGGGTTGCCCCGGGCAGGCCGTCCGGAACCACGGAGTACGCCGGGACGTAGGTGCCCTTGTAGACCTGGTCGGAGATGGCCTGGCGGTCCACGATGTCAGCCATGGCCTGCCGCACCGCGAGGGCCTTGGCGGGGTTGGCTTCCGGTGTCTTGGCGCCGAAAGGCATGGTGTCGAAGTTGAAAACGATGTAGCGCAGTTCGCCGCCGGGTCCCTTGTAGACCTTGACCTTGGAATCCTTGTCCAGGTCCGCGGCGTCGGTTGCGGTCAGGCTGCGGCCGGCAACGTCGATGTTGCCGCCCTGGACGTCCAGCTTGAGGTTGTTGGAGTCGGCGTAGTACTTGATGACGGCACTGTCGTTGGCCGGCTTGCCCAGCAGTCCGTTGTAGTCAGCGTTGGCCTTGAGGCTGACAAGTTCGTTCTTTTTGTAGGAATCGATGGTGTAGGGGCCGGCAAAGGGCTTTCCGGCGACGATGTCCTCATCGCTCATCACCTTGTCCGCCGGGAAGACTTCCTCGTCGATGATGGGTCCGGTGTTGGTGCCCAGGACGCTGGGGAAGACCTGGTCATTCCCTGCCTTGAGGTTGAACACCACGGTGGTGTCGTCCTTGACGTCAACGGATTTGAGGTTCGAGAGCAGGGACGCCGGCCCGTTGGGGTCGTCGATCTTCACCACGCGGTCGTAGGAGAACTTCACGTCCGAAGCGGTAAGCGCGTGGCCGTTGGCGAACTTGAGGTTGGGCTTGAGCTTCACCGTGAACTCTGTGGGCGAGGTAAAGGACGCGGACTCAGCGATGTCCGGGCTGACTTCAGCCGAGCCGGGCTTGGAGTTCATCAGGAAGGGGTAGACCTGGTTCATCACCAGGAAGGATCCTGCGTCGTAGGAGCCGGCGGGGTCGAGGGTAACGACTTTATCCGTCGTTCCGAAAGTGATGGCACCGCCACCGGCATTGCCGGTAGACGTTCCCCCGCCGCCGCCCGAGGGCCCTGTGCAGGCTGTCAGGGCCAGGGCGGAGATGCCTGCCAGCGCGATGGCGCGGTGCAGGGCCGTTGTGCTCTTGATCATCTGTGAACTTCTTTCCGATGAGTACGCGCACGCCCGCGGTCATAGGTTGATAGCCCCAGACGCCGGCGTGCAGTGCTGATCCCTAGATTGAATCAGAGAGTCAGCCCTCAGGACGGCCGTTTTTGTGAGTTCAAACACAAAATTTTCCTAAAAGTTACCCGGCGGAGCCCGGCAGCACCGTCAAGGGACGCCGCCCGGACACAGCAAAGCACCGCCACGGCAGAACCGTGGCGGTGCTGAAGGCGGACTCGTTACAGCGCGGCGCGCTGGAGCGAGCGGGCAGCGTCGATGGTGGCCTGCCCCAGCACGCGGCTGCCCTGGTAGAGCACAACCGTCTGGCCCGGCGCGACACCGCGCAGCGGCGCCACCAGACGGACCACCAACTGGGTTGCCGGGGCGCCGTCAGTGGAGGGCTCCATCCGCGCGGTGGCCGGAACCGGGTCCCCGTGCGCCCGGACCTGTGCGTAGCATTCGAACTCGGCGCCTGTCTCCACCTCGGCGATGGGCAGGCCCGCCCAGGAGACCTTGATGCCGCGGATCTCATCGATGGCCAGCAGCGCCTCGGGACCGACCACCACTTTGTTTTCCTTGGGCCGGATTTCCAGCACGAAGCGGGGCTTGCCGTCGGCGGCGGGGGTTCCGAGCTTGAGGCCGCGCC
This sequence comes from Arthrobacter sp. 8AJ, assembly GCF_902506025.1. Taxonomy (NCBI): domain Bacteria; kingdom Bacillati; phylum Actinomycetota; class Actinomycetes; order Micrococcales; family Micrococcaceae; genus Arthrobacter; species Arthrobacter sp. 8AJ. The sequence goes on along the minus strand of NZ_LR733289.1, from coordinate 1,557,998 downwards.
GCTGGCCGACGGTGAAGGCGTTGGCGCCGGGGTGCTCCCCTACCTTCGCGCCGGTTTCATCCACGATGTCACCCTGGGCCATGTCGATCTTCTCTGCCAGCCAGCCGGCGGTGTCGCCGTCGGGAATGAAGCAGATGTCGTGGCTGTCGGGCTTGTTGGCCACGGAGAGGCCCCGCCGTTCCGCTTCGGCGCGTACCTCGGCCTTGGACGGGGTGTCCGCCAGCGGGAACATGGAATGCTTGAGCTGCTCGTGGGTGAGGACGCCCAGGACGTAGCTCTGGTCCTTGGCCCAGTCCGCCGCGCGGTGCAGTTCCCGGTTGCCGTCAGCGTCCTCGATGACCTTGGCGTAGTGGCCCGTGCAGACGGCGTCGAAGCCCAGCGCGATGGCCTTTTCCAGCAGGGCTGCAAATTTGATGCGCTCGTTGCAGCGCATGCAGGGGTTCGGCGTCCGGCCGGCGGCGTATTCGTCAATGAAGTCCTGGACGACGTCTTCCTTGAAGCGCTCGGAGAAATCCCACACGTAATAGGGAATGCCCAGCACGTCGCAGGCCCGCCACGCATCCCGGGAGTCCTCGATGGTGCAGCAGCCGCGGCTGCCCGTACGCAAGGTGCCCGGCATGCGCGAAAGGGCCAGGTGGACGCCGACGACGTCGTGCCCGGCTTCCACCGCGCGGGCGGCGGCAACGGCAGAATCAACTCCACCGCTCATGGCTGCTAGTACTCGCATGCTGGCTTTCTGTTGGGGGATGCCCGCTGCCCGGGCCCGTGCTGGACGTACCGGGGGCGGAAACGATCTTCGCCTATCCATTCTACGGCGGCAGGCAAATCAACCCGCTCCACACCCGGCGGAGCGGGCGCCGGGACGCGCCCGCCGGCGCTCAAGCGCCCGGGAAACCCTGCCGCGCCGCGGTGCCCGCGGTCTGGATGGAGGACTCGTGTCCGGCCATGCCGGCCTGGCGCGCCCGCGAATAAGCTTCGGGCAGCGCTGCAAGGAGGGCGTCGACGTCGGCCTCCGTGGAGGCGTGCCCCAGGCTGAACCGCTGGGCTCCGCGCGCCGTTTCCTCGTCCAGGCCCATGGCCAGCAGCACGTGGGAGGGGCGGGGCACCCCTGCCGTGCAGGCCGAACCCGTGGATGATTCGATGCCGGCAAGGTCGAGGAGGAACAGCAATGAGTCCCCTTCACAGCCGGGGAACGTGAAGTGCGCATTGCCCGGGAGCCGGCGGTCGCCGGGCGCCCCGCGGAGGACCGCCTCCGGAACACGTTCGCGGACGCCGTCGACCAGCCGGTCGCGCAGGGCTGCGATCCGGGCCGCCTCGGCGGGCAGCCCGGCAGCGACAGACTCCGCGGCGGCGGCGAAGGCAGCGATGGAGGCGGTGTCCAGCGTCCCGGAACGGACGTCGCGCTCCTGGCCGCCGCCATGCTGTACCGGGGTGAGTTTGACGGCCCGCCCCAACAGGAGTGCGCCAACACCCACCGGGCCGCCGATCTTGTGCCCGGAGATGGACATGGCATCCAGGCCGGAATCCTTGAAGTGCACCGGCACCGAGCCGAATGCCTGGACGGCGTCGGAGTGCACCGGGACGCCGGCGGCGTGCGCGAGTTCCACGATCTGCCTGATGGGCTGGATGGTGCCCACCTCGTTGTTTGCCCACATGACAGTCACCAGCGCCACGGCGCCGGGGTCACGCGAGAGCTCCTCTTCGAGGGCCTGGAGGTCAACAACGCCGTCACCGTCAACCGGCAGCCACGCCACGTCGGCGCCCTCGTGGCGTTCGAGCCATTCCACAGTGTCCAGGACTGCGTGATGTTCGACGGCGGAGCAGAGGATGCGGCGCCGCCTTGGGTCTTCTGCCACCCGGGACCAGTACATGCCCTTCACGGCGAGGTTGTCCGCCTCGGTGCCTCCGGAAGTGAAGATGACCTCCGAGGGATGGGCGCCGGCCGCGGCCGCGATGGCCTCCCTGGCGTCCTCGACGGCACGGCGCGCCCTGCGGCCGGAGCCGTGCAGCGATGAGGGGTTGCCGGTCCGTGCCAGTTCACGCGTCAAGGCAGCGAGCGCGGCACCGGAAAGCGGCGTAGTGGCGGCGTGGTCGAGGTAGGCGGGCATCCTCCAATTCTATCGCGGCCGGTCCTGGTGGCCGCCGCGTGGAGCGGTCAGCTCCCGCCGGTAATCCGTGCGCAGCAGTGGCCCGCAACGGGGACAACCCGGTCCTCGGCGCCGCCGCAGCCAACCGCAGCCCCCCGCAGGAAGGCGCCGTTCATGCCGCACACCACTGCCGCATGGGACCGCGACAGCCGGTGGAACGGGCAGTTGGGCAGCAGGTATCCCCCGTCCCCGTCGGGCTCCGGCTGGTAGCCCGTTTCTGCCAGGAACTCTTCCAGGCCTGCAGAACCTTCTGCCAGTTCCCGGCCTTTCCGGAAGGCGACGGCGCGCAATGACTCCCCTACCGCCAATCCTTCGCCCTCGGTGGCCTCGATGGCCTCGGCCATCAGCTCCCCGGCGAGGTCGTAGTTCCGGTCCGGTATGGACGCTCCCACTTCACTTCCAACCGGCCGGTACATCTTGGCGGGACGACCTGACCCCGGACCGGTCCTGCCGGCGGGTTTGTGGAATTCCACAGCCAGCAGGCCGTCCTGGACCAGCCTGTCCAGATGGAAGGAGACGGTGCTGCGCGCCATGCCGGCAGTTTCGGCCACCTCGTCGCGTCCCAGCGGGCGGGGTGAGGCTGCGACCAGTTCAAAAAGCTGCAGCCTCTTGGCGTCGGTCAGCGAGGCAACGGCAGCAATCCTGTCCGCCCAGGGAAGTCGGTACATGGCGCCTCCAATTCCAAAGTCAAGATGTCTTGATTATAGACCGTCATCTTTCTAAAATTGGCCTACCTACTTTTAGAAGGAGAGCACCATGAAATCAGCATCGGCAATGCGGGCCCAACATGCACCAGCCACCGTGCCGCCGGCGCGGCAGGCGTTCCTGCTCCTGCGTACCGTGTTCACCGTCGCACCGATCCTCTTCGGCCTAGACAAATTCACCAACATCCTCACGCACTGGACCATGTACCTGGCACCCCAGGCCACGGCCATCGTGCCGCTGCCGGCCCAGACCTTCATGTACATCGTGGGGGTCGTGGAAATCATCGCCGGCGTGGCCGTGGCGGTGCGTCCTAAATACGGCTCGTTGATCGTGGCCGCGTGGCTGGCCGGAATCATCATCAACCTGCTCCTGCTGGGCAGCTTCTACGACGTCGCGCTGCGTGACTTCGGGCTGTTGGTTGGCGCCCTGGCCCTCAACCGGCTGTCAGTGGGGACCAGCCGGACCACTGCGTGACTCCGCTGGCGGTTGCCGGGCGCAGGACATTGCAGCCACACAGACCCGCCGGCGGCTGAGCCCTCCAGCCGCCGGCGGTTTTGCGCCTGTCAACGCAGGGACTTACGCGGCCGGCGGCACCAGCGGCAGGTACCGGGCCACGTCCTGGCGGGCCGCGCCAAGTGTTGCCGCATCCGGACAGGACACCGACACGTAGGCCGATGACCCGGCAGTACCGAAAACCCTTGCCAGTAACGCAATGGCACGCCCGCCGGGAGCTGCCTGCTCCAGCGCCAGCACCTCCACGTTCCGGCCGGGAGCCTCCGGGGTACCACCCCACTGCAGGGTTGCCGTCTTCAAGTACGAGGGCTGGATGGTTGCGTCCAGGTACTGGAACAGGGCAACAGTGGACTCCCGGTCGTCACCGCGGACCAGCGCCGCCTGGCCGGTGGTGGCCCGTGCGGAAACGATGCAGCCATCGGCCTTGGCATATTGGCTGGCGCCGGCCACGTTTTCCTTCGCCAGCTTCCAGCCCGGCGCACCTTTGAGATCATCGGAGATTCCCACGGGCACTCCGGGAGCCAGGTCGCCGCCGGCAGCGAAGGGCATATCACGCGCTGCCACCGCCGCGGCATCATGGCCGGGGGTGATGGTGGGTGTGGCCAGCACCGGAGTGCCGGCGGGGGCTGCGGTGACGGAGGGATCCAGGACGTCAACGCTGCATCCGCTCAAAAGCACGGCCCCCAGGCAGCCGATCACCAGGGCCGCTCCCCCGTGCCATGCCCTGCCGGCCCGCTCCGCCGTCGTCGGCATCTCCATCTCCACTGCGTCACATCCCCTTCAACCGGTGTTCGCACCGCGCACGCACGAGTCTAGACTCCGGCCTTCCGGGAACCCACCAGCCCGGGATGTTCGTTGTCACCGCAGGCGCACCATCCACGATGGCTAGACTGGGCGGGCGCTCCGCTTTCCCGCCGGGACTGAGGAAGCCGCGCACCAAGAGAAGGAAGATTGCTTGACCGAGAGCAGCAGCTCCCATTACCAGGTCCTCCGGGTGGCCGTCACCGCCACCGAGAAAGAAATCAAGGTGGCCTACCGCCGCGCGGCCAGGATGGCCCATCCGGACCACGGGGGCGACGCCGCAACGTTCCGCCGCGTAACCGCTGCCTATGAGACGCTGATCGATCCGCAGCGCAGGAAGGCGTACGACCGCTCCTACGGCGCGGGCACCGTCCGGGACGCTTCGTCCGACGACGGCGCCCACTTTGATGCCCCCGCCGCTGGAAGCCGGGCGTCCGCCACAGTCCGCCGGCCGGGCAACGTCAGGAATACAGCGGGGGACCCGCCCGTATACGTTCCCCCCTACGAGGGAAACGACGCTCCGCTCATCCCGCTGGCACAGGCGCGGCAGCAGGTTCACGGAATGCCTCGGAAACGGGGAATTTTCGGCGCCGAGGCCCGCATCCAGCGGGAAATGCGCACCGTGCAGCTGCTGACCCGGCAGGTGCTGCCGGCCATCCCCGCCGCCCGGCTGATCAACGGCCTGCAGTCGCCGGCGGACAACAGCCACATCGACCACGCTGTCCTTTCCGGCTACCGGTTGGCCCTGGTCAACTCGATGCTCCTGCCCAAGGGCGCCTATGCCTGGGACGGACGGACCCTCAACCACGGGGGCCGCGCGGTGGCACCCCCGCAGCTCGCCCGGGTGGTGTGGGCCATGCAGGACATCTTTCCCGAGCTCAACGTCACGGGATGGACCGTGGTGCACAGCCCCGACGGCAACCTCCACGAGCCGGTGATCGATCACCACCGCCGCCCCGCAGGAGACCTGGAAACCGTCCAGATCGTCAACGCAGCGGGCATGGTGCGCGGCCTGAAGGAATTCCTGGCGTCCGGCCCGGCTCCCAACACCGTGAACATCCCGGTCCTGGCCAGGCTCCTGCGCGGCATGCACTGACCGTGGGTAGCTAGGATGGGGAGGTGTTCCGCATCCTTTTCCATGAACCTGAAATCCCCGGCAATACCGGCAACGCCATCCGCCTTGCCGCGATCACCGGTGCCGAACTGCACCTTGTGGAACCCCTGGGCTTCGACTTCTCCGACGCGAAACTGCGCCGGGCAGGGCTCGACTACCATGACCTCGCCGTCGTCACCGTGCACAAGACCATCGAAGACGCCTGGGAGCACCTGCAGCCCGAACGCGTCTACGCGTTCACTTCGGACGGCACCACCAGCTATACGGACATCGCCTACCGTCCGGGAGATGTGCTGCTCTTCGGCCGTGAATCAGTGGGCCTGCCGCCGGAGATGAAATCCGATCCCCACGTGACCGCCACGGTGCGCCTGCCCATGTTGCCGGCCCTCCGTTCCCTGAACCTGGCCAACGCCGCCTCCATCGCGGTGTACGAGGCCTGGCGCCAGCAGGGCTTCGCCGGCGCCAGGATCTAGCCCCGCCGGGCACCGGTCCACGCCGGCACGGAAAAACTTGCCGGCTGCCCCATCCACCCTCCACGCGGCACCGAATGACTTTTGAAGACATTCGAGCGGACCAAGGAGCGGCAGGTGACCCTACTGGAGGCACGTTCCAGGCCGGACAACCGCAGTCGGCACGGCACTGCTGAGGATCCGTCGCCCGGAGACTTATGCTTGGAGGTAATGGAAACTCCCAACGCGCCGAACTCCGAAGGCTCCGCCGCGGTGACCGACCCACCTGCAGACCTCAGCCAACGCCTCTCGGCCCTTTTGGCGGGGATTGCCCGCGGGGACCAGGCGGCTTTCGCCGAGTTCTACCAGCTCACGTCCCGCAGGGTCTTCGGCATGGCACGCCGCGTCCTGATCGACCCTGAGCTCAGTGAAGACACCACCCAGGAAGTCTTCCTGCAGGTCTGGCAAAACGCTGCGAAGTTCGATCCGCAGGCCGGCAGCCCGTTGTCCTGGCTGATGACCATCTCGCACCGCCGCGCGGTGGACAAGGTCCGCTCGTCGCAGTCCTCCACGGACAGGGAAGCCAAGTACGGTGCCAGCACGCAGGAGATCGATCACGACAGCGTGTCCGATGAGGTGGGCAGCAGGCTGGAGGCCGAGGCGGTGGTCCGCTGCCTGGGGACGCTGACCGAAACCCAGCAGGAGTCCGTGCGCCTGGCTTACTACGGCGGCCTCACCTACCGGGAAGTCGCAGAACGGCTGAACGCAGCAGTGCCCACTATCAAGTCCCGCATCCGCGATGGACTGATCCGATTGAAGACCTGTTTGGGGGTGAGTTGAGATGAGTGGAATGGATGAAAGCCGCGACGGCATGTCACGTGCCTTCGGGGACACCGTGGCCATGGACATTGCTGCCGGCCGCGCCGTCGACCTTGCTGAGCTCTACGCCCTGGATGCGGTCACGGAGCAGGAACGCGAAGCCATCGACCGTTACATCTCGACTGCCCCGGAAACGGAACGCCGGGCCTTCCTTGAGCGTGTCCGCCAGTCCCGGGAGGCCTTGGTCCGCACGTTCCGTGCAGAGGAGGAACCGCCGTCGGACCTGTTCCAGCGGATTGTCGCCCAGCTTCCCGCCCAGTTCCCCGGGCAGGACGGCCTGACCGGCGGGGGCGCACCGACGCCGGCCGGCAGTACGGCACTGCCTCCCCGGCAGGGGCCACAGGACGAACTGGCAGAGGCCCGGAAGCGCCGGGAGCAACGCCGGGGCGGATCCGGCACCCGCCGGTGGCTGGTGGGCGTGGCAGCGGCAGCAGCCATCGCCCTGGGCGGCGTAGGCGTGGGCGCGTACATGGCTGACCAGAACGATCCCGTCAACCAGGTGGCCAGGGCCAACGACCTGCGTGAGGCCTCCGTGAACGTCGTGGGCGGCGGCAAGGCAACCCTCCTGATCTCCGCGTCAGAGGACGCAGCCGTGGTGAAGATGAGCGGTGTGCCCGCTCCCCCGGCCGGCAAGGTCTACCAGATGTGGCTGATACCCAAGGACGGCTCCGCTCCGGTGTCGCAGGGCCTGATGGACGAGCAGGCGCTGTCCAAGCCTGCCGTGGTCCAGGGCATCCACTCGGCGGCATCACTGGGCATTACTGTCGAGCCTGCAGGCGGATCCAAGGCACCGACGCTGCCGACGGTGGCGGCGGCCCCGCTGGGCGCGTAGCACCCGCAGTAACCGGAAACGCCTCAACCCAAAACGCCCCGTTCCTCCCACCGGAAGGAACGGGGCGTTTGGTTTAACTCAGAATCCCGCGATGGTGCCGGGCCCATTGATTGCCACCACATGGAACGCCTCCGCGCTGCGCCCCTCAGGGAAGCCGGCCCTGCCGGCGTTCAGGTGCATGCCCTGGCGGACGGTGGCCTCCATGGCCTCCACGTCCGGGTGCTGGCTCACATGGACGTGGATGGCGGCGAGCTTGGCTTCCACCTGGCCGGTGACGTCGACGAAGTGGTTTTCCCGTTCCCCGGGGCCGGCGTAGAGCCACAGCCACGGCAGCTTGTACGCTTCCAGGCCTGCTTCTGCCAGTTCCGGGTAGGCAAACGGGTTTTCGAGGGCCGGGTACACCGCCCGGGTCACCGCCTCCCCCACGGCCAGGTGGTCAGGATGGCTCTTTTGGATCCGTTCCCAGTTCCGTTCCGGATGCATGGCAAGGACGACGTCGGGACGGATCTCGCGGATCAGCCGCACCACCCCTTTCATCACCTCGTGCGAGGCCTCGAGGTACCCGTCACGCTGGTGGAGGTAGTGGATGTCGGTGACGCCCACCAGTTCCGCCGCCCGGCGCTGCTCGGCGTCGCGCATCGCGATGATGTCGGCGCGGTGGGCGGGGTCGAAGCCGCCCGCGTCGCCGTCGGTCATGATGCAGTAACTCACCTGCACGCCCGCTGCCGTCCACGCGGCGATGGTACCGGCAGCGCCGAAGTCGATGTCGTCAGGATGTGCCGCAAAACAGAGCACCCGCCCAACCCGGTGGATATCCGGGTTGAACGGGCTCTGTGCCTGCTCGTGGGAGGCAGTCAAAGAATTAGCCTTTTCGTTTCTTGATCTCGGCGGTGGCCTGCGGCAGCACGTCGAACACGTCGCCGATGATCCCGAAGTCGGCGATCTCGAACACCGGCGACTCCGCGTCCTTGTTGACCGCAACAATGACCTTGGACGTCTGCATGCCGGCTTTCTGCTGGATGGCGCCGGAAATGCCTGCCGAAATGTAAAGCTGCGGGGAGACGGTCTTACCGGTCTGCCCAACCTGCGCGTCATGGCTGATCCATCCGGCATCCGTGGCGGCACGCGATGCACCTACGGCGGCGCCGAGGGCATCGGCCAGTTCCTCGACGGGGCCGAAGTTTCCGTCCATGCCGCGTCCACCGGCCACCACGATGCGGGCATCGGTGAGGTCGGGACGGCCGCTGGCCACCTTCTGCTCCCGCGCGGTGATCCTGGCCGCGGCGGCTACTGCCGGTACCTCCACGGTGGCGGTCTCCGGGCTGGTGGCGGCGGGAGCCGGTTCCGGAGTGACGTTGTTGGCTTTGAGGGTCAGCACGGACACAGGGGTGGTGGCCTTGCAGGCGGTGTTGTAGGAGCCGGCAAGGACGGACTTGTGCGCGGTGCCGTCCGGATCCACGGCGACGACGTCGGTGATGACGCCGGCATTCAGGCGGATACCCAGCCGTGCCGCTATTTCCTTGCCTTCCGGCGAGTTGTCCAGGAGCACGATGCCGGCGCCGGTGTTTTCCGCTGCCGCGGCCAGGTAGGCCGCCTTGGGCGCCACCAGGAAGTCGTCCAGGTCATCCGTTGCCGGACGCAGGATGGTTCCCACGCCGTACTCGGCAAAGGTGGCGGCGGCGGCGTCGGACAGGTCTCCGTTGAGCGCCACGGTGCTCTCGCCGAGGGAACGCGCCAGGGTCAGCAGCTCGAGGCTGCTCTTCTTGAGCGAGGCGCCGGGGTTATCGATGAATACAAGTACTTTTGCCATGTCGGTGTCCCTCTTAGAGCAGCTTCTGGGCGGCCAGGAAGTCAACCAGCTTGATGCCGGCGTCGCCTTCGTCGGTGATGATGGTGCCGGCAGTCCTGGGCGGCCGCTCTTCCGCACTGGTCACGGTGGTCCAGGAACCGGCGAAGCCCACCTGGGCGGGGTCCACCCCGATATCGGCCAGCGACAGCGTACTGATGCTCTTGCGCTTGGCGGCGATGATGCCCTTGAAATTGGGGTACCGCGGCTCGTTGATCTGGTCCGTCACGGACACAACGGCGGGCAGCGGCGCCTCCACCGTTTCGGAGGAGGTGTCGGCATCGCGGCGGGCCGTCAGCCGGCCGCCGTCGACCTCCAGCGTGGAAGCGAACGTCACCTGCGGCAGCCCAAGCCGCTCGGCCAGCTGCGCCGGAACAAGCGAGGTCTCGCCGTCGGTGGATGCCATGCCGGTGATGACCAGGTCCACGTCACCCAGGTGGCGGACCGCGGCTGCAAGCGCAAGCGAGGTTGCCGCGGCGTCGGAACCGGCCAGGGCGTCGTCCGTGAGGTGGACCCCCTCGGTGGCGCCCATCTGCAGCGATTTCTTGACCGCGTTGACGGCTCCTGCGGGCCCCATGCTCAGGGCGATGACCTGGTTGCCCGCCTTGCTTCCGCCGCGTGCCTCCACCAGTTGCAGTGCTGCCTCGAGCGCGTATTCGTCAAGCTCGGACAGGATGCTTTCGTCGCGGTCCGCGGTATTGCCCTCCCCGTTGAGGTGACGGTCGAACTGGGCGTCCGGTACATGTTTGACCAGGACTACGATCTTCAATGTCTCTTCCACTGTTTCTACAGCAGCCTTCCATGCTTGTGGACAGCCAGCCGGGTGGGACATGGCCGCGAATGCCCGGCAGGCGGGTAAACCCTAGCTAACCATATCGGCGCGTCCCGGCGCCCTCTTCCGTTAACGCCTGTGTCAGGCTTTTTCCGGGACATGGCGACGGCGGCGCCCCCTCAGGTGGGGACGCCGCCGTCGTCATGTGCCTGGCGTTGATGCTGCCCTGCGTCAGCTGGCTGCAGCACCCAGCGTGACGTCGAACGTCTGCTCGCTGCCGCCGCGCTGGACGGTGATCTTCACCTTGGAGCCCGCAGGCTGTTCACGCACGGCCGCGGTCAGCTGGTTCGGTTCGCCGATGGTGAGGTCGTTGAACTTCGTGATGACGTCGCCAACCTTGATGCCGGCCTTGCCTGCCGCTGAATTGGGGTCAACGGTGGCCACGTCGGCTCCAACCGAGAATTCGGAGGACCCGCCCGCAGAGGCCTTGGCCTTGACGCTGACGCCGAGCTGCCCGTGGGATGCCTTGCCGCTGTCGATGATTTCCTGCGCCACCCGCTTGGCGTTGTTGATGGGGATGCTGAACCCAACGCCGATGTTACCGCTTTGGGACGTTGACGTGCCGGACCCGGCGGATGCGATGGCCACGTTCACGCCGATGATCTCGCCCTTGCTGTTCACCAGGGCGCCGCCGGAGTTACCGGGGTTGATAGCGGCATCGGTCTGGATCACGTTGATGGCGATGGAGCCCTCGCTGGAGCTTTGCTGGCTCTGGCCGCCGCCGGGAGGGGCGAACTGGAATCCCTGGTCACCGCCCTGGCTGTTGTCACCGCCCTTGGGCGCTGCGGACGATGCCACGCTGATGGTGCGGTTGAGGGTGGACACGATGCCGTCCGTGACCGTTCCGGTCAGGCCGAGCGGGGAACCGATGGCAATGGCGGTGTCGCCAACGTTGAGCTTGGAGGAATCACCGAGCGTGGCAGGGGTGAGTCCTGATGTGTCGTCAACCTTGATGACGGCGAGGTCGGACAGCGGGTCGGTGCCCACCAGCTTCGCCGGCAGGACCTTTCCGTCGCTGGTGCGGATTTCCAGGGTGGCATTGGCGGTCTGGCCATCGAGGGTCACCACGTGCGTGTTGGTCAGGATGTGCCCCTGGTCGTCCAGGACGATGCCGGAACCGGTGCCCCCGGAGCTGCCGCTGGTGGCGCTGATGGTGACGACGCTCGGCGAGGCCTTCACGGCGGCGGCGGTGATGGCGTTGACATCGTCCTTGTTGTTGACGATGACTGTGCCGGGCTGGTTGCTGCTGCCGACGGTCGAGGTGCTGGACCCGGTGTTGCCAAACATTTCACCGGCACCAACCGTTGCCACTCCGCCGCCCACGAGCCCTGCTGCGAGGATGCTTGCCACCAGGGTACCGACGCCGAAGCTTGCCTTCCGGCGCGGGGCATCCTTGGGGTTTGGCGCGAGGCCGGCGCTTCCGTTGGGCGCCCCTTGGCTTCCGCCAGGCATGGGGTGGCCGTGCTGGTCCTGCTGCTGGCCATAATGTCCGGACTGGCCGTAGAAAGGCTGCCGCTGGGGGTAGACGGGGCGGGGTGCACCCGGCAATTCCTGGGTTTCATGGGGCCTTGCGGGGCTGTGCTGCCGGTCCCCTGCGTTGTAGCCACGCTCCTGTCCCCCGGGGGCTCCACCATTCCCATACTGAGCAGGTGCCGGGCGGTCTCCGGGCTGCTGCGGGCCCTGCTGCTGCCACGGGCTCCGGCTGTCCCCCTGGTTGTCCTCCGGGACCGGCCCTGGGGTTTGATTCTCAGTCATGGGACTTCCTTTCATGCTCGTCTGACATTAACTATGACCCGTCCCGCTGGAACAAGCTCGGATGTTTGCTGAAAGCTTGCTGAATGCCGGGCCGATGGCTGTTGCGCCGCCGGAGCGTTTCGCTGGCGGCATATTCGGCCGCATGGACTGGCTGTGGGGTGCACCATAGAATCAAGATGAATTGCCACAGCGACCTGCGGCTTCACACCAAGCGTGGGGGCGCTGCTGGATTCGACGACTGATTCGTCCCGAATCGGTGTCAGGCGTGCTGAAGGGTTGCACATGCGGTCAAAGTTCAAACGTATCCTCGCCGTGATCGGCCTTGCCGGGCTGCTGGCGGTACCCGCCGGCGCCGCCTGGGCCGAAGACCCGGTAACCATTCCCTCCGGGACCAACATTGTTGATAACGCCAACGTGCTGGGCAGCCGGAAGGGTGAGGTCCAGGATGCGATCCAGAAGCTGCTGAAGGACCACAAGTACAACCTCTACGTGGTCACGGTAAAGTCCTTCGACAACCCCTCCGACCCCACGGCCTGGAGCCAGGCTGTGGCCAAGACCAAGGGTATGGGCAAGGCGGACGTCATCCTTGCCATCGCCACCGACCAGGGCAAGTACTACTTCTCCCCCAATTCGGCCAGCGCCATCTACTCCAAGCGCTCCAACATCACCCAGAATGCCGTGGTGGCCAACCTCGCGGGTGGCAAGAAGGACTACGCGCAGGCAGCCATTGACACCGCCTCCGCCGTGGGCGACGCCGCCGGCGGCGGCAGCGGCAACGTCTCTTCCGGTAATGGCGCCGGAGCCGGCCTCCTGGTGGGTGCAGGCGTGGTGGTCGCCGGAGGCGGCGCCTACCTGTACTTCCGCAACCGCCGGAAGAAGGCCGCCGGCCAGGTGGCCTCCAGCGGAAGCTACGGCCCCCAAGGCGCCGAACTCGATCCGCTGGCATCCCTCAGCGTGGAGGAACTTCGCCGGAAGAGCGGTTCCCTGCTGATCGAAGCGGATGACGCCATCAAGTCCAGCGAGCAGGAGCTCGGTTTCGCCCAGGCGCAGTACGGTGATTCCGCGGTCGGAAACTTCACCAAAGCCTTGGCGGAAGCGAAGGCCCACATGACGGAGTCCTTCAAGCTGCAGCAGCAGCTCGATGACCACATCCCGGATACCGAAGAGCAGCAGCGGACCTGGCTGGGTGAGATCATCCGCCGCTCGGAGGCCGCGCTCGAGTCCCTCCAGGAGCAGAAGGCGGACTTTGACTCCCTGCGCGAGCTGGAGAAGAACGCCCCGCAGGCCCTGGCAGCCGTCAACGCCGGAGCCCGCGAGGCCGACGGCAAGATCTCCAGCGCCGAACAGTCCCTGCAGGAAATGCGGTCCAAATACGCGGACAGCGCGCTGGCACAGGTTTCGGACAACATCGTGCAGGCCAAGGAACGGCTCGCCTTTGTGCAGAATGCGTCCGAAACCGCCCAGCAGAAGCTCGGTTCGGGCGAAGGCAGCCTGGCTGCCGTGGCCGTCCGTGCGGCCGAGGAAAGCCTGCACCAGACCAACGTCCTCCTGGATGCCATTTCCAAGGTCGCCACCAACCTCGACGAGGCCCGCAACGGCCTGGAAGCCGCCGTCGTGGACACGTCCCAGGACCTTGCCCAGGCGAAGGCAATGATCCAGTCCGGCACCCACGCGGAGCTGGCCGGCCCCGTGGCCGCGGTGGAGGCTGCACTGGCACAGGTGAAGACCGAAATCCAGGGCGGCAGGATCGACCCCATCGCCACCCTGCAGCGGGTGGAAACCGCACACCAGTCCCTGGACCAGGCCCTGACCGGCATCCGCGACCAGCAGGAGCAGGCCCGCCGCGCGCAGGCATCCCTGCAGCAAACCATCATGTCGGCCCAGGCCCAGATCAGCGCCACCTCCGACTACATCACCGCCCGCCGCGGCGGCGTGGGCACCGAAGCACGCACCCGGCTGGCCGAGTCCCAGCGGAACCTCGACTACGCCCTGTCCATCGCCCGCACCGATCCCGTCACCGCCCTCACCTATGCGCAGCAGGCCCACGCTCTGGCCGCCCAGGCCGCGCAGCTGGCCCAGGCCGACGTGGACCACTTTGACGGCTACGCAAACCAAGGCTTCGGCCGCGGCGGCATGTTCGGCGGCGGAGGCGGCGGCGGCCTCGGCGGTGCCATCCTGGGCGGCATCCTGATCAACTCCATCCTCAACGGGGGCCACGG
>NZ_LR733289.1:1499628-1543810 GCF_902506025.1 Arthrobacter sp. 8AJ | reverse complement strand
GCTGGGGCGGCGGGGGCGGCGTGGGTGACGGCGGCGGCGGTGGAGGAGGGGGTGGTGACTCCGGCGGCTTCGGCGGCGGCGGCGACTTTGGCGGCGGCGACTTCGGTGGCGGCGACTCCGGCAGTTTCTAGAGACTTCCGCCGGATACGCCGGAAGATCCCGGCGGGCGGACAGACGCAGTACACCACTGTGCACCGGTTCCAGTGGTCAACACAGAGCAGGACGAAAGGCAAACACCATGGTTAAGCAGTCCATTTTCGGCCGGATCGCGCAGCTGGCGAAGGCGAACATCAACTCCTTGCTGGACAACGCCGAAGATCCGCAGAAGATGCTGGACCAGATGGTCCGCGACTACACCAACAACATCGCCGAAGCCGAGTCCGCCGTGGCGCAGACCATCGGCAACCTCCGGATGCTGGAAGACGACTACAACGAGGACATCAACAACGCCCGCGACTGGGGCAACAAGGCACTTGCCGCCTCCCGCAAGGCTGACGAGTTCCGCGCGGCCGGCGACGTAGCCGACGCCGAGAAGTTCGACAACCTGGCAAAGGTGGCCCTGCAGCGCCAGATGGCGGCCGAAAGCGAAGCCAAGGGCGCAGAGCCGAGCATCGCCTCCCAGCGCGAGGTAGTGGACAAGCTGAAGACCGGCCTGGACCAGATGAAGAACAAGCTCAACCAGCTGACCAGCAAGCGCAACGAGCTTGTTGCCCGGTCCAAGACGGCAGCGGCACAGTCACAGGTCCACGACGCCATCAAGAGCATCGACATCATGGACCCCACCAGCGAGGTGGGCCGCTTCGAGGAAAAGATCCGGCGCGAAGAGGCCAAGGTCCGCGGGCAGCAGGAGCTTGCAGCCTCCAGCCTGGACGCCCAGTTCAACCAGCTGGAGGACCTGGGCGAGCAGACGGAGATCGAAGCCCGGCTGGCGGCCCTCAAGGCCGGAAACTCCAAGCCTGCCCTGGGCGCCGCAAGCCCCGCATCGTCCGAATCGACCGTCGACGAGGCCGACTTCGACAAGCTCTAAAGTTCGGGGCACCGCCTCCAGCTGAAGACGCAATGGCCGGGACCGTGGTCCCGGCCATTGCTCCGTCCGCTGTGTGTAGCGTGGTGCCATGACTTCTTCTGATGGCACGTCCCTGGTTTGGCTGCGCGATGACCTGAGGTTGGACGACAACCCTGCCCTCGCAGAGGCCGCCGGCCGGGATGCGCCGCTGACAGTGGTTTACATCCTGGACGAGGAGTCCGACGGCGTGCGTCCCCTCGGTGGGGCAGCGCGCTGGTGGCTGCACCACTCCCTGGCCGCACTGTCCGCCGACCTCGAAAGCAAGGGATCCCGCCTGGTACTCCGGCGTGGTCCCGCCGGCAACATCATCAGGGACCTTGCCATCCGGACGAAGGCAAGCCACCTTTTCTGGAACCGCCGTTACGGGCAACCCGAACGGACAATCGACGCCGGGCTCAAGGACTGGGCGGCCGGGAACGGGATCGAGGCCGCCAGCTACCAGGCGAACCTCCTCTTCGAGCCCTGGACAGTGAAGACCGGGGCGGGCGGACCCTACAAGGTGTATTCGCCCTTCTGGCGCGCGTGCCTGGCATCCCAGGACATCCGTGACCCCTACGAGGCGCCGGATGCGCTGCCCGGCCCCGCGCCTGCCGGGAAGGGACTGCCCGGCAGTGACACGCTCAGCAGCTGGCAGCTCCTGCCCTCCAAACCCGACTGGAGCGCCGGGCTGGCCGCCACGTGGGTGCCCGGCGAAAAAGGGGCCCAGGAGCGGCTTGAGGACTTCCTTGACGGTCCCATCGAGGAATACGGCACAGGCCGGAACCTGCCCGGCACCGAGGGCACCAGCCGGCTCTCACCACATTTGCGCTTCGGTGAGGTGAGCCCGTTCCGCGTGTGGCGCGAGATTCGCCGCCGGCATCCCCGCAAGGTTCCTTCCGACGTCGGCACCTACCGGGCCGAACTGGGCTGGCGGGAATTCAACTGGCACCTGCTGTACCACAACCCCGACCTGGCGACCCGGAACTTCCGGCCCGCCTTCGACAACTTCCAGTGGGCCTCCCCCAGCCGGCAGGAGCTCGCCGCGTGGCAGCAGGGAAACACCGGCTACCCGCTGGTGGACGCCGGAATGCGGCAGCTGTGGCAGACAGGCTGGATGCACAACCGGGTGCGCATGGCCGCCGCGTCATTCCTGGTCAAGAACCTCCTGACCGACTGGAGGGTCGGGGAGGAATGGTTCTGGGACACCCTGGTGGATGCCGATGCCGCGAACAACCCCGCCAACTGGCAGTGGGTGGCCGGCTCGGGGGCGGATGCCTCGCCCTACTACCGGATCTTCAACCCGGTGACCCAAAGTAAGAAGTTCGACGCCGACGGCCGCTACCTGAGGGCGTTCATCCCCGAACTCCGGGAGCTCAAAGGCAAGCAGATCCACGAACCGTGGGCGGCGGACACCGATGGATACCCCCAGCCGCTCGTGGACCTGCCCGAGTCGCGGGAACGGGCCCTGGACGCCTACCAGAAGCTCAAGGACGCCTGACGCCGCCCTG
The DNA here is from genome assembly GCF_902506025.1 of Arthrobacter sp. 8AJ. Lineage (NCBI taxonomy): Bacteria > Bacillati > Actinomycetota > Actinomycetes > Micrococcales > Micrococcaceae > Arthrobacter > Arthrobacter sp. 8AJ. The sequence goes on along the minus strand of NZ_LR733289.1, from coordinate 1,541,257 downwards.
GTGGCGCCGCTCCGTCAGCGGCTGACCTTGCCCATCAGGGACGCGATGGGCCTCAGGAAGACCGGCCGGGCCAGGAACCAGGCCGCCACCATGACCGCCACGGAGGCGAGGAATACCCAGAAGCCAAACCAGCCGTCGTCGTCGCGGACCCCGTACATGTGGTTCAGGTTCCGCAGTGCGCCCGTGGCGAGCACCAGGAAGACGTGGACCACGATGAAGGCAACAAAATAGATCATGACCGGGAAGTGGACGGCACGGGCCCATTCAATGGGGAACGCCTTGTTGAGGCCGGCTGCCTTCTTCGGCCAGGCTCCGGACATCCGCAGGCCCGTGATGAACGACAGCGGCGCTGCGATGAAGACGGTCACGAAGTATGCCAGCAGCTGCAGGGCGTTGTAGTTGATCCAGCCGTCCTCGGTGGGCCAATCCAGCGACGCGTACTGCAGCGCGGCTGACAGCGCGTTGGGGAAGACGTCCCAGCTGGTGGGGACGATGCGCATCCACTGCCCGGTGGCCAATAACAGGACCGCGAAGATGAGCCCGTTGAGGATCCAGAGGGCATCCAGGGTCAGGTGGAACCACAGCTCGAGGCTGATCTTGGTGGGCGCGTTCCTGGTGCGGATCAGGCCCTTGTTGTTCCTGGTCCAGTACCCGCTGGGCCGGGTGGTGGTCCGGACCTGCCACCCCGTGCGGATGATCAGGAGCAGGAAGAACGCATTGAGGAAGTGCTGCCAGGCCAGCCAGGCAGGGAATCCCACGGGCGCGTTGTCCGGAAGTTCGGACCGGCCCGGATAGTCGGCGACAAAGGACGCCACGGCCGGCAGCCCAATGAGCAGCCTGGCCAGCAGCACCACCACGACCAGTGCCACGAGGACGGCGGGAACCATCCAGTAAAGCCGGGACCGCTTACCCGTCGCGGAGCCGGGCTTCTTCGTGGGTGTGGCCATCGAACAACATACCTCTCAGGAATGACGGGGGGCTGCCCGCAGATCGCGGGACCCTTCGAAAGAGAATACTAGGAACTGGGCGCATCCAAGGAAAGGAAAGGCCCCGACCGGCGTAACTGCCGGTCGGGGCCTTCATAAGTTGCGGGGACAGGATTTGAACCTGTGACCTCTGGGTTATGAGCCCAGCGAGCTACCGAACTGCTCCACCCCGCGTCGCTTGATCAACACTACCCTACTTTCGCGGCCGCCCTGACCACCTCTCCTCGAACCCGCCGTCACCGGTGAACCCACCGTGAAACCACAGCACCCGGGAAAGGCAAAAGACCCGGACAAAGCAAAAGACCCGGACATTGTTTCCAATGTCCGGGTCTTTCCTCAGTTGCGGGGACAGGATTTGAACCTGTGACCTCTGGGTTATGAGCCCAGCGAGCTACCGAACTGCTCCACCCCGCGTCGCAAGAACTACTTTACCGGGAGGTGAACCGCAGGCCAAATCGTGGCGGCGTGACGTCCGTTACGCCGGCCCGGCACCCGGCCCCGCGGGGACCGGGCGCCGGGTGCCGCCGTCGTCCTACTGCCCTGCGGACGGGGACGGGGACGGTGACGGCGAGGACGAAGGCGACCCGGAGGCAGCGGGGGCCGGGCTGGCCTCCGGAGCCGTGACCGGAATCTTGGCCTCGGCGTCCATCGCCTTCTTCAGCGCGGCCGCAACCTTCTTCTGTGCGTCGCCATAGGCAGCGAAGTCGCCGGCTGCGAGCGCCGTTTGGCCTGCCTGGATGGCGGAGTTCGCCTCGTCCAGGGCCGCCTTGAGCTGCGCCTTGGCGTCCGCCTCTGCGGGCGTGGCAGGCGCTGAAGGACCGGCCGGCGTCTGGCCATTGTTGGCCGAATCCCCCGCGGCTGCGCCGGAATCCCCACCGAAGAGCTGCTTGAGGGCTGCATCAAGGGTGGGCGCGAAGCCCACCTTGTCGCCGAAGGCCACCAGCACGCGCTGCAGCGTGGGGTATGACGTCTCACCAGTCGACTTGAGGTAGACCGGCTGGACGTACAGGATGCCGCCGCCTACCGGCAGGGTGAGCAGGTTGCCGTTCAGCACGTCGGACGCGCCCTGCCGCAGCAGGTTAAGTGCCTGCGACACGGTGGGGTCCGAGTTGAACTTGTTTTGCGCCTGCCCCGGACCGGGCACCTGCGTTTCCGGCGGGATCTGCAGCAGCCGCAGCTTTCCATACCCGTCAGCCTTCACGCCGGCCTGGTTGCCTGCATCCGAATCAGCGGCGAGGAAGCCGTACAGGACGTTGCGCGCATTACCGTTTACGATCTGCGGGATGAAGGACGACGTCAGCTGGAACGCCGGCTTCTGCTGGTCCGGCATCTGCAGCGACATGTAGAACGGCGGCTGCTTTACGTCGGTGTCCACGGTGGGGTCAGCCGGCGTGCTCCAGGCGTCGTTGTTCTTGTAGAAGCTGGTGGGATCGGTGACGTGGTACTGCCCCAGCAACTCGCGCTGGACCTTGAACAGGTCCTCCGGGTAGCGCACGTGGCTCATCAGTGCACCGGACATCTCCGAATACGGCTTCAGCGTTGAAGGGAAGACCTTCTGCCAGGCCTTGAGGACGGGGTCGGTGTCGTCCCAGGCATACAGGGTGACCGAGCCGTCATACGCATCCACCGTCGCCTTGACGGAGTTGCGGATGTAATTCACTGTGCTGTTCGGCAGGGCCACGGCGCGGCCGGAACTGGTCTGGGAATCAGCGGTGGCATCGGACAGCTGCTTCTGCTGCGAGTAGGGGAAGTATTGGCTGGTGGTGTAGCCGTCCACGATCCACTTGACGCGGCCGTCCACCACAGCCGGATACGCGCCGCCGTCAACAGTCAGGTACGGGGCCACCTTCTGGACACGCTCGCGGGGGTTTCGGTCGTAGAGGATCTGCGACTCGGGGTTCACGCCATCGGAGAGCAGCAGGTCCGAGGACTGGAACTTGATGGCATAGAGGATCTTGTTAAAGAACGAGCCAACGTTCGGCCCGCCGTTGCCCTTGAAGGTGTACTGGGTTTCCCCTTCCCCTTCCTTGCCGGAGGGACGGTCCTGCTCGCGCGGCGTGGCGCCGTCCGGCGCACCCACGATCGAGTATTCAGGCGAGGATTCACCGAAGTAGATCCGCGGTTCGTAGGTGGTGTCGTTACCCAGGACGCCGGTGGACGGAATGCCGGACTGCAGGAACTCAGGCTTGCCGTCGACGGTGAACTTATTGCCCTTGGCCGCCACCACACCGTAGCCGTGCGTGTATACGACGTGCTGGTTCAGCCAGCCCTGCTGGTTGGTGGCCACGTTCGTGGGGTTCAGCTCCCGCACCGCGATCACGGTGTCCTGGATCTTGCCGTTCACCTCATAACGGTCCACGTTGAGGGCCTTGGGGAACTGGTAGTACGGGCGGTACTGTTCCAGCTGCGCAAAGGCGTCGGAGATCAGGTTCGGGTCCAGGAGGCGGATGTTCGCCGTGGTCTGCGCGTCGGGTGCAAGCGCCCCGGTGTTGGCAGTGTTGGTGGCGTCGTAGCGGGTTTCCTGGATGCCGTCCAGGCCGTAGGCCTTGCGCGTGTTTTCGATGTTGCGCTGGATGTACTTGCTTTCCAGGGTCTGCTCCGACGGGCGGACCTGGAACTGCTGGATGACCCACGGGTAGACGCCGCCGGCCAGGATGGAGGTGATGATCAGCATGGCTGTGCCGATCACGGGCAGGCGCCAGCGGCCGATGACGGCAGCAACGATGAAGAGGATGGCCACCAGGACGGCAGCAACGGCGAGGATGGCCTTGGTGGGGATGACGGCATTGACATCGGTGTAGAGCGCACCGGCCCAGCGGCCGCCGTTGCTCTGCACGGACGAATAGCGGTCCAGCCAGAAGTTGACGCCCAGGAGCACCAGGAACGCGGCGCCGGTGACGGCGATGTGGATCTGCGCTGCCCGGCTGGTGAACACGCCGCGCTCCATGAGCCGGATGCTGCCGTACAGGTAGTGGGTGAGGATGCCGGCGATGCCTGCGATCACCACCACGCTGATCAGGAACCCGGTAACGAACCCGAGGAACGGCAGGGTCATCAGGTAGAAGCTGATGTCCATGTTGAACTGCGGATCGGGTTGGCCGAAGCCCACCTGGTTGAAGAACAGCAGGACTTTCTGCCACTGGCTCGCGGCTGCGCTGCCCGCGAAGAGTCCGAAGAGAACCGGCAAGCCGATCATGACAATCCGGCGGACCGGCTCAAGCTGGGCCTGGTACCGGTTGAGGTTGTCCCGGACCTCAGAGTCCGGGGCGTAGACGGGCCGGGCGTTGTAGGCAATGCGGATGGAGAAGAAAACCGCCGCGAACATGATGGCGAAGCCGGCCGCGAAAGTGGCGATCTTGGCAAGGTTTTCGGTGATGAAGACCTCGAGGAAGCCCAGCTGCCGGTACCAAAGGACGTCGGTCCAGACGTTGGCGAAGAAAATGAAGCCCACTACCACCAGGGCAACGACGATGAGGGTGGGCGTCAAGGCTCCCCGTCGCGATGGGGGCCTTCCTGTGGACGTGGTGCTGGCGGGACGGGACAAACTGGGTACCTCATAGCTGGTCGTCGAAACATTCGAAGCGTGCGAGCGACGTACGGTACCGGTCAAACGGCTGGTTTCGTCCGTCATCAGTGCCACGAGTGGCGGTAAAGCTTAGTTCCTGTCGAAACTGTTTGGGCCCAGTCTATGCATGGCGCAGGCGGCCTATTTGCCCGTGCACGCCGGAAGTGCGGATGTGTCCTGCCCGCTCCCGGTCAGTTCCACCGCGTGCCGTGCTTCCGCGAGGTTCTCCACGCGGACCACCTGGAGGCCGTCCGGGATGTGTCCGGCAACCTCGTCGCAGTTGGCGGCGGGCGCCAGGAACAGGGACGCGCCGGACGAGCGCGCACCCCGCATCTTCTGGCCGATGCCGCCGATGGGTCCCACCGCACCGTCCGGTGAAATGGTGCCGGTTCCCGCGATGTGCTTGCCGCCGGTGAGGTCGCCCGGCGTCACCGTGTCGATGATGCCCAGCGAAAACATGAGTCCGGCGCTGGGGCCACCCACCTTGTCCAGGGAGATCTGCACCTGGAAGGGGAAAGTGAACAGGTACTTCAGCATGACGCCGAGAATGAAGCGGCCCTGCCCGTTGTCCTTGGGCGTCACCTCGAGGGCAACAGGCTGGCCGGCCCGTTCCACCGTCACCGCGGCCGGGGCCCCCTTGCCCGCAGCCAGTTCATCCTGGATGACGGAAAGTGAGGTGATTTCCTTGCCGTTGATGGACTTGAGGATGTCCCCCTGCTGGATCTTGCCCGCAGATGCCGAGTCCTTGGACAGCCCCGCGGCCTGGAGCTGCTGGCCGAAAGGAATCTTGAGTTCGTTCAGGGCGGAGGCCACCGCGTTCTCCTGGGACGTGGCCATGGCCACCGCGCTCTGTTCCTGGGCCTCCTCCTTGGTGGTTCCCGTGGGATAGATCAGTTCCACAGGGTAGACGGCCTTGGAGTTGTCCAGCCACGCGGAGAAGGCGTTGAGGATGCTGACGGAGCCGGTGGGGCCGCCGTCGACGTACACCGTGGTCAGGTCCAGGCTCCCGGCTGCGGGATAGGTCTCGTGGCCGCTGACGTTGATGACCGGATGCCCCTGGCTCTCCCCCAGCGTGTTGTAGGTGGGCCCGGGCGACTCGATCACGTAAGGCACCGGAAGGGTGCCCACGGCAATCCCCAGCCCCAACGCCGCCAGCCCGGCAACCATCATGGTGGAAAGCCGCCTGCCCGGGCGTCCGCCGTCGGCCGCCCTGGCGCTGCTGCCCGCGCCTGCCACGCCGCTTCCGCCCGGGCCTTCCGGCGGACTGCCGGCCCCAAAGGGGCCGGGGCTGGAGAAGGGGGAAACATCGGGAACGTGGTCCTCGGAGGGGTGTCCGCCACGGGTTGTAGTCACCCCACCAACAGTACGCGGTGGCGGCGCGCCGGGGCGCTTTGCCTAGAGCGAACGACGGCGGCGGGCGGCAGACAGCCGACCCCCACCGGGGTACCGTGAAGGTTGATCAACAGTCACACCATCGATCGGCGGGACCATGACCTCCAACCCACTCAATCCGTCCAACGGCGACGACACCCCTAAGGATCCGTTGACCGAAATGCTGCAGAACCTGATGGGCGGCAAGGGGATGGAAAACTTCGACCCCTCCGAACTCGCCAAGGCTGCCGGCCTGCCGGACGACCCCAACCTGCTGGCCCAGATGTTTTCCCAGGTGCAGGCCATGATGAGTGCACCGTCCGAGGGCCCGGTCAACTGGACGCTGGCCCATGACAACGCCCGGCGCGTTGCCGCCGGCAGCTCCGACCCGTCGGTTTCGGCCCAGCAGTCGCGGGAGGTGGACGAAGCCCTCCGCCTCGCCGAGCTGTGGCTGGACCCGGTCACGGACCTGCCCGCCACCGGCCTGATCGGCAAAGCCTGGTCACGCGCCGAATGGGTGGAGGCCACCCTGGGCACCTGGAAGCGGCTGACCGAACCCGTGGCCAACAGCATCGCCAATGCGCTGTCCTCCGCCATGACGGAGCAGATGCCGGAGGAGATGAAGTCCATGATGGGCGGCGCCTCCTCCATGCTGCAGAACATGGGCGGCGCGATCTTCGGCATGCAGCTGGGCCAGGCCATCGGCGCCCTGTCCAAGGACGTGGTGAGCTCAACCGATATCGGCGTCCCGCTGGCCGACCTTGAAATGGCACTGCTGCCGGCAAACGTTGCCGCCTTCGGCGAGGGCCTGTCCCTGCCGGAGAACGATATCCGGCTGTTCCTTGCCGTGCGGGAAGCCGCCCACGCTCGGCTCTTCGTGCAGGTGCCCTGGCTGCGCAGACACCTTCTGGGTGCGATCGAGGCCTATGCCCGCGGCATCCACATCGACACCTCGCGCATCGAGGAACTGGCCCGCGACCTGGACCCGAGCAACCCGGAGGGCATCCAGGAGGCGTTGTCCCAGGGTGTGTTCATGCCGCAGCGGACCCCCGCCCAGGAACAGGCCCTGGAGAAGCTCGAGACGGCGCTCGCCCTGGTGGAGGGCTGGGTTGACGAACTGACGGCGGCGGCCACCGAGAAGGTGCTGCCGTCGGCCGGGGCGCTCCGGGAAACCGTGCGGCGGCGCCGGGCAACGGGCGGTCCGGCCGAGCACGCCTTCGCCTCCCTGGTGGGGCTGGAGCTGCGGCCGCGCAGGCTTCGAGATGCCGCATCCCTCTGGGCCACGCTGAAGGACGAACGCGGGATCGAGGGCCGGGACGCCATCTGGCACCACCCCGACCTGCTGCCCACGGCCGAAGACCTGGACGATCCGAAGGGCTTCAGCTCACGCCGCAAGCTGGCCGAGGCCAGCGACAGCGAAGTTGATGACGCCCTGCAGAAACTGCTGAGTGGCGGGTTTGACGATGCCTCCGCTGAAGACGGCGGAGCCGCGGACACCAAAGATGCCGGGGACAACGACGACGACGGAACCGGCCAGCCCAAAGGCTGACATATAGAGACCCAAAGAAAGACCCCGGTGGGCCAGGATTTCCTGGCCCACCGGGGTTTTCAGCATCCGATCGGTGTTCCGGACGTGGGCTGGCCGGCGACGCCGCTGCCGGCCGTGCCGTCCTTCTGCAGCCCCTCCAGCCCCCGGGACGTCGCGAACGAAACGCCCTCCAGGAATGCTTTGGCCCGCTGGGTTTCCGGATACGCCTCCAGCAGCTTCCAGAATGCGGCGTTGTGTGAGGCCACCAGGAGGTGGGCCAGTTCGTGCAACAGGACGTAGTCGATGACCCATTGGGGCATCGGCCGCAGTTTGTCCGACAGCCGGATGGTTCCGTCGGCCGGCGTGGCGGAGCCCCACCGGGAGTTCTGGTTGCTGACCCAGCGGACGGACGTGGGCGCCGGCCTGCCGCCGAGGTACTGTGCCGACAGCTGTGCGGCGTGGGCTGCAAGGGCATCATCGGTGGCGGGGCGCCGCCGCCCGGCTGCAGCCCGCCGCTCCCCCTGCTTGTGCAGCTTCGCCAGCATGCGCTGCACCCACTCCCGTTCCTGGGCAGCAGTGAAACGCGCCGGAATGGCGACCACCGCCGTTCCGTCCTCCCAGAATGCGGCTACCGTCCGCGTCCGCCTGGCAGAACGCCGCACCTCAACCGGAGAACCGTGGGATGTGGTCAGTGATGCTGCCTGCGGCGTGCCGCTGCTTGCCGGGCTGCCCCGCCTCACAGGACGGAACTTTCGACCAGGACCCGGAGGACGTCTTCACCGTACTTTTCGAGCTTTGACGGGCCGACGCCCGCGAGGCCGGCGAGCTCCTCCAGGGACGCCGGCCTGGCTTCGGCAATGGCGGTGAGGGTGGCATCGGTGAAGACGACGAACGCAGGGACGTCCGCCGACTGGGCCACCTCGCGGCGCCAGTTTCGCAGGGCGTCAAAGGTCTGTTCCTCGTACGTGGGGGGACAGGCGTTGCAGCGGCCCACCTTGCGTTCGGCCCCGGTGGCGAGCATGGTCCCGCAGACCCGGCACACAGCGGGCGCGGCAGCCTTCCTCCGGGGCGGGGTTCCCTTTCCGCGGGCACTTGAACTTGCCACCGAGTCAGGCCGCAGCCCGTCCAGGAACCGGGACGGCTTCCGGTTGGCGCGGCCGCCGGGAGTCCGGGCGGTGCTCCACGAGAGGGACAGGTGCTCACGGGCCCGGGTGATGCCGACATACAGCAGCCGGCGTTCCTCATCCACCGATTCGGGAGAATCCGCGAAGGAAATGGGCATCAGGCCCTCACTGAGCCCCACCAGGAAGACCGCGTCCCATTCCAGGCCCTTGGCTGCGTGGAGGGAAGCGAGGGTCACGCCTTGGACGGTGGGCGCGTGCTGGGCCAGGGAGCGTTCCTGGAGTTCGTTGACGAAATCGGCCAGGCCAAACCCGGCACCACGGTTTTGGACGAGTTCATCGGCGAGCGCCACCAGCGCCGCGAGCGACTCCCACCGCTCACGCAGGGCTCCCCCGCTGTGCGGGGCAGAATCCGTGTACCCGAGGGACGAGACGATGTCCCGGACCAGCTGGCCCAGGGGTTCCGGTGTATCGGTTTCGGAAACGGCCCGGGTGGCTGCGCGCAGCTGGAGGATGGCGTCCCGGACCTCCTTGCGGGCGAAGAAGCGTTCGCCGCCCCGGAGCTGGTAGCCGATTCCTGCCGCCGCGAGCGCCTGTTCGTAGGCTTCGGACTGGCCGTTGGTGCGGAAAAGGACGGCTACCTCGCTGGCGGGAGTCCCGGCGTCGAGCAGTGCCTTGATCTTCTGCGCCACCGTGGCGGCTTCGGCCTCGTCATCCGAGCATTCGGTGAACTGGGGCGCCGGGCCGGCGGGGCGCTGCGCCACAAGCTGAAGGGGAGCTGCCCAGGCGGCGTCAGCGGCAGGGCCACCACTCCGTCGGCCGGCCAGCAGGTCATTGGCCAGTTTCACCACCTGCGGGGTGGAACGGTAGTCCCGGACGAGCTTGACCACATTGGCCTGCGGATAGCGGGTTTTGAAGTCCAGCAGGTGCCTGGGCGATGCGCCGGTGAAGGAGTAGATGGTCTGGCTGGCGTCGCCCACCACGCACAGTTCGTCACGGCCGCCGAGCCACAGCTCCAGGAGCCGCTGCTGCAGCGGGGAAACGTCCTGGTACTCGTCCACGACGAAGTGCCGGTACTGTTCCCGGACCGTGGCAGCAACCTTCTCGTCCTCCTGCAGGATGCCCACCGTGATCAGCAGGACGTCCTCGAAGTCGATCACGTTGCGGTCCGTCTTGACGTCCTCATAGGACTGGAAAACGCGGGCCACCGCAGTAAGGTCGAACCCGCCGGGAGCGCCCCTCCCCTGCGCGTTTTCCAGGTAATTGGCGGGGGTAAGCATGGACACTTTGGCCCACTCGATCTCAGAGGCAAGGTCGCGGATGGAGGCCCGGTCCGTGCTGAGCCGGAGCCGCCGGGCGGCCTCGGCAAGCATCTGGGCCTTGTGGTCCAGCAGATTGGGCAGCGTGCCGCCCACGGCCTGCGGCCAAAAGAACTGCAGCTGGCGCAGGGCCGCGGCGTGGAACGTCCGGGCCTGCACATTTCCGGCACCGAGGTCGCGCAGCCGGCTTCGCATTTCTGCCGCCGCCCGGGCAGTGAAGGTCACGGCGAGCAGGCGCTGAGGGCTGTAAACGCCCGAGTGGACGCCATAGGCAATGCGGTGGGTGATGGCACGGGTCTTGCCGGTTCCCGCGCCGGCCAGCACGCACAACGGGCCGTTCAGCGTGCTGGCCACCTCACGCTGTTCTGCGTCCAGCCCCCCAAGGATCCGGTCCTCAAGGGAGGCTGCTCCGTCAAAATTTTCTGTAGTCACTTCTGCTGCTTTGTTTCTCGACTACCGCGTGCTGGAGTCTGGTGGATGGAATAACTTAGTCGCCGGTCCGGTCCTGGATCCGGCCGCCGTACCAGTGCTCAATGAGGGAGCGGGCAATGGAGAGCCTGCTGGAAATGGTGATCTCACCACTGAGCACCGCTTCCTGGAGTTCCTCGCGGCTGAACCAGCGGGCCCTGGTGACCTCCACGCCGTCGGGCGTTGCCTGGGCGTCCTCGGTGACGGCGGTAAATCCAAGCATAAGGGAGGCCGGGAACGGCCATGACTGCGAGCCGAGATACTGGCAGGCAGTGACCCGGACGCCGACCTCTTCCTGGATCTCGCGGACCACAGCTTCCTCCAAAGACTCCCCCGGCTCAACAAACCCGGCCAGGGTGGAGTAATTCCGGGCGTCCACGGGGCCACCCCCGCCAAGGAGCAGCCGGCCGCCCGGGCCGACGACCGTGACGATGATGGCGGGATCGGTCCGTGGATAGTGCTCAGAATTGTCGGCCGGGCAACGGCGTACCCAGCCGCCGGCTTCAACGTCCGTCGGTGTGCCGCAGCGGGGGCAGTGTGTGTGGGCTGCATGCCAGTTGGCGATGGCGCTGGCTTCCACGAACAGGGCTGTGGAGGTGGCGGTCAAGCCTGCTGCGACGTCACGGAAGCCGGCCCAGGACGCATCCGCGGGAATACCGGCGGTGCCGGGTTCCGGAGGTGCAGGCAGGACGAACAGCAGCAGCTCGGTCCCCGCCGGAACGTCCGAAGCAGGCAGGGCGGATCCGAGGTACACCACGAGCTCCGGCGCTGATCCCGCCGCTTTGAGGTGTGCCAGGAGTTCCCTGGCCCCGGTCAGGACCAGGTTGCTGCCGCGCACCAGGCCTTGCCGGCCTGAGAGTACTGCGGCCACCGCGTCCGGCCCGGCCAGCAGGTCATCAATCATTCCGGCCCTGATGCGGGCGGCTGATCCGCGGTCCACCAGTGCCGGCCTGACCGGCAGCAGGGTGTCCACCAGATGGTTCGCCGGCAACGGCGCCGGTACAGCCTGGTGGACGGTTACAGCGGACTCCGTGTGGCTCATGCTTCCACCGTACTGACTGCTACAGACATTTCACATTTCGGCCGGGCCCCATCGGCCCCGGGGTGCCCCCTAATTCCAGCTATCTGGAGACTCGCCGCGGCCAGACCGCCGTCAGGGACGGCGCGCAATCTACCGTGGAACGGTGAGAAGAAAACCGATTGAACTGGCGGCGATTGCAACCGCGGCAGTCCCCGGACTGACCCCGACAGCTGTTAGCTCTGCGCCGGACGACCCCGCGGACTTCGACTCGGCCCTGCTCCTCGATTCCGAAGGCAAGCGTTGGCGGGTCCGGTCGCCGCGGCACGCCGAAGCCAGCGCACGGCTGGAAACGGAGTTCCTGGTGCTGCGCGCCTTCGCTCCCGCTGTCCGGGCGGAACTGCCGTTCCTGATGCCAACGGTCGCCGGCAGTGTCCGGCTTGGAAGCCTGACCACCTTCGTCTACTCACACCTGTCCGGGAGCACGCGCAGCGTGGAAGAGCTGACCTCGGGACCGTCAGGGCTTGCCCGCGAAATCGGTTCCGCGCTGGCCGCGGTCCATGACCTCCCCCGGTCGCTGGTCAGCAATGCCGACCTCCCCAGCTACACGCCCAATGAGTTCCGCCAACGGAGGCTGAACGAACTGGACCAGGCGGCAACGACGGGCAAGATCCCCGCCGCACTGCTGCGCCGCTGGGAACATGCCATGGAGGACGTATCCCTCTGGCGGTTCAACCCCTGCGTTGTCCACGGCGACCTGCACGAGGACAACCTGCTGGTGGAGTCAGGCCGGGTGACTGCGGTAACCGGCTGGACGGACCTGCGCATCGGCGACCCCGCAGACGATTTCGCCTGGCTGGTGGCCTCCAACGAACAGGACTTCATTGATGCCGTACTGAAGTCGTACACGTCCAGCCGCCGCGACGTGCCGGACCAGCACCTGCTGCGCAGGGCCGCCCTGTCAGCCGAGTTTGCCTTGGCGCAGTACCTGGTCAAGGGCCTCGCGGCCGGCGACCACAACATGGTCAGCGAGGCCGAGGGAATGCTCGAAAGCCTTGCCAGCGACATCGCCGAATTCGGCGGCCAGCCGATCAGTGTGGAGCCGCTGCCGGCCAAAGGCACTCCCGCCGGACCGGCAGCAGCCGTACCGGCGGCGGCCGGAACGTCCGCTGCAGTCCCGGCCCCCTTGCATGGCAGTTCCGCGGTCAGTCCCGCAGTGACGGTCATCCCCGTCCCCGCCGAACCGGCAGCAGACACCACGCCGGATGTCCCGGCGCCGGCGGCAGTTCAAGCACAGCCCGCCGTCCACGTGGCCCCCATCCCGGCGGAGCCTGCCGCCACGGATGCTGAGGCCGCGGAGGTGCGGGCCGGTGACACCAAGGCGGCGGACGACACGTCCACGGCAGCTATCTCGGTCATCAACGCGAACCGGAGCTGATCCGGACAGGCCGGCCCCCTGAGGAACGACCGTGGCGTCCCTCAGGTGCGGGCGCGGCCTCAAGGCCGGGTAATCGCAGCGGCAACGATTCCTTCCAGGTCGGCTGCCGTCCCAAGGTCGTGCGGCCGCACTACCGCGTTGTCAGCAACGTAGAAGAATGCCGCCCGCACTTCCTCCAGCGGAACATCCTTGAGCCGCGCCCATGCCAGCCGGTAGACCGCCAGCTGCACCGCCCGGGTCTTCAGCTGCTGTGCGGACGGCCGCCGGCCGGTCTTCCAGTCCACCAGGTCCCAGCGGCCGTCGGCGTCCTGGAATACTGCGTCCACCCGTCCGCGGACCACCACTTCGCCCACCCTGGTTTCCACGGGAACCTCGACGAAGGCCGGTGACCTGTCAGCCCAGGGGGAAGCCTTGAAGGTGGCCACCATCTCATCAAGGTCGTAGGCAGCATCGATATGGTCGTCCGAACCCGGTGCTTCGCCGAGGTCCAGCATGCCGGCCTTTCCGAAATACTCCTCCACCCAGGCATGGAACGCCGTACCCTTCCGCGCCGACATGCCCGGTTCGCGCGGCACAGGGCGGCGCAGGCGGCCCAGCACTGCCGTGGGGTCGTCTCCAAGGTCAACAAGGGTGGAAGCCGATATATGGGTGGGCAGGTGCACGTCCTGGCCACCTGACCTCCTTGCCCTGCGATCCAGCAGCAACGCAGCTTCGCGTGCCCAGCCTGCAGCGGCCCCCGTGAGGCCTGGCAGTGGACGGCCTTCCTCTCCGGGCTTGCCCGCCTGCCCTGTCCCCCCAGTCCGAGGCGGCCGGGCGGAACCGGCGGCCAGTAGTCCGAGCACCTGCTGCGCCGCCGTTTCCATGGCCGTCCTGCGCCCGCCGGCCAGGCGCAGGCGTTCACCCGTGCGTGGGTCGACGGGTCCTTCAAGGGGATCGTAGGGCCAGCGGGCTTCTTCCGTCTCCTGCGTCAGCGGGCTCTGTTGGGGCAACGCTGCCTCTTCCAGCGAGAACGGATGGACTACAGCCGGCACCCGGGATCTGCCATCAGCCGGTTGCGTGAGGGCTTCCAGTTCCGCGAGGAACGGGGACATTTCCGCGCGACCGGCCCGCGATCCCACCCAAGCGGCACTGGACACCCACAGGACATGCTTGGCCCTGGTGTAGGCGACGTAAGCCAACCGCCGTTCCTCCGACTCCCCGTGGGCCTGCACGCCGGCTTTGTACTCTTTCTCGGCATCCAGCCAGCCTTTCTGGTCCGGCTGGTCGAGGTCCCACTGCGGCAGGTCTGCCCGGTCCCCACGCAGCGGCCAAGGCAGCGCAGCAGAGCCGCTGCTCCAGCGTGAATCCCGGTCGCTGGGGAAGGCGCCCGCGTTCATCCCCGGGACAAACACGACATCCCACTCCAGGCCCTTGGAAGCGTGCACCGTCAGCAGCTGCACGGCTTCCCGGTTGACGTCGCTGGCCGGCGCCTCCAATCCGTTTTCCTCCGCCGACGCAGCCTCAAGCCAGGACAGGAAAGCGAGGATGTCCACCCGTTGGGAGGTGCGGAGGAACCCTGCCGCCGCATCCTGGAAGGCGTCGAGGTTGCGGCGGGCCTGGTGGATGCTGATTCCGGGGCGGGCGGCCACCTCGATGTCCAGCAGCATGGCCCTTTCGACCTCCCCCAGGAGCGTGGTGAGGTCGTCCCCGAGGTAGCCACGAAGTTGCCGCAGCTCGGCTGACAACCTGGCCAGCCTGCTGCGCGCCTCCGTGCTGAGGGTGCGGCCATTGGACGAGGTCCATCCGTCCCGGGGCAGGAAGTCCAGGGCCTCCACCAGGCTGGCTCCGTCGGTCAGGTCACCCTCGAGGATGGGGGCATCTGCTTCGTCGTTGTCCTGGACGTCGTCATCGAACCCCTGCGCAGCCTTCCCCCGGCTGCGTGCCAGCTGGCCGGACCAGTCGCGCAGGGCCATGAGGTCGGCAGGTCCTATCCGCCACCGGGCACCTGCGATAAGCCGCATGAGGGCATCAGACCGGCCTGGGTCTGCAAGGACGCGCAGGGTGGCCACCAGGTCCACGATTTCCGGGGTGTCCAGGAGGCCGCCGAGGCCCACGATTTCATAGGGGATGCCCCGGGCCTCGAACTGCCGCCGGACGGGCTCCATCTGCGCGCGTCGGCGGCACAGCACGGCGAGCGCAGGGGGCTCCGGTGTACCGTCCGGCTTCAGCTCGAAGTCCGTCACCCGGTACCGCAGGACATCGTCAGCCAGGGCAGCAGCTTCCTCTACGTCGCTGGCGAAGCGCCCCAGCACCACGGTTCCGTCCACGGCGTGCGGGCTCGGTTGCAGCGGCGGTACTTCAGCAGCGGCCGGCCTGCTTCCGGCAGGTCCATGCTGCGCAGCTGTCCGGCCAAGGGATTGGGACATGACGTTGGCAGCTGCGAGGATCGACCGGCCGTTCCGCCATGCAGTGGTCAGGAAGGAGGTGGGCGCGGGCGCCCAGCCGGTTCCGTCCTCCGCTTCCCCGGTGCGCACGGGAAACTCGCGAACGAAGTGGAACAGCTGCCCCGCCGAAGCGCCGCGAAAACCATAGATCGACTGGTTGGGGTCGCCGACCGCCGTCACGGCATGGCCGCCGCCAAAAAGGCGGGAAAAGAGCACCAGCTGGGCATACGACGTGTCCTGGAATTCGTCGAGCAGAACCACTTTGTATCTTTGGCGTTCCATCTGGGCCGCCAAAGGAACATCCTGCGCCACCTTGGCAGCGAGGGCCACAAGGTCGCCGAAGTCGAGCGCCCCGCGGGCCCGTTTGGCGGCGGCGTAGCGGCCCACCATGTCGGCGACGCTTGCCCGGGTCCGCAGCATACCGCCGAGGTCCAGCGCCGCCTTTGGTGTGTTCCTCTTCTTGTCGGCCAGGTACGGCAGGGATTCAAACTCCGAAAGACGCGCCATCAGCCACGCTTCCACGTCTTCGGGTTCCTGAAGGTGTTCGGCGCATTCACCAGCCAGCTGTATGACGGCCTTGACCAGGGTGGACTTTGCGGCGCGGAAGTGCTGGTATTCGCCGTCGTAGGCTTCAACCACCTCGCTGGCCAGCTGCCAGGCCTGCGCACCCCCCAACAGAACCACGTCCCGCTCCACCCCGAGCCGCAGGCCGTAGTCGGAAACGATGCCGCTGGCGAATGAGTGGTAGGTGGACACTTTGGGCTCCAGGGCGTCGCTGCTGAGCAGCCCCGCCGGGAAGAGCTCCCGGTGGTCGTCCTTCGCGGCAAGGCGCTGCAGCGCCAGGAGTTTTGACCGGATCCGGCTGGCGAGTTCACCCGCAGCTTTGCGGGTGAAGGTCACGCCCAGGACTTCCTCAGGGGTAACCCATCCGTTGGCCACCAGCCATACCACCCGGTCCGCCATGGTGGCGGTCTTGCCCGATCCGGCGCCCGCGATGACCAGCCGGGGCGCCAAGGGCGACGAGATGATGGCGGATTGCTCGGGCGTGGGAGTGTTCTTCTCGCCGAGCAGCAAGGACAGTTCTTCGGGGCTGAAACGCACCGCCGGGGTGGCTTCCACAGCAGGCAAGGCCCCACTCATTCGGTCACCTGCCGTCCACGCACGCACAGCGGGCACACCTCGGGAAGACGGCAACCATGACCGCCGTGGCTGCCCTTGGCAGGATCGTGCCGGGCAATGAATTCACTTCCACCCATGACGGCTGCGGCCTCCTTGACCATGTCCAATGCCCAGTTCTCCTGTGGGTCGAGTGGTTCCTGCTGTTGGATCGCTGGACTTTTTGCCCCGGTCCCGAGCTGCGCCAGCACGGCCCCGCCGGACAGGCCCTGGCCGCCGCCGGAAGCGTCAAACCCGCCCGCGAGCACTGCTGCCTGGTACGCGCCCAGTTGCGGATGGCGGGACAGTTCGTCCTTGCCCGGCTGCCTCTTGCCGGTCTTGAGGTCCACCACTACCAGCCGGCCTTCCCCGTCGATCTCCAGCCGGTCCACCTGGCCGCGGAGCACGGCGTCCCGCGGCGGAGCTTCATCCACCGCCACCCCTCCGAGGGCCACTTCGAAGTCCTGTTCAACACCCAGCAGGCTGCGGCCCTCGTCCCTCATGGACAGCACATACTGCGCCAGCTTCCGCACCATGGACTCGGCACGCTGGAAGTCCAGCCGGCCCTCCCAATTGTCCTTCATGCCCAGCGCAGGCCACCGGCGCACGAGTTCAGCAACGTACTCGGATCCGGGTGCGTCCGGCATGTCCTGCGCGATGGCATGTACCAGGGTGCCCAGGCTGCGGGCGAAGTCCGTGGCAGGCTCCCCTCCCGCTGCCTGGACGAACCAATCCAACGGCGACTTCTGCACCGTCTCCACCTTCGACGGGGACACGGACACAGTTCCCCCGGGCGGGACCACAGCCTCGGATGTGGTCAGGGGGGCGAGTCCCCACCAGCTGCCAGGGTGGGCTCCTGCCACAGCTGGTTCGGCCGCTGCGAGCTGCGCCAGGATCCTGGCGGCTTCCGCCGCCTGTGGCGCCGCGGCATCGAGCTGGGCATGCTGCCTGAGCTCCGCCACCAGGGCGCGGAGTGTCATGGGCCGTTCCACCTGGGTGAAAGCCCGGCCCTCGGCTTCCGGCCCCAGGGGTGAAACAAAATCCAGGAACGACGACGGTTGGTGGTCCTCCGACGAAACCGCCGTGCAGACCAGCAGTTCGCGTGCCCTGGACACCGCCGTGGAGAAGCTGCGGAGTTCGTCATAGCGGATATCCCGCAGGCGGCTGAGGGGATCGCGCTGCAGGGCATATTGCGGGCCGTGTTCCACGGCGTCCGCGTACAGGGTGCTGCCGAG
Organism: Arthrobacter sp. 8AJ; assembly: GCF_902506025.1. Taxonomy (NCBI): domain Bacteria; kingdom Bacillati; phylum Actinomycetota; class Actinomycetes; order Micrococcales; family Micrococcaceae; genus Arthrobacter; species Arthrobacter sp. 8AJ. Next base: position 1,523,630 of record NZ_LR733289.1, on the reverse strand, counting down.
CAGTTCACCGCGGAGCCTCGTATTGGGCCACACCCCCTCCTGCAGCCCGGCAATGATCACCACGGGCCACTCCCGCCCTGCCGCGCTGGCCGGCGTCATCAACTCCACAGCGTCATCGAGCTGGGCCCGGGCGGCGAGGGTGTCCATGGGAAGCTCCTGGTTCAGGAGATACTCCAGGAACTGTTCCGGCCCGGCGCCGGGCATCTGGTCCACGTAGCGTTCCGCGGTGTGGAAAAGCGCCATCATCGCATCAAGGTCGCGGTCAGCCCGCGCCCCATGCGGTCCGCCCGACAAAGCTGTCGCTGTCCAGGCCGACGACAGGCCTGTTGAGTCCCAGAGCGCCCACAGTACCGACTCGGCGTTGGCCCCCGGGAGTCCGGCTGCTTCCCGCCCCGCACGGATCATCCGCGCGGTGCGCCGTGCTGCGCGCCCTTCGATCCCCAATGCGCCCAGCGCCCCCGGCTCAAGCAGGGCCTGGACCAGCAGCGCATCACTGGCGCGGCCCCCGCCGCCCAGGAGTTCCTCGCGCCGCAACGATTGCCGGAGCCTGCGCAGCTCAATGGAGGTAGCGCCGCCGATGCGGGAGGTGAGGAGGGACACCGCGGCTTCGGGCGTCAAAAGCTCCGGATCCAGCGCAATGGCGAACGCATCGAGGAGCGGACGTACGGCTACCTCATCGCGCACCGCGGATTCAGCCACGGGCACCCGTACGGGAATGCCCTGCCCGGACAAATAGCGCTGCAACTCGCTGACCTGGCCGCCGTTGCGCACGATCACTGCCATGTCCGCAAGATCACGGTTGTGGTTGATGTGCTGGTCCAAAATCCGCTGCGCAACGTACCGCAGCTCATGCACCGGAGTAGGGACAAGGTGGGCCTCGACGCTGCCGGGATCGCCGGCATCTCCGGGCCGGCTGAGGCGGCGGGCCAGTTGGCCGCCTGCCCGCTGCGAGATTCGGCCTGCGACGTTCAACCACGCCTCTGCCACTGCAGGCGCCAGGCCGTGGGCATGCCACAGCGGACGCTCGAGGACAGCCGATTGTGCTGACAACAGCCGGGGCAGTTCAGCCACCAAGTCCGGCCGGGCGCCCCGGAACCCCTGGACCACAGTGTCCGGGGACGACGTCACGTAGCAGTCTTTACCGGCGGCGATATCCGCCAGCAACTCGAAGATGGCCGGGTTTGCTTCCTGGATATCGTCCACCAGGACAACCTGCAGCCTGGCACGTTCCGCGGCAAGGAATTCCGGCGCGTCCTGGAAGATCTGCCGGGCGGCCGTGATGATGCCGGCGGGGTCAAAGGCTTCGGGCATCCGCAGGTCAAGGACGTCCCGGTACTCGGCGTAGAGGCGCGCCGCCGCCTTCCAGTCCGGCCGGCCACAGGCGTCCGCCAGTTGCGCAAGGTCTTCAGCCGTGCGGCCCGATTCAATGATGCGGTCAAAGAGTTGCCGCACCTCCTGGCGGAACCCCCTGGTTTCCAGGGCGCCATCAAGATCGGACGGCCACGGCAGTTCCAGGCCGGGCAGCCTGTGGCCCTCAAGGAGTTCCTTGATGATGAGGTCCTGTTCGGGGCCCGACAACAGGCGCGGCGGCCTGGACAACGGTATAACGCCTTCAGCCTTGGCGCGGCGGATCAGGTCGAATGCGTACGAGGCCCATGTCCTGGCAGGAGTGGTGCTGAGGCTCCTGTCCAGCCGGGCAGTGAAACGGTCCCGCAGGAAGTCGGCAGCAAGCCGGGTGGGCGCAAGGATCAGCATGCGTTCCGGATCCACGCCGTCGCGGAAGACCCGCTGAACCGCGGCCTCGACGAGGACGGTGGTCTTTCCCGTGCCTGGTGCACCCGGAACCAGGACCGGTCCGGAGCCTTGGGTGACGTCAACCGCTGCCTGCTGGTCGGGTGTCAGCAGGAGTGACTCGGCGTGCACCCGGCGGGGCGGCAGCAACCGGAGGGCACTGCCGCCGTCCGGGCTTCCGGGCATGGGGAAAGCCGGCTCCCTGCCTGCTTCCGGCTCCTGCCGGTGCGGGTCCCAGGGTCCGGTCAAAGGAATCGTTACGGTCACAAAATCATTCCATCATCAGGCACCGACAACCTGTGGAGCCGACGCTCCAGTTCCTCGGCAACTGCGTCGATACTGTCAAAATCACTGTCTGTTGGTGCCCAGCGTGCCGCGCCCAAATCCACCCGCCACCGCCCCTCCCCCGTGCGGAGGTAGGAACTGTAGTCGCCAACCAGCGGAGTGCCTTCTTCAAGGTAAAGCAGCAGGGCCTCGGCCTCGTGCCCGGGGGGTGCGTGGCCGCTGGCCTTCAGGACGCGCCACCAAGGGACGGCGCCACCGTGATGGCTCATGACGGAACCGACCTGGCGCGGGCCGCCCGCACCCAGGAGCTCGGCAACGTCCCCATAGGATACGGCCGCCCCAGGCGGTACCAGGCCCACGACGGCCAGGACCGCCTGGACGTACTCATTCCGCATTGATCCAATCTAGCCGCAGTGGCGTTCCCCGGAATTGTCGGTGGGTCCCCTTAGCGTTGAAGCATGAGTTCCTGGAACACCCTCCCCCGCGCAGCCTTCGATCTGGAAACCACCGGCCGCAACTCGCGGGCGGCAAGAATCGTCACGGCATCAATCACCGTAGTGGACCACCAGGGTGAGGTCATCAAGGAGCATGAGTGGCTGGCCGATCCGGGGGTGGAGATCCCCGTGGAGGCCAGTGACGTCCACGGCATCACCACCGAACAGGCCAGGCGTGAGGGCCGCCCTGCCCACGAGGTCACGCGTGAGGTGGCCACAGTCCTGCAGGAGCTGTTTGATTCCGGCACCCCGGTGATCGCCTTCAACGCGAGCTATGATTTCACGGTCCTCGCCGCCGAGTCGGCCCGGTACGGGATTCCGCAGCTGAGCCGGTTCCCCGTCCTGGATCCCTACATCATGAACAAGCAGGTTGACCGCTACCGCAAGGGGAAGCGGACACTCACCGCGCTGTGTGAGGAGTACGGGGTGGTCCTGGACAATGCGCATACCTCCGCGGCGGACGCCCTGGCCACCCTCAGGGTGCTTGATGCCATGGCGGGCAAGTTCCCCAAGCTGATGATGCCGGCCAGCCAGCTGCACCAGCTTCAGGTGGACTGGGCGGTCAGCCAGGCATCGGACTTCCAGGAGTACCTCCGGAAGACGAAACCGGCCGCCGTGATCGAGGGAGACTGGCCCGTGCTGCCGCCGCAGGATGCTACGGCAGGTGGCTTCTAGGCTGCGCCGGTGCTTCTTCAGTGGGAGGCATGTCACAGTCACGCCGCTTAATAAAGTGCGGGCTTGAAGCAAGGGCATCGTTCGCCCCAAAAGCGTAATAGCGCTGCAACTGCGGGCACTATTAGCCGTGGGGCGGAATGATATTCGGCCTTACAGCGGATGGACTTCCCTTTGTTCGCCTAACCTCCGGTATTCGCCCAGGTGAGACAATAAAGTTTTGCGGTCACCCCTGCCGCGGACAGCTGGACCAGCGCCGGGCAGGTGCCAGGCGCCACAGCGCTGCCTTGCGGCCCGGTCGACTTATGCCTCATATGAAAGTGACAACCTGATGAAAATCAAAGCGATGAAATGGCTCACTACCGCTCCTGTTGCAGTGGCCCTCGCGGTTTCCCTTGCAGCCTGCGGTGGCGGGTCTTCCCAGCCCAGCGGCACCCCCACCGATGCCCTCGCCGGCAGCGACCAGCAGACGCTGGACAAGTACACCACCGCCAGCGTCACCCCGATCGACAAGATCGACAAGTCCAAGCTCGGCCTCATCACCGAAGGCACCCTGCGTGTAGGAACCCTCTCGGACGCCCCGCCCAACATCTTCATCGATCCTTCCGGCAAGTTCACCGGCTACGACAACGAACTGCTGCGCGCCATCGGTGACAAGCTGGGCCTGAAGGTTGAATTCGCCTCCACCGATTTCTCCGCCCTGCTTTCCCAGGTGGCCAACAAGCAGTTCGACGTCGGGTCCTCCTCGATCTCCACCACCGACGCCCGCCGGAAGACCGTTGGCTTCACCAACGGTTACGACTTCGGCTACATGGCTGTCGTCACCAAGAACGGCTCCAAGGTCAACGGCTTTGCCGACCTCAAGGAAGGCGTCCGCATCGGCGTCGTCCAGGGCACTGTTCAGGATGACTACGTCACCAACACCCTCAAGCTGGAGCCTGTCCGCTTCCCGGACTACAACACCGTTTACGGCAACGTGAAGAACGGCCAGATCGACGCCTGGGTGGCCCCATCCCAGCAGGCGACCGGCCAGGTCAAGGACGGCGACAACACCAAGATCGCCGAAAAGGTTGTGAACACCCAGAACTTCACCGCGTACGCAGTGAACAAGGACAACCAGCCCCTGATCGACGCCCTCAACTCCGGCCTGGACGCAGTCATCGCCGATGGGACCTGGACCAAGCTGACGTCCGAATGGTACAAGGACCGCCCGACCGTTGCTGAGCAGACCCCGCAGGGCTGGAAGCCGGGCAGCAAGGCCGTCCAGATCCCGGCCGCCAAGTAACCAGGGCGTTCCATGGATATCCTCAAGCAACTCGCTGACACTTTCCTTGACTGGAAGGCGATGGGCGAAGTCATCCCCAAGATGTTCGCCGTCGGTTTGCCGAACACCCTCGTGCTCGCCATCATCTCCGGCATCATCGGGACAGCCCTCGGGATGCTGCTCGCCCTGATGGGGATCTCCCGGAACGCAGCAGCGCGCTGGGTCGCACGGGTCTACACCGACATCCTCCGCGGCCTTCCGCCTGTCCTGACCATCCTGGTCATCGGATTCGGATTCGGTCCGATCGTCCGTGAATTTACGGGTTCGACGAGCCCGTATCCGATGGCGGTCGCAGCACTGTCCCTGATGTCCGGCGCCTACATCGGGGAGATCTTCCGCTCCGGCATCCAGAGCGTTGACAAAGGGCAGCTGGAGGCATCCCGCGCCCTGGGGTTCGGCTACGGTGCATCCATGCGCCTGGTAGTGGTTCCCCAGGGCATCCGCCGGGTGCTTCCTGCCCTGGTCAACCAGTTCATTGCGCTGATCAAGGAGTCATCCCTGGTCTTCCTCCTCGGCCTGTTGGCCAGTGAGCGGGAAATCTTCCAGATCGGCAAGGACGCGGCAGCCACGACCGGCAACCTTTCGCCCTACGTGGCGGCCGCCGTCTTCTACCTGGTACTCACCATCCCGTTGACCCACTTCGTGAACTGGATCGATGCCCGGTTGCGCAGCGGCCGGCCCGAAAAGAAAGAACCGGACGACGCCGCAGCCGTCGTTGGAAAGGGAGCCCAGGCATGAGCGAGTTCGCATCAGGAACGCTGAGCGCCAAGAACATCCACCTTTCCTTCGGAAGCAACCACGTGCTGCGGGGCATCGACCTGCATGTGCCCCAGGGCACCACGGCGTCAGTCATCGGCCCGTCGGGATCCGGTAAGTCCACCCTGCTGCGGGTCATGAACCGGCTGATCGAACCCGACCAGGGGGACATCCTGCTGGACGGCCGCTCGGTCCTGAAGGACAATCCCGACGAGCTCCGCCGCAGGATCGGCATGGTGTTCCAGCAGTTCAACCTGTTCCCCCACAAGACGGTGGAGGAAAACGTCTCGCTGGCCCTGCGCAAGCTGCGCAAGCTCTCGAAGGAGGAGGCGCGCAGCGAGGCGCTGGAACAGCTGGACTTGGTGGGCCTGAAGCACAAGGCCGAGTCCCGCCCGGCCAACCTTTCCGGCGGCCAGCAGCAGCGCGTGGCAATCGCCCGTGCACTGGCCATGAAGCCCGAGGTGATGTTCTTCGACGAGGCCACTTCTGCCCTGGACCCCGAGCTGGTCAAGGGTGTCCTGGCCTTGATGACGGACCTCGCCAAGGGCGGCATGACCATGGTGGTGGTGACCCACGAAATGGGCTTCTCCCGCAACGTCTCCGACGCCGTGACGTTCATGGATGCCGGGGTCGTGGTGGAGTCCGGGCCGCCTGAGCAGCTCTTCACCGAGCCAAGGACGGACCGGCTCAAAGGCTTCCTCTCGGACGTCCTCTAACGCCCCGCACGCAAAGAAAATCCCCGGCTGCAGCCTGCAGCCGGGGATTTTTCTTAGGGGACGACGGCGGTGCTAGCCCTGGGCGGCTGCGGCCGCCTTTGCCGCGGCAGGCAGTGCGTCGTAGATCCGGTTCATGGCGGCGTCGTCGTGGGCGGCGGAGAGGAACCACGCCTCGAAGACCGACGGCGGCAGGTAGACCCCGGACTCCAGCATGGAGTGGAAGAACGGCGCGTAGCGGAACGCCTCCTGTGCCTGTGCATCGGCGTAGTTGTGGACCCCGTTGGCGGAGGTTCCAAAGGCCACCGAGAACAGGTTTCCCGCGAACTGGATCGAGTGGTCCACCCCTGCGGAGTCCAGCGCGTTGGAGACGGCGGAGGAGAGCTCCAGGGAACGGACGTCGATGAAGGAGTAGACATCGCGGGTGGCGTGGGTCAGGGTGGCAACGCCGGCCGCCATCGCCACCGGGTTCCCGGACAGCGTACCGGCCTGGTACACGGGGCCGGTGGGCGCGAGGTAGTCCATGACGTCGGCACGGCCGCCGAGGGCCGCCGTCGGCATTCCACCGCCGATGACCTTGCCAAAAGTAAGCAGGTCAGGGGTCCATGGGTTTTCCGCATCCGGCGCACCGCCGGTGAGGCCCCAGTAGCCCGAGTAGCCGGTGCGGAACCCGGTCAGGACTTCATCGACGATGAGGAGCGCGCCGTGCTCCCGGGTGATCTGCGACAACCCAAGGTTGAATCCCTCGGCAGGGGTGACTACGCCCATGTTCGCCGGCGCGGCCTCGGTGATCACGGCAGCGATGTTCGGCCCGTGCACGGCGAAGGCTTCCTTGACGGCGGTGAGGTCGTTGTACGGCAGCACCAGCGTTTCCGCGGCGGTTGCTTCGGTGACACCGGCGGAGCCGGGCAGGGCGAGGGTCGCCAGGCCGGAGCCTGCGGCAGCCAGGAGTCCGTCCAGGTGGCCGTGGTAGCAGCCGGCGAACTTGATGATCAGGTTGCGGCCCGTGAATCCGCGGGCCAGCCGGACGGCGGTCATGGTGGCTTCGGTGCCGGTGGACACCATCCGGAGGCGTTCGACGGCGGGAACGCGCTCCTGGACGATGGCTGCCAGGTTGGCCTCGTCCGGGGTGGAGGCGCCGAAGGAGAGCCCCCGGTCGACGGCGGCGTGGACCGCCTCCAGCACGGCCGGGTGGGCGTGGCCCAGCAGGGCCGGGCCCCAGGAGCAGACCAGGTCCACGTATTCCTTGCCGTCGGCATCTGTCAGGTACGGTCCCTTCGCGGAGACCATGAAGCGCGGGGTCCCGCCGACGGAGCCAAAGGCCCGCACCGGCGAGTTGACGCCGCCGGGCATCAGCCGGCGGGCGCGGTCGAAGAGTGCCTCGTTGCGAGGATTGCTGGAAGTCATGGTTTCTATTCTCTCAGTTAGCCGGGAAGCTCAGTCAGCCGGCGAGCAGTTCCGCCACCCGGGGCGCCACCGCCGTGCCCATCAGTTCGATGGAGCGCATCATGGCGCTGTGCGGCAGCGGACCGTTGCTGTATTTCAGGTCGAAGCGGTCAACACCCAGGTTCCGCTTCAGCCGGACGATCTTTTGGGCCACCGTTTCCGGTGATCCGACGTAGAGGGCCCCTTCTGCGGAACAGAGGGCATCGAACTCTCCGCGTCCGGCCGGACCCCACCCGCGCTCGGCCCCGAGCCTGTTCCGGAGTGACAGCCAGTGGGGATAGAGCTCTTCCCGTGCCTGCTCATCCGTGTCGGCAACATGGCCCGGCGAATGCGTGGCCATCTGCTGCATGGGATGTCCGTACTTACCCATCGCCTCGCGGTAGAGGTCGGCCAGGGGCCGGAAGCCCCGCGGCTGGCCGCCGATGATCGCGAAGATGATCGGGTAACCGTACTGGGCGCACCGCAGCACGGATTCGGGGGTGCCGCCCACGCCGATCCAGGTGGGCAGCAAGTGGTGCTCCAGGGGCGGGTAAACGCTCAGCCCGTGCAGGGCGGGACGCGTGCGGCCTTCCCAGTGCACGGGTTTTTGCGCCCGGACCTTGTCGAACAGTTCGAGTTTTTCTTCGAACAGGACCTCGTAGTCCGCCAGGTCCAGCCCGAACAGCGGGAAGGACTCAATGAACGATCCGCGCCCGAGCATCACTTCGGCCCGGCCGTTGGAGATGGCGTCCACGGTGGCAAAGCGCTGGAACACCCTGATGGGATCGTCCGAGCTGAGGACTGTCACGGCGGATCCGAGCCGGATGCGGGACGTGCGCGCCGCGGCGGCGGCCAGGAAGACTTCCGGCGCGGAGACGGCGTAGTCCTTGCGGTGGTGCTCCCCCACGCCAAAGGCATGGAGTCCGACGGCGTCCGCCAGTTCCGCCTGCTCCAGCAGTTGGCGCAGGACTTGGGCGTGGGGCTGCGGGCTGCCGTCCGGGTTCGCGCCGATGTCACCGAAGGTGTTCAGGCCAAGGAGGATGCGGTCCTCCCCCACGGGTGCGGTTGGCGCGGTGGAAGGTTCGGTCACCGGGTTTCCTTCAGCCAGCCGGCCAGTTCGGCGGCCCAGTAGGTGAGGACCGTGTGGGCGCCGGCACGCCGGATGCCCAGTACGGACTCGGTGATGGCGGCGCGGCGGTCGATCCACCCGTTGGCGGCGGCGGCCTCGATCATCGCGTATTCGCCGGAGATCTGGTACGCGGACACCGGTACCGGGCTCATGGCGGCAACGTCTGCCACGATGTCCAGGTAGCTCATGGCCGGCTTGACCATGATGATGTCTGCTCCCTCGGCCAGGTCCAGTTCCACCTCACGCAGGGCCTCGGTGCGGTTTCCGGCGTCCATCTGGTAGGTCCGCCGGTCGCCCGTGAGCTGGGAGTCCACGGCCTCGCGGAAAGGTCCGTAGAACGCGGAGGCGTACTTCGCGGCATACGCGATAACGGACGTAGTGACGTGCCCTGCGTCGTCCAGTGCCGAGCGGATGGCGGCAATCTGGCCGTCCATCATGCCGGAGGGGCCCAGCATGTGGGCGCCGGCCTCTGCCTGGGCCACGGCCATCCTGGCGTAGATCTCCACGGTGCGGTCGTTGTCCACGTAGCCGTCGGCGTCGAGCACTCCGCAGTGCCCGTGGTCGGTGAATTCGTCCAGGCAGACGTCACTCATGATCACCAGGTCATCGCCCACCTCCGCGCGGACGTCCCGGATGGCCTTGTTCAGCACGCCCTCCGGATCCAGGGACGCGGTGCCCTCGGCGTCGCGGGTTTCGGGAATTCCAAAGAGCATGATGCCGCCCAGGCCGAGCTCAACCGCTTCGGCGGCGGCCCGTTTCAGGGTGTCGGTGGTGTGCTGGACCACGCCCGGCATGGACGTGATGGGGTTGGGCTCGGTGAGTCCCTCCCGGATGAAGGCGGGAAGGATGAGCTCGGTCGGGGCGAGGCGTGTTTCGGCGGTCAGCCGGCGCATGGCAGGGGTGGTGCGCAGGCGGCGGGGGCGTTGGGTGGGGAAAGTCATGGGTCCTGTCCTTCGCATGGTTGTGAAGCTTTGTGGAGGGAAAATGTGCCGGCCCGGTCAGGGCGGGTTGAGGGCCTTCGCGACGGCTGCCACCAGCCCGTCCGGTGTGGGCTCTGCCGCCACTTCGGCGACCTCAAGGCCCAGGGCTGTGGCCTGGTCCGCCGTCGAACGGCCAATTGCCACCAGCCGGCAGCCGGCGAGCGGACCAAGGGCGGCGATCCGCCGCACCGCGCTCGGCGAGGCGGCGATCACGGCGGCAATACGCCCTTCGGCGATGTCCGTGGCGGCAGCTTCCGGCGTCAGGAGGGAGTACGACGGCGGCTGCGGGCCGGCGTCGGCCACTTCCGCCCGGACGGCGAGACGGCGCTCCGCTGCCGCCGGGTAGTCGACGGTGCGGTAGGCAGTCACAGAGGTGACGTCGGCGCCGGCGGCTTCCAAGCCCGCCGCTAGTGTGCCGGCCGCGATGTCCGCCTGCGGCAGCAGGATCCTGCCCCTCCCGGACCAGACGGCGAGCAGGCCGGCAGCTGACTGCTCGCCGGCCGGCGTGAGCGCTACGTCCAGTCCACCCGCTTCCAGCAGCCGGTGAGTTGCCGGACCGATGGCGGCGATCCGCGTGGCGGCAGGTACCAGGTGGTCCAGGCGCAGGCCACGTTCGGCGGCTTTTTCCCTCAGGACGTGCACTGTTGTGGCGCTGCTGACCACCAGCCAGTCGAAGGCGCCTGCTGCAAGGGCGTCACAGGCGACGTCCAACGCGTGCTGGTCCGGCGCCCTTTCGAAATCGATGAGCGGGAGCAGCACCGGCAGGGCACCGGCCCCTTTCAGGGCCTCCACCAGGGCGCCCGAGCGCTCCGGGCTGCGGGTGACCAGGACCCGGACCCCGCCAAGCGGCATGCTTCCATGCGGCGTGGCGGATCCGGAGTCACTGGAAGGCTGCGTCATTGCCAGGTCAGGACGCCTGCAGGTCTGCGATGTCGGCGGCTCCGGCAGCAAGGAGAACCTCCGCCAGTTCGATGCCCAGCAGGGTGGCTCCCACCTCGGTGAGCCCGTCGGTGGCACGCCGGTCCCGGACCGTGGCTGTGCCGTCAACGGCGCACACCACGGCTTCGAGGTGGAGCATGCTGCCCTTGCGGTAAGCGTAGGCCCCCACCGGGGCGGCACAGCCTGCTTCGAGCCGGGCCAGGAGCGCGCGCTCGGCCGTGACGGCCAGGCGGGTGTCGGGGTCGTCCAGCGCTGCCAGGGCCTGGGCCAGGACGTCACGGGAGCCGTCAGCCGCGCCGGGCTTTGCCGGGGCGTCCGCTGTCCGGCACTCGATGGCCAGTGATCCCTGGCCCGCGGCGGGCAGCATCACGTCGGTTTCCAGGTATTCGGTGACGGCGTCCAGGCGGCCGATCCGCTCCAGGCCGGCGGCTGCGAGCACCACGGCGTCCAGGTCACAGGACTTTCCGGGGACCACCTGGCCGGTGGAGTTGCCGGGCAGCCCGGGAACGCGGCCCAACCGGGTATCGACGTTGCCGCGGATGTCCACGATGTCCAGGTCCGCGCGGGCGGCGCGCAACTGGGCCGCACGCCGTGGCGAACCGGTGCCAATGCGGGCGCCGGCCGGCAGGTCTGCCAGCTTGAGTCCGTCGCGGGCGCACAGGACGTCGCGGACGTCCACCCGGCGCGGGGTGGCGGCAAGGCTGAGCCCTACTGCTGCCCCTGTCGGCAGGTCCTTGAGCGAGTGGACGGCAACATCGCACTCATTGCGCAGGAGCGCGTCACGCAGGGCGGCAACAAAGACGCCGGTGCCGCCCATCTGGGAGAGCGAGCCCGTGAGGACGTCCCCGTCGGTGCGGACATGCACCAGTTCCACCGGGAAACCGCCGACGGCGGCCAGCTGGTCCGCGGTCTGCTGGGTTTGGGTGAGCGCCAGCTTGCTGGCGCGTGTTCCGATCCGGACCGTCACAGCTGGGCCGTTTCCGCGGAACCGCCGGACGGGTACGGGTCATGGCCGGTGCCCACGGTGGTGTCAGCCCCTGCAATGGTGGGCTTTTCGCCGCGGAAGTTGGCGCAGCATCCCGGCCGGCAGACGTCGTACCAGGGACCAAGATCCGTCAGGGCGGGGCGGTCACTGATGTTGTTGGCCACCGTCCGCTCGCAGATCAGGTCCACCAGGCCGTCCACGAACTTCCGGTGCGTACCGGGCGTGGGGACGCGCGTGGCGGCCAGGCCCAGGTTGCCGCAGGTTTCCATTGCTTCGGTGTCCAGGTCCCAGACAACTTCCATGTGGTCGGTGACGAAACCGAGCGGAACGATGACGATGCCCTTGACGCCCTGGCCGGCCAGTTCCTCGATGGCGTCATTGATGTCCGGTTCCAGCCACGGCACGTGCGGGGCACCGGAACGGGACTGGTAGACCAGGGACCACGGTGCGGTCAGCCCGGAGTCCTTCTCGACCCGATCGATGACGGCGGCGGCATTGGCGAGGTGCTGGGCCACGTAGGCGGAGCCTTCCTCGAACACGCGGGGCTCCCCCTCGGAGCGGCCCGCAGCTTCGGCGTCCCGGGTGGGGATGGAGTGGGTGGCGAACAGGATGTGGACGGGGGCGTCCGGCGTGCCGGCTTCGGCGAGCTTTGCCCGCACGTCAGCCAGGCCGGTGGCGGTGCCCTCCACGAACGGCTCCACGAAACCGGGGTGGTCAAAGTACTGGCGGACCTTGTCCACTTCGAGCTTGCCGTCCAGGCCGGTCTCCGTCAGCGCCATGCCGATGTCCTCGCGGTACTGGCGGCAGCTGGAGTAGCAGGAGTAGGCACTTGTGGTGAGCATCAGCACCCGTCGGTGCCCGGCGTCGTACGCTTCCTGCAGGGTCTGCGGGATGTACGGGGCCCAGTTGCGGTTGCCCCACAGCACGGGCAGCTCGATGCCGCGGGCAGCCAGCTCGGCTTCCAGCGCTGCCTTCAGCTCGCGGTTCTGCTGGTTGATGGGGCTGACGCCGCCGTTGGCGCGGTAGTGGTGTGAGACTTCCTCAAGCCGCTCGTCCGGGATCCCCCGGCCGCGGGTGACGTTGCGGAGGAACGGGATGACGTCATCCTGGCCTTCCGGGCCACCGAAGGAGGCCAGCAGGACGGCGTCGTAGTTCTTGGGGGCCATGCGTCCGGCCTCGGTCACCGGGTTGACGGCGGTGGCGGCCTGCTGTTCCGGGCTCATGCCAGTACCTCGGCAACCTCGTCGGCGGAGATGCGGCGTCCGGTGTAGAACGGGACTTCCTCCCGCACGTGGTTGCGTGCCTCCGTGGCGCGGAGGTGGCGCATGAGGTCCACAAGGTCAACGAGTTCGGGGGCTTCCAGGCCCAGGATCCATTCCCAGTCGCCCAGGGCGAAGGAGGAAACGGTGTTGGAGATGACCTGGGGGAAGTCGCGGCCCAGGAGGCCGTGGTCGCGGAGCATTTTGCCGCGTTCGGCCTCGGGCAGGATGTACCACTCGTAGGAGCGCACGAACGGGTAGACACAGAGCCACTCCGCCGGAGCGACACCGCGGGAGTATGCCGGGGTGTGGTTCTTGGCGAACTCGGCCTCGCGGTGGACACCCATCGCCGACCAGACGATCTCGGTGCCGGCGAACAGGGTGCTGCGGCGAATGTCCCGGATGGCCTGCTGCAGCGCTTCCGGTTTGGGTCCGTGGAGCCACACCATGACGTCGGCGTCGGCGCGCATGGCCGAGACGTCGTAGCTGCCCCGGTGGGTGACGCCGGCCGCGGCGAGCCGCTCCAGCAGCGCTTCGAAGTCGGCGGCGGCGTCAGCGCTGCGGACCACTGACTCCGACCTCTTGAATACCGTCCAGAGGGTAAAGAACTGCTCGGCTGATTCTTCGGTTTTAGTGACAGATTCGGCAGAAGTGTGGCTCATGGTTACAAGTTTGCCCCTTCCCCGCCCCAAGACGAAACCGAAAAGTTCTACAGCTCGTAGAAGTGAGCAAAGTCACATTCCCTCATGCAGCAGGCCACCAGGTGCACCCCCTTAGAGGCGGCGCATCCGCAGGAACACCAGCCCGGCAGCCGCTCCCACACCGACCAGGCCCGCACCCAGCCACACCATGGCATCGGGCACGCCAGGCAGTGGGCCGGTGGAGGAAACTGCCTGTCCCGGTCCGGCCGGGGCGCCGGCGGCCTGCGGCGCGCGGGTGGGCTGGGACTGGCGCGCATTGATGGACAGCGACGTCGGCAGAGCGGACGCATATGCGGCATCCGGACTGCCGGCCGGCGTCTGGGCCGGCGCGCCGAATGCACTGCCGTCCGCTACGGTGGCGCCGGCAACGAAAGGACTGCCCGCCACGCCGGAGCCCGGCACTGCCGCCTGGGTACCCGGGGCCAAAGCAGCCCCTCCGGCTGGCGCTCCGGATGCGGCCCCGGCCGTTCCGGCGGCCGAAGGAACGGCTGAACGGGCCGGTGCCCCGGCCGCCGTGGACGTGCCGGTTGCTGGGTCAGCGGCCGGCGCTGACCCAGTGGAGGGCCCGGACGCCGTGGGAGACTCTGGCCGGTCCGTGGCCGGAGAGCCGGTCGGAGTGGCGGCGGCCGTGGTCCGCGGGCCAGGTGCCAGGGGCGTTCCCGAGGACGTCGGACTGGGTGCGGTTGTCGACGTGACCGCCGCGGACGGGGAACCGCTGACCGCCGGAAGGAGGGAATCCGGCACCGGAAGTATTGACCATGGCGTGCGCGGGGCACCCGTGGCCGGGGATCCCGCCGTGGGTTCGCCGGCCCCCTGCCGGCCGTCCCTTTCATGCCCGGATCCAGCGTTCCCCGTGGCTTCCTGCGTTCCGGGAGCGCTTTGACGGGCCGCCGTGGACAGTCCGAACGCCGCGGCGGTTGCGGCTACGGATCCTTGTGCCGCCGGATCCTGCGGAGGGGGGACCGCGTCGTCGGCCAAGGACGCCTGGACGCCGGTGGAAAGAACCAGTACCGCTCCGACGGCCGCTGCTGCGGTGCCGCGCCGGAGCCCCCCATGGATACCGGTCCGGGAAAGTGAAAGCTCGGACCTGTGTTGAACCATAGTCATCGACCCTAACCAGAACGGCTGGCCGATTGGAAACCGGCAAGGAGGCCCGGCCGCCCGCCACGCCGGAGCCGCAGACCGGCTTCGGGGCGCTGACCAGCACCGACGCTCAGGCGGCAGTCAGTTGGCCGATTTGCTCACGTGTGTCCGCCACCACAGCAGCCAACCCGTTCCCGGCAACCCATCCGCCCACGACGGCCAGGCCGCCCGCAGCGCTGCAGGACCGCCGGATGTCCGCCGCCCGTGCGCGGTGCCCGACGGCGGCGAACGGCAGGGCTCCGCGCCACCGGACCACGTCCCAGCCGCGCACGTCTCCGCCGGTGATCCGGACGCCCAGCAGGGCAGATGCGTCGCGCAGGGCGGCCGCGAACAGCTCATCATCGGTCTGGGGGCCGATGGCCTGGGCCGAAGCATCGTCCACCCGGCCGTAGGAAAGGCGCACCACATGGCGCCCAGGGCCGGCAGCGGCGGTCAGCCAATCCCATTTGCCCGTGGCGTGCGTCAACGCCTTCGCTTCGATGCCGGGCGTTTGCGGTGCCACCAGGATTCCCGTTCCACGCGGCCGCCGGTCCAGGTCCGGCTTGTCCAGGACCAGCGTGACCAGCTTGACGTCCGGCCCGGAGGCCGGTTTCTTTCCCGAGATTGCAGGTACGGCATGTTCGAGCAGTTCGACGGCGGCAGGGCCCTCCACGGCCATGACAAGCAGCGCGGCATGGAAGGCCGCCCCGGCGGCGTCGACGCGCCAGCCTTCCGGGGTGCGGGAAACCGCCGTGGCGGCAGTGCCCAACAACAGGGTCACGCCGCGGCGTTCGAGCTCCGCCACCAGGGCGTCCACCAGGGTGTGCATGCCGCCTTCGAGGCCTGCGACGGCGGACCCGGCCTTTGCCGGTTGGGGCGTCCCGGCTTGGCCGGTTGTCCCGGCGCCGCGCCGCTGTGCCGAAACTGCGGCAGCGAGGGAACCATGCCTCCGCAGGCCTGCACGCAGGCCCGGAGCCACCATGTCGACGTCGAGCAGGCCGGGATCGGCGGAGTGGACACCGCCCACCACGGGCGAGACGAGGCGTTCCAGCACGCGCGAGCCCATGCGGGTCCGGACCAGCGCGGAGACGCTGGTGACGCCGGCGCCGGCCCCTATGGATGCGGGCAGCAGCCGGTCCAGGGAGGCACGCAGCGAGCCGAGGATGCCCAGGGTACGGCGGACCTCAGGGTCCCAGGGGTTGGCAGGGATGCCCAGGACTCCGGTCCGGGGCAGCTCGCGGGGCCCGTCCGGAAGCTGCACCCAGGCACCCCCGGGCCGCGGGGGAACGATCTTTCTGCCGAGCCCAAGGTCCGTGCAGAGCCGGGCTACGGCGTCGGACCTGGTGGCGAAGGACTCAGCGCCGCTGTCCAGGGTGAGCCCCGCGACCGTATGGCTGCCAACACAGCCGCCCCACGCCGTCCCGGCTTCCAGGACGGTCACCTCATAACCGGCTGCTGCGAGTTCCCGGGCGGAGAGCAGCCCGGAGATCCCGCCGCCCACCACGAGCGCCTGGCCAGGTTTCGCCGGGGAGCTGGCCACGGATTACTCCGGCGAGATGGAGTGGATGAGCTCCACCACCCGGGTCAGGACGTCCGGGTCCGTTTCGGGCGGTACGCCGTGTCCCAGGTTCAGGACGTGGCCCGGGGCGCCGGCGCCGGCGGCGATGACCTCGCGGACGTGCGCCTCCAGGATGTCCCAGGGTGCTGCCAGCAGCGCGGGGTCGATGTTTCCCTGCAGCGGAACCGTTCCGCCCAGGCGGCGGTTCGCCTCATCGAGCGGCAGCCGGTAGTCAACGCCCACCACGTCCACTCCCACGTCCCGCATGGCCACGAGGAGTTCGGACGTGCCGGTGCCGAAGTGGATGAGCGGGGCACCCAGGTGGCGGACATGGTCCAGGGCACGGGCCGACGCCGGCGCAACGTATTTGGTGTAGTCGGCCAGCCCCAGCGAGCCCGCCCAGGAGTCGAACAGCTGGGCGGCGGAGGCGCCCGCCTCCAGCTGGGCCTGGAGGAACATGCCGGAGGCGTCGGCAGCCCAGTTGGCCAGCGCGTTCCATGTCTCCGGGTCCGCGTGCATCATGGTCCGCGGGCCCAGGTGGTCGCGGGACGGCTTTCCTTCCACCATGTAGGCGGCCAGCGTGAACGGTGCGCCGGCGAAACCAATCAGGGGCGTCTTGCCCAGTTCGGCCACCGTGAGGCGGACGGCTTCACGGATCGGCTCCAGGGCTTCCCATGTGAGCTGCGGCAGGGCGGCAACATCGGCCCCGGTGCGTACCGGCTTGTCGAGGACCGGCCCGACCCCGGGCACGATGTCCACTCCCACGCCGGCGAGCTTCAGCGGGATGACGATGTCGGAAAAGAAGATGCCGGCGTCCACGTCATGGCGGCGGACGGGCTGCAGCGTGATCTCAGAGGCCAGCTCCGGGCGGAGGCAGGAGTCCAGCATGGCGATGCCTTCGCGCACCTTGAGGTATTCGGGCAGCGACCGGCCGGCCTGCCGCATGAACCAGACGGGACGGCGGGACGGCTTGCCGCCGCGGTAGGCCGTGATCAGCGGGGAGTCTGCTGTGCGGCCGTCCATCAGTGGATGGTCTGCGGCGAGGGTGCCGGCAGCGGAGACGGCAGGGCTAGGAGTCATGCTTTCGATTGTGCCCAAAAAGAGCTGCAAAAGATAACGACAACCTGTCGCTGACGGCACGGGAATCCTTGAGGTGGCACGGATCACGTCCAGGTGTGGCGACTATCCTTTCCGGTGGTTGTTCTACCGGGCAACGAAAAAGCTATGATTGGTCTGCTGTGGTTCTTTTCTCATTGGTGGCTACACACGCCGACATCGATCTTGAAACCGTTGCTCAGTTGAGCAACGGTTCCTCCGGGATTGCCGCATCCGCGCTCACCGAATCCCCTGCCGTGGCCGGAGCGGTGGTCCTCGCCACCTGCAACCGCTATGAGATCTACGGCGAAGCGCCCAATCCGAACGACGTCGAAGCGGCCCGGGCTGCACTGGTGTCGCGGATCAGCCAGGCCAGCGGACTCTCCGAGCCCCTCGTGTCGCGCTCCTTCAGCACCCGGACCGGTCCCGAGGTAACCCAGCACCTGTTCGCCGTCAGCGCCGGACTGGATTCCGCCGTCGTTGGCGAGCGCGAGATCGCCGGCCAGGTGCGCCGCGCCCTTATCACCGCACAGCACGACGGTACTGCCAGCGCCGGCCTGGTCCGGCTGTTCCAGGCCGCTTCGAAAACCGCCAAGGACGTCGGCGCGCAGACGGCCCTCGGTTCCCGGGGGCTTTCCATCGTTTCGGTGGCCCTGGACCTGGCCACTGATCTTTCCGAAAACCCCGACTGGACCACCAAGAAGGTTGTGCTGTTCGGGACCGGCGCGTACGCCGGCGCCACCATGGCACTGCTGCGTGAACGCGGCTGCACGGACATCTCCGTCTACTCCTCATCCGGCCGCGCCGAAGGATTCGTGGCCTCGCGCGGCGGGTCCGCCCTGGATGTGGATTCGCTGCGCCCAGCGGTGGCGGCCGCCGACGTCATGATCGGCTGCAGCGGCTCGGACACCCGGGTTGAAGCGGACGAACTCGCTCAGGTCCGCGCGGACTCACCCCAGCCCCTGATTGCCATCGACCTGGCGCTCACCCACGACTTCGATCCCGCCGTCGGCGAGCTGGACGGCGTGGAACTGCTGACCCTGGAATCGGTGCGCCTGGCCGCGCCGCAGGAGCAGGCGGAATCGCTGGCCCAGGCAAGCGGCATCGTCAAGGGCGCCGCCAAGGCCTTCGAGCAGGAGCGCGAAGCCCGCTCCGTGGACTCCGCCATCGTTGCCCTGCGCCGCCACACCATGAACGTGCTGGACGCGGAGATGGAAAAGGTCCGTGCCCGGCACGGCTGCACCGCTGCCGCTGAAGAAGTGGAGTTCGCGCTCCGCCGCATGGTCAAGCAGTTGCTGCACGTCCCCACCGTCCGTGCCCGCGAACTCGCCGCAAACGGCCAGCAGGATGACTACGTTGCGGCGCTCGAGGCGCTGTACGGCATCACCGTCGAGCAGCCCGGCACCTCTCAGCCCGGCACGGCCGCGCCCGCAGTGGTGGAGGCCGAATGCCCGGTGGACCACAAGGGCCGCGAAACCGCCTGACGTTCTCCCTCCCCGACGCCCCATCACCATTTGCCCCTAAATCGGAAACGCCCCATCACTTTCTTCAGGAAAGTGATGGGGCGTTTCTCAAAAAGCGGCTAAAGGTGATTGGGCGTCCGGGTCAGTAGACGGGTTTCCCAGGTTCCACGTCCCGCACCCAGGCCAGGATCCCGCCGTCGAGATGGCTGACGCGCTGGTAGCCGGCCTGCCGGGCCGCCGCCAGGACGTTGGCCGAGCGTGTCCCGGCCTTGCAGTGGAACACGATGTCCCGGTCCTGCGGAAGTTCATCCCAGGCTTCGCCGGCCAGGATGCGTCCCTGCGGGATCAGTTTGGCCCCGTCGATCCGGACGATGTCGTACTCCCCCGACTCCCTGACGTCCACCAGTTCGAAGTCCTTGAGCCCGGCCTTGCGCGAGGCCAGCATGGTGGCCAACTGGGTGGCCGTGACGGTGTGTTCCGTGTCCGACGGGGCGGCCGGGGCGATGCCGCAGAACGCCTCGTAGTCAGTGAGTTCCGTGATGGGCTGGGCGGCCGGGTCCTTCGACACCCGGATTTCACGCCAACTGCCGCCCAGTGCGTCAAACAGGGCCACGCGGCCCAGCAGGGAACGTCCGACGCCGGTAATCAGCTTCACCGCTTCGGTCACCATGAGCGATCCCACGGCGGCGCACAGCATGCCGAAGACGCCGCCCTCACCGCAGGACGGCACGGACCCGGCAGGCGGCGCTTCGGGGTAGAGGTCCCGGTAGGTGGGTCCGTGCTTCTCCCAAAACACACTGACCTGGCCATCGAAACGGAAAATGGAACCCCATACGTAGGGCTTTCCCAGGATGGCGGCGGCATCGTTCACCAGGTACCGGGTGGCGAAGTTGTCGGCACCGTCAAGAATGAGGTCGTACCCGCTGAACAGTTCCAGGGCATTGGATGAGTCCAGGCGTACGTTGTGCAGCCGGACGTCAACCAGCGGGTTCAGCCCGGCGATGGCATCGCGTGCCGATTCGGTCTTGGGGCGGCCCACGTCGCTGACGCCGTGGATCACCTGGCGCTGCAGGTTGCTCAGGTCAACGACGTCGTCGTCGATGATTCCGATCGTTCCCACACCAGCCGCGGCGAGATACAGCAGGGCGGGGGCACCCAGGCCGCCGGCGCCGATGACCAGCACCTTGGCGTTCTTGAGCCGCCGCTGCCCCAGCGCGCCGATCTCGGGAATGATCAGGTGCCGGGAGTACCGTTCAACCTCGGCGGGAGTGAGGCCGCCAGCCGGTTCCACCAGCGGATCCAGGGCAGGGGTTGCAACATTTGCGGTGAAAGTCGAAGCCATACTTCAATGTATGCCCCGGGATACCGCCGGGTCATATTACCCCGCAGTAAAGTGAAGGGTAACTGCAATGGAAAGAAGGACAACTGTGGTCCCTGAAGCACGGGCTGACCGTCCGGCCTCCGCCGCACCCCAAACTCCCTCCCGCCCCGCAGGCCAGCGGTCCGCCCGCCTGCCCCGGGATGAGCGCCGGGCACAGCTCCTTGCCGCGGCCCAGGAGGTGTTCGTAGCCAACGGCTACCACGGTGCGGCAATGGATGAGATTGCAGAAACTGCCCATGTGAGCAAACCGGTGCTGTACCAGCATTTTCCTTCCAAGCGCGAGCTCTACCTCGCCCTGCTGGAAAGCCATCTGGCCTCGCTGACCGAACTGATGCTGGGCGCCCTGAACTCCACCACTGACAACGATGAACGCGTCCAGGCTGTCATGCGCGCCTACTTCCACTTCATCGCCAATGACGACCAGGCCCACCGCCTGGTGTTCGAGTCCGACCTGATTAATGATCCCGATGTGAGCTCGCGGCTGGAAACGTTCAACAGGACCTTCGCCGACGCCATTGCCCGGGTCATTGCGGAGGACACCAAGCTCCCCCACCTGGAAGCGGAACTGCTGGGCCGCGGCCTGGCCGGAATGGCGCAGGTCAGCGCCCGGTACTGGCTGGAAACGGACGGCAACCTGGACCTCGATGTGGCCAGCGACCTCATCTACCGTTTAGCTTGGCGCGGAATCTCTCGCTTCCCCAAAGAGTCCTAGACTACAAATAAGACAACACCTCGTAGAGAAACACGAGTACTTTCACAGGCTGGGAGGCCCCCTTGGAAATTAAGATCGGCGTTCAGAACGTTGGCCGCGAAATCGTGCTGGAATCAACCCAGGATGCGGAGACGGTGGCCAAGGTTGTTGGCGAAGCCATTAATGAGGGCAGCGAACTGCGCCTGAAGGATGACAAAGGACGCCTGATCATTGTTCCGGGCAACGCACTGGCTTACGTGGAAATCGGTGCCGAGGAGGTCCGGCGCGTAGGTTTCGGCCAGTTCTAGTCCGGCCCGTTTCACCCTCTGCCCGTCCCCGGCCACCGCAGTTTTCCAAGGAGATCCATGCTTTCGCTGACCATCGTGGTGCTGGCAACCGTCGCCGCCGGCTTCGTCGTCTGGGCCAATGACAAGCGGCATGCCAAATACGGTGCGGCAGTTCCGGCCGGTGTTGCCGCGGGTGTTGCGGCGCTGGCCTGGATCATCCTGATGACTGCGGGCTTCGGCTACTTGCCGGGGACCACGTGGCTTCCGTGGGTCCTGCCCATGGTCCTGGGAGTAGCTGCGGCCATCGCCGCCGTCATCTACCTGGGCCGTACCCGCGCCCGCCGCGACACGGAACGCCTGACTGTTATTCTGCGGCGCTGACCGCCGGCAGGGCAGTACATACGCGTGTGGCCACCACCCATCCGGGCGGTGGCCACACCTGTTTCACGGGGGTCAGAGGAACTCCGCCCGGCCCTCCATCGCGGAGGAGGCAAGGGCGTGCTCCCGGCGCGGGATGCGCCCGGCGGCCCTGGCCATCCTGCCGGCGATCACTGCGTGCTTGAATGCCTCGCCCATGAGCGCGGGGTTCTGGGCACGCGTCACTGCCGTGGCCAGCAGGACGGCGTCGCAGCCCAGCTCCATGGCCAGCGCGGCGTCTGACGCCGTGCCGATGCCTGCATCCAAGACCACCGGCACCGACGCGCGGGAAACGATCAGCTCGATGTTGTGCGGGTTCAGGATCCCCAGTCCGGTGCCGATCGGGGCGCCCAGCGGCATGACGGCGGTGGCGCCGAGGTTCTCCAGCCGCAACGCAAGCACGGGGTCGTCATTCGTGTAGGCGAAGACCTTGAACCCGCGGTTGACCAGCTGCTCCGTGGCGTCCACGAGTTCCACGGCGTCCGGCAGGAGGGTCTGCTCGTCGGCGATGACCTCCAGTTTCACCCAGTCGGTCTCCAGGGCCTCCCGCGCCAGTTCGGCGGTCAGGACCGCATCCCTGGCCGTGAAGCAGCCGGCCGTGTTGGGCAGCACGCGGATCCCATGGTCCACCAGCAGCTGGAACAGCGAACCGGTTTCAGCCGTGGAGTACCGGCGCATGGCCACCGTGGTCAGGGCGGTGCCGGAGGCCAGCAGCGCTGCGCCCAGGCCGTCCAGGCTGGGTGCCCCGCCCGTGCCCATGATGAGCCGGGATCCGAGGGCGACGCCGTCAATCACCAGGGCGTCGGCGGCGCCCGCGTTTCCGGCGGGGTTGATGGTGCTGGTTTCGGTCATGGCGTCAGCCTCCCTGTACTGCAGTGACAAGTTCAATATCGTCGCCCTCGGCGAGCGCGGTGGCGAACCATTGGCTCCGCGGCACCACCTGGGCATTATGTGCGACGGCGACGCCCAGTTTCCCGCCGTCCGTCGCCTGTCCGTTGGGTGCCAGCGGGCGTCCGGTCACTTGGCTGACGAGCGTGGTGATGGAGGCGCCGTCGGCCACCTCGTGCGTGTTTCCGTTCAGGGTGATGTTCACGCTGTCTCCTTGATGTGGGGTGTGGTGGCGGCTGCCGCCGGCCGGGAGAACCGCTCCGGGCTGAAGGGCGACCAGCGGGAATCTGATGTCCCGTCCAGCAGTGCCGTGCAGATGGCGGCTGCGGCGGGGGTGAGCAGGACGCCGTGCCGGAAGAACCCGGTGGCGATGATGAGTCCCGGGACATGCCCGGCGGCAGGGTTTCCGGACCCCGGATCCACCGGCACGCGGCCCAGCAGGGGCGCGTTGTCGGGGGTACCGGGGCGGGCCCGGGCGGTGCACTCGAGCAGTTCCAGTTCAGCGACGGCGGGCACCAGCGCCTGCGCGTCCCGCAGCAGCTGGTAAACGCCTCCGGCGCTCACGGCATCGGAGAGCGCGTCCTCGCGCTGGGTTGCCCCGATCACCACGGTCCCGTCCTGCCGGGGGACGATGTAGACGGGGACTCCGTGCACCAGCCCGCGCACCGTGGAGGTAACCAGGGGCTGGAGGTGCTGCGGAACGGCGAGGCGGAGGATGTCCCCGTGGACTGGGCGCAGTGGCAGGTCGAGGCCGTCGGGCAGGCCGCCAAGGTCCCCTGCCTGCAGGCCGTTGGCCACGATGGTTTCCGTTGCCAGGACGGTGCCGCCGCCGGCCAGTGAGGTGCCGACGACGCTTCCGCCCTCCCACAGCAGGCCGGCGGCCCGGTCCGGCACGGCATACCCATCCACCGCGCCCGCGGCGGCCAGCTCCGGGGACTTCAGTGCAGCGCCCGCGAGTGCCAGCCGCATGGCCGCCACCAAACGCCGGGGATCCACCTGGTGGTCCGCGGGTGTGTCCAGGGCGCAGGCGATGGCGGGGCTGAGCAGCGGCTCGCGTTTGCGGGCTTCGCGCACGGCCAGGGGCTCCACCGCCAGTCCGTTGGCCTGTTGTACCGCGCGGAGGTCCATCAGCGCGCGGCGGTCAGCGGCGTCGGCACCCACGGCGAGTGTCGGCGTCGTCAGGTATCCGCAATCCGCCCCCGTCGCACCTGCGATCCCGGCAGCGAACCCTGGCCAGCGGGACGCCGCCTCAAGCATCAGTTCCAGGAGGTCCTCCTCCTGGTAGTGCAGTTCGCTGACCGGGGCCAGCATGCCCGCGGCGGCCCAGCTGGCACCGTTTCCAGGTGAGTCATCGATCAGGGCAACGGAGCGTCCGGAACGCTGCGCCTCCCAGGCGATGCCGTGGCCCACCACTCCCCCGCCGATGACGGCGACGTCGGCACGGACGGTGGACTGGATGCCGGCATGGGCGGGCCCGGGGAGACTGTCAACGGGGTTGCGCATGTGGTTCCTTCCCTACGCCGGCATTAACCGGATCAGGTCAAGCGGTCGGCTCTGACGCCCTCTCAGCCCGGCGCTTTATGACAGCTGCCGCGGGCTCCCGCAGTACCAGCCCAGTTTAGAGGAACTAGGCTTGCAGGCATGAAT
>NZ_LR733289.1:1396346-1499528 GCF_902506025.1 Arthrobacter sp. 8AJ | reverse complement strand
GCCCCAGCCTCCGCTGCCCTCCCCGCCGAAGTTGCCAACGCCGGCCACATTGACGCCCTCAAGGCAGCGCGCCTGTACCTCTGCACCGACGCACGGACTGAGCGCGGCGATTTCGCGGACTTCGTTGACGCCGCGTTTGCCGGCGGCGTGGACATCATCCAGCTGCGCGACAAGACCATCGAAGCCGCAGAGGAACTGGACCTCCTGGCGGTCCTGAAGGAAACAGCGGTACGCCATGGCCGGCTGTGGGCCGTCAACGACCGTGCGGACATCGCAGTGCTGTCCGGGGCGCCGGTGTTCCACATCGGCCAGAAGGACCTTCCGCTGCCGGCAGCGCGGACGCTGGTCAACGGCAACGCGGCCATTGGGCTCTCCAGCCACACCACTGACCAGGTGGACGCCGCTTTGGCCGCAACGGTGGGGCCGTCCGGGCTGGACTACTTCTGTGTGGGTCCGGTCTGGGCCACGCCCACCAAACCCGGCAGGGCCGCCGTCGGCCCTGGACTGGTGGCATATGCCGCCGAAGCCTCCCGGCAGGCCGGAGATCCCGTGCCATGGTTTGCCATCGGCGGCATCGACCAGGGAAACGTCCGTGACGTGGTGGAGGCCGGTGCCGGCAGGATCGTGGTGGTCCGCGCCATCACCGAAGCACCCGACCCCGCAGCCGCCGCCTCCTCCCTTCTCGACGCGCTGGACGGCACCGGCTCCTGAGCCTGCTTAATTCCGGGACTTGGGGATACGCTGATTTTTGTGTCACATCATCGGTTGGCCCCCAACGTCCATGACCACAAGAACGCCCTGGAAGAGGCGCTGGGCCTGCTGCGGACGGAACTTGAACTGCCGGGACCGTACCCCGCCGAAGCCGTCGAA
This sequence comes from Arthrobacter sp. 8AJ, assembly GCF_902506025.1. Lineage (NCBI taxonomy): Bacteria > Bacillati > Actinomycetota > Actinomycetes > Micrococcales > Micrococcaceae > Arthrobacter > Arthrobacter sp. 8AJ. The sequence continues at coordinate 1,498,658 of NZ_LR733289.1, read as the reverse complement.
GACGCCCGCGCCGCCGTCGCCGCGCTGAAACTGCCGTCCTACGACCTGACCGCCGTCGGATTCGTGACCATCGATCCGGCGTCGTCCACGGACCTGGACCAGGCAGTGTTCATCGAGCCGGACGGAAACGGCTACCGGGTTATGTACGCCATCGCCGACGTTCCGGCGTTTGTTGCTCCGGGCGGCCCGCTGGACGCCGAGACGCGGCGCCGCGGACAGACGTTCTACGCCCCGGACGGCCGGATCCCGCTGCACCCCGAGGTGATCAGCGAGGGCGCCGGAAGCCTGCTGCCCGGCCAGGAGTGTTCGGCTTTCGTCTGGGACTTCACGCTCGACGGCGACGCGACAGTGCTGTCCGTGGGCGTCCGGAGGGCGCGGGTCATCAGCCGTGACAAGCTCAGCTACAAAGGCGCCCAGGCCGATCTCGACGCCGGGACTGCCTCCCCCGTACTGGGCCTCCTCCGCGAGGTGGGACTGAAGCGGGTGGCGCTGGAACGGGCACGCGGGGGCGCCAGCCTGAACATGCCTGAGCAGGAGATCGTCCAGTTGCCCGACGGCGGCTACCGGATCGACGCTGTTCCGCAGCTTCCCGTGGAGGACTGGAATGCACAGATTTCGCTGATGACCGGAATGGCGGCCGCGCAGCTGATGCTGGAGGGCAAAGTGGGCATCCTGCGCACCATGCCTGCCCCGGATGAACGGTCCCTGCGGCATTTCCGCCTGCAGACCGAGGTGCTGGGCAGGCCATGGGACGGGGAGGTCAGCTACGGCGAGTACCTCCGGTCCCTCGATCCCACCGATCCGCGGCAGCTGGCCATTATGCACTCAGCCGGCATGCTGTTCCGTGGCGCGTCCTACACAGCTTTCGACGGGACTGTCCCGGAAGACGGCATCCAGTCGGCCATCGGCGCAGCCTATGCCCACACCACCGCGCCGCTGCGGCGCCTCGTGGACCGCTTCGTGCTGGTCATTTGCGAGGCCCTGAGCAACGGCGGCGACGTTCCCGGCTGGGCGCGGGAAGCCCTGCCGTTGCTCCCGGGCATTATGGCGGGATCGGACCAGCTGGCCTCCCGCATGGAACGCCTGGCCCTGGACACCGTGGAAGCGGCGCTGCTGCTGAACCACATCGGGCAGGAGTTTGATGCGATCGTCATTTCCGGATCCAAGCCGCAGAACGGAAACGGCAACGGGAATGGCAAGAATGGAAACGGGAACGGGAAGAACGGCAACGGAAACGGGAACGGAAGTTCGGGGATCATCCAGATCGCCGAACCTGCGGTGACTGCACGCTGCGCGGGCGAACTGGAGTCCGGCACCAAGGTCCGCGTTCGGCTGGTTTCCTCGGACATCACCACCCGGCAGATCCACTTCGAACTCGTTTCCTGACGGGCCGGCGGGCCCCCTGGGCGGGCCGAAACCGTGTTTCCGCGCCCGTACGGCTAGACTGGAGGGGTAGAACTGGATGCCCGGTCGTTGATTTCCTTGATTTGAAACCAACAAGCCCGCCCCTACGCGATCTTGAGAAGTACCCGTTGGTCACCAGTGCCAGCATTTAGATAGCCCGCGATCGGCTTCCACTGGAATCGCTTGCGCGCCTGAGCGTGCTCCGGAGCGGCCAGCCTTGGCCGGCCCGTTGAGCAGGCAGCGCCATTGCCCAAATGAATAAGGAAACTCCCCTGTGAGTGAATTGCATACCCACCAGCTCTTGAGCGATGAGTCCGGCACGGAAACCATCGAGCCGGAAGAAACCATCATCTCCGACGAGACGCCGCACGAGATCGCGGAGAAGTCCTTCGCCGACTACAACGTCCGCGCAGACATCGTCGAATCCCTTGCCGACGCCGGCATCACCCACCCCTTCCCCATCCAGGCCATGACCCTGCCGGTCGCCCTGGGCGGACACGACATCATCGGCCAGGCCAAGACCGGTACCGGCAAGACCCTGGGCTTCGGCATTCCGGCGCTGCAGCGCGTGATCGGGCAGGATGATCCCGGCTACGCCAAGCTGGCCGTGCCCGGCGCACCGCAGGCCCTGGTCATTGTTCCCACCCGTGAACTGGCAGTCCAGGTAGCGAACGACCTTCAGACGGCGGCGCGCAAGCGCAACGCCAGGATCACCACCATCTACGGCGGCCGCGCGTACGAGCCCCAGGTCGAAGCCCTCAAGCAGGGCGTCGAGGTAGTGGTGGGAACCCCCGGCCGGCTGATCGACCTTTTCAAGCAGAAGCACCTAAGCCTGAAGAACGTCAAAATCGTGGTGCTGGACGAAGCCGACGAAATGCTGGACCTGGGCTTCCTGCCGGACGTGGAGACGCTGATCGCGGCAACGCCCGCCGTCCGCCAGACCCTGCTGTTCTCCGCCACAATGCCCGGCCCCGTCATCGCCATGGCACGCCGGTACATGACCCAGCCCACGCACATCCGCGCCGCGGATCCGGAGGACGAGGGCCTGACCAAGCGCGACATCCGCCAGCTGATCTACCGTGCGCACAGCATGGACAAGACCGAAGTGGTGGCACGCATCCTGCAGGCCCGCGGCCGCGGGCGGACCATCATCTTCACCAAGACCAAGCGCACCGCCGCCAAGGTGGCCGAGGAACTGGTGGACCGCGGGTTCGCCGCCGCCGCCATCCACGGCGACCTGGGCCAGGGCGCCCGCGAACAGGCGCTGCGCGCCTTCCGCAACAACAAGGTCGACGTCCTGGTGGCCACCGACGTTGCCGCCCGCGGCATCGACGTCGAGGACGTTACGCACGTCATCAACTACCAGTGCGTGGAAGACGAGAAGATCTACCTGCACCGGGTGGGCCGCACCGGCCGCGCCGGCAACAAGGGCACCGCCGTCACGTTCGTGGACTGGGACGACATGCCGCGCTGGGGCCTGATCAACAAGGCACTGGGGCTGAGCGTGCCGGAGCCGGTGGAAACCTACTCTTCCTCGCCGCACCTCTACACGGACCTTGACATCCCCGAGGGCACCAAGGGCCGCCTGCCCCGCGACAAGCGGACCCTTGCCGGCGTCGACGCCGAAGTCCTCGAGGACCTCGGCGAGACCGGCAAGAAGAACAGCCGCGGCGGCCGCGACGCAGGCCGCTCACGCGACCGGGACGGACGGGGCCGCGGAAACAGCGACGCCGGCAAGGGCGGCAGCCGCGAAGGCGGCCGGAGCAATGACTCGACGGGCCGCACGGGCGAGCGCCGTCGTCGTACCTCAACTCCGGAGACCGCATCCGCCGCTGAAGCTGCAGCACCCGCGGCAGAGGGCGAAAAGCCCAACCGCGCCCGCCGGACCCGCACCCGCACCCGCCGCCGCAACGGCGAAGTGGTGGCCGGTGCGGACAACGGCAGCCAGCCGGGCAACTCCGAGGCCTAACTGCCCTGATGACTGACACTGTTTGGGCGCCGGACGGCGGCAGCCTGATGGTGCACGCGGACAACGCGGCGTACCTCCCCACGCTGCCGGACGGCGCCTTCACACTGATTTATGTGGACCCGCCCTTCAACACGGGCCGGCCGCAGCAGCGCCAGGAAACCCGGATGGTGGTGAACGCCGGCGGCAGCGGGGACCGGGTGGGCTTCAAGGGCCGCTCCTACGACACCATCAAGGGCGCCCTGCACCGCTACGATGATGCGTTCAGCGACTACTGGTCCTTCCTGGAACCACGGCTCGTGGAGGCCTGGCGCCTGCTGGCCGACGACGGCACCCTGTACCTGCACCTGGACTACCGTGAGGTGCACTACGCCAAGGTGATGCTGGACGCCATCTTCGGCCGCGAATGCTTCCTGAACGAGATCATCTGGGCGTACGACTACGGTGCCCGGGCGAAAAACCGGTGGCCCACCAAGCACGACAACATCCTGGTGTACGTCAAGAACCCCGCGAAGTACCATTTCGATAGCGCCGAGGTGGACCGCGAGCCCTACATGGCGCCGGGCCTGGTGACCCCCGCCAAGCGGGAACTGGGAAAGCTGCCCACCGACGTCTGGTGGCACACCATCGTCTCGCCCACCGGCAAGGAAAAGACCGGCTACCCTACGCAGAAGCCGGAGGGCCTGGTCCGCCGCGTGGTCGCTGCGTCGTCCCGGCCCGGTGACTGGTGCCTGGACTTCTTCGCCGGCTCCGGCACCCTCGGAGCAGTTGCCGCCAAGCTCGGCCGCAGGTTCGTGTGCGTGGACCAGAACCAGCCCGCCATCGACATCATGGCCAAGCGGCTCGGAGCGCACGCCACCCTGAGCTCCTTCCCGTCCAGCTAGCCAGGGTGTTGTCCGCCCCTCAAGGACGGACGACGGCGGCTCCCGTACCCAGTTCCTCGATCCGCGCCAGCATCTCCGGGGCCGTGAGGTTTTCGCCGAGCAGGTTGGGCTTGCCGGTGCCGTGATAGTCGGAGGAGCCGGTGACCAGCAGGCCATGCCGGGCCGCAAGTTTGCGCAGGAAATCCCGGCCCTCTTCCGGGTTGTCCCGGTGGTTGATCTCCAGGCCTGCCAGCCCGGCGTCGATCATGTCCCTGTACGTCCGCTCCCCCACGATCCGGCCCCGGGCGGAAGCCACGGGATGGGCAAACACGGGCACGCCGCCGGCGGCACGGACCAGTTCGACGGCGGTGGCCGGGTCCGGGGCGTAGTGCGGGATGAAGTAGCGGGACCGGGAGGTGAGGATGGACGCGAATGCCTCGGACCGGTCCTCCACGACGCCCGCGGCGACGAGGGCATCGGCGATGTGCGGCCGGCCAAGGGTGGCTCCGGGCGCCACGTGGTGGATCACGTCGTCCCAGGTGAGCGGATAGTCCTCGGCAAGGATGGTCACCATGCGTTCGGCGCGGGTCAGGCGGGAGTCCTTGGCCTTCGTGATTTCCTCGAGCAGCCCGGGATGGGTGGGATCGTGCAGGTAGCTCAGGAGGTGGACACTGATGCCCTCCTCGGTCCGGCAGGAGACTTCCATGCCCGGCACCAGGGCCACCCCGCACGTGGCGGCGGCCGCGGCGGCCTCCGCCCAGCCGGCCGTCGAATCATGGTCGGTCAGGGCCACCACATCCAGTTCCGCACGGGCAGCAGAGGCCATGACATCGGCCGGGGTCTCGGTGCCGTCGGAGACGTTGGAGTGGGCATGCAGGTCAATCCTCACTTATCCAGCGTAGTGGACCGGGGACAGGAGACCGGGGAGGCCTGTTCGCGTAGCCGGGATGCTGGTGAGACGATGGTGCCGTGAACGATGCCGAAAACACCCAAAACTCTGCTTCCCAGCCGCTGGAGGACCGCGTCAACAACCGCTCCCAGCGGCCCAGTTCCAACGCCTTCAAGGCCTTCATGGCCAGCAACTGGGCGCCGTCCAGCCAGGAGCTCCCCCGGCGCGACGCCGTCGCCGGCTACGCCGCATCCCGGCGCAAGGCGATCTCGGCCCAGTTCAAAGGCGAACGCCTGGTTATCCCCGCGGGGCCGCTCAAGGTCCGTTCCAACGACTGCGACTACCGCTTCCGCCCGCATTCCGGCTTCGCCCACCTGACGGGCCTCGGCCTGGACCACGAGCCGGACGCGGTCCTGATCCTGGATCCGGTGGAAGAGGGAACGGGCGACGACGGCGCGCACCACCGCGCCACGCTGTACTTCCGGCCGCTGGCCGGCAGGGACACGGAGCAGTTCTACGCGGACTCCCGCTCCGGTGAGTTCTGGATTGGCGCCCGTCCCACCCTCGAAGAGTTCGAGGCCCGGCTGGGACTGGCCACCGCGCACATCGACCAGCTGGAAACGGCAATCACCAAGGATGTGGGCGCCCCGGAGATCGGCGGGATCTCCATCCGCCTGGTCCGCAAGGTTGACGACAACATCGATGCACTGGTGGACACGGCCCGGTACAACACGGCCAAGGACCCCGAGAACCTGGACCTCGAGGTGCTCGACGCCCTGGACGAGAAGCTCAGCGAAGCCCTCTCCGAACTGCGCCTGCTCAAGGACGAGTGGGAAATCGAGCAGATGAAGATTGCGGTGTCGGCCACCGTTGAAGGATTTGAAGAGGTGGTCAAGGCCCTGCCGCGCGCCCTCACGCACGCCCGCGGTGAACGCGTGGTGGAGGGTGCCTTCTTCGCCCGTGCCCGCGAGGTAGGCAACGAACTGGGCTACGACACCATCGCGGCGTCCGGCAACAACGCCACCGTGCTGCACTGGACCCGGAACACGGGCCGGATCCATGCCGGCGAACTCCTGCTCCTGGACGCCGGCGTCGAGGCCGACTCGCTCTACACCGCGGACATCACCCGGACCCTTCCGGCCAGCGGCACCTTCGGCGACATCCAGCGCAAGGTCTACCAGGCGGTCCTCGACGCTGCCGACGCCGGATTCGCAGCGGCCCAGCCGGGAACCAAGTTCCGCGACATCCATACTGCGGCCACCACAGTCCTGGCTGAGCGCCTGGCCGAATGGGGAATCCTGCCCGTCAGCGTGGAGGAAGCCATCAGCCCGGAGGGCCAGCAGCACCGCCGCTGGATGCCGCACGGCACCAGCCACCACCTGGGCCTGGATGTCCATGACTGTGCCCAGGCCAAGCGGGATCTCTACCTCGACGGGGTACTCACCGAGGGCATGGTGTTCACCATCGAACCGGGCCTGTACTTCAAGAAGGAAGACCTCGCAATCCCGGAGGAATACCGCGGCATCGGCGTCCGGATCGAGGACGACATCCTCATGACCGCCGAGGGCCCCGTCAACCTCAGCGCAGCCCTGCCGCGCAAGGCGGAGGATGTGGAGGACTGGATGGCCGGCATCTACCGGACCGAAGAAGCCTGATACGCGCTGAAGAAATCAAAGAGCGGGGCCGCTGGAATGATTCCAGCGGCCCCGCTCTTAGATTGTGGCACCGGTTCCTGACGCCGTCCGCCCCGTGTACCCGGACGCACCTGCGCCGTTACTGCCGGTGGTCGCCCCGGTGCTGGTCCCCGTCCGGACCATACTGGTTTTCCACCGGGTGCTCCGCGCCATCATGCACGTGGTCCCCTGCCCGGTGTTCTGCTTCTGCCCGGTGTTCCGTGGTTTGTCCCATGCCAGGCTGCCCCGCATCAGCAGCAGGGCCCTGGGGCAGGCGCACGCCGTACTGCGGGCGACCGTCCGGCAGGTCCGGGTAACGGACGGAACGGACCGGCTGCGCCGGCTGCTGGCCGCTGTGCTGCTGGCCGGCGTCGTACTGCTGGGCCGGCTGCTGGCCGGTGTGCTGCTGGCCTGCGTCGTCCGGGTACCCGTGGCCTTCCTGCACCGGTCCGTTGTGGGCGGACGAACCGGAGGACCGCTGGCCGTAGGGATCGTTCCACCCGGCGGGGCGGGCCGGGCCTTGCCCCTGCTGCTGCCCGGGCTGCTGGTGGTGCTGCTGCTGGTACGGCTGGTTGTAGTAGTCATGCTGCGTATACGGGCCGTGGCCGGATGCTGCGTCCGAGCGGGACATGGGCAGCTGCTGCAGGAGCCGCCGGGCCTCGTGGGCTGCCTCGGGGGCCACGATCACGTCGTAGCTGGTGGCCACCACCTGGCTGGTGGAGGTGAAGTCCCGCTTGCCGCGCTGCATGGCGTAGGTGACGATGCCGAAGAGCATGAAGAACGCCGCGCCCATCAGCACCGAGGTCATGATGGAGAAGTACCCGGGTGACGGAGCGAAGAAGGAGAGCATGACGCCCACGAACAGGCCGAACCACATGCCGCTCAGCGCTCCCGACAACGCTACCCGCGGATAGCTCAGGCGCCCCGTAACCCGCTCCACCATCTTCAGTTCATTGCCCACGATGGACACCATCTGGACCGGGAACTGCTGGTCCGCCAGGTAGTCAACCGCCTTCTGGGCGTCGAGGTAGGAAGTGTAGGAGCCAACGGTGTCACCGGTGGGAACAGCCCGGGCATCGTCCGGTCCGTTCGCGGCGCCGGCCTTGGGAGCACCAAAAATGTTCGACATAAACCCATTCTTGCCCATCAAGGTGGGTGGCGCCTGTAAATTCAGCTAAAAGAGAGCAGACTCGGTAGCCTGTAGTGGTGAGCACAACACCTACACGCGTCTTCGTGGCACGCCTCCTGGGCCTCGACGTCTTCGACCCGCTGGGCGACCGGCTGGGCCGGCTGCGCGACGTTGTTGTGCTGTCCCGGGGAACCCGGGGAGCTCCGCACGTGGTGGGCATTGTGGTGGAAGTTCCAGGCAAGAAGCGCGTCTTCGTGCCCATGACCCGCATCACCTCGATTGACCAGACGCAGATCATTTGCACGGGCCTGGTCAACCTGCGCCGGTTTGAACAGCGTGGGGCGGAAACCCTGGTGGTGGCCGAGATGTTCGACCGCCGGGTCACCCTACGCGACGGCAGCGGCGACGCCACGATCGAAGATATCGCCATAGACCAGCACCGGTCCCGCGACTGGTTCGTCAGCAAGCTCTTTGTCCGGCGCGGCCACTCCCTGTCCCCTTTGAGCCGGCTGCGCCGCAACGAAACGCTGATCATCGACTGGGCGGACGCCCAGCAGGGGCCACGCACCGAACCGCAGGCCGCCACCCAGTTCGTGGCCAACCACGAGGACCTCAAGCCCGCGGACTTCGCCGAGGCCCTGCAGGAAATGAGCGACAAGCGCCGCTTCGAGGTTGCCAGCGAACTGCAGGACGAACGGCTGGCCGACGTCCTCCAGGAACTGCCGGAGGACGACCAGGTAGAGATCCTCTCCGCCCTGGATGTCCAGCGCGCCGCGGACGTCCTGGAGGAGATGGATCCTGACGACGCCGCCGACCTCCTCGGAGAACTCCCCTCCGCCCAGGCAGAGGAACTGCTCCAGCTCATGGAGCCTGAAGGCGCCGAGGACGTCCGCCGCCTGCTTGAGTACGACGAGGACACCGCCGGCGGCCTGATGACCCCGGTGCCTGTCATCCTGCCGCCGGAGGCCACCGTCGCCGAAGCCCTGGCCCACGTCCGGCGCGAGGAGCTCTCCCCCGCCCTGGCGTCGTCGATCTTCATTGCCCGGCCGCCGCTGGAAACGCCCACGGGCCGCTTCCTGGGCGTGGTGCACATCCAGCAGCTGCTGCGTTTCCCGCCGTTCGAGGCACTGGGAAACCTGGTGGACAAGAACCTTGAGCCGTTGTCCGACCAGGCCCACATCAGCGAAGTGGCACGGACTTTGGCCACCTACAACCTGAACTCCCTCCCGGTGGTCAATGACGCCGGCCGGCTTGTGGGGGCGGTGACTGTTGATGACGTCTTGGATCATTTGTTGCCGGACGACTGGCGCGCCCATGACGGCGAAGCCCCGATAAGAAAGCTCGGTGGCCGCATTGGCTGATAACAGCGCCCTGAAGAACACCAACCAGCGGAACCTGGCCAATGCGGAATCAAAAGGCAGTCTCGATACACCCCTAAGCGCGCGCCAGCGGATCCTGCCCAAATTCAAGCCTGACCCGGACGCGTTCGGGCATGCCACCGAGGGCTTTGCACGGTTCATGGGCACGCCGCAGTTCCTGGTCTACATGACCGTGTTCTGCATTTTCTGGCTCGGTTGGAACACCTGGGCGCCGGTGGAGTGGCAGTTTGATTCGCGGGACCTTGGCTTCACCCTGCTGACCCTGATGCTGTCGCTGCAGGCCTCCTACGCCGCACCCCTCCTGCTGCTGGCGCAGAACCGGCAGGATGACCGTGACCGCGTCTCGCTGCAGCAGGACCGGCAGCGGGCAGAGCGCAACCTGTCCGATACCGAATACCTGACCCGGGAGCTGGCCTCCCTGCGGATCGCACTGCGCGAAGTAGCAACCCGCGACTACGTCCGGGCCGAGCTGCGCTCGCTCCTGGAAGACCTCCTGGAAGCGCAGGAGGAACTGCGGACCCATGAGGACTCCGGGCCCGGCTCGCACGAATCCCCGCGGGACAAGGTCAAGGACAAACTGCGCGAGCAGCGGGACCGGCAGCGCAACCCGCGCACCCAGCAGATCCCCCGGGTCAAACCCGGCCACTCTGCCCAATGACAAGCAGGCCGTCCGTCACCGGCCGGCCCGCCGCCGATACCGCACGAAAGCCGAGGCTCCGTCCATGAGTGCCCCCACCCACCCCGCAGCCGCCGGCCGGCCACCACTGGTCAGTGCCGTCAACGATGCCCTGGCCACGGTCATCGATCCGGAGCTGCGCCGCCCCATCACGGAACTGGGCATGGTGGACTCCGTCCAGGTGTCCGACGACGGGAAGGTCACCGTCGCGGTCCTGCTCACCATCGCGGGCTGCCCGTTGCGGGATACCATCACCGCCGATTCGCAGAAAGCCCTTTCCGCGGTCCCCGGCGTCACGGCCGTCGACGTCGAGCTCAAGGTGATGGACCAGGCGCAGCGCGATGCCCTCAAGGAGAAGCTGCGCGGACCGGGCGGCCAGCGCACGATTCCCTTCAACGAGCCGGACTCCCTGACCAAGGTCTATGCGGTGGCCAGCGGCAAGGGCGGCGTGGGCAAGTCCTCGGTGACGGTGAACCTGGCCACGGCACTGGCCGCCCAGGGCCTCCGGGTGGGCATCGTGGACGCCGACGTCTACGGCTTCTCCGTACCCGCCCTGCTGGGCATCACGCAAAAACCCACGCAAGTGGACGACATGATCCTTCCGCCCGTGGCCTATGGCGTGAAGGTGATTTCCATCGGCATGTTCGTGACCGGCAATCAGCCGGTGGCCTGGCGCGGACCCATGCTGCACCGGGCGTTGGAACAGTTCCTCACCGACGTCTACTTCGGCGACCTGGATGCCCTGTTCCTGGACCTCCCGCCAGGCACCGGCGACATCGCCATCTCCGTTGCCCAGCTGTTGCCCAAGGCTGAAATCCTGGTGGTCACCACGCCGCAGGCAGCCGCAGCCGACGTCGCCGAACGGGCCGGTGCCATCGCCACGCAGACCGGGCAGAAGATCGCCGGCGTCATCGAGAACATGTCGTATCTGGAGATGCCCGACGGCGGCCGGATGGAGCTGTTCGGCAGCGGCGGCGGGACGGTGCTCACAGAACGGCTCAGCGCCACGGTGGGAGCGGACGTCCCCCTGCTGGGCCAGATTCCCCTGGACATCGAGCTGCGCGAGGGCGGGGATGCAGGGGTTCCGATCGTCCTTGGCAGGCCCGGGGCTCCAGCGGCGGCCGCGCTTACCGGCATCGCCGGGCAGCTTGCCGCTAAACCGCGCGGCCTCGCCGGGATGAAGCTGGGTCTGCAGCCCCGCTGAGTGGGAGGCCTACGTGGCTTCGGTGTCGAACGGGGCGGTCTCGCCCGGGGCGAGCCGCTGGACTACCCTTTCCGGCCGGCTGGGTGCGGCATCTGCTGCGGCGGCAGCGCCGGAAACGGCAGCCACCGCGGCGGGGGCGCCTGCGCTGACAGGCTTGGTGTCGTCGTCGAGCAGTGCTTCCTTGATGATGCGCCGGGGATCGTACTGGCGGGGATCGTATTTCTTCCAGTCGACATCATCGATGTCGATGCCCACTTCTTCCTTGATTTGCTCACGGGCACCGTTGGCCATCCGGCGGACTTCCTTGACCAGGTTCGCCAGCTTCTGGGTATATTCCGGCAGCCGCTGGGGGCCGATCACCAGCACGCCAATGATCAGCAGAAGGATGAACTCCGGGCCGTTGATTCCAAACACTTTAGGAAGATTACCCTCTCCGGGCAGCGACTGACGATTCCCACCCGGCGGGCGGGTAAACAGTCCGTGTCATTGGGTGAACAGGGCCGCGATCTTGTTGATTCCGCGCTCCAGCCGTGCATCCAGGGGTTCCGCGGCCTGCCCTTCCGGCCGGTCCGGGACGTCTGCCGCGACCCCCTCCGCCGCGGAATCGGCAAGCCGCTTGAGGATGGGCATGGCATCGTCGGCCTGCTCCGCGGGCAGGTCGGAGCGGTAGGTGATGGTCAGGCCTGCGGCCCGGTACGTGGCGGACCACTGGGAGGTGCCCGGCACCTGCACCGGTCCACCCTCCTGGCCCGCAGCGCTCTCCCCTTCTGCAACCCCGTGAACCACCGGGGCGTGGCCTGCTGGTTCATTGGCGACGGGGTGCTGCTCCGTGACAGTGGCGTGGTGTGCGCCGTCAGTGAGCCTCAACTCCACTGCGGGCTCCCCGTTGACCACCAGCGCACGCGCCGCTTCCAGATGGAATCCCATGGCCTGCAGGTCCGGACACGCCCATCCTTCGGAACGCAGGGTGGCCAGCTGCGTGGCGCTCAAGGGCCGGCCGTCAGCGGGGGTCTGCGATGAGACATGCGAAAAAGCGGCCTCGGTTCCCGCCGGTTCGCCGGCTCCGGGGTCACCTGCTGCCGTGAAAGCACCCACGGCCAGCACGCCCGCCGCAGCTACGGTTCCGCCGGCGGTGAGCGCAAGGGCCCGGGCGGCCATGCGGGGGGGCCATGCGGGGGGTGACACCCTGGGGCGGCGGCACCGGGGCGGCCGGCTGGGCTGCCAGTTCGTGGGTCCGGGCCAGCAGCCGTGCGGTCAGGTCCTGGCTGGCGGGCGGAATGGGGGCATCCCGCAGGCGCTCAAGGTACTGCCGTTCCCGGCGCACCGTGGCGGCACACTCCTGGCAGGCCTCAAGGTGGCTGCCGGTGCGCTGATGCCTGCCGCCGAAAGGAAACTGGGACTTCATGTGCCGTTCAGAGGATGCCGGCGATGCGCGGCATCGAAAGCTTGCGGCGGGACTGCTGCGGGCGCGGATCGCGGTGGGCCAGCTTTTCGCGGAGCATGGTCCGTCCCCGGTGGATGCGCGAACGGACGGTGCCCAGCTTCACGCCCAGGGCCTCGGCGACTTCGTCGTAGGAGAGCCCTTCAAGGTCGCACAGGACCACGGCGGCGCGGAAGTCCGGCGGCAGTTCCTCCAAGGCGGCCTGCACGTCCAGGTCGAGGTTGTTCAACTCGAAGCTTTGCTCCGGACCCGGCTCCCGGCCCGGCAGCCGGGACTCGGCGTCCTCCGCCAGTGCGTCGAAACGGATGCGGGTCTTCCGCCGGGCCTGGTCAAGGAACAGGTTGGTGGTGATGCGGTGGAGCCAGCCATCGAGGGTTCCGGGCTTGAAGTTCTCCAGCGAACGGAACACGCGGACAAAGACCTCCTGGGTGAGGTCCTCGGCGTCGAACTTGTTGCCGGTCAGGCGGTAGGCCAGCCGGTAGACCTTCGCGGAGTGGTTGGTGACCACTTCTTCCCAGGTGGGACGGACCCACTCATCGTCGGGATTGTTTACTGCAGGGACAGGTGCCACAACTGAAGATGACATCGTCCACTCCCCTCGTGGAATGCTAACGCCCGGATACTGTTGACATCTCTGATTCGGCGCCGGTCACCTTTTGGATGAGCGGATACCAATCATTTCAAACTTGGCTGGGAATTTCCTGATCGGGCGCAAACTTCAGCCGTCGGCGCAACGCCCGCTTCCCTGCCCGGGCCGGCCGGACACAGTAGGCTTGAGGAGACATTCCCCCTTTACGCCCAGAAAGCGATTATTCATGAGCGCCGACAAGTCCAGCAGCTGGTCCTATGCAGAAGATCTGCCCGCTGAGGATGAGGTTATGCTTCGGGCCCGGGAACGTTCTTTTGAATTGGGCGTCAGCGCCATCAGTCCCGGCGTGGGCGCGGTCCTCACGGTCCTGGCCGCCGCGTCCAAGGCGCAGACGGCGGTGGAGATCGGCACCGGCGCCGGCGTCTCCGGCGTCTGCCTGCTGCGGGGCCTTGGCGCGCACGCTGTCCTGACCACCATCGATGTGGACGTGGAGCACCTGCGGGCTGCCCGCGAAGCGTTCGCCGAGGCCGGCAGTCCCGCTAACCGGACCCGCACCATTTCCGGCCGCGCGGGCGACGTCCTGCCCCGGCTCACGGACGGCGCCTACGATCTTGTCTTCATCGATGCGGACAAGCCCGGACTCCCCGGCTATGTGGAACAGGCCATCCGGCTGCTCAAGCGCTCGGGCCTGCTGGTCATCAACGATGCCCTGGACAAGGACAAGGTGGCCAACCCTGCAGGCCGCGAGCCCAACACGGTGACCCTGCGGCAGGTGGGCAAGGCCATTCGCGACGACGACAGGCTGGCGTCGGCAATGCTTCCCACCGGGGACGGCCTGCTGGTTGCCGTCAAGAAGTAGTCGCCGCATGAAGGTCGGGGTGCGCAGCCCGCGGGCTGCGCACCCCGACCGGCACGACTATTCGGTAACGCCGACCAGGCATTCCTTGAGGTTGGCTGCCTCGGCAGCGTTCAGTTCGACCACCAGGCGCCCGCCGCCTTCGAGCGGGACCCGCATGATCAGGCTGCGGCCCTCCTTGGTGACTTCCATTGGGCCGTCGCCGGTGCGTGGTTTCATAGCCGCCATGAGGAATTCCCCTCCATTTTGTCCCAGGACTAATCAGCCCGGGCGGGCTGTGTCCGCATGTCGATCAGGCCGCTGTGGCGGGGTGGTTCGACCACCGCCGAGGCTGCGCGTTTTCTGAATGCTTTTGTCCTTGCTTACCTATCATTATCGCGGAATTACCCGCACGTAGCTAATCGATGGACATTTCCCGGAACGTGTCATTCCCGCCCTGACCTGCGCGAAAGCCGGTTTTGCTACGGCGGATAATCCCCTCCGCCGGGCAGCGGCGCCCACGCCCACAGCCACACGATCCAGACGATCTGCAGCAGCAGGAACATGGCCACAACGGTCCCCCGGTACGCCCTGGACCGGGACAGGAAAACCGTGCCCAGTGCCAGCGGAAACAGCGGCAGCAGCATCCTGAAGGTACTGGTCTGGGGGTGGAGGAACGCCAGCAGGTAACCCATGTAGCAGGCGCACCAGAGCCGCAGTTCGACGCCGAGCCGCACCACGGGGGGCAGGAACAGCATCACGCCGAACAGGGCCACGAAAACCAGGGGTGCGAGGACGCCCACCACAGGACCAAAGAGGTCGACGCCGGTGTCGAACCACGGCTTGAAAGGCACCAGGTCGCGGCCCCGCCAGACGGTTTCGGTTTTGGTGTAGGCCTGCAGGTCCCCGGTGGCCGCCCATGCCGCAGCCGGCCACGCCAGGGCGGACAGGCCGGCGACGGCGGTGAGTCCGGTGAGTGCCGCCAGGTCCTTGACCGAGTGGGTATTGTCAGCCGGACCCCCTTGCCGCCCGCGGCGGAGATTCGCGGCGGCGTGGAAGACCAGGAGCAGCCCCAGCATGGCAGCGAAGGGAACACCCACGGGCCGGGACAGGCACAGCAGGACCACTACGGGGGCGGCCCAGAGGTACCGGCGGCGCACCACCAGGAGCAGGGCCCCAGCGAGCAGCAGGAGGGACAGCGGCTCGGCGTAGGGCACTTGCAGAACAGCCGAAACAGGGAAGACCGAGAAGAACGCAACACCCCACATAGCGGGTGCGTGCGGGGCCTTCTGCCGGAAGAGGGCGTACACCGCGAGCGCAGCACCCCATCCGGCCAGCATGGCGACCACCGTAAGTGCGGCGGCAGGGTTCAGGCCGGTGAGGCGGCTGAGTCCGCCGGCCAGCGCAGGAAAAAGAGGGTAGAAAGCCCACGTGTTTTCCTGGACGTTCCCGGCGGCGTCCGTGGGAAGGACCGACGGGTAGCCGTTGGCGATGACCTGTGCGTACCAGCGGGCATCCCAGATGTTGATGAAGTTCCAGTAGTCCGGCTTTGGCGGAAACCAGGGGTTGGGGCCCTGGTGGAGCGCCGCGGCCATGAAAATGCAGGCTGTTACCAGCCTGGACCCGCCGTACAGTGCGGTGACCTGGAGCCACCATGGCCAGCCGCTGACGGCGGACGCAGCCCGGTGGGCCATATTGCCGGCAGAGGCCAGCGGGCTGCGGCGGGCAACCGTGCTCACAGGCCGCCCTTCCGCGGGGCAGCGCCTTCATGGACCGCCGGGTTCCCGCCCTCTCCCGCGTCCGGCACTTCCGGAACCGTGCTGGGGGCCTGGGGCCCGCCGTCGTCCGGCTGGCCTGGGCCGGCGCCGGTTTGCGCTTCCGTGGCGGCCAGCCGGTCCCGCAGTTCGGCCATTTCCGCGTCGCGTGCCGCCAGCTGGTCCCGCAGTTCGTCCAGGACCTGGTCCACCTGGTCCATCCGGTAGCCGCGCAGGCCCAGCGAGAAGCGAAGCCGGGTCACGTCCTCCGGAACGGCGCGCTCCGGCAGCAGCACCGGCGGCAGGTTGGCCGGCGGCTCTTCGAAACCGCCCAGCAGGACAGGAAGCACCGCCCCGTCCGGCCTGCGGGAGCGCCGGCCCAGGCCGGCCCAAAGGACCGCCGCCACAAGGACGACGGCGAGGAAAACCAGAAAGAAGCTCACTGCTCCATCGTGCCAGACCGGTGGCGCCAACCGCGGCCCGCGGCTACTCCGGCCGCTGTTCCCCGTTCAGTGACGGGGCCACCGCGCCGTGGAGGACCCGGTCCACGGCTTCGGCGGGGTCATCAACCAGCTGGATAAGGTCAAGGTCCTTCTCGGAGACCATGCCCTCGGCCACCAGGGTGCCCCTGATCCACTCGATCATCGGTCCCCAGAAGTCGACGCCCAGGAGGACGATGGGGAAGGACGTCACTTTCCGGGTCTGGACCAGGACCATGGCCTCGAACAGCTCATCCAGGGTGCCCAGGCCGCCGGGCAGCACAATGAAGCCCTGCGCGTATTTGACGAACATGGTCTTGCGGGCAAAGAAGTAGCGGAAGTTGATGCCCAGGTCCACCCACTGGTTCAGGCCCTGCTCGAAGGGCAGTTCAATGCCGAGACCCACCGATACGCCGTTGCCTTCCACCGTTCCCCGGTTGGCCGCCTCCATGGAACCCGGGCCGCCGCCGGTGATCACGGCGACGCCGGCTTCGGCGAGCTTGCGCCCCACTTCCACGCCCATCTCGTAGTACACGCTTCCGGGCTTGGTGCGGGCTGAGCCGAAGACGCTGACGGCCTTCCCGATGTCCGCCAGCGCGCCGAAGCCCTCGACGAATTCGCTCTGGATCCGCAGGACCCGCCACGGATCGGTGTGGACGAACTGGCCGGGGCCTTTCGTATCGAGCAGGTGCTGGTCCGACATTTCCACGGCCGCCTGCTTGCGGCGCAGCTCGAGGGGCCCCTTACGGCGCGGCTGGGTATTCTTGGCCGGATCTGCGTTGATGCTCATTCCCCTAGGCTAACCTCCAACTCCAGGTATCTCTTGAATCACGATCGGCATGAACTTGGGGTGATTGGCGTCATAACCCACGGTTGTTCGCTAGATTCTTTCCTATGACTACTCATGTGCCCGGCGATGCTCTCGTCTCCCTGAACGCCGTTAACAAGCATTACGGCCAGCTGCACGTTTTGAAGGACATCAACCTCCAGGTCCGCAAGGGCGAGGTTGTTGTGGTCATCGGGCCCTCCGGCTCCGGTAAGTCCACCCTCTGCCGGGCAATCAACCGCCTGGAGACCATCGAGGGCGGAACCATCAGCATCGACGGGAAAGTCCTCCCCGAGGAAGGCAAGGAACTCGCACAGCTCCGCGCCGACGTCGGAATGGTCTTCCAGTCGTTCAACCTGTTCGCGCACAAGACCATCCTTGAAAACGTCACCCTGGGGCCGATCAAGGTCAAAGGTGTTTCCAAGGCGGCAGCGGAAAAGGACGCCATGGCGCTCCTGGAACGCGTGGGCGTGGGCCACCAGGCTCCCAAGCTGCCGGCCCAGCTCTCGGGCGGCCAGCAGCAGCGCGTTGCGATCGCCCGCGCCTTGGCAATGAAGCCGAAGGTGATGCTGTTCGACGAGCCCACGTCAGCGCTGGACCCCGAAATGATCAACGAGGTCCTGGACGTCATGGTCCAGCTCGCCAAGGAAGGCATGACCATGATCGTGGTCACCCACGAGATGGGCTTCGCCCGCAAGGCGGCCGATCGCGTGGTCTTCATGGCGGACGGCCAGATCGTGGAGGACGCCACCCCGGAGGAGTTCTTCACCAACCCGAAGAGTGACCGGGCCAAGGACTTCCTGTCCAAGCTCCTCACCCACTGACTTACCGAACAACATCACACTTCAGATCGCATCCAGGCCGGAAAACCCGCGGCCACCAATGAAAGGAATGTCATGAAGGCATTTATGTCCCGGCGAAAGTCCTTCGTCGTGGCGGCTACCGCTGCCCTCGCACTGTCACTGAGCGCCTGCGGCGGTGGAGACTCAGGCGGCTCCAGCAACCCGAGCCCCGTTGAGAAGCCGTCGTTCGCTGCCGGAACCACCATGGCGAAGCTGTCCTCCGCCGGCACCATCAAGATCGGCACCAAGTTCGACCAGCCGCTGTTCGGCCAGGTGGGCCTGGACGGCAAGCCCGTAGGTTTCGACGTCGAAATGGGCAAGCTGATCGCCGCCAAGCTGGGCATCCCCGCGGACAAGATCGAATGGTCCGAGACCGTTTCCGCCAACCGCGAGCCCTTCATCGAGCAGGGCAAGGTTGACCTGGTCATCGCCACGTACACCATCAGCGACAAGCGCAAGCAGGTTGTGGACTTCGCCGGCCCGTACTACGAAGCCGGCCAGGCCCTCATGGTGAACAAGGACAACGACACCATCAAGAAGCCCGAGGACGTCAAGGGCAAGAAGGTCTGCTCCGTCACCGGTTCCACCCCGGCCGCCACGATCGTGGACAAGTACGGCGCCGAGCTCGTCCCGGCCGCCACCTACTCCGCCTGCCTGGAGCCGCTGCGCAACAAGCAGGTTGAAGCCGTGACCACGGACAACGTGATCCTGGCCGGTTTCGTTGACAAGGAGCCGGACGCCTTCAAGCTCGCTTCCGACGAGACCTTCACCAAGGAGCCTTACGGCATCGGCCTGAAGAAGGGCGACACCGAGTTCCGCAACTGGATCAACGACCAGCTCGAATCCTTCGAAAAGGACGGCTCCTACAAGAAGGCCTGGGAAGCCACTGCGGGTTCGGTCATTAAGACCGCCCCCAGCCTCCCGGCCATCAACCGTTACTAAGTAGCGTCCGCCGCGCCGCCGGGGCTGTTCAGCAGCCCCGGCGGCACCGCCTTTAATCCGTCCACGCTTACAGCCGAAGGATCTTATGGACGTCATCTTTGAAAACCTGCCCCTGTACTGGGAGGGTTTTCTTCGCACTCTTTTTCTCTCCGTTGTCTCCGGCATTTTCGCGTTGATCCTTGGCACCTTGCTTGCCGCGGCACGCGTCTCCCCGGTCGCAGCGCTTCGCGGTTTCAGCACCGTGTACGTGGAAGTCCTCCGCAACACGCCGCTGACCATCGCATTCTTCTTCGCAGCGGTGGTGCTCCCCCGGATCGGGGTCAAGTTCGAGCAGTTCGAGATCGCCGCAATCATTGCCCTCAGCACCTACACCGCCGCGTTCATCGCCGAAGCTGTCCGCTCGGGCGTCAACAGCGTGCCTGTGGGCCAGGCCGAAGCCGCACGCAGCATCGGCATGAAGTTCGGCCAGGTTCTCTCTCTCATCATCCTCCCCCAGGCACTGCGCACGGTGATCCCGCCGCTGATCAACATCCTGATCGCCCTGGTCAAAAACTCCTCGGTGGCCGGTGCCTTCTTCGTCCTGGAACTGTTCGGTTTCGGCCGCCAGCTGGCCAACGCCAACGGTGACGCCGTGATAACGGTCCTGCTGGGCACTGCGTTCTTCTATCTGCTCCTCACCGTTCCGCTGGGAATCCTCGCCAACACGGTGGAACGAAAGGTGGCGATTGCCCGATGAGTTCCGTTCTCTACGACGTCCCGGGTCCCAAGGCCCGCCGGGTCTCCCTCATTGCCTCCATCATTGGCGGCCTGCTGATTCTTGGCCTGCTGGCCTGGGTTGTCCTGACCCTTTCCCAGCAGGGCATCTTCGAAGCACGCCGCTGGCAGATCTTCACCCGTGCCGATGTTTGGCGCCTCCTCGGCAACGGGCTGGGATCCACCCTCTCGGCAGCGGCACTTGCCGCAGTCATCGCGTTCCCGCTGGGCCTGCTGCTGTGCCTCCTGCGCATTTCGGACGCCGCCGCCATCCGGGTACCCATGCGGGTCATCCTGGAGTTCCTGCGCGGCATGCCCGTGGTCCTGATGATGCTCTTCATCCTCCTGGGCTTCGGCACCTCCGCGTTCGTCGCCGTGGTAACCGGCCTGGTGCTGTACAACGCGGCGGTCTTTGCCGAAATCATCCGGGCCGGTATCCAGTCCCTCCCCAAGGGGCAGCGGGAAGCCGGCCTGGCCATCGGCCTGACCAGCTACAAGTCGCGCATGCTGATCGAACTGCCGCAGGCAATCCGCCGCATGATGCCCTCGCTCGTTGCGCAGATGGTGGTTCTGTTGAAGGACACCTCGCTGGGCTACATCGTGGCGTACGGCGAGCTGCTGCGGGCCGTCCAGGTCATGGCGGACTTCCTGGGTACCCAGTACCTGTTCCCCATCTTCTTTGTGGCGGCGGCCATCTACATCGCCATCAACATCTCGGTTTCACGGCTTGCCGTATGGATCGAGCGCCGCGGCTCCAAGAAGGCGGCCGGCGGCACGGCGAAGGCCGAACCCGACGTCCTGGAAGCTGCGGCTCCCTAGGCTTTGAAGCTGCAACAGAAAAGGTCCGGAATTCCCGTGGGGAGTTCCGGACCTTTTCGGTTAAGGACCGTCAGCCTGCGAGCCAGCTTTGCAGCGCGGCGAGGCACTTGCGGACGGCATCAGCGTGGACGTGCTCGTTGTCCTTGTGCGCCAGCAGTGCATCGCCCGGGCCGAAGTTCACCGCGGGGATGCCCAGCTCGCTGAAGCGGGCGACGTCGGTCCAGCCGTATTTGGGCTTGGGCTCGGCTCCCACGGCGGCAATGAAGGAGGCGGCAGCCGGGTGCTGCAGGCCAGGACGCGCTCCCGCGGCGGCATCAGTGCGGACCACGTCGAAGCCCGCCAGCAGTTCCCGGACGTGGGCTTCTGCCTGGTCCGGCGTCTTGTCCGGGGCGAACCGGTAGTTGATTTCCACCACACAGCGGTCCGGGATGACATTGCCGGCGGTGCCGCCGTTGATCTTTACCGCGTTGAGGCTTTCCCGGTAGTCCAGCCCGTCAACGTTGATCGTCCGCGGTTCGTAGGATGCCAGGCGGGCCAGGATGGGGGCTGCTGCGTGGATGGCGTTGCTGCCCATCCATGCCCGCGCCGAGTGTGCGGCCTCGCCCGCCGTGCTGGCCTCGAACCGGCTGGTGCCGTTGCAGCCGCCCTCCACCGTGCCATCCGTAGGCTCCAGCAGGATGGCGAAATCTCCTTGCAGCAGGTCTCCGTGGTTGCGGACCAGGCGTCCCAGGCCGCTCTTGACCGCCTCCACTTCCTCATGGTCGTAGAACACGAAGGTGACGTCCCGCTTGGGCTGCGCGCCGCCGTCGAACATTCGTGCTGCCAGCGCCAGCTGGACCGCCACGCCGCCCTTCATGTCGGTGGCTCCGCGGCCATAGAGGACGCCTTCACCCGGAACGCCGGATTCCCAGCTGGACGGGACGGTGCCCCTGGAACCTTCAGTCAGGGGCAACGGAACCGTGTCCAGGTGGCCGGCGAGGATGACCCGTTCGGCGCGGCCCAGTTCGGTGCGGGCGACGATGGCGTCACCGTCGCGCACCACCGTGAGCTGGGGAATCCCCCGCAATGCGGCTTCGACGGCGTCCGCGAGCTGCTTCTCATTGCCCGACACGCTGTTGATGTCCATGAGTGCCGCGGTCAGCAGCGCAACGTCCTGGTGCAGGTCAAGGGTGGACACGGAAGATTCGGGGGCGGTTTCAGCAGTCACGAAGCCAGTCTAGTTCGAACCGCCTGCCCGGCCCTCGATAGACTGGAGCACATGACTGAGACTGCTTCCTCCGCCGTGCCCGAAACCCTGACCTCCAACACTGAAGACCGTTCCGCCTATGGCTTTGGTGTGGCCACCATCGCCACCACCGGCAGCGACACCACGGTCCTGGACGTCTGGTTCCCGGCACCGGCACTCGGTGTTGCGGCCGAGGACCTCCGTTCGGTGGAAAACGCCGACGAAGCCCTGACCGCCATCGCTGAGAACGGCGCAGACCAGGACCGCGGCACGGAGCAGAAGGTGGTCTTTGTCCAGATCAACCTCGACGAAGCCCCCGCCGACACCGCGGACGCCTACCTCCGCCTGCACCTTCTCTCGCACCGCCTGGTCCAGCCCAACACCATTAACCTGGACGGCATCTTCGCCAAGCTCCCCAACGTCGTGTGGACCAATTTCGGCCCCGCCGCCGTCGAGGGCTTTGAACTGACGCGCGCCAGGCTGCGCCGGCGGGGCGCTGTCACCGTCTACGGCATCGACAAGTTCCCGCGCATGGTGGACTATGTGGTCCCCAGCGGGGTCAGGATTGCCGACGCCGACAGGGTGCGCCTGGGTGCGCACCTCGCCGCCGGCACCACCGTCATGCACGAGGGCTTCGTGAACTTCAACGCCGGGACCCTGGGCACCTCCATGGTGGAGGGGCGCATCTCGGCGGGCGTCGTGACCGGGGACGGCAGCGACGTGGGTGGCGGCGCGTCCATCATGGGCACCCTGTCCGGCGGCGGCAAGGAAAAGATCACCATCGGCGAGCGGGTCCTGCTCGGGGCAAACTCAGGCGTGGGCATCAGCATCGGTGACGATTCGGTGGTGGAAGCCGGCCTCTACGTCACGGCGGGCACCCGCGTCCGCGTCCCGGGCCCCAAGGACGAGGTGGGCGAGGACACCACCAGGATCGTCAAGGCTGCCGAGCTTTCCGGCGTCCCCAACCTGCTGTTCCGCCGCAACTCCACCACGGGCGCGGTGGAGGCTCTCCCCCGCAAGGGCCAGACCGTGGAACTGAACGACGCCCTGCACGCCAACTAGTCTCTTCGTGGCACCTCTGTCTGCGGCGCGCAGGCGCGGCCTGCGCCGCCTGGCGGTGCTGCTCCTCACCCTGGCACTGGCAGCGGGAGGCATTTACACGGCGGTCTACTTTGTGCAGCGTTCCGATACCCTCGTCTCGGAACGCTGCACAGCCACGGCCGGCGGCCGGACCGGGGAACTGGCGCCGGACCAGGCGGCCAATGCAGCCCTGATCACCGCCGCGGCCGTCCGGCGGGGCCTCCCTCCGCGTGCCGCCACCATTGCCCTGGCCACTGCCATGCAGGAGTCAAAGCTGCGCAACATCGGCCACGGCGACCAGGCCGGCCCTGACTCGCGGGGGCTCTTCCAGCAGCGGCCGTCCCAGGGCTGGGGCACCGAGGCCCAGATCATGGACCCGTACTACGCCGTCAACGCCTTCTATGACGCCCTGGTGAAGATCCCTGGGTACGAAACGCTGGACATCACTGACGCGGCCCAGCAGGTCCAGCGTTCCGCCTACCCCAAGGCCTATGCCCAGCACGAGGAGATGGGCCGGGCCTTCGCTTCCGGGCTGACCGGACAGACTCCGGCGGGAGTCCAGTGCACGCTGCGCTCCCCGACGGCAGGCGGGAATTCAACAACAGTGGTGACGGAGCTGGAGCAGGCGTACGGCGGCGTGGATGCGCAGGTGGACGGCGCCACCCTGGTAGTGGACGCGGACGGGGCACTGGCATGGTCGGTGGCCCAGTGGGCGGTTGCGAATGCCAAGGACCTGGCGGTGACCAAGGTGGAAGTCGCCGGCCGCAGCTGGGACCGGCCAGGGGGGGACGGATGGCAGGCGTCGGGGGCCGCCGCCGGGCAGGTGCGCATCACCGTACGGCAGGACGACGGCGGCACGTGACCTCCCGCCGTCGTCCTCCCTGCAGGGGCTAGACCAGGATTTCCAGCACCGGCTGGACGTAGCTGCGGAACAGCTCAGGCTGGCCCATCAACTCATGGCTCATGATGATCTTGTCCGGTTCCAGGTACCAGGCCCGTTGCTCGTCCAGCGGCAGCTCAATGATGGTCAGCGTGAAATCCCGGGAGTCCCGCCCCACCTCCATCAGCCGGTCGTCCACCATGTCCCCGAGCAGCTGGTCCGTTCCGCTGGCCACGCGCTGGGCTTCGAGTTCGGCGTATTCGCTCCTGCGTTCCCTGGCCCAGGTGAGGGCAGAGCCGAAATGGGCCTGCAGGAGCCGTTGGAGCGCCGGCGAGTTGCCGAACGCTTCGAAATCGGGTGGAGACAGTTCCGGGGAGGTGTGGGGGTGCGCCTTGAGCAGCTGCTCCCACCAGGCCTCCCACTCGGTCTTCAGTGCGCTGAGGCCGCCAACATCCGCGGTCAGGTGCTTATGGTCCGCCGAGCGGACTTTGGGTGATGCATGGGACAGCATAGGACGGCCCACGCCGTTCAGGCCGGCGGCGTCCCGGACGTAAAGAGCAATCATCATCGGCCCGGATGTGTCGGTGGTGATCTGCCACCCTGAACCGCTTGCGTGCTGCATCCAAAGTCCTTTCCTGGCCTACCGGTGCCGGGCGTCATTTCCGGCCCGGCCTACCCGGACTCAGTCTATTCCCGCAGGCAGTCCACGGAAGTGCAGGACAGCCATTTGATCCCTTACCGTCCGATCCCGTCCAGGTGGCGCTCAAGCACGTCGCGGCACATCTGCGCCGTCATCCAGCCGGGCTGGAGCAAGGCGTGCATGCACAGTCCGTCCAGCGTCGCCAGGAGCCGTTCGGCCTCCACCACCAGGTGCTCCTGCGGTTCATCATCCGGGAGCAGGGTTGCGACGAGTGCGCCCATGATGGCTGCGATTTCGCGGTGGCTGCGGTCCGCCTCCGCGGCGAGGAACGGCCTGATGCGGGCGGCGTTCTTGAAAGCCAGCCACGCACATGCTTCCACAGCTGTTTCCTCGTCCAGGGGAAGCATGCCGCCCAGAAGGGTTAAAACAGCCTCCCGCTGTTCGGGGCTGGCTGCGGCAGCACCAAGCACGGCGGGCAGCAGGGCTTCCAGCCGGCCGGCCACCCGGTCCACCACCGTGCCGAACGTAAACGCCAGGAGCTCCTCACTGCCCTGGAAGTAGTGCCGGACCGAGCCGACCGCCAGTCCTGCTTCGTCCGCAACCTCCCGGAGCGAGGCACGCTCGAGACCGTCCACGGCAATGATGCGGAGAACCGCCTGGACCACATCCTGCCGCCGGGCATCGGCGTCTACAATTTTGGGCACCATTCTTAATAGCACACTTGTGCTTTATCTGCCTTGTCACAGTGCGCCCGCCATCCGGGACACAGCGGCGGGCAACGCTGCACGTGGGATAGCGTTGAGGCATGAAAATCTTGGTCACAGGGGGCACCGGCTACATCGGTTCCCACACTGTTCTTTCCCTGCAGGAAGCCGGCCACGACGTGGTCGTCATCGACAACCTGGTCAATTCCAGCGAGGAGTCGCTGCGCCGCGTGGCCGAACTCAGCGGCAAGACCGCGGAGTTCTACAACGTGGACCTGGTGGACGAGGCCGCCGTCGAGCAGGTGTTCGCCGGCAACGGCATCGAGGCCGTCATCCATTTCGCGGGCCTCAAAGCCGTGGGTGAATCAGTGCGGGAGCCGCTGAAGTACTACTACAACAACCTGGTGGGGACGTTGAACCTGGTCCGCGTCATGGACAGGCACGACGTCCGGTCCATCGTCTTCAGCTCCTCGGCCACCGTCTACGGGGAACACAACCCCATCCCGTACGTGGAAAAGATGGAGATCGGCGCCAACAACCCGTACGGGCGCACCAAGGAACAGATCGAGGACATCCTCTCGGACCTCGGCGCCGCTGACTCGCGCTGGCACATAGCACTGCTGCGCTACTTCAACCCGGTTGGCGCACACCCCTCGGGCCGTATCGGCGAAGACCCGCAGGGCATTCCCAACAACCTTGTCCCGTTCATTGCCCAGGTGGCCGTGGGCCGGCGCGAGAAGCTCATGGTCTTCGGCGGCGACTACGACACCCCGGACGGCACCTGCCTGCGCGACTACATCCACGTGGTGGACCTCGCCGAAGGACACGTCGCCGCGCTGAACCACATCGCGGACCGCACCGGCGTTTTCCGCTGGAACCTAGGTTCCGGCAAGGGCTCTTCTGTCCTGGAGGTCCTGCGCTCCTTCGAGAAGGCAGTGGGCCAGCCCATCCCCTACGAGATCACCGGCCGCCGCGCGGGAGACCTTCCGGCCTTCTGGGCCGATGCCACCTCAGCCCTGGCAGACCTGAGCTGGTCCACCACCAAGACCGTGGACCAGATGTGCGAGGACCACTGGCGCTGGCAGAAGAACAACCCCCAGGGCTACGCCTCCTGACCCTGCCCTCCCCATCGATTGCTCCGCACTTGTCGTTATGGAGCCCCAAAACGACAAGTACGGAGCAGTCGATGGTTCTTAACGCGGAACGGCCGCCCACCTGTGAAAGGTGGGCGGCCGTCGTCGTCATGGCTGTTGCTGTCCCTGACGGGCAGGGGATCAGCGGGCGGGGTAGTCGCGCTCCGGCTCGCCGATGTACAGCTGGCGCGGGCGGCCGATCTTGGTGTTCGGGTCGCTGATCATTTCACGCCACTGGGCAATCCAGCCCGGCAGGCGACCGATGGCGAACAGGACGGTGAACATCTTCTCGGGGAAGCCCATGGCCTTGTAGATCAGGCCGGTGTAGAAGTCCACGTTCGGGTAGAGCTTGCGCTGGATGAAGTAGTCATCGCTGAGCGCCTTCTCTTCCAGGCGCATGGCGATGTCCAGCAGTTCGTCGTTGCCGCCGAGCTTGCTGAGGATCTCGTGGGCCGTGGCCTTGACGATCTTGGCGCGCGGATCGTAGTTCTTGTAGACGCGGTGTCCGAAGCCCATCAGGCGGACGCCGTCTTCCTTGTTCTTGACTTTCTCCATGTAGTCCTCGGGCTTGAGGCCCTCGGCCTGGATCTGGCGCAGCATCTTCAGCACTGCCTCGTTGGCGCCGCCGTGGGCAGGGCCGAAGAGGGCGTTGATGCCTGCCGAAACGGAGGCGAAGAGGTTGGCGTTGGAGGAGCCCACCAGGCGCACGGTGGAGGTGGAGCAGTTCTGCTCGTGGTCCGCGTGCAGGATGAGGAGCAGGTCCAGTGCCTTGACGATGACCGGGTCCAGCTCGTACTGCTCGGCGGGGAGGCCGAAGCTCAGGCGCAGGAAGTTCTCCACCAGGTTCATGGAGTTGTCCGGGTACAGCATGGGCTGGCCGATGGACTTCTTGTGCGCGTACGCGGCGATGACCGGCAGCTTGGCCATCAGGCGGATGGTGGAAACCTCCACCTGCTCGGCGTTGAACGGGTCCAGGGAGTCCTGGTAGAAGGTGGACAGCGCGGACACGGCCGAGGACAGCACCGGCATGGGGTGCGCGTCGCGGGGGAAGCCGCCGAAGAAGCCCTTGAGCTCCTCGTGCAGCAGGGTGTGGCGGCGGATCTTCTGGTCGAACTCGTCCAGCTCAGTGGGCGTGGGCAGGTTGCCGTAGATCAGCAGGTAGGACACCTCGAGGAAGCTGGAGTGCTGCGCCAGCTGCTCGATGGGGTATCCGCGGTAGCGCAGGATGCCCGCATCGCCATCGATGTAGGTGATGGCGGAGGTGGTTGCTGCGGTGTTCATGAAGCCGGGGTCAAAGGTCACGGCACCGGTCTGCTTGAGCAGCTTGGAGACGTCGTAACCCTCGTTCCCTTCAACAACCTGGATGCGCGGGAGCTTCAGCTCGCCACCTGCGTGGAGCAGGGTCGCAGCATTGTTGGTCTCAGTCATGGAGTCCCCTTCATGAGGCGTCTTCGGCCTCTGTCGAAAGCTTGATCCAACATCAGGTGAGCCGCGCACTCGAGCCTGAGAAGACAGGTTCCAACACCCGGGCTGCCTTCTTGTAGAAAGCCACCATTGATCGTCAACTTAAAAAGTACCGCTCCTTGGCGGGTGTCACTAATCCGCAGGCTTCCCATCCAGCCTAAAATGCGCCGGATGTGGGGCGAGTCACACGAATGTTACGTGTGCCTAGGAGCCGGAACCGGCCAGCCGTGCAACGGCTGCATCGATCCGCTCGTCGGATCCGGTCAGGGCCACGCGGACATAGCCGTTGCCCGCCTCTCCGTAGAAGACTCCCGGGCCCACCACGATGCCGCGCTCAGCCAGGCGGGCCACCGTGGCCCACGTGTCCTCCCCCGCCGTCGACCACAGGTACAGGCCGGCGTCGGACTCCTTGATCTCCAGGCCGAAGTCCAGCAGCGCGGGCACCAGGCGTTCACGGCGGCCCCGGTACAGGTCCTTCTGGGCCTCAACGTGGGTGTCATCCCCCATCGCCACCCGCATGGCCTCCTGGACCGGGTAGGGGACGATCATGCCTGCATGCTTGCGGCTGTTGACCAGGTTGGGCATCAGGTCCGGATCACCGGCAACGAAGGCTGCGCGGTAGCCCGCCAGGTTGGACTGTTTGCTCAGCGAGTACACGGCGAGAAGGCCCTGGTGCGAGCCGCCTGCCACGTAGGGATCGAGGATGCTGGGGACGCCCCGGCCGCCGCGCTGGACGTCCCAGTCGCCCCAGCCAAGCTCTGCGTAGCATTCGTCCGATGCCACCACAGCGCCGATTTCACGGGCCTGGACCACCAGCGCCTTCAGTGACTCCGCGTCGCGGACACTGCCCGTGGGGTTGCCCGGGGAATTGACCCAAATGAGGCGCACGCGTGCACGCGTGGCGTCGTCAAGCTCGTCCAGGTTGTCCGTGGCCACCGAGGTGGCCCCGGCAAGGGTGGCGCCGATATCGTACGTGGGGTAAGCCACCTTGGGGCGTACGACGACGTCTCCGGACCTGAGGCCCAGCAGCAGCGGGAGCCACGCAACAAGTTCCTTGGACCCCACTGTCGGCATGATGTTGCGGGGGTCGAGGCCCGCCACACCGCGCCGGCGTTCAAACCAGCCCGCGATGGCTTCCCGAAGCGCGGGAGTGCCGTGAACGGTGGGATAGCCGGGGGCATTCGCGGCCGCCTTCAGTGCATCCTGGACCAGCTGCGGGGTGGGATCCACCGGGGTCCCGATGGACAGATTGACTGCCCCGCCCGGGTGTTCCGAGGCTTTGGCCAGGTAGGGGGCCATGGCCTCCCACGGGTAGTCGGGCAGGTTCAGGCCAAACGAATTCACTGCTGCGGTCACGTTTCCCGTCCGCGTCAGTGGTCTTGGTTTTGCGGCGGCAGGGCGGCGATCATCGGGTGGTCCTTGCCCGTGTTGCCGATCTTGGCCGCGCCGCCCGGAGACCCCAGGTCATCGAAGAATTCGACGTTTGCCTTGTAGTAGTCAGCCCATTCCTCCGGGGTGTCATCCTCGTAGTAGATGGCCTCCACGGGGCACACCGGTTCGCAGGCGCCGCAGTCGACGCACTCGTCCGGATGGATGTACAGCGAACGCTCGCCCTCATAGATGCAGTCGACCGGGCACTCCTCAATGCATGCCTTGTCCTTAACATCCACACACGGCTGCGCGATTACGTACGTCACGTCCCTGGCCTCTCCACGTTGGGTTCCGGCTTGCCCGCCGGCTCTTGCATCCGGCAGCACGGCCGGACTATTGACATCTGAGCCTATTATCTCCCAGCCCTTTCCCGCTAACCTAGCCGGCGGCCTAGTATGAACTGGTGAGTCTGCCAGTGTCCGCCCCCGTCCGCTTCCTTGCCGCGGCTGAGCCCGGAACCCGAGTGGTGGTGCGCTACCGGATTGATGGTGGCCTCACGGACGCCCTGGGCCACCTGCTGGCGTGCGACGCCGGTTCCTGCACCGTCCGTACCCGCCGGGCCGACGTCGTCATTCCCCTGGAGCTTGTGGTGGCCGCGAAGGAAGTGCCGCCCGCTCCCCCGCGCCGCGCCGCTGCGCACTGACACCGCCTCTCACTGCGCAGGGGCTGTCCCTGCGCAGCCACTCCTGCCGTCATTGCGCAGTGCGGTACGTGGCCAGCGCCCGCTGCACCATCCTCACGAACCCGTCCGGCTCGTTAATCAGCATCTCGAAGGTGACCCGGAGGGTTGGAACACCCTGGACAACGGTGACATTCCACCGCCGCCGGTCCTCGCGGTAAGCCTCCCGGCTGCTGTGGTGGGCGTAGCCGTCGGTTTCAACTCCGAGCAGGCCGTCAACGAGCAGATCCAGATGTCCCATCCCGGGGATCCTGACCTGCAGCTCGACCGTGTGCCCGGCTTCCTCCAACAGGTATCGCGCCATCGTTTCGATGATGGACCCGGATTGAGGGCGGATCCGGGCCACCAAGTCCCTGAGGCCCTTTTCGCGGACAGCCGGAAACCGCTCCCGCAAGGCCGGAAGTTGGATGAGCCCGTTCTTGACCGCGGACTCCGCAATGGCCAGTCCCTCCAGGGGCGCCAGGCAGCGCAACGACTGGCACACGATGTCCAGGGGTGTCAGCGGGATCCTGCTGCGGTGCACGATGCAACCAGGGACAGGCCTGCCGTGTGATGCGGCCAGATGCGTCCTGTCCGGGCGCCTGACCACCCACAAGCCCGCGGCGCTGGCAGCCGAGACGCACCCCAGGACAGCATGGTGGCGGGCTGCGTGAATGAGCACAGGATCAGCTTGCGGGTGGGCATAGACCCCACGGGCAATCCTTTGGACTGAGCCCGCAGCCACGCCAGCCTCCAGGCTCCGGCGCGAAACCCCCGCCATTGACAGTGAATGGGTACTGGCAACGCCGCCCAGGGCAGTTAGGGCTTCTGAAAGAGTTGGCATAACTGCATGCTTGCCGCTTACGGAGCCGGACGCAGGACCCGGAAACCGCCTTGTGGAAAACCGTCCGTGCGCGGTGACAGCGCCGCTCGTTGCGCACGGACTGTCCCTGCGCAACGAGCGTCCGGTTCGCTGCGCAATCGCGGGCTTAAACGCAGAACGCCACCGGCAAATACCGGTGGCGTTCTGCGGACCTGCGGAGTTACTAGGCCTTGGCGCGGGCGCGGTTGGCCTTGGCGCGCTCGTTGGTGTCCAGGATGACCTTGCGGATGCGGATGGCTTCCGGGGTCACCTCGACGCACTCGTCCTCGCGGGCGAATTCGAGCGACTCTTCGAGGGTCAGGTCGCGCGGCGGGGTCAGGTTCTCGAAGGTGTCCGAGGAAGCGGCACGCATGTTGGTGAGCTTCTTTTCCTTCGTGATGTTGACGTCCATGTCGTCGGCGCGGGAGTTCTCGCCCACGATCATGCCTTCGTAGACCTCGGAGGTGGGCTTCACGAAGAAGGAGCCACGTTCCTGCAGGTTGATCATGGCGAACGGGGTCACAACACCGGCGCGGTCGGCAATCATGGAACCGTTGGTGCGGTACTCGATGGGGCCGGCCCACGGCTCGTAGCCTTCCGAGATGGAAGCTGCGATGCCTGCACCGCGGGTGTCGGTCAGGAACCGGGTGCGGAAACCGATCAGGCCACGGGCCGGAACGATGAACTCCATGCGGCACCAGCCGGTGCCGTGGTTGGCCATGTTGGTCATGCGGCCCTTGCGGGCTGCCATGAGCTGGGTGACGGCGCCCAGGTATTCCTCGGGCACGTCGATGGTCATGTGTTCCATCGGCTCGTGGATCTTGCCATCAACGGTCTTGGTGACAACCTGCGGCTTGCCGACGGTCAGCTCGAAGCCTTCACGGCGCATCTGCTCCACCAGGATGGCGAGGGCGAGCTCGCCACGGCCCTGGACTTCCCAGGCGTCGGGACGCTCGGTGGGCAGGACCTTGATGGAGACGTTACCGATCAGTTCCTTGTCAAGACGGTCCTTGACCTGACGGGCAGTAACCTTGGCGCCCTTGACCTTGCCGGCCAGCGGCGAGGTGTTGATACCGATGGTCATGGAGATCGCAGGATCGTCCACGGTGATCAGCGGCAGCGGCTGGGGGTTCTCGGCGTCGGTCAGGGTTTCACCGATGGTGATCTCCTCGATGCCGGCGACGGCGACAATCTCGCCGGGGCCGGCGGACTCGGCCGGCACACGCTCCAGCGCCTTGGTGGCAAGCAGCTCGGTGATCTTGACGTTCTTCAGCTCGCCGTTGGCGCGGGCCCAGGCCACGGTCTGGCCCTTGCGCAGGGTGCCGTTGTAAATACGCAGCAGGGCCAGGCGGCCAAGGAACGGGGAGGCGTCGAGGTTGGTGACGTGCGCCTGGAGCACACCCTCCGGGTTGTACGTCGGAGCCGGGATGTGCTCGATGATGGTCTTGAACAGCGGCTCAAGATCCTCGTTCTCCGGAGCGGTGCCGTCAGCGGGCTGCTCAAGGGAGGCGCGGCCGACCTTCGCGGCGGCGTAAACCACGGGGACCTCGAGGATCTTGTCCAGGTCGAGGTCGGGGACCTCGTCGGCCAGGTCGGAGGCGAGGCCGAGGAGCAGGTCCATGGACTCGTGCACGACCTCTTCGATCCGCGCGTCGGGGCGGTCGGTCTTGTTGACCAGCAGGATCACGGGCAGGTGCGCGGCGAGGGCCTTGCGCAGCACGAAGCGGGTCTGGGGCAGCGGGCCCTCAGAGGCATCTACGAGCAGGACGACGCCGTCGACCATGGACAGGCCGCGCTCGACCTCGCCGCCGAAGTCGGCGTGGCCGGGGGTGTCGATCACGTTGATGGTGATGGTCTCGCCGTTCGAGGACGGACCGTTGTAGGCGACAGTGGTGTTCTTCGCCAGGATGGTGATGCCCTTTTCGCGCTCCAGGTCACCGGAGTCCATGACGCGGTCTTCTACGTGGTTGTGCTCGGCAAAGGAATGGGTCTGCTTGAGCATGGCGTCGACCAGGGTGGTCTTGCCGTGGTCAACGTGGGCCACGATCGCTACGTTGCGCAGGTCACTGCGCGATGCAGTGGCTACCGCAGTGTTGGTGGAGGTTTCAGACATGCGTTATTGCTCGATTCAGTGGTGAAGTCAGCTGAGGTATCGCGACATTTCCAACCGGAACGCACGACGGACAAGGCCCTTGGCACAGGGCGCCTTCCTCTATTCTAGCCGCTGAGCCATTTGTTGGCCTAAATTCCAGCGGGACTGACCGCCGCCGCTTGAGCCAAGATCAGCCACCGTCCCGCACTTGGTGTGACCAAGTTCACTGCCGCCTGCGTGTGCATGGCATGATGTCTGTGACAAAGAGCCCATCCTTTGAGCACGCCGGAGACAACGATGCCCCCTGCCAAGGCCAGCACCATGCGCGGTGCCGCGTGGGCTGTGGCCGCAGTGGTCGCCGGGCTCGTGGTCGCGGGATCCGGTGGAGACGGACTTTCCGCTGGTCCGGGCGGCAGCAGCCTGTCGAGAGCAGCCCCAGGCCAGGCGGCCAACAACCAGGCGTCAGCCGTGAAGCCGGGCACCGCGAAGGTCGCGGTGGCAGCCACTGCCCACGTCCTGAATACAGGCAACGGCAGACTGGAAGCAGTTGTGCCCGATGTGGGCAAGACTGTTCTGCTGATTGGGGATTCCCAGTCGGAACCCGTTGACGGCTGGCCCCGCCTGGGCCTGGCCGCTGCCGGGTACAACGTGTACTTTTGCGGCCGCGGGGGCACCGGCTACGTCGCGGCGAACGGCGCCACCGGTAACTACGTGGACGCCCTGCAGCGCGGGGACTGGCAGCTCCCCTCCGGCACCCCCGCCCTCATTGTGGTCGAGGGCGGTGGCAACGACGCCGCCGGAGGCGCAAGCAACGCGCAGATCGCACGGAACGCCGAGCGGCTGATCGCTGAGCTGCGGAGCCGCTATCCCGGCACACGGCTGGCAATGATCGGCACCCTGGCCCGGGGATCGAACGACGGCGGCGGTCGGCGGAGTGAGGTTGATGCTTTGCTCGGTGCCGTGGCGGCAGCAAATGGACTGCCCTTTATCTCCACCGGAGACTGGCTCACCAGGTACGGGCTGGCGAAGGACCTCGCCGATGCGGTGCACATGAACACCGAAGGCCGCACGGCACTGGGCGGGATTCTTGAGCGCAGGCTAAGGGAACTCGGACTGGACCGGAAAGCCGCAGCGGAGCAGGGCGCCCTCGCCGCCGTGCCTGCAGCCGGGAGCACCTTCCAGGACTGACAGCCGAACCGGGCTGGTTCCGCCGGCCACCCAGACAGTCTCGCCGGCCAATCAGACCGGTCAATTAACCGGTCACTTAAACGGCTGGAGCCGGGACCCAAAGGTCCCGGCTCCACCCGTCAGGGAAAACGTCCCGCTATGCCACCTCAGGCGGAAGCATCAGCTTCGCGCCGGGGATGGCGTTGAGCAGGGCCTTGGTGTACTCCTGCTTGGGCGATTCGAAGACGTCGTCCGTGGACCCGGTCTCCACCAGGCGGCCCTTCTCCATCACACAGACGTGGTCCGCGATCTGGCGCACCACGGCAAGGTCGTGCGTGATGAACAGGTACGTCAGCCCAAGGTTGGCCTGCAGGTCGGCGAGCAGGTTCAGCACCTGCGCCTGCACCAGCACGTCCAGCGCGGAGACTGCCTCATCACAGATGATGACCTCGGGGTCCAGCGCCAGTGCCCGTGCGATGGCCACGCGCTGCCGCTGGCCGCCGGACAGCTCATTGGGATACCGCTGCATGGCGGACTGGGGCAGAGCCACCTGGTCCAGCAATGTCCGGACTTTCTTCTCCCGGCTGGCCTGGTCCCCGATCTTGTGGACCCGCAATGGTTCTTCGATCGTGCGGTAGATGTTGTACATCGGATCGAGGGAGCCGTACGGGTCCTGGAAGATCGGCTGGACCCGCCTGCGGAACTTGAACAGCTCGGCAGGCTTCAGGGCCGAGGTGTCGACGCCGTCGAACAGGATCCTGCCCTCGGTCGGCTTCTCCAGTTGGAGCACCATCTTGGCCACTGTGGACTTGCCGGAACCCGACTCCCCCACGATCGCCGTCGTGGTTCCCCGCCGGACGTCGAAGCTTACGCCGTCAACGGCCGCGAAGTCCGTCGTCTTGCCCAGCCCCGAGCGGAGCTTGTAGACCTTCCGCAGGTCCTGGATCTGCAGGAAAGTGTCCGGCTTCACCGTTTCGGCGGCAGGTGCCAGCAGGTCCGACGTCTCCACGCCCTGTTCCTTGGCCACCTGGATGCGGCGGCTGGCAAGGGATGGCGCGGACTCCACGAGCCGCTTGGTGTAGGGGTGCTGCGGGTTGCGCAGCAGTTCCAGCGACGGCCCCGCCTCAACGACGCGGCCCTGGTACATGACCACGACTTTGTCGGCACGCTCGGCTGCGAGGCCAAGGTCGTGGGTGATCAGCAGCACCGAGGTGCCCAGCTCGTTGGTCATGGTTTCCAGGTGGTCCAGGATCTGCCGCTGGACGGTGACGTCAAGGGCCGACGTCGGCTCGTCCGCGATCAGCAGGCGCGGCTGGCAGGAGAGGCCGATGGCGATCAGCGCACGCTGGCGCATGCCGCCCGAGAACTCGTGCGGGTACTGGTTGGCCCGGCGCTTGGCGTCCGGCAGTCCGGCCTGGGACAACACCTTGGCGATATCGTCCGGCCCGCTGGGCCGGCCGTTTGCACGCAGTGTCTCCCGGACCTGGTAGCCGATCTTCCATACCGGGTTCAGGTTGGACATTGGGTCCTGCGGCACCATGCCGATGGTGTTGCCGCGCAGCTCGATCATGCGCTGCTCGGAGGCGTGGGCGATGTCCTCGCCGTCGAGCAGGATCTGGCCGCCGGACACTTTGCCGTTGTTGGGCAGGAGACCGATGGCGGCCAGGGCTGTGGTGGACTTGCCGGAACCGGACTCGCCCACGATGGCCACCGTTTCACCGGGCATGATGGTCAGGTGTGCATTCCGCACCGCCTGGACGTCGCCGCCGCCGGTCTTGAAGGTGATGGCGAGGTCGCGGATTTCGAGCAGCGGCCTGACGCCGGTGGCACCGGCCTCATCAATGCGGACGTCTGGACTTGTCATCTCTTTATCTCTCATCGCTGACGGCTCTTCGGGTCGAGGGCGTCACGCACGGCGTCACCCAGCATGATGAAGCTCAGCACCGTGATGGACAGCGCCGCGGCCGGGTAGAGCATGATTTCCGGCCGGGTCCTGATCGATGCCTGGGCGCCTGCAATGTCGTTGCCCCACGACATGATGCTCTGGGGCAAACCGATGCCCAGGAAGGACAGGGTGGCTTCGGCCACGATGAACACGCCAAGCTCCAGCGTCGCCAGGACGATGATGGGTGCCAGGGCGTTCGGCAGGACGTGGCGGATCAGGGCGCCGAATTTGGAGACGCCCAGCGCGCGCGCGGCTGTGACGAAGTCAGCGTTGCGTACCTCGATGACTGCACCACGGGTGATGCGCGCCATCTGCGGCCAGGCCAGGAGCGAGATGACGAACACCACGGTCCATACGCTCTTGTTCTCCCGGAACAGCGGCAGCTGAGTGATCACCAGCGCGCCCAGGACAAGCGGCAGGGCGAAGAAGATATCGCCCAGGCGGGCGAGGACGGCATCGATCCAGCCACCGTAGTACCCCGCGAGGGCGCCGAGCGTCACGCCGATAACCAGCACGCAGAGCACGGAAAGCAGGCCCACGGAGAGGGAAGCCTGCGTGCCGTGGATGACCCTGGAGTAAACGTCGCAGCCCTGGAAGGTGAAGCCAAACGGGTGTCCGGCCGTGGGGGCGCCTTCGGAGTTGGCAAGCTCGCAGCCCTCGTTGGGGGGCGTGGACGTGAAGAGGCCCGGGAACAAGGCAATCACGATCAGGGCAAGGATCAGCAGTGCCGAGATGATGAACAGCGGACGACGGCTGAGCTTGCGCCACGCGTCTGCCCACAGGCTGAGCGGGGCCTGGTCCGTCTTGACGGCGTCCGTTGCCTGCAGCGGTGTCTCGTCGATGGGGGCCACGAAGTGGCTGTTATTACTGGTCATAGCGGATCCTCGGGTCAAGCCAGGCGTACAGGAGATCGACAAGAAGGTTCGCCACGACGAACACCAGCACGAGCACGCTGACGATGGAGACGATGGTGGGGCCTTCACTGCGGAGGACAGCCTGGTAGAGCTTGTTGCCTACGCCGGGAACGTTGAAGATGCCCTCAGTAACAATGGCACCGCCCATCAGGCCGCCAAGGTTGGCGCCCAGGTAGGTCACCACAGGGATCAGGGAGTTGCGCAGGATGTGCGCCATGACCACCCGCGGCCGGGAGAGGCCCTTGGCCGTGGCGGTCCGCACGTAGTCGGCATTCATGTTTTCGCTGACTGATGCGCGAGTCAGGCGCAGGACGTAGGCGAAGGAGACAAGTCCCAGGACCACGGCCGGGAGCAGCAGGGTCCCCCAGTTGGCGTTCGCGCCCACTGTGGGTTTGGCCCAGCCAAGCTGCACGCCGAAGACGAGCTGGAAAACGAAGCCGAGGACGAAGGTGGGGACTGCGATGACAACCAGCGAGGCCACCAGGACGGTGGAGTCGAACCAGCCGCCGCGCCGCAGCCCGGCGAAAACGCCGAACGCAACACCGAAGACAGCCTGGATGGCCAGCGCCTCGATGGCGAGCATCGCCGTCACCGGGAAGACACGGGCAAGGCTGGCCGCGATGGGCTGGCCCGTGAAGTCATTGCCCAGGTTGAAGGTGAAAAGGTTCTTGAGGAACAGGCCGTACTGGACCCAGAAGGGCTGGTCCAGGTTGTACTGGCTGCGCAGGGTGTCGATGACAGCCTGCGGGGGCTGGCGGTCGCCGAACAGCGCGGCGATGGGATCGCCCGGCAGGGCGAACACCATGTAGTACACCAAAAGGGTAGTGCCGAGGAAAACAGGGATCACCTGAAGGAGTCGGCGCAGGATGAACCGGATCACAGGATCACCTGCCTTCCGGTAAAGGGGAAAACGCGTTCATGAATGCCTTCCTGCCGCTTGCAAGCCAATGGGGGCCCGGACGCAACCGGAACCCCCATCAGCCTGACGGCAAGTTAGATCTGGTGACTACTTGGCGGTGATGCCGTAGTACAGGATGCCGCCGTTCCAGCCGGTCTCGGCCTTCACGATGTTGTTGCTCCAGACGATCGGGCGTGCCTGATCCCAGAGCGGCAGGCCGGGCAGGTCCTGGAACAGGACTTCCTGTGCCTGGTTGAACTTGGTGTTTGCCTCGTCCGTGCTCTTGGCAGCCAGGCCCTCCTTGAGGAGCTTGTCGAACTCAGGGTTCGAGTACTTCTCGTAGTTGGAGGAAGCGTTGGTGGCCCAGACCGGTCCCAGGAAGTTGTACAGCGACGGGTAGTCGCCCTGCCAGCCCGCGCGGGTCAGGCCGGGCAGCTGCTGGGACTTGCGGAGGTTCAGGACTTCAGCGAACTTGGCGAACGGCTGGATTTCAGCCTGGATGCCGAGGTTGTTCTTGAAGCCGTTGGCTACCGCATCGATCCATTCCTTGTTGCCGCCGTCGGTGTTGGAGGCGATCTGGAGCGGCTTGGAGCCGTCGTACGGCTTGATCTTCTCTGCCTGTGCCCAGAGGTCCTTGGCCTTGGCGGCGTCGAACTTCAGGACTTCGCTGCCCTTGAGGCCTTCCTTGAATCCGTCGATGACCGGCGGAACGAATGCCTTGGCCGGGGTGCGGGTGCCGTTGAAGACAACCTTGGCGATTTCCTCGCGGTTGATGGCGTAGGACAGTGCCTGGCGGCGCAGCTTGCCGGCTTCACCCTGGAAGTTGGGGTTGTACGGCGGGATGTTCAGCGTGGAGTTGGTCGCAACCGGCTTGGTGGAGTTGCGGTCCGGGAAGTCGGAGACGTAGGTCTTCAGGGCGTTCGACGGGAGAACATCCGTGATGTCGAGGTTGTCCGACTGCAGGTCCGTGTATGCGGGGCCCGGATCGGTGTAGAACTTGAAGGTCACGCCGCCGTTCTTTGCCTCGCGCGGGCCCTTGTAGTCAGCGTTCTTGACCAGGGAGATCGACTGGTCGTGGACCCAGGAACCCTGCTTTTCGAACTTGTACGGACCGTTGCCAACGGGGTTTTCACCGAAGGTCTTGGGGTCGGTCAGCGCGGCGGACGGAAGCGGGAAGAAGGCGGAGTAGCCAAGGCGCAGGGACCAGTCCGCTTCGGGCTGGGCGAGCTTGACCGTGATGGTGGAATCATCGGTTGCTGCCAGGCCGGACATGGTGTCGGCCTTGGGAGCGGGAGTGGTGGTGGTCTTGCCGTCAGCACCCTTTTCCGAGTTCACAGCCGAAACGTCTTCGTAACCGGCGATGGACTCGAAGAAGAATCCGTTGTTCTGCAGGTTCTTGGAGTTTGCGGCGAAGTTCCAGGAGTCGACGAAGGTCTTTGCCGTGATGGCTTCACCGTTGGTGAACTTCTGGCCCTGCTTGACCTTGATGGTCCAGTTCTGGGCGTCGGAAGACTCGATGGAGTCAGCGAGGGCGTTGACCGGCTTGCCGCTGGCGTCGTACGTGCGCAGGCCTTCGAAGAGAAGCTCGACCACGCGGCCGCCGTAAACCTCATTGGTGTTTGCCGGCAGCAACGGGTTTTGTGGCTCGTTGCTGTAGGCGGTGATGACCTTGTTCGGATCGCCGGCAGCTTTGCTGGCCCCGTCAGTGCTGCCGCCGCCGCCGGCGCCGCACCCGGTCAGGGCAAGCGCGGCGATTGCCACGATGCCCAGTGCTTTGGAAGTGCGCGTAAAACGCATTCCGCCTCCTATGAGTTGTGGGAGAGATGTATAGGGGAATCTTGTGCTTCCCCGCAGGTCGGACGCAGCTCACCGCTGTGACGAAACCTACACAATACGAGTTAGCCTAACCGCACGAAGTCCAGATATTGGTACTCCGTTGCCAAACCGTGACCGGCGGCTTTTCAATGCCCCGGGCGGCGGTGATAGTTAGGCACGTCACATGCTACTCGCCGGTAGGCCGAACGGCGAATCGGTGCCGCAAGAGCCAAAGGACCCAAAAAAGGACGTGGCCGAGGCTAGGACAGCCGCCACTCCGCAACGTTCCACCACACGCCGAGGGGACCGGGGCTGGTCTTCACGCCGGCCACCCGCGAATTGAACGCAGTCGTTCCGGGTGTTTGGTAAAGGGGGAGGCCGTACGCGTCCTCCCAGATGTGCTTGTCGATCTCGGCCAGGAGCTCGTCCTGTTTGCCCAGGTCCGTGGTCACGGCCAGTTGTTCCATGATCTTGTCCGCGTCGCCGTCGGAATATCCCGTGAAGTTGCTGCCGGCGCCGGTGCGGAAGATCTGCGGCACCCTGCTGACACCTGCCTCAGTCCCGATCCAGCCTGACAGGGCGGCGTCGTAGCCTCCCCTGCTCAACGCGGCCGCCCAGTCTGCACTCCCCTGGCCGCCGTCGACAACCCGGAATCCCGCCAGTGCGGCCGAGTCGCGGATCAGGGCGAAGGCTTTGGCCCGGTTCGGGTTGTCCCGGTTATAGAGAATGCGGATGCTGGGGGTGGCGTCCTTGAGGAGCCTCTTTGCGCCATCGATGTCCACCTTGCCGTAATCGGACGACCCGTTGTTCTTCACGGTCTCGTCGTACTTTGGCTGTCCGGGCAGGAACACCTGGGAGTCCAGCGGCTTGTTGTCCGCCACCTGGGCGCCCACCACGGCGTCCACAATCGCCTGCCGCGGCACCGTCTTGAGGAAGGCTTCCCGGACATCCTTGTCGGCAAACGTCCCGGAGAAGTTGAGGTCAAGGTGGTCGTAGCCGGACTGTTTGTACCGTTCAACGGTGATGCCCTGGCCTGACAGGCCGGTGAGGAGACTGTCCGTGGCAGCCGAGGGCTGGGGCGAAATGATGTCCGCCTGCCCGTTGCGCAGCGCATCAACCGCGGCCGGCACAGCCCCCGTGAACCGGACATTGATCTCGTCCAGCCACGGTTCCGCGCCCCACACGTAGTCCCGGTTCCGGACCAGCTTCATGGAAACTTCAGGCACGATGTCGCGGACGATGTAGGGGCCGCTGGACAGGTAGAGCGCAGGATCATCCGGAACGGACTTCGTATCGAACCCGGTGTTCCAGAAGTCGCTGACCTTTTTGAGGGCCGGGTGCGACACCGGCTTGTCCGGGTTTCCCCGGGGCGTGTCCTTGAGGAGCTTGACCAGGTCCTCCTCGTCGTTGAGTCCGCTCTTGGCAGCAACGACATGGGCCGGGAGTCCGACGTCGAACGCCACTTCCCAGTCAGCGTACGGTGCGGCGTACTCAATGGTGATGGAACGGCCGTCCGACCCGATTTCGGGAAACAGGGTACCCGCCAGGCCTGTGGTGTCGGAGGCGACCGAGAAGTACTTGGTGCCCTTCCCCGCTGCGGGGTCGACGTCGTCGAAGTAACCCGACCCTGCGGCCCAGCTCAGCAGGAGGTCTGCAGCTCCGATGGGCGCCCCGTCCGACCACTTCACGCCCTCGTTGACCGTGTACTTTACTTTGAGCGGCTGGTCGGAGACCTTCTCGAAGTGGCCGAACTTGTCGTTGCGGACCACCTTGGAGCTGTCGTCCAGGTAGAAGAAGCCCGAGTGCGTGATGGCGCCGATCTTCGAGTTGATGTCGGTGTTGCCGTTGGCGCTGTAGGGGTTGAACGAGGAGAATGCGTTGACCTCAGCCACAGTGACGCTGCCGCCGCGCTTCGCCTCCCCCACCACCACGGACGGGGCGCTGCCGCCCGAACAGCCGGAAAGAACCAGGGCAGCCGCCAACGCGGCGATGAGCAACTGCATCAGACGCCGGACCGGCATGCCGCCTCCTTGTGGTTTTCCCTCTCCGGAGGGGACTGGGGCCGCTTCGATCACGCCCTACAAACTCAGGATACTTGGTGCTGCTGCCCGCCAACCCAATCCGAACCTCCTGGCAATGGGGTACGTAGTCCGGGCCGCCGGACGGGACCTACGGCCCAAGCCCGGGCCCGGCCGGTTCCGTAGCATGCTGGCAACGGAACCTCAGGAAGGAAAAGCTCGATGAGCATCCCCCAACCGTCCAATGTGCCCGGAAGTGCAGTCCCGCCCCTCGAACTGCCGTACTACGGTGCTCCGCCGGTGGACGCGGTCAAACGCGTCTTCCAGACGTACGCGGTCTTCTCGGGGCGCGCCAGCCGAAGCGAATATTGGTGGTGGTTCCTCGCTTCCGGGCTGGCCTCAGCGGTGCTGAATTCCATCAGTCCCACTGTGGTCAACGGCCAGGTGACGGGGTCCAGCGCCCTGGGTGGCTTGTGGTTTCTCGCCACCGTTGTCCCGTCACTCGCGGTGGCGTCCCGACGCCTCCACGACGTGAACCTCAGCACCTGGATGCTGCTGCTCGCCCTCATCCCCGTGCTTGGATGGATTGCGCTCATCGTGCTGCTCGCGCAGCGGGAGAACTCGTCTGGCCAGCGTTTCGACAAGTACCCGGCACGGGAGCGTGGGCAGGCGTCATCCGCTCCCCCGTCCTGGCCTCAGCAGCAGCCTCCCTACCCGCCCGGTCCCGCTGGTCCGACCGGGCCGTAGGCCAGGGCAGACCTCCGGCAATTTTTCCGCCCGGACAGTAGCCCAGCGTCGTTCCGGGACAGGCAGTGCGCCTGTTCCTGCGGAAATCAGACGTTGAAGCGGAACTCCACCACGTCGCCGTCGGCCATGACGTATTCCTTGCCTTCGATCCGGACCTTGCCGCGGGATTTCGCCTCGGCCATGGATCCGGCGTCCACCAGGTCGTCGAAGGAGACGACTTCGGCCTTGATGAAGCCGCGCTGGAAGTCGGAGTGGATGACGCCGGCTGCCTGCGGTGCCGTGTCACCCTGCCGGATGGTCCAGGCGCGCGCTTCCTTGGGGCCCGCCGTGAGGTAGGTCTGCAGCCCCAGGGTGTGGAAGCCCACGCGTGCCAGCTGGTCCAGGCCGGACTCGTCCTGGCCGTTCATCTCGAGCATCTCGCGCGCCTCTTCCTCGTCCAGCTCCACGAGGTCGGCTTCGAGCTTGGCGTCCAGGAAGATGCAGTCGGCCGGGGCCACCATGGCGCGCAGCTCTTCCTGCTTTTCCGGGCTGCCCAGGATGCCTTCGTCGGCATTGAACACGTAGATGAAGGGCTTGGCCGTCAGCAGGCCCAGCTCCTTGAGGTGCTCCATCTCCAGCTTGTCGCTCTTGAT
The DNA here is from genome assembly GCF_902506025.1 of Arthrobacter sp. 8AJ. NCBI lineage: Bacteria > Bacillati > Actinomycetota > Actinomycetes > Micrococcales > Micrococcaceae > Arthrobacter > Arthrobacter sp. 8AJ. The sequence goes on along the minus strand of NZ_LR733289.1, from coordinate 1,455,890 downwards.
GGAGGAGTAGATGGTGTCTCCCCGCTCCAGCACCGCCTGCGCGGCCTTGATGGCGGCGAGCTCGGCGGCTTCCCGCTTCTTGATTTTGACTTCTTTTTCTATCCGCGGGATGGCTTTTTCGATGGTCTGCAGGTCCGCGAGGATCAGCTCGGTGTTGATGGTCTCCATGTCCGAGCGGGGATCCACCTTGCCGTCGACGTGGATCACGTCGGGGTCATCGAAGACCCGGACAACTTCGGCGATGGCTTCAGCTTCGCGGATGTTGGCCAGGAACTGGTTGCCGAGCCCCTCCCCCTCCGACGCGCCCTTCACGATGCCGGCGATGTCGACGAAGGATACCGCGGCGGGCAGGACGCGCTGGGAGCCGAAGATCCCGGCGAGCTTCTGCAGCCTGGGGTCCGGGAGGTTCACGACGCCGACATTGGGTTCGATGGTGGCGAACGGATAGTTCGCGGCCAGGACCTGGTTGCGGGTGAGCGCGTTGAAGAGGGTTGATTTGCCGACGTTGGGCAGTCCGACGATGCCAATAGTTAGAGCCACGAGCATTGATTCTACCCGCCGGACCCCGCGGCCCAGTACCCGGGAATGTCACTGCCCATGATTGTCAGAGCCCCGTGCAACAGTGAAGCCATGGATGCTTTTGCCTTGATTCTGGCCCTCTTCATGCTGCTGCTGGGTGCGCTTGCCGGCGCTGCAGCCACCTACTTCTCATTGCGCCGGAACTCGCACGCCCTGGAGTCGGACTTCGACCAGGTGTCGTCACGCCTTTCCGAGGTCACTGCGCAGCTGGCAGCGGCCGACGCCGAGCGGCGGCTTTTGGCCGCACAGAACCGTGAGCTGGGTGAGGCCCGGACACAGGACGGCACCGTGCTGCGTGCCCTGGCGCCCGTGGCCGAAAAGCTGTCCGCGGTGCAGCAGCAGGTGGCGTTGCTGGAGCGGGACCGGGTTGAGCAGTATGGCCAACTAGCCCAGCAGCTGCAGGAGGCCAGGCTGTCCGATGAACAGCTCATCCGTTCCACGCACGCCCTGGAATCGGCGCTGCGTTCCAACAGCGCCAGGGGCCAGTGGGGCGAGGTGCAGCTTCGGCGCGTGGTGGAGGCTGCAGGGATGCTCCGCCACGTCGACTTCGTGGAGCAGGTCCACAGCGCGGGCCACGACTCAACGGTGCGGCCGGACCTGGTGGTGCAGCTGCCGGGTGAAAAGCAGCTGGTGGTGGACGCCAAGGTGCCGTTGTCGTCCTACCTTGAGGCACAGGAACTGGGCTCGGTGGACCCGCGCCTGGCCCCGGCTGGACCGCAGTCGGCGAACGATGGCCGCAACAGGCAGGCCCTCCTGGCGGCACACGCCAAGGCCCTTAGGGCGCACGTGGATGCGCTCGGTACCAAAAAGTACTGGGATATCCCCGGGAACTCCCCGGAACTGGTGGTCTGTTTCATCCCGGCCGAGTCCATCCTGGCGGCGGCGCTGACAGCTGACGCCGGGCTCCTGGACCACGCGTTGTCCCGCAATGTCGTCCTCGCCTCGCCGAGCACCCTGCTGGCGGTGCTGAAGTCCGTGGCATTCACGTGGCGCCAGGACGTCCTGACAGACAGCGCACGCGAGCTCTTCGAACTTGCGCGGCAGCTGTACGACCGGATGGGCACGCTGGGCGAGAACGTCACCAAGCTCGGATCCTCGCTGAAGACGTCCGTGGACCGGTACAACGCCATGGTGGGAACGCTGGAAGCCAGGGTCCTGCCCACCGCGCGGAAACTCAACAGCCTGGAGGAAACAGGCTTGGTTGCACCCCCCTTGGTGGAGGTGCAACCGCGGGCGCTCGTGGCACCCGAGCTGCAGGGCGACGGGGAAGCAGCCTGACACGGCCGCCGAAATGCAGAATGGGCCAGGCAGCCAGTGGCTGCCCGGCCCATTCCGTTGGAATTGTGTGCCGGTTTTAGCTGCGGGTCCGTCGTCCGCCCAGCGCACGGCTGACATCGCCGGCCTGTTTCAGGGTGGCCCGGAGTTCCTTGGGCAGCGAAAATAGGAGGTCTTCCTCGGCCGTCACGACTTCCTCCACGGCTCCGTAGCCGTAATCAGCGAGCAGCCGCAGCACGTCCTGCACCAGCACCTCGGGAACGGACGCCCCCGACGTAACACCCACGGTGGCGACGCCTTCAAACCACGCCTCGTCAACCTCGTTGGCGAAATCCACCCGGTACGAGGCCTTGGCACCGTATTCGAGCGCCACCTCCACCAGCCGGACAGAGTTGGACGAGTTGGCCGAACCCACCACGATCACCAGGTCCGCCTTGGGCGCGATCTTTTTGATGGCCACCTGGCGGTTGGTGGTGGCGTAGCAGATGTCGTCGCTGGGCGGATCCTGCAGGGTGGGGAACCGTTCCTTGAGCAGCCGGACGGTTTCCATGGTCTCGTCCACGCTGAGTGTCGTCTGCGAAAGCCAGATGACTTTTTCGGGGTCGCGGACGGTGACCTGGTCCACTTCGTGCGGGCCATTAATGATCTGGATGTGTTCCGGCGCTTCCCCTGAAGTGCCTTCCACTTCCTCATGGCCGTCGTGGCCGATCAGGAGGATATCGAAATCGTCCTTGGCGAAGCGGACGGCTTCCTTGTGCACTTTTGTGACCAGGGGGCACGTGGCATCAATGGTGCGCAGGCCCCGGGTTTCGGCGGACTCGACCACTGCCGGGGACACTCCGTGGGCGGAGAAGATCACCAGGGCACCTTCGGGCACCTCATCGGTTTCGTCCACGAAGATGGCGCCCTTTTCCTCCAGCGAGCTGACCACGTGGACGTTGTGGACGATCTGCTTGCGGACGTACACGGGCGGACCGTAGTGCTCCAGCGCCTTTTCTACGGCGATCACGGCACGGTCAACACCGGCGCAGTAACCGCGCGGAGCGGCCAGCAGTACCTTCTTGGTGCCGTTCACGGGGGCCGCAGCTGCTACTTCCTCCGGGGAGCGGCGCCTGCGCGGAATGGTTGGCATCGAAAGGGATACAGCCGAGGTGGTCATGCCTCCATGCTACCGGCTGGCCCCAACCCGTTTCCGGGATGCGAACAACGTCACAATGCCCACCGCCACCAGGACGCCGCCGGCAACCCCGGCCGTGGTGATCCACGTTTGGAAGTCCGCGCCGGCGGCGGCAAGGAAATGGTCGCGGAACATATTGGCCACCGCGTTGCCGGTGTCCGTGGCCTGGGCGCGGGCTGAGCCCAGCCGCAGCCCCAGCCCCCACAGCCCGGCGAGCGCCAGTCCGCCGAGGCCGGCGGCCAGCAGTACCGTCCCGCGGCGGCGAGCCGCCACGAGCGCCAGCAGGAACGCTACGGCCGACCCGATGGCCAGGATGTAGCCCATGGGCGCGTAGGTGGCCAGCCGTTCAGTCCATTCCCTTTGCGCAGGCTGGCCTACATTGATCAGCGTCTGTTCCGGTGGATCGATGGGAAGCCTGGTGGTGCGGGAGATCTCCTCCGAGCCCAGGGCAACCAGTGGGGCAACGTCGAGGGTCAGGGACGACGCCGATGCTCCTCCCTGGGATGCCGCGGCAGGATCGGCAAAGCTGAGTCGGTGGCTTCTGCGGAGGGTCTCCTCCCAGGCCGCCGGATAGCCGGGCAACCCGGTCAGCGACTCCGCCGCCTTTTCAAGCATTGGCTCCACCAATCCCGAGAGGAACCCGGGAACCGACCCGGTGTCAATCGTTCCCACTGCGGCCGCGGCCAGTTTCTTTTGGAATTCCGTGTCCTTGCCAAGCGGAGCTGCAAGACGGACGAAGCCGTCTTCCTGGACGATGTTCCGGTCCACCCAGATGGCGGGAACGGCAACGGCGGCGAGGAGGATGCCCAGCACGGTGGCGATGGCAGAGATAAAAGTGCGCACAACAGGTCCTTAGGGGTTGGGGGCCTTATCCCATCCTAGGCAGGGTCCGGGGGCTGCCCCTGTCAGTCCCCGGTGCTAGACCTTATGGATAAGGTTGATTGACCGCCCACAACAGTTGAAGGACCGCATGCCCGCAGCACCAGCCTCCCACCGGCGTCCGCATGTCTGACCAGGCCTCCTTACCGGGTACCGCCCCCACCACCCTGCCGGCCACTGCGGCGGAAACCAGCCCGGACAACCCCTGGCCGCTGCAGCTGCTGTCGCAGAAGCTCAAGGCGCACATCGACCGCACCCCGTCGGCGTGGGTTGAAGGCCAGGTCATTGAACTGAACCGGCGCGGGACCAACGCCTACATCACGCTTCGGGACGTGGATGCCGAGGTGTCGCTGCCGGCATCCGTCTGGACCAAGGTCCTGGAGCGGCAGAACCTTCCACTGGAGCGCGGTTCACGGGTAGTGGCCCTGCTGAAACCGGAGTTCTGGCTGAAGACGGGCCGGCTGAACATGCTGGTACGGGACATCCGGCCGGTCGGACTGGGTGACCTGCTGGCCCGCATTGAGCGGCTGCGCCAGGCCCTTGCAGCTGAGGGTCTTTTCGCCGACTCCCGGAAGAAGCGACTGCCCCTGCTGCCGCACCGCATCGGCCTGATCACGGGACGGGACTCGGACGCCAAGAAGGACATCCTTCGCAACGCGGCCCTGCGGTGGCCGGCGGTCGAGTTCGAGATCCGCGAGGTGGCCGTCCAGGGGAACACAGCCGTGTCCCAGGTGGTCCGTGCCCTGCGTGAACTGGACGACCGGCCTGAGGTGGATGTCATCGTCATCGCCCGGGGCGGCGGGGCACTGGAAGATCTTTTGCCCTTTAACAGCGAGGAGCTGATCCGGGCCGTGGCCGCGGCCAACACGCCCGTGGTGAGCGCCATTGGCCATGAGGCGGACCGCCCGCTACTGGATTACGTCGCCGATCTGCGGGCCTCCACCCCCACCGACGCCGCGAAGCGAATCGTGCCGGAGGTATCCGAGGAACTTGCCGGGGTGCGCCAGGCGCGGGAACAGCTGCGGCGCTGCGTGGAACGGCTGGTGGACCGGGAGTCGGACCGGCTGGCGGCACTGCATTCGCGGCCCGTCATGGCGGCGCCCGAGGGCATGGTCTCCGTCCGGGGCGAGGAAATCGAACGGCTGCTGCGGCGCTCGTCCGCCGCGGTGAGCTCCACGGTGGTGCGGGCAGCGGACCAGCTGGAGCATCTGAAAGCCCAGGTCCGTGCGCTCTCACCGCAGAAGACCCTGGACCGGGGGTACGCCGTCGTCGAACTGGCAGGCGACCAGGCCGCACGGATCGCCGAGGCCGGCCACGCCGTCGTCCGCAGGCCCGCCGAAGCACCTGCGGGTGCCGCCTTGTCCATCCGTGTCGCGGAGGGCCGCTTCGGAGCCACCTCCACCGGCCCTGCGGAGTCCACCAGGGCACCGCACCCAGGAAACCCAGACCAGCACCAGGAAGTGGAAGAGAAGGCATGACCGAACAGAAACCAGAATCCGATGTCGCCGCGCTGAGCTATGAGGAAGCCCGGGAGCAGCTCATCGCCGTGGTGGGCAGGCTGGAGGCCGGAGGGGCAAGCCTGGAGGAATCCCTGGCCTTGTGGGAGCGTGGCGAGGCACTGGCCGCGCGGTGCGAGGAGTGGCTCGAGGGAGCACGAAAGCGCTTGGCCGCTGCCCGGGACCAGCCGCTGTAACCAACCAACCGCCGGACCGGGCCAGCCCTGGGAACCGCGGCTGTCAAACCGGGGGAACCTGCTCCGGCCCCACGGGCCCGGGTCAGGAACGGGCCACGAGCTCCCGTTCAATGTCGACGTCGAATTCAGCCTTGGGCCACTCCAGGCGGAAATCGGACAGCGCCGACATCACCAGTTGCTGCACGGCGATGCGGGCGAACCATTTCTTGTTGGCCGGAACCACGTACCACGGGGCAATCGCTGAGCTGGTCTCGTCAAACGCGGCCTGGTATGCAGCCATGTAGTCATCCCAAAAGGCGCGTTCCTTCAGGTCGCCACTGCTGTATTTCCAGTGCTTGGCAGGGTTGTCCAGGCGGGCCAGCAGCCGGGATTTCTGCTCATCCTTGCTGATGTTGAGCATCACTTTGATGATCTTGGTGCCGGCGTCGGTTTGGCGGGCTTCGAATTCGTTGATGGCCCGGTAGCGCCGGCTGATTTCTTCCGGGGTGGCCCAGTTGTGGACGCGGTGGATGAGGACGTCCTCATAGTGGGAGCGGTCAAAGATCCCCACCATCCCGGCTGCGGGGACCTCCTTCTCGATACGCCAGAGGAAATCGTAGGACTTCTCCTGCTCGGTGGGGGCCTTGAACGCCTTGAACTGGACGCCCTGGGGGTCCATGGTTGCCATGACGTGGTTGACGATTCCGCCCTTGCCGGCTGTGTCCATGGCCTGCAGGACCAGGAGGATCCGTTTCTTTCCGCCGGCCCGGGATTCGGCGAACAGCTGTTCCTGCAGCTCCGAGAGCGTCCCGTCCATCTCAGCCAGCAACGCCTCGCCGTCCGCCTTGTTGCCGTTGTAGCCCGGGGTGGCGTCCGGGTCCACCGCTGCCAGGGAAAATCCCTTTCCAACGCGGAGCGTCTCAGACGGATGCTGGTCGAAGCCAACGACGCGGGCCATGGGGTTCCTCTCCGCAGGGGGTACACGGGCCCGGTGGCCCGTGAGCACAGGCTAGTTCCCCTGGTACCTGCTTAGGAAGTCCCCCATGCGCCCAATGGCTTCTTCGATGTCCTTCACGTTGGGCAGCGTCACCATGCGGAAGTGGTCCGGGCGCACCCAGTTGAAGGCGCGGCCGTGGGATACCAGGATCTTCTGTTCCCTCAGCAGGTCAAGGACAAACTTCTCGTCATCCCGGATGTGGTAGACCTCGGGGTCAAGCCGCGGGAACAGGTACAGGGCGCCTTTGGCCTGCTGCGTGCTGACGCCGGGAATGGCGTTCAGCATGTCGTAGGCCTTGTTGCGCTGCTCCAGCAGCCGGCCGCCCGGGAGGATGAGGTCGTTGATGCTCTGGTAGCCGCCCAACGCCGTCTGGATGGCGTGCTGGGCCGGGACATTGGCGCACAGGCGCATGTTGGCCAGGAGGTTGATGCCTTCGAGGTAGTCGGCGGCGTCCTTCTTGGGTCCTGAAATGGCCATCCAGCCTGCCCGGTAACCGCAGACGCGGTAGGCCTTGGACAACCCGCTGAAGGTCAGGCACAGGACGTGGTCGCCCGTGAGGCCGGCCAGGTTCACGTGGACGGCGTCCTCGTACAGGATCTTTTCGTAGATCTCGTCGGCGAAAATCACCAGGCCGTGCTTTTCGGCCAGGGCCACGATGCGTTTCAGGGTCTGTTCCGGGTACACAGCGCCGGTGGGGTTGTTCGGGTTGATGACCACGATGCCCTTGGTGCGGGGAGTGATCTTGGCTTCCATGTCCTCCAGGTCAGGCTGCCAGCCGGACTCTTCATCGCAGAGGTAATGCACCGGTTTTCCGCCGGCGAGCGCTACGGAAGCCGTCCAGAGCGGGTAGTCCGGCGTGGGGATGAGCACTTCGTCGCCGGAGTCCAGCAGCGCCATCAGGGACATGGTGATGAGCTCGCTGACGCCGTTGCCCAGGTAGATGTCGTCAACGTGGATGTTCTGGATACCGCGGGTCTGGTAGTACTGCGAGACGGCGGTGCGGGCAGAAAAGATGCCGCGGGAATCGCTGTAGCCCTGGGCGTGGGGCAGGTGGCGGATCATGTCCACCAGGATGGCGTCGGGCGCTTCAAAGCCGAACGGTGCGGGGTTGCCGATGTTCAGCTTGAGGATCCGGTGGCCCTCCGCCTCCATCTGCTGGGCGGCTTCGAGGATCGGTCCACGGATGTCATACAGGACGTTGTTGAGCTTCGTGGACTGCCTGAATTCTGCCATCCCTCAAATATGCCACAGGAAGGATGAATGGCCGTTGAGACATCCGCCACATGGCCGACGGCGGCTGCCGGACCTTCGAAAGGCCGGCAGCCGCCGTCGTTGTCACCCGCGTGTTCCTGCCCTGGGCAGGGAACGCGGACCTACTTGACGATGCCCTTCTCCTTGAGCCAGTTGGTTGCTGCCGTCTTGGCGTCCTGCTTCTGGCTGCCGCTGACGGAGCGGTTGAGGTTGATCAGGTCATCGGTGGTGAGGGTGCTGGAGACCGAGTTGAGTGCCTGCTTAGCCTTGTCCGTCATCTTGGCCTTGTTGTACAGCGGCAGGACCTGCTGGGCGATGAAGTTGTTCTTGGGATCGTCCAGCACCACGAGGTCGTTGTCCGCGATGGACGGCGTGGTGGTGTAGATATCGGCCACCTGCACCTGGTCCTCCAGGAGGGCCTTGAGCGTCACCGGGCCGCCGCCGTCGCTGAAGGGCTCAAGCTTCTTGGGTTCGCAGTTGTAGTTCTTCTTCAGCCCAGGCAGGCCGTAGGCGCGCTCGGCGAAGGTGGCCGGGGCGCCGACGACGATCTGGCTGCAGACCTTGGCCAGGTCCTCAATGGATTTCAGCTGGTACTTCTCGGCCGTTGCCTTGGTGACCACCATGGCGTCCTTGTCTTCGGCCTTGGACACGTCCAGGACGCCAAGGCCATCCGGCAGCTTGCCCGGCAGCGCCTTGGCGATGTCACCGGCGGAGACTTCCGTGGCTTCCTTGTCCACGTAGAGCAGCAGGTTGCCGCTGTAGTCCGGCACCACATCCACTGACCCGTCCTGGACGGCCTTGAAGTAGACCTCGCGGGAGCCGATGTTCGGTTTGGTGGTGGCGGTGATTCCGTTGGCGTTCAACGCGCCGGCGTACAGTTCGGCGATGATCTGGCTTTCCGGGAAGTCCGCGGAACCCACCACCAGGGATGTGGCCCCACCGGAAGCGCCGGCGCTGGATGCGGGCGCGTTCTTCAGCGGATCGGACGAACCGCCGCAGGCTGACAGCGCCACTGCCAGGCCAAGCCCGGCGGCAAGGCCGCTGAACGCCCGCCTGCCGAGGCGCTGGGGACGGCTATCTTTCATGATTTACCTCCTTGTACAACAGTCTCCGCAACAACGGGGTCTGTGAGAGCAACCGCAGCCTCCTGGCTGCGGAAGGACAGCTTCGAGGCCCCTGGTGTCAGGAACAGCCTCTGGAACAGGGACAGGAGAAGGTCGACGGCGATGGCCAGCACTGCGATGAGAAGGGAACCTCCCAGCATCTGGGGGAAGTCGCTGAGGACCAGTCCGTCAAAGAGATACCGGCCCAGTCCGCCGAGGTTGATGTACGCGACCACGGAGACGGTGGCGATCACCTGCAGCACGCCGGTCCGGAAACCGCCGAACATGACGGTGAGGGCGTTGGGCAGTTCGGCCCGGAACAGAACCTGCAGTTCCGTCATGCCCATGGCCCGGGCGGCATCAACCACGTTCCGGTCCACGCTGGAGATGCCCGCGTAAGTCCCTGCCAGGAGCGGGGGCACCGTGAGGATTACCAGGGCCCAGATGGGCGGCATCAGCCCGATGCCTGCCAGGAGCACGAACAGGATCAGCAGGCCAAGGGTGGGCAGGGCGCGCAGTGCGCCGGCCAGGGCCACGACAGCGACGCGTCCCCTTCCCGTGTGGCCGACGAACATCCCGACGGGTACTGCAACGGCGGTGGCGATCAGCATGACCAGGCCGGTGTACTGGAGGTGCTCCCCCAGCCGGGCGGGAATGCCCATGCTTCCGGCCCAGTGCAGGGGGTCGGCGAGCCAGGCGAAGGTATCGGCGAAGACGTTGCTCATGCTGCCTCACCCACTGTGGAAGCAGCCTCTTCAGCAGCGGTGGTTCCGGAGGGGACGCCCAGGGCTCCGTGGTTCTTCAGCTTCCCGGCCCGCTCCCAAGGGGTGAGGACGCGTTCCAGGAGGACCAGGACGGCGTCCATCAGCAGCGCGAGGACCAGGATGGCGATGATGCCCACCACCACCTCGGTGACGAAGTCGCGCTGGAGCCCATCAGTGAAGAGCATGCCCAGGTTGCCCACGCCCAGGAGGGCCGCAACGCTGACCAGCGAGATGTTGCTGACGGACACCACCCGGAGGCCGGCAAACATGACCGGAAGGGAGAGCGGCAGGTCAACCTGCAGGAACCGGGCCAGGGGCTTGAACCCCATGGCCTGCGCGGCCTGGCTGACGTCCGCGTCCACGGAGTCGAAGGCATCAAGGGCCGCGCGCACCAGCAGGGCCACGGCATAAATGGTCAGCGCCACCACCACGTTGAGGGGATCCAGGATCCGGGTCCCCAGGATGGTGGGAAGGATGATGAACAAGGCCAGCGACGGGATGGTGTAGAGAAGGGAAGAGGCCGTCAGCACCACGGAGCGGAGCGCACTGTTTTGCCGCGCCAACTGTGCCAGCGGGATGGAAATGAGCAGGCCCAGGACCATGGGGACCAGCGCCAGCACCAGGTGCTGGCCGCCGCGCTCCAGGATCATGCCGGTATTGGCCAGGAACCATTCCATCAGAGGGCAGCCTGCCGCACCTGGCGCGCTTCTTCGATCAATGCCAGGACCTCACCGCCGCGGACCACGCCCAGGACCACGCCGTCGGCATCCACGGCGACGCCCAGGCCGGAGGGCGAGGACAGGGCGGCATCCAGGGCGCGGCGGAGGCTCTCTCCGGGGCGGAACAGCGAGCCGCCGGGAATCAATTCAGTCTCCGTGCCGGGTGCCGACCATCCCAGCGGACGCTTGTCCGCGTCCACCACCAGTTGCCAGCCGCCGGCAGCGCTGGAATCGGACTGGTACCCTCCGGAGGCCCGGATGATCGTGGGCACCGGGTGGATCGCCACGCCGTCGGACGGGGAAAAACCAAGGTGGCGGAAGCCGCGGTCGCGCCCCACGAAGGAGGCCACGAAGTTGTTGGCCGGCGCCCGCAGGATCTCCTCTGGCGAGGCGTACTGGGCCAGCTTGCCGCCGGTGGCAAAGACAGCCACCTTGTCGCCCAGGATGGTGGCCTCATCAATATCGTGGGTCACGAAAACGATGGTCTTGGCCAGATCCTTTTGCAGCCGCAGCAGCTCGTGCTGGAGTTCGTCGCGGACAACGGGGTCCACCGCGCTGAACGGCTCATCCATGAGGAGTACGGGCGGGTCCGCAGCGAGGGCACGCGCCACGCCCACGCGCTGCTGCTGGCCGCCGGAAAGCTGCGACGGGTAACGCCCACCCAGCGACGGCGCCAGGCCCACCACATCCAGGAGTTCTCGGGCACGCTTCCGGGCGTCCGCTTTGGAGACCCCGTTCAGGCGCGGAACGGTGGCGATGTTGTCCAGGACGGAGCGGTGCGGCAGGAGACCGGCGGACTGCATCACGTACCCCATTGACCGCCGCAGTTCCGCCGCCGGTACCGACGTGACATCCCGGCCGTCCACGGTGATGGTCCCGGACGTGGGTTCCACCATCCGGTTGATCATCCTGAGGGACGTTGTTTTGCCGCAGCCGGAAGGACCCACGAAGACGGTGACGGACCCTTTGGCGATGGACATGGACAACCCGTCCACGGCAGGCTGGCCGCCCGGATACTGCTTGGTAACGCTCTGGAACTCGATCATCGCCTGGTCCATGATGCGGACTTACCTGTTCTCTTGGACGGGCTGTTCCCAGCACCGCGACACTGCCATAAGCACGCTGATAGTTACGGTAACCCAAACCGGGTCAGGCTTCAGCAGCTGGGGCCCTAATCCGTACAAAGGAATCCCTACTGTAACCATTCGGAACCCCGGCCGGGATGGATGGGATTCACTGGATCCGGCCCTGCAGCGGCTCCTGTCACGGGCGCCGCGGCCGGGCCTACAGTGGAGGCGTGACCAACTTGGAAGTATCGCCGCAGCAGGAAGTTTGCCCACCCGCACCCGAAGGAGGGATGTCCGGCCCCTGCCTGCAGCTATGGCCGGAACGTGAAGTACCCCTGGGCGGCGTCCGCGCCATGAACGTCAAGCGCACGTTGCCCCAGCGCGGCCTTCCCACGATCGGGGCCTGGTGCTTCCTGGACAGTTTCGGCCCGGACCGGACCGCGATGTCCGTCCTTCCCCACCCCCACATCGGGCTGCAAACGGTCACCTGGCCGCTGGCGGGGCACATCCGCCACCGGGACAGCGTGGGCAGCGACGTGGTGGTGCGCCCCGGGGAGCTGAACATCATGACAGCCGGCCACGGCGTCTCGCATTCCGAGTTCGCTGTGCTTCCTGCCGGCGGCGGGGAGTTGCCGCTGCAACGGGGCCTGCAGCTGTGGGTGGCCCTTCCCGACGGGGACCGGCACCGGGAACCGGCATTCGAACAGCACCGCGAGCTGCCACGCGCTGCCGGGCCGGGCTTCACGGCGACGGTCATGGTGGGCGAGCTTGCAGGGGTGGCCTCCCCCGCAACAGTGTTTTCGCCGATCGTCGGCGCGGACGTTTCCTGCGAGGGCGAGGCGGTGCTGCCGTTGAAGCCCGGCTTTGAGCACGGCATCCTGGTCCTCGACGGCGGCCTGGCGGTGGACGGGCAGGACCTGCCGGCGGGACCGCTGGGCTACCTGGGCACCGGCCGCAGCGAACTCAGGGTGGAGGCTCTCCCCGGTACGAGGTTCCTGCTGATCGGCGGCGAGCCGTTTGGTGAGGAACTGCTGATGTGGTGGAACTTTGTGGGCCGCACCCATGACGAAGTGGAAAAGGCCAGGGACGACTGGGAGGCGCAGGCCGGCCTGCCGGACGCTGAGACGGCTGCAGCCCGCTACGGCCTGGTGCCGGGCCACGGCCCGGATGCCGGGGCGGAGGCCGGCCGGATTCCCGCTCCCCCGCTCCCCGGTGTCCGGCTGACACCGCGGAAGCGTTCCGTGGGCTAGGCGGGTTCGGCCACCAGCTGCAGCACGCCGAACACCGGTTCCTGGTCCAGCACCCTGACGTCGGTCACGCCGGTTTCGGCGAGGTTCCGGCGGAAGGACTCCTGCAGGGGTGCCACGTTCATGCCCAGACCGCCGCCCAGGATCACCGGACCTTCGATTTTCAGCTGGCCCAGCACCTGGCCGGCCAAAGCAGCGAGGTCCTGCCCGGCCTGCTCCAGCAACATGGCGCTGTCCCGGTGCCCGGAGGCCGCGGCTTCCACGACGTGCCTGGCCTGCTGCGCCCAGAAGCGCCTCCCGGTGTCCGGGGAGTGGAACAAGGCGATGAGCTTGTTGGGGTGGTCCAGCCCGCAGGATGCCAGGAGCGCCGCCGTAAGCTGGTCGACGGGCAGGCCCTGGTTCATCCTGCGGAGGCTGTGCCGCACCGCTTCCCGGCCCAGCCAGTAGCCGCTGCCTTCATCCCCCAGCAGGTATCCCCATCCGCCGGCCCTGGCCTCGCCGCCGTCGGCATTGCGTCCCCACGCGGCAGATCCGGTGCCCGCGATGACCGCTACTCCGGTGGCGGCGCGGCCCGCGGCCAGCAGGAGGCGGGAGTCATGGACAACGGTGACGCGTGCTTCGGGAGCCAGGGGCTGGATCAGCGCAGCCAGGGCGGCGGCGTCTTCATCGGTATCGATTCCGCCGGATCCCGCGTATACCCGGTCCACGTGACCTCCGCCGATCATGGCGAACAGGTCCGCAAGGTTGCGTGCCGCCTGCTCGCGGCTGACATTCTGGACGTTGGAGCTTCCGGCCGATTCGTCGGCTACGGGGTGGCCGTCCTCGAAACGGATGCCGTGGGTCTTGGTGCCCCCGATATCCAGCCCGATCGTGATGCCGTGCAAAGGACTGGCCGCGGAGCCTGCCGCTTGGTCAAAAGGAGTGGCAGAGGAGTTCTGGGTGTTTGTCACGTCACAAGGGTACTTGCCCCATGGTCTTTGGCACCCCGCCGCCCCTGCACCGGAAGCCAGCCGCCGCCGTCGGACATTTTCCCGGCTCAGCGGCCTGCCCTCGTGACCAGCCCGGCCAGTAGCGCGGGCCCCTGCCCCACCACCAGCTCGCGGAAAAGCCTGGCCGGAACCGGCTCGCTTTCCGGTTTCCTGCGCCGCCAGCTGACGCCGACTTCCCGGAAGGCGAGTGCCGAGTCCAGCGGAACCTCCACCCACCCCAGGTCCCCGGTTTCGGGACGCGGAGTCCGGCCGGGAGCGTCGCCGCCCGGCGGCAGGATGCTGACGCCAAGGCCGGCGGAGACCAGGCCGCGGACGGTGTGGGAATCCTGGCTTTCGAAGGCGATCCGCGGACGGTACCCGGCCTCGCGGAAGAGCGCGTCGGTCAGGGAACGCAGCCCATAGCCGGGCCCGAGCACTACGACGGGCTCCATCCGGATGTCGGCCAGCCGGGCCATCCGCTGCCGGGCAAGCGGATGGGCGTGATGCACCACCAGGCGCAGCGGCTCGCGGTACAGCGGCGCCGAGTCGAGGTTCTTGCCCGGCGGCGCCACGGGTGCCGTGAGGGCGAGGTCCGCCTCCCCCGCTGACAACTCATCCAGGCAGGTATCCCGGGCGCCTTGGCTAAGGCGGAAGCCGGTCCCGGGATGCCGGGCACGGAAGGCGCTGATCAGCAGCGGCAGGGTGGCTTCGCCGAAGGTGTGCTGGAAAGACACGGACACGGTGCCCCTGACCACCTGCGACTCGTTCCGCACCAGATCGAGTCCGGCCTGGAACTCTGCGAGCGCCTGCTCGACGTACGGCAGCAACGTGCGGGCAGCCTGAGTCAGGCGGACTCCGCGGCCGTCCCTGACCAGGAGTTCGGTGCCGACGGCGGCACTGGCCCTCGCCAGCGCCCGGCTCACCGTTGACTGGGGTACTCCGAGCAGTTCGGCCGTTTCCGTCACGTGCTCCGTCCGGCCCAGCTCTGCGAGCACCGGCAGCAGCGGCAACAACTGCGCAAGTTGTTTCCGGTCAGGCTCCATCGGCAGTTCCTCCCAAGGGAAAACAATCCATAATTGCTATCACTTTGGCATAAAGCATGCATTGGATGCATTCATCCGCCGAGACTACGCTGGCTGGATGCCTCAGAACGCAAGCGCCGGCACTGACGCTTCCCCCCTCTGGAACGGCCACGCCAAGGGATCCAGGGCCTACGGGCGGATCCTGGCCGGCCTGTCCTGCGCCGGCGTGGCCACCTTCGCCCAGCTCTACTCCACCCAGGCGGTCCTTCCCCTCCTGGCGGCCGACCTGCGCATCACTGCTGCCGAGGCCGCCCTCACTATTTCCCTCGCCACCGTTGGCCTCGCCGCCACGGTAATCCCCTGGTCCTTCCTGGCGGACCGGATCGGCCGGGTGAAGGCCATGATGTGGGGCATCACCGCGGCCACCATCCTGGGACTGCTGGTACCCATGTCCACCAGCTTCACCATGCTGCTGGTCCTGCGGCTGCTGGAGGGAATGGCCCTGGGCGGCATTCCCGCCATCGCCATCGCCTACCTGAACGAGGAAGTCAGCAAAGCCCACGCCGCCCTCGCCGCGGGAAGCTACGTGGCCGGCACCACGCTGGGAGGACTGTCCGGGCGGCTGGTGGCGGGGCCGGTTGGCGAGCTCTGGGGATGGCGGTCCGCGGCGCTGGCCGTGTCACTGCTGGCGACCGTTGCCGCCGTCGCGTTCCTTGTCCTGGTGCCCCGCGCCCGGGGTTTCGTCCCGGCCCCGGCTTCCGGGCTCCGCAGTGCCATCGGGACCCTGGGCGGCCACCTGCGCAATATCAGGCTGCTGGCCCTGTACGCCCAGGCATTCCTGATGATGGGCGGCTTCGTGGCGGTCTACAACTACCTGGGCTTCCGGTTGTCCGGTGCGCCGTTCGGGCTTCCGGCGACAGTGATCAGCCTGATCTTCCTTGCCTACCTGTCCGGCACGTTCTCCTCCCGCTGGGCGGCGGGGATGACCACGCGGTACGGCCGCCGGAGCGTGCTGCTGGCAGGACTTGCGCTGGCCCTGGCAGGACTGGCCCTGACACTCACCCAGTCCCTGGTCCTGATCCTGGCCGGGCTGGTGGTGTTTACCGGCGGTTTCTTTGCAGCCCACAGCATCGGCTCCGGCTGGACGGGTGCCATCGCCAGGACCGGACGGGCGCAGGCAGCGTCACTGTACAACCTTGCCTACTACCTTGGTTCCAGCCTGCTGGGCTGGGCCGGCGGCCTGGTCTTCCAGGCCTGGGGCTGGAACGCCCTTGCGGGAGCTGTCATGGTCCTGGCCTGCCTGACTGCGGCAACTGTCGCCGTCGTCCATCCGCCGGCGGAACGCGCGTCCTGAGCCGGCGTGCCGCGGACGAATTAACCAACTTCACGAGGCCTTGGGAGGGTTTGGATGTTCGGCAGGACGCGTGCCTGCTGCGCAGCTCGCGGCGATTCTGCGGTCTAGGATGAACTAGGACCGCTTGGAAGGAACCGCAGTGAGCACGAATGCAAGGAACACCAGGCCCGGGGCGCACCTGGAGCCGCTGGACGCCATCGACGAGCGGCTCCTCGCGGCCCTGGTGGCGGATGCCAGGATTTCCAACAAACAGCTCGCCGAGATGGTGGGGATTGCGCCCTCGACGGCACTTATGCGCACCCGTGCCCTTTCGGAGCGGGGCATCGTCCAGGGTTACGAGGCGAAGCTGAGCCTGTCAGCCATCGGCAGGTCCGTACAGGCACTGGTGGCTGTACGGCTCCGCGCCCACGACAGGGACCAGATCGACCGTTTCACCGCCCGCGTGCCGCACCTGCCCGCCGTGCTGTCCACCTTCCACACCTCAGGTTCGGTCGACTACCTGCTGCACATCGCCGTCGGGACTACAGAAGACCTGCGGGACTGGGTATTGGACAACCTGGCCACCGACCCCGTGGTGGGGCACACCGAAACCACCCTCGTCTTCGAGCACATCCAGGGCAACCACGGCCCGCTTCCGGACTAGCAGCGAAACAGCCCCGGGGGCCACGGTTCAGGCGGCGGACTGCCGCCTCGCCGTTTGGACCAGCGTCGCGGCGGCAAGTCCAAGGGCCGCCGCACCGCACAGCAGGACGAAGCCCTGCACGGCCGCTGCCATGCCGAACGCGGCGCTGGCCCAGCCCAGGCCCAGGACCGGCACCGCGCTTCCCAGGTAGGTGATGACGTAGACGGTGCTGATGATCTGCGCGTGGCGGGCCGGTTCCACCCTGGCCGCCACATCGTTGAACACGGTACGGAATGCCAGCCCCTGCCCCACTCCGGCGGCAACGGCGGCGCCCACCAGCATCACGGGGCTGTGCCAGGTCCCGGCGGCACCCAGCAGCATGACGGAGACGCCTAGCACGGCCAGGCCGGCGGGCACGGTCAGGCGCCCGCGCACGGTCACCAACTGGCTCAGGGCCGATGCACCAAGCGGCAGCCCGGCGAGAACGCCGATCAGCGGCCGGGAGTCCGTGCCCAGGACCTGGGCGAAGTATCCCGGGGCCAGGGACAGGGAGAAGCCAAACACGGCAAAGCTGAGGAAGCCGACGCCGGATGCCAGCCAGAAAGCGCCCCTCGCCTGGCGGGACACGGAGGGCCTGCGCGGCGCAAGGGCATGCAGCGGCCGGGACACCGCGGGAACCATGATGGCCGGGCGGGCACGGATCAGGTACAGCGGCACCAGAAGCCCGGCGAGCAGCAGCGAGTGGACGGCGTACGGAGCCGTGGTGGCGCCGGGAAGCAGGGACAGCAGGCCGCCGATGACAGGCCCGGCCGCAACTCCCCCTGAAGAGGCCAGCAGGGTAAAGCGCGACGCCCATTCCGGCCGGGAGGGAAGCAGTTCACGCAGGGCAGCCGCGCTGGCCCCCGTGGCAAGCGCGACTGCGATACCCTGCAGGGCCCGGCCGGCGCACAGGGCCGCCAGCGAGTGGGCCTCGGCAAATATTCCGCCACCCGCCAGTCCGGTCAGCACGGCCACCAGGAGGGCTGCCCGCCTGCCGATATGGTCCGACCAGTGCCCGGCCAGGAGCAGGGTCCCCACCAGCGCCAGGACATAGCTGGCGAAGGCTGCTGTGACTTCCAGGCTGGACAGTCCCAGGTTGGCCTGCAGCAGCGGGTACAGCGGCGTGGCAAGGTTGGCGCCCACCAGGAGCATGAAGATGGCGGCCCCGGAAATCACCAGCCGCGCCGTGGTGGATGCATTCCACCCGCTGGGCGTAGCCGGTACCGGACGCATGCGCAGTTCGCTGAAGACCGTCATTGTGCCGCCTTAAGGATCGCCGCGGCGGGTGGTCCTTGTGGGAGCCCTTCGCGGATACAACAGTGTTGATACAAGAGTGCGGCACGGCTGCGCCATCCGTCCGTTATGAGGTGGATAATTGAGCAAAATCATCAACTTACGGATCACCGCATGATGGAGAGTGACGATCTTGAACAAGTTGGACACCACAGACCTGAAGATCCTCCTGGCCCTCATCAGGGATCCCCGGATCCAGATCGGCGAGCTCAGCGACTCCCTGGGCATCGCCCGCAACACGGCCCAGTCGCGCGTGCGCCGCCTGCTCCGCACCGGCGTACTGCGCCCTGGCGGCCGCGAAGTCGATCTCGAAGCGGTGGGCTATGACGTGGTTGCTTTCGTCACCATCGAAGTCTCCCACCGCGAGCTCGACGGCGTCGTGGCGGCGCTGCGCCTCATCCCGCAGGTCCTGGAGGTCCATGAGATCTCCGGCCGCGGGGACGTCTGGTGCCGGGTGGTTGCCACGGACACCCACAACCTCCAGTCCTCCCTTCGGCAGGTCCTGAGGATCAAGGGAGTCATCCGGACAGAGACCGTTCTGGCCCTGCACACCCATATCCCCTACCGCACCGAGCCGCTCATCAGTGGCCTTAGCAGTGCCGCCGCCCCGGCTAGGATTTCCTGAATGACCATCATCGATAACGCCGTCTACGTCAACGGCGTCCGCCACGCAGAGCCCGAAAGCCTGGAACAGACCTTTGAGACCCTGGCCCGGCACGGCGGCATGGCATGGATCGGGCTCTACCGTCCCACTGCGGAAGAAATGACCGCCGTCGCCAGTGAGTTCGGGCTGCACGCCCTCGCGGTGGAGGACGCCGTCTCGGCACACCAGCGGCCCAAGCTGGAGCGGTACGACGACAACCTCTTCACCGTCCTGCGTCCGGCCCGGTACCTGGATGTGGACGAGACCGTGGAGTTCGGCGAGCTCCACGTCTTCACCGGGAAGAACTTCGTAGTGACCGTACGGCATGCTGAAACGGCGGGCGTGGCCCGCGTGCGGCAGCGGCTGGAGGCCCGCCCCGACCTCCTCCAGCACGGGCCTGAAGCTGTTCTTTACGCCCTGCTGGACCGGGTGGTGGATGACTACGCGCCGGTGGTGGCGGGCCTGGAGAACGATATTGACGAAATTGAGGACCAGCTGTTCAGCGGCGATTCCTCGGTGTCACGCCGGATCTATGAACTGGCCCGCGAAGTCATCCAGTTCCAGCGCGCCATCCACCCCCTGCCGGAGATGCTGGACCAGCTGAAGCGGGGCTTCGAGAAGTACGGGGTGGAAACCGAACTGCGGCACAACCTGCGCGACGTGGAGGACCACGTGGAGCGGGTGATTTCCCGGGCTGACTCGTTCCGGGACCTACTGCAGAATGCCCTGACCCTGGACGGAACCCTGACCGCCAACCGGCAGAACGAGGCCAGCGCCGAGCAGAACGAACAGGTCAAGAAGATCTCATCCTGGGCAGCGATCCTGTTCGCGCCGTCATTTGTGGCCGGCATCTACGGGATGAACTTCGACAACATGCCTGAGCTCCACTGGGCCGGTGGTTATCCCTACGCCTTGGTCCTCATGGTTGCCGCCGGGGCCCTCATGTACGGAATCTTCAAAAAGAAGGGCTGGATCTAGGGGCTTCGGCGCCGCGGGCCCTGCCGGCCTTTCCGGCCTTTCCGGCCGCCAGCGCCGCCCGCGCGTTGCCCGCCGCGTGGACCAGGACCGAGACAACCAGGAACGCAACCAGGACCTGGGCCGTGGAAACAAACACCCTGGCCCACCCGCCGTCGAGCGTGGGATCCAGGAAGTCGTAGACGTACCATCCGTCGAGGCCCCCGCGGATCCAGGAGAACGCAAGGAAAGCCACGGGATAGCCCAGCCAGGCGAGGGGCCGCCACCACGCCCCGCGCAACGTCCGTGTCACCAGGAGCCAGTCGAGCGCCGTCACCAACGGGGCGAGGCGGTGGTGCACCATCTGGGGCCAATACAGATCCCAGCTCCACCACGGTTCACCCGGCGGAGCCACCAGCACCACATAGATGATGCCCGTCATCACCAGATAAAGGACCAGCGCTCCGAAAAGGTGGTCCCACCAGTGCGGCAGCCGGGCCCGCCGCCGGACACCCGAAACAATCAAAACGAGCCCCAAGGCAAGGTTTCCCTGGACGGTGAACTCCGAGTACAGCTGCGGAACATCCACGTCATTGCCCGGGAGGGTGGCGTCGAACGTCTTCTGGACCAGTGCGGCGAGCACGAAGAGTCCGACCGATATGTGAACGGACCGGATCCAGGGACGGTCAGGGTGCAGGGCGCGGTTGGCAGGGGTATCCCGGCGGACCGGTGGGACCAAGGCCAAAGGACCGGCGGCGGGCTCTGTGAGGCTCATGGAGAAAGCGTGGAGCTGCGGAGGCGGAAGGGCTAGGGCCTTTTGGCAGTAAGGAATTCAACGCCGGCCGGGCCGGCCATTGGCCAGGCCGGCGGATGTACCGTCAGGCGTTGGTTCGGCGCTTTAGCCAGCCCCAGACGCCGGTGGCGACGAAGAGGACCAGGCCGATGATGGCGAGCCAGAGCAGGCCCTTCACGACGAAGCCGACGATGGACAGGATGAGCCAGATGACCAGCAGGCCGATGATGATTCCCATGGGCCCCACTCTAGGCCCCCATAATTCAATCGGGCCGCCCATCGGTCCCGCGTTTTGCCACGTGGCATTTTGCCCACTGGACTGCCCGCAGCGTCTGCCTCCGGCCGGCAGTGTTGGCTTGGGTCAGACCGCGGTGACCCGCCCCGTGCTTCCGTCCACCATGACGGCCTGCCCGTCGGCCAGGGTGCGGGTGCCGTTCCCCGTGCCCATGACGGCCGGGATGCCGTACTCCCGGGCGACGATCGCGGCATGGGAGCCGGCGCCGCCCAAATCCACCACCACCGCAGCAGCCCGCTGGAACAGTGGGGTCCACGATGGGTTGGTGTAGGGGCAGACCAGGATTTCACCGCTCCTGAGCAACCCGAATTCCTCCGGGCTGCGGATCACCCGCACTGTCCCCGTTGCCTGGCCGCGGCTGGCAGGCATGCCGCTGGCCAGGACCCCGTGCGGCCGCCGGGAGTCCGCGAACAGGGAAACGGGGTCTAGCAGCGGGATACCTTCAAGCTCCCTGCGCTTGGCAGCCCTTGCCAGCACCAGGCGGCGGTACCGTTCCCGGTCGTCCGGTGGCAACGCCCCGCCGTCGGGCATTGCGGCCAGTTCCTCGAAGCGCAGGTGGTTGACCTCCTGAGGGTCCGCCAAAACTCCTGCGATGACCAGGCGGCGCCCCAGCTCCAGCAGCGCCCGGCGCAGGGGCGGCAGCACTTTGGTGGCATGGAAGTGGCTGTCCTCCCGGAACGCCATCCCGGTTTTGGCTGCCTGGACAGTGGCCAGGACGTGGCGGCGGAGGACGGGCACACGGAGGGCAGGATGCCGCATCAGGTCCGCGAGCGCCTCGCCGGTCTGGTCCCGGACCGGCGGGCGATCGCCCATCATCGACGTGATGAGCCCGAGCACCACCTCGGGCGCGTCCGACCACGTGGGCGCGCTGCTGAGCAGCACACTGACCGTTTCGCGGTGGCCGTACTCGGCCAGGAAACCGTCGAACGCGGACCGGAAGCCGGCGAACTCCTGTTGGTGCTCAAGGGCAGCCAGCAGTTCGCCCGGTGCGAGGCTGCTGAAGGCCTGCTTCAGGGCCGGGCTGGTCCTGACCTGGTCAGCCAGATTCCCGAGCGCCGTGTTGGCCTGGCTGGTGCGGGTCTCCGCACCGGCGATGAGTGCGGGTGCAAGCTTCAGTTTGCCCAGTGGGATGAGCAGCAGGCGTAATTCCAGTTGGGGAAGGAGTATCCCGGGAAGGTACGAGATCCTGAGTTCGGTGATCCCCCGCATGGTGGTGAAGGCCTCAGTGGCGAGCGAAACGACTCCCTGCCAGGAGAGCGGGCGCGGGTCCTGGGCCGCCAGCCTGCTGACGTTGTCCAGAAAGGCCGTAAAACTGCTGTCGAGGGTCCACCGGGAAGGGTCGTAGCGCCTGGCCCGGCGGATAAGGGCCAGCGGCGCTGCCAGCGTCCGCAGGGTGGGCCGGGGTACCGGCGGAACCAGCCGCACCACCACACCGTCCTCTTCGGGCAACAGTTTCTCCACGGGCGGGAATGACACCCCCACGCTGCCGGCTATGCCATGGAGCATGGCCAGGATGCCGCGCTGCATCCATCCGGAGACGTCCAGGGGGTAGGGGCGGACCTGGAACATCTCCAGCAAAAAGGGCGCCAGCAGGCGCTGGATCGGGTTGAGCCGCAATGGCTGCGGGGGCAGGGCCGTTATGGGCCGGGCCTGCACCAGGAATATACGGCGGCCGGCAATCGCCCATTCGATGTCCTGGGGGCGGCCGAAATGGTCCTGCACGCCCACCGCCAACCGTGCCAGCTCAGCCGCCTGGCCGCTCCCGAGTCCGCGGACGGGCTCCCCTGCCCCAACGGACCTCTGGGTGCCGCCTTCGGTCCCTGCCCGGATAACCACCTCATGCCGGCCCGGCCTGAAGGCGCGGATCCCGCCCGCCCGGTCCAGGACATACCGTTCAGGGATGACCTCGCCTGCAACCACCGCCTCACCCAGACCGGGGCTCGCATCGATGAGGATTTCGTTGCGCTCACCAGCTACCGGGTTGGCGGTGAACATGACGCCCGCCAGGTCTGCGCGCACCATTTCCTGGACGACGACGGCCATGGCGGCGCCGCCGGGGTCCACACCCTGCCTGCCGCGGTAGGCAATGGCCCGGTCCGTCCACAGCGACGCCCAGCAACCCACCACGGCCTGGACCACCGCCGTCTCGCCATGGATATTCAGGTAGGTATCCTGCTGCCCGGCGTATGTGGCCCCTGGCAGGTCTTCGGCGGTGGCGCTGGAACGGACCGCCACCGGGCTCCCGCCCATCCCCGCATATGCCGCGGCAATGTCCTTGCGGACACGGTCCGGCATCTTTGCCTCCGTGAAAAGACTGCGTACCTCCGCCGGCGCGGCGCCTGCCTTGAGCAACCGGCCCAGCTCGCCGCCCACCCCGGATTCCTCCAGCATGGCAAGGTATGCCCTGGTGGTCACTACAAATCCGGGCGGAACCGGAAAGCCGGCGCGGACCAGTTCGCCAAGGCTGGCGCCTTTCCCACCGGCCAGGGCGACGTCGCGGGCACCGAAATCCCCCAGGTTGCCGACCGTCGTCCCATTCATTCCGGGGCTCCTGACACTGTTCCGCCCGCTGCTCACTCCACGCTAAGCCCCCCGGACCGGGCACACAACAACAACCCAGCCGCCGGCGTTAGGCATGTATGGACGGGAAGCCGGCGCGGGTGTATACCGATGGAAGCCGCGACCGCGGGCGGGGTGAGGGTCGGATTCCCAGGAAGACGAAATGGCCAAGCGCATAGTAGTTTGCTGCGACGGAACGTGGGCAACCCCGGACCAGGCTGACGACGGGCAGCCGTGCCCCACCAATGTCACAAAGCTCGCCCTGGCCATCGCTGCGGCCGGCAAGGACCAGGACGGCACCGACATTGAACAGAGGGTCTTCTATCATCGCGGCGTGGGCACCGGACGCCAGGGCCGTCTCGGTGGAGGCGCGTTCGGCGCAGGGCTCTCCTACGACATCCTCGCCGCCTACCGCTTCATCATGGGCAACTTCCAGCCAGGGGATGAGCTGTTCCTGCTGGGCTTCAGCCGCGGCGCCTACACAGCCCGCAGTACCGCTGGACTGATCAGGAACGCGGGCATCCTGCGCCGGCGTTTCCGTGGAAGGCTGGGCGACGCCTTCAGCCTTTACAGGGACCGGACTGCCACCACCAACCCGCGTTCGGTCGAAGCCACGCTCTTCCGCCGGTCCTTCTCCCACGAGACCAGGATCCACTGCATCGCGGTCTGGGACACCGTGGGGGCGCTCGGCATCCCGCTCACCGGGGTACCTGTCGTTGACAGGTTCAACCGCAGGTTTGCCTTCCACGACACGGCGCTGTCCACCACCGTCGACAACGCGTTCCAGGCCTTGGCAATCGATGAAAAAAGGAAACCATTCGCTCCGACACTCTGGCAGCCGCAGGACGACGCGGGAACCCAGAGACTGGAACAGGTATGGTTCACCGGAACGCACGGGGACGTAGGCGGCGGCAACCGGAGCACCCTGCTGTCCGACGTTGCCTTGGCATGGATCGTTGAACGCACCCGGAGCGCAGGGCTTGCCTTCTGCCCCGATGCCTCCGGGGCCGCGGCAGGGGCGCCGGTTGAGCCGTCCAACCAGTACCCGCCGATCCAGGAATCCCGCGTTGGTTTTTGGAGAATGCTGCCTGCCTACGTCAGACCCATAGGATCAACCGATCCGGCGCACGAACGGGTGGCCGAGTCCGCTCTGAAGCGGCATGATGCCGATCCTACCTACCGGCCGTCCAACCTTGTCCGCTATCTGGGGGAAAGGCCCGGCACTCCATCCCTGTCCTGAGGGGCGGCCGGTCACCCGCCGGAACCGGCCGGGTGCCTGCAATGGTGGAGCTAAGGAGATTCGAACTCCTGACCTCTTCGATGCGAACGAAGCGCTCTACCAACTGAGCTATAGCCCCGGACGTATCCGCGCCCTGGCGGACTGCTGCCCGCCGGTGCGGGACCGGTGTCCCTAGGCTACAAATTTTCCCGGCTCAACGCCAATTGACGCGCGCAGTGCGCGGCGGAGGAAGGCAAGGCGTTGCCGGGCCCTATGCGCGGCGGCGCTGCAGGACGTCGTCGAGGTTGCTGAGGGCGCTTTGAGCCTTGGACAACTGCTGTGCTTCCGCCGCAGCAGCCGTCTCTGCCGCCGGCGCTGCGGAAGCGCCCTGCTTCAGTGACGGCTTGCCGACTGCCTTGGGCGCTTCGGGAAGCTCAAGCGGCTTCGGCTCGGGACGCTCCGCCTTTGGGGCTTCCACGTACACGGGCTTGGGGACTTCCACCGGCTCCCAGGGGGTGCTGGCGGGGGCGGCCGGAGCAACTGCCGGTGCGC
This sequence comes from Arthrobacter sp. 8AJ, assembly GCF_902506025.1. Taxonomy (NCBI): domain Bacteria; kingdom Bacillati; phylum Actinomycetota; class Actinomycetes; order Micrococcales; family Micrococcaceae; genus Arthrobacter; species Arthrobacter sp. 8AJ. The sequence goes on along the minus strand of NZ_LR733289.1, from coordinate 1,430,847 downwards.
TGGTGTCGCCGGCAGCCACGGCAACGGCGAGGGCGGCTTCGCGAAGCTCCATGGCGGTAAGCGGTTTGACCTTCGGCTCCCCCGCCTCGGCGTCGAAAAGCCGGCTTTCCGGCAGCACGGGGGCGGTTTCGGGCTTCGCAGGCAGGGCGACGGCGTCTTCCGGACGGCGCGCCGGGGCGCTCATCGCGGAGCGGAAGGCGGCGTCCACCTTCGCCTTGCGGTCACGGATGGCGAGCCAGCGCAGCAATGCCACGGATGCAACCGTCAGCAGGGTGCAGGTGAGCGGCAGAGCGGGCGAGCCGATGCCGAAGGGAAGCAGCACACCTGAGATGAATGCAGTCACCAGGGAAAGGAGTCCCACAAGGGCCAGGCCAGTGCGGCCGTAGCGGATGCGGAACGGCGCCGCAGGTGGGGTGCTTGCAGTGCCGGCGAGGGATGCGGCACTCTTCCTGGGTTCCATGGCTTTCTCCTCCTGGGCGGCGACGTTCAGGACCAGGCCGGCATGCGGATCCGGCCTTTCATCGGCGGGGGCGTCTGCCAGGAACTCGCCGGCGGGCTGGAACTGGTGCCTGCGGTTCCGGAGGACGTAAGGGGCAACCCATACAATCCAGAGCGCGACGGCAACCACAAGGATCACTGAGCTGCTAAGGGGGAAGTCCACACTCAAAACCGTATGAGCATCATGCCTGCTCAGGCCGCATTAGCTGCGGTGTGTCGTGCCCCCACTAACAAACCGTTGGATTTATGACCGGCGCGACGCCAGCCACGGACCCAGGAGGCCTTCCGGGACCTCTTCGGAGGTGAGGGCGAACGAACGGTGGTCCGCCCATTTGCCGTTGATATGCAGGAAACGGGGACGGTACCCCTCGTCCCGGAACCCCAGCTTTTCCACCACCCGCAGGCTGGGTCCGTTCTCGGGCCGGATGTTGATTTCCATCCGGTGCAGGCCAAGCGTACGGAAACAGTGGTCCGTTACCAGCGCCACGGAGGTGGGGGCTATCCCCCGTCCCGCCCGGGATTGGTCCACCCAGTACCCCAACGTTGCCATCATGGCCGAACCCCAGACGATGGAAGACACCGTCAGTTGGCCCACGATGGCCGGATTCCTCAGGCCCGGCCTCCACTCCGTGATGACGAAGGGCAGGGCGGTAGCCTGCGCAGCCTGCAGGTTGAGCGAGCGGACCATGTGCCGGTAGTCGGGAAGTCCGCCGGACGGGTCCGGGTTGGAGGCCTCCCACGGTGCCAGCCACTCACTGTTCCGTGACCGGACTTCTGTCCACTCTTTCTTATCCCGGTACCGGATGGGCCGCAGGACCAGGTCGCCGCACTCGAGGGTGGCCGGCCAGATGGGACCTGTGCGCACGGCGCTACCGGGAGAGGCCGGCGGTGAAGCCCGGCAGCCATTCCCGCAGGCCGGGCCCCAGGTCATCGCTGTCGATGGCCAGCTGGACGCAGGCCTTGAGGTAGCTGAGCTTGTCGCCGGTATCGTAACGGCGGCCCCGGAACACCACGCCATACACGCCATGTCCCTCGCCGTCACCGGAGGCGAGTTCCTGCAGGGCATCCGTCAGCTGGATTTCGCCTCCGCGGCCCGGCTCCGTGTGCTCGAGGACTTCGAACACGGCGGGGTGCAGGACATACCGCCCGATCAGCGCCAGGTTGGACGGTGCTTCCTCGGGCGAGGGCTTCTCGACGAGCCGGTTGACGCGGACATAGTCCTCGCCGTCGATGGCCTGGACGTCGGCGCAGCCGTAGGCGCTGATCTGGGAGGGTTCCACCTCAATGAGGGCGACGACGGACCCTCCGGTTTTCGCCTGCACGTCAATCATGGTGCTGAGGAGTTCGTCGCGGGCATCGATGAGGTCGTCGCCCAGCAGCACGGCGAAGGCTTCATCGCCCACATGCTGCTTCGCCCGGAGCACGGCATGGCCCAAGCCATGGGGATCGCCCTGCCGGACGTAGTGGATGTCACCCAGCTGGCTGGCGGCCTGGATGGACGCAAGCTTTTCCGTATCGCCCTTGTCCTCAAGGGTCGATTCGAGGGACGGCACCCTGTCGAAGTGGTCTTCGAGGGCCCGCTTGTTGCGGCCGGTAATCATCAGGATGTCGTTGAGGCCCACATGGACGGCTTCCTCCACCACATACTGGATGGCAGGCTTGTCCACGACGGGAAGCATTTCCTTGGGCATGGCCTTGGTGGCTGGCAGGAACCTGGTGCCCAGGCCCGCTGCGGGAATGACGGCTTTGCGGACTCTGGGTTTACTGGTGTTCACCGGACTAATCTAACGTCAGCGTCAAGTATTTCAGTAACCCCCGGCACCGAAGGCCGGCACGCGGCCTCAAGGGGCGGAACACCGGACTTCAGGGAGGACGACATGCTGCAGGAGACAAACGCCGTCAAGGACGGGATCCGGGCTACCCACCGGCAGCGGCGGGCAGGCCTGACGCCGGCGCAACTGGAAGCTGCCGGCCAGGCCCTGGCCACCCATGGGGAAGCCTGGGCTGGATCGGTGACGGAAGGCCGTCCCGGGATAGCATGCGTATACCTTGGCGTGGGTCAGGAACCACCTACCCTGCCGCTGATCAAAGCCCTGCACCGCAGCGGCCACCAGGTCCTGCTTCCGGTGTGCGAACCGGCCAGGGAGTTGAGCTGGGTGTTCTGGACTCCGGACACCGGCTTCGAGCGCAGCAGGTACGCGCCCATCCTGGAACCCACGGGGCACCGGCACGGGCCCGAAACCGCTGGCGACGCCGCTGTGCTTTTCATTCCCGCCACAGCCGTGGACCTGGCCGGCAACAGGATTGGCCAGGGCGGCGGCTACTACGACAAATTCCTGGGGCACCTCGCTACGGCCGGGAAGGAAATCCCGCTGGCCGCTCTTATCTACGACGATGAATTGCTGCCCGCCGGACGGATCCCGGCCGAGGAGTTCGACCGTCCAGTCCCGGCCGTCCTGGTCCCTTCCGGGTACCGGCCCCTGGCGGGCGGCGCCTGAACACCGTCGTTCCGTGCACAGTGATAGAATTAGCACTCAGGCCCTGCGACTGCTAATGGTTTACCAGGTGGCAGCACGGGACCTCTCGTTTGCCCAAGAGGAGGAGCACCAGTGCCAACATATGCTTACGCCTGCAAGGATTGCGGCCACGCCTTCGACATCGTCCAGTCGTTCTCGGACAGTAGCCTGACGTCCTGCCCTGAATGCGAAGGCACGCTGCGCAAGAAGTTCAACAGCGTCGGTGTCGTCTTCAAGGGCTCCGGCTTCTACCGCACGGACTCCCGCGATTCCAAGGGCAGCTCCGTTTCCGCCGCGCCTGCAGCGCCTGCTGCCGCCCCCGCCGCGCCGGCGCCCGCAGCCGCCGCGAGCTAATCCGGCACAGACTTCACGACGGCGGCCGGCGCTTTCCAGCGTCCGGCCGCTTTTGTCCACATAGGCCTTATCCCGGCTCCCTTGCGCGTGCGCCCGGAGTTAGCGTGGGCGCATGCCCCTACTTCCCCGCCGCCGTGCCGCCCTCCGGTATTCTTCGGGCCCCGCAGGCGCTGCCCGCAGCCCAAGGAACCGCCCCCTGCCCGCGCGTGTTGCCGCCTGGTTGAGCCGGAACCGCCGGCTCGCCGCTGCACTGTTGCTGTGCGCAGCTGCCGCCATCGCCGTCCAGCAGCTCACTCCTGCCCCGCTCTCCACCGCCACCGCACTGGCCGCAGCCCGGGATCTTCCTGCCGGGACCGCCGTGACGGACGCGGACGTGGTCCGAGTCCAGGTGCCCCCTGGCATGGTGGCCGACGGCTTCCTCCGGGATGACGCCGCCGCCACCGGCAAACAGCTCGCCGCACCGATGCGCAAGGGCCAGCTCCTCAGCGATGCCCAGCTGGTGGGTCCCGGGCTCCTGGCAGGTACACCGCCCGGTTCAGCCGCAGTTCCACTGCGGATGGCGGATGCCTCGTCGATTCAGCTGGTCTCCCCCGGCCAACTGGTCAACGTTGTGCTCACATCGGCCAACGGGTTCGACCAGCAAGGCCCGTCGGAGGTACTGGCGTCGGCCGTCCCCGTGCTCTGGACCTCCAACAAGGGCGGCCAGAGCGGCCAGTGGCTGGGCACCACGGAGACCGACGGTCTGATCGTGGTGGCAGCCACCGCCGAACAAGCATCACGCCTGGCCGGAGCGTCAACCCATGGCCGGCTGTTCTTCGTCCTGGTCGGCCCGCCGTAAGCTTGCGCCGGTCAGCCCCAGTGCGGCGGCTTCTGTTCCTTCAACCACGTGTCGTGGTCATCCTCCCGGTCACCCCAGCTGCGGGCGTCATCCTCTGCGGCCTTGCTCGGGAGGATCTCTTCAGTGCCGCCTGTTACTGTCCGGGGCGCCGGTGCCGTTTCGGCCGGGCCTGCAGGAACGTCCCCGCCGGTTACTGTTTCTGCCTGCCCGTCCTGGAGCTCATCCTGGCGCATGTCTTCCTCGCGGCCGTCTTCCTCAAGCCTGCCGTGTGCAGGTTTCTTTTCCTCGATCATGGATCCCGCTTCCTGGTGTCCGCTGTCACCGGTCCGGCCTGCGCCGCGATCCCCGGGCAGGTAGGAAACTCCGGCGGACGGCGCGGCGTCAATTCCATTGAGCGCCTGGTCAACGTCGTCGTCAAGGAAGCCCGCAGACTGGTGGGTCCTGCCCGGCAGCACCATCTTTTCCAGGCCCAGATAGCCGGCAATGCGGTCTGCGCAGGACGACGGGTCCGTGAACACTTCGATGGTCCACAGCGGCATGTACCGCCAGCCAAGGCGTTCCAGCAGTTGGGGACGCAGCCTGCTGCGTTCCCGCACGCTCATGGTGCGGTACTGCGCAGTGCCGTCGGACTCGATGGCCACCGGCCGCGGGATGTCGGAGTCCTCCTGGCCCATGGTATTCAGGGGGTCGGCGGCTGCCACTACATCGATTGCCCCGTCGTATTGGTGCCAGACCCTGGCGCCCCGGGCACGCAGCCGGTCACCGAGATCCGCCACCAACGGGTCCGCGCCCAGCGCCTGTTCGCTGGCGGCGGCGCGGGACGCGGGGGTGCCAAGATCCGTGTTGCCGGAAATTTCCCGGTCCAGCAGCGCGTACAGGTCCACCGCCCCGTGGGTAAGCCGGGTGTGGTCCAGGTCCTCGGGCCGGAAGCACGTAAGTACGTGCAGGGAACGCCGGGCCCGGGTCATGGCCAGGGCAAACTTCTCCCGGCCGCCTTCAGCGGACAGCGGCCCGAAGTTGTGGAGGGCACGGCCGTGCGGGGTCCGCCCGAATCCCGGCGAGAAAATGACATGGTCGCGGACCAGGCCCTGGGCACGTTCCAGGTCCACCACGCGGAAGGACTCCGGGCCGGCGCCGAAGAAGCCGGCCAGGCCCGGCTGGTTGGACAGCTGGAGCCGGATGGACTCGCCAATCCTCGCGGCGTGGCGCAGGCTGGCGGTGACTACGGCGAGGGAGGTCCGCGGACGCAGGCGGGCGTGCTCGAAGACCAGCTCCACTACGCGGTTGACCTCGGCAACTACGGACTCCACGCCTTCGTGGTCGGCACTGGGAAGGCCGGTGCCGTCCGGCAGGTATTCCACCAGCAGGGACCGGTCCAGCCCCGTGGCCGACTGGCCCTCGGGCAGCCGGCGCAGGCCGCCGTCGTAAAAGTTCTTACTGAGCTGCAGGACCAGGTCCTCGTCAACTGCGCGGTACACCACGTTGAGGCGCCACACCGGCAGCACTGCGGAGAGCGCGGTAAAAGCGCTCTCGACGCGGTGGTGGGCAGACTCGCCGGGTGCAAGCCGCTCCACCCCAACCGTGAACGTCCGGGGCGTGGCAATGCGCGGGTCGCCGAAGGCGATCACCTGCCGTGCCCGGGCAATCGACGGCAGGACGGCCTGCAGGGAGGTGGCCTCCGCGTCGAGGATCACGACGGCGTCGAAGTGCTGTTCTGCCGGGAGCAGGCCCGTCATCAGGTACGGGCTGACGGACCAGACCGGGACGAGTGTGCCGATCAGCTCAGGTGCCTGGGCGGTGAGGGAAGGCAGGGACACCCGGCCGTCCTTGAGCAGGCTGCGGAGCAGGTCTGCCTGGCGCGGCTGGGCAGCGATGGCTGTCCGCCACCGTTCCGCGAGGTCCCACCGCAGACGGGCGGCGCCGCTGGCAATGTGGGCGTTGTCGGCCAGCCGGTACTCCGCTTCCAGCTGGCGCAGGGCGTCGCCGTCGGACATCGCCAGGTAGTCGTCGCCGCTGATCATTGCCTCAAGCGCGGACTGCCACCACGCCAGCTCCAGCTCCGCGGCGACGGATCCTTCCGGAACTTCCCGTTCTGCGAGATCGGCCAGGAGTTCACCCAGGCCATGTTCACGCATGTTCTCAATGAGGAGTGTGCGTTCGGGCAGCGTCTTGAGCGTATCGGTGTCCGCCACCAGGCGGTCCAGCCGGTCCATCAGCTGCGCGTAGGGCACCGTGGCCAAAGCCCCGCCATCTTCGGTGTGCTGCAGCGCCTCGCCCAGCTGTGCCAGCTCCTGGTCCAGTGACCGGTACATGGCGTTCATTTCGGCCAGGCCGGAGGGAACAGCGGGATGGCGCTGCGTGGTGGCGTAGCCAGCCCAGAGGGCACGCTGTTCCTGGACCAGCACCAGGGACGAGTGCAGGTCCGCGATGTGGACGCCCGGGCGCACGTATTCCTTGGCCACCCTGCGCAGCCTGGAGCGCTGCATGGCGGTCAGCTCGATGCCGCGCTCCCGCCGCCACGCGGACGGCGCCGTGGCGGAAATCAGGTCTGTCACGGGCCGGTCGAAGATGTCCGGAGTGAACTTGTCCAGGCTGCCGCGGACGGCAACCAGCAGTTCCAGCTGCTCTCCCCACTCCGCGAAGGACTCGCCCAGGCGGATCTCGGCGTGCTCGGCAACGGCGTCCATGCGGTCGCGCAGGACGGGGAGGCTCTTGGCCACCGAGCGGACCAGGTCCTGGGCTTCCTCGGTTTCCTTCCGGGTCAGCAGCCGGGCGCCGTGCCAGGGGCTGGTGGTGGCCGCCTTGCTGAAGCTGCCCAGTTCCGCGGCGCGCCGCAGCCTGCCCGCCAGCTCCTCACGGTCCCGGATGCTGTCCAGGACGCTGCGCTTGAGCCGGACGGTGGTGGCCGGGGCAGGATGGATCGAGGTGAGCTCAGCGAGTGACTGCATGGCCTGGTACGGCGAGCAGCCCCACCTCTCGCGGACGTTGTGGAGCGATGCCACGTGGTCCATGAGGGCGTGCCGGTGTTCGGTCAGGGTGGCGTGCAGGTTCCCCAGCTGGGGTTCCAGGGACTTTTCATTGCGGACGATCGCCCGGACCAGCTGGCCTTTCAGCTGTTGGGCGGTGACGTTCCCGGTCAGTTGGAAGAGGATGGACTCCAGGCCCAACGACTCCAGGTGTCCGGAAACCTCGTTCAGGCTGGCGCGGCGATCGCCCACCACCAGCACGGTCTTGCCGGCATCCACCAGGGCGCCGATGGTGTTGATGGCCGTCTGGGTCTGGCCGGTCCCGGGCGGGCTGCTGACCACCAGGGAGTCCCCGGCGCGGGCAGCATCAACCACGTACTGCTGGTCCGTGTCGGCATCCAGCAGCAGCAGTTCGTCCTTGGGGTGCCTGTTGTCCAGGTGCGGGAAGCGGGACGGGTCCGGTTCCTCGACGTCCACCACTTCGCCTCCGGCGGCGGTGGCCAGCGCAGAGACGATGGGGTGGGAATCGTTGATCCAGGGGTCGTCGAGGTTGCCGGAGAGGTCCGCAAAGGTGGAGACCAGCAGGTTGTGCTGGGTTTCAGCGCCGTGGATGGGCCGGATCAGGGTGGCCAGCCGGTCCAGGACGGGCTGGGGGTCGAACCGCGCGGTGCTGTAGGCCAGGCGGGTCACGGCGTTGACGTCGAACACGATCCCGTGGATGTTCTTCAGGTGCCGCACCAGGGCGGGGTTGATCTGCGCCTGTTCGGTCAGCTGCAGTTCGAAGTCGTCCTCCCCGGGGCGCACCGTCAGGGAGATGGCGGTCAGCATGACCGGGGCTGACACGCGCTGGGGTTTGCCCCCGACGGCGGATGTCCACACCACGGTGCCCGCCGACAGGTATCCGGCGTCGATGCCGCGGTCGTTGGCGAGCTCGAAGATCTTTGACCGGATGTTGCGTGACGCCCTCGCGGCCACCACATACTGCTGGCGGTCACGGATCAGGGTGGACAGGCGTGTGCGGCGCCCAGCCATGAGCTGGGCAAGGCCCGAGGGGTGTGCCGAGGTGAGGTCGATGGAACCTTCCGGCGTCTTGGTGAAGCGGAGCATTGTGTCCGCGCCGGTGACGGGTTTGAGCCCGGACAGCCATTTACGAAGCTCTTCCGAGCCTTCCGGGTGGCCTTGACCAACTGACACTTCTGCCTTCTTTTCTGCGTTTGCACGTGACGCCCTGGACCATACCGGCATAGATTCGAGAGTAGCCGCTCCGGCGCCGGACTTGAGCGACCGCAACACTGGGGCACCGGAAATTGCGGAGGAATTCGCTGGGAAAAAGCAGTGGCCGGCCTCCGCTGACGGAGGCCGGCCACTAGGATGCTATTCCCACTCGATGGTTCCCGGCGGCTTGCTGGTGACGTCCAGCACCACCCGGTTGACGCCGTCCACCTCGTTGGTGATCCGGCTGGAGATCCGTGCCAGCAGGTCGTAGGGCAGGCGCGACCAGTCGGCAGTCATGGCGTCTTCCGAGGAGACCGGACGGAGCACGATGGGGTGGCCGTAGGTGCGGCCGTCGCCCATGACGCCGACGCTGCGGACGTCTGCGAGCAGGACTACGGGCATCTGCCATACCTCGTTGTCCAGCCCGGCCGCGGTCAGCTCGGCACGCGCGATGGCGTCCGCCTTGCGGAGCAGGTCCAGCCGCTCCTTGGTGACCTCGCCGACGATCCGGATGCCCAGGCCAGGGCCGGGGAACGGCTGGCGGCCGACGATTTCCTGGGGCAGGCCGAGCTGGGCGCCGACGGCACGGACCTCGTCCTTGAACAGGGCCCGCAGAGGCTCAACGAGCTCGAACTGCAGGTCCTCGGGGAGGCCGCCCACGTTGTGGTGGCTCTTGATGTTGGCTGCACCTTCACCGCCGCCGGATTCGACGACGTCCGGGTACAGGGTGCCCTGGACCAGGAACTTGATCTTCTCGCCGTGGGCTGCGGCCTCGGCGATGATGGCCAGTTCGGCTTCTTCGAAGGCGCGGATGAATTCCCGGCCGATGATCTTGCGCTTGGTTTCGGGATCGCTGACGCCGGCCAGGGCCGAGAGGAAGCGTTCCTGTTCGTTGGCCACGTACAGCTTCACGCCGGTTGCGGCCACGAAGTCGCGTTCAACCTGTTCCGCTTCGCCTTCACGCAGCAGTCCGTGGTCCACGAACACGCAGGTGAGCTGGTCGCCCACGGCGCGCTGGACCAGGGCTGCCGCCACGGCCGAATCGACGCCGCCGGAGAGGCCGCAGATAACGCGGGCATCCCCTACCTGCTGGCGGATGCGCTCCACCTGTTCTTCCAGGATGTTGCCCGTGGTCCAGTTGGGCTCCAGCTTTGCGCCCTTGAACAGGAAGTTCTCGAGCACCTGCTGGCCGTAGGCGGAATGCTTGACCTCAGGGTGCCACTGCACGCCGAAGAGGCCCTTTTCCTCGTTGGCGAAGGCTGCTACTTCGGCGCCTGCCGTCGTGGCGAGGACATCGAAGCCTGCAGGGGCTTCGTGCACGGAGTCGCCGTGGCTCATCCAGGTCTTCTGGTGCTGGGGCATGCCCTCAAGCACCGAGCGGCCGTCACCGAGGATGGTGGTTTCCGTGGATCCGTACTCCCGCAGGCCGGTCTTGTCCACCTTGCCGCCCAGGGCGTTGGCCATGGCCTGGAACCCGTAGCAGATCCCAAAGACGGGGACGCCGGCTTCGAAGAGGTCGGCACCCACGCTGGGGGCGCCGTCGGCATAGACGCTGGAGGGGCCACCGGAGAGGATGATGGCGGCAGGGTTCTTGGCCAGGAGCTGCTCGGTGGAGTAGGTATGCGGAACCACTTCCGAATACACATTCGCTTCCCTGACGCGGCGGGCAATCAGCTGCGCGTACTGGGCACCGTAATCAACAACCAGCACCGGCTTCTGGGAAGTCTGGGATGCAGTGGGAGTAGTCACCGTAATAGCCTACTTTGCGCCCTTGCACCGGCGCACCTTCAGAAGCCGCGCTGTGACGCAGCAGACGTCCGACGGCGGATGGCCGGCGCGCGCCGGGCCCGTTTCAGTAGCGCTGGGGAGCCTGCGGATTGGCGGCAAGCTCGGCTTCCACCTCTGCGTGGAATTTCTTCTCCACGATGAAGGACAGGAACGGCACGACGCCGCCCAGTGCCAGCAGCACCAGTTTCAGGAAGGGCCAGCGCATCAGGGACCACAGCCGGAAGTTGGAGATCAGGTACACAACGTACATCCAGCCGTGCACGATCAGGACGGTGACGGAGACGTTCATGCCGTTGAGCACGCCCGCCGGCTCGGCGTCGGCGAATCCGAAGCCGAACGGCTGGCCGGTCACAGCGTTGGTTCCGCCGGCGAACAGGTACTGCCCGAAGCCGTACCGTGCCACCAGTTCCGCACACAGCAGCAGGAGCATGGTGCCGGTGAGGTAGGCCATGACCTTGTAGAACTTCAGGGCGGACCGGATCTGCGCCTCGGTACCGCCGAAACGGCGCTTCTTCCCGGAGGTCTGGCCGGAGGCCTGCGATGAGGGGGTGGCCGGTTTCGGATCAATCATGGCTGTACCTTCTGCTGGTGCTGTTCAGGCTGCTGGTGCTGTTCGGCCTGCTGTGGAAGCTGTTGGTTTTCGTCGTGCCCGTCATCGTCGTCCCCGGCGTCGTCAAGGGCCTCCTCCAGGTCCCGGTGGTAGTCGTCCTTGACCAGCCGCCACCAGATGAAGAGGGCGAACCCGGCGAAGACAACCCACTCGATGGAGTAGAAGAGGTTGAGCCAGTTGATGTGCTGCGCCGGCGGCTGCGGACCGATGTCCAGTGGAAGGAGGTTCCCCGGAACCGCGGCAGCGCTGACGTCCTGGCCCCCCACCACTTCCGCGGTGGCAGACACGAAACCTGGGTAGCTGCTGACCTCCCAGTAGTTGATGAGCTCCGCCACGGAGACGGCCGAGGCCTCCCCCGGTTTCGGAGCTTTCCCCGCCACCGGCGCTTCGGACGGCAGCAGCCGGCCGGTCAGCTCAACAAGGCCCGACGGCGGTGCTGCCGCGTCCCCGGGCTGGGCGACCCACCCGCGTGCCACCGGGATCCACGTCTGTGGTGAGGCACCTGCTCCGGTCAGGGCGGGGGCACCGTTAACGGCGAAGGCTGAAACAACCCAGTAGCCGGTTTTGCCGTCGTGGAGCCTCCCGGGAACCAGGACCTGCTTGTCGGGACTGTACGTCCCCTGGGCAGTGACCATCTGGTCGGCAACACTGCCATGGAAGAACTCACCCGGCTGCAGGGTGCCGGTAAGCGGCTGGACCTGTTCGGTGGCGGGATTGACCGGCACCTCGGGCTGGGTGGAACGGCCGAATTGCCACTGGCTCAGCAGCACGAAGACCCCGGAGAGAGCGATCGCGAAGATAAAGCCTGCGATCCATCGGGGCTTAAGGGCTGTTTTCCACACGTCTTAACCGTACTTCGTAGTTCTGTAGAACAACTAAACGCCGGGGGCGTCCGGGCCCGGAGGCGGGACCGGGGATGCGCCTAGTGGTCGAAGAACACCAGGCTGGAGTTGATGAGCTCGGCGATTACTTCGGCGTCATAGGCACGCCGCAGCGACTCACGGAATGATTCCTTGGAGAGTGACCGGGCCAGGGTGGCCAAAACTTCCAGGTGGTCGGAGAAAGAGCTCGCCGGGGTGGCAATCAGCAGGATGACCGTGGCAGGACCGTCGGCTGCCCCGAAGTCCAGGGCGTGGCCGTACTTGGTGATGCCGACGGCGATGGAGGTCTGGGACACGAATTCGCTGCGGGCATGCGGCAGTCCGATGCCGCCCGGGAGCCCCGTGGCCAGCTGGTGCTCCCGGGCATTGACGTTTTTCAGGAACCCGTCAAGATCCGAGATCCGCCCGGCGGCGTGGAGCCGCTCTGCCAGCTGGTTGGTGGCGTCGGTCTTGTCCTTCGCCTCCATTTCCAGGATCACCATGTCGGCGGTGGTCAGGTGGGCGTCATACGGGTCCAGTGGTTCCGCCAAGGCGTTTCCCTTCGGTCAGCAGTGGGGCGAACGGCCCCTCAACGCAAGGGCACGATATCTTCCGCGCCCAGGCGGGCGGCGTCTGCGGATTCGTCGTCCGGCTGTTGCTGGCTGAGGCGTTCGGCCTCCACGCGGGCAAGGTAGTGGCGGACTTCGTTTTCACGCTGCATGTCACTCCAGCCAAGGACGTCACCCATCAGTTTAGCGACAACGGGGGCGGCGGACACGCCGCGGTCCCATGCCTCGATGGAGATCCTTGTGCGCCGGGTCAGGACGTCCTGCACATGGCGGGCACCTTCGTGGCTTGCGGCGTAGACGGCCTCTGCCTGCAGGTAGTCGTCGGCGCCAGGGAGTGGCTCCGCCAGCTCCGGGTTCTGCTCAATGAGGGCCAGGACCTCAGGCGTCATGGACCCATACCGGTTGAGCAGGTGCTCGATCCGGGCGACGTGCACCCCGGATTCCTCTGCGGTGCGGTTCCGGCGGTTCCAGGCGGCCCGGAAACCGCTGGCTCCCAGGAGCGGAATGGTTTCGGTGCAGCTGGGCGGGACGCGTTCGTCCATGGTGCGGGTGGCCTCGTCAACGGCATCCTTGGCCATGACCCGGTAGGTGGTCCACTTTCCGCCCGCCACCACCACCAGTCCGGGAACTGGGTGCGCCACCACGTGCTCGCGGGACAGCTTGGCGGTGGAGTCGTTTTCGCCGGCGAGGAGCGGCCGCAGGCCGGCATAGACCCCTTCGACGTCTTCCCGGGTCAAGGGCCGCTTGAGCACCTGGTTGACATGCTCCAGGACGTAATCGATGTCCTTGCTGGAAGCGGCCGGATGGGCCTTGTCCAGGTGCCAGTCAGTGTCAGTGGTGCCGATGATCCAGTGCCGTCCCCATGGGATGACGAACAGCACCGACTTCTCGGTGCGCAGGATCAGCCCCACCGTGGACTGGAAGCGGTCGCGGGGAACCACCAGGTGGATGCCTTTGGAAGCACGGACCTTCAGCTGGCCGCGGTCGGTCACCATGGCCTGCGTTTCGTCGGTCCACACGCCGGTGGCGTTGATGACCTGCTTGGCGCGGATGCTGAACTGCGTCCCGTCCTCGCGGTTTTCCACCTTGGCCCCCACCACGCGTTCGCCTTCGCGGAGGAAGTCCACCACCTTCATCTGGTTCACGGCGTGGGCGCCGTAGTAGGCAGCCGTGCGGACCAGGTTGGCGCAGTATTTGGCGTCATCCACCTGGCCGTCGTAGTACCGGATGGACCCGACGAAGGCGTCGTTCTTGAGGCTGGGGGCGGCCCGGAGCGTTCCCCGGCGGCTGAGGTGTTTGTGGAACGGCACTCCCCTGCTGTGGCCGGCGGAGACTGACATGGCGTCATAGAGGGCGATGCCGGCACCAACGTAGGGCCGCTCGATGAAGGGTTTGGTCAGCGGATACAGGAACGGCACCGGCCGGGCCAGGTGGGGTGCAATCTCGGAGAGGAGCAGCCCGCGTTCCTGCAGGGCCTCTTTGACCAGGGCGAAGTCCAGCATTTCCAGGTAGCGCAACCCACCGTGGATCAGTTTGGAAGACCGCGACGACGTGCCTGCCGCCCAGTCGCTTGCCTCGACGATGCCCACGCTCAACCCCCGGGTCACGGCGTCGAGCGCGGCTCCCGTGCCGACGATGCCGCCGCCGACAATCAGGATGTCCAGTTCCTGGCCGGGTTCCGTGGTGGCGCGCAGCCGCTGGATGGATGCTTCCCTGGCTTCCGGGCCAAGGACCCCGCCGTTTGCAGGAACACTCTTCATTGAACGCCTCCAGTGCCTCTAGTGCCGGTAGTAAACCCACACTACTTGCTGGGGGCGTGCTTTGGGCAGGGCGGGAGGGCGCCCGCCCCGCCCTGCCGCGGCGTGTCAGTTCCCGGCGTACGGCGACACGACGACGTCGACCCGCTGGAATTCCTTCAGGTCCGAGTATCCGGTGGTGGCCATGGAGCGCCGCAGGGCGCCAATGAGGTTGGACGTGCCGTTGGTGTGGTGGCCTGGTCCAAACAGGACCTCCTCCAGGGGGCCCACAGTGCCGACGTTGGCGCGGTCTCCGCGCGGCAGCTCCGTGTGGTGCGCTTCCTGGCCCCAGTGCCACCCCTTGCCCGGTGCTTCTTCTGCCCGGGCCAAGGCACTGCCCAGCATGACGGCGTCGGCGCCCATGGCGATCGCCTTGACGATGTCACCCGAGGTGCCCATGCCGCCGTCGGCAATCACGTGCACGTAGCGGCCGCCGGACTCGTCCATGTAGTCGCGGCGGGCGGCGGCGACGTCGGAGATGGCTGAGGCCATGGGCGAGTGGATGCCCAGGGCACGGCGCGTGGTGGTGGTTGCACCGCCGCCGAAGCCCACCAGTACGCCCGCGGCGCCGGTGCGCATGAGGTGCAGCGCCGGAGTGTAGCCGGCCGCGCCGCCGACGATGACGGGGACGTCGAGTTCGTAAATGAACTGCTTCAGGTTCAGCGGCTCGTGGTCCTTGGAGACATGCTCTGCGGACACGGTGGTGCCACGGATGACGAAGATGTCGACGCCGGCGGCCAGGACCGTCTTGTAGTGTTCCTGCGTGCGCTGGGGGGTCAGGGACCCGGCAACGGTGACGCCGGCGTCACGCATTTCGGCGAGCCGGGACGTGATGAGCTCGGGCTGGATGGGTGCCTGGTACAGCTCCTGCATGCGCGTGGTGACGGCAGGGCTGTTGGTTTCATCCTGGAGCGCCGCGATCTCATCGAGGATGGACTGCGGATCCTCGTACCGGGTCCAGAGGCCTTCCAGGTCCAGCACGCCGAGGCCGCCCAGCTTGCCGAGGGCGATTGCGGTGGCCGGGGACATGGCCGAGTCCATCGGCGCGGCGATCACCGGCATCTCGAACTGGTAGGCGTCGATCTGCCAGGAGACGGAGACGTCCTTGGGGTCGCGGGTGCGACGGTTGGGGACGATTGCAATGTCATCCAGGGAGTAGGCACGACGCCCACGCTTGCCACGGCCGATCTCGATCTCATAAGTCACTGCTCTAGGTTATCCCAGCAGGTCCGCTGGCCTGGCCTGGGCCGGCTCTGAAGGTCATCGCTGGCCCTGGCGACTGCGCCGAGCAAGCACGTAGCCTTGGGCAGGGGGCTTCGGTGGATGCTCCCGCGACAGCTTCCACGATTGGGCCTCCTTCCGATATGACGCACTCCATTCCTTTTCCCGCCGACACGCCTGTCCATTCGCTCGACCATTGGCTCTCCCCCGAACTGGCCCGTGTCAGCCCGCCGGACGCCCCCTCCCGGCTCCGCGAGCTGGCCGATGCCCAGGGCACTTTGGCCGCCGGCTGGAGCGGGGCGATCGCCGGCGGCCCCGTCCTGGCCCTGGCAGGCGCCTTCACCTCCGTGATGTCGGGGAATCCCGCGGCAGCGCTTGTCCTGCTCCCGCTGGGGGCCGTCCTGGTGCTGCTGGGCCTCTTCGGGTGGAAACGGGTCCGATCCGTCCTGCCCCGGACTGACAAGGCCCTGATCACCCGTGGCCCCGGATCTGCCCGCGGCGGCATCGGCATGGTGTCGTTCCTGGCTGTCGTTCTCGGCGGGATCATTTACCTGTACCTGCCCTCCGCCATGGCGAAGGGCGCCGGTGAGGTCACTATCCTGGTGGGCAGCTACGTACTCATGCTGGCCCTCCTGGTCGCGTGCATCATCGTCCCGTCCGCGGTCCTGGGCCGGGCCCGGGAGTCGTTCCGCCTGCGGGTGCAAACCAGCCCGAGGCTTCGGAGGGCACTCGAGGAAGATCTGGCCGTCTGGCGCGATCCCTACGGCAACGCCGCTTACGGCCCCCTCTGACATCCGGGAAGCGCAGGATTGTGATGGGCAGTCGGTGGACATTTGACGGGCATATCGCCGGGATCGGCACTGCCTCCGGGTTGCGCGCCGTAGTTGGAATGTGGCAGGACTCCCCCTTTGGGTCCTTCTCGGACGTCATGGTGCAGCAGCCTTCTGGGCATCGCCTTCTGCTCGCTCCGACATCCGAGGTGGCCGGCTTCATTGCCGCCACCTACACCTTTGATGAAGTGCGGGTGCTGGACGTTGCTGCCTCGCTCACCGACCACACGTTGACGGTCGATGCCGGCCCGCTGGCAATCCAGGCCGTCACCGGTTCGAGGACCCTGCTGGGAACAGCGCTGCGGACAGTACCCCGGCGCCTTGCAGTCCATCCCCGCTGGCTCGCCGCGGTCAATCCGTTCGCTGCCCTCGCGGCACCCGGCGCCCGCACCTACGGAACTGCGGGCAGCGGAAGGACGGAGTTCTATGGGGTGACGGACCTGCACCACGTGACGTCCGCCGTTGTCCGCTGGAATGGTGCCGATGCCGGAGCGCTGGCCCCCATCCGGCCAGCCGTCACGTTCGGCTTCAGCAGCGTCCCTCCCCGCCCGAGCATCGCCCGCGTGCGTACCACCGTGGTGGACGGCAGGCACGGAGGTTAGATCTGCCCATCGCTGCATGCGCGGGCCTGTATTAGCCTTGGCACCGGAAAATTGATTTTGGGGGGAACAGCGTGGCACCAGGCGACGAATCAACGGCATCGGCTCCTGCCTGTTCCGGCATCAGGGATCTGAGAAGGGTGCCGGACGCGACGGCTTACGGCTACGCCCAGCGCCGGTCCTGGATCTTTTTTGCCTGGTGGTACCCGGCAGTGCTGGCTTCCGCCGGCCTGCTTCACGCCGTGCTCGCGCTGGCACTGGGCCAGAGCGCCGAAACCGGCATCGGTATGGCCGTTCTGGGGGCAGTGCTGGCTTCCACGGGTTGGGCCTTGACCGCCTGGCTCCGGTTCACCCGCAGGCCACCGCGCCCCGCTTCTAACCTTCTGCGGGTGGAGCGGGGGATCCGGGGCACCCCAGTGATGGTCTGGACTATCCTGGTCGCCACCACGGCCGCCGTTGTGGCCTTGATCCTGTTCACCCCCAACGGCGCCTCTCCGGAAAATTTGCCGGTGCTCGGACTGCTGATCACGGTTCCCCTCGGCTCGGCCGCCGGCCTGCTGCACACCCGCCGCCTGATGTGCAACAACGCCGGACTCTACGCCCGCTGGCTCGAACGCCGTTCCCTGACGGAGCATTCATGAGGGGTGGCGTGGCTTCGCCCAGCACTGAGGCCGTCCCGCAACTAGCCCTGGGCCATGCCCATCGCAGGGCCCGTGTCTTCTGGTTTTGGTGGATGGGCATGGTCTTCGCCGTACCCGGCG
This sequence comes from Arthrobacter sp. 8AJ, assembly GCF_902506025.1. Lineage (NCBI taxonomy): Bacteria > Bacillati > Actinomycetota > Actinomycetes > Micrococcales > Micrococcaceae > Arthrobacter > Arthrobacter sp. 8AJ. Next base: position 1,413,426 of record NZ_LR733289.1, on the reverse strand, counting down.
CGGTTCAGGCGATTGTATTGGCCGGCACTGGCCAGAATCCCGGGAACGGACTTGTGCTGCTGGTGCTGGTTTCACTCCTGATGGTGGCCACGCCGCCCGGAACCGCACCCGACGTCTTGCCCATCCTTGCGTTCCTGGCTGCTTTTCCCGTGACAACTGGAACAGGAATGCTGTACTCGCGGCATCTGCAACAGCACCGGGACCGCCTGTACGCCGCCTGGTTGCGGCGACGCTGACAGAAGTGCCCGATCGGCGGGCGGGCTCCCCCGACCTGCATCAGACTCCTTCAGGTTCCTCCACGGAAAGCTGGGACTCGAACATCCTGAAGTACCGGCCGCGCAGGGCCACCAGTTCCTTATGGGTGCCTTTCTCCACAATGCGGCCATCCTCCAGCATGTACACCACGTCCGCCTTCTCGATCGTGGCGAGCCGGTGGCTGATGGCGATGATGGTGCTGCCGCGGTCAGCGAAGAGCCTGGTGAAGATTCGGTGCTCAGCGAGGGCATCGATGGCCGAGGTGGGCTCGTCCATCACCATGAAGGATGCGTCGCGGTAGAAGTTCCGTGCCATGGCCAGGCGCTGCCACTGGCCTCCGGACAGGCCACTGCCCTTCCGTCCGCGCGGATCCTCCATCCAGTTGCTCACGTGGTTGTCGAGTCCGTTCGGCAGCCTATTGATGAAGTCGAGCGCCTCGGCGTCGGCTGCAGCCTTGCGGACGCGGGCGTCGTCCCGAGGTGAATCAACGTCGCCGAAGTAGATGTTCTCGGCTGCCGTGGCGAACTCGTACTTCAGGAACTCCTGGCTGAGCACGGCAAGGTGGCGGTGCCAGGATTTAACGTCGACGGCGGCGAGGTCCACGCCATCGAGCAGTATCTGCCCTGAGTCGGGCCGGTAGAGTCCGGCGAGGATGCGGATGAGGGTGGACTTCCCGGCGCCGTTCTCCCCGACGATGGCGATGTGTTGGCCCTGCCGGATGGTGAGGCTGATGCCCTTGATCACCTCGATGTCGCTGCCCGTGTAGGTGAAGCGGATGTCCTTCAGCTCCACTTCCCTGGGCGCCTCCAGGAGGGGTGGGGCATGTTCCGAGTGCACGGGCATCGCCATGAACAGCTCGTAGTCCTTCAGGTTGGCCAGGTCTTCATCAATGGAGCTGAGCGAGGACACCAGGCTGTTTGCGGTGGACAGGGCACGGCTGACGATCTGCTGGACGTAGAGGAACTGGCCCACCGGGGCTGCGCGGGCAATGATCTGGCCCACCACCCAGATCAGCGAGACCACTTCCGCGCCGTACTGCAGGGCGTCCGCCGCCAGCTGCCTGGGGATGTATCGGCGCTGGTAGTCCAGGCGCCGCCGTTCGTCGGCGTCCCGGAGCCGGGACCGAAGGTCCATGAGGAAACCGACGATGCCATAAAGCCGCATTTCGGCAATGTGCTGCGGCCGGAGGAGGTTGGTCTCGATCATGCGGCGCTGGCGCCGCGAGTCCACCTGCGTGTTCCAGTGCGCAATCTGTTCCCTGGACAGCTTGAACTGCAGGTACACGCTCGGAACGATGGCCACCAACACGATGACGGCGATCCACCAGCTGACCAGCAGCAGGGCGCCCACGGCCAGGATGACCGAGACCAGCTGGGTGAAGATCGCGGCAATCCGGTCCAGGACGCGGGCGTAGGAGTCGGAGAACCGTTTGGCGCGGTCGTAAAGGTCCACTGTCTCCTTGTCGTCGTAGCGCCAGAAGTCCAGGGAGAGGAAGCGCTCGTACATCTGGTCCCCCACGATGGCGCCTACTTTGAAACTCATCAGCTGCTGGATGTAGCGGTCCACGCTGTTGAAGGCGCCCCAGAACAGGCCCAGCGCGGCAGTGACGACGACGTACACGATGGCAAGCCGCCCCGCTCCGCCGTCGCCCGCGTACGCTGCCGCCATTGCTGTGGTGGTGAGGGACGCGTAGAAGGTGGTGACCAGCGGCAACACCGCGGAAATCAGGGAACCCAGCACCTTCATGACGACGGCGCCCGGGGAGGCATGGAAGCTCACCCGGAGCACCTGGGCCACGGCCTTGGTATAGGGGCGCACGGCAAGCCGCTTTTGCGGGTTGCGTTTAGGGGTCAGCTCCGCCGGATGGCGCGGTTGGGACATGGAATCAGCCTAATGCGGGGCGGTCCGTCACGATGTGGAATGGAGACAGCGCAGCAGGGCATCTTCGCCTGGCGAGTGTGCCATGTAGTGGAAGTCCGGCGGCCCACCGGCCAATCGACGTGCTCCACCGCTGTGGTACGCCGCGCTCATCCACTCCGGGCCACGCCATTGTGGCCAGTGGGATGGTTCGGGGTCGGGGTGTTCGGGTTTGTAGTGGCGTCCGGTGGGTGAGGTCCAGCCGGGCGGCTCGTTCTTGGTGGCCGGGTCGGGTGTCCATTGGCTGTGGTGTTTGAGTCGATGGTGTTTGGGGCAGAGCTGGGCCAGGTTGCTGACGTTGGTGGTGCCGCCGTGTTGCCACGCTTGTAGGTGGTCGGTTTCGTTGTCGGGGGTGCGGTTGGTGCAGCCGGGGAAGGTGCATTTGGTGTCGCGCATCCTGATCCAGCCGGGGACATATTCCATCCGCCGGTCCGCCGCACCCTTGGCGTGCCGCTTCTCGATGGAGTCCGGATGATGGCGTTCCCTCCACCCACGGACCTTGGCCCGGAACCGGGACGGGACAAGCTCACCGGGAGCCGCACCCCGGGCGGGGTTGGCAGCGGCGGGGTCGAAGAGGTGTGCCACCAACCCGGCGGCGCCAGCGGCATCGAGGCCGTCGGTTTCGTCGGCGATGATCTTTGCGTGCTGCCAGGACAACGACCCGGCCGACAGGGCCTCAAACACGGGCGGGAACAAACAGATCCGCCGTGACTGCTCCACCAAAGCGCCCGCGGCCGCGGAGCTGATGGTCAGCACCCCGGCGACCTCCTCCACCACCGACATGTCACCATAAGTGCGGTCCTGGATCGAGGCGTCCGGCGGCGTCATCGCCTGCTGGAACTCCACTGCCTCAGCAGCGGTCTCCGCTTTCACCGCAGCCAGTTGCGCTTCCAGCCGAGCCATAAGCTCCAGCCGCTCCAACCGGATCCCATACCGCCGCTGCAACACATCCGTACCCGCACCAATATCTACACCGGCACCACCATGAGCCCCGGAAGCCAGGAAAGCGTCCTCTTTCTCCAGGGCGCTCAGGGCAGCAACAGAGGCACGAACACCCTCCAACGCCACCCCAGCACTACCGCCGATTCCCTTAAGAACATCATCCAACGGGGGTCCGACATTCAAACCGACCGCGTTCTCCGGTACCCAACAACAAGAGGAGGCGGGAAAATCCCGCCTCCTCTTTCACACGCCTCAGCGTGAAAAACCCTTCGCCGTTAGCGCGATCCGTAGTTCGGCGCCTCGACGGTCATCTGGATGTCGTGCGGGTGCGATTCCTTCAGGCCGGCGGAGGTGATCCGGACAAACTTGCCGCGGACCTTCAGCTCGGGAATGGTGGGCGCTCCGGTGTAGAACATGGTCTGGCGGAGGCCTCCCACCAGCTGGTACGCCACTGAGGACAGCGGGCCACGGTACGCCACCCGGCCTTCGATGCCTTCGGGGATCAGCTTGTCGTCACCGGACACGTCGGCCTGGAAGTACCGGTCCTTGGAGTAGGACGTGTTCTTGCCGCGCGACTGCATGGCGCCGAGGGAGCCCATGCCGCGGTAGGACTTGAACTGCTTGCCGTTGACGAAGATCAGGTCGCCCGGAGACTCGTCGCAGCCAGCCAGGAGGGAGCCCAGCATGACTGTGTCGGCGCCGGCCACCAGGGCCTTGCCGATGTCGCCCGAGTACTGGAGGCCGCCGTCGGCGATCAGCGGCACGCCGGCCGGAATGGCAGCCTTGGCGGATTCGTAGATGGCCGTGATCTGCGGGACACCCACGCCCGCCACCACACGGGTGGTGCAGATGGAGCCGGGACCAACGCCCACCTTGATACCGTCGGCGCCGGCGTCAATCAGTGCCTGGGCACCTTCACGGGTGGCAGCCTGGCCGCCGATAACATCCACGTGAGCGGCGACGGGATCGGACTTCAGCCTGCGGATCATATCCAGGACACCCTGGGAGTGGCCGTTGGCGGTGTCCACGAACAGCGCGTCCACGCCGGCGTCCACCAGGGTCATGGCGCGCTCCCAGCCGTCGCCGAAGAAGCCGATGGCGGCACCCACCCGGAGGCGGCCTTCATCGTCCTTGGTGGCCAGGGGGTACTGCTCGGCCTTGGTGAAGTCCTTGGTGGTGATCAGGCCCTTGAGCCGGCCCTGCTCGTCCACGAGCGGGAGTTTTTCGATCTTGTTGGTGGCCAGCTTGTGCGAGGCTTCCTCGCGGCTGATGCCCACGTGTCCGGTGACCAGGGGCATCTTGGTCATGACGTCGCTGACCAGCCGCAGCGGAAAATCGGACTCCGGCACAAAACGGGTGTCGCGGTTGGTGACGATGCCCAGAAGGCGGTTGTCCTCGTCCACCACGGGGAGGCCGGAGACGCGGTAGTGGGCGCAGAGATCATCGAGCTCGCGCAGCGTTGCCTCGGGGCGGATGGTCAGCGGGTTGGTGATCATCCCGGACTCGCTCCGCTTGACCCGGTCCACCTGGTCCGCCTGGTCGGCGATGGACAGGTTGCGGTGCACGACGCCCAGGCCGCCCTGGCGGGCCATGGCGATGGCCATGCGGGACTCCGTGACCGTGTCCATCGCCGCGGAGAGCAGCGGGGTCTGAACGGTGATGCGCTTGGAAATTCGTGAGGACGTGTCTGCCTCGGACGGGATGACGTCCGTGTGGCCCGGCAGGAGCAGGACGTCGTCGTAGGTCAGGCCGATGAAGCCAAAGGGGTTGTGTTCGGGCTCGGTCATGAGTGCGCCTCTTACCTTGGTTGCTGGGTCACGGGTAGGGGTTGCAGCCGATGACCAGCCCGTAATTACGGAACTGGCCTGTGCAGACGATCCTGCGGGAGCACCGTGCAGGACGGCGTTCCGGGGGCAGAAAGTGTTGAGTAAATATTAGAACCTCGGCGCCAATCCCCCTATTCCAGGCCGGCAATGTGAGCAACCTTACGGCCCGGCAGGCGGAATGGTTCAGCTCCAGCCGGTGGCGGCCAGCAGCCGCTGCTCGAACATCGGGATCATGGTTTCCACATAGGTCCTGGTGAGGTGGTTGTCGTCCTTGTAGACGTACACGTTTCCCACCACGGCCGGGCAGACGCCCCGCGCGCAGATGAAATCGCTCATGTCCATCAGGTGCAGCCCCGGCAGTTTCCCGCGGTAGTTCTCCAGCGGTGACGGCTCCACCAGGGACTCCGCCAGGGACGGGTTGCAGGCAGGGGCGCTTGCACCGTTCCGCTGGGCACACTGGGGCATGTTGAAGGTGAACCGCGGGTTGTCCCGGATGCCCACGATTTCGATCCCGGCGTCCGCGAACGGCCGGACGCCATCGAGGTATCCCGGCACTTCGGTTTCGAACGGAGCGTCCTCGTGGGTCAGCGACGCCACCGTGAACACGGCGTCCGGCCGGTGTTCCAGGACATAGGCGGAGCTGGCCCTGTTATAGGCGTTGCATTCGGCGTTCCTGGTGTCCGATTCGGCGCCGAAGCGGCAGGCAGGCATCAGCAGCGTTACCAGTTCCCAGCCACGGGCCGCTGCCACGGGCGCCAGGGCGGCGAGGTACTGCTGGGCGTGGGAGTCGCCCAGGACCACGATGCGCCGGGTGGCCGGTTCCTCCGGCAGCTCCTGCCGGCAGCCCTCAAGGATCGGATCGCCGGTGGCGTTGGCTCCTGTGCAGGGCGAATCGATGCCGGCCCAATCGTTGTCCAGCGCTGTGGGTCCGGGAATGGTGCGCGCCCTTGGTGCGGGCGAGTTTTCGTTTTCCGGGGTGAGCGCCAGGGCACCTGGCGTCAGCTCCCGCGGTTGGGCCGCCGTCGCGCTTTCCTCTGCGGTGAGCGTCGTCTGCCAGACCGCGACAGGCCCCGCCAGGACGGCGCCGCAGGCGACGATGACGACGGCGGTCCGCCAGGCGCGCAGCTTGGGCCAGTGCCAGTCGCGCAACGGCTTTTCCACGAAGCGCGTGGTCAGCACGGCAAGCACGATGGAGGCCCCGACGATACCAAGACCCTGCTTGAGGTTCGGCGCTTCGACGCCTGTGGCGGCCAGCACCAGCACCAGGACGGGCCAGTGCCAGAGGTACAGGGCGTAGGAGTTGTCCCCCAGCGCGACGGCGGGCCGGCTGCTGAGGAGGCGGTCCACCCCGTACCGGCTGCCCGACTGGCCCGCGACGATGATCGCTGCTGCCGCAAGGGTTGGCCACAGGGCCACATAGCCGGGGAAGGAACGGTCAACGGTAAGGACCAGCCCGCAGGAAACCATGGCCGCCAGGCCGACCCAGCCCAACGCCACGCGCAGGACGCGGCCGGGCTTGAGGTACGGCAGCGCCAGTGCCAGCAGGGACCCCAGCGCAAACTCCCACAGGCGGGCCCGGGTATCGAAGTAGGCGTACGCCTGGTTGGTGGCGGTCTGGTCAATGGAGTAGGCCAAGGACACCGCAAATACCGTACCGAACACCAGCGCCAGCAGGCCCCGGTACGTCAGCCAATGCAGGCGGGGGACCCTGCGAAGCCCGGCCAGCACGACTGCCGTGGCGGAAAAGACCAGCGGCCACAGGATGAAGACCTGCCCCTGAATGGACAGGGACCAGAAGTGCTGCAGGGGGCTGGCACCGGCGTGGTCCTGCGCGTAATAGTCCACCGACAAATCAGCAAGGAGCCAGTTTTGGCTGTACAGCAGTGACGCCCAGGCCTCGTCGAGCACCTGCGGCCACCGGCCCTGCGGCAGGATCAGCCAGGTGCCGGCGAGAACTCCGAGAATCACCACGACGGCGGCTGGCAGCAGTCGCTTGAACAGGTGCAGCCAGTGCGCCAGGAGCCCGAAGGGTTTGCCTGATTCCGCCTTGCGGACGAAGGACAACGTAAGCAGGAAGGCCGAAACCAGCAGGAAGATGTCCACGCCACCGGACACGCGGCCCAGCCAGACGTGGTAGGTGACAACCATCAGGACGGCCAGGGCCCGCAGCCCCTGGACCTCGGGCCGGAAGGTGGGCTTCCGTTGGCGGGGGGCGGCGCCGGGGCCGGGTTCGGGTGCCTGCGGGGTTTCCGTTATCGACACTAGAACCTCTCACAATGCCCGCCAGCCAAAGCCCCAAGCCTAGCCAACGCGCTGTTCAACAGCCAATCACGCCGCCGGTTCAGACTATGCTGGCCCCAGTCGTGGAAGGGAGCGGGCGTGGTTGTCCAGCTGCGGATTTGTGTGCCCGGGGAGCTGTCCGACGTGACCCGGCAGACCTGCCGCGACCAGCGCGGAACGGCAGAGGTCGCTGTGGTCCGGGGCGCCTCCGTGGTGCCGGAGGGCGATGTTATTGAAGTCCTGATCGCCCGGGAGGCAGTGGAGGAACTGCTGGAGAAGCTGAATATCCTGAAGGTCCGCGATGTTGGCTCCATTTCCATGTCCACACCGGAATTTGTGCTGTCCAGGAATGCGGACCGGGCAGAGCGGGACGCCCCCGGGGATGGCGCCGACGCGGTGATCTGGGATGACGTCACCCGCCAATCCGGCGAAGACTCCCGGCTGACGTGGAACTTCCTCGCGTTCCTGGTGCTGGCCACGCAGCTCGCGGGGATCGGCATCGTGACCGATTCCCCCATCGCCATCGTGGGCGCCATGGCGGTGGGCCCTGAGTTCGGACCGCTGGCCGCGCTGGCGGTTTCGATCGCCACCCGGAAGTGGAGGCTTGGCCGCCGGGCTGCAGTCGCCCTGGCCGTGGGCTTCCCGGTTGCCATGCTGCTGGCGGCACTGACGGCGTGGCTGTCGATCCCGCTTGGCCTCTTCCCGCGGGATGCCCTGGACAAGGGATCCGCCGTCGAGTTCATCTACCATCCCGGCCCGTATTCGTTGATCGTGGCCCTCCTGGCCGGAATCGCCGGAATGCTCTCCATCATTGGCCGGCGTTCGGCGGCACTGATCGGCGTGTTCATCTCCGTGACCACGGTGCCGGCCGCCGGATACGTGGCGGTGGCCTTGGTGCTGGGCGAGTACCAGAAGGCCGCCGGTTCCGCGCTCCAACTGCTGCTCAACCTCGTGGGCATCGTGGTGGCCGCCCTCGCGGTGCTGCTCTTCTACCGGGTGGTCGCACGGCGCCTGCCCGACGGGGTGGCACGCAGCCTGAAGCGCCAGCGGACCGGAACAGGCCGCTGACCGCTCGCCTCTAGGAGCGCAGCAGGGCGCGCAGGGCCTGGATGGTGTCCGCTTCCGCCGGGGCCTTGTCGTCCCGGTAGCGCTTGACGCGAGCGAACCTCAAGGCGATCCCGCCCGGGTAGCGCGGCGACTGCTGCACGCCGTCGATGGCTATTTCGACGACCGTGACCGGTTCAACCCAAACAGTGCCTGCCGTGCGCCGCACCTCAAGCTCCTGGAACCGCTCCGTCTGCCAGCGCAGCAGTTCATCGGTGAGTCCCTTGAACGTCTTGCCCACCATCACGTAGCCGCCGGGTTCGCCGAACTCCCCGGTGGGGTCAAGGGCACCCAGGTGCAGGTTGGAGAGCATTCCCGTGCGGCGTCCGGAGCCCCATTCGCAGGCGAGCACCACCAGGTCATACGTGTGGACCGGTTTCACCTTCACCCAGTTGGATCCACGCCTCCCGGCGGCGTAGGTCGATTCGATCGCCTTCACCACCACGCCCTCGTGGCCCGCGGCGAGTGCATCCCGCGACACCCGTTCGGCAACGGCCGGATCCGCCGTGACCTCCCCGGGAATCCGGTGTGCCGGTGCAACGCGTTCCAGGACGTCGATGCGGGTGGACAGCGGTTCATCCAGCAGGTCACGTCCGTCAATGTGGAGCACATCGAAAAACCAGGGATGGAGCAGCGTTTCGCGGACTGCATCGGCGCCGAAGCGGGACATCGTTTCCTGGAAGGGCCGCGGGGCGCCGTCCTCATCCAGGGCGAGCGTTTCGCCGTCGAGGATCACGTCCTGCACGGGCAGCCCGCGGACCAGGTCAACCACCTCGGGCAGCCGGTGCGTCACCTCCGCGAGGTTCCGGGTGAAGATGCGTACCTCGCTGCCCGACCGGTGCACCTGGATGCGGGCGCCGTCGAGCTTGAATTCCACCGAGGCCTCCCCCGTCGCTTCCAGGGCGGCACCCGCGCTGCCGGCGGTGGCCGCGAGCATGGGCTGCACCGGGCGGCCCACCACCAGGCCGACGGCGTCAAGCTCGGCCGGGGTGCCGGTGAGCGCCAGGAGGGCGGTTCCTCCGAGGTCCCCGGAAAGCATTGCCGCGCGCCGTACCGCCTCGACGGACCTGTCTGCGGCGCGGGCAATGGCATCCGTCAGGACTCCTTCCAGGGCGCCGGTGCGCAGTTCCCCGAGCAGCACGCCGGCGATGAACGACTGCTCCGACGCGGTGGCCGCTCCCATCAGCGTCCCGAGGATGGAGGCCCGCCCCGCACCCGACCCGCTGCCCGCCGTTGCCAGGAGCCGGTCCAGCGCGGCATCAAAATCCGCCACGGTGAGGCTTGGCTCCGCGGCGGGTTCTTCCTTGGCCGCCGCCACGGCGCTCCAACCGACGCCAACCCGGCCCTGACGGGGCTTGGCACTGAGCAAACCCACCGCCGTCGGGATCTCAGCAGGTTCCAGCCGGCGCAGGAGGTGGGCCAAAGCATCCACTTTCGCGAGCCGGGACCGGGTCGATGCGACGGTTTTCGTGGTGTCCACGAGCTCAAGGAGCAGCATGGCACCATCCTGCCACGGGCCCCGGACAGGGACACTGGACAGAGCCCCGGCGCGGGTCCACAATGTGCGCGTGGGGATCATCGTGGCGAACCTGTTCATCACCCTCGACGGCGTGTACCAGGCGCCGGGCGGCCGTGAAGAAGACCCCGAAGGCGGATTCGCGTTCGGCGGCTGGCAGGCGCCGGTGTCCGACGACGAGGCCGGCGCGTCGATAGCGGACGAGATCGGCCGGATGGATGCACTCCTCCTCGGCCGGAAGACCTATGACATCTTTGCGTCCTACTGGCCGCATCAGTCCGGTGACATAGCCGATGCCCTGAACCGGGTCCCCAAGTTCGTTGTCTCCGGCACGCTGGCGGACCCGGACTGGGCCGGCACCACCGTCCTGCCGGATGCCGCGGCCGCCGGCGGCCTCCGGGACGGGTTCGGGCAGCTGCACATGTTCGGCAGCGGGATGCTGATCCGTACCCTCCTGGCTGCCAATGTGCTGGACCGCCTCCACCTCTGGCTGTACCCGGTGGTCCTGGGCCAGGGCAAGCGCCTGTTCGATGAGGGAACGGTTCCCTCCACTTTCACGCTGGCCGAGCAGGCCCGCAGTTTTCCCAAGGGTGCGGTGTCGCTGGTGTACGAGCGTGCCGGAGAAGTTGAGACGCGGGAGATGGACGCCGGCTAAGCGCCCACCGCCCCCTAACCTCGCTTCGCTCAGCCAGGGAACCCTGGCGGCGTGGGCCCACCCACCGCCCCAGAAGCAGCAACGCAAAAGGCTGGCCCGGCAGATGCCGGACCAGCCTTTTCAGCGGTAGGCCGCCAGGGCGCAGCGTTAGTGGCTGTGGCCTGCGTGCTCGTCCTCTTCGGCCGGCTTCTCCACGACCAGGGTCTCGGTGGTGAGAACCAGGGCGGCGATGGAGGCCGCGTTACGGAGGGCTGCACGGGTGACCTTGACGGGGTCGATGACGCCCGCGGCAATCAGGTCCTCGTACTCACCTGACTTGGCGTTGAAGCCGTTGTTGGTCTCAAGGTCGGCAACCTTGGAGGTAACAACGTAGCCATCGAAGCCGGCGTTCTGGGCGATCCAGCGCAGCGGCTGCACCAGTGCGCGGCGGACGATGCCCACAGCTGCGGCGGCGTCGCCTTCGAGGGCCTTGACGGAAGCGTCCTCATCCAGTGCCTTGAGGGCGTGGATCAGGGCGGAGCCGCCGCCGGCAACGATGCCTTCTTCGAGGGCAGCGCGGGTGGAGGACACAGCGTCCTCGATGCGGTGCTTCTTTTCCTTGAGCTCAACCTCGGTGGCAGCGCCGACCTTGATGACTCCGATGCCGCCGGCAAGCTTAGCCAGGCGTTCCTGGAGCTTTTCGCGGTCCCAGTCGGAATCGGTGCGGGTCAGCTCGGCGCGCAGCTGGGCAACGCGTGCAGCGACGTCCTCGGCAGAACCGGCGCCGTCCACGATGGTGGTGTTGTCCTTGGTGACCGTGATGCGACGGGCGGTACCCAGCACCTCCAGGCCCACGGAGTCCAGGCTGAGGCCCAGTTCCGGGGAGACAACCTGCGCACCGGTGAGGGTGGCGATGTCCTGCAGCATGGCCTTGCGGCGGTCGCCGAAGCCGGGAGCCTTGACGGCTACGACGTTCAGGGTGCCGCGGATGCGGTTGACGATCAGCGTGGACAGGGCCTCGCCCTCAACGTCCTCGGCGATGATGAACAGCGGCTTGGAACTCTGCAGCGCCTTTTCGAGCAGCGGCAGGAATTCCTGGATCGAGGAGATCTTGCCCTGGTTGATCAGGATGAGTGCGTCCTCGAGGACTGCTTCCTGGCGCTCCGCGTCGGTGACGAAGTACGGGGACAGGTAGCCCTTGTCGAACTGCATGCCCTCGGTGAGGACCAGTTCGGTCTGGGTGGTGGAGGACTCTTCGATGGTGATGACACCATCCTTGCCCACCTTGCCGAAGGCCTCGGCGAGCAGTTCGCCGATTTCGTCGCTCTGCGCCGAGATGGCGGCAACGTTGGCTACCTGGGTGCCTTCGACCGGGCGGGCGTTCTCCAGCAGGCGGGCGGCCACGGCCTCAACCGCAACCTCGATGCCGCGCTTGATCTGGCCGGGGGCAGCGCCGGCTGCAACGTTGCGCAGGCCTTCCTTGACCAGCGCCTGTGCCAGGACCGTGGCGGTGGTGGTGCCGTCGCCGGCAACATCGTTGGTCTTGGTGGCTACTTCCTTGGCCAGCTGTGCGCCAAGGTTCTCGTAGGGGTCGTCCAGCTCGACTTCGCGGGCGATGGTGACGCCGTCGTTCGTGATGGTGGGGGCACCCCACTTCTTGTCCAGGACGACGTTGCGGCCGCGGGGGCCGAGCGTCACCTTGACGGTGTTCGCGAGCTTGTCGATGCCGGCCTCAAGGGACCGGCGGGCAGCGTCGTTAAACGCAAGCTGCTTTGCCATGGTTTTGTCCTTTCAAAGACAGAAACCCCGCGCTGCCGGCCAGCGTGAGCATGGCCGGCAGCACGGGGATCCGGAAGAGTTACTTGACGACGATTGCCAGGACGTCGCGGGCGGACAGCACGAGGTACTCGGTGCCGCCGGTCTTGACTTCGGTTCCGCCGTACTTGGAGTAGATGACGACGTCGCCAACGGCTACGTCAACGGGAACGCGGTTGCCATCTTCGAAGCGGCCGGGGCCTACGGCGACAACTTCGCCTTCCTGCGGCTTCTCCTGTGCGGAGTCCGGGATGACCAGGCCGGAAGCCGTGGTCTGCTCGGCTTCGAGCGGGCGGACAACAATACGATCCTCAAGAGGCTTAATAGAGACCGACACTCGGACCTCTCCTTTTCGTCAGCAAATTCGTGGACTGGAAAGCTTTCCGCCGTAGCTGGCAAACCGTCGTCGCGGTGCCGGCAGCAGCCTGGCTGGCAGCTCTTCATGTGTTAGCACCCTCCTAGGGAGAGTGCTAATGAAGACTCTATGTATGAGTTAGCACTCGGTCAAGGTGAGTGCCAACGTTTCGTCATGGGCGTACAGCCCGGGGCGGACGACGGCAGGTGGCCGGGGACGCGAAATGGCGCCCTGTCCCTACCGGCCCAGGTCGTCGAAGTCCACGTCCTCGCCGCCCTCCGTGTCGCTGCCGCCCTGCTTCCGTCCCCGGAAGAGCACCCAGCCGGACACCGCTGCGGCGAGCAGCGCAGCAGCGAGGAAGAAGATGCTCCCGGCCCGCGCGCCGTCGTACAGCCCGCGGATGTCCCGGGCCTCCTGGGTGTTGTCCTGGACGTCGTTGCCTCCCACCGAGTAAACGGTGGCGTTGAACGTATCGAGCAGGAAGATGATCACCAGCAGCGCGATGCAGACCACGGCCACGACGGCGGCGGCGATCAGCACAGGACGGGCGAACCTGGCCGGATGGCGGTCCCCGGACTCGTGGTCGCCGGTCTCGCGGGGGGCTGCGCTCTCATCCATGGATTCAACACTATCCGCATCCCGGCCACGCGCTCCTCCACTAGGCTGGAACCCATGGCTCAAGCTCCCCAGGACCAGATTGCACAGGACCAGATCGCACCATTGCTGACCCCCGAAGGCTGGGAGTTGCTGGCGTCCCTGGGCCCCTACCGGGACGAGGACTCGTTCGAGCTGAACTCCGCGCTCCGGAAAGCCGGACACCCCGCCGTGCTCGTGTCCGCCGTCCTGACGCAGTCACGGCTGCGGACCAAGGCAGAGGGGAAATTCGGGGAGTTCGCCCGGCAGATGCTGTTCACCCAGGCGGGCCTGGAGCAGGCCACGCGCCTCAACGTCGCCGCCCACCACGCCCAGCGGTTCGCTGCCGCGGGGATCAGCCGCGTGGCGGACCTGGGCTGCGGCCTCGGCGCCGATTCCCTGGCGCTGGCCTCCCTGGACATCAATGTCACCGCCGTCGAAATGGACGAAACCACGGCGGCGTGCGCCACGGTGAACCTCATCCCGTTCCCCAACGCCACAGTGGTGCATGCGGATGCGGAATCGGTTCCGCTGGACGGGGTGGATGGCGTCTGGCTGGACCCTGCCCGGCGGGTCACCTCCACTTCCGGCACCAAGCGGATCTGGGACCCCGAGGCATTCTCCCCGCCGTTGTCCTTCGTGGAATCACTGGCCGCCCGGGGCAAGGCAGTGGGCGTGAAGATGGGACCGGGCATGCCGCATGAATCCGTGCCCGCGGGCTGCGAGGCGCAGTGGGTCTCGGTGGCCGGTGACGTCACCGAGGTGACCCTGTGGTTCAACGCCGTGCGCCGGCCTGGAGTCCGCCGCGCCGCGTTGGTCCTGGGGCCGAAGGCTCCGGCGGAGCTGACCAGCCCGGAGGATTTCGGCGGCGGCCCGTCAGCGCCGGTGGGACCGGTGGAGGGATACCTGTACGAACCCGACGGCGCCGTGATCCGCGCCGGACTGGTGGCGGACGTAGCACTGCAGCTCGGTGGCCACCTGGTGGACGAACACATTGCCTACATCTGCGCTCCGGAACTCCTGGCCACCCCGTTCGCCCGGGCCTACAAGGTCCTGCAGGTCATGCCCTACAACGTGAAGGCGCTCAAGGCCTGGGTGAAACAGGAGGGCATCACCGTGCTGGACATCAAGAAGCGCGGCACCGCCGTCACCCCCGAAGAGCTGCGGAAACAGCTGCTGCCCGGCGGAAAGAACGCCAGGAAGGGCGGCAAAACGGCCACCCTGGTCCTGACGCGCATCGGTGAGGACCGGGTGGCCATCGTGGTGGAACCCGCCTAGCTGCCCCTACTGGGCGCGCATGAACTCCTCGGCGGCCCGCACCTGGTCCGGGGTGGGCCGGACGCCCGTGTACAGGACGAACTGTTCCAGTGCCTGGATGGTGGCCACTTCGGCCCCCGTGATCACCGGCTTGCCGGCCGCGCGGGCGGCCTTGATGAGGGGGGTTTCGGCGGGCAGCGCCACCACGTCGAACACCAGGCGGGCCGCGTTGATGGCTTCCGCCGGGAAAGCCACGGTGTCCGCTTCCGTCCCGCCGGCCATCCCCAGCGGGGTGACGTTGATGAGCAGGTCGGCCGTCCCGCCGTCGAGCGCTGCCCGCCACTGGAAGCCGTACTGGTCCGCGAGCGCACGCCCCGCGGCCTCGTTCCGGGCCAGGACGGTGACGTCGGTGAATCCGGCGTCCCGGAGGGCGGCAACCGTGGCCTTGGCCATGCCCCCGGCGCCCTGCACCAGCACCGAATAGTCCGTGGGGACTGCATTGGTGGCGAGGAGTTGTTCGATCGCGGTGTAGTCGGTGTTGTACGCCTTGAGGTGCCCGTCCGTGTTCACGATGGTGTTCACCGAGTCGATGGCCTTGGCGGAGGGGTCCATCTCGTCCACCAGGGCGATGACGTCTTCCTTGTACGGCATGGAGATGGCACAGCCACGGATGCCCAGCCCGCGGACACCGGCAATGGCCTGTTCCAGGTTGGTGGGTGCGAAGGCCTTGTAGATCCAGTTCAGGTCCAGCTGCCCGTAAAGGTGGTTGTGGAACCGGGTCCCGTTGTTGCTGGGACGGGCCGAGAGCGAGATGCAGAGGGTCATGTCTTTATTCAGAATGGGCACCAGACCATTAAACGCGTTCCAGCCCAAGTGGGTAGCGCCAAGTGTCGTTTTGACGCCTCAAAACGACAGTTCGCGCTACTTAGTTGGGTCGGGGGCAGCCGGTTCCCGCGGGGAAAGGCCCGACGGCGGCGGGCAGCTTTCCCGGAGCGGGCGCCTTCCCTGCCAGCACGGCGGCCAGCGCGTCGAAGGCGGCGTCGGTCCGGCCATAGAGTGCCACCTTCACCGGCGCACTGGACCCCTGGAGCGGCCACGGAGCGTCGAGGGACACGGCGATGTCCCCACCGGCCGGTTTTCCACCAAACCCGATGAGGTTGACCAGCGGGCCTGCTCCCACGGTGAGCCCGGCGCGCGCTGCGGCGGCTTCGAAGCGCTCCCGGTCCCCCGGTCCCCCGCCGGCCACCCGCACGGAACCGGGCACCAGGGGTCCGCTGCAGGGACCGGAAACAACGGTAACGGCCGACGCCGAGACCTGGGCGGACAGGGCGGCCCCGCTTCCGGCCGGCGCACCTGAGCCCGCTGTTCCGGCAGGCGGGGTGGTCCGGGCATGCCAGATCATCATGGTGGCCACGCGCTGCGCTGCTTCATCCAGGCGTGCGGCGGGAAGGGCGCCGGCAGCCAGGGCCTGAACGATGGCGGCGTGCGCCTGCTCAACGTCCGCAGGCATCAGCAGCAGGTCGGCACCGGCGGCCAGTGCCTTCACTGCAGCCGCGCCGGCCGGGTACTGCTTGTCAACGGCGCCCATGTTGAGGGCGTCCGTCACGGCCACGCCCTTGAAGCCCAAACCCCTGAGCGCCGAGTAGCTGGGGGCAGAGAGCGACGCCGGGACGCCTGGTTCCAGCGTGGGTACGGCAATGTGCCCGGTCATGACCACGGGGAGGCCCGCTGCGACGGCAGCCTCGAAGGGTTTCCAGTCCCGGCCCCGGAGCACGTCGATGCCTGCCGGCTGGACGGGGAGGCTGAGGTGGGAGTCCGCCGTCACCGAGCCGTGTCCGGGAAAGTGCTTGACGGTGGGGAGCACGCCGGCGTCCAGCATGCCCTGGGAGAAGGCGGTGCCCTGGGCCGCCGCCGCGGCCGGGTCGCCGGACATGGAACGCGCCCCGATGGTGGGGTCTGCAGGACCGACGGTCACATCCGTGTCCGGCGCGAAGTCGAGGTCGAAGCCCAGTGGCACCAACTCGCTTGCCAGGCCCTTGCCGGCCTTGCGCGTCAGGTCCAGGTTGCCGGCGGCCCCGTAGCTCATGGGAGCGGGCCACTCGGTGAGGGGCGGCCCCAGGCGTGCCACCGCGCCGCCTTCCTGGTCCACGCTCATGATCCCGGGCCAGCGCCGTCCGTCGGCGGCCACAGCCTGCTGCAGCCGCTGGTTTACGGCGCCCATGGCGGCCACGTCCACCTTTCCCTGCGGGTCGCGCGGCACGTTGTCGCCCATGATGATGGATCCGGCCAGGTGGAGGCGCTGGATGAGCGCCGCATGGGCCTCTACCTGGCTGCCCTTGAAGAACGGGAGCAGGACCTGCCCGGCTTTCTGTTCCGGCGACATCGCCGCAACGGCCGCCACGGCGGCGTCCTGGTCCCGCTGCTCCGGGCCCCACCCCAAAGGCCGGGAACCCGGGTCAGGCGACGGGGACGCCGGAGGAGGCGCCGGCGTCGTACTTGCTGATGCGGTGGGGGACGCGTCGGCGGGCGGGGCGGAGGATGAGGGC
>NZ_LR733289.1:1369536-1396246 GCF_902506025.1 Arthrobacter sp. 8AJ | reverse complement strand
GAGGATGGGGGCGGCGCGGCGCTTGGGGCGGCTGAACAGGAGGCCAGCGCCATTGCGGACAGGGCCAGGAGGAGGGGGAAGGATTTGGCAGGACTGTGACGCAGGGAGAACGGTGCCATCAGTACGATGCTACCCCTGCACTAGACTTGAACCATCCGTTCGCCTGCCGGCTGCAGCCTGTGAGCGGCATCAGCCAGCGGCAAACCGGACAGTAAGGAAACGTGTGAAGATCGACTTCGCGTCATCGAGGCAATCCACCCTCGGTGTTGAGTGGGAGCTGGCACTGGTGGACGGGAAGACGGGCGAGCTCGCTTCCGTGGCCAACCAGGTGCTCCGCGGCGTGGCGTCCCGCCACCCCGAACTCAACGAAGACGACGAACATCCGCACATCAAGCAGGAACTGCTGCTCAATACGGTGGAACTGGTCACCGGGATCTGCGAAACGGCAGCCGAGGCCAAGGAGGACCTCAGCCGGTCCGTCGCGGCCGTCCGTGAAATCACCGATCCCATGAACGTGGAGCTGTTCTGCGCCGGCAGCCACCCGTTCAGCCCTCCGCAGCTGCAGCCGGTGACGGACAAGGCACGCTACGCCAAGCTCATTGACCGGACCCAATGGTGGGGCCGGCAGATGGTCATCTATGGCGTCCATGTCCACGTGGGGCTGGACCGCCGGGACAAAGCCCTCCCCGTCCTGGACGGCCTGGTCAACTACTTCCCGCACTTCCAGGCGCTTTCCGCGTCCAGCCCGTTTTGGGGCGGCGAGGACACCGGGTACGCGTCGCAGCGGGCCCTGATGTTCCAGCAGCTTCCTACCGCGGGGCTGCCCTTCCAGTTCAAGTCCTGGGAGGAATACGAGTCCTACGTCCAGGACATGTTCACCACGGGCGTCATCGACACCATCTCGGAAATCCGGTGGGACATCCGGCCGGTGCCCGCCCTGGGCACCATCGAGATGCGGATCTGTGACGGCCTGGCCACCCTGGAGGAAGTGGGGGCCATTGCGGCGCTCACCCAGTGCCTGGTGGACGAGTTCTCCACCACCCTGGACAACGGAGGCACCATCCCCACCATGCCGCCGTGGCACGTCCAGGAGAACAAGTGGCGCGCTGCGCGGTACGGCCTGGACGCCATCATCATCCTCGACGCCGCGGGCAAGGAGCAGCTGGTCACCGACCACCTGCTGGAGACCCTGAACCGGCTTGAACCGGTTGCCGCCAAGCTGCGCTGCTCCGACGAGCTGGCCGACGTCGAGAAGATCATCCGCCGCGGCGCCGGATACCAGCGCCAGCGCCGGGTGGCTGCGGAGAACGGCGGAAACCTGCAGGCTGTGGTGCTGGACCTGGTCAAGCAGATGCGCAACGGCCCCACCGCCTGACCACCCCTTTACTTGCCCCATCAGATATGGCTCCTAAACCGGCGGTTTAGGAGCCATATCTGATGGGGCGTCGCAGGGTTTGCCGGGTGTCAGGCCGGGAGCGACACCGAGGTGACGGGCATCGAGGAGTCCGGGGCGAATCCGATGCCACTGGGGTCGGTGCCGGCCATCACCAGCTGGGCGCCGAGCGCGGCCACCATGGCGCCGTTGTCCGTGCACAGGTCCAGCGGCGGAACGTGCAGGCGGATGCCGGCGGAGGCGCAGCGCTGCCCGGTCAGTTCGCGCAGCCGTGAGTTGGCCGCCACTCCCCCGCCCAGCAGAACGTCCTTGATGCCCTGCTCGCGGCAGGCCAGGACCGCCTTGGAGGAGATTACGTCCACCACTGCTTCCTGGAACGCTGCCGCGATGTCGGCCACCGGGATCTCTTCGCCGCGGGCCTCGAACTGCTCCACGCAGCGGGCCACGGCCGTCTTCAGGCCGCTGAAGGACCAGTCGTACCGGTGCGGGCCGGGTTCGTCGGCTGTGCCCATGTATTTGGGCTGGGTCAGGCCGCGGGGGAAGCGGATGGCCTTGGGGTTGCCGGTGCGGGCCATTTTGTCGATGGCGGGTCCGCCGGGGTAGCCGAGGCCCAGGATGCGGGCCACTTTGTCGTAGGCCTCGCCCGCGGCGTCGTCGATCGTGGAGCCCAGGAGCTCCACGTCGCTGGTGATGCTGTTGATCCGCAGGATTTCGGTGTGGCCCCCGGAGACCAGCAGGGCGCCGAGGTTCTCCGGCAGCTCCTGCCTGCGGCCCGTGGCGCGGTCGTCCAGGAGCCCCACGCCAACATGCGCCACCAGGTGGTTGATGGCGTACAGCGGCTTTCCGGTGGCCACGGCAAGCGCCTTGGCAGCACACACACCCACCATCAGCGCGCCGGCAAGCCCGGGCCCGGAGGTGACGGCGATCGCGTCCACCTGGTCCAGGGTCACGCCGGCGTCGGCCAAGGCCTGTTCGAGGGTGGGAACAAAGGCGTCCAGGTGGGCGCGGGAGGCGATCTCAGGGATGACGCCGCCGAAGCGGACGTGCTCGTCCATGGAGGAAGAGACCGTGTTGGTCAGGAGGGTGGTTCCGCGGACCAGGCCGACGCCGGTTTCGTCGCAGGATGATTCGATGCCCAGTACCAGGGGCTGCGTACGGTTCATGCCTGGCCTGCTTCCGTTGCTTCGTGTCCTTCAGGGTGTGCCGCGGGCAGCTGGAGCCGCATGATGAGGGCGTCCACGCCGTCGCGGTAGTAGCGGGGGCGGACGTGGATCTGTTCGAATCCAAACCGCACATAGAGCTGCTGTGCCCGCGGGTTGTCGGCGCGGACCTCAAGCAGGACGTCAGCGGCGCCGCGGTGCCGGGCTTCGTCGATCAGCTGCGTGAGCAGGGTGCTGCCAATGCCCCGCCCCTCGTGCTCAGGGACGACGGCGATGGTCTGGACGTCCGCGATGGGTTCAATGCACATCAGGCCGGCGTAGCCCACGATGCCTCCGCTGGTCTCCGCCACCAGGTAGCGGCGGGTCTCCGGCTGCGAGAGTTCGTCCAGGAACATCTGCACGGGCCACGCGTCAATGGGGAAGAGCCTGTGTTCCAGTGCGCCGACGGCAGGCACATCGTCCAGCGTCATGTTGCGGACGGTGACGTCCGCCGCGCGTGGGTCCGGGGTGCTGCTCACAATGCCCGCTTCCGTGGTCCGGGGACCTGCGCGTCGGATTCCCGCAGGTACAGGGGGGTGGAGTCCAACAGGGTGTCTCCTGCCGCCAGCCGCGCCAGGGCGAACTGGCCTAAGTACAGGGCGTCCGGCTGCTCCGCGGCGAAATCCGGGTGGGCCTGAAGCACCCCGGCGTAGAGGCCCGCGCCGGCGCCGAACGCAGGCAGGTCCGGGAGGGCAGACGCGAACCCGACGTGGGGGCCGTCCTCCAGCACGGGCAGCTGGCCGTCATCCAGGCTGTACCGGGCCCAGTAGACCTCTTTGCGGCGGGCGTCCGTCACCACCAGGAACTCGGAAGCGGCTGCGGTGGACTCCGCAACTTCCAGGGCCATCGCGTCCAGACTCACCAGGCCATGCAGCGGCTTGCCCCACACGAAGGCCAGCGTGCGGGCGGTGGCAATGCCGGAGCGCAGCCCGGTAAACGGGCCCGGGCCAACGCCCACCACCAGGGCGTCGACGTCCTGCCCGGCCACGCCCGCCGACTCCAGCATGGCGTCGATTCCGGGCGCAAGCACCTCAGCGTGGCTGCGGGTGTCCTCCGTAGCGAAGCTGGCAAGCACGCTTTCCGGGGCATCATCGGTGACCAGCGCAGCGCTGGCCACGGCCGAGGTGTCAATGGCGAGGATCAGCATGCCGCTCCCCCGTCGGGTCCAGCCAGTTCAGGAAAGTTCGCCCAGCGGGGACCGTAGCCGCGCATGACGATGGTCCGGGGCTCGTCGGTGTCTTCGGCGTCGAAATCCAGGCTTGAGGAGGTGGACGCCGCAGCGCCGCCCAGGCCGATCGCACGGTGCAGGTCGATCTCCAGCCGGCTGTCGCTCAGGTGCTCCACGCGCTCATGTCCCCACTCCACCACCGTCACCGATGAATCCATGGTGTTTTCGAGGTCGATGTCATCAATCTCCGCCGCCGAGCCCAGCCGGTAGGCGTCCACGTGCACCAGGTCCGGACCGCCCGGACGCGGGCCGTCCGGCAGGTTGGGATGGATCCGGACCAGGACGAACGTCGGAGAGATGATGCCCGGGCGGACACCCAGGCCTTCGCCCAGGCCCTGGGTGAAGGTGGTTTTCCCGGCACCCAACTCGCCGGACAGCACCAGCAGGTCCCCGGCCTGCAGTACCTCCGCCAGGCGTGCGCCGAAAGCGTGCGTCTGTTCCGCCGTCGTCGCCGTGAAGGTCTTTTCCCAGTTGGCGGGCAGTTCTTCGGGCGTGCTCATGCCGCTCCCGCCTTGCCGGGGACGCCCGCCAGGGTGTGGCCGGCTTCCGCGCGCTCGTCTTCGTTGATGAAGCGGCGGGGAACACGGGGACTGATCCTGGTCACCACCTCGTAGTTGATGGTCCCGGCGGCGCGTGCCCAGTCGTCAACCGTGGGTCCGCCGTCGGCCCCGTTACCGAACAGCTCCGCCTCCGCGCCCTGCAACGTGGCGCCCGATGCCTCCGGACCCAGGTCGATGACCATCTGGTCCATGGCGATCCGCCCTACTACGGGGTAGGTTTTCCCGGCCACGCGGACGGGGCCGCCGGTGGCAACGCGCGGGACGCCGTCGGCATAGCCCAGCGGAATCAGCGCCAGGGTGCTCGCCGTCCTGGTGCGGTAATGCAGCCCGTAGGAGACGCCCTGCCCCTCGGGCACCTCTTTGCACTGCGACACCAGGGTGCGCAGCGTCATGGCGGGGCGGAGGCCCAACTCCGCGGACGTCTGCCCGTCGAATGGCGAAAGCCCGTAGATGCCCAGGCCCACACGGACCATGTCGAAGTGGGTATCGGGCCGGGAAAGGGTGGCGGGGGTGTTGGCAAGGTGCCGGACCTCAGGATCCACGCCCGCGTCCTCGGCAATGGCCAGGGCCTCCCGGAATGCGGCCACTTGCTGGTCCGTCTCGGGCCGCTCCGGCTCATCAGCCACGGCCAGGTGCGAGAAGATGCCCACCACGCGCAGCAGCCCCTGGTCCTGGTACTCCACGGCCTCCCCCACCAGGCGGTCCCATGCCTCGGGCGTTGCGCCGTTGCGGCCCAGCCCGGTGTCCACCTTGAGGTGCACCCGTGCGGGACGTTCCTGTTCGCGGGCGGCGGCCACGATTCGTTCCAGCTCCCAGCCCGAGCAGCCGATGTCGACGCCGGCAGCCACGGCGGCGCCGAAGTTGCTGTCGGTGGTGTGCAGCCAGGCGAGGAGGGGCGCGTCGATGCCGGCGGCGCGGAGCGCGAGGGCCTCGGAAATGTGCGCCACGCCCAGCCAGGACGCGCCGGCCTGCAGGGCTGCACGGGCCACGGGGACCGCGCCGTGCCCGTACGCATCGGCCTTGACCACGGCCATGACTTTCGCGGGGGAAGCAGCGGCGGCAAGCCGGCGGACGTTGTGCCGGATGGCCTCCAGGTCGATCACTGCGGACCGCTCATGGCGGGGGTCCGGCCCGGAGGCAGCGCTGAATTCACCGGTTGTTGCGGGGTAGGTCACCTAACTGATTCTAGTGCGGGCACTTCGCGCCGAATAATCGGGGCGTCCGGCGCTCCTCAGGCGTCCGACAGGTGCGCGATGGTGGCCGCCGCCCGGCGCTGGGCCGCCAGCGGCACGTCCTCGATGATGTCCGCGAGGAATCCGAAGCGCCGCAGCCATTGGCTCATCTGCCGTTCGGGGCGGGCGTTGGCGCGCTTCCACCAGTCAGCGATGTCCCCCCAGCCAGGGGCGGCCAGGGATCCGCCAACCTCCTGCACGGCCAGGGAGGCGCACAGGTTGGCAAACCGCAGCCTGTCCCCCAGCGGCCAACCGGCCAGGGTGCCCACGATGAACGCTGCGTCGAAGCAGTCACCGGCTCCCGTGGGGTCGTGCGCCTTGACCGGAAGCGACGGGACCCACTCCTCCTCCCCGGTTTCCGAGTCAACGGCCATGGCCCCCTGCGCTCCCAGGGTCACCACGGCCACCGGTACCCGGTCCGCGAGAGCGTAGAGCGCACTCCACGGATTGTCCTTGCCGGTGAACGCCATGGCCTCGCGCTGGTTGGGCAGGAAGGCGTAAAAGTACTGCAGGTTGTCGAGCCGCACGGGCGCCCACTCGCCGCTTGGATCCCACCCCACGTCCCCGAACAAACGCACCCCGGCGGCATGGGCTGCCCGGGCCCACGGCTCAACCTCAAGGCCCACCTCGGCGATGCCGGCGCGCGCCTGGGGCGGGTCTCCAATCAGCTCGGAGTTTGTCACCGGCGCCGAGTGTCCGTGGGTTACCAGGGAACGGTCGCCGTCCACGCAGAGGGACACCGTCACCGGCGAGTGCCAGCCCGGGACGCGGCGGGAGAGGCTGAGGTCAACGTGCTCCTGGCCGGAGAGGATCTTCCAGTTGAAGTCGCCGTATCCGTCGTCCCCGAAAGCCGCGGCCAGGCCGGTGCGCAGGCCCAGCCTTGCAGCGGCGATGGCCTGGTTGGCCACCCCGCCGGGGCAGCTGCCCATGCCGTCACTCCAGATTTCCGTGCCAGGTTCGGGCCCGTGCGGGAGGCCGGTGAAGATGATGTCCTGGAAAACGGTCCCGGCCAGCAGGAGATCGAATCCGGGTTCCCCCGGCGGGCGGACGGCAGCCAGAGGATCGAAGTGGCGGGCTGGCATCGCGTCCATAGTGCGCAGGATACGCCGCGCGGCAATGCTCCGATAGGGGCCTTGGACACGGTATGGACACGGTGTCGGAGGCTGGTCCTAGACTGCATCCATGCGGCTTCTGATTGCCGGCGGCGGGGGTTTTCGGGTGCCGCTCATCTACCGGGCGTTGGTGTCCGGGCCCTTTTCCGGGCTGGTCACGGAGTTGGTGCTGCACGACGTCGATCCCGCCCGCCTGGATGCCGTCACCGCCGTGCTGCGCAGCATGCCGGCAGGCCAGGGTGCACACCTTCCGGTGCATGCCACCACAGATCTTTCCGCTGCCCTCGCCGGCTCCTCCATGGTCTTCGCCGCCATCCGGCCCGGCGGCACCGCGGGTCGTGTAGCCGATGAGAAGGTGGCACAGGACCTCGGGCTGCTGGGCCAGGAAACCACCGGGGCCGGCGGGATTTCCTACGCTTTGCGGACCATCCCGCACATGGTGGGCCTTGCCCGGCTGATGCGTGAGCATTGCCCGGACGCGTGGCTGGTCAACTTCACCAATCCGGCCGGAATAGTCACCGAGGCCTTGCGCCCTGTCCTGGGGAACCGGGTCATCGGGATCTGCGACTCCGCGGGAGGGCTGGTGCACCGGGCGGCACGGGCTGCGGGTATGCCGTTGCCGGAGGGACGGCTTGACGGCGTGGGCTACTACGGGCTGAACCACCTGGGCTGGCTGTACCGGCTGGAGTCCGGCGGACGGGACGTGCTGCCCGGCCTGCTTGCTGACGCCGGGGCGCTGCAGTCGTTCGAGGAAGGCCGGCTCTTCCCGCAGCCGTTCCTGGCGGAGTTGGGCATGCTGCCCAACGAGTACCTGTATTACTACTACCAGCGCGATTCGGCCCGGCAGGCAATGCAGGCCATGGCCCGCACCCGCGGGCAGACCATCCACAACCAGCAGCAGGAGCTGTATCCGCGGCTGGCCGCCGCGGGCCCTGAAGCATACCGGCTGTGGGAGGCGGCGCGGCGCTCCCGCGAAGAGGGGTACCTGGCCGAGGCCCGGCACGACGGCGAGCGCCGGAACGAGGAGGACCTGGCCGGCGGTGGCTACGAACGGGTGGCGCTGGCGGCGATGCAAGCACTGGCTGGCGGGGGCGATACCCAACTGATCCTCAACACTGTCAACGCTTTGCAGGCCCCGTCGGCACCCCCGCCACGCCCCGGCAACCGTGACCCGCTCCAACCCGCCATTCCCGGCCTGCCGTCGGACGCCGTCGTCGAAGTCCCCTGCACCGTCACCCCGGCCGGAGCCGTGCCGCTGCCCCAGCAGAAGCCGCCGGAACCGCAGCTGGGCCTGCTCCGGCAGGTCAAGGAGGTGGAACGGCTCGTTGTCGTGGCCGCGGGCACCGGCAACCGGGATGCCGCCGTCGAGGCGTTCACCCGGCACCCGCTCGTGGATTCGGCGGACCTGGCCGCGAAGCTGATGGCCGGTTATGAGCAGGCGTTTCCGGCCTTGGGGAAGATGTGGGAGGGCGGCGGGCGTTAGGGGAAGGAGTAATGTTTTATCGGATGCGCACTGAGCCGGCTCCCCTGACACGCGCCGGCGGCCGGAAGGAGGTCCCGTGGCACTGATCCGCAGGGTCGCTTTGCTTTCCCTCCACACCTCCCCCATGGAACAGCCCGGCTCCGGTGATGCCGGCGGAATGAACGTCTACATCCGCGAGCTGGCCTCGGCACTGGCCGAGGCAGGCGTGGAAGTGGAGATCTTCACGCGGGCCACCTCAGCCGACCAGCCCGCCGTCGAGCATCCCGACCCCGGCGTGTGCGTGCACAACGTCCTGGCCGGGCCGCCCAGGAAGATCCCCAAGGAGGAACTTCCCGGGCTGCTGCACGCCATGGTTGCGGAAATCGAGCAGATCCGCCGCCGCCAGCCGCACGGCCGGTACGACGTGATCCATTCCCACTACTGGGTGTCCGGGATAGCGGGGCTGGAGCTGTCCGAGCTGTGGGGCGTTCCGTTGGTCCACACCATGCACACCATGGCCAAGGTCAAGAACCTGTTGCTGGAGTCCGGTGAGCAGCCAGAGCCCCGGCGCCGCGAACTGGGCGAGCACCGCATCGTCGACGGCGCGG
This sequence comes from Arthrobacter sp. 8AJ, assembly GCF_902506025.1. Classification (NCBI taxonomy): domain Bacteria; kingdom Bacillati; phylum Actinomycetota; class Actinomycetes; order Micrococcales; family Micrococcaceae; genus Arthrobacter; species Arthrobacter sp. 8AJ. The sequence continues at coordinate 1,387,452 of NZ_LR733289.1, read as the reverse complement.
CCAGGCTCATCGCCAACACCAGCTCCGAGGCCGCCGAACTCGTGTCCCACTACGGCGCCACCTACGACCGCATCGACATCGCGCCACCGGGTGTGGACCTGGCCACGTTCACCCCCGCCTTCCGGGCACGGTCCAGGGCAGAGCACGGCGTCAGCCCCGACACGTTCCACCTGGTGTTCGCCGGCCGCATCCAGCGCCTGAAAGGCCCCCAGGTCCTGGTCAAAGCCGCGGCGCTGCTGCGGAAACGCCGCCCGGACATTGACCTGCGCGTCACCATCCTCGGTGCGTTGAGCGGCAACAAGGAATTCAACCTCCGCTGCCTGGTGGCGGAGGCAGGAATGGACGACGTCGTCACGCAGCTCCCGCCGGTGAAGGCACCTGAGCTGGCCTCCTGGTTCCGTGCGGCCGACGTCGTGGTGATGCCTTCCTTCAGTGAATCCTTCGGGCTCGTGGCACTCGAGGCCCAGGCCTGCGGGACGCCCGTGGTGGCCACCCGGGTTGGCGGGCTGTCCCGCGCCATCTTCCACGGCCGGACCGGGCTCCTGGTGGACGGCCACCATGCTGCCGACTGGGCCGATGCCCTGGAATCCCTTTACGACGACCCCGCCACCCGCGAGGACCTGGGCCGCGCTGCCGCCATCCGTGCCCAGAACTCCGGCTGGCAGCGCACTGCCGCCATAACGCTCGAAAGCTACCATGCCGCCGTCGACAACTTTGTGGGCCGCCGCCTGGCCCCGGTGGTTCCGGCTTCCTGACGGTTCTTCGCAGGCCGCTGCTGGTATCGGGTGCCGTTGGAGCCGGGTGCTGTTAGCTTAGGGGCAGGTCTCCGGCGCCGGCCGGTGCAGGAAAAGACTGCGCAGGAAAGGACAAGGATGTCTGCTCTCCCCTCTGATCTGGAAATAGCCCGCGCCGCCCGCATCCGCCCCATCGGGGACATCGCGGCTGCGGCCGGGGTCAATGCCGATGCTCTGGAACAGTACGGGCGGTACAAGGCGAAAATCGATCCCGCCCGGCTTACGGCCCCTGCTCCGCACGGCAAGGTGGTGCTGGTCTCGGCTATGTCGCCCACCCCGGCCGGCGAGGGCAAATCCACCACCACTGTGGGGCTGGCGGATTCGCTGGCCCGCGCCGGCCACAAGGTGATGATCGCCCTGCGGGAACCGTCCCTGGGCCCGGTGCTTGGCATGAAGGGCGGCGCCACCGGCGGCGGCTATTCGCAGGTGCTGCCCATGGACGAGATCAACCTGCACTTCACCGGCGATTTCCATGCGATCACGTCGGCCAACAATGCCCTGATGGCACTGGTGGACAACCATATCTACCAGGGCAATGCGCTGAACATCGATCCGCGCAGGATGACGTTCAAACGCGTCCTGGACATGAACGACCGCTCCCTGCGGGAGGTGGTCATCGGACTGGGCGGACCGACGCAGGGCGTCCCGCGGCAGGACGGGTTCGACATCACCGTGGCTTCCGAGATCATGGCTGTCTTCTGCCTCGCCACGGACTTGGCGGATCTCCGCTCACGGCTGGGCCGGATCACGTTCGGCTACACCTATGACCGGGCACCGGTGACGGTGGCGGACCTCGGCGTGGAGGGGGCCTTGACGCTGCTCCTGAAGGAGGCGGTCAAGCCCAACCTGGTGCAGACCATCGCCGGCACCCCCGCACTGGTCCACGGCGGTCCCTTCGCCAATATCGCCCACGGCTGCAATTCGCTCATTGCCACGCAGACCGCCCGGCGGCTGGCGGACATCGTGGTGACCGAAGCCGGCTTCGGGGCTGATTTGGGCGCTGAGAAGTTCATGGACATCAAGGCGCGGTACGGCGGCCTGGCCCCGTCCGCCGTCGTGGTGGTGGCAACGGTGCGCGCCCTGAAGATGCAGGGCGGGGTGGCCAAGGACCAGCTGGGCCGCCCGGATGTCGCTGCCCTGGAGGCCGGGGTGGTGAACCTCCGCCGGCACGTGCACAACGTGGAGAAGTTCGGCGTCACCCCCGTGGTGGCCATCAACAAGTTCTCCTCCGATGCGCCGGAGGAACTCGACTGGCTGCTGAAGTGGTGCGCAGCCGAGGGCGTGCGCGCCGCCGTCGCCGACGTGTGGGGCCGGGGCGGCGGGGGCGACGGCGGTGACGAACTCGCGGCCCTCGTTGCGCAGGCGGTGGAGGCGCCCAGCAGTTTCCGCCACCTTTATCCCCTGGAGCTGTCCGTGGAGGACAAGATCCGCACCATCGCCCAGGAGATCTACGGAGCCGACGGCGTGGACTTCTCCGTGCCGGCGCTGAAGCGGCTTGCCGACATCGAGCGCAACGGGTGGGGTTCGATGCCAGTGTGCATGGCCAAAACCCAGTATTCGTTCACTGACGATGCCTCCCGTCTGGGCGCCCCCAAGGGGTTCACCATCCATGTGCGCGACCTGCTGCCCAAGACCGGTGCGGGCTTCATCGTTGCCCTTACCGGAGCTGTCATGACCATGCCCGGCCTCCCGGCCGTCCCGGCTGCGCTGCGCATGGACGTGGACGCGGACGGCAACCCGGTCGGCCTCACCTAGCCCAACGCCCGATCACCTTCCGCCCCCAAATCACCAACGCCCCATCACCATCACCTCCCGCCCCCAATCCACCAACGCCCGATCACCTTGGAACCGTCCAGGTCTGTTCCTGTGGATAACTCCTGCAGTGGTCCAGCCTTCTACGCCAGAATGCCAGCATGCATAAGCGCGCTGACCTACCGTCGACCCTGGCAAGCTCCCCGTTCACATACGACTCGGCGGTGACTGCCGGTTTGTCAGCGAATCGGCTGCGGAAGGATGACGTGGTCCACGTCAGCAGGCGGTTGTACCGCCCGTCGACTTGGAGCTTCGAGTTGGAAGCCGCGGCACGGGTCCTCTCCGAAGTTTCGCCAGGCGCGTGGATTTCACACGTCACAGCTGCACGGTTGCACTGTCAATTGCTCCCCGCGTGGCTGTCGGATTCAACTGAACTGCATATGAGCAAACCGAAGCATTTACCGCAGGTGCGCCGGAAAGGTGTGGTTGCCCATAAGGTCATAGCCCGTGCTGACGAAATTGAAACTGTCGACGGTATCCGCATCAGTACCCGTTCCCGAACCTGGCTCGACTTGGCCCGGCGGCTGTCGCTGGCTGAGCTGGTCTGCCTTGGAGACCAAATCATTCGCATCCCTCGAGCGGAGTTTGAAGCCAGGTCACAGCCCTTTGACACATTGGAGGGTCTCAGCGCTTTAGTCAGCCGGCACCCTAATCTTCAGGGGGTCGTGCGTGCCCGGGAAGCTTTGGAGCTGATGCGGGTCGGCGCTGATTCGGCACCGGAATCGATGCTGCGGCTGGCCATGCTTGACGCGAACCTGCCAGAACCTGACCTGCAGATCGCACTTCGCCCAAATGATGCAGCTTCCCCTACTGCCGACCTGGGCTACCGTCACCGGCGCCTTGCAGTCCAGTACGACGGCGGTCACCATCTTCTTGAGGCTCAGCGACTGAGTGATCGACGGCGCGACAAAGCCTTCGAATCAGCTGGGTGGACGGTTCTGGTATTCACCAAGGACGATGCCACGGACGGTTTTCAACGAGCTATAGCGGCAATCAAACGGCACCTTCGCACGGCGTGGATTGACCATTCCTACTCGGCCGGTTTTGCCGGAAACGGGTGACCAAAACACCACCACCGGCTCCAAAAACGCGGCCGCGGGGTTTACGCTCCTCAGGGGACAAATAGTGATGGCGCGCTTCGGGAGAATAGGCAGGAAGTGGTGGCGCGTCCCGGAAAAGCTGGCCGGAAGTGATGGCGCGTGTTAACGCAGGACGCTCCCCCACCCGGCAAGGGTGAGGGAGCGTCCGGGCACCGGGAAAAGACGGTTTAGCGCTCCAGGTCGCCGCGGATGAAGGCTTCGACTTTCTCGCGGGCGAGGTCGTCGTTGAACTGCTCCGGGGGGGACTTCATGAAGTAGCTGGACGCCGAGAGCAGCGGGCCACCGATGCCGCGGTCCAGGCCGATCTTGGCGGCACGGATCGCATCGATGATCACGCCGGCGGAGTTCGGCGAATCCCAGACCTCCAGCTTGTACTCCAGGGACACCGGGGCGTCGCCGAAGTTCCGGCCTTCAAGGCGCACGAACGCCCACTTGCGGTCATCAAGCCACTGGACGTAATCGGACGGGCCGATGTGTACGTCCTTGGCAGCCAGCTCGGCTTCCACGTTGGAGGTCACGGCCTGGGTCTTGGAGATCTTCTTGGACTCCAGGCGGTCACGCTCCAGCATGTTCTTGAAGTCCATGTTGCCGCCGACGTTCAGCTGGTAGGTGCGGTCCAGGGTCACGCCGCGGTCTTCGAACAGCTTGGCCATGACGCGGTGCGTGATGGTTGCACCGATCTGGCTCTTGATGTCGTCGCCGACGATCGGAACACCGGCGGCGGTGAACTTGTCAGCCCATTCCTTGGTGCCGGCAATGAACACGGGCAGGGCGTTGACGAACGCTACGCCGGCGTCGATCGCAGCCTGGGCGTAGAACTCGGCAGCCTGCTGGGAACCAACGGGCAGGTAGCAGACCAGGACGTCAGCCTTGGCGTCCTTGAGGGCCTGGACCACGTCCACGGGCTCTTCGGTGGACTGCTCGATGGTCTCGAGGTAGTACTTGCCCAGGCCGTCCAGGGTGTGGCCGCGCTGGACCGTGACACCGGTCGGCGGAACATCGGCGATCTTGATGGTGTTGTTTTCGCTGGCCAGGATGGCATCGGAAAGGTCAACGCCGACCTTCTTGCCGTCCACGTCGAACGCGGCGACGAACTCGACGTCACCCACGTGGTACTGGCCGAACTCAACGTGCATCAGGCCCGGGATGGTTTCTGCCGGGTCGGCATCCTTGTAGTAGTGGACGCCCTGCACCAGCGAGGCGGCGCAGTTTCCCACGCCAACGATTGCAACACGAATGGGATGTGAAGACACAGAACTCCTTTGGGGACAAACGTCAGCCGGCCTGGTTGGCCTCCGAGGAATGGACGACGGCGGCCGGCTGGCTTGGCGCCGCGCGGCGCCTTTTCATACTACCCAACACAGCGGGACCGGCAGTTGTTCCGCCGGTCCCGCTGTGTAATGAAAACAAGCTCCTTAGGCGTTCTGCTTCCAGAGGTTGATGTCCGATTCCACGGCGAATTCATCGATCGCCGTGAGCTCCTCATCAGTGAAGCTGAGGTTGTTGATGGCGGACAAAGTGTCCTCCAGCTGCCGCACACTTGAGGCGCCAACCAGGGCCGAGGTGACGGGAGAACCCTTGGGCTGGTCGCGCAGGATCCAGGCGATGGCCATCTGGGCCAGGGACTGCCCGCGGCGCTCGGCGATCTTCCTCAGTCCGCGGACCCGGTCCAGTTTCTCCTCCGTGATGGAGTCCTCGGAGAGGAAGCGTGCCTTGGCTGCCCGGGAGTCTTCCGGGATGCCGTGGAGGTAGCGGTCCGTGAGCATCCCCTGCGCCAGGGGCGAGAAGGCGATGGACCCGGCGCCCACCTGGTCCAGCACCTCGTACAGGTTGGGCGAGCCGTCCTCGGTCCAGCGGTTGAGCATGGAGTAGCTGGGCTGGTGGATCAGCAGCGGCGTGCCGAGTTCCTTGAGGATCCGGGCGGCCTCGAGGGTTTGTTCGGGGGTGTAGGAGGAGATTCCCGCGTACAGTGCCTTGCCAGACCGGACAGCGTAGTCCAGGGCGCCCATGGTTTCCTCCATGGGCGTCTCGGGGTCCGGGCGGTGGCTGTAGAAGATGTCTACGTAGTCCAGGCCCATCCGCTGCAACGACTGGTCCAGGCTGGAGATCAGGTACTTGCGGGAGCCCCATTCTCCGTACGGGCCGGGCCACATGTAGTAGCCGGCCTTGGTGGAGATGACCAGCTCGTCACGGTATGGCCTGAAGTCGTCCCGCAGGTGCCGGCCGAAGTTCGTTTCCGCGGATCCGTCCGGAGGACCGTAGTTATTCGCGAGGTCGAAGTGGTTGACGCCCAGGTCGAAGGCGCGGCGGAGGATGTCCCGCTGTTCCTCGAAGCGCTTGTCGTCGCCGAAATTGTGCCACAGGCCCAGGGAGATGGCCGGGAGCTTGAGCCCGCTGCGGCCCACCCGGCGGTAGGGCATGGTTTCATAGCGGTTGTCCGCTGCTGAATAGGTCATGCGTTCTGTCCTTCCTGTTGGGTTGCGATGATCGCGGCACTCCAGGGCGCCATGGCGAGTGCCCCGCCGTCCAGCCCGGTTCCGTCGTCCGTGGCCAGCAGGACGCTGCCGGAACCGCCCAGCCGGACCTTGGCGTCGGAGAAGTTCACCAGCACCTCGACGGGGCCGCGCCGGAACCGCAGCCACCCGGCGTCGTCGTCGAACGAAACGTCGGTGCCGTCAAAGCCAAGCCCGGCCAGGTCCGGATGGGAACGGCGCAGCGCCGTCAAGGACCGGTACAGGTCCAGGAGCCGCGCATGGTCGCCCGTGGAAGCCTCGGCCAAGTCCAGCTTGGACCGGCGGAAGGTTTCCGGATCCTGGGGATCGGGCACGACGGCGGGATCCCACCCCATGCGCTCGAATTCCCTGATGCGCCCTTCCGCGGTGGCCTTTCCGAGCTCCGGTTCGGGGTGCGAGGTGAAGAACTGCCACGGTGTGGAGGCCCCGTATTCCTCGCCCATGAACAGCATGGGCGTGAACGGCGAGGTCAGCGTGAGAACTGCGGCGACGGCAAGTTGCCCGTAGGACAGTGACTGGGAGAGCCTGTCCCCCGTGGCCCGGTTGCCGATTTGGTCGTGGTTCTGGTTGCAGACCACCAGCGCCGCGGGGTGCACCAGCGAGCCGTTGATGGGGCGTCCGTGGTGCCGGCCGCGGAAGCTGGAATAGCTGCCGTCGTGGAGGAACCCGTCCTTGAGGACCTTGGCCAGCACGGCCAGGGAGTCGAAGTCCGAGTAGTAGCCGGTGGTTTCGCCGCTGACGTTGACGTGGACGGCGTGGTGGAAGTCGTCGCTCCACTGGCCGGCCAGGCCGTACCCGTTGGCATCCCGGGGGTAGATCAGGCGCGGGTTGTTGAGGTCCGATTCCGCGATGAGGGTCTTGGGCAGCCCGGTTTCGGCCGAAATGGCGTCGCCGAGGGCCCCGAGGTCCTCCAGGATGTGCACGGCCCGCTCGTCCCGCAGCGCGTGCACGGCGTCCAGGCGGAGCCCGTCCACGTGGTAGTCGCGCAGCCACAGGGCTGCGTTGTCCAGGATGTACTCGCGGACAACGTCCGAGCCGGGGCCGTCCAGATTCACCGAGTCGCCCCAGGTGTTGGCGTCGCCCTGTTTCAGGTACGGGCCGAACTTGGGGAGGTAGTTGCCGCTGGGTCCCAGGTGGTTGTACACCACGTCCTGGATGACGCCCAGTCCTGCAGCGTGCGCGGCATCAACGAACCGCTGGTACGCAGCAGGACCGCCGTAGCCTTCGTGCACGGCGTACCACTGGACACCGTCGTAGCCCCAGTTGTGGGTGCCGTTGAAGCCGTTGACCGGCAGCAGTTCCACGAAATCGATGCCCAGGTCCGCCAGGTAGCCCAGCTTCTCCACGGCGGCGTCGAGGGTTCCTTCAGGCGTGAAGGTGCCCACGTGCAGTTCGTAGATGACGGCACCCTGCAGGTCCTTGCCGCGCCAGCCGGAGTCCCGCCACACATAGGCCGCAGGATCGTAGGTCCGGGACTGTTCATGCACGCCGGAAGGGATCCGGCGGGACCGGGGGTCCGGAACAGGAGTGGTGTCCCCGTCCAGCAGGTAGCCGTAGTCCACGTCCCCGTCGGCCGGGGCGTCAGGGGCAGTCCACCACCCTTCGGAGCCAGGCGCCGTATCCTTCTTCCGCATGGGATATTGCCGGCCGTCGGCCAGCAATACCACCGAGGAAACGTCCGGGGCCCACACGTCGAAACGCTCGGGTCCTACGTTGACCAGGGTCATGCCTTTTCTCCATCCACAGGTACCAGCAGGGCCACGGGGTAGGTACCCAGCACCTCTGCCACCGAAACCTGGCCCGGGCCGAAGCTGGCTCCGGTCAGTTCGTCACGCATGGCAGTGGAAAGGTCGACGGCGGTGTCCCGCCACCCGCCGGCAGCCTCCAGTCCGGCGGGGAGCCGGGTGGCAAGCGTCAGCGCACCGGGGGTCGCATCGGTTCCGCGGGTGAACGCGAGCAGGTGCCCGGCCGCCGCGCCGGTGGCCGACACCGGAGTGTAGCCCTGGAACAATTCCGGACGGGCGCGGCGCAGGCGCAGTGCCCGCGAGGTGACCAGCAGCTTGCTGGCCTCTGTGCCCGCGTCCGGCAAGGCGCCGGCGTCGAGCTTTGCCAGCTCTGCCTGCCGTGCGGCGAAGTCTACGGGGCGGCGGTTGTCCGGGTCCGTGAGTGACCGTTCCCAGTACTCACTGCCCTGGTAGACGTCCGGCACGCCCGGCATGGTCAGCTGGACCAGCTTGGCGGACACCGAGTTGGTAGCCGAGTAGGCGTCGATGCGGGCCACGAAGTCCACAACCACCTTGGCCACCGTGGCGTCGTCGAAGACCGCATCTACGGCAGCCTTGACCTTGGCCTCGAAATCCTCGTTGGGCTCGGTCCACTTAGTGGAGTTGCCGGCCTCCCTGGCCGCCTTTTCCGCATAGCCCTGCAGCCGCTCCCGGCTTGCCGGCCACGCACCAACGATTGCCTGCCACAGCAGGTTCTCGTACGGACCGTCCGGAATCGGCGCCAGTCCGCGGAGCGTCTCCAGTGTTTCCGCCCATTCCTGCGGCAGTTCGGCGATAACCGAGATCCGCGCCCGGGCATCCTCGCTGCGCTTGGTGTCGTGGGTGGACAGGGTGGTCATGGACAGCGGCAACTCCTGCTCGCGCCGCTGCATCCGCCGGTGGAATTCCTCGGGCGCCACAGCGAACTCGGTGGGCTCGGCACCCACCTCGGTCAGCGTGCCCAGGCGTGTGTAGCGGTAGAACGCGGTATCTTCCACGCCCTTGGCCATGACCATGCCGGAGGTCTGCTGGAAGCGGACGGCGATGGGATTGGCGGGGTCCAGCAGCAACGGCAGGAGGGTTCCCACCGCCACTTCCAGGTCCGGCCGGTGCGCCGCGGCGGACTCGCAGGCTTCCTTGAGGACGTCCGCTCCCACCGGCAGGTAGGACCGGTAGACCGGGAAGGACGCGATGATCTCGGCAATGGCGTCGGCCGCCTGGTCCACGGTGATGCCGTGGGACTCGGGGACCAGCCGGGCAAGGCGCAGCACCTCGGAGCGCAGGATGCCGTCGGCGATCATGCGCTTGGTGCCGCGGATCATCTCCGCGTAATCGGCGGGCCCGGACGTTCCCCGCAGGGATGCGTCAAGGGCATCCAGGGCCTGCTGCCCGGCAGGGTCCACGAAGACCCGGTCCACGTCCGCCAGGGCGTCGTAGCCGGTGGTCCCTTCGCAGGCAAAGTCCTGAGGCAGCACTTCGCCCGGTTCGAGGATTTTCTCCACCAGAACGTACGCGCCGCCACTGAGGTCCTTGAGCCAGCGGAGGTAGCCCGCGGGGTCAGCCAGACCGTCCGGATGGTCCACGCGGAGCCCATCCACCAGGCCTTCGGTGAACCAGCGGCCCACCTCGGCGTGGGCCTTCTCGAAGACCGACGGCTCTTCCACCCGGATGCCGGCGAGGGTGGTGACCGCAAAGAAGCGCCGGTAGTTCAGCTCGGCATCGGCCCGGCGCCAGTCCATGAGCTGGTAGTGCTGGCGGCTGTGGACGTCCTGCGGGGAGTCACCCTCGCTGTACGTGCCCTCGGCCAGCGGGAACCGGTGGTCGTAGTAGCGCAGTTCACCGTCCTTGACCTCGAGTTTGTCCAGGTCGGAGTCCGAGCCCAGCATCGGCAGCCGTACCTTTCCGCCGCCAAGGTCCCAGTCGACGTCGAACGCTTCAGCGTACGGCGACCCGCGGCCTTCCTTGAGCAGGGACCACCACCACGGGTTCTGCGCCGGGGTGGCAACGCCCACGTGGTTGGGCACGATGTCCACCAGGACGCCCATTCCGTGCTCGCGCGCAGCCTTGGAGAGGGCCAGCAGGCCTTCCGGGCCACCGCGGTCCGGGTCCACCGCGGAAGGGTCGGTCACGTCGTAGCCGTGGTCCGAGCCCTTCTCCGCGGTGAGGACGGGCGACAGGTACACCCAGTCCACGCCGAGGTCCTTCAGGTACGGAACCTTGTCGGCGGCGTCGAACAGGGTGAAGCTGCTGCGGATCTGCAAACGGTATGTGGAGACCGGAGTCCTCATGCTTTAGCTTTCTTGTCAGCGCCCGTTGCCCTCGCCTCGCTCGCTTCCGCGGCCTTGGTCTGGGCCTCCGCCATCTCCTCCTGGGCCTCCTCGTGCTCGGCCATGGAGGCCAGGGACGCTGCCGCGGACGTATCCACTTCGGCTTCGGGGCCGGAGTAGGCGCGCAGGACCACCATGGACTTCGCGTCCAGCGTCAAAGTGGCACCGGCCTTGAGCGGTTCGTAGGCGTCGGCCTGGGCGGCAGTGTCAATCAGGACTTCCCAGTACTGCGAGTACTCGTCGGACGGAACGCAGAAGTCCACCTCATCATCGTGGGCGTTGAAGGCCATGAGGAAGCTGTCGTCGGTGATCCGGCGGCCGCGTGAGTCCTGTTCCTGGATGCCGTCGCCGTTGTAGAACACGCCGATGGTCCGGCCAAAGCCGCTCCCCCAGTCCTCCGGCAGCATCTCGGTGCCGTCGGTCTTGAGCCAGACGATGTCCGGCAGCTTCTCGCCTTCGCCGCGGCGCACGGGGCGGCCGTCGAAGAAGCGGCTGCGGCGGAAGGTGGGGTGGTCGTGCCGGAGCTTGTTGACGAATGCGGTGAACTCCACCAGCGGCTGGTCCATGGCTTCCCAGTGCACCCAGCTGAGCTCGGAGTCCTGGCAGTAGGTGTTGTTGTTGCCCTGCTGGGTACGGCCGAGTTCGTCGCCGTGGAGCAGCATGGGGACACCCTGGGAGAGCAGGAGCGTGGCGATGAAGTTCCGCTGCTGGCGGGCACGCAGGGTCAGCACCTTCTCGTCGTCGGTGTCTCCCTCCACGCCACAGTTCCAGGACCGGTTGTGCGATTCGCCGTCGTTGTTGCCTTCGCCGTTGGCCTCGTTGTGCTTCTCGTTGTAGGAGACCAGGTCCCGCATGGTGAAGCCGTCGTGGGCGGTGACGAAGTTGATGGAGGCCACCGGGCGCCGGGCGGAGCTTTCGTACAGGTCCGCGGAGCCGGTCAGGCGGGACGCGAACTCGCCCAGGGTGGAGGGTTCGCCGCGCCAGAAGTCACGGACGGTGTCGCGGTACTTGCCGTTCCATTCGGTCCACTGCGGCGGGAAGTTGCCCACCTGGTAGCCGCCGGGGCCAACGTCCCACGGCTCGGCGATCAGTTTGACCTGGGAAACTACCGGGTCCTGCTGGATGAGTTCGAAGAAGGTGGAGAGCTTATCCACGTCGTAGAACTCGCGGGCCAGGGTGGAGGCGAGGTCGAAGCGGAAGCCATCCACGTGCATCTCGGTGACCCAGTAGCGGAGGGAATCCATGAGCAGCTGCAGGGAGTGCGGGTGGCGCACGTTCAGCGAGTTGCCGGTGCCGGTGTAGTCCATGTAGTGCTTGAGGTCGTTGTCCACCAAGCGGTAGTAGGCCTGGTTGTCGATGCCCTTGAAGGACAGCGTGGGGCCGAGGTGGTTGCCTTCGGCCGTGTGGTTGTAGACGACGTCGAGGATCACTTCGATGCCGGCGCGGTGCAGGTCGCGGACCATGGCCTTGAATTCCTGGACCTGGTGCCCCACATCGCCCGTGGAGCTGTACGTGTTCTGCGGCGCGAAGAAGCCGATGGTGTTGTAGCCCCAGTAGTTGTTGAGGCCCTTCTCTTCCAGGGTGCCGTCGTTGACGAACTGGTGAACGGGCATGAGCTCGATGGCGGTGACGCCGAGCTTCTTCATGTGGTCAATGACCGCGGGGTGCGATACGCCAGCGTAGGTGCCGCGCTGCTCTTCGGGGATCTCAGGGTGGAGCTCGGTGAGGCCCTTGACGTGGGCTTCGTAAATCACCGATTCGTGGTACGGGATCTTCAGCTGGCGGTCGCCGTCCCATTCGAAGAACGGGTTGATGACCACGCCGTGCATGGTGTGCGGCGCGGAATCGGCGTCGTTGCGGGAGTCGGGGTCGCCGAATTCGTAGGAGAACAGCGCGGGGTCCCAATCGATCTGGCCCTGGATGGCCTTGGCGTAGGGGTCCATCAGCAGCTTGTTCGGGTTGAAGCGGTTGCCGGCGGCGGGGTCGTACGGCCCGTGCACCCGGTAGCCGTACTTCTGGCCGGGCTGGATGTGGGGCAGGTAGCAGTGCCACACATAGCCGTCCACTTCGGTCAGCTCGATCTTGGTTTCGGTCAAGTCATCGGCCAGGAGGCAGAGTTCGACCCGCTCCGCCCGTTCGCTGAACAGGGCGAAATTGGTGCCGGTGCCGTCAAAGGTAGCTCCCAGCGGGTAGGCAGTTCCAGGCCAGACTTCCATCGTGCTCCTCATTATTTGGTCAGCAGCAGACGGCATTGGAACGCCCCTGCTGCTGGTGCGAACTAATGCCTACCGTAGTGGTTGGCTGTGACTATTACGTTTCCAGGCTTCATAGTTACTAAGCATGCTGACTTTACCCCAGGTTTCGGGTAGGGCATCTGCAATTCCGCCAGCGGCGATCGGCCCGCCGGACGCCGCCTCCGACGCAGCCCTCCCGGCCCGGCCGTGCAACGCGGCACCCAGCGCGGCAATGGCAGCCCAGCGGCTGTCCCCTTTGATGCCCACCTCGCTGAAGCGCCCGACGTCGGGCCCGGCCTGGGCGAGCAACGCACCGATGACGCCGGCCAGGACGTCCCCGCTGCCGGCGGTGGCGAGCCAGGGCGTGCCGTCCGCCTGGCTGAAGGTGGTGCCCCAAGGCGCGGCCACGAGCGTGGTGGCGCCCTTGAGCAGGACGGTGGCCCCTGTGCGAACAGCCGCCTGGCGGACTGCGGCAAGCGTGCCTGCTTCCACGGCTTCCCTATCCTCCCCGTGGCCCAGGCGCTGGAACAGGGATGCCAACTCACCGGCGTGCGGGGTCAGCACCACGTGCGGCGCGAGCATGGCAGGCAGGGCGGGCAGCGCGCCGGCATCGGCCACCACCGGAAGGTCCGATGCAATGGCGTCCCGGGCGCGGGTCAGCTGTTCATGGTCGTGCGGGCCCATCCCGGAGCCCACCAGCCAGGCCTGCACGCGGTTCTCTGCAACGGTTCCGGTGCTGCAGACAACTTCGGGACAGGACCGGCGGACCAGGTTGGCCACGGACGGCGGACCGAGGTACCGGACCATGCCCACTCCTGCGGCCAGTGCTCCCCGGCAGGCGAGGACCGCAGCGCCGGGGTAGTCCTCGGATCCGGCCACTACGCCCAGGACGCCGCGGGAGTACTTCTGGGCGCGCCGGGCGGGGTGCGGCAGGATTCGGGCCAGCTCGGCGTCCTCGAGCCGGCGCAGGGATGGTTCCGGCAGGTGCTCCTCAATCCCGATGGGCACAACCACCACGCGGCCGGCGAAGTCGGCCCCAGGGTCGGCCAGCAGGCCGTTTTTCGCTCCCCCGAACGTGACGGTCAGGTCGGCCGGCAGGACAGGCCCGGTAGCCTCGCCGGTGTCCGCGTCCACGCCGCTGGGAAGGTCGCAGGCCACCACAAGTCCGCGGAGGTGTGCGCCGGCGAGAGCCTGGACCAGGTCCGCGGCACTCCCCCGCAGCCCGCCCTTGGCCCCGGTCCCCAGCACCGCATCGATCACGACGTCGGCGCGTGCGGATTCGGCGGACAGTCCGGGAAGTGACTCTTCGGTGAGCCGCTGCACCCGGCCGCCCGCGCGCTCGAAGGCGGCCAGTCCGGCCGGATGGGCCGCGTCCCCGGTGAGCACCGCCGTCGTACGCATTCCACGGGCGGCCAGGAAGGCGCCGGCGAACAGGCCGTCGCCGCCGTTGTTGCCCTTGCCTGCCAGCACCACCACCCGCGAGCCGTTCAGGCGGCTGCCGCGGGACTTGAGTTCATTGACGACGGCGCCGGCCAGCCCGTGTGCGGCGCGCTGCATGAGCACGTCCCCCTTGCCGGCAGCCAGGAGGGGTTCCTCGGCGGCCCGGACCTGCGTTCCGGTGTAGGCGCTGATCATGCGGCGGAGGCCTGGTCAGCCCTCGGCCAGCACCGTGGCGGTGGCGATGCCGCCGTCGTGGCTGATGGACAGGTGCCAGCGCTTGACGCCCTTGGCCTCGGCTACCGCAAGGACGGTGCCCTTCACCTGGACGGTGGGCCCGTTCCGGTCGAGGCCGATCCAGCAGTCCTGCCAGTTCATGCCGGCGGGCGCGCCGAGGACCTTGGCCACCGCTTCCTTGGCGGCGAACCGGGCGGCCAGGGAGCGGGTGTTCAGCTCACGTTCCGCGGGCACGAACAAGCGGTCCCTCAGGCCCGGTGTCCGTTCCAGCTGGCGGCCGAACCGCTCGATGTCTACTACGTCTACCCCAATGCCAACGATCATGGGTGTCATTCTACGGTGAGGCTCCCTGCGGGAAGCGGGCGCGCACGCGGGTCATCCGGGCTGTCCGCCATCAGCGGAAAAGCGTGACTTTCAGGCTGACCCGGCGAAGCGCACCCTGACATCCCGGGGCTTCGGTGGCCGGGGTGGGCCAAAAGTTACGCAAACCCGCTCGGCACGCGGGCGTTAAAGCAGAAGCCCCGGGCCGTGGGGCCCGGGGCTTCTGCCGTCCTGCGATATTCCGCTTATTCGACGGTGACGCTCTTGGCGAGGTTGCGGGGCTGGTCCACGTCGTAGCCCTTGGCTGCGGCGAGTTCCGCGGCGAAGATCTGCAACGGGACGGTAGTCAGCAGGGGCATCAGCAGGGTGGGGGTCTCGGGGACGTAGAAGACGTACTCGGCGTAGGCCTTCACGGCTTCGTCGCCTTCTTCGGCGATGACCAGGGTGCGGGCGCCGCGGGCGCGGACTTCCTGGATGTTGGAGACCACCTTGGCGTGCAGCGAGTCACGCCCGCGCGGGGACGGGACCACCACGAACACGGGCTGGCCTTCATCGATCAGCGCGATGGGGCCGTGCTTGAGCTCACCGGCGGCGAAGCCTTCGGCGTGGATGTACGCGATTTCCTTGAGCTTCAAAGCGCCTTCGAGGGCCACGGGGTAGCCCACGTGGCGGCCCAGAAACAGCACGGACTTCTCGTTGGCCATCGACCGGGCCAGTTCGCGCAGCGGGCCGGCGTTGTCCAGGATGGTCTGGATCTTCGCGGGGATCTTGTTCAGGTCCGCCAGGACGTCCTTGATCTGGCCCGAGAAGATGTTCCCGCGCAGCTGCGCCAGGTACAGGCCCAGCAGGTACGCGGCCGTGATCTGGGCCAGGAACGCCTTGGTGGAGGCCACCGCGATCTCCGGGCCCGCGTGCGTGTAGAGCACGGCGTCGGATTCACGCGGGATGGTGGAGCCGTTGGTGTTGCAGATCGAGATGGTCTTCGCACCCTGTTCCCGGGCGTACCGGACAGCCATCAGGGTGTCCATGGTCTCCCCGGACTGGGAGATGGAGACCACCAGGGTCTTCTCGTCCAGGATCGGGTCCCGGTAACGGAACTCGTGCGCGAGCTCCACCTCGGTGGGGATCCGGCACCAGTTCTCGATCGCGTACTTCGCCACCGTGCCCGCGTACGCGGCGGTACCGCAGGCCAGCACGATGATCTTGTTGACCTGCTTCAGCAGCTCCGGGTCGATCCGCAGCTCATCCAGGGTCAGCTTGCCGTCCAGGTCCGACCGGCCCAGCAGGGTCTGCGCGACGGCGTCGGGCTGGTCATGGATTTCCTTCTCCATGAACGAGGAGAACCCACCCTTTTCCGCCGACGCCGGATCCCAGTCCACGTGGTATTCCTTGCCCTGGGCCGGGTTGCCAAAGAAATCGGTGATCGTGACGGTGTCGGCGGTGATCGTGACGATCTGGTCCTGGCCCAGCTCCACCGCGCGGCGGGTGTAATCGATGAACCCGGACACGTCCGAACCCAGGAAGTTTTCCCCCTCGCCCAGGCCCACCACCAGCGGTGAGTTACGGCGGGCGGCCACGACGACGTCGGGCTGGTCCGCGTGCACGGCCAGCAGCGTGAAGGCACCCTCAAGGCGCTGGCACGCCAGCTCCATGGCCTTGGTCAGGCCGCCGTTGGCGGTGTCCCCGCCCAGTTGGTTGCGGAGGATGTCGGCCAGCAGCGCGGCGGCGACCTCCGTGTCCGTCTCGGACAGGAACGTCACGCCCTTTTCCAGCAGCTCGAGCTTGAGCTCGGCGAAGTTTTCGATGATGCCGTTGTGGATCACGGCGAGCTTGCCGCCGTCAGCCAGGTGCGGGTGCGCGTTGCGGTCCGTCGGACCACCGTGCGTCGCCCACCGCGTGTGGCCAATACCGGTCAGGGTCTCCGGCAACGGCCGGGCCTCCAGCTCACCAATCAGGTTGCTCAGCTTCCCGGACTTCTTCCGCGACTCGATAGCCCCCTGGGACACCACAGCCACGCCGGCAGAGTCATAACCGCGGTACTCCAGACGCCGCAGCCCCTCCAGGACAACATCCAACGCACTGTGACCATTAATTGCACCGTCAACCGAACGGCCTACGTAACCCACGATTCCACACATAGGCACAAGACTATCGGCAGCGTGCCCCTTGCTCTAAACCGGGAGGCTCTCGGGCGGCCCCTCCGCGACGCGTGCCGCCGCACTGAGCAGGGGCGTCATTTCGCGATGGGCCGGGAGCGGGGCAGAATCTTTAGCGTGACTTCGCAACGCAACGAAGCGAACGGGGAAGGTGCCTCGCCGTTCGTGGAGCTGGACAGGCATACCTGGTCCCGGCTCGCAGCCCAGATGGAACAGCCCCTTAATGAAGAGGATGTGCTGCGCCTTCGCGGGCTTGGCGACCCCCTGGACATCAAGGAAGTCAGGGATGTCTACCTGCCGCTCTCACGGCTCCTGCACCTGTACGTGGAGGCTGCCGGTCAGCTGCACGCGGCTACCACCACGTTCCTGGGCGAGCAGACCCAGCGCACCCCGTTCGTGATCGGCGTCGCCGGCTCTGTTGCCGTGGGCAAGTCCACCATCGCCCGCGTGCTGCGGGAGATGCTTCGCCGCTGGCCGGGCACCCCCAACGTGGAGCTCATCACCACCGACGGGTTCCTGTACCCGTTGGCCGAGCTCAAACGCCGTCAACTGCTGGACCGGAAGGGTTTCCCGGAGTCCTATGACCGGCGGGCGCTCCTGCGCTTCGTGAGTGAAATCAAGGGCGGCGCCGAGGAAGTGCGCGCGCCCTGGTACTCCCACGTCACGTACGACATTGTGCCCGGCAAGGAAGTGGTGGTCCGCCGCCCGGATGTGCTGATCGTTGAGGGCCTGAACGTACTGGCGCCTGCCCGCCCCCGGCATGACGGCCGCCAGGGTTTGGCCCTGAGTGATTTCTTTGACTTCTCTATCTACGTGGACGCCAAGACCTCCTACATCGAGGAGTGGTACGTGGACCGGTTCCGGAAGCTGCGCAGCACCGCGTTCGCGCAGCCGGAGTCCTACTTCCACCGCTACGCCACGCTGTCTGATGAAGAGGCGGAGAACACCGCCCGGGACATCTGGAAGCGGATCAACGAGCCCAACCTGGAGGAGAACGTGCTGCCCACCCGCGGCCGGGCCCAGCTGGTGCTGACCAAAGAGGCGGACCACTCCATCCGCCGCATGCTGCTCCGGAAGGTGTAGCACAGGTGTGCTACCAATGCGGGTCCGCCAGCCGGCGCAGCTTCACGCGCTTCCTCGCGGCGGGGGCCGGGCTGACCGTCCTGGCCGCCTGCACACCGGAGGCACCCAAGGCGGCGGCGCCGTCGTCGTCCGCTGCCCC
>NZ_LR733289.1:1287243-1369436 GCF_902506025.1 Arthrobacter sp. 8AJ | reverse complement strand
CCCCCTCCCCTGTTACCGCGTCAGCGGGCCCGACGGCGGACGCGGCCACAGTGGGCCAGTCGCCCGAGGCGCCGGCCCCCACCCCCTCGCCGTCGGCAGCTTTGGCGCGGCAGTTTTCGCTCGATGATCCGGCAAGTCCCTGGGTCATCGTGAACAAGCACCGGGCGCTGAAGCCGGCGGACTATGTGCCGGCTGACCTGGTGCGTCCCGCCGTCGCGATCTCCGCCGGGAGTGAGGCGGCGCTGCTGAACAGCACCACGGCGGCAGCGGCTGAGGCGATGTTCGCGGCGGCCGCGCGGGACGGTGTGGCGATGGTCCTGGCCAGCGGCTACCGCTCGTACAGCACGCAAGTGACCACGTACAACGGGTACGTCGCGGCGCGGGGGCAGGCCGACGCCGACACCGCCAGTGCGCGGCCCGGCCACTCGGAGCACCAGACCGGGTGGGCGTTCGACATCGGGGACGGCGGAGGTGCCTGCAGCTTCCAGCCGTGCTTCGCGGAACAGCCTGCCGCCACGTGGGCGAAAGCGAACGGGCACCGGTTCGGATTCGTGGTGCGCTACCCGTGGATGGTGCACCCCATCACGGGGTACTACTACGAGCCGTGGCACCTGCGGTACGTAGGCGTGGAAGCGGCCACGGACATGCTGAACCGCGGCATCGGGACCCTCGAGGAATACTTCGGACTGGACGCGGCACCGGGCTACGCCTGAACGTCGAATGCCCTGGCGAAGTTCCGGACACGTGTCAAGAATTTACCGCCGCGTCATCTGGAGCCTGCCGTCCGTGGGCTAGCGTAGGTCCCATGCTGACAGGATTCAAGAATTTCATTATGAAGGGCAACGTCGTAGACCTTGCCGTCGCTGTTGTCATGGGCACTGCCTTCGGCGCGGTTGTCACCGCGCTGGTGAACAAGGTACTCATGCCGTTCATTGCAGGACTTGTGGGATCCCCGAACTTTGACAGCTTTGCCAAGGTGGACTTCAACGGCAACGCCGTTGAGTTCGGCGTGCTGCTGACGGCGATAGTCAACTTCCTGCTGATTGCCGCCGCCATCTACTTCGTGGTGGTCATGCCCATGAACCACATGATCGAGCGCCGCAACCGCCGGCTCGGCATCAACCCGGATGTGAAGGAAGAATCTGCCGAAGACCCGCAGATCGCCCTGCTGACCGAGATCCGCGATTCCCTGCAGAGCCGGAATCTCTGACACCGTTCCAGCCAAACCAAGTGTGGCCCGTCTCCTGGTGGAGGCGGGCCACAGTTGTTTGCAGAGCAAGTGCGCGAGTAGCCTCCTCCGTTGACACGTGCCTCGGAGCGATAAATGATTGCGCAGTGGGGGAAATGCGGGCAGGAGCCAGGGTCTCAGCATCTAAATGCAATTTTAGGGCCCTCACTATTTTGCCCCTATTGCTTGCGGTCTTTGTTCGATTCCTAATGCTCCCATTCGTTAGCGATGACGCAACGATCTATCTCCTGCCTTGGATGCAGGAATACCGGACGCAGGGCGTGGCAGCTCTAGGCGGGGAATTTTCCAACTACAACTTTCCCTACCTCTTTCTGCTTTATGCCGCGAGCCTCCTGCCGGTTGAGCCGCTATACGCAATCAAGTTCGTTTCATTGATAGGTGACGTGCTGCTGGCTGTCTCAATGGCGCACCTCGTACGCCAATACCGACCGTACGGACTGGAACCTGCAACCGCAGCCGTAGTTACACTCTTCATTCCTACGGTGCTCTTGAACGCCGCAATGTGGGGACAGTGCGACTCGTTCTATACAGCCTTCCTCGTGCTCTCGCTCAGCTATCTCCTCCGAAACGATGCACGCAGAGCGTGGCTTTTTTGGGGCGTGGCATTCGCATTCAAGCTCCAGTCTGTGTTCTTCCTGCCAGCGCTCGTTCTGGTCTCGCTGCGAAATCGATTCAACTTGATGAGCTCCATTCTCGCAGTCGGCCTTTGGGCAATGCTGAGCCTTCCTCCGATGCTGTTCGGTCGCTCGCTAGGCAGCACGCTGGGTATCTATGTCAAGCAATCGGGTGAAGACCGGCTTGTGGCCGGTGCAGCTAACATTTACGAATGGCTTCCCGGTGTTACGGCAGCGGAAGGAAGGATCCCGGCACTGATCGTATGTTCGGCAGTCCTGTTGGGAATTGCTTTCCCCTACTGGAGAGCGCCGGACTCTCCTGAGCGAAGAGTCTTACTGGCCGCGTGCGTCCTGGCCGTGTGCCCATTCCTCTTGCCGCAAATGCATGACCGCTATTTCTTTGCCGCCGAAGTGGTTTCACTGGTTTTTATTGGCAATAGAAGTCTGCGCTTGGTTCCGGTAATTTTCTCCGGCACCGGCCTTCTGGTTTATGTCCTTTACTTCTCCGGCAACCGCTACATCTGGCCACTGCTCATTGCATCAGCATTACAAGCTGTCGCCCTTGTCCTACTGATGCACGAACTGATGATAAAGCGCCGAGCCACGAAGAGAAATTTGCTCCCTATTATTCAGTAACGAGTTCCAGTGCGAGTTCGGTCCGGACCACCTGGGCCAGGTGTTCGGCGATGGACTGGGCAGTCTCTTCGTCGGCGGCTTCCACCATCACGCGGACCACCGGCTCGGTGCCGGAGGGACGGAGCAGGACGCGGCCGGTGTCGCCGAGGGCGGCTTCCGCAGCTGCCACGGCCTGGGCCAGGACGTCGCTGCTGCCCACGCGGCTGCGGTCGACACCCTTGACGTTGATGAGCACCTGCGGGAGCTTGGTCATGACCGTGGCGAGTTCCTTGAGCGGCTTGCCGGTCAGGGCCACCTGTGCGGCGAGCTGAAGCCCGGTGAGGAGGCCGTCGCCGGTGGTGGCGTGGTCGGAGAAAATGACGTGGCCGGACTGTTCGCCGCCCAGGTTGTAGCGGCCGTCGCGCATGCCTTCCAGGACGTAACGGTCCCCCACCGCGGTTTCCAGGATGGTGATGCCGGCGTCGCGGAGGGCGAGCTTCAGGCCGAGGTTGCTCATGACGGTGGCCACCAGGACGTCGTCCTTGAGCTTGCCGGACTGCTTGAGCGCGATGGCGAGGATAGCCATGATCTGGTCACCGTCCACCTCGTTGCCCTCGTGGTCCACGGCCAGGCAGCGGTCGGCGTCGCCGTCGTGGGCGATGCCCAGGTTCGCGCCGTACTTGACCACGGCCTCCTTGAGGGGGCCCAGGTGGGTGGAGCCCACGCCGTCGTTGATGTTCAGGCCGTCAGGGTCGGCGCCGATGACGATGACGTCGGCGCCGGCGTCCTTGAAGAGCTGGGGTGAGCAGCCGCTGGCGGCACCGTTGGCGCAGTCCAGGACGACGGTGAGGCCGTCCAGGCGGTGCGGGAGGGTGCGGAGCAGGTGGACGATGTAGCGGTCCTCTGCGTCGGAGAAGCGCTGGATGCGGCCGACGTCGGGCCCGGTGGGGCGGACGGCTTCCTTGGTCATCTGGGCCTCGATGGCGTCCTCGACGTCGTCCGGCAGCTTCTGGCCGCCGCGGGCGAAGAATTTGATGCCGTTGTCCGGCGCCGGGTTGTGGGAGGCGGAGATCATGACGCCGAAGTCGGCGTCCAGGTCCGCGACCAGGTAGGCGGCGGCGGGGGTCGGCAGGACGCCGGCGTCATAGACGTCGATGCCGGAGCTGGAGAGCCCGGCTTCCACGGCGGCGGCGATGAATTCACCGCTGGCGCGCGGGTCGCGGGCCAGCACGGCGCGGGGCCGGGAGCCGTTGGAGTTGCGGTCGTGACCAAGCACGACGGCGGCCGCCTGGGCCAGCTGCAGGGCCAGCTCTGCTGTCAGCAGGCCATTGGCCAGCCCCCGGACACCATCAGTTCCAAATAATCTAGACACCGGTCAAGTGTAGAGGATGGTGGTCACCGAGCCCTCGCAGGTACCTCGTCTCTGCCGGACTTTAAGCAGCCACCCTGCACTTCACCGACATGTCCGGACAGTTCGGACATTCATTTCCGCCTCCTTCGGTAAGCTCACAACAATAAAAGCGTGCTACGGACAGGGGGGTTATTTAATGCAGGCAGGCACTATTCAGCTGCCAAGTCTTACTGGGCTTCGATTTTTCGCAGCATTGGCCGTGGTTCTGTATCACATGCGGTTGTACTTCGCTCCAATCGGAGACGGGTTGGTTGTGTTCAGTTATGGTTTCACAGGGGTCAGTTTCTTCTTTATTCTCTCCGGTTTTGTCCTGACTTGGTCGCATCAGGAGGGAGCGCGCCCGGGCAAATTTTACTGGAACAGGTTCGCCCGCATATGGCCATTACACGTATTGACGATGGTTTTGGCGATCTTTGCTCCGCCGTTGCCGGCGTCGTCAGGAACTGCCTGGGGCGCCGCGCCGTTTGTGTTGACACTCACGCAGGCGTGGATTCCGGGGAGCCCTTATCTCACGGCTTTTAATGGCGTCTCGTGGTCACTGTCATGCGAGGCCTTTTTTTATCTCCTTTTTCCGGCGTTATCGAGAAGGATTGGTGCCTCTGGTCGGCTGCGGCGTCTTTTCGTCCTCGTTCCGGTGACGCTGCTAGCCCTTGCGGCTGGTCTGTCGGCAGCAGCATCAACGTCCGCGGCCGATTATATTTTGGGACCGATGCCGATTTACAGACTAGGTGAATTCGTCCTGGGGATGTGTCTCGCCAAGACAATGACTAGGGGTTGGCGCCCCCGGTTCAATCTTCTCCACGCCTCAGTACTCCTCATACTGCTGACGGCGGGGCTATTCGTAGCCTCGATAGTGTCGAATGGGATGGCACGGCCGTTCCCGGTCCTGTTCGCCAACTTGGTCATGATCCCGGGATTCCTGATGTTGATCGCGGCAGCGGCGGCTAGCGACATCTCGGGGAGAATGACCTTACTCACGTCGCGCAGCCTGGTTCAGCTCGGCGAATGGTCCTACGCGCTCTATCTTGTTCACGAGTTGGTGATCAGAGTGGGCAGGCCCATTGTTCTTAACACCTCAGTAGTAGGAGGGATCGGGCTGGCCTCGCTGGCAGTCGTCGTTTCCATTCTGCTATCAGGTGTTCTCCACGAGTTCGGTGAAAAGCCCGCTGAGAAATGGCTCCGCAGGCGGTACTTGCTAAGGCCGGATCCTCAGCGAGTACAACACCCGTAGAAGCAGGTAAGACAGGCCAATCAGCCCTTTGCAGGTATCCGACTACTTGGTTTCGCACCATCATTACCTGTCTTTGACTTAAAGTCTCGCAATGGGTCATCTGCCGCTCCTACGATCCATGCATGACACCTAGCTATGGGGGCTTGGCGCTCGAGATTGTAGTACCGGTCTACAACGAAGAAGCGGTACTCGAAAACAGCATTACGAGGCTCGCCGAATACCTCACCAATGAAATGCCGTCGACGTGGAAAATCACCATCGCCGACAATGCAAGCACCGACCAGACTTCGGTGATTGCCGCCCGCCTTAGCGAGCACTTGCCGAATGTGGAGTATCGGCGCCTGGAGGTCAAAGGACGCGGGTTCGCGCTAAGAGATGCGTGGTCTGCCTCCGATGCAAAAGTCCTGGCCTACTTGGATGTTGATCTCTCGACGGATCTGGCAGCACTTCCCCCGTTAGTGGCTCCTCTATTGTCCGGGCATTCCGATATTTCCATCGGGACACGTTTGGGCCAAAGCTCGCGGGTAAGCAGGGGCGCAAAACGAGAATTCATATCCAGGTCCTACAACTTCCTGCTTCGCCGGACCATGCAGGTGCAGTTTTCCGACGCCCAGTGCGGATTCAAAGCCATCCGTGCCGATGTTGCCAAGCGCCTGCTCCCCCATGTCGAGGACAACGGTTGGTTTTTTGATACTGAGCTATTGATTATTGCTGAACGGTCTGGCCTCCGCATTCACGAAATTCCCGTGGACTGGGTGGATGATCCGGACAGTCGGGTGGATATCAAGCAAACTGCCTTCGACGACCTCCGTGGGATGGTTCGAGTTTCCGCATCGCTGCTGAAGGGCGTCATACCCGTTCAGGCGATATACGCAGAGCTTGGACGTCGGCCCCTTGCGCCCCTATGCCGGCCAAGCTTTTTTGGCCAGGTGGTTCGATTTGGCCTTGTCGGGGTCGCTTCGACTTTGGCCTTCGCACTGCTCTACCTGATGATGGAGGGCCCCTTTGGATCCCAGGAGGCCAACTTCATAGCGCTACTGCTCACCGCTGTAGGAAACACGGCAGCCAACAGGCGGTTCACGTTTGGCATCAGCGGGCCGGCCAAGCTGGCCACCCAGCAACTCCAGGGCTTCATAGTGTTCCTCTTGGCGTGGACACTTACGTCGTCGTCGCTGGTGCTGCTCCACTCGTTGCACGCTGATGCTGCACCAAACGTAGAACTTCTGGTTCTGACTGTGGCAAACATCCTCGCCACGCTGATGAGGTTTGTCCTGCTGCGCCTCTGGGTCTTCCGGGACACCCGCGACCACCTTGACTCCCGGGCGTCCATTGACGTCACTGTTGCTACCGGCGGGCGTTTCTTTTGAGCCGGCTGCTGTCACCCGTTGGAAACGGGGCTGGGAAACGGCCTGACTACTTGTCAGAGAATTGGGAACGGATTGTTCCAACGATTTGGGGACGCCTCGTTCGAGGACGCTCCCAGAATGAAAAATGGGAATACCCTGCGTACGTGTCGCTTCTTGCTACGACTTCGCTCCTCTATGTATGGGGATTGGACACCAATGGTTGGGCTAATCCCTACTATTCGGCCGCCGCGCAAGCCGGAAGCCAGGATTGGAAAGCATTCTTCTTTGGGTCGTCTGAAGCCGGCAATCTGATTACGGTGGACAAGCCACCACTAAGCATTTGGGTCATATCACTTTCGGTGCGGCTATTCGGTCTCAGCAGTTGGAGTCTTCTCGTCCCGCAAGCTGTGATGGGCGTCCTTTCCACTGCCTTTCTCTACAAGATTGTTCGTCGTGGTTTTGGTCCGCGGACCTCACTGTTTGCTGCGGCAGTGTACGCCAGCACTCCTGTTGTCGTGTTGATGTCTCGTTTCAATAATCCTGAGCCCCTCATGGGGCTTTTGACCATCGTTTCCGTTTGGGCAGCATTAAAGGCGATGGAGACTGGCCTCATTCGCTCCTTTGCCCTGGCAGGATTCCTGTTGGGACTGGCATTCATGGCCAAGCAGGTCCAAGCACTCTTGGTGGTTCCCGCCATGGCTACCGCAGTGATCGCGTTCAGCAATGGAAAATTTGCGGCGCGCATCCGCCAGTTGCTGGTATCGGCCGCTACCCTGATAACTACAGGGGCTGCGTGGCTGGTTGCAGTGGAGGTCATCCCCCCATCAGCGCGGCCCTACATCGGTGGTTCGGTTACAAACAGCGCCATCGAGCTAACCTTGGACTACAACGGTCTTGCACGGTTCATACACATCCCTATGAACGCAGATGGAAATCGAACCAGTGTTGATGAGGATGCCTCGCCCTCCAGTGGCGGCATAACCAGGCTCTTTAATGGGAATTTTGCCCCAGAAATCGCTTGGCTTCTGTTCGCAGCCGCACTTTGTTTCATTGTTCTAGCAGTTCTTGGCCGCTCCGTGCAGTTCAACAGCCAACAGCGAAACCTAGCTTTCCTTGCACTTTTATGGTTTGGCACAACACTTGCAGTTCTTTGCTTCATGGGCACGATGATCCATACGTACTACACATACTCCTTATCCGCACCTTTAGCTCTAGTCCTGGCTATTGGTCTATCTTGTCTGTGGTCCCTGCGACATCGCCTTGTGTTACGGCTCTTCGGCGCCGTTTTGATCTGCTCCTCCACGTACATGACTCTTCGGATCCTTGAGTACGGCACGGGTTGGCCGGAATGGATGCCGAGCGCACTTATCGGACTGGCTGCGCTCGTATGCGTTTCCTGGCTTTTAGCATCGAGGCCCGGACCCGTGCCTACTCCGGTCGCCGCGCTCTTGGCTGTAGTGCTATTAGCGGCGCCAGTGGGAGCGGACTTGTTCACGCTATCCACTCCCCAGCACGGTACAAACCCATTGTCAGGACCTGTTGGGAGCGACCCTATGTCCATGTCGCGGCTTATGCTCACAGTAAAGGACGGCAATCCGCCTTGGGCAAAAAAAATAGCACTCGGCGCCGAGCCCTCAGCAGTAGTCGTTGCTTTGCTCCGCGATGCTACCCCTGGGCAGACGTGGGCCGCGGCTACGTACTCCGCACAGAACGCGGCCCTGTACCAACTTGAATCGGAGCGGCCAGTGATACCTTTGGGAGGCTGGCTTGGCACTGATCCCGCACCGACACTTTCAGAGTTTCAAGACCTGGTCGCCCGGCATCGCATTGGGTTCTTTATTTGGCAGCAAGACCTCTTAGACCGGGGTGAACTCAGCTCTGAAACCACCAGCATCTCTGGCTGGGTCCGAGAAAACTTTCAGGAGCAGGTGATCGACGGTGTCCACATCTACGACCTCCGAAGCTAGAAATCAGAAAGCATTTTCGATTGTCAGTGCGGAGTCGCTCAGGAAAACGCTCCGTCTAGCCAGTGCGTTTCTATGGCGCGGACCGGCGGAGGACCCTCGCTGGGAACGACCAGCGTTACTGCTCATATTGGGATTGAACGCAACACTTTATTGCTGGAACTTGGCAATAAACGGTTGGGCGAACTATTACTATAGTGCTGCAGTCCAAGCCGGCACAATGGATGCCAAGGCCTACCTTTTTGGTTCTTCCGATTGGGGCAACTCAATTACCGTAGACAAACCCCCACTAAGCCTTTGGGTTATGGGCTTATCAGTGCGTTTGTTTGGCTTGAACTCAGTAGCCATGCTGCTTCCACAAGTTATGATGGCTGTTCTAACGACGCTTCTAATTTATGCCATTCTACGCCGAGCAGTCTCCAGTTGGTCTCGTCTCTTTGGGTCGATTGTCTTTTTTACGACGCCCATCATCACCCTGATGTCTCGTTACAACAACCCCGATCCATTGATGCTGCTCCTTATGGTTACTGCAGTGTGGTTCGCGATTCGCGCAGTTGAAGAGGGCCGCGGGAGATTCTTCGTTGCAACTGGCGCCCTATTGGGCATGGCTTTTATGACGAAGCAGTTGCAGGGTCTGATCAGCCTCCCAGCATTGGGGCTGGCTTTCCTGCTCTTCAGCCCACAGAAGTGGCGCAAGCGAATCACGGCAACAATGTTAGCCATAGTAGCAATGGTTGTAACCGGAGGACTGTGGATGGTCGCTGTGGACCTGATTCCCTCAGATCTCCGACCTTACGTGGGAGGTTCCCATAACAACAGCGTTCTGGAATTAACATTCGCTTATAACGGCGTCGATCGGCTAGCTGGCTCCGGCGAGATTACCGAAGCTATGCAAGCGCCCCAACAATATCGAACGGCGGCAAGCGATGCCGGCTTATTCCGGCTACTTAATGCAAACTATAACCAGGAAGCATCCTGGCTTCTTTTCGCAGCCGTACTGGCAGTCCTATTCCTTGCCGCGGCATGGAAAACTATGCCTAGAAGCGGCTCGTTGCGTTTCCTGACCTTCGCTTCCTGCATGTGGCTACTTACGGCCTTTCTACTTCTCAGCTTCATGGGAAACCAGATACACACCTATTACACAGCAGCTTTGGGGCCGCCACTTGCACTGGTCCTGGGGCTGACTCTAGAAGCAATCATTCGTCAAAGGCACAGGTTGTCAGTTCGTCTTGCAGGCGCCACCATCGCTCTGGTGGCGTTGCTCTCCTCATGGCTAATAATGTCCGGAACGAGCCTGTGGCCGGAATGGCTGCCTACAGCCGACCTGCTCATTGGCATATGCGCCCTCGCCGCACTAGTTATCAAGGCGCCCAGCCCCAGTATCCATGCAGGCGCGGTAGCCGTCCTCGCTGCAGCCCTTCTTACTGGCCCCGCCATAACCTCCATACACAACGTAACCGTCGGTTTTACTGGCTCAAACCCAGTTTCCGGTGGCTTGTCTCGAAACCCTGCCGCCATAAGTCATCTCCTGCAATCGCTGCAAAACAATGAGCTGCCGTGGGGCCATGACATCGCTTTCGGGCGAGATCCGGACACGGAGCTAATTAGTGCTGTCACCAATGCAAGAGGTTGCACCTGGGCAGCCGCAACTTACGCAAGTCAAACTGCGGCCAAACTCCAGTTACAGTCAGGGCGTCCTGTGATGCCGGTCGGTGGATTCGAAGGCAGAGATCCGTCGCCTTCACTTGAGGAGTTTAAGCGGAAGGTTGCAGATGGGAAGATTTGCTACTTCATACAGCAGGATGCCGTCATTGGAGTTCAGGAGCCGGATTCAAGGGCCGTGGAGATCAGCGGCTGGGTACAGAGCAACTTTGAGGCGCAACTACTCGGACGCACCAAAGTTTTCCACCTTGTGAAGGACTGACATCAAAAAGAAGCCCGCCCCACCAACCGGTGGGACGGGCTTCTATGCAAGCGGATTTAGCGCTTGGAGTACTGCTGAGCCTTACGGGCCTTCTTGAGACCGGCCTTCTTACGCTCGATGACACGGGCGTCGCGGGACAGGTAACCGGCCTTCTTCAGCGTCGGGCGGTTGTTCTCGACGTCGATCTCGTTCAGCGAACGGGCGATGCCGAGGCGCAGGGCGCCGGCCTGGCCGGAGATGCCGCCGCCGTGGATGCGGGCGATAACGTCGTAAGCGCCTTCAAGATCAAGGATCTTGAAGGGCTCGTTGACGTCCTGCTGGTGCAGCTTGTTCGGGAAGTAGTTCGCCAGCTCGCGGCCGTTGATGGTCCACTTGCCGGAGCCGGGCACGACGCGAACGCGTGCAACAGCTTCCTTGCGGCGGCCAACAGCTGCGCCGGCAACGGTCAGGGCCGGACGCTCCTTCTTGGGAGCAGCTTCAGCAGCTGAGCTCTCAGAGGTGTAGCTGGTCAGGTTTTCCTCGGCCTCGACGACCTCGGTGGTCTCTTCGTTCTGAGCCACGATTCTCCTTGTATAGATAAGTTGTTTGGTGGCCAGGACTACTGGGCGACCTGGGTGATTTCGAAAGTCTTGGGCTGCTGGGCAGCGTGCGGGTGCTCAGCACCGCGGTACACCTTCAGCTTGCCCAGCTGCTGGGCAGCGAGGGAGTTCTTGGGGAGCATGCCCTTGATGGCCTTCTCAACGGCGCGGACCGGGTTGGATTCCAGCAGTTCCGCGTAGTTGACGGAGGTCAGGCCGCCCGGGTAGCCGGAGTGGCGGTATGCGCGCTTCTGCTCCAGCTTGGCGCCGGTCAGGGCTACCTTTTCAGCGTTGATGATGATGACAAAGTCGCCCATGTCCATGTGGGATGCGAAAGTGGCCTTGTGCTTGCCGCGCAGCAGGATTGCGGTCTGGCTTGCAAGACGACCAAGGACAACGTCGGTGGCGTCAATGACGTGCCACTGGCGGTTGATATCGCCGGGCTTCGGGGTGTACGTACGCACGGTGTTTGCCTCGTTCTTGTTCTGGCGTTCTTGTTTAGGTGTCGCTAGCTCGCGCACCTACTGTCTGCGCGCTACCGGAACAGAGGTGAGGGCTCCATGTAACCAGTCATCCTGAAGTTCCGAATGTGCACGTTGAGTAGTTATCCTGCAACCGGATCCTCAAGCGGGCACGCACCATCGGAATAGGACACGCACAACGACTACCAAGATTAGCGCGTCAGGTGGTTCGGGGTCAAAATGAGGTAGCCGGAGGCCGCTGGGGCCACGCCGGCCCAATCAATGCAGGGGGATGCAGTGCTGTCAGCGGGGAACGGGGAGTCCACCAGCGCGCTGCTCGTCGTTGGCGCCGGGATTCTGGGAGGCATCCTCTCCCCCATCGCCGAACTCCTGATTGCGAAGCTTCTTCCGAGGCTCGGCGAGATGCCGGGACTGCAGGCAAGAATTACGACGGCGGCGCTCACCGGCATTGCATGTGCGGCCTTTGCCGCGCATTTCGGCAACGCATTGAGCCTTCCAGCCTTCCTTTTACTGGCCGTATTGGGCACCCAGCTGGCACGCATAGACATGGCGCTCCATTTGCTGCCAAATCCCCTCGTGTTAATACTGCTGGCCGGAGGTCTTTTACTGCTTCTATTGCCGGGACTATTTGGTAAGCAATCTGATGATCTGCTCCGCGCATCCCTGGGAACGGTTATTTTGTTCGCCGCCTACCTGATTTTGGGACTCATTTCCCCCGGCGGCATCGGGATGGGCGACGTGAAGCTCGCCGCGCCTGTCGGCCTTTACCTGGGGTACCTAGGTTGGAGCCAACTGCTCTACGGCGGCCTCATTGGCTTCGTCTTGAATGGCATCGTCACAGTGCTTGTGCTCAGTCGAAAAGGCCGGAATAAAGCCACCGAAGTACCCCACGGCCCCTCGATGCTCGGCGCTCTCGCCGCAGTCACGTTCTTCATCGGCTAGGAAAACCAGCCCCACCTCTCACCCAAGGCCGTGCGAGTGCATCAACGGCAGTAGGTAGTCCGCATGGAACCTGCAACCGTCGACTGAGTACCAGTCCGTAGCTTCGAGTACATAATTTTGATGCTCCCCAAAAAAGTCGAGTACCACTACGCATTGTTGCCCCATACCCCCCAGTGACAATCTCTTCTTAGCGAAGTCCAGCCGCTAAAGATTTATGGGGGCAGCTGGAAATTCGTTGAAATCAAACAGTTCCAATTTCACCGAATTAAAGGAAAAATAAAATGACTTCTCTCATGGTCTCAATGACTGCTTTCATCGCCGGCATCAAGGATCGCTTCGAATCCGAAAAGGGCGCCACGGCAACGGAGTATTCACTTCTGGTCGGACTCATCGCATTGGTGATTGTTGCAGGCGTCACCGTCTTCGGAGACAAGCTCAGCCTGTGGTTCAGCACTCTGGGAACCACCGTCGGCACCTGGTAGTACGCTTCCACTCCCGGTGTGCCGCGCCTCAGTGCGCGGCACACCTAACCTTTTCAAGCTGCAAATGTCCAGGGGGACCCGTGAAACGCAGCCAAAAAACTTCCAAGAAGAATGAATACGGTGCGGTAGCTGTCGAATTCGCTCTTGTCGCTCCCTTCCTCCTCGGCTTGATTGTTGCGGTTGTGGAGTTCTCGAATGCATACAACATTCAGGTGTCCGTGACGCAGGCGTCGCGGGAAGCGGCTCGAACAATGGCTATAACTCATGACGCCACAAAAGCAACTGTCGCTGGCAAGGCGGGTGCACCGTCCATCAACACTGCTCTGTTGAGCTTCGACTATTCAGCCGCGAGCTGCCCTGCCGCCACACCGCCCTCGACTGCATTTGTGACGGTTACTTATAGCGGTCACTGGCTCACAGGCTTCTTCGGATCTTCTCTGGTCCTCAAGGGTAAGGGAGCTATGCAATGCGGCGGCTAAGCAAAACGTCTTACACGAAAGATCCCGACGAGCGCGGAGCTGCGGGAGTTATAGTCGCGGTCACTCTCCTGGTGCTAGTAGGTGCCGGCGCCCTTGCCGTCGACACCGGTCAGATCTACGTGGAACGCGCTCAGCTGCAGAATGCTGCGGATTCGGCAGCAATCGCCGTCGCGCAAAGTTGTTCGGTAGGAACGTGCAAAACAGCCTTGACTGGCCCCAGCTCCATAGCGAAACCCCTTGCGGATGCAAACTCCAACGATGGAGCGTCCAAAGTTGTCACGATTGATACCAGTGTGGATGGCAAAGTCACCGTGACGACTTCCACGCAGAATGGGACGACCGGTGCTGGCTTCCTGTCCAAGATGTTTGCCAGTGCCCTTCCTGGCGCCGGTCCGGCCACCGTCGGAGCCACCGCTACGGCTGCTTGGGGCTATCCAGGATCGGGACCGTCAACTCTGCCAATCACATTTGCTCCCTGCCAGTTTGACATCGACGGGTCCTTACACACCATTCTCGTCCACGGCAGTCAGACCTGCGTTAGTGATAACCCGTCTGGTGCCGCCGTTGCCGGCGGGTTTGAGTGGCTGACGCCGGATCCAGGGAAATGTGGGACCACCGTTTACCCGGACGATCCCGCCACCCCCACCGTAGTAGACCCATATGCGAAGACCGATACGGGCCTCAACATGCCGAGTGAATGCAAACCCGTCATAGAAAGTCTTCTCGGCAAGGTCGTATTCATCCCCGTCTATTCGAGCGTCACCGGCACTGGCCACAACGCCAAGTACTACATCAAAGGTTTTGCAGCCTTTCTACTGGCTGGCTACAACTTCCCCGGCATGAGCGGTGGCGACCTCACAGGTCTGAGTGGAAGCGCTAAGGGCATCCGGGGACGATTCGTCAGTTGGGTTGCCGACCCGTCGCTATACGGCGACGGCGGCTACGACGGCGGCGGCGCCGACCTGCCGCCACATCTGGTCAAGTAAGAACTAAGGGGAAAGTAATGAAAGCACGCCTACTGGGAGGCATCGCCGCACTGGTTGTAGCAGTCATTGGCACGGTCCTTCTCTTCAATTACGTCCAAGGCGCGGACCGCCGCGCATTGGCGAACACGGAAACAGAGGACGTACTGGTTGTAAAGCAGAACGTCCCGGCCGGAACGCCGGCCAGTCAACTCTCGCAATATGTCACAACCAAAACAGTGCCACGCACCGCTGTCGCGGCCGACGGAGTCCACGATCTTGGCTCGCTTGGATCAACAGTTACTTCAGTGGCGTTAGTGCCCGGCGAACAGCTCCTCAGCAGCCGTCTGGTTGACGCAAATGCCTACCTCGGCCCCTCTCGGGTTGCCGTCCCTGCCGGGCTCCAGGAGATCACTCTTCGCCTCGGTATAGAGAGAGTCGTGGGCGGAAAGATCCAGGCGGGCGACACGGTAGGCGTCTTCATCTCCATGGCTGACTCCGCGGGCGGCAACGGAACCCAGCTGACGTTCCACAAAGTGCTCGTCACGGCCGTTCAGTTTAGCTCGGGAGCTGCAGCGCAAACCCAGGCACAGGCAACCCAAGGCAGCTCAACCGGTGCTTTGAACGCCGCCAGCGAGAACAAACCAACGTCGAGTGATTCCTACCTCATTACCTTCGCACGAAACGCCATCGACACCGAAAAGCTGGTCTATGCGGCTGAATTCGGGAAGGTCTACCTCTCAAAAGAACCGGCAGACGCCACTGAGGGCACTGACGGTGTCGTCAATCAGACAAAGGTATTCAAATGAGCCGCTTCATTTTGATCTCGCCCTCCAGCGATTACGAACGGAAAGTTCGGGCGTCTGTAGCGCCCCTCAGCGGCTCATTGCAGTATTTTCAAGCCGCCTATCTCCCCGAATCCCCTGACGATATCCTTCGGCAGCAAGCGGGCGAACCTCCTGAGGTGCTGATTCTTGGCCCTGGCCTTCCGCAGGACGAAGCTCTCAAATTCGCCGCGGTGATGGACCTGCAGTACCCGGAAGTCAGTATCGTCCTGGCAGCCGATGACGACGGCGAACTGGCCCTTAACGCGATGCGTTCCGGCATCCGTGACCTGATCCCCCCGTCAGCCGATATGGATCAGATCCGGGCACTAGTGGAACGGGCAAGCCTTGCCGCAGCTGGACGCCGGCGCGGTCTGGCCCCCAACACTGCCGAGCGTCCCGCCGCTGAAGGCGGGCGGGTCATCGCGGTCATGTCTCCCAAGGGCGGTGTAGGCAAGACAACGGTTGCGAGCAACCTGGCGATCGGATTGGGACAAATTTCGCCGATGAGCGTGGTAATTGTCGACTTGGATCTCCAGTTCGGTGACATCGCGAGCGGCCTGATGCTCGAGCCTGAATTCACGATAACGGAAGCAGTCGTGGGTGCCGCGAGCCAGGACGCCATGGTGCTTAAGACATATCTGTCTCTGCACCCCAGCAACATTTACGTCCTGTGTGCGCCCCGCAATCCCATCGACATGGATAGGATATCCGGCGAAAATATCAGCCACCTGCTGCGCCAATTGCGGGCCGAATTCCAGTATGTGGTGGTCGATACTGCACCCGGCCTGGGCGAGCACGTGCTGGCAACACTGGAGCAGGCCACGGATGCTGTTTGGGTTTGCGGCATGGATGTTCCCAGCATTCGTGGATTGCGGACTGGATTCCAAATCCTTTCGGAACTGGATCTCCTTCCAGATAACAGGCACGTTGTCCTCAACATGGCCGATCGGCGGACAGGCCTTACGGTCCAGGACGTGGAGGCCACCATTGGCGCTCCAGTTGACGTCGTCTTACCTAAGTCCCGCGCCGTACCGTTCTCCACGAACAAAGGAGTCCCCCTTCTCCAGGACGGAAGCCGGGATGGTGCGGCGAAAGGCCTGCGTCGGCTGGTGGAGCGTTTCAAACCCAACTGGGAAGCACCACGCAAGAAGGTTCATAGAAGGGCGGTAGTGCAGTGAGTCTCTCAAACCGTTTTGCCAAGATGCGTGGCGAATCCGATCCCGGTGCTGTCGCAATGCCCCCATCTGCCGCCTCCACTCTGGGCGCTATCCAGCAGGCGCAGGCAGCAGAGCAAGCCCAAGCCCCGGTGACGGTGGAAGTTACCGGCGGGATTGCGAGCGAAGCGCTTACAGGCCTTAAGGAGCGTGCGAGCCAGGCACTGTACGAAAGGCTTGGCTCCCGGATCACTGACTCATCCCTTGAGGAGGCGGAACTCCATCAGTTTGTGAAGGATGAGTTGAAGGCAGTCGTCGATGAAGAACAGGTCCCCTTGTCACAGGGTGAGCGACAGCGACTCACGCGGGAGATCATCGACGACGTTCTAGGGCACGGGCCGCTGCAGCGGTACCTTGATGACCCGTCAGTCACAGAAATTATGGTGAACAGGGCGGACCAGATTTATGTGGAGCGGAACGGCCACCTGTTCCTCACTGACACTAAGTTCAGCAATGAAGAGGCGCTGCGGAGGGTCATCGAACGGATCGTCACCCGGATTGGTCGGCGCATCGACGAATCCTCCCCGCTTGTGGATGCCCGCCTGGCTGATGGATCGCGCGTAAACGCCATCATTCCCCCATTGGCCGTCAACGGCGCGTCTCTGACTATTCGAAAGTTCGGGCGGGAGGCGTTGACGGTACAAAAACTGATCAGCTTCGGAAGCCTGTCCCCGGAGATGGCCGAACTGCTCCAGGCCTGTGTCCTGGCCCGGATGAACATCATCGTCTCCGGCGGTACCGGCACCGGTAAAACGACAATGCTGAATGTTCTTTCGTCTTTTATCCCTGCCACGGACCGCATTGTGACCATTGAGGATGCGGTGGAACTGCAACTCCAGCAGGACCACGTGGTCAGGCTTGAAAGCCGGCCGGCAAACATTGAGGGCAAAGGTGAAGTGTCCATACGTGACCTGGTCCGCAACTCCCTCCGCATGAGGCCGGACCGGATCGTGGTTGGTGAGGTTCGCGGGGGCGAATCTCTGGACATGCTGCAAGCGATGAACACCGGTCACGACGGTTCAATCTCGACCGTGCACGCTAACTCACCACGGGACGCGGTGGCCCGGCTGGAAACCCTCGTCCTGATGGCGGGTATGGACTTGCCCCTCCGGGCGATCCGGGAGCAGATCGCATCAGCGGTCAACCTGATCGTGCATATCTCCCGGCTTCGTGACGGAACCCGCCGAGTCACTCACATAACTGAAGTGCAGGGCATGGAAGGCGACATCGTCACGCTTCAAGATGCTTTCGTCTTCGACTACTCTGCGGGCATTGACGCGAACGGCCGATTCCTTGGGAAACCTGTACCCACTGGAGTCCGGCCCCGCTTCACTGACAGATTCGAGGAACTGGGAATCAAGATCTCACCTGCCGTTTTTGGCGCACAAGTGCCAAGGAGTCGATAGATGGAAATTCCAGAAGCCCCGGTCACAGTCTTGATCGCGGGAGTGCTGCTTATCTTCACCTCGATCATTGTCACCTTCGTCGTCGTACTGAAACCCCGGAACGCGATCCCGCTATCACGCCGGCGTCCGGATGTGCCCGCAAGTACTTCCAGGCTGACACTCCTCACCGAAACGGCAGTTGGTGCCATCAACAAGCGTATGAAGGGGAGAAACGACTTCCTGGTCAACCGCGACAAACTGGAACGGGCTGGACTGAAGACCCAGCCGGCCGACTTCCTGCTCATGATGGGCGCGGGCGCCCTGGCCGGCAGCGTATTCGGTTTTCTGCTTGGGGGGCTCTTCTTCGCAATCATTTTGTTCGCAGTTGTTCCCGCCGGAATGCTCGCCTCTCTTTCGGTACTCACCTCAAGGCGCAAGAGCAAGTTCGACGAGCAACTGCCGGACACCTTGCAAATGCTGACGGGAAGCATGCGGGCCGGCCACTCCCTTCTACGGGCTATTGATGCGTCAGCACGGGAAAGCGATGCCCCTATGTCGGAAGAACTGAGCAGGATCGTCAACGAGACTCGGATCGGTCGTGATCTTGGGGAATCCATGACGGAAGTGTCCACCCGTACCGGCAGTGAAGACTTTGGGTGGATCTCACAAGCCATCGAAATCCACCGCGAGGTAGGCGGAGACCTGGCGGAAGTGCTTGACCATGTCGGGGAAACTATCCGCGATCGCAACCAGATACGCCGACAGGTCAAGGCCCTAAGCGCCGAAGGAAAGATGTCGGCTGCCGTTCTCATGGGACTGCCAGTGGTCTTGTTCTTCGCGTTGATCCTGATCAACGGTCAATACGCGAAGACGTTTACGAGCACAGTCCCAGGGTTCCTGATGCTGGGCGCTGCAGCCGCAATGCTCACTGCCGGTGGCTTCTGGCTCAGCCGGCTGATCAAGCCAAAGTACTAGGAGAACGACATGTCACCTATTGCACTCGGGGCCATACTTGCCATCATTCTGCCCGTGTCCTATCTGGTTTGGTCTGTAGCCGCTACGGACAGGGTTGCGATCCGGAACATACAAGCCAACCTGGGGCAGCGTGCCAGGAACGCTGCCCCGCAAACCCTGTCACTGGAATTCAGCGCCTTCACCCGCAAGGTCACGCCGGTCCGCTATGTAACCTGGCTGGACAAACAGCTCGCTGCCCTGGGGCGCCCCAAAGAGTGGCCCCTCGAACGCCTACTGGCCGTAAAACCGCTGCTGGCCCTCGGAGCCGGACTCCTCGGCCTGTTCTACTTCTTTGCCTCGCCGGAGCCATCACGCTTCGCGATCCTCCTTGCCGCTATTGCGTTTGGCTACTTCGCTCCGGACCTGCTGATACGCACTAATGCTGAGAAGCGGAGAGACAAAATCCGGCAGGAGCTGCCGAACACACTTGACCAGATGCTGATCTCCGTTCAAGCGGGCCTCGGATTTGAGGCTGCGATGGCCCGTACGGCCCAAAACGGCGCTGGCCCGTTGGCGGACGAAATGACGCGCACCCTGCAGGACATGCAGGTGGGGCGTTCCAGGAAGGAAGCCTACCTGGCTATGTCGGATCGTGTTGATGTTCCCGACCTGCGCTCATTCCTACGTGCCATTGTGCAGGCGGATGCGTACGGAATCGCCATCGCAAAAGTGCTGAAGGTTCAAGCCCACGAAATGCGGATGAAGCGCCGCCAGCGGGCCGAAGAACACGCAATGAAGATCCCCGTGAAGATCCTCTTCCCGCTCATCTTCTTCATCTTCCCGACCCTCTTCATCATCCTTTTGGGGCCGGCAGTCATGAACATCATCGCTGCATTCTCCTAGGAGGAGATATGAAGAACCTGGTCACAACCTTGTCCCTGGCCCGAAGCATCACACAGCGGCTTAGGAGTGAAGAAGACGGGGCCACCGCAACTGAATATGCGATCACAGTAGGTTTCATTGCAATCGTGATCGTGGCTGGAGTCGGCTTTTTCGGCCTCTCCTTAAATGGCTACTTTGACCATCTCACCACCGGGGTAAAGACCGCGCTCGGTATCCCCTAACAAGGGCCTGCACTGCAACGCCTTTGCAAAACCCAAAATACCGGACCCCCTCGGCACCCAGAACCGAGGGGGTCCTTTGGTTGAAGAACACTCAATTCCAGGTGGCCCGAAAAGCGAGCGGCTGACAATGCCGGGTCCATCTACCGCCGATGTTCCTTGGAGGTCAAGATGAAGATTGTCAGATTCGTTGTGGCACTCTTTGCAGCCAGCGCGTTAACCGGCTGCCTGGCCCAGGGGGTGCCTGAGCGGACTCGCCCGCCCGAGAAGCCTCGTTCCACGGAAACTTCCTCAGTGTCCCCTGCCCCACTGCCTCTGCAGGGATCCTCCGGTACATTCCATATCCTCGACAGCAACGGCCGCACCTTCGACCTCGGGTATGCCTACGAGCCCTCGCGAATAAAGACCCGTCCAGTGGACTTTGGCGGCTCCGAATTTACAGAGGTACAAGTCGAGGCGGCGTACAGGATGAAGATACTGAACACGTCAGAGACCCAAGCCCTGTCCTTCCAACCCACCTCGGTTTGGGAGGCAACTTTCGGACTCTATGCGCTTTGGGAGTCACCGAATACGCTTTGCGACGGCCTTCTTGGGCCGGGTCGAAAAGGTGACTGGTGTGGGGTGGAACTAGCTCACTTCCACATCGAGCAGGAAGTCCTCCCGGGCACCTCAATGCAGCTCACACCACATCCCGGGTTTTCGGACTCCTACCCCGTGCAAGGTGGGACAGTCGCCGTTGATCCCTCCCACCTGCCAGGAATCAGGAATGCTTTGGCTCGGCCCGACAACATTGCCATCACATACCAGGGTAAGGACGGCGGCCGCTTCGTCAACTCCTGCTATCGGGAAGTCAACCAAAGGTACAACCCGCAGTTTGCGGCAGACCTGCGGGACTGGGATCTCCTCGTGGCCGCACGAGACGGCGTGTGCCGCGCATTCATGGACAAGAGCATCTTCCCAGGCATGTCCAGCTCCGCAGATCCGGATGGCGGGTATAGCTACCTCGACTAAATGCGCGGGTTTCCGAACCCATGGTAGGCACAGAAAAGACGCAGTGAAAGCGCAGGAAACGTACAAGGCGTAAAGGCTTTGCGCAGGACGTTGCAAGATCGGGTCAATGTCGGATCAAGCGTTGCTACCTTCGATCCAGTGCTGGTGCAGGGCCAGCCGATCCGTCTCGCACAGGAGTCTCAGATGCTTTCTCTCTACACCAACATCATGATCCGTCTTCGCAGCGAAAAGGGCGCAACCGCCGTTGAATACGGCATCATGGTCGCCCTCATCGCGGTAGTCATCATCGTCGCGGTCAGCACGCTCGGCGGCCAGCTTGGCACCATGTTCAGCGGCGTCTCCCACGACATTGCCAACCCGGCCAAGACCACCGTGGCGACCACTGCCCCGTAGTACCCATCTATCCGCCGTTCCGGACCCGATATCGAAACGGCGGCACTCTGCCCGGCAGAAGCAAGCAACCCAAGAGGAGGTGCAGCAGGTGAAACGTGATTCGGAGCGCGGCGCGGCCGCCGTCGAATTCGCGATCCTGCTGCCCCTCCTCTTGATGCTTGTGCTGGGAACCATTGAGTTCGGCCGGGCCTACAATGCCCAAATCACCCTGACCAACGCAGCCCGCGACGGGGTGCGGGTCATGGCCATCGGCAAAGACCCTGTGGATGCCAAGAGGAAAGCGCAGACCGCGGCGTCCTCGCTCAGCACCGCCATTGCGACTACAGACATCACCCTCAGTACCGACACCTGTCCGGTCGGGACCCAAGTGACGCTCACCATCAAGTACACGCTGTCCACAATCACCGGCATCGCCGGCCCCTTCCCGATGACAGGCAAAGGGGTAATGCTGTGCGGAGGCTGATCGGGAAACCGCGGACTGCCCAGCACGGCGAGCGCGGCGCGATCAGCGTCATCGTCGCCATCCTCCTGGTAACCCTCCTCGGGTTCGTCGCCATAGCCGTGGACGTGGGCCGGATCTACTCCGAGCGCGCGCAGCTGCAAAGCGGTGCTGACGCCTCCGCCATCGGTCTGGCACAGAGTTGCGCACGTAATCCAAAAAGCGCAGGGTGCGTATCACCGTTCACACTGGCGGGCAGTTTGGCCAATCAAAACGCCTTGGATGGCATGAGCAACGTCTATAACATCCAGTTGGACACAACGGCGGGGACTGTCACGGTCACAACCACAGCTAAGGAGAGCGGGGCGCCAGACAACTCGGTCTCCCTCTTCTTCGCGGGAGTACTTGGCATTCCCTCGAAAGCGGTAGGCGCCACGTCCTCCGCTGTCTGGGGCAGCCCCTCGAAAGGACCCACAGCTTTTCCGCTCGCTTTTTCCATTTGCCAGGTGCAGACCATGGTGGACCAAGGTCTGCAGGTCCTTCAGAACAAGGACAGCAAATCTGCCAACCCTGGCTGCACTCTTCCTTCCGGGGGGACTGTGCCGGGCGGCTTCGGATGGCTGGCCCAGGACGCCGGGAAGTGCGGCGCCAGCATCGATTTGAGCGTCAATAAGGGCGGCAGCGACCCGACCAACACCAAGACAGGAAACAGCGCCCCCAGCAACTGCGAGGCCACACTGAATGGCTGGGCCGCCGACATCACCGCCGGGCGCAAAGCTGTCGTTCTCCTCCCGGTGTTCGACCAAGTTGCTGGCACAGGCGCTGGTGCCGTTTACCACCTCACTGCTTTCGCTGCCTTCAATGTCGTCGGTTGGAAGTTCAGCGGACAGGACAACACAACTCCCTACTCGTTCAATAACACGGCACCAAAGGGGTCAGGCTCCGCTGCCACTGCTACATGCACAGGCGATTGCCGCGGCATCATCGGACAATTCGTCACCTACGTCTCACTTGCCGATGGCTACACCCTGGGCCCCGTCAGTCCTTACGGTGCCACCATCGTGCGTCTCTCCCTCTGATCCATAAACAACCCACGGAGTTCAACGTGAAATCTCGCATGCTCGCCGGCACGGCCGCAGTAGCCCTGGCGCTTGTGGGAGCCATCCTCATCATCTTCTACGCGAACGGCGCCGACGCACGGGCCATGGCCAGCACCAACCCCAGGAAAGTGCTGGTTGTCCAAAAAGCCATCCCCGCCGGAACTCCTGTGAATGATATGACGGCCTCGCTCGTCATTGAGGACGTTCCCGCAGCCGGTGTGGCTACCACCGCGCTAACGTCACTCGATGGCAAGGGCGGAATGGTGGCCGCCGTGGACCTGGTCCCGGGCGAACAGCTCCTGGCGGAACGCCTCGTAGCCCCCAAGGACGCCAAGAGCAGCAGTGCGGCCAAGGTTCCGGCAGGGCTGCAGGAAGTGACCTTCGAGCTGGAACCGAAAATGGTGGTCGGCGGCCGTCTCGAGGCAGGCGATCATGTTGCAATGGGATTCAGCTTCCCGGCCGGTGCGGACAAGAGCAAGCCGGCCGAACCCACCACGCAGCTCGCCCTCCGCAAAGTCCTGGTCACGGCCGTCCAGCGGGCCGCGCAACCAACTGCCAAGCCCACTGACGGGACCAACCCCCAGGACACCACCCTTCCCCAAGGTTCTTTCATGGTGACCGTGGCGGTGAGTGACGTGGACGCAAGCAAGATTATCTACACCAATCTCAATGGCAGCCTCTGGCTCACCAAAGAACCCCTCGACGCCCAGGACAACGGCGGCTTCATCGCCAGGAAGGACAACGTGTACAAATGAGCCGCTTCGTCCTCCTCTCCCCCAGCGCCGAGTTCGACCAAAAGCTGCGCGCCGCCGTCGCCCACGGCCTGCGCGGCACGGTCCAGACCATCGCGAGTGACATCCTCCCGGCGGGCCCGGCGGAACTGTTCGCCCTCCTTAACCAGGAGCAGCCGGAAGTGCTGATCATCGGCCCCGACGTTCCCTACGAGGAGGCGCTGCGGTTCGCCAAGGTCTTCGATGTCCAGCTCCCCGGCCTCAGCCTGGTTCTGGTCAGCGACGTGGACCCTGACTACCTCCTCTACGCCATGCGCGCCGGCATCCGCGACATCCTCAGCCCGCAGGCCGACGCCGCGGAAATCAGGGTGCTGCTGGAGCGTGCCTGCCAGTCCTTCGCCACGCGCCACCGCGGCCCGGAGACCCAGCAGGCGGAGAACGGCAGCGGCCTGGTCATCGGCGTCTTCTCCCCCAAGGGCGGCGTGGGCAAGACCACCCTGGCCACCAACATCGCCATCGGCCTGGGCCAGATCGCGCCCATGAGCGTGGTCATCGTGGACCTGGACCTGCAGTTCGGCGACGTCGCCTCCGGCCTCTACCTCAACCCGCAGCACACGGTCACGGATGCCGTCACCCCCGCCGCCGCCCAGGATTCCCTGGTCCTCAAGGCCTTCCTCACGGTCCACCCGGCCGGCATCTACGCGCTCTGTGCCCCGCCCAACCCGGTGGACGCGGACCACATCACTCCGGAACAGATCGGCCACCTGCTGGAACAGCTGGCCCAGGAGTTCCAGTACGTGGTCATCGACACCGCCCCCGGCATGCCGGAAATCGGCCTCGCCGCCATGGAACGGTGCACCGACGTGGTCTGGGTCAGCGCCATGGACATCCCCAGCCTGCGCGGCCTCCGCTCCGGCCTGGAAGTCCTCCGCCAGCTGGACATCATGCCCGAATCCCGCCACGTGGTCCTGAATATGGCCGACGCCAAATCCGGTCTGAACGTCCGGGACGTCGAGTCCACCATCGGCGCGCCCGTGGACGTCAGCGTCCCCCGC
Organism: Arthrobacter sp. 8AJ; assembly: GCF_902506025.1. Classification (NCBI taxonomy): domain Bacteria; kingdom Bacillati; phylum Actinomycetota; class Actinomycetes; order Micrococcales; family Micrococcaceae; genus Arthrobacter; species Arthrobacter sp. 8AJ. Next base: position 1,344,927 of record NZ_LR733289.1, on the reverse strand, counting down.
TCCCGCGCCGTGGCCCTGTCCACCAACCGCGGCATCCCCATCCTCCAGGAATCCAAGAAGGACCCCGCCGTGAAGAGCCTCCGCCAGCTGGTGGAGCGCTTCAACCCGGCATGGCGCACGCAGGCCCAGCGGAAACTTCACCGAAGGGTGGTCATCTGATGAAACTCTCCGAACGCATCAACGCGGTGCAGTCACGCAACCAGGCGGCCGGCACCGCGCTGCTGGAGCTGCCCCTCCCCGCACCCGCGCCCTCGCCAGCCCCCGCGGACAGCATGGAACGGCACCCGGCGCACGCCGCCGTCGTGCATTCAACGCACGACGCCGGCACCCAGCAGGTGCCCACGGCACCCAGGGTGGACGTTTTCGCAGCCATGAAGGACAGGGCAGCCACTGCCCTGTTCGAACGCATGGGGACGCGCTTCAACGACGGCGCCGTAAGTGAACAGGAGCTGCGGAGCACCGCCAAGGAGGAACTCACCCGCATCGTCGACGCCGAGCAGGTGCCGCTGACCCCGGAGGAACGCACCCGTCTGGTCCAGGACGTCGCCGACGACGTGCTGGGCTACGGCCCCCTCCAGCGCCTCCTCGACGATCCTGCCGTCACCGAAATCATGGTCAACCGCATGGACCAGATCTATGTGGAGCGCAAAGGCAAGCTGACGCTCACCGAATCCCGGTTCAGCTCCGAGGAACACCTGCGCAAGGTCATCGAACGGATCGTGTCCAAGGTGGGCCGCCGCATCGACGAATCCTCGCCATTGGTGGACGCCCGCCTGGAGGACGGTTCCCGTGTGAACGCGGTCATCCCGCCGCTGGCCGTGGGCGGCTCCTCCCTGACCATCCGAAAGTTCAGCAAAACCCCGCTGACCGTCCGCAACCTCATCGACTTCGGCACGCTGACGCCGGAAATGGCCGAGCTGCTGAACGCCTGCGTCAAAGCCAAGCTGAACATCATCGTCTCCGGCGGCACCGGTACGGGCAAGACCACGCTCCTTAACGTCCTGTCCTCCTTCCTGCCACACGACGAACGGATCGTCACCATTGAGGACGCCGTGGAACTGCAGATCCAGCAGGACCACGTGGTGCGGCTGGAAAGCCGGCCGCCCAACACCGAGGGCAAGGGCGAAGTGACCATCCGCGAACTCCTCCGCAACTCCCTCCGCATGCGCCCGGACCGGATCGTGGTGGGCGAGGTCCGTGGCGGTGAATCGCTGGACATGCTCCAGGCCATGAACACCGGCCACGACGGCTCCCTCTCCACCGTGCACTCCAACTCCCCCCGTGACGCCGTGGCCCGCCTGGAAACCCTGGTGCTCATGGCCGGCATGGACCTTCCATTGCGGGCCATCCGGGAACAGATCGCCTCCGCCGTGAACCTGATCGTCCAAATCTCCCGCCTCCGCGACGGCTCCCGCCGCATCACCCACGTCACGGAGGTCCAGGGCATGGAAGGCGACATCGTCACCCTCCAGGACGCCTTCGTGTTCGACTACTCGGCAGGCGTGGACGCACATGGCCGGTTCATGGGCCGGCCGGTGGCCACCGGCATCCGGCCCCGCTTCATTGACCGGTTCGAAGACCTCGGCATCCACGTCTCCCCCGCCGTGTTCGCCACCCCTCTGGGTCCAGGCGCGAAGTAGGGACGGGCCCATGATCATCGCCATCGGAAGCGCCATCCTCCTCGCTGCCATCTGCCTGCTGGGCGTCGCGGTGCTTCTGCCGAGCGCCCCCTCGGTGCCGCTGGACCGCCGTCGTCCGTTTGAACCCGAGCCGCCCTCCTCGCTGACCCGCCTGGCACTCTCCGGCGTGAAATCCTTCGAACGGCTGCTGGCCGGCCGGAACGTCAAGCTGTTCTCCCGCGCGGAACTGGAAAACGCGGGCCTGCGGCTCAGCCAAGCCGAGTTCTTCCTGCTGGTGGGGATCGGCGCCTGCGTCGGCATGCTGGTGGGCCTGGTGACCGTAGGCCCCCTCATGGGACTGCTGCTCGCCCTGCTGGCACCCTTCGTGGGCAAACTCGTCCTCGGATTCCTGGCCGGCAAGCGCCGCACCGCCTTCGACAGCCAACTGGGCGACACGCTGCAGCTGCTCTCCGGCGGCCTGCGCGCCGGCCACAGCATCCTGCGCGCCATCGACGCCGCCGCGAACGAGTCGCAGAAGCCAACGTCCGAGGAGATGCGGCGGGTGATCACCGAGACCAGCCTCGGCCGTGACCTGCTCGCCGCCCTCAACGACACCGCCGGCAGGATGAAGAACGAGGACTTTGTCTGGATCTCACAGGCCATCCAGATCAACCGCGAAGTGGGCGGCAACCTGGCCGAGGTGCTGGACCAGGTCAACGAGACCATCCGCGAGCGCGCGGAGATCAAGGGCCACATCAAGGCGCTGGCCGCGGAAGGCAAGTTCTCCGCCTACATCCTGATCGCCATGCCGTTCGGCATCGTGGCCATGTTGCTGGCCGTGAGCCCCAGCTACATGAACTCGATGTTCACCCATCCGCTGGGGTGGGTGATGATCGGTGCTTCCTTTGTCCTGATGACCATCGGTGCGCTGTGGATGCGCAAGATCATCGACCTGAAGTTCTGAGGACCCCATGAACCTCATCGTCCTGCTCTCAGTCCTGCTGGTCTGCCTCCCCCTGGGGGCCGTGGCCTGGTCCGTCCTCACGGTGGACAAGCAGGGCCGCGCCGCGGTCACCGACCTGCTCTCCCGTGGCGCCCCGCCCGTCGCAGTTGCACCCACCGGAGCGCCCGCACGGCTCGAAGCCCTGGGCCGGCGCCTTACTCCCCCGGCCTACGTCGCGTTCCTGGACCGCCTCCTGTCCCTCGCCGGACGCCCGGCCTCCATGCCGCTGGGAAAGGTGCTGGGATCCAAGCTCGCCCTCGGCCTGGCCGGGGTGGTCATGGGCGGCTACCTGGCCGCAATCGGCAGCAGTCCCCTGATGAAACTCGCCGGGATCTTCGTCCTGTTCCTTGGCTACTTCATCCCGGACCTGCTCCTCTACAGCAAGGGGCAGGAGCGGCAGAAGGCCATGCAGCTTGAACTGGCCAACACGCTTGACCAGATGCTGATCTCCGTGGAAGCAGGGCTTGGCTTCGAAGGCGCCATGGCCCGGGCCGGTGAGAACGGCAAGGGCCCGCTGGCCGAGGAACTGGTCCGCACCCTGCAGGACATGCAGGTGGGACGCAGCCGCCGCGAGTCCTACATCGCGCTGGCGGAACGGACCAGCATCCCGGAACTGCGCAGCTTCGTGCAGGCCGTGGTCCAGGCCGACACGTACGGCATCGCCATCAGCCGGGTCCTTCGGGTCCAGGCCAAGGTCATGCGGGTAAAGCGCCGCCAGCGGGCCGAGGAAAAGGCCATGAAGCTGCCGGTCATGATCCTTTTCCCGCTGCTGTTCTTTATCTTTCCGGTCCTCTTCATTGCCATCCTGGGACCGGCCGTGATCAACACCGTGGTGACCTTCAGCGCACAATAGACGATACTCAGTGCGGCGGCAAGGTTACCTCAAGGTTTACACAGAATGATAAGAAATTGGACGCCGAAGGAATTCCAGGAAGTAGCCTTGAACAATGCAGAGTCAACATCCCGGTTCCAGCGGAAAGAGCCTCGCTGCGGACTCCCCGCTGGCCGGGGTCACGTTGCCTGCAGCCCCCGCCCCGGCCGCAGGCGCGGCCCTCTCACTGGAAGCGGCCGCGCTCTTGCCGCTCATTGACGCAGCCGTGCTGGAGGAGCTCGAGGACGAGCTGGCCGGATCCGGACTGGCCCAACGCTTTGCCCGCGACTACGCCGCCATGTGGGACCTGCGCCTGGCCCGGCTGGGAACAGCCGTGGACAGCCAGGACGAGGCCTCGGCCCTGGATGCCGTCATCAGCCTGAAGATCAGCTCCGCCATGGTGGGCGGACTCCGGTTGGCCAGGCTCGCCGAACTCCTCGAAGGCCTGATCCGGCAGGGCGACTTCGTCCGGGGCCAGGCCATGATGGCCGGCGTGGCCCAGGACGGGGCACGGACGGTGTCCGAGCTGCAGTCGACCTACATTTTGGAAAAGGGCTGACCCCTAGGCGTCATCGGGACGGCGGGGCGCCAACCGGTACCCCACCCCGCGGACCGTCTGCAGCCAGCGCGGTGACAGCTGGTCCTCCTTGAGCTTGCGCCGCAGGTTTCCCACGTGGACCTCCACCGCCCGCTCGTCCGCCTCGCTGATGTACGTGTCCCGTTCATAGAAATCGCCCCGCACGGCCCTCACCAGGTCAGCCCTGGTGCAGACGGCACCGCCGCCCTTGAGCAGCACATGCAGCAGGTCGAATTCACTGCGGGTCAGCCCCAGCGGCTCACCCTTGACCTCCACGGTGCGTGTCCGGTGGTTCAGCAGGAGGCCGTTGTGCCGGAACACGCCGGTCTCGCCGTGCGTGTCAGGAACCGGCGCCTGTCCCAAGCGGGCCGCCGCGTCCCCGGTTATCTCATGCCGGGGCCTGCGCATCATTGCCGCCACCCGAGCCCGAAGTTCCCTTGGCCTGAATGGCTTGGCGATGTAATCGTCCGCGCCTGTGTTCAGCGCCGAGAGCAGGTCCGGTTCCTCCGTCCGTCCGGTCAGCATCACCACATAGGCATTACTGAAATTCCGGATTCGCCGTAAAACCTCGAACCCGTCAATATCCGGCAGGCCGATATCGAGCGTTACAACGTTGGCCTGCTTGCTGCGGACCACCTCAACCCCGGCCCGCCCATCAACAGCTGTATGCACTTCGAAGCCCGCTTGGGTCAGTACGCCTTCAAGGAGGTTGCGTACATCCGCGTCATCTTCGATTACTACAGCTACACCAAGATCGTCCATTGCTATCCCTGCGCCAGGCGGAGATGGCCCCCCATTGGCCCAGCGCCAATGCCATTCCCGCTCCAACCATTTATACGCTACTAGTAAGCCCTGCTGATCACAGCTGTGTTGGCCCGGAGAATTGAAAAGTCAATTATTATGACAAGACATGTGCACTATGGATGGGAAAGGGTAAGTACCGGGGTAAGGAAAGCAATTCAAAGACCCTGGCAGGGCCTGTAATCCAGTTGCGAAAGGGTACGAGTCAGAAACATGGCTGAGCCATTGTTCCACCAGGGGCCTGGCCGGTTCTTCCGCGAGCTGGGACCCCGCGCCCAGGTGGCGTTGTGCCAGCTCCCCCTCACCCTCGTAGTGCTGGTCCTGGCGGTGATTACACCGTTCGCGTGGCCCTCCCTTCTGCACAGCCCGATATACGGCGCAGGGCTTGTCCTCCATGGCATCCTGTTCCTTGCCTGCTTCCTGGTCCCCTGGGAGCGGTTGCCGCACCGGCCGTACCTGGTGATCCCGGTGCTGGACTTTGCGGCGATTGCGTTCCTGCGCAATGGGGCGGTACCGCTCCTCCCGGGCCTGGCCGTCCTGGTGGTCTTTCCGGTCATCTGGCTCTCCGCGTCCGGAATGCTGGCACGGAGCAGCCTGGTGCTCAGCTTCCTGGGACCGTTCTTCATCATGGCCCCCTCGGCCGTGGACCACTTGCCCACTATCACGGCATCGGACCTCATCACGGTGGTTCTCTTCCCAGTGATGATGCTTGCTGTTTCGCTGGCCATCCGCTTCGCGAGCGTGAACCTGCGGCTGCAGCAGCGTGAACTGGCAGAGAAGGACCGCGAGCTCCGGGACCTGCTGGCGGCGAGCCGGGAACGGGAAAAGCTGCTCGAAACCGTCCTGGACGCCACCGACGTCGGTATTGCCGCCGTCGACCGTTCCGGCCACTTCCTGGTCTCCAACAGCCGCCAGCGCAACTTCCGCCGCGCCACAGGCGCTGACGAGGCCATCCCCGGCCAGGGGCACCAGCTCATCTTCGGCCAGGACCGCCGCACCCTGCTCCCCCCGGACCGCAGGCCCATCAGCCGGGCCATGGCGGGAGAATCCTTCGCCGACTACCTGGTGTGGGCCGGTGAGGGGCCGGAGCAGCGCGCCGTCTCCACGGCTGCACGTCCGCTTGTCAGCGAGGATGGCCGGCTCACCGGGGCGGTGGTGGTCTACACCGATGTGACCGGCTGGGTGGAGTCCGTGGCCGCCAACCAGGAACTGGTCTCCAACGTCTCGCACGAGTTCAAGAACCCGCTGAACTCGATCATTGGCAACGTGGACCTGGTCCTGGATGAGGCGGACCTGCTGCCGGCGCATCTGGCCCAGCGGCTCCTGGTGGTCCAGCGGAACGCGGAGCGGTTGATGGACCTCGTGGCCGACCTGACGGCCTCCGCCTCCACCACCTTGAATGTCCACCCCAAACGGACCGACCTGGCCAGCCTGGTGGAGACCAGCCTTAGTTCAGCCCAGGCCTCGGCACAGCGGTCCCACGTGGAGATCGCCGCCGATGTCCCCTCGCCCCTCTGGGCCTACGCCGACCCGCTCAGGATCGGGCAGGTCCTGGACAACCTGGTCTCCAACGCCATCAAGTACTCCCCCGGCGGCGGCAGGATCAGCATCAGCGCCACAGCGGACCGGCAGTGGGTTCGGCTGAGCGTCACGGACACAGGGATGGGCATGTCGCACGAGGACGCGGCACAGGTCTTCACCCGCTTCTTCCGGACGGAAGCGGCCCAACAGGCGGCCATTCCCGGAGCGGGGCTGGGCTTGTCCATCACGCGGATGATCGTGGAGCGGCACGGCGGCAGCATCATGTGCGAGAGCGGCGAGGGCCAGGGCAGCACTTTCACGGTGACCCTGCCGGCGGAGGGCCCCCCTCCGGCGTTCTAAGAGATCAGGGCGCGGCCCGGGTCAGTGCTCGCGGACGGCCCGGGTCTGTTCTGCACGGGCCAGGAGTTCGCTGTCCGAGGGGTAGGCCACTTCCTCCAGCACCAGGGGATGCGGGGCCGCAAGGACAGACTTGGCATCCCGCTTCTGCAGCAGCAGCCGTTCGTACAGCCAGCCGGGTTCCTCCACACCCTCGCCCACGTACAGGGCGGACCCGATCAGCGCGCGCACCATGTTATGGCAGAACGCGTCGGCCTGGACGGTTGCCACGATGACGCCGTCCTCGCCGCGCCGGAACTCGAAGCGCTGCAGCTCGCGGATGGTGGTGGCACCTTCGCGCGGCTTGCAGAAGGACAGGAAGTTCTGCAGGCCCAGCAGCCGGGACGCGCCCTCGTTGAGCAGGTCCACGTCCAGCGGGTTCTTGTGCCACAGGGTGAAATACCGCTCCAGGGGATCCCAGAGGGCAGGCCCGTCCGCGATCCGGTAGCTGTACCGCCGCCACAGCGCCGAGAAGCGTGCGTCAAAGCCGGCGGGTGCCGGCGAGATATCGTGGACCTCCACCGCGCCGTGCAGGTCGCCGAGGGCGCGGTTCAAGGCACCGCGGAGGCGCCGCAGCATGGCGACGGCGGGGTCGAGTTCGTGCCCGCGCGGCAGTCCCAGCCACTCGGCTTCGGTGAGGTCCAAATGGACCACCTGGCCGCGGGCGTGCACGCCGGCGTCGGTGCGCCCCGCGACGGTGACCCGTACCTGGCGCCGGACCAGGAGCTCGATTGCTTCCTCCAGGACACCCTGGACGGTCCGCCGCCTCGGCTGGAGCGCCCACCCGCTGAACGGGCCGCCGTCGTACGAAAGGTCAAGCCGGATACGCAAAAACCCGCCGCCCCCTGGAACGGGGGCCGCGGGTTTTTGGTGGTTCACAGACCTAAGTCTATGCGAAGAGAATCAGCGAATTACTTCGCGTCCTTCTCCTCGGCTGCGGGAGCCTCGGCAGCTTCTTCAGCAGCAGGTGCCTCTTCGGTTGCAGCAGCTTCCTCAGCGGCCGTAGCCTCTTCAGCGGGAGCTTCCTCGGCAGCCGGAGCAGCCTTGGCAGCAGCCTGGGTAGCCTCGGCTACGACGGCCTGCTTGGCGGAAACCGGCTCGAGGACCAGTTCGATGACAGCCATGGGAGCGTTGTCGCCCTTGCGGTTGCCGATCTTGGTGATGCGGGTGTAGCCGCCGTCGCGGTTCTCCACAGCCTGCGCAATGTCGGTGAACAGCTCGTGGACGACGCCCTTGTTGCTGATCAGGCCGAGGACGCGGCGGCGGGAAGCCAGGTCGCCACGCTTGGCGAAGGTCACCAGGCGCTCTGCGTACGGCTTCAGGCGCTTGGCCTTGGTCACCGTGGTGGTGATCCGCTTGTGCTCGAACAGGGATGAGGCCAGGTTCGCGAGCATCAGACGCTCGTGAGCCGGGCCGCCGCCGAGGCGCGGACCCTTAGTGGGGGTAGGCATAATTGTTTCTCCTCATGTGGAAGCCGTGGGCGGCACACCATGGTGCTGCCCGCCGGCCAAGGTCTGGTTTAGAGTTCGTCGTCGCCGAAAGCGGCGTCGTCCTCTTCGATTGCTGCGGCGCGTGCTGCGAGGTCAAAACCGGGAGGCGAGTCCTTGAGGGACAGGCCCAGTTCAACCAGCTTTGCCTTGACCTCGTCAATGGACTTTGCACCGAAGTTGCGGATGTCCATCAGGTCAGCCTCGGAGCGGGCAACGAGTTCACCCACGGTGTGGATGCCCTCACGCTTGAGGCAGTTGTAGGAACGGACGGTGAGGTCCAGATCCTCGATCGGCAGTGCCATGTCGGCTGCCAGGGCAGCGTCGGTGGGCGACGGGCCGATCTCGATACCTTCAGCTGCGGTGTTCAGCTCACGGGCCAGACCGAACAGTTCCACCAGGGTGGTGCCTGCGGAAGCAACGGCATCGCGCGGGGCGATGGCCTGCTTGGTCTCGACGTCGACAATCAGCTTGTCGAAGTCGGTGCGCTGCTCAACACGGGTTGCTTCCACGCGGAAAGTAACCTTCAGCACCGGCGAGTAGATGGAGTCAACCGGGATACGGCCGATCTCTGCGTCGCCGGACTTGTTCTGAGCTGCCGAAACGTAGCCGCGGCCGCGCTCGATGGTCAGTTCGAGTTCGAACTTGCCCTTCGAGTTCAGCGTGGCAATGTGCAGATCCGGGTTGTGGAATTCGACGCCGGCCGGCGGAGCGATGTCCGCGGCGGTGACGACTCCGGGGCCCTGCTTGCGCAGGTAAGCCACGACGGGCTCGTCGTGCTCGGAGGAAACCGACAGGCTCTTGATGTTGAGGATGATCTCGGTGACATCTTCCTTGACACCCGGAACCGTGGTGAACTCGTGCAGCACACCATCGATCCGGATGCTGGTTACGGCAGCACCGGGGATGGAGGAGAGCAGGGTACGGCGGAGGGAGTTTCCGAGGGTGTAGCCGAAGCCCGGTTCCAGCGGTTCAATGATGAAACGCGAACGGTTTTCGGAGACTACCTCTTCGGAGAGGGTGGGGCGCTGTGCAATGAGCACTTAGGTTTCCTTTCGGCGAGCATCCGCTATATGACGCAACACAGGTGGTGGAAATTCGGTCTGAAGACTTAACGCGCTGGGCTTGCCCGGACCATCGCTGGTCCGGGCAAGCTCCTGCTGCGGAAAAGAATTAGACGCGGCGGCGCTTCGGCGGGCGGCAGCCGTTGTGCGCTGCGGGGGTGACGTCCTGGATGGAGCCAACCTCGAGGCCTGCGGCCTGCAGCGAACGGATGGCGGTTTCGCGTCCGGAACCCGGTCCCTTGACGAAAACGTCTACCTTGCGCATGCCGTGCTCCTGCGCACGCTTGGCAGCGGCTTCGGCGGCCATCTGCGCAGCGAACGGGGTGGACTTGCGCGAGCCCTTGAAGCCAACCTCACCGGAGGAAGCCCAGGAAATAACAGCGCCGGTCGGATCCGTGATGGAAACGATGGTGTTGTTAAAGGTGCTCTTGATGTGCGCCTGGCCAAGCGCGATATTCTTCTTGTCCTTCTTACGCGGCTTGCGAACCGCGCCACGAGTCTTCGGGGGCATTTTTTCTCCTACAGAAAGTTATTGGGGAAAGTCCGTAAATCCCGAGCGGGGATTTTAACGGGCCTTCTTCTTGCCGGCGACGGTACGCTTCGGGCCCTTGCGGGTACGTGCGTTGGTCTTCGTACGCTGACCGCGTACGGGCAGGCCCTTGCGGTGGCGCAGGCCTTCGTAGCTGCCGATTTCAACCTTGCGGCGGATATCTGCTGCTACTTCGCGGCGAAGGTCACCCTCAACCTTGTAGTTGCCTTCAATGTAGTCACGCAGCTCAACCAGCTGGGCGTCAGTCAGGTCCTTGACGCGGACGTCAGCGCTGATGCCAGTGGCGGCCAGGGTTTCGTGTGCACGGGTCTTGCCCACGCCGTAGATGTAAGTAAGCGCAATTTCCAGCCGCTTTTCGCGGGGAATGTCTACGCCAGCGAGACGAGCCATAGTGGCAGTACTCCTTGATAAACCGGAGGTCGTAGGCAGTACACCCGCACGTTCCGTGCGGCCCCAGCCTCCGACCGGGGGTTAGCTGTCCGGACTCTTTCGAGCTCAATGTTCCAGATCAGCTTGTGCTGCCTTTATTTACTTGCGTGGGTTAGCAACCCAGGATTTCCTTCAGGGAAGGAAATTAGCCCTGGCGCTGCTTGTGGCGCGGGTTCTCGCAGATCACCATGACCCGGCCATTACGGCGGATCACTTTGCACTTTTCGCAGATCTGCTTGACGCTCGGCTTGACCTTCATGGCGTTCCTTTGCGTGTAGCAGTTTGGTCAACTGGAGCAGCAGTCAGTTTGCACTGCCGCCGCCCAGCAATTTACTTGTAGCGGTAGACGATACGACCACGGGTGAGGTCGTACGGGCTCAGCTCCACCACTACGCGGTCCTCAGGGAGGATTCGGATGTAGTGCTGACGCATCTTTCCAGAGATGTGTGCCAGAACGATGTGCTTGTTGGTGAGCTCAACGCGAAACATCGCGTTAGGCAGCGCCTCGGTCACAACGCCTTCGATCTCAATGACCCCGTCCTTCTTGGCCATACCCTCCGCTAACTGTTGTTGCCGCAGCCCCGCCGGATAGCACCGGGCATGACCACGAACGTTTTTGTTGGATCGATTGCCGTCTCCAGGCCCAAAAGGGCGTGGCAGTCCAGACAACCAACAAACAACACTACCCTGTTGGCCGGTAAAAGTTAAATCGGCCATAGTAGCCTACGCGGTGCGGTACGCACCATATTCGCCGGCCGGAGTGCTCACGGCACCAGCCGCCGCCACACCGTCCAGAATGGCCAAACGGACGACGTCGGCTGCCGCGCTTTGGAGCGTGATGAGACTGACCTGGCGGGCAGCGTCGTCGGAGCGGTCGAGTGCCACAGCACCGGTTGCCAGGCAGAAGACTGTGTCCCCGTCGGCCAGGGTATGGCTCGGGTTCAGCGCCCGGGCAATCCCGGCATGGGAAGCAGAGGCAGTCCTCTTACATTCGGCCACATCAAGAACGGCATTGGTGGCCACAACGACAAGGGTGGTGTTAAGGGGCGGCGGATCAGTGGTCTCCACGGAGAACTGCACCGCTGGTTCAAACGGGAGTCCGAGTGCGTTGACTATGGCCAGGGCTCCGACCACAACCCCGTTCCCGAGCGTGGCCGACGCTGTGCCAACTCCCCCTTTATATTGCCCCCGGCCGATCAGTGCCCCGGTGCCGGCACCCACGTTGCCCCGCCCGGCGTCGTGCCCCTCCTTTTGTGCTGCCGCGGCGGCCGTTGCCGCGTAGCCCATGTCCGGCGTCGGCCGTGCGGCGAAGTTCCCGCCCCTGCCGAGGTCGAAGATGGCCGCGGCGGGGACGATGGGCACCACTCCCCCGGGAACGGCAAAGCCGCGGCCGTTTTCCTCGCACCAGCGCTGAGCCCCCGCAGCGGACGCCAGCCCGTAGGCGCTGCCGCCCGTGAGGACCAGGGCGTCCACGGTGCCGACCAGGGTGGTGGGGTCAAGGGCGTCCGTTTCGTGCGTAGCCGGGCCGCCGCCCTGGACATCCACCGAGCCCACCGTGCCCGGCGGCGGCAGGACAACGGTAACGCCCGTCAGCCATCCGTCGGTGTCCTTCTGGACGTGGCCCACGCGGATGCCCGGGACATCGGTAATGGTTCCCATGCCCCTATTGTCCCCTCCGCTGGCGCGCCCCTGCCGCAACGGCGAACTTTATGCGAGACTGCAATCAACACAGCGTTAACGGGCGACGAAGCCTTGGATAACAGTTCCCTGACAAGGGCATATGCGGGTTTCAGCCCCCTGACGGTCTGGTGTAGTAGTCCCTAGATCAAGCCAGGGCCGGCCACGAGCAGGCTCCCAACCCGGGAGAGACACGCATGACCCGTCAACTCGCCCAGCACCCCGCCACCAAACCCAAGAGGCCCCCGGGGCGTTCGGCAAAAGTTCCACGACGGCGGTGGACCGCAAGGACCCGCCGCGACTTCTTTGTTTTCCTTGCCATGGCGCTGCCCAACCTGGTGCTGATCGCCGTCTTCACCTACCGGCCGCTGTTCAGCAACATGTACTACTCCACGTTGGACTGGACCCTCGGTTCCCCCACCGCCAGCGTGGTGGGCTTCGCCAACTACGTCACCTTCTTTACCAGCAACGATGCCCCGAAAGTGCTGGGCACCACCGCAGTGTTCACGCTGGTGACGGTGGGCGGCTCGATGATCCTGGGCCTGCTGGTTGCGCTGGCCTTGAACGCCAAGGTCCGCGGCACCACATTCGCGCGCTCCGCCGTCTTTGCCCCCTACGTCCTCTCCGGCGTCGGCGTGGGCCTCGTGTGGCTGTTCATTTTTGATCCGGGCTACGGCGTCCTGGCCTGGCTGCTCCGGGGCATCGGGCAGCAGAGCCCGCAGTGGATCAACGATCCCCAGCTGTCGCTGGTCATGGTGATCCTGGTTTACGTGTGGAAGAACCTGGGCTACTGCGCGGTGGTGTACCTCGCCGGGCTCCAGTCGCTTCCGCAGGAGGTCATGGAGGCGGCGTCCCTCGACGGTGCCAACGGGTTCCGCCGCTTCGTCAGCATCTCGCTGCCGCTGCTGTCCCCCACCACGTTCTTCCTCCTGATCACCACCATGCTCAGCTCGCTGCAGGCCTTCGACCTCATCCGGATCATGACACCCCTGGGCACCGGCACCAGCACCCTGATCTATGAGGCCTACCTCCAGGCCTTCGGGGCCTACAACAGGGCCGGCTACTCAGCGGCCATTTCGGTGGTCCTGTTTGCCATCCTCCTGGTGATCACCGTGCTCCAGCTGCGGTTCGTGGAACGAAAGGTTCATTACTCGTGACATCCCTATCACCGGTGAGCCCGGACCCCGCCGCCCCGGCCATCGCCGCACCGGATCCCGGCCTTCGCCGCGACCGGCCGTTCTCCCGCCGGAACCTTGTCCAGACCGTGGTGGGCGGCTACCTGCCGCTGCTGATCGCCACGCTGGTGGTGTTCCTTCCCCTGCTGTGGATGGTGCTCAGCTCCTTCAAGCAATCGGGCGAAATCGTCACCACCGACCTGAAGATCCTTCCGGAAAGCCTGAACCTGGAGAACTACCGGACCGCCATGACTACGGTCCCCTTCGGGCAGTTCTTCCTGAACAGCACCATCGTCACCCTGTCAGGGGCAACCATCAAGGTGCTCCTGGCCATCCTGACCGCGTACGCCCTGGTCTTTGTCCGCTTCCCGTTCCGGAACTTCATCTTCCTGCTGATCCTGGTGGCCCTCATGGTGCCGCCGCAGGTATCCATCCTGCCCAACTTCATCCTGATCGCGGGGATCGGCGGGAAGAACACCCTGTGGGGCATCATCCTGCCCGGCCTTGGCACCGCGTTTGGCACGTTCCTGCTGCGGCAGCACTTCCGTACCCTGCCCGCCTCCATTCTCGAATCTGCAGAGATGGACGGTGCCGGCCACTGGCGCCGGCTGTGGCAGATCGTGGTCCCCGTCTCCGTGCCTTCCATTGCCACGGTGGCCCTGGTGACCATCGTGACCGAGTGGAACGACTACATCTGGCCGCTCATCATCACGGACCGGCCGGAAACCATGACCTTGCCGGTGGGCCTCACCCTCCTGCAGAACAACGAGAGCAACGCCGCCGGCTGGGGTGTCCTCATGGCCGGGGCAGTCCTGGTCATCGTCCCCATCCTGATCATCTTCGCGGCCCTGCAGCGCTACATCGTGGCGGGCCTCACCCAAGGCAGCGTGACCGGCTAAGCCGCCGGCCGCCGTCGTACTACCCAACCTCCAAGTACTCCCCCTTCCGCAGGCAACAACCGAAAGGAACTGTCATGACACTTCACCTGGACCGGAGGCACTTCCTGGGCCTGGCAGGGCTCACCGCCTCTGCCGCAGCCCTGGCCGCATGCGGCGGACCTTCTACAAGCGGCGGTGGACAGGCCACGTCCCAGGCGGCCGATATCGACTTCAGCGGCGTGAAGCCTGCTGCCAAGATCGACTTCTGGTCCAGCCACCCCGGACAGTCCCAGGATGTGGAAAAGAGCCTGATCGAGAAGTTCCAGGCCAAGAACCCGGGCATCGCCGTCAACCTGGTCACCGCCGGGGCCAACTACGAGGAAATCGCCCAGAAGTTCCAGACCGCGCAGGCAGCCAAGTCCGGCCTCCCGGGTGTCGTTGTCCTCTCCGACGTGTGGTGGTTCCGCTACTACACCAACGGCAGCATCATTCCGGTGGACAGCCTGACCAAGCAGCTGAACATGAAAATGGACGACTTCCAGCAGTCACTGGTCAATGACTACAAGTACGACGGCAAGCAGTGGGCGCTGCCCTACGGCCGGTCAACGCCACTGTTCTACTACAACAAAGACCACTTCGCGGCAGCCGGAGTCCCCGACCGTGCTCCCAAGACGTGGCAGGAATTCGGCGAGTGGGCACCCAAGCTGAAGGCAAGCTCCGGCGCCCAGTACGCCTACATCTATCCGGCCCTGGCCGGCTACGCGGGCTGGACCCTGCAGAACATGCTCTGGGGCTGGGGCGGTGGCTGGTCCAAGGAATGGGACATCACCTGCGACTCCGCCGAATCCGTCGCCGCGCTGCAGTGGGCCCAGGACTCGATCTACAAGGACAAGTGGGCGGGTGTCTCGTCCAAGGAAGCGGCCGACGATTTCTCCGCAGGCCTGACCTCTGCCACCATCGCCTCCACGGGCTCGCTGCTGGGCATCCTGAAGTCGGCCAAGTTCAACGTGGGTGTTGGCTTCCTGCCCGGAGGCCCCAAGGCGACCTCCAACGTCTGCCCCACGGGTGGTGCAGGCCTGGGCATCCCCAGCGGCATTTCCAAGGAGGAACAGCTGGCCGCCGGGATGTTCCTGGACTTCGTCACCCAACCGGAGAGCACCGCGGAGTTCTCCGCCGCCACCGGCTACATGCCCACCCGCAAGTCGGCCGACATGAAGGCGGTCCTGGCCAAGACGCCGCAGATCCAGACCGCAGTGGACCAGCTCGCGGTGACCAAGGTCCAGGACAACGCCCGCGTGTTCCTGCCGGGTGCTGACCAGGAGATGGCAAAGGCCGCTGCGAAGATCCTCACCCAGCAAGGCGACGTCAAGTCCACCATGACGGACCTGAAGACCACCCTGCAGGGTATCTACGACCGGGACGTGAAGCCGAAGCTGAAGTCCTAGCCGCTGTCGAAACGCAAAAGCCCTGGCGGGACCCGGATCCGGGTCCTGCCAGGGCTTTTGTGCGTCACGCAGGAAAATGCGCGTCGAAGAAGGGGAAGCGTGTCCCCTTAGGGGATCGGCACCGGGGTGACGCCCAGGGGCACCAGGTGCTCCGCACCGCCGTCGGGCGCCGACAGCACCCAGATGCCCTTCTCGTGCACTGCCACGGAGTGCTCCCACTGGCAGGAGCGCTTTCCGTCGATGGTTACCACGGTCCAGTCATCCTCCAGGACTGCGGTCTCGATGCCGCCCCGGACCAGCATGGGTTCAATGGCAAGGCACAGGCCCGGCTTGATCTTGGGGCCGCGGTGGTTGGTGCGGTAGTTCAGGACGTCCGGGGCCATGTGCATCTCGGAGCCGATGCCGTGGCCCACGTAGTCCTCCAGGATGCCCAGCGGCTTGCCGGGGACGGAGGAGACGTAGTCGTCAATGGCGGCGCCGATGTCCCCGACGTGCGAACCGCCGGCCAGAGCGGCGATCCCCCGCCACATGGCGGCCTGGGTGACGTCCGAGAGGCGCTGGTCCTCGGGGTCCGCTGTTCCCACGATCACCGTGCGCGCGGAATCCGAGTGCCAGCCGTTGACGATCGCGCCGCCATCGATTGAGATGATGTCGCCGTCCTGCAGGACGCGGCTGCCCGGAATGCCGTGCACCACTTCCTCATTGACGGACGTGCAGATGGTCGCCGGGAAGCCGTGGTAGCCCAGGAAGTTGGACTTGGCGCCTGCCTCGTTGAGGACGGCGGCGAAGACATCGTCCAGGTGCTTGGTGGTGACCCCCGGCACCGCGGCGGCAACGGCGGCATCCAGTGCACGGCTGAGGACCAGGCCGGCCTCGTGCATGGTGCGCATCTGGGCGTTGTTCTTGTATTCGATGCGGGGCTGGCCGAAGGCCATGATGTTTCCTTTCAAATGGCTGAGGCTCCTCCCGGATGCCGGGAGGAGCCTCGATAAAACCGGGCGCCTTGGGTCAGGCGGCCTGTGCGGCCTTAATGGCCTGCATCACGCGGTTGGTTACTTCGTCGATCGGACCGATCCCATCAACCTTGGTGAGGATGCCGCGGTCGGCGTACTTCGCCACCACAGCTTCGGTCTGCTCGTGGTAGAGGTCCAGGCGGTGGCGGATGACGGCTTCGTTGTCGTCGCTCCGGCCCGTTTCCTTGGCCCGGCCCAGGAGGCGGTGTACCAGCTCCTCGTCGTCGGCAGTCAGCTGCAGGACCACGTCGAGCTTCTCGTCGCCGTCGGCGAGGATCTCGTCCAGGTAGTCCACCTGCGCGGTGGTGCGCGGGTAGCCGTCCAGCAGGAAGCCGTTCTCGACATCGGACTCGTTCAGGCGGTCACGGACCATCTTGTTGGTCACGCTGTCCGGGACGAAGTCACCGTTGTCCATGTACTTCTTGGCCTCGACGCCGAGCGGGGTTTCGCCCTTCACGTTGGCACGGAAGATGTCGCCGGTGGAGATGGCCACAACGCCGAGGCGTTCTGAAATCCGCTCCGCCTGCGTTCCTTTTCCGGAACCGGGAGGTCCAATAATCAGCATTCTCGTCATCGCAAAAGCCCTTCGTAGTGACGTTGTTGTAGCTGCGCATCAATCTGCTTTACGGTCTCCAACCCAACGCCCACCATGATCAGGATCGAGGTGCCACCGAACGGGAAGTTCTGGTTTGCGTTGATCAGCACGAGTGCCACCAGCGGGATCAGTGCCACGAAGCCCAGGTAGAGGGCGCCGGGCAGGGTGATCCGTGAGAGCACGTACTGCAGGTAGTCAGCGGTCGGCCTGCCGGCGCGGATACCTGGGATGAAGCCGCCGTACTTCTTCATGTTGTCTGAGACTTCTTCAGGGTTGAAGGTAATCGCGACGTAGAAGTAGGTGAAGAACACGATCAGGACGAAATAAACCGCCATGTAGATCGGGTGGTCACCGCGGGTGAGGTTGTTGTTGATCCACTCAACCCACGGTTGCATTGGCTCGCCGTTCCGGGGCTGGTTGAACTGAGCGATCAGCCCGGGAATGTAGAGCATGGAGGAAGCGAAGATCACCGGAATGACACCGGCCATGTTCACCTTGATGGGAATGTAGGTACTGGTGCCGCCCACAGTGCGGCGGCCGATCATCCGCTTGGCGTACTGCACCGGGATGCGGCGCTGTGACTGCTCAACGAAGACCACCAGGGCCACGGTGAGCAGACCCACCACCAGGACCAGGAAGAAGGTTCCCGGTCCCTGCGAGGTCCAGATGGCACCCAGGGAGGTGGGGAACTGGGCGGCGATGGAGGTGAAGATGAGCAGCGACATGCCGTTGCCCACGCCCTTCTCCGTGACGAGTTCGCCCATCCACATGATCAGGCCGGTGCCTGCCGTGAGCGTGATGATGATCAGGATGGTGGTGATGATGCTGCTGTCAGGGATCACCGGCAGCTGGCAGCCGGGAAGCAGCTGCCCTGAGCGGGCCAGGGACACCAGGGTGGTGGCGTTGAGCAGGCCCAGGGCGATGGTGAGGTAACGGGTGTACTGGGTCAGCTTGGACTGTCCCGACGCGCCCTCTTCGTACAGCTGCTGGAACCGGGGAATGACCACCCGGAGGAGCTGCACGATGATGCTGGCCGTGATGTAGGGCATGATGCCCAGGGCGAAGATGGACACCTGGAGCAACGCGCCGCCGCTGAAGAGGTTAACGAGCTGGTACAGCCCGCCGGCGGTCTGACCGTTCTGCAAGCATTGCTGGACATTCTGGTAGTTCACACCGGGCGAGGGAATGAAAGCACCCAAGCGGAAGATGGTGATGATTCCCAGCGTGAACAACAACTTGCGTCGCAGATCAGGCGTGCGAAAGGCCCGGCCAAATGCGCTAAGCAAGCGTCCTCCTGTGGTGTCAATAAGGGTGGGGTGACGGAATTTGATAAATCCCGACATCCGAGTCTAACGGGTCTATGTGCCGAGCGAACAATCCGGGCCGGCCGGCATGCGCCGGATGGCGGGAATTGTTCGCCAGGCGGATACGAAAAACTCCCGGTATCCGGGGCCGAAGCCCGCGGATACCGGGAGTTTTACAGCTGGCGCCGTCCTTACAGGGCGGTGGTGCTTCCGCCTGCTGCAGCAATCTTTTCGGCGGCGCTGGCCGAGAATGCGTGGGCGGTGACGTCAACCTTGACGGTGATGTCGCCGGTGCCCAGCACCTTGACGGGCTGGTTCTTGCGAACGGCACCCTTTTCGACCAGGTTCTCCACGGTGACTGCGCCACCTTCCGGGAACAGCTCGTTGAGCTTGTCCAGGTTTACCACCTGGAACTCGACCCGGAACGGGTTCTTGAAGCCACGCAGCTTGGGCAGGCGCATGTGCAGCGGCAGCTGGCCGCCGGCAAAGCCAGCCTTCACCTGGTAGCGGGCAGCCGTACCCTTGGTACCACGGCCGGCGGTCTTACCCTTGGATGCCTCACCACGACCCACACGGGTCTTGGCGGTCTTGGCACCCGGTGCGGGACGCAGGTGGTGAACCTTCAGGGCGTTCTGCTTCTCAGCAGCCTGCGCCTTATCAGCAGTGTTCTCTGCCATTTACTTCGCCTCCTCTACCTTTACCAGGTGCGGAACCGTGTTGAGCATTCCAACGGTTACGGCGTCGGCGGTGCGGACAACAGTGTGTCCGATCCGCTTCAGGCCGAGGGACCGCAGGGTGTCGCGCTGGTTCTGCTTGCCGCCAATGGCGGACTTGATCTGAGTGATTTCCAACTGAGCGTCCGAGGGGACCAGGTTCTTAGCCAAGACTAAACACCTGCCTTCGGAGCCAGGAGGGCCTTCACCAACGCTGCCGGAGCGATCTCGTCCAGCGGCAGGCCGCGGCGTGCTGCCACTGCTGCCGGCTCTTCGAGGCGCTTCAGGGCATCAACGGTCGCGTGAACGATGTTGATGGCGTTGGAGGAACCGAGCGACTTGGAGAGGATGTCGTGGATGCCCACGCACTCCAGTACTGCACGGACCGGACCACCGGCGATAACACCGGTACCGGCGGAAGCCGGACGCAGCATTACGACGCCGGCAGCGGCTTCACCCTGAACGCGGTGCGGGATGGTGTTGCCAACGCGGGGAACGCGGAAGAAGGACTTCTTGGCCTCTTCAACGCCCTTGGCGATAGCAGCGGGAACTTCCTTGGCCTTGCCGTAGCCCACGCCGACCATGCCGTTACCGTCACCAACGACGACCAGTGCGGTGAAGCTGAAGCGACGACCACCCTTGACGACCTTGGAGACGCGGTTGATGGTGACAACGCGCTCTACGAACTGGTTCTTTTCGGCTTCACGGCCACCGTCGCGGCCGCCACGGCCACCGCGGTCGCCGCGGCCCTGGCCACGGTCGCCACGCTCGCCGCGACGGGCGCCACCACGGCGGTCCTCGGCAGCGGGGGCAGTGGTCTCAGCAGCTGCGGCTTCGGGCGCCTTCTGATCTGCAGACACAGTGTCCTTTTCCTTGTTTGCTTCGGTCACAGTGACAGCCCACCTTCGCGTGCACCGTCAGCGACGGCGGCGATCCGGCCGTGGTACTTGTTACCACCACGGTCGAACACAACAGCCTCGACGCCGGCAGCCTTGGCACGTTCGGCAACGAGCTCGCCAACGCGCTTGGCCTTGGCAGTCTTGTCACCGTCGAATGCACGAAGGTCAGCTTCCAGGGTGGACGCGCTTGCTACGGTCTGGCCAATGGTGTCATCGACAACCTGGACAAATACGTGGCGTGCGGAGCGGTTGACCACCAGGCGGGGGCGGACAGCCGTACCGGAAATGCGCTTGCGGATACGAAGCTGGCGGCGGCTGCGACCAGCAGCCTTGCTCTTGTTCGTACGCTTCTTGTTAATGGAGATGGCCATGGTTACTTACCAGCCTTTCCGACCTTGCGGCGGATGACTTCGCCGGCGTAACGGATGCCCTTGCCCTTGTACGGGTCAGGCTTCCGCAGCTTGCGAATGTTGGCAGCGACCTCGCCGACCTGCTGCTTGTTGATACCTGAGACAGAGAGCTTGGTCGGTCCCTCTACTGCAAAGGTGATGCCGGCCGGAGCCGAAACGTTGACCGGGTGGCTGTAGCCCAGAGCGAACTCAAGGTCAGATCCCTTGGCCTGAACGCGGTAACCGGTACCGACGATTTCAAGCTTCTTCTCGTAGCCTGCGGTGACGCCCTGGATCATGTTGGCGATCAGGGTGCGGGTCAGGCCGTGGAGCGAACGGGAGGCGCGCTCGTCGTTCGGGCGGCTGACGGTCAGGGTGTTCTCGTCCAGGGCAACCTCGATGGGGCTGGCCACAGTGTGGGTCAGCTCCCCCTTGGAACCCTTGACGCTGACGACAGAGCCGTCAACCTTGACCTCAACGCCGGCAGGAACGGTGATGGGGAGACGTCCAATACGTGACATTATTCTCTTCCTTTCCCGTTACCAGACGTACGCGAGGACTTCGCCGCCCACGCCCTTCTTGCCGGCCTGCTTGTCAGTCAGGAGGCCGGAAGAGGTGGACAGGATAGCGATACCCAGGCCACCGAGCACGTGCGGGAGGTTGGTGGACTTCGCGTAAACGCGGAGACCCGGCTTGGAGATGCGGCGTACACCGGCGATGGAACGCTCGCGGTTCGGACCGAACTTGAGGTCCAGGGTCAGCTTCTTGCCAACCTCGGCGTCCTCTTCCTTCCAGCCGGCGATGAAACCTTCGGCCTTGAGGATGTCGGCAACGCGTGCCTTGAGCTTGCTGTAAGGCATAGACACGGAGTCGTGGTATGCCGAGTTTGCGTTACGCAGGCGCGTAAGCATATCTGCGACAGGATCTGTCATTGTCATGTGGGCTCATGCCCTTCCTCATAACGGTTTCCGCCGTTCCATTCCCTGGGGAGCGGAGCGGCCGGACCTTTTACGTAGTTAATTAAGCTTCGGTTTTGAACGGGAAACCAAGCGCCTTGAGCAGCGCGCGGCCTTCGTCATCGGTCTTGGCAGTGGTGACAACCGTGATGTCCATACCGCGGACGCGGTCGATCTTGTCCTGGTCGATTTCGTGGAACATAACCTGCTCGGTCAGACCGAAGGTGTAGTTGCCGTTGCCATCGAACTGCTTGCCACTGAGGCCGCGGAAGTCGCGGATACGGGGCAGGGCCAGGGTGACCAGGCGGTCCACGAATTCCCACATGCGGTCGCCACGCAGGGTAGCGTGTGCACCGATGGGCATGCCTTCGCGCAGCTTGAACTGTGCGATCGACTTGCGGGCCTTGGTAACCTGCGGCTTCTGGCCGGTGATCTGGGTGAGGTCGCGGACAGCGCCGTCGATCAGCTTGGAGTCCTTGGCGGCATCTCCAACACCCATGTTCACAACAACCTTCACCAGACGGGGTACCTGGTTCACGTTCTCGTACTTGAATTCATCCTGGAGCGTTGCCTTGATGGATTCGGCGTACTTGGTCTTCAGACGAGGAACGATCTTCGTTGCCGGAGTCTCGAGAGTCTCAGTCATTAGATGTCCTTCCCGGAGCTCTTGGACACGCGGATGCGGACGGTCTTCTTGACACCGTTCTTCTCCACAGTGTCGAGGCGGAAGCCCACACGGGTCGGCTTCTTGGTCGACGGGTCAACCAGGGCCACGTTCGAAATGTGGATCGGGGCCTCTACGACCTCGATGCCGCCGGTCTTGGTGCCGCGCTGCGACTGTCCAACACGGGTGTGCTTGGTGACGCGGTTGATACCCTCAACCAGCACGCGGTTGGTGTCGGTGAAGACGCGCAGAACCTTGCCCTGCTTGCCACGGTCGCCGCCGCGCTCAGCCTTGGCGCCAGTGATGACCTGAACCAGGTCACCCTTCTTGATCTTTGCAGCCATGGACTAGAGCACCTCCGGAGCCAGAGAAACGATCTTCATGAACTTCTTGTCACGCAGTTCACGACCAACCGGTCCGAAGATACGGGTACCGCGGGGGTCACCGTCGTTCTTCAGGATCACAGCTGCGTTCTCGTCAAACTTGATGTAGGAACCATCCGCACGGCGGCGTTCCTTCTTGGTACGGACGATGACGGCCTTGACCACATCGCCCTTCTTTACGTTGCCGCCCGGGATTGCATCCTTGACGGTGGCGACAATGACGTCACCGATGCCTGCGTAGCGACGGCCAGATCCACCGAGAACGCGAATGGTAAGGATTTCCTTAGCACCCGTGTTGTCGGCGACCTTGAGTCGCGACTCCTGCTGAATCACTATTTACTCCTTGCGTCGCGCCGGTTCTCAGGCCGTGATGTTGCTACGGAATGAGCCTTGCGGAACGGTTGATCGGGGTGTCTCTTGACCTGCCTGGATTTTGCCAGACCAGGCCTAAACGCCCGTGCCAGAAGCAGTTGCTCCCACCCGGTCCGGGACGGATCCCGGGCGCACAGGGGCACTATGCTGTGGCACGCTTGTTTACGAGGTTGATGATGGCGCGCGAAAGGCGCCATACAAACTCAATATCCTAGCATGTTTTCCGCCAGTCCCCATATCACCACCGTCCCCTGCCCGGCAAGACGGACGACGGCGTGACGCAGGGCAGCCTTTCGGCCCGCTAACGGTGCCGCTCCCCCGCCAGGCGTGGCGCCGCCGTCGTCCGCTTCACTCAAAAGCTGCCTGGCGTGACGCCCGCGTTAAGCGAGGAAGCCCCCGCTCCCGGAAGGGAGCAGGGGCTTCCAGCGAAGCAGCAGGTGCTACTTGGCCTTTTCGAGGATTTCCACGAGCCGCCAATTCTTGGTGGCGGACAGCGGACGGGTCTCGGCGATGACAACGAGGTCGCCGATGCCGGCGGTGTTCTCTTCGTCGTGTGCCTTGACCTTGGAGGTGCGGCGGATGACCTTGCCGTACAGTGCGTGCTTCACGCGGTCTTCAACCTCGACAACGATGGTCTTTTCCATCTTGTCGGAGACCACGTAACCGCGACGGGTCTTGCGGTAACCGCGCTGCCCAGCCTTGGCTTCGGTAGCAGTTTCGGTCACGTTCTGGTCCTTTTCACTCACTTGGCGTCCTCCTCGGTCTCAGCCTTTTCAGCCTTTTCGGCCTTCTTGGTTGAAGCCTTCTTGGACTTCTTCTCTTCCTTGGCTTCCACAACCGGTGCGGCAACCTCGGCACGAATGCCCAGCTCGCGTTCGCGGAGAACGGTGTAGATGCGTGCGATGTCCTTCTTTACCGCGCGCAGGCGACCGTGGTTCTCCAGCTGTCCGGTGGCGGACTGGAAACGCAGGTTGAACAGCTCTTCCTTGGCCTTGCGGAGTTCTTCAACGAGACGCTCGTTGTCGAAACCGTCCAGCTGTGCGGGAGCCAGATCCTTGGATCCTACTGCCATTTCTATTCACCACCCTCGCGACGCACAATGCGTGCCTTCAACGGCAGCTTGTGGATTGCCAGGCGCAGGGCCTCGCGAGCTACCTCTTCATTGACACCGGAGAGTTCGAACAGAACCCGGCCCGGCTTGACGTTGGCGACCCACCATTCCGGTGAACCCTTACCGGAACCCATGCGGGTTTCGGCAGGCTTCTTGGTCAGCGGACGGTCCGGGTAGATGTTGATCCAGACCTTACCGCCACGCTTGATGTGGCGGGTCATTGCGATACGAGCGGACTCGATCTGACGGTTGGTGACGTATGCCGGGCTCAGGGCCTGGATGCCGTACTCACCGAAGGAGACCTGGGTGCCGCCCGTAGCAGCGCCGGAACGACCCGGGTGGTGCTGCTTACGGTGCTTTACTCGACGTGGGATAAGCATTTAAGCCTGTCCTCCTTCTGCAGCAGCAGGTGCTGCTTCAACTGCCGGTGCTTCGGCAGCAGGAGCTGCTTCAGCGGCCGGACGGTCGTTGCGACGGCGGCGGTCACCGCGGTCCGCGCCACCCGGGCGGCCGGGACGCTCGCCACGGCCACCGCGGGACGGTGCGGCAGCAGCCTGTGCAGCCAGTTCCTTGGCGGTGACGTCACCCTTGTAGATCCAGACCTTCACACCGATGCGGCCGAAGGTGGTCTTGGCTTCGTAGAAGCCGTAGTCGATGTTCGCGCGGAGGGTGTGCAGGGGCACACGGCCTTCGCGGTAGAACTCCGAGCGGGACATTTCAGCGCCACCCAGGCGGCCCGAGCAGGCGATACGGATGCCCTTGGCACCTGCACGCTGTGCGGACTGCATGGCCTTCTTCATCGCACGGCGGAATGCCACGCGGGAAGTCAGCTGCTCTGCAACGCCCTGGGCCACAAGCTGGGCTTCCATCTCGGGGTTCTTGACCTCGAGGATGTTCAGCTGGACCTGCTTGCCGGTGAGCTTTTCGAGCTCGCCGCGGATGCGGTCTGCTTCTGCTCCACGGCGGCCGATGACGATGCCGGGACGGGCCGTGTGGATGTCCACGCGGACGCGGTCACGGGTGCGCTCGATCTCGACCTTGGCGATGCCGGCGCGCTCCATGCCCGTGGACATGAGCTGGCGGATGCGGATGTCTTCGCGAACGAAGTCCTTGTACCGCTGGCCGGCCTTGGTGCTGTCAGCGAACCAGTGCGATACGTGATCGGTGGTGATGCCGAGTCGGAACCCGTGCGGGTTTACTTTCTGTCCCACTTAGCGAGCCTCCTCTTTCTCCGGGGTAGCGACTACCACGGTGATGTGGCTGGTGCGCTTCTTGATCTGAAATGCACGACCCTGGGCACGCGGCTGGAACCGCTTCATGGTCGGGCCTTCATCAACAAACGCTTCGCTGATGATGAGGTCGCCTTCGTCAAACGCCACGCCGTCGCGGTCCGCGAGGACCCGGGCGTTGGAGATTGCTGACTGAACTACCTTGAATACCGGCTCCGAAGCTGCCTGCGGGGCAAACTTCAGAATTGCCAGAGCCTCATTCGCTTGCAATCCACGAACAAGGTTGACGACGCGCCGGGCCTTCATAGGCGTTACGCGGATGTGGCGCGCAATTGCCTTGGCTTCCATTGCTTTCCTTCTCTCGTCTTTGACGTAAACGCAGGCGCCTAGCGGCGCTTGCCCTTACGGTCGTCCTTGACATGGCCGCGGAATGTCCGCGTGGGAGCGAATTCGCCGAGCTTGTGCCCGACCATCGACTCAGTGACAAACACCGGGATGTGCTTGCGTCCGTCGTGTACGGCGATCGTGTGTCCGAGCATGTCGGGGATGATCATCGAACGGCGGGACCAGGTCTTGATGACGTTCTTGGTGCCCTTTTCGTTTTCCCTGGCTACCTTCACAAAGAGGTGCTGGTCAACGAAAGGACCTTTTTTCAGGCTGCGTGGCATGTGTCCAGGCTCCTATCGCTTGTTCTTGCCAGTACGACGGCGACGCACAATAAGCTTGTCGCTCTCTTTGTTGGGGCGGCGGGTGCGGCCTTCCCGCTTACCGTTCGGGTTGACGGGGTTACGTCCACCGGACGTCTTACCCTCGCCACCACCGTGCGGGTGGTCGACCGGGTTCATGGCGACACCACGGACGGTCGGGCGAACGCCCTTCCACCGCATACGGCCGGCCTTGCCCCAGTTGATGTTCGACTGCTCGGCGTTGCCGACCTCGCCGACGGTTGCGCGGCAGCGCACGTCAACGTTGCGGATTTCGCCTGAAGGCAGACGCAGCTGGGCGAAGCGGCCTTCCTTGGCAACAAGCTGGATCGATGCGCCGGCGGAGCGGCCCATCTTGGCGCCGCCACCCGGACGCAGTTCAACTGCGTGGATGACAGTACCCACCGGGATGTTGAGCAGGGGCAGGTTGTTACCGGGCTTGATGTCAGCACCGGCACCTGCCTCGACAACGTCACCCTGGGAGAGCTTGTTGGGAGCGATGATGTAACGCTTGGTGCCATCAACGTAGTGCAGGAGGGCGATGCGAGCCGTGCGGTTCGGATCGTACTCGATTTCGGCAACGCGGGCGTTGACGCCGTCCTTGTCGTGGCGACGGAAGTCGATCAGACGGTACTGGCGCTTGTGTCCGCCACCCTTGTGACGGGTGGTGATCTTACCGGAGTTGTTACGGCCGCCCTTTTTGGGCAGCGGACGTACCAACGACTTTTCCGGCGTCGACCGCGTAATTTCGGTGAAGTCCGCTACGCTCGAGCCACGACGGCCCGGGGTAGTCGGCTTGTACTTGCGGATTCCCATAATTTATTTCCTCGTTAAAGTGGTCTCCGCTACGCGAGCGGACCGCCGAAGATGTCGATGGTGCCTTCTTTGAGGGTGACAATCGCACGCTTGGTGTTCTTGCGGGTACCCCATCCGAATTTGGTGCGCTTGCGCTTACCGGCACGGTTGATGGTGTTGATCGATTCGACCTTGACGGAGAAGATCTTCTCCACGGCCAGCTTGATCTCGGTCTTGTTCGAACGGGGGTCCACCAGGAAGGTGTACTTGCCCTCGTCGATCAGGCCGTAGCTCTTTTCCGACACGACGGGTGCAAGCACGACGTCGCGGGGATCCTTGATGGTGGCTGCACTCACTTGGCATCCTCCTCGTTCTTAGCTGCCTTAGCGGCAACGAATGCGTCGTAGGCAGCCTTGGTGAAGACAACGTCATCAGAGACGAGAACGTCGTAGGTGTTCAGCTGGTCTGCGTACAGAACGTGAACGCCGGCGAGGTTGCGCACGGACAGTGCAGCAACGTCGTTATCGCGCTCGATGACGACCAGCAGGTTCTTGCGGTCGGAAACACCGCGGAGCGTTGCCAGTGCGGTCTTGGCGGAGGGCTTGGTGCCTTCAACCAGTTCTGCGACAACGTGGATGCGACCGTTGCGGGCCCGGTCAGACAGTGCGCCGCGCAGTGCAGCAGCAATCATCTTCTTGGGGGTGCGCTGGCTGTAGTCACGCGGGGTCGGACCGTGGACAATGCCACCGCCGGTCATGTGAGGAGCACGGATGGAACCCTGACGGGCGCGGCCGGTACCCTTCTGCTTGAACGGCTTGCGTCCTGCACCGGAAACTTCAGCGCGGGTCTTGGTCTTGTGGGTACCCTGGCGTGCAGCAGCGAGCTGGGCAACGACGACCTGGTGCAGCAGCGGCACGTTGGTCTGAACGTCGAAGATCTCTGCAGGCAGGTCAACCTGGACAGTGTTAGCCATTGAACTAGGCTCCCTTCACGGCGGTGCGTACGAAGACGACCTGGCCGCGGGCGCCGGGGACGGCACCCTTGATCAGGAGCAGCGACTTCTCGACGTCAACCGCGTGGACCGTGAGGTTCAGCGTGGTGTGACGAACGGCGCCCATGCGGCCGGCCATTTTCATGCCCTTGAAGACGCGGCTCGGGGTGGATGCGCCACCGATTGAACCGGGCTTACGGTGGTTCTTGTGGGCACCGTGGGAAGCGCCAACGCCGTGGAAGCCGTGACGCTTCATAACACCGGCGAAGCCCTTACCCTTGGTGGTCCCGACGACGTCGATCTTCTGGCCGGCTTCGAAGAGCTCTACAGAGAGCTCCTGGCCCAGCTCGTACTCGGCAGCATCTGCGGTACGAAGTTCGACGACGTGGCGGCGAGGCGTGACGCCTGCCTTTTCAAAGTGACCAGCCAGCGGCTTGGTGACCTTGCGGGGATCGATCTGGCCGTAGCCGATCTGAACGGCGACGTAGCCATCAACATCTGCGTTGCGCAGCTGGGTGATGACGTTCGAGTCTGCCTGGACCACAGTGACGGGGATGAGCTTGTTGTTCTCGTCCCAGACCTGGGTCATGCCGAGCTTCGTGCCCAGCAGGCCCTTTACGTTACGGGTTGCGGTCATAGTCTCTCAGCACCTCCCTACAGCTTGATTTCGATGTTCACGTCAGCCGGCAGGTCGAGACGCATGAGCGAGTCAACAGCCTTCGGCGTGGGATCGATGATGTCGATAAGACGCTTGTGCGTGCGCATTTCAAAGTGCTCGCGGCTGTCCTTGTACTTGTGCGGAGAGCGGATAACGCAGTACACGTTCTTCTCCGTCGGCAGCGGCACGGGGCCAACTACCGTTGCGCCTGCGCGCGTGACCGTCTCAACGATCTTCCGTGCTGAAACGTCAATGACCTCGTGGTCGTATGACTTCAGCCGGATGCGGATTTTTTGTCCCGCCATGTCGCCTGACTCTCTTTCAGTCTGTGCTTCCCCGGTTTAGGGCTGCCCTGTTCACTTACTCGTTGTATGGCTGCCGAAGCATTTGAGGTCGTAACCACCATCCGCCGCACAAACTGAATCCGGATAAATCCGGGTTCCTCACCTTGCCGGCGCAACCGACCCCCGCGGTCGGGCGTGTCGCGCTGAACACGCATACAAATCCGCAATTCCATTGGGGTGGGTTATGTTTGGTCTTCAACTTGGACCCTGCACCCGGCATTATCCGGATCGGGACGCGAAGAAGCGCTTGAACAACTCATCTAGTATGCCGGAAAAGCCGGGCAGATGCGAATTGGCACCCGGGCCGCCGCCTGCACGCCCCATTGCAGTGGAAAGAAACCGGCTGGATGATAGGGGCATGACCCTGGAAGGCACTGAAGCGGTGACGGAACTGGCCGGGCGCGTGCCGGCGTCGTTCACCCTGGGCGTCGCCGCCGCGGCGTTCCAAATCGAAGGCGCGCTGAAGGACGGGGGCCGCGGCCCCTCGGGGTGGGATGCCTTCGCGGAAAAGCCCGGCGCCATCATGGACGGGCACTCCCCCGCCGTGGCCTGCGACCACTACAACCGGCTGCCGGAGGATGTGGCGCTGCTCAAGGAGCTGGGCGTTGATTCCTACCGGTTCTCGCTTTCCTGGCCACGGATCCAGCCCGACGGCCGGGGCAGCTTCAATGCCGAAGGCCTGGATTTCTACGACCGCCTCATCGACCAGCTCCTCGATGCCGGCATCTCCCCGATGGCCACCCTGTACCACTGGGACACCCCCCTGCCGCTGGAACACCGTGGCGGGTGGCTGAACCGCGACACCGCCGAAAGGTTCGGCGACTACGCCCGGGCCGCCGGTGAGCGGTTCGGCGACCGTGTGGCCCAGTGGGTCACCCTCAACGAACCGGTCTCGGTCACCCTCAATGGCTACGCCCTGGGGGTGCACGCGCCGGGGCGCCGGTTGATGTTCGATGCCCTTCCCGCCATCCACCACCAGCTCCTGGCGCACGGGCTCGGCGTGCAGGCGCTGAGGGCGGCCGGAGTGGCGGGCGGCGTTGGCCTGACCAACCTGCACTCCCCCGTCAGGCCCGCCACCCGGAAGATCGGCGACCGGCTCGTCGCGCACCTGTACGACCTTCTGATGAACAGGATCTACGCCGATCCCGTCCTGCTAGGCCGCTATCCCTCACTGCCCCTGTACGCCAAGCCCTGGCTGCGCTCCATCGGCAGAATCTCCGATGCCGACCTGAGGACCATCCACCAGCCCCTGGACTTCTACGGGCTCAATTACTACTTCCCGGTGAAGGTGGCCCTGGGGCCGGGCATCACCCCCATGCCTGCGGACATGCACAAGGAAATCGCCAAGCTGCCCTTCCACGAAGTGGGTTATCCGGAGTACGGCAGCACCGGGTTCGGTTGGCCCGTGGCACCGGAGCACCTGGGGGTCCTGCTGCGGGAAATGAGGGACCGGTACGGAGAGGCGCTTCCGCCGATGTACATCACCGAGGGCGGCGCCAGCTTTCCTGAACCCGACAGGGTTTCAGAGACGCTGGAGGACACGGACCGCGTCGAGTATCTGGCTGCGCACCTGGGGACAGCTCTTGAAGCTACTGCTCCCGGTGGCGTGGCCGAGGGCGTTGACCTGCGCGGCTATTACGTGTGGACACTGATGGACAATTTCGAGTGGGCCGCCGGCTACTCGCAGCGTTTTGGCCTGGTGCACGTGGACTTCGATTCACTGGAGCGGACCCCCAAACGGTCCTTCTACTGGTACCAGGCGCTGTCGCGCGCCCGGGGCCACCGGCGGGACTAGCCGGCGGGCTACCAGCGGCATGTCACTGCCGACATGTCACTGGAGGCCCAGCACTGTAAGGAAGATCAGCACGCAGTTCAGTCCCACGATGAGCGTGGCGCTCGTCCAGCCCGCAATCCGAAGCGGTTTCGAGTCCGCGTGGATGCCCATCACCTTGCGGCTGCCGGTGAGGCGGATCAGCGGAATGAGCGCGAACGGGATGCCGAAACTCAGGAGGACCTGGCTCAGGACCAGGGCCAGCGTTGGTTCAATGCCGGCGCCCAGGACCAGCAGAGCCGGGATCAGGGTGAGCGTGCGGCGCATCAGCAGCGGAATCCTGACCTTCAGCAGCCCGCCCATGATGGTGGCCCCCGAGTAGCACCCCACCGACGTGGACGCCAGGCCCGAGGCCAGGAGGCCAATGGCGAATACGACGCCGATGACGGGCCCGAGTGCCGACGTCACGGCTGCGTGCGCTCCGGCGATGGTGTCCGTCCCCTCCACTCCGCGAAGGCTGGTGGCGGCCAGCAGCAGCATGGCTATATTGACGATTCCGGCAAGCAGCAGGGCACCGGCGACATCCACGCGGGTGGCCCGGATCAACCGCGTCCTGACTGCCGGGTCTTCGGAGAAGCCGTGTCGGTCGCGGGCCAGGGCCGAGTGCAGGTAGATCGCGTGCGGCATGACGGTGGCCCCGAGCATGCTGGCTGCGAGCAGGACGGTGTCGGTTCCCTCGAAGCGTGGCACGAGGCCGGCGATGGCACCACCGGCATCCGGCGGCGCGACGAACAGGCCCGAAACAAACCCGACGGCTATCACGCCGAGCAGGGTCAGAATGGCGAGTTCGAAGGACTTCTGGCTCCGGTTCGACTGCAGCGTCAGCAGCAGCATGGACGCCAGGCCGATGATGAACCCGCCCGTGAGCAGGGGCAGGCCGAACAGCAGGTTGAGCGCAACGGCGCCGCCAATGACTTCCGCCATATCCGTGGCCCCGGCAACGATCTCAGCCTGCACCCAGTAGGCACGGCGCCGCCCGGTTCCCAGGCGTTTGCCGAGGATTTCCGGAAGGCTCATTCCGGTGGCCAGGCCCAGCTTGGCCGACTGGTACTGGATCAGCACCGCCATGGCATTGGCTGCCACCAGAACCCAGACGAGCAGGTACCCGAAGTTTGCGCCGGCAGTCAGGTTTGCCGCCACGTTCCCCGGGTCCACGTACGCGATGGCGGCCACGAACGCGGGCCCGAGCAGCAGGAGGCGGGACCACACTTTGGTGGTGGCGGATTCCGCCGCCAATGTTGAAACAGCCATCACGTGTCCTCGTCGTTGCGGGCGTCAATAAGACGAGGATACCGCGAATTTAGGTATACCGAAAAGTAGGAATAAGGCTTACCAGCAATGGGCGCTGCAACCCGCGTTACTGGTTCTTGTTTGCCCTGTTGATCCGCTTGGCCCGGTCGATCTCGTGCCGGAAATTCCTTTTGACCCAGAACACCCCGGCCACGACGGCCACCGCGATGATCAGGAAAATAAGCCACCCCATGATGATCTCCTTTCAGTGCTGCAACAGTATCAGTGGCCCCTCCCGGGGGCATCCGCGGGGTCCCCGCCAAAAAGGCTAAAAGAAAGCCCCGCTGCTTGGAGCAGCGGGGCTTTCTTTGCGGATTCAACGCGGGCCGGGGCCCGGTGGATCCTCGATCAGCAAGTACTACTTGATGATCTTGGTAACGCGTCCCGAACCAACGGTGCGGCCGCCTTCGCGGATAGCGAAGCCGAGGCCCTCTTCCATAGCGATGGGCTGGATGAGCGCAACGGTCATCTCAGTGTTGTCGCCAGGCATAACCATTTCCGTGCCCTCGGGCAGGGTGATAACGCCGGTTACGTCCGTGGTACGGAAGTAGAACTGCGGGCGGTAGTTGGAGTAGAACGGGTTGTGACGTCCGCCTTCGTCCTTGGAGAGGATGTAGACGTTGGCCTCGAAGTCGGTGTGCGGGGTGATGGAACCCGGCTTGACGACAACCTGGCCACGCTCGACATCGTCGCGCTTCAGACCGCGGAGCAGCAGGCCACAGTTCTCGCCGGCCCATGCTTCGTCGAGCTGCTTGTGGAACATCTCGATACCGGTAACCGTGGTCTTCTGGACCGGGCGGATGCCGACGATCTCGACCTCGGAGTTGATGGCGAGGGTTCCACGCTCGGCGCGGCCCGTAACAACGGTGCCACGGCCGGTGATGGTGAAGACGTCTTCGATCGGCATCAGGAACGGCTTGTCGCGGTCACGTACGGGGTCCGGAACGGACTCGTCGACAGCAGCCATCAGGTCCTCAACGGACTTGACCCACTCGGGGTCGCCTTCCAGGGCCTTCAGGCCTGAAACGCGGACAACCGGAGCGTTGTCGCCATCGAAGCCCTGCGAGCTGAGGAGCTCACGAACTTCCATTTCGACGAGGTCGAGGAGTTCCTCGTCATCGACCATGTCAGCCTTGTTCAGTGCGACCAGCAGGTAGGGAACACCAACCTGGCGGGCCAGCAGAACGTGCTCGCGGGTCTGTGCCATCGGGCCGTCGGTAGCGGCAACCACGAGGATTGCGCCGTCCATCTGGGCAGCACCGGTGATCATGTTCTTGATGTAGTCAGCGTGGCCGGGGGCGTCTACGTGTGCGTAGTGACGCTTCTCGGTCTGGTACTCCACGTGGGAGATGTTGATGGTAATACCGCGCTGACGCTCTTCGGGTGCAGAGTCGATCGACGCGAAGTCACGCTTCTCGTTGAGATCCGGGTACTTGTCGTACAGCACCTTGGAAATGGCGGCCGTCAGCGTCGTCTTACCGTGGTCAACGTGACCAATGGTGCCGATGTTGACGTGCGGCTTAGTCCGCTCGAACTTTGCCTTTGCCACAGGTTCCTCCTAGAACGTTTTCAAATAGCTTGCCCTCCAGCCGCGCTTATCGCGGTAGAACTCAGGCAAGTCTACTTGGGGGGCTTTGGATTGGTGAAATTGCAGATTCAGGAACTAATACTAATCCCCTGAGCCTGTTCGTGCAGGGGCCGGAATCCGGCCGGATTACTCCGGCCGGCCCGGCCACCTGCACCGGCCACGCTGTCCGCTGGCAGACAGCGCCACCGAGGTGTTCGCTTCGAAAGTCCGGAAGGACTACTCGCCGCGGGACTTCTGGATGATCTCGTCGGCAACTGCCTTCGGGACCTCGGCGTAGCTGTTGAACGTCATGGAGTACACAGCACGGCCCTGGGTCTTCGAGCGCAGGTCACCGATGTAGCCGAACATGCCGGACAGCGGAACGTGCGCACGGATGACCTTGACGCCCTGTGCATCTTCCATGGACTGCATCTGGCCACGGCGGGAGTTGAGGTCACCGATAACTTCACCCATGTATTCCTCAGGGGTGCGGACCTCGACATCCATCAGCGGTTCGAGCAGAACCGGGTTCGCCTTGCGTGCAGCTTCCTTGAAAGCCATACGGCCGGCGATCTTGAACGCCATTTCCGAGGAGTCAACATCGTGGTACGCGCCGTCGATCAGCGTGGCCTTGATGCCGACAACCGGGTAGCCGGCCAGGACGCCGTCGTTCAGTGCATCCTGGATGCCCGCGTCAACAGACGGGATGTACTCGCGGGGAACGCGGCCACCAGTGACCTTGTTCTCGAACTCGTACAGCTCGCCCTCGGCGGTGTCCAGCGGCTCGATGGCAATCTGGATCTTTGCGAACTGACCCGAACCACCGGTCTGCTTCTTGTGCGTGTAGTCGTGGCGTTCGACGGCGCGCTTGATGGTTTCGCGGTAAGCAACCTGGGGCTTGCCCACGTTGGCCTCAACCTTGAACTCGCGGCGCATGCGGTCCACCAGGATGTCCAGGTGGAGCTCGCCCATGCCGGCGATGATGGTCTGGCCGGTGTCTTCGTTGAGGGACACCTGGAAGGTGGGGTCCTCAGCGGAGAGCTTCTGGATGGCCGTGGACAGCTTCTCCTGGTCACCCTTGGTGTTCGGCTCGATGGCAACCGAGATCACGGGCTCCGGGAAGCTCATGGACTCGAGCACAATCTGGTTGCTGGCATCGCACAGGGTGTCACCGGTGGTGGTGTCCTTCAGGCCGATGGCTGCGTAGATGTGGCCGGCGGTAGCGCCCTCAACGGGCATTTCCTTGTTGGCGTGCATCTGGAACAGCTTGCCGATGCGCTCCTTCTTGCCCTTGGTGGAGTTGACCACCTGGGCGCCTGCTTCCACGTGACCGGAGTACACGCGGATGAAGGTGAGCTGGCCGAAGAAGGGGTGGGCCGCAATCTTGAACGCCAGGGCCGAGAACGGCTCGTCAGCGGAAGGCTTGCGGGTCAGTTCCTTCTCTTCGTCGCGGGGGTCGTGGCCGACCATCGGGGGGACGTCGAGCGGGTTCGGCAGGTAGTCCACAACCGCGTCGAGCATGGGCTGAACGCCGCGGTTCTTGAACGCGGAGCCGCAGAAGATCGGGTAGAGCTCGGAGTTGATCGTCATCTTGCGGATGCCGGCCTTGAGCTCGTCGATCGAGATCTCTTCACCCTCGAGGTACTTCTCCATGAGTTCCTCGGAGGACTCGGCGACGGTCTCAACGAGGTTCGCGCGGTACTCCTCAGCCTTTTCCTGGAGGTCAGCGGGGATCTCGCGGATCTCGTACTTGGCACCCATGGTCACGTCGCCCTTGGCGTCGCCGGGCCACACCAGTGCACGCATGTAGAGCAGGTCCACGACGCCGATGAAGTCGTTCTCGGCACCGATGGGCAGCTGCATGACCAGCGGCTTGGCACCGAGGCGGCTGATGATGGTGTCTACGGTGAAGTAGAAGTCAGCACCGAGCTTGTCCATCTTGTTGACGAAGCAGATACGCGGAACGTTGTACTTGTCCGCCTGGCGCCAAACAGTCTCGGACTGCGGCTCAACGCCTTCCTTGCCATCGAAGACGGCAACTGCACCGTCGAGGACGCGCAGGGAGCGCTCCACCTCAACCGTGAAGTCCACGTGGCCGGGGGTGTCGATGATGTTGATCTGGTTGTTTTCCCAGAAGCAGGTCACGGCGGCAGACGTGATGGTGATGCCGCGTTCCTTTTCCTGTTCCATCCAGTCGGTGGTCGAAGCGCCGTCGTGCGTTTCGCCGATCTTGTGGTTCACACCCGTGTAGAACAGGATGCGCTCGGTGGTGGTGGTCTTGCCGGCATCGATGTGGGCCATGATGCCGATGTTGCGGACCTTACTAAGGTCGGTAAGCACGTCCTGTGCCACGGGGTCTCCTTTTGGGATGGACTACACGTTCGCCGCCGGCTCGGTTGAGCCGGCGGCGCCCGGGGAGTATTACCAGCGGTAGTGTGCGAAGGCCTTGTTGGACTCGGCCATCTTGTGGGTGTCTTCGCGACGCTTCACAGCGGCACCGAGACCGTTCGACGCGTCCAGGATTTCGTTCTGGAGGCGCTCGGTCATCGTCTTCTCGCGGCGGGCCTTGGAGTAGCCAACCAGCCACCGCAGGGCGAGTGCGGTGGAGCGGCCCGGCTTGACCTCAACCGGAACCTGGTAGGTGGCGCCACCGACACGGCGGGAGCGGACCTCGAGGGAAGGCTTGACGTTGTCCATGGCCTTCTTCAGGGCTGCAACGGGGTCGCCGCCGGACTTGGCGCGTGCGCCTTCGAGTGCACCGTAGACGATGCGCTCTGCCGTGGACTTCTTGCCGTCAACGAGTACCTTGTTGATGAGCTGGGTTACCAGCGGGGAACCGTATACCGGATCCGAAACGAGCGGCCGCTTGGGGGCCGGACCCTTGCGAGGCATATTACTTCTTCTCCATCTTTGCGCCGTAGCGGCTGCGGGCCTGCTTACGGTTCTTCACACCCTGGGTATCGAGGGCGCCACGGACGATCTTGTAGCGGACACCCGGGAGGTCCTTAACACGACCACCGCGAACGAGCACAATGGAGTGCTCCTGCAGGTTGTGGCCAACACCGGGGATGTAGGCGGTAACTTCCACGCCGCCGTTGAGGCGCACACGTGCCACCTTACGCAGAGCCGAGTTCGGCTTCTTCGGGGTGGTGGTGTAGACGCGGGTGCAGACACCGCGGCGCATGGGGCTGCCCTTAAGCGCGGGAGCCTTGGTCTTTGAGACCTTAGGCGTGCGGCCCTTACGGACCAGCTGGTTAATCGTAGGCACTCTCGTGTTCTCCGTTTTATCCGGAGTGGCTGTTTCCGGCCACTCTCCTGTTGCGTTGCCCCGCCGCCCGGGCCCTGAAGGGAATCTCCATGGCGGCGAAGGCGAAGCCTTAATAGTCGGATCGCACACCGGCACGAAACGTACATTCCTGTAGTTCCCTAGGCATGCAAAAATGTGGCATACGTTGCACAAGAACCCTGCAAACCGGAAACGTCGCTCTGGTCCAGCTTCTCAGCTGGTACCGGCGCACTCATCCACTGCCACAATAACAATTGGTAACAAGTCTAGCATGGACGGGCTCCATGCCTTAATCGACGGGTTAAACGGGGATGGTCCCCCACCTTTCGGTGCGGGACCATCCCTCTTGCATCCTAAGGGCGGG
Organism: Arthrobacter sp. 8AJ; assembly: GCF_902506025.1. Taxonomy (NCBI): domain Bacteria; kingdom Bacillati; phylum Actinomycetota; class Actinomycetes; order Micrococcales; family Micrococcaceae; genus Arthrobacter; species Arthrobacter sp. 8AJ. The sequence continues at coordinate 1,307,976 of NZ_LR733289.1, read as the reverse complement.
GCGGAGGGTCCCTACGTGGCGCGGAACGCAACACGAAAGGGACCGCCCTGCCCGTCAGCGGAAGTCGTTGCCCAGGTCGTAGTCATCCAGCGGGATGGCGTGGAACTCGGGAGCTCCGTCACCGCCCAAGGTGTCGTACGAGAAGTCACTGAATGCGCTGGGGCCGGTGAACAGGTTGGCCTTTGCTTCCTCAGTGGGCTCCACGGTGACCTCGGTGTAGCGCGGGAGGCCCGTGCCGGCCGGGATCAGCTTACCGATGATGACGTTTTCCTTCAGGCCGAGCAGCGGATCGCTCTTGCCTTCCATTGCCGCCTGCGTCAGGACGCGGGTGGTCTCCTGGAAGGAAGCTGCGGACAGCCAGGACTCGGTGGCCAGCGACGCCTTGGTGATGCCCATGAGCTCAGGACGTCCGGAAGCCGGAGTCTTGCCCTCGGACACAACGCGGCGGTTGGCGTCCTCGAAGCGGCTGCGCTCGGCGAGCTCGCCGGGCAGCAGGTCCGATTCGCCGGACTCGATGACCGTGACGCGGCGCAGCATCTGGCGGACGATAACCTCGACGTGCTTGTCGTGGATACCGATGCCCTGGCTGCGGTAAACGCCCTGCACTTCGTCCACGAGGAACTTCTGTGCCGCACGCGGGCCCATGATGCGCAGGACCTGCTTGGGGTCGACCGGGCCGTTGATCAGCTTCTGGCCCACGGAGACGTGGTCGCCGTCTTCGATCAGCAGGCGTGAACGGCGGAGGACCGGGTAGGCGATCTCTTCCGTTCCGTCATCCGGGGTGATGACCAGGCGCATCTGGCGCTCGGACTCTTCGATGGTGATGCGGCCGGCTGCTTCAGCAATCGGGGCGACACCCTTCGGAGTACGGGCTTCGAAGAGCTCCTGGATACGGGGCAGACCCTGGGTGATGTCGTCGCCACCACCGGCGGAAACAGCACCACCGGTGTGGAACGTACGCATGGTCAGCTGGGTACCGGGCTCACCGATGGACTGTGCGGCGATGATGCCCACGGCCTCGCCGATGTCCACGGTCTTGCCGGTGGCCAGCGAGCGGCCGTAGCACAGGGCGCAGGTGCCGACGCTGGACTCACAGGTGAGTACGGAGCGGACCTTGACCTCGGTGATGCCTGCCTTGAAGAGCTCATCGATCACGACGTCGCCGCAGTCGGTGCCGGCGGCTGCGAGGACGTTGCCCTCGGAGTCCACGACGTCGACGGCCAGCGTACGTGCGTAGGCGCTGTTCTCGACGTTCTCGTCCAGGACCAGCTCACCGTTGGAATCGGCGACGGCGATGGGCGTGACCAGGCCACGCTCGGTGCCGCAGTCCTCTTCACGGACGATGACGTCCTGCGAGACGTCCACCAGACGACGGGTCAGGTAACCCGAGTTGGCGGTACGCAGTGCGGTATCGGCCAGGCCCTTACGGGCACCGTGCGTGGCGATGAAGTATTCCAGCACCGACAGGCCCTCGCGGTAGGAGGACTTGATGGGGCGCGGGATGATCTCACCCTTCGGGTTGGCCACCAGGCCACGGATACCCGCGATCTGGCGGACCTGCATCCAGTTACCACGTGCACCGGAGGACACCATGCGGTTGATGGTGTTCATCGGGGACAGGCTCTCACGCATCACGGAGGCGATGTCGTTGGTTGCCTTGTTCCAGATCTCGATCAGTTCCTGGCGGCGCTCGTCGTCGTCGATCAGGCCCTTGTCGTACTGGCCCTGGATCTTGGCGGCGCGTTCTTCGTACCCGGCAAGGATTTCCGGCTTGGCAGCAGGAACCTCGATGTCGGAGATGGCGACGGTGACGCCTGAACGGGTGGCCCAGTAGAAACCGGCATCCTTCAGGTTGTCCAGCGTTGCCGCGGTGACGACCTTGGGGTAGCGCTCGGCGAGGTCGTTGACGATCCGGGACAGTTCGCCCTTGTCGGCAACGGCTTCAACCCACGGGTAGTCCTCGGGCAGGGTCTGGTTGAAGACAACCTGGCCCAGGGAGGTCTGGACGAGTGCCGGCTGACCGGGCTCCCAGCCTTCCGGGGCTTCCCAGCCGGCGTAGGGGACGAATCCTTCGAGCCGGATCTTGACCTGCGAGTTCAGGTGCAGCTCGCGTGCATCGAAGGCCATGATGGCTTCCGACACGGAGGAGAAGATCCTGCCTTCGCCGGCGGAACCCTTGCGCTTGGTGGTCAGGTGGTACAGGCCGATGATCATATCCTGCGAAGGCAGGGTGACCGGGCGTCCGTCAGAGGGCTTCAGGATGTTGTTCGAGGACAGCATCAGGATGCGAGCCTCAGCCTGCGCCTCGGGGCTCAGCGGCAGGTGGACTGCCATCTGGTCGCCGTCGAAGTCGGCGTTGAACGCGCCACAAACCAGCGGGTGCAGCTGGATTGCCTTGCCTTCAACAAGCTGCGGCTCGAACGCCTGGATGCCCAGGCGGTGCAGGGTAGGTGCACGGTTGAGCAGCACCGGGTGTTCGGTGATGATCTCTTCGAGCACGTCCCAGACCTGCGGGCGGTAGCGCTCCACCATCCTCTTTGCCGACTTGATGTTCTGGGCGTGGTTGAGGTCAACCAGGCGCTTCATCACGAACGGCTTGAAGAGCTCCAGGGCCATCTGCTTGGGCAGGCCGCACTGGTGCAGCTTCAGCTGCGGGCCGACGACGATGACCGAACGGCCGGAGTAGTCGACGCGCTTGCCGAGGAGGTTCTGGCGGAAACGGCCCTGCTTGCCCTTGAGCATGTCGCTCAGGGACTTCAGCGGACGGTTGCCAGGTCCGGTGACCGGGCGGCCGCGGCGGCCGTTGTCGAAGAGGCTGTCAACAGCTTCCTGAAGCATGCGCTTCTCGTTGTTGACGATGATCTCCGGAGCACCCAGGTCAAGCAGGCGCTTGAGGCGGTTGTTGCGGTTGATCACGCGACGGTACAGGTCATTGAGGTCGGAGGTCGCGAAGCGGCCACCGTCCAGCTGGACCATGGGGCGCAGTTCCGGCGGGATCACCGGGACGGCGTCGAGGACCATGCCGAGCGGGCTGTTGTTGGTGGTCAGGAATGCGTTGACCACCTTGAGCCGCTTGAGGGCACGGGTCTTGCGCTGGCCCTTGCCGTTGGCAATGACGTCGCGCAGCAGGTCGGACTCGGCCTGCATGTCGAAGTTCTCGAGGCGCTTCTTGATGGCCTCGGCACCCATGGAGCCTTCGAAGTACATGCCGTAGCGGTCGCGCAGTTCGCGGTACAGGCCTTCGTCACCTTCGAGGTCGGCGACCTTCAGGTTCTTGAAGCGGTCCCAGACCTGCTCGAGGCGCTCGATGTCGGCGTCGGCACGCTTGCGCACGTTGGCCATCTGGCGGTCGGCGGAGTCGCGGGCCTTCTTCTTGTCGGCAGCCTTGGCGCCTTCGCCCTCGAGGCGTGCGATTTCGCCTTCAAGGTCGCGGGCAATCGCGGCGATGTCGGCATCGCGGTTGTCGATCAGCTGCTTCTTCTCGATGTCGTGCTCAACCTGCAGGTTGGGCAGTTCCTCGTGGCGGGCAGCTTCGTCGACGCTGGTGATCATGTAGGCAGCGAAGTAGATGACCTTTTCGAGGTCCTTCGGTGCCAGGTCAAGGAGGTAGCCCAGGCGGGACGGAACACCCTTGAAGTACCAGATGTGTGTAACGGGGGCGGCCAGTTCAATGTGGCCCATGCGCTCACGGCGGACCTTGGCGCGGGTGACTTCAACGCCACAGCGCTCACAGATGATGCCCTTGAAGCGCACGCGCTTGTACTTGCCGCAGTAGCATTCCCAGTCCCGGGACGGGCCGAAGATCTTCTCGCAGAAGAGGCCGTCCTTCTCGGGCTTGAGCGTGCGGTAGTTGATGGTTTCCGGCTTCTTAACCTCGCCGTACGACCAGCCGCGGATGTCTTCCGCGGTGGCGAGGCCGATCTGCATGAGGCCGAAGGAGGATTCGCTGGACATATGGTCCCTGTTCTCTCTTGTTCTCTAAATTCTGAAGTCTTGGTGCGGGATGAGGGAGGTGGGGTTCGACGGCGGGTGCGCACCCGCCGTCGAACGCCCGCCTGCTAAACCTCTTCTACGGAGCTGGGCTCTGCGCGAGACAGATCGATGCCCAGTTCTTCCGCAGCCGTGAAGACTGCGTCATCAGAGTCACGCATTTCAATTGTGGTTCCGTCCGTGGAAAGAACTTCCACGTTCAGGCACAGCGACTGCATTTCCTTGATCAAGACCTTGAAGGATTCGGGAACGCCCGGCTCGGGGATGTTCTCGCCCTTGACGATCGCTTCGTAGACCTTCACACGACCGTGGATGTCATCGGACTTGATCGTGAGGAGTTCCTGGAGGGTGTAGGCGGCGCCGTAAGCTTCGAGCGCCCACACTTCCATTTCACCGAAGCGCTGGCCACCGAACTGTGCCTTACCACCCAGCGGCTGCTGCGTGATCATGGAGTACGGGCCGGTGGAGCGTGCGTGGATCTTGTCGTCCACCAGGTGGTGGAGCTTCAGGATGTACATGTAGCCGACCGAGATCGGATCCGGGAACGGCTCGCCGGAGCGGCCGTCAAACAGGCGGGTCTTGCCCGAGGAGTTGATCAGGCGGTCACCGTCGCGGGTCACGTTGGTGGAGTCCAGCAGGCCCGTGATTTCCTCTTCGCGGGCACCGTCGAACACCGGCGTGGCAACAGTGGTGGGACCACTCTCGCGCGGCAGGTTCGGCAGCTGCTTGACCCACTCGGGCTCGCCTTCGATCTTCCAACCGGTCTTGGCAACCCAGCCGAGGTGCGTTTCGAGCACCTGGCCCACGTTCATACGGCCCGGAACACCCAGCGGGTTCAGGACGATGTCAACGGGGGTGCCGTCAGCAAGGAAGGGCATGTCCTCGATCGGAAGGATCTTGGAGATAACACCCTTGTTGCCGTGGCGGCCGGCGAGCTTGTCGCCGTCGGTGATCTTGCGCTTGGCGGCCACGTAGACGCGGACCAGCTGGTTCACGCCCGGGGGCAGCTCGTCGTCGTTGTCGCGGTCGAAGACGCGCACGCCGATGACGGTTCCGGACTCGCCGTGGGGAACCTTCAGGGAGGTGTCGCGGACTTCGCGGGACTTCTCACCGAAGATGGCGCGCAGCAGGCGCTCTTCCGGGGTCAGCTCGGTTTCACCCTTCGGGGTGACCTTTCCGACCAGGATGTCCCCTGCTTCAACCTCGGCACCAATGTGGATGATGCCGCGCTCGTCCAGGCCGGCCAGGACTTCCTCGGACACGTTGGGGATGTCACGGGTGATTTCCTCGGCACCAAGCTTGGTGTCGCGGGCATCGATCTCGTGCTCCTCGATGTGGATGGAGGAAAGGACGTCCTCGGCAACGATGCGCTGCGAGAGGATGATGGCGTCCTCGAAGTTGTGGCCTTCCCATGACATGAATGCCACGAGCAGGTTCTTGCCCAGTGCGAGCTCACCCTGGTCCGTAGCCGGGCCGTCGGCGATGATGCCGCCAACTTCCAGGCGCTGGCCTTCGTTCACCAGGACGCGGTGGTTGTAGCAGTTGCCCTGGTTGGAACGGGCGAACTTGTTGATGCGGTAGTTGGTCTCGGTGCCGTCGTCGTTGAGCATGATGACGAGCTCGGCGGAAACCTCGGTGACCACACCGGCCTTCTTGGCGATGACAACGTCACCGGCGTCGACGGCGGCGGCGCGCTCCATGCCGGTGCCCACCACGGGAGCCTCGGAACGGACCAGCGGCACAGCCTGGCGCTGCATGTTGGCACCCATGAGTGCACGGTTGGCGTCGTCGTGCTCCAGGAACGGGATCAGGGCCGTAGCCACGGACACCATCTGGCGCGGGGAAACGTCCATGAACTCGACGTCGGCGGCGGGAACCAGCACGGGCTCGCCTCCACCACCGCGGGCACGGACCAGGACGGTCTCTTCAGCGAACTTCTTGTTCTCGTCCAGCGGCGCGTTGGCCTGGGCGATCAGGACCTCAGCCTCGTCATCGGCCGTCAGGTACTGGACGTCGTCGGAGACGACGCCGTCCTTGACCAGGCGGTACGGGGTCTCGATGAAACCGAACGGGTTGATGCGGCCGTAGGAAGCCAGCGAACCGATCAGACCAATGTTCGGGCCTTCAGGGGTTTCGATGGGGCACATACGTCCGTAGTGGGACGGGTGCACGTCACGGACTTCCATGCCGGCGCGGTCACGGGACAGACCACCGGGGCCAAGGGCCGACAGGCGGCGCTTGTGGGTCAGGCCCGAGAGCGGGTTGTTCTGGTCCATGAACTGCGACAGCTGGGAGGTTCCGAAGAACTCCTTGATGGCTGCAACCACGGGGCGGATGTTGATCAGGGTCTGCGGCGTGATGGCCTCGACGTCCTGGGTGGTCATACGCTCGCGGACAACGCGCTCCATGCGGGACAGGCCGGTGCGGACCTGGTTCTCGATGAGCTCGCCGACGGCGCGGATGCGGCGGTTGCCGAAGTGGTCGATGTCGTCGATCTCGACGCGCAGGTCCACTTCCTGGCCATCGCGGGTGCCCTTGATGGTCTTCTCACCGGCGTGCAGCGCGACGAGGAACTTGATCATGGCGACGATGTCTTCAACGTGCAGGACAGAGGCTTCCTTGTCGCCAAGGGAGCGGTCGATGCCAAGCTTGCGGTTGATCTTGTAGCGGCCAACCTTGGCCAGATCGTAGCGCTTGGAGTTGAAGTACAGGTTGTCCAGCAGGGACTGGGCAGCCTCGACGGTGGGCGGCTCGCCCGGGCGCAGCTTGCGGTAGATGTCCAGCAGGGCGTCTTCGCGGGTTTCGGTGGCGTCCTTCTCCAGGGTTGCCCGCATGGAGTCGTACTGGCCGAACTCTTCGAGGATCTGGCCTTCGGTCCAGCCCAGGGCCTTCAGCAGGACCGTGACGGACTGCTTGCGCTTGCGGTCGAGGCGGACACCGACCTGGTCGCGCTTGTCGATCTCGAGCTCGAACCATGCACCGCGGGACGGGATGATCTTGGCGGTGAAGATGTCCTTGTCGCTGGTCTTGTCGGCGGCGCGCTCGAAGTAGGCGCCCGGCGAACGGACCAGCTGGGAGACGACGACACGCTCGGTGCCGTTGACGACGAAGGTGCCCTTCTCGGTCATCAGGGGGAAGTCACCCATGAACACGGTCTGCTGCTTGATTTCGCCCGTGTTGTTGTTCATGAACTCGGCCTTGACGTACAGCGGAGCCGAGTACGTTGCGTCCCGGTCCTTGCACTCAGCCATGGTGTACTTGGGGTCAGCGAACTCCGGATCGGAGAAGCTCAGGGACATGGTGCCCTGGAAGTCCTCGATCGGGGAGATCTCTTCGAAGATGTCCGACAGGCCGGACGTGGTGGCGACGCTGAGATCGTTTTCTTCGACAGCCTTTGCCACGCGTGCCTGCCAGCGCTCATTGCCGACCAGCCAGTCAAAGCTGTCCGTCTGCAGGGCAAGCAGATTCGGAACGTCAAGGGGTTCGTGAATCTTTGCGAATGAGAGCCGGCGAGTGGCACCATCAGTGCTGTCGGCAGTGTTAGCGGTTTCGTTATTAGAGGTGCTCGAGGCGACCAAGAGGGATCCTTCCACAGACCTTCAGGCGTTTTCAGATCTCCCCCGCTGTGCACCCTGCGAAGTGACTCCGCAGCGCTACCATCCGGTTCCGCTATATGACCCGGGGCCTGAACTGACTATGCTGTGACCGTTGTTACGGCACGTTGATTGCCAGCTGCCAGGCAAAGCCCACCGCTATATGAAGGCTGAAGGTAAACAGGGAAGACGCAAATATCTACGATACGGCAAAACAACCTACGTGTCTACCCCACATCCCGCCGGATTGCAAGCACCCAGTTTCCGGCGGCCTGCACCAGGAGTGCCGGACCGCCTAGAGGCGCAGCGTGACGCCCTCGGCCGTGCAGGTGCCGGCGTTCGCGAAAACGGCATCCCTTACGGCGTCCTTGGATTCCTGGGACGGCTTGCCCCCGGTTTCCGCCACCGACGAGTGGTCGATGGCCAGCAGGCTCAGCGAGGTGAACAGGCCCCTCAAGTCCCCGGAAACAGTGTCCTTGGCGTCCTGGGCCCGGGAGTACACGTCCTCGTAGCCCTGTGAATCGGTGGGGGAAACGGCGCCATAGTCCGCCACCAGCTTGTTGAAGAGTTCGCAGGCCGCCTTGGTTCCCCCTGACCGGGCCGCACCGGTACTTCCAGGCCCGGTGGAGACGGCAGGGCTGGTGCTTGCCGCGCCGTTGTCCGAGGGTGCCGGCGTGGCCTGGGTTGTTTCCGCCGGCGCCGGCGTGGACATCGAGCACCCCGCCAGCGCACTGCCCGTCAGTACGGCCATGGCGGCGATGGCAGCCGCAGTAAATGTCTTGTTCACGATGTCGCTCCGTCCGTCCCGGCTCCGGACCTGGTGTCCCCCTGCAAAGCGCGTCCCCCTGCAAGGCCTCGCCGTCCACCCTACGCAAGCGGCCGCCGTCGTGCACAACACAGTGGATGGGTACCTCTCCCCTGCCGTCCGGGGCTGCAAAGCCCGGCGGCACGATGCCGCGCAGGAATGCACGTGGCGCTCCCGGCGTTTGAATAGTTGGGTGACCAGGCTCACGATAGCCTTGGTGGCTTAGACCGAAACCGGACTGAAAGTGGTAACCATGGACAACACTCCCCACAGCAATGACGTTGTCATCCTCGGGGCCGCACGGACTCCGCAGGGCCGGATCAACGGCCAACTGTCCAGCCTCACGGCAGTGGATCTCGGTGCGCACTCCATCAAGGCCGCACTGGCCTCCAGTGGCGTCGATGCCGCGGATGTGGAGGCTGTCATCATGGGCCAGGTCCTGCAGGCAGGCGCCGGGCAGAACCCTGCGCGGCAAAGCGCCATCGGCGCCGGCATCGGGTGGAATGTGCCTGCCGTGACCGTCAACAAGGTGTGCCTTTCCGGGCTGACCGCGGTGATTGACGCCGCCCGGATGATCCGCGCGGGCGAGGCTGCCGTGGTGGTGGCCGGCGGCCAGGAGTCGATGAGCCGGGCACCGCACCTGCTTCCGGGATCGCGGCAGGGGTGGACCTACGGCTCCATCCAGGCGCTGGACGCTGCCGCCCACGACGGGCTGACCGATGCCTTTGACGGGGAGTCGATGGGCCTGTCCACCGAGACGCGGAACCTCTCGCTGGGTATCGACCGCACCTCCCAGGACAACGTCGCCGCCCAATCGCACCAGCGCGCGGCGCTTGCGGCGAAAAACGGAACGTTCGACGGCGAGATCGCACCTATCAGCGTCAAGCAGCGCAAGGGCGAGCCCCTGGTGGTGGACACCGATGAAGGGGTCCGCCCCAATACCTCGATCGAATCACTGGCCGGCCTGCGCGCTGCATTCGTCACTGACGGCACCATCACCGCAGGCAACTCCTCTCCCCTGTCCGACGGCGCCGCCGCCCTGGTGATCGCATCCCGCGGCTACGCAGAGGAGCACGGGCTCGAATACCTGGCGGTGGTCGGGAAGCCGGGACAGGTGGCCGGGCCTGACAACTCCCTGCATTCCCAGCCGTCCAACGCCATCATGAACGCCCTGGGGAAAGCAGGGTGGAGCACCGCCGACCTTGACTTCATCGAGATCAACGAAGCCTTCGGCTCGGTGGCCGTGCAGTCCCTCAAGGACCTGGACTACCCGCTGGAGAAGTGCAACCTCCACGGCGGCGCCATTGCCCTGGGTCATCCGATCGGCGCCTCGGGTGCCCGGCTGGCCGCCCACGCCGCCCATGAGCTGAAGCGGCGCGGGACCGGCAAGGCTGCAGTGTCCCTCTGCGGCGGGGGCGGGCAGGGCGAGGCCCTCCTGCTGTACCGCGACTGATGGCGGGCTCATCCGGAAACGGAGCGGACGGCGTCGGGCGGGAACGGTTCCTGGCCGACGCCGCTGCCCGCGGCCTGGCAGTTGACGTGGTGGAACGGCCCGCAGCGAAGAGCCTCGAAGAGGCTGCGGACATCATGGGAATCACACCGGCGGACATCGTCAAATCCCTGGTGGTGAAGCACAAGGACGGGACGTTCCTCTTCGCGCTCATCCCGGGCGACCGGCAGATTTCGTGGCCCAAGCTCCGTGCCCTGGTGGGCGTGAACAAGCTGTCGCTGCCGCCCGCAGGAACTGCACTGGAGGCAACCGGCTACGAGCGGGGCACCATCACCCCGCTGGGCAGCACCACCGCCTGGCCCGTCTATGCCGACGCCACGATCACCGGGCGGCGCATCTCCATGGGCGCCGGGGCACTCGGCTACAGCGCGTTCGTGGATGCCGATGAGTTGACCGCAGCCCTGGGCGCCGTGGTGGCGGACATCAGCGAACCGTCCTGAAACGGAAAGCCTTTGTTAAAGCAGGAAACCCCGCCCACCGAAGTGGACGGGGTTTCCGAAGGAAAAGGCGTTGTTACTTGAGGGTAACGGTGGCGCCTGCAGCCTCGAGCTGCTCCTTGGCCTTCTCGGCAGCTTCCTTGTTGGCGCCTTCGAGAACAGCCTTGGGGGCGCTGTCAACCAGGTCCTTGGCTTCCTTGAGGCCGAGGGAGGTGATGGCGCGAACTTCCTTGATGACTGCGATCTTCTTGTCACCGGCAGATTCGAGGATGACGTCGAAGTCGGTCTTCTCTTCAACCTCTTCAGCAGCTCCGCCACCGGCGGGGCCGGCAACTGCAACAGCAGCGGCGGTAACTTCGAAGGTCTCTTCGAAGAGCTTGACGAACTCGGAGAGCTCGATGATGGTCAGTTCCTTGAAAGCTTCAATGAGCTCTTCGTTGCTGAGCTTCGCCATGGTAGGCGTCCTTCCTGTTGTGGTGTCCCGCCGGCGTTAGGCCGGGATAACACCGGAGTCTGGTGGGGTAAAGAGAATTAGTTCTCTTCGGCAGCAGGAGCTTCAGCGGGAGCTTCAGCTTCAGCGGCAGGGGCTTCTTCAGCGGCAGGCGCTTCGGCAGCTGCCGGTGCACCGTTCTCTTCTTCAAGCTTGAGGCGCAGTGCGTCGATGATGCGTGCAGCTGCGGCGGCAGGTGCCTTGAGGACGCCTGCAACCTTGGCGAGCTGCAGCTCGCGGGACTCGAGGGCAGCCAGTGCGGCGACCTCGGTGGCGTCCAGCGCCTTGCCCTCGAAGTAACCGGTCTTGATGACCAGCTGCTTGTTGGCCTTGGCAAAATCCGTCAGGCTCTTGGCAGCGGCAACTGCGTCACCCTTGATGAACGCGATTGCAGTGGGGCCGGCAAGCTGGCCGTCGAATGCTTCGACGCCGGCTTCCTTGGCTGCAATGGCGGTCAGGGTGTTCTTGACGACCGCGAACTTGGTGTCCTGGCCGAGAGAAACACGCAGCTGCTTGAGCTGTGCAACGGTGAGCCCGCGGTATTCGGTCAGGACAGCGGCGTTCGATTCCTTGAAATCGTTAGTGATCTCAGCTACTGCTGAAACCTTGGTAGGCGTTGCCATAACCCTCCTTCCGGGGATAGTGCCGGTATTCGACGGTCCCCGCTCAAGAGAGCTAAAACTAAAAACGCCCCGCGCAGATGCACGGGGCTTGGCTCAACACGTTTATCCCGTGGAGCTTTGCTTCGTTCACCTGCGCCGGCCGCCCTGCGTTGAGGGTCCTTCGTCCGGAAAGCCACTGTGGTCCCCAGCGCACAACTGCAGAGTTGAGCCATGTTCAGGAGAGTGGATTTCCAACAACCGACGGTCTTTGGTACTCCCAGCTTACGCGAGGCATTGCCGGTCCGCCAAATCGGCGCTCAGCTGGTGCTGGTGCGCAGCGTGGGGAGCTCCTTCTGCCAGATACCCGTCACGCCGGCCGTCTGGAATCCCAGCTGCTTGTTGACCGTCAGCAGGTACCGGTTCTCCGGCGCATTCCAGGTGTAAATGATGCGTGCGTCCGGGAACTGCTCGCTGAGCCGCTCCATGTTGGCCACCTTGATCAGCAGCCCGAGCTTGTTGCCCCGGTGTTCCTGCAGGACCAGGGTGTCGTCCTGGAACACCACGTCAGCCCGGTGCGCCAGGACCGTGATGGTGGTCAGGCCCACCAGCGCCCCGGTGGCGATGTGCTCGACGGCGGTGACCACCGTTCTCCTGCCCTGCGCGATGGCGACGTCCTCCGCCTCACGCAGGATGCCGCCGTCGAACACCATGTCCTGTTCAATCGGCGCATCCAAGGACGGGTCGACGTCGGCGCCGGCCTGGTTTTCGAGCGCGGCCACGGCCTCCAGCCAGCGGTCCGGGCAGCGGTCCGTCCAGTGGTGCAGCCGGTACCTGCCGTTGTTGGCTTCCTCGGCTTCAGCTTGTAGGTCGGCCACGAGCTTGGTGTCCAGGGGCAGGAGACAGGAGCTGAACTGCTCGATGTGCTGCAGCGTGTATCCGGTCTTCTGCGCGAACTCCACTTCGCGGCTCTCCAGGGGCACAAACCCCTGTCCGGAGCCGGGCACCAGCTGGGCCCGTTCAAACTCGTGCAGTGACGCGCCCGGATGGTTCGTATCCACCAGGATCATGGTGCGGCCTTCACCCCTGGCCAGCTGTTCGGCAGCCTCAAGCAGGCGGCGCCCCACCCCCTGCCGCTGGAACTCGGGCAGGATGTCCAGGGTGAGCTCGGCCAGGTCCAGGTGGTCGGTCAGGGGCAGCGCGATATCAACCGTGCCTACAATGGCGCCGTCCACCTTGGCAACGAGGATCAGCTGGCGCTCGTACGGGTCCGCGAACTCAAGCAACTTTTCCTGCGGACCGTACGCAAGATCGTCGCTGCCCCACGTCTGCATCCGGACCTTGCGGCCCACCTCCACGGCGGCGAGGAAGTCCGCCGCGTCCGGGGTGTCCAATGAGTCGGGTATGTACAGCTGCTCGATCTTCACGTCTATTGCCATGCGGGCATCATCCCAGCCGTTTCTGCCACTCACCTTCATAGCCGGCGGGCCTGAATCCAAGGGCGGTATTTATCGCCAGCATATGCTGGTTTTCGCTGGCATTCCACGTCAGGACCGAGCGCGCCGGGGGCCATTTTTCCTGTGCATGCCGCAGGTTTGCCGCCTTGATCAGCATCCCCAGGCGGTGGCCGCGGTGCCCCGCCGCGACAAGGGTGTCCTGCTGGAGCAACGACTCCGGGACCTGCGGGCGCCAGGCCAGTACGGAGTAGGCAACCAGTTCACCGGTGGGGCGGTACACCGCCGCGGCCACGGAGGTCTGCACACCGCTGCGGACCAGGGCCTGTTCATCGTCCCGCACGCGGCGTACGTCCCAGTCCTCCCGCTCCCAGTCCATTCCGGCTGTGGGGGCGTCCGTGCTCATCCGCGCCCGCAACCCGGTATAGCCGGCAACAAGCGTGTCCGGGCAGTGGCCGTCCCAGGCCGTCAGGATGTAATCGCCGCTGCGGGCCAGGGCGTCAGCCTCCAGGCGTGCCAGCCGGGTATCCGGTACGGGCAACATGAGCCGGCTGGAACGCTCCACCTGCTCAAGCGCATACCCGGCGGACAGGGCAAAGGCGGTTGCAGGGTCATCCCCCGGCAGTTGGCCGGCCCCGGATCTCGCGGCGACCATGGGCGAATCACGCCGTACAGCGTCCAGCGGCACCTCATGGAAGGAGTCCAAGGATGACCTGCCGCGTGCCCGCGCCACGGTTTCGGCATGCTCCAGCAGGGCGCGTCCCAGTCCCCTGCGGCGCCGGGCAGGAATGACCAGGACGTCGATGCCTGCAGTGGCCAGGTTCTCGCGCAGGGGCAGCGTCACCGAGCACATTCCGACCGGTTCCCCGCCGGCCCGGGCCAGGAACAGGTGCCGTTCCTCGTACTCGTTGCCGCGCCAGAACTCCAGCGCTTCGGCTGGGGTAAGGCAGCGCTCCAGGCTCCCCCAGACAGCCAGCGCCTCTGCCTCCTTCATGGCCTGGCAGGCCAGGAGGTCCGCGGACGGCGCAGTGCCGGGGCGGTCCTGGCCGCGCGGAGGAATGACGACGGCGGCAATCGCCAGGGCAGCGGACGGCGGCGACGACGCGGGCTGGGTTCGCTTGGGCTGGTCCATGCCGCCAGCTTAGGCACTGCCCGCCGGTATGGACGCAAAAAAGAAGACCGCCCCGGCACGTGAGCGCCGGAACGGTCTTCGGTTGCTCCGGAATCATTCCGGGAGCAGGAACTTCAGTGAGGGACTATGCCTCGGTGAGCACCTTGGTGACGTTGGGGTCCACGGAGATGCCGGGGCCGAACGTGGTGGCAACGGTGGCCTTCTGGATGTAGCGGCCCTTCGCGGCGGACGGCTTGAGGCGAAGAACCTCTTCCAGTGCTGCTGCGTAGTTCTCGGCCAGCTTGATGGCGTCGAAGGAAACCTTGCCGATGATGAAGTGCAGGTTGGAGTGCTTGTCGACGCGGAAGTCGATCTTTCCACCCTTGATGTCGTTGACGGCCTTGGTGACGTCGGGGGTCACGGTGCCCGTCTTCGGGTTCGGCATCAGGTTACGCGGGCCCAGGACCTTACCGAGGCGGCCAACCTTGCCCATGAGGTCAGGGGTGGCAACGGCGGCGTCGAAGTCGGTCCAGCCGCCGGCGATCTTTTCGATCAGGTCGTCGGAACCAACGAAGTCGGCGCCGGCTGCGATTGCGGCCTCAGCCTTGTCACCCGTTGCGAAAACCAGGACGCGGGCGGTCTTACCGGTGCCGTGGGGCAGGTTGACGGTGCCGCGGACCATCTGGTCAGCCTTGCGGGGGTCGACGCCGAGGCGGAATGCGACCTCAACGGTGGCGTCGAACTTGGACGGGTTGGTGTCCTTGGCCAGCGTTACTGCCTCGAACGGTGCGTAGTGCTTCTCCGCGTCGATCTTGGCGGCTGCTGCCTCATATGCTTTGCTGCGCTTTGCCATGCTGCTTATTTCTCCTTGTGCAGTTGTGGTCTGCGGACCGCGCTGGGCCCTGCCACAGTCGGCGATCCGGTTCGTTATCCGGCCCGGATGGCCAACATTTCAATTTTTTTGGTGCCGGTGTCCCGGCGGTACCGCCCGTGTCGTCAATTACCACGACGCTGGACAGCGGTCAGGGATGTTAGCCCTCGACGGTGATGCCCATGGAGCGGGCGGTGCCGGCGATGATCTTCGCTGCGCCTTCGAGGCTGGTGGCGTTGAGGTCTTCCATCTTGGTGGAGGCGATCTCGTTGACCTGGGCCTGGGTCAGCTTGGCAACCTTGACGGTGTGCGGGGTGGATGAACCCTTGGCAACGCCTGCAGCCTTCTTGATGAGCTCTGCAGCCGGCGGGGTCTTGGTGATGAACGTGAAGGAACGGTCCTCGTAGACCGTGATTTCCACGGGGATGACGTTTCCGCGCTGGGCTTCCGTCGCAGCGTTGTACGCCTTGCAGAATTCCATGATGTTGACACCGTGCTGGCCAAGCGCAGGACCGATCGGCGGGGCCGGGTTGGCGGCACCTGCCTGGATCTGCAGCTTGATGAGGCCGGTGACCTTCTTCTTGGGAGCCAATGTAGGGTCCTTCTCTCAATAACGTCCTGGGGCACAGGAGCGTGCCTCAGGTTTTTGGCCGCCATGGCAAGGCGGCCGGCCGTTCCGGCGCCACTAAGCGGGCGGCACCGGGACGAATTCTAGGATTCTCAGATCTTGGTGACCTGGTTGAACGCCAGGGTGACCGGCGTTTCGCGCTCGAAGATGGAGACCAGCACCACGAGGGTCTGGGACTCGGGCTTGATCTCCGAGATCGTGGCGGGGAGGGTCTCGAACGGACCTTCCTTGACGATGACGGACTCGCCGACCTCGAAGTCGACGGCCACGGGAACCTGGTTCTGCTTGTTGACCGGCTTGCCCTTCTCGGCCTGCTCTTCCTCGAACACGGGAGCGAGCATGGAGAAGACCTCGTCCAGGCGCAGCGGGACCGGGTTGTGGGCGTTGCCTACGAAGCCGGTGACACCGGGGGTGTGGCGGACGGCGCCCCAGGAGGCATCCGTCAGGTCCATGCGGACCAGGACGTAGCCGGGGATGCGGACGCGGTTGATCACCTTGCGCTGGGCGTTCTTGATCTCCACGACTTCTTCCATGGGCACCTGGATTTCGAAGATGTAATCTTCCATGTCCAGGGTCTGGATGCGGGTTTCAAGGTTCGCCTTCACGCGGTTCTCGTAACCGGCGTAGGAGTGGATGACGTACCAGTCACCCTCCTGGCGGCGCAGCTTGGCCTTGAACTCCTCGGCCGGGTCAGCGGCTGCGGTGGCTGCAGCGGCGGCAAGGGCGTCTGCGGGCTCGTCTTCACCCTCGGCTTCGGAAGCGTCGGCTTCGTCGGCGTCAACAACTGCTGCGTCGGAGGCTGCGTCGTCGGATTCGGGCGTGGAGGACTCAACCTCGGACTCTTCACCGGCTTCTGCCGTGACGTCCGGGGATTCTTCCAGCCCAGTCTCGGTTACCTCGAGCTCCTGCTCAGACACTTGGTCTCCTGCTTCCTCATTGCCTAACATGCCTATTTAAATGGCTCAATTCCGCACGCCGGCGCTTCCTTCCGGTTACCCGGGCGAAACACGCGGCCTGCGGACCGTGCAGCCTTAGCTGTCCTTGGAGCCGGTGCCGCCAAAGATCCAGCTGACAGCGGTTCCGAAACCAATGTCCAGCAGGCTGACGATGACCATCATGATGGTCACGAACACCAGCACCACGAGCGTGTAGTTGATCAGTTCCTTGCGGGTGGGGGCAACAACCTTCTTCAGTTCGCCGATGATCTGGCGGACAAAGAGTGCAATGCGGGCGAAGAAGTTTGCCTTGGCTTCCTTCTTAGCTGGGCGGCCCTTGGAGCTGCTGGCAGCTGTTTCGGTCACCTGGTCCTCGCTCATCTTTGCAATGGTGGATTACCCGGCCCTGATCAGGACCATGGTTGCTGCGCCTGCTCCGGGCTTTCGCCCGGAGCAGCTTGCGCAGGGCAGACAGGACTCGAACCTGCAACCTGCGGTTTTGGAGACCGCTGCGCTACCAATTGCGCCACTACCCTATGGAGTGAATTGCACTTCTTTGATGGCCCAACACCAGTTTGGACTGGGGCGCACGCCATCATCTGTGTTTCAACACCGGTGAACCAGTCTACGCAAGAACTTCGCGTAGGTAAAACCAGCCCGTTCCGGCCCATCCGCAGTCCGGCCTGAAACGTGCTGCGCGGGGCAGTCATAAATCAAAACCGGCACCCCGGAGGGTCCGGTGAACAGCATAGAGTAGAACTCGTCGAATCCCACATTCCAGCCTCCGGGCTGCAAGCGAAGAACGGACCTGCCAATGTCTTCCGCCCGCGTTTCCCAACGCATTTCCGCTATTGCCGAATCCGCAACCCTGGCCGTTGACGCCAAGGCCAAGGCGCTGAAGGCAGCTGGCCGGCCGGTTATTGGTTTCGGTGCGGGCGAACCCGATTTCCCCACCCCGGACTACATCGTCCAGGCGGCCATCGAGGCTGCCGGCCAGCCCAGGTTCCACCGCTACTCCCCTGCCGGCGGCCTGCCCGAGCTGAAGAAGGCAATTGCGGAGAAGACGCTGCGCGACTCCGGCTACACCGTGGATCCCTCACAGGTGCTGGTCACCAACGGCGGCAAGCAGGCCGTCTACAACACCTTCGCCACCCTGGTGGATCCGGGCGACGAGGTCCTTGTGCCCGCCCCGTTCTGGACCACCTACCCGGAGGCCATCCGGCTGGCAGGCGGCGTGCCCGTGGAGGTCTTCGCCGGGCCCGAACAGGACTACCTGGTAACTGTTGAACAGCTCGAAGCGGCCGTGACGGACCGGACCAAGATCCTGCTGTTCGTCTCGCCGTCGAACCCCACGGGTGCTGTGTACTCCCCCGAGCAGGTGGCGGAGATCGGCAAGTGGGCCGCGGCCAAGGGCCTGTGGGTGGTCACGGACGAAATCTATGAGCACCTGACCTACGACGGCGTCCCGTTCACGTCCATCGCCACCGCTGCCCCGGAACTGGGCGACAAGGTGGTCATCCTCAACGGCGTTGCCAAGACGTACGCCATGACCGGCTGGCGGGTGGGCTGGATGATCGGCCCGGTAGACGTCATCAAGGCCGCCACCAACCTCCAGTCGCACGCCACGTCCAACGTGTCCAACATCATGCAGATCGCCGCCCTCGCCGCCGTGTCCGGCCCCCTGACCGCCGTCGATGAGATGAAGGTGGCGTTCGACCGCCGCCGCAAGGCCATCGTCGCGGGGCTGAATGCGATTGACGGCGTGGAATGCCCGACGCCGAAGGGCGCCTTTTACGTATACGCCGACGTCCGTGCGCTGCTGGGTAAGGAATTCCCCACCGCGTCCGGCACCGCCACGCCGCAGACCTCCGCGGAGCTGGCCTCGCTGATCCTCGACGAGGTTGAGGTGGCAGTGGTTCCGGGCGAGGCGTTCGGCCCCTCCGGCTTCCTGCGCCTCTCCTACGCCCTGGGCGACGACGACCTCGCCACAGGCGTCCAGCGGCTGCAGGACATCCTGGGCAAGGCCCAGTAACGCCCCATCACCTTTCGCCGGAAAAACCAGAACGCCCCATCACCAAGTGATGGGGCGTTCTGGTTTAAGGCCCGAAAGGTGATGGGGCGTTGGAGATATAGGGGCGGGAGGTGATGGGGCGTTTAGAGGAGGCGGCGCTCCGCGGCCCACTTGGTGAGTTCGTGGCGGCTGGAGAGCTGGAGCTTCCGCAGCACCGCCGAGACATGGGTCTCCACGGTCTTGATGCTGATGAAGAGTTCCTTGGCCACTTCCTTGTAGCTGTAGCCCCGGGCGATGAGCCGCATGACCTCAAGCTCACGGGCTGAGAGCTTGTCGAGTTCGTCGTCGGCGATGTCCGCGGGGGCAGTGCCGAAGGCGTCCAGGACAAAACCGGCAAGCCGGGGCGAGAAGACCGCATCGCCGCCGGCAACCCGGAACACGGCGTCGGTGATCTCGGCGCCGGAGATGGTCTTGGTGACATAGCCGCGGGCGCCGGCACGGATTACTGCGACCACATCCTCCGCGGCGTCGGACACACTCAGGGCCAGGAACCGGGTGCTGGACAGGAGCGCGGCGGAGCCGGCGATGACTTCCCGGCCGCCGCCGCCCAGTCCGCCGGGGAGGTGGACATCCAGGAGGACGACGTCGGGCCGCTGCTGGGCAATCACGGCGATGGCCTGCTCCACGGTGGCAGCCTCCCCCACCACCTGGATGCTGGGGTCGAGGTCCGCTTTCAGGCCGGACCGGAAGATGGCATGGTCGTCCACGATGACCACCCGTGCGGAGTTGGCCGGCCGGGTACTTCCGGCACCTGTTCCCTGGGTTGTGTTCATGATTTTCCTTCCGCGTGTTCTGCTGCGGCAGGCAGCCGGAGGCGGACCTCGGTGCCGTCGCCGGTGCTGAGGATGGCAGCCGAGCCGCCGTGCCGTTTCATCCGGCCGATGATTGATTCCCGGATACCGAGCCGGTCCGCGGGCACGTCCCCCAGCTCAAAGCCCGGTCCCCTGTCCTTGATGAAGATCTCGGCCTGCCCGTCAGACGCTTCAAGGTAGACCGAGACCGTCCCGCCACCGTGCCGTGAGGCGTTGAGCATGGCCTCCCGGCTGGCCTGGACCAGGGCCTCGTGCGCCTCGGTCATGACGGCGTCACCAACGGTGACCACTTCCACGGCATTGCCGAGCAGGTCCTCGACCTCGCCGGCAACAGCCTTGATCCGGTCCGAGAGCTGGCCGCTTTCGCGGCCTGGATCCTGGAACAGCCAGCCCCGCAACTCGCGTTCCTGGGCACGGGCCAGGCGGACGACGTCGTGCTCGTTGCCCGCCCGCCGCTGGATCAAGGCGAGGGTCTGCAGCACCGAATCATGGAGGTGGGCGGCGATCTCGGCACGTTCCGTTTCCCGGATCCGGCCCGCGCGCTCCGCTTCCAGGTCACGCCAGAACTTCAGGGCCCAGGGCAGCAGGACCAGCACCACGCCGCCCAGGACGGCCACCGAAGCGAGCAAGGCGAGCCAGGTCTGTTCCCAGGAACCCGAGCCGGACACCATCACCAGAACCCCGGCCACCACCAGCGCCAGACCGGCGGCTAGCCGGCCCCAGCCGCCGGCCTGGTCCGCCTTGGTCTTGTCCACCAGGCCTGCACGCCGGGTCTCGTCCAGCTGCATCCACGCGATCGAAGCACCGCCCAGCACCGCGGCAGCCGGGATCAGCGTTCCCAGGGACACGTCCACGCCCAGCAGCTGGGCAATCATGATGCCGGCGACGAGCAGGAGCCCGCAGCCCAGCAGGATTTCCTTGCCGTACCGCATTCCGCGCGCGCGGAACCAGGGGGGAACCGGAGCCCCGCCCCGGTCCTCCGGGACGGGACCAGCGGCACTTGCCGGGGTTCCGGCGTCGGCCGCTCTTCCTGGGCCGGGCTGGCTCACCGCGGGGGCAATGGGCGACGCCGGGCGGCGGGCGTTGCGGCGGGCGGCCTCGTCCGCAGTGGGCACCATGACCCAGAGCCAGGCATAGAAGACCAGGCCCGCCCCTCCAGCAAAGGACGCCAGGACCATGCCCAGGCGGACGTTCTTCACCGGCCAGCCCAGGTGCGCGGCAAGGCCGGAGCACACCCCCGCGATCACACGGTCGCTGCTCCGTGCCAGGGGCGGCCGCGCCGGAAGGGTTGTCATGGGTCAATCCAAACACGGATCAGGGTTGCCCGGACCGCATTCGGCCGCTTCCCGGGGACAGCTCAGGGACGGTTCAGGGTTTCCCCCAGTAGAGCGCCAACCGGCCTGGACGGGAGGATCGAGGTATGAACC
>NZ_LR733289.1:1166673-1287143 GCF_902506025.1 Arthrobacter sp. 8AJ | reverse complement strand
GGATACCCCACCCCGTGGGTCCCGCCACGGCCGCCAAAGCCCCGCCCATCCGGTCCCGGCGCCCCCGCAGTCGCCATCGCCACGGGATCTGCCCTGCTGGTGGGCGGCGGACTCAAGGCCCTGGACGCCGCGAACATCATCAACCTGGGCGGCTCCGGCAACGCCGTCGTGTGGGCCAGCGCGGCGGCCGTCCTCGGCCTGGGCATCCTGGTGGCGGGCTTCCGCGGCCGGACGTCCGGCATCCTGAGCCTCTTCGCGGTGATCGCGCTGGTCACTGGCGGCATCTACAACACCCTGGACGACGGCCGGATGCGGTTCCAGCAAGTTGACTGGAACCCGGCCAGCATCGAGGAAGCGCGCGGCGGCATCGACATCACCGCCGGCCGGGGAACCGTGGACCTCACGGGACTCTCCCCAACCGCCCCCCTGACGTCCGACGTCGTGGTTCCCCTGGACATCACCGCCAGCAACGTGACCGTGGTGATCCCGCAGAACCTGCCCGTTGACATCAAGGCGGACATGACCATGGGCAACCTGAACGAAGGAAGCGGCCAGCGCGGCGGCACCACCACCCGCGAAAGCAGCTACAACACGGACCGGCCAGGCAACCACCTGGTGGTGCAGATCGACGGCACCTTCAGCAACGTCACGATCCAGGAAGGCAACTGACATGGACAACAGCAACATTCCGACGACGGCGGGCCAGGACACTGCCGGACCGGCACCGGCCAGGGTGGGAACGGTGGTGTGGGGACTGATCGTCCTGGCACTGGCCGCGCTGATCATCGTGGCCCAGCTTGGCATCGTGACGCTCAACGGCACCTACGTCCTGATCGGCCTCATGATCGGCGCGGGCGTGGCCCTGGTGGTGGGTGGCCTGCTCTCAGCCCGGAAACGTGACAACGAACCAACTACAGGGAAGTCTTGAACCATGGATAAGTTCTTCAGCATTGTCAGGGGCTTCGGCCTGAAGCGCGGCCCCGAGCGCTGGCTTGGCGGGGTTTGTGGCGGCATCGCTGCCAAACTCAACGTGGACGTGGCGTACGTCCGCATCGCGTTCCTGCTTTTCGCCCTGCTTCCGGGCCCGGCATTCGTCTTCTACGTCCTGGCGTGGATCACCCTCCCGGACCAGCGCAACGAGATTCCGCTCCAGGCGTTCCTGGACCGCCGGTCGCTGAACCGGCCCTGACCGCCCAGGACCACGGCCCCGGCCCCGTGAATGATCACGGGGCCGGGGCCTTTTCCGTCTCCCCCGCGTCCGGGGCCGGGCCGGCCCCCATGTAACCGGTTTGTGTCGTACCCCACACACCCCACTACACTTCTAGGTGAGCTCAGCGTGGCGCTCTGCCTGTAAACCTTCTCCCCAGGATTTGAGCCGAACATGAAAATTGGAATCCTCACCAGCGGTGGCGACTGCCCCGGATTGAACGCAGTGATCCGAGGTGCAGTGCTCAAAGGCATTGCGGTCCACGGCCAGGAGTTCGTCGGATTCCGTGATGGCTGGCGGGGCGTGGTGGAAGGGGACATCATCGATATCCCCCGCACCATGGTCCGCGGCATCGCCAAACAGGGTGGCACCATTTTGGGCACCTCCCGCACCAACCCGTTCGAAAACGGCGGCGGCCCGGAGGCCATCAAGGCCCACATGGACCGGCTGGGCATCGACGCCATCATCGCCATCGGCGGTGAGGGAACCCTGGCCGCGGCCAAGCGGCTGACCGACGCCGGGCTCAAGATCGTAGGCGTCCCCAAGACCGTGGACAACGACCTCGACGCCACCGACTACACCTTCGGTTTCGATACCGCCGTCCAGATCGCCACCGAGGCCATCGACCGGCTCCGCACTACGGGTGAGTCCCACCACCGGTGCATGATCGCGGAAGTGATGGGCCGGCACGTGGGCTGGATTGCGCTGCACGCCGGAATGGCTGCCGGGGCGCACGCCATCCTGATCCCGGAGCAGAAGGTCAGCATCGAGCAGATCACCGAATGGGTCAATGAAGCCCACGCCCGCGGCCGCGCGCCCCTGGTGGTGGTGGCTGAAGGGTTCGTTCCGGAGCACATGGAGAGCCCGCACTCCGAGCGCGGCCTGGACACCTTCGGCCGTCCCCGCCTGGGCGGCATCGCAGACCAGCTCGCCCCCGAACTCGAAGCCCGGACCGGCATCGAAACCCGTGCCACCATCCTGGGGCACATCCAGCGCGGCGGCGTCCCCTCGGCCTTTGACCGAGTCCTGGCCACCCGGCTGGGCATGGCCGCCATCGACTCCGTGGTCGAAGGCTACTGGGGCACCATGGTGGCACTGAAGGGCACCGACATCCAGCATGTCGCCTTCGAGGAAGCCCTGGGCCAGCTCAAGACCGTCCCGCAAAACCGCTACGACGAAGCCGCGGTCCTGTTCGGCTAAGCCTGCAGGCCCCCCTAGGCTGGGACCATGACACTCGATCCCGGCTCAGCGGCCATCATCCAGTTGGCGTGGGCACGCCGGCTGGGCCTTGACGACGACGCGTTCGGTGACGCCCTGGCATCGGGGGAACGGATTGTCCGGGCCGACGAATCGGCCCGGACTGTCGACTTTGTGCGGCTGTTCGGAAGTTCCGCCCTGGTGGGACCACGGAGCGTCATCGACGCCGCGGCGGACATTCCCGATGAGGAAATGGCCCAGCACGTCACCCTCCTAAAACTGACCAGGGAGCAGGGCGGCCACGGACTCGGTGCCGCAGCCCTGTTCTTCGCCGACGACCTGCCCCTCCAGCAGCCCTCCGAGGAACTGACCGTCTCGCACGGTAATCCGGAAGCGATCGAGCTGGAGGGAAGGTGCCCGCCGGACGACGTCAACGAGGTGGGTCTTTCCGACCTCGAGAACCGGTACACCATCGTCCATGAAATCGATGGCAGGCGCGTGCCCCTTGCCTGCGGCGCTTATGGCGAGTGGGAAGGCCTGCTGGCCAACATGGGGGTCCTGGTGGATCCTGAGTGGCGGCGGCATGGTCTTGGGGCCCTGGCCGGATCCATCGCCGCCCACGAGGCCCTTGCCGCAGGGCTGACGCTGCAGTGGCGTGCAGACGTCAGCAACACCGGCTGCCTTGCCCTCGCCCGGAAACTGGGCCTCTCAGCCGGCGGAATCCAGACCAGCGTCCACCTTCGCTGACGCAGGGCTCCCCGCGGCGGCCCAGTCCTGGACCGGCTTCGGCTTGGCAAAGAACAGGGCAACGGCTGCGGCAACCAGCACCACTGCGGCGGGGAGGAGGATCGACTGGGCCATTGCCGTCGAAAACCCTGCGTGCAGGAACCCGGGAAGCGTACCGCCGCCCATGCCCATGCCCTCACCGGATGGGGCGCCGGGGCCGCGGGACGGGAGTTCGGCCGCCAGCCGGGACTGGATGAGGACGGCGATCGCAGCGCTGCCCAGCACGGCCCCGAACTGCCGGGTGGTGTTGTACACCCCGGAGCCTGCGCCGGCCTGGCGCGGCGGCAGGTTCCGGGTTGCGGTGGTGCTCAACGGTGCCCAGATGCCGGCGTTGGCAAAGCCCAGGACTGCGCTGGGAAGCAGGAACAGCAGGATGGGCGTGTCCGGCTGCATGAGCAGGCCATTCCAGACCAGGGCGACAGCCATCAGCGTCAGTCCGCCGGCGGCCAGATATTTCGGGTTGACCCGGTCCACGATCTTGCCCACCACCGGCGCCATGCCGCCTGAGATCAGCGCCATGGGCACCATCAGGAGTGCCGACTGGGTGGGCGTCAGACCGCGGACCAGCTGGTAGTAGAAGATCAGGGGCAGGCTGAAGGACGTGACGGTGAACCCCACCATGGTGATGCCAAGATTGGCGAGGGAGAAGTTCCGGTCCCGGAACAGACCCAGCGGCAGGAGCGGTTCGCCCTTGTTGAACCGCTGCCACGCCACGAAGGCGGCCAGGACAACAAGGCCGGCAATAATGAGTCCCCAGACGCTGATGGGTCCGGTGATGGTGCCCCAGTTGTAGGTCTCGCCTTCCTGGATGCCGAAGACCAGCAGGAAGAGCCCGACGGCGCTCAGCAGGACACCGGGGATGTCGAACCGGTGCGGGTGCGTGCTCAGCGCCGGGACATTGCGCATTGCCAGGATGAAGCCCACGACGCCGATGGGCACGTTGATGAAGAAAATCCACTCCCAGCCCAGGCCGTCCACCAGGACACCGCCCAGGATGGGCCCCACCAGGGTGGCCATGCCGGCCGTGGCACCCCAGATGGCCATGGCGGAACCGCGGCGGTCAGGCGGAAAGATGCGGGTGATGACCGCCATGGTCTGGGGCGTCATGACCGCTGCGCCGAGCCCCTGCACCACGCGGGCCGCGATGAGGGTTTCCACGTTTTGGGCCAGGCCGCACCAGAGGGAGGCCAGGGTGAACACCACCAGTCCCAGCAGGTAGAGCCGCTTCGGCCCGAAACGGTCTCCCAGCCGGCCCGTGATGAGCAGGGGCACGGCGTAGGCCAGCAGGTAGGCACTGGTCACCCAGATCACCGAGTTGATGTCGGCGTTCAGGCCCTCCATGATCCGGGGATTGGCCACCGAGACGATGGTGCTGTCGATCAGGATCATGAAGAACCCGATCACCAGGGACCACAGCGCCGGCCACGGCTTTTCTACGTTTTCCACTCTGTCATCCTTCTGGAGTTTTGTTTGGTGCCGGGCGGAAACCCGGAAAAGTCAGCCCAGCAGGTCCAGGATCTCCGAGCGGGCAAACATCTGCGCCGCTGCCCGTGCCGACGGCGCACCGGCGTCCGGATCCGCTCCGGCGCCCAGCAGAACCCGGGCCACGTCCGTGTAGCCCTTGAACGCCGCTCCTGCGAGCGGGGTTTGGCCCCTGTCGTTGGCGGTGTTGGCTTCCGCACCGTGCTGCAGGAGCAGCTCAACGGTGCCGGCGTGCCCGTGGTAGGCCGCGAGCATCAGAAGGGAATCGCCGGCGGAGTTCGTCATGGTGGCGGGCACCCCGGCGTCCAGGTAGGCACCCAGCAGCTCGTCGCTGCCGTCACGGGCAGCTTGGAAGAGCGTGTGCGCCAGAGCCAGCGCGTCGTCGTCGTGCCCCTCCGTTGCCTCCGCCCCGGCGTGGACGGGCGTGGTGTTCTCGGTCATCAGCGTGGCCCCCTCAGGAATCCGGTCTGGCGCCCCACAACCTGGCCGGCGTCGGGGGCGACGATGAGTTCCTGGACGGCCGGATACGGCTCGTCGCCGTCCAGGACCGTCAGTATTTCATCCGGGGCCACGGAACGCTTGATGACTGCCAGGGCGACGGGACCCATTTCGTAGTGCTGCGCCACCGAGGTCACGGTCCCCACTTTCCGCTCCCCGGCCATGACGGGACTCCCGGCAGCGGGCAGGGTGTGCTGCGAACCGTCCAGCTGCAGGAACACCAGCCTGCGCGGCGGGTGGCCAAGGTTGTGGACGCGGGCGATGGTTTCCTGCCCCTTGTAGCAGCCCTTGGCCAGGTGCACGGCTGTACGCAGCAGGTCCAGTTCGTGCGGGATGGTCTTGTCGTCCGTCTCGGCCCCGATCCTGGGGCGCCACGCAGCGACCCGGAGTGCCTCGGCGGCGAGCACGCCGGCCAACGCCCGCCCGGCAACGGCGTCCTCCAGCCCGGCGGCGGGGATAAGGTACTCGAACCAAGGGCGCTCAAGCCCGGGATGGTTCTCCTCTGAGACGGTGGCGTAGGAGTATCCGCCGGCGGAGACGTGCGGCCACGGGTCCTGCCAGGCGAGGTGGCCGGACCATTCGGGCACGGCACGTGTGCTGCCCACAACGGCCCAGTCCGCCGAAACGTCGGCGATCTCCACCCGCAGCATGAACTTCATGCGGTTGAGGTACTCGGCAAGCGGGGCGGCTTCGGCTGCCTCCACGATCAGCCAGGTGCTCTCCCCGTCGTCGACCACCCTGGCGTCGAAGTCGATGCGGCCCTGGACGCTGAGGAGCAGTAGTTCGCTGGACTCGCCGGGTTTCAGGGCTGCCACCTGCTGCGAGGACAGGGTATTGAGCCAGCTGAGCCGGTCCGGCCCGGTGACGGTGACCACGCCGCGGTGGGAAAGGTCGACGACGGCTGTTCCGGCAGCAAGGGCGCGCTGCTCGCGCAGCGGCTCGCCGTAGTGGGCGGCGACCCCGGCGTCAGGGCCGGCGGCCTCGACGGCCCCGGGGCGCGACAACAAAGGGCTGGGCGTAGTCATATGAAGTAGAAGTCCTTGGAGGTCAGCGGTATTCCGGGTTTTCGAAATCGAATCTTGTACCGGCAGCCCATTCGCCCGGCAGGTTTCCGTACGCGGGATAGCCCCCGGCGTCCTTCAGGATCCGGGCCAGGTGCAGGAGGTTCCACGTCATGAATGTGGTGTTCCGGTTGGTGAAGTCCGTCTCCGGGCCGCCCGAGCCTTCATCCAGGTAACTGGGCCCGGGGCCCACCGGCCCGATCCAACCGGCATCGGCCTGCGGGGGGATGCTGAAGCCGATGTGCTGAAGGCTGTACAGGACGTTCATGGCGCAGTGCTTGATGCCGTCTTCGTTTCCGGTGATCAGGCAGCCGCCGACTTTCGGGTAGAACGCCCATTGGCCCTTGCCGTTGAGCTCCCCGGAGTGGGCGTAGAGGCGTTCGATCAGCTTCTTGGTCTGGGAGGAGTTGTCCCCCAGCCAGATGGGTCCGGCCACCACAACAATGTCGGCTTCCTGGACCGCGGGGTAAAGCTCGGGCCATTCGTCGGTGGCCCAGCCGTACTGGGTCATGTCCGGGTAGACGCCGGTGGCGATGTCGTGGTCCACCGTGCGGATCACCGTGGTGCTGACGCCCTGCTTTTCCATGATCCGGCGGCTGATGCGGATCAGTCCATCCGTGTTGGAGGTCTGGGGCGACTTCTTGAGCGTGCCGTTGAAAAAGACAGCCTTGAGGTCGCCGTAACCGGCCGGCGCTCCTGCTGCTTTCCTGGTGCCTTCTTCCACGGTGCCGCTCCCTTTTTCGCGGGTCAGGAGACCCTCTTTTTGGTCAGGAAACCCTCGTTGGTCAGGAAACCTTGTGCAGGAACGCGGAAGCGTGTGCCTCCAGGCCCTTCCCTGCCTCGCCGCCCGCGGCAACGTCCCACCGCCACAACAGGTTGCCGTCCACCAGCCCGAAAATGCGGGTGGCCGCGCTGTAGTCCTTCGAGTGGCTGCCGCGCATCACCATGTCGGTGGTCAGCTGGATCTGGGGACCCTTGATCTGGCCGTAGTACAGCTCCGAGATACCGCCGGGATGCGAGATGGACACGGAGATGTCGAAGCCGCCGTCCTTGTTGCGCAGTGCCTCAACCTCGTCGGCACTCTTCAGCACCGGCACGATGTCGGCGGGCACCAGGCCGGGACCGCCGTCGGCATCAAGCTGCTTGCGCTCCAGCGCCCAGAAACCCGTCTCGACGGTGAGCGGCCGCAGGCGCGTGCCTTCGTCGTCGGTCAACCAGCTTTCGGCACGGTACTGCAGGTACGGCAGGCCGTTGTGGGTGAAGGAAACGTGCTGCAGGAAGTGTTCGGAATCCTCGTCGCCGCTGCCCAGCCGGCCCCGGCCCTCCCACTCACCGATGAGCCAGGAAAGGGGGACGAGTTCGGGGGTCAGGTCTGTAGGAATCTCAATGGGCATTGGTCTTACCTCCAGATACGGCCGGTCCTTGAAAAGGGGTGGCTACTTCTGGCCCTTGAAGAGGCGGTAGACCACGAAGCCGGCGAACCAGGCCATGGACAGGCTCGCAATGCCGAGCAGGACAAGGAAGAAAATTTCAAAAGCAAGTACGGACATGGTGCCATCCTAACCCGTTAGTAGATGAGTAGTTTGTCTATGAAGTACGCGAGGGATCCGACGGCCGAAACAGGGGCAAGGCCCATGCCCAGCGCGGCCGGGATGTTCAGCGGGGCGCCGCGGAGCGTTGCCAGCCGCCGGAAGCTGGCCAGGACCGCACCGACCACCACGCCGAAGACGGCGGCCGGCAGGACGGCAATGTCCGACAGGACCAGCCCGGCAAGCGGTCCGGCCAGTCCGGCAAGCACCACTCCCAGCGGGGCGACGATGCTGTCCGGCCAGCGGATAAGCCCTGCCAGCAGGGCCACTGCGGCGCTGATCGCCGCCACCAGCAGCATTTCCCGGACACCGTTGAACCGGGAGCCGGCAATCCAGCCCGCGCCGAGGCAGGACAACAGGACACCTGCGCAGCATCCAAGGGTGGACTCCAGCCGCTGCGCCTGCCCGGTGCCGCGGATCAGCTGCAACACGAAGACGGCCATCATTCCCAGGGCAACGAAGGCGGGTGTCCAGTCCAGGTATCCGGGGGCGGGCGCCAGGCCCGCCGCCACTGCGGCGCCAGCGCCCGGCAGGGCGATGACGGCGGCGAGGGTCTTTTTGGCGGGAATGCGCAGGAAGTGCGGCCAGCCGATGCCCACGGCCGCGGCGATCAGGATGCCCACCACCACGAGTGCTTCCGGCGAGGCGTAGACCCCGGCGATGATCGCAATAAGGCCGGCTATCCCGACGACGCCAACGGTCCAGGAGCCAAGCGAACGGACGGGCGCCTGCAGTTCCGCCGTCATGCGGAGCCCGGCCTGTGCTTCGTCGGTGCACTCACTGCGCTGTTTTCCCATCCTGGCGATCGGCCGGAAGGCTGGTCAGCCCCCTCACGGCAGGGCGGTCCGCCCTGGTCCAATCCTGCCTTATGTGAACTGGATATGTCGCAAAACGTGCTGGTCCACGTCGCGGATCTGTGGTCTGGAAGGGGCTGACGGGTATACTCAAGGTTCAGCTACGCTCCCTGCTGAGGTGGCTGGCCGGCGGCATGCTGACGGACCAAGACCTCCTGCAGGAAGCCAGTACCGGCCGGTGAGAATCCGGTTCAGTCGCCCAACGATGCGCGGACGGCCCTTGGAGGAACAATGTCGCACATCCTGTTACTGACCAACAGCACCGGTTCTTCGGTGGACATCCTGCCTGCCCTTGAGCTGCTGAACCACAGGGTCCATATCCTCCCCGCCGAGCCGACGGCCCTCCTCGAAACAGACCCCTGCGACATTGTCCTGCTGGACGCCCGCAAGGACCTGGTGGGCGCCCGCTCCCTCACCCAGCTACTGAAGGCCACTGGCCTCAGCGCCCCGCTCGTGCTGATCCTCACCGAGGGCGGCATGGCTGCAGTGTCCTCCGCCTGGGCCGTTGACGACATCGTCCTCGATTCCGCCGGCCCCGCCGAGGTGGAGGCCCGCATCCGGCTGTCCGTTGCCCGGGCCGTACCCGAGCAGGAAGACACCCCGAGCGAAATCCGTGCCGCGGGCGTCGTCATCGATGAGGCAAGCTACACGGCCCGGGTCAACGGGGCGCCCCTGAACCTGACCTTCAAGGAGTTCGAACTCCTGAAGTACCTGGCGCAGCACCCCGGCCGCGTCTTCACCCGGCAGCAGCTGCTTACCGAGGTTTGGGGTTACGACTACTACGGCGGCACGCGCACCGTGGATGTCCACGTCCGGCGGCTGCGGGCCAAGCTCGGCGCGGACCACGAGAACCTGATCAGCACCGTCAGGAACGTGGGCTACCGCCTCACCCTGGTCCGGCAGCAGGAAGATGAACTCACCGAGGCCTGAGCCTGGACCGCCGCCGGCGTATAGCCTTGGCTCATGACTCCAGCGCATCCGCAGAAGTGGCCCGTCCATGTCGTCCGGGGCGGAGTTGACCAGCAACTGCTGAAAGACTGCCGCGACCTTTTGGCCGCGGCTGAGGAATCGGACGGCAACCCCTCCATTTCCGAGCAAACCCTGGTGACCATGCGCGCCGGGGATTCGGCGGAGCACACGCTGCTGACGCTGGCCCTCTACGCCCCGGACGAGGATTCCGACCCGGTGACCGGCCAGGATCTGGCGGGCTTCGCCGTCGTGGTTGAAGAGCAGGACGGAACCGGCATCCTGGAAATCGCCGTCCATCCCTCGTACCGGAACCAGGGTGTGGCGGACCGGCTGGTGGGCGCGCTGAAGGAGGTCCGGGGCTTTGAGGGGCTGAAGGCGTGGTCCCACGGCAACCACGAGGCCGCTGCCGACCTTGCCGCCCGCTACGGGTACGCGCCGGTTCGCGAGTTGTGGAAGATGCGGATGACGACGGCGGGCGCGGACCTGCCCGACGCCGGCCTTCCGGACGGGGTGGCCATCCGTCCCTTCGTCCCCGGCAAGGATGAGGAGGCGTGGCTGGCCGCCAACCGGGCGGCGTTCGCCCACCACCCCGAGCAGGGCGGCCTCACCAGGGCCGACCTCGACGCGCGCATGGCCGAGGACTGGTTCGACCCGTCCGGCTTCCTCCTGGCGGAAGACCGGGACGGGCGCCTGCTGGGGTACCACTGGACCAAGGTCCACCCCCGCCACGGTGAGCACCCTGCGATCGGCGAGGTTTACGTGGTGGGCGTGACGCCGGAGGCGCAGGGCATGGGCCTGGGCAAGGCTTTGACCATTGCCGGCATCAAACACCTCCGCGACGCAGGACTAAACGGCGTGATGCTTTACGTGGATGCTGACAACGCCCCGGCCGTTGCCCTGTACCGCCGGCTCGGCTTCACTCGCTGGGACATGGACGTCATGTACGGCCCGGCCGGCGGGTAGGCAGGCCGCGAACCAATCCCCGGCGCCGCGTAAAACAAAGGCCGTGGGGCCGGTGAATGCTTGTAAGGTTGAAATGGAGCCGCGCGGGGCGGAAGCGCCGGCACTGGAGCGCCAGCTAAAGGAGAAGCCATGAACCCGGAACCGTCCGGAACAGCCACGTCCCAGGATGTTGCGGTGCCTGTCCGGGCCCGCTTCGGCTCCTCCGAGGTACCGGCATCACGGGCCACCCAGGACCGGATCGACATCCCTGAGTTCGCACCGAACCTGCAGCCGGAAGGCGACATCCGCCCTGACCGGTTCCTGGACCGCGAGCTGAGCTGGCTTGCCTTCAATTCCCGCGTGCTGGAACTGGCGGAAGACCCCACCCTCCACCTGCTGGAACGGGTGAGCTTCCTGTCCATCTTCGCCTCCAACCTGGACGAGTTCTTCATGGTCCGCGTGGCAGGCCTCAAGCGCCGCATCGCCACCGGACTCGCCGTCCCCTCCCCTGCCGGCCTGAGCCCGGTTGAGGTGCTGGAGCGGATCAGCGAGGAAGCCCACCGGCTCCAGCAGCGGCATTCGCAGGTCTTCGCGGAGCAGATCCGCCCCGCCCTGGCCTACGAACACATCCACGTCATGCAATGGGGGGAACTGGACGACGCCGCCCAGCAGCAGCTCAGCGTCATGTTCGCGGAAAAGGTCTTCCCCATCCTCACGCCCCTTGCCGTGGATCCGGCGCACCCGTTCCCCTACATCTCCGGCCTTTCACTGAACCTTGCCGTGGTGGTCCGGAACCCGGTCAGCGACAAGGAGCTCTTCGCCCGCGTCAAGGTCCCCGACCAGCTGCCGCGGCTGATCTCCATCGACGGCCCGCGCGCCGGTGCCGTGCCGGGCCGTGTGGCACGGTTCATCGCGCTTGAAGAAGTCATCGCCGTGCACCTGGACAAGCTGTTCCCCGGCATGGAGGTCCTGGAGCACCACACCTTCCGCGTGACGCGCAACGAGGACGTGGAGGTGGAGGAGGACGACGCCGAAAACCTCCTGCAGGCACTGGAGAAGGAACTCCTCCGCCGCCGGTTCGGCCCGCCCGTCCGGCTGGAAGTCACCAACGACATCAACCCCAATATCCGGGCACTGCTGATCCGTGAACTGGGGGTCGAAGAGTCCGAGGTGTACTCGGTGCCCGCACCACTGGACATGCGGGGCCTGTCCGTTATTGCCGGAATCGACCGTGCGGACCTGCACTACCCCAAGCATGTCCCGCACACGTCGCGGTATCTGAACGAGTCCGAGACATCCAAGGCTGCCAACGTGTTCGCCGCCATGCGGCGCCGGGACATCCTGCTGCACCACCCGTACGATTCGTTCTCCACGTCAGTCCAGGCGTTCCTGGAACAGGCCGCGGCGGACCCGAAGGTCCAGGCCATCAAGCAGACCCTGTACCGCACCTCCGGTGACTCCCCCATCGTGGACGCCCTGATCGACGCTGCCGAGGCCGGCAAGCAGGTCCTGGCCCTGGTGGAGATCAAGGCCAGGTTCGATGAGCAGGCCAACATCTCCTGGGCCCGCAAACTGGAACAGGCCGGCGTGCACGTGGTGTACGGCATCGTGGGCCTGAAAACCCACTGCAAGCTTTCGCTGGTGGTCCGGCAGGAGGTGGACGGCCTTCGCCGCTACTGCCACATCGGCACCGGCAACTACCATCCGCGCACTGCACGGTACTACGAGGACCTGGGCCTGCTGACTGCCAACGACCAGGTGGGCGAGGACCTTTCCAAGCTGTTCAACCAGCTTTCCGGCTACGCGCCCAAGTCAACCTTCAAGCGCCTGCTGGTGGCACCCCGCTCCGTGCGCTCCGGGCTCATCGACCGGATTGAGACGGAGATCCGCAATGCCCGGGCAGGTGTGCCGGGCCATGTGCAGATCAAGGTGAACTCAATGGTGGACGAGGCCATCATCGACTCCCTGTACCGTGCATCCCAGGCGGGTGTGAAGGTGGACGTGGTGGTCCGCGGCATCTGCTCCCTGCGCCCCGGCGTTCCCGGCCTGAGCGACAACATCACGGTGCGTTCCATCCTGGGCCGGTTCCTTGAACACTCGCGGGTGTTCGCCTTTGCCAACGGCGGGGACCCCGTGGTGTACATCGGCTCCGCGGACATGATGCACCGGAACCTGGACCGACGGGTGGAGGCGCTGGTGCAGCTCAGCAGCCCGGACGACATCACCTACGTCCTTGACCTCCTGCGCCGCTACATGGACCCGGAAACCTCCAGCTGGCACCTCGACAACGAGGGCCGCTGGATCCGGCACCACCTCTCCGAGGACGGGAAGCCGCTTGAAGACGTCCAGTCCTGGCTGCTGGCGTCCCGGCCGCGGCAACGCAGCCTGAGCCGGCGATAAGGGCCGCCGCGTTGTCGAGCGATGCACTCGTAGCTGACCAGACTGACCACCCGGGGGAACCCATAGCGGTAACTGCTGCGGGCGCCATTCCGTGGCGCGCCGGCAGGGACGGCCTGGAGGTCCTGCTGATCCACCGGCCCCGCTATGACGACTGGTCATGGCCCAAGGGAAAGATCGACGCCGGCGAGACAATCCCCGAATGCGCCGTCCGTGAGGTGTGGGAGGAGATCGGCCTCAAGGCGCCCCTGGGGATACCGCTGCCGCCCATCCACTACCACGTGGCGTCGGGCCTCAAGGTGGTCCACTACTGGGCGGTCAGGGTCAACGGTGACAGCCTGGTTCCGGACGGCAAGGAAGTGGACAGCGTCATGTGGTGCGCCCCCGAAAAGGCCGCCCGCCTGCTGTCCAACCCGTCCGACGTCGGCCCGCTTGAATACCTGCGCGACGCGCATGAACGCGGGGAGCTGGACACATGGCCCTTACTGGTGCTCCGCCATGCCAAGGCAAAGCCGCGTTCGTCCTGGAGCAAGGCCGAGGGCGAACGCCCGCTGGCGGCCACCGGATCCCGGCAGGCCCAGGCCGTGGGCCGGCTCCTGGAGGTATGGAAGCCCATGCGGGTGGTGACCAGCCCTTGGCTGCGCTGCGTCGCAACCGTGGCCCCGTATGCCCGGGCCACGGGCGCGAAAGTGAAGCTCGCGGAGGGCTTGACCGAGCACAAGCACCAGCGCAGTCCGAAGAAAACCGCCGCCGTCATCGAGTCCCTGGTCGATAAGCAACGGGCCGTGGTGGTCTGTACCCACCGGCCTGCCCTGCCCACAGTGCTCAAGCAGCTTGCCACCCACATGCCATCACACCTGGCGAAGCTGCTGCCCGCCCATGAGCCGTTCCTGTCACCGGGCGAGGTGGTGGTCTGCCATGTGGCCAACAGCGGTAAAAAACGGGTTGTAGCGGTGGAACAGTTCAAGCCCTTTGACGACTAAGGAAACCCGCGCCGCTTGACCCGGGGCCGGTATCCCCCTTGACTTGGGTGAACGATGCACAGTTCTGGGGGGATAACGTGCCGGCTGCCATGACCGCTGTTCTTTCTGATGCTCCACCCGTTGCCGTCCTCTGGCCGTTCCTGCTCGCCGGCGGCGCGTACCTCCTGCTCCGATCCCTGATCCGTGGCGTCCGGGGCCCGGATTTCACCGCAGAAGCATCCCGGCACGCGTTTTGCATCGGAGTGATCGGCTGGCTGGGAAGTTCGCTGCTGCCGGCTGCCAACGCCGGCATCCTGCCTTTACCTGGATCATGGTCGGTTCCCGTGGACATTGCCCCGGCCCTCGCGTGGCCGGTTCTCGGCTGCCTGGCCGCACACGTGCTGGGGCAGCTCAGCTACCCCAAGGCCCGCGTCCAGCCGGGGAAGCTGACCGGAAAGGTGTCCCGCGTCCGCGATCTCCTTCCCCGTCCCCTCGCCTGGACGGTCACGGTGATCTTCGGCCTCTCCGCTGCCCAGGTCGTGTGGACGTCCACTCTGCCCGGTTTCGCCCCACACCCTTACTGGTCACGTCCGGATGGTGGGGGCGACTACGCCACCGTTGGCGGAGAAGGCCGGATCCCTGGCGTGCAGCTGGCGATGTACCTGGGCGGCGCGTTGTTCGTCCTGGTTCTGGGAACCCTCGCCGTACTGCTGCTGATCAGCCGCCGCAGGCCGGTGGACGGACTTGCCTTCGGACTCGACGCCCTGCTGCGGACCATCACCATGAACCGCCTCCTTCGTACGGTTGCGACCGTTGCGTCCGGGTTGGCGGCCATCGCGGGAAACCACGCAGCCCGGACGGATCCGGCCACCGGACCCGCGAACTGGTTCAACCCGGCCGGGGCACTGAATCTGGGCGTCCTGCTGCTGATGTTGTTCTGGTCTCCACCCAGGCTGACGGGCGCACAGCCAAGGCGCGGGCGCGCCGCCAACCGGGAAGAACC
Source organism: Arthrobacter sp. 8AJ (assembly GCF_902506025.1). Lineage (NCBI taxonomy): Bacteria > Bacillati > Actinomycetota > Actinomycetes > Micrococcales > Micrococcaceae > Arthrobacter > Arthrobacter sp. 8AJ. The sequence goes on along the minus strand of NZ_LR733289.1, from coordinate 1,272,196 downwards.
GGTCATGCGGTTGTCGGTGTCGATCGGCGCCGTGATGGGACTTGCGGCGTTTGTTCCTGTACCCGCGGCAATCTTGGTCCCGGGCGCGGTTACCGGGCATCCCGCGCTATTGGTGGCCGTATCCGCCGCTGCTGCCCTGGCCGTTGTTTCACTCGGCGAACTGCTGGTGCACCGGAATTACGGGACCACGGACGAGCCTCGGCACTGGCCCCGCCAACCGGTTTCACCCGTCCTGGCCTGCACGCTGGTTGCGGCTGCAACTGTTCTCATGGCTGCCGTCTTCCTTGTTGCGTGGCGGCAGGTTGAGCTGGGAGTGGAGCAGTCATGGCCGGTGACTGCTTGGACCAGTGCCGGGGTTTTGCTCGTCTCGGGCTTTCCCCTGCTGCTTGCCCGCCGGCGCAGCAGCGTTCCAGGCACTGTCCCGGGACTCGACGCCGCCCTCCGCGCCATCACCGTGCACCGGGTGGTCCGGACCCTGGCCGCGTGCTTAGCGGTTCAAGCCGGTGTTTTGCTGATAGGCGCCGGCCCGAAGCTGCACAGCGCATCGCCGCTGGGCCCGGAGCCCTGGGACTTCGCCTGGCAGGCCGCGCCCGGCGTCGGGGCTGTCCTGGCAGCGGCGGGCGTGGTGGTCGCCGTGATCCCTGTCGGCGGAACAGCCCAGCGCGGTGCCTCCGGCCCTCCGCCAGCCAAAGATCTTCAGCCAGTAGACTTGAGGCGTGAGCATCCCAACGCCATATGAAGACCTCCTGCGCGATGTCCTGGCCACCGGCACCCATAAATCGGACCGCACGGGCACCGGAACCACCAGCGTTTTCGGGCGGCAGATCCGCTTTGACCTCTCCAAAAGCTTTCCGCTGATCACCACCAAGCGGGTCCACTTCAAGTCAGTGGCAGTTGAACTCCTGTGGTTCCTGCGCGGCGAGACCAACATCAAGTGGATGACGGACCAGGCCGTGACCATCTGGAACGAGTGGGCGGATGAGGACGGCGACCTGGGCCCGGTCTACGGCGTGCAGTGGCGAAGCTGGCCCACCCCTGACGGCGGCCACATCGACCAGATCGCCGAACTGATCGAGAACCTGAAATCGAATCCGGACTCCCGCCGGCACATCGTGTCCGCGTGGAACGTCTCCGAGCTCAACGACATGGCGCTCCCGCCCTGCCACGCGTTCTTCCAGTTCTACGTGGCCAACGGCAAGCTCTCCTGCCAGCTCTACCAGCGCTCCGCTGACATGTTCCTGGGCGTCCCCTTCAACATCGCCTCCTATGCGCTGCTCACCTGCATGGTCGCCCAGCAGGTGGGCCTCGAACCCGGCGAATTCGTGTGGACCGGCGGTGACGTGCACATCTACGAGAACCACATGGACCAGGTCCTCAAGCAGCTTGAACGCGAGCCCTACGAGTACCCGCAGCTGAAGATCACCCGCAAGCCGGCCTCGATCTTCGACTACACCTTGGAGGACTTCGACGTGGTGGGCTACCAGCACCACCCCACGATCAAGGCACCGATCGCCGTATGAGCACCGAAAACTTCACTGATCCCCAGTCCTTCACGGAGGAGCTGGCTGCCTCGATCACCGGCGTCGGCCTGGTCTGGGCGCAGACCTCCGACGGCGTCATCGGCAAGGAAGGGGACATGCCCTGGAACCTGCCCGAGGACCTCAAGCACTTCACCCGGCTCACCACCGGCCACCCGGTCATCATGGGCCGCAAGACCTGGCTGTCGTTCCCGGACAAGTACCGCCCGCTGCCCGGGCGCACGAACATTGTCATCACCCGGCAGAAAAGCTGGGCCAACACGCCCGAGGCGGAGGGCGCCGTCGTGGTTCCCTCCCTTGATGACGCGCTCCTTGAGTCGCAGTTTGTCGACGGCGGCGAGACCGTCTGGATCCTGGGCGGCGGTGAGGTCTTCCGCCAGTCCACCGAGCTCGCCAACGTCGCGGTGGTCACCACCATCGATGTGAAGGCCGACGGCGACACTTTCGCCCCGGAGCTTGGCCCCGGCTGGGAGGCCACTGCCTCCGTCCCGCCGGACGGCTGGCTGACGGCCGCCAACGGCACACGCTACCGATTCACCAAATGGTCACGGACCGAGGGCTAGGAACATGCTGAAGAAACCGGAAACCCTGTTCGTCCTGGGCTACATGCTGCTGCCCCTGCTGGCGCTGCTGTCCGCGATCGTGGGGCTGACCATGATCCTGGGCGGCAACAAGATCGCCGGGGCCATCGTACTGGTGGTGGTTACGCAGGTCTTCACCTTCGGGGCGTTCTTCGCACTGCGCGCGCGGAAGGCAGCGGTGCTGGAGCAGTCGGACCAGAGCTGACGCTCACTGCAGCGGCATGGGGAGGCCACCCCATCGCGGGTGGTTCTGTCCTGGCCTAGGCTGGGGCACGCAGCACTCTGGGGGCTGTTGAATGAATATTGGGGGGAATCCTGATGGCAGGAACTTTATGGGGTGCCGACGTCGAGCAACTGCGGGCCCTCGCGCAGCAGTTCAACAAGACGGCGGATCTGCTGCAGCAGCAGTCGACGCAGCTGAGCAGTCAGATCAACAACAACCCGGCCTGGAAGGGCTCGGATGCCCAGCGGTTCCGCTCGGATTGGAACACCAGCCACCGGACCCTTCTCCAGCAGACCGTCTCGCGGCTGCAGCAGGAATCGAAAGTACTGCTCAAGAACGCTGATGAGCAGGAGAAGGCGAGCGGCGGGGCACCCGGCTCCGCGGGCGGCCCGGGCTTCGGCGGATCTGGCGGGCCAGGTTCCGGATCTCCCGCGGATCCTTGGGGGCCCGATTGGCTGGCCAAGGGTTCGCCATTCCGGGACGGGTGGGGTCTTCGCGGCCAGATCAAGGCGGGCTTGGATCTGCCGAAAAGCGTTTTTGGTTTGGGCACGATGGCCGCCAAAGGCCTGGACAGCTTTACTGATGCTGAACTCTGGGCCAAGCTTCCGGGCAGGAGCATCACTTACAATTTGCTGGATTCCGGGACAGATATCCTCGGACTCAAGAATCTTCAGAAATATATCCCGGCACTCAACCAATTCGGCGGTGTCTTTAAAGAGAGTCCATGGTTGTTCAAGGGTCAGGGTGCAATTCTCGAAGGCCTTGGAAAAGGCGGGCTCGGCCGGGGCCTGGGGTGGGCCGGCGTGGGCCTGAACGCTTTCGACACGGCGGGGTATATCGCGGCAGGCAAACCGGAGGAGGCCTTGTGGTCGGGCGCCAAGACGGCACTCGGCGTGGCCTGCTTCCTTCCGCCGCCTGCTGGAACCATCTGCACGGTGGTCAGTGCCGGAATCGCGATTTACGAGATCCCTGCCGTCAAGGAGTTCGTGAACAACGCGGCCAGCAACGTCGCGGATACTATGGCCAGCGCCGTGAAGGATCCTGGCCGGTTCGTCGAAGACACCGGCAAGAATCTGGCCGACCTCGGCAAGAGCGCCGCCAGCTTCCTCGGCTTCGGATAACTCAACTAAAGGACAAATTCGTGACAGCCAGCACTGAATCCGTCAACCAGCCGGACACGGCGGTTGGCTTCGGCTTTGCCGAAATCGCATACCTGATCAGGAGGTTCGATACCGACGCCGCGAGGAAGTCCGCCCAGGTACTCCGGCTGGAAGAGGAAGTCCAGTCGGACCCCATCTGCGTCGCGGGAGGATCTTCGCTTCTGGCCCGTGGCTTTGCCAGCGTCGATGACGACCTTGAATTGGAAGGGCCCGCGGTACCCACCGCGTACGCCTTGTCCAGGGCGGGCCGCTGGACGGAAATCAGCCTGGTCGACGGCGAGAAAACCGACACTGTGGTACACGTGGAGTCCGACAAAGTATCTGTGCTGATGCAGCCCAGGACCCTGGGCACCTGGTTCGTCTTTGCCCAGGACCCCTCTATCGACGGCGCAGACGCCCAACTCTCCCTCATCAAGGAACATCGGCGGACTCATCCCGAAGGGACCGCCTTTATCCGGGTCAAGTCGATCTCTGGGGAAGACCACCTGCTCATTCGACCGGAAGGCCTCGGCTGGGCGGTTGGCAAGGTTATCGATCCCACCCGGGATGTCGAGGAAATCACGGGCCTGGACACATACGGCCTGCTTACCCGTATTCGGGAAACCCGCGGAGAAACCACATGAGCAGCGAAGACCCACGACCGGTTCCTCCGGTCAAGCGCAAAGGCTACTACAAGCGCCAAATCCAACTGGAGGCCGAGAGGCAGGGACTCACGCCCGAGGAATACGGGGTCTATAAAGGCTCAACGGGCAGCGTGATCAAACCCGTCAATTCAGCAGGCGGACTGCTCTTCCTTGCCATCTTGATCTCCCTGTTCTCTGGCATTGTGGTGGGTGCGGCAATCATCGTCCTTACCGGTGACGGGGTCACCAACTGGGTGCAATTCGTCATCGCCTGTGTGATTGTGCTTTTCCTGGTGCCCACCTCATGGGCTTACTACTTCAAGGAACGCAAAGCGGCACGGCTGCGGAAGGCGGCTGGAAAAACACTTGAACCTCCCACCCGACGCTCAAGCAGGCCGGACTGGTAGCAGAATTGGGTCTCCGACGGTGCCGGTGAAGCACCGCCTGGCCGGGAACGGTGAGATCGTCAGCTACACGGACGAAGAGTACGGGGTCAGGAAGGGTGACGGCCCTGTTCGGCCTGATGGTTTACGGCACGGTCCGGATACTTCCGGGAGCGCAAGGCGGAGAGGCTCCGCAAAGCCAGGAACCTCCCGCGGCCCGTTGGATAGCGCCTTACCCAGCCGGCCGACGTCGTAGGCTCATGGCGGCACGCAGTGACGTAACCGACTGCGCCCTTCCGGATGCGAAGTCTAAACTGGACCAATGACTACAGCAGCTACCCCTTCCGTCGGCCTGGTCGGATGGCGCGGCATGGTCGGTTCCGTCCTCATGCAGCGCATGCAGGACGAGGGCGACTTCGCCAACATCAACCCGGTGTTCTTCTCCACCTCCAACGCGGGAGGTGCCGCCCCGTCGTTCGCCGACGGTGCCGGCAAGCTCGAGAACGCGTTCGACCTCGACACCCTGGCCAAGCTGCCCATTATCGTCACCGCCCAGGGCGGGGACTACACCAAGCAGGTCCACGGGGACCTGCGCAGCCGCGGCTGGGACGGCCTCTGGATCGACGCCGCCTCCACCCTGCGCATGAACGATGATTCGATCATCGTGCTGGACCCCATCAACCGGGATGTCATCGACAAGGGCCTGGTCAACGGCACCAAGGACTTCATCGGCGGCAACTGCACCGTGTCCTGCATGCTCATGGGCCTCGGCGGCCTGTTCAAGAACGGCCTGGTGGAGTGGGGAACCTCCATGACCTACCAGGCGGCGTCCGGCGGCGGTGCCCGGCACATGCGTGAGCTGCTCAGCCAGTTCGGCACGCTCAACGCCGAGGTCAGCACGGAACTGGACGACCCGGCGTCGGCCATCCTGGACATCGACCGCAAGGTCCTGGCCCACCAGCGCACCGACATCGACGCCACCCAGTTCGGCGTTCCCTTGGCCGGCTCCCTGATCCCCTGGATCGACGCAGACCTCGGCAACGGCCAGTCCAAGGAAGAGTGGAAGGCCGGGGTGGAAACCAACAAGATCCTGGGCACCTCCGAGGAAAACCACGTGGTCATGGACGGGCTCTGCGTTCGCATCGGCGCCATGCGCTCCCACTCCCAGGCCCTGACTTTGAAGCTCCGCGAGGACCTGTCCGTGGCCGAGATCGAAAAGCTCCTGGACGAGGACAACCAGTGGGCCAAGGTGGTTCCCAACACCAAGGAGGCCTCCATGGCCGAGCTGACCCCCGTGGCCGCCTCCGGCACCCTGGACATCCCGGTGGGCCGCATCCGCAAGATGGAAATGGGCCCGCAGTACATCAGCGCCTTCACCGTGGGCGACCAGCTCCTCTGGGGCGCCGCCGAGCCGCTGCGCCGCATGCTCAACATCGCCACCGGCAACCTGTAGCTTCCAGCTGCCTCACTAGCGGCCCTCGCCCGCATAACCGTTGCTGCCCGGCACCGGTTATGCGGGCAAGGGCCGCTTTTGCGTTCCGGAATGGCGCGCCAGGAATGCGTACAGCCGTTGCCGCAGCTCTCCTGGCCGGTTCAGCTGCTGCCAATTGATCCGAAAGACTGCCCAACCCAGCTCCTGCAATGCGTTCTCCCGGCGCCGCTCCGCGATCAGCACATCCGCCGCCGGCTTGTAGTCCGTGTACTTGGCGACGCCGTCGAACTCGATAATCACCCTGGCGTCGGGGTCCGCGAAATCCGCCCGGAAAATGCCCTCGCGGGTGGTGATCCCAACCTGCGGTTCGAACATGCGCAGGCCAAGAGAATGCAGCATCAGCCTGGTCCGGGTCTCCCCCGGGGACTCGGACCGGGCATCCAGAACAGCCAGCAGGTCCCAGGCGCGCCTGCCGCCGCGGACCACTGGACTGTCGTTCAGCAGCTGCCGCATGGCCTCGATGGACGCACCCTTGCGCAGCGCGTGGTCACCGATCACAGCGGCCTTTTCCAAGGGCAGGATACGTGCGCAGTCCAGCACGGTCCGCTCGGCACTGGTGGTAAGGACTTCCCGCCCGTCGGGCGTCCACAGTGAAGCCTTCTCAGCTTCCGCGAGCGGCAGCCTGTGAGTCCGGACGTCCCTTCCTGCGCTGGCCTTCGAGTTGGCGTACTGGGTTGTCACGTGCACGGCGGGCCCGCCTTCCCAGACAAAAAGCCCCCGCAACAATGCCGCGCTCACGTGGCTGTACCGGGACCGGCCGTGGGTGGACTCGAAGTGGGCCATCAGCCGGGCCTGGTCCCGGTCCCATTCTTTGAGCCCATGCCAGTTTCTGCTCCGGACGTAGGCTCCCCGCCGCAACCGGAGCACGGTACCGCTCTTCACGGCCGCAGTCAGCACACGGTCGTCCAGCCCGGCAGCCGCCAATTGGCGGGTTGACGCCACCACCTGCTTGGGCCAGCGATGGTCGACGTGGGCCTGCAAATCACCGGAATTCATTGTCCAAGGGTCGACGGCGGACACCGGCATCGGAAGCACGGGACGTCGCTATGTGGATGGCCCGCGGTACGAGCGGCCCTTACCCGCACAACCGTTGCTGCCCGGGGCCGATTATGCGGGGCGGGACCGGTTAAGCGGCCAAGGACCGGTTATGTGAGGGCTGGAAGCACGTCAGGTGGCCAGGAACGTCGTGTAGCGCCGGCCGGTCTTGGCCAGGGCTGCCTGCGCCGCCGGGCCGAGCGGCCGGGCTTCGTCGAAGAGTTCGGGTACGACGGCGGCACCCGGCCCGGTGCCCTTCAGCGCCCAGGTGCCAACAACCTTCCCCGCGGCAACCACTGTCTTCTTGAAGACACCGTTCCCGCCGGGCACGATCAGGTCGGAGTGCTCCGGCGACAGGACGAGGCTGCGGTCCGTGTAGCCCAGGACAAACTCATCAAAACCCGGCAGCAGGTGGACAGACCGGCCGCCGGGCACGCCGGAGTCCAGGAGCTCCGCCACCTCCGGGGACAGCCAGTAGCTGGTCCCCTCGAACTCAAGCTCCACCAGCTCGCACCGGACGTGCTCAAACGCCGTGCGGACCTCGGTCAGCGGCAGCTGCGTCCACCAAGCGAAGTCGCGGAGGGTGGCCGGGCCGTGGCTCCGGAAGTACCGCAGCAGGAACTCGACCAGAGCCTCCTCCCGCTCCAGGCTCCGGGAGGAGGGGATCCACTCATCAAACGCCGCGATCAGCTGCTGGTTGCCGGCCAGTGGCCCCAGCACCAGCCAGCCGTGCCGGCACAACGAAGCCAGGAGATGGATCCCCCGCTGGCCCTGGGTCGGCTGGCCTCCGTCGTCGAACACCTTGAACAGTGCGGCGCGGCTGACGGGACCCTCCGCCGAGATGTGTTCCAGCGCCAGGTCGCGGGCCTTCTCCACGTCCGCCCACGTAATCTCCAGCTGCCGGTGGCGGCCCGCGATGCTCCTGGTGAGCCGTTCGGCCGTGAGGTCCAGCATCCAGCGCAGGTCCCCGGCAGCCACGAGGTGCAGCGTCCCGCGCATCGGCCAGGACCGCACCACTGTGCCGGCGTCGATGGCCGCCCGGACATCGGTGATTCCCGCCCCGGGCACCCGGACGCCGACCGCCCACAGTGCCGCCGGCAGGTCCTGCGCCTGCATGGCGGTCATCCACCGGACCAGCTCCGGCACAGAGGTACCCCCTATCCCGACGAGCCGCTGGGACACCAGCCGGAGCCTGCCGACCATCCTGCCGTCGCGCAGGGCACCAGATGCAGCCATGCGCCCATCCTAGGCCGGGCGCAGCCCCGAGGGGACGACTAGAGTTCGAGGCCGATGAGCAGCGGCTCCGGGTGCAGCGAAATGCCGAAGTGGCGTTCGACGCCGGCCCGCACCTCCCGCGCGACAGCCACCATATCCGCGGCGCTGGCGGAGCCACGGTTGGTGATGGCCAGGGTGTGCTTGGTGGACAGCGACGCGCGGCCTCCGGCCACGCCGTCGTCCTCCAGGCCGAAGCCCTTCCCGAAGCCTGCCTGGTCAATCAGCCATGCTGCGGAGAGCTTCACCATCCCGTCCAGCCCGGCAGGGTATCGCGGAGCGTTTTCCGGCAGTTTGTCCGCTACGTCAGCCGCCACAATGGGGTTGGTGAAGAACGACCCGGTGGAGTAGGTGTCACGGTCCGCGGCGTCCCACACCATTCCCTTGGAGGCACGAAGGCGCAGGACTTCGCGGCGGACGTCGTTCGCGTAGGCGCGCTGGCCCACGTCCACGTTGAGGGCCCGGGCCAGCTCGGCGTACCGGATCGGCGCGCTCATCCGCCCCAGCGGCAATTGGAACTCGACAGTGAGGACCACGTACCGCGGCGAGCCGTTGACCGTGGTCTGCTTGAGGATGGAGTCCCGGTAGCCAAACTTCAGCTCGGAGTTGGTGAAGGTCTGCACGGCGTTGCGCTCACGGTCCCAGGTGCGGACGGCCGCGATGGTCTGGGAAACATCTGCACCGTAGGCACCCACGTTCTGGACAGGCGTGGCACCGGTTGACCCGGGGATACCGGACAGCGCCTCGATTCCGGACCAGGCGTGGCGTACCGCGTGCTCCACCAGCTTGTCCCAATTGTGGCCGGCCTGCACCACAACGGCCACTCCCCCGCAGGAGTCCTCGGCGTTGACCGTGAACCCCTCAGAGGCGATCCTGATGACGGTCCCGGGGAACCCGTCGTCGGACACGAGGAGGTTGGACCCGCCGCTGACGATCAGGACCTGTTCCCCGGCGGCATCCGCCGAGCGGACCGCGTCGATGATGTCCGCCTCGGTACGGGCCTCGATGTACTTGCCGGCGGGGCCTCCGACGGCGGAGGTGGTCAGGGAGGAGAGCAGCGTGGAAGTCACTTGTCCACGTTACTTGAAGATACTGTGCGGGCGCAGTGACGCGCAGTACCTTCAGGCCAACTTCCGGGCCACCGGAGAGAGGACGAAGCTCACCGCGAGCATCACCATCACGGCCAGCAGCGAATGCAGGATGCCCACATGCTCGGCCAGCAGCCCCAGCAGCGGCGGGCCGCACAGAAACGCGGCATAGCCGATGGTGGACACCACGGACACCCGGGCGGCAGCCATCGCGGGATCGTCGGCAGCGGCGGACATGCCCACCGGGAAGCCGAGAGATGCTCCCAGGCCCCACAGTGCGAGCCCGACGTAGGCAAGCCACGGCACCGGCGCAAAGACGAAGACGCCCAGTCCCAGCACAGCCAGTGCAGCGCACCAGCGCATCACGGGAACCCTGCCGAATCTGTCCAGCAGCACCGTCCCGGCAAAACGCCCGATGGTCATAAACGTGACGAACAGCCCGTAGCCGGCGGCACCGGCAGCATCGCTCTGCCCGTGGCCGTCGGCCAGGGCAAGGGCCACCCAGTCCCCTGCCGCGCCTTCGGCCAGGGCGAGGCCCAGCACCAGGACACCCAGGAGCAGGGTCCGCCGGTCCCGCCATGCCCGGGCGATCTTGCGCTTGTTGTCCAGCGGGGCGTCGCCGGAGGCGGTTCCGGGAGTGATCACGGGAATCGGCCCGGTACTGGGGTCCTCGAAGGTATCCGGGGAGTAACTGCGCTCCCCCGCCACCGGGGTGACGTCGGCACGGAACCAGGACGCGGCCGTTGCTACCGAACCCGCCACCACCGCCCCTGCCGCCGCAAGGTGCCAGAACACCGGCAGGGACACCGCGGCGGCAACGGCCCCCAGCCCCGCGCCTGCCACCGTTCCCAGGCTGAAGGCCCCGTGGAGCCGCGGCATGATGTGCCGGCCCACCGCGCGTTCCACCGCGGCACCTTCAACGTTGGACGCCGTGTTCCAGCTTCCGGTGCCCAGGCCAATGATGGCCAGGCCGATCGCGGTTGCCACCGGGCTTGCCAGCACGGTTGTGCCAAAACCCGCCGTCAGCAGGCCTGCACCCACCATGATGCTGCCTGTCCGGATGGTCCGCTTGGAGCCCAGCCGCAGCACGATCAGCCCTGAAGCAGACACGGAGGCAAAGGATCCCAGCGTCATGCACAGCAGGATGACGCCGATGTTGCCCGGGGTGAGGTCCAGCGTGTCCCGGATAGCGGGCAGCCGGGACACCCAGGAGGCAAAGGCAAGGCCGCTGGCGCCGTAGGCCACCACGACGGCGTTTCGCCAGGCAGTGACCTGCCCGGCCGTTGCGGTGGTTCCTGCAGAAGTGGTCAAAAGGTGCAGCTCAAGACAGCTTGACGAGGGCCTGGGCCTTCATCAGGACCTTCTGCCCGGCGGAGACAACGGTGAGGTCGACGCGCGCGGTGCCCGAATCGGCGTCGAGCTTTCCGATGGTGCCGCTGACCTCGATGGTGGCCCCGGGCTGGTCGGTTCCGGTGGTGTCGGTCACCAGGACCGGCTTGGTGAAGCGGGTCTGGAAGTCAACGACGGCGGCCGGGTCGCCCGCCCAGTCCGTCACCAGCTGGACGGCGGAGCCCATGGTGAACATGCCGTGGGCGATGACGCCGGGCAGTTCCACGCCGGTGGCGAAGGCCTCGTTCCAGTGGATGGGGTTGAAGTCGCCGGACGCCCCGGCGTACTTGACCAGGTCGGTGCGTGTGACCTCGATGGTGCGGCTGCCGATTTCCTGGCCGGCGCTGAGTTCGTTGAAGGTGGGGCTCATGGTTACTGTCCCTCTCCGCGGACCAGGATGGATGACGTGGTGGTGGTGACGGGTTCCCGCGAATCACCGGAACCGAGGGCGAAGATCTCCGAGCGGGTGGTGATCATGGCGCCGCCGCCCATGGCACGGACGCCGTCAACATGCAGTTCGGCAACGAGCCGGTCACCGGCGACGATGGGCCGGTGGTGGATGAAGCGCTGGTCTGCATGGACCACGCGGGAGAAGTCGATGCCTGCTTCCGGGTCCTCGATGAGCTGGGCGTCGGCACGCTGGGCGATGATGATGGCGAAGGTGGGCGGTGCCACCAGATCGGCGTGGCCCAGGGCCCTGGCTGCGTCCACGTCAAAGTGCGCGGGATGGGTCGCCTTCACGGCGCGGGCGAACTCACGGATTTTCTCGCGGCCGACGTCATACACCTCTGCGGCAGGGTAGCTACGGCCCTGCAGGTCCGGATTGATAGTCATGGATTCCAGCCTATCGTTGCCACGCCCTTCAAAAGACGCCCGCTGCACTGGTATGATGATTTCATCAATCCATCAATCCGTTGTCCGGGATATGACCGGCCGGCCATCGCGCACAGGAGCGCCACCTTTGATGCTGTCTTCCGCCCAAGCCCCGCTCTACGAGATCAAAGCGAACCTTTTCAAGGGCCTGGCCCACCCGGCCAGGATACGGATCCTTGAGCTGCTGGCCGCGGCGCCGCAGGAGTCTGCCCCGGTGAGCTACCTCCTGGCAGAGACCGGGTTGGAGGCCTCGCACCTCTCCCAGCACCTGGCCACCTTGCGGAAGCACAAGGTGGTGACCTCCGCACGCAGCGCCAATGCGGTGACGTACCAGCTCGCCCACCCAGGAGTCTCGCAGCTGCTGGCCATCGCCCGGACCTTCCTCGTAGACAGCCTGGCCGGCTCCAATGAGCAGCTGCGGCTGGCACAGCAACTGCCGGCAGAACACCTGGCCGGCGGGTCAGCCAAGTGACCGCCGACCCGGTCACGGCCCGGGGCACGGCCGCGGGGAGCATCACCCGGTTCCTGCCCTCCCGGAAGGATTACGCCGGGCTTGCCGGCACCTGGCGTACCGACCTGCTGGCAGGAATCACCGTGGGCATTGTGGCGTTGCCGCTGGCCCTGGCGTTCGGCGTCAGCTCCGGGGTGGGTGCCGAAGCGGGCCTCATCACGGCGATCGTGGCCGGGCTGGTGGCAGCCGTCATGGGCGGCTCCCCGGTACAGGTGTCCGGTCCCACGGGAGCCATGGTGGTGGTGCTGGCCCCCGTGGTGGCGGTCCACGGCATCGGCAGCGTCGCCCTTTTGTCCCTGATGGCAGGGCTGCTGGTCTGCGCGCTCGGCTTCAGTGGCCTGGGCCGGGCCGTGGCCTTCATCCCCTGGCCCGTCGTGGAAGGCTTCACGCTGGGCATTGCCGCCATCATCTTCCTCCAGCAGGTCCCGCTGGCCACCGGCACGCCCGGCACCCCGGGGCACAACACCCTCCTGGCCGCGGTGGAGGCGGCAGCGGGCGCCTCCACCCCGACGGTCCTGTTGACCCTCGCGCTCGTGGCGGGAGTCGCCGTCGTGATGGTCCTGGTGCAGAAGCTGTTCCGCGCACTTCCAGCCAGCCTGCTGGCGGTCCTCCTGGCGACCGCCGCCGCCGAAATCCTGCAGCTGGACGTCCCGCGGATTGGGGCACTCCCGCATTCCCTTCCGGCACCGTCCATCCCGTCCCTGGACCCTGCTTCCCTTGGCAACCTGGCAATGCCCGCCGTGGCTGTCGCCTTCCTGGCTGCCATCGAGTCACTGCTCTCGGCGCGCGTGGCCGCCGGGATGGCCGGGCCGGACGGCAGGCCCACCGGCCCCTACAGCCCCGACCGTGAGCTGATGGGGCAGGGCCTGGCTTCCATCGCGGCCGGCCTGTTCGGCGGAATGCCGGCCACCGGAGCCATCGCACGGACCGCGGTCAACGTGCGTTCCGGCGCCAGGACCCGCCTGGCCGCAGCGGTGCACGCCATCGTGCTGCTGGGCATCACCTACCTGGCCTCCGGAATGGTCAGCCGCATCCCGCTGGCAGCACTGGGCGGGGTCCTGATGGTCACGGCGGTACGGATGGTCTCGCGGCGCACCATCACCGCCATCCTGCGTTCCACCCGGGCAGACGCCGCGGTCTTCGTGCTCACGGCCGTCATCACGGTGGCATTCGACCTCATCGTTGCCATCCAGATAGGGCTGGCCGCGGCCGCCCTCTTCGCACTGCGGAAATTCGCTTCACTGAGCGGGGTCCAACGCGAGGAGATTCCCGGTCCGCGGTTGGAAGGAGACGAACACATCGCGGTTTTCCGGCTGGATGGAGCGATGTTCTTTGGTGCCGCCGAGCGCATCCTCCAGGAGATCAGCCAGGTCAAGGACGTGCAGGTGGCCATCATCAGGTTGTCGCAGCTGCGGATGCTGGACGCGACCGGCGCCCACGCCCTGGTGGAGGTCATTTCCGCCCTGGAGCTGCGCGGCATCACCGTTTTGCTCAAGGGTGTGCGGCCTGACCACCTTGACCTGGTGACCAACGTGGGCGTGATCCGTTCCCTGCGGCACCACAAGCACCTGTTCGACCGGCTCCCGGATGCCGTGGAACATGCCCGCAGCCACGTGCTGCGGAACGCGGCAGCTAGCGCCTGAGGTTTTTGCTAATCGCCTGGCCCCGGACCACGATGCCCACGACGTGGAGGACCAGCCCCAGCCCGATGAGGGGCAGGGAAGCCATGGCCAGTGCTTGGTTGCCGCTGGTGTTGCCCACCAGATTCAGGATGATGCCGACGGCGATCAGTCCCATCGCGCTGAAGACCAGGACTTTGTAGCGGGTGGGCGCGGTGGCCCAGAATTCGTTCAGCACCGTCCAAGTCTACCGAGTGCCCGGCCACCCCGGCGGGCGGGCCGGGTCCCGGTATCAGAACAATGCTTCCTGCACTGCCGGCACCTCTGAGGCATACTCCCCCAGCACGACGGTCCGGGCAGCCAGCTGGGACAGGTTCACCACGAATTCGGCGTCCGTTCCGTCCAGCCGGGCCAGCGCGTTGGCCCCGCCCAGGGCTGCGATGCTGAAACCGTGCCGCCCCTGGTCCAGGGCATGCGGATAGGCGTGGCGGGACGCGCTTCCGTACAGGGCATCAGCATGCGCGGGACGCAGCCACTGCTCCTCCACGGCCTGAAAGCCGTCGACGGCGGTGCGCGCCAGCAGGGCCCGTACGTCACCGGCGGCGCGGGAATTGGCTTCGTCCACCGCGCCGGCCAGCAGCGGCCGGAGCAGCGCCTCCGCCTTCGCGGCCGAGCGCACCTGCTGGGTCAGGCCGACGCCGGCCGTCACCAGGTCCTCGAGGACCCGTACCACCCGGCCATCCTCCGCCCTGGCAACATACCTCGCCACTGCGGCCCCCTGCTCCGCCAGCCGGTTCCACTTCCGCGGGCCGGAGGCCGTTCCCACCTTGGTGGCGCCTCCCGCGAACGTGGCCACGTAGAGCCAGTGTTCCTGCATCAGGTAGTCCCGCAGGCCGGGGGTCACCCTGCCGCCACGGTGGAAGTCGTGCATCAGGCGGGACTCGTCAAGTACGAAGCACCGCTCGCACTGCTTGCCCCGAAGGGCCGGGGCGGCGGAGCCGCACAGGATGTGGCGGCGGGAGCCCGCTGACTGGACCTGGACGTGGCCCAGGCAGAACCGGCCGGGTTCCACCACCTTGAAGCCGAGCCGGCTGCCCGCCCTGAGGCTGAGCTCCCGGAAGTCCCCCTCGGGTGACTGGAGGCGCAGGACCGGGCCGCCGGCGTCGTCCGCTGGGGTTGAGGCAGGCGGGCCATCCCAAAAGACCCCGTGGACCAGATAGCGGGTATCGGTCACGGGGTCTCCTGAAGTGATGGGTGGCGCTACAGCGCGGGCTGCACCCCAAAGGCTACCGCGAGCTTCATGATCTTTTCGGCGCGGCCCAGGCGGGGCAGGTCGGAGCCGTCACGGATGACGCGCCCGTTGGCTTCGAAGTCGTTCATGAAGTCGGTGGCCCAGGCGACGTCCGACGGCGTGGGGCTGATGACCTCGTTGATCACCGGGGTCTGGTCGATGGCCAGGCAAAGCTTGCCGGTCATGCCCATCATCACGGTGATGCCGGTCTGCTCGCGCAGGATGGGGTGGTTGGTGCCGACGGTGGGGCCGTCGATGGGGCCCGGCAGGTTGCCGACGCGGCTGGCGACGACGAGCTTGGCGCGCGGGTAGGCCATGGCCTCCGGGGTGGCAGCCATGCCCGTGTCGCGGCGGAAGTCACCGGAGCCGAAGGCCAGGCGGAACGCGCCCTGGGCCTTGGCGATGTGGTTGGCTTCCTCGATGCCGAGCGCGGACTCCACCAGCGGGATCACGGGCGTCTTGCCGTCCATGCGGTGGTAGCTCTCGGTCACCTGGTCAGCGGATTCGGTCTTGGCGAGCATGACGCCCAGCAGGCCGGGCGTGCCGCGCAGGCCGGCCAGGTCATCGGCCCAGAACGGGCTGGTGGCGTCGTTTATACGGACCCAGGCCTTGCCGCCGGCGGTCAGCCAGTCGATGACGTTGTTCCGGGCCTGGTCCTTCTGCGAGGGGTCCACTGCATCTTCAATATCCAGGATGATCGAATCAGCCCGGGACACGGCCGACTGGTCGAAGAGTTCGGGCTTCATGGCATTGACCAGCAGCCAGGAGCGTGCGATCTCGGCGGGGATATTCCGTTCCGGCCTAACGGTTTCGGCGGCGATGGTAGACGTCATGCTTTCTACAGTATCCGGCCTGCAAGCGGCACGGCGAAGAAAACGGCCAGCTTGTGAGGATCAATACGAACTAAACGGGTTATGACCGGGCCCTAACGGGAAGCAGGTAGCAGTAAGTGTCGTTATGAGGCTCCATAACGACACTTACTGCTACCCAGTCGGGCGGCGTCAGGGGATATTGCTGCCCCGCGCGGTGACCCACAGCTTGTACCAGTCGGCACGGCTCAGCGCCCCGGCCACGCGGGCGGCGTCCGCGCAGGCCCGGATCCGGCCCGGATTGACCGTGCCAACGACCGGTGCGATCCCGGCCGGATGCTTCATCAGCCATCCCAGGAGGACGGCCTCGCCGGAGGTGCCGTATTGGTCCGCAAGCTGCGCCACGAGTTCTGCCGTGGCGGCCCCGGCTGACGTGGGGCTCCCGGGTTCGGCACCGGTGTAGGCGCCGCGGGCCAGCGAGCCGTACGCCTGCAGGGTGATGTTGTTGCGGGTGCAGTATTCCAGCGTGCCGTGCGGAAAACTGTAGTCCAGGTGTTCCGGGTGGTTGACCAGGACCTGGCTTTCCAGCCACGCCCGCTTGAGCAGGCTCATCTCCAGCTGGTTGGCCACCACAGGGGTCTCCAGCCGGTCCTGCAGCACGTCGATCTGGGCAGCGGACATGTTGGACACGCCCAGTTGCCGGACCTTGCCTTCGGCCATGAGCTGCCCGACGGCGGCTGCCACCTCCGCCGGGTCCGCCAGGGGGTCCGGGCGGTGCAGCAGGAGGATGTCCACGTAGTCGGTCCGCAGCCGGCCGAGGCTGCCGTTGACCCGTTCCAGGATGGCCTCCCGGCTCAGGTCGTAGTGGGTCTGCAGGCCACGCTCGTTCAGCCGGATGCCGCACTTGGTCTGCAGCCGGATGCGCTCCCGCAGGCCCGGGGCCGCGGCCAGCACCTCACCGAAAACGGCCTCGGACTTTCCGCTGCGGTAGATGTCGGCGTGGTCGAACAAGGTGATGCCCGCGTCCAGGGCGGCCTGGACGGCAGCAGCGGCCTGGTCCACATGGTCAGCCCCATGCGGCTCGTCAGACCAGCTGCCGCCCAGTCCCATGCATCCGTAGATGACTTCCTGCATCAGCCCCGGTCCCCCGTCCGGACTCCCTGCTTTGGCAGTCCCCGGGTGCCCGCGGGCTCCGGGATCAGCGCAGCCATGCGGTGGTGTTGGCCGGCAGCTTGCCGTCCTCCAGCGGGGCACTGCTGACCAGGACCGCACCGGCGGGAAGGTCGACGGCGGTGTTCCCGAAGTTGGTCACGGACTGCCACCCGTTGGGGCGCTTGAAGTGCAGGACGTCCGGGTTGCCGTTCTCCACCCATTCAAGGTCCTCGTCGGTCAGCAGTTCGCGGCGCAGTTTGAGTGCCTTGCGGTAAAGCTCCAGCGTGGAGCCCTCGGTCCCGTCCTGGGCCTCGACGGCATACTTGCTGAACCAGTCCGGCTGCGGCAGGTGGGAACCGCCATCGCCGAAGCCGAAGGATGTGCCTTCCACCTTCCACGGCAGCGGCACGCGGCAGCCGTCACGGCCGATTTCCACGCCCTTGTTGCGGAAGAAGGACGGGTCCTGGCGTTCCGATTCGGGAATCTCGGCCACTTCCTGCAGGCCAAGTTCCTCACCCTGGTACAGGTAGGCGGATCCGGGGACAGCCAGCATCAGCAAGGTGGCGGCGCGGGCGCGGCGCTCACCCAGTTCAATGTCCATCTGGTCCTTGGGGCCGCCGGCGAGCAGCCAGTCCTTGCCGTCCTGGCCCTTGGCACCGGCCTTCGCCTTGGCCACCTGCGGCAGGCCGTAGCGGGTTGCGTGGCGCACCACGTCGTGGTTGGAGAACACCCAGGTGGAGGAGGCACCGGTGGCCGCCGCCTCGGCAAGGTTCCGGGTGATGATTTCCTTGTACTCGGCGGCGTCGAAGTCGGCCTGCAGGAGGTCGAAGTTGAACGCCTGGCCCAGGCCCTGCGGGCTGGCGTAGCGGGCCCGGCGGGTGGCGTGGACCCAAGCTTCAGCGACGGCGGTGCGCGGCGGGTTGTACTCGTTGAACACCTCGCGCCATTCGGCGTAGATCTCGTGGACTTCGTCGCGGTCCCAGAACGGATGCGTTCCGTCGTCGAATCCGTCCACGCCGGTGTTGGCGGCGCTCAGTTCAAGCTTGGACAGCAGCGGCTCGGTGAGGTCCTTGGTGAGGGCGTGCGCCACGTCAACGCGGAAGCCGTCCACGCCCCGGTCCGACCAGAAGCGCAGCGTCTTGAGGAAGTCATCCCGGATTTCCCGGTTGGACCAGTTCAGGTCCGGCTGCTCCTTGGCGAAGATGTGCATGTACCACTGGCCGGGGGTGCCGTCGGGTTCGGTGATGCGCTCCCAGGCCGGTCCACCGAACACAGAGTCCCAGTCCGAGGGCGGAAACTCGCCGTTGGGGCCCTTGCCGTCCCGGAAGATGTAGCGGTCGCGGGCCGGGGAGCCCTTCGGGGACGCCAGCGCTTCCTGGAACCACTTGTGACGGTCGGAGGAATGGTTGGGGACGATGTCCGCGATCAGCTTGATCCCGGCGTCGTGCAGTGCCTTGGCCATCTCGTCGAAGTCAGCCAGCGTGCCCAACTTGGGGTCGACGTCGCGGTAATCATCGACGTCGTACCCGCCGTCGGCGAGCGCGGACGGGTAGAACGGGCTGAGCCACACGGCGTCGATACCCAGCGTCTTCAGGTAGGGGACCTTGGCGGTGATGCCCTTCAGGTCGCCGATGCCGTCGCCGTTGGAGTCGGCGAAGCTGCGGGGGTAGATCTGATAGACGGAGGCCTGGCGCCACCAGTTGGGGTCGGCCAGACGGTCAGAGTCGGACAGGGTTGCCAGAGTGGCGGTGGTGGACAAGGACTGACCCTTTTCTTCAGTGCGGCTATATTTATATTGAGTCTAAATTTACTTACTCAAGTATTATCTGGTGCTTTGGACAGGAAGGTCAACAGGATGCCTGAACCGGTTCCCGCTACTCCCCAACTGCTGCGGCGGGTCAGTGCCGGCGCGGTCCTGGAGTTCATGCGCGCCTCAGGGGCTGTCACCGTCACCGACGTCATGGCAGCGACGGGCCTGACCCGCGCCACCACCATCGCCGTCTGCGAGGACCTGGTCCGGCGGGGCTGGCTCCTGGAACTGGAAAACCAGCGCGAGTTCGGCGGGTACCGGAAGGGCCGCCCGGCCCGGCGCTTCGAGCTCAATGAGCGGGCCGGCGTGGTGCTGGGCATGGACATTGGATACTCAAAGGTCACCGTGGTGGTCTCCGATCTCCGGGGTACGACCATGGCTCGGTCCAGCCGCCCCTTCCAGGCCGGCGAGGTCGGCTCCCGGGAGCGGATCGCCTTTATTGACGGCGTCGCCATGGCCGCACTGCGCTCGGCCGGGACGGATCCCGGGCAGGTGCTGGCCGTGTGTGCCGGTGTGGCAGCACCAGTGGACCGGCACGGGGAGGTGGTCGCCACGCAGGAATTCTGGGGACTGTTCGACCTGGGACTGCCGCCGGCACTCAAAGCAGCCCGTGGATGGACCGTCCTGCTGGAAAACGACGCCAACCTCGCTGCCCTGGGTGACCGGTGGCAGGGGGCCGCCGCCGGCATCGACGACGTCGTGGTGATTTTGGCCAGTGAACGGCTGGGCTCCGGCATCGTGGAGGGCGGCCGGCTGGTGCATGGAACCCGGGGCAGCGCCGGGGAGCTCGCCTACCTGAACCTGGTGGAAGGCGTAGGCGATACATACGGCATCGCCCATCAGGCCCGCACGTGGGCCGCCGAAGCGCTGGCCACCGCCGCACCGACTGCCCTCCGGGCCTTCCAGCCCGGGCGTGTGGAGGCCGAACAGGTCTTCGCAGCAGCAGCCCAAGGCGATGCGGTGGCGTTGGGGATCCTGGACCGGCTGGCGGACAGGATGGCGCGCGTTATTGGCACCGTGGCCACCATGCTCAACCCGGAACTGGTGGTGATCGGCGGCGGTGTGGCGGATTCCGCGCACGTGCTCCTGGCCCCGATCAGCGAGCGCCTGGCCGGGTACACAGCCACCCCCGCCCGCGTGGCAGTATCCCCGCTGGGCGATTCCATCGTGACCGTAGGCGCGGTGCGCCGCGCCCTGGACTACGTGGAGGGGAATTCCCTGGACCTGGTGCTGGCTGCGGCCGCTACTCCGGCATGACCATGGTGCGCAGGTCCAGCTGACGGAGCACCCGGTCCGCCACCTCGGGGTCCATGTCCGGCTCGTTCCGTGCCGCCACCACTTCCTGCCGCGCCGCGTCCAGTGCGATGGTCTGGACGGCGATGGCCAGTTCGCGTCCCCGCTGGCGCTTTTCGGCCAGCGGTTCGTTCCGCAGGCTGCCGTCCGTCAGTTCCGCGTGCAGGCGGCGCATCCGGTCCTTGACCAGCGTTACCTTTTCCGGCGGCAGGTCCGTCATCAGGTCGTGCTGCTTCAAGGCGGCGACGGCCGCGGCCTGGGCGCGTGCGGCGAGCAGCCGGACAGCGTCGCGTTCCGCCGTTCCATCCTCGGAGGCCTTGAGGACACGCATCAGCCACGGCAGGGTCAGGCCCGGGAGGACCAGCGTGGCCAGCAGCACCGCGCAGGCAATGACCAGCAGATAGTCCCGCCCCGGGAACGGCGTGCCGTCCGCCAAGGTCAGAGGAAGCGCCAGGGCCAATGCCAGGGTGGCCAGGCCGCGCATGCCGCACCAGGTCAGGATGAGGACTTCCTTCAGGGACGTGGGCTGCAGGACGTTCTTCCGTTTCCGGGCACCCAGTGCCAGGACGGCCAGCCACAGGAACCGGACAGCGAAAACCAGGACGCAGACCACCGCGGCCACTCCGATCATGCCGAAGATCTCCGCCCCCTCATCGCGAATGACATGCCTGATTTCCAGCCCCACCAGGCCGAATGCCAGCCCGGTAACCAGCAACTCCACCACATCCCAGAAGGCGTTCCGGGTGACACGCTCCGCCGCGTCCTGCGGGCGGGCATGGCGCTGCATTTCAAGGGCCGTGACCACCACGGCGATAACGCCGGAGGCGTGCACCTCCTCGGCGAGGATATAGGCGGCGAAAGGCACCACCAGGGTCACCGCGCTCCGGGCCACCATGGACGTGACCAACCGGGTGACCAGCGCGATCAGCCAGCCCATGGCGATGCCCACCAGCACGGCGAGCGCCGCGCCCATCAGGAACTGCAGGACGACGTCGGGCCCCACCTTGGTGCCGCCCACGGCTGCTGCCACGGCTGCCTGGAAGATGACGATGGCCGCGGCGTCGTTGAACAACCCCTCGCTCTGGAGGACGGTGATGAGGCGGCGCGGCATGTGCACCCGGCCTGCAACGGATTCCACCGCCACAGGGTCCGGCGGCGCCACCATGGCACCAAGGGCGATGGCCGCGGGGACCCCGATGCCGGGAATCATCAGCCACGCCGCGCCGGCCACCACCGCCGTGCTGATCACCACCAGGGCCACGGCCAGCATGATCAGCGTCCGCCACCGGACACGGAACACCGCCCACGAACTCCGCTGGGCGGTGGCGAACAGGAGCGGCGGAAGGAAGATGGGCAGGATCAGGCCCGGTTCAATCTCCAGGTCCGGGAAGCCGGGAATGAACGTCAGCGCCGCCGCCAGGAGGAGCATCAGGACCGGGTATGGCAGCCGGAGCCTGTCCCCCAGGCCCACGGCCACCACCGTGGCCAGCAGCAGTCCAATGATGAGTGCGAGCTGGTCCATAAGCCTCTTCGCCGCCGGCTATGCGCGGGGTTCCAGGGCTGCCGCCACGGGAAGGGTGCCGTCGCGGAATTCGATGGTCCGGCCTGCAGTCTGGGGAAGGTCCAGCACGGCCGCTGCCACGATGGCCGTATTGGCACGGGAGGTGTCCCGGTCCCCTTCCGGTGAAGGGTCGACGTCGATCAGACCGGTTCCGGGCTTGTCCGTCAGCGCGCCGGGCCCAAGGATGGTCCACGCCAGGCCGGTGCCGCGCAGGTACTCGTCCGCTGCAGCCTTGGCTTCCGCGTAGGCAAAGAAGCTGTTGTCCTCCGGCACCCCGTGATCCTTGCCGGCACCGAAGTAGGAGACCATGATGTACCGGTCCACGCCGGCCTGGGCCGCGGCATCCATGGAGCGGATGGCGGCGTCCCGGTCCACCGCGTAGGTGCGTTCGGGATTGCCGCCGCCGGCCCCGGCCGACCAGACCACGGCGTCATGCCCGGCAAGGGCATCGGCGAGGACGGCCGTCGTCGAATTTTCCACGTCCAGGACCAACGGCGTGGCCCCGGTGCCGGCGACGTCGTCTGTGTGCTCGGGATTCCGGATGAACGAGGTGACGGAATGGCCCTCACCGGTGAGAAGGGCGGACAGGAGGAGGGCCACTTTGCCGTGGCCGCCGATGATGGCGATGCGTGTCATGCACCCATTCTGCCTGCACGGCACCTTCACGCAGAGCCATTTGGCGTTGAACAGGGCCTTTATGCACTGTTGGGAATTTCCGCCTTTTCCTGTTTCGACTACTTCCCCAGGCAAGTGCACTGTCTGGATAGCTGAAGCGTTCGTTCTGGTTGATGTGTTCACCCTCTTCGCGGTGCAGCCACGGGCCGGGACGGCAGCGGTTCAGCGGGCACGGTAACGCAGGTACACCACCCCGTTGCCGAACCGGTGGTCCTCCAGTAACTCCAGCCGTGCCTGCAGCCCGTCCGGCAGGAAGCGCAGGCCGCCGCCGACGGCCACCGGATTAATGAACAGCCGGCATTCGTCCACCAGCCCGGCTTTGAGGGCGTGTGCCGCGAGGGTGGGGCCGCCGATGCTGATGTCCCGGCCGCTGTCCTTTTTGAGGTCCCGCACGGTTTCCGGGAGGAACTGCCGCTCAAGGCGGGTTTTCGAGGTACTGGGCGTGTCCAGCGTGGTCGAGTAGACCACCTTGTCCGCCCCCTGCCAGATGCGGGCGTAGTCCTGGATGACCGGCGGCTCATCCCGGGTGTCCATGGTTTCCCAGACCGACATCACCTCATACATCCGGCGGCCCAGGAGGTACGTGCCGACGTCCCGTTCCATGTCATTGATGAAGGCGTGGACTTCCTCATCCGGAGCGGACCAGTTGAAGTTGCCATCCCTGTCTGCCGTGTAGCCGTCGATGGACATGATTGCGGAGTAGATCAGCTGCGCCATGGGCCCATTCTGCCGGTCCAACCCTTCGCGGAACAGCCATGCCGGGAGGTTTGCGGCCGGCAGGCGCCCTGGCCGGGTCAGAGCAGGTTCGCTGCCAGGGTCCTGGCGATGAACGTGCCGTAGCGGTCGGCGGACCATCCCCGCTTGATCACCAAGGTCTCGTAAAGTTCGGCGGCGGTGGAGGTGAACATGACGTCGGCAGCTTCGGCCGTGGTAAGTCCGGGCTTGAGGAGCCCCCTGCCCACCAGCTGCCGCGCATTGTGCAGCATCCGGCGGTAACGGGCCTCGTCCACATCCCGCAGCAGTGCGGCCATGGAAGCGTCCCCGCTGGCCGCCGCGTCCCTGATGAGGAGGTAGACCGGGGCGCCGATGGGACTGATCTCCGTGGTGAACCGGCCGAACCGCTCCATCAGCCGTGCCGGATCCGTTTCCGTCGCCTGGGCCAGATCAGACCTCTGCTCCGCCGGCGGACCGCCCGCACCGAGGAGGCTCTCCTCGTAGATGGCGCGGACCAGCCCCGCCTTGCTGCCGAAGTTCTTGTAGACCGACTCGGCGGATACGCCGGCAGCGCGCGCAATCTCCGCAATGGTGGTCGCACCAAATCCTTGCGCAAGGAACAGTTCCCGGGCGTGCGCACGGACGCTGTGCAGCGACTCCGCGGCCAGCTGCCGGCGCCGCCGGGCGTCATAACTCCGCTTGGCGGGGCGTTTGCCGGAGGCATTGACTGGGCTCTGCATGCGGTCTTAAACTCCAATCAATACAGTTCACTGTATTGAAATTAATCTAACAGGTCACAGCCTCGCCCCGCGAGGCACCAAGGAGCATTTCCATGGACACGCCAAACGGCGTGGACCGCCTCCCCGACGGCCCTGTTCGCCGAATGTTTTCCGCGACACAGCGGCGCGACCTCGATGCCCTGGTGGCCGAGTTCGCCGACGACTACGTCAACATCACCCCCAACCACCCCGCCCGCAGCTTCACCGGAAGCTCACAGGTGCGGAAGAACTGGTCCGCACTGTTCGCGGGGATCCCGGACATGACCGTCACAGTGCTGGACTCGGCAACCGGTACCGGCGGAAACGTATGGGTCGAATGGGGGTCACATGGCAGCCGCCTGGACGGCACCGCCGTCGAGCAGGCCGGCGTCGCCATCTTCAGCCTCCGCAACGACCGGATAGCGGCCGTGAGGTTCTACCTGGAGCCTGTCGAAAGGGACACGGCGGACGTGAATGCCGCCGTCCAGGCCGTCACCGGAGCAGGAACGGAAGGAGCAAGGCCATGATCCTCCTGGTCGGAGCCACGGGTGACCTGGGCGGCCGGGTGGCACGGCTGCTGCGTGAATCAGGGCAGGATGTCCGCTGCCTGGTCCGGCGCACCACCGACGATTCGCCACTCCGGGCGATCGGCGCGGAAGTTGCGCGCGGAGACCTCACCGAGCCTGCCACGCTGCCGCCCGCGTGCGAGGGCGTCCAAACCGTGGTTGCCACGGCGACGGCGATAAGCCGCCGGCTCGCGGGGACCAGTTCCGCCACCATTCGGGACGTCGACGAGGTGGGCATGGGCCACCTCATCGACGCTGCGGAGGCCGCCGGCGTGCAGCGCTTTGTCTACCTGTCCTTCCCCATCGGCAGCGCCAGCCTCCGGACCCCACTGGAACAGGCCAAGCTCGCCATTGAACGGCGGCTGGCGGGCTCCCCCATGCGGGCCGTGGTGGTCCGCTCCGACGGCTTGCAGGAAGTCCAGCTCAGCCGCGCCGCCCGGTTCGACCTCGCGGCGGGAAAGGCAGCCGTCATCGGCAAGGGCGACAACCGCCGCCGGCTGGTGTCCACCGGGGATATTGCCGCCCTCCTCGCCGCCGTGGCGCTGGAGCCCGATCCGCCGTTACAGATTGACGTGGGCGGACCTGAGCCGCTGAGCAAGAAAGAGATTATTGCACTGGCAGGGGAACTGGCCCACCACCCGATGAAGGTGCAGCGCATGCCACGCCCCGTGGCGCGGGTGGCCACGCTCATGCTGCGGCGCAGGAACGACGCCATGGCTTCCGCACTGGGCGCCGGGTTGTCCTCGGACATCGAGGTGGCCACCTGGGATGACACGCCCCTCCGCCGGCGCGGGATCGACCCGAAGTCCGTCAGCGACTTCCTCAAGGAGCAGGCGCAGGCGTTGTCCGGCCGCTGACGGGGCGCTCAGGGCCGGCGCGACACCAGGGATTGCTGGCCCAGGGTCCACAGGTTGGAGACCGTCCAGTAGACCAGGACGCCGATGGGGAAAAAGATCCCGCCCACGCCGAAGATCAAGGGCAGGACATACAGGAGGATCCGCTGCTGGCGCATCAGCGGGCTGTCAAGGTCCTGCCCGGCCATGGTCCGTGCCGCCACCAGCTTCTGGGTGAGGAACTGGCAGGCAATCATCACCAGGATCATGGCGACGGCGAGCACCGCAACGGCGGTGGGGTCACCGCCGCCGTGCAGCAGCGAGGCGGACAGCGGAGCTCCAAGAATGCTGGAGGAATCGAACTGGACCACCTGGTCCCTGCCCAGCGCGCCAATGCCCTGGTCCTGCCGCGCGGCACTGGTGATCCCGGACAGCACCTGGAAGAGGGCCAGGAAGAATGGCGCCTGGATCAGCAGCGGCAGGCATGCCGAGAACGGGTTGGTGCCATGCTTCCTGTACAGGGCCATCTGTTCCTGGGCCAGGGCCTGCCGCGAGGCCTGGTCCGTCCGGCCCTTGTACTTGTCCTGGAGCTCCTTCAGGTCCGGTTGCAGGAGCCGCATCCGGCGCTGGGCCCGGACCTGGGCCAGGAATACCGGAACCAGCGCGGCGCGGATCACCAGCACCAGCCCGACGATGGACAGCGTCCAGGTCCACCCGTCCCCCGGCGGCATTCCCGCCGCGCCGAGGCCGTCGTGGAAAGCCACCATGATGACGGACACCAGCCACCGGAACGGCTCCATCACCGCCGCCAGAAAGTCCACCGATTCCCCCGTCCGCAGTTGCTGCCAAGCTACTGCGGATCCCGGGTACAGGAAAGCCCCCGGGATCATTCGATCCAGGGGGCTTAGCCTGTAGCGGTGGGGAGGCTCGATCTCCCGACCTCACGATTATGAGTCGTGCGCTCTAACCAACTGAGCTACACCGCCACGAATGAGAAAAACCTGCGTCAAGCCGGTCAAACCGCCTTGACGCAGGCCCTCATTCAGAGCCCCCCACCGGAATCGATCCGGTGACCTCGTTCTTACCAAGAACGCGCTCTACCACTGAGCTAGGGGGGCAACGAGTAAATACTCTACCGGAAGATTTACGCACCAACAAATCGGCGTCCAGGCCCTCCCTGCGCCTGGAATGGCACCCATTGCCAGTACCGCCAAAGCGGCATTTTCCGCGGAATTCCGGGGCTGGAGGGGCATGGACAGCGGAGCGGCCGACGCCGGGAAGGGCCTTCCAGAGGCCTGTTGAGTACATTCCGCGGCGGGAATGTGTCCAGCCCCACATTCGGCTTCGACTTAAATGCCGATGGGCCGGCTCGAAAGCCGGCCCATCGCCATCGTCAATCCCTCAACGCGCGGAAGTGTTTACCACTTGCCCTTGCGGTTGAACTCGCGGTGGCCGCTGTCGCCGCCGCTGCGGGGCTTGCGGGAGCCGTCGCCGTGGCCGGCGAAGCGGGAATCACCGCGGTCGCTGAAGGACCGCTCTGAACGCTCGCTGTACGAACGGCCGCCGCGGTCAGCGGAGGTCCGCTCGCCGTCGTTCTTGCGGAATTCCTTCTTGAACCCGCCGTTGCCCTTGAAGTTGCCGCCGCGGTTGCCCTGGTAGGCGCCACGGTCGCCGGAGGGCTTGCGGCCGTTGTCCAGTTCGAGGTGGATCAGCTCGCCGCCGATCCGGGTGCGGGACAGGGCGCGCAGCTGCTCGGGGGTCAAGTCCGCGGGCAGCTCCACCAGGGAGTGGTCCGAACGGATGTCGATGCCGCCGATCTGCGCGGAGGAGATGCCGCCCTCGTTGGCGATGGCGCCCACAATCGAGCCGGGCATGACCCGCTGGCGGCGGCCCACCGCGATGCGGTAGGTGGCGTTGCCCTCGGTCAGTGCACGGGTCGGCCCGCGCGAACCGAACCCGTCCTTGGAGCGTTCGCGCTTCTGGAACTCGGGTGCGGCGGGCAGTTCCTTGACCAGCAGCGGCTGCCCGCCCTGGGCCATGACGGCCAGTGCCGCAGCGATTTCTGCTGCCGGCACCTTGTGCTCCTCCTCGTAGGAGGCGATCAGGTCGCGGAACATCGAGACGTCCTCGGATTCGAGGGTCTCGGTGATGCGCTCGGCGAACTTGCCAAGGCGCAGCGTGTTCACGGTCTCGGCGGTCGGCAGGTGCATCTGCTCCACCGGCTGGCGAGTGGCCTTTTCGATGGCGCGCAGCAGGTACTTCTCCCGCGGCGTCATGAACAGGATCGCGTCACCGTTGCGGCCCGCGCGGCCGGTACGGCCGATCCGGTGCACGTAGGACTCGGTGTCGTGCGGGATGTCGTAGTTGACCACGTGGCTGATGCGCTCCACGTCCAGGCCGCGGGCAGCAACGTCGGTGGCCACCAGGATGTCGATGCGGCCTTCCTTCAGCGCGTCAACAGTGCGTTCACGCTGCTGCTGCGGGATGTCGCCGTTGATGGCGGCAGCCTGGAAGCCGCGGGACTTCAGCTTGTCAGCCAGGTCCTCGGTGGCCATCTTGGTGCGCACGAAGGCGATGACGCCGTCGAACTCCTCCACCTCAAGGATGCGGGTCAGCGCGTCCAGCTTGTGCGGGCCCATGACCTGCAGGTAGCGCTGGCGGATGTTGGTGCCCGTGGAGGTCTTGGTCTTGACCGAGATCTCGGCGGGATCGTTCAGGTACTGCTTGGACATCCGGCGGATCTGGCTGGGCATGGTGGCCGAGAACAGGGCAACCTGGCGGTCCTCGGGGGTCTGCTGGAAGATCTGCTCCACGTCTTCGGCGAAGCCCATGCGCAGCATCTCGTCGGCCTCGTCCAGCACCAGGTACTGCAGTTCGGACAGGTCCAGGGAACCCTTGGAGATGTGGTCGATCACGCGGCCAGGGGTACCCACAACCACCTGGGCGCCGCGGCGCAGGCCGGCCAGCTGGGGACCATAGGCGGAGCCGCCGTAGACGGGCAGCACGGTGAAGTCATCGATGTGCTTGGCGTAGGAGGTGAAGGCCTCGGCAACCTGGAGGGCCAGCTCGCGGGTGGGGGCCAGGACCAGGGCCTGGGTCTTGCGGGACGGGCCGTTGAGGTCGTGGAGCTCTGCCAGGCGGGACAGTGCCGGCACTGCGAATGCTGCAGTCTTGCCGGTACCGGTCTGCGCCAGGCCCACCACGTCGCGGCCTTCAAGCAGCAGCGGGATGGTGGCTGCCTGGATGGGGGACGGCTTTTCGTACCCGACATCCTGCAGGGCGGCCAGGACGCGGCCATCGATGCCGAGGTCGGCGAACTTGACGGTGTTTTCGTCAGCGTCGGCGGCGGGGGCGTCCGTTGCGGGAGCCTCGGCGGCGGGAGCGGCTACGGGAGCCTCAGCGGCAGCCACGGGGGCATCCTCGACAACAGCAGTGGTTTCGTTCTGATTTTCGGGCATAGAGAGATATTCCTCATCCATAGGGGGCCAGGCGGCACTACCCGAGGTGAGCGGAGCCGCAGTACACGTGCCGATGATGCCGGGCAAACGTTGACCGGCCGGTCACAGAAGTCCGGCGCTTTCGCAATCCCGTGGCAGGACTTCGCGCTGCATCTCTTGGCTGCTATCCCAGCAGTCTGTACAGCGTTTTCTTTAGCCGGCTCTCCCTATGAAAATGCCCGCATCGCTTGCGCGGGCCCCAACACTTGCCAGTCCTGCCTCAAGAATTGGGCAGGAAAAAGGGATTTCCGGAGTGGGGGATGTTTCAAGTGTAGGGCACGGACGCCGCGGACCGGAAATTGAACAGCCGACGACGGCGGGTGAGCTTGCGCACACAGCCCGCCGCATGGCCGTGGGGCCGGGCGGTGCTACCGTCCCAGCCGCCGCAGCAGTGCCTCAAACTTGGTGTGGTACTCGTCCTGGAGCCGGATCTCGCCGTCGGCCTCTGCTCCGCGGAGGGCTGCAATGATGCCCGCGTCCGGCTCACTGAACCACTGGCCAATGGTGACGCCGTGGCGCGGGACGAACGTGCGCTCGATGGTGTCGCCAGCCTGGATGCTGCCGGTGCGGAGGACGCGCAGGTAGGTCCCCACCCGTCCTTCGTCGGTGAAGCGCTTCACCCACTGTGGTTCCTTCATGCGCCGCTGGAACGTGGCGCAGGGCGTGCGCGGGGAGGTGACTTCCAGTTCGACGCCGGAGCCCACCATCCAGCGCTCCCCGATGACCGCGTGGGTGGCCTCGATGCCGGACACCCGCAAATTCTCGCCGAAGAAGCCCGGGGGTACCTCCCGCCCCAGGGCCTCGGCCCAGTAGTCGGCGTCGGCCTGGGAATAGGCGTAGACGGCTTGGTCCTCCCCGCCGTGGTGGGCCCTGTTGGCCTGGATATCCCCGCGCAGGCCCAGCTTGTGCACCTTGACCGGACCATTCGCTGGGCGCTTGTCGATGGCCGTGACGCCCACGCTGCCCGCATCCCCCAGGAGTTGGTGGACGCGGCAGACGGCAAGGACAGAACCTGATTCCATGGCATCAGTCTAGGGTTTCCGCGGGACGCGCCTGCAGGTCCGAACCATGGGCACTTCTCCCCCGTTGCCGCAGTGCGTTCCTGCTCGCAGGCGGCACCGGCAGGGACTACGCTGATTCGAGACTTGCATTGGGGGTGCAGTGCTGTGCCCACATCGCGTGACGAATTTGAGGGGGACGCCGTGGACTCGAACCAGAAAGACCCAAAAGAGGAGCCGGAGACCGGGCCTGCACCTGACGGAAGCACTGGCGCCGGCAGCACCGCCAAGCCACCGCCCTGGCAGGTCCCCAAGCCGGACCTGCGTCCCGAACTGCTCAACGAACCCGTCACCCCCGTGGATCCGTTTGCACGCGAGCGGGAGAAGCAGCTCGACCAGGCCGCTGCCCGCAAGAAGCGCTCGCAGCGGCGCACCGTGGTGGTGGGCCTCGGTGTGACCGCGCTCCTGGCCGGCACCATCACGGCGGTGGTGGCCAGCAATGAGGATGACCCCGAGTACGCACAGGTCTGTTTCAACGACGAAACCGGCGAGCGCGTGGCGGACACCAACTGCGACAGTTCCGCCGGCCGCGGTGGCGGCATCTACGCCTGGTACTTCTACTCCCGCGGGGCGAGCGTTCCGCCCATCGGCCAGAACAGGTCCACCGCACCCAACTTCACGCGCAGCATCCCCACTGGCGCCAAGGCATCCACGGGTTACAGCAGCAAGGGCGGCACGGTCAGCCGTGGCGGGTTCGGTTCAAGCGCCAAGAGCGGTTCAAGCGGCGGCGGCGGCAAGGTCTCGGGAGGCTGAGGGATGAAACGGTTGTTGTCTGAGCCCCGGCCGGGCTGGAAGCAGAAGATCGAAGAGCAGGGCTTGGTCTTTTCCACCACCACCATGGATGACGGGCGCAGGATCGAGTACTGGAACGAATCGGCGTACTACGAGTTCACCATGGACGAGGTGGAAACCCTCGAGCTCGCCGCCGAGGACATGCACCGGATGTGCCTGGAGGCGGCGAAGTTCCTGGCCACCGGCGCCATGGGCAGCATCGGCATCGGACCCCAGGCCCTGGAGCTGGCAGCGGAATCCCTGCAGGCCGGCGACGTGGACGTGTACGGCCGGTTCGACTTCATCTACGACGGCCAGGGCGGTCCCGCCAAGATGCTCGAATACAACGCGGACACCCCCACCGGGCTCATCGAGGCCGCTGTGGCCCAATGGTTCTGGCTGCAGGACGTCCACCCGGAAAAGGACCAGTGGAACGGCATCCACGAGGCCCTGATCCGGCAGTGGAAGAAGTTCCAGTACCGCACGGGAATGAGCACGCTGCACGTGGCCCATTCGGAGGTTGAGGAATCCGGGGAGGACTGGATGACCGCCGCCTACATGCGCGACGTCGCCAGCCAGGCCGGATGGACCACCATCGGCATCAACATGTCCGATATCGGGTGGGACCCCAACCTGAACCGCTTCGTGGACCTGGACAACTTCATGATCAGCACCATCTTCAAGCTCTACCCCTGGGAGCTGATGATGAAGGAGGAGTTCGGCCCCCGCCTCCTGGAACGGTCCCACAACCCCCGCTGGGTTGAACCGGCCTGGAAAATGCTGCTCTCCAACAAGGCCCTGCTCGCCGCACTGTGGCACCTCTACCCCAACCATCCCAACCTGCTGCCGGCGTACCTCACGGACCCGGGGCCGCTGAAGGAATGGGTGGCCAAGCCCCTGCATGGCCGTGAGGGCGACAACATCCGCATCCACGCGGACGGCCTCAAGCTGGAGCAGCCCGGCGGGTACGGCCGGGAGGGCTGGTGCTACCAGCAGTACCACCCGCTGCCGGACTTCGACGGCAACCGTCCGGTCCTGGGCCTGTGGGTGGTGGACGGCGAGTCCGTGGGCTGCGGCATCCGCGAATCGGACGGGCCGGTCACGGACTACTTCTGCCGCTTTGTGCCCAACACCATTGACGCGCCGGCGCCGCTTTCGGCGGTGGCTGACTCCACCAAGGCAGGAATCACCTTATGAGCACGGACATTTCGACGGCGGGAAGCCAGGGCCGCGGGGCCGGCACCCCGGTGCCGGCCAAGGGTCTGCGGGCCGGGATCCTGGACCTGGGCGACTCCGTGATGCTGGGGCTGGCCTCTACCGCCCCGGTGTACTCGCTCGCTGCCACCCTGGGCCTGATTGTTGCCGTCAACGGCAACTACACTCCCCTGATCCTGCTGCTGGGCTTCATCCCCGTCCTCTTCATCGCCTACGCCTTCCGCGAGCTCAACAGCGCCATTCCTGACTGCGGCACCACGTTCACCTGGTCCCGGCAGGCCTTCGGCCCCTGGGCCGGCTGGCTGGGCGGCTGGGGCGTGGCGCTGGCCGGGATCGTGGTCCTGGCCAACCTGGCGCAGGTGGCGGGCCAGTACCTGTGGCTGCTGATGGGCGACGGGTCACTGGCACAGAACAAGCTGCTGGTCACCGGAACCGGCCTGCTGTTCATCGTGCTGATGACCCTGGTGAACTACCGCGGGATCAGGCTGGGCGAGCACGTCCAGCGCGTCCTCACGTATGTCCAGTACATTGCGCTGGGCATCTTTGCGCTGGCCATCGTCATGCGGATCGTCGGCGGGGCGCCCGAGGGCCAGGCCTTCGACTTCGAATGGTTCAATCCGGTGGGCGCTTTTGCCGACCCCGGCGCCGTGGTGCACGGCGCCCTCCTTGCCCTGTTCATCTACTGGGGCTGGGACACCTGCCTGGCGGTCAATGAGGAAACCGAGGACCCGTCCAAGACGCCGGGCCGGGGCGCGGTCATCTCCGCTTTCGTGCTGGTGGCCATCTACGTTTCGGTGGCGCTGCTGGTGATGATGTACGCCACCGTGGGGTCCGAGGGCATCGGCCTGGGCAATGAGGCCAACCAGGACGACGTGTTCCTGGCCATGAAGGATGTGGTCCTGGGGCCGTGGGGCTGGCTGATCGTCGTCGCGGTCCTCGCCTCCGTCCTGTCCTCCACGCAGACCACCATCCTGCCGACCGCCCGCGGCACCCTGTCCATGGGCGTGCACGGCGCCCTGCCGGCGAAGTTCGGCGAGGTGCACCCGCGCAACCAGACCCCTGGTTTTTCCACCAAGGTGATGGGTGCCGCCGCGGCCGCCTACTACGTGGCCATGAGCTTCCTCAGTGAAAATCTGCTGGCGGACTCCATCAGCGCCATCAGCCTTTTTATCGCGTTCTACTACGCCCTGACCGGCTTCGCCTGCTTCTGGTACTTTCGCGGAACGCTCAGGGACTCGGCCCGCAACCTCTGGTTCCGCGGCATCCTCCCGCTCGCGGGCGCGCTGCTGCTGACCTCCGCGTTCTTCATCTCGGCCGTCCAGATGTGGGACCCGGCGTACGGCGATACCCGGATCTTCGGCGTCGGCGGTGCCTTCGTGAGCGGTGTGGTGCTGCTGGCGCTCGGCGTGGTGCTCGCCGCTGTCTGCCGGTTCCTGCCCGCCACCCGCGGCTACTTCCTGGTAAAGAAATGACGGGTAAAAAATGACTGCTGAAGAGATGCCCCGTGATGAGATGCGCGGTGAAGCCGTGACCGCGGGC
Source organism: Arthrobacter sp. 8AJ (assembly GCF_902506025.1). Classification (NCBI taxonomy): domain Bacteria; kingdom Bacillati; phylum Actinomycetota; class Actinomycetes; order Micrococcales; family Micrococcaceae; genus Arthrobacter; species Arthrobacter sp. 8AJ. The sequence continues at coordinate 1,238,867 of NZ_LR733289.1, read as the reverse complement.
CCGTCCGACATCCTGGACCTCGACTCCCTGCTGTCAGCGGAGGAACTGGAGCTCCGGCAGAAAGTCCGCGACTTCACCCACCAGCGGATCAAGCCGGAGATCGCCCGCTGGTACGAGGACGCCGTCTTCCCCCTGGAGCTGGCGGCGGAACTGGGTGAGCTGGGCGTCCTGGGGATGCACCTGGAGGGCTACGGCTGCCCGGGCCGGTCCGCCGTCGAGTACGGCCTGGCAGCCATGGAACTGGAAGCCGGGGACTCCGGCATCCGCACGTTCGTGTCCGTCCAGGGTTCGCTGGCCATGACCGCCGTCCACACCTGGGGCTCCGAGGAGCAGAAGCAGGAGTGGCTGCCCCGGATGGCCGCCGGCGAGGTCATCGGGTGCTTCGCCCTGACGGAGCCCACGGCAGGCTCGGACCCCGCCTCCATGGCCACCTCCGCGGTCCGGGACGGCAGCGGGGACGACGCCGGCTGGGTGCTCAACGGCACCAAGCGCTGGATCGGACTGGCCTCCGTGGCCGGCGTCATGGTGGTGTGGGCCATGACGGACGACGGCGTGCACGGCTTCCTGGTGCCCGCCGGCACGCCCGGCGTGACGGCCACGCCCATCCGGCAGAAGCTGTCCATGCGCGCCTCCATCCAGTGCGACGTGGTGTTCGACGACGTCCGGCTGGGTCCCGAGGCCCTGCTCCCGGCTGCGCGCGGGCTCCGGGGCCCGTTCACCTGCCTTAACGAGGCCCGGTACGGGATCGCATGGGGTGCCATGGGCGCCGCCCGTGATTCGTACGAGGCAGCGCTGGAATACTCGCTGGGACGGCTGCAGTTCGGCAAGCCGCTGGCGGGCTACCAGCTCACGCAGCAGAAGCTGGTGGACATGCTGGTGGAGATCCAGAAGGGCACCCTGCTGGCGCTGCAGCTGGGCCGCCTCAAGGACGCGGGGACTATCCGGCCCGAGCAGATCTCGCTGGGCAAGCTGAACAACGTCCGCGAGGCCATCAGGATCGCCCGCGAGGCCCGCTCCATCCTGGGCGGCAACGGCATCACCACCGACTACTCACCGCTGCGGCACGCCGCGAACCTGGAATCAGTGCGGACCTACGAGGGTACCGACGAGGTGCACACCCTGGTCCTGGGCCGGCACGTCACGGGCCTCGACGCCTTCCACTGACCCCTCCCCCAACTGGGTAGCGCGAGGTGCCGTTTTGACTCCTCAAAACGGCACTTCGCGCTACCCAGCTGGGGTGGTCAGGCGGAGAAGCCTCCGTCGGACTTGATCAGCTGCCCGGAGACCCAGCGTCCGGCTGGTGAGAGCAGGAAGGCCACGGTCCCGGCAACGTCCGGCGGGGTGCCCAGGCGGCCGCCCGGCTGCCGCGCCGTGAGCTCTTCACGCACTTCCTGGGTCATCCAGCCGGTGTCCACGGGACCGGGGTTCAGGACGTTCGCGGAGATGCCCTGTGGTCCCAGCTCGCGGGCTGCGGCAATCACGATCCTGTCCAGGGCGCCCTTGGAGGCGCCGTAGGGAAGGTTGAACGCTGTGTGGTCGCTGGTCAGCGCAACGATCGCGCCGCCGTCGTCCGTTGCCTGCCGCGCGAAGGCGGCAATCAGCTGCCAGCTGGCGCGGGTGTTGACCGCAAAATGCCGGTCGAAGGATTCAATGGTGGTGTCCAGCACGCCGGAATCCACCGACTCGGCATGGCTGAGCACCAGGCCCTGCAGCGGACCGGCCAACTGGGCGGCCTCCGCCACGAGCCGGTCCGGGACCCCGGGATCCTGCAGGTCGGCCGACAGGACGTGGACCTGGGCGCCGATGGCTTCCAGCTCCGCGGTCAGGCGGACCACGTCTTCGGGTTCGCTCCCCCACGGCATGCGGGCGTCGTAGTCGGCCCAGTAGGACAGGACCAGGTCCCAGCCGTCCGCCGCGAGCTGGCGGGCAATTCCCGCGCCGATGCCGGCCAGCCGGCCCACACCGGTGACCAGGGCAACAGGGCGGGCTGGGGCGGCTGCGAGGGGTTCCATCCGACCAGCCTAGCGGCGCCGCGTTTCAGGCCGCTGCGGGCTCCGCTTCCCGCGCGGTGTGGTGCCGGCGGATGGTGGCGCTGATGACGGCGGCGATGGTGCACATCGCGGCCGCGCCGAACCAGGCGTAGGTGTAGTGGCCGGTCGCGTCCCGGAGGGCCCCGGCGGCGATGGCGGCTGCTGCGGCGCCCAACTGGTGCGCTGCAAAGACCCATCCGAAGACCACGCTGCCGTCAGCTCCGAACGTTTCGCGGCAGATGGCTGCCGTGGGTGGAACGGTGGCCACCCAGTCCAGGCCGTAGATCACTACGAACACGATCATGCTCGGCTGGACCTCGGCGTTCAGCAGCAGCGGAAGCACCAGCAGGCCGATCCCGCGGAACTGGTAGTAGACGGCCAGCAGGACGCGGGGGTTGAACCGGTCCGTCAGCCAGCCCGAGGCGATGGTCCCGATGATGTCAAAGATCCCGACGACGGCCAGCAGGCCCGCGGCAGTGGTTTCAGGCATTCCGTGGTCGTGCGCGGAGGGGATGAAGTGGGTGCCGATCAGGCCGTTGGTGGTGGCGCCGCAGATGGCGAACCCCGCCGCGAGGGCCCAGAAGGTCCTGACCTTGCTGGCGCGCCGCAGCACCTGGAGGGCGCGGACGGCAGCGTTGGTGCGGGGTCCGCTGTCCTGGACCGGTGCAGCCTCTTGAGCCTCGTCGACCGGCACAGCACCATATGGCAGCACCCCGACGTCGGCAGGCGAGTTCTTGAGGAACTTCAGCACCAGCGGGACCACGGCCAAGGCGCCGGCAGCGATGAGCAGCGAGGCCTGCCGCCAGCCGGGGTCCTGCGCGAGCATGGCGATGAAGGGCAGGAAGACCAGCTGGCCGGCCGCGCTGCCGGCAGTGAGGATGCCAATCACCAGTCCGCGGCTCTTGGTGAACCACGTGTTGGCGATAGTGGCGGCGAAGACGAGGGCCATGGAGCCGGTGCCAAGGCCGATGAGCAGGCCCCATGTCAGCAGGATCTGCCAGGACTGGTTCACCAGCACCGTCAGCGCGCTGCCCATGCCGATCAGGACCAGGGCCGTTGCCGTCACGGCCCGGATGCCGAACCGTTCCATCAGGGCTGCGGCGAACGGGGCGGTCAGGCCGAAGAGGACGAGGTTGATGCTGACTGCCGCCGACAGGACCGTGGTGGACCAGCCGAACTCCTGCTGGAGCGGGACCATCAGGACGCCGGGGGCAGCCCGGAAACCGGCGGCCCCCACCAGGGCAAGGAAGGCGACGGCGGCGACAATCCAGGCGGGGTGGAAGCGGCGGCGCGGTCCGCGCGGGGTCTGCAGCGTTGACGTGTCCGCCGCTTCCCCGGGCAGGGCGCTCACGCGGCCGTTCCTTTCCCGGAGGCGGTGGACAGCCGGATGGGCTGTTCGGACCGGGCGCGGCTGTGCCAGCTGGTGTTCGCCGCGGTGAGCCGTTCCCCGCATTCGGTGCAGGTGTCCGCCGAACTGGTGGCTTTTCCGCAGCCGGAATGGATGACGTAGAGATGCGCCTGGTCCGAGGGCGCCGGCAAGTGCTTCTCGGCCCAGATGGTCACCGCGTTCAGGACCGGGAGGGCGTCTTCACCTTTGGGCGTGAGGACGTACTCCTGGCGGGTGCGGCCGCCGTCGTCGTACGCCCTTTTCTCCAGCAGCCCGGACTCAACCAGGCCTGCCAGCCGCTTGGTGAGGACCGAGTCCGCCACTTCCAGCCGGCTCCTCATGGCGTCGAAGCGCCCGTTGCCGAAGAAGACCTCGCGCAGGACCAGGATGGACCAGGGGTCACCCAGGATGTCCAGGCCGCGGGCCATGCTGCAGGTGCGTTGGGACCAGTCGGATCGAAGAGGCATACCGGAACACTAGTTGACTTTCTTCAAGAAAGCCAGAGATTCGGCTGCCGTTACGGGATGTGGGAGAACGCCTGGTCGAGGTCTGCGATCAGGTCTTCCTTGTCCTCGATGCCGCAGGACAGGCGCAGCAGGTTCACCGGGACGGCCAGCTCGGTGCCCTTGACGGACGCGTGGGTCATCTCGGACGGGTAATTCATCAGTGACTCGATCCCGCCCAGGGACTCCGCCAGCGTGAACACGGACGTTGACTCGGCCACCTTGCGGGCAGCGGCCTCACCGCCCTTGAACTGCACGGAGACCATGCCGCCGAACTTGCGCATCTGCTTTTTGGCGAGCTCGTGGCCCGGGTGCTCCGGCAGGCCCGGGTACAGGACGGCCTCAACCTCGGGGCGCTCCAGCAGCCACTCGGCCACGGCCTGGCCGTTCTCGCTGTGCCGGTCCATCCGGACGCCGAGCGTCTTCAGGCCGCGGGTCGTCAGGAAGGCGTCCATGGGGCCGGACACGGCCCCCACCGCGAACTGGACGAAGCCGATCTTCTCCGCCAGTTCCTCGTCCTTGACCACGACGGCGCCACCCACCACGTCGGAGTGGCCGCCAATGTACTTGGTGGTGGAATGGACCACCACGTCGGCTCCCAGGGCGAGCGGGTTCTGCAGGTAGGGCGAGGCGAAGGTGTTGTCGACCACCAGGAGGGCCCCGGCGTCGTGCGCAATGTCGGCGAGCGCCACGATGTCGGTGATCTTCATCAGCGGGTTGGACGGCGTCTCCACCCAAACGAACCGGGTCTTGTGCGCAGCCACTGCGCGGCGGACCCTGTCCAGGTTGGCCATGTCCACCGGGGTGTTGCCGATCCCCCAGTCACCCAGGACACGGCTGATGAGCCGGTAGGTGCCGCCGTAGGCGTCGTTGCCCAGCACGATGTGGTCCCCGGGGCGGGTCAGTGCGCGGATCAGGGCGTCCTCCGCGGCGAGCCCGGAGCTGAAGCTGTAGGCGTGCGTGCCAAGCTCCAGTGCCGCGAGCTGTTCCTGGAGCGCGTCCCGGGTCGGGTTGCCGCCGCGCCCGTACTCATAGCCGCTGCGCAGGCCGCCGATGCCGTCCTGGGCGTACGTGGAGGAGAAATGCAGCGGCGGGACCACGGCGCCGGTGCGCGGCTCGAAGGCCTGGCCGGCGTGGACGGCGCGGGTGTTGAAACCCTGGTTTTCAGAGGCAGTCATGATGCTCCTTTTGGGTGACGCAGATCAGTTGCTGAGGTAGGCCAGCAGGTCGTGCCGGGTGAGGATGCCCACCGGCGCGCCCACGAACGTGACCATCAGGGTGTCCGTGTCAGAGAGCAGTTCCCTGGCAGCGGAGATGGTTTCCAGTGAGCCGATCACGGGCAGCTTGGGGCCCATGTGTTCGGAGATCTTGTCCGTCAGCTTCGCTTCGCCGCGGAACAGTTTGGCGGTCAGGGTGCGTTCGTCCACGGCGCCGAGGACCTCGCCCATGACCACCGGCGGTTCCTGCGAGAGGACCGGGATGTGGCTGACGCCGAACTCGTTCATGATGTTGATGACGTCGCGGACCGATTCGTTGGGGTGGATGTGCACCAGGTCCGGCAGCTCGCCGTTCTTGGATTTGATGACTTCCCCCACGGAGGTTTCCTCGCCGCCGGAGAGGAACCCATAGGAGCGCATCCACTGGTCGTTGAAGATTTTGGCCAGGTAGCCGCGGCCGGAGTCGGGCAGGATGACCACGACGACGGCGCTCTCCGGCAGGTCCTTGGCCGCCTGGAGCGCGGCTACTACGGCCATGCCGGAGGAACCGCCCACCAGCAGGCCCTCCTCCCGCGCCAGGCGCCGGGTCATGGCAAACGAGTCGGCATCGGAGACGGCGATGACGTCGTCCGGGATGGTCTTGTCGTAGTTCGCCGGCCACATGTCCTCGCCGACGCCCTCCACGAAGTACGGGCGCCCGGTGCCGCCTGAGTAGACCGAGCCTTCGGGGTCCGCGCCGATGATCCGGACCACGCCGCCGTCGGACTCGGGCCTGTCAGCCGAAACCTCCTTGAGGTACCGGCCTGTGCCGGTGATGGTGCCGCCCGTGCCGGCGCCGATGACGCAGTGGGTGACCTTGCCGTCGGTGTCCCGCCAGATCTCCGGACCGGTGGTCTTGTAGTGGCTGCCGGGCGCGGCAGGGTTGGAGAACTGGTCCGGCTTGAAGGCGCCCGGGGTCTCGCGGGTAATCCGGTCCGAGACGCCGTAGTAGCTCTGCGGGCTGTCCGGCGGCACGGAGGTGGGCGTGACCACCACTTCCGCGCCGTAGGCCTGGAGCACGGCACGCTTGTCCTCGCCCACCTTGTCCGGGACCACGAAGACGCACTTGTAGCCCTTCTGCTGCGCCACCAGGGCAAGGCCCACCCCGGTGTTGCCTGAGGTCGGCTCCACGATGGTGCCGCCGGGCTTCAGTTTGCCCTCGCGTTCGGCGTCCTCGATCATCTGCGCCGCGATGCGGTCCTTGATGGACCCGCCGGGGTTCAGGTACTCCAGTTTGACCAGGACAGTGGCCTTGATGCCCTCAGTCACGTGGTTGAGTTTGATGAGCGGGGTGTTGCCGATGAGGTCCAGGATGGACTGGGCGTACTTCATAGGTACAAAGCTACCGCTTCCTGCGCTGCCTCCCCCGCCCGGGGTGCGAGGATAGGCCGGTGAAGCAGTTCGCATGGCTGAGAGCCACCCGCAGCTACCTGCTGCCCGGCGCAACCCTGGCAGCGGGCGTGGCCACCCTGGCATCCGGGGTGCTGCCCTTTCCCGCCTTCGGGGACCTGGCGTCCCGGACCATTCCCATCCTGGCCTTCGTGCTGGCCATGTCCCTGGTCACCGAACTGGTGGACGAGGCAGGGCTGTTCCGGGTGGTGACGGACCGCCTGGCCACCCTGGGCCGGGGCCGCGTCTTCCTGCTGTGGCTCCTGGTGGTGGCTGTGGCTACGGTGTCCACGGTGTTCCTGTCCCTGGATACGACGGCGGTGCTGGTCACACCCGTGGTGGTCCTGCTGGCCGTCCATGCCCGGATCCCGCCGCTGCCGTTCGCGTTGACCAGCATCTGGCTGGCCAATACCGCGTCCCTGCTGCTGCCGGTGTCCAACCTGACCAACCTCCTGGCGCAGGACCGGCTGGGCCTGAGCCCCTTGCGCTTCGCCGGGCTGGTGTGGGCTCCGGCCCTGGTTGGCCTGCTGGTCCCCCTTGCCCTGCTGTGGCTGGCGTTCCGGCGGGACCTGCGCGGAACGTACGGACCCCAACCTGCGCATCCTGTCCGCGACCGGACCCTGCTGAAAGCCGCGGGGATCACGCTGGTGGTCCTGCTGCCGGCGCTGGTGTCCGGACTGCCGGTCCAGTATCCGGCACTGGCCGCCGCCGCCGTCCTGGTGGCGGTCTTCCTCCGGCGCCGGCCCTCTGCTCTGCGGTGGTCCATGGTGCCCTGGCGGCCGCTGATGCTGACGGTGGGGCTGTTCATGCTGATGGAGGCCCTGCACACGCACGGCCTCACCACCCTGCTGGCGGGTGTGGCCGGGACCGGGGACAGCCTGCCTGCCCTCCTGCAGCTGGCCGGCCTCGGCGCCGGCGCGGCCAATGCTGCCAACAACCTCCCCGCCTACCTGGCGCTGGAGCCGGTAACCGGTTCCCCGGCACGGCTCGCAGCACTCCTCATCGGGGTGAACCTCGGCCCGCTGGTGACCCCGTGGGCCTCGCTGGCCACGCTGCTGTGGCACGAACGGCTCCGGGTGCTGAACGTGCCCATCAGGTGGGGCGGGTTCGCAGCGGCGGGGCTGGTGGCGGCGGCCCTGACCGTGCCGCTGGCCGTCCTGGCTCTGTGGGCAGTGTCCGGGATGCCCTGATCCGGCCCTCGGATCAGCTGTCTCGGCTCAGCTGACTGGGGCCTGGCCGCCCTCACCGGCGGGGAGGTTTTCCCAGAGGCCCATGACGTTGCCTTCGGAGTCCTTGAAGTAGGCCGTGTACCCCATGCCGGGAACTTCGTTTTTGGGTATGAGCACGGAACCGCCGGATTCCTCTACGGACTTCAGGGTTGAGTTGATATCCGGCACATCGATGGTGATGACCGGGCTGGTTATCTGTCCTTCGCGGGCCATCATCCCGCCGTTGATGGCCCCTGGAGTTGTTGATTGCCCGGCGTCGTCCATGTCCGTGGTGATGACCATGTTGTAGTCCATGCCGGGCACCGGTTCGATCCGCCAGCCCAGGGCGTCCCGGTAGAATTTCCTGGCCCGTTCCTGGTCGTCCGCCGGGATCTCGAAATGCACTACGCCGCCCATGGTTGCCCTCCGTGTTCCTGTGCTTGTCTGCTGGTTGGGTGCCTTGCCGCGCAGGCGCCCGGGTGCCACACGCGGCGATCCTAATGCGGGGCCGCAGTGCGCGTAAGGGCCGATGGTCCCGCCGCTGTCAGTGGTCCGTGGGACGATTGAAGGCATGACGATCGCAGAGGCACCTCCCCGGCTGGCAGCCGCGGCGGACGTGTCCCTGCGGTGGTATCCGGAGGCCCCCTACAGTCTTTCCCGGACCATTGGCCCGCTCCTGCGCGGCAACAGCGATCCCTCCTTCTGCGTGCAGGGGGACGTCGTCTGGAATGCCTTTACGACGCCGGACGGTGCGGCCACCATGCGGCTCGCCCCCTCGGGTGGCGGCGATGTGGGCGCGCCGTTGGTGGATATCCAGGCGTGGGGCCCCGGCGCCGCAGCTGCCGTGCAGTCGGCGCCCCGCCTGTTGGGAGCCGACGACGACTGGCAGGGTTTCGATGAACCGGCCTTCCATGCCACGCTGCCGCGCATGGTGCGGGAGGCCCGGCGCCGCAGCCTGGCGGTCCGGCTGCCTTCAAGCGGCCGCATGGTGGACCAACTGGTGCCGATCATCCTGGAGCAGAAGGTGACGGTGATCGAGGCGCGGCGTGCCTACCGCTACCTGGTGCACCGCTACGGGACTCCCGCACCCCTGGCAGGGACGTCCACGCCGGGCGGTTTGCTCGTGGCACCGACGGCCTCCCAGTGGCTGCAGGTTCCCAGCTGGGAGTGGCACAAGGCCGGCGTGGGACCCCAGCGCTCCGCCACCGTCATGCGCGCCCTGCGCTCCGCCGCCGCGCTTGAACGCCTCGCGGCGCTCCCCGCGCTGGAGGCAGCGGAGAAGATGCAGGCCATCCCGGGGATTGGGGTGTGGACCGCCGCGGAGGTGGTGCAGCGCACCCACGGCTGCCCGGACTCGATCTCGGTGGGCGACTACCACCTCGCGGCCTACGTGGGGGCCGCACTGACCGGACGCCGGACCGACGACGCCGGGATGCTCCGCCTGCTGGAGCCCTGGCGGGGGCACCGCCAGCGCGTGGTCAGGATGATCCAGGCCACCGGCTTCCGCAAACCCACCTTTGGCCCGCGGATGACCATCCAGGACCACCGGGGGCACTGACCTGCACGGCACTTCCGGCCGCCTGGAAACGCTTGATCTCCGTGCCAGAGGGTACGGAGCCGGTATGGGGTGCCCCGCGGGGTGCCACACCCGTCCGGCTGGACGGCACCAGGCTGGCAGGCAACCTCGACCGAAAGGATCCCATGAGCTCCGAAACAGGCAGCACCAACCCAAACGCCGAGGCTGTGCCCGGGACGTCCCAGGATCCCGCGGTCCTGGATCCGGACGCCCAAGACCCGGACGCGGAGCAGAAGCTCAAGCTGCAGCTGGCCATCTTCGACGTGTCGCGCGACGCTGGAGGCAGGAGCCTCGAGGAAATCCGGGACATGCTGCATACAGCCTTTGCCGCGCGCGGCGTCGCCCCGCCTCCCGGCACCTGGGTGGAGTCCGTGGCGTCGTCGGCGTTTTACGGTGAGCCCTACATCATCGACTACCCCACGGCCATCGCCGCGGACAACCTGGAACCGGCCCCGAACCCGGAGGTCCGCGAGCGGCTCGCCGCCCGGCGGGAACTGCGCGAGGTGCAGCTCCCACCCGGAATCTTCCCCTCCCAGGAGGAGTGGAATATCCCGGCCAACGAAGTCACCAGCGCGGACCGGGGACGCGGCGGGCGAGGTGCCCTCCGAGCCCTGACGGCACCTGAAGGCCCCTCCCGGCAACTCTTGGCAGCGGTAGGGCTGGCAGGAGTCGTGCTGGCTGCCCTTGCGGTTATCCAGGTATCACGCCGCACCTCCAGGGGCTCCTTGGAGGGCTAGGGCAGTTCTCCCCATCCCGCCTTTGTCCGCCGTCCCATAGGCTGTGTTGGAGGCTGGGACTGATCTGGGGGAAAGACGTGGCAGTAATTCATAGGGCCCGCGAGGCCTGCACTGCGTAGTGCGGTGATGGCCGCTCCTGCCATCGCGACAAGTTCACGCCGACTGTGGGGCTGGGTGGCACGAAGGCCGCTGCCTCCCCTGCAACTGCCGACTTGTCCATGGCGGCCGATGCTCCTGATCCCACTCCGGCCTACTTCAATGGCCTGCAGCCCGGCTCCGAAGCTTCCCATAACGGCTGCACCATCAAGATCACCTCGATCTGCGACGGCGAAGTCCGCTTCGATCTGGTGCAGCAGCCCGATGGACAATCCTGAGGCCGGTCGGCTCATGGCGCGAAATTCGGAGGCGTGGGGCTGGCTCCTTGTCCTGGCAGCCCTGTCCTCGGCCCTGCCCCTCGCTGGCTGTGCCCAGACCGAAACAACGGTTGATTCGAAGCCGCAGGCAGTAGCCACGAAAGGCCAAGGGAGCGCTTCCAGTCCAAGCTGCACCAGCACTGGAAACTACAAGGTGTTCCCATCAGCCAACGGCTCATTCCCGCTGCTTCCAGCAACCTCCACAGCGGAGCCACCCCTGGTCCGGCTTTCCAGTACGCACCTGAAGAATGACCCGGTGACCGCGGACTTGTCGGTTGCCCTCCTTTCCGGTGGCAGCCCCGCGTCAAAAGAGTTCCGCGGGCTCGCTATCGGCCAGCAGGCATCCTTCGACGGCTACACGGTCCGGGTCACCTCCATCTGCGAGGGCGAAGTCCGCTTCGCCCTGGTGCAGCAGCCCGGGTAGTCAGAGGCCCAGCCGGGCCACGGCCTCCTCGCGCATCTGGACTTTGCGGATCTTCCCCGAGACCGTCATGGGGAAGCTCTCCCGAACTTCCACATAGCGGGGAATCTTGTAGTGGGCCAGCCGCCCGCGGCAGAACTCTGCGAGGGCCCCGGCGTCGAGGGGCCCGGCCCCCGGCTTGAGGATAATGCAGGCCATGAGTTCCTCGCCATACCGCTGATCCGGGACCCCGATGACCTGGACGTCCTGGATGTCCGGGTGGGTGTAGAGGAATTCCTCGATTTCGCGGGGGTAGATGTTTTCGCCGCCGCGGATCACCATGTCCTTGATGCGGCCCTCCACCACCACATAGCCGTCATCGTCCATGCGGGCCAGGTCCCCGGTGTGCATCCAGCCCTCTGCGTCGATGGCCTCGGCGGTCTTGTCCGGCTGGTTCCAGTATCCGGCCATGACGGCGTAGCCGCGGGTGCAGAGTTCGCCGATCTGCCCGCGTTCCAGGTCCTCCCCGGTGGCAGGATCCACGATCTTGCTTTCCAGCTGCGGCATGGTGCGGCCCACGGTCTCGGTGCGCTGCTGCAGGGTGTCGCCCTTGCGGGTCATGGTGGACACCGGCGAGGTCTCGGTCATGCCGTAGCAGATGGCCACGTCCACCATGTTCATTTCCGAGATGACCCGGTTCATCACCTCGATGGGACACAGCGAACCCGCCATGACCCCTGTGCGGAGCGTGGACAGATCGTAGGAACCGAAGTCGGGCAGTGCGAGCTCGGCGATGAACATGGTGGGCACGCCGTACAGGGAGGTGCCGTGGAAGTCCTGGACGGCCTCGAGCGCGGCGGCGGGTGAGAAGCCCCGGCCCGGGATGATGGTGGCGGCGCCGTGGCTGAGGGCGTTGAGGTTGCCGATCACCATGCCGAAGCAGTGGTAGAACGGCACGGGGATCACCACGCGGTCATGCTCGGTGTAGCCCAGCAGCTCGCCGATCGCAAAACCGTTGTTCAGGATGTTGTGGTGCGTCAGCGTGGCCCCCTTGGGGAAGCCGGTGGTTCCGGAGGTGTACTGCAGGTTGATGGGATCGTGCGGGCTGAGTTCGGCCATACGGGCCACCAGGTGCGAATGCGCGACGGCGTCAGCGCGCTTGAGCAGCTCGGCGTACGTGAGTTCGGCGTCGCTTTGGGGGCTGCCGGCTTTCAGCGCGTCCAGGCCATGGTCCGGCAGGAAGACGAGTTCCCGCAGGTCCGGGCAGGTAAGGAGGGCCTGGCGGCCCATGGCCACGTAGTCGCTGTTGGCGTCCGACGGCGCCGTGACCAGCATGCGCATGCCGTTCTGCTTGACCACGAACTCCAGTTCGTGGCTGCGGTACGCGGGGTTGACGTTGACCAGGATGGCACCCATCTTGGCGGTGGCGTACTGCAGCAGCGTCCACTCGGCGCAGTTGGGGCTCCAGATGCCCACCCTCTCCCCCTTGGCGACGCCCAGGGCGAGGAGCGCGCGGGCCAGCCGGTCGACGTCGTCGTTCATCTTGGTGTAGCTCCAGCGGCGGGCGTCAGCGCCCGGCACGGGTGCGGCCTCGATGAGGGCGTCGTGGAGGGGAAACTGCGCGGCGACGCGCTCGAAGTTCGCGCCGATGGTTTCCTCCAGGAGCGGGACGTCAGTGTCCCCGGCTGTATAAGCACGCATGATGGCACGCTACCAACAGGATCCCGGCAGGAGAAGCATGCCGGCACCGCAACACTGCCGGTTCGTTCCCGGGCGCCCGGTATTGTGAAATCCATGAGTGCACCCATTGACCTGATAGCAACGTTCATCCCCAACGACGGCGAGTTCCACCGCGTCAAGCTGGCCCTGGAAATCGCCATCGACGAGGTGGTGAAGGAGCCAGGCTGCATCCAGTACGAACTGACCGAAGCCACTGAAGAGAAGCTGGTCCTGACCGAGCAGTGGGCCTCCGAAGAGGACTTGGACAGGCACTCCAAGGGCATCGCCGTGCAGGACCTGAACGAATCGCTGAGCGCGCTGCTGGCCGAACCGGTCAAGGTGGAACGCGTCTAGCGCAGCCGTTAAACGCAGAATGCGGGACCTCCTGTGGGAGGTCCCGCATTCTGCGTTTATTGGGTTTTAGAAGTCGGGGATCTGCGTGCCGTCCTGGGGACCGTTCTGGCCGGCAGGCTTGCCGGCGGCGGCTGCTGCTTCCTCGCGCTGCTTGGCCACATGGGCGTGGACCTCGTCCATGTCCAGCGCCTTCACGGCGTCCACCACCTGTTCCAGCTGCTGGGCATTGAGGGCGCCGGGCTGGGAGAACACCAGCACCTTTTCACGGAAGGCCATCAGCGTGGGAATGGAGGTTATGCCTGCCTCCGCCGCGAGCTGCTGCTCCGCTTCGGTGTCCACCTTGGTGAAAAGGACGTCCGGGTGCTTCTCGGAGACTGACGAGTAAGTGGGGCCGAACTGCTTGCAGGGGCCGCACCATTCTGCCCAGAAATCGACCAGGACAATGTCGTTTCCTTCAATCGTCGATGCGAACTGTTCACCTGTGATGTCAAGGGTAGCCATGTGTCCACGGTACGCGTCCGGCCGGGGACTGTCGCGGTTGTTCGCTCCCCGCGTCATTGGGAATACCGGGAAGGACGACGGCGGCCGCCGGCTTCAGGCGGTGGCATCCCAGAGATGCGGGGCCGGGGTGCGGCTGCCGGGCAGGGCACTTGAGGCCCGCCAATCGTGGATCCATTCGGGAAGGACCAGGTCCGCCGGCGGGGCGCCGAACTCCTGAAGGATGTCTTCCTGGCTGACCGGGCCCTTCCTGGTGACCAGCCGGGTGGCGATGTAGGCACGCGCGTAGATTTCGCCGTCGGACACCATGCGCTGCTCGAAGAAGATCGCCTTGGTGTCCAGCCCGATGATGCGGGTCTCGATGGCGTACTCCTGCCACAGCTGCAGCGATTTGCGGAAGGAAATGGTCTCCGCGGACACCACCGGGCTCCAGCCGCGGCGGCGCATCCGCTTCCAGACGCCGCTGCGCACCATCAGGTCGAACCGGCCCAGGTCCATCAGGGACAGGTACATGCCGTTGTTGACGTGCATGGCGATGTCGATGTCCGTGGGCAGGACGCGCAGGGGCAGGGACGACGGGTCCCACACCGCCAACGGCGGACGGCGGCCGGAGCGGAAGAGCATAAGGAGGGTTCTCAGGAGCAGGTGCATGCCTCAATGTTACCCGCCGGTAACATTTTGCGGGAGGGCGGGCCGTACCCCCGCCCCGTAGGATTTCCTGCATGACGCAGCAACGCTACCGGGCCCTGGCGGAGTGGCCTTTGATGGCTACCGCCCTGGTGTTCCTGGGCGCGTACGCCTGGCAGGTGATCGGCCGGATCGAAGGCACAGGAGCGGACTGGCTCGAGGGCGCCATGTGGGTCACCTGGTGCGTCTTTGTCCTGGACTACGCGGCAAACCTGTGGCTGGCGGAAAACCGCAGGCAGTGGTTCGTCCGGAACCTGCACGAGCTGGTGATCGTGGCCCTGCCGTTCTTCCGCCCCCTGCGGCTGCTGCGCCTGGTGACGCTGTTGTCCGTGCTGCACCGGACCGTGGGCGAAACGCTGCGCGGCCGGGTGGTCACCTACGTGGCGGCGTCCGCGGCGTTGCTGGTTTTCGTGGGGGCCCTGGCCGTGCTGGACGTGGAACAGTGGGCACCCGACGCCAAGATCACCACATTCGGTGACGCCCTGTGGTGGGCCACCGCCACCATCACCACCGTGGGCTACGGGGACATGTACCCCGTGACGCCCATCGGCCGCCTGGTGGCCACAGCTCTCATGATGAGCGGGATCGCGGTCCTCGGTGTGGTGACGGCGTCCATCGCCTCCTGGCTGGTCCAAAGGGTGGAAGACACAGCCGAAACGGTGGCCGAGGCCGTGGAGGAACCGGTGCGGGCCGAGGTGGCCGAGCTGGTCAGCGAGATCGCCCTGCTGCGGCGGGAGATCGCGGAACTGCGGGAACGCCGGCCCCTTTAACGGCAAGTATCCAACGTTCCGGCGTCGAGTAGCGACCCCGTTCCGGGCGAGTAGCGGGCCAGCGAAATCGGGTAACCCCTACTGGTGCCCCTGCGTTGCCCCATTCCTAGACTCGGGATTCCTAGGACCAACACGCACTGGCAGGTCCCCCGGGTGGCTTCCGGGAGCTCCTGCCGTCACGCGGAGCCCCGCATTTTCTGGGTATGCGGATGCCTCCAACCTGCGCCGCTTCCGACTCCGGCCCCCGCCGGAGCCGGCGGCGCAATAACATCTCGCTTCGTCCAGCGTCCTGGTGTGCACGCAGCGCCCCGGCGGGACCGAACACTGATGGGCAACCCATGAACCAGCCTTCCTTCCCCTCCCCCGACGGCACCAGCAGAAGCTTCGCCACCGACGAACCCCGGACCGACCTCACCACCGGCCGGCCGGTCATCAGCAACAAACTATGGGCCGGCATGGCCACGGCAGCGGTGGTGGCGGCGGTGGGCGTCGGGGCCATGGCGGCGCCGCCCGCGTCCCTCAACGGGAGCACGACGGCGGCGGCGCAGGTAGCAGAGGCACCCGCGCCGCCGTCGGCAAGCAGCGCCGCCCCAACACCTCCTGCAGCCGCTCCCGGCGCGGCGGAAGCAGTGGCCGCGCAGGCGGCCGCTCCGGCCGCCGAAGCGCCGGCCCCACCGGCCGACCCGGCTCCGGTTCCGCCGCCCGCAGCACCCGAGCCTGCGCCCGCGCCGGTCCCCGAACCTGCCGGCGACCCCAACCTGTACACGGTGGTCCAGGGCGACACCGTCGGGGCGATCGCGGCCAGCCATGGCGTGGACATGAATGCCATGCTCGGGGCCAACGGATTGAGTGCCTACAGCTTCATCTACCCGGGCGAAACGCTCCTGTTGACGGGCCCGCCGATCGCAGTTGCCGAGCCTGCTCCTGCTCCGGCTGCCGCGCCCGCCCCCGCAGCGGCACCGTTTGCTGCGCAGGCGTCCGCTCCGGCCGCCGTTGCGCCGGCGGCTCCTGCCGTCCGGACCATCTACGTGGCCGGTTCGGGTGGCCAGTCCATGGTGGACGCCTGCATCGGGCCCATCCACTACACCCCCAATGACGGCTACTCCGTGTTCATCACCGAACACGATTTCTGCGGTGGCTGGGCCCGGTTCTCAGGAATCGGAGTGGGTGAGACTGTGAGCATCCCGGGTTACGGAACGTACACGGTGACCGGGCGCGGCACAGTGCCAAATCCCGGAACCACCAATGACGTCATCTCGGTGTTCGGCGGCTTTCCCCGGGCGATCCTGCAGACCTGCATTCCGGGGACCAGCACCATGCTCCTGGTCGCGCTGAACTGAAATTCCGGAATTCATAAGCTTGTCCGCGGGTCCGGGCCTTCAAGGGCCGGATCCGCGGACAAGCCAATGATGCGCCAGTGGCACGCTACACGCCGTGGCGTTCTGAAATGTGTTCCACCAGTTCGCCCACGCGCTGTTCGGAGTAGTTGCGGGCAATATCGCCCTGGCTGATGATGCCTACCAGTTTGTGGTCCGAGATCACCGGAAGCCTGCGGACCTGGTGCTGCTCCATCATGTCGATGGCTGCATCAACGTTGGCGTCGGCGTCGATGCAGAACGGCTTGCCGGCAGCGAGCTCGCGGGCCATCATCTGGCCGGGGTCGCGGCCGGCGGCAACGCACTTGAGCACGATGTCACGGTCAGTGATCATGCCCTTCAGCTTGCCGTCGTCACCGCAAATGGGAAGCGCTCCGCAGTCGAGGTCCATCATCATGCGGGCCGCGTCCGTCAGTGACTCTGTTTCCCTGACGCACCGCGCGTCAGTGGTCATGAATTCACGTACAGCACTCATTGAATCCTCCTTCATCGATGGATTATCGACGCAGGGCATCGGAGCACTTGCGCCGATGCTGCCAGATTACGCCCGCACCAACATGGTGTCGACGGCGGGTGGAGCGTTGCCGCCGCTTCCCTTCCAACGCCCCATCACCTCCCGCCGCTTCCCTTCCAACGCCCCATCACCTCCCGCCGCTTTCGGACCGATGCCCCATCAGATTTGGTGAAGCGCGCCGACATACTGCCGCGGCCACGTGCCCTGCGGACTGCGGGATACGCGGGAAGTGATCGCGCGTCCCCGAAGTTGGGACGGGAAGTGATCGCGCGTTCGGGGCGGGAACGAAAAAGCCTCCGGAACCTGATGGTTCCGGAGGCTTCTCATTGGGTGGCAGATGAGGGATTCGAACCCCCGTAGGCGTTGCCAGCTGATTTACAGTCAGCCCCCTTTGGCCGCTCGGGTAATCTGCCGAACTTCAAAAGAAGTACCCGCCGATGCAGTGGGCGGAAGGGTCCGTTTCCGGTCCTTCCCGCTTCAGTAACCGCGGGCAAGACAACTTTACAGAACTTCCGGCGAAGAATCGAATCGGGCCTTCCGTGACCGCAAAACCAGCAAAACGGCGGGGAATTCCGGCCCTCAGGCCTCCCCCAGGATCCGTCCCGCCAGCTTGGCTTCGAAGCTGAGCGCCTGCTCCTCGGTGATCTGGTTGAGCTGCACAGCCCGCTGGAGGTCGGCGCGGACCCCGTCCATCCGGGCGGAGGCATCCGCCACGGGACTGAAGACAATGGAGGCCGCCACTGCGGCCGCCGCCACCGAGGACGCTGCGGCAGCCACCGCCCCTGTTGCCGTACTGGTGCTCCGGGTAACGTAACGGGCGGCTTTGCGGTGCATGGTGTTCCCTTCAACTGCGGTCCAACTGCTCCAACTCTCGCCAGCCCTCCTTCGTTCCCCCGGTGCGTCCGCTGAGAGGGAACTGTGAATGCGCCGCCCCACCGGCCCGGCCATCCGTATTAGGCTGGATGCCAGTGATCCAGGCCCTGTATCCGCACGGGGCTCCCATCAACAAAGGAGAGTCATGGCAGGCGAGTCAACGTTCGACGTCGTAAGCAAAGTGGACAAGCAGGAAGTGGCCAACGCGCTCAACCAGTCCCAGAAGGAAATCGCCCAGCGCTATGACTTCAAGGGCGTGGGCGCCGAGATCGACTTCAGCGGCGAGAAGATCCTCATGAAGGCCAACTCGGAAGAGCGCGTCAAGGCCGTCCTGGACGTTTTCCAGTCCAAGCTGATCAAGCGCGGCATCTCGCTGAAGTCCCTGGACGAGGGGGAACCCTACGCCTCGGGCAAGGAGTACCGCCTGGAGGCCTCCATCAAGGAAGGCATTGCCCAGGACCTGGCCAAGAAGATCAACAAGCTCATCCGCGACGAAGCACCCAAGTCGGTCAAGTCGCAGATCCAGGGCGACGAACTGCGTGTTTCCTCCAAGTCGCGTGACGACCTGCAGGCCACCATGGCGCTGCTGAAGGACTTCGAGGAAGCAGACCTGCAGTTTGTGAACTTCCGCAGCTAGTCACCCGCCGCCGTCGTTTTCGACGCGGAAAAAGTTACACGCCACGCCTAGAGGCCGGTGCAGCCCGCATTCCGGGTGCGCCGGCCTTTCTGCATGTTCCCCCTGCTTTACGCAGCGCGGAGCTGCCAGGGCGCTTGGGGCCCGGAAGGGTAACCTGGGGACAATTACGGCACGTTTAGTTTGCGTAATCGACGGCGCCGGGTAATCTCTTCCTTAGGCCTGCCTAAGTAAGGGCAGCCTGAGCGAAAGAACACTCCATGACTGCCAATTTCCTGATCGGCCTGCGCGAAGGACTCGAAGCCACCCTGGTGGTGGTCCTCCTCATGGCCTACCTGGCCAAAACGGACCGCCGCCATCTCATTCCCCGGTTGTGGGTGGGCGTGGCAGCGGCCGTTGCAGTGTCCGTTGCCTTCGGCGCCCTGCTGACCTTCGGCCCCAAGGGGCTCACCTTCGAAGCGCAGGAGGCCATCGGCGGCACCCTGTCCATCGCCGCCGTCGGCCTGGTGACGTGGATGGTCTTCTGGATGGCACGCACCGCACGAACCCTGGGCAGCGACCTGAAATCCCGCGTGGACAGGTCCGCGGGCGGAGCAGGTTGGGGGCTGGCCGTCGTGGCCGCCATCGCGGTGGGACGCGAGGGCCTGGAAACAGCCCTCTTCCTCTGGGCAGCAGCCAAGGCCACGGGCGAATCCACCCAGCCGCTCATCGGCGCCCTCCTGGGCCTGGCCGCCGCGGCCGGCTTCGGCTACCTGCTGCACCGGGGCGTCCTGAAAGTGAACCTCTCGCGTTTCTTCACCTGGACCGGCGCGGCCCTGATCATCATCGCCGGCGGCGTCCTGTCCTACGGGATCCACGACCTCCAGGAAGCCGGACTGCTCCCGGGCCTGCACTCCCTGGCCTTTGACATCAGCGGCGCCGTCCCGCCGTCGTCCTGGTACGGCACCCTGCTCAAGGGCACCCTCAACTTCTCCCCCGCCACCACCTGGCTGGAGGCCGGAGCCTGGCTGCTCTACGTGCTGCCCGTGCTGTTCCTGTACCTCCGGATCAACCGCAAAGCACCGCCCGGCCCCGCCGGCTCCCACAACAACACTGCCGTCAAGGCCGTAGCCGCCGCCTAAATCCCCCTCACCCGCACCAAAGGAATCCCCATGCCTGGCTTCACCCTGCCCAAAAACGCCCGCGTCCCCGGGACGAAAATCGCTTCCCTGGCCGCCGCCGTCGTCGCCGTGCCGTTGGTCCTCACGGGCTGCACGGACAACACCAAGGCCCCGGACACTGCCGGGGGCGCCATTGACGTCGTCAGCTCGAACAGCGAATGCAAGGTCTCCGCCACCAGCGTGCCCAGCGGCAACCTCACGTTCTCCGTCAAGAATGAGGGTACCGAAGTCACGGAGTTCTACCTGCTGGCCGCGGACGGGCTGCGCATCCTTGGCGAGGTGGAGAACATCGGCCCGGGCCTGAGCCGCAACCTGGTGGTGACCGCACCCGCCGGCACGTACACCACCGCGTGCAAGCCCGGCATGGAAGGCGACGGGATCAGGGCTGCGCTGGAGGTCACGCCGTCCGGCAACCAGCGGCCGGCGGACGCGGATTTCCAGCACCTCCTCGACACCGCCACCACGCAGTACGCGTCCTACGTCAAGGACCAGGGCGAACAGCTGCTCACCGGGACCGAACAGTTCGCCGCGGCCTTCGCTGCCGGTGACGCGGCGACGGCGCGCGGGCTGTACGCCGCGACGCGCCAGCACTGGGAACGGATTGAGCCCGTCGCCGAGTCCTTCGGGGACCTGGACCCGCAGCTTGACGCCCGCGAGGCCGATCTCGAGCCGGGCCAGGAGTGGACCGGGTGGCACCGCGCCGAGAAGGACCTGTTCCCGCCCGCCGGCTACACGGCGTTGACCGCCGCCGAGCGCTCAGCCATCGCCGACCGCATGGTGGCCGACACCAAGGACCTCGTTGAGCGCACCCGCACGCTGGAGATCTCCGCGGACATGCTGGGCAACGGCGCCAAGGAGCTCCTGGATGAAGTTGCCACCGGAAAAGTGACAGGTGAAGAGGAAATCTGGTCGCACACGGACCTTTGGGACTTCCAGGCGAACGTGGACGGTGCCCGCATCGCGTTCGAAAACCTCAAGCCGGCCCTGCAGCAGAAGGACGCCGCCCTGGCCGCGTCGCTGGATGAGAAGTTCGCCGCGCTGCAGGCCGAACTCGCCACCCATGCCCAGGGTGCCGCCTTCACCTCCTACGACAAGCTGACGCCGGAACAGGTCCAGCGGCTGGCCTCCCTGGTGGACGCCCTTGGGGAGCCCCTGTCCCGGCTGACGGCGGCGGTGGTCCTGTGACCGGCTGCCCGTTCAGCGGCCGGGCGCCGGAGGCATCGGAGCCAACCACCGGGCCCGCTTCCGCCCAGGCACCGTTGGACCCCGCCGTAGGGGAACGGCCGACGGCGGGCGCACGTCTGAGCAGGCGCGGACTGTTTGGCATCGCCGGACTGGGCGGGGCTGCGGCAGGACTGGCGGCCGGCTTCCTTGGCCACGACGCGGTGGCGGCCTCCGCGGCACCTCCCGCCGCCGACAGTCCGGTGGTCCCCTTCCACGGGGACCACCAGGCCGGCATCACCACCCCCGCCCAGGACCGCCTGCACATGGCCGCGTTCGACGTCACCACCACCAAACGCGACGAGCTCATCCAGCTGCTCAAGGACTGGACACGCGCGGCCGAAGCCCTGACCGAAGGCCGCCCGGCCGGCGCAACCGGCGCGGTGGATGGCCCCTACGGCGCTCCGCCCGAGGACACCGGCGAGGCCCTGGACCTCAACGCGGGCAAGCTGACCCTGACCTTCGGCTTCGGCGCCGGCCTGTTCGAGAAGGACGGCGTGCCCCGGTTTGGCCTGGACGGCCGGCGGCCCGAGGCCCTGATCGACCTGCCGCACTTCCCCGGCGACGACCTGGACCCCGCCCGCAGCGGCGGCGACCTGGTGGTCCAGGCCTGCGCCGACGACCCCCAGGTTGCCGTCCACGCCATCCGGAACCTGGCCAGGATCGGGTTCGGAAAGGTCCGGGTGCGGTGGTCCCAGCTGGGATTCGGCCGGACCTCATCCACCACCCGTGCCCAGCAGACCCCTCGGAACCTCTTCGGCTTCAAGGACGGCACCAACAACCTCAAGGTCGAGGACGACCAGCTGCTGGACCAGCACGTGTGGGCCACGGCCGGCCGGCCTGAAGATGCCTGGCTGGCGGGCGGCAGCTACCTCGTGGCGCGGCGGATCCGGATGCACATCGAGACCTGGGACCGGACGTCGCTGGGCGAGCAGGAGGGCCTGATCGGCAGGACCAAGGGCACGGGCGCGCCCCTGTCCGGCGGCGAGGAATTCACCGAGCCCGACTTCACCCGGCAAGGCAAAGGCGGCAAACCCCTGATTCCGCTCGATTCCCACATGTGGATGGCCCACCCCAGCCAGAACAGCGGCGTCCGGATGCTGCGCCGGGGCTACAACTACACGGACGGTTCCGACGGCGTAGGCCACCTCGATGCCGGCCTGTTCTTCATCGCCTTCGTCACCGATCCCCGGAGCCACTACGTCCCCATGCAGATGGCAATGGCCAAGGCCGACACCCTGGCCGTGGAGTACCTGAAGCACACGGGTTCGGGGCTGTTCGCCGTTCCCGGTGGGGTGAAGCCCGGCGGATTCATTGGGGACGGGCTGTTCGCATAGCCGTTCGGGTGTCCGACGGCGGGTCCCGGCTACTGCTGCCGGCCCGCCATCCGCTCCAGCCGGGCGATCCGGTCCCGCATGGGCGGGTGGGTGGCGAACAGCTTGTTCATGCCGCCGCCGCGGAACGGGTTGGCGATCATCAGGTGCGAGGCGTTGACCAGCCGCTGGTCCTGCGGCAAGGGCGCAAGGCTGACGCCGCGCTCAATCTTGGCCAGGGCTGAGGCGAGGGCCAGCGGATCGCCAGTGAGCTGCGAACCGTCCTCGTCGGCGTCGTACTCCCTGGTGCGCGAGATGGCCATCTGGATCAGCGACGCCGCGAAGGGTGCCAGCAGGGCCATGGCGATCATGGCCAGCGGGTTGGCGTTGCGCCGGTCTCCGCCGCCGAAGAACAGCAGCATCTGCCCCACCGAGGTGATCACGCCGGCGACGGCTGCGGCCACGGACGAGGTGAGGATGTCGCGGTTGTAGACGTGCATGAGCTCGTGGCCCAGGACGCCGCGGAGTTCGCGCGGGTCCAGCAGCTGCAGGATGCCCTCGGTGCAGCAGACGGCGGCGTTTTGCGGGTTGCGGCCGGTGGCGAAGGCGTTGGGGTTCATGGTGGGCGAGACGTAGATCCGCGGCATGGGCTGGTTGGCGCGCATGGAGAGCTCGCGGACAATCTGGTACAGCTGCGGCGCCTGGGCTTCGGTCACCGGGAAGGCCTGCATGGAGCGGATGGCGATCTTGTCGCTGTTCCAGTACCCGTAGAACGTGGTGCCGACGCCGATCAGGGCCATGATCCAGATGGGCGCCGAACTGCGGGTGCCGACGCCGATGATCGCACCGAGGCCCAGCAGGACTGCCCACAGCACCCCGAAAAGCGCGGCGGTCTTCAGGCCGTTGTGATGGTTGTGCACGTTTCCTCCTTGCTTAAGGAACGGCTTGCTAGGGCACCGGGTTCCGGGCATCGTACTTCCGGAAGCCGGGCTGGAGTTTCGCCGCGAGCCATGCCCCCGCGATGCACAGCGCACCGCCGAGCAGCAGGACCCAGCCCTCATTCAAGAGCTTAGTCGCGCCGCCGGCCAGCAGGTCCCCGATCCGGGGGCCGCCGGCCACCACCACGATGAACACCCCCTGCAGGCGTCCTCGCAGGTGGTCCGGGGCCGCGGCCTGCAGGATGGTGTTCCGGAAGACGCTGCTGATGGAGTCGGCGATCCCGGCCAGCGCACAGCAGAAGGCGGCGGGCAGGAGCCACAGGGTGACGGCACCGTCCGGCGCGGGCCCGGCGAGGAGCACCACCAGGCCGAAGGCGCCAATGGACGCACCCCAGCCCATGACGGAAACCACGACGGCGGTCCCCTGGCGGCGCACGCTGCCCAGCGGACCGGAGAACAGGCCGGCCAGGAAGGCCCCGACGGCGGTGCAGGCCAGCAGGATGCCCACGGTCGCCTCGCCGCCGCCGATCATGAGGGCAGCGACGGCGGGGAGCAGCGCCCGCGGCTGGGCAAGGACCATGGCCACGAGGTCGATGATGAAGGTCATCCGGAGGTTGGGGCGCGTTCCCAGGAAGCGGAAACCCTCAACCACGGAACGAAGTCCCACTTTGCTGCGGGTTCCGGCGGGTGGCATGGGCGGAAGCCGGTAGACGGCCCAGAGGACGAACGCGAAGCTGGCGAAGTCGATGGTGTATGTCCAGCCGAACCCCAGCCACGCCACCAGGACGCCGGCCAGCAGCGGCCCGGCGGCCATGGCCAGGCCCAGGGACAGCATGCTCAGGGCGTTGGCCGCCGGCAGGAGTTCCTTGCGGATGAGCATCGGAATGATGGCACTGCGGGCTGGCTGGTTGATGGCCTGGGCCCCGCTTTGCAGCGCCACCAGCAGGTACAGCACCCACACGTTGCCCAGCTGCAGCCATGCCTGCAGCGCGATCAGGCCGGTGGTCAGCCAGAGGACCGTGGAGGCCAGCAGGGCGATGCGCCGGCGGTCGTGCGCGTCCGCGATCGAGCCGCCCATCAGGCCGCCCACCACCAGGGGAACCAGCGCGAAGATGCCCAGCAGGCCAACGTAGAAGCTGTCCTGGGTCAGCCGGTACACCTCAAGGCTCACCGCCACCAGGGTGAGTTGGCTGCCGACGGCGGACACGGCCGATCCCAGCCACAGCCGGCGGAATGCGGGGCTTTCCTTGAGCGGCGTGACATCGGCAAGTATTTTCCCCACCCCGCAACACTAGCGGGCGACACGGAAAGGTAAGCCGAGCCTTATTGTGAGTTATTAATAATAAGTGTTTCAATGGAGCCATGATGGAGCACTTTGATGGCCAGGAAGCGTGGGCTGCAGCCCTGCGCGCCCATGGCCGCAGGGTGACCAAGCAGCGGCTCGCTGTACTCGCCGCCGTCGAACGCCACCCGCATTCCCCAGCCGAAAGCATCCTTGCCGCCGCCCGGACGGAACTGCCGGAACTGACGGCCCAGTCCGTCTATGTGGTCCTCGGCGACCTGACGGACCTGCACATGCTGCGCCGGTTCGAGCCGCCCCATTCCCCCGCTCTGTACGAAACACGGGTGGACGACAACCACCACCACGCCATCTGCATCAGTTGCGGCCGCGTGGAAGACGTGGACTGCGCCGTCGGCCACGCCCCCTGCCTCACGCCGCACTGGAATCCGGACGCCAAGCCGATGACCATCCAGATCGCCGACGTCATGTACCAGGGCATCTGCCAGGAGTGCCAGCAGGCCCAACAACTTCCTCCCCACAGTCCCTCGCAAGAAAAAGAGAAATAGGAGAACAATGACTGCCGTTTCCACAACCCAGTCAGGTGCACCGGTTACGTCCGACGCACACTCAAAGTCAGTTGGTGCCGATGGTGCCATCATCCTGACTGACCACTACCTGGTGGAAAAGCTCGCCCAGTTCAACCGTGAGCGGGTTCCGGAGCGCGTAGTGCACGCCAAGGGCGGCGGTGCATTCGGCACGTTCAAGACCACCGAGGACATCTCCAAGTACACCAAGGCAGCGTTCCTGCAGCCTGGCGTCGAGACCGAGATGCTGATCCGCTTCTCCTCCGTGGCGGGCGAGAACGGTTCCCCGGACACCTGGCGCGACCCCCGCGGTTTCGCCGTGAAGTTCTACACCACCGAGGGCAACTACGACCTCGTGGGCAACAACACCCCCGTCTTCTTCATCCGCGACGGCATCAAGTTCCCGGACTTCATCCACTCCCAGAAGCGCCTGCCCGGCACGCACCTGCGCGACGCCGACATGCAGTGGGACTTCTGGACCCTGTCCCCCGAGTCCGCCCACCAGGTCACCTGGCTGATGGGCGACCGCGGCCTGCCCGCCTCCTGGCGCGAGATGCAGGGCTACGGCTCGCATACCTACCAGTGGATCAACGCAGCCGGTGAGCGCTTCTGGGTCAAGTACCACTTCAAGTCCAACCAGGGCGTGAACTCCATGAGCTCGGAGCAGGCTGAACAGCTTGCCGGCTCCGACGCGGACTTCTACATCCGCGACCTGTCCGAGAACATCGCGGCCGGCAACTTCCCGTCCTGGGACCTGCACGTCCAGGTCATGCCGTACGAGGACGCCAAGACCTACCGCTTCAACCCGTTCGACCTGACCAAGGTGTGGCCGCACGCGGACTACCCCCTGATCAAGGTGGGCACCATGGAGCTGAACAAGAACCCGGAGAACTACTTCGCGCAGATCGAGCAGGCCACGTTCGCGCCGTCGAACTTCGTGCCGGGCATCGCAGCCTCGCCGGACAAGATGCTGCAGGCCCGCATCTTCTCCTACGCGGACGCACACCGCTACCGCGTGGGCACCAACCACGCCCAGATTCCGGTGAACCAGCCCAAGAACCAGGTCAACAACTACAGCCAGGACGGACAGGGACGCTTCCTGTTCAACGCCCCCTCCGTTCCGGTCTACGCGCCGAACTCCGTGGGCGGCCCGGCTGCCGTTGAGCCGCAGAACCCGGCCGGCGGCTGGGAGAACGACGGCGAGCTGACCCTCGCCGCGCACTCCCTCCACGCCGAGGATGGCGACTTCGTTCAGGCCGGCGCGCTGTACCGCGAGGTCTACGACGAGGCCGCCAAGGCCCGTTTCCTGGAGACCATCACCGGTGCTGTGGGCGGCGTGAAGCGCTCCGACATCAAGGAACGTGCCATCCAGTACTGGACCAACGTCGATGCCGAGCTGGGCGCCAAGCTCCGCGCCAACCTTGGTGCCGGTGCAGCCCCGTCGACTCCGGCTTCGGACGCTGAGTCCGCCAACAAGATCGGCTAGTCAGGCCTCCTGCCGGCTGAATTAAAGAACACCCCGTCACGGTCTTCCGTGGCGGGGTGTTCTGCTGTCCGGCTCCGGTTGTGCACATACGCCGCCGGGGATCTGGCCGGTTGGGGACGGCGGCCCTAGGCTCCGTAGATGAACACTTTCGCAGGCATTCCCCCGGAAGCCTTCCGCTTCTACGCGCAGCTGGAGGACAACAACAACCGCGACTGGTGGCTGGAACACAAAGCCACGTACGACGAATCAGTCAAGGAGCCCCTCACCCTCCTGCTCTCCGAGTTGGAGCCCGAGTTCGGACCTGCCAAGCTCTTCCGCCCCAACCGGGACATCCGATTCTCGCTGGACAAATCACCGTACAAGACCGCCCAGGGAGCCTTCGCCGCACGCCAGGAAGGCGTGGGTTTCTACCTTCAAATCAACGCAGACGGGCTGTTGATCGGCGGCGGCTACCACTCCCACACTCCCGCGCAGCTGGCCCGGTTCCGCGCGGCCGCTGACGCGTCCGCCAGCGGCGCAGCCCTGCAGGACATTGTGGATGCCGTGGCCGTGGCCGGTTTTGCCATCGAGGGTGAGAAGCTGAAAACCATCCCGCGGGGTTTCGACAAGGACCATCCCCGCGCCGAACTGCTCAAGCACAAATCGCTGTCCGCGGGTGTCGAGGTGGGCCAGCCGGAGTGGGTGTCCACACCGGCCGCGAAGGAGCAGATCGCGGAACGCTGGCGGCAGCTGCGGCCGCTCGTGGAATGGGTGGGACGGTACGCGGCGCCGTGACCGGCCGGGAGCGCTGAACCGGGCTGTGTGGCAGCCGGAAATGCGGACCGCACGGAAGCACGGACCGCCCGGAAACGCGGCTGCCCGCCCGGCGCAGGCCGGGCGGGCAGGTCAACAGCGGGAGTTGCGGGCCGTCAGGTCCGGCTCAGTTCGTCCTCGTCTTCAGGCTCCGCGGCTTTCCGGGGAGCCGCGCCGGGCGCGCCATTGACGCTCGCGTTGGCCTCGGCGAAACGCTCATTGAGCCGCGAGTGGCGCTGGCCGTAGGCGAAGTAGATGGCCAGGCCCAGCACCAGCCAGAAGGCGAAGAAGATCCAGGTCTCCACAGCGAGGTTGGTCATCAGGTAGAGGCACAGCACCGCAGAGACGATGGGCAGCACCTTGCCGAACGGAACCCGGAAGGCCGGCTTCAGGTCCGGGCGCTTCTTGCGGAGCACCAGGATGCCCAGGCTGACCACCACGAACGCGGACAGCGTACCGATGTTGATCATTTCCTCGAGCAGGTCCACGTTGGTGAGGCCTGCAACCAGCGCCACGGCGGCACCGCAGATGACCTGGAGGCGCACGGGAGTGGACCGCTTGTCGCTGGTCTTGGACAGCGCCCGGGGCAGCAGGCCGTCGCGGCTCATGGCCAGCACCACGCGGGACAGGCCCATGAGGAGCACCATGATCACGGTGGTCAGGCCCACCAGGGAACCGAAGGCGATGACCTTGGCCGCGGAGGTGTCTCCCACTGCCTCGAAGGCCGTGGTGAGGGTGGGGCTCTTGGCTTCGGCAAGCTGGGTGTAGGACACCATGCCGGTCAGGGCCAGGGACACGAGGATGTAGAGCAGCGTGACCAGGGCCAGGCCGCCGAAGATGCCGCGGGGCAGCGTCTTCTGTGGGTTCTTCACTTCCTCTGCGGAGGTGGCCACCACGTCAAAGCCGATGAAGGCGAAGAACACCAGGGCGGCACCGGCGAAGATGCCCATGGTGCCGTACTGGGCAGGGGCAGCTCCGGTCAGGAAGCCAAAGAAGGACTGCTTGAGGACGTCCGCAGCGCCGGTGCCGCCCGTGGGCTCAGCTGCCGGAACGAAGGGGGTGTAGTTCTCGAACTTCACGTAGGTGAAGCCCACCACGATCACGAACAGCACCACCGCGATCTTGATCAGGGTGAAGACGTTGCCTACACGGGCGGAGAGCTTGGTGCCCAGCACCAGCAGCACGGTAAAGATGGCCACGATCAGGAATGCGCCCCAGTAGAGGTCCACGCCCCCCAGCGAGATGGCCGGCGGGATGTCCAGGCCGGTGAGGGCGAACACCTTGCTGAGGTAGATGCCCCAGTACTTGGCGATCACGGCGGCGGCGGTGAACAGTTCCAGGATCAGGTTCCAGCCGATGATCCAGGCAAGGAGCTCACCCATGGTGGCGTACGTGAAGACGTAGGCGGATCCCGCTACGGGAATGGCCGTGGCGAACTCGGCGTAGCACATGATGGCCAGCGCGCACGTGACGGCCGCAATCGCGAAGGACAGCGTAACGGCGGGACCTGCAAAGTTGGCGGCGGCCTTTGCGCCGACCGAGAAGATGCCGGCGCCGACAGCAACGGCGACGCCCATAATCATGAGGTCCCAGGTGCTGAGGGAACGCTTGAGCTTGCGTCCGGGCTCATCGGCGTCGGCAATCGACTGCTCGATGGATTTTGTCCGCAGAAGGTTCATTGGGGGTCACAATCCTGGTTTGTGAGGGAAACAGACCTATCAACGATACTGTCCATCCACTGGACGGTCCCAATCGTCCCGAATAGTGAGACGGCCCCGATGCCGAATATTCTTCCGCCAATGCACTCGGGGCCCTCCGAATGGAGAGCCCCGAGTGGCATTTGGTCGAACTTCCTAGGACGGCCAGTCCATCAGCGTTGACCGGATCAGGAAGCGTTTACCTTCAGGCGCTTCAACGGAAAAGCCGCTCCCGCGTCCGGGTACGACGTCGATGGTCAGATGGGTGTGGCTCCAGTAGTTGAACTGCTCCCGGGACATCCAAAACTCCAGCGGCAGGGGCTGCAGACCGTCCGAAAGGTCGAACAGCCCCAGCAGGACATCCGCGTCCCCCGTGATGAAGTCCCCGGCCGGATAGCACATGGGCGAGGACCCGTCGCAGCAGCCGCCGGACTGGTGGAACATGAGCGGGCCATGCTTGTCCCAAAGCATCCGGAGCAAATCCACGGCAGCCGGCGTGAGCGCCACCCGGGAGAAATCTTCCCCGGGCAGCGTCACGGCGGCAGCGAGCCCTTCAGCCGGCATCAGAACCTCAGCACCACGCGGCCGTCGATCTTGGCGTGCTTCATCTCATCGAGCACGGCGTTGACCTCCGACAGCTCCCGCACGGACACAGTGGGGTGGATCTTCCCGCGGGCATAGAAGTCCAGGGCTTCCTCCATGTCCTGCCGGGTGCCGACGATCGAGCCGCGGACAGTCAGTCCCTTGAGCACAATCTCGAAGATCGGCGCCGGGAAATCCCCCGGCGGCAGTCCGTTGAACACGATGGTGCCGCCGCGGCGGGCCATCCCAATGGCCTGTCCGAACGCTGACGGGTGCACCGCAGTGACCAGGACTCCATGGCAGCCTCCTGTCTCCCGCTGGATTACTTCCACCGGGTCCTCATGCAGGGCGTTGACCGTGAGTTCAGCGCCGTGGGCCTTGGCCAGGGCCAGCTTGTCGTCGGCGATGTCCACGGCCGCAACCCGGAGTCCCATGGCCACGGCGTACTGGACCGCGATGTGCCCCAGGCCGCCGATGCCGGAAATGGTGACCCACTGGCCCGGCCGGGTCTCGGTCATCTTCAGCCCCTTGTAGACGGTGACGCCGGCGCAAAGCACCGGCGCCACCTCGACGGGGTCGGATCCCGCCGGTATGCGCGCCGCGAACCGGGAGTCCACCAGCATGTACTCCCCGAAGGAGCCGTCCACGCTGTACCCGCCATTCTGCTGCGCCTCGCACAGTGTTTCCCACCCCGTACGGCAGTACTGGCAGTCGCCGCAGGCTGACCACAGCCACGCATTGCCCACCAGGTCACCGACGGCGAGGTCGGAAACTCCGTCGCCGAGGGCAACCACCTCGCCCACGCCCTCATGGCCGGGAACGAACGGAGGCGAGGGCTTGACCGGCCAGTCGCCTTCCGCTGCATGGAGGTCGGTGTGGCAGACGCCCGTGGTCAGGACCTTGACGAGGGCCTGTCCCGGCCCCGGCGTGGGAATGGCGATGTCCTTGACCGACAGGTCGGCGCCGAATTCGGTTACTACTGCTGCTTGCATTGTCGTCGTCATTGGCGAAGTCCTTGCGTCGTTGTAGTGGTGCGGGCTGGGGCTTAGAAGAAGCCCAGCTTGTTTTCGTCGTAGCTGACCAGGAGGTTCTTGGTCTGCTGGTAGTGGTCCAGCATCATGGCGTGGTTCTCGCGCCCGATGCCTGAGGACTTGTAGCCGCCGAAGGCGGCGCCTGCCGGGTAGGCGTGGTAGTTGTTCACCCAAACGCGTCCGGCCTGGATCTCGCGGCCGGCGCGGTAGGCCACATTGCCGTTGCGGGACCAGACGCCGGCGCCCAGGCCGTACAGGGTGTCGTTGGCGATGCCCATGGCGTCGTTGTAGTCACTGAACCGGGTCACCGCCACCACGGGGCCGAAGATCTCCTCCTGGAAGATCCGCATCCGGTTGTGGCCCTCGAACACGGTGGGCTGGACGTAGAAGCCGCCGGCGAGGTCGCCCGGGAGTTCGGCACGGGCGCCGCCGGTGAGCACCTTGGCGCCTTCCTGCTTTCCGATGTCGATGTAGGACAGGATCTTCTCCAGCTGGTCGTTGGAGGCCTGCGCGCCAACCTGCGTTTCGGTGTCCAGCGGGTTGCCCTGGATCATCTTCTCCACCCGGGCCACGGCGTCGGCCATGAAGGACTCGTAGATGTCCTCCTGCACGAGGGCCCGCGAGGGGCAGGTGCAGACTTCGCCCTGGTTGAAGGCGAACAGGGCAAAGCCCTCCTGGGCCTTGTCGTAGAAGGCGTCGTTTTCCTGGGCAACGTCGTTGAAGAAGATGTTGGGGCTCTTGCCGCCCAGTTCCAGGGTGACGGGGATGAGGTTCTGGCTGGCGTACTGGCTGATGAGCCGGCCGGTGGTGGTTTCACCGGTGAAGGCGATCTTCCGGATCCGGGAGCTGGAGGCCAGCGGCTTGCCGGCCTCGACGCCGAAGCCGTTGACCACGTTGATCACGCCGGCGGGCAGCAGGTCCCCAATGAGTTCCATCAGCACCAGGATTGATGAGGGCGTCTGCTCGGCGGGCTTGAGCACCACGGTGTTGCCGGCGGCGAGCGCGGGAGCAAGCTTCCAGACGGCCATCAGGATGGGGAAGTTCCAGGGGATGATCTGGCCCACCACGCCGAGCGGTTCGTGGAAGTGGTAAGCGGTGGTGTTGTCATCGAGCTGGGACAGGCTGCCCTCCTGGGCGCGGACCGCGGAGGCGAAGTAGCGGAAGTGGTCCGAGGCCAGCGGCAGGTCGGCGTTGAGGGTTTCCCGGACGGGCTTGCCGTTGTCCCAGGTTTCGGCCACGGCGAGCATCTCGAGGTTCTCATCGATGCGGTCGGCGATCTTGTTCAGGATGGCGGCGCGTTCCGCCACGGAGGTTTTGCCCCAGGAGGGTGCGGCCTTGTGTGCCGCGTCCAGGGCGAGCTCGATGTCCTCGGCGGTGCCTCTGGCCACCTGGCAGAACGCCTTGCCCGTCACCGGGGTGATGTTCTCGAAGTACTGGCCCTTCACCGGGGCCACCCATTCGCCGCCAATCCAGTTCTCGTAGCGTTCCTTGAAGGTGACCTTCGAACCGTCGGTTCCCGGCTGTGCGTAAACGGTCATGTGCTTAGCTCCTTTGCTGTGCAGAAGGCTGGCCCATAGGGGCGCTCGCCGATGAAGCCAGCGTAGGAGCGGGGAGGTTGCAGCAAGGTTGCAACGATGCGACGCCGGTCACAACGGGCGCCGGCGGGGCCGGGTTTCAGGCGCGGAGTTCGGCTTCCAGCCGTTCCAGGTCGGCGACGACGGCGGCCCGCTTGGGTGAGCGCGGCGGCAGGAGGCGGAGCGCGGCGCGGCGGATGACGACGTCGTCCCTTGCCTCCGGGAGCGCAGCGTACTTGAGCAGGGACTCGGCGCTGCCGTCCGTGAGGACCGCTTCCCGGAGCAGGGAGGACACCCTGCTCCTGAGATCGAGGATGCCCGGCGCTTCCGAGCGCGGAAGCACCTCACCCCGGTAGATCTCGAGGGCGATGCGGTGCGCACCGCGCTGCAGGCAGCTGAGCACCTGGCCGGTATCCGGCACCAGGTCCAGCGGGAGCCGGTACGGGCGGGAGCCGGGGACAGCGTCGGGACTCAGCTGCTGGATGACCTTGCGCAGCCGGACCATCTCGGCCCGGAGCGTGATGGTGGAGCCCTCCCCCGGGTACAACAGCAAGCCCAGTTCCTCGGCGCTGAGCCCTTCCGGATGCGCGCTCAGCAGGGCCAGGATCTCGCTGTGCCGCGCGGACAGGGAAACGGTCCTGCCGCCCAGGCTCAGCAAGGCCTGGTCGCGGCCCAGCAACTGCAGGCTGTTCCGGTAGAGGCTGCCTTCGACGCCGCCCTGCCCTTGCCTGGCGGCTGCGGCCGGGGACCGTCGTCGTACAGGTTTCCTGGCGAGCTCCGCCGCAAGCTGCAGGCGCTCCACCCGCAGCTGCGCCTGGGCGGCAGCAACGGTGGCCTCCACCAGCGACAGCGTGTGAGGCGCCACCGCGGTGGCCGTCCCGGTGATGTCCACGACGCCGAGCACGGCACCTGAGTCGGGGTCATGGAAGGGGACGGCGGTGCAGCTCCAGGGGTGGACTGCCCGCTGGTAGTGCTCGGCGCCGGCGATCTGGATGCCCCTGCCCAGGGCAAGGGCGGTGCCCGGAGCGCTGGTGCCGACGCTGGCCTCGGACCAGTCGGCGCCGGGGACGAACATCATGCCTTCGGCCCGGCGTTGGAGGGTAGGGTCGCCATCCACCCACAGCAGCCTGCCCACCTCGTCACCCACCGCAACCAGGAGCCCGCTGTCATGGCTGGGCTGGACCAGGAGTTTGTTGATGACCGGCATGATCGCGGCCAGGGGATGCTGCCGCCGGTAGTCCTCCAGCTGCTCCCAGTCGAAAGCCAGCGGCGCGGCCGCGTTGTCCGGGTTGGCCTTGAAGCTTGCCGACCGCTGCCAGGACTCCTTGATGAGGTTGCGCAGCCCGGGGATCTCGGGGGTGAGGTTGCCGGGGTCCGAGCCCAGGCGCTCGTGGCCGGCCAGCGCGGCACGCTGGCGCGGTTCAGGGTGGAGCAGGTTCGTCATCGAACTCCCGTTCCGGAGTCTTGTCCGGCTGTGCAGGGCTGGAGGGTGGCCAAGTCAGCATAGCTGGACAACAACCCTCTGTCACCGGCCTGCCCGGACCAGCTCTTCCAGGGCGTCCGCGCCCGCCGCTGCTCCCCCGGCGGCCGCGTAGCCCTCCGCCACCCGTCGCGCCCCCGGCGCCTTGCCCAGGGCCTGGTGGACGGCTTCCCGGAGCCGCTCCGGGGTGAGGCGCTTCCGGCTGAGCCGCACGCCGGCGTCGGCCGCCACTACCCTTGCGGCTACCTCGTGCTGGTCGCGGCCGAACGGGACCACCACCACGGGCACTCCCTTTGAGAGGGCCTTCTGCGTTGCCCCCATGCCGCCATGGGTGATGGCAACGGCGGCGCGGTCGAGGACAGGGCCGTGCGGCACGAAATGTTCCAGCCGGGCATTGGACGGAACGGGCTGGAAGCGGTCCAGGCCGGACGCCCTGGCGGCACCCGCAGAGCCGGCCTGGGCAGCAGGCAACGTGGCGACGACGGTATAGGGCTCCCCGGCCAGGGCTGCCAGGGCGGTCCGGACAATGGCGTCATCGGCCTGGTACTCGGAGGACGTGGTCACCAGGACCACCGGGGCGGTGGCCTCCCCGAGCCAGGTAGGATTTTCGGCCGGCGGCTCCCAGTCCAGGGCGCCGATCATGCGCACATCCGGAGCCCAGTCCGGGTGCGGATATTCGAACGGCCCGGCGGTGGCCACCAGCATCAGCGGGGCGGTGCGGAACATGGAGTCGGCGCCGGTGACCGGGGGAAGCATGCCGCCGGAGATGTCGTCCCGCAGGGCGTTGATCCGGGGCAGCATCAGCTTTTCGACGGCGCCAATCACCAGGCGCCGCACCACCGCATCCCGGGCCATGCCGAGCGGCCCCGGCAAAGGAGCCAGGCCCGGCCCGAACGGGGGCGTGCCCCTTGACGGCAGAGGCGGGGTGTAGGGGCTGAAGGTTGCCCACGGCAGCCCTGAGTGTTCTGCAAGGATCCGGGCACCCCAGGCGTTGATGTCGATCAGCAGCAGGTCCGGCCTGATCCCGGCAATGGCCCGTTGCAGGTCCGGGGCATCGAACCGGGCGCGGGCCGCGAAGGTCTCAACACTGGAGGCCAGGGCAGCCTTGGCGTTTGTGGCGCGGTAGTCCGTGGCCTCGATCGCAAGAATCCTGCCGTCCACCGGCCCGGCGTGGAACCCTGACTCCGTGAGCTGGGGAACCTGCCGTGGCAGGGTGCGGATGTGGACATCATGGCCTCGGGCCTTGAGTTCCTCGAGAAGCGGAACCATGGGGAAGAGGTGTCCGATGGCGGGCGAGGTGTAGGCAAGGACGGTGGACATCAGGGCCTCCGCGTGAAGGGTTCCAGCATTTCGAGCAGGGAGCGGGCCACCTGGCCGCGGCTGAGCCCGGCGTCCAGGCGCAGGAGCTTCCAGGTGTAGACGTCGCAGAGGGCGACGAACTGGGCCAGCCGGCGGTCGTGGTCGGGGCTGCCCTTCAGGGGGTCGAGGAAGGGGGCGAAAACGCGGCGGCACCATTCGCGGTGCAGGCGGCGCGCTCCCCCGGTGATTTCCGCCAGGACGGGGGAGGTTTGTTCCTCGGCGAGCAGCTTCAGGGCCAGCGCGCCGGTGGTTTCGTAGTGTTCCAGGAGGTTGTCGACGGCGGCGGGCACGTCGCCGGGAGGAACGGCGCTGCGCTGGTTGTCCACCCGGGCCGTGGCCGCCTTGGCGCTGGCGTCGATGAGGCCGGCGCGGTCCCCGAACCTGCGGATGATGGTCTGGACGGTGACGCCGGCGCGGGCAGCCACCGCGCCCAGGGTGACGTCGGCGAGCGGCCCCTCCATGAACAGGTCTTCGGTGGCCTGCAGGATCCGGCGCCCGGTTTCCTGCGCGGAGGTGGCCCGTTTTGGGGAGCTGTAGGGACGGGTTCCGGCCGCGGCCGTATTCATGTTAATGAGACTAACTCGAATGCTCCGCCAGGGGTAGGGGTCAGCCGCGGGAAATGCGGATCATCTCCTCGCGCGGCACCACCTTGATGCGCTCGCGGACCACGTGGTCCAGGCCCTCGGGTCCGGTCCAGGCGGCACCCAGTCCCGCCTCGTGGGCGTCGAGCTTGTTCCAGCCTTCCCAGGTGGTGTATTCAATGCCGCGCTCTTCCAGCAGGTCGATGATGGCCTGGGGATCCGGGTTCCTGGCCGCCGGGAGGGTGAGCCGGTCCTCCAGCAGGAAGCCGATGGTCTCCAGCGCATCGCCTTTGGTGTGGCCGATCAGGCCCACAGGTCCGCGCTTGATCCAGCCCGTGGTGTAGATGCCCGGAACGGGGTTGCCGTCGGCGTCGAGGACCCGGCCGCCTTCGTTCGGGATGACGCCCCGCTTGGCGTCGTACTCCAGTTCGTCCAGCGCGGAGCCGTGGTAGCCGATGGCCCGGTAGACAGCCTGGACAGGGTATTCAACGTACTCCCCGGTGCCCTTGGCGTTGCCGGTCCCGTCCAGCTGCATGCGCTCGAACTTGATGCCGCCCACCTTGCCCGTGCCGTCGTCGAGCACTTCAACGGGGCTGTGCAGGAAGTGCAGGTGCAGCCTGCGGGACGAGGGGTTCTCCGACTCCGCATGCTCCTCCACCAGCCAGTTGGTGAGGGTGTTCACCATGGTCTTGACCTGGTTGTTGGTGCGGATGGCGTCGTCCGAGGCGTCGTCGAATTCAAAATCCTCG
This sequence comes from Arthrobacter sp. 8AJ, assembly GCF_902506025.1. Classification (NCBI taxonomy): domain Bacteria; kingdom Bacillati; phylum Actinomycetota; class Actinomycetes; order Micrococcales; family Micrococcaceae; genus Arthrobacter; species Arthrobacter sp. 8AJ. The sequence goes on along the minus strand of NZ_LR733289.1, from coordinate 1,202,714 downwards.
GGGTAGAGGACGATGTCGACGTCGTCCATATGGCTCAGTTCCCGCAGTTCCAGCGGGGTGAACTTGACCTGGGCGGGGCCGCGGCGGCCAAAGACGTGGACATCCGTCACCGGGGACGCCTTCAGGCCGGCGTAGACGTTGTCCGGGATCTCGGTGGTGAGCAGTTCCTCGGGGTGCTTGACCAGCATGCGCGCCACGTCCAGGGCCACGTTGCCGTTGCCGATCACCGCGATTTCCTTTGCCTCCAGCGGCCACTCGCGGGGCACGTCCGGGTGGCCGTCGTACCAGGACACAAAGTCGGCACCGCCGAAGGAACCGCGCAGCTTGATGCCCGGAATGTCCAGGTCAGCGTCCTTGATGGCGCCCGTGGAGAAGATCACGGCGTCGTAGAAGGCCCGGAAATCGTGCAGCGTGAGGTCCCGGCCGTAGGTGACGTTGCCCAGGAACCGGATGTCGCCCCGGTCCAGGACCTTGTGCAGGGCGTTGACGATGCCCTTGATCCGGGGATGGTCCGGGGCCACGCCGTACCTGATCAGGCCGTAGGGTGCCGGGTAGGCCTCGAAGAGGTCGATGCTGACCTGGAAGTCGCCGTCCTTGACCCCGCTGGACTTGGTGAGGATGTCCGCAGCATAGACTCCTGCCGGTCCCGCGCCGATAATGGCGACGCGGAGGGGACGGTTGGCGGCGGTTTCGCTGTGATTGGACACCGGGAACCCTTCTGAACTGGTCCTGCTCATGTTTCATGAGGGTGCGCCGCATGGTGCAGCGCACAGTCCCCCATTCTAGTTGGCGGCCAGGGCCACTACCTTGCCCTCGCGGTACAACAGCGCCCTGAGCTCAGCTTCCGCCGAGTCCAGCCGTTTCGGATCGATGGTTTCGCCGTCATGGTAGTGGTCCACCACCCGCGGGTCCACGTAGCTCTTGCGCGCAATGGAGGGAGTGTTTCCCAGCGTCTCCGCCGCGTCGTACATGGCGCGGCTGATGGCCCGCTTCCGCTTGGCCGCCGTCCGCTGGACTCCGGTCCTCGCCAGGCTTTCCGCAGCTGCCACGGTCCCGCGCAGGGTCCGGAAGTCCTTGGCGGTGAAGTCTGAGCCGGTCCGCTCCTTCACGTAGGCGTTGATGTCCGCACTGGTGACCGGGCGCCAGGTCCTGCCCTCCTTGTAAGCCAGCAGCCTCGCGTTCGGTCCCCGCCGCTTGAGCAGGCGCAGGAGGGCGGCGAGGTCGGCGTCGCGGATTTCCGATTCCCAGTCCTTGCCGCTCTTGGCCGGGAAGCGCAGGGAGATCCGGTCCTTGCGCACCTGGACGTGGGCGCACAGCAGCGTGGCCAGCCCACGGCTGCCGTTCTCGTTGGTGTACCGCTCCGAGCCAACCCGCAGGGAGCCGGTGTCCAGCATCCGGAACGCCGCCGCCAGGACGCGGTCGCGGGTGAAGCCTTCGCTGCGCAGGTCCATGGTCACCCGCCGCCGGGCCGCGGGCAGTGATTCGGCAAGCTGAAGGGACCGGTCAAACTTCACCCGGTCCTTCCGCTCGCGCCACTCCGGATGGTAGATGTACTGGCGGCGGCCCACGGCATCCACGCCGGTGGCCTGGATGTGGCCGTTTTCGAACGGGGCGATCCAGACGTCGGTCCAGGCCGGCGGGATGCCGATGCTTTCCAGGCGGTCCCGGATGGGGCCAGGCGGCAGGGTGGAGCCGTCCAGGTCCCGGTAACTGAAGCCCTTGCCGGCGGCCACCCTGCGGTAGCCGCGGCCCGAGGCGTTGCTGCGCCGGAGCCTCATGGGGTGGGTTCCGGGAAAGGCGCACGTGTCATGAAAGCAAGCCTACTGATTATTTTCCGGAATACCGCCTGCCTGCTGGAATACCTGCCCACCGGATGCTGTTATGGACTTCGTGCCCACGCCAGAAGGAACCTCCCCCGCCACGCCCGCTGTTGCCACCACCGCAGCACCCGCGCCGCCTGCGCCGGAGGGCCCCCGGCCCGTCGCCAAGGACTCTACGGCGGGCATGCTGTTCGGCATCGGCGCGTATGTGTTGTGGGGGCTGCTCCCGCTGTACTTCTTCATCCTGATGCCGGCGGGCGCCGTCGAAATCGTGGCCAACCGGGTGGTGTGGTCACTGCTGTTCTGTGCTCTCCTGATTACGGTGACCAGGGCGTGGGGCGTGCTCGCGGTGGCGCTGAAGGACCGCCGGGTCTTTGGTTCCCTGGCGCTGGCGGCGTTCCTGATCGCCATCAACTGGCTGACCTACACGTACGGCGTCACCACGGGGCAGGCCGTGGAAACGTCCCTGGGCTACTTCATCAACCCGCTCGTCTCTGTGCTGCTGGGTGTGCTGGTCCTGAAGGAAAGGCTGCGGCCGCTCCAGTGGGCCGCCGTCGGCGTCGGCTTCGTGGCGGTGGGCGTGCTCACCTACTCCTACGGGAAGCTGCCATGGATTGCCCTGACCCTGGCGTTCAGCTTTGGTCTGTACGGCTTCGTCAAGAACCGGGTGGGATCGAGGGTGGACGCCATCACCAGCCTCAGCGTGGAGACCATGGTGCTGGCCCCGTTGGCCGCCGTGGCCATGGTGGTCCTGGCCGCAGGCGGCAGCTCCACGTTGACCTCCCAGGGAGCGGGACACTTCTGGCTGCTGCTGGCATCGGGCGTGATCACCGCCGTCCCGCTGCTTTTCTTCGGTGCGTCCGCACGGCGGCTGCCCATGACCACCATCGGACTGCTCCAGTACTTCGCCCCCGTCCTGCAGTTCCTGGTGGCGCTGCTGGTTTTCCGGGAGGCCATGACCGTTGAGCGCTGGATCGGTTTCGGGGTGGTGTGGCTGGCCCTGCTGCTGCTGACCCTGGACATGCTCCGGACGGCGCGCAGGAACTCGCTCGCCCGCAGGGCAGCGGTCCGCCAAGGCGCCTGAGCCCGGGCCTTCCCGCCCAGGGTCAACCGCCCAGCGCGCGCTTCACGGCATCGTACGCCGGTGTGGGTTTCCCGTCGTTGAACAGGTGGTCGTGGCCCTGCCGCAGGCTCCCGCCGTCGTCGATCCACCAGTCGTAGCGGTCATCCACTCCCCACGTGGTGTAGGAGACGCAGGTGCGCGAGCGCAGGCAGGTGGCCAGCACCGTGGCGTACTGCTTCGCCTGGGCGTCCGTCCCCTGGCCGTCCGTGACGTCGTTTTCGGAGATGCGGACGTGGAGCCGGGCGTCCCCAAAACGCTTGAGCGTCCGGGTGAGGTCGTCAGCGGAGATGGCGTCGGTCTTGAGGTCGTAGACGTGGGCCTGGAGGCCTGCCCCGTAGATGTGCCCGCCCTGCGCGTTCGTGTCCAGGATGAGCTTGAGCAGTGCGTCCTGGCGGCGCCCCTGCACGTCGGCGCCGTTCTCGTTGATGTACTGCTTGACGTCCGGATCGGCCGCATAGACGGCTTTGGAGACCACGGCCGGATAGCCCGGCCCGAAGACGCGGTACCAGATGTTCTGCTGCATGCCGGTCCCCTGGTCCACGTCGAACGGCTCGTTGACCACGTCAAGGGAAGCCAGCTGTCCTTTGAAGTGCCCCACCACTGCGGAGATGTAGTCGAGCAGTGCTGCGCCGCTGGTCCGGCGCTCCGCGTCCGAGCCTGCGGGGAGTTCCTGCATCCAACGGGGCATGGCCTCCGTGAAAGCGATGGTGTGGCCGTGCACCGCCATGCCCTTGCTCCGGGCAATCGCCAGGATCGCATCAGCCTCTTCGAAGGTGTACACGCCCCGCTGCGGGGAGAGGAACTGCGGCTTCATCGCATTTTCCGGCGTGAGCGCGCCGAAGTTTTCGACGAACTCCCGGGCATAGTCCGTGTCCCCGGTGAGGGGCCCCAGCGCCACGGCCGCGCCTACCAGGAAGTCCGGACGGGTCCTCGCGGCGAGTGCCTGCAGGCCGTCCTTTGACGGCTGGACGCCGGCTGCCGCGGCCCCTGAGGTGCGCAGGCCGGCGCTTCCCGGCGCTACCGCCGTGAGCGAGGTGATCGCGAAGTCGCCGGAATCGCTGGAAAACCCCAGCCACAATTCCCCGGACGAGAACACCTTGCCCAGGGGGAGGGAAGAAAGGGTGTCGTTGCCGCTGGCGACGGCCAGCGTATCGCCGGAGCGGCGCACGGTGAAGGGCGCCCCCGGGTCCTTTACCGTGACGTGTTCATCATGCACCGGCACCGGCTGGGTCACGTCTTTCTTCTGCGTCCCGTCGAAGACGGCGATCTTCAGGTCGCTTCCCTGAAGGGTAAGCCGCAGGCCCGCCGGCTCCACGCGGAACTCATCGGCGATGACGGGCGGCCGGTCGTACAGCGCCCAGGACGCGTCCGCGGTCACGTCCGCGAACGTTGCGCTGAGCGAAAAGTCTCCGCCGACCACCAGGTGCGTGCCGGCGAGGTTGAGCGGGGGATTCGGCTGGCCTCCCTCCCCGCTCTGCTCCACGATGCGCCTGGCGGTGGGCGTCACCTGGAGTGCGCCGTTCCCGGCCCGGACGCCCGGAACGTCCTGCCAGTCCCCGTGCAGGAGGTCCAGCGTCACGTCGGGCTTGGGCGGGGAGCATGAGGCGAGGACGACGAGGAGGGCGGACACCAGCACCACCGTCAGTGCGTGCGGGCGCCCGGCCATCCTTCGTCCTCTCCCTGCTGCCAGGACCTGGTACTGCTAGGACTTGGTCCAGCGGACGTCGTCGAAGTACGCCTGCAGTCCCGAATTGCCCTGGACGATCACCTGAAGGCTCGCCTTCGCCACCGCGGTGCTGCTCGGCGAGTACGTCAGGTCCACATTGGTCACGCCGCCGGCGGAGATCCCGAGCTTCCACTGCCCGGAGATCCACTGCCCGGCGGAGTTGTATTCGTCAATGTAGAAGCCCATCTCGCCGCTGGTCCGCGCCGTGATGTTGAGGTAGCTGGCGATCTTGTAGCTGCCGGCTGCCACCGCCACCTGCGGGGAGAACAGGTGTTTGTTGGCCGTGGTGGCCGTCATCTTGACCGAGTTCACCGGGTTGGCCGGGCTCCCGTGGTTGGCTGCGTCAGCCAGGATGGTGGATGCGGAGTCTGTCCGCCATCCCGAGCCGATGCCGGCATCAAACGTGCCATTCGCCACGAGGTTGGGCGACGGCGTGGTGGAACCGGCCCCGAGCGTCATCATCTGCATGTTGTCCAGGTACGCCGTGATGCCGGTGCCGGTCACATAGACCTGCAGGCTGGCAGACGCCACGCTGGTGGAGCTCGGAGTGTAGGTGAAGTTCATCGACTCCACCCAGCGGCTGTTTTCCCGCTTGCGGAACTGCCCGGAAATCCATTGCCCGGCCGCGTTGTACTCATCCACATAGAAGCCCACTTCTCCAGTGGAGATTGCCGCCACGTTGAGGAAGGCCTTGTACAGGTAGCTGTTGGCTGCCGACACCGGAACCTTCGGCGAGAACAGGTGGCCCGCAGCGGAACCCGACACCAGCTTCACCGACTTGGCAGGATCAGGGTAGCTCCCGTTGGTCCCGGCGTCCGCGGTGATCGTGGCCGGGGCGTCCGTGCGCCAACCGTCGGCGATGCCGTTATTGAACGTCGCGTTCGGCAGGAGGTTGGGGCTGCCGGTTACCAGGCCCTTGCTGACATTGACGTTCCTGATCTGCCCGGCCGCCACTTTGGTCTGCACATACGCTGCCAGCTGGTCCAGCTCAGCCGTACCGTACTGGTAGTCATCCGGGGTCTGGCTCGGCGATGTCCTGACGTCGTGGAACGTGAAGATGGCCCACGTCCTGTTGGCGATGGCCTCGTCAACCTTCGCCTTCAGCGTGGAGACCGGAGTGGTGACTTCCTGCACCGGCGTGTTGTGGAGCAGCAGGTCGCCGAGCGGCCAAATGTTGTTGCCCACGTCCGCAAAACCGCGCATCGACGTGTAGTACTTTGCGATCCGGGCGAGCGCCGACATGTCGTAGTCGCCGTAGGGCGTGGCCAGGGCAGTGGCATTGAACCCGTGGGCCGACAAAGCGGCCCTGCTGTTGGCCAGCTCGGCGTCCACCTGGGCGGCCGTCAGCTTGGTGGCCTGGCAGTCGTTGCCCACGCTGACAAGGCACTGGTGGTCAACGGTGTGCGAGCCGATCTCCCAGCCGTAGGTGTTCTGCAACTGGGTGACCTGGTCCCACGTCATATAGGGAACGTCGGTGTTGGCGCGGCAGGTGTTCGGCACGGATGTCATCCCCACGCAGTTGGTGATGACGTAACTGGTGCCGGTGAGCCCGTACTTCTTAAGGGTGGGGGCAGCCTGCGTTAAGGCACTTTGCATGCCGTCGTCGAAGGTGAAGGACACGAGCGGAGTTGGGGCAGGGTTGTCCACGGCGGCGTTCGCGGCCGCAGGGGTCAGCAGCGCGGCGGCCATGGCCCACACGGCTACCCCAAGGGTCAGGAGCCCGGCGCGGCCTCGCGCCAGGCTGGATCTGGATTTGATCATGACTTTCTCCTTCTTTCGGGTGTCGAAGGCGCCGCGTTTCACCGCCTGGTGGTGGTCACGGGCCCTGCAACTGCTCGAACGCCTGGGCAACCGGTTTCACTTGGATGCCGCTTTCGTCGATGAGCTGCAGCTGGGTTGCGAGGACGTCGCTGGTGATAGTGCTCTTGTCCGCCGCAATAGTGTTCTTCTGGGTCCCCGACGCGTCGGGGGCAGCGATCTGGTGATAGACCAGGATGAGCCAGCCGTTGGACCGAGAGGTCTCGGCGAGCGCTTCCTTCAGGGTTTCCGGCGTGGTTGCGTCGGTTACGTACAGGACCTTCAGGTCATGCGGGTTGAGGTTTTGCCTCGTGTTGATGCCGTCATCCGTCCCCCGCATGATCTTGAAGTACTTGGCCGCATACCAGTCCACCTGCGGGTCGGAGCGTCCGTACGGCGGTGCCAGGTCATCGGTGGGAAGGCCGGCCGCGGCCAGCGCTTCCTCACTCTTGCGCAGTTCCTCATCCAGGCGCTCCGCCCCCACGGAGGTGAGGTCGACGTGCTGGTAGGCATGGGCTGCAATTTCATGTCCCGCCTGGTGCAACTGCTGGACCTCGGCGCCCGTGATGAAGTTCGGCGTCTCAATCGAACTGGCGTTGACGTACTGGGTGGACTTGAACCCATGCTTGTCCAGCAGGGGCAGCGCGCGGTCGTACACGGACTGCCACCCGTCGTCGAACGTGATCGAGACCAAGGGCTGGTTCCACCGCAGCGGCCCGGGCCTGGTGATGTCCGTCAGCGAATAGTCGCGGACCGCGGTGGTCCCGTTCCCATGCGCAACCAAGGTGACCATCGCGTTGGCCGCGCCATCGGGGACCTGGAATGCCTCGCTGATGGTGGTCCACTCCCCTGCCGGCGGCACGGACTCCAGGTTCTTGAAGGTGCGTCCGCCGCCCGCAAGCTCGAACTCGGCCACCACATCCACTTCGCGGTCCGCCTTGTAGGCCGCGCCGAACCTGAAGTAGCGGTCCGGGGTCACCGCGATGGGCTGGTACTGCCACTTCGCCTCCCCGTTCTGGTAGTTTCCGATGCGGGTCCAGAGGAAGCTTCCGCGCCCGTCCTCGCCGCGCCCGGACTCCACTGTTGACGTCCCGGAGGAATAGGGGGACCAGAAGGCCGGCTGGTTCGGCTGGGTACCGGCGAATCCCGGGTTGGGGATCACGTTGGGGCCCGCCGCTGCGGGTGCCGGAGGCTGGACGTCGTCCGCTGCCTCGAGGTAGGCGCCTTCCACGCGCGCGGTACCCACTGAGGCGAAGCGGAAGACGTACTCCACTGCCGCGACGGTGTCGCCGCTGTTGAACGCGTCACTCACCGTGAACGCGGTGGTCCCCGGCCGCTCCACCGGGTTCCTCAGCTGCTCCAGGCTGGTGCTGCCGTCCTTGTGGTATTTCCGCACCAGCAGCCGGAAATCCGCTTCCGTGGTGGCGAACACCTTGAAGAAGTAGGTCTTGCCGGGAACCACGTCCACTCGCGGGCTGGTGAGGGTGACATCGCCCGAGGCGTACTGCGGGATGTTGAGCTTCAGCGCCTGGGCGCCCATCTGCCCGGGCACCAGTTCGAGGGAGGTCTTCGCATCCCCACTGTGGGCCGCGGTCCAGCCGCCTTCCGGAGCCACCGAAGTACCGGCCGACGGCGACGGGCCCGGTGCCGCCGTCGGTCCGGCAACGCCGGGAAAGAGCGCCGGGAGCAGGTTGGCTCCGGGCCGCGCCTGGGCGAAGGTTCCGATCCTGCCCGTATACATGAACCACCCGGCGGTGATCAGGAGAACCAGGACCGCGATGACCACGAGCGGATTCAGCAGGACCTGGCGGACCCGCCGGCGCCTAGGCGGCACGGCTTATCACCGCCACGCTGCCGGCCCGCTGCGGAGATTTCCACGTGTTGATCTCGGGGCGCCGCACCAGCCCTGGCGAACGGACGATGCACCGGACCGCTGCCGCGAGCTGGACCAGGTCCATGATGTAGAACAGGAAATAGGCGGTGGGCGCGTACATGCACAGCCTGGTGCGTTCCCGCGGTGAGAGGTTTTCATCCATCAGGACCGTCAGCAGCGTGTAGGCGGTGATGGTGGCGTAGGACCCGATGATCAGCGCCGGAGTGTAGGTGGCCAGCGACCAATAGACCGCGTACGTCCAGGCCAGGGGTGAGACGAGCAGCGTGAACTCGCTCAGCACGGCCGTGGGCATGCGGTAGTACGCCAGGGTGCGGCTGTACCGGCGGCTGGGGTTCAGCGTCATGCTGCGGTACTTGATGAGGTTCTGGATGCTTCCGTACTTCCAGCGGTAGCGCTGCTTTGCCAGGGCACGGAAGGTGAGCACCCCCTCGGTCTTGGCCACCACGTCCGCGCCGTAGACCATGCGGAAGCGCCGGTTGCCCAGGTGGGTGATCTTCGCGCTGAGGCCGATGTCCTCGGTCACGGTGTCCGTGTCGTAGAAATCCACCTTGCGCAGCACGCGCATCCGGTAGGTGGAGGCCACCCCACCCACCACGAACTCGCAGTTCAGCAGCGAGTAGAGCTTCTTGGAGCGGTAGCCGATCATGTGCTCAAACCGTTGCAGGATGCCGAGCGCCGTGGTCTCCTCCATGATCTGGACGTTCGCCGCCACGCCGGCCACGTACGGGTCGTCGAAGTAGGACAGCGCACGGGTGATGGCCTCCGGCTGGATGACCGAGTCGGCGTCGAGCGTCATGACGAACTGGCCGCGCGCGAACCTGCGGAGCACCGTGTTGAGCGCCGCGCCCTTGCCCACGTTCCGGTGCATCCGCACGATCCGCAGGTCCATCCCGGGGTGGCGCAGCTGGTAGTCGCGGACCAGCCGGCCGGTGAGGTCACCGGAGGCGTCATCGGCCACGAGGACTTCGAACAAGGGGTAGGTGCTGCGCCGGATGGAGTCCAGGGTCCGGACGATCACGGCTTCCTCGTTGTGGGCCGCAATGACAATGGAGACCAGCCCGGGTACTTCGGGGAGCGCCCGCCGGGTCCAGGTGGCCGTCGCCGCGCACTCGGGCTGGTAGGGGGTGGGAAGCCGGATCCCGCTGAGTCCCTTGCGCCGCTGTTGCCATATGTCGTAGAAGTTGGCACCCGCCAGGTAGAGGCCGAAGTGCACAACGTACAGGATGCTGACGCCCGCGAAGAGCCAAAAGACCAAGAGCGCGATATCCATCGCTCATCTGTCCACGGAGTTGGTTGCCAGCACGTTCGTGAAGGCTTCTGGAAGCGGGACGTTGGCCGGCTGGAGCAGGTCGATGCCCGCCGCGATGGCTGGAACAACGGCGATGGCCGGCTTGACCGCGGCAGCGGCGGCCTGCGCGGCGGCGGCCCCGGCCGCCCTGGCAGTCCTGGCGGCGTCAGGAAGGGCCGTACCGGTAGTAGCGGCGGCGGGGGCGTCGATGCTCGCCACTGCGATGGCTGGAACGGCGGTGCCGGCTGCCGCCACCTTGGCCATGGCCCGGCGCGCGGCACGGCGGTAGAACCGGATGCCGATGAAGCGGATGACCACTGTGAGCGTGACCAAGCCCCACAGAACAAGGCTCATCTGGGCCACGAAAGCGAGCAGGCTCTCGAACATGGCCCCGTCCCGGCCGAAGGTGGTCGCTGCAGGCACGGCGAAGGTTCCCAGGTTCGTCACCACAGGCCCTCCCCCGTTCCCCTTGAAGCTTGCGTCATTGCTGAAGGCTGCGTCATTGCCTTCCCCCTGTCTTGAGCAAGATGTCCGTCTTTGGGCTGTGGGGTGTCGCCGCCTGGGGTGCCCATGCACCAGGCGTTGGTGGAAGTTCCTGTCGTCAGCGTCATGGGAGGGCAGCGTCATTACCCTGCGGCTGACTTGATTGGGAGCGCATATGCGCTCCGCATTTTGGGGGTGGCAGGTGGCGCCTCAGGCAATCGGCGTCGCGCACAGCCCGCCCGTTTATAGGTCAAAATTACGTATTCCTGCGCAGGCCCGACACGAGTAACGGGTACTCTATAAAGATTTTTGGGGCTACTTACCGAAAGGGTTTTGGGGGGACCGCCGCCTGCCCGCCGGTCCGGGCGGAATATTAGGTAGTTTGCGCAGTCCGGTGCGGGGGCCTAGGTATCCCCCCATGGCGGGATTTCCCGGGCAACGGAAAAAGGCAGCACCCCGGCGGGGTGCTGCCTTTTTCCGTGGACCGGCTTTGCGGCTCTAGGCGTTGGCCTTGATGGCTGCGGCGAGGACTTCCAGGCCGTCTGCGAGCAGTTCATCGGTGATGACCAGCGGGGGCAGCAGGCGGATGACGTTGCCGTAGGTGCCACAGGTGAGGATGATGACGCCTTCCTTCAGGCAGGCGGCGGCGACAGCCTTGGTGAGCTCCGGGTTGGGTTCCTTGGTTCCGGCCTGGACGAGCTCGATGGCGAGCATGGCACCGCGGCCGCGGACGTCGCCAATGACCGCGGTTCCGGCGTTGTCCAGTTCGGACTGCAGTTCACGCAGGCGCGCCGTGGCGATGGACTCGATGTGGCGGGCACGGCCGTTCAGGTCGTACTCCTCCATCGATCCGATCGAGGCCAGGGCTGCTGCACAGGCCACGGGGTTGCCGCCGTAGGTGCCGCCCAGGCCGCCGGGGTGCACGGCGTCCAGGAGGTCGGCGCGGCCGGTGATGGCGGACAGCGGCATGCCGCCGGCAATGCCCTTGGCCATGGTCATGATGTCCGGGACGATGCCTTCGTGGTTGACGGCGAACCATTCGCCCGTGCGGCAGAAGCCGGACTGGACCTCGTCGGCGATGAAGACGATGCCCTTCTCCTTGGCCCAGGCGGCCAGCGCGGGCAGGAAGCCCTCGGCCGGGACGATGAAGCCGCCCTCACCCTGGATGGGCTCGATGATGATCGCGGCAACCTGGTCGCCGCCGATCTGCTTCTCGATCATGGTGATGGCGCGCTTTGCTGCCTCGGCGCCGGTGATCGAGGGGTTTTCCTCGCGGTACGGGTAGCTCATGGGCATGCGGTAGACCTCGGGCGCGAACGGGCCGAAGTTGGTCTTGTACGGCATGGCCTTGGCGGTCAGGGCCATGGTCAGGTTGGTGCGGCCGTGGTAGGCGTGGTCGAAGGCGACGACGGCGTCCCGGCCGGTTGCCAGGCGGGCCACCTTGACGGCATTCTCCACTGCCTCGGCACCGGAGTTGAAGAGGACGGTGCGCTTCTCGTGGTCGCCCGGGGTGAGGCGGTTCAGCTGCTCGGCGACGGCCACGTAGCCCTCGTAGGGGGTGACCATGAAGCACGTGTGGGTGAAGTGCTCCACGGCTTCCTTGACGGCGCCCACGACGGCGGGGTCGGAGGCACCCACGCTGGTCACGGCGATGCCTGAGCCCAGGTCGATGAAGGAGTTGCCGTCGACGTCGTGGATGATGCCGCCGTCGGCGTCTGCAACGTAGACCGGGACACTGGAGGCGACGCCGGCAGCCACCACGGACTTGCGGCGTTCGGTCAGTGCCACGGACTTGGGGCCCGGGAAGTCGGCCTGGACGTTGCGCTTCTGCTCCAGGCGGTAGGTGATGTCTGCTGCGGTGGTGGTCATGGTTCTTTTCTTTCTACGATTCCGGGTTTCGGCAAGCTCAACCAGCGGGGAATGGTCAGGCGTCGAGGGCGGACATCACGTGCTTGATGCGCGTGTAGTCCTCCACGCCGTACATGGAGAGGTCCTTGCCGTAGCCGGACTGCTTGAAGCCGCCATGCGGCATTTCGGCGGTAAGGAGGATGTGGGTATTGATCCAGACGGCGCCGAAGTCCAGGTCCCGGCTCAACCGCATGGCCGTGCCGTGGTTGGTGGTCCAGACGCTGGAGGCCAGCGCGTAGTCCACGTCGTTGGCCAGGGCAACGGCTTCTTCCTCGGTGCTGAACTTCTGGACGGTGATGACGGGGCCGAACGTTTCCTTCTGCACCACGTCGTCGGTCTGCCTGGCGCCGGTGATGATGGTGGGTTCGAAGAAGTAGCCCTTCTCCCCTGCCCGGTGTCCGCCGGTTTCGATCCGGCAGTTGGCCGGCAGGTTCTCCACCACGCAGGTCACGGCGTTGAAGTGGTTCACGTTGTTCAGCGGGCCGAAGTAGTTGTCTTCGTCGTTCTGCGAGCCGGTGTGCAGGGTCCGGGTGTGTTCCACCATGGCTGCAACGACGTCGTCGTGCACGGAATCCTGCACCAGCACCCTGGTGATGGCCGTGCAGTCCTGGCCGGCGTTGAAGAACGCGAATTCGGCGATCGCCGCCGCGCTCTTCTTGATGTCCGCGTCCGCGAAGACGATGGCCGGGGCCTTTCCGCCGAGCTCCAGGTGGGCGCGCTTGAGACCCTTGGCGGCGCCGGAAGCCACCGCGATTCCCGCGCGGACAGATCCCGTGATGGACACCAGGCCGGGGACCTTGTGCTCCACCATCATGGCACCGGTTTCGCCGGTGCCCAGGACCACGTTCAGGACGCCCGCGGGCAGGATGTCGCCGGCCAGGCGGGCCAGGACCAGCGTGGACTCGGGGGTGGTGTCGGAGGGCTTCAGGACCACGGTGTTGCCGGCAGCGAGCGCGGGACCGATCTTCCAGATGGCCATCAGGAAGGGGTAGTTCCAGGGGGCCACCTGGGCCACCACGCCGATGGGTTCGCGGCGGACGTAGGAGGTGTGGCCCTCGAAGTACTCGCCGGCGGACTTGCCCTCCAGGATGCGGGCGGCACCGGCGAAGAAGCGCAGCTGGTCGGCGCCGGCAGCCACTTCCTCGGAGGCGATGAGGGAGCGGACCTGGCCGGTGTTGCGGTGCTGGGCTTCGACGAGTTCGTCGCTGTTGGCCTCGATGGCGTCGGCAAGCTTGAGCAGCATCAGCTGGCGCTGGCCCGGGGTGACGTGCTTCCAGGTCCTGAAGGCGTCCTTGGCTGCCGTCATGGCCGCATCCACATCCGCCTGCACGGAAACGGGGGCCTGCGCCACCACTTCCCCGTTGGTGGGGTTGACCACGTCCAGCAGGGTGGTGCCGGCGGGGGCGACGAACTTCCCGTTGATGAAGTTCTGCAAGGTTTGGACCACGGTGTGCAACCTCTTTCGTAAGGGCCATCGGCGGCCGGGCGGAGACCAGGACGGATGGATGGAACTGCCTTGAGCCTATGCCAGCGCCCAAGCGGGGTGAATAGCCACCTGCACACCCTTGCCAAAGGGGTTTAGTGCGGTTGCCCAGCTCACGTTTATCCTTGCTTCATGGCCATTTCCCTTGCTGCCCTGGTGGGCGTGACCTCCTTGAAGCTGTCCAAGGCGGGCGTGGCGGAGACCACCTGGAACCAGGACATCAACTGGGTGGCTGTGACGGAACTGGAGGATCCGCAGCGGTTCCTCAACGGCGGGGAACTGGTGCTCACCACGGGCCTGCGGCTGCGGTCCGCGCCGGAGCAGCGGCGCTTTGTGCGGCAGGTGCAGCGTGCCGGTGCGGTGGGCATCGGATTCGGCGTGGGGTTGTCCCATGAGGCGGTGCCCCCGGCCCTCCTGGCGGAGGCCAACCGGTGGGGCCTGCCGGTGGTGGAAGTGCCCTACGAGACCCCGTTTATCGCCATCACTAAGCTGGTGGCGGACGCCCAGTCGGCTGACCACTACGCCAAACTGGAACGGCTCATTGCCGGGCACCAGGTGCTGGCCCGGGCGCTGCTGACCGGCGGCGGGCTGGCAGAGCTGCTGAAGAACCTGGGCGGCATGCTGCGCACCGACGTGGCGCTGACCCAGTTCACGGCGCAGCTGTACAACAGCGGCAGCACCCACCCGTCGGCCGATACGTGGTCCAGCTACCCGGTGCCCACGGGCCGGCGGGACGCCTGCACGCTGTGGGTCCGCCAGCCGTTCGAGGACACCGGCATCATCGGTTACGCGCAGAACCTGATCAGCGTGGAGCTGAACAACATGGTCAAGCAGCGGCAGGCCCAGCGCGCCCTGTGCGGCCAAGTATTGGAGGACGTGATCCACGGGGCGCTGGAGACCAGCGAGGCCCAGCGCCGCCTGGCCGGCGTGGGCGTGAACAGCACCCGCAAGAACGTGGTGCTGCTGGCCGTGTCGGCCGCCCACGGGAAGGCGTTGGGGAGCACCTCGGTGCCGCAGGAACTGGAGAAGGCGGTCGCTGCCGTCGTGGGCAAGGACCTGGTGCTGGTGGTCAATGACGACGGCGGGACGGCGCCGGCGCTGGCACGGAAGCTGAGCGACCACCTCGCCGAAGCCGGGATCCATGCCACGATCGGCATCGGCGGGGCGTACACCAAGCCCAACGGCCTGCGCTGGAGCTATTTCGAAGCCCGGGACGCCGCCAGCCATGGGCTGCCGGTCAACGAACCGGAACGGCTCAGCCTGACATCGCTGCTGCTGGCCAGCGAGGATGTCCCGCTGGCGGACATGGCGCACGAGTCCTTGAACCCGCTGCGGGCGTTCGATGCCGCGCACGGCTCGGAGCTGATGTCCACGCTGGAGAGCTACCTGAACAACAACGGCTCGGTGGCTGCGGTGGCGGAAGAGCTCACGCTTCACCGGAACACGGTCCGGTACCGGCTGGCGCAGATCACCGAGCTCACCGGGTATGACCCCTCCGTCACTGCGGACCGGGTGCAGCTGTGGCTGGCCCTGGCCGTGGCCCGGTTGTCCGCCCGGCAGGGCAAGTAGGCCGGAAACTGCCCGGCAGGCCTCAGAGGACGCCGCGGCCCAACAGGTCGCGCGACTTCTTCCTGGCCTTCCGGTACCCGGCACGGGCCTCCAGCATCCGCTCTTCCTGCTGGTTGAGCAGCTCCGCGTAGATGCCTGCCGTGGCGGGCTCGCTGTGTTCCGCGGCGATGGCTGCCAGCAGGTCGCGGGCCACCACGGCGTCCTGGAACTGGCCCAGGATCTTCTGCTGCCGGCGGGCGGCCTTGGCTACCTTGCCCGCACGCTTGCCGTGCACCAGGGCCGCTGATTCAGCCACGTGGCGCAGCCGCTTGGCGTCTTTGCGGACCCGGTGGAGGGCAAGTTCCTGGTCCCTGCCGCGCCGCGCGCGCTTGGCCGCTTTGCGGGAGCGCTCCAGCCGCCTGGCGGCCTTGTCCACGGCTTTCGCGGCCGCCCGACGTCCCGGCGCTACCGCGTCGGCGCGCACCGGCGGGTTGTCACGGAAATCCTCAAGCTTGTCCAGGAGCCTGAAGTAGCGGCCCGACCCCAGGGCTTCCAGCAGGAGCCGGTACGCGGCGTCATAATCCCCGCCCGTGCGCTGCTCCACCCTTGCCGTGGCCCCGGCTGTGCCATCCCCGGGCTGCAGCGCGCCCAACTGGTCACGGAGCCGGGCCCGCAGGACCTCGGCGTCGCGCGGCTGGCCGAGCAGCTGGCCCAGCCACTTCAGCTCGCTCCGCAGTTTGCGCACCGGTGACGCCCGGTAGAGCTTGGCGTACGCGGCCAGGACTGAGCGGATCCGGCGCGTGGCGGACCGCATGGTGTGAATGGCCTCGGGTTCCTCATTCCGGACGGCAGCGTCGCTGGCGAGGATCTGGTCGATCTGCGCGGCCACATAAACCGTGACGACGGCGGCAGCCGGCGCACGCTTCCCGGCCAGCAGGGCAGGGGTGCCTTCGGGTCCGGCAGCACCGGCGGGCGCCTCGCCCGCGGCGGCACGCTTGCCCGCTTTGGTGTCAGAGCCCAAGGCACGGACCAGCTTCGAGGCATGGCCGGCGGGCCGGGCGCCGGCGGCTGCGAGCAGTTCCTCCACCGGGCCAAAAAGGTCCGGCTGGCCGTGGACCAGCTCCAGCTCCCATTCGCGCCACTCCTGCCTCGTGGCGTTGTCCCCGTCCGCCAGGCGTTCGGCGGTGACCTGGTCGTCCGCCAGGTCGGCGAGGTGGGCGCCGTCGGCCCCGTACAGGGGGTAGGTGGTGCGGCGGGTGTCCAGGCGCACCACCGGCACGGGGACAGCACCCCTGAGGTAGGCGTAAAGGTGGGTAAGCAGGGCGTCCGGTACGACGTCGGGACGGCCCAGGGGTGCATGCAGTTCCGTCCGCTCCTGCGGGCCTTCGCCGCCGGCCGCCGCCTGGGGCGGCAGCTTCAGGTGCCACCCCGCGTCCTTCCCGCCGGTGCGGCGGCGGAGGGTGATGCGGCGGGCGGCCAGGGCATGGGTGGGGGTGTCGAAGTACACCGCCTCCAGCAGGTCGGTGTGGGAATTGCCTGTGCGGGCCACCCCTGCGGCCTGTTCCAGGGGCGGCACCACGGCGCCGGCATCGACGTCGTACTTCTTCTCAATCTCGATTCCCCTGGAAGCCTCCACAGCCGTCCTTCCGCACCGCCTGGTCCGCGCCAGGTCCTCCGACAGTCCGTTGGCAGTCTATTGCAGGCACCGAACACGTGGAGAGGTTGGCCACAAAAGCACAAACATCAAACGTCTAACCTTTAGGCTGGTTCGTATGCCCGCCACTCCCCCCGCTTCCGTTCCCACAGCCACCCAGGCACCCGCTGCGGTGACCGGCACCCCTGCCGGCGGCACCGCCCCGGCAAAGCCGCGCTCCGCCGTCGTCTTCGGCGTCATTGCGCTGGTGCTGATCGGGCTGAACCTGCGCGCGGGCATCACCGGGGCGTCCGCGCTGCTGCACGATCTGCAGGCGGTGCTGGGCTACGGGGTGCTGGTGGCGGCAATCATCCCCTCCATCCCTACCCTCTGCTTCGCCCTTTCCGGCGCCGCCACGTCCTGGCTCACCGGCAGGCTGGGCGTGGAGAAGGCCATCCTCCTGTCCCTGGCGCTGCTGGCCGGCGGGCTGCTGCTGCGCGGCGTCCCCGCCACGGGCATGCTGGTGGCCGGGAGCGTGGTGGGTATGTCCGGACTGGCCATCTGCAACGTGGCCATGCCGTCCTTCATCCGGGAGCACTTCGCGTCCCGGACGTCGCTCATGACCGCCGTCTACACCGTGACCATGACCACCGGCGGCACCCTGACCTCGGTCGCGGCGGTCCCGCTGGCACACGCGCTCGGTTCCCCGTCCGCCGCCGTCGGCGCCGTGGGCATCGCAGCCGTGGCCGCCTTCCTGGGCTTCCTGCCGGTGGCCCTGCACGCCCACCGCCATACGGTGCGGACCACGGCCGGGCATGTGTCGCCCTGGCCGCTGCTGCGGACCCGCAAGGGGCAACTCCTCACCGCGATCTTCACCCTGCAGGCCCTGCTGGCTTACGCCCTGTTGAGCTGGTTCCCCTACATGCTCACCACCATGGGCATGAGCGCCTCGGACAGCGGACTGATGTTCGGCCTCATGCAGCTGGTCTCCGTCCCCGCGGGCATGGTGCTGATTGCCATCGGCGCCCGGCCCCGGATGCTGCGTCCGGCGTTCTACCTGGTGAGTATCACCATGGCCGTGGGAATTGCGGCGCTGCTGGTCCTCCCCGTCGCCCTGGCGGCCGTCCCCGCCGTCCTGCTGGGCTTCGGCCTGGGCATCTTCCCGCTGGTGATGGTGATGATCAGCCGCAGCGGCACCAGCACCGCCGAGACCACCGCGCTGTCCACCCTGGCCCAGTCCTCCGGCTACCTGCTGGCCACCGCGGGCCCGTTCGGCATGGGCCTGCTGCACAGCGCCACCGGAGGCTGGTCCCTGCCGCTGGTGCTGCTGCTGGCACTGGCCCTGGTCCAGATCGTGGTGTCCCACCTGATCACCGGCCCTGCGATGTCCGGCAAGCCCGCGGAGAGGAAGTAACCCCATGTCCCTGAGCCCTTCCGTCCGCCCGCCGCTCGCCGCCGTGGTCACCGCCAAGCTGCGGGGCATGGTCCACTCCGGCGAGTGGCCGCTGAACCAGCGCATACCGTCCGAACCTGAGCTCATGGCCAGGCTGGGGGTTTCCCGCGGCACCCTCCGCGAAGCAGTGAAGGCCCTTGCCCACGGCGGAATGCTGGAGGTTCGCCGTGGGGACGGCACCTATGTGCGGGCCACGAGCGAAATGTCGGGGGCCGCGCGCCGCATGTACCAGGACCACACCGAGCAGCACATCCTGGAGGTCCGGCTGGGCCTGGACACCCAGGCGGCCCGGCTGGCCGCGCGCAACGCAACGGACGACGACGTCGCCGCCCTTGGTGCCCTCCTCGCCACCCGGGACCAGGCCTGGAACAACGGCGACTACGAAGCCTGGGCGGACGCGGACTGGAGCTTCCATGAGGGCGTCGCCAGGGCCTCGGGCAATCCCCTGCTCCACGAGCTTTATGCGAGCTTCGGCAC
The DNA here is from genome assembly GCF_902506025.1 of Arthrobacter sp. 8AJ. Taxonomy (NCBI): domain Bacteria; kingdom Bacillati; phylum Actinomycetota; class Actinomycetes; order Micrococcales; family Micrococcaceae; genus Arthrobacter; species Arthrobacter sp. 8AJ. The sequence continues at coordinate 1,184,081 of NZ_LR733289.1, read as the reverse complement.
CGTGTTCCACCAGGACCTGCTCACGCAGCAGCGCCGGCCGGGGTTCAACGGACTCCCCCGCGACGGCCACGAAACACTGCTCGACGCCATCGCCCAGCGGGACGAAGACGCTGCCGTTGCCAGCGTGAACCGGAACCTGAACTCGTGTGCGGAGTGGCTGGCGGAGTAACGCCGCCCTGTTGGCCCCGCCCTGTTCAGCCCTTGGGCATGCCGACGGCCCGGCACTGTGGTGCCGGGCCGTCGTCGTCCGCTCTATGCCTGGCTGGTCGCGCTAGTCGCGGCGCAGGCCCGAAAGGACGTTCTTGGGGCGCTGCATCTCGCCGTGCTTGGCGCCGAGGATGATCACCAGGGCAGCGAAGCCGGGGATGGCCCACTGCAGTGCCTTGAGCTGCTGCTGGGCCGACTTCAGCTCATCCGAGGCTGCAGCGTGCGGCTCGGTGGCACCCTCGGCACCCTCACCGGCCAGCTTCTCCACCTTCTTGCCCAGGATGCCCGAGTACAGGGTCACCGCAGCGCCCACCACGGTCACAGCCGTCTTGATGACGGTGTCGCGGGCCACGCCCTCCTGCTTGGCAATACGGCCCTTGTTCTCCCAGGCAATGGCCAGGTCCGCCACCAGGTGGGAGGCGAAGGCCGCGGTCTGGAACGGCGCCCACTTCATCCAGCCGGCACTGGAAAGCCGGGTGCGCTCTGCGGGGTCCTTGGCCTGGGCCGCTGCCCCGTTGAGCCCGATGGCGCCCATCAGGGATCCACCGAACCATGCTGCTGCCGTCAGGTCGTGAACTGAACGGGCAATGAGATTTCCTGCCATGATGTGCATTCCTAACGTTGTGGACTGGTTCCGGGTTGCCGCTGTGCCGCGGACTTCACCTGCCGTATTCCTTCGAGGTATGGTCCGCCTATGGTAAGCACACTTACTAATATTACGAAACCCCGTCCCGGAGAGGGGCAACCGCGTAATATCGTCGCCATGGGAAACACAGGGACATTGTTCGGCTGGGCCTTCGGGGACCCCGCCCGTGGAAGTGACGGCGGCTATGTGGACGGACTGCAGCGCGAGGCGCTGGGGAACGCGCGGGAAACGGCAAAGGCCAAGGGCGTTGGCGTTGTAGCCGGCTCGGAGGTGTTCACCGTCCTCAGCGCGGACGATTCCCTGGTGGAACTGGACAACGCCCCCGGCCAGCTGGTGGTCCGCTGCACCGTGCACGTGGAGGGACCCGGCGCAGAGAAGCTGCGGGCCGAAGGCCCCATGAACGGCTAAGAGATGTCCGACGGCGAATCCACCCTCAGCCAGGCAGCGGACGCTGTCGAGGAGGCGTCCAATGCCAAAGCGCTGGACGTCCTGGCCCGTTCCGGATTCGCCGTCATGGCACTGCTCCACATCATCGTGGGGGCCATCGCCATCGCCATCGCGTTCGGCCACCCCGGCGATGCCGAGGCCACCGGCGCCATCGCCCGGCTGGCGGACAACCCGTGGGGTCCCTTGGTCATGTGGGGATGCGTGGCCGCATGTCTGGGCCTTGCACTGTGGCAGGCCAGCGAAGCGACGCTGCGGGCCAGGAGCCTTCCCCGCAAGGAACGGCTGGCCAAGCTGGTGTCCTCGGGATTCCTGGCCATCGCGTACGGCAGCGTGGGGCTGACTTTCGCGGGCTTCGCGTTGGGGCAGCGCAGCGACTCGGGCGACAATACCCGGGACTTCAGCGCCAGCCTGATGGCCAACCCCGTGGGACCGTGGGTCCTCGTCGCGCTCGGCCTGACCATCCTCGGCATCGGCATCTACTTCGTGATCAAAGGACTCCGGCGCGGATTCAAGGAAGAGCTGTTCCACTTCGAGGGTACCCGCCGGGGCAGGCTCATCGACAGCCTGGGCGTCACCGGCCATGTGGCCAAAGGTGTTGCGCTGGACCTCACCGGGCTGCTGTTCATCATCGCCGCCGCCAGGCACCGGCCGGACGAATCCACCGGGCTGGACGGCAGCCTCAAGGCCCTGCAGGGCCACCCGTTCGGGCCCACCCTGCTCGTAGCCATCGGTGCAGGGTTCATCGCCTACGGGATCTTCGCGCTGATCCGGGCCCGCTTTGGCCGCATGTAGTTCAGGAGTTTGTGGGTAGGGAGAAAGTATGACCCAGCAGCTGCGCGCTAGTTCCGCCGTCGCCTCCAGTGCCGGCCAGGCCTTCGCCGGCCTCTTCCGGCTCCTGAAACTCGCCCGGCCGGACCGGCCCATCCATCCGCAGGGGCTGGGCCTGCACGGAACGTTGACCAGGACCGGCAACCCGTCCGGCCCCAGCGGCATTGACTGGCTGGACGCGCCCGGGACGGACCAGGTGGTGGCCCGCTTCTCCCGGTCCCTGGGGCTGCCGCAGGCGCTGCCGGACATCCTTGGCCTGGCCCTGCGGGTTTCCCCGCCCGGCGCCGGCGGACCCGCGGACGTGCTGTTTGCCTCCACCGGCTGGGGGTTGCCGGGCCGGTTCCTGCTGGTGCCGCGGCTGGATGTTGCAGGTGCCGCCATGACCACGCTGATGCCCTACCGCGGAAGCCGGGGCCCGGTGCTGCTGGGACTGCGGACGCGGAGCCTCCCGCCCGGTTCGCTGGCGTCCGGGGCATGGGTGCTGGGACTGCACTGGGCCACACCGGGCGGACGCTGGCGGGAATGCGGCGAAGTGCGGCTGCACGCCGGTGCCCGTCCCACCGACATCCCGCTGCGTTTCGATCCCCTGGAGCACCAGCCGCCCGGGGCGCAGGCCTACAGCTGGACCCGGCGGCTGCGGAAGCCGTCCTACCGGGCCGCACGGCGGCCCGCACCTCCCGCCGTCGGACGTCCGCTTGAGTCCCCCGCGCCGCTCGGGAAAAGCACCACCGCAACCGGAAGGAACTCCATGTCCACCGTCTCGCAGCTGTTCAAAACCCCCTCGGCCGACGTGTGGCGGGTCATCGCCGACGGCTGGCTGTACTCCGGCTGGGTGGTGGGCGCGTCCAGGATCAGGGACGTGGACGCCGAATGGCCAAGGGTGGGTTCCCAACTCCACCACTCGGTGGGAGCCTGGCCCCTGGTGATCGACGACAGCAGCCGCGTGACCGCCGTCGAGCCCGGCCGCTCGCTGGAGCTGGTGGCGCGCGGCTGGCCCATGGGCGAGGCCAAGGTGGAGATGACACTGGAGGACCGCGGCAACCAGTGCCTGGTGACCATCGCGGAGGACGCCATCCGCGGGCCCGGCAAGCTGATGCCCAAGTTCCTGCGCGATCCCTTGATTTCCGCCCGGAACCGGGAAACCCTGCGCCGCCTTGAGCTCATGGCCATCGGGGGCGCCGGGAAATAGCGCATCAGGGTTAAAGGGTTGTTAAACGCCGGAACCGCGGGACAATTGCGTCCCGCGGTTCCCGCTTTCAGCTCCCGAAGCCGGGCGTTCTCCTAGACCTGGGCGGAGACGCCGTCGCGGGAGATGTCCACCATGTCCTCGCGCGGCACCACCTTGATGCGCTCACGCTTGACCTCCACGCCGTGCGAGCCGCCGGCTTCGGTGGCCGCTGCGCCGAGGGCCAGCTCGTGGGCGTCCAGCGCCAGCCAGCCTTCCCAGCTGGTGAACTTCACGCCGCGGGCGTCGAGGAGTTCGGTGACGGCGTCCTCCTGCGGCACCGAAGCCACCGGCAGGTTTTCGCGGTCTTCGAGGAGGTAGGTGACGGTCTCCAGGGCGTCGCCCTTGGTGTGGCCGATCAGGCCCACCGGTCCGCGCTTGATCCAGCCCGTGGCGTAGAGGCCCGGCACATGTTGGCCGGACGCATCCAGGACGCGGCCGCCGTCGTTCGTGACCACACCCTTCTTGTGGTCGAACTCCACGTCAGGCAGGGCGGACCCGAAGTAGCCGATGGCGCGGTACACGGCCTGCACCGGGTAGTCCACGTACTCGCCGGTGCCCCGGGCGTTGCCGGTGCCGTCCAGCTCGGTGCGCTCGAACTTGATGCCCGCCACCTTGCCGGGGGTCTCGGCGTCGTCGTAGATCTCCACCGGGCTGTGCAGGAAGTGCAGGTGCAGGCGGCGGGAGGCCTTGAGCTCGGAGACGTCCTCGGGCTGCTCGGCGATCCAGTTGGTGAGCGTGCCCACCATGGTCTTGGTCTGGTTGTTCGTCTGGATCTGGCGGTCAGATTCCTCGTCGAACTCGAAGTCCTCCGGGTACAGGATGATGTCCACGTCCTTGGAGTGGGACAGCTCGCGCAGCTCCAGCGGGGTGAACTTGACCTGGGCGGGGCCGCGGCGGCCGAAGACGTGCACGTCGGTGACGGGCGAGGCCTTCAGGCCGGCGTAGACGTTGTCCGGGATTTCGGTGACCAGCAGGTCATCGGCGTGCTTGGAGAGGACGCGGGCCACGTCCAGGGCCACGTTGCCATTGCCGATGACGGCGATTTCCTTGGCCTCCAGCGGCCATTCGCGCGGCACGTCAGGGTGGCCGTCGTACCAGGAGACGAAGTCCGCGCCGCCGAAGGAGCCCTCCAGCTCGACGCCGGGGATGTTCAGGTCCGCGTCCTTGATGGCGCCGGTGGCGAAGATGACGGCGTCGTAGTGGGTGCGGAGGTCCTCGATGGTGAGGTCCGTGCCGTAGTCCACGTTGCCGAAGAAGCGGATGTCGCCGCGGTCCAGCACCTTGTGCAGGGCGTTGACGATGCCCTTGATGCGGGGGTGGTCCGGGGCCACGCCGTAGCGGATCAGGCCGTAGGGTGCCGGGTAGCGGTCAAAGAGGTCGATGCTGACAGTCAGCTCGCCGCTCTTGACGGCTTCGCTCTTGGTGAGGATGTCAGCGGCGTAGACGCCCGCCGGGCCGGAGCCCACGACGGCGACGCGCAGGGGACGCGCAGCAGATCCTACGGTAGTGCTGGATGACACGGCTGTGTTCCTTTTCTTCTGCATCGATTGCTGAGTACTTGTCGTTTTCAACGTTCATAACGACAAGTACGGAGCAATCGATGGGTTTCAGGTGGTGAGGACGGTCTTGCGGGGGCTGTTCGGGGTGGTGGTGCTGTAGTCAGCGGTTTTGAAGTGCGACGGCGCAAACGGGCTCACGCGCACCACGTCACCGATGACAATCACGGCAGGATTTGCGACGCCGGCCGCCTGGGCCTGGTCGGCGATGGAACCGAGCGTGCCGATGGTGACGCGCTGGTCCGGCAAATAGCCGTTTTCCACGATACCAACAGGGGTGTCTGCAGGCAGTCCGGCTTCGCCCAGCGCGGACGCGGATTCTCGGAGCTGGCCCACGCCCATGAGCAGGATAATGGTGTGGTCTGCGCGGGCAGGAACCTCGGAGAGTTCTTCGTGGCCGGTGACCACGCTGAAGCCCTTGGCCAGGCCGCGGTGGGTGACGGGAATGCCTGCGGCTGCGGGTACCGAGATGGCGGACGTAACGCCGGAGACCACCTCAACCTCGACTCCGTGCTGGCGGCAGTATTCGGCTTCCTCGCCGCCGCGTCCCAACACGTACGGGTCGCCGCCCTTGAGCCGGACCACCCGGTTTCCCTTGAGCGCTTCCTCCACCAGGATGCGGTTGATTTCCGCCTGCGGCACCGGGTGGTGGCCTGGGGTCTTGCCCACTTCGATGACGCGGACGTCCGGGGCGAGTTCATTCAGCAGTTCGCGGGGGCCGAGGCGGTCGGCGACCACGACGTCGGCCTGGCCCAGGAGCCGACGGCCGCGGACGGTGATGAGGCCGGTATCGCCGGGGCCGCCACCAACGAGGGCCACGCTTCCCTGGTGTGCACGGCGGCGGCGCAGCGGAAGATCGCCGGTCTCCAGGGCGGTGGCGACGGCGTCGCGGACGGCCATGGCACGGCGCGGGTCTCCCCCGGCGTTGATGGCAATCTTGACGTCGTCCACCTCAGCGACCGCGGGGGTCCAGGCGGCGGACGCTTCATGGTTGGAGGAGTTGACGCACCACACCCGCTGCGCCTCGGCGTCGGCAGATACCTGGGCGTCCACCTCCGGGGCGCCCGTTGCGGTCTGGACGAACCAGACGCCGTCGATGTCGCTGGAAAGGTAAGGCCGCGCTTCCCAGGTGAGCAGGCCGGCGTCGGCCATCTCCTGCAGCGCGGGCGAGGCAACGGGGGCCACGACGGTGACCAGGGCACCGGCGTCGAGCAGTCCCTTGGCGCGGCGGACCGCAACGGGGCCGCCGCCCACCACCAGCACGGGGCGGCCGAGCAGCCGCAGCGCCGTGGGGTATATGTCCTGAATTGCCATGAATCAACGGTAGGGCGGCGTCACATTGGCCCACAAAGGGTCAGCAACACCAGTTCACGTAAGGTAACGCTGCGTCACAAAGAATCTGCCGCGCTGCCGGCGAGGAAGGTGCCGCGGTCCCGGATCAGCCGCTCCAGGTACCGGGCGAGGAAGAGGCGCTCGACGGCGCGGCCCAGGACTCCCAGCGGGGCGGTGAACTCCACCCGGTCCGTCATGATGCTGCCCCCGGCTGTGGGTACGAACTCGTGGACGTGCCGGAATGACGTGAACGGCCCCTTGACCTGTTCGTCGGTGAAGCTGCGGGGGAAGTCCACGTGGGTGATCCGGCTGGTCATGGTGAGTGGAATGCCGAAGTGTTTTGCCCGCCAGGTCACCTCCTGGCCTTTTCCGATCAGGCCCCCGGTGACGCCGCCGATCGCCCGCTCCCGTGCTTTCTGCTGGGAGTCCAGATGCAGGTCGATGCTGCGGGCCCGGTCGAAGAGCTGCTCCGCGGGCAGCGGCGACTCGGTGCGGCACTCGAAGCTGACGGTCATGGCGCCAGTCTGCCATGGAGCGATGTGGGGCGCCGCCGTCGTGGGGCAACTGAGCAGTCACTCACACTTCGCAACGATGGCACCAGAATGCGTATCTTTTGGCGCCGGCAGAGACTGGCGGCCGCGCAGTTGCAGGGTGGACTTCTTGTGGCGGGGCCAAAAGTGACGCAGATGCGTCAGGGAACAGCAGAGCCCGACGGCGGGAGGTCGCCGTCGGGCCCTAAAGGTGCGTTGGGGAGGGGCTGGGTCAGCGGGTGCTGCCGGCCAGGAGGCCCCGGCGCCGCAGGAGGCGCTTCTCGATGGGCCCGAAGACCAGCAGCTCGATGAGGATACCGACGCCGAGGATCAGCAGGATGGCAGCCATCACGATGGTCATGTCGGACAGATCGCGGCCCTGGTCCAGCAGGGATCCCAGGCCGAAGCCGATGGTGCCGCCCACAGCGATGATCTCCGCCGCCATGAGGGAGCGCCAGGAGAAGGCCCACCCCTGCTTGAGGCCGCTGAGGTAGCCGGGCAGGGCAGCGGGAAGGATGACCTGCAGCGCCATCTGCAGCCGGGACGCACCCAGCACGGTCCCCACGCGCCGGTACTGCGGCGGGATCTGGTCCACGCCGGAGATGAGGCCGTTGATGATGGACGGGATGGCGCCCATGAACACCACGAAATACACGGTGGCGTCGGTGAGTCCGAACCAGATAATGGCCGCGGGAACCCACGCCACGGACGGCAGCACCTGCAGGCCGGAGATCAGCGGGCCGAAAGCGCGTCGAAGCGGGGCAACCTGGGCCAGCAGCAAACCGACGGGAGTGGCAATGGCCACCGAAATCAGGAAGCCCACCACACCGCGCTGCAGCGAGGTCCAGATCGCCTCCTGGAACTTGCCGTCGCCCCACAGGACACCCATTTGCGCCACCACATCCAGCGGCCCCGGGACCAGGTCGCGCCGCTTCACGCCGAGCGAGACGTAAAACTGCCAGATGAGCACCAGGACCACCAGCGCGGCCACCGGCAGGAGGATGCGGCTCCAGTCGACGCGGTGCTTGCGGTCGGCGTCGGACTGCAGCGAGTCCAGGCCGGATTCGAGCTCCCGCAGGTCCTCGTGGCCGGTGGACGTCCGCGTCAGGGCGGCATGCACGTGCTCGCGGGTTTCGGCCACCTCGGCGAGCGGTGTCGGATTACTTGGCATGGCGGCGAATCTCCTCACGCAGCCGGGCGGTGATGACCCCGGTCAGCTGGCCGGCGAGCCCGGCGTCGGTTCGGTGTTCCTCGGTGACGTCCCATTCCTGGACCACGCGGCCGGGGCGGGAGGAGAGCAGCAGGACGCGCTGGCCCAGCCGGACGGCCTCCCGGACGTTGTGGGTGACGAAGACGATGGTCCGCCCGGTTTCTTTCCAGATGCGTTCCAGCTCATCGTGCAGCAGGTCGCGGGTGATGGCATCCAGCGCGGCGAACGGCTCATCCATGAGCAGCAGCTGCCGGTCCTGGGCCAGGGAGCGGGCCAGGGACACGCGCTGCCGCATGCCGCCGGACAGTTCGTGCGGTCGCTTGTCCCCTGCGGATCCCAGGTGCACCAGTTCGAGGAGTTCCTGGGCCTTGGTGCGGCGTTCGGCCTTGCCCACGCCACGCAGTTTCAGGGCCAGCTCGATGTTCTCCCGGGCTGTGAGCCACGGGAACAGTGCGGCGTCCTGGAACATGAAGGCGGCGCCGTCGCTGGGCACTTCCAGGGCGCCCGACGTCGGTGCTTCCAGTCCCGCGATGATGTTCAGGAGGGTGGATTTGCCGCAGCCGGAGGCACCAAGGAGGGCGACGAACTCGCCCTGCTTGATGTTGGCGTTGACGTCGTCCAGTACCGGGGCGCCGTCGCCGAAGCGCTTGCCCAGGTGTTCCAGTACGACTGGCATGGTGGCGTCCTTAGGTAGTGGTGGGGGTCAGTCCTGGCCGAGGCCGGCTGCGGAGATTTTGCCGGCGCCGGTGACCTGGTTGAGCGCGGTGAGGTCGAACAGGCCGTTGATGTCGGCCTTCTTGGTGGTTCCGGCGTCCACCCCGTCCTGCAGCAGTTTGGGGTAGCTGCCGGCCAGCGGGTCGAGGGTGAAGGTGATGTTGGCGAGGGAACGGTTCAGCACATCAGCCGGCAGCGCGGCCCCGGCGGATTCCTGCAAGGCCTCATTGACCAGTGCCGCCTTCTCGTCGGCCGGTGCCGAGTTGAGCCATGCGACCGACTTGGCATGCCCGGCCAGCAGCGCCTTGACGGTGTCCGGGTGGTCGGCGGCGAACTTCTGGTTCACGATCAGGATGGTGGTGGGGAACTCCCCCGGTTTGCCGGTGGCTGAGCCGTCCCACAGGTCCTTTTCGTCCACGAGGACCTTGGCTCCGGCCTGGAGCACCAGGCGTGACGCCCAGGGCTCAGGCAGCCACGCGCCGTCGAGCTTTCCGTCCTGGAACAGCTTGAGGGTCTGGGCGTTGTCCGTGGGGTTGATGGCGACGTCGCCGCTGCCGTCCACGTTGGTTTTGTAGCCCTGCTTGGTGAGCCACGCCCGCAGGGCCACGTCCTGGGTCCCGCCCAGCTGCGGCGTGGCCAGGGTCTTGCCCCGCAGGTCCGCGGCGGAGTTGATGCCGGGCTTGACCACCAGCTGGGCGCCGCCTGCCGCGGCTCCGGCGATTACCCGCACGGACTGGCCCTGGCTCTTGGCGAAGGAGTTGATGGCCGGGTTCGGGCCGATGTAGGCCGCGTCGATGGCCCCGGCGTTCAGGGCCTCGATGGCTGCCGGTCCGGCGTTGAAGGTCTCGGTGCTGAGCCTGGTGCCGCCCAAGGCCTCGGCCAGGAACCCTTTTTTGACCCCGACCAGGGCGGGTGCGTGCGTGACGTTGCCGAAGTACCCCAGTTTCAGCTCTGCGGCCGGGGTGGGCTCGGCGGCCTGCGCCTCGGTGTTGCGGGAGATGTTGGACGCAACAATGGCTCCGACAGCGATCAACAGGACCAGCCCTATGGCCAAGGCAGCCTCGACGGCGCGCCGGCGCGTTGGAACCGCGCTTTCGCCTGCCACGATGCGGGTCATCCCGGGCTTGGAACTAGTCATTGTTTCACCATAGGGAGTGGCCCAGACCCGTTCAACGAAGCGGAAACGGAGGGTCACGCACGTTCATCCAGCGTCATATTCCGCCGCACTGCTGCCCGGTTTCGCAAAATCAGTTGCCTTTGACGTTGACCAACTGCCGCAGCTTGTGCCGCACCGTCACCAGGTCCGCGGCGTCCTGCATGACCTGGTCGATCGGCTTGTACGCGGCCGGGATCTCGTCGATGAAGGCCTCCGACGCCCGGAACTCGATGCCCTTCATGGCACGCTTCAGTTCCTCCAGGGTGAAGGCCTTCCGGGCTGCGTTCCGGGAGTATTCGCGTCCGGCCCCGTGCGGGGAGGAGTTCAATGAGGCCGGGTTGCCACGGCCTTCGACGACATACGACGCCGTTCCCATGGATCCGGGGATGAGTCCGGGATCGCCGTGCGCGGCTTTGATGGCACCCTTGCGGGACACCCAGACGGGCTTGCCGTAGTGCGTTTCCTGCTGCGTGAAGTTGTGGTGGCAGTTGATCCGTTCGCGTTCCCGGACCGGGCCGCCCACCCAGCGGCTGAACTGGGCAGCCACCCGGTCCATCATTTCCTCCCGGTTCAGCAGGGCGAAGTGCTGGGCCCACCGAAGCTCTGCGATGTACCGCTCGAACTGGGGCGTGCCCTCGTCCAGGTACGCGAGGTCCGGGTCGGGCAGGTATATCTGGTTCTTCCGGCTCACCTGCCGGGCCACTCCGATGTGGTGCTGGGCGATCCTGTTGCCGATCCCGCGCGAGCCCGAATGCAGGAAGAGCCACACGCCGTCGTCCTCATCCGCGGAGATTTCGATGAAGTGGTTCCCTGAGCCCAGGGACCCCAACTGCAGCTCCCACCTGGGAAGATACTGGGCCGGATTGAAGCCGGCGTTCGCGGCCCGCCGCGTCAGCTCCGCAACCCGGGGCTCAGCCGTGGGCAGCACATGCCTGTTGTTGTGCCCGGCGGAGAGCGGGATGGCCCGCTCGATGTCCTCGCGCAGACGCTTTCTGTCCTTCGGCAGGTCCTTCACGGAGTACTGGGTGCGCACCGCGATCATGCCGCAGCCGATGTCCACGCCCACGGCCGCCGGGATGATTGCGCGCAGGGTGGGGATGACAGAGCCCACGGTGGCTCCCTTGCCCAGGTGCGCGTCGGGCATCAGCGCCAGGTGGGGGTAGATGAACGGCAGGGCCGCCGTCATCACGGCCTGCGCGCGGGTCTTGTCATCCAGGATGGACGCCCAGTTGAGAAGCTTCGGGCTGATGGTTTCCATGTCCGCCTCCCGCCGCGGTGACCAGGACTAGGGTAAGTCCTAGGCTAAACCCGCGCTTCGAAAGGAGATGCAGCAATGGTCAGTGTCCAGACGGATATCCACATCGACAGGCCGCGTGAGGAAGTCGCGGGCTTTGCGGCGAACCCGGAAAATGCGCCCCGGTGGTACGTCAACATCCACAAATCGCAGCGGCTGGACAGCGGTCCCCTCGGCCCCGGCTCGAAGGTGGCGTTCACTGCTAAGTTCCTGGGCCGGGAGCTCAACTACACCTACGAGTTCGTGGAGTACGTCCCCGGCCAGAGATTGGTGATGCGCACCGCCCAGGGCCCCTTCCCCATGCAGACCACCTACACATGGACGGACGACGACGGCGGGACGCGCATGACGCTCGGCAACAGCGGGAGCCCCTCGGGTTTCTCCCGCCTGGCCGGCCTGATTATGGACCCAATGATCCGCCGGGAGACCCGGAAGGACCTGCAGAAACTCAAGGCAATCCTTGAAGGTGACAGCCGGCGCCGGCCACCCGCGGGCGAACCCCAGTAGGAACTTACGCGGGGGCGGTGAGGCGGTGCCGCGGCGCGCGGGCGGCGGCCCGGGCAACCACCAGGCGCCGCAGGTTGAACCAGCAGAACAGCGCGAGCCCCAGGTACAGGGAAAGTTCCATCACTTCGCCATACTCGGAGATGCCGTAGTCGGGTGAGGGCCACACCAGCAGGCGGAAGAGGCGGTAGGCCGCCGCCAGCCCGAAGGCCGGCACCACGCACAGCGGCGGAACCAGCAGGTGTGCAGATTCCAGGTGCTTCCAGCGGCCGCGGACGGCGTTCCACACCAAGGGAGCACACGCGCCGTAAAGGCTTGCCAGCAGCATGGCTGCGGGTACCAGTTCCTGCACCCCGCCGATGTTGTGCACGGTGGTCTCGCCTTGGCGGTTGATCGCTTCCATTTCTTCCGGTGTCTGCCAGCCGAAGATGCGTTGTCCCCAGGAGATCTCCTCCCCGGCCAGGAACCAGACGCCGGCGGCGACCACGCCGTAAAGCAATGCCATGATCTTGTGCCCGGTTCTGGAGAGGCGGAAGGCCAGGAGGGGCAGGAAGATGCCTGCAGCCACCAGTGAGAAGAACTGGAGCCACTCGACCAGGGAGTCCTCATCAAGGAGCCAGATGAACAGTGGCGGGTGCAGGACGGTGGCCGCGGTTGCGAGGGCGATGCCCAACGGCAGCAAAGCGATGATCAGCGCTCGGCGCGGGCGAATTCCCCACTCGCGGGCGTCGCGTGCGAAGCGGATGGCGGCTTTGGTGTTCCACCGCTGGATGGCAGGCATCGTGTCCCCCTCAACGAACAGGCCGGAACCTGGAATCGCGGCACCGGCGAAGCGATCCCTGAGCTTCCCATGCCACCCGCGGCCACGAAAGGTTCGGGAGGAACCTCTGCGGGTTATTGTGCGGATTACCGCAGGCCCTCGAAATCGCCGGAAAGACTGCGGGGCCGCCGTAAAATTACGGCAGCCCCGCAGGGTTTCAGCGATCTGGGCGGAACTAGATGCTGTAACGCTCGTCCTCGTGGTCGCCCGGGTGGTCCTTGACCAGCCCCGCGGCGAGGGTGTTGCCATCGAGCGGGTCGATCACCAGGAACGCGCCCGTGCGGCGGTGGTGCAGGTAGTTCTCCAGCGGCAGCGGGGCGGCCAGGCGGAGCTGCGCGTGCCCGATGTCGTTGAGCTCCAGGCTGGAGGCACCCTCAAGCTTGAAGGTAGCCAGGTCCAGCTTGCCGGAGACGCTGCGGACCATCGCCTGGACGGTGCGGGTGCCGTGCTTGACCAGGACCTTCTGGCCCTCGCGGAGCGGCTTCGGGGACAGCCAGCACAGGGCGGCGTAGAGGTCGGCGGAGGCTTCGCGGACCGTTCCGGCGGCGGCGATCGTGTCACCGCGGGCGACGTCGAACTCGTCCGCCAGGCGGATGGCCACGGACTGCGGGGCGGCGGCTTCCTGCAGGGAGGAGCCGGCGAAGTCGATACCCACCACGGCGGTGGTCCGCGGCGACTGGCCCGGCGTCAGCACGGACACCTGGTCCCCCACCTTCACCGAACCTTCGGTGATCTGGCCGGCGTACGCGCGGTAGTCGCGGTACGCTTCCACGTCCAGGCCGGCGGCGACGGCGTCGGGAGCCAGGGCGCCCTGCGGCCGGATGACCAGCTGCACGGGGAAGCGGAAGCTCTCCAGGTGGCTCTCGAGCTCGTCGGCGGCGGGGAGGGTCTCGAGGACCTCCAGCAGCGCGGGGCCGGTGTACCAGGGGGTGCGCTCCGAGCGGTCCACCACATTGTCGCCGTCGAGCGCGGACACCGGGATGACCAGCAGGTCGCTGATTCCGTCCGAGCCCAGGCCCAGTTCGCGGCCCACCTGCTGCACGTCGGCTTCGATGTCGCGGAACACGGACTCGCTGAAGTCCACCAGGTCGATCTTGTTCACGGCCACAATCACGTGCGCAACGCGCAGCAGCTGCAGCACGGACAGGTGGCGGCGGGTCTGCTCCAGCACACCCTTGCGGGCGTCAATGAGGACGACGACGGCATCCGCAGTGGACGCGCCCGTCACCGTGTTCTTGGTGTACTGCACGTGCCCGGGGCAGTCGGCCAGGATGAAGCTGCGCTGGTCGGTGGCGAAGTAGCGGTAGGCCACGTCGATGGTGATGCCCTGTTCGCGCTCGGCGCGGAGGCCGTCGGTCAGCAAGGCCAGGTCGATGCCGCCCTTGTCCCCGCCGAACCCGCGGTCCGCGGAGGTGCGGGCCACGGCGTCGAGCTGGTCAGCCAGGATGGCCTTCGAATCGTGGAGGAGGCGGCCCACCAAGGTGGACTTGCCGTCGTCGACCGATCCTGCCGTGGCAAAGCGGAAGAGGGTGGTGGGCAGGGCTGTTTCCAGGTCCGCCGGGAGAACTGCTTCGGTGGTCATTAGAAGTACCCGTCCTTCTTGCGGTCTTCCATGGCGGCCTCGGAGATGCGGTCATCTGCGCGGGTGGCGCCACGTTCGGTCAGGGTGGAGGCGGCAACTTCGACCACGACGTCTGCCACGGTGAAGGCGTTGGACTCCACGGCACCGGTGCAGGACATGTCCCCCACGGTGCGGTAGCGGACGGTCTTGGTGATGACTTCCTCATCGGGGCGGGGCTGGGACACTTCGCCCACTGCGCGCCACATGCCGTCACGGGCGAAGACTTCGCGCTCGTGGGCGTAGTACAGGCCGGGCAGCTCGATGTTCTCGCGCTCGATGTACCGCCAGATGTCCAGCTCGGTCCAGTTGCTGATGGGGAACGCACGGACATGCTGGCCCACGGTGTGGCGGCCGTTGTACAGGTTCCACAGCTCGGGGCGCTGGTTGCGCGGGTCCCACTGGCCGAACTCGTCGCGGAGGCTCAGGATGCGCTCCTTGGCGCGGGCCTTGTCTTCATCGCGGCGGCCGCCGCCGAACACGGCGTCGAACTTGTTCTGCTGGATGGCGTCCAGCAGCGGGACGGTCTGCAGTGGGTTGCGGGTGCCGTCGGCGCGCTCGGCGAGTTCGCCGCGGTCGATGAACTCCTGCACGGAGCCCACCACCAGCTTCAGGCCCAACCGCTCCACGGTCCGGTCACGGAAGTCGATGACCTCGGGGAAGTTGTGGCCGGTGTCCACGTGCAGCACGGGAAAGGGGACCTTACCCGGCCAGAAGGCCTTGGTGGCCAGGTGCAGCATCACCACGGAGTCCTTGCCGCCGGAGAACAGCAGCGCAGGCTTCTCGAACTCGGCGACAACCTCGCGGATGATGTGGATGGCCTCGGACTCAAGGGTGTCCAGGCTGGACAGTCGGGTTGAGACGCCGGCCTCGGTCACCTGGGTCTCCTCGGTAAGTGAAGTGCTCATACGTGTAGTCCGCATTCTGTCTTGTCGGATCCTGCCCAGCGGCCGGCTCGGGGATCTTCGCCGGGCGCCACCTTGCGGGTGCAGGGCTGGCAGCCAATGGAGGGGTAACCCTGGGAAAGCAGCGGGTTGACGGGCAAAAGGTTGTCGTCCGAGTACTGGACCAACTGGTCGAACGTCCACGCTGCCATGGGGTTGACCTTGACCAGGCCGTTCTTTTCGTCCCAGGTGACCAGCGGCGTGTTGGTGCGGGTGGGGGCTTCGTCGCGGCGGACGCCGGTGAACCACAGTTCGTAGCCGGCGAGCGTGCGCTGCAGCGGCGCCACTTTGCGCAGGGCGCAGCACTGGGCAGCGTCGCGGGCAAAGAGGTCCTTGCCCAGAAGCCGGTCCTGCTGTTCCACGGTATTCTCCGGCAGCACGTCCACCACGTTGACGCGGAGGTTCGCGGCCACCTCGTCGCGCGTGGCGTAGGTTTCCGGGAAGTGGTAGCCGGTCTCCAGGAACAGGACGTCGACGCCGGGCATCTGGTCAGCGACCAGGGCCGGCAGGACGGCGTCGGCCATGGAGCAGGCGACGGCGACGGCGGGCAGGTCGAAGTTGCGCTCCACCCAGGCGATCACGTCGCGGGCGGGGGCGTCCCAGCCGAGCTCAGCTGCGCCGGCTTCTGCAATGGCCTTGAGCTCTTCGACAGGGCGCTTGGCGGGTGCGGGTGCGAGATGCTTTGCCATTACTGCAGTGCCTCCTCGTCTGCTGCGTGGGCCCATTCGGCGAAGGTCTGGCCTTCGGCGCGGTCGGCCACGAACCGGCGGACCACGCGCTCCACATAGTCGGGCAGGTCGTTGACGTAGACCTTCAGGCCGCGGACGGTGCGTCCCAACCCGGCTTCCTCGCGGTCGTTGTTGGCCAGCCCGCCGCCCAGGTGGACCTGGAAACCCGGGGAGGGGTCGCCGTCGGGCGTTGGCAGCATCATGCCCTTCAGGCCGATGTCCGCCGTCTGGATGCGGGCGCAGGAGTTGGGGCAGCCGTTGATGTGCAGCGACAGTGCCTGCGGCAGCTGGCCCGAGCCGGCGAGGTCTGCCAGGCGGCGCTCGAGTTCGGCGACGGCGGTAGCGGCCGTGTACTTGGTCTCCACGATGGCCAGCTTGCAGTACTCGATGCCGGTGCAGGCAATGGTGCCGCGCCGGAAGACGGACGGGCGGGCGGACAGGCCCAGACCGTCCAGTTCGGCGATGAGCGGCTCCACCTGGTCCTTTTCGACATCGAGGACCACGATTTTCTGGTGCGGGGTGGTGCGCAGCCGGTAGGAGCCGCGGGACTCCAAGGTGTCCGCGAGCTTGACCAGGCCGGGCCCGGAAAGGCGGCCGGCGATCGGGGTGGCACCGATGAAGAACTTGCCGTCCTTCTGCTCGTGCACGCCCACGTGGTCGCCCGGGGTGGCGGGCTTGGGCGCAGCGGGACCGTCGGCCAGCTTGTAGCCCAGGTATTCGTCCTCGAGGATCTGGCGGAACTTCTCCGGGCCCCAGTCGGCCAGCAGGAACTTCAGGCGGGCCTTGGTGCGCATGCGGCGGTAGCCGTAGTCGCGGAAGATGCTGGTGACGCCCAGCCACACGTCTGCGGCCTGGTCCGGCTTCACGAACGCACCGAGGCGCTTGCCCAGCATGGGGTTGGTGGACAGCGCGCCGCCAACCCAGAGGTCGTAGCCGGCGCCGAGTTCCGGGTGTTCGATGCCCACGAACGCGCAGTCGTTGATCTCATGGACCACATCCTGGCTGGGGTGGCCGGTGATAGCGGTCTTGTACTTGCGGGGCAGGTTGGACAGCAGCGGGTTGCCGATGAACCGCTCCCCCAGCTCGGCGATGAGCGGGGTGGGGTCGATGATCTCGTCCTTGGCGATCCCGGCCACGGGCGAACCCAGGATGACGCGGGGCACGTCGCCGCAGGCTTCTGTGGTGGACAGGCCCACGGACTCCAGTCGGTTCCAGATCTCCGGGATGTCTTCGACCCGGATCCAGTGCAGCTGGATGTTCTGGCGGTCGGTGAGGTCGGCGGAGTCCCGGGCGAAGTCCACGGATATCTGGCCGATGACGCGCAGCTGCTCGGTGGTGAGGGCGCCGCCATCGATGCGCACGCGCAGCATGAAGTATTTGTCTTCGAGCTCGTGCGGCTCCAAGGTGGCGGTCTTGCCGCCGTCGATCCCCTGCTTGCGCTGGGTGTACAGGCCCCACCAGCGGAAACGGCCGTGCAGGTCCTGGCCGGGGATGGCGTCGAAGCCTTCCATGGCGTAGATGGTCTCGATACGCTCGCGGACGTTCAGGCCGTCGTCTTCCTGCTTCCAGGTTTCGTTGGAGTTCAGCGGCGTCTTGCCGTCCACTTTCCACTGGCCATGCGGCTTCGCAGCGGGGCGGGACGGGCG
>NZ_LR733289.1:1031136-1166573 GCF_902506025.1 Arthrobacter sp. 8AJ | reverse complement strand
GGGCAGCGGGGTCCGCCGACGCTCCGGCTAGAGCTGTATCAGTCATGCATCGACTGTAGGGCGGCGCCGAATACCGTCACAAAGGCCCGGAAACGCTAAGTCACCTAGGGAAATATTTCGTCACGAAACGCTGGAGGGCCTTGAAGAACCCACCCTGCTGTGCATCGGCGGGAGCCTTCTCCGGGGCTTCGGCGGGGGCTGCCACGGGTGCTTCCGCGGGAGTTCCGTCCATGGCGGCGACGGCGGCGTCGTACCTGTCGAGCGCGATCTCCGCGAGTGTCGGGGACGGCAGCAGGGGCCGGGTCACGACGTCGGCACCCGCCTTCGCCAGCTGGTCGTGGAAGAAGCCCGGTGCCAGGAGATACGAGGCAATCACTACCCGGCCGCCGACGTCGACCGCTCCGGCGGACTCCCCCGCCCCGGCACCCCCGGCGAGCTCTTCGCGGAGCATGGCGACGGCGTCGGGCACTGAAGGCTGGGCGGAGGCACCGTAGGCGGCCACCATCCGGTTGGACCGCAAGGCCCGGAGCTGGCCCAGCAACTCCTCGACGCTCACTGCGGCGTTGGGGTTGGATGAGCCCGCAGCGGCCAGGACGATGACGTCATTGTCGGTGGTGCCGGCCTCGCGGAGCCGCTGGTCCAGCAGGGCCGCGAGCCGCTGGTCGGGGCCAAGCGGTGCTGCGGCGGCACTGCCCGGCCGGCTCTTCACGGCCCGGGCGATGTCAACCTTCACGTGGTATCCAACGCTCAGCAGGAGCGGCACCACCACCGCAGCTTGCCCCTCCGGCAGGGCCGCCACCACATCCACCAGGTCCGGCTGCTGGACGTCCACATAGGCTTCCCGGACATCAAGGCCCGGGCGCAGTTCCGCGATGGCGGCGCGCAGGGCGTTGACCTCCGCGGCCCCCTGTGTGTTGGACGTCCCATGGGCACAGGCGATCATGATGGGGCTGTTCATAGGGGCTAGCGTAACGTTGGAGCCGCCCTGTCCGCCCTCTTTGAAATACCGGGACGCCCCATGACATTCGCCTTTGACAACTCCCCGGTCTGGCTGGACCTGCTGGGCGTGTTCTTCTTCGCGGTATCGGGCTCGCTGCTGGCGGCGCGGAAGCAGATCGACATTGTGGGATCCCTGCTTCTGGCCTCCCTGGTGGGCCTGGGCGGCGGTGTGATCCGCGATGTCATCCTTGTCATCGTTCCGGCGGCGTTCACCAATCCCGCCTACCTGGCCCCGCCGCTGCTGGCCACAGTGCTGGTGTTCTTCCTGTTCTCCAGTGTCCAGCGCTACACGTCGCTGCTGGTCCTGTTCGACGCCGCCGGCCTGGCCCTCTTCTGCATGACCGGCACGCTCAAGGCGCTGGCCACCGGCCTGAACCCGGTGGCATCGGTGCTGCTGGGGGTGACGACGGCGGTGGGCGGCGGCCTGCTCCGGGACATCACGGCCAACGAGGTGCCCGAACTGTTCAACCCCAAGGACATCTACGCACTGCCGGCCTTCGTAGGGTCCTCGCTGACGGCGGTGCTGTGGGTTCTTGGCGTGTTCAACGTGCTGACCGCGGCCGGCATTGCCGCCCTGGTTTTCACGTTCCGCGTCCTTGCCTGGCGCCGCTCCTGGCAGGCGCCGCTTGCCGTCCGCGGCTGGCAGCGCAGGGCAAGCGATCCAGGGCTGTGACGTTCGCTTCCATGTCATTTTGGTAGCGTCGCGATTAGCTAGGATATGAGCATGACTGACATGTTCCTCGAGAAGTTCCGCGCGCTTGTTCCAAAGTATCTCGAGGACGAATGGCAGGAAGCGGATGGCCTGACGCCCGAGGAGCTGGACAAGGCCCTCGCAGAGCACCAATTCGAGATCCCCCTGGTCCTGCGCGAGTTCTACCTTGCACTGGGCGGCTGCGAGGACCTCATGGAGGCCTACCACTACTTCTGGGACCCCGAAGAGCTCGAGGTCGACGACGAAGGCTTCCTCATGTTCCTCGAAGACGAAGAGGAAGCGTTCACCTGGGGCTTCCGCGTGGGCGACCTCAGCGTCCCGGACCCCATCGTCTACCGCCGCAACAATGCCCGCGGCCAGTGGAAGTCCGAGGAAGGCACCTTCTCCGAGTTCGTCTTCGACATGTTCGAGTGGGCGTTCGAGGACGAAGAGGAAGAGTAAGCCTCCCCGTCCGCCGTCCGTTGACGTAAATGCGTCACTTATGGACCGGACCTTGAGCTGTGCCCCTGCGTTTGCAGGGGCACTCGCCGGTTAACAGCCCATAAGTCACGCAAACAGGTCGCCAAGCCCGCTGTTCGTCGGCCTCCGCCACACCCGCAGCACCGCCTGAACCTCCGCGACCATGGCCTCGGGCCGGTGGATAACGTCCTCATAGTAGTAGCGCAACACCAGGTAGCCCCCAACTATGCTCCGGTTGTTGCGCCGCTGGTCCCGCTTGATGGACTTCGGCTCGAAATGCGTTGAGCCATCCGTCTCCACCACCAGGCACTCCTCGACCAGGAAATCCACCTCTCCAACTCCGGCAATGTAGACATGCCGCCGAACCCGTAGTCCGGCCCGCGCGAAATGGACATTTGCGAGTACCTCCAGCACGGAGTCCGCGCGGGGAATCACCAGGTCCAGCACCGCCCTGGCGCGCCCGTTGCGGCGTCCCTGGCAGCGCGCGTAGAGGAAATCGAGCGAGATGTCACCGGCGCCCACAGCCGACTGCACCATCACCAGCGCCTCCAGCTCCGGCAGGCAGTGCACGGCATGAACAAGCACATCGGCGAGCCCCAGCACGGGCAGCCAGGGATGCCGCGGATGCTTGGGCCGGCCGTGGTCGACGACTCCGGACGTATGGGTGGGGTGGCTCCGGCTTAAGTGCAGGCCTGTTGGGCCGTTGAGAGTCCACAGCCGGTAGATGGGGGCGGCGGACAAACACGTGAGCCGCCCGCCGGCTGCCAGAGCCCCTGCCACCCGTCCGTCGCCGGGCAGCGCATAGACACCGCGCCGGGTTCTGACCACAACGCCCAGCGCCACAGCCTGTCCCACCCGGGTCCGCGTGAAGCCGGCCCTTTGCAGTTCAAGAGAGCGGGCTGCTCCCCCGCGCCTGGCCAGGTAGTTGCAGATGTCCATCCCTCATCGTGTCCGTGCGCAGCCCGCGACGAACCAGAGGATTCTGTCCATGTGGATAACGCCCCCAGAGTCGCTGACGCAATTGCGTGATTTCTGGGCTGCGCAGGCGTCGCGTCCCGCGTACTGAAGGGGTGCGGAGCTGCGTGGCCAGCTATAAATCACGCAATTGAGCGAGGACGCATCCACAGCCGGCGGAGCCCCCTGAAAACTCTTTGACATAAGCAGTTACAGAGGACTTGCATCTTATGACAAACCTGTCATAAGCTATTCACGGATCCGCTAAACGCCTCCGGCGGGTCTGATGCGAACGGAGAGATAGCCCCGGTTCACAGCAGCTTCGGTTGTTGAGGACCGGGGCTGTCCCGTTAAGCCCGGCCGCCACAGCCGGAACGCCCCAACGAAGAAGCCCGGCACCTCGCGGCTGGATCAACCAGAGGTCCCGGGCTCCTAACAGGCAGAAATCAGCTGGCGCGGTCCACCACAGCCAGCGCGAAGTTGGACAGTGACTCCTTAACCACGCCCTCCGGCAGCGGAGCGAGGGCGTCAATGGCTTCCTTGGCCCACTGCCGTGCCACCACCCAGGACTCGGCGGTGACAGGGTGCTCGCGCAGTCCGGCCACGGCGGCAGCCAGCGCCTCGTCGGAGGACAGGTCGCCGTCAATCAGCTTCAGGAGGTCGACGGCGGACTGGTCGCCATCAACGGCAGCCTTGCGCAGGAGCAGCACCGGCAGGGTGGGTACCCCTTCGCGCAGGTCGGTTCCCGGGGACTTGCCGGATTTGACCTTCACCCCGGTGACATCGATGACGTCATCGGCGAGCTGGAAGGCCACGCCCACCTTCTCGCCGTACTCCACCAGGACGTCCTCGTAGGCCTCGTCGGCGCCGGAGAAGATGGCACCGAACTGGCCGGAGGCGGCGACCAGTGAACCGGTCTTGTCGGCGATGACGGACAGGTAGTGCGCCACCGGATCCTCGTCCGGCCGCGGACCGACGGTCTCGTGCAGCTGGCCCAGGCACAGGCGTTCGAAGGTGCGCGCCTGGATGCCGAGTGCGCGGCCGCCGAGCTCGGACACCAGGATCGAGGCACGGGCAAAGATCAGGTCACCGGTCAGGACGGCGACGGAGTTGCCCCACACCTCGTGAGCCGTGGGAGCGCCGCGGCGGAAGGGCGCGGAGTCCATGACGTCGTCGTGGTACAGGGTTGCCAGGTGCGTCAGTTCCACCACGACGGCGGCCTGCACCACGGCGGGCAGGGACGCGTCACCGAGGTGGGCACACAGCAGCGTCAGCAGCGGACGGATCCGCTTGCCGCCGGCCTCCACCAGGTGGCGCGACGTTGCGTCAGCCAGGGGATCCGAGTTGGCGATGGCTTCGCGGAGCTTCTTCTCCACCTTGGCCAGGTTGTTGGTGATGGCCGGGCCCAGCTCGGCATCCCCCGCGATGGCCGCAAAGCCTGCAGGGAGTTGAAGTCCCGTGGCGATGGCGGTGGTGTTGAGGCTGGGTTCGGAGTCCGGCAGGCCGTGCCCGGCGTGCGTCCAGCTGTGGTCTGCGGAGTTGGTCACGGGTTAACCCTAACTTTTTGTTGCGGATACCGCTGGTTCGGAGCTGACGGGGTATTGGATGTGGCCGGAACCAGTGATTCCAGGACGCGGATCACCCGGTCCTCGAAGCCCTTCGCGGCGGGATCCGTGAGGTTGGCAAGGAGCCGGACCACGAACCGCATCAGCACCGGGATGGGCATGCCGGTGCGCAGTGCGAGCTTCATGACGGCAGGCTTCCCGATCAGCGCGGCGAAGGCCCGCCCAAGCGTGAAGTGCGAGCCCCACTGGTTCCGCACATAGTCCGCGTACCGCGCAAGGTGCGCATCGGCGTCATACGTTCCGCCTGAAGCAGCCGTGCGTGAGGAGGCGTCGATGATGAACTCGGCGGCGAAGCGCGCGGACTCCATGGCGTAGGAGATGCCCTCGCCGTTGAAGGGCGAGACCATGCCGCCGGCGTCGCCCAGCAGGAGCAGGCCGGGCGAGTAGTGCGGGGTGCGGTTGAAGCCCATGGGCAGGGCTGCGCCGCGGATTTCGCCCACCTGGTTCTCCGGCCTGAAGCCCCAGTCGGCGGGCATCCCGGCGGTCCATTCGCGGAGGACCTGCTTGTAATCGAGCTTGCCGAATTCCTTTGAGGAGTTCAGGATGCCCAGGCCCACGTTAGAGGTGCCGTCGCCCACGCCGAACACCCAGCCGTAGCCGGGCAGCAGCTTGCCGTCGCGGCCGGGGAGCTCCAGCCAGCCTTCCATCCAGTCGTCATCGGTGCGCGGGGAGGTGAAGTAGGTGCGGACGGCGACGCCCAGGGGGCGGTCGTCACGTTTCTGGATCCCAAGGGACACGGCGGTGCGGGTGGAGTTGCCGTCGGCAGCGAGGACGACGTCGGCGCTGAACTCGCGCGTCTCCCCCGTCTTGCGTCCGGCCCCGTCCAGGAGCGCCGCGCGGACGCCCGTGACGCGGCCGGCGTCGTCCCGCAGGGCCTCGGTGACGCTGTGCCGCTCAAGGATTGTGGCCCCGGCCGCCTCCGCATGCCGCGCCAGCTCCTCGTCGAAGCCCAGGCGCGTGCGGATCAGCCCGTACTGCGGAAAGTCGGACACCTCGGGCCAGGGCAGCTCGACGGTGCGGCCGCCGGCGATCAGGCGCAGGCCCTTGTTCCGGCGCCAGCCCTCGTTCTCCGGGTGCGGCAGGCCGAGCTTCTGGATCTCGCGGACGGCACGCGGTGTCAGCCCGTCACCGCAGACCTTCTCGCGCGGAAACTGCGTCTTTTCCAGGACTGTGACCTCGAGGCCGGCCTTGGCCAGGTAGTACGCGGCGGTGGATCCGGCCGGACCGGCGCCGACAATCAGTACCTTCACAGGTCAGCGGACAGTGTTGCGGCGCAGCTTGGCCACCGGGCCCTTGTGCGCAGCGATGGCGGCAGCAGCGCCGTCGGGCGAGGAATCGGCAGGCTTGAACGCGCGGTGCACGGCCACGATGCCGCCGGTGAGGTTGCGGTAGGCGACCTTCTCCCAGCCGCTCTCCTGCAGCCATGCGGCCAAGTGGTCCTGGTCCGGCCAGGCGCGGATGGATTCGGCGAGGTAGACGTATGCGTCCGGGTTGGACGCGACCTTGACGGCGATGGCCGGCAGGGCGCGCATCAGGTATTCGGTGTACATGGTGCGCCACAACGGAACCACCGGCTGCGAGAACTCTGCGATGACCAGGCGGCCGCCGGGCTTGGTGACGCGCAGCATCTCGGCCAGCGCCTTCTTGGGTTCGTTCACGTTCCGCAGCCCGAAGGAGATGGTGGTGGCGTCAAACGTGTTGTCGGCGAACGGCAGGTTGGTGGCGTCACCGGCAATGAAGTCGATGTCAGGGCGGCGGCGCTTGCCCACCTTGAGCATGCCCAGGGAGAAATCGCAGGCCACCACGTCTATGCCGGCGTCGGCATACGGTTCGCTGGAGGTACCGGTTCCGGCCGCGAGGTCCAGGACCCGCTGGCCCTTGGAGACTTCCATGGCATCCACCACGATCTTCCGCCAGCGGCGGGTCTGCCCCATGGAGAGGACATCGTTGACGACGTCGTATTTAGGTGCGACGTCGTCAAACATCGTGGCTACTTCGTCCGGACGCTTATCCAAGGATGCTCGGTTCACCATGACATTGTCTCAAATGTTCCTGACGGTGCTGACCAGTACGGATTCGACGTGGCCAGGGGCGGAAAGTTACTGCGAAGTACTGTGAATTACTGTCGGGGGTACTGTTGATCCATCATGACGAGCACGTTCCGCACCCTGACGGTCCCCCTGGATGGCAAAGCATTCCCCGGGGGACTGCCTTCGTTTCTGGTCCGGGACGATGTCCTCTGCTGGACCCGCCGCGAAGCCGGGCTGGCCGGTTTCGGCGAGATCGCACGCTTCACCGCCACGGGGCCTGACCGGTTCCTTGAGGCGGACATCTGGTGGCGGCACCTGGTCCTGGAGGCCGATGTGGCGGATTCCGTGGAGTTGCCCGGCACCGGTCCCGTGGCTTTTGGCTCCTTTGCCTTCTCCAAGACGTCAGCCCACGAGTCACGGCTGATCGTGCCGGAGATCGTGGTGGGCGTGCGGGACAACCAGGCATGGCTCACCCAGCTGACGTTCGACGCCGGCCCGCTCACCGAAGAGACGGCCCTCGCCGCGCTGGACCGCTGGCTGGGCGGCGGTTCCGACGCTGCCTCCGCCACGGAAGGCACGACGCCGGCAGCTGACCCAGCCGGGGACGCGCCGGTAGGTGACGTGCCCGGCCAGGCGCGCGGCGCCGTCGTCCGCCCCCTCCCACTGGCAGCCGGCGCAACGCTGCACACCGGCTCGCTCAGCGAGGAAGCCTGGATGGAGGCCGTGGCCGCCGGTGTTGCCGAAATCCGCACGGGCGCACTGGAAAAGCTGGTGCTGGCCCGGGACGTCGTGGCAACTATTCCTTCCGGCGTACATGCCGCAGACGTGCTCCGCGAGCTCGCCGCCAGGTACCGGGAATGCTGGACCTATGGCGTGGACGGCCTGGTAGGGGCCACGCCCGAGATGCTGATCCAGGTGGAGGGACGCACCGCCCAGGCCCGCGTGCTGGCCGGCACCCTGGACCGCCGCGATGCGCACGGCGAGGACGGCCCGCCGATGGACTACGCCACACGCGTCCTGGCCGGTTCGGAGAAGCAACGGCATGAGCATGAGATCGCCATCCAGTCGCTGACCAAGCAGCTGGCGCCGTTCTCCGAGGCGATGAATGCCCATGATGAACCCTTCATCCTGGAGCTGCCCAACGTCTGGCACCTGGCCTCCGACGTCAAGGCCGAGCTCACCGAGGTCGAAGGCCACGTGCCCACCTGCCTGGCCCTGATCAACGCGCTGCACCCCACCGCCGCGGTCTGCGGGACGCCCACACTGGTGGCCGGTGAACTGATCCGCAAGCTGGAGCACCTGGACCGCGGGCCGTACGCCGGGCCGGTGGGCTGGCTGGACGCAGCCGGCAACGGAGAGTGGGGCATTGCCCTGCGCGGCGCGGTCATCGAGTCCCCCGAAACCGTGAGGCTGTATGCCGGCTGCGGCATTGTTGACGGCTCGCAGCCGGAGGCCGAACTGGCCGAGACCTGGGCCAAGTTCCGGCCAATGCTGGAGTCCCTGGGCATCAGCAGCTGAGGTTCTTTTTGCGCCTTCCTAGGTAGGAGTCTGGGATGACAGACGACTGCTGCTCTGGAAGGCTTGATTTTGTCACCGTTACAGTTATCCAATAGTGAAACTTAGTTGCGTGTGACGTACCTCTCTTGTTGAGCGTTACACTATAAGCCGCGTTAGTACCTCATAGCCCCTGCAACAAAAGGTAAGAAATGCAGACTCCCCGTACCCTCCTGGGCACTTCCAAGCTGACCGCCGCCACTATGATCGCCATCAGCGCCCTGGCCCTCTCAGCATGCACCAACGCCTCGGAAACGGGTCCCTCGAGCGCGGCCACCTCGTCGGGCAGCGCCAGCGCCAGCTTTGATCCCACCACCGTCAAGAAGGACGACGCCCTGGCCGCCATGGTCCCGGACGCCATCAAGTCCAAGGGCACCATCACGGTCGGCTCCGACACCAGCTACGCCCCCGCCGAATTCCTCGGTACGGACGGCCAGACACCCGTCGGCTACGACGTGGACATCGCCAAGGCCATCGGCGCCACCCTGGGACTCAAGGTCCAGGTCCAGACCGCAGAGTTCACCGGCATCCTCCCGGCCCTCGGCCCCAAGTACGATCTTGGCATCTCCTCATTCACCATCAACCCGGAGCGTCTGGGTGCAGTGAACATGGTCAGCTACTTCAACGCAGGCACCGCCTGGGCCGTGAAGAAGGGCAACCCCAACAAGTTCTCCCTGGACGACGTGTGCGGCAAGTCCATCGGTGTGCAGACCGGCACCGTCCAGGAAGATCCGGACCTGGCCGACCGCAACAAGAAGTGTGTTGCTGACGGCAAGAAGCCCATCGACATCGTCACCCTGAAGAACCAGACGGATGTCACCACCCGCCTGGTGAACGGCAGCATCGACGCCATGGCTGCCGACTCCCCCATCATCGGCTACGCCCTGACCCAGACCAACGGCCAGCTGGAGAAGCTGGGCGACGTCTACGACTCCGCTCCGCAGGGCATCGCCGTGGCCAAGGCTGACACCGCCTGGGCAGAGGTCATCCAGAAGACTGTCACCAAGCTGATGGAAGACGGCTCCTACAAGAAGATCCTGGACGGCTGGGGCAACTCTGAAGGCGCCATCACCAAGTCCGAGGTCAACCCGGCGGTCAAGTCTTGAGTTTTCGCGTTACCGACGACAAGTCAGGTGTGCACATGGACGGCCAGCATAAGGACGACGCACCGGTACTGAACAAAGCCGTGCCGGTGCGGCACCCGGGCCGATGGATCAGCGCGTTCATCATCCTGGCGCTGGTCGTTCTGTTCCTGCAGAGCCTGTTTACCAACCCCAACTTCCGCTGGGATGTGGTGGGCACCTACATCCTGGACGTCAAGGTGGTCCAGGGCGTGGGCTGGACGCTTCTGCTGACGGTCACCTCCATGGTCCTGGCCATCGTCCTGGCCATCCTGCTGGCGTTCATGCGCCAGTCTGACAACCCTGTGTTCCGCTGGTCCAGCTGGGTGTGGGTGTGGTTCTTCCGTGGAACACCCGTCTACACCCAGCTGGTGCTGTGGGGCCTGATTTCGGTTCTGTACCCCAAGATCAGCGCGGGCGTGCCGTTCGGACCCGAGCTCTTCAGCCTGGACACCGCGGCAGTCATCAACGCCACCGCGGCAGCCATCCTCGGCCTCGGCCTGAACGAATCGGCCTACCTCGCGGAAATTTTCCGCGCGGGCCTGAAGTCCGTTGACCGCGGGCAGATGGAGGCGGCCGAGGCATTGGGCATGGGCAAGACGAAGATCATGTGGCGGATCATCCTGCCGCAGGCCATGCGCGTCATTGTTCCGCCCACGGGCAACGAAACCATCGGCATGCTGAAGACCACCTCGCTGGTCCTGGCCGTGCCGTTCACCTTGGACCTCACCTTCGCCACCAACGCCCTGGCCAACCGGACCTACCTCCCGGTTCCGTTGCTGATCGTGGCCGCCATTTGGTACCTGGTGATCACCAGCATCCTGATGGTGGGACAGCACTACATTGAGGCGTACTACGGCAAGGGCGTCGACAATCTCGCGCCGGCGGGCAAGCCAGTGGCCAAGTCGGCCCGCGTGGCCCTGAGCCAGGACGGCGGACGGTCAATAGAAACGGACTTCCCCGAGGAGAGTGCACGATGACCGTCACAGCAGAGAAGCCGCTGGTCAAGATCGAGGGCCTCCACAAGTACTACGGGCACCACCATGTACTCCGGGGCATCGACATGACCGTGAACCAGGGCGAAGTGTCGGTGGTGATCGGGCCGTCGGGTTCCGGCAAGTCCACCATGCTGCGCTGCGTGAACCTTCTGGAGAGCATCAGCGCCGGCCGGATCTCCGTGGGTGGCCAGCTGATCGGCTACCGCGAGGTCAACGGCAAGCTCCACGACCTCAAGACCAAGGAAATCGCCGCCCAGCGCCGCGAAATCGGCATGGTGTTCCAGCGGTTTAACCTGTTCCCTCACAAGACCGCGCTGCAGAACGTCATGGAAGCGCCGGTGCACGTGAAGGGCCAGTCCAAGGCTGCCGCCCAGAAGCGTGCGCTGGAACTGCTGGACCGCGTAGGGCTGGCGGACCGTTCCGGCCACTACCCCTCCCAGCTCTCCGGTGGCCAGCAGCAGCGCGTTGCCATCGCCCGGGCCCTGGCCATGGACCCGGAACTCATGCTGTTCGACGAGCCCACGTCCGCCCTGGACCCGGAGCTGGTGGGCGATGTCCTGAACGTGATGAAGGACCTGGCCAAGTCCGGCATGACCATGATCGTGGTGACCCACGAGATCGGCTTCGCCCGCGAAGTGGGTGACACGCTGACCTTCATGGACGGCGGTGTGGTGGTGGAGTCGGGCGATCCCCGCGAGATCATCGCCAACCCGCAGCATGCGCGCACCAAGGAGTTCCTGGGCCGCGTGCTCTGACACGGTTCCTCACTTTCGACACGCAAATGCCCTGTCGCCGCCGGTATATCGGCAGAGGCAGGGCATTTCCGTGTCACAGCGGATTGTGCGCGTCGGCAGCTACTGCCCCGACAACACAGCCTCCACGGCGGCAGAAACTGCTTCCTTGATCCGGGCGTGGAGCTCCCGCAGCGCCCCGCGGTCCGCGCGGACCTCCACGATGCTGCGCCCCTGCACAGGCCGGCCCAGCACCTCGGCGAGTCCCGCCGTCGTACTGACCAGGGAATGCCCGACGCCGTACGCCGCCGCGAGTGCCGCGATGTCCACCGAGTGCGGGGTGCCAAAGAGGCGCTCGACGGCGTCTCCGTAGCGGCCGCCTTCCTCCACTCCCCCGTGCTCGAGCAGGCTGAAGATGGCGCCGCCGGCGTCGTTCAGGACCACGATCCGCAGGTCCGGCTCTTCTTCCCCCGCGCCGAGGAGGAGCCCACCGGCGTCGTGCAGGAAGGTCACGTCGCCCAGCAGGACAGTGGTCTGCTGCCGGCCGCCCAAAGCGATGCCGGTGGCGGTGGAAATGGTGCCGTCGATGCCGGCCAGGCCCCGGTTGGCGTACACGGTGGCGGCTGGATCCGCGGCGGGAAGTCCGGCGAGGTCCACGTCGCGGATGCCGTTGGAGGAGCCGAGCAGCAGCTGGCCGCGCGAATGCTTCCAGACCAGCGAGGCCACCGAGGGGCCGGTGGCAGCGGGGTCGGCGGACACCACCTGGTCCAGTGCGTGCTGCGCGGCCGATCCGGCAAGCAGCCACGTGTCCAGCCAGCTGGAGCTGCCGCGGCCGGCGAATCCGGCGAGGTCCGCGAGGTTTTCCAGCGGCAGTTCGGTGCGGCGCCCGGGCTCGTACCAGGCGACCGGAACCGGCTGGTACAGGGCCGATTCGACGTCGGCACTGGCGAGCAGCGCGGCCACCGGACGGGACAGCGTGGGCCGGCCGAACAGCACCACGCGTTCGATCGGTTGCGCGGAACCGGCCCGGAAGTGCTCCAGCAGCAGCCGGTACGGGCCCACGGCGTTTGGACCGAAGCGGGAGTTGGAGGATGGCTCAGCGAGCAGCGGCAGGTTGTGGGCGCGGGCAAATGCTTCGGCAACCGGACCGGCGTCGTGCCCGGCGAGCACCACTGTGCGCCGCTCGGGCAGGGTGTCCGGCGCCGCCGGCAGGTTCATGACCAGGGGCTCGGATCCCACCCGGTAGCGCTGCCGCTCCACGGCGTCGGGCAGCCGGTCCCCGGGGGCCGGAACCAGCGGGTCGCGGAACGCGAGGTTGAGCTGGACCGGGCCCGGCGCAAGGTCCGGGAATGCGCCGGTGGCTGCGGAGAGTCCGGTCTGGACGGCCCGCTCTGGGTTGCTGCCGGCGGGAACATCGGCGGCGAACCGGACGTGCTCGCCAAAGAGGTCCGGCTGCA
This sequence comes from Arthrobacter sp. 8AJ, assembly GCF_902506025.1. Lineage (NCBI taxonomy): Bacteria > Bacillati > Actinomycetota > Actinomycetes > Micrococcales > Micrococcaceae > Arthrobacter > Arthrobacter sp. 8AJ. The sequence goes on along the minus strand of NZ_LR733289.1, from coordinate 1,153,933 downwards.
CCGTGGTCTGGTTGGCCCCCGTTCCGCGCAGCTCATCGGGCCGGTCTGCTGACAGGACGATCAGCGGGACGGCGGCATGGTTGGCTTCCATCACCGCGGGCATGAGGTTTCCGACGGCGGTTCCGGACGTGGTCAGGACGGCTGCGGGCGAGCCACTGGACAGGGCCAGGCCAAGCGCGGTGAATCCTGCGGAACGCTCATCGATGCGGACCAGCAGGTCCACCCGGCCCGCGGCGGAGGCCTCGGCGAGGGCGTATGCCATTGGCGCCGACCGCGAACCCGGCGATACCACCACGTGCCGCACGCCGCCGTCGAGCAGGACGTCGACGGCGATCCTCGCCGCAGCGAGCGCACTCAGCTCAGCGTCGGGGGCGTCAGGGCTGCCCAGCCCGGGGGTGTCCGGAGTTGGTTCGTTCAACGAAGTCACCAACCCAGTTTGCCACCCTCCAACGCCCCATCACCTCCTGCCCCAATCCACCACACGCCCCATCACCTCCAGCCCCAATCCACCACACGCCCCATCACCTCCTGCCCTGATAGGCCCGAAAGGTGATGGGGCGTTCCCGAAAAGGGGGCTAAAGGTGATGGGGCGTTCCCGAAAAGGGGGCTAAAGGTGATGGGGCGTCGGAAGAGAGCGGAAGCTCACACGAGTTAGGTAAACTTCACCCAAGCAAGAGATCCCAGCATCCGAAGGACCACCATGAAGCGCAAGGCCACCGCCCTCGACGTCGCCAAGCTGGCGGGCGTTTCGCGCAGTGCCGTGTCGCTCGTGCTGAACGGACGCGGCGACGGAAACGTGGCCCTGGAAAGCCAGCAGCGGATCCGGGAAGCGGCGGCAGCGCTCAACTACTCCCCCAACAAGATCGCCCTGAGCCTGCGCAACCAGCAGTCGCGCATCATCGGAATCGTGTCCGACCAGGTGGTCACCAGCCCCTTCGACGGCAACATCATTGCCGGCGCGGATGCGGTGGCCCGGGAACACGGCTTCGTGACCGTGGTGATGGACACCGAGCTGGACGAGTCCCGCGACGAGAGCGCCGTGGAAACCCTGCTGGACCGCCAGGTGGACGGCCTGATGTACGTGACCGTGGGCCTGCGGCCGCTTCATGTGCCCGCAAACATGGCCCGCGTCCCGTCGATCCTTGCCAACTGCTTCGATGACCGGCCGGAGGCAGGGCTTCCGGCCGTGATTCCTGACGAATTGCGCGGCGGCCGGGAAGCCGCGGAGCACGTAATGTCGCTGGGCCACCGGGACATCGCGTTCCTCGCCGGCGACTCCCTGACACCCGCGGCGCCCCGCCGGATCGAGGGCTACCGTGCGGCCTTCAGCGGCGCGGGGATGCCCGTCAACGAGGACCGCGTCATCCAGGTGGGCTGGGACATCGACGCCGGCTTCCACGGGGCCATGAAACTCCTCGAAGGCGTGGAACCGGCCGCCCGGCCCACCGCCATCCTGTGCGCCAACGACCGCCTGGCTATCGGTGTGGTGCTGGCCTGCTACCGGCTGGGCCTGAGCGTCCCGCAGGACGTGTCCGTCATGGGGTACGACGACGAGTTCCGCATCGCGAAGGCCATGGTCCCGGCGCTGAGCACCATGGCCCTGCCGCTCCGGGAGATGGGGGCCGCCGCCATGGCGTCGCTGCTCGCCGAGGTGGGGTCTGCACCTGAGGGAACGTCCGACGACGACGGCCCGGCTGCCGCCGCCGTCTCCGGCACCGCAGGGGAAACGATGGTTCCTTGCCGGTTGGTGGTCAGGGAATCCACCGGCCCGGTCCCGGCCGGACGCTGACCACGCCGCGGCCGGGACCCGCCGGGCCGGTTTGGAGGGGGCTACGCGGGCCTGGCCAGGCTCCAGACGTCCGCCGTTGCCCCTGCGGGAAGGCTCAGTTGCCACTCCTCCCCCACAGCCGGGTAAGCACGCAGCGTGGTTGCCACCGACCCGGAACGGTACACCTCAACCAGGGAGGCATCCACGAACATTCGCAGCTCCTCCCCCGCGTCGACGCTGCCGCTGAAGACCACCTGCCGGCTTCCGTTCCCCACCAGGAGCAGCTCCACAGCACCGCCCATTCCTGCGGTGACCACAGCCTCGGCGAAGGCAGGCAACCGCACCGTCCCGGATGCCTGGCCGGCGAGCAGCTCTCCGCGATAGGCATCAATTTCCGGGGCTGGGCGCACTGCCAGGGCGCCGTCCACAATCGACAGCTCGCGCGGGAAGGTCAGGACTCCGGCCCACCCGGCGGCGTCGATCTCTTCCTGGCTGCGGCCGCGGCGCCCGTCCCGCCCCGGGCCTTCGTTGGCCCATCCCCACAGCAGGGCCCGGTTTTCCAGGGACACCACCTGCGGAGCGTAGAAGTCGCGGCCCAGGTCGGACTTTCCGCCGGTCCGCGGCGTGAAGACGGGCAGCCCGGTGGCGGGGTCCTCGGCCAGCGATCCGATCAGGTGGCCCACCCCGTTGGCGTGTTCGTGTGAGTCGCCGGCGAGCCAGAGGGAGAACATCATCAGCCAGGTGCCCCCGCCCGGGGCATCGTTGTCTGGCACCTGCACCAGCTGCGGGCACTCCCAGATCTCGGCCGGCGTGAACGTAGCGGCAACCGGGTTCTCCGAGGTCAGCCAGATGCCCTGGTACTTCCAGTCGGACAAATCGTCCACGGTGTAGAGCAGCAGGGCGGCGTGCCCGTTGGCCAGTCCGGCGCCCTGCATGGCGTACCGCTTGCCGTTGAAGCGGAAAATGAACGGGTCCCGCACGGCGGTGACCTGTCCGTCGGCGGGCATGGTGGCGGCCACGTGGCCTGCCTGCTCCCAGTGGATAAGGTCCTCCGAGCCGCGGGCGATGACCACCTGTGAGTGCCCCCCGTCGCCGCGGACGCCGGAGTACGCAGCGGTGGGAACACCGTCGTCGTCCGTGACCACCCCGGTCCAGCAGCCGTACTCGTCGGGGCCGCCGTCCTGCGGGCGAAGCGCTACGGGGTGCTCCTCCCAGCGGACCAGGTCCGCCGAGCTCACATGTCCCCAGGCGATCCGGTGGTGCCGGGCCGAGTCCGGGTTGTACTGGAAGAAGACGTGGTACCGGCCATTGACGAAGCTGATGCCGTTGGGGTCGTTGATCCAGCCCTGACCGGGGCGCGGGTGGAAGCGGGGGAAGGCGGGGTCGGGCGGCGGCAACGTCGTCGAAGGTGACGGTGCCGGGGTGGACGGCGGCGAGGTCCGGGGAGGTCATGGAACGGCCTTTCGGGCTGGAGGGAAGGAGGTTTACTTGCCGGTTCCGGCCGTGAGGCCGTCCTGCAGGGCGCGTTGGCCGAAGATGAAGACCACCAGCGCGGGGATCATGGACAGGACTACGCCCGCCAGGACCACCGAGATGCTGCCGGTGCCCAGGTTTCCCTGAAGCGACACGAGACCCAAGGGAAGCGTGAAGTTCTGTTCGGAAATGGTGAGGATGAGCGGGCGGAAGAACTCGTTCCAGTGGAAGTTGAACGCGAGGATTCCCACGATCGCCATGCCGGGCATCGCCAGCGGCGCGTACACGGAACGGAATGTCCGCCACGGGCTGGCGCCGTCGATCGAGGCGGCTTCGGCGAGTTCGGCCGGCAGCCCCATGAAGTACTGGCGCATCAGGAACGTGCCGAATGCCGTCGGGATGGCGGGGAGGATCAGGGCGAGCAGGGTGTCGGACAGGCCCATGCCGCGGATCAGCATGAAGACGGGGACGATCGTCACCTGCACGGGTACCATCATCGTGGCCAGCACGATCGAGAACAGCGCCCCGCGTCCGCGGAATTTCAGGTGCGCGAACGCGTAGCCGGCCAAGGCGGCGGAGACCATCTGGCCCACCGCGATGATTCCGGTGACCAGGGCGCTGTTGAGGACCAGCAGGAAGATATTCAGCTGCTTGAATACCTCCCCGTACGAGGTGAAGTCCGGGTTCCAGGGTATGAACGACGGCGGCAGCTTGAACGATTCCGACGGCGACCGCAGCGACGTGGACAGCGTCCAGAGCACCGGACCGAGCGTGAGGGCGGCCGCGAGCAGCAGCAGGAGGGTCCGGACGGCGAAGCTCCAGTTGAACTTCTTCCGGTTGGGCGTGGTGACGGGGAGGCCCTGGGAGAGCCGGGGGGAATGTCCGGCCAGGCCGTGGTCAGTTGTGGTTGTCATGGCTGGCCTTACTGGTAGAAGACGAATCGTTTGCTGAGCCGGAACTGCGCGGCCGTGATGGCCATGATGATCAGCGTGAGCAGCACACCGATCGCGGACGCCTGGCCGAATTCGAGCCGCTGGAACGCCGATTCGAAAATCACCATGACGGCGGTGCGGGTGGAGTCGCCGGGCCCGCCGCGGGTCAGGACGTAGGGCTGGTCGAAGACCTGCAGGGCGCTGATGATGGCCATGACGGAGGCGACGAGGGTGGTGGGGCTCAGCAGCGGCAGCGTCACGTGGAGGTGCTTGCGCCAGCCGGTGGCGCCGTCGATCGCGGCAGCCTCATATGTCTCGACCGGTATGGAGGCCAGGCCGCCGATGAACAGGAGGAAGGAGAAGCCGAAGTTCTGCCAGACGTACACCAGGATCACGACGGCGGCCGATCCGCCCGGTGTGGTCAGCCAGGGTACGGCGGGGATGCCCACCAGGGACAGGAACCAGTTGACTACGCCGAACTGTTCATTGAAGAGGTACCGCATGAAGATGGACACCGAGGCGGCGGACAGGATCAGCGGGAAGAAGAACGCGGACCGGAAGAACACCCGCAGCCACGCCGGCATCTTCTCCTGCACCATGACCGCCAGTGCCAATGCCAGTCCCAGCTGGAGTGCCACGGCCACCACCACGAATACGAGGGTGTTCAGGAAGGACACCCTCACGGTGGGGTCCTGGACCACCTCCGAGAAGTTGTCGAAGCCCACAAAGCTGGGGGCCGAGATGATGTCCCAGCGGAAGAAGGCCAAGACAACCGAGGCCACGATGGGGATCAGGGTGAACAGGCCCATGCCCAGGATGGTGGGGGCCAGGAAGATCCAGGCCAGCCAGCGCTGGTTGTGCCTGGCTCCGCTGCGGCCGCCGGCGGTGGTGGCACCCCTAGTGCCGCCGACGCCGCTGGTGCGGGCCGTCGTCGTACTTGCCCGGCCGGCCGCCCGCTCGGGCCGTTCCCGGGGCGGGGTGGTGGTGCTCATGACTGCCTCCTCAGGGCAAGTTCAAGGTCGCGCTGCATGGATGCGAGGGCCTGCTTGAGCTGCTGCTCGTCCCCGCTGACGGCAAGGGATACGTTCTTCATCAGGGCCGTTTCGACGGCGGCCTGCTGGGGTGGTGCCGGGATGGGGCCCGTGGTGGGGAACCGGTCCAGGGTGTCGTAGAAGACCTTCCAGTGGGCGGGGCCCTTGCCGGCGTACAGGTGTTCGTTGACCATGGAGCGGCGCGCCGGCGTGGTGATCGGGTTGGGGAAGATCAGTTCCATTGCCTCGCGGCTGGAGCTGAACTTGATCCATTCCCAGGCGGCGTCCTTGTCCTTGGCGGTCTTCATGATCGCGTAGCCGGCGGTGCCAAACTGGTGGCGCTGGGTCTTCCAGCGCGGGAAGAACTGGACGTCGAAGTCGTTGGCGCCCATCCCGGCCTCGTGCAGCCCCTGCACCCAGTAGCCGCCGGCGGGAGTGGTTCCAATGCGGTTGGAGGCGAACAGGCCCACCAGGGAACTGCCGCCGCCTTCTTCCGGCCGGACGCCCAGGCCGTCCTTGACCAGGCCCCGGAGGTAGTCGAAGGACTCGAACACCCGGTCGTCATTCGCGTTCGGTTCCAGCCACTGGTAGCCGCCGGAGCGGAGGCTGCGGGAGGGGTCGTTGGCGTAGAAGCCGTCCCAGAGCCAGTCGCCGCCCGCGGACCTGGTCTCCTTGAGGAAGCTGGTGTCGTTGGCGTAGAGCCACGGCACCACGCCGCCGAAGAGCCTGTTGGTCCAGTAGTAGGGCGTGAAGTCAGAGGTCCGGGCCTTGCGCATCGCGGCGAGGCTGTTGCGGAAATCGATGTGGGTCCAGTCGTCCGCCGGCCGGTCCAGGCCTGCCTGCGCAAACGCGGCGGTGTTGTAGTACATGTTGGCCGCGTTCCAGTCCATGGGGAGCTGGTAGAGGCTGCCCTTGTACATGAAGGCTTCCACCAGGCTGGGGTGGACATCATCGAAGAATTCGCGCATGTCCGCGGCGTCGCGGCGGATGTATTCGTCCAGCGGGTGGGCCAGCTTTTCGGCGAACAGCTGGGCGCCCTCGGTGGCTACGTACACCACGTCCGGCGGCGTGCCCGCGGCCACCATGGTGAGGATCTTGGTGAAGAAGTCTTTCCAGTCCACGGCCTGGATGGCCTGGACCTTGACCCGGATGTCCGGGTGGAGGCGGGTGAATGCGTCGATGGCGCGCTGGCGGGCGGCGGCGTCCGCGGCGGTGCCCATGATGGCGATGCTGAGGCTGTTGTCTCCGCGGCCCGGAATGTCCGTTCCGGAGAGCCGCGGCCACGACGCCACGGTTGCTCCGATGATTCCCGCGCCGAGGGCACCAAGGGCAGTACGGCGGGTGATGTCCCGCAGGTGCCCGTTTATGGCTCCGGTCATGTCATTTCCTTCCTAACACGTGTTAGGAACTGTAGATGACCGACCTAACACGTGTCAAGCATCACATGGAGCGCTTCCCCGGCAGCTGGGTAAGGCGCGCGTTTAACCCCGGAACGCCCGCCCACCGTTCCGCCGGAAGGGGCAGAAAGTGAGCGGGCGTTGATGGAAAAGCGGCCAAAAGTGATGGCGCGTCCCCGGAAAGCCGGCCAAAAGTGATGGCGCATCCCCGGAAAGCCGGCCAAAGGTGATGGCGCGTCCAGGATGGGCGGGGGTTAGCCGCGGAACACCTGGACCACTGAGGGACGTGGCGCGCGCACCTGGCCGGGTGCCGGCGTCGTGCCTGCCGGGACGTAGTCCGGGAAGAACGAGTGCGGCGCCTCGAAGGTGCCTTCCTCGCCCGGGTGCTGCACGGAGACGAACACGGTGCGCTCGTCATCGTGGATGACCGGGCCGCAGGTTTCGGCGTCGCGGGGAACGGAAAGGAACTGCTCCACCTTGCCGCGCTCGGCGCCGTCCAGGGTGACCTTGAAGAGGCCGTCGTTGTAGCCGATGCCGGAGGGGGCGCCGTCGGTGGAGATCCAGAGGTTGCCCACGGAGTCGAAGGCCACGTTGTCCGGGCAGGAGATGGGCGAGACCTTGTCCGCCGGGTAGCCGGAGAAGTAGGTGACATCGCCCTGCGCCGGATCGCCGCAGACCATCAGGAGGGTCCAGTTGAACTTCGTGGAGGTCTGGTCGCCGGTTTCGGTGATTTCCACGATGTGGCCGTCGCGGTTCTGCGTGCGGGGGTTGACCTCCGTGGCGCCTTCCTTGGTGCCGGTGCCGCGGTCGGAGTTGTTGGTGCAGACCACGTAGACCTTGCCGGTGTGCAGGCTGGGCTGGACGTCCTCGCAGCGGTCCATCTTGGTGGGGCCCACCTTGTCCGCAGCCAGGCGGGTGTACACCAGGACCTCTTCGACGGACATGCCGGGGACTGCCGACTTTCCACCGACCACCAGGGGCAGCCATTCGCCGGTCCCGTCGAACGCGCCGTCGGACGGAAGCGCCCCGGTCCCGGTGATCTCCGCGGCGGGCGAGTTGCCGGTGAACTTGGCAACGTAGAGGTCGCCCTCGGAGAGCAGGTTCATGTTGTTCCTGCGGTCGCCTTCCATGTACTTGCCCTTGGAGACGAACTTGTAGAGGTAGTCGAACTTCTCGTCGTCGCCCATGTAGGCCACCACGTGGCCGGATTCGGCCACGATCACATTGGCGCCCTCGTGCTTGAAACGGCCCATGGCGGAGCGCTTCTTGGGGGTGGAGGTGGGATCGAACGGGTCGACTTCGACGATCCAGCCAAAGCGGTTGGCCTCGTTCTCGTACCCGGCATTGCGGGTGTCGAAGCGGGGGTCATCGAGTTCCCACTTGCGTGCCGTGGGCTTGGCGGTGAGGCCGTAGCGCTTGTCGCCGGCTGACGTGCCGCCGGCGACGAAGTAGCCGTTGAAGTTTTCCTCCCCTGAGAGGATGGTGCCCCAGGGGGTGGTGCCGCCGGAGCAGTTGCCGAACGTGCCCTTGATGGCGCGGCCGGACGGGTCGGCCACAGTCTTCACCAGCGCCGAGCCGGCAACCGGGCCGGTCAGTTCGTAGGTGGTGTCGGAAAGGTAGCGGCGGTTCAGCGGCGCGCCCTTCACGTAGCTCCACGGCTTGGTGGTGTTCTTGCGCTCCAGCTCCACCACGGCCAGGCCGTGGGCGGCGCGGCCGATGGCACGGGTTTCCACCGGGTCATAGCCGGCCGGGACCATGATGTTTTCGTTGGTGTACTCGTGGTTGGTGAACAGCACCGCGCGGCGGCCCTTGCTGCCCGGGATTTCCACGATGTCCGTGTAGTCGTTGTTGTAGCCGAACTGGCGGGCCTGGGCTGCTGCCGTCTGGTTGTTCAGGTCGAACTCGGGGGAATCGCTGAACAGCGGGTCGCCCCAGCGGATGATCGGCTGCCAGGTGAAGCCCTCCGGCACGGTGAAGGCGTCGACGGCCTTGTCGACCGGCTTGATGGCCGTGAACTGAAGCTTGGAGTTGCCGAAGCCTTCCTTGGCGGCCTTGGACAGGCCCGCGGCGGAGGCAGGTTCGGCGGAGCTCACGGCTGAACCGAGGGCGACGGCGAGCGCACCGGCGGCGCCAAGGCCCAGGGCGGCGCGGCGGGACATGGTCGCGGAGGCGATGTCGCGGAAGTAGCTGTTGGAGCTGGTGTTGCAGACGTCGCCGGCGCAGGCGTTGTCGCACTTGAGCGCACAGGTGACGGGGCTGCGCTTGCCCTTGGTATGGCCGAGCATGGGCAGCAGGGTGAACTTGCGGGCGGTTTCAGACATGGGGAACCTTCCAAGGAATCTCTCTGGGGTGCCCGATCACCCTTCCAGCCGCTTCCTACAGGAACCCATCCAGTTGATGAAGTTAGGGTTAACCGCCCGTGACCTGCAGGAACGTTGCCAAATCCCTCATCGACTGCTGCGTAATTGTCGTTGTGGAGCCCCACAACGACAATTACGCAGCAATCGATGGTTTAGGCGGGAAGAAGGCGCGGGCCAGCAGCAGGAGCCCGGTCAGCGAAAGGGCGATGAAGACCACCTGGTGGATGTGGTCGTCGCCCGGAGGGAGGTTCCCTATGAGGTGTGCCGCCCAGAAGAACGGGTAGAACCAGAGCGCGTACCAGGCCCACCGTTCGCGCCGCCGGAAGGGCACCAGCACGATCAGCACACCGAAAAGGCCCAGTCCCGCCGAAGCCAGCCCGTCCGCCCGGTACAGGCCGGCATCCCCGGCCGGCGGAAACAGGGCAACCACCACACCGAACACCAGGATGCCGGCGCTGACGGCAGCAAGGCAGAGCCAGCCCACCCGCATTGTCAGCTTCTCCCCGCGCACGGCGACACCCTACCTACTCGGCAATCGACGGGGTGAGGAGGGCGTGGACGCGGCGGAGCCGGTCCAGCCACCAGTCCCGCCGCTCAGCGGGAGCCGCAAACCGCTCCAGCAGCCCGGCGTCGGCGGCCACGTCGCGGAGGCGGATGGCGCCGTCGTCGGCCACCAAGGGGTCCAGCGTGATATCCGATTCGAACAGCGACACCGTGCCCAGGCCGCAGGCGTACGGCAGGTCCGGCAGGGCGGCGGCCAGCGCCAGCCCGGCGCGGATGCCCACCGAGGTGTCCAAAGCTGAACTGACGACGGCGGGAAGTCCGGCCTGTGCCACGATGTCCAGGGCGCGCCGCACTCCCCCAAGCGGTGCCACCTTGACCACGATCAGGTCCGCCGCGCCGGCCCGGGCCACGCGGAGGGGGTCGGTCTCCTTGCGGACACTCTCGTCCGCGGCGATCAACACGGGAGTTCCGGCGTCACGGAGCCGGGTCCGGACCTCAGCCAGGCCCTCGATGGACGGCACCGGCTGCTCTGCGTACTCGAGCCCCACCGGCGCCAGCCGAGTCAGTGCCTCCACGGCGCCTGGAACATCCCACCCGCCGTTGGCATCCACGCGGACGGCAGCATCCGGCAAGGCGGCGCGGACGGCGTGAAGCCGTGCAACGTCGTCGTCCAGTGACTGCCCCTGCTCGGCCACCTTGACCTTGACGGCGTCCACCCGGCCGAACCGTGCCAGCACGTCCGGCACCCGGTGGGCGGGGACGGCCGGGACCGTGGCATTGACCGGAACCGTCGCTCGCAGCGGGGCCGGGAAGCCCTGCCACCCCGCCTCGATGGCGGCCGCCAGCCACCGGGAGGCTTCGGCGTCCCCGTACTCCGGGAACGGGCAGAACTCGCCCCAGCCCGCGGGACCCTGGAGCAGGAGGGATTCGCGCTGCATGATCCCGCGGAACTTCACCCGCATGGGCAGGCTGACCACGCGTGCTCCGGCCAGCAGTTCCGCCAGCGGGGGAACTGCTTGGGGCGGGTTGGCAGGAGNATGGCCGCCAACGGAGCACCGGTGAAACGGGTCATGACAGACAACGCCTTCGCCTACCGGCTCTCCCGCGACTTCCAGGACGCACTCGCTGCCCTGGGCGCCAAACACATCCTGATCAAACCCCGCCACCCCTGGCAAAACGGCAAAGCAGAACGCTTCAACCGCACCCTCCAAGAAGGCTGGGCCTACCGCCAACCCTTCACATCCAACCAAGCCCGCGTCGACGCTCTACAGTCCTGGCTAAACTTCTACAACAACCACCGGCCACACGGCAGCCTCGGAGGCAAACCACCTATCAGCAGGTGCAACCAACCTACTGGCTGAGTACACCTAGGACCGGTCCCCTGCCAGCAGCAGCCTGCACCAGGCATCGGCCAGCCACTCAGCGAACTGCCGGGGACCCCACCCCCGCTGGTCCACCAGGAGCACCCAGTACTCGGGACCGTTCATGCTCCAGACCGCATCGGCAAGTTCGGCCGCGGGGCGGTCCGTTCGCAACTCCCCGGTGGCGGCGAGGTCCCTAACGAACAGCAGCATGTTTGAGGCACGGCGGTCGGAAATCTCGGTCCACAGCGCAGCGCAGTCGGGATCAGTGCCGGCGGCGTCGCGCAGCGCCAAATAGACCGGCGCCAGGCGGGGCTGGATGCCGGCCAGCGCGTGGGCGTAGATCGAGATTTTCTCGGACGCTGCCTTCGCCTCCCGCAGGCGGACCACGTAGTCCCGTTGTTCAGCGGGCACGGCCTGGCCGGTGCCCGAGATGGCCGCTTCCACCACCTCCCGCAGCAGGTCCGGCTTCCGACCGATGGTCGCATAGATGGTGTCGACGGCGACTCCGGCCCTCCGCGCAATGCCCGCCACCGTAGTGGCCCGGTACCCCTCCCCCACGAAGAGCTCGCGGGCGGCGGCCAGCACGGCGTCGCGGGTGGCGGCCGCCTGCTCCTTCCGCAAGGGCGAGTGGTAGCGGCGTGCGGGGGCATTGACTTCACTCATCGCCGGGCCTAGCCTTAATTAATCCGAATACTATTCGGATGAATTGTAGCAGAAAGCCCCGGACAGCAACGCACGGCGTCAACGCAGCGGAACAGGGGCGGAAGGGCAGGGCATCATGTCAGAGCACTTCGACACCGTGGTGATCGGAGGCGGCCAGGCAGGCCTGGCCATGGGCTACCACTTGTCCCGCGCCAAGCGTTCGTTCGTCATCCTTGATGAGAACCCGCGGACCGGAGACAGCTGGCGCACCCGCTGGGATTCCCTCAGGCTCTTCACCCCTGCCCGGTACGATGCCCTTCCCGGAACCCGCTACCCTGCCCCGCCGTGGTCTTACCCGTCGCGTGAAGAGTTTGCCGACTACCTCAGCAGCTACGCGGAGAAGTTCGGGCTGCCGGTCCGGAACAACGTTCGGGTTAACCGCCTCAGCCACAACGGAAACAGCTTCGCCATCGAAGCGGGCGGCCTATACCTGGAAGCCGACAACGTGGTGGTGGCACCCGGCTGGGACAGAACACCCAACGTGCCGGCCTTCGCACGGCAGCTCACCCCGGACATCAAGCAACTCACGGCGGGAAGCTACAAGAACCCGAAGGACCTCGCGCCAGGACCCGTCCTGGTGGTGGGGGCCGGCAACTCCGGCGCGGACATCGCCCTGGAGCTTGCCGCCGGCCGCACGACCTACCTCTCCGGCCGGCACCCCGGCGAGATCCCCTGGCCCATCGACGCCGTGGCGGCCCGGCCCCTCACCCTCGCTGTTTTCTTCGCGTTCTCCCACGTCCTCAACCTCAACACCCCCGCCGGCCGGAAGGCCCGCCCGCAGATCCTTGCACACAGCGGGCCACTGGTCAGGGTGAAGAACCGGGACCTGGTGCGTGCCGGCGTCGAACGCGTCCCCAGGACGGAAGGCGTCCGGGACGGCCGGCCACTGCTGGCTGACGGACGAACACCCGATATCGCCAACGTCATCTGGTGCACCGGCTTCCGGCCGGACCTGGCGTGGATTGACCTGCCGGTGTTCGGCCCGGACGGCGAGCCGGACCACGCCCGCGGGGTGGCCAAAGCCCGGGCGGGACTGTACTTCCTGGGAGCCACGTTCCAGCAGTCGCTGGCATCCTCCATGGTGCACGGCGTGGGCAGGGACGCAGCCTTCATAGCCCGGTGCATCGCCGCCAAAGCGCCACGCGGATCAGGGACAACGCAACTGCCCGGGGACGTCAGGCCGGAAGGTTCAGCTGCTCCACAATGATGCGGGCGGTCGCGGGGTCGCCGAGGATCCGGAAATGCCCGGCCACCGGCAGCTCGATGTTGGTGGCCCCGGGCAGGACGCTCCCCTCCGGAATGTGCGGATCGAACGGTCCGTAGAGCGACGTGATGCGGCTGTTGATGGCCAACTCGCGGGACATCTGGAGGGTCAGGGCATTCCGCGGCGAGAAAATCCGGAGGCTGGGCAGCAGCATGTACCGGGCGTAGCGCGAGCCTGAAAAGGGCGAGCACACAGCGATCATCCGGGCGATCCGGTGCTCGGGATCCAGGGACAGCATGGTGTACTTGCCGATCAGGCCGCCCTTGCTGTGCGCCACCAGGATGGCATCGCGCAGCCCCGCCTCCTCCAGGTGCTGTGCCACCAGTTTGGCGGCGTCCGGCACCTTCAGTTTGTTGCGTTGGAGCACCGTGACCACATGCACCGGATGCCCGGCGTCGTGGATGGCCTGGATCAGCGGCATCATGAACTGCCAGTTTTCGTACACGCCGGGGATGATTACCACAGGCGGGCGGGTGCCGTTGCGGAAGGACGCCGGCTGCACGCGCGAGAGGAACCCGCGGACCTGCCAGCCCGCGGCGTACACATAGTCCTGCGCCCACCACACAGCCTTCTGCAGCGGACTGATGCGGGCAGCGGCGCCGGGATCACTCATGAGTCGAGAATAACCTCGGCGGGGCGCCTACCCACCAACCGGGCCCGCAAACACGCCTCAGTAGTTGCGGCGGTGCTTCAGGCGGGGAATCACGACGGCGAACACGGCCGCCGCGGCGAAGCCCAGGACGCCCGTGGCGGCGATCCCCGGACCCAGGGAGGCGAGGGCCGTCACCCCGGAGAGGAGCACCGGTCCCCCGGTGGAGCCGGCGTCCGCCATGAATCGCCAGAGGCCCAGGAACTGTCCCCGGCCGCGGTCCGGTGAGAAATCGGCGCCCAGGGTCATCACCAGCCCGGAACTGATGCCATTGCCAAACCCGATCAGCAGCGCGGCCAGCAGCAGCCCCACAAAAGACCCGGTCAGCGGAATGAGGAGCAGCGCGGTCCCCATGAGCAGCGTGGACGGAACCGCCACCCACTGCCGGCCCTTGCGGTCCATGAGTTTTCCCGCCGGGTAGAACACCAGCATGTCGATGGCGCCGGACAGCCCGTAGATCAGGGACGCTGAGGTGGCATCCATGCCAAGGTGGTCGGACCAGAGCGGGATCACCACTTGCCGGGAGGACCGCAAGGCGCTGAGCAGCAGGATGCCCACCCCCAGCGAAAGGAACACGCCGGCATGGGACACCGCGACGCTGCGGAGCGTGGGCTGGGGGCCAGCGTCCGCACCCAAGCGGACCTCCGGCGTCGTAAGGTCCGGGATGGTCAGGGACAGCATCGCGGCTGCCGCCATGGCCACCACCCCCACCCAGTAGGCGCCGGCGATGCCGAAGAACTGCATTACCGCTGCCCCCGCAAAGGGGCCGATGAAGACCCCGATCCGGTTCACGCCGCCCAGCGTGGACAGCGCGCGGGCACGGAATGCCACGGGCACGGCCTCGGTGAGGTACTTTTGCCGCGCCAGGCCAAAGACCGCACCGGACATCCCGACGACGGTCATCGCCACGGCGAGGAGCCATAGTCCGTTCGGGGTGAGGGAGGAAGTGGCGGCGGCCGCCAGGGCCAGGCCGGCGGCGACGGCGGCGCCCACGATGGACCAGCGTTCGCCGAAGCGCAGGGTCACCAGGGAGGCGGGCAGGTTGAAGAACCAGGACCCCAGTCCGATCAGGGTGACGATCAGGGCTGCCACCGCCACCGAGGCGCCCAGGTCGCGGGCAGACAGTGCCACCACCGGGAGGATGGCGCCCTGCCCGATTCCGAAAAGCAGTGTGGGGCCGAAGGCGGCCACCGCAATGCTGCGCAGGTTGAAGGGCTCGGGGTCATCCGGGGAAGTCATCAGATTTATCCTATGACCGCCGGATCCGCACCCCCCGCATCGCCGGCTGTCCGCGGCGCCTCCGGTGTCTTAGCGGGCCCGCGGCTCGAGCCCGGCAAGGGCACGGAAAAGGTTGACCAGCTCAACAATGGCGCCGATGACCGAGCCCACGATCCCAAGAACCAGGAGCACCCTTACCACAACGGGCCAGCCGGACCAGCTGGTGCCGAAGTCGAACGGGAATACCTCCCAGAGACGCATCATGGCGGCCACGCCGACGCCCATGACCACCAGGTTTCCCAGTGCCAGCAGTGCCCTGGCACGAATCACCGCGCAGACCAAGTTCACGATGATGCCCGCGATCAAGGAGGCATTGATGAGGTCCAGGGCGCGGGGCATGTCCGCCGTCAGGAACGGCAGCACCCGCCACCCGGGCCAGACGTTGATCCCGTACAGCAGCAGGGCGTTGACTATGGCGGAGCCAATGCTGCCGCTACGGCTGATGGTCCTGTCCGCCATGCCCACCAGCGTGGCCCGGAGGTTAGCCTGCGGGAAGTGCCGAAGGTCCCCTGAGCCGGGCTCAGTAACCGGCCAGGAGTTCGGCGGCCTTGCCGTCCGCGGCCGCGTTGACCAGTTCCTCTGCGACGATATGCAGTTTGGTGTTGGCGTGCTGGCTTCGGGTGGCCAGGACCTGGAAGGCCGCCTGGCCGTCCACACCCCGCAGTGCCATGACGATGCCTTTGGCCTGCTCAATGAGGGCCTTGTGCCCGTACGCACCCTCGATCGCTTCCTCCGCCGCGTGCTGGGATTCGATGCGCAGGCTCTGGGTCACGTCCACCATGAATCCGCGGACATACTCCACCTGCCCCGACGGCTCTGCAACGGCCTGGACCGCGGAGAAGACACGCCGTTCCCTGCCCCGGGCGTCTATGACCCGGTGGAGCAGGGCCCCTTGGCCTCCGCCGTCCAGGAGGTTCGTCCAGAGGGCACGGACCGGCTCCCGGTCCAGCGGGTGCTTGTGGGCCATGAACAGTTCCCAGGTAGGCACCACGTCGCCCTTCTTGAGGCCGTGGATGCCGTACATGCCTTCGGACCACTCCATCTTTCCGGAGGGGACGTGCAGTTTAAAGGTCCCCGAGGGACACAGCGCCGGCGGCTGGAGCGGAAAGAGATACGTATCCAGTTTTGACCACATATTATCCTTCTCAAGTCAGCCGAACCCAGCCGAAAGCAAGGCACCCACCATAACTTTACTTGCCGGCCATATGTCACATTCCATGGCAGGCTCCCCAAAATTGTGGGGGTCACAAAGGGCCCGGCGAGGAGTAGCGTTCGCCTTATGGGGTGCTGAAGCGCGTCCCAATCCAAGGGGAGGTCAGTTCATGGGTGAAGTATGGATCCGCACGCTGGGCAACGGGCTGGTCCGGTCAGACCGAGTCACCGAGATTTCATCCACCCGGGGGTCCCTGCACGAGGACCGCGGGTATTCACTGAAGGTCATCGTGGACGGCAAGGGCCACGTACTGATTGACGACGGCGGGCTGCAGGGTTCGCTGCCCGAGCGGCTGGAATATGCAAGGCACATGGAGGACGCCCTGCTGCTGGCCATCGACGAGGCGCGCGAAAGCGACGCGTCCATGGTGATCTCGTACGAGCCGGAACGCGAGCGCTGGTCATCGGCCCCCGTTTCCGTATTAACGGGAAGGCTCCCCGAAGTCGTCTGACCTGGGGAGCGTTCCCGCTGCACACTGTTCAGCTGTGGGTCGGCTCCTCCACCAACGCCGTGGCGATGCTTGCGGCATCCTCAAGCGCGGCCAGGAAGCGTTCGGCGTCCAGGGCAGCGGCGCAGCCGGTGCCGGCGGCGGTGATGGCCTGCCGGTAGCGGTGGTCCACGGCATCGCCGCAGGCGAAGACGCCGGGCAGGTTGGTGCACGTGGTGGGCGCGTCCACCTTGATGTAGCCTTCGTCGTCCAGGTCCACTTGGCCTGCCACGAGTTCCGTGCGCGGCAGGTGGCCGATGGCCACGAAGATGCCGGTGGCGTCCTGGTGCCGGGTTTCACCGGTGCGGGTGTCCGTCAGGGTGACGCCGCTGACTTTGCCGTCGCCGTGAATGGCGGTGACGGCGGAGTTCCAGGCGAAGCGGATCTTGGGGTTGTCCTTGGCGCGCTGCGCCATAATGCGGGAGGCCCGCAGTTCGCCCTTGCGGACGACGACGGTGACGGACTTTCCGAAACGGGTCAGGAAGGTTGCCTCCTCCATGGCGGAGTCGCCGCCGCCCACCACAATGATGTCCTGTTCACGGAAGAAGAATCCGTCGCATGTGGCGCACCAGGAGACGCCGTGCCCGCTGAACTTCTTCTCCTCCGGCAGGCCGAGCTCCTTGTAGGCGGAGCCGGTGGCCAGGATGACGGCCTGGGCCTCGTAGGTCTCCCCGCCGCCGGTGACCACGCGCTTGACGGGACCTTTCAGGTCGACGGACGTGGCGTCGTCGTACTCAATGCGCGCGCCGAACTTTTCCGCCTGCTGCTGCAGCCCGTCCATCAGTTCGGGGCCCTGGACGCCGGCCGGGAAACCCGGGAAGTTTTCCACCTCGGTGGTGTTCATCAGCGCGCCGCCGGCGGTGACGGATCCGGCCAGGACCAGGGGGTTCAGTCCGGCACGGGCGGCGTAGATGGCGGCGGTGTAGCCGGAGGGGCCGGAGCCGATGATGATCAGCTGTTCTTTGCTCATTGCGTGTCCTTCGGTGGCGGTACTGCGGTGCGTCCGCGGGCTGCGCGAACAGGAGTCGGGTGGTCAGTAGTTTCTGTGCGTGCCCTGATCACCCCGTCCGATTGTTTCATTGCTTGGCGGGCCACGGCCAAGCAGCGGTCCGGGCTGCCAACTGGCGAACCCCAAAGTGATAGGAAACTGCGGTCGATGTAATAAACGTCACCGTGTTGCGCACATCACATCGGTTGCCTAATCTAATTGAGGCTTAAGCAAACAGGCCATGCAAGAAGCTGCAGCGTCGCAGCCAATGCCGGGGAAGGCTTTACATCTTGAACTCTAAGCTGAACATCGTGGTCCGGATCGATCTGGACCACAGCAAGGCCCAGGTGATTGCAAAGGGGCATATCACCATCCACAGCATCAACGCCCTCTACGTAGTGGCAAAGCGCGCCAACTCCCTCAGGGGAGGCCTGGACCTGGAGCTCGATATCTCCAGCGCCTGGGTGGATCCGGAAGCGCTGGATATGCTCCACGCCGCTTCCGAGAGCGGGCAGCTGCCAGCAATGATCGATCCGGACCAGGCACCCTGCACCATCAGCGTGCTGGCCGACCGCCGGCATCCACGCACCGCGCCGTCCCGCCTCGCCGCATAGGACTCCCGGCCGCTCGCCGCGCCCACGTTTCGGGCCAGAGCAGGCCGCCAACCACTTCTTCCACCGCTCCAACAACCCGAAGTGCAGCTGCATCTGAACAGACGGATGGCTGCACTTCGGGGCTGTGCGGAGCCCCCGGGCCCCCGCGGGGCCCAAAACTTACATCAGCGGTGATCCGCCATCCAGGAATTCCCGGAGCTCCACCGCGCTCAGGCCGGCAGCCCTGCCCAGGGCCCCCTCCCCCGCGCCGTGCTTCGAGGCGTTCCTGACTGCATTCCCGAACTGCTCCTGCGCAGCGTCGAGCTCCCACTGAAGGCTCTCCACCCGTGCCGAAGCCAGCCGGACTGCTTCCAGGGGGTCGCCGGCCGGGCTGCCGTCCTCCGTGTAGCCGCAGGTACAGGACCATTCCGATGCGCCGAGCTCAAGCGGCGCCCACCCCAGGGACGCGATCGGAACCGGCCCGGAGGTCATTGCCACGCCGCAATGGAAGGGTGCGGCCGGCTCATCAAGCTCCATGGCCGGCGCCGGACCGTCCAGCAGCGCGGACACCGGGGATTCATCGAACGCACTGGGTGCAGTCGGCTGGAGTTGAAATACGTCATCGGCCTGGACGTGGATCCGTTGTCCCGCTGCCTGAGGTTCAAGTACTGCAGTCATGCGATCCGCCATCCGATAGTTTCTAAACAATGTAGCTAGTCTAACTAGGATTAGCCGCTTGTCTAGCGCAAGCCCACCACGTCACCGGGTACCACCGCATCCACAGCCTCGCGCATGCAACCCAGGAAGTGCATCACCGCTTTGATTTCCTCCACCGAAAGCGACTCGGCGGCCTCAAGCATGCGCTTGTGCATCTGGTTAAGGTTGTGCCGCACCTCCTCGTCGGCACCGGGCGTGGGCCGGATGATGACAGCCCGCCGGTCGGAGGGATGGGGCTCACGCGTCACATGGCCGGCTGCCACCAGGCGGTCAACGAGGCTGGTCATGGACGCGGAGGTGATGCCCAGGCGGGCCGCAAGCTGGGTGGGGCGGATGCCAACGCCGGCAGCTTCCGCATCGATCAGGTACCGAAGCGCCAACAGGTCGGTCTCCCCCATCGCGGCGGAGGAGCGGGTGCGCCTTCTCATGGCACTTTCAGAGGTCCGGAACTCCCTGAGGGCGTTAATGACGTCAACAGCACCGGGCTGCGCGCCCTCGCGGGGTGGGTACCAGTAGCCTTCGCTTGCACCGTGCGGGTTCATGCGAATTCCTTCGATATCCTACTTGCTTGGCCGTCTAACAAACCCATCGTAGCCCACTTGCCGCGGCGGTGGCTCCACGGGTCAACGGCCGAACGGGTACCCGCGGAGGGCCTGCAGGAAAAGTAGAGTACCGGCTACTCGTGCCGCTGCCGCGCGGGCCCAATAGGTTTTTGTGCAACCCCCAAGGCAGTACGGCCACGGGGCAATCGCAGATGGGGGTGCAGGGTGGCTTTTGGCCCGGCAGATAATAAGGGGCCCGACCGGCAAGGGTTCCTGCTGGATTTAGTGACAGGGGCCGACGGCGAGGCAGAGTCCCTGCAAAAACTCGCCGGCGCAGCGGCCCGCTGGATGAGCACCACGGCGGGCACGCCGGTTGAGTGCGCAGCCGTGCTGCACCGGCAACGGTCCTGTACCGTCACAGCCGGAAGCACGGCGGGCACCGCCGCCCTTGCAGCCTCGGAGGACGAGCACGTGGACGGCCCCACGGCACTGGGCTCCGCCTTGGCCGCTCCGACAGTGATCGGCCAGGCAGGCGCACGCTGGCAGGCCTACCGGAAGCGGTTACTGGAGCACGGCCTCGGCGCAGCCCTTGCCCTCCCCTTGGAACTGCAGCCCGGCTCGTCCGCGGCCCTCGTTTTCCTGGGCCCACCCGACTACGGTTTCCCCGCCAGGATCCTCGCTGACGCGTCATGGTTCGGCGAGGTGGCATCACAGAGCCTGAAACTGGCCCTCGACGTGCACGGCGTAATCCGTGCGGGGGACAACCTCAAGCAGGTACTGGAGAGCAGGACCAGCATCGACGTTGCCTGCGGCGTGCTGATGGCGCAAAACCGCTGCTCCTACGCCGAAGCCTTCAGCAGGCTCGCCGGCACCTCACGGAACCGCAACCTGAAGGTGCGCAGCGTGGCGGACGGCATCCTGAAGGCGATGCCCAGTGGTGCGCCCAGAACCCGTTTCGAACCCCCGGCGATTGCCTAGGAACTGCTGCGCACCTTCCTTGTGGTCCGCGGGAGCTATGCCTGGTGCCGCGACCGCGCCCTGATAAGTCCGGCCGCCACGAGTCCTGCACATCCGAGTGAAGCCAGCATGCCGCCGAGAGCCACGATGTAATCGGTGATGGTCATTGTCCTGCGCTCCTTCCGTCCTGCCTCCGTACTGCCTGATCCGCCCAAACTACGCGGCGAAACTCAGTGTTCGCTGAAGAATCGCCAGCAGCTTTGGTCAAGATCCGGTCACGGGGCATGCGGAAATCCACATGGTTTAGGCGTGCAATCTTTCCTTTATCACGGTGTTCCGTATTATTCATGCATGTGGACTAAACAAAGCCAGAGCTTCTGCCCCACCTGCGGCAGGACCACCAATCACGTCACCCACTTCCAAAAGGACGACGCCGGTTCCCTGGTTGCGGACGTTCGCTGCGCTGAATGCCCCGAGGTCGCCGGAGCGGTCGCCTAGGAAGGTTCGTTCCCCGAAGACTGCAGCCCCGGGCGCACGGCATGAGGACGGACGACGGCGAAGATCACCATGGCGGCTGCCTGCACTGCCGTGACGGTGATGGCCAGGGCAGGGATTGAGTACTCGTACAGCACACCGATGAGGAAGCTCCCGGCCAGCCAGGCGAGGCCGTAGCACGCAGTGAACATTCCATAGGCGCTCCCCCGCCGTGCCGCCGGAGCCAAGCCCGCCACGCCTGCCCGCATGGTGCTTTCCTGGACGCCCATGGCAGCTCCCCACACCAGCATGCCCGTGACCGCGAGCGCCGTGTTGTTGCTAAAGCCCAGCCACGGCACCGCAGCCGCCAGGACGGGCAGGACCAGGAGGACTTTCAGCCCCACCCGGTCAAAGAGCCAACCGGAGGCCAGGGCGGCCACGGCGTCCACTCCCATGGCCGCGGCGTAGAGGACAGGGACCACCGCCGGCGGGAGGAGCCCGGTGGCCACCAGGTGGAAGGACAACAGCCCGAACGTTGCATAGCCGAACATGGTCAGGCTGCTGAACGCGGCATACAGCCAGTACTGCCGGGGCATGGGAACAGCCTTCACGGAAGCGGGACCGGGTCCGCCAGGAGCAGGGAGCGCGGTGGCCGGTGATGCGTCCGCCGCCTCGTAAACGGCCGGCTCCGGGACCCTTCGCCGCAGCCGGAAGAGAATCAGCATGGCCGCCAGGCCTGGAACAGCAAGCAGCAGGAACCCCGGACCATAACTGCCCGACAACGCCAGGGCCACCCCCACCAGCAGCGGCCCCAGCAGCGCTCCCACCTGGTCCAGCGCCTCGTGCAGTGCGAACGCCTTGCCCTGGCCCAGCGCCGAACCTGCCTCGGCCAGCATGGTGTCCTTCGCCGGGCTCCGGACGGCCTTGCCCAGCCGTTCCGCCAGGACCAGGAGGCAGGCAACCCAGAGCGCGTCAGTGATTCCCAGCAACGGCACGGACACGGCCGTCAGCGCGTACCCGCTGATCGCCAGTGCCCACCGCAGCCCGGGCCTGTCCGCCAGCCGCCCGAACACCAGGCGAAGGACCAGGGCCACAGCCTCCCCGGCGCCGGTGACCACGCTGACCAGGAGCGCGGACGCGCCCAGCGCACCGAGGAACGGGCCGGTAACACTCCGTGCGCCCTCGTACACCATGTCCATCAGCGCGCTGATGATCCCGAAGACCAGGATGAAGCGGATGGCGGTCATGGGCGCCGCGGGAACGCTCCCGGCGGCGCTAGCGCTGGTGGGCATACTCCCGGACCTGCTTCACCGCACGATCAGCCACGGCACCATTCTGCCCGCCACCGTTCTGTCCGGCACCGTTCTGTCCGGCACCGTTCTGCCTGGCACCGCGCGAGCGGGCCCGGCGCACGCGGGCGCCGCGGCGCACGGGGGGAACAGTTCCTTCCGGACGGGTCACGGCAAGGATCACCCCAATCCCGGCCAGGGAGGAGACCATGGCTGAACCGCCGTAGGAGATGAACGGAAGCGGCACGCCGATCACGGGCAGCAGCCCGCTGACCATGGCGATGTTGATCACGGCCTGGCCCAGGATCCACGTGATCACGCTGCAGGCCACGGTCCGCGAGAACGTGTCCGTGGTGCGGGCAATGGTCTTGAACACGGCAATGGCCAGGATGGCGAACAGGCCCAGCACCAGGAGCGAACCGGCCAGGCCCAGTTCCTCGCCGAGGATTGAGAAGATGAAGTCGTTGTGGGCTTCCGGGATCCAGTTCCATTTCTGCCGGCTCTGCCCCAGGCCCACGCCGAACCAGCTGCCGGAGGCCAGGGCGTAGGCGCCGTGCTGCGCCTGGTAGCCCATGCCCTGCGCGTCCTCGTCGGAGCCCATGCCCAGCCAGGAGGAGATCCGGCCCATCCTGTTGCCGCTGGTGGCTGCGAGTACCAGGGCGCCCGCCGCGCAGATCAGGCCGGCCACGGAGAACACCTTCATCCGCACGCCGCCGTAGAACATGGTGGCGGCGAGGATCATCATGATGATCATGGTGGTGCCAAGGTCGTGCCCCAGCGCCACGATGCCCATGATCAGTGCTCCGGCCGGTCCCAGCGGGATGACCGCGTGCTTCCACTGCCCCAGCAGGGCCTGCTTCCGGTCCAGGATCCCGGCGCCCCAGACAATCAGCGACAGTTTGGCGAACTCGGACGGCTGCGCGGTGAAGCCTCCCACGCTCAGCCAGTTCCGGTTGCCGTTCACGGACATGCCCAGCGGCGTGAACACCAGCACCAGGGCAAACAGGGAACCGATCAGCAGCGGCCAGCCCAGCCAGCGGATCCGCCGCACCGACATGCGCGCCAGCACCAGCATGATCACCACGCCGGCCACGGTCCACATGGCCTGCTTCAGGGGAAGATCGTACGGATTGTTTCCTGCCGCCACGGATTCCACGGACGACGCCGATGCCACCTCCACGAGTCCGATCGCCGAGAGCGTGAGGACCACCGCCAGGATCAGCGGCCGGAGGCGTCCCGGGGAGTCGTCCTCCAGCCACACCGCCAGTTTGCCCAACCCGCGCCGGGCAGGACGGCCCGTCCCGCGCTGCTTTTGTCCTGTATTCATCTGTCCGTTCCTCAGCCTGCACACCAGGGCTTCCCCCATGGCCGGGCCCACCTCCGGGGCGGGTACCGCCGAGAAGAAAGAGTACGCCCCTGCGCCCGGTGCACGGCACCGGGACACCCGCCAGCCCAAGTGTTCTGGGCGAATTGCCAGCTTGGGCGTGTAGCGTAGCGGAAACCTGTCCCCTCCCGAAGGTCATTTTGTCGTGTTCGGTTCCAAAAAATCCCCCGGCCCGGAACAGGAAGCCGCCAGCCCCGCCGCCTACCCAGGCCAAGGCGAGCTGTACGCGGCCAGTTCCCGCCGCCGTCGCCCCTTCCGCCGTGCCCCGCGCTGGGTCAAGGCCGTCACCGCACTGGTGTCGGTGCTGCTCCTGGGCGTCCTGGCGTTCGGCGGCTACTGGGCTTGGCGCCTGCAGTCCAACATCAGCACCTCGGAGCTGACCGCCGGCGGCCAGCGCACCGAGGGCGCCGTGAATGACAGCACCGACCGTCTGCAGATTTTGGTGCTGGGCTCAGACACGCGGGAAGGCAACAACAGCCAGTTCGGCACGGCGGACCAGTCCTCCGGCTACGGGCAGTCGGACGTGATGATGCTGCTGGATATCTCGGCGGACAACAAGCACGTCAACGTCATTAGTTTCCCCCGTGACCTGCTGGTGGACGTGCCCGCGTGCACGGATTCCAAGACCAACCAGAAGTATCCCGAGCAGAAGAGCGCCATGATCAACAGCGCCATGGCCCAGGCCGGCATCGGCTGCGCCGTGGACACGGTGAACAAGCTCATGGGCCTGGAAGTGGACCACTTCATGATGGCTGACTTCAACGCCGTGAAGGAGCTCTCCAACGCAGTGGGCGGCGTGGAGGTCTGCGTCACCGCCGCCGTCAACGATCCCGATTCGCACCTGACGCTGCCCGCCGGCAAGTCCCAGGTGCAGGGCGACCAGGCGCTGGCGTTCCTGCGCACCCGGCACGCCTTCGCCAACGGCGGAGACCTGGGCCGCATCCAGGCCCAGCAGGGCTTCCTGGCCTCACTGAGCCGCAAGCTCAAGTCCGAGGGAACCCTGGGCAACCCGCAGAAGACGCTGACCATCGCCGATACCATCACCAAGAACCTGACGGTCGATTCGGGATTGTCCTCCATCCCGTCGCTGCTCACCATCGCCAACCGGCTGAAGAACATCGATCCAGCCAACATCAACTTCATTACCACCCCCACGGTGCCGTCGCCGCAGGACCCCAACCGGCTGACCCTCGATGAACCGGCGGCGTCCAACTTCTTCGCCGCCCTGCGCAACAGCCCGGACCTGAGCCAGCCTGCCCCCGAGGCGCCCACGGAGACGCCCGCAACACCCGCCGCCCCGGCCTACGACAAGTCGCTGCAGCCGGTCTCCATCGCCAACGGCACCGGGGTCACGGGCCGGAGCAACGCGATTGCCGGCCTGCTCTCGGATGCCGGTTTCACCAAACTGACCAAGTTGCAGGCCCAGGCGCAGAGCCAGACCATGGTCTATTACTCCGCCGGGTTCGAGGACGTCGCTGCCGATGTGGCAGCACTGTTCGGCCTGCCGGCCACCAGCGTCCAGCAGGTGGCGAACATCCAGGGCGTGCAGCTGTACGCCGGCACGGACTTTGCCACCGGCGACAAGCCCGCTGCACCGCCGTCGTCCGCTGACTCCTCCGGCAGTGTGGTGGCGCAGACCGGCAGCGACCAGACCTGCCAGTCAGCCAACCCCACCGGCTACTAAACCAGCCCACGCAAGGGATCCATTTTTGCCTGAATACAGCAACGGCTGTACTTTGGGAGGATGCAGACACTCACCCATGCGCCCGTGCTGGCCCGCTTCGGCTATGCGGTCTCGGACCCCACCCGTGCGCGGGTGCTGTTGGCTCTTGCAGAGTCGCCGTCCTATCCCTCGGACCTGGCGGACAGCCTGAAGGTGTCCCGCCAAAGCATGTCCAACCACCTCACCTGCCTGCGTGGCTGCGGCCTGGTGGTTGCCGCGCCGGATGGGCGGCGGAGCCGGTACGAGCTGGCGGACGCGCGGATCGGTCATGCCATCAAGGACCTGCTGAACGTTGTCCTGGCTGTTGACCCTGCGTGCTGCGCGCCTGACGGGGAGTGCCTGGCGTGACCGGGGCACCTACTGAACCCAGCACGGATCGCCGGCGGATTCTGACCCGGCGGATCAGGCTCTTGGCAGCAGCCACCATCACCTACAACATCATTGAGGCCATCGTGGCACTGTGGGCCGGCGGCGCGGCTGATTCCTCCGCGCTGATCGGCTTCGGCCTGGATTCCGTGATCGAAGTGGCCTCCGCCGTGGCGCTGTCCTGGCAGTTCTCTGCCAAGGACCCCGAGCGGCGCGAGCATCTGACGCTGCGGATCATCGCCGTTTCCTTCTTCGCCCTGGCCGCCTTCGTGGCGGTGGATGCCATCCGGTCCTTGGTCGGGGCCGGGGAAGCGCAGCATTCGGTGCCGGGCATCATCATTGCGGCATTGAGCCTGGCCATCATGCCCATCCTGTCCTGGGCGCAGCGCCGTGCCGGGCGGGAACTTGGCTCCAGGACGGCTGTAGCGGACTCCAAGCAGACGCTGTTGTGCACGTACCTCTCCGCAGTGCTGCTGGTGGGCCTGGTCCTGAACAGCAGCCTGGGCTGGTGGTGGGCCGACGCCGGAGCAGCACTGGTCATCGCCGCCATTGCCGTCCGTGAAGGCATCAACGCCTGGCGCGGGGACTCCTGCTGCGCTGTTCCGCCCCGCGTGGACGCGTTGGAAGAAAGTACGGGCTGCTGCCCGGGCTGCTCCGCGTCCAGTCCCGCGTCCGCTTCTGCCGGCGGACAGCCCCTGGGCCTGCCAACCGTCAGAAACGACGGGTTTTCAGGCAGCGGACAGAGGACCAGCGGCACTTAGCCTGCTGACGCCCCTACGGATGCCCGGGAAGGGCCGGCGGAGGAAGGCACGACGGCGGGCTCCAGCTTCCGGTTCGCCCAGAGCCGGAGCGGCCGCTCAACGAAGCGGAAGGACGCGTACGCCAGCAGCACGGTGAAGGCTGCGGTCAGGGCGATGCGGAGCGGAAGGGCCGGGATGAGGGGCATCAGCAGCAGGTAGACCGGCAGGTGCCAGAGGTACATGGCGTAGGAAAGATCGCGGCCCGGGCGGGCCAGCCAGGGATGGCTGAGGATGCGCGACAGGAAACCGGCAGGCTGCAGGACCAGCGAGCCGATCAAGACGGCCGAGATCAGCGCGAGCGCCGTGGGGCCCACCGTCCAGAACGTGTTGAACCAGGCTCCGGGGGTATCGGGCTCCTTCAGCAGGAACAGCGCGGCCACCAGGGCCAGGCCGGCAAGCGGGGCACCCCAGCGGGCCACCGATGCCATGGCGTTGTGCAGCCGGGAACCCTGCCGCACCGCGGTGAACAGCAGCGCCAGCGCGCAGCCGATCAGCAGTTCGTCGGCCCGGGTGTCCGGGCCGTTGTAGATGCGGTCCAGCGGCTTGCCCGCGTTGACCAGCAGGAACCGGTTCAGCACGAAGCCTGCGGCCAGGGCCACGGTGGCGATGGCTGTGGTGCGGACCTTCCAGAACCGGAGCATCACCAGCAACAGCAGCGGCCACACCAGGTAGAACTGCTCCTCCACGGCCAGCGTCCACGTGGGGCCCAGGGTTTCGCCGGCAATGGAGTCGCCGAACATGCCAAAGTGCGCCAGGTTCATCACGTAGCCGGCAGCGGGTAGGACAAACCCCGCCTGCCCGCCCCAGCCTGAGTCGGGAAACACGACGCCTGCCGCCACGATCACAGCGCAAAGGGCCAACAGCGCCGGCCAGAGGCGGGCCAGGCGCTTGGCGTAGAAGATGCCCAGGTGCAGCCTGCCGGTGGCGATCCGTTCCTTCATGATCAGCAGCGTGATCACAAAGCCGCTGAGCGTGAAGAACACGTCCACGCCGATGGAGCCACCCGGCATGGACTCGGTTGCCGTATGGAAGAAAAACACGCCGGCAACGGCGATGATCCGGAGCCCGTCCAGGGCATGCTTGCGCCCGGCGAGGAGCCCTGTTCCGGGCGCCGCCGGACCTGCTGGTGCTGACAAATTTGCGCTGCTTGACCTCAAAACCACTAAGCAAGCATATATAACGTTTCCATAACTGCGCTGTACGGCAGCTGGGCGGCGGCTGGCAAGAGAGGGTCCAGAGCGCCCTTGTGGAGGCTGGCCGCCGCTTCTACATTGAAGGCATGGTGGACCAGGACATGGCAGAAGACCTCGAAGAGCTTGTGGACCTCATCGCCGGAATGGAGGACATCAAATCCGTCCTCGACGACCTCACCGGATATGCGGCGGCCACCATGACCAGCACCACGGGAGAGCCCATCGAGTGCGCCGTTACCCTGCACCGCCGCAAACTCACCGCCACCATCGGCGGCAGCAGCAGCAGGGCCGTGGTGCTGGACCGGATTGAACAATCGCTGGGAGACGGGCCCTGCATCGAGGCCCTCGAAACCGGGGTTCCTGTCCTGCTGGATGACGTGTCCTCGGACCCGCGGTGGCCTGAGTACCGCACGGCGCTTTCCGCCGCGGGCGTCGCCAGCTCGCTGGGCGTACCCATGAAGCTGGATAACGACGCCGGCGCGGTCCTCGATTTCTTTGCTCCCGTCAGCGGACTCTTCAGTGAGCGGGCGGTCGCCGACGCGGCGAGGTTCGGCGACATGGCGGGCAAGGCGCTCCGGCTGGCCGTGCGGATCGCATCAGCGGAGCAGCGCGCCGACAACCTGAAAGCCGCGATGGACACCAGGACCGTCATCGACCTGGCCTGCGGGATCATCATGGCGCAAAACAAGTGCACCAAGGACGAAGCGTTCGACGTCCTCCGCAGCGCCTCCAACAGCAGGAACCAAAAGCTCAACGAGCTCGCCGAGGGACTGGTGAACCGCTTCTCAGGCCGCAAGGATGCGAAGGCCCACTTCGACGACTGAAGAGTCCGTGGCCCGGGGGCCAGCGACGCTGCTGGTCCCCGGAGTGTAAGACGGGATGTGGCCCACCCCCGAAAATTGGATACCCTGGGCCACATCCGCGTCGGCTTCACGGACTGTCGCATGCCTGGGAATGGTTGGCCAGCGGCCCGGAACGAGTCGGGGTGGCTGTGGATAAGGGTTCCTTAGGCAGCAACAGATGGGCCGCCTGCCTGACCCGGGGATCAGCCTAACAAACCCGTGCCGCCGGGCAATAGGGGGCGGTCCCGCAGTTTTTGCTCAACTTCCTGCGATTAATGCATCTGTGGCGCCCGGAGGGCTCATGAACCCTTCACCGGCCCAAATTTGCCGAACCACGTGCCGAGGGCCTCGGCGAGCCCGTCCGCTGAGCCTTCGCCCACCCAGGCTACGTAACCGTCGGGCCGGACCAGGACTGCCGTTGGCGCGGCAACCGCGCCCAGCACGGGAAGCTGCCACGCGCCGTCGTACGTTGCCCGGACGTGCTGCACGTACCCGGCCCACGCGACAGGTTCCAGCCCCGGGCCACCGAATTCCAGCAGCACCGGACGGCCCCGGTGCAGTAACCCGTACACCCTGGCCGGCCCGGCGCCAGTGGTGATGTCCAGGTCCGGCATCCGGCGGCCCAGCAGCGGGTGGCCCGGACCCACCTTGTAGGCGACGTCGAGCCCGGTGATGAGTGCCGCGATCGGAGCTCCCGCACCGTCAACGCGGAGCACCTCGCCGAGCAGGTCGCGCAGGGCTTCCTGCCGCGGATCGGACTTCTGAAAGAGGGACTGGGCCATGGTGTACTTGAGCGCCCGCTCCCCCGCCGGGTGGCGCTCCGCGTGGTAGGTGTCCAGCAGCCCGGCGCCGGAGATGCCCTGCAGCACCTGCCCCAGCTTCCAGCCCAGGTTGACGGCGTCCTGCAGCCCCAGGCCGATGCCCAGCCCGCCCGTGGGTGAATGGACATGGGCGGCATCACCGGCCAGCAGCACCCGGCCCTTCCGGTAGGACTCCGCCTGCCGGGTGGCGTCCGTGAAGCGCGACAGCCACGTGGGGCTGTGGACCCCGAAGTCGGTGCCGAACACGTCCGTCAGGGCCTGGCGCAGCTCGGCCAGGGTCGGCTCGGCAGCCGGACCGAGGGAGGCTTCGGTCACCACCACCCGGACCAGGCCGCCACCCATCGGGTGCAGCCCATGGATACCGCGCCCGTCCACCTTCCCCTGCTGGACGGGCTCCCCCGCCACCTCCACCTCCGCGATCAGGCTGCTCCGCGTCGCATCCGGACCCACCATCGGAATGCCCGCTGCCCGCCGCACCATGCTGCGCCCACCGTCGGCACCCACGACGTAGCGGGCCCGCACAGGTCCGCCGGCGGCAAGCTGGACCTCCACGCCGTCGTCGTCCGCCGAAACTCCGGTGACCTCCACGCCGCGCCGGATCTCCACGCCCAGCTCCTCCACCCACTCCAGCAGCAGCCGCTCGATGTGGTTCTGGAACAACGCCAGCGTGTACGGGTGACGCGTGGGCAGCCCGCCCAGGTCCAGCTGCGTATTGCCGAAGGAGGCCGTCTGGACGGTCTTGCCCGCGGCGAGGAAGCGCTCCGCGATGCCGCGCTGGTCCAGCAGCTCAATGGTGCGCGAATGGATTCCGCCGCCGCGCGAGCCGGCCAGCTCCTGGGAGGGGCGCCGCTCCAGGAAAACCGCGTCCACTCCCGCCAGCCGGAGCTCCCCCGCCAGCATCAACCCCGTGGGTCCGCAGCCCACAATCACCGCATCATGCATACCGTCCCCGTTCTGTTCGACGGCCAGTATGCGGCCGGACGGGGGCCTTGCGGCAAGGCCCCCGTGGCGAGGTACCTTGGAAATGCGGGGAGCACTGCGGCGGCCGGCAGCGGCTGCCGATGGCCACGCCCCCCGGCCCTGTTTAGTATTTCCCCATGAAGGACTGGGTCCGGGCACATCCCTACAAAGCCTTTGCCCTGGGTTACGTGGCATATTTCGTGCTCACTACGGGGGTCTGGATGGCCGTCGGACACACCCTGGAAGACGCCCTGGTCACTGCCGTCATATGGACCCTGGGCTATGCGGCGTTCGCTTACGTTGGCTTGCGGCAGCGGCTCAAGGCAAAGGCGCGTCTCGAGGAACACGGCCAAATCCGGGCTTACATCCGCTACCCGGAAGCGCTCACCGGTTCGCTTGGACGCATCTGGAACCAAGGGATTCTGACACCCGGCGCCGGCACTATCCACTTCCAACCTGCGGTTTACGACTCGCTCGAGCCGTCAGGGCGGCCTCGCACGCTGACAGTGCATCAGTTGCTCCCGGAGCGGCGCAACGTGACCGGGAAGGACCGCAACTACATCCAGGAATTTGAGGTCCAGGCCCTGACGCTGATGACGGACGGCGGCAAGGTAGAGATCGCAGGGCACCCCGAGACGCTGGACAAGCTACAGGAGCGCCTGGGTGCGGACATTGCAGAAGGGTGACGTCACGACGGCGGCACGCGGCTTCTGCCCGGAAGCCGCCCTTGAAAATCGCTTCGTGCTGTTGTCGATTTGTGCGTCCCGTGCACGTCGTATGGGTAGGAGCCCGGTGAAGGGGCTCTGCACAAACGGCAAAGGAGCATGACATGTCCAAGTATTTGATCCTGATCTACCAGGACGAGGCCGTGGCCCGGCAGGCCGAAGGGGAATCCATCAGCGCCAGCTATCAGGAGTTCCAGCAACGGCACGGCGCGTCCCTGCTCGGCGGCGCAGCCCTGCATCCCTCCTCCACGGCGACGTCAGTCCGCCGCGACGGGGCCGGCGGGTTCCTGGTCACGGACGGCCCGTTCGCCGAGTCGAAGGAAACCCTGGGCGGCTATTACCTCATCGAGGCAGCTGACCTCGATGAGGCGCTTGAGATCGCCAAGGAAGTTCCGGCCGGCGTCGGAGTTGAGGTGTGGCCCGTACGGGTGGCGAACTGATGCCGGAGGCCGCCAGCCCGGAGGTTGCCGCGGCGGTCGCTGACGCGCACCGCCGTGAATGGGCCTTCGTCCTGGCGGCCACGGTCCGTGTTGCCGGCAGCATCGATGCCGCCGAGGAAGCCGTCCAGGAGGCGTACGCCAGCGCCTTGGCCACCTGGGGAACGAGCGGCATTCCGCGGAACCCGGGGGCGTGGCTCACGGTGGCGGCACGACGGCGGGCCCTGGACATGCACCGGCGTGCGGCAACGGCTCAACGGGCGCTGCCCAAGCTGCTTGGGCGGGAGGATGACGACGGCGGCCTGCCGGACATGGCGCCCGAAGAGGTCCCCGACGACCGGCTCCGGCTCATCTTCACCTGCTGCCATCCTGCCTTGGCACTCGACGCCCGGGTGGCCCTGACGCTGCGGCTGCTGTGCGGGCTGTCCACGGCCGAGGTGGCACGGGCGTTCCTCGTCCCCGAGGCCACGATGGCGGCCCGCATCACCCGTGCCAAGAAGAAGATCGCGGCGGCCAATATCCCGTACCGGGTGCCGCCGGCAGGCGAGCTGCCCGGGCGGCTGGATGGCGTGCTGTCGGTGGTGTACCTGGTGTACACCACCGGGCACACCGCCCCGTCGGGCGTTGACCTGATGCGCCGGGACCTCGCCGACCGCGGGCTGGAACTGGCCAGGATGCTGCGCGTCCTGCTTCCCGGAGACCGCGACGTGGCCGGACTCCTGGCCCTGGTCCTGCTCACCGGGGCCCGCAGGGACGCCCGGGTCGATGACCAGGATGAGGTGGTTCTCCTGGAGAACCAGGACCGGTCCAAGTGGGACCGGCAGGCCATCGCGGAAGGCGTGGCGCTCCTGGGGGAATCACTTGCCGGACGGCCTCCGGGGCGTTTCGCCCTCATGGCGGCGATCGCAGCCGTGCATGACGAGAGCCCGTCCTGGCTGGACACCGACTGGCAGGAAATCCTGGCTCTCTACGACCTGCTCATGGACAGGTGGCCGTCCCCGGTGGTCCGGCTCAACCGCGCCATCGCCCTGGGGTTCGCGGTGGGTTACGCGGAAGGCCTGGCGGAACTTGACGTCCTGGGAGGCGACCCGCAATTGGCCCGCTACCCGTATCTGGCTGCCGCACGCGGGGATTTCCTGGTCCGGCTTGGCCGCCCGGAAGAGGCACGGGTGGCGTTCGAGGAGGCGCTGATCCTCACGGACAACGACGCTGAGCGCCGGTTCCTCCATGGCCGGTTGAGCGCGTTGGGCGGGTGACGGCCGCGCATCTGAAGGTCCGCTCCGGCGTCTGCTTTTGCCAGTATTCCAAGTAGTTCTTTGGCGCCTCGCGGCCGAAAAGACAGGTACCACCTCTTGTATCGAGGCCTGCAGACCGCAACCTAGGCTGACTTCACCGCCAAGGTAGCAACACTGGAACTACAAGTCGCCATCGCAGCACACCTGCCTGGAAGCGAAGACTGCGACTCATCGGGAGCAACCATGTTTTTTGACGTGCAGCGGCTGCGGCCCGGCGGCCCACCAGCCCTCGGAAATGCGGCAGACAGCCCCACCATCGTCCCCAGCCGGACCGGCTTGGCATGGCTCATGCCGCCCCAGGACGGGGAGAAATACTCCTATCTGCGCACGCCGCAGCACCGCTGGGTGTTCTGGCTGTCTGCGCTGGCCATGGCCGGTTTTGCGGCCAGCTTCGTCGGCCTGGCCACCCAGTCCTACTGGACCCTGGTCTTCCTTCTGCCACTCGTCCTGCTGGTCACCGAACAGTGCCTCAGCCTCCGGACCTCCACCTACCGCCGGCGCATTTCAATGGCTGACCACGCGGCCACCGTCGAACTGTGGGAACCCACCCAGGTGCCGAGTGTCGACGTCTTCATTCCCACCTGCGGGGAAGATCTGGAGGTGCTGGCCAACACCGCGCACCACGTCCGGAACCTGCAGTGGCCGGGTGTGCTCCGGGTCCATGTACTGGACGACGCCGGGCGCGAGGAAGTGCGTGAACTCGCCGTTGGGAGCGGTTTTGGCTACGTGGCCCGGCCGGGCAACGCCTTCAAGAAGGCCGGGAACCTTCAGCACGCCTTCGAGCGCACGTCCGGCGATCACGTGGTGATCTTCGATGCGGACTTCGTGCCCCGGCCGGACTTCCTGCTGGAGCTCGTGCCGTACCTGGACGATCCGACGGTGGGGATCGTGCAGAGCCCGCAACACTTCTACACCCACAAGTCGATGTCCTGGCTGGAGCGGTGTGCCGGAGCCACCCAGGAGATGTTCTACCGCTTCATCCAGCCCTCGCGGGATGCGGTGGGCGCCGCAATCTGCGTGGGCACATCAGCCGTTTATCGCCGCCAGGCGCTGATGGCCATCGGAGGTTTCCCGCAGATCGGCCACAGCGAGGACGTCTACACCGGCCTCCACATGAAGGAGCAGGGGTACCAGCTCAAGTATGTGCCAGTGCTGCTCTCCCGGGGCCAGTGCCCTACAGACATCGATTCGTTTATTTCCCAGCAGTACCGCTGGTGTGAGGGATCGATGTCGCTCGTGGCGGCGGATTCATTCCACGACACCCCGTCGCTGACGCTGCCCCAGCGGATGAGCTTTTGGTCAGGTTTCCTGTATTACATGAGCACGGCGATGCTGGCGCTTCTCGCACCCATTCCGCTGATCGTCATGGCGTTCTTTTTCCCGGCGAACATCACGCCGCTCAACTCCCTGCCACTGCTGGGCGCGATTGTGCTGTGGCTGATCGCGCTGCCGGTGGTTTCCCTGGGCCGCTGGCGGCTGGACGTGCTGCGCGTCCAGGCCATTTATGGTTTCGCCCACCTCTTCTGCATCGCTGATATGTTCCGGGGCCTGGTGTCGGAATGGGTGCCCACCGGCAGCGCATCGGCGCAGATCCCCGTCGCCCGGCGGGTACGGTCCTTCATGGGTCCATACATCCTGGCCACCCAGGCTCTGACCCTGGTGGGTTTGTGCTTGGGGGTCAACCAATACGGGATCGAGCAGTTCTGGGCCGCCATTGTCCTCTTCGCGCTCTCGTCCTACGTGTTCGTTCCGGTGGGGATCCTGGCGATGGGCCGGGGAATCTTCTCTGCGGCCAAACCAGCCGCTGTGGCAATCGTGGAGAGCGCGTGAGCACGGGCGTCGCCGCCCGTCCCACGTGGCGGGCGGCGCTGGAGTCATTCCTTCCGGCTGCCAAACGGCCCAGCGCGGACAAGTACATCCGGCGCATTCCCATCGCCCTGATCCTTTTGGTGCAGGCGGTCTCGGCGCTCCGGCTCAGCAACACCGCTTTCCAGGACGAAGCGCTGTATTTGTACACCGGCGACTGGATCCTGAAATCCTGGGCGGACCCGCACGTGGTGGTGTACACGCATCCGGAGTCATTCTTCTCCGGTGCACCCATGCTCTACCCGGTGCTGGGTGCACTGCTGGACCGGCTCGGCGGCCTGGCCTTGGCCCGTTTGTTGTCCACGGTCTGCATGCTCAGCGCCACGGCGGCGGTCTACTGGGGTACAAACGTGCTGTTCGACCACCACGCCCGGCCACGCACCGCGGGTATCTTCGCCGCTTTCGTCTTCGCCCTCTCTGCGCCGGTCACCTTCCTGTCCAACTTCGCCACCTTCGACGCCCCCAGCTTCGCCCTCATCGCCTGGGCGGCCGCGCTGAGCATCTGGTCCAGCAAGCGCAACCGCTCCATTGTGTGGGGCGTGCCCATCGGGGTCCTCTGCTCCCTGGCCGTGCTGCTGAAATACTCCTCGGCCATCGACGTCCCGTTCGTCATGCTGCTGACCCTGGTCGTGGGGTGGGCGGTCCGCTCCACCCGGGGGACGGCGGTGGCCCGCGGCGCGGTTGCCGGGCTCACCGCGCTGGTCCTGCTGGTGGGCTCGGCGCTGACCTGGGGGTCGGCGCTGCTGGCGGGCCTCCAGAAGACCACCACGGACCGGGCCGCCATGGTGCACCAGACTCCTGTCCTCACGCTGGTCGGCCAGGTGGGGTTGTGGGCCGGTCTCACCTTCGCCCTCATGATCGCCGGCGGCATCTACCTGATGCGCCGCCAACCGGTCCTCGCGGTGCTGATGCTTGCCGGTACCATCGCGGCCACCGGCTACCAGATCTGGATGGGCGAGGCCGTGTCCCTGCACAAGCACCTCACCCTTGGCATCATTTTCGGTGCGCCGCTGGCCGGGGCAGTGCTATCGGCCCTGGTCCGCACCGGGCGGAAGGTCACCGTTCTGCTCGTTGCGGCGGCGTGCTACGCCGTGCTGGTAACGGGGCTGATGCAGTCCGAGAAGCTGTTCCACGTGTGGCCTGCCACCACTCCCCTGCACAACACGGTCGAGTTCGCCGTGGACTCCATGCCCTGGATCCGCACGCTGGCTGAGGTCCCTGAGCCGTTGATGTACTCGCTGAAGGACAAGACCGGACCCTGGCAGTGGACGGCGACGTACGACGGTTCGTTCTTTTACGACGACCCCGATGAAGGCGACAGGGTCTTCCAGGGACTGGACGCATACCAGCACGCGCTGGAGGACAACTACTTCCAGCTCGTTGTCCTCGACCGGAGCACCCCAATCGGCCAACAGCTGCAGCCGGAGGAGTTCGGCTTCGCACAGACTGACACGGTCACCGACGCCGCGTCCGGCCACACCTGGCGGATCTACCAGAGGTTTGACCACATCCCCCAGTGACTGGGTGTGGCCGTTGCACAACAAAGGGAAGGCCCCTCCTAGGAGGGGCCTTCAACGTAGTGGTCATTTGTCTTCTGGTATCGGTCAGCGGTGATGCGCAATCCCCCTTCCCGGACGCCCCCGGCGCCCATCCGGACTATGACGCGTTCCACTTTAATAAGCTGCTGCCAGTGCGTAAAGACCCTGATTGGAAGAAATTTAAGGCACGACGGCGGCGGGCTGGGCCGGGCGCGGGAAAGAGGTCTGGCGACCGCGGCTCCTTTGTTCTATAACTAATAGAACAAAGGTAGGAAGGTGAAGGGCGTTGATCCTCAACGTCGACCTGGTTGCTGATGTGCCGATCTACCAGCAGATCCGGGACCAGATCGTGGAAGCAATCGCACACGGCGCACTGACCGAAGGCAGCCCGCTGCCGCCCACCCGGACGCTCGCCGCCGATTTCGGCATTAACTTCCACACAGTCAACAAGGCCTACGATCTCCTTCGCCAAGAGGGGCTGATCCGTCTCAGCCGCGGTTCCGGGGCGGTAGTGACCGCGGCGGCCACCGGCCAGCTCCTTCCGTCCGACTGGACCGCGAGGGCCAGGACGCTCCTGGCGGAGGCCGTGGCCCGCGGAATGCCCGCCGACGACGTGCTCCAGGCCTGCCGGACCCTGCTCGATTCATTTGGTGCCGCGGATCAGGAGGACACGCGATGATTGTTTCCGCCGTTCTGGGCTTTGTACTGCTGGGGCTGGTTCTCCTGCTGGCATTGGTGCTGCCGTCCGTCACCAGCAACACCATCCCCTTCGGAGTCCGGATCCCGTCCCGGTATGCCGCCGATCCGGTCATCACCGGGCAGGCGCACTTGTACCGGCGGCGCGTCCTGATCTGCGGGGGCATCATTGCGGCAGCCGGCGTGGTCAGCGTGGCGGTGACCGGGCAACCCCTGCTGCTGCCGTTGTCGGTACTGGTGCTGGTGGCCACCTGGTACGGCTGCTTCTTCCTGGCCCACCAGGAGATCCGGGCAGCGAAGCTTGCCGGCGGCTGGTTCGAAGGCCTGCACCAGGGCATCGCCGTGGACACGGAACTAAGGACCAATCCCCCGCGGTTCCCCTGGCTCTGGTTGGCACCGGCCGCGGTCATCACGGCCTCCGCCGCCGTAATTGGCATCCTGATGTACCCGTCCATGCCCCAGACCCTCGCCGTGCACTTTGGCGCCAACGGTGTCCCCAACAGGGTGGAAGCGAAGTCGGTGGGCTCGGCCTTTTCCCTGGTCTTCCTGCAGCTGGGCCTCACAGCATTCCTGGCGGGCATTGCGGCGGCCATCGTCCGCAGCAGGCCCGACCTTGACCCGGCCCGCCCGATGGGATCCTCGCGCTGGGCCCGGCACTACATGTCGCTTGGCGCCAAGGCCGTGCTGGGGCTGGTAGCCATGATCGACCTGGGACTGATGGGATCCTCGCTGCTGATGTGGACCGGAACGGTGACCCGGTGGGCGCCGCTGGTCATCGTGATCCCGGTCCTGGCTTCCGTGGCGGCAACCGTTGCGGTCCTGGCCAGGAACAACAGGGACCGCAGCGAAAATGGGGAGGACACGGGCCTGACCCACCGCGACGATGACAGGTACTGGCGCGGCGGCCTGATCTACGTCAACCGGGAGGACCCGGCGCTGCTGGTGCCGCGCCGGTTCGGCATTGGATGGACATTGAACTTCGGGAACCCCAGGGCCGCGATGCTGCTGGCTGGAGTGGTTGCGCTGATCGGCTTGGTGCTTGCCCTCCGCTTCGCCGGCTAAACGCGATTCTGACGAGCACCCGAAACCACACCGTTGAGGGGACTGCGGGGACTGGTTCAGAGAGTTCCCGTCAATAGGTCCACACCTGGACATCCGGCAGGCACCCCTAACGCGTTACGGGGCGACACACACGTCCCCTAATCCGGAAATAGGTACTCATAGTTGTAGGTAAATCGAGAATCAAAATCTAGGCTGATTTCTACCTCAAGCATATGGGGCCGAAACTAAACGTTTCGAAGCGAATGACGGCCTTCGCCACCAGTTCGCATTTGATGATTTGCTTCCCCGCACGATTTTTCGGCTGCTAGCTGCTGCCCAGATTTGAACCCGATGTGTTCCAAGCTCATTGCCGCGCTTGGAAGTGTTTGGTCACAGTCGAGTAGCAGCGTAATTGCAGCATGCCCGTGGGGGCAAAAGCGCACATTCGCTGGATGTGAAAAATGAATGTTGACCGTAATATACCGCGTTTTCGAATTTTGCAATTTCTATTCAAAATACGGTCTGGTCAGGATGTTTCCCGACCCGAATATTGCCCAAAACTCAACGACTGCGTGCCTATGCGTATCCAGCCGAGCCGGCGCAACCCTGTCCAGTCCCTTCACAAACGGGTTCTCCCTCGCATCGGCCGCCTAACGCGGTTCTCGGCGGTTGGAGCGCTCGGGACAGTACTCAACTTGTTCGTCATGGCCCTGCTTGTCCATGGCGTCTTCGACATCGACTACGTGGTGGCAGCTGTCGCCGCAGCCGAAATTTCAATCCTTCACAACTTCGTACTCCAGGAACGGTTCGTCTTCGCCGATATGCGGAACGGGATCAACTCCCGGCGGAAGCGCCTCACGCAGCACCTGCTTTTCAACAACGCAGAAGCGCTGGTCCGGCTGCCAGTCCTGATCCTCCTCGTCGAGACGGCGCATGTCATGGCGTTGCTCGCACAGGCGGTCACGCTGGCCGTCGCATTCGTCGCTCGGTTCATATTCGTCAGCCGCATGATCTACCGCCCAAAAACGGTCTAACTAGCTGCCGTCCCGCCATGCAGGCGCCGGGACCGTCTGCGCGACATGGCGCCCCAACAGCCCGTCCATCATATGGAGAGACATGTCATCGCTCGCCACCCGCACTACAACGCACGAGTACACGCTCGTGGCACCTCCCAACGACCAGGAGAAGTACGCCTACATCAAGGGACCACAGCACAGGTGGTTCTTCTGGGCGCACGCTATCGCCTTCGCAGGGATAGCCATCAGCTTGTACGGCTTCTCCCGCATGGATTACTGGACTCTAATCTTCTTGGTCCCGCTGGCCCTGTATGCAGGAGAGACTCTGTTAGGCCTGCGAACATCGACCTATCGTCGCGATGTGACCTTGCCGGATCACCTGTTCAGAGTTGAGACTTGGTCTCCGCCAAAATACCCCTCAATCGACGTCTTCCTGCCCACGGCCGGTGAGCCCCTGGACATCCTCAAAAACACGTACGGCTACGTGTCCAAAATTGACTATCCGGGCGATGTCACCGTGTATGTGCTGGACGATATGGCTCGTGACGACGTCGAGGCAGCTGCCAAGGCTCACGACTTCGAGTACATTGCACGCCCCGGCAGCGAATTCAAGAAAGCGGGCAACCTGCGGTATGCCTTTGACCGAACGAACGGTGACTTCATCGCCATCTTTGACGCTGACTTCGTTCCGCGCCCGGAATTCATCTCCGAGCTCGTCCCGTACATGGACGACCCTTCAGTGGGAATCGTACAAAGCCCACAATTCTTCACAACCCCAAAGTCAATGCATTGGCTGGAGCGCGCCGCTGGTGCAACCCAGGAGGTTTTCTACCGCCTGATCCAAGTCAGCCGCGCCTCGGTCAACGCGGCCATATGCTGTGGCACGTCAGCCCTTTACCGCCGGTCCGCCCTGGACAGTATCGGCGGCTTTCCGGCGATCGCACACTCTGAGGACGTCTTTACGGGCGTGACCATGGGCAAGGCTGGTTTCCGGCTTCAATACGTTCCAGTGAACTTGTCCCAAGGGATCTGCCCGGACAACATCGATTCATTTATCACCCAGCAGTACCGGTGGTGCGAGGGCTCGATGGAGCTCGTCAAGGGCGAGGAGTTCCACACCGGTTTGGGCCTGGACGGGCGCCAGAGGCTCTCTTTCTGGTCGGGCTTTTTCTATTACGCCACAACGGCGATGAACGCCTTTTTCGCCCCGCTACCAATCCTCATCATGATCCTGATTTTCCCGCAGTACATGGCAGCCGTGAATTTCCTGCCGCTAGTGCCCCTCCTGGCACTCTGGCTCGTTGCATATCCCCTGTTGCTCACCTCGCGCTGGCGCCTGGACGTGTTACGGGTACAACTCATCTACTCGTTTACGCACGCGGTGGCGATCCTCGATGTCTTCTTCGGACGGCAGTCGGAATGGGCGGTCAGCCACGGCACCGCGCAGCCCACCCCCCTGGCAGTCAAGGTCAAAAGAATCATCGCCGGCTACATTGGGGTCACGTTCGGAGCCGTTCTGGTCGGGCTCATCTGGCGCCTGTCGCAGCCGGAGCACTCGTTGGCCGACTGGTGGGCCGCCGTGGCCTTCGTTGGTGTCAACGCCTACGTCTTCGTGCCGGTGTTTCTGCTGGCAAAGGGGATCGATCTTCCTCGCTTCAGACTGCCGTCACGCAAGGTTGCCGGGAGAACGAGCCCTCATGACGAGGAGTCGAGGCTCGGCCGGATCTTAAGCGCCATCAGTGGCTACAAGAAGGGAGCCCGGGCGTGAGTACGATCACTCCAATCCATCCCAACGAAAGAATACCTGTGTGGAGGCTGGCAATCGCTTCCTTCTTCCCTGCCGGAGTCAGGCCACGCATCGCGTCCTGGACCAGGCATCTGCCTCTCGCGGCCATTTTGCTGGCCCAGGTGGCTCTCTCTTTACGCCTCAGTAACTCAGCGTTCGAGGATGAGGCCCTTTACATTGGCGCCGGTCACGACTACCTTCAACAGCTTTTCTCGGGAACCCCCGTCACCGTACCCTATGGTGACTCCTTCTCGGGCCTACCAATGTTCTACCCGGTTTTCGCCGCGGCCCTTGACACGGTCGGAGGGTTGAGTCTGGTGCGCCTCTTCAGCCTCGTCTGTATGGTCGCTACGACCTTGGCTATACGCGCAACAGCCCAGCACCTGTGGGGCAAACTCCACGGCAATCTTACAGCTGCGGCCTTCATCGCAACGGGACCTGTACTCTTCCTTGGATCGCTCGCTACGTTCGACGCCCTCTGCCTGGCGCTGCTTTCAGCCGCCGTTTGGATTGGCACCACGCGATGCACCTACCGTTCAGCTGTTCTAATGGGCGCGCTGCTGGCAGCGGCGGCAGCGGCGAAGTACACAGGGTTCGTCTTCATCCCGGTGGTCCTCGCGATGACCCTGGTAGGCTCGCAGCGCAGGCCACTCCGGGTGATCCTAGCCGCAGCCGTAACGGCATTAGTTCTGGCGTTGGTCTATTCCTTGGTCGGCCCCAGCATCAGTGGCGGGATCGCGTTCACCACGAGCCAGCGCACCGCGTTGATGCCGGCCTCGCTGAGCGTCTTGGCGGCCTATCTTGTCCAGAAAATCGGGCTGCTCCTCGTGCTCGCGCTGGCGGGTGCCGCGCTGCTGGCCCGTTCACTTCGCTCGACCCTCCTGACATTGGTGCTGCTGAGCGGTGCCGCTCTATTACCCCTAGCGCAGATGCGGCTGGGTGAGTATGTGTCTTTCGAAAAGCACCTAGCCTACTCCGCACTGTTCCTTGCACCCTTGGCCGCATGCGCCTTGGGAAGCCTAGTTCATCGCCGTTTAGGCCGACTCCTGGTTGTAGCCCTGGTTTGGACTCTCGGCCTAACAGGCCTTGCTGGGTCGTGGGCAATGTACCAGTGGCCGGACGTGCGCCCCGTCGTCGAGTTGGTCGAGAAGGTGGGGGCTCCGCCCGGTCAATATCTGGCCCCGGCAACCGCCCGCACATTGGGGTACTACATGGCCGACAACCCGCGCATCGAGTGGACTGAGCACTACGCGCTGTTCGATAGCGGCCAAGAGGCAATGCGCGCCTCGATCGATGGGGGGACCTTCCGAATGATCATCCTGCGATCGGGATCCACTGGAAACGTGAAAGAGGACTCGCGCACCTCTTTCTTCCGGGAGTTGGTGGCTAATAGTGACAAGTACCGACTCGTCGCCGCCCCGGTACCCGTCAGACGCTATGCCGAGGAGAACTGGCTTGTCTACGAACTCGTCACCCCGTAACCGTTATCACCGGGACTTCTCAGGGAGGATGTCAAGACGGCTCCTCCTGCTGGGTGCTGCGACCGGAGCTGTCGCGCTTGGGCTGCCACACAATCGATTTGGAGGCAGCATTTCGGGGGTTGAGCTCTACGCTCGCTGTTCCTTCGGCGCGTACGCCATGGACACAGCAGGGCACGAAGAGTTGGAAGCCCGGGTCGGGGCTCAGCTTAGGCGGTACGTCGCCTTCCATGATCTGCCCTCAGTGGGTGGCGGGGACGGATGGCCCCAGGTCGATGCGGATTGGTGCGCCCGTACTGGCCATGACCTGGTCATAGCTTGGGACATCCACACCGACATCAACCTCAACGGCGACCAGCTTCTGGCCGGAGCAATCAATGATCAGCTCGACTCCTTTTTCAACAAGGCAAAAGCCTTTCCTAACAAGGTGTCACTGCGTATGTGGTGGGAATTCAACGATGGAAACGGCCGCAAAGTCGGCAACTACCCAACCGCTTGGCCTGGAGGATATGCACAATGGCGCGACGGTTGGCGGTATGTCGTGGATCGCGCGAAGGCGACCGGTGCGCACGTCAGTCGTGGAGGAAACGTCACCTTCTTCTGGTGTGCGAACGGCGCGGATGCCACAGGCCTTCGCATGGAGGAGTTCTGGCCTGGCGCGGAGTACGTGGACATGATCGGTCTTGACGCCTACAACGACCACGGTGCCCCTTGGACGGAATTCGCCGACAAGATTCAACCGATGATGAACCGCATCCTTAAGCTGCCGGGCGCAACCGGAAAGCCTCTCGGCATCGGAGAAACCGGGTCCGTGGATATCAACAACGGCAAAGCCAATTGGTACCGGAACCTATTTATGACCACCAAGTGGGGTGATCTGAAGGTCGTCGATTTTTTCTCCGCCGTTGGCGAAGCGGACTGGAGGATCGACCATCCCGAGTCACTCCGTGCAGTCAGTGCCGAGTTCCTGCGAAAGGCCCCCAGATAGCCAGGAGCGGTCTGACAGCAGCAGCCTGGCAGCAATCTAACGACAGCTATTCCGACACCGCCCCCAACAGAGGAGTACCCCCGTGACCCGCGTACTGGCGATAGGCAGCCACCCGGACGACATCGAGCTGGGCTGCGGAGGCACACTGGCTCGCCACATCTCGTCCGGCGACGAAGTTCACATGCTCGTTATCACAACCGGAGAGTCTGGGCCCGGTGAGGTCAGCGGACGTGTACTTGAGCAAATTGCAGCCGCGCAAATCTTGGGAGTGCCCCGGGAAAACCTCTTCTGGGGTGACCTGCCGGACGGCAGGGTGAGCAATTATGAGCTCGACCTTGTTCACAAGATAGAGCTCATAATTACCCAAACACAGGCTGACGTTGTTTATACACACGGCAATCTGGACAGTCACCAGGACCACCGCGCAGTCGCCGCGGCCACCTGGGGCGCAGCCCGACATGCTAGCCGGGTGCTGTGCTACGACAGCCCCTCCAGCCACTCCTTCAATCCCAGCGTGTTTGTGGATATTACCGGTACGCTGGACAAGAAGTGCGAGGCGCTCAAAGCCCACAAAAGCCAGATCGGCAACTCCCGGATGGCATCGCCGTCATTGGTCGTGACCCAA
Organism: Arthrobacter sp. 8AJ; assembly: GCF_902506025.1. Classification (NCBI taxonomy): domain Bacteria; kingdom Bacillati; phylum Actinomycetota; class Actinomycetes; order Micrococcales; family Micrococcaceae; genus Arthrobacter; species Arthrobacter sp. 8AJ. The sequence continues at coordinate 1,110,371 of NZ_LR733289.1, read as the reverse complement.
GCTGGCTACCGAGGCTTCCAGGCAAGGGTGGAAGCTGCCGAGGGATTCATGCCCCACCGTTTACTTCTGGACGTATAGCGCAGGCGACGTCGTGCGCACCGGCGGGCGGGCTAGATGTCCGCCAGGAGGGACGTGGGGTTTTCGATGGCGTCGGCCACGAAGCGGAGGAAGCCCCCGGCCGTGCCGCCGTCGCATACCCGGTGGTCGAAGGTCAGGGTCAGCTCGGTGACCTTGCGGACGGCCAGCTCCCCGTTGACCACCCACGGCTTGTCGATGATCCGGCCCACGCCGAGGATCCCAACCTCAGGGTGGTTGATGATCGCCGCTGAGCCGTCGACGCCGAACACGCCGTAGTTGTTCAGCGTGAACGTTCCGCTGCCCAGCTCAGCCGGGGTCGCCTTGCCGTCGCGCGCCACCTGCGTGAGCCGGCGGATCTCCGCATCCAGCTCCCTTGCGCTGAGCTTCTCCGCCCCGCGCACGGAAGGCACCACCAGGCCGCGGTCGGTCTGCGCCGCAAAACCCAGGTTGATCCCGTCGAAGGCCACGATCTCCTGCGACCCGTCGTCGGCAGTCTCAATCCGGGTGTTCAGTTCCGGATACTTCTTCAACCCCGCCGTGACGAACCGGGCGATGAAAGCCAACAAACCCGGGACCTCCACACCGCTGGCTTTCAGCCCCTCGCGCAGCTCCATCAGGGCCGTGGCGTCCACGTCCACCCACACCGTTGCTTCCGGAATCTCGGACCGGCTGCGGGCCATGTTCGCGGCAACGGCCTTGCGCACGCCGCGGACAGGCGTGCGGGCCGCGACGGCAAGGCCCGTCCGCGCGTCGCGGCCCTGGGCTTCAGCGGACTCAGCAGGACGCACCGGTGCTTCCACAGGCGCTTCAACCGGCTCGGCTTCCGGTGCTGCCGCGGGCGCAGCCGCCGGCGCGGTGGTCCGCAGGGCGGCCTCCACGTCACGGCGCATGATCAGCCCGCTGTCACCGGAACCCGAAATGTCCCCCAGATCCACCCCGTGCTCCCGCGCCATCCGACGGACCAGCGGAGAGATCACGGCGCCAAGCTTTCCGGGCACCCGGGTACGCAGGAGCGCGAGCTCGTCTTCCTTGGACAGGCTGACCGGGGTGGACTCCGCAGGCTCAGCCACGGCCACGGAAGACTTCCGGGCACGGGTGCGCCGCGCCTGGCCATGGCCGCCGGGAGTTCCATACCCGATCAAAACATTTCCAGATCCAGCTTTTTCTTCCTCCCGGTACGTTTCCGCCTCAGCCGACGCGGATGACGCCGCCCCGGGAGTGGCATCGAAGGAACCGGACGAGGGACCCGATGCGAGCTTGCGAGCATTGGGAAGTCCGGTGCCGCTGTCGGAGCCGGCAGCATCGTCCGCAGGACGAATGCTGTCCGGCGAAGGGGCGGGGGCGGCATCGTCCGCGGCGGTCACCGGAGCGTCGGCGCCCAGGGGTGTGACCGAGATCAGCGGCTTCCCTACGTCCAGGGTCTCCCCCGGCTTCCCGTGCAGCTCGGCCACAATCCCGGCATACGGGGACGGCACCTCCACCGCGGACTTGGCGGTTTCCACCTCGGCGATCGGCTGGTCGACGGCGATCTCATCCCCAACAGAGACATGCCAGGCCACCAGTTCAGCCTCGGTGAGGCCCTCACCCAGGTCCGGCAGCAAAAATACGCGTGGTTCGCTCATGGTCAGTTCTCCCACTGAAGGTCGTCAACGGCGTCGAGGATGCGGTCCACGCCGGGCAGGTAGTACTTCTCGAGTTTGGGCGCCGGGTACGGGACGTCGAACCCGGTCACGCGGCGGATCGGTGCAGCCAGGTAGTGGAAGCAGCGCTCCTGCACCCGGGCCACAATCTCGGATGACACGGACGCAAAGCCATGCGCCTCCGCGATCACCACGGCCCGGCCGGTCTTGCGCACCGATTCGCATACGGTCTCATCATCGAACGGGACGATGGTCCGCACATCGATCACTTCCAGCGAGCGCCCCTCCAACGCCGCCGCCTCGGCGGCAGCCAAAGCAGTAGGCACGGACGGACCGTACGCAATCAGCGTCGCGTCAGTGCCGGGACGCGCGACGGCGGCCCTCCCCTCCGAGGTGCGTCCCGCCGTCGTACCTTCCTCATGAAGGCGCCGCAGCTCACCCAAGTCCACGGAGTCCTTGGTCCAGTACATCTTCTTCGGCTCCATGAAGACCACCGGATCGTCGGAGTCGATGGCCTCGCGGAGCATGCGGTAGCCGTCCGCCACGGTGGCCGGGGTGTAGACCTTCAGCCCGGCGGTGTGGGCGTAGTACGACTCGGAGGAGTCGCAGTGGTGCTCCACTCCCCCGATCCCGCCGCCGTACGGAATCCGGATCACCATGGGCAGCTTGACCATGCCGCGGGTACGGTTGTGCATCTTGGCCACGTGGCTGACGATCTGCTCGAACGCCGGGTAGGCGAACGCGTCAAACTGCATCTCGATGACGGGCCGCATGCCGTTGATGGCCATCCCAACAGCCATACCCACGATCCCGGACTCGGCCAGCGGGGTGTCGAAGCAGCGCTGCTCGCCGAACGTGGCGGTGAGGCCGTCGGTGATGCGGAAGACGCCGCCCAGGAGCCCTACGTCCTCGCCGAACACCAGGACTGAGGAGTCCGCGGACATGGCGTCGGCGAGCGCCGTGTTGAGGGCCTTGGCCATGGTGACCGGCTGCGGGCCGGCGGCCTCCGCGGACGCCGCTGCCGAGGCGGCCGCATGGGCGGTGGCGGCGGAAACGTTGCCGTTGGCCTCGGATGAGGTGGTGATGGTGGGGCTCACTTGCCGGCCTCCTTCGAGTCAGTGCCTGCTGCGTCGCGGGCCAGCTCATCGGCGAGCATGGCGGATTGTTCCTTCAGCTGCGGGGTCTGCACGGCGAACACGTGGCGGAAGAGCTCCTGCGGGTCCACGGGCACGTCCTCGCCGAGGCCCTCGCGCAGCTGCGCGGCAACCGCCTCAGCGTGCGCAGCGATCCTCGCCTCGCCGTCGTCGTCCAGCAGCCCACGGTCCGTCAGGTAGGTGCGCATCCTGTTCACGGGGTCCTTGGCCCGCCACTCCGCAACCTCGGCGCTTTCCCGGTATCGGGTGTCGTCATCGGCATTGGTGTGGGCCTGCATGCGGTACGTGTTGGCCTCCACCAGCAGGGGGCCGGAGCCTTCCCGGGCGAGTTTCACGGCGCGGTCCAGGACGGCGAGGAGTGCAACAACGTCGTTGCCGTCCACGCGTTCGCCCGCCATGCCGTAGCCCACGGCCTTGTGCGCGAGCGACGGCGCCACGGACTGGTGTGCCAGCGGCACCGAAATGGCGTACTTGTTGTTCTGGACGAAGAAGATGACCGGCAGGTGGAAGACGGCGGCGAAGTTGAGGGCTTCGTGGAAGTCGCCTTCGCTGGTGGCGCCGTCGCCGCACATGGCCAGCACCACGGTGTCCTCACCGCGCAGCTTGGCGGCGTGGGCAACACCGACGGCGTGCAGCAGCTGGGTGGTCAGCGGGGTGCACTGGATGCCCACCTTGTACTTGAGGGGGTCGTACCCGCCGTGCCAGTCACCGCGGAAGATGGTCATCACCTGGACGGGGTCCACGCCGCGGGTCATCACGGCCACGGCGTCGCGGTAGGTGGGGAACATCCAGTCGCCGTCGGACAGGCACAGGGCGGCGGCCACCTGGCACGCTTCCTGGCCGTGGCTGGAGGGGTAGACGGCCATGCGGCCCTGCCGGACCAGGGCGGAGTTCTGGTCGTTGACGCGGCGGCCGACGACGAGTTGTTCGTACGCGGCGAGCAGTTCCTTGTCGCCGGGCACGGGGTATTCGTGGCCGGGCTGGGTGCCCTGCTCGCTGCCGGCCTTGAGCCGGCCGTCCGGGTCCACCATCTGGATCTGGTGCCGGGCGGGGAGCATGTAGTCCTCCACCGTGATGCCGAACTTCTTCACAGCTTCCGTCAGCGCATTGTCTGGCGCTGCGGTGCTGGTGGTGTCCGGCGCGGTGTGGTCTGCGGAGATCGTCATTGGTCCGTCCTTCGGTAGCCACTATTCCCTCCCAGTATTGTCCTGACGCAGGTTTCGTATCCAGCACCTGCGCGAATCGTGGAGAAGCTGCTCAGAACTGCCTACTATGGGAGACGATTTGTAACTGTGACGTGGATTACCGACGGGAGTTGTGGACAAAATGCCGGGCCGGAAGTTCTCTGGGCCACGCGGGTGATCAACTTCGACTCGCATCTTCCTGTCCGCAGACCCAATTCCGTTCGCACAGGAGAACGTGCGAGTCATGAAGAAGCGTGGGCGTCGCTACACACTGGACGGCACGCCGCCCACTTTTCGTCCACGTCCTCGCCTACGCTTCGAGGAGCGCACCAAGTCATCGGGCACCTGCCCGGGTCTCAGAAGCTATGGAAGGAACCAGTGTCATGCACTATGTCGTCCTGCAAGTGATACTCAAAGAAAAGCTCTGGGGAACCGGGTCAGGCAACCTGACCTCACTCGAGAAGACCATCAACGACCAAGCCGCTAAGGGCTACCGCTTGCACACAATTACTACTTCCAGCAGCGGCAGTAAGGGACTTGGAGGCGGAGACCGAATCCAAGCGACATTGGTCTTCGAGAGCCTAAGCTAGGCAGTCACTCCCATATCTTCGCCCCTGTTACAACACCGCCAGGGAGCGGGTGCTGGAGCGCACCCGTGCCTTGCAGCGTGGCCTGGCGTCAGCGGTGAGGGACGGCGGCCTACTCAGTCGCAGGACGTTTGATTTGAGAACTTGGACGGATCACGCAGAACTTGCGACAGGGTCTCAACTGGCACCGCAATGTATTGGCCGCCCCCTCCTGCGTAGGCCACACCGACCAGTTTCCCCGCCTTGTCCACTAAGGGGCTGCCTGAGCTGCCGTGCTCGATAGGGGCGCTGTTGTACATCATTTGAAACGGGGAGGAGCCCAGAGGATCATTGCCGTACCGAAGCACTTTACCGCTGGTGGTGGTCAGCTCTCCGCCCAACGGGTATCCGACTGCCGTCACCTCCGCACCCGGAAGCGGGTTTGCGGAGGCCAATTGCAGCGTGGCAGGCAACGACTCCTTCGTCCAAACAAGCGCCAGATCGGCGACTACGACTGCGCCGACCGCGTTGACCGTGATGTCCCTTCCGTCGTAAGTGCTCACCTGCAGAACGGTCGCACCGCTGACGACGTGCCTGTTCGTCACAAAAACACGATCGGCAATCGCGAAGCCCGACCCGCGCGAAACCCCTCCGCACCCGATATTCCGCACTCGCAGTGCGGCCCGTTCAAAGGTGCTGAACCCCGACAGAGTAGCTTCAGGACTTGGCGTGCTTGTGGTTGCAGCAGCCATCGACTGCGCCGGAGCCACCGATCGTGCCGAGCTTGCTGCGGGCGGCGGTGGGACAGGGGCCAACCCGCATCCGGATAGAGCCAGCAAACAGAGCAGTCCGGTAGACGTGGCGCGCACTCTTGCCGCTATCACCTCAGACTCTGAATAGTCCGTGTGAGGCTGTCACTGTCAGCCTGTGCAGCGTTGCACTCCGAGTTCACACCCTGGACGAAACTGATCAGTGAAGCCTGTTCGTAGGCGGTGAAGTTGACCAAATAGCTCTGGAGTTTCTTCAGGTCTGCTATGCACGTCGACATCTTTGAACTGACGTTTTGGGAGGCGGCAACTACCTCCGTCAGGAATGCAGCGTTGTCCCCGATCTGAGCCTTCTCATTTGCCAGCGAGCGGATCCGGGCATTGGTGTCGCTGAGCTGGTTCTTGGTGTCATTCAGCTTGCTGTTGGAATCATTCAGTTGTTTGTTCAGATCAGCATTCTTCGCTGACAACGCATCCCGCTCGGCGGTCATCGACGTCAGACTACGCGTCGTCTTATCGGCCGTCGCTCTCCACTGTTCGGCCGAATTGGTGCTGTACGCGTACGCTGCACCAAATCCGAGGACAGCGACCGACAAAACCACGATGGTTAGTACATATGGCCATCTCCGTTGCCTGCGGTTTTGCGGTAGGGGAACGGTCTCCATCCCCAGCGGCAGCAGGCCTCCCGGACCAGGATTTTCGATCATTTCGTTCCCCCGTTAGGTGTAACAGCTAGGCAAGATTATGAATGGCAATTCCTTTGACGACCAAGGAGGCCCTGAGTTGTGTCAGGTCAAAACGGAATTGTGAAGGGGCCAGCAAAATTCAGCCGCTGGCGTCTTCTTAGGACACGTTAGACCGCAGCACGGTGGGGATGCCCAGCCGTTACTCGTAGGCTGCGCAGCGCTCCCACGTCCCGGGGCGGTGTCAGAGTCCTGCTGTTTACGATTCGTACGGGGTTTCTCGGAGATTGCCACACCTGTGCACAGAAGTGCCTACACTGAAAGACAATATGTAGAAGCGGACCGAATTGCGGGGACGGTGGACCAGGTGGCTTCGAAGGACGGCCAGGCGGAGCCGGCGGAGCTGGATGAGATTGACCGCCGCATCATTGCCGAGCTCACCCGGGACGGCCGGATGTCCGTCACTCAAGTGGCGGAAAACGTTCACATCTCGCGGGCGCATGCGTACTCGCGGATTGCCCGGCTGACCGGGGACGGGGTGCTGACGCGATTCACGGCGCTGGTGGATCCCATCAAGGCGGGGCTGAAATCCTCGGCCTACGTGACGCTGAAGCTGAAGCAGGATTCCTGGCGCGAGCTCCGCGATCAGCTGGGCGCCATCCCGGAGGTGCACCACATCGCGCTGGTGGGCGGCGACTTCGACGTCATCCTGCTGGTCCGGGCCGTGGACAACATCGACCTCCGCCGGGTCATCTTCGACCAGCTTCAGTCCATGCCTGGCGTGCTCGATACGCAGACGTTCCTGGTGTTCGAGGACGTGGATACGCGGTAGGAAATTCAGCGCCCAGCGCAGTACTTATTCCCGCATTTGATGTTCCAGGTACGCAAGATTTCCTCAATGTGAGCGCTCCATAGCAGTACCCGAAGTCAGCGGGGACTACTACTTGGGTTGCCCCTTTTCGCCTTGAGCCTTCACGGTGCGCCGAGAAACTTCCACGGCAACGCAGCTCGGAGAACGCAGGTAGTGGCAGCGCTTACCGAGTACCCGGCTTCTTGAGGTTTCAGAAACTCGGGTACCGGTACCTGTTGTTGCGCCTATTTGGCTCCGACAAATATTGGGTCATCGATCCACCGGAAGGCACCTGGATGGAGCCACCAATGGGGGAACGGGTTCTCAATCACACATTCAAGGAGCTTCTCCATGCGCAAGATGACCAAGAAGAACAAGATCGCCGCTGTTGCCGCTTCCGCCGCCCTGGTGGCCGTTGGCGGCGGTGCAGCGTACGCCTACTGGAGCACCACGGGTGGCGGTAATGGTTCAGCCGCAGCCTCGCAGGGCACCTCTCCCATCACGATCAACGTGACGGTAGCACCGGGCGTTGCCCCCGGCACCCCGAAGGGCATCACCTACACAGCCACCAACCCGAACAGCAGCAGCACTCCGGTGACGCTGGCGAAGCCTGTGGTCACCACCAGCTCTGATGCCTGCCTGCCCGCTTGGTTCTCGGCCACCGCCCCGACCGGCACCACCACGGTGCTCGGCAATGCAGACGGCACGGCCCTCGGCACCGGAACCCTGACCCTCAATGACGATCCTGCCGTCAACCAGGATGCTTGCAAGAACGCCACCATCACGGTGACTGTCGCCAGCAACTAACTAAGCGAGCGGGCCGGGGGCGGTGCGAATCCGCCCCCGGCTTGCCGTCATTTGCACCGAAGAAAGAGGGGCACAGGGTGCACGAGCAGGACGGGCATGCGCGGCGTCGCAGGCGGATCGGTATCAAGGCAGCGCTGGTGGCGCTGGTGCTGCTGCTGGCGGGTGCCGGATCGCTGATCGCGGCGGCAAACAATCCAAAGCCCGGCATTACGGTGCAGGTCTCCCCCGCAAGCCAGTCCGTCCAGCAGGGCCAGTCGGCCTCCTACACGGTGACCCTGACCTCCACCGGAGGCTTCAGCGGCGCCGTCAGCCTGGCCGCCGCGGGACTTCCGGCCGGGGCAACGGGCGCCTTCACGCCGTCGTCCGTCACCCTCAACTCCGGCAGCAGCGCAACGGCCACCCTGAACGCCACCACCGCCGCGACCACGCCGGCGGGAACCAGCTCAATCACCATCACCGCGGCAAGCGGCAAGGTCTCCGGCAGCGTGACGGCCAGCCTCACGGTGAACTACAAGATCTCCAGCTCGTTCTCGATGACAGCCACCCCGGACTCGGTAAGCATGCCGCCGGGCGCCACCGCCGTCTACACGCTGCAGCTCAGCCGCAACAACTTCACCGGCCCCGTCACCTTCAGCGTCCTGGGCGGACTTCCGGCGGGAGCAACGGCGTCGTTCTCGCCCAACCCGGCCACCGGGACCTCCACCACTCTCCAGGTGGCCACCACCAGCGCCTCCCCCACCGGAACCTCCAGCCTGTACCTGGTGGGCACCGGCAAGGACTCCTCCGGGAAGGCGCAGTACGCCTACGCGAATGTCCAGTTGGTCCTGGACTCCACCATCAAACAGTTCGGCATCACCGGGAACGTCCCCGGAACCCTGTCCCCCGGCACGTCGGCCGGACTGAACCTGCAGATCAGCAACCCCGTCAACAAGCCGCTGTCGCTCACCAACCTCTCGGTCGCCGTCACGGGCGTCACCCGGAGCGCGGCCGCCGTGGCGAGCAACCTGCCCTGCACGCCGGCCGACTTCACCGTCACCCAGTACAGCGGCCCCTACCCGCTGGCCATACCGGCCACGGGCGGTTCGCTCCAGGGGCTCAACGTCGCGCAGACTGCCTGGCCGCGGGTGGGAATGCTGGATACGTCCACCAACCAGGACGGCTGCAAAGGCGCCACCCTCCAGCTCAGCTACTCAGGATCAGGACAGGGGAACTGAGATGACCAACACCAGCAGAGGCCGGGGCCTCAGGGCAGCTGCCCTCGCCGGGCTCCTGGCCACCGCCGGCGCCGGAACCGCCTACGCCTACTGGACTGCGTCCGGGACAGGGGCGGGATCCGCGGCCGCCGCCACCATGCAGGCCGTCACCGTGGACGCCCTCGTCGCCGGCGACCACCCCAGGACGGCTCTCTATCCTGGCGGCAGCGCCGACGTCGTCCTCCGCCTGACCAACCCCAACCCGTACTCGGTGCAGGTGTACAGCGTGACCGGCAACGGCCCCGCGGTGGCCGACGCGTCGCACCCCGGCTGCACCACCACCGGCGTCAGCTTTACCGGGACCGCCGCGCCGCTGTCTCCCGCCACATACGTTCCCGCTAATTCGTCAGCACTCATCACCCTCCCCGGAGCGGCCGCCATGGATACCACCTCGCTCGCAGCCTGCCAGGGCGCAACATTCAACCTCCCCGTCACAGCGGAGGTCCGGAAATGAGCCTCGCCATCCGCAACGCGTCCCTCTTCACCGGCCGCCGCCCGTCCCGCAGGCTGGCCTGGATCATCACCGCGGTCCTGCTCCTGCTCGGCACGGGCACCGCGGCCTACGCGTTCTGGGCCTCCACCACCAGCAGCAACAACGCAGCCGCCGCAGCCGACACGCTCTCACCCGGTTCCAAGCCCTCGGTCACCGCCAGCGGAGCCGCACTCTCCGTCACCTGGGCCAACGGGACCACCGTCAACGGCCGTCCCGCCACCGGCTACACCGTTGCCCGCTACTCAGTTGCCACCGGCGGGACCGCCATCCCGGCCACGGGCGGCTGCGCGGGAACCGTCACCACGCTCACCTGCACCGAGCAGAACGTCCCGGGCGGCACCTGGTACTACACCGTCACCCCGGCCATCGCGCTCTGGACCGGAGCCGAGAGCCCGCGCAGCAACGGCGTCAGCAGCGATGCCATTGCGCCGACTGCCTCAGCCACAGTTTCGCCCACCCCTAACGCAGCCGGCTGGAACAACACCAGCCCCGTCACCGTAACCATCACGGCCGACGACGGGACGTCCGGTTCCGGCGTCGCCTCCATTACCTACGTGGTCGACGGCGGCGCGCAGCAGACGGTCAGCGCGGCCGCTGCCACCATTCCGGTCATGGGAGAGGGTACGCACACGGTGTCCTACTTCGCGACGGACAAGGTTGGCAACGCCGGGTCCGCGCAGAGCCAGACGGTCAAGATCGATACCCAGGCGCCGGCTGCTCCTGCCTTCTCCACCGTTCCCGCCTACGTAAGCCAGGCGACGGTTTCCGGGGTGACGGTCAGCGGCACCGCCGAAGCAGGGACCACGGTCAACCTCGTAGCCAGAGATGGCGCCGGGCATTCAGTGCTGGCGACGGCCACCGCTACGCTGGGCTCCTGGTCCGTCAAAGTTGACCTGACCGGCCTGGACCAGGGCACCGTTACCTACTCGGCAACCGCCACGGATGCCGCAGGCAACACAGGGACCGCCAACACGGCCACGAGCGCGAAGGACACCGTCGCCCCGTCCCCGGCTGCCAGTGTGGGCGTGCCCACCTACGTCTACACCGGCAACGTCTTATCCGTTCCCGTCACCGGCAGCGCCGAAGCCGGGTCTACGGTGACCGTAAGCGCCACCGACACCGCCGGCACCACCCCTGTCACGGGCACCGCCACTGCTTCCGGAACGGGCGCCTGGTACCTGAACCTGAACCTTGGAACCCTGGGCCAAGGAGCAATCACCTACACCATCAACGTCACCGACCCTGCGGGCAACACCAGTAGCGCTGTCACTGCATCGGACACTAAGGACACCGTGCTGTCCCTAAAGCTCAATTCCCTGCCGACGATCTTTTCGGGCAACGTGAAAAACTACCCGGTCAGCGGCACCACCGATTCCGGTTCCACCGTGAACCTCACGGTCACCGACTCGGCCACGGGCGTCCCGGCAACCGCATCGGGCTCCGCCTGGACCACACCCGCACTGGACCTCTCCAGCCTCCGGGACACCTCAACAAGCAATCCAATCGTCACGGTGACGGTCACAGCCACTACGGGTGACGCTGCGGGCAACACCGCTTCTGTCAGCGCCACTGTCACCAAGGACACCACCGCGCCGTCCGTCACGGGCGTTGTCCTCACCAACGGCGGGCCGAAGCAGTATTCGGCGGACAAGGGCGACACCCTAACCATCACATACTCCGAGGCCCTGGATCCGGCGAAATTCTGCACCAGCACCAGCGGTGCCACCACCTTCAACGGCATCGCAACGCTGACTGACAACACCCTGAACGACACGCTCAGCTTCTCAACGGCAGACTGCACGGGACTCAGCATCGGCAGCATCTCGCTGGGGGGCAACTACGTTTCGGGAACAGCCACATTTGGGCCCAACGCCAACGGATCCGGTGGGGCGTCCACTCTTACGTGGAACCCCACTGCGAAGACGTTCACCATCAAGCTCGGGAACTCCGCCAACGGCAGCACCCTGCAGAATGTGACCGCGGGACAGCCCTCCTACACGCCGTCGTCGAACCTCGCTGACATGGCGGGCAACACGGCCGTACCTGGACCGGGCAACTGGGGAACTTCAGGTTTCTGACAGTTCCGGGGCGCAAGAGGATGCCACCTATCCGTGGGCAGAACCGCCGCCCCAGTATTGGAAGCCGTCATAGCAGTGGCGGGAGCAAAATGCCGCGGATGGAGATGGGGGCAGGGCCATCCCGCAATACCGGCACTTTGGCTTGGATCGCAGGATCTGCTTCACGATTTTCAGCATGAAAGAACGGTAGGCGCCCGCTCCGCGGATGTGACCAGTAATTGATACTTCACTACAGATCGCCGCCATACCTGCACGGCTCCTACCGCGTCGGCGGCCTTGAGGAACGTGGGGCTACCTTGATGGATTCTTGAGCGGATCCAAGCCCTCCCTTGAGGCAGGCCGGGCAAAGTGATGCCGAAGGGACGGAATGCAGCCTTGCTGCAACTGGGTGCTGGGCCCAGTACCGCCCACCGTCGGCTAACGCCGATGGTCTCGGACGCCTGGCGGCACCACCAGTGGCGTCGCCAGGCACCCACTCCACGTGAACCACAGGCCAGGGGCCGGCGGCGGAGGCCAAGGATCAGCGTCGATCCGAAAAAAGCCGCCGGCCCCCACACAACACACCGGGCGCCATGCCACATCACCAGGCGCCGTCACGTGCCACAGGTGCACCGAGTTTCAGCGGAACCGGTCACCCTGCAGTCCACCCGATGACTGCAGGGTGAGCCATTCAGGAACACGGGCGCGCCCTGGGCTTTTCCGGCCGATGTCCCAAAATATGATGTGCTGCCGGGGCGCCATCATCCGGCAGCAACCACGGTACCCCGCTGGCGGAACCCCGCAGAAGGGTTGCGGGCACCCGACCGGCGCAGCCGGCTACCCAATTCCAAGGGCAGGTTGCCGGCGGGGCACGCCCGGCAAGCCCCCGCACCTACCCAACGGACGACGGCGGCACGCCCCAGGTTGGGCGACGCCGGCTCCTCACTTCCTGCGGCGCAGCACAATCACGATGTACAGGGCGGCGGCCACCGCCACCAATGCCCCTATGCTGACACCTGCACTTTGTCCGTCGAGCACTCCAGGGATCCTTTGCGGTTGCACGTCGCTGCCGGAGGTATCAGGATAGGACGTTCCGCGCCTGCGGCGACTCCTTAAGGCGGCGCTTTTATTCTTCAGCAAGCCTTAAGGACCTTTACTCAAATCATTGGATGTTTATTAATCGATTCAATGGTCAGTTCTTGATGTAGGGCCTTTAGTGTCATGTCCGGGCCGCTCCTCCCTGGAGCGGAACGCGTTCCTACGCACCCAAAAGCTTCCGGGTTGCCCCGCAGGGGTCCACCCGGGTTCTACCGGGGCCGGCGGCGGTGTGTGCCCTCCTGAGACCAGGGCGCATCCCCCCAGTCGCCGTCGGCCCCCCAGCTCCTGGCCACCATCCACACCCCTTACGCTTCACGACGCTGGCGTCACCCGCTGCCCTGGGCGCGGCCGACCAGCCGCGCGTGTTCCCGGGGCAACAGGTTTCGCAGCTCCCGCCTGCCGCCCGAAGGAAGACATGACGTCACTGAAACATCTGCTGCAAGACACCTATGCCCGCCAAATGTTCGTGTTCGTTGTTGTGGGCCTGGCCTTGTCCGCCATGGTGCCGTTCGGCAGCAGGTTCCTTACCGGCGGCTCACCCGTCCTGGTCCTGGCGGCGGCAGTGCTTCCCCTGCTGCTGGCGGTAGCGCTCATCGTCACGCCCCGGATCTCCAAGGCAGACCAGCAGGCCGCAGGCGGTTCGCAGGAACGCCTGGGCGCGGCCCTGCTCCTGTACCTGTCCCCGGTGCTCCTGCTGAACGCCGTCTACCCGCTGGTGAGTCCCGCCATGGCCGGCATCAATGTTGCAGGGGTGCCGCTGACCTACGTGGTCTTGGCATCGTCGGTCACCGTGCCGTGGCTGGCCCAGGCTGCGTGCCTGCCCATCTACCGCGTGCTCGGTGACCTCATGGCCGAGCGCAATCTCGGGGAGATCACCCGCCGGTTCTGCCAGCACTGGCCGCTGATGTTCGTCCAGTCCCTGCCCCTCGTTGCGGTGTTCGCGGTTCCCCTGTGGCTGGCCACCGGCTGGTCCTGGGACGCCATGATGCACTACGTGGTCCTGTGCGTCCTGCACCTGCTGTTCGTGCAGTCTCTGGTGCTGGCCAACGTGGCCAACCGCCGCGGCTTGTGGGCTGCCGCCTGGTCCGGCTACGCGGCCGCACTGTTCCTCGCTCCTGCCGCCTGGTGGCTGCCGCCGGTGGTCGGAACCGCCACGCAGCTCGTTGCCATGCGCTCGGGCCTGCGCCACCTGGGCATCACCAAGCACCTGGGCGCACGGGTGTTCGGTGCTGACCTGGTCCGCGGCCTGCTCATGGGCGCGGTCCTCTGGGCTGACAAGTATGCGCTGTTCCTGGTGACCGGCGGCGCGTTCCAGGTTGTGGCTGTTTTCGCGGCCATGCTCCCGGCAGTCATCGCCTACAACTTCTACTTCGTCCACCTGGCACCCGGCGTGGACCGGGCCCTCGGCAGGCTGCACCACGACATCGCCACCGCCCCGGTCAGCGTCCTGAAGGGCAGCTCCAGCCGGCTGGTCCGCGTCCTGGACCGATCGGTGGTCCTCACCGGAGCGATCGCCGGGCTGCTGACCCTCTCGGTGTCGCTGGCAGTGTCCGGCCTGGACCCGGCCAACACGTTACTGACGGTTGCCGCCGCGCTGGCCTCGTGGTCCTTCATGATGCTCACGCTCCTGAACTACGAGCTGGACTTCATCGGGGAGAAAGTCACGCCCCAGATCCTCGGCGCCGTGCACCTGGCCGTGTGCATCGCAGCCTTCGCCGGCGGAGTCCACCTGATCGGCACCTCGCTGCACTCGGCCAGCTACCTGATCCTGGGGGCCGCTGACTTCGTCCTTATCGCCGTCGGCTGGACGCTCTACAAGCGGCACTGGAGCCAGCCCGAATACACCCTCTTTTGGCGGCACGCCACCACGTGGTGACGCGGCTCCCGTCACCACCGCACGTCCCTCAGTCAGTCCGAAACTCTTGAGCCTTCAGAACACCAGGTGAGGAAACAACCATGTACTCGACCCTTAAGAACCTAAAGACCCGCTGGAACAGCAACCCGGCCCCGTCAGTGCTTTCGGCGGGACCGGCAGGCGCCCCGGCGCCCCGGGATGTCGAGTACCAGGACGTAGACGTGGCCATCGTGATGGAGTCCACCTACCCCTACCTCAAGGGCGGCGTCTCGGCAGTGGTGCACGACATCGTCACCCACAACCCGGACCTCAGCTACGGCATCATCCACATCACCTGGGACTCCAGCGCCCCGCTGACGGATCTGTACGGCATGCCCGAGAACGTCCGCTGGGTCCGGACGGTGTTCCTCAGCATGGAGGAACACCGGCACGACTACATGTCGGTGACCGTCAAGGACCTGGGCATGGACTCCAAACAGCGAGAAGAGCTCTCGCACCGGCTTTTTGACGCCATCTACGCCCTGTCCGAGCACGGCGAAGTGGAGCCGCTGTGGGACCTGATTGACGAGGGCCTGAACAAGCGGACCCGGCAGTACCCCCTGTGGGCCCTGCTCGGATCCCGGGAATTCATGCAGGCGCTGCAGGACCGCATGCCGCAGCTGAACCTGCCGCTGGCCGAATCCTTCTGGGTGCTGCGCAACTTCTTCTCCCTGGCGTACGCCATCACCGGCGAGACGATGCCCCGCGCCAAGGTCTACCACGCCCACACCACCGGCTACGCATCCCTGCTGGGTGCCGCGGCCGCCCGGGACCACGACACCGCCTTCCTGCTGACCGAACACAACCTGTATGTCCGGGACACCGTGAACACCCTGCTGGACCGCAACATGGCCCTGTCCATCACGGCCGACGATTACCGGCTCTTCGACGTCACGGCTGAACAGCGCGCCTGGATGGCGTGGTGGACGGAAATGGGACGCTTCTGCTACCCCAGCGCCCGCCTGATCACCTACCTCTACCCCAGCGCCATCACCGAGGCAGCCCGCCTGGGAACGGACATCGACAAGTCCGTGGTGGTGCCCAACGGCATGGTCATTGAGGAGTTCGACGGGAAGTACCGGGCCCGCAGGCAGGTCCTGGAAAACCTCCGGCAGGACTCCGCGGAGCACGTCTGGCGCCTGGTCTACATCGCCCGCGTGGTGCCCATCAAGGGGCTGCTTGACCTGCTTTCGAGCATGGAGGTCCTCACGCAGCGCGGCTATCCCAACCTGCACCTGGACGTCCTGGGCCCGACCGAGCACGTGCCCGAATACTACGAAGCGTGCCTGGCCAAGATCGAGGCCCTGGGCCTGCAGGACAAGGTCACCATCCACGGTACCGTCAACGTCAGGGAAATGCTTGACCAGTTCGACCTGCTGGTGCTCCCTAGCTATAACGAGGGCCAGCCCATCGTCATCCTGGAGGCCATGGCCGCCGGCATTCCCACGGTGGGCTCCGACGTTGGCGGCGTGGCCCAGCTCATCGCCGATGACCTGCTGACCACGGACGGGAAGACCATCGGCGCCTGCGGCGAAACGGTCACCCCGGGCAACGTGGTGCAGATGGCGGACGCCGTCCAGGCCGTCATCGGCAACCTGGACGCCTACGGCGAGTATGCGGCCAACGCCCGCACCCGCGTGCAGGAGTTCTTCCAGATGCACGAGGTGATGTCGTCCTACAACCAGATTTACCGCGCCCTCGGAGACCTGCCGGTGGTGGAGCCGGCTGCGGCGGACGTAACAGCGCTGGACATGGCGGCTGCGGAAGAGCTACCTACCGAAGCCCTCACCGTGGTGCCGCTGTGACCGGAGTGGGTGCGTGGATCCGCTACGGCGATCCCATTTCTCCGGCGCAGATCGATTTCGCCGCGGAGCACTACCGCGCGGCCATCCTCCAGCCGTGGGAACTGGACGCGGCAGCCGAGCTCAAGCGCCGCCGCCCGGACATGACAGTGCTCTGCTACAAGTGCCTGTCCTCCACCCGCGCGTATGAACCGGGGCCCATCTTCAGTTCCGGGGTGACGTACCGGGAGGCAGAGGACGACGGCGGCACATGGTTCGCCACGCGGCTGGACGGCGCGCGCATCGAGTGGAACGGGTACGGCGGACACTGGCAGATGAAGGTGTGGGACCCGGAGTACCGTGCCCGCTGGGTGCAGAACGTCACCAGCGAGCTGGCAGGCTCTCCCTTTGACGGCGTGATGGCGGACAACGACGTCTTTGACGACTACTACGGCATCCGGCCCCCGGTGCAGGACGCGGCATCCATGGCCGACTTCCGGGACGGCCTGGACAAACTGGTCCACGCTGCGGGGGCTGCATTGAACGGTGTGGGCAAGGTCCTGGTGCCCAACATTGCCGAATCCCGGCGGCTGCCGGGCCGCTGGGATTCCCACGCGGCGTACGGCGGCGGCTTCGAGGAGGTGTGGCTGGGCTACGGGCCGGCGAACCTGTTCGATCCCCGCACGGCCGAGGCGCAGCTTTCCCAGGCAGACGGGCCGGGCCTTTCCATCCTGCGCGTCCCCACCGACGGCGACGATGCGCACCCCAACTTCCGGTACGGCCTGGCGGCGTTCTGGATCTTCGGCGGCGGCGAGGGCTCCTACACGGCAACCGGCCACGACGACTACAGCCGCACCCAGCACATCCAGGAACTGGACTGGCCCCTGGGACATCCCGAGGGGCAGCCCCATGGCCGGCGGCACGTGTGGCAGCGGACGTTCAGCGATGGCTGGGCGGCAGTGAACTTCAACAATGACGGCCGCCGCCGGCGCCGCATCAAGGTCCCGTCCGGGCTGGTCGATGCCGCCGGGCAGCCGGCACCCCACCATGTGGTTCTGGCGCCGCAAAGCGGGGTCGTCTATCAGCGAGGGCAGAGACATTAAGGTTCTAGTCACCGGCGGCGCCGGGTACATCGGGTCCCACACCATCCTCCAGCTGCTCAAGGCCGGGCACGACGTCACGGCGGTGGACAACCTCAGCAATTCCCAGGTGGAGTCGCTGCTGCGCGTCCAGAAACTCTCCGGACGCAGCCTGGCCTTCCACGAGGCCGACATCACGGACCCCGCGGCGCTGGACCGGGTGTTCGCGGCCGCCGGGGTTGAGGCGGTGATCCACTTCGCGGGTTTGAAGGCGGTGGGCGAATCGGTGTCCCAGCCCCTGCGCTACTACCGGAACAACGTCACCGGGACGCTGAACCTGCTGGAGGCCATGGACGCCCACGGCGTGCGGACCCTGGTTTTCAGCTCCTCCGCCACGGTGTACGGGAGCAACCCGCAGATGCCGCTCAAGGAGGACAGCAGGCTGGGAGCCACCAATCCCTACGGCCGGACGAAGCAGCAGATCGAAGAGATCCTCACGGACGTGCAGGCCTCCGACGGCCGGTGGCGGCTGGCCCTCCTCCGCTACTTCAACCCGGTGGGCGCCCACCCGTCCGGCCAGATCGGCGAGGACCCGCAGGGTCCCCCGAACAACCTCTTCCCGTACGTCACCCAGGTGGCAGTGGGCCGCAGGGACATGCTGAACGTCTTCGGCGGCGACTACCCAACATCTGACGGCACCGGGGTCCGCGACTACATCCACGTGATGGACCTCGCCGCCGGCCATCTGGCGGCACTGGACTACCTCGCTGCCCATGAGGGGGTCCACACCTGGAACCTGGGCAGCGGCAGCGGCCACTCCGTGCTGGAAATCATCCGCGCCTTCGAAAAGGCTGCGCAGACTGCCATCCCCTACAGCCTGGCGGAGCGGCGCCCGGGAGACGCCCCGGTCAGCCTGGCGGATCCGACGGCGGCCTTCCGCGACCTGGGGTGGAAGGCTGCGGAGACGCTGGAGAACATGTGCGCCGATGCCTGGCGTTGGCAGCAGAACAACCCGAACGGGTACCGCATGGAGGCGGCAGCCAGTTAGCAGTCGGCGGCCCCGGCTTGGCGGTGGTCGGTGGTCAGGATGCGGGGAAGTAGTTGCGTCCCAAGGTTAGCCATCCGGGCAGCGTCTGGTCCTGGGCAGCGTTGGCAAAGCGCAGCGGGACGCCATTGGCCAGCGGGTTCACCGGCCGCAGCACCAGCGTGTAGTAGTCGGCGGGGAGGCCGGCGGTGCTGAGGGGCGCTCCCAGGGTGGGTGCCATGCCGGGTTTGATCGAGGTGAGCCGCCAGGAAATGGTCCAGGTCCTGGCGATCTTCCCGTCGCCGCCCACGGCAGCCACCTGCACCGGCCAGTCATAGTAGAACGGCGCAACCCCGGTGTTGCGGATGGTGACACTGAGGTCACTCTGGCCCTTCACGGCTCCTGGGGCCAGGGAGAAGCCGGTGGCTTGGAACCGGTAGCCCAGCGACTGGGACGCTGCGGCAGCATTGCTTTGGGCAGCCCCTGAATACGTTGGACTGAAGGCGTACTGGTTGAGCAGCCACGAGGCGTGGGTTGCCGCCACGCTCCCCGGGAAGTCCTTCTGGGCCGGGTCGGCCACCCAGGGGCACGGGACGGCGTCGAAAAGGCAGGGCTGCAGCTCGGGGCGGAGTTCGCCGCCCACCGGCTGGGTGAGCCATTTGCCGGTTGCGCCGGCCTGCTCCAGTTTGTCCACGAAGCTCCAGCCGGTTCCGGGCATGGTTTCGGCGGCAAACGAGTCGTCGTGGTAGCCCACGCTGAGGCTGCTGTTCGCGGTGGTGGGGTACCGCACCTGCAGCTTGGTCCTGGTGAAGGCGGCCGTGTAGGCCTGCAGGACAAGTTGTTGCTCGGTGGCCGAGGCCGACCAGTTTTCCGGCGAGGCCCACCCGTCGTGGGGGTAGGTGTGCCATTCGCCCCAGAACCCCAGCAGGCCCGCCTGGATGAAGCCGATGCGCCGGTCGCCGTCGTACTTTGACCCAAAGGCCGCGATGAAGCTGTCCAGCGCCTGTGCCATGCGCGGGTCGTCGTAGTCGGGGGAAACGCTGATGCCCTGGTTGCCGTAGTCGGTGTAGGAGTGGGTGGCCAATCCGGCGTCCAGGAGGTATTTGGGAACGCCGGTTGGCTTGCCGGGGTAGTCGAGGTAGAACCTGAAGACGGCCTGGTGCCCGCGGGCGGCAATGGCGTTCAGCTGGGATTCCAGTGCGGACCAGTCGTAGGTGCCGGGTCCCGTGACCACTGCGTTCACCGGAATGTAGAACCATTCCATGGAATAGGGCAGGGAACCGTACTTCCCGGCGTAGGGGACAAAACCCTGCAGCGGGTTGCTGGCCGGCGCCGGACCGGCCGCCAGGGAAACCCACTCCCCCGGTTTGACGTCTGCGGCTGTCGCGCTGGGTACAGTACCGGCGGAAGGGATGGTGAGGGATATCAGCCCCGCCAACAAGGACAACGCCGCGGCAGCGTTGGCTATCCCTTTTGTCTTTCCGCGCGGGCGGACAATATTCGAAAACGGAACAGCACCCAGCCTGTGCAACGCTTTCACTGAAGCTTCTTCCTACGGGCGGTGCCAGGGCACCTGCGAGACCAAGAACTGCACGAAAGTCGCCCAGTGCGACGGCGCTAATTCAAACTGAAAACGCAGGGCTCCACAAGTGGCCAAGGGGTTTCCGTCATTTCTCAATGCGCCCCGGTCCCCAATACGATGAGCCTTCCGGCCTGCCGGTGGTCCTTCCTGGCTGGGCCATGGCCCATTTTTTCAATCGGTTCGTGGTCCAGCAGCAGCACTGATGGAGGGACGCTGCCCGGACCTGTAGGCAGAGGCTATGACGGGTTCGAGTTCGTCCATCACCGTATGGTTCCCGGGGAGCACCACATGGGCCAGAAATTCGGATTCGAGTGTTGCAACACCGGCTGCCGCCGCTGCGAGTTTGGCGTCGGTGGACAAGGCGAAGGCGTGCCAGAACCTCCGGGCATCGAGTTCGAGCACTTTTGCGCTAACCTCCTTGCCGGGGACGTCGGACACTCCACCCGGAACAGCAGGGCTTCGCTCGGTCTGCGGCAAAGAGAGGACAATCCGAAATTGCCTTCCGCTGGCTCTGAACGAGATGGCGTTGAGGTGCCCCCGTTGGCTGAAGAGAACATCGGTTGCCCCGAAGTCAAGAAGCGAGCGTTCAACGTGTTCCCGCGAAGCTCCAACACTGAAGGAATCACCGCGCGTGTAAAAACTCCGGGAATCGTAGGTTGCCATACTCCAACTATGCCCCGCCCGGCCCCCTTTCGGTCACAGGGGCCTCGCCCAGTACGTAAATGGCTGGACCCCGGCCCGGTTTGGGTGGCCGGGGCCCCGTGGGTTTAGGGCTGTACAGAGTCGAAGAACCGGTAGGTCGGCTGTGCCGGGGACGGTTCTTCCTGGCGCGTTTTGGACCGGATGAACTCGATGTTTTCCGGTGACAGGACAGTTTCGCCGTGACTGTCAGAATCAGCGTCCTCTCCGGATTCGGCATTTATCTCTGCCGAGATGGTCCGGGGCAGAATTACACAACCAGGATTGTCGAGGAGCCACTGCTTGCTGGCCGGGGACAGCCGGTGCCAGTACTTCTCAAGGTGCATGGAAGTCATTGTTTCCTTTGCGGGTTTGGGTTCGTGTGGAGACTTCTTTGAGGAGGCGCGCCTATGCGCGTGTCCGTACTGTCGACTCCGCGGTGCTGGTTACGGGTGTTAGTCGAAATGGATTTCTGCCGCGGATTGACGGATCGCTTCAAGTCGTTGTTCCTCAAGCAGCCCCAGGGCATCCAGTTCTTCAGACCTGTGGGCGCGCTCGGCTTCGGCCTGCACGGAGATGTCCCTCAGTATCGTGCCCACGAGGTGGGCAAGCCCTGACTTGAGGTCCTGCAGATTGGTGTTGGTGATCAAAAGGCGGCGGTCGGAGACCCGCAGTTCGACGTCGCTGTACCCTTCCTCCGCCAGGCGCTTGGTGACACTCTTGTCGTGCAACAAATCGAGTTCCCGCGGCTGGGGCCTGCGGGAAAAAACGACGGGGACGGTGTACCGGGAGGCGGCCGTTGCCGTACCGAGGTCGTGAGGCAGGGCGGAAGCGAGGACGCCGCTGAGCGCGAGGCGCCCCTCGACGTGGACAGGCTGTTCTTGGGTGGTGGTCATGGCATTGCGCCAACGTTTCTTGGAGATGCACTGTCAGAACCGCAGATACGGGCGGATTGACTGTGACTGGGGTTCTAGGGACCCGAAACCGGGCCCCTTATATTGGGAGGGCACGGGCTGAAGGGCCGGCCTGCGTAGCAGAACGGCCAGGGCCGCCCTCGTTGTCCCAACTCATCACCACGTGTTCAGCGCAGTGACGGGATGTCACAGTCGCCGATGTGCCGGCGCACGCGGAGTTGGTTTCATTGCCCGGGAAACCGGATGTCCAGTCACGACGTCCCGATACTCTGACTGTACGCCCTCGTGGGCCACGACCGGTGAAAACCCACCAATCAGTTCTGTCCGCTTCCAAACCCGGGCCTGCCCCTGGCTACGTCCCGTTCCCACAATCCACAGACACAGCAAGGGTGCCTAGGGTCAGATAACAGCCAGGGCGCCCTTCGCGCTCTCCACCAGCACCTGCGTGGCCGCTGGAAGGTGGATGACTTCGCCGTCGATCTGGCAAGGGACAGCATCCCGCGTGGTGAAGGAATAGCTGCTGACGCTGGGCTGGTGGCCCAGTCCCAGCGTCACAGCCCGCAGGGTCATCAGCGCCATCTTCCAGCGCCCGGCATGCGGCAGCGTCACGACCTCGAACAGGCCATCGTCGGGGCTGCCCATCTCGCTGACCGTCCCGTACTTGGCCATACGCGAAATGTTGGCGAGGATCAGGCTGTCGAAGCGCGCGGTGGCCCCGTCTGCACGGACGAGTTCAAAGGGCCTCAACGCAGAGAGTGTGCGGGCGACGGACAGGAGTTCGAGGATTTTCCCCTTGCCGCCCCGCTCGATGCCGATCGCCATCAACGGTGTGAGCCCGAAACCTATGTAGGAGTGGGCGTACTGAATCCGCTCGCGGTGTTCCCCGCCGAACGTGATGCGCAACAGGTCGATGTGGCGGACCGGGCCTTGGCGGACGGCCTCCGGCAACGGCGGCGCGGGCATGCTGCGGTGATGGTCATTGGCGTTGCCTGCCGCAACAACAGTGCACACCGCCCTGCTGCCGGGAACGTCCATTACCCCGTTGACGACCTCGTGGTATCCGCCATCACCACTGACGGAAACAATGAGAGGGGTTCCCTTCGCCGCCACGGAGCGTGCAAGATCACGGGTGTGCCCGGCAAACTCCGTTGGCAGCAACTCAATCGGCAGCTCCGGCAATGCGGCAGTCAGACCCTGTTGTAATTCGTCGATCCTGGCAACCATGCCGGGCTTACCCGGATTGAAGACCAGGACTACCCGATCAAAACGGTCCACGGGCGCCCGCTCACTCGACATAGCCGCCCTTCCAACCGCTGTCACCCAGATTCTGCTCCGGCAGAGGAGTGCCAGTGGGAAACTGTCCGGCCCCTTAGTTCTGGCCCCGCTCGGGAGCGTTGTCAGTGCCGCGCGGGGTTGGCCTTGAGGTGGTGGCCTCAGGGCCATGCACGTTTGTCCGTCGTTCCTGCAAGAGTCTAACGGCGTGAGGCCGGGCGCGGGTAGCCGCCAGGGAATCAGCAAGTCGCATGGCGTCCAATAAGAGCATTCTGTTGGACGGCGGAACACTGCCCGCCTCGCTGGTGCAGATAACCAGCGCCGCGGTGACTTCCGCGATCAGGTCTGTGTCACGGCTGCGCCGGTACTCCTGTGCGAGGTCCCCTGTGTGCTCAAGTTCCCCGGAGACGAACACCGCGACCTCGGTTCTGCGCGACATGTCGAATTTCATCAGCACCGATGAGACCATGTTTTTCACGGTCTTTTCGGCCAAAAACATTTCCTGGCCCATCTGGCCGTTGGTCAACCCCCGGGCAACCCCGCCCGCCACCTTCATTTCCTGTTTTGAAAGCATTCCCAACCGGGCGTCGGGCCCGTTTGTTCCGTCAGCCTGGATCGGAGCCAGGATGCCGTTCTGGAAACGACGGCTGTAGGCTGTGTACCCCTGGATGGCCCGCCGGATCAGCCTGAGCTGCTCCTCATTGTCATCCTGTTGTGACAGACACCCCCATGCGCCGGCCAGGATAGCCCCGATCAGCACCGATTCGTCAGTTTCACCCGTCATCAGGACGCACCGGATGTTGGCATCGGCAGCTGCGATAGTTCGGCAAAGCCCGGCACCGGAACCATCGGGAAGATCATCGTCGATGATGGCCAGATCCGGGCGTACCGCAGGGATCCGCCGCGCCGCCTGGTGGGCAGACGCCGACTCACCGGCAAGGCTGAACCCGTTAACCTCCAGCAGCCTCCGCAAACCCCGCCGGACGAGCTCTTCGCCAGTCACGACATACACGCTCCCAGAAGAAGCCGCTGAACCGGGCTCATGGCCAGTCGCCATATTCGCTTCCGTTCATTCGCCCTTCGAAACCCCAAAGGCGGTTGTTAGTCTCCTGCTGCCACTCTGGCCCACCACGAAAAGGAGAACAGCCACCTGCCCCACAGGTATCTGTTGGAAAAGCGAACGAACTTGCCGACTCACTTACAGGCTAGCCCCATAAGCAAAATCGCAGCACCCCGTCCGGAACGTTATTTAGTTCTCCTGGTCCATGGGTGCTGCCAGCCGGTAGCCAAATCCGTGAACTGTCTCGATCCAGCGGGGCTTTGCTGCACTGTCGCCCAGTTTCCTGCGCAAATTGGCGATGTGCACCTGGATTACCTGTTCATCCGGGGCACGGTCCATGGCGTCGTCCACGCTTTGTCCCCCGCGCATCGACTGGGCAAGGTCTTCCTTGCTCAGAACCACCCGTCCGTTGACGAGGATGGTGTTCAGCAGCTCAAACTCGGAGGCGGTAAGTCCGCGAATTTCCGCCCCGTCCACGCTCACGGTCCTGGTGGAGACATGCAGGCGCAGGCCGTTGTGGGCCAGGGCTGCAGGGCCGTCCCGGACATCAGGCGGCGCGTCCGGGCCGGTTGCCGGCGCCGGCTGCAGGGACGAGGCCGTCAGGTGTGGAGTGTCGGTGCGGAGCCGGGGGCGCCGCAGCAGTGCCTCCACCCGGTACCTCAGCTCGCGGGCGCGGAAGGGTTTGGTGAGGTAATCGTCGGCGCCGGCCTCCAGCGCCAGGATGGTGTCCAGTTCCTGGCTGCTGGCTGTCAGGATCAGCACGTAGGCATTGCTGAATGTACGGATGCGCCGGGTCACTTCAAATCCGTCAATGTCCGGCAGTCCGAGATCAACCACCACCACTTCGGGGCTGTGTTTATTGACGGCGTCAACTCCGGCCTGCCCATGGTCGAATGCATGGATGCCGAATCCTGCCTCACGCAGAATTCCGGACACCACAACACTGATGTCCGGATCGTCCTCCACCACCACTACCGTCCCGCGCTCCAACAATTCCCCCGATCAAATCCTTGGCCAAACCAGGCTGATTTCCGCAGACAACAAATTCCAAAACTTAATGTGCCCGCGGCCAAGCTGTTTTTGGCCCTTTTCTACGGTAGTAGGCATTCGAAGCCGTGCATGTGGCGGATCGGTCCAAAGTTATGCAACTCACGCAATTCGTCATTTCCGCCTGTCCCGCGCCCCTGCGCCGGCGCATGCCGGAGCTCCATCGAATTGCAGAATAAGGGCATTTGCCGGGGACGGGCCCCCGTAGTGGCTACCTGTCTTCCGGGAGGGGACTACTTGCCCTCACGCGCACTCACACCATGAAGCCGCAGGTCAACCGGCAGTTTACCCAATGGTAAGCAGGGTTACTACGCAAGCGAAGTTGATGACGTGGCGGCCGGGCAAGATGGCGACCCTACCTGCCCTGGCCCATCCTGGCAGGAGTCTCCGCGTCCACATTCCGGTTGCTGGGTAATTGCTGGGAGCCGCCGCAGGAGGGGGATAAGGAATGGCCATATTGAATACTGGTGCATTTGAGAATCGCCGTGGTTCAATGGCCACTGTGCCCCACGGCACAATGAGGCCCCAACGAGCACCAGGAGGACAGACAGTATGGCTGGAATCAACGCGAAGTTCGACAAGGAATATCTCGACAAGGGCATCGATGATCTGGCCAAGGCGCCGGTCGAGGCTCTGAAGGGACTGTCCGAGAGCGACGCCCAGAAGCTCAAAGAGGCCCTGAATATCAAGACCGTCAAGGATCTGGGCACCAACAAGTTCTTCATCTGGGCGCACTCGGTCGCCAAGCTCGCGGAGTAGCGCGCCCCCTCGCAGTTCGAAGCAAAGCCCCTGGCCTCCACCAGGGGCTTTGCTGTTTAACCCCGCAGCCGGCGTTCCGGGCCTCCTCCACATCCTGAAGTTGATTACCTGCCCATGGGGGTGGTTCCTTACAGTGGAGGGTGGCAACTGTAAAGGGAAGGGTGGCGAGTGGCATGAGTGCTCCGTTCCGCGTCCCCCGGGCCATAGCGTTCACCGCAGCCATGTTCGCCCTTGCCGCGGGAGCCCACGTTCTCGCAGGGGGCCTGCTGCCGCAGCCGGCCATCGTCGCTGGCATCGTGGCGTTGGTCCTGGCGCCGGTCACGATCCTGTCAAAGACCAAGATCAGCATGCCCGCGATGATCGGCCTCCTGGGCTCCAGCCAACTGGTCCTGCACTGGGCCTTCGACGCGTTGTCGGTGTCCGCATCGTTCACTCCCACCGCCGGCGGCCACGTCCATAACGCCTCAGCGGTGTCGCCTGCGGCCGCGGCCCTGATGCCGGACCATGCCGCCGTACCGGGCGCCCTGATGCTTGCCCTGCATGCCGCGGCAACCCTGGCCACGGCGTTGGTCCTGGCCAAGGGCGAAGCAGCCGTCTGGGCCTTGGCCGCCTGGCTGCGGCCACTGGTCCGGATCCTGTCCGCCGTCGCCATTCCTGAGTGGCCGCACCTTCCCGCGCCGGCCGCCGTCGTGATTCCGTCCCGGTGGCGGAACCTGCGCCTGCCTGCGCTGCGCGGGCCGCCGGCCTTCCACGCCGCGATCTAAAGCGGCTCCCGACTTTCCGCGCCGTCCGCACCTGCCCCCATGGCAGGCATGGGCGGGCTGCGTTGTCCCTTTTTCTGCGCCGCCGCCGTACGCGGTCCTTTTTGGCGCATCCTTTGGAAGGCTTGCTTTGAACACCTCATTCCGCCGTACCCTCAAGTCCCTCACCGCCGCCGCTGCCACCGCGGGAATCATCGCCGCAGGCGCCACCGCCGCGTCCGCCCACGTGAGCGTGGACCCGGATGACACCGCCGCGAACGGCTACTCCCACCTGACGTTCAACGTCCCCAACGAGTCCCCCACCGCGAAGACCACCAAGCTCGAGGTCACGCTGCCCACCGATACGCCGTTCACCTCCGTCTCCGTCAAGCCTGTGGAGGGCTGGACCGCACAGGTGGTCACGGGAGACCTTCCCAAGCCGGTCACGGTGGCCGGTGCCACGGTCACCAAGGCGCCGGTTTCGGTGGTCTGGACCGCGGACGAAGCCCACCAGCTGGGCCAGAACCAGTATCAGTCCTTCTCGCTGTCCGTGGGCCGGTTGCCCGCCGAGGGCACCAAGGTCACCCTGAAGGCAGCCCAGAGCTACACCGACGGCAGCGTGGTGAAGTGGGACGAAGTGAGCGCTGAGGGGCAGCCGGAGCCCAAGCATCCGGCTCCGTCCTTCGTGACAACGGCCGACGACGGCGCTGCCGCCGCCGGTGCGTCAGCGGCACCGGGCGCCGAGGCAGTGTCGGAGACGAAGCAGGTCTCCACCGACGCCACGTCCGTGTGGGGCCTGGTCCTGGGCGCGGCAGGCTTCGTGCTCGGCGCAGCGGCCCTGGGGCTGGTCCTTGCCGGGCGCCGGCCCCGCACTGCCGGCAAGTAGGGCGGGAAACCGAATGAAGACAACGTCCCGCAAGAGCCCGGCGGCCTGGCTGGCATGGGTGCTGCTGGCGTTCACCACAGCGGCGTTCGTGCTCGCTTCATCGGCACCGGCGCAGGCGCATGACTCCCTGGAATCCAGCAACCCGGCCGATGGTTCCACGGTCAGCGCGATGCCGGCGAAGATCGAGCTGACCTTCGACCACACCCCGATCGCCATCAACTCGATCGTGCGGGTGGAGGACGCCACCGGCACCGACCAGGCGGACGGGCCGGTTCAGATCGTGGACAACCAGGTCAGCCAGCCGGTCAAACCGGGTGCTCCCGAAGGAAAGTACACCGTGGTGTGGCGGGTGGTGTCCTCCGACGGGCACCCCATCGAGGGAACCTTCACCTTCACAGCCGGCGGACCGAACACCGCACCCGCCGCCGCCGTTGCCACGCCTGCTGCTGCGGCGAGCTCCGGGCTGCCGGGGCAGCTGGTTGTGGTGGGGATCCTCGCGGGCGTGCTGGTCATCGGACTGCTGGTTGCCGGGGTCATGATCAGGCGCCGGCTGCGGAACCCGGAAGACGAGGCCTGATTATGGCCAGCGCCGGCACGGCAACCGCCAGAAATGTGGCCGTGCCGGCGCTCCTCGGCTTTTGGGGCGTGCAGCGCTAGGGTGGGCCTTGCCCGGTCCACACCTGCACACACCAGGAGTCCCCATGCCCAAGCCCACTATCGCCCCCGGTGATCCCTGCTGGATCGACCCTCTGACGTCCCGCCCGGAAAGGTCCCGCGAGTTTTACTCCCGGCTGTTCGGGTGGACCTATGAAGAGGGCGACCAGGAGACATACGGCGGCTACATCACGGCGTTCGCCAATGGGTCGCCGGTGGCCGGGATGATGAAGAACGACGACGACTCCGGATATCCCGACGTCTGGACAACGTACCTGCGCGTGGAGGACATTCACGCGACTGCGGAGGCGGCGCTGGCCGCGGGCGGCCAGGTGCTCATGCCGCCCATGGAGGTTCCCGGACAAGGACACATGGCGATGATCGCGGACGTGGGCGGAGCAGCAGTTGGCGCCTGGCAGTTCGGCGGCCACACCGGATTCCAGTCCACGGGCGAACCCGGGACCCCGTACTGGCATGAACTCCACACCCGCAACTACGCCCCGTCCGTGAAGTTCTACCAGGACGTCTTTGGCTGGGATACCGACGTCATGAGCGACACCGAGGACTTCCGCTACACCACGCTGGGGTCCGGACGGGACTCCCGGGCCGGCATCATGGACGCCTCCAGCTACCTGCCGGAGGGAGTGCCGTCCAACTGGCAGACCTACTTCGCGATTGAGAACACCGACGCGGGCGTTGAGATCGCCACGTCACTGGGAGGCCAGGTGGTCCATCCCGCCGAGGACACCCCGTTTGGGCGCATTGCTGCCCTGACCGACCCCACAGGGGCACTGTTCAGGATCGCCCAGCGGTAGGTCCGGGTTTCCTCCGGTCCCGCAGGGGGTAAGGTCTGACCATGATCCAGGCTGCGGCCGTGTCCGCGCTGACGTCCTACCACTGGCTCGGGATTCCCATCGCCGCCGCCGGCGCCGTCCTGCTTGCCCTGGGGACGCTGTTCCAGCACCGCGCCGTGGAAAACCAGCCGGCGGCATCCGGACGCGCGGCAGGCAGTATGGGCGGCGGACGCCTCCAGGCGCTGGTCCGGAAACCAGCATGGCTGGCAGGGACGGCGATGCTGGGCGCCGCGATCCTGCTCCAGCTGACCAGCCTCCGGTTCTCGCCCCTGATCGTGGTGCAGCCCATCGGTGCCGTGGCACTGGTGGTGACCACGCTGGCCACCGCCCGGATGACCCGCAGGTCCCCCGGGCGCCGGGCGCTCACCGCCGTCGCCCTCTGCGTTGGCGGGGTGGGGGTCTTCGTTGCCGTGGCAGCGCTGTCCGCGGAGGACGTGGAGATCAGCGACCGGCACCTGGTGACCATCCTGATCGTCCTCGCCGTCGTCCTGGTGTGCGTCGCCGTGGCCTATCTCTTGTGGCGGCACAGCTCGCACGCCGTGGTTTTCACCGCCGGCGCCGGGATCCTGTTCGGGTTCGTCGCGGCACTGGCCAAGACCGTGATCGCCCGGCTGTTCCAGGGCGACTTCGAATGGCTCTCCCTGACCTGCCTGGCGGGGCTGGTCATTGCCGGGCTGGCCGGCAGCTTCCTGGTCCAGAACGCCCACACCCGGGGCACGCCCGAGCTGGTGGTGGCCGGTCTGACCGTCATCGATCCACTCGTCGCCGTCGCCATCGGCATCACCATCCTGGGCGAGGCCGACGCAGCCCCGCCGCTGGCGATCGTCCTGTTCCTTCTGTCGGGGGCCACCGCCGTCGCCGGTGTCCTGCTGCTGGCCACCGTCAAAACAGCTGTCGAACCAAGAATCATGCGGTAACACCACCCAGGGTTTTATTCGTGCTCGCGGACGTATTCCTCGGGGCTTACATCCTGCGATTCAATTCCGCCCGCATGTTGTGACTCGAAAATGCTGAAGGCCAGGCCCAAGCGGTGCCGCAGCTCCAGCGACGCGTGCTGCCGGAAATCGGTCAGGCCTTCACGTTCCTCCTCTGCCATGTGGTCGCCGTTGGCTTCATTGGCCTTCGCCACCGCCGCCCACCACTCCGGTGTACCCGTCGGGTGCTTGGAAACGTCAGCGATGGCGTCCCGGATTTCGTTGTGGTCGTGAATGGCATCGGTGGTTTCGTCCTCGGCGGAGTCTTTTCCGCCTGCGCCCTTCCCCAGTTCCAGCAGTTCCGGGTAGAAGAGCTCCTCTTCTGCCTTGGCATGGACTTCCAGCAGGATGCGCATCCGCTTCCACACCGCTTCCAGGTCCGGCTGTTCGCAGTTGTGCATTTCATCGAGCAGGGCGAACAGGCGGCGTTGCTCGTGGTGGTCATTCAAAATCACTTCAACGATGTCCATGGGGGTCCTTTCGCAGGGCAGGTACGCAACAACCCTTACCCCCAACGAGCCCCTATGCCACTACCTGCCACCCGTCGGAACAGGATTCCCAGCGCATTCCCAGCAAACAACCACGGATGCGGGCTGGCCGGTGGGTACGTCTTCGCTGGGACGCTGATGGGAACCACGCAGGGAGGACGAGACATGGAAGCACTGCCCCTGGCGGTACTGCTCGTGATTTTCGCCGGTGCCGCGGCGGTGATCTGGGTGGCCGGCATCCAGCTGTCGAAACAGACGGATGTCCTTGATGACCGGCTCCGCCTTGGTTCGGCGCTGGGCGGGCTGATCCTGCTGGCTATCGCCACCAACCTGCCGGAGATCGCCATCACCGTCAGCGCTGCCCTGTCCAACAACATCGGAGTGGCGGTAGGGAACATTTTGGGTGGTATCGCCATCCAGACTGTGGTGCTGGTGATCCTGGACGTGTTTGGCACCAGGGGCACCGATCCGCTCAGCTACAAGGCGGCCTCCCTGACCCTGGTCATCGAAGCCGTTACGGTCATCGCTGTCCTGGGCGTGGTGATCGCCGGCAGCCAGATGCCGGGCTCGCTGGTGGCCTTCCGCCTGACTCCTGCCGCGGTGCTGATCGCCGTGATCTGGATCCTGGGGCTGGTCCTGGTCCAACGCTCCCAAAAGGGGCTGCCCTGGCACCAGCAGGGCGACGCCCCCGGCGGGCAGGACCAGCCCAAGGGCCACTCCAAGAAGAAGTCCGCGGACAAGAGCCGGCACATCAGCACGGCTAAGTCAGCCCTGATCTTCACTGTGGCGGCGCTGGCAACCCTGGGCGCCGGCGTCGTCCTTGAGCGCAGCGGCGATGCCATCGCCGGGCATATCGGTCTATCCGGCGTCCTGTTCGGCGCCACCTTCCTGGCCCTGGCCACGTCCCTGCCCGAGATCTCCACCGGCCTGGCATCCGTGAAGCAGGGCGACTACAAGCTGGCCTTCAGCGACATCTTCGGCGGCAACGCGTTCCTCCCGGTCCTGTTCCTGGTGGCGGTCCTCATCACCGGCAAACCGGTCCTGCCCCAGGCCCAGGCGACGGACATCTACCTCACCGCCCTGGCGATCCTGCTGACCCTGACCTATCTGCTGGGCCTGCTGTTCCGCCCGAAAAAGAAGCACCTGGGCATGGGCATGGACTCACTGGTGGTCCTGGTCCTGTACCTCGTGGGCGTTGCCGGTCTGTTCGCCGTCGCAACCATGTCCTGACCGCCCCAGGCGCACCCCGTCAGGACGTTTGCGACGCCGCCGCGGACGGATCCAGGTCGGCGAGCGTGAGCGGGTGGGCAGGTTGGTCCGGGAACGGGAAGGTGCAGGTCAACCCCAGGTCCGGACCAACGTGCACCAGCTCCCCCGGCGCCAAGGGACGCCAGCCGGGATTGTGGTCCATGGGTTCGGTGGCAAAGAGCACGGACCTGGCCCCGGAGAGTTCGGTGCTTCGCGAGTGGATCCGGTGGCTCCGTGCGTCCAGCGGGGCCGCCGGGGCCGGCTCCGCGGACGGGTCGCGTTCCAGGATGAACAGCGGGTGGGTTGCCGGGTAGCGGAGCGCCCAGAGATCGGTGGCCGTGGTGACGATCAGGTTCAGGGCCAGGACGGGCAGCTCGACGGCGATCCAGCCCCCAGCGCGCACAATGCCTTCTGTCACGTCCCCGCCGGCGCGCCGGGTCTCAGCGGTGATCAGGGCGAAGAGCCGTTCGCTGTCGGTCTGGCCCTGCACCAGCCCCGCCACCCCCAGGCCAGCCAGCCGCGCGTCGAGCCGGTCCAGCCCGTGGAAGGCGCCGTTGTGGGCGAACAGCCGCCCGTCCTGCTCGAACGGGTGCGTGTTCACCAGGGTGTGTGCGCCCGTGCTGGCGTACCGGACGTGGGCCAGGAAGGTGGTGCTCACCAGCTGCCGGGCCTCCCGGGCAAAGGCGTGGTCCTCCCATGCGGCGAGCGGCCGTTTGCTGACCCGCGCGCCGCCGTCGGCCTCAAACGTGCCGATCCCCGCACCGTCGGGCTCCCTCCTGCTTTGCTCGGACAGGCTGTCCGGGGCGTCCAGCAGCCAGAAGGTGGCGTGGACGGGCCGGGACCCGGCGTGAAGCCCGAACAAACGGCACATGGACGCTCCTTGGACCAAGCTAGTGGTGGAATGCTTCCTTCTGCTGCTCCGTGGGCATGGGACCCGTCAGCGCGTCCAGGTAGTCCACTTCCTTATGGAGGTCGGCCAGGAAGCTGCCTGCAAGGTCCCGGGTGAAGCCGTTCCGGACCACGATCCGCTGTACCGTGATGCCATCGAGCCCGTCGGGCAGCGGGTAGGCCGGGACCAGCCAGCCGTTCATGCGCAGGCGCTCGGAGAGGTGGTGCAGGTTCCAGTTCTTGGTGTGGCCGTCGGTGAGCTGCCAGGCGAAGACGGGGATGTCGGACCCGTCGCTCCAGAGGGTGAAGGCGTCCATGGCGCCGATCTCGTGGGACAGGTACCGGGCCACGTCGCGGCAGCTGGCCTGCACGGACCGGTAGCCGGCAAAGCCCAGCCGGAGGAACAGGTAGTACTGCAGCAGCACCTGCGCGCCGGGCCGGGAAAAGTTCAGGGCGAAGGTGGGCATGTCCCCGCCCAGGTAGCTGACGTGGAACACCAGGTCCCCGGGCAGTGCGTCAGCGTCCCGCCACACGATCCAGCCCAGGCCGGGGTACACCAGCCCGTATTTGTGGCCGGAGGTGTTGATGGAGGCAACCCTGGGGAGCCGGAAGTCCCACACCAGTTCCGACTGCAGGAACGGCGCCACCATGGCCCCGGACGCGCCGTCCACATGGATGGGGATGTCCAGGCCGGTGCCCGCCTGGATGGCGTCCAGCGCCGCGGAGATCCGTTCCACGGGTTCGTAGGCGCCGGTGTAGGTGACGCCCATGATGGCCACCACGCCGATGGTGTTTTCGTCGACGTACCGTTCCAGGTCGTGGCCGTCCAGCGTGGGGTGGTCGGCGGACACGGGCACGTAGCGGGCTTCCACCTCGAAGTAGTTGCAGAACTTCTCCCAGCACACCTGCACGGCGGAGCTGAGGACAATGTTGGGTGAGTCGGTGGGCTGCTTGGCGGCACGACGGCGGTGTTGCCACCGGCGTTTGAGCGCCAGGCCACCGAGCATGCACGCCTCGGAGGACCCCACCGTTGAGGTGCCGACGGCGGCGGCCGGGTCCGGGGCGTTCCACAGGTCCGCGAGCATGCGCCAGCAGCGGGTCTCGATCAGTGCGGTCTGCGGGTATTCGTCCTTGTCGATCATGTTTTTGTCGAACGTTTCGGCATAGAGCTGGGAGGCTTCCCGCTCCATCCAGGTGCCCACGAACGTGGCCAGGTTCAGGCGGGAGTTGCCGTCCAGCATCACCTCGTCGTGGACCACCTGGTACGCGGTGCCCGGCAGGGACTCCCCGTCCGGAATGGTGAAGCGGGGGAAGATGGTGGACTCCCCCGGCCGGCTGAAAAGGGGGTTTAGCTCAACGCTCGCCTCGGGCTCATGCCCTGCGCTCCGGTGTGACCTGGTCATGTCTGCTTCCTTCGCCCGCAGTCGTGGCAGGCTTGCGCTCGCCGTTGCAGATCCGCTGTTCCCAGCACTCCGTATTATTCATGCACGCGGGGAGAACGGCAGCAGGCACGGCGGTGATATGAATCCTGAATCCGCCGTTCGCGGCTTTAAGACTTTTGCTTGTTCTTACAACCGAAATGGGCTTGATAGCATCACTAGGCTCCAGTATCACAATTTTCCGCGAAAGTAGACCCATGCCGCGACTCCCGCAGTCCACGTCGGCCGTGCTGAACACAGCCCGGCCGAGGCTTCTCCTCCTCGACTGCCTGCGTCTCACGGCGGCCATGGGGGTGGTGCTCTACCACTACACAGCTTTCGCCGGCTCGGAATTCTGGGGTGTTCCTGCCAAGGAGGTGTTTCCGCGCCTGTCTGGAATCACTGCTTACGGGGCGCTGGGGGTCCAGCTTTTCTTCATCATCAGTGGATTCGTGATCCTCATGTCTGCTTACGGGCGGTCTGTAGGCCAATTTGCCGCTTCCCGCATCTCCAGGCTCTTCCCGGCCTATTGGACTGCCGTAATCCTGGCGGCAGTTCTGCTTCTCGTCATCAGCCCCGGGAACCTTAATACGGTGTCGTGGGCTGATGCCGCACTCAACCTCACCATGCTGCAGCAGGCCGTCAATGTCCCGTCCTTGGACGGGGTTTATTGGACCCTCTGGGTCGAGTTGCTGTTCTACGTGACCATTGCTCTCTTTCTCTGGCGCGGAATGACGGAGCGGAAACTACTCGCATTCATTTTTCTCTGGCCACTCCTTGGGATGCTCTCCATACAAGCGGACGCCGAAATGGTTCAGGCACTCCTCATCCCCGTTTATTCACCGCTTTTTGCCGTTGGCATGGGTATCTACCTGATCCATGCTTATGGACATAACCTGGTTCGTTGGCTGGCCGTCGCCGTCAACGTCCTGCTCTCCTGCCACCAGACATCGGTGGGTTTCCTCCCCGCCATGTCTCACAGCACAGGCCAGGACCTTTCGCTTGGGGTGATGTGGCTGGCGATCCTGGCCTTCGTCGCTATTGTGGCTCTGATCACCACCACCCCGCTGCGCCACCGCGGTTGGAAATGGATGAGCGTGGCCGGAGCGTTGACGTACCCCTTGTACCTGGTCCACGAGATGTGGGGCTGGTGGATCATCAGGACCGTGCATCACGCCCTCGGCCCTTGGCCTTCCGTTGCCCTCGCCGCGGCCTTCGCCGTCACGCTGGCGTGGCTAATCCACAGACTGATCGAGCGGCGCTTCGCATCACCGTTCAAGAAGGCCCTCAGCCGGGGACTCTCACCGGCACCTGTTCATCCCGATCGATCCCTGAGCGACGCAAACGCAACGCCGGTCATGAGCTCTTCCCTAAGCTGAAGGCCATGAACCCTCGCGCTGCGTTTCCCTTGGCGGTTGATGCGAGCTCCACGGAAGAGACCGGCGACTGACCGGTCCGGCGGAAAGTACAACGTGCCGCCGCCTCAACTTGGGGGGTTATGAGGCAGCGGCACTGCATCCACGGTACTCCCGGGCACACCCGATCAGCCGGGATCCGGCCGTCACGGCCGAAACCTTGACGAATTTTTTACGCCGGGGTTCCACGTCCGGCACTCCGCACTATTAGCGCGCTGGGACGGGCGGCAGCATGCACAGCGCCTGCACATGGCCGCCCTAAACCGGTGACAGGCAGGGCCCCGAGGCTTGGTGTATTCCCTCCAGCGGGAGGGCCAACATCTAAGGAGCCCCCATGAAAACAGCATGAAGTCAACGCTGGCCGGCCCTGGCCCTCGCGGCAGCGATCGGCGGCGGCGCCCTGGCAACCACGGCCTTGCCGGCGAATGCCGCCAGCACCGACTCCAGCCAGTCGGGCTCAACCCAGTCCACGGCACAGGCGCAGCCGCGCGACGAGTCGAAGGGCGGCCACCAGGCCAACGGCATCACGGAAACGCTGCTGACCGGTGACACGGCAACGAAGGTTACCGACGCCGCGCTGGTCGCCAACCCCGGCGCCACCATCCAGCGGGTGGAGAACGACGCCGAAGGCGCCGTGTACGATGCGCACATCATCACGGCGGACGGCACGCGCGCCACCGTCTACCTGGACGCTTCCTTCACCGTGACCTCCACGGAAGCGGGCGGTCCTGGCGGTGGAAGGAAGGGCTGACTAAACGCGTGCGGAACGCCGGATGATGATGATCCGGACGGCGACTCCCGCGATAACCATGAAGACTCCCAGGGCCATAAGGGTCCAGACAGGGACGGAATCGGCATCGATGTTCTTGTAGCAGACGGCCGCCGCCCCGATGCCGGCCTTCTGCAGGCCGATCAGTTCCGCCGCGTGGCTCTCCCGCAGCAGCGGGCTGCCGCAGAGGGGGCCCGATGGCTGGAGTCCGATGACGAAGCCGAGGATGTACACGTCCAATCCGGCAGCAACAATCCACATCCACATTCGCCGCCGCCACAGCCCTTGGTTCCCGGGAACAGCGGGCTTCGCGGGGGAATCGTGCATTGCCATGGTTCGAGCATAATCGGCACTCCAGACGGGCGGGTAAGGACCGGGTGAAAGTCAGAGCCTGCATTCAGCTTTTCCCCAGCCTGCGCTTTTACAGTGAACGCGTGCCGGTCCATGCAGTCGGGCCTGGGCGCACGCGCAAATTGTGGAAGGACACACCGTGGTGAAGCCATCAATCCCGTCAATGAAGACCCGCATCGGAGTCGGAGCGGCAGCTCTCCTGGCCGCCGGCGCCATGGCCGCGGCGGGCGTGGGTGCCGCGTCCGCATCACCGAGCACAACGGCGCCGGTTTCGGCCGCATCCACGTCCTCTGCTGCCACCGGCGGGGCAAAGGCGGCAAAGGGCGCCGGCGGACTGCAGGCCTTCCTGAGCCTGAACGCGGACAGCCCGCAGGCTGCCGGGGACCGTGCGGCGAAGGCAGCCGCAGCCCTGGCCAACCACCCGCAGCTGTTCGCCAAGCTGCCCGCGGCCCTGCAGGCGGACGTGACCACGCTGAAGGATGCCGCCCCGGCGGACCGGGTGAAGGACGCCTACAAGATCAAGACCACCGCCCTCTCCGGCGGGTACGGCGCCGAGATCCAGAAGCGTGCCGAGGCGCTCGAGAAGACTGCCACCGGCGTGGCCGGCCTGCGCGAGGAGCTGCGGACCGCGTTCAGCTCAGGCAACCCTGGCGCCGGGCTGCAGCAGGTGGCCGACCAGCTCATCAGCCACCCGAAGGTGTTCGCCAAGCTCCCCGCGAATCTTCAGGCTGACCTGACCACACTCAAGAACGCCGCCCCGGCAGACCTGGACGCGCAGGCGAACAAGATCAAGGACACGGCGCTGAACGGCGGCTACGGTGCCAAGGTGCAGAAGATGGCGGAAGCGCTGCAGAAGAAGGCTGCCACGCCCAGCACGTAGGGAGGCCGCACCGGGAAAGTTCGACGGCGGGTCCCCGGCTGAGGCCGGGGACCCGCCCACGTCGTGGCATTACTGCGGTGCAGCAGGAATCGTCCAGTCGTAGTCGCGGGGACGGAGATCGCGGTCGTCGGGTTCAAGGTCAATAACCCTGAATGTTCCTGCCTCTGAATCCACCACGCCGTCTATCAGGCGCATGCCGGACCACACGCCGATCCGGCACTGCCCGGGGTGCCGGCGGGCATGGTCCACCTCATTGCGGGTCAGGATGACTGAACGCCCTGCACTTTGGGTGCCCTTCGCTTCGAGGTAGATCTCCTCGGTTCCCCTGACGGCCACGGCATCGTATGGACGGTTCAGCCGGGTATCAGTAACCATCCAGCTGCGCTCCCGGTAATAACGCATCAGGCGGTCCTGCGCCGCGTTCTCGATCGCTAGCCGTGTGGCGGTGTCCATTTGCAGACCTTGGCCGCCGGCGTCGGGCCGGTCCCAAAAATCCCGGCGATCTTCGTCCCCAATCCCGTCAGCCTAGTGTTAGCACAGGGGTACATTTATGACTTCCGCGCCCAGAGTTCCTATTTTCACGGTGTCACAAGCCTCCCCTTGACGCGTGCAGTGTGTCGTGGGTTACCGTGCCGACCGGCTCGGCTGGATCGCGACGAGCCTGGGGGTGCCCGCAGAGATGCTTTGCGTCCTGGCCCGCTTAGTCTAGGTGACGTGCCGGCGCCGGCCACGCGGTGAGGGTGCTGCTCCTTTCATGGGTTCGGAGACCGGATCCCGGATTAACGAGCAACTGACCCCCGACACCAACTCGACGCCTCCAGCGACATGATCCCCATCCATGTTAAGAACCGCGCCCGGAGATAGGATGCAGGGGGGCGGGCCGACTCGGTGCTTAGCCGCGGCCGCCGCTGCAAGTCACCGTAGAAAGTTGGTTTCGACTACCTTCACGTGACTGTCGATGGCTGCAATCCCTGCCTGCGCGAGGTGCTGCCCGATAAAAAAATCCGACCTGCTTTGGGGTTCTTCACCCGAGCTGCAACCGCCATCGCGGGCAACGGCTCACGCCTCTGCGAAGTCAGGACGGACAACGCGTTCGCCTACAGATCCTACGGCGACTTCCTGGAGGCACTGGGTGACCTGGGCGCTTAAGCTCATCAGGATCAAGCACCGACATCCCTGGCAGAAACGGCAAAGCAAAACGCTCGAACCGCACCCTCCAAGAAGGCTGGGTACCGCCGCCCAAGCCCGCATGTGAAAGCCATTGCTACACCTCGATAACTACCACCGTTTAAGGGGAAGGCTCGAAGCAGGCCACCGGTCAGCAGCTGGTGCATCCTGGTCGGCCCATAGGTGTTGGGCGTCGCCTCCGCTGATCCGTCCATCCTTATCGTCGCGAGGTGGCCGCCATTTTGAAGAGCTCACGATAACTTGGGACCTCTAGCCCCTCTGGAAAATGGGTCTGTCTATAATTCCAGCTTTCCAGGCAAGCACGCGAACAGAATACCGGAGGCGGTGTCCGCCGAAGGGACATTCTGCAGAACCCACATCTTGGACGATGCCCGAGGACTCGAAGAACCTTTCGTAACATGGAGGAAGGCTATTCGAACGGCGCTTCTGCTTCACCAGTAATGACTACTCACATCTATGGAACTTACTACCTGACTTCGCGTTCAGTAGAGGCATCGAGTCCAGAAGCTTCTACATCTTGGCGTGATTAGCCGTCATGTTCGTGCCGATTACCAGCACGCGACCATGTCTATCATTCAACTTCGCGGAGGGAGCGCTGCATAAATGGCAAATAGGATCCACTAGCAGGGACACTGCGGTCAACTGGACGGTGGCCATCCCGGTCTTCGCTCGTGACGCCAGTTGACATGTTGTTTCCTCGTAGACTCCATCGTTCAGGGGGCAAACGCTCATGTCCCGAACCTTCACATCCCGGTTGATCGCAGAGACGCGGCACGCGTACCAGCCTAGAGGTAAAACCGGTGGCCGTGGACATATCGTACGCACTAACATTGCATCAGCCGCGTGCGGGAACCCCGATGCAGACTTCGTTGCGAACAACAAGACTGCGCGAACAACTCGGTCCTATATGACGGGGCGATTTCACCAATACCGCCTGCCGAACCTTGATTCAACTATGTGTCTTGGCTTTACGATATCGCGGTGGCAGACCCCTTAATCGGCTTTGTGGATTTCTACCGACGACTGGGGTCGACCCCCGTCGCCACCTTCACTGGCGCCGGGAAAAGGGACTTACCAGCATATACGAGAGCCACTACACCGAATAAGGTGCCCTGTGGACTGCAGACCAACTCTCAGCTAACGCCAGTCCTCGCTACTTGAGTACTATCAGCGGTCGGCGAAGACCTGTTCGTCGCACGCCTCGTAGCCTGCGCCGGGCCACCTAGTGGTGGCAGGGTGGCTATCTCGTCCCTGAAGGGCAACACCGCGTGGCTGAATGGCGCTCCCTATGAGCTCCAGCATGTGCATAAGGACGGTTTCACACCGGCTCACAGTGACGGCATTTAGAGCCTCGTTTTGATACGCCGTGCGGGCACGCCCGCCCATACCTCATTGATCCCCGTGGATTCAGTCAATACCGCGTTCGCGCCGACTATCGTTCCGCGCCCGACTGTGATTATGCCCCTGTTACAAATAACTTTCGCTCCAGCGCACAGCACAACGTCATCTTCGATTACCACGCCTCCTGCGGAAGATTGATGCCCGGGGACCCACGGATCACCCCGGCCGATCGTCACTCCG
This sequence comes from Arthrobacter sp. 8AJ, assembly GCF_902506025.1. Lineage (NCBI taxonomy): Bacteria > Bacillati > Actinomycetota > Actinomycetes > Micrococcales > Micrococcaceae > Arthrobacter > Arthrobacter sp. 8AJ. The sequence continues at coordinate 1,070,317 of NZ_LR733289.1, read as the reverse complement.
TGGAATATGGTCACGTTGTTGCCGATTATTGTTGAGGGATGGATGACCGATCCAAATCCGCGATGCAGTACCTTCAAGCCGTGGCCTACTTCGACCTCCGCGGGGAACTCAACGCCATAGAGAGCCAAAGCTTCTTTAGCGGCGCGCCCTAGGACAGGATGGCGGCGCAAAGCTACGAGCCGGGTAATGAGAGACATTGCTTCATTTCCCCTGCACTGCTGCCGCTAACAAAGGCGCAAGCTTCACCGAGTACTCAACTGTCAAGTGACCGCTGTCTACCCGCACCGGGGTTGTCCCCACAAACCCTGGGCACGACCCATTTAGACAGAACCAAGAGGATGTGTCGACATACGTCACATTGGGTCCACTGGCGACGCGGGCCTCAGCCGCGCTCAATGCCTGCCAATTTGTCGAAACCTTTGTCACGCAATCCGCGGGTGTTCCGAGCCTTGTGACGCACTCCTGCAGGTCACGCCCTTCGGGAGGGGAACTCAGAACCAAGATCCTGGGCGTGCTACTACGAATGTTCTCGATCGTCTTTGCAAGCCCCGCCGCTACCTCGTTTGCAGCCGTTGTGCCCTTGTTACCCGAGGCAAGTCTACTGAAAGTACTGTCTTGCGCCGACGCTAAAATTGTCAGGTCCGGTTTAGTAGCGGTTACCCGCTCCGTAGCCCAGTCCAGGTGTGCTGGGCATTCCGGGAAGGCTGCCCCGCCAGCCTTGGTCACCTTCACCGCGGCGGCGGGGCATTGGCCCATCGTGAGAGCTTGAACTTTGTATCCGAGTGGTTCGAGGGCGGCCCGGATGCCGGGAAGCCAAGCCACAGCAAAAGAGTCTCCGAGAACCGCAACAGTCTTCGACGCTCCAGCAGCACCGGTGGCACAAGATGCCAGATTGCTGTCGGAAACATTCATGCAGGCAGTCTCCGGTCGCTTCGACCACTTCTCGATGCCCAGGGAGTCAACCGGCGGTTTGAAGTCAGGAAAGGTTTGTGCTGCTAAAGCAGAAGAAATTTCCGACTGAACAGCATTTCGCGGCGAGGCCGCAACGGGTGAAGGCTCTCCACTCCCGGCAGCGGCCAACGGCTTAGCCACGATGTCACTGGCCGCCGGTTCAGACGGCAGGCTTTTGAGCATAGCTATACCGCATACAACGGCAGTCACCAATGCAAGCAGAACCAACCCCGCATATTGGAAGGAACGGCCATTCAAGGCTCCCCTCTTACGTGGACGCCGCTGAGCTTCTGGCAGCAACCACCCCGAGTAACGAACAGGTTGTTCCACGAGATGAAAAGTCGCCACAGATAGTACGACCATAGAGACGACTGCCGCCACAAAGTAAAGGGGCGTCTCGTGAGGTATAACGGCCTGAGCCAGGATAATGACGGGAAAGTGCCAAAGATACAAGGAGTACGAAATGTCTCCGACATACCCGGATACCCGGTTAGTGAGAGGCCACATATAGCGTTGGTCCCCTCCGGTGCCTGCGACGAGGACAAGCACTGTTGACAGGACAGGGACAGCGGCCCAAGGCGCGGGGAAGGGCATATTTGAGTCAATACTGAAGGCCGCCCAGATGATGCCAGCCACGCCGGCCCATGCAAGTAGCGGTCGCACGGCCACCGGAATCCGTCTGAAAGTTGTCGCAAAGACCGCGACTAGAGCGCCAACGCCGAGCTCCCAAGCCCGGGTGAAAGTGGAGAAGTAAGCAACAGTGGGGCTCAACACCGATTGTGACAAGGCCCAGATAAAGGACGAAACAACGAGGGCAAGCATCACAAAGCCGATAGCACGGTGAACGCCCTCGCGGTTCCACTGGCTGGAACGAGTAGCTACCCGGAAGATCAGCAGCATCAGCCATGGCCACACGAAATAGAACTGCTCTTCTACGGCTAGTGACCAGAAATGCTGCACCGGAGACACTACGCCCGAGGCCTGGAAGTAGTCAGTACCAACAGCAGCGAAGTGCCAGTTGGCCGAAAAGAAAAACGCCCAAACGGAGTCAATCGCGACCTGCTGCCCACGGCCCGCGTTTAGGAGCAGGAAGCTCACGCCGACGGTGGCGGCGAGAACGACAGTCGCACCTGGAACGATCCTCCGGATGCGACGACGATAGAAGGCGCTAAAGGAAATATCCCCGCTCTTTTCGTGCTCGCGCAGCAGTAAGCCTGTTATCAAAAAGCCTGAGATCACAAAGAACACGTCGACTCCGATAAAGCCGCCCGAAGGCCAATGCAATAGGTGATCTAGGATTACCGAGATTACGGCTAGAGCGCGTAGACCTTGAACGTCCTGGCGCTTGCGGTTGGGCGTCACCGACCGCTGGGCAGGACTTTGTAACAGCGTCGGTTGCGCCATGCTTCCCCCATTAATTTTGACTTGAGCGCAATTCTACCTGTTGGAACGGCGCTACTAATAAAGGACCGCGACTATTAGCGGCACACAGGGACCGTGATCGCCGGATACGCGGATGTGTGGCATAGACGCAACAAGAATCGAGGCTCATATCGGGAACGAAATGCGCGGCAAACCAGGCCAGGTTCACTCGAGCATAAGCAGACCTTCGTTCAAAGGTGAGCACGGCTGCGGACTAGCGGTAGATAAATCCGGCATAAATGCTGCACTCCGGAGTGACCGGACCCGAGGTTAGGGAAGCTGCATCATCATCGAACCTGCGTACAAGCTTGGTGGGTGCTCGCTGGCTATCAGAGTGCCGGCGAGAAAGCCTGCTCCCTCTTCCCCGGTCACCCCGGAAAGAAGACCGCGCACCGATTCCGGGGCCATCCACGATGGTCGCTGCCAGCCCGTGGGCTTATGCCGCACGCCGGACAGAAGACCGATCTCATGGGAGCTTGTGCAGATCAGCACCATGACCATGGCGCTGACTGCTGACCTGAGTTCTCTGTCAAGGCGCCGCGGCTACTATAGGTGCCACGCCCGATGCTGATAGGGCGCCCGCTGACCGAGTATCTCGGCAATATCCCCGATCTATTCAGGTCCATGCCCAGCCCGGAGAGAGCGCCCCCTGACTCGACGCGATACTAACCGCTTATGAATCACGGAGTTTACATAGCATCGAAAATTAGGGCCTAGAGTTTGCCCTTGCATGAGGGAGTATAGACGGTTCAATTGGGTCATGCCCCCGCTAAAAGCCTTAGGCTTACCGGTACCCGTCAACGATTGCGGCGGCGATTTCCCTGTACGCCCGTCGAGTCTCGGGTTTCAGCACGTCGAGGGTAACCAAGTCGCCGTCGGCAACCCCCCTGTCGTGTGGGACCGCGATCAATTCCCTGCAGATACCTGCCAAATGCTCTTCGATGGCGTCCTTGTCTACCCGAGAGGAAACTTCGTCCTTGTCTGTGATCACCACAATCGCATTACGGGCCAGGTCCTCGTACCCGTGGCTCGCAAGCCACTGCAGGGTACTGCGCGCCCGCTTGGCACCCGACACCGCGTAGCCAGCGGCAATCACCAGGTTGTCCGCCGACTGCAAGATCCCGCTCATCGCGTTGTGGGTCACGCCTGTGCCGCAGTCTGTCAGCGCGACGGAGTAGTAACTGGAGATCAGTTTTCGGATCCGGAGGTATTCCTCGGCCGTCAAGGAGTCCGAGACCTCCGGATCCTGTTCCCCCGCTATCAGGTGCAAACGGCCGGCATGATGCATGTACCGAGCCAGTGCTGTAAGGGAGTCGATAGATTCGATATTCTCCAGCAGGTCTGTAATGGTCCGCGGACTGGCCTGCTGATAGATGCCTTCGCCCAAAGCACGCTCTACCAGGTCCCCCGAGTCAGGATTGGCATCAATAGCGCAAGGAGCATCTCCCCGGTATGCGGCAAGGGTTAAGCCCACGCCAACAGTTGTGGAGGTCTTGCCGATTCCTCCCTTGAGGCTGAGGACCGCAGTGTTGTAGCTGCCTTGGAGCTGGCGCGAGATTCGACGGGCCAACTCATCCTCCTGACGCTGTTTAGGTCCAGGCCCCAAGTTCCAGGCCCCACCGGTCAGCTTGTAAAGGGCGCCACGTAAACCACCCTTGGGGCGCGGCCTCTGCTGCTTGACGAACAGGCCCGGCAAGCTAATGAAGTCCGGCATCGGGCCGTCAGCGATCTCGTCGGCCACAGTTGGCCGACTGCGGCGGAAGGCAGGTGGGTCGGACGGCGGCGATGCTTCTGGAGCAGACCCACCAGGGCGGTCGCCCGGAGCCGCGGCGGACCCGGACGGGACGGGTGCCCAGGTAGGCGCGGCCTCTGGTGGACTGACAGACTGGTGGTCCCGCGAGGGTGAACGGGAAGGCTTAATAGCGTCGGCTGCGGCAGCCGCGTCCCCCCAAGAGGAGCGGCGCGTCGCCAGCTTGTCGGCGTCGTTAGAACTAGACATATCGGGAGCAAAGGCTGGCATGGTTCCTGTCCTGGCATCCCCGACTGAGCCGTCCGCACGACGAAAGTCGCGGCGTCGGCGAAGTTGGGGCTGCCCTGCATCATCTGCTTGGGCACCTGCATTCTGATCCGCCGGATGTGGCATGTCTGTCCCTCCGGACGTTTTCGGCAAACGGTTCTGCGGCACTGGTTCTATCAGTAAGTCTAGGGGTGCGGCAGGACGACCTCCCCGCTAACCGATGGTTAGCGGGGAATGAGGGCGACTGAAACCACGACTCCAGTTAGCAACAGCAGGACGGCAAGGACGGTGTACGCCACCCATTTGGGGCGGTCTTTGTGAGGGTTGATGTCGACATACGGCATAGTTATTGCTGCTTGCCTCGGGAACCGGCGCGGACGGGGATCCGGAGTGCGCGGCGTTTGAGCCGAAGGATTTGGTACAAAACACTGAAAGGCACCAACAGCGTGCCCGCTAGAACACTTAGCGCGAGGGCGTAGTCAGACAAAGCCATGGTAGTCTCCATCGGTCATAAGCTTCCTTATTACACATGACCTAAGCACGTGACAAAGCTATTGACAAGTTGAGTCAATCTGGAGTTACAGGAGTGGCAGCATTGCTAACATAGTAGAACTGCAACAGCCGAGGCCGTGAAGAAGACCCGGAGAGCAGTCCTCTCTAAACCCCCAATTCTCAGCGTGGGCTCGGCTAGCACGCCCCTACTCCGCGCATGGAACAGACGAAATCCATTCCTAAAGATGGTACAAGGACACCAGCATTATGGAGCTTCCTCGGAATTCAGCTTGGTCTCTCGGAGTCGCTTGATCAACCAGCGCGATTGTTCAGGGCCGTAAGGCAGCACAGGAATAGCTTTGGTGGCGTCGTTGGGGGTCTCGCGGATGGACTGTCGGGCCTGACGCACAGCGGTCGTCATGGTGTCGGCCATCGTTCTCACGAATTGGTCGCTGCACGGCTTACCGTGTCCTGGTATCAGGAATTCGTAACGGTGGCGCAGCGCGGAAATATGCCGGAGAACGCCGGCCCACTCCTCAGGGTACGAGTCCTCGAAGGAGGGGTGGGCGCCCTGTTCCACGAGGTCTCCAACATAGAGAGTAGTTGGCGTGCCAATCAACAAGTCACCGTCCGTGTGCCCGCGGCCAAGGTAGAACAGAGTTGCCGCCAGGCCACCCAAATCGACCAGAACAGGCTGGTCCTTGACGATGGCGTTAGGCACTAAGAGTTCAACCTCGGCCCCGACTCCGGCGGACATCTCAGGTTCAATGGTTCCCACATACCGGCGCTGCAGGTCGCCGCGCTCGTCGATATCCTTGGCGCAGTTCTTGTGGGCCCAAAATTCAGTCACCCCAGCTTCCGCGAAAACGGCGTTACCAAAGAAATGGTCGTAGTGCGCGTGGGTGTTAACGACAACCAGGGGCAGGTCGGTTTTATCCTTAACTGCACTCAGGATCTCGCGTCCCTGGCGCGGACCACAGCCCGTATCAATCACCATCGCTCGCGCGGACCCCAGGATCAGGCCCGTATTCAGTCGGGACTCTTCAGTGATAAGTACGAAGTTGTTCGCGCCGACTTCGAGCCAATCCGACATTACTTTTCGCACCTCCGGCAAAGCACTCGTTTGATCATTGGCCTACATTGTAAGCATCGAAATGCCTTCACATCCCGCCGAAAGGATCTGAGTGGGGCATGCCCCCTCCCCCTCTCCTCCGACCGCTGTCAGCCGACAACAGTCGCAGGGGTCAGAGTAAGCCCCTGGCTGTGCGCAGAGCTAATCACGCATTTCCACCTCAATTCAACGAGACAGCCCCCCCCCCATAACACGTAGCATCACTAGGACTAGCGCGACTAGATCGCACGTCCTGACTCAAGGGGCGCGGTGCGTGCCCCTTGATCCTGTAGCTGTTGACCGAGACCTTTTACTCTTAGCGGTTGAGCTCGACATAAGGTAAGAGGATGAAGGTTTTAGTCACCGGGGGCGCCGGCTACATAGGATCGCACACCACCCTTACTCTTCTGGAGGCGGGTCACGAAGTGATGGTGTTTGACAACCTTACAAATTCCAGCGTGGAGTCGTTGCGGCGAGTGGGGGAGCTGAGTGGGAAAAAGATCCCATTCTACCGCGGCGACTTACTCGATGAGACCGCGATCGACTCCGTCTGCGCAGAGGGTGGAATAGATGCAGTCATCCATTTTGCAGGCCTGAAGGCTGTCGGCGAATCCGTCGCAAATCCGCTCAAGTACTACAGGAATAACGTCGCAGGAACGCTCAACCTTCTTGGGAGTATGGAAAGAGCTGGAATTCGGCAATTGGTATTCAGCTCCTCCGCCACCGTGTATGGCGCCTCTGAACGAGTACCTTTGTCCGAACAAACACCATTAGATGCGACAAATCCATACGGTCGGACAAAAGAACAGATAGAAGTTATCCTTTCGGATTTGTGCCATTCTGATCCTCAATGGGCCATCACTGCATTGCGCTATTTCAATCCCGCGGGCGCTCACTCGTCCGGTCGGATTGGGGAGGATCCGCAAGGCGTCCCCAACAATCTTGTTCCATTCGTTGCCCAAGTGGCCGTGGGCCGGCATGAGAAGGTCTTAATTCACGGCAGCGATTATCCAACCCCAGATGGCACAGGCGTCCGGGACTACATTCACGTAATGGACCTAGCGGACGGTCACCTCGCTGCCCTTCAACACATGCAGGACCGCACAGGGATGTTTCGCTGGAACCTAGGGACAGGATTTGGATCATCCGTCTTGGAGGTGATAGACGCCTTCAGCGCGGCGGCGGGTAAGCGTATCGCATTCGATTACGGGCCTCGCCGTCCTGGTGACGCTGCCATCAGTTACTCCGATGTATCCGCCGCTCAGCTAGGTCTTGGATGGGCGGCTAAGAGGAACCTCGCGCAAATGTGCGAGGACCATTGGCGGTGGCAGAAGTCAAATCCAACCGGATACAACTAAAAAGCTAAGTCGCTGCGTGCCCGTTTGCGGTTCGTCAGCGATCCTTCGGACCGAATCTGGACAGCACAGCTCTCGCGACCTTGCTTGTTCGTTGCCATAAAAAGCCTGGGAGCGACCGCTTACCGTGTTCTTTTGGCATTGGGACCACAAGCGCCCCGTCAATCACCATATGCTTTCCTGACGCTTTGGCGACTGACCTGTTAAATATCACGTGCTCACAAATGTTGGCGCTACTTCCTGGTTGTAAGTAGGATCCCAGGGCATAGTATTCGGGTAGATACAAACATAGCCCATTGAAGGCAGACAAACACAAGATATCGAAGTTAGCGGTAAGAGCGCGCTGTTCGCGGTAAATCACATTACGAAAAAACAGGTAGTACTTCAATGGATTTCTTTGAAAGCTCGTTATCTGAAGTTCAAGATTCCAGAATGAGCGATTATCGTCCTCAAAGGCAAGTAGGTCGTAATAAGTTGGACGCGAGGTGGCAGCAACAGCAAAAAACTGACCACCATCAAGTCGGCGCAGCGCTTCCGTAAACGATTCCTGATCGAGATGCTCTAAAAAAGGCTCGTCGATGTCTAGAACGCAGATAGAACGAGTAGACACTGGCATCCCTCTAGCGTAATCGGCCAGCATTTGGCGGCCGAAAGCCATACGGTGGAGTCGTCCAACTACTTTTGACATTGCCGATGTGTCCACAACCGTTACAAGTCCCGTCAGACTTTCCGCCTTTTCAAGCAGTTGCCTGGTTCCGTCATGAGAGCCGTTCTCTCCCACCAGTGCCATGACGCGCATCCCTGAGCCCCGGAGCGCTTCTAAGCCTCGCACAAACCCCGGAATAGTAGCAGCACAGTTTTGTGCCAAAGCCAAAAACAAAACATCAAATTCAGTGTTGTCATCCACTGCAACAGTGTGCCACAACGGCGTTCACACAGTTCCCAGCACGCAACCGCGCCGGTACTGGGAAAGAGACGTCAGTGCAAGTTGGCTATTGTTGTCGAAGCGGCCAAAGTTATACCCGGAGACATGACGTGCGCCGACACAAGCACAGCGCTTTCAGACCAGACTCGCGTCCTGGTGGCCCGCCGCTCCCGACGAGCACAAGTCTCCCGGAGCAGCTTGAGAGCGTGGCTACGAGTACAACGACGGCCCCTGCTGCTCATGTCAGACACGCATTCCAGTGTGTCCCGACGCTCCCTGAAAATCGCTACAGCGAGGCAGGTATAATCAGTCTGACCGCGCACATACATTGCCGTTCTGAAGGCGTGCCGACTGGCGTGCCGTGCCAACCGACTCAGGGGGACCCCGGTTTGAACCTACAAGACTACGGGCACATAGTGCGACGCGGCTGGATAGTTATCGTTGCATCAACTATGGCCGGTCTACTTCTTGCTGGAGCCGCCTCCATAATCTCAAGACCCACTTACACATCTGAAACACAATTGTTTGTCGCGATCCAAAATTCTGGTTCCGTTCAGGAAATGCAACAGGGCAACACTTTCAGTCAGGCCCGCGTTCAGTCCTATGTCAAGACGGTAACCACGCCAGTGGTACTTGAACCGGTTGTCGAGTCATTGGGCTTGGACACCACAGCAGGCGCATTGGCCTCAAAGGTCCGGGCAAGTACTGATCTCAATACCGTATTGATCAACATCTCCGTTAGTGATTCCTCCCCTGTGCAAGCCGCGGCAATAGCACAGGCTGTGGCCAACAGTATGATAAAGGCCGTAGACCAACTCGAAAGGCCCAAATCGGGAGGGGACTCCCCCGTGAGCCTCTCGATAATCACTCCAGCGACTGTGCCATCCGCACCTTCCGCACCTAATACGCAGATCAACCTACTACTCGGTTCATTGTTTGGACTCGGAATCGGACTGGCGATCGCCGTTCTTAGGTCAACTCTGGACAGCCGGGTGCGGGGGGAACTCGACGTGCGATCAGTGACGGGGGCACCGATTCTCGGTGGAATTTCTTTTGATCAAACAGCCACTCGCAAGCCCCTCCTGACTCAAGTTCCATCCCAAAGCCCTCGCGCTGAATCATTCCGTCAACTCCGCACCAACCTGCAATTCGCCAATGTCACTCGCCAGGCCAGAACTGTTCTCATCACCTCGTCTTTGCCTGGCGAGGGGAAGAGCACTACTGCGACAAATTTGGCTATTGCGCTGGCACAGGCGGGGCAAACTGTGTGCCTGATCGACGCTGATCTCCGCCGGCCTATGGTGAATGAGTACCTAGGGCTGGACCGGAGCGTTGGATTGACGACGGCATTAGTCGGCTCCTCAGACATAAATGATCTCCTGCAGCCTTGGGGCGAAGAGAACCTCTACGTTCTCACTTCCGGACAAATTCCGCCGAATCCGAGCGAGCTTCTGGGATCGGAGGAGATGAAGCAGCTTATTCTCAGGCTCGAGAGCGTGTTTGATACGGTCGTTGTGGACGCTCCTCCGCTGCTTCCCGTCACAGACGCGGCGGTGCTCTCCCAGCACGTCGGAGGGGTCATCCTGGTTATCGGCGCACAGAAACTAAAACGTCAAGATCTCAACAAGTCTATTGATGCACTGAACTTGGTTGGTTCCAACCTCCTAGGTCTGGTCCTTAATTATCTTCCGGCGCGCGGACCCGACGCTTACTCGTATACATACTCCTATAGCTCCCACGACAGCAAGAATGATGCTGAGGTACACTTTTCCTCCCGTCACAGCCCCGCAGCCTCCCCGAGTACCGAAACGTTCGATGATTTTGAGAGAGTAATTTCGGAGCCGGCGGAAAAGCCGGCAGGAGTCTTTCCCTCTCGTAGGCTGGATTCCCACTAACAGATGAGTAAGCGAGACCTAGTTGGGATGAGCACACCAAGCTTTTTGGATTTGTCGCTTCAAATTCATGAGCCATCCGCAGGAGAAACGGTAAACAACAAGCGTGTAGTTATACTACAGGAATATGTCCCTCAATATCGTTTGCCTTTTTTCTTGCGCCTGATTGAGCTTGGCAAACAAAATGGCATAGATATTCGCGTGGCGGCGGGAAGAGCTAATCAAAAGCAAAGCCAACGACGGGACGGGGTTTCAGCTGATTTCATAACCCCAGTCGCCCAGTACGAGCTGCAAGTAGCAAATACCCGTATGGTATTTCGAAGAATACGTTCCGTCATTACGGCAGCTGATCTCATCATAATGGAACAAGCTCGAAGAAATTTAGACGCGTATTTCTTGCTCCTTTGGCCGTTCCAAAAGCGCAAAATTGCGCTCTGGGGCCATGGTCGCGACTATGTTGAAAACGCGTCTTGGGTCAAACGTCGTTTTCTGTCCAGGCTTACTCGTGCGGCTGCTTGGTTCTTCGCCTACACGTCCGGATCCCGCGATTCCGTGGTAGCTCAAGGCTATCCCTTCGATCGAATCACGGTAGTCCAAAATTCCATTGATACCGTCGATTTGCAAAACGACATCGAGAATATAACAGCTGCGGAAGTTGCAGTTTTTCGCACAGAGCATAATTTGACGAAAAGTACCGCGATCTTCGTCGGCGGCCTGGATGACTCCAAGCGCCTTCCCTTTCTGTTTGCGGCGTGCCGTCAGGCTTATCGGCTGAATGATGAGTTCCGACTACTTGTTGCGGGAACAGGTCCTCTTGGGGAGTGGGTTCAACGATGCGCACAGAATGAACCTTGGCTTCGATATGCTGGGCCGCTGTTTGGCAAGGACAAGGCGCTCGCCCTAGCATCAGCAGATATCATATGCATGCCCGGAAGGGTGGGTCTGGTTGCCGTTGATAGCTTCGCGGCCGGTCGCCCTATCGTCACCACATCTTGGGCCTACCATGGGCCCGAATTTGAGTATCTAAGCCATGGGGCTACATGCTTCGTTAGTGCTGATGACGAACTGCCTTACGCTGAAGCCTTGATACATCTGTTGACGGACAAACCGAAGCTGCGCCGCATGCAGGATGCGTGCCGTGCGGAGCGTGGGCGCTTCACGATCGAGGCCATGGCATCGCGATTTTTCGAGGGCATACAACGCGCCATTCAGAGTTAAAGATAGACGACATGTCTTTAGCACTGGTTGCGATACCGCCACTGCGGCTGTTCTTGTCCGGAAGAAGCCGGGTGACCAGTCGATGGCGAGGCAAACAGTGCCCGCTGACGGAGGGCTGCAGCGTAGTCCGATACCAGTGCCGAGGTGTGCCATAAAGGTGCCAGGCGGACCGAGCAGAATGATGTTTGACGCTTCGGTGAGGAATGCACTGGCCGCCAGATGCGCGAGAGCGTCCCGTGTGGAATCGGACTTGTCCTTGAGGGCGGAGTGCTCCTTTCTTAGGCGCTTTCATCGCCCAGGAGTAGTACCTATCTGGGCGGTGGTTTCCTTGGCGGACTCCCTTAGGCAACCTGACCGTCGTCCAGGACAATACCGAAGGCCCGGTCGTAGTCGGCCAAGGGACGGAGGCCACCGGTTTCCCCTATTGACTAAGGGGGGTTTGAAAGGCCTTCAGGAACGTCCTCGCTGCCTCGACGTAATGAGGGCTGTGTTCATCAGGCCACTACCCGGGAGCAGGAGTGGACCCCAACGGTTCTGCCGTCTCAACTAATCGTGACATTGACAGCTCGGTAGTGATTTCGACGAAGCAGCCAATAGCTTACGGGCTGACCGAGTAGTCGTTAGATAGATTCGGACGAATTAGCACCGCAGTCGCCGGGCCCCGGCGAAGCCGGCCGTCGGCGGAACTGGTGGCAGCCCAGCATGGCCGCCTTGTCCGCACTGAGCAGACCTGGCGGGCTCTTACCGTCCGTTTGAAAAGCTGGCCGCTGGCCCTCTGTAGTAGCTTCGCCAGCTGGTTGGTGAAGTCCTCCGGCGAGGTGAAGACCCAGACCGGCAGGAAGGAACGTGCCAGGAACTGACTGACCCGCTCGACCAGGGCCTTGGTCTCCGGGTCTTATGGAATGACCTACACGTCACGGGCGGCGACGATGCCAGCAAATGCCTAGAGTCCGGCGGCCTAGCTATTCCTGGGACCGATGCAGGCTTCCAAGTCACAGATCGGCCGGCATTTAACAGCGCCAAGGCCCCCGAGTACTTCCCACATGCAGGCCAGCAGGTCTCCGGTTGCCCGCGACGGGACCTGCTGTCGATGATGAACCGTGAAATTATGCCGACCACCACCAGCACGGGCATTACTGGGGCCCGTCGGGACCGAAGATATCCCGCGGTCCCAAATAAAAGGTCGCACTGCTTCGCAGTGCACTGGGTTCCCGGGATTGCGAGCTCCGGTCAGCGGGGTAAGACGGGGTATGCTCTGGCCCGATCGTTGCCACTTTCTCGCGGAATCAAGCCAGGCACCACGACCGCCCACGCCATCTGCCAGGAACGACGCGGGCATCCCCAGATTCTCTAGCAGGCGCCCATGGTCGACCGGCAGTCGGGCTTGATTCCGGAGTCTACGGCGGCCGCACGTAACTTGCAGGAGACTCCGAGCTGACTGCCTTAGCGACCCTATTCCTCGAGATATCCAGCCCCACCGATATCGTCCTCCTCATGGACACCCCTCGTCCAAAAGCAGCATTGGAATAAGCCCACGTCCTCAACTATGATCACCCAAGCCATCGTTGGAGAAGGTGGGTCAGTCTTCGACCGTGACAATATGCGGCAGGGCGCCGTGGGTTCGGGAACGGCCGGCGGCAGGCATGGGCCTGCACTGCTTGAAGGATCAGCGGCCAGATCATGAGAGCGTCCGTGGTGCTCGTAACGGCGTTAGCCTTAATCCAGCATACCCTCCACTGACGCTTGGTCGGTCGGCCCGCGACGCGCAAACTACCGCATCGGATCAAGTGGTCAGACTCACACGGAGTAGACCGGCAGTCGCTCACGAGCTAGGTGCGTCGATCTGGTAGTCCGCATACCTGTCAAATGACTTAAGCCGCAACCCATCGAGAGTGCCTCGGGCCGTGGAGAAATGAAGAAGGGCTCGCTGTCGCGAGGCGTAATCCCGCTGCAGAAGCGCAACGAGATATTCCTTAATCCCGATACATAGCCTTCGTACCACACGCAAAATCGTCCAGGCCACAGTCGAACCCATTTCTCGGTCAACCCACACATAGGCTAACGAACTGAAGTAGGCCCGATCCAAAGCGTATGTGAGGGTCAAACGACCCTCCGGGACTATCTCAGTTACTTTTGCTTGTGCACTCCACCGCAAACGTCCCCCCGAGCCAATCCATTTCTTCAATAAGTGCGTGTCCTGCGCCCCAGATGTGTTGAATCTGGGGGAATAACGCCAGCCATTGACAAAATTACGCGGATAAAGGATGTTCCCGTCTCCCGTTGGCTTGCCAAGGATAGCACCATCGTCGAATGTTTCGCGCTGCCAGTACGATCCGTCCTGACACCAGGACGGCAGTTTTGCTTCGAAGCGTGGAATCACGGGACCTGCAATAACGTCCTCAGGGAACATGAGATGCGTTTGCCAGAAGGACGCGAACCACCCCTCGTCCGGGAGTTCATCGTCATCTATAAATATGAGGACCGCATCATGCAAATCGGCAAAATCCAAGGCCGCATTTCGAGCCATGACGAGGCCTTGAGGCTGAACTGGTAGGTAGAGGACAGGCAGGTCAGACCCGGTTTTCACAATTTCATCGTAAACTTTTTTTGCAGATTGCTCCGGGTCGTTATCAATAATTAGAAGATCGACTCGTCCGCCCGTAGTAGAAAAATCTTGGACAAAGATTTCTTTGAGCAATGATTCGAGGAGCAACGGACGCTTATAAGTACATATCGCAATAACACATGGTCCCTCACGCCCTACTTCTTCGGACCTATCAATGGTCGTCATACGGTCAGCCTCTAGCATCTAGCGTTAGCCATTGTGCGCAAAGAAGATCGGCCGCGCTTTCTCCACTCGACATCCACGGCCGGGGAGCGATGATGGGCAACTCGGCACGCCTACTCATCAGCCATGCCGCCCACCAACTGAAGGAAGAATTGCTCATGATCATCCCTTCGCCTTGGGACATCGCTTTGATGGTATTTAGTGTCGATAGGCTGGAGTTTGAGTCAAAAAAACTCACATTCCCTAGGTGCGACAACTCCGAACGGGCGATTTCTGGTTCATCCGAAAAAACTATCGATCGCTTCGAGTTCGAGACTCTACTAATAAGATCCAGACCGCGTTCAAAGTAAATACTAGAAGTGATGCCGTGAACCGCCCTCGTCTGGGCAGATAAGTAATCCCCACGACGAACATGGACGGTTATCCTACGTTCACCGGCCAACTCGTCTAGTATTTGCTGTTCGGAAGGCTCTGCATGGCTTTCCAATATCAAACTAGCCATTCGATCCGCTACACGTTCGAAATAACGGGGTGACTGAAAATACCCAAAGATTGTTGTTCCTGGAACGATCTTCTCGATCTCGGGAGAATATCCAAACGATGCCTCCCGGTAGACGCGGCTCGCTTTCCGCCGCCGAAAAATCGTCAACTTGCGATACCGTTTATCCTTATGGAGCCACGGCGATTCACGTGATATTACCGTGCCAGGCAGCGGCAGGGATCCGAGTTCGAAAGAGCGTAAATCACCTGTGACATATTTAGACGCATCGATATATAGGGGACAGTCTAGGCGTTCGGCCTGGTCCCAGGCCGCAGCAAGAACAAACAGCTGGTTTCCCAGCCCGCCAGTTAGGTAAGCACAAATACCGTCGTCTAAGCTCAACTTGCTTTTCTCCTGGTGATATCCAACAGCCCAGCTCCTCCGGCGACGAAGCAGTCCCACCACACTCTGTCATGAGATCGCGATAGCCAAAACCGCAAAAGGTATGTTAGAGCTTCGAACAATGTGCCATAAACGACCATAGGCCTACTGACTCTTCCTAAATTGTCCTCCGCAAGCGACCATCGATGAGCAATAGCCATACGGACAAGAAGAGGTCTTTTGTGCCGATTCACCGGAGACTGATGATGGTAAAGCCGCGCCTTATGAACGTGCCGAAGAGCGCCCCGTGCACTCGCACGCAGGCCGAAGTCCGCATCCTCACCAATCGCGTATCCAACTCTTCGCTCATCGAACCTGAGCCCGGCGATCTTTGACAGACGGAAAGACATAGAACACCCCGGAAGCCATTCAACCTCGACGTCATAGGGAGTCTCATGGGCACCTATGTTAAAACCCGTGGACAGGACCTTTCCTGGAGTGGCACTATCGCGCCCACCTAGTCGCGCAAACAGCGTTGGATTTTTACGGTTTCCACCCTTAATTAGTCCCCCGGCGCCTACCAAGGCATCATCCAGCTCGAATGCATCCATCAGCTCTTCAAGGTACGTGCCTTCGAGCTCGACATCATCATCAATAAAATGAACTATTTCAAAGTTCCCATGTGCCTGTTCAAGCGCAATGTTACGTTGCAATGTAAGCCCAGGCGCTGTATGCACATATTCGAGGAGCGGCATATCGGGCCGGTTGGCATACTCTGCGCATATCTCTGCCGTAGTATCGTCGTCGCTGCTATCAACCACGAGAAGAGCCGATGGCATTCTCGTCTGATCTAGCACCGAATCAAGGCATCTACTCATATCGGCGTGACGGTTGCGTGTACAAATTACAAGAACGTCTTTCAAAAACCTAGCTCCATACTCTGTTGAGAGTGCTGTATTTTTCCATTGACGAGATCAACCCGCCTATCCACATAGTCCAGTGCTGCGAGACGGTGAGTCACTATGATCACAGTCATAGTCCATGGAACCTTTGCAACCGCCTCTAGGATCGCTTTCTCTGTGTTCAAATCCAGAGCACTCGTCGCTTCATCCAAGACGAGCAGTTTGGGCTGGCGGTAAAGCGCTCTGGCCAGCCCAATGCGCTGCCTCTGCCCTCCTGAAAGACCGATCGACTTAGAGTCAATAAACGAGTCCAATCCTAGTGGCAACTCACCGATCAGCCCGTGGAGTTGAGTCATGCCAATTACTTCCTCAAGAAGGCGCCGGTCCATAGACATCCCCCAGAGGACATTGTCTGCAACGGTACCCCGCCGGATAGGAACATCCTGCGGGACAATCCCGATCGTGCGCCGGAAAGCATTCCAATCTCGGGGCGTCAGGACCTTACCGTTTACTTCCAAGCTTCCTGAGGTAGGAGGGAATAAACCGAGGAGTATGTCCAGTAGTGTAGTTTTCCCGGAGCCGCTTGGTCCCAGGACCGCCAGGCTTTCCCCGCTGGAGATGGTGAGATGGATTCCATCAAGTGCCGGACGGTCGCGGCCAGCAAAGACGTGAGATACGCCGCGAACGACGAGTTCCGGAGGGCGATCCCAACTAACCTCGCAAGACTTCAAAACAGGATCCTGAAGCACTGAAGCGTCCGCTGGAGCCTCGGATAAAGCTTCCATCCTCGACTCCCATTTTTCTATCCAGGTCACCTGCCCCAATGCTGTATTGATCTGGTTCTGAACAGCTTGGACTCTGGGGATAATCCGATAAAAAAGCGCAACGAAAACCAGTCCCAAAGTAATATCACCTTGGACAATTAGGGCCAAGCCCACCACCAATGCCAGAAAAATAGCCGCAATAGAGTCGACCATCGTGCGGGTAGCAGCGGGCAGCATAATCTGTCGGCGACGGAGACGTCCCAACACGTCCGCGCTCCCCTGCGACCTCATCAACCAATCAAGGGCCGACCCTGACTCACGAAGAAATTTAATGTCCGATAGAGAGGACGTCACTTCTTCGGCGATGTCGGTTGTCTCGGCGGACAGTCGGGTCTCATTTAGTCGCACGTGCTTCAGTCGCTGGCGGAAAATAATCGCGGAGGCAACGATGAACAGCAAGGCCAAAGCGAGGAGACTTGGCGTCAGAACAGCCGAGGCGCTGATCAGAATGATTACCACTACGGCAGTTCCGGCGCCGGAAAGCAGTGAGAATACACCGTTCGACAGCTGCGTAGCTTCCGACATGACCGCAGCCGTAACTTCACCTTGACCGAGCTTCCCGACCTCCATCCAGGGTCCCGACACCAGGCGCTCCATCAATTGGCGACGTCCTCGTGCTTCTACCGACGTGGTGACTTTGCTGATCAGCCCGTCTCCCCAGTACTTCAACAGCGAAGAGGCGATCAAAAATGTGGTCAAAAGTGCCAGTATTGGAAATATCGATCCAATGGTGGGATTAGGTTTGCTGAGTAGTGGGAGGATGCTGGCTAAGCCCAATGCCTCAGCGACTCCACTCAGAGCGAGCACCCCCACGGAACCAAGAGCTTTGTACCTAAAAGGTCGCAAAAGTCTCCAGTAATGACTAAGAGCACTGAACCGCTTATTGTTTGTCACCTTTGAGCTCTTTCTGTTCACGAATGGCCAGGAGTGCCAGTGATAACGTCATCCACAGGAAGGAGATAGAAGCGGAGTTACGTGCGGCTTCAATCTTTATTTCATCTAGAAGCATGTAGACCACAACGACAGCGGCACTCAGCGACGCCGAATGGGGCAGCGCTATCCCGCGCAGTAAACTAACTATGACCACGAGAACTACTAGGCAAAAGCAGATTAATCCGAGCATTCCTCCGGACCAAAGAAGCCAGAGGTATATACTATGCGGATACGTGCCGATTTCCTCATACGGATATAGATATCCATTTCCAACAAGACCGGCATCCACAAAAGTAGGTAACTGGGTGAAGTATCCCCAGACACTCGCTCTATTCAGAGTCGAATCGAGGCCGCCGCCAAATTGGAGCGATGAAAGACGCGCAAAAAGCGGGGACGAAGAAATTGAATCCAATGCAAAGTACAAAGCAAGAACGGCGGATATCAGTACGCCTACAACCTTGCCGGCGGAGTCGCGAAATCGAACAATTGACACTCCCGCGAAGGCCGGAGCGAGGATGCACAGGGTGATTATCGGCCCTCTCGACTGGGTCGCCAAGAGTATCACCGCGGCCGGGCATACGAGAAGTACAGCACCCAAGCGCCATAGTCGCGAATTGTCAAAAAATAGCGACGTCATACATATCAAAATCAAGGCACCGTAGAACTCCGCCAGCAGTTCGTAATCCCCTAACGACCCGGTGAACCTACCCGCGTTGAATGGACCGGTATTGAATGCGCGACCGCTAATCAGCAACGAGATGTCATACAGAACCGTTACCCCGCCCGCTACCAGGACTGCGCGCCGAACGGTTGCGAACGATGGTAGTAGCGAGGGTCGCGCAGAAGTAATTAAAAATCCGAGAGCGACTCCGTTCAACCAGGGCAGTAGCGCTACCAAGCCCTCCGAATTGGCAATCGTAGATAAAATCGCAGACAAGAGGAAGGCAAAAAGCGAAGATTGTATCAGCCCTGATGACCGTCTTGTGCGGCTGCTAGCTGACATCGAGGTAATCGAGCGATGATTACGCAACGATGAAAAAGCGGACAGCAGAATAGTCACGAGCGATAGAATTACAACAACGTCGGCGCCGCCCACCATACGCTGCGGAACTACAAGGAAGGCAGCGTTCAGGAAGAAAAGAAAAGTGAATCTTGATCGACTAGACGCCGTAGAAAGGACAGCAATAAATGCTATGCCTAAGGAGAATGCAGCAGCGACCACGAGTGGTATACGACCCATGGCCACCAAGCCCGCAAGGACGGATGCGAGGAGTGTCGTTCCTATCAAGGCCCAGGAAGAGGCGCCCGGAAGGATTATATATGCGAGTCCCTTCCTGCTCAATGCGCGAATCACAAACACAGAGTTGCCTTGGCCTCGACCCCTCATCCTGGCATGCACCCGCCCCAAACCACCAGTGACTGATGGGCGAGAATGGGGAGTCTCGGGCTCACTTTCTGACATTCCATCCATGTTCCTTCATATCCCTATATGCAACTAAGAGGAACTGGATGTTGCCAAACAAATACCTGCGCCAAAGGCGTCTGGGTTCGCTGCAAAGCCTAAAGAACCATTCCAGGCCAGCGACACGTAGCCATTTAGGTGCTTCTTTTACCGTTCCAGCTGCAAAATCAAAAGCCGCCCCCACTGCAATCGTGACCGCCCCAGTCGACGTCGCGATGCGCCTGGCCTCCCAGTCCTGCTTCGGCGTACCTAGTCCCACCCAAACAATGTCTGGCGCACTTTCCTTGATCCGACGATCCTGCAATTCCAGTTCAACGGCAGTGAGGGGACGGAAAGGCGGGCTCTCAACGCCAACGATCGCGCAACCAGGATACCGGCTTGAAAGTGTCTTTTGAAGGCGGTCCAAGACTTCTGGTGTTGATCCGATTAGAAAGTGGCGAATGTTGTGCTGCCGGCCAACATCAAACACATCAAGAAAGAGCTGGGGACCCCTTATCTGCTCCAGGGGATTTCTGCGATTACGCAATCGAGAGAGCAGGGCTAGGGGTCGGCCGTCAGGGAGATTTACTGCATCTGCACTCAATAATTCGCTATATGACTCGTCCCTCGCGGCAAGCGAAATCGTGTAAGCATTGACAAGATGCACATGCGCAGCAGAGGTCGCCGATTGACGCGCGAGGCTGCAAAGGCCTTGAGCCGCTTCGAACCGGCCACAAGAAACAAGTGAAATAGGCCCAAATGGCTGAAACTCGGTCGGCCAAACCCCTGACCCGACAGCAGAAACGTGCGTCATTTCCCCCAAAATCCTTCTAAATTAGGCCCCCAACGTCTGCGCAGTTGATACCGGACGATACGCCCGAACTCTTCATCTCAATAAACGCGATACCTACAACGGCGGATACGGCGTTCAGACATGGGACTAGGGCAAGGATACCCGTTGGTCTCCGGAGCCACGAATCCAGCCTTCATCAACCAGGACTGTCGGTGAAGCGCTCTTCCGTTAGCTAAGATATCTGCGGAGTCGTCAGCGTTGCTGCAGTTGGCAGCCGAGGGACTCCTACAAAATATCAACAAACTGGGGATGGCTATGACAAAACGGGCGCTTATCACGGGTATTACTGGCCAAGACGGCTCCTATCTTGCGGAGCTACTGCTAAACAAGGGATACGAGGTCCACGGTCTCATCCGCCGAGCTTCAACCTTCAACACCGGTCGTGTTGACCACCTCTATGTGGATCCCCATGACCCTAAAGCCAAGCTGTTCTTGCACTACGGAGATTTGTCCGACGGCGCCCGCCTTGTAACACTCCTCGCAGAGATACAGCCCGACGAAGTGTACAACCTTGCCGCACAATCCCACGTACGTGTTTCCTTCGATGAGCCCGAGCATACGGGTGACACTACCGGCGTCGGGACTATCCGGTTGCTCGAAGCGGTGCGAATGTCTGGCATCGAGACCAAGTTCTACCAAGCGTCGTCATCAGAAATGTTTGGTGCTACACCACCGCCCCAGAACGAAGATACTCCTTTTTATCCGCGATCTCCTTACGGTGCCGCAAAGGTTTACAGCTACTGGATCACCAAGAACTACCGTGAGGCGTACGGGATGTTTGCAGTGAACGGCATTCTGTTCAACCACGAATCACCTCGCCGTGGCGAGACTTTCGTTACCCGCAAGATCACCCGCGCGGTCGCGGCGATTAAGGCGGGGAAGCAGGACCTGCTGTACATGGGCAACCTCGACGCCGTACGTGACTGGGGCTACGCAGCTGAATACGTCGAGGGCATGTGGCGTATGCTTCAGGCTGACGAGCCGGACGACTTTGTGCTGGCTACCGGTGGTAACTACACGGTAAGAGACTTCCTTCAAATTTCTTTCGAGCACGCAGGACTCAATTGGGAAGATCATGTCCGTTTCGACGAGCGCTACCTACGTCCGACGGAAGTGGATGCTCTTGTAGGAGACGCATCGAAAGCCCAGGAAAAGCTCGGTTGGAAAGCCTCGGTCCACACGCCAGAGCTGGCTCGCATCATGGTGGACGCCGATATCGAAGCCTTGAAGCACGCCGGCAATCATTGGATCGACACTGTCAATCTTGAAAGTTGGAAGAACTAGTGTCGGACGACGTCGTTTTCGAACCCGGACAGCTCGACAGAACCTCGACCTTTTATGTCGCGGGACACCGCGGACTTGTTGGGTCGGCCATCTGGAAGATGCTGCAGGAAGAAGGATTTGCGAATCTTGTCGGGCGCACATCTGCCGAGTTGGACCTCAAGAATAGGGAAGCTGTATTCAGCTTCTTTGAGGAAGCCCGACCTCGCTATGTGATACTAGCTGCCGCAAAGGTAGGTGGGATTCTTGCGAACAACACCTATCCAGTGGATTTCCTTAGTGACAATCTGCGCATTCAGGTGAATGTTTTGGACGCCGCACGTCAGTACAACGTCGAACGTCTTTTATTTTTGGGCTCGTCGTGCATCTATCCGAAATTTGCCGATCAACCGATCCGTGAGGATTCTCTACTCACGGGGCACTTGGAGCCGACAAACGATGCCTATGCCATCGCCAAGATTGCTGGGATTATGCAAGTCCAGGCTGTGCGTCGTCAATATGGATTGCCTTGGATTTCTGCTATGCCCACCAATCTTTATGGGCCCAGAGACAATTTCTCTCCTGAGGGCTCACATGTTTTGCCTGCGCTCATAAGACGCTACGACGAGGCTGCAAAGTCAGGTCAGACGGTCGTAACAAACTGGGGTACGGGCTCACCGATGCGCGAGTTCCTGCACGTTGATGACATGGCGGATGCTTGCTTGCATCTGATGGAAAACTATGACGGTCCTTCTCAAGTCAATGTCGGGACAGGATCAGACGTCTCAATTAAAGAACTTGCCTCCATTGTCGCGGCGGCCGTTGGGTACACAGGAGCCATCGAGTGGGATGTTTCTAAGCCCGACGGAACGCCCAGAAAACTTCTGGATGTCTCCATGCTGGCTGAGGCGGGCTGGAAATCATCCATAAGTCTGGAAGAGGGTATTCGTTCAACCGTGGACTGGTATCGGAACCACATCGAAAGCATTCGCGGCTAGCACTGCTAGCGCGATGAGTATCTGAAGCTGGATTGGTGGGGGACTCTTAGGTGAAAGAGGCGCGCGACTGGCGATCAAAATGCAGTCGTCAGCTACGAATCGTTGATGCTTTCGTGATCGCATGGGCGGTGACCGGTGCCTATGTCATTCGTTTCGGTTGGGCCTCGGAATTAGTTGTTGAAGACCAGGAGGCCATTTACTTATGGCTTTCGATCGCGCTAATCGTTGTTTGGTGGATCATGCTTGGCGCTTGGAACAGTCGCCAGAGCCGAATCCTCGGGGCCGGTCCTGACGAATACAAGCGGGTGGCAGCAGCCTCGCTATGGCTATTCGGACTAGTTGCAATAGTCTCGTATGTTCTCAGGCTCGACACCGCTCGGGGCTATGTGGGCGTGGCCCTCCCTGTGGGTCTATTCGGGCTCCTCCTAGCGCGGTGGCTCATCAGACAACATCTGAACGTGAATAGGCAGCTAGGGCAGAGCATGTCCCGGTTGCTGTTGCTCGGGGGTCCGAGCGCAGTCGCACATTTAGCCCGCTCCCTGCGGACTGCCAAGCACGCTGGATACCTTCCGGTCGCCGTCTACACTCCCAACACCCATGACATCTCTTCCATTGAGCCGGAGTCGGGGCTTCCCGTAGTAGGAAGTTCTCCTGATGCGAAATCAATAGTGGACGCGATACAGGCTTGTGGCGCGGATGCTGTCGCTGTGTCTGCAGGGGTGCAGTTGCACCCGCAAACTCTAAGGCACCTTGGGTGGGAACTGGCATCCAGGAACATCGGACTCATAATGGCGCCCGCTCTTACTGACATAGCCGGCCCTCGAATCCACACACAACAAGTAGCTGGTCTCCCGCTGATTCATGTCACCACTCCAACTCTCGAGGGAGGCCAGAGAGTGGCAAAGCGGCTCTTCGACGTAGTCGTATCGGCCCAGCTCATAATAGCGACTTTGCCACTTATGGCGGTCGTCGCACTGATGATCAAGATCGACGACGGCGGTCCCATTCTCTTCAAACAAGACCGAGTTGGAATCGAAGGGGCGCGATTCCAGATGTTCAAATTCCGTTCGATGGTCGCCGACGCGGAGGCTCAACTTCTATCCCTTAAACTCCTAAGTGAAGGGAATGGCCCGCTCTTCAAGATGAAAGACGATCCACGTGTCACCTCCGTGGGTCGGATTATCCGTAAATTCAGTCTTGACGAGCTGCCCCAACTCTTCAACGTCTTCATGGGATCGATGAGTCTTGTTGGTCCCCGTCCACCGCTTCCTTCTGAAGTGGAAGCTTACGAGCAAGACGTTAGGCGCAGACTACTTGTCAAACCAGGCCTCACTGGGCTTTGGCAGGTGAGCGGCCGTTCTAATCTTTCTTGGCAGGATTCCGTCCGACTTGACCTCTACTACGTAGAAAACTGGTCAATGGCCGGGGACCTATTAATACTCATCAAGACCTTCCGCGCTGTCTTTCAGAGCGCCGGAGCCTACTGATTCTCTGGTGGTTGAAAACCGCTACGGGGAAGGACACACAATGCGAATCTCAGTTATTGGCTGTGGCTACCTTGGTGCCGTCCACGCTGCCTGCATGGCAAAACTTGGACACGAAGTCATTGGCATCGATGTCGACGAAGGTAAAATCGCCGACTTGTCTGCTGCTCGTGCACCGTTTTTTGAGCCCGGATTGGAAGACTTGCTGAACGAAGTTCAGGCGACGGGCAGGTTATCTTTCTCAACCGACATGGCTGCAGCAAGAGGAAGCTCTGTGCACTTCGTCTGTGTCGGAACTCCTCAAAAGAAGGGAGAGAACGCTGCTGACCTAACTTATGTCGATGCCGCCGTCACTGCGCTTATCCCCCACCTTTCGGCTGATGATGTAGTTGTGGGCAAGTCAACTGTTCCGGTTGGCACGGCCGCACGACTCTTGGCACTTATAACGGAAGCTAAACCAGAAGCTCACTTGCTGTGGAACCCCGAGTTTCTTCGCGAAGGCCATGCGGTCTCGGATACGCTGCGGCCTGACAGACTTGTCTACGGGGTTGCTGACGGTTCAGAGGAACACGACGCCGTTCGTGTACTCGACCATGTCTACATGGCTCCGCTCGAAGCTGGAACCCCTCGTTTGGTTACAGATCTCCCAACCGCGGAGTTGGTGAAAACTGCGGCTAATTCGTTCCTTGCAACCAAAATCTCCTTCATCAACGCAATGGCTGAGCTCTGCGATGC
This sequence comes from Arthrobacter sp. 8AJ, assembly GCF_902506025.1. Classification (NCBI taxonomy): domain Bacteria; kingdom Bacillati; phylum Actinomycetota; class Actinomycetes; order Micrococcales; family Micrococcaceae; genus Arthrobacter; species Arthrobacter sp. 8AJ. The sequence goes on along the minus strand of NZ_LR733289.1, from coordinate 1,045,854 downwards.
TGCTGGCGCTGACGTCACTCTATTGGCAGACGCGATTGGTCTGGACGATCGTATTGGCCGCAAATTCCTAAACGCTGGCATCGGCTTCGGCGGCGGTTGCTTACCAAAAGACATACGAGCCTTTATGGCTCGGGCCGGTGAGCTCGGCGCCGACCAGGCACTGACATTTCTCCGAGAGGTAGATGCGATCAACATGCGGCGACGGACCCGCGTCGTTGAATTGACGCGTGAACTTTGTGGCGGCTCCCTCCTCGGAAAGCGAATTACAGTGCTGGGTGCAGCTTTTAAGCCTGAAAGTGATGACGTGAGGGACTCGCCAGCACTAAGCATCGCGGCCCAATTGCAGCTTCAAGGCGCGGTCGTGACGGTAACGGACCCTGAGGCGCTTGGCAACGCTGCGCGCCGTTTCCCGGAGTTGCACTACGAGGGTTCTACGAACTCTGCCCTCCTGCGAGCCGATGCACTGTTGCTGTTGACAGAGTGGAAGGAGTATCGAGACTTGGATCCTTACGAAGCTGCGAGCATCGTCTCGTCTGCCAAAATCTTGGACGGTAGAAACGTCTTGGATTCCAATAAGTGGCGTGCTGCTGGTTGGACATACCGTGGCCTAGGCCGTCCCTAATCATGACCTCCACTTCACAACCAGAGATGCCGCCATCCGCTCGATCTGGGCGAATGCCTAAACAGGCGCATCAAAATCGGTCGCAAAGACTGCTCAGGGTCGGCCTACTGATTCTTGCTCTGGCCATACTTCTCGCCCTGGCGACGACTTGGCTCGGCATCAAGGCTTCTGCGATCAAGGGCGAGTTGGAGGCGTCTGCTGACCTAGTCCCGACACTAAAGCAAGAAATTCTCGCTTCAGATGCTGTGGCTGCCAAGAACACGGTAGCTAAGCTTCGAGAACATACCGCCGCAGCCCGTAGAGAGTCTGAAGACCCCATATGGACTCTTTCTTCGGCGATTCCCTGGGCTGGCCCAAACCTCCATGCAGTTTCGGAATTAGCAAGATCGGCCGACGACGTCTCTAGTCTTGGTCTTAGTCCCTTAGTCGAAATTTATGGGTCTCTGAATTGGGACGCACTTATGCCCAGCGCGTCAGGCAGCAATGTCGGACCCCTCAAAGCCGCAGCCCCAAGAGTGACTTCAGCCGCATATAGCGTTCGTGCATCAGCCGAACGACTGCGTGACATTGACTCTTCTCCACTTCTCCCGCAAGTGGCCGCCCCCTTAGGTGCAGCCACGGAAGAACTGAGCCGAGCAGCGGATGCACTCGACACGGCAGCGGATGCGGCAAGAATTGCTCCGGTTATGCTGGGTGCTGAGGACCAAAAGAGTTACCTGCTCATGATTCAAAACAACGCAGAAGCTCGGGCATCAGGAGGAATCCCTGGAGCCCTCGCGGTTGTAACGCTTGAGAAAGGAAAGCTCTCTCTCGGAAGCCAAAATAGTGCCACGGAACTGGGAAGCATGTCGCCGAACGTACCCGTCGACCAACAACAGCAGCATATTTACTCCACTCGTCTTGGCAAGTACATGCAGGACGTAAATCTGACGCCCGACTTTCCAACAGCTGCCATCACCGCAAAGGCCATGTGGGAAAAGAAAACAAACCAGCATATCGATGGTGTCATCTCTATCGATCCAGTGGTTCTGAGCTACATCCTTCATGCGACCGGCCCAGTCGCGGTCGACGGTCCTGAGTTGGCCGCCCTTAGAGCGACTGGCCTACCAACAGAACTCAACGGCGACAATGTTGTTTCGACCCTGCTTTCGGACGTCTATTCCAAAATTAGGGACCCTAAGCTTCAGGACGTCTATTTTGCCGGCGTAGCCAAAGAGATCTTTTCAGCCCTTTCCTCAGGTAAAGGAGAGGCAAAAGGCCTTGTAGAAGGTATCACTCGCGGCGCCGAGGAAGGACGCGTATTGGTTTGGTCGGCTGACTCTTCGATCCAGAAAGTTCTCAGCAAGTATCGGCTGAGCGGGTCAGTGACTGGGCCCAGCGTGCTTCCTGCTCAATTTGGCGTGTACTTCAACGACGGCACGGGGGCGAAGATGGACTATTACGTGAAACACACTGTCAAGCTCATTAGAGAATGCCCCGCAGACGGGTACGAGCAAACTACTGTGCGGATTACCAGCGTTAATACAGCACCTGCCGACGCCGCCACGTCTCTGTCCGCATACGTCACGGGCGGCGGCGCCTTTGGCGTAAGACCCGGTTCGGTGCAAACCAATATTGTCGCGTATGGTCCGGCCCAAGCAAACGTGGAGTCAGCATCTGTAGATGGCCAGAAGGCGCCGTTTGCTCCCTATCTTCACGGCAACCGCCCCGTCGGCGTTGTTGCTCAGCAACTCGCACCAGGGGAAAGCAAGATAGTTGAGTTCACCTTCGGGAAGATCGTCCAGCACACGGAACCTAACCTAGTTGTCACGCCCACGGTCCAAGCTGTAAAGGACGTTATTCAAGCAACCGAAAATACGACGTGCGGTCAAGGGCAGTGACGAATGCATTAACACTATGTAAACCAACTCGATTGAGCTTGGTCGCTGGGCGGTTCGGATGGTACCGTCTGTCGTGGGATATCTATCCGTAGTTCTGCACATGGTCTCGTGCGGAGGGGACAATTCCCCATATCGGGTATCAAAAAATTACACGTCTCCGGGGGGACACACATGAAGAAGACTTTTGCTGCACTCGCACTTGCAGGTTCCATCGCTTTGATCGGCTCGGCACCCGCCATGGCCGCAACCTACCCTGCACTTCCGCCCCAGGCAGCTGTTTCCGACGGCACCGTCGGCCCGGGCGAAACCTTCGTCTTCCGCGGCCAAGGCTTCCGCGCCGGCGAACCACTGATCATCACCGTTACGCCGGGCCAGGCTCCTGCCTCCAATGGCGCCGGCGTTGGTAACCGGGCGGTTGCCGCTCGCATCGCGGTCGTGACCGCAGCGCAGAACCTGTCCGCAACTGCCGATGCACAGGGTGCAGTAGCGCTGCCCATCTCGATCAGCGAAGCCGGCACCTACTCCATCACCGCAACCGGCACGCAGTCCGGCGTTACCGTCGGTCCCGTCACGGTTACCGTTGCAGCCTCTCTGGCCAACACCGGTGGCAACGCTGCTGGTGCTCCGCTTGCCAACACCGGTCTGGCCAACACCGGCGCCGACTCCGGGCTGATCCTGTGGACCCTGGTGGGCGCAGGTGCACTGGCCGCCGGTGCAACCTCCGTAGTGGTGGTTCGCCGCCGCGCCAAGGCCGAGGTTGCTGCCTAGCATCATCGCTCTTTAGCACCAACGAAGGTGGGTGCATCCCCGGAAACGGGGATGCACCCACCTTTTGCTTTGTGTGGTATTTATTTGATCTATGGGGAGACATTGGCGCAGAGCACCACTCGAATACGACTTTTCAGTTCCGCTCCCCCGACCGCAGGTGATGACGTACGCTCTCCTCGTTCTACTAGCGGCCTGCGCACTGACCATAGCCGCGTTCGCCCTTCTCGGAACGTCCTGAGCTTCGCTTGACGCCCATTCCAAACCGCCGACATTGGCAGCTAATTCTTGCTGGTTTGGCCGTGCCCTTGGCTCTCATCGCGTTTTGGCCGTCGACCGTGGACAAGCCAGTGTCAGGACAGCTCGCGGCATCCCTAGCTTTCCTCCACAAACATGGAATACCCGACTGGATTAACTATAGTTTCGTAGAGGCGTCCGCCAACGTGGCTTTATTCATTCCCGTGGGATTTGTGGCTTCCAGAGCATTCCCACTAAAAATCTGGTGGCAAATTGGCGCATTCGGTTTGTTGGTTTCCGGCTGCATTGAACTCGGTCAGCAGTTGTTTCTTCACGACCGCTTTGCAAGCCCGTCAGATGTCATGACCAATACATCAGGTGCTGTCATCGGGGCGTTGCTAGCCCTGTGGGCTACAAAAAAGGGAAGGCCCACCACCTTTCGGCAACAGGCCCCCCCAGAGCGCTAGAAGCTGATTTAGCCGACGAAGCCCTTCATCCAGGTCTTCAGGTCCTCACCGAATTCGACGCGTTCGGAAGCGAGCGTGATGACAGCCTTCAGGTAGCTGAGCTTGTCGCCGGTATCGTAGCGGCGCCCCTTGAACACGACGCCGTACACGCCGGAGCCGTCGCCCTCGCCTGCGGCGAGCGTCTGGAGGGCGTCGGTCAGCTGAATCTCGTTGCCACGGCCCGGCGCCGTGTTTTCCAAAACGCCGAAGACGCTGTGGTGCAACACGTAGCGGCCGATAACAGCCAGATTGGACGGTGCGTCAGCGACAGCGGGCTTCTCCACCAAGCTGTTGACGCGAACATAGTCCTCGCCCTCAACAACCGAAACGTCCGCGCAGCCGTAAGCGCTGATCTGCGACGGATCAACCTCGATCAGCGCGATGACTGAACCACCGGTCTTCTGCTGCACCTCCATCATGGTGCTCAGCAGGTCCTCGGCCTCGTCGATAAGGTCGTCACCCAAGAGCACAGCGAAAGGCTCGTTACCCACGTGCTGCTGAGCGCAGAGTACCGCGTGGCCTAGGCCCTTGGCCTCGCCTTGGCGGACGTAGTGGATGGGGCCCAAGTTGGAGGCGTACTCCACCATGCCCAGCTTGTCTTTGTCCCCCTTGGCCTCCAGCGCAGCCTCCAGGCCGGGCTCACGGTCAAAGTGGTCCTCCAACGCGCGCTTGTTGCGGCCCGTGATCATCAGCAGGTCCGAGAGGCCCGCGTTGATCGCTTCCTCGACGACGTACTGGATGGCCGGACGGTCAACCACCGGCAACATTTCCTTCGGCATTGCCTTGGTGGCGGGCAGGAAGCGAGTTCCCAATCCGGCAGCAGGAATGACGGCTTTGGTTATAGCTTTCCCCGTAGTCATAGGTGAACCTTAACAAATTTGTTGGGCTAATCGGCAATTGGAAGCGAAGTCATCAGAGGCCACGAAGGCTCCGCACGAGTCGCGGAACTCCACGTAGAAAGCGCGCCCACCGGGCGCGATGTTGCTTGAATCGTCCCGGAAGAGACATGTCGGCGTAGATATTTCCGCTGAGTAGCACTGCCGGCGGTGGAAGGATCGCGGCCCAAAGCATACGGGATTTGTCCCTCCAGGATGCCTGCGCGATGGCAATGAGCCGGGCGCTCCCAGGCGCCTGCGCGGCAACACGGTTGTGCCACTCCCGCGAGGGCTCGGGCCATACCGCGGTAATGGCTTCGGGCAGAAGGCCCTCGAGGAAAGGCCTGACGGCGGCCAAGGCACCCGTTGCTGAAGCGAGCTCCAGGAGCGTCTCCGCCAATGATTCCCGCCGCGTGAGCATGGCCAAGGACTCAAGCTCCTCCCGGCAGGCCGCCAGGTCGCGCGACCTGAGGGCGTGCAGCGCCAGAAACAAGATGCCAAGAGCCTTCGTAGGGACCCTAAGCCGTTGCCCAGCGAGTTCCATGTGGACGGTGTTTTCCCACAGCGCCTTGAAACAGTCATCGGCGGCCCTTTCCATTCCGGGGAAGCGAAAATGGACATCGATACAACAAGGCCACTCTGCATGGTGGACCGTGACCGAGTGCTTTGGGAACGTCCTATCATCCGGATCGACAGGACGTTGCCGCCACCCGCGTTCGTAGAGCCCCTGCAGCAATTGCTCTATTCTGGAGGGGTCCACGAAAACGTCCACATCGGCAGATATTTTGGCTTTGCGCAGCCCTTGAATGACGCTGGCTGGTCCCTTGATAAAGAAGACACGGATGCCCAGGCTGTCCGCCAGCCGCGCCACGAGGGCATGGCCGAGGAGCACGCCTTCTTGGATCCTGAGCTGGGCTTCGTGGCCGGCGGAAGTCATGGACGGTTAGATCCGGGCCCGACGCCCGCCGAGGACGGTTTCCACTGTGCCACGAGTATCCGCATCGGGAAGAACTTCAGTCACTTCCGGTTCCGCAGGCGACGGCGCAGGCGCCGAGGTATAAGTTCCGTAATAGGAGTAGGCGTCTGTGCCCTTAGTGGGAACGTAGTTGAGGACAGCTCCCAGGACCCGCCCCTTGACCTTTTCAAGGTTGCCCAAGGACTGGTCCAGCTGTTCCTGGGTAGTCCTGCCGGTGCGAATCACGAGGATGGCACCGTCGGCTGCCCGGGACAGGACGGCAGCATCCGTTACGGGGAGAAGCGGCGGCGCGTCGATCAGGACTACAGCGTCCTTGGCCAAGGCATTGAGCATATTCTTCATGGCCCGTGAGCCGAGCAGCTCGCTGGGGTTTGGCGGTATACGGCCTGATCCGAGAACTGAGAGGTTAGGCAGCGCTCCCCAGGGCTGGAGAACATCAGGAAGCTCGGCGGCCCCGGTAAGCACGTCGGTGACTCCTGCTCCCGGAACGAGGTTGAAGACGTCCACCAACGTGGGCCGGCGGAGGTCGCCGTCGACCACCACCACGTTTTCACCCGCTGCCGCCATGGTGACTGCCAGGTTGGCCGTGACAGTGGATTTTCCCTCTGCTTGCAGTGAGCTGGTGACGACGATGATCCGCGGCGGCTGGTCCACGTCAAGGAAACTAAGGTTGGTGCGCAGCTCGCGGAGAGCTTCAGCCATGGCACCGCCAGCATCATGAAGTTGTGCCGCGGTTCCAGCGTCCACGATGGTGCTTTTCCCATCCAGCCGGTGGTCCACCGGCAAGGTGCCAATCACGGGAACGCCGAACTTTCGTTCAATGTCCGCAGCCTTTCGGATCCGCCGATCCAAGTGCCGGCGGACCAACGCATAAGCCACACCCAAGGCCAGCCCGACAAGAGCGCCCAGCGCCAGGTTGAGCTTGGTGTTAGGCGACGTAGGGCTGGTGGGCAGGACGGCCTTGCCGAGTGGGAGGACACGGACAGCCGTGGCTGTGCTCCCTGCGGCCACGGCCTCGGGCGTTGTTGCAGCACCTGACGCTGCCTCTGTCGGAGGCGCTGTCTCGATCGCCTCCACCTGGGCGGCGAGGCCGTTGACCCAGGCATCGGCCACGCGCTGGGCAGTTGCAGGATCCTTGGATTGTGCGGTGACCCTGATCTCAGCCGTGTCCAGCGGCACCTTGACGCTGATGCTGCCAAGCAGGGCATCGGCAGTCGTCTTTAGGTCCAGGGCTTGGATGACGCGGTCCGCGACGAGCCGCGACTTGGTCAGCGACTCATAGTTCTTGACCTTGGCCTTTGCCAGGCTGTCACCAGCCAGTGCCAGGCTCACGTTGTCCGACCCTGGTGTGACAACAATTCCGCTGGAATCTGAGGAGTATATCTTGGGCTGGAGAACAGTCCATCCGGCGGCCGCCAGGGTGGCCAGCAGGGTGAAGGCGAGAATTGCCTTCCAATAAACCCTGAGGACGCTCAGATAGTCAGCCAGGTCCAGGCCCTGAGGCGCCTCCGCAGGGGCTGCTGTTGTTGCCATAGTGGGTTCCTTTGACTCAAGTTCTTGCGTGCGATGTGCGGGCCGTTCAGACGCCGCTGCATACCAAAATCGACTTTGCGAGGAGCTGCTCTACGGCTCCGGCGACGGCGGCCCGGTAACCTTCGGGTTGGCCGTGCGCCCTGCAGACGTGGTTCGTGATTTGTTCAAGATTTGCCGGGCCGGCGCAGGCTTCCCAGACCGCAGGACCGATGCCGCTCAGTCGTACGATTTCGTTGTCCAACATGACCAACAGATCACCGTCAATGGCTACAGCGTCTTCCGGGACCCTGCGCTGGACGCTACCGGCTGGAAGGTGCCCCAATTCGGAGGACTCCATTGATGCCGGTTCCCACTCTGTCCCTGACGCCGGCTGCAGCCGGAACAGGGGCTCCAGGGCCGCAGGAAGATCGGCGGCCTCCGAGTAGGTCACCTGCCACACTCCCCCAACACTTTCGATGAGGCGGCAGAGCGACTGCAGCGGATCCACGACTTCTGCCTGCGAGGACGAGTCCGGGATCAGTGCGAGCACGGCATCGGCCAGCGGTACCTTTTCCAGCACGGGAGCGGTTGCAGGGTTTCCCTGGACCCGGTTCAGGAGCACGATGGACTGGATGAAAGGCATAGCCGGGGCCGGCTGAAGTCCGAATTCGTCCGGCCCAACTTGGCGCTTGGGTGCGCCCTCGCCCCGCTTCACAGACAGCGGTTTGGGAAAAGGAATTACTGAGCCATCCCAGGCAATGGCCACGGTCTCGTCCGTGACGTAGCCATAGCTTCTGGCGAGCACGGATGCTGCGGTGGTCTTTCCTGTTCCAGACTTGGCCACCAGCGCCACCACGGCCCCCGTGCCGGGTTCCGCCACGCCGCAGGCGTGGAGCATGGTCAGTTCACCGGCATTGGCCAGAATGGCGGCAACCGTTAGACGGGACGTCAGGTTCTCAGCCAACTCTTCGAAGGAGGCGGCTTCCAACCGGAAGGAGCCGGCCGGGTGCTTGGTGGACGTGCTGGTGACCGAGGCAGTGAATCGCCCCCCAGGAGTGGGCTCCGGTGGCACCGGCGGCAACCGAGGCTCAACGGTGCTGATGCACCGAGCCCAAGCTGAATTCATGCTGACGCGCTGTTGCCAGCTGACTGCACGGCCCCAGCGGACCACAAACTCCTGCCCCAGGACATCCAGGGACAGGAGATCACTGCCTCTTGCCAGTTCCTCAAGCAGACGCTGCTGCCAACCCGCACGTTCGATGCCCGTAGCCGTCATGCCGTTAGAGCCCAACGCCGTGCTGAGCCTCAATCAGGTGCTGCGCTTCGAGGCTGGCCAGGAAGTCCTCCACCTGGGCCTGCATCTTTCCCGATTGGTCCTCGAAGGTGGCCTCAATCTCGGCGAAGATGTCCTGCTCGCTTCGCTGCCCGTCAATCAGGTCCCAGATAACCGCGGCGGGTCCCTCCAAGACCACAGGCTGGGTCGCATCAAGGTGCAGCAGGGCGACGCGCGCCCGGGGTTCGGTACAGACCTCAGCGACCAAGCCGCCACGTTTCCAGACCACGCCGTGGTCACCCGGCCTTCGGCAGGAAGATTGTAGAAGTTGGTGCGGACTGCATTTGTGTTGATGTGCCGTTTTGAACATACGTGATCACGGTGCTCACAGTGTAGGTGCCCGTGTCTTGTTTCCTGCCCGTGTAGCTATACCCGCTGAAAGCAAAATCAAGGGTGGTGGCACCCGCTGGCAACGTAGCCTTGAACTGGGCCGCGTTGCTCTGGGGCCGAGAGACGGACAGCGCGGTTGTCCCTACGGTGACGGTCGAGAAAGAAATTGCCGGAGACGTCGACAATGGCGGCGTAATGGTTACTACAACCGTGACATCACCGGTTACGCCGTTGAGGTTCTTAAGACTCAACAAAGCCGGTACTGCCATCCCGATCCGGTCATGAGAGGCGCTAACCGTCGACGTCATGTTTTGCGTACCCGAAGTAAACGAGCCACTCGCAGGAGTTGCGGTAGGTGTGGGCGTCGGAGTGGGGCCGGGTGATGCTGACGCAGGGGGTGCTGCCACCGTTGTCAGGATGACTGGTACAGACCAGGCGACGCCGGCAACTACCCGTCGGCGACTGAAACCGCCTTTTTTGTTTTCATCAACATCCGCGTTTGAAACTTCAGACAATTGTGCCCCCAGAATAGGTTTCCAGCTGCGGCTGCCTTTTGAGACCGGCAGCGCGCTATGGCCGGTGTTGCCCGGCTTCGCCTACTCTCGCGAACGCAAATAAAGTTTTCTGCAAACGCGTTGCAATTTTTTATCAAGAATCCTTCAAGGAATCTTGAATAAGCCCGCTAGCGGGAGGAACCGGAGAACTTCGGTTCGCGCTTCTCCTGGAACGCCCGGAAACCCTCCGCGTAGTCCTCGGTCTTGCAGAGCCGCGCCTGCTCTTCGTTTTCCTCCTGCATGGCCTGCCACAGGCCCAGCCGCTGGTCGCGGATGTGCGCCACCAGCTCCTTCGAGGCAACAAAGGCGCCCGTGGCGCCGGCAGCGACGCGGCCAACGATCTCCCGCGTCGACTCCAGCAGTTCTGCGGCCGGCATGGCCCGGCTGAACATCCCCTGAGCCACGGCCTCGGCGCCCGAGATCAGGTCCGCCGTGTAGATCAGGTCCAGCGTCCGGTGCATGCCCAGCCGCTCCGTGAAGTACCAGTGCCCGCCCGAATCCAGCGTGGCCCCCAGCTTGGCGAACGGCGAGCCGAACTTCGCGTTCTCCGCCACGTACACCACGTCCGTGGCCAGCAGCAGCCCCAGCCCCACTCCCAGGCAGGCGCCCTGCGCCGCAGCAAACGTCGGCGCGGGGAAAGCGGCCATCTTCTGCAGCAATGGCTCCACCAGCCCGCCCAGGTATGCGGCGGCGTCATCGTTCTCCGGGGTGACCCCCGCAATGTCCCGGCCCGCGCAGAAGGCCCGCCCCTCTCCCCTCAACAGCAGCGCCCGCACCTCCCCACGTGAGGCGGCGGCAGCAGCGTCGTCGTACGCCTGTGCTAAATCCCGGAGCGCCTGCTCATCGAGCGAGTTCAGCTTGTGGGAGGCGTCCAGCACTACCTCGGCGATGCCGTTGCTGATGGAAAGGGAAATCATGGGGCTCCTTCTGGTGAAAACGGGTTAGACGTCGAAGTCGACCGTGACTTCCTTGCTGGTGGGGTGGCTCTGGCAGGTCAGGACGTAGCCCTTGTCCAGCTCATCCTGCTCCAGCGCGTAGTTCTCGTCCATGGTCACGCTGCCGGTGACCACCTTGGCCCGGCAGGTGCCGCACACTCCCCCGGCGCACGCGAACGGCACGTCCGGGCGCACCCGCAGCGCCGCGTTCAGGATCGACTCGCGGGCATGCGTGGGGCTGGCCACCTCGCCCTGCAGGCCATCCAGCTTGAACGTGATCTTGTACGTCTCCTTGGACTCGTCCACCACCACGGGACGCCCGGCATGGCCCTCCGGGCGGTCCGGCTTGCCCGACGTGAACAGCTCAAACCGGACGTTCTCCGGCTTCACCCCGCGCTCGGCCAGGGTATCCCGGCACAGCTGCACCAGCTCGAACGGCCCGCACAGGAACCACTCGTCCACATCGTCAGCGTGCAGGGCGGTGCCCAGCAGCTGCTGCAGCTTCTCCGCATCGATCCGGCCGCTCAGCAGCGGCGCGATCCGCTGCTCACGGCTCAGCACGTGGTGGATGGCCAGCCGCTGCGGGTACTTGTCCTTCAGGTCCGCCAGCTCCTCCAGGAACATCACGTCCATGGCGGCCTTGTTGGCGTAAATCAGGTCGAACCGGGTCTCCGGGTTGGCGGCCAGCAGCGTCCGGGCGATGGCGATCACCGGGGTGATGCCGGACCCGGCCGCGATGGCCACGAAGTTCCCGGCCTCCCCCGCCAGCTCCTCCGGGTGGTTCATGGAGTTCATGACGTTCTGCTCCACGGCCTGCCCGTCCCGGCCGTGCTTGGACACGAACGCGCCCATGGGGCTCATCACGTCCAGGGTGTCCCCCGCCTTCAGCTCGGCGTTGGCCCACGTGGAGAACAGCCCTCCCAGGTCCTTCTTGATGGCCACGCGGATCTCGCTGGTGCCGTCCGCGAAGCTGCGCGGCTCGGCGCAGATGGAGTAGCTGCGGCGGATTTCCTTCGGCTCGCCGGTTTCATCCGGCAGTGTGGTGCGCAGGGCCACGTACTGGCCGGGCAGGTAGTCGAACTTGCCGGCGAGCTCGGCCGGCACATGGAAGCTGACCTCGATGGCATCGTCGGTGAGCCGGCGCACCTCCTTCACCTCAAGGGAATGGAAGGACGGACGACGGCGGCCGGTCACCTCAGCCTCTTCGGCGGCGGTCTGGCGGACAACAGGCATGGGGGCTTCCTTACAGGACTTTGAAGTAGTCGAACGGTTCCTTGCAGTCCTGGCACACATACAGCGCCTTGCAGGACGTGGAACCGAAGCGGGTGAGTTCCTTGGTGTTGAGGCTGTTGCACTGCGGGCACTTCACGGCCAGGCTCAGCCGGATGGGGCCGGAGTGGCCGCCGGCCCGGGAGTTTCCGCTGGGCGGGGCGATGCCGTACTGCTGCAGCTTCTGCTTTCCGGCCTCGGTCATCCAGTCCGTGGTCCACGCCGGGGCCAGGACCAGGTCCACGTGCACGTCCTCGTAGCCTTCCTTCTTGAAGGCGGTGTGGAGGTCGTCACGGATGGCGTCCATGGCCGGGCAGCCCGAGTACGTGGGGGTGATGGTGACGGTAACCTTGTTGTCAGCCACGTCCACCTTCCGCAGGATGCCCAGGTCCGCGATGCTGAGCACCGGGATCTCCGGGTCCACCACGGTGGCCGCGATGTCCCAGGCCTTCTGCTCCGGGGTACGGGTCCGGGATTCGAAATCCGAGATGTACACGGCAGTCACCAGCTGGCCCCGGGATGCTCGCGGGCCAGCACCTGCATCTCCGCGAGGATGTAGCCCAAGTGCTCCGAGTGCTTGCCGTACCGGCCGCCTCCCGGGGCTGCCGGAACATCCGGGACCTCCAGCTCAGCCTCGTTCAGGACGTCAGCCACCAGGCGGTCAAAGTCTTCCCGCAGGCTGGAAGGCGCGACGGCGGCACCCGCCTCAGCGAGGCGCTGCGTCAGCTCATCGTCCTGGAACAGTTCGTTGACGTACGGCCACATGGTGCGCAGGCCGTGGATCATCCGCTGGCGGGATTCGTCCGTGCCGCCGGCGAGGCGCAGGACCCACTGGGTGCTGTGGTCGCGGTGGTAGTCCACTTCCTTCACGGCTTTGGCGGCGATGGCGGCCAAGGTGGCGTCCGTGGACTCGGTGAGGCGGCGGTAGAGCTCGTACTGGTAGTAGCTCACCACGAACTGGCGGGCGATGGTGGCCGCAAAATCCCCGTTGGGCTGCTCGAACAGCTGGACACTGCGGAACTCGTGCTCGCGGCGGAAGTAGGCCAGGTCATCCTCTGACTTGGCCGTGCCGTCCTCGTTGGGCATGCCGGCGCCGGCGTAGGTGAGGAAGCTGCGGGCGTGGCCCAGCTGGTCCAGGGCGATATTGCCCAGGGCGATGTCCTCTTCCAGCTCGGGGGCGCGGGAGATCCAGTGGCCCAGGCGCTGCGCGAGGATCAGGGCGTCATCGCCCAGGCGGAGGGCGTACTCCGCGACGTCTTCGGTGGGCTTGGCGAGGCCGGTCTTGACCTCGAGCGCGATGTCCTCCGGGCGGAGGGCGTTTCCGGGGGTGATGCGGGTGGCGGAGGCGTTGGAGTCGCCGCCGGCCACACCGGTGGAGATGTCGCCGTGGCCTGTGGTGGGTGCGTTCACAGGTGCTTCACTCCCTCGCTCTTGGTGTAGTACGTGGCGTGCCGGTAGTCCTTGCCCTGCGGGGACTCGAAGAAGGAGCCCTTGGAGTCGGGGTCGCTGGCGGCGATGGCGTCGGCCGGGACCACCCAGATGGAGACGCCCTCGTTGCGGCGGGTGTAGAGGTCCCGTGCGTTCCGAAGGGCCATGGCGGCGTCCGGGGCGTGCAGGGATCCGGCATGGACGTGGCTCAGGCCGCGGCTGGACCGGACGAAGACCTCCCAGAGGCCCCACGTGGAGCGGTCGTGGTGATCCGGTGCGGGGCTGGCCTTGGGGGCTTCGCGGTTGATCTCGGTGGCCGAGCTGGCCGGGCTTTCCGGGTTGCCGTGCGGGCTCATGCTGCGTATTCCTTCGTCTTCTTTGACTGTTTTGCTGCGTAGGCGGCTGCTGCCTCGCGGACCCAGGCGCCGTCGTCGTGCGCTGCCCTCCGGCGCTCAAGGCGCTGGGCGTTGCAGGGGCCGCGGCCGGCCAGGACTTCGTGGAACTCATCCCAGTCCAGCGGACCGTGCTCCCACTTTTTGGTGTCCTCGTTGAAGCGGATCTGGTCATCGGGGAGGGTGAGGCCCAGGACCTTGACCTGCTCCACCATCATGCCCACGAACCGGCTGCGGAGCTCGTCATTGCTGAACCGCTTGATGTTCCAGGCCATGGACTGCTTGGAGTTGGGGGAATCGTCATCCGGCGGGCCGAACATCATCAGGGCCGGGGCGTACCAGCGGTTCACGGCGTCCTGGGCCATCTGCTTCTGCGCGGGGGTGCCGTTGGAGAGTTCGAGGAGGATCTCGAAGCCCTGGCGCTGGTGGAAGGACTCTTCCTTGCAGACGCGCACCATGGCGCGGCCGTAGGGGCCGTACGATGCCCGGCACAGCGGGACCTGGTTGCAGATGGCTGCGCCGTCCACCAGCCAGCCGATGGCACCCATGTCCGCCCAGGTGCGGGCCGGGTAGTTGAAGATGCTGGAGTAGCGGGCCTTGCCGGCGATGAGGTCGTCCATCATCTTGTCCCGGGACTGGCCCAGGGTTTCGGCGGCGCTGTAGAGGTAGAGCCCGTGGCCGGCCTCGTCCTGGACCTTGGCCATGAGGATGGCCTTGCGCTTAAGGCTGGGGGCGCGGGAGATCCAGTTGGCCTCCGGCTGCATGCCGATGATCTCGGAGTGCGCGTGCTGGGAGACCTGGCGCAGGAGCGTCTTGCGGTAGGCCGCCGGCATCCAGTCGCGGGGCTCGATGCGCGAGTCCTCGGCGATGATCCGGTCGAAGTGGGCCTGGCCTGCGGCGTCCTCTTCCGGGGTTAGCTCAGCCGGCACTGACTGCAAGTTTTGCGCTGCCATGGTTGCTCCTATGCAAAGACCTGTCGGGCGTCTCGGAATTATTTACCGACCGTTCGTTCAGGATATGCGGGAGCGTGCGGAGGCGTCAAGCGTGTCCCCCTCTTTCAACGCCCCATCACCTCCTGCCCATCTTCCGCCAACGCCCCATCAC
>NZ_LR733289.1:956681-1031036 GCF_902506025.1 Arthrobacter sp. 8AJ | reverse complement strand
AACCACCCTCCCCCTCCCCCGGGTTGCTCCATCAGCTTTGGTTCCTAAACGCCGGTTTTAGGAGCCATAAGTGATGGAGCATTACGACGGCGGGACATTACCAAGGTGGGTCGCGCTCAGCCGGGTGCGGCACCGACCAGCCGAAGCCACGACCCAAGCTCGCCAAGGTCGGCCTCACCGCAGCGGTAGCCGACGTACCCGTCCGGGCGGACCGCCACCACGCCCCGCCCAGGGTGGCTGGTGAGCCGGTGGACGTGGACCAGTGGCGAACCGGGACCCGCAGGGAAAGCGGGCCCGGCACCCAGTGTGCCCGGCGCGGCGTCGCGCTCGAACAACAGGTGGATGCCCGGCACCGCGGTCAGGTCGTGAAGACGGGCCACCCGTCCGCCCACGGAAGCGGGCCCGTCCGGCAGCCGCTCCCCAGGCCTCGGCCATCCGCCGGCCCCGGGCATACGGTCTCGTGATATCGCACTGCCGCGGTAGTTCACGAACGGCTGGGCCAGCAACCTGATGCCCTTGGAAGTGAGCCACCGCCGGCGCAGCAGCAGCGGCAGCACCGGCGCGAAGACGGGCAGCGCGCTCCGGACCAGCCGGGCCACCGGATGCGGCGAGGCTTCGCCGAAGAAGATCACGTGCGTCAGCGCCAGTACGCGCCGGGCCGCCAGCCGCCGCTCCTGCCCGTAGCTGTCCAGCAGTTCCGGGAGCGGCGTACCTGCGGACGAGGCGAAGCCCAGCTTCCAGCCGAGGTTGAGGGCATCCAGGATGCCGTTGTTCATGCCCTGGCCGCCGGCGGGTGATTGGGCGTGCGCGGAATCACCGGCCAGGAAGACAGGACTGGCGCCGAAGGTGCTGGCAATCCGGTGCTGCAGCGGAATCTGCGCCGACCAGCGCACCTCGCTGACCGCAGCACCCAGGCCGGATCCACCCAGTCCCGATTCCCCCACCAGCCGGGCCACCTCCTCTGCGGAAACGGGCGGACCCAGCTGGCCGAACCGGGCTCCCGGCGCCGGGGCTGCCGGACGGGTTGCCAGCATTCGCCAGGTGGCACCCTCGCCCAGCGCGAACAGGAAGACCAGCCCGGCGGCGCCGACGGCCACGTGCAGCAACCCCTCGTCGAGGGAGCCATCAAGTTCAAGGTCGGCCATGACCGCTTCCACCCCGTACGGGCCCCCGCGCCACTGCGCACCGGTCAGGCCCCGGACAGTGCTGGACTGCCCGTCGCAGCCGGCCAGGAACCGGGACACGTGGTGCTCCGCCAGGTTGCGCCCCAGGCCGCCGGCGGGATGCAGCTCCGCGCGCACCAGGCTTTGCGTGGACGCCAGGGCTGGCTCCCGCTCGAACCCGTGGAACTCCACGCCCCAGTCCACGTGGATCCCCCGGGCCTGAAGCGCCAGGCAGAGGACGTCCTCGACGTCGGCCTGCCGGACCAGGGTGAGGTGTGGGAAGGCCGTGTCCGGGAGGTCCGCGTGGCCCAGCCGGGCTTCGACAACGTGCCGGCCCAGGTGGATGCGTGCCTCGGGAGTGGTGTCGGCGCGGTTGAGCAGCTCATCGGTCACCCCCAGCGGGCGCAGGCCCTCGAGCGCCCTGGCGTGCAGCATCATGGCGCGGGACGGACGCGCCCTGTTCGCGCGCCGGTCCACCACCCGCACTGTTGCGCCGTGGGCGTGGGCCTGGAGGGCAGTGGTGAGTCCGGCGGGACCAGCGCCCACCACCAGGACGTCGCTGTCCGCCGTCGTACCTTGACCGGGTGGCATGGGCGGCGGATGTTAGTTGGGGTTGAGGAGCCGCCACCAGGCGTGGTCCGCCTGGGCAGCGGCCGGCATCGCGGCGGGATTGGCGAGCACCTCGTCGCGGCGCAGTCCGGGAAGCACCTTGTAGCTGATGGACCCGGGGACGCTGACCAGTTCCAGGACGCGCCACAGGGCTGCGGCGTACTTGCGGGCGCGTTCGGGACCGTCCCATTCGTACAGCCCGCGGTAGGCGCCGAAGGTGTCGTGGGCGCACCAAAGCTTGGAGACAAACCCCGGGAACCCCACAAAGAGCGGGGTGTTCAGCAGGCTCTCCGCCTCGAACAGGCGGTGCGCCCTGCCGCGGACCAGCCGGAGGGTGAAGGCCACCACCAGGACGCAGGGCTCGGCGGGCCGGCGGTCGACGGCGGTCTCCCGGTAGACCCGCGCGGTGCTTCCGTCGGCGAACCGCAGCACCCTGCCAACATTGTGTTTCGGAAGATGGACCTGCCGGCGGACCAGCATGGCACAGGACGCCGCCACGCAGCGGGCCACCGCCAGCCATGCCTGGGCCCGGGGAGCGGGTCCGGATTCCACGGTCATGGTGCCTCCTGTCCTCGCAACGCCCTTCCAGCCTGCCGGGCCGCGGGGCAGGCACCCAGAGTCTTTCGCCCCTTTCGGCTCCCCCGGTAGCGAACGGCCTGCGGGGTTGCCGGAGGGGGTCTATATATTGAATCCATGACCTCCACTTCCCTGCAGGATTCCACCGGTACTGCGATCCCGGCGCCCCCGGTTGCCAAGAAGATCCCCACCGAGCGCACCCACCACGGGGAGACGTTCGTGGACAACTACGAGTGGCTGCGGGACAAGGAGTCGCCGGAGGTAGTGGAGCATCTCCGGGCCGAAAACGCCTACCAGGAAGCCGTCACGGCGCACCAGGAACCGCTCCGCGAGGCCATCTTCCAGGAGATCAAGGGCCGCACCCAGGAAACCGACCTGTCCGTCCCGCACCGCAAGGACGGCTGGTGGTACTTCAGCCGTTCCGCGGAGGGCAAGGAGTACGGCATCCACTGCCGGGTGAAGGCGCAGGACACCGGGGACAAAGTGGCCGACTGGACTCCGCCGGCAGTGGAGGCAGGGGTAGGGATTCCCGGCGAAGAGATCCTCCTCGATGGCAACGTGGAGGCCGAGGGCAAGCCGTTCTTCTCCGTGGGCGGTACCGCCGTCACCATTGACGGCAACCTGTACGCCTACGCGGTGGACAACTCCGGCGATGAGCGGTTCACCTTACGGATCAAGGACCTCCGCACCGGCGAACTGCTGCCGGATGTCATCGAGAACATCTTCTACGGGGTTGCCTTCTCCCCGGACGGCACCCGCCTGTTCTACACCGTGGTGGACGAGTCCTGGCGCCCCTACCAGGTGAAGGCGCACGTCCTGGGCACCCCGGTGTCCGACGACGTGGTGGTGTACCAGGAGGACGACGCCGCCATGTGGCTGGGCTTCGAGCTGTCCGCGGACCGGCGCTACCTGGTGCTGGGCATCGGCTGCTCGGAGTACAGCGAAACCCGGCTGCTGCGTTTCGACGATCCCACTGCCGCCGTCACCACTGTCATTTCGCGCAACGAACGCGTCCTGTACGAGGCCGAGCCCTTCCTGCTCGACGGGCAGGAAAAGATCCTGCTCACGCACAACCGCGGCGCCATCAACTCAATGGTCTCCCTGGCTGACCCCGCCGAGCTGGAAAAGCCGCTCTCGGAGCAGACCTGGCGGACCGTCGTCGGGCATTCCGATGACGTCCGCGTCAACGGCGCGGGCGTCACCGCCACGCACCTGATCGTGTCTATCCGCAAGGACACCATCGAACGCGTCCAGGTGATGGGGCTGCCCGGCCTGGGCACCCCCGCCCAGCAGGCACCGGTGGAACCGGCCTTCGACGAGGAGCTCTACACTGCGGGCGTCGGCGGCTCGGACTACGAAGCCCCCGTGATCCGGCTGGGCTACACGTCCTACTTCACGCCGTCGCGCATCTACGACTTCGTGCTTCCCACGCCGGAGCAGCCGGCCGGCGAGCTGCTGCTGCGCAAGGAAAGCCCGGTGCTGGGCGGCTACGACGGCAGCGACTGCGTGGCCACACGGGAGTGGGCCACTGCCGGCGACGGCACGCGGATCCCGCTGTCGGTGCTGCGGCACAAGTCCGTCAAGCAGGATTCGACGGCGGCGGGCCTGGTGTACGGGTACGGCTCCTACGAGATGAGCATGGATCCAGGCTTCGGCATCGCACGGCTGTCGCTGCTGGACCGCGGCGTGGTGTTCGTGATCGCCCACATCCGCGGCGGCGGGGAACTGGGCCGGCACTGGTACGAGGACGGCAAGAAGCTCACCAAGAAGAACACCTTCACCGACTTCGTGGACGCCACCGACTGGCTGGCAAACTCCGGCTGGGTGGACCCTGCACGGATCGCGGCGCTGGGCGGCTCGGCCGGCGGCCTGCTGATGGGCGCCATCGCCAACATGGCGCCGGAGAAGTATGCGGCGATCGTGGCGCAGGTGCCGTTCGTGGATCCGCTCACCAGCATCCTGGATCCCGACCTGCCGCTGTCCGCGCTGGAGTGGGAGGAATGGGGCAACCCCATCACGGATCCGCAGGCCTATGCCTACATGAAGTCCTACTCGCCCTACGAGAACGTGCGGGAGGTGGCCTATCCCAGGATCGCCGCCGTGACGTCCTTCAACGACACCCGCGTCCTTTACGTCGAGCCGGCCAAATGGGTGCAGGAGCTGCGGAACAAGACCACGGGGTCCCAGCCGGTTGTCATGAAGATCGAGATGGATGGCGGCCACGGCGGCGCGTCCGGCCGCTATGTGCAGTGGCGTGAGCGGGCCTGGGACTACGCGTTCATCGCCGATGCCCTGGGTGCCACCGAGCTGATTCCCGGGGCCGGCCCCAGGTAGGCCCGGGCTGAGCCAGGCGGAGGCTTCCAGCCGCCGTCGAACGCTGGCCGCTGCCGGGTGATCAGGGCTGCGGGTGTTCGGCCATCCATTCCGCCAGGGTTTCGAGGTTGGCCCGGACAGTCCGGCCCTGGGCCCTCTCCACCAGCGGGTCGGCCAGCTTGCCGAAGATGCCCCCGAGGCCGGACGCAGCATCGATCCGCTGGGTGACGCGCGTCCCGCCGTCGGCAGGCTCCAGGGTGAACGTCACCGTGAAGTCCAGCTTCCCTTCCACCGATTTGGACACCATGCGCCGGGGCGGATCAAACTCCTTGACCTCAACGGTCCAGTCGAAGTGCCGTCCCATGACTTTGCTGGTTCCCCGGCCGTGGGTGCCCACTCCCACGGGCCCTTCGCCGACCCGTTCCGACGAGGTCACCGAGGAATCGTAGACAGCGACATTGTCGAAGTTCGACAGGAAATCGAAGACCTCCTGCGGTGGCCGGGCAATGACGACGCTTTCTTCTACAACAGGCACAGCATTCTCCTTTGAGGGCACCTGATGCCGGCCGGGCGTGGCCGGCAGGGACAGCATGGCCCTGGACGCGGCCGGTGTCAATGCCGCCATCCCGTGGTGCAGGCGGCCGGGCCCGGGGTTCGGACACGTAGCTGCCAAAACAACGTAATCATGCTTACGATTGGCTCCGGGGACGCCCGCCGGGGCGGCAGCCGGGCCGCAGAGCGGCACAGACCCACCGCATCACCCAGTCAAGGAGTGCAGATGTCGCTGAGCAAGGGAACGCATGTGGAGTGGAACACTTCACAGGGCAAGACGCACGGCAGGATTGTCGAAAAGAAAACCAGCGACTTCGAGCTCGACGGCAACACGCACCGCGCCAGCGAGGATGAGCCGCAGTACGTGGTCGAATCGGCCAAGACGGGCGCCCGGGCAGCGCACAAGGCATCTGCGCTGACCGAGAAGAAGTAGTCCCGTGGCTGCCCAGCACGAGGTAGTGATCATCGGCGGCGGCAATGCCGGCATCTCCCTGGCGGCGCGGCTGCAGCGCTACGGCGTCAAGGACGTGGCCGTGATCGAACCCCGGGACCACCACCTCTACCAGCCGCTCTTCTCGCACATTGCCGGCGGCCGGGCGCAGGCCCAGGAGGCCATCCGGCCGCAGCAATCCGTCATCCCCCAGGGCGTCACCTGGATCCGGGATGCCGCCGTCGGGGTGGACGCGATGGCCAACACCGTCAGCCTGGAATCAGGGGCCCGGGTGGCTTACGGGCAACTGGTGGTGTGCCCGGGACTGCAGTACGACTGGGACGCGGTGCCGGGGCTGGCCGAGGCCGTGCATTCGCCGCACGGCGCATCCCATTACGAGTTCGACCTGGCTCCCAAGGCTTGGACGCTGCTCAGCGCCATGACCTCCGGGACAGCTGTCTTCACCATGCCGGCGGGGCCCATCAAATGCGGCGGCGCCGCCCAGAAACCCATGTACCTGGCCTGCGACTACTGGCGGGAACAGGGGGTCCTGGACAAGATCAGGGTGGTGATGGTGCAGCCCTACCCCACCGTGTTCGGGGTACCGGAGGTGGACCGGGAACTGGACCGCAAGATCGCCGAGTACGGGATCGAGCTGCGGACCAACAGTGAGCTGGTGGCGGTAAGCCCGGCCGGCCGCCGCGCCACCATCCGGGACCACGCCGCGCACACCACGGAGGACCTGACGTACGACGTCCTCAACGCCGTCCCGCCGCAGTCGGCCCCGGACTGGCTCAAGGCCACGGACCTGCCGGCTCCCGGGGACGCGGGCGGCTTCGTGGAGGTGGACCGGCAGACGCTGCGGCATCTCCGGTACCCCAACGTATGGTCCCTGGGCGACGCCGCGGGTACCACAAATTCCAAGTCCGGCGGGGCGCTGCGCAAGCAGACCAAGGTGCTGGCGAAGAACCTGGTGGCGGCCCGCAAGGGCAAACCGCTGCGCGCCAGGTACAACGGCTACTCGGTGTGCCCGTTCACCGTGTCACGGGACACCGTGGTGTTCGCCGAATTCGATGACCGCTACCGGCCCATGCCCACCATCCCGCGGGTGCCCACCTGGAACGAAAGCAAGCTGTCCTGGGTGGTGGACCGGGACCTGTTCCCCAAGATCTACTGGAACCTGATCCTCAAGGGCCGGGCGTAGGGGCTAGCTGCGTGAACCGATCCGCCACTCATCGGCAAGGATGGCGTAGACCAGTTCGGTGGCCCACTGTCCCTTGTAGTGCCATTTGTCGATGTGCCGCGCCTCCAGCCGCATGCCCAGCCGGTCGCACAGCGACGCGGACGCGCCGTTGAGCTCGTCGAGCCGGGCCTCGATCCGGTGCAGGCCCAGTTCCTCGAAGCCCAGCCGCAGCAGCGCATTGGCCGCCTCGGTGCCGTAGCCCCTGCCGCGGGCCGCGGGCGCAAGCGTCCATCCCACTTCGGCCTGCCCCCGGCCCGGGAGCCATTTGAGCACCACCTCGCCCAGCAGGCCCGGCGCGTCAGCTGCCTCGATGGCTAGCGCAACCCAGTCGCCTTCCTTTTCGAAGACAAAGTTGGCGTACCGGCCCACCCGCTCCATGGATTGGGTGAACGTCTTGGCGGGGCCGGGGAGGAACCGGGCGGTCTCCGGCAGCGAGTGGTAGGCGTGGAAGGCGTCCAGGTCGCCGCCATCGAACCGGCGCAGGACAAGGCGCCCGGTGCGGATGGGCAGGTGGATCTCCGGCATGGTGGCGGCTAGCTGCCGGAACCTACGACGGCGGCAGTCGCCTCCGCGATGGCACGCTCCTCGTCAGTGGGAACCACCAGGACGGGGATCGCGGAGGACGGCGTGGAAATGACGCGCGGTTCCTTGGACCGGCGGGCGTTCAGGCCGGCGTCGAGCTCGATTCCCAAGGCGCCCAGCCGGTCCGCCACGTGTGCCCGGAACTGCTGCGAGTTCTCGCCGATCCCGGCGGTGAATACCAGCGCCTTGGCGCCGCCGACGGCAACGTGGTAGCCGCCGATGTACTTGGCCAGCCGGTAGGACGCCACCGCGAGTGCCATCCTGGCCTTCTCATCGCCGGACTCGGAGGCCTCCACCACGGAGCGCATGTCATTATTGCCGGCCAGGCCCTTCAGCCCCGATTCCCGGTTCAGCATGGTGTCGATGTCCTCAGGCGACCACCCGGCCCGGCCCAGGAACACCAGGATGGAGGGGTCCAGGTCGCCGGAGCGGGTGCCCATCACCAGGCCCTCGAGCGGAGTGAAGCCCATGGAGGTGTCCACGGAGCGTCCGCCGCGGATGGCCGTCACCGAGGCGCCGTTGCCCAGGTGGGCGATGACGCCGTCAAACTCCTCGATGGGAAGGTCCAGCAGCACCGCCGACCGGCGCGCGACGTACTCGTGCGAGGTGCCGTGGAAGCCGTACCGGCGGATGCCGTGGTTGGTGTAGAGCTCGTCCGGGACGGCGTAGCGCCAGGCGTGCTCGGGCAGGGTGCGGTGGAAGGCGGTGTCGAACACAGCCACCTGCGGCATCTTGGGCCATTTCTTGGTGATGGCCCTGATGCCCAGCACGTTGGCCGGGTTGTGCAGCGGCGCCAGCGGGTTGAGCCGCTCGATGGCGCGGGTGATCTCGTTGTCCACCAGGACGGGTTCAGCAAACCGCTCGCCGCCGTGGACCACGCGGTGGCCCACCGCCGCCAGCTCGAGGCCGCCCAGTTCGCGGTGGATGGCGGCGTCCACCTGTTCCAGCGCCTCCGCATGGTCCCGCGGGCCCTCAATCTCGCCGTCCCCGCCGCCGCCGTTGCCCATGCCGATCTTCTCGATCAGTCCCTCGGTGAGCACCGTCCCGGCGGCCACGTCCCGGACCTGGTACTTTAACGACGACGAACCGGAGTTGATGACGAGCACGAGCATGCGGGGCCTCCTCAGCCTGGCGTCTGCAGTTCAACCCCACTATATGTGGCGCGGCTAACGGTCAGTCAGCAGCAGCGTGTTGCCGTCCGGGTCCTCCGCGGTGAAGAAGCGGCAGACGTCCGGGGAACCCCCAACGGGACCCACCGGGACACCGTCTTCCGCAAGCCTTGCGCGCGTTCCCTCCAGGTCATCGACCAGGAAGTTGCAGGTTGCCCACGGCAGGCCGGGCTCGGCCTTGATGCCGCTGTCCGGGCCCATCAGGGTCACCGATGCCTTTCCTTCCCCGTTCAGCACGGCGGAAAAGGTGTTGGCCTCTGCGATAGTGAGGCCCAGCGTGCGGCTGTACCAACCGGCCGCTGATTCGGGGTTCCGGACGGGGATGAACGCTGTGGAGATGGCTGTACCAGGCATGACTGCGATGCTAGCGCTACTTCGCCGAACGTCCCTGGACCAGCGTGAAATCCTCGTCTTCACCATTTCGGACGGGAAGATCAGGGAAGCGCAGGGTTTCGGAAGGCTTGCCAAAAATATCATCAGCATGCTTACTATAGATGCAGTCGATCGGAAACGGCTGCGAACGGAAAATCGAGAAGGGTGCGCTCAGCGAACGGGGCGCACCGTTTTCGTGACCGCGGGGTTCCTTGCGGAGTGGCGCAGCCTGTGCATAGAGTCGGCAAACAAGGCTGGACCACGCCGAGAGGACAATTCCATGACGAACGAGCCCAATTCGATCGACGAGAACGACCCCACCAACACGGGATCCAGCAGCACCGCCCCGCTCGACGCGCAACCCGATTCCGGAAGCAAGAGCGATCCCACCGGGGTGGAGGGCGCCAACCCGGCACTGGACGACACGGGCAACCTCAAGGCCGCCGAAACCGGGGAAGCACCGGAGGCTCCCGAAGACCGGGAAGGACTGGACCTCACGCCGCAGGGCCTCTCCGACGAGCCGGCCAAGCAGGAAGACCCGGACAGCGTGGCCAAGCCGGACAACAGCTGACAGCACCACACGCAAAAGGACGACGCCGGCACCCACCAGGGTGCCGGCGTCGTCCTTTGCCACTAACGGGCCAGACGGGCGCCCTGCCCCTGCCCTAGCTCCTGGCCCTGCGTCGCCAGGTAGTCGAAAAGCTGGCGGAGGCCAAACGTCCAGGCCGGGAGTTCCTCGCACGGGCCCACCCGGTTGACCAGGGCACCGAGGTGGCGGCTGCGGATGGTGACGGTGTCGCCGTGCTTGTGGGTGAAGCCCTGGCCCGGTTCGTCCCGGTCCTGCGTGGGCGCAAAGAGGGTCCCCGTGAACAGCGCGAAGCCGTCCGGATACTGGTGGTGCTTCCCGTAGGTGGCGGCCACGAGTTCCTCGAAGGGCCTGCTGATCCGGGACACACTGTTCCGCCCCTCCAGCAGGTACCCCTCCGGGCCGTCCACGCGGAGCAGGATCTCCTCATCGCGCAGCGTGTCCAGGGTGAAATTCCGGTCGAACAGCCGGATGAACGGCCCCAGGGCGCTGGAGGCGTTGTTGTCCTTTGCCTTGCCCAGCAGCAGGGCGCTCCTGCCTTCCACATCGCGCAGGTTCACGTCGTTACCCAGCGTCGCGCCCACCACGCGCCCGCCGGACGTGGCAATGAGCACCAGCTCCGGCTCCGGGTTGTTCCAGGACGAAAACGACGGGATGCCGATCTCCGCCCCCAGTCCCACTGATGACAGGACCGGCGCCTTGGTGAAGACCTCCGGGTCCGGACCGATCCCCACCTCCAGGTACTGCGACCACAGCCCTTCGGCAAGGAGGACCCGCTTGGCTTCGGCCGCCTCCGCCGATCCGGGCCGCAGGTCGGCGAGGCTTCCGCCCAGGGCCCGGCCCACCAGCTCACGCACTTCAGCAGCCCGTGCGGCGTCGCCCGCGCAGCGTTCCTCGATGACCCGTTCGATCATGCTGTCCACGAACGTGACGCCGCAGGCCTTGATGACCTGGAGGTCGATGGGTGCCAGGAGCCTGGTTTCGGCGGCATCCACCGTCCTGCCGTCCCCGGCCAGGGAGGCATTGACGACGTCGGCCGTCGCCCAGCGGGGTTCGGCCAGGTCTGGATCCAGGAGGGCAGAGCGGACGGCGGCGGCGGGGTCCGGCAGTTCGAGCAGGCCGGAGACCGTGGTGGCCAGACGGTGCAGGTCGAAGACGGTCCCTCCGCTGACGGCCACCACGCGCGGACCGCCCGTTTCACCATCCCAGACCCGGCCGATGAGCAGCGCGGCGTCGGCGTCCTCGGGTAGCACGGAACGGACTGCCGCGGGTGTCGGACTCACTGGTACACCCCCGTCCCGGCCCCGTCACGGGAGGCGTCCGGCGCAGGGTGCCGCCAGACGCCGTCGACCCTTTGCGGGACCTGCCACGGATTGCTGTCCTGCAGGGGTTCGGGCAGCCGCGTTGCGGGGAACGACTGGTACGCCACCGGGCGGAGGAAGCGGCGGATGGCCGCCGTCCCCACGGAGGTGGTGTTCGAGGTGGTGGCCGGGTAGGGGCCGCCGTGGTGCTGGGCGTAACTGACCGTCACACCGGTGGGCCAGCCGTTCCAGAGGACCCTCCCGCTGAGGTCCGCCAGCCGGGCAGCGAGTTCGGAGACGTCGTCGTCCTCTTCTGCCTGCAGCGTGGTGGTCAGCTGACCTTCGAGCAGCGCCGCCAGCTCCGGCAGCTCCGCCTGGTCCTGGTACTCCACCACCAGGCTGGCGGGGCCGAACATTTCCTCTCGCAGCAGCGCGGGGTTCTTTCGGACCTCCTCCGCCGTGGTGCGCAGGACCGTGGGCGCGGGGTGCTCCGCAAAGTCCCCTTCCAGCAGGACTTCCACTCCCCCGCTGTCCCGGAGCGTGGTGACGGCGTCGGTGTAGCCGGCGTGCAGGCGGTCGCTGAGGAGCCGGGCGGGACTGAATCCTGCCAGCGCCTCCCCCAGCTGGTTGCGGAGCTCCTCCGTGTCCCCGGCGGGGACGAACAGCAGCCCGGGCTTGGTGCAGAACTGGCCCATGCCCAGGGTGAAGGAACCGGCATAGCCCTTGATGATCTCCGACCACCGGGCTGACCACGCGCCGGGCGCCACGAAGACGGCATTGATCCCGCCCAGTTCCCCGAAGAATGGGATGGGCTCGGGGCGCGCCGCAATCCTGGTGAGCAGGGCACGGCCGCCGGCGGTGGAGCCGGTGAACCCGATGGCTTTGACCAGGGGGTGGTCAACAAGGGCCTCCCCTGCCTGCCGGCCGGTCACCATGGAGAACAGGCCCGACGGCGCCCCGGCAGCTTCCAGGGCATCGGTCACCACCTGGGCGGTGCGGGCCGCAAGTTCGCGGTGGGCGTCATGGGCCTTGTGCACCACGGAGCAGCCCGCCGCCAGGGCCGAGGCACTGTCCCCGCCCATCACGCTGAACGCGAAGGGGAAATTGGAGGCACCAAATACCCCCACCACGCCGAGGGGCACGTTGTACCGCCGGAGGTCCGGCCGCGGCCCCATGCCCCACGCGGGGTCGTCGTGGTCGATGGTGGCATCGAAGTGCTCGCCGCGGCGGATCTCGTCCGCGAACAGCCGCAGCTGGAAAACGGTGCGCTTGAGCTCGCCCTCCAGCCGCGGGGTGCCCAGGTGGGTTTCCCGGACGGCCGTTTCCACCAGCCCGGAAGCATCCTGCTCCAGCCCGGCGGCGATGGCTTCGAGCCAACCCGCGCGGGTGTTGGGGTCCACGGTCCGGCCCTTTTCAAAGGCGGATGCTGCGGCTTCGACGGCGGCGTTCACTCCTTCGCTCATTGGACCGCTCCGGCAGGGGCCAGGGCTGCACCGGTGACGGCGGCGCGGTCGCCCACTTCTTGCCATCCGGCGCCGTTGGGGAATTCCCAGCGGGTGCGGGAGGCGCTGAGCATCTCCGCGCCGGTGCCGGGCAGTTCCGGTGCGGCATAGCGGCCGTCGACGATCCTGACGGGTTCCGCGAAGTGCTCGTGCAGGTGGTCCACGAATTCGATCATGCGGTTTTCCTGGCTGCGGCCCACCACGGCGTAGTCGAAGAAGGAGAAGTGCTGGACCAGCTCGCACAGGCCCACGCCGCCGGCGTGCGGGCAGACGGGCACCCCGAATTTGGCGGCCAGCAGCAGGATGGCGATGTTCTCGTTGACGCCGGCAACGCGGGTTGAGTCGAGCTGGAGCACGTCGATGGCGCCGGCCTGGAGCAGCTGCTTGAAGACGATGCGGCTCTGCACTGCTTCACCGGTGGCCACCCGGACCGGTGCAACGCCCCTGCGGATCTCGGCGTGGCCCAGGACGTCGTCGGTGCTGGTGGGTTCCTCGATCCAGTAGGGGTTGAATTCTGCCAGCTGATTGACCCACTCGACCGCTTCGGACACCTCCCACCGCTGGTTGGCATCAATGGCAATGGGCAGGCCGCCTACGGCTTCGCGGGCCAGGGCCATGCGCCGGCGGTCGTCATTGATGTCCCCGCCCACCTTGAGCTTGATCATGGAGAACCCGTCGGCTGCGGCCTCCTTGCTGAGCCGGACCAGTTTCTCGTCGCTGTAGCCCAGCCACCCCGGAGAGGTGGTGTAGGCGGGGAAGCCGTCGGCCTTGAGTTCGGCGGTGCGCTGTTCCTTGCCGTCCTGGCCGGCACGGAGGATCTCCAGTGCCTCCTCCGGGCTGAGGGCATCGCGGATATGGGTGAAGTCCACCACGCTGACCAGTTCCTCGGGTGTCATCTCACTGAGGAGGAGCCAGAGGGGCTTGTTTTCCCGGCGGGCACGGATGTCCCACAGGGCGCTGACCAGGGCGCCGCAGGCCATCTGCGTCACGCCCTTTTCGGGGCCCAGCCAGCGGAGCTGGGAGTCATGGATGAGGAGCCGGGAGGCCGCGCCCAGGTCACCGATGAGCTCGTCGATCTCGCGGCCCACCAGCAGACGGGCGTAGGCGTCGATGGCTGAGGTCAGGATTTCGTTGCCGCGGCCGCAGCTGAAAACGAAGCCGTGGCCCTCGTCGCCCGCATCGGTGCGGATTACCACATAGGCGGCCGAGTAATCAGGGTCTACGTTGACCGCGTCGGAACCGTCGAGCTCAAGGGACGTGGGGAAGCGGACGTCCTGGGTGTTGATGGACGTGATGGAAGGCATGGATCTCAACTTTCGGAGCGGAACTGGAGAAGGGAAAGATTCGATTCCTATACGAATTTATAAAATCATATAGGACACGTGATCTACGTCAACCCCCGACCGCGCCGGCCTGCCCCGCAAACGCAGCAGCCCCGGCCGTCCGGGGCCGGGGCAGTTCGTCGAGAGCTAGGTGATGATGTGCGTGCGCGGCGGTCCGCTGTCCTCCAGCGGGGCGAGCTCGACCTCAAAGGCCTGAGCAAAGCGGTCAAAGGAATTGCGGATATGCGTCGTCATGGCCGCCTCCGCCCCCTCCGGATCACACGCCTCGATAGCCTGCCTCACCGCCGTATGCTCAGCCACCGTAATGGCCCCGTCCACATCCGCCGGGTACAGCCGGAAGGTGTGCAGGTGGCAGTGGGTCTGGGCAAAGGCATGCCGGACCACGGGGTTTCCGGAGGCGGCAAGGATGGTGTCGTGGAAACGGGTGTCATGGGCCACCAGGTCCTGCCGGAGGTCCTTGCTCCGCTTCATGGCGCTCCGGAAGCTGCCCAGTTCCTTCTCCAGGGCGCCGGCCGGATTGGCGAGGCGGTCAACAGCGGCCGCGCGGGCCGCCCACGGTTCCACGAGGAGCCGGAATTCAAACAGCGAGCGCAGTTCCGGCAGGTCCAGCAGCGGGGTGGTGCTGTATCCCCGGCCGGGGTTGTAGACCACCAGGTTGTCGCCTTCGAGCCGCTGCAGCACCTCGCGGACGGGAGTCTGGGACACCCCCAGGCTGCGGGCGACGGCGTCAATGTTGATCCGGGTGCCGGGCGCTATCTCGCCTTCCAGGATTGAGGCACGCATCGCCGAATAGACGTCGGGCACGGCGGCCTTGCCGCGGGAGGTTTCGGACGGTTGACGTGGGGGCACGCGGTTACCTCTTGCACTGGTTTGGACTTGCTGCGGAGCGTGGACATGGCCTTTTCGGCCGGGAGTCGCTTGGGGGAATCATAAGCCACACCCCGCCACAGGCTTCATGGATGGGCTTTTTTGGAAGGGCACTTGATCCCGGTCACACTTTCTATATGATTAACCCGATTCCTATACGATTTTGGCGCTGAGATCTTCCGCGTCTCCCCCTCCCGCCCGTGCGCCCCGCACCCGAAGCCATGTATAAGTCGAAGGAGACCGCATGACTACGCTCGGAAGTAAGACCTCCATTACCAATCCATCCCGGCAGCCCCGCCTCATGACCCGCAAGCGCTGGGTCATCATCTGGCTTGCCTTCATCGGCCTCAGCATCAACTACCTTGACCGGTCCAGCCTCAGCGTCGCCCTGCCCTTCATGGGCAAGGACTTCGAGCTCAGCGCCACCCAGCAGGGGCTGATCTTCGCTGCCTTCTTCTGGGCCTACGACTTCTTCCAGCTCGCCGCCGGCTGGTACGTGGACAAGGTGGGCCCCCGCCGCTCCTTCTCCCTGGCCGCACTGTGGTGGTCCGTCTTCACCATGGTGACGGCGGCAGCCTCCAGCTTCTGGTCCCTGTTCGCCGCACGGTTCCTCCTGGGCGTCGGCGAAAGCCCCGCACCCAGCACCGCCGCCAAGGTGGTGGCCACCTGGTTCCCCGTCCGGGAACGCGCCTTCGCCACCAGCATCTGGGACTCCGGGTCACGGGTCGGGGCCGTCATCGCACTGCCCATCGTCACCCTGATTGTCGCCTTCACCTCCTGGCATGCGGTCTTCATCATCATCGGCATCCTTGGAATCATCTGGGCCGCCGTCTGGTGGAAGTACTACCGCAGCCCGGAGGAGCACACCGGCGCGAACGCGGCAGAGATCAGCTACATCCAGAAAGGCGGCGCCCGCGGCGCGGCCAGTGATGACGAAAGCGCAGCCAAGCTGCCCTGGCGTTCGCTCTTCAAGTACCGCACCATCCTCAGCATGATGTTCGGCTTCTTCTGCCTGAACAGCGCCATCTACTTCTTCATCACGTTCTTCCCCAGCTACCTGGTCAAGGAACGCGGCTTCGACCTCCTCAAGCTCGGTTTCTTCGGCGCCATCCCCGGCATCTGCGCGGTCCTGTTCGGCTGGCTCGGCGGATACCTGGCCGACCGCGCCGTCCGCGCAGGCTCACCGGTCAGCAAGGTCCGCAAGACAGCCATCGCCGGCGGCCTGGCCGGCGGCTCGGTCATCATGTTCGCCGCATTGGTTCCGGAAGCCTGGATGGCCCTGGCCCTGCTGTCCGTCGCCTACTCCAGCCTCACGGTGGCCGCGACCGGCATCTGGTCGCTGCCGGCCGACGTCGCCCCCAGCTCCCGCCACGTGGGCTCGATCGGCGGCCTCCAGAACTTCGCCTCGAACCTGGCCGGCATCTTCACGCCCATCCTGATCGGCGTGCTGGTGGACCAGACCGGATCCTTCGTGGCACCGCTGGCCGTGATTGGCGCAATCTCCCTTATCGGCGCGGCCAACTACCTGTTCGTCATCGGCAGGATCGAGCCGCTGAAGGTCAAGGCAGCCGCCTAGGGACCCACTTCCCAGCCCACTAAATGGACGACGCCGGCACCCGCCAAGGTGCCGGCGTCGTCCTTTTTCTGCCTGGTCTCCTAGGAGGCCGGTGCCTCCGCCGTGGCTTTCGCCTGCGCTGGGGACTGTATTTGCACTGGAGCCTGCGCTGGGGCCTGTGTTTGCGCTGGGGACTGGGCCTGGATGGCCGTGATGGCCACCGTGTTCACGATGTCCTCCACCGTGCAGCCGCGGGAGAGGTCGTTGACCGGTTTCCGCAGCCCCTGCAGGACCGGCCCCACCGCCACGGCCCCGGAGCTCTGCTGCACGGCCTTGTACGTGTTGTTGCCGGTGTTCAGGTCCGGGAAGATGAACACCGTGGCCTGGCCGGCCACGGAGGAACCCGGCATCTTGGACGCGGCGATGGAGGCGTCCACGGCGGCGTCGTACTGGATGGGGCCTTCCACGGCGAGGTCCGGGCGGCGCTCGCGCACCAGTTCGGTGGCCTGCCGCACCTCGTCCACGGCCTCGCCCGCGCCGGAGCCGCCGGTGGAGTAGGACAGCATGGCCACCCGCGGTTCCACCCCAAATTGGGCGGCCGTCTCGGCCGAGGCCAGGGCAATGTCGGCCAGCTGCTCCACGTTCGGGTCCGGATTGACGGCGCAGTCGCCGTAAACCAGCACCCGGTCCGGCATCAGCATCAGGAACACCGAGGACACGATCTTCACGCCCTCGCGCGTCTTCACGAACTCCAGGGCCGGCCGGATGGTGTGCGCCGTGGTGTGGGCGGCACCGGACACCATCCCGTCCACCACGCCCAGCTGGACCATCATGGTGCCGAAGTAGCTGACGTCCTGCATAATCTCCAGCGCCTTGGGCAGGTCCACGCCCTTGTGCGCCCTCAGCTCCGCGTACTTCTCGGCGAACTTCAGCCGCAGGTCGGAGGTGGCGGGGTCGATGACAGTGATGCCGGACAGGTCGATGCCGTTGGCGGCTGCCAGCTCCCGGACGTCGGACTCCGGGCCCAGGAGCGTCAGGTCGCAGACGTCGCGGCGGTGCAGGATCTCGGCGGCCCGCAGGATCCTTACGTCCGTCCCCTCCGGGAGCACCACGTGGCGGCGCTGGGCCCGGGCCCGCTCGATCAGGTCATGCAGGAACCGCAGCGGCGTCATCCGTTCCGCCCGCGGCAAATGCAGCCGCTCCACCAGCTCGGCCTCGTCCACCCGACGGGACCAGAGGCCCAGCGCGGAGGCCACCTTGCGCCGGTGCCCCGACCAGATTTCGCTGCGCACCTCTGACACCCGGCGGGCCGTCTGGTAGGTGTCCTCGTCCGCGGCAAAGACAGGGAACGGCGCCTGTGCCAGGAGCGGGTAGATGTTGGCGTCCGGGGCCAGGCCACCGGTGAGGATAAGCGCCGACGCCACCGGAAATTCGGGCGAGAAGGACGAGGCCAGGCACGCCACCATCACGTCCGCCCGGTCCCCCGGCACGATCACCAGGGCGCCCTCGTCCAGCACGTTCAGGAAGTTGCCAACGTTCATCGCGGCAACCTTGATGTCCTTGACGTCCCGCTCCATGTCCGGCGTTCCCGCTATCTGGCGGACGCCCAGCGCCGCAGCCACTTCCCCGGTGGTGGGGCGGGCGATCTCCTCCAGCTCCGGCAGGATGTACACCGGGCGGCCGGAAGCGCCGGGTTTCAGGGCAGCCGCGATGGCGTCCAGGTCGCTGGCGCTGGCCCTGTTCACCATGATGGCCAGCAGCGCACACCGTTCGGCGGCCAGTTCCTTGCGGGCAACTTCGACGGCGGCAGCGGTCTCAGGGACGGTCCGCCCCTTGGCGCCCACCACGGCCACAACGGGCGTGGCCAAGTTGTTCGCCAGCCGGGCGTTGAGGTCGAACTCGACGGCGGAGTCCTGGCCCACCAGGTCAGTGCCCTCCACGATCACCACGTCGCAGTGGCGCGCGATGTCGGCGAAAATCTCCACGCACCGGGCATCAATTTCCGCCCGGTTTCCTTCCGCGAGGAGAGTGCGGACCTCGTCGTAGGTCAGGCCGCCGCGGCATCGCTCGTCATCCAAGGCGAACCGGGCCTTCATCAGGGCCACCATGGGGTCATCGGCAGCCGAGGGCCCGTGGACCACCGGTTTGAAGAAGCCGATCCTGTCCGCGTGCCGGTGAAGGGTGTCCGCCAGGCCAAGGGCCACAAGGGACTTGCCCGAGCCGGGGGTCGTTGCGCTGACGTAGATGCCTTTGGCCATGGTCCGCCCTTTGCTGTTCTTGCTGGTGCCGGTATCCCCATCCTTGCACTTCGAGGCCGTGCACGGGGCGCCTGACCCAGCGTCGACTGCTCCGTAACTGCCGTTTTGAGCGCTGAAAACGGCAGTTACGCAGCAATCGATGAAGGGGCGCCCCGGCCGCGCAAAGTGTGTCCCGGCGTCGCGCCTTATCCCGCCTCCCCTTGACACCGGACCCCCTCATGGGATTACCTAATGAACATTCGGTAAATAAAGCTGGAGGCAATGACGCATGGCTGAAACGACACTTTCCGGGGCCACCCACCCCATCCTGGAAAACGACTACGCCTCCGAATGGATGGGGATTGAGGTCCTCGCCCTCAGCGACGGCCACGCCACCATCCGGATGACGCTCCGGCAGGAAATGCTCAACGGCTTCGGCATGGCCCACGGCGGAATGATCTTCGCCTTCGGCGACACCGCCTTCGCTCTCGCGTGCAACCCCATCCACCCTGCACCCGGCGAGGAAGGCACCATCACCGTCGCTTCCGGCGTCGACATCAACTTCCTCAAGCCCGCCTTCCGGGGCCAGGTGCTCACCGCAGTGGCCGACCGCCGCTCCAGCGCCGGCCGCAGCGGCCTGTACGACATCCAGATCTTCGCCGCCGACGCCGCTGCGCCGGCCGCCGAAGGCCAGCCCAGTTCCAGCACCCCGGGCGAGCTCATCGCCGAGTTCCGCGGACGCAGCCGCACCATCCCCAAGAAGTAGGAAAATCATGACCCTGCATGCCCCCGAAACCCCCGCCGCTGCCGTTTCCACCCAGGACACCGCTGCCGGAATCGACCCTGGCCTGGACCGCGAGGAAACCATCTCCCGCGACGAGCTCGAAGCCCTCCAGCTCAGCCGGCTGCAACACACCGTGGCCTACGCCTACGAGCGGGTCCCGCTGTACAAGCGCAAGTTCGACGAGGCCGGCATCCACCCCAACGACCTGCGTGAACTCGAGGACCTGGGCAACTTCCCCTTCACCACCAAGGACGACCTGCGGGAGGAATACCCGTTCGGCATGTTCGCGGTGCCGCAGAATGAAGTGGCCCGGATCCACGCCAGCTCCGGCACCACCGGCCGGCCCACCGTCGTCGGCTACACCAAGCAGGACCTGGCCGACTGGGCCAAGCTGGTGGCCCGCAGCTTCCGCGCCTCCGGCATCCGCCCCGGCATGAAGGTCCACAACGCCTACGGCTATGGCCTGTTCACCGGCGGCCTGGGCGCCCACGCCGGCGCGGAAGCCCTGGGCTGCACCGTGATCCCCATGTCCGGCGGCCAGACCGAACGCCAGATCCAGCTGATCCAGGACTTCAAGCCGGACGCCATCCTGGCCACACCCACCTACCTGCTCACCATCGCCGACGCCATGGCACACATGGGCATCGACCCCGCCTCCACCTCCCTGAAGTTCGCCGTGCTCGGCGCCGAGCCGTGGACCCAGGAGATGCGGCACGAGCTCGAGGTCATGATGAACATCAAGGCGTGCGACATCTACGGCCTGTCCGAGGTCATGGGCCCGGGTGTCGCCGGCGAGTCCGTGGAAACCCAGGACGGCAGCCACATCTGGGAGGACCACTTCCGCCCCGAAATCATCGACGCCTTCAACCCCGTGGCGGGCAAGGAGAACGTCCTGCGCGACGGCGAGCACGGCGAGCTGGTCTTCACCTCGCTCACCAAGGAAGCGCTGCCGATCATCCGCTACCGCACCAAGGACCTCACCCGCCTGCTGCCCGGCAGCGCCCGTCCGGCGCACCGCCGGATGGGCCGCATCACCGGCCGCAGCGACGACATGATCATCCTGCGCGGCGTGAACCTGTTCCCGTCCCAGATCGAGGAAATCGCCCTCCGCATCCCCGAGCTGAGCCCGCACTTCCAGCTCGAACTGACCCGTCCGGAAGGGCAGCGGATGGACCAGTTGACGGTCCGGATCGAACGGCGGGACGCGGTCACCGTTGAGCAGAGCACGACGGCGGCACGCACCCTGAAGGAGCAGATCAAGATCCACGTGGGTTCTTCGTGCACCGTGAACGTGGTGGAGCCGGGCTCGCTGGAGCGGTCCAACGGCAAACTGCGCCGCATCTACGACATGCGGCCGAAGGCGTAACGGAAGATGCTGCCGGGCACAGCCGATGCCGGCCGGGCTGCTGCCCGGCCGGCGCCGGCTCCCGGACCGACCGACCGTTCGTGAGAAACTAGCCACTATGCCCAGCACCACCGAAACTTCCAGCCCCGGCGCAGCCAACGGAACAGCAAAGCGCGGCCGCCCCGGCTACGACCAGCAGTCCGTGCTGCGCATCGCCGTCGACGTCTTCAACCGCCATGGCTACGACGCCACCTCCATGGGGATCCTGGCGGACAACCTGGGCATCTCCAAGTCCGCCATCTACCACCACGTGCCGTCCAAGGGCGACCTCCTCAAGCTTGCCCTTGACCACGCCCTGGGCGGCCTTGAGGCCATCCTCGAGCAGCCGGAGGCCACTTCAGGGGCTGCCGACGCCCGGCTGGAGTTCGTGCTCCGGCAGACGGTGGCCGTGCTGGTGGACCGCCTGCCATTCGTCACCCTGCTGCTGCGACTGCGGGGCAACACGGAAATTGAACGGGACGCCCTGGAACGCCGCCGGACCTTCGACCACAAAGTGGCCGTACTGATTTCCGCCGCGCGCGATGAGGGCTCGCTCCGCCAGGACATCGATCCCCGGACCGTCACCCGTCTCCTGTTCGGCATGATCAACTCGATCGTGGAGTGGTACAAACCGGGCGGCTCCCTCTCCCCGCAGCGGCTTGCGGACGACGTCATCACCATGGCGTTCGACGGCCTCCATGCGGACGTGTAGGGCGCGCATCCACGCGTCCGCGGGCAACTAATAAGCGTGCTTGGTATTTGGCGGGCTCCCCGGCTACGGTGGTAGAAAGCCATCGTCCGCAGGGAGGTCCTGAATGAGCCAGGCCAATGATCCACGGCGTTCATGCCGGCCCCGGACAGTACTCGCGGGCGGACTCCTGACCGCAGCCCTGGCACTTAGCGGCTGCACCGGCTCGCCTGCTCCCCCAACCCCTGGCACCTCCTCCCCAGGCCAGCCATCGCCGTCGGCCCCGGCCTCCGGGACTTCCGCTTCGGCAGCGCCAACCGCCGGCGCAGGCCCGGACTCCGGAACCGCAGCCGGCAACCTGCCCCAGCTCGTGGAAAACCTCTCCCCATCAGTGGTCACCATCTTCACCCAGGGCGGCCTGGGCAGCGGCGTGGTCTACTCCGCCGACGGACTGATCCTCACCAACGAGCACGTGGTCCGGGGCGCAACCACCGTGGAGGTCGGATTTGCCGACGGGCAGCGCGTGGAAGGGACAGTCAAAGCAAGCGACGCCGTGACGGATCTGGCCCTGGTGCAGGCCAAGCGCACCGGCCTGCCGAAACCCACGTACCAAAGCACCCTGCCCAAGGTAGGCGAAGGCGCACTGGTCCTGGGTTCCCCGCTCGGATTCGAGAACACGGCCACCGCAGGCATCATTTCCGGGCTGCACCGTTCCATTCCAGGCTCCGCATCCAACAGCCTCGCCCTGGTGGACCTCATCCAGACGGACGCACCCATCAGCCCCGGCAACTCCGGCGGTGCCGTGATCAACATGCGCGGCGAGGTGATCGGCATCAGCGAGGCGTACATCCCGCCGTCAGCCGGGGCGGTCTCCCTTGGCTTCGCCATCCCGGCCGCCACCGCAATAGACGTGGCGGAGGAACTGCTGGCCAACGGCACCGCCAAGCACGCCTACCTGGGCCTCACCCCGGGCGAACTGACGGCCCAGATCGCCGCCCAGCTGGGCATCCAGGGAGGATCCGGAGTGGTGGTCCTCGCCGCGGACACGGACGGCCCGGCAGGCAAGGCAGGAATCCGCCCCGGGGACGTCCTGCAGTCCATGGAGGGCGTTGAGCTCACCACGCCCGAAAAGCTCCTGGCGGAACTGCGCAAGCGTAACCCCGGCGACACCGTAGGCTTCAAGGTCAAGCGGGGCGACCAAAACCTGGATATCAAGGTTGACCTCACCGACCGGCCTGCCACTACAACCACCCGATAGGAAGGAAGAAACATGAGCCACCCCAAGGAAGAACCGGACGCAGGATACATCGTCCCAGACCCGTCCAAGCTCCGTGAGGACATTCCCGGCGACGCCGGCGACGAGGCCAACGCGATCCGCTTCAGCGAGGAGCAGGCCCTGATCGAGGAACAGTCGCACGGCATCCGCCCCGACACCTACAGCGTTCCGGCAGGCGGCCCCACCATGGACGAGGCCCGCGGCAACATGGACCTCTCGGACCGCAGCGAAGAAGGCCGCGGCACCGGACGCGAGGATGACAGCAGCGACGACGGCCTGCACGGCGGCGCCGAAAGCTGACCTCCGGACAGAGACAAGCAGCAGGGGTGCCCCGATCCGACCCGGGCACCCCTGCTGCTGTGTTTAACGGCGGAGCCGCGTTTGCCGGGAGGCCTAGACCTGGTACTCCAGCTTCCCGCTCAGGTTCTCGTGGACGCACAGAATGTTGTGCTCGGTGTCCATGAACCACGCGCACTTTTCCGAGCCGGTAGTGCAGATATGGTTCTCCGTCTTGAGGTTGGGCAGGTCGTAGTCCTGGAAAATGACGCCCCGTGCCTCCATGTCACGGACGGTTTCCTCGATATCGGCGACCTCAAAGCTCAGCGCGGTATGGTACGAGTGCCTGCCATCCGAGACCGGCATCAGCTGCAGCAGCGGACCGCCGTCGGCGCCGAGCAGTTCGCTTCCGTCCTCCGTTTTGCCACGGTGCGGGAGTCCCAGCTTTTCCGTGTAGAAACTGCGGGCGCGGGCTGCATCATCAACCGGCAGGATGGTTGTGGCTGTGTTCATTCTCAGGGTCATTGGGCCACCTCCTACGGGCAGAATCCTACGCCCGGCAGGCCCAAAAAGAACCGGCCAAACGCCCCATCACTTCCCGCCCACCAAACCCAAATGCCCCATCATTTTCCTCAGGGAAGTGATGGGGCGTTTGGGAAAAACCGGCGGTAAGTGATGGGGCGTTAGGGGTTTACTTCTCGACCAGGGTGAGGACGTCGTAGGTGGCCACGATCTCGTCGTTCTGGTTGGTCAGGACAGCGTCCCAGGCCACCTCACCGTATTCGTCGGTTTCGCGCGGGGTGATCTTCTTGGCGGTGAGGGTCACCCGGATGGAGTCGCCGGCGGCCACCGGGGTGATGAAGCGAAGGTTCTCCAGGCCGTAGTTGGCAAGGACAGGGCCCGGTGCAGGCTCCACGAACAACCCGGCGGCCCAGCTCAGCAGCAGGTAGCCGTGTGCCACGATGCCCGGGAAGAACGGGTTGGCTTCCGCTGCCTCCTGATTGGTGTGGGCGTAGAACGTGTCGCCGGTGGAGTGGGCGAACGCGCTGATGTCCTCCAGGGTGACCTGCCGCAGGTCGGAACGGACGGCGTCGCCGATCCGCAGGGTGGACAGGTGCTTCCGGAACGGATGCGCGCCCTCGGTCTCCACGGTGAAGTTGCGGTCGGCCCCGGTGTGCCACACACCGGTGACCGCGGTGAGCATGTTCGGGGAGCCCTGGATGGCGGTCCGCTGCATGTGGTGCAGCACGGACCGGATGCCGCCCAGTTCCTCGCCGCCGCCCGCGCGTCCGGGGCCGCCATGGACCAGGTGGGGAACGGGTGAGCCGTGGCCGGTGGAGGACCGGGCGTCCTCGCGGTTCAGCATCAGGACGCGGCCGTGGTGGGCCGCGATGCCGGTGACCAGCTCGC
This sequence comes from Arthrobacter sp. 8AJ, assembly GCF_902506025.1. Classification (NCBI taxonomy): domain Bacteria; kingdom Bacillati; phylum Actinomycetota; class Actinomycetes; order Micrococcales; family Micrococcaceae; genus Arthrobacter; species Arthrobacter sp. 8AJ. Next base: position 1,006,818 of record NZ_LR733289.1, on the reverse strand, counting down.
GGGCCGCCTCGGGATCGTTGGTGCACACCGAGGCCACCAGTGAGCCGCCACCGCGGGCGGCGAGGCGTACGGCGTCCGCCAGGTCCTTGTAGCCGATGACGGAGGATACCGGCCCGAACGCCTCAAGCGAGTGGATGGCTTCTGCTTCGGGGTTGTCCCAGTTCAGGACCACGGGTGCCATGAAAGCCCCACCGTCCACTACCCCGGTGGTTCCGTCGGCGGAGGTGACCGACGGCGAATCGAGCGTTCCGTACGCCAGCTCACCGCCGGCGTCGAGCATTGACTGCACGGCGGCACGGACGTCCTCCAGCTGTTCCACGGACGCGAGGGCGCCCATGGTGACGCCTTCGCCGCGGGGGTCGCCCAGGACCATGCGCTCGGCGATGCGCTTGCCGATGGCTGCGGACACGGCGGGCACCAGTTCCTGCGGCACGATGGCCCGGCGAATGGCGGTGCATTTCTGGCCGGCCTTGACGGTCATCTCGGTGACCACGGACTTGACGAAGGCGTCGAATTCCGGGGTCCCCTCCACGGCGTCGGGGCCCAGGATGGCAGCGTTCAGGGAGTCGGTCTCGGACGTGAACCGGACGCCGCCCTCGACCACGTTCGGGTGGGACTTGAGGGACTTGGCCGTGGAGGCGGACCCGGTGAACGCCACCAGGTCGCGGTAATCCAGTACATCCAGGAGCCCGCGGACGGAACCGGAGATGAGCTGCAGCGAACCCTTGGGCAGGATGTTGGACTCAACGATGGCCTTGACCACGGCGGCGGCAACATAGCCAGTGGGGGTGGCCGGCTTGACGATGGTGGGGACGCCGGCCAGGAAGGCGGGGGCAAACTTCTCCAGCATGCCCCAGACCGGAAAGTTGAAGGCGTTGATCTGAACCGCGACGCCGGGGATGCGGGTGTAAATGTGTTCGCCGGCGAAGGAACCGTCCTTGGACAGCACCTCCATGGGGCCGTCCACCACCACCTGGGAGTTGGGCAGCTCGCGCCGGCCCTTGGAGCCGAAGGTGAAGAGGACGCCGATGCCGCCGTCGATGTCCACCATGGAGTCGATCTTGGTGGCGCCGGTCTGGAATGAGAAGTTGTAGAAGTGCTCACGGCGGGCGTTGAGGTACTGCGCCAGCTCCTTGAGCTTGAGGGCGCGCTGGTGGAAGGTCAGCTTGCCGAGTTCAGTCTGGCCGGTGGTGCGGCCGTACTCCACGACGGCGGCGAGGTCCAGGCCTTCCGTACTCACCTTGGCCAGGACCTCCCCCGTGCTCGCATCCCGGACGGGGACCGCGGAAGCCGAGGAGCCGGCGTCGGGCGTCCACCATGCGTCCATGACGAAGCTGGGCACTGTCTCCACGGTGTCGACCGTGGCCTGGGGAGCTGTGGCTGTGGTGGTCATCGTTGACGGTCCTTCCAACAAGGGGGCAGGCAAACAGGGCGGCCATTACTGACCGTCCGTTCGGTAATATATTCACCATACATGAAGTGCCGTGCTGCACACTAGAAGGCCAGGACCGAATTGGCCACCCAAAGGAGAACGCATGAACGCCCCGTCGCCCCAGGATGCTTCCGATAACCAGCATGAGCTCTGGAAAATCACCCTCGGGGAGCTGGACGAGAAGATGGGCGTAAAAATCCTGGAGGAGTCAGTGGAGCGCGTGGTGGCCACCATGCCCGTGGAGGGCAACCGGCAGTCGTTTGGGCTGCTGCACGGCGGCGCCTCGCTGGCCGTGGGCGAGGCGGTGGGGTCCTGGGCGGCCGTCATCCACGCGAGCACCATGGGCAAGACGGCGGTGGGCGTTGACGTTTCCGCCACGCACCACCGTTCCGCACGCGAGGGCCAGGTGACCATTACCGCCACGCCCATCCACCTGGGCGGGACGCTGACCACGCACGAGGTGCTCATCACCAACGAGGCCGGCCAGCGGCTGTGCACGCTGCGCATCACCAACCTGCTGATGAAGCGAAAAAACTGAAAAAAATCCCCGGCTGTGCATCCATGGGCGGCCTTCCAGAGGTATTAAGCGTGTCAGCATCACCAGCCCGGATACCGGGCATCCCCCAAGGAGTTCGACATGCGCAAAATAACCTACGCCGCCGGAGCACTTTCCCTAGCTGCTTCACTGGCCTTCGCCGCTCCCGCCCAGGCCGGCAACTGGCACCACGATGACGACCCCGCCCTGCTGTCCGTCCTGCACGGGGTACCCGGCCTGACTGTGGATGTCTGGGTGAACGGCGAGCTCACCCTTGATGACTTCACGCCCGGCACCCTGGCCGGACCGCTGGAACTGGCCGCCGGCGATTACCAGATCGCCATCACCGCTTCGGACGCCACCAGCGCCGACAATCCGGTGATCGGCCCGGTGGATGTGCAGCTCGACGAGGGCCGCAATTACACGGCAGTGGCGCACCTTGACGCCGGCGGAGCCCCCACGGCGACCCTCTTCACCAACGACACCAAGGCCCCCGGCAATGACACGAAGGGCAAGCTGACGGTCCGGCACGTCGCCGCAGCGCCCGCGGTGGACGTACTGGCCGGCGGAACCGCCGTAATTGAAGGCCTCAGCAACCCGGACGAGGCAACCCTGAAGCTGAAGGCCGGCACGGTTTCAGCCTCGGTGGCAGCGGCAGGGACCACCGACCCCGTGATCGGCCCTGCTGACATCACCGTCGAAGCCGGGAAGAACACCATCGTCTACGCCTGGGGAAGCCTGGCGGACGGCACGCTGGACGTGGCTGTCCAGATGGTTGACGGCAAAGAGACGTGCGGCGGGCGCCACTGAGGCTAACGCAACCGGGAGGCGCGAAGCGCCATTCCCTCGGCATCGCTACGGGCCGGTCCTTGTAGGCCGGCCCGTAGCGGCTACCGGGAAGGCCGCCGGTTCCGCCGGCGGACAAGCACCGTCAGCAGAATCCCGACGGCGAGGACGCCCGCGGCAGCAGCCGTTGCGGGGATGAGCCCGGCTGATCCCGTGTAGGCCAGGCCGCCGCCGGCGCGATCACCGTTTCCGCCCGTGTTGGCAAGGCCCGCAGGAGCGCTGGCAGCGGGGCTGGTTGCCGGCGGAAGTACGACGACGGGACTCGCCGACGGCGGGGCAGGCGACGGGTCTGCTGGGGCCGGGTCGGTCGCGGCCGGGGTGATCGGGTCGGTCGCGGCCGGGGCGGGTGTGGCCGGGGCAATGTTGCCTGGTGCGGGGCTTGCCGGTGGCTCAGTCGGTGCGGGGCTTGCCGGTGGCTCAGTCGGTGCCGGGCTTGCCGGCGGGGCGGGCGGTGCCGCTGCAGCGGACGCAAACTCAAAGCTGTTGGCACCCGACCGGCTGTACCCGTTCACGGTTTCTGCCGTGAAGCGCAGCGTGTCCGTACCCTGCGGAGCCGTGAAACTCCATGTCCCGTCGTTATGCACGGGGACCTCGAACGGTTCCTTAGCCTGGAACGTGACCCGGACCGTGGATCCGCCGGCGACCGCAGATGCCGGAGCAGCGGGAACCTGGCCGCTGATCACCTGGCCCGACTGGTAGGCCTTCCCGGGTGCGGGGGCCGTGACGGCAGGCTTGTTGAGGAATACTTCCAGCTGGTAGCCGGGCAGCACGGCAAGGGCATCCTCCAGGGTGGCTGCAATGGCCCGCGTCTGGACGCCGTTCTGGCTTTCGGCACCGGTGTGCGTACCAACGGCAAAGTTGCCGCTGATCCACGGGCCGCCGGAGTCGCCGCCCGCCGACGTGACCGTCGATGAATCGAAGGCACGGACCGGCCGGAGGTCGTTGTCGTAGTTGGGCGGAACACTCTTTTGGCCCGGCATCATCCAGATGCCCACCGCATCGACCGTGCCGCACTTCCAGCCGGACGTCCGTCCGGACCTGCAGACGTCCTGGCCCTGGAAGGGCGCTATGGTTCCCACGATCCTGACAGGATCGGGCGTCCTGGAATTGCCCCAGGTAGTGGTGGAAGGCTCAGGGTTCACGGAAGGCGCGATGTCCTGGATGACGGCGATGTCGGTCCCAGCCACGGATCCGTCTGCCGCTGCCGAGTTCCCGGGGCCGCCGAACTGGCTGAACCCGAAGCTGCCCAGGGGTGACAGCGGAGGCAACGGCTGAGGCGTCAGGGCGCCGGGCCCGCTCGCGGGCGCCCACCCGGGAGGTTCCACTGACGCCTGCCGCGCCAATCCATCCCTGGCACAGTGTCCGGCGGTCAGGACGAGCGGCAGCCCGGCCGGACTGAATGCGCTGAAACCGGCTGAACAGATGGCGGCGCTGTCCACGTAGTATCCCTGGCCGCCGAGGAGGTCCCCCTCGGTCTTGAGGGAAGCACCCTTCTCCAGTTTCACGTTGGCGTACCGCGCGACGAACTGTGCCGGCGTCATTTTGCCGGTTCCGGACGGCTGGCCGGCGGAAGGAACCGGGTCCGGCTGGTTGCCCGGGGTCCCGGACTCTGCGATGTTGACGGGCCCGGTCCGGATGACGAAATGACCGTCGGTGTAGGCAACCGCCTGGAGGCCCTGGGTGCCAACGTCGCGGACATAGGCCTTGTACAGCTGGTCGAGGTCGGCTGCGACCAGCCCGTTCGTCGGCGGAGGTGTGTCCTTGACCGCCGGGGAGGCGGTGGGGACAGCCGGCGTGGCCGGGAGGGTGACCGTCGGGGGAACCAGTACAAAGGCGGCCGGGCCGGAGCGGTTCAGTTCATCCACCGCGGCCTGAAGCTCCGGACCGTCGCCTTCCACCCTGATGTTGCCGGCTTTCAGGCTGATGCCAACGAAGCCAGGCAAGGCCCGAAGGGTGGGCGCGGCGCCGGCGGCCCGCCGGCCGAGTTCACCGGCAGCATTGAATTCGGCCACGCTGATGCCAAGATCCCGGCGAAGCGCTTCAGCAAGGCCTGCCTCGGAGGGTCCACCCGCGTTGACAGGAGCAGTCGGGGCGCCGGAAACCGCCTCGTTGCCCGTAGCCGTGCCGGCGGCGCCGGAGCCCTGGGGCGCAGGAGCCACCATGGGGCTGCTAGTTGTGGCCGGCGCCGGAACAGCCACTGCGGGGCCGGCAGCCAACCCGGACGACAGCACTACGGCGGCTATGGCTCCTGTCGCGGAGATTCTCTTCATGGGGGTTCGCCGTTCCACTCATCCGCGCCTGCGTGCAGGCGCCCTGCGACCGCGGCCGCCGACATCAAATATCAACAGCCACATCAGTAACTTAAGTCACAAGGGTATCTTTCGGCATGCCAAGGCGGAAACGGAATCCAGCTCCGCTTCCCGCAACCCGTGCGCCAGGAGATAGCCACGGGTTCCGAGGTCACGGACAAATGACACCACCGCGAGCCCGCGCCGTTCCAGCAGGGGCTCAAGCTCCGGCCCGGTCAGGTACCGCTCCCGGCCGTGCGGCGGACCATGGGTGCGGTAGCGCTCGTTGATCCCGCGGGCCGCCCGCCGGTAGCCCTCGGCAATAGCCTCGTCCGAGTCACCAGCCAGGTCCTGGACCATGGCCGCGATCAAACCGCTCCGGTCACGGCCGGCGGCGCAGTGCAGCACCACATCCCCTTTGGGCGCGGCGAGGGCAATGGCCCGGAAGACGCCCACCAGTTTTTCCGGGAAAAGGCGCGCATTCTCGGCGTAGTGCGCGGGGTCGTTCAGGTAGGGACCGGTGACGGCGGTAAACCGCGGATCCTCCGGTTCCTCCGTGGGTGCCTGCACCACGTCGATGCCCGCCCAGGCCGCGGCCGGCACCTCGGGGTCATTGCTCCGGCGCCGCGCCTCAACTGCGTTGCGGAGATCGACGACGGTGCGGACGCCGTCGTCGAACGCCTCTTTCCACCCCGCTGCGGTGAGCCACTCGCGGCGTCCCATCCGGTAAATGCCGCCCGAAATGCGCCATGCGTTTACAGCTCCATCCCAGTCCACGGACGTGCCCTTCTTGCTCATCCGCACAGCTAACCACACGCCCCTGAACGGCGCACTGCACAGCAGCGGACATTTCACCAGGGCACAAAGGCCTGCTGACCGCCGCGCAGGGTGGCAATACTGTGGCACCTACGTACCTGCCCGCGGTGTCCAATGAGGTCATTGTTCAAAGAGGTAACTGTTCAAAGGGGAAATTCATGGCAAGTCCAGCAGTACAGCGGCGCCGTCCGGCTTTCGCAGCCGCCCTCGCAGCCCTGGCAATCACCGCCGGCATGGCAGCGGCCCCGGCCCAGGCCGTGGACAAAGAGAAATACATTGCCCTGGGGGATTCCTATGCCGCCGGACAAGGGGCCGGTCCCTACCTGGACAGCTGCTATCGCAGCGACAACGCCTATTCCGAGCTGGCAGACGTGGACAAAACCGTGCAGCTGGTGGTCAATGCTGCGTGCAGTGGGAAGACCACCTGGGATGTGGTGAACACCCAGCTTCGCCAGCTGAACAAGAGCACGGAACTGGTGACCATTACGGCGGGAGGCAACAACCTGGGCTTCGGCCAGATCATTACCTCCTGCGGTGCTGCTCTTTCTGATCACGCGGCAGCCCCTGCCTGCGACGCGGCTACGTCCGCCGCGGCGGCAATGATCGGGAGCGGGCAGCTCACCCGCGACGTCATCTCGATGATCCAGAGTGTCAAGGCCGCAGCCCCCAATGCCAGGATCGTTGTCACGGGATACCCGTACCTCTACAATCCGGTGGCCCCGAACCCCGCGGATCCACTGTCCCTGTTCATCAACCAGGCCACCCTTCTGGCGGACGGCCTGGACGCCTCCATCGCAGCGGCCGCCGCTGCCACCGGGGCGCAATACGTCGATGTCAGGGCCGCGTTTGCCGGGCACGGCGTCAACTCCGCAGATCCCTGGATCAACTTGGACCTTGCCAACCCCGCAAGCCCGGACAACTTCCATCCCAACGCCGCGGGCTACCAGGCCTACTTCACTGCGCTGAGCAGTTCGGGCGTCTACTCCGCTCCCTGAGCACGGTCAGCGCCCGGGGTGCGCTCCGCACCCTGGGCGCGGCGGGCCAGCCGGTATTCCAGCCCGGCGCGGACGGCCGGCCATTCGTGCTCCAGGATGGAGAACACCACCGTGTCCCGGAGGGTTCCATCGCTGGTCCGTGAATGGCTGCGGAGCACACCGTCCTGCTTGGCGCCCAACCGGGCAATGGCTTCCCGCGACTGATGGTTCAGCCAGTGCGTGCGGAACTCCACGGCGGGGCAGCCCAGCGCCTCGAAGGCATGCCGGAGCAGCAGGAGCTTGGAGTCGGGGTTGGTCCCTGTCCCCTGCACCGAGGCCGCATTCCACGTGGAGCCGATTTCCACGCGGGGCGTGGCGGCGTCGATGTTCATGTACGTGGTCATGCCGATGATGCGGCCCGGGCCACCTGTGCCCGGATCAATCAGCCGGGTGGTGAAAGGCAGCATGGATCCCTGTTCCTGCAGGGTCAGGCGGCGCCTGATCTCCGCCGCCATGGCGTCCGGCGCGGGCACCGACGTGTACCAGAGCTTCCAGAGTTCGCCGTCGCTGGCTGCGGCCAGCAGGCCGTCGTGGTGTTCCTCAGCGAGCGGCTCCAGGATTACGTGGCGGCCGGTCAGGGTAAGGGGTTCAAGGAAAGTCACTGCACCAGCCTAGGCCCGCCGGCCGCGGGGGTTACGCTGGGGCAAGCACCACGACGTCGAGCGAGGGAGTTATTGTGTCAGGAACCAACCCGGATCCCGAGGACGACAAGATCACCGGCCTGGAGCCTGGCGGCGGGGTTCCGCCGGGCGAAACCCCGCCGGGGGAAGCCTCCACCGCCGGCCCTCAGGGCCACGAGGAGCGCGGCACCGGGAAGGGCACCCAGTTCCTGTGGATCGGCATCATCGGCGTCGTAGTCCTGCTGTGCCTGCTGTACTTCATCGGCTACATCGTGGGCTTCTTCGACTAGGCCGTGTTCCGCCAGGCGGTCAGCCTAACTGGGCCAGTCGAAGAATCCCTTGCCGGTTTTGCGTCCGAGTTCTCCGCGGGCCACTTTGTCCTTGAGGATCTGCGGGGGTGCAAACCTCTCGCCAAGGGTGGAGTGGAGGTATTCGGCGATTCCCAGGCGTACGTCCAGGCCCACAATATCCGTGGTTTTGAGCGGGCCGGTGGGGTGTTTGTAGCCCAGGACCATGGCATTGTCGATGTCCTTAGCGGAGGCCACTCCTTCCTCAACCATCCGCATCGCCTCCAGTGCGATGGCCACGCCCAGGCGTGAGGAGGCAAAGCCGGGGGCGTCATTGACCACGACGGCGGTCTTGCCGAGTGCCTCCACCCAGGTTTTCGCCGCATCAGCAAGTTCGGGAGACGTGCGCTCCCCCAGCACCACCTCGATAAGGGTGGATGCCGGCACGGGGTTGAAGAAGTGCAGGCCCAGGAAGTTCTCCGGCCGCTTTAGTTCACGGGCCAGGCCGTTGACGGACAGCGATGACGTGTTGGACGCCATGAAGGCATCCTCTGCCAGCCGTTCCTCGATGCCGCGCAACGCGGTGACTTTCAGGTCCCAGTCTTCGGGCACTGCTTCCACCACCAACTGGCGGTCCTTGAACGCGTCGTAGTCGGTGCTGACGGTCAGCCGGGTCACCAGTTCTTCGAAGTTGGCATCCACCGCCCCGCGTTCAATGCTTTTCAAGGCTGCGGACTCCACCCGTTCCTGGGCAGCTTCGGCGGAGACGTCGTCGCGTTCCACCACCAGCACGTTGGCGCCCTTGATGAGGAAGGCGTGGGCGATGCCCGCGCCCATGCGGCCGCCGCCCAGCACACCGACGAGGGAGGGAAGGCCGGGGGCTACTGATGAATTACTCATGGTCTACTTTCCATCGGCGGGGTTGGCGGAGGCGGCTGCCTTCTTCGCTGCATTGCGGTCCAGGAACGCCTGCATCCGGTCGAATTTGGCCTGCGACTCGAAGAGGATGCCCTGGGCCAGCTGGTCGATCAGCGGGTGCGCTTCCGCGGGGGCGTGGAATACGGATTTGGTGATGCGGACGGCCAACGGGTCCTGCCGCCCGATCCTGCTGGCCAGGCTGTGGGCAGCCTCCAGGAGTTCTGCCGGATCGTGGATTTCCGTGATGAGGTTGGCCGCTTTGGCTTCCTCGGCGCCAAGGACCAGTCCGGCCAGCAGGATCTGCTTGGCCAGCGGCTCGCCGACGAGTTCCCTCAGCCGCCAGCTGGCACCGGCCGCCGCAAGGATTCCGAGCCCTGTTTCCGGGTTGCCGATCCGCACGTTGGGGGTGCCGATGCGGAAGTCCGCGGCGTAGGCGAGTTCCGCGCCACCGCCCAGGCAGTAGCCGTCCAGGGCCGCGATGACCGGCATGGGCAGCTTGGCGATCCGGACGAAGATGGTGGAGTTGATGCCCTCCAGTGCATCTTCGCGGCGCCGTTCGCGCAGCTGGGCAATATCGGCGCCGGAAGCGAAGACCCCGTCCACGCCGGCGATGATCAGTACCTTGGGGTTCTGTTCCAGGGCCGCGCAGACAGTGTGGAGTTCGTCCACCATCTGCTGGTCGATCGCGTTCTTCACCTGGGGACGGTTGAGCAGCACCACCACCCGGTCCTCGCGCTCCTCCACCAGGAGCGCGGAGAAGTTTTCTGCTGCCAGGTCCACCTCCGCCGCCATCAGATTTTCTCCAGCAGCATCGCCGTGCCCTGGCCTACGCCAATGCACATGGTGGCCAGGCCGATTTTCGCGTCTTCGCGTTCCATCCGTCCCAGCAGGGTGATGGCGATCCGTGACCCGCTGGAACCCAGCGGGTGACCCAGGGCGATCGCGCCGCCGTCGCGGTTCACGATCTCCGGTTCCAGCCCAAGCCGGCGGATGCAGGCCAGGGACTGCGTGGCAAAGGCTTCATTGAGTTCGACGGCGGACAGGTCGCCGACGCTCAGGCCGCTCCGCTTGAGCACCTTCTGGGTGGCGGGGACCGGGCCGATGCCCATGATCTCGGGCTCGCAGCCGGCTGAGGCGCCGTCGATGATGCGGGCACGGGGGGTAAGGCCCAGCCGCTCGATGGCTGCTTCCGAGGCGATGATGATGGCGGAGGCGCCATCATTCAGGGACGAGGAGTTCCCGGCCGTCACCACGGAACCGCCGTGCGCCACGGGCTTGAGCTTGGCGAGCACGTCCATGCTGGTACCGGCGCGCGGGCCCTCGTCGGTGTCCACCACGGTCTCTGACTTGCGGGTCTTGACCGTGACGGGCACGATTTCGTCCTTGAACCGGCCGGCCTCGATGGCGTCCAGGGCAAGCTGGTGGGACCGGACGGCGAATGCGTCAGCGTCCTCACGGGAGATGCCGTCCACCCGGGCTACTTCCTCCGCCGTTTCCGGCATGGAGTAGGTCATCTTGCCGTCCCGGGACAGGCCGCCGTGCAGGAAGTGGGGATTGGTGAACCGCCAGCCGATGGAGGTGTCGAAGATCTGGCCCGGCTTGGCGAACGCAGCAGTAGGCTTCTCCTGGACCCAAGGGGCGCGGCTCATGGACTCCACGCCGCCGGCGATGACGATGTCAGCGGCTCCGGCCTTGATCATGTGGCTGGCCTGGATGATGGCACTGAGGCCGGAAGCGCAGAGCCGGTTGACCGTGATTCCCGGAATATGCAGGGGCAGCCCGGCCAGCAGGGTGGCCATGCGGGCCACGTTCCGGTTTTCCTCTCCCGCGCCGTTCGCGTTGCCCAGGATGACTTCGTCGATGCTCTCAGGATCCAGGCCGGCGCGTTCCACCGCTTCCCGGACCACAAGGGCCGCAAGATCATCCGGCCGGACGGAGGACAAGGCGCCCCCATACCTGCCTACGGGCGTTCGGACCCCACCAACAAGGAAAGCCTGCGGACCTGCGGTTGCAGCCATGGAAACACCCTTCACGCGATAAACAGCACTGTCATCGGCGGCCGGCGCAGCGAAATTTCCCACTTACCGACCGTTCGTTCTGTAAATGGTACACGGGCAGCCCCGGCCGCGCATCCGATTACAGGACCCTCACCCCAAGATGCGCAGCGATCAGCGGCGCCAGGAGCCCGTCAGGTCAAGTGATCCAAGGGTGCAGTCTTCCAGCCGCACGCGGGTGGCGCCGGCACCGCCCAGGTCCAGCTCGTTGATGATGCACCCACTGATGAGCACGTCCGCCAGCTTGGCGCCGCGGAGGTTGAGGTAGTCCAGCTTGCCGCCTTCGATCCGCACGGACTGCCAGCCGCTTTCATACAATTCGGCCGAGCCCAGGCGCGGGTTGCGAAGCTCCACGTCCCGCCAGGTACTGTGGGCACCCTGGAAGACCGGCGCGTACGCCTCCGCCAGGATGCAGTCGCGGAACGAGGTGCCGCGGAGCTGCGCGTCGTTGAAAGAGGCAGCATCGAACCGGCACTCGGCAAATACGGCCTCACCCAGGTCAAGGCCATCCAGGGCGGCGCGGTTGAACCGCAGGTTTTCGTACCGGTCCCCGCGGCGGAATACCGGATCCTGCACTTCTTCGAGATCCTGCAGTTCCACGGCGGAAAGCCGGGGCGGGGCCACCTTGGCCGCCGCCGTGCCACGTCCTTTATCCATAGGCCGAGCCTAACGCCGGTGCAGCCAGCAGGCCGCAACTGCAACAGGGTACTTGAAATAGTAAGCAAGCTTTGTTTATGGTGAAAGGGCACGGTTGATCGACGGAAACGAAAGGAGGCCGGAACCATGGGCCTCGGAGACAAGATCAGTAACGCGGCAGAGGACCTTGGCGGCAAGGCCAAGGAAGCTGCAGGCAACGCGACCGACAACGACCACCTGAAGGCAGAAGGCCAGGCCGACCAGGTCAAGGCAGACGCCAAGAAGGTGGGCGAAAGCGTGAAGGACGAGTTCAAGCGCAATTAGTCCTTGCTGCTGCAGCCGCAGCGAACGGCGTGCTGCAACAGCCCAAAACGGCGGCGGATCCAATGGATCTGCCGCCGTTTCGCTGTCCACCCACCATCGATTGCTGAGTAGATGCCGTTTTGGGGCCTCAAAACGGCAGTTACTCAGCAATCGATGGGGTTCACCAGCCGCTGCGGGTTGGGGTATGCCCCTTCCGGGAATCTTCGGGCATGGACATCTCGGCCCGGACACCCAACAGCCGGACAGCGTTGCCGGGTTCGATCTTTGAGACCAGGCCAAGCACCTCTGCCAGCACCACTTCGGGATCGGAGGTCTCGGGGATCTTCCGCGCGTAAGTCCTGGTGGTGAAGGGAACGTAGCGGACCTTCAACGTCAGGCCGACCACCGGCCTGCCTTCGGCGGCAACATCCTCCAGGACGTGCGCAGCCAGCTCCCGGACGGCGTCCTCAATCTGCACCCCGTCGGTCAGGTCCCGCTGGAAAGTGGTTTCGCGACTGTGCCCGCGCGCCACCCACGGGGTGTCATCGACGGTCCGGGAACCGTCGCCCCGTCCCAGTTGCGCGTACCAGGGCCCCATTTTTGGACCGAATTCGGGAACCAGGTCATCGGGGTTCGCCGCTGCCAGTTCGGCAACGGTCGTGATCCCCAGGGTGGCGAGCCGGCGGGACACCGCCTTTCCCACACCCCAGAGGTCGATGGTGGGCCGCTCACCCATGATCTCAAGCCAATTCCCTTGCGTGAGGCGGAAAACGCCCGCGGGCTTGCCGAACGTCGTCGCGACCTTGGCACGGACCAGGGTGTCCCCGATGCCGACGCTGCAGTGCAGCTGGGTTTCCGCCAGGACTGCCTCCTGCAGCCGGCGGGCAAAGGCTTCGGGATCGGCCGTCTCAAGCCCGACGAATGCCTCGTCCCAGCCGAGCACCTGGACGGTGGTTCCCGGCTGGGCACGCAGGACCCTCATCACCTTTTCGGATGCTTCCAGGTAGGCTTCGTGGTCCACCGGCAGGATGACCGCATCGGGCACTTTCCGCGCGGCGATGCGCAGCGGCATTCCGGACCCCACGCCGTAGGCCCGTGCTTCGTAGGACGCAGTGGACACCACTGCCCGCTCCGTGGGGTCGCCCCGGCCGCCGACGATTACCGGCCTGCCCGCAAGCTCGGGACGGCGCAGTACCTCGACGGCGGCGATGAACTGGTCCAGGTCCACATGCAGCACCCACTGTTCGCTCACAAGCCCCAGTCTGCCCGGCCGGACTCCAGGGGGCTAGCCTTGGCCCATGATGAACGTAGACCTCAGCGCTGCGGGCGCGGCTGCCGGCGGCTCCCCCTCCCTGCACGGCTACCTCGCCGTGCCTGTTGGACAGGGGCCGTTTCCCGGCGTCGTGATGATCCATGAAGCGTTCGGCCTGGACGACCAGACCCGGCGGCACGCGGACCGGCTGGCCCGGGCCGGGTACCTCACCCTGGCGGTGGACCTGTACAGCGACGGCGGTCCGCGGCGTTGCCTGGTGAGAACCATGCGCGCCATGGCGGCCCGTACGGGGCGTCCCTTCACCGACATCGCCACGGCCCGTACCTGGCTCGCGGAGTCTGAACTGTGCAACGGCAAAACCGGGGTGATCGGCTTCTGCATGGGCGGCGGGTTCGCCCTGCTGGTGGCGCGTGACGGATTCGACGCCGCGTCCGTCAACTACGGCCGGCTCCCGGGCAAGCAGCAGCAGGAACTGGAAGACGCACTGCGCGGTTCCTGCCCCATCGTGGCCAACTACGGCGGCGCGGACAGGTCCCTGAAGGGGGCCGCGGCGCGCCTCGAAACTGCGCTGGACCAGTTGGGCATCGAGCACAGCGTGAAGGAGTTTCCCGGGGCCGGGCACGCCTTCCTCAACGACGAAGAAATCGGGCCGGTTCTCCTCAGGCCGCTGATGCGGGTCATGGGCGTGGGGCCGGACCCCGAGTCAGCCCCGGAGGCCTGGCAGCGCATCGAGGACCACTTCGCCAGGTACCTGAAGGACTAAGCAGCAGCAGAGGGGCTGGACCTGTCCGGCACTCCGTGGAAACGCCGACGGCGGGCCACCCACTGAAGGGGCGGCCCGCCGTCGAACATTGTCCGGAAAGCGTTAGCTGAAGAGCTCGCTCTTAGGCTCGTTGTTCTTGACCTTCTGCCAGCCGAGCCACAGGAGCACGGCGAAGAACGGGATCGTGCCCAGGGTCCAGAGGCCCAGGTAGAACACCTCGCCGGTGGCCTTGTCCGTCATGGTGTCGAAGCCGATGAGGATGGTGATGGCGAGCAGGCCCAGCAGTCCGGCCCAGCTGGTCCACGGCGAGCCGGGCATCGGCAGGGTGGAGGTGATGCCCTTGCGGCGGCGCAGCACGATCTGGCTGGCGAAGATGGCACCCCAGCAGAAGATCACGCCGATCGAGGCGCTGTTGAGCGCCAGGTCGAAGGCGTGCGAACCGCCCAGCCAGATATTCAGCAGGATGCCCACCAGGTAGAACGCCGCGATGGCCAGGATGGCGGCATACGGGACGTGCCGCTTGGACATTTTGGTAAGCCACTGCGGGGCGTGGCCGTTGTTGGCCATGGTGCGGAAGACCCGGCCAATGGAGTACAGGCCGGAGTTGCACGAGGACAGCGCGGCGGTGATGACGATCATGTTCATCACATCGCCCACCCAGCCCAGGCCCATCTGGCCGAAAACGGTCACGAACGGCGACGTGCCGGCCTTGTACTGGTCGGACGGCAGCAGCATGGCCAGCAGCAGCACGGAACCGACATAGAACACCACGATGCGCAGGACGACGGCTCGGATCGCCTTGGGCACTTCGCGCTCCGGCTTTTGCATCTCGCCGGCAGTGACTCCGACCAGCTCGATGCCGTTGTAGGCGAAGATCACGGCGTTAAGGACCAGGACCATCACCAGCGCACCCTTGGGGAACATGCCGCCGTCGGCTGCGAAGAGGTTGGCCACCGAGGCATGCCCGGTGCCCACCTGGGCATTGGTGACCACCATGAAGGTGCCCACGGCCAGGAAGATGACGATGGCGCCGACCTTGAGGCAGGACGCCCAGAACTCGAATTCGCCAAACGCCTTAACGCTCAGCAGGTTGACCGCCACCAGCAGAGCCAGGGCCGCGATGGCCGAGGCTTCCACGGGGACGTTGGGGAAGAAGAACTGGAAGTACAGACCGATGGCGATGAGCTCCGCGATGCCCGTCATGCCCCAGTTGATGAAGTACATCCAACCGGACAGGTAGGCGCCCTTTTTGCCGAACATCTCCCCCGAATAGCTCACCAGGGAGCCGGAGGTCTGGCGGTACATGATGAGTTCGCCCAGGGCCCGCATGAGCAGGTAGGCAATGACGCCAGCGATGGCGTAGGAGAAGATCAGGGCCGGGCCGGTGGAGGCGAGGCGTCCGCCGGCGCCCATGAAGAGGCCGACGCCGATGGCGCCGCCCATGGCGATCATGGTGACGTGGCGTCGGCCCAGCGTCTTTTTGTAGCCCTCGGCGCTGAGGGACGGGTCGACGGCGGAGGATGGCGCCGTGCTGTTTTTGAGGTCTGTGGGGGTACTTTGAGGCACAACTGTTCCTTGTGGGTTGGGGGTTGGCCGCATCCGGTCTTCGTATGATCAAGCTCACAAAATTCGGCCTTTAGGCCTTGGGACCAGCAGATGTGAGGGTGGATCGGCCGAACTGCCGAAGCTTCACGCGACCTGACCATCTTACAAGACGGTCCGGGGTGGTACGTGACGCGCACTACACCCCGGCGCCCGGCGATAGGCTGGGGGCATGGCAACAGCCCACCGCTTACCGCCCGCCCCGCAACCCCAGCTGTACCGGTTTTCGCCCCTGGACCTGGCCGCACTGTGCCTCTACGTTGCCATTGCCGGGTTCTTCGCGGTGGCCGGCAATGTGCTGTCCCCACTGCTCCGGCTGGTGGCCCCGTCCCCGGCAGCGGCCTCTTATGCCGTGAACCTGCTGTTCTATGCCTCCGTGGGAATACTCGCGCTCCTGGCCGCCCGCCGGGTGGTGGCGCGGGACCTTAGAGTGCTGGGGACCCGGCCCTGGTTCACCCTGCTGATGGTGCCGGCAGCCGTGATCGCGATGATGATCCTGACCGCCGTCGTGGTGGCCGCGAACGGGCAGGTTGAAACCTCCGCCAACCAGGCCGGGCTGCAGGCGCTGATGCAGCAGGTCCCCGCATGGCTCATGGTGCCTTTGCTGGTGGTGGTGGGTCCGTTCGTGGAGGAGTACATCTTCCGCCACCTGCTCATCGGCAAGATGTCCAGGCGCGTGAACGTCTGGATCTGCTGCGCCCTGTCCGTGGTGCTGTTCGGCGCGCTGCACATCGTGGGGCAGGAGGCGCTGACCCTGACTGCCCTGCTCCCCTACCTGGCCATGGGTGCCACCCTGGTGTCCGTCTACATGTGGACCGGGAAGAACCTCATGTTTTCCTACTTCGTGCACGCCGCCAAGAACCTGCTGGCCGTGATCCTGGTTTACGCCATCCCGCCGGAACTGTTCAACCAGATGCAGAACGTCCAGGCCTAGGCGCGCGCACAGGACCTTCCGCAACGCCCCGGCCGCCCTTACCGTGGACGGATGGGACTAAACATCCAGATCGTTGTCGATTGCGCCAGCCCGCATGAGCTGGCCGACTGGTGGGCCGAAACCCTGCAGTGGGCGGTGGAACCGCAGGACGCAGGCTTTATCCGCTCCATGATTGAGCAGGGCTACGCCACCGAAAACCAGACCACGACGCACCGCGGAAACCTGGTGTGGAAGGACGGCGCCGCCATCCGGCCACCGGAGGAGATCGAGGCCAAGGATCCGCAGCGGCGCATCCTGTTCCAGACCGCACCCGAGGGGAAAACGGTGAAAAACCGGGTGCACTGGGACGTCCGGCTGGACGGCAGGGACAAGGATGAGGTGCGGCGCGAACTCGAGGCACGCGGGGCTTCCTTCCTTTGGTCTGCTCGGCAGGGACCGCATTCCTGGCACACCATGGCGGACCCCGAGGGCAACGAGTTCTGCATCAGCTAAGCACGATTACTAGACTTGGACGGTGAGCAACCAGATCCCCGCCCCGGTGTCCGATGTCTTCGATCCCACGCGCTGGCGGGTGGTTTCCGGCTTCGAGGACTTCCAGGACATGACCTACCACCGGCAGGTGGAGCGGGATTCCGGGGGCGGCTGGGTGCGTGACCTGCCCACGGTCCGGATCGCGTTCAACCGCCCGGAGGTCCGTAACGCGTTCCGGCCCGGCACCGTGGACGAGCTCTACCGCGCCATG
Organism: Arthrobacter sp. 8AJ; assembly: GCF_902506025.1. NCBI lineage: Bacteria > Bacillati > Actinomycetota > Actinomycetes > Micrococcales > Micrococcaceae > Arthrobacter > Arthrobacter sp. 8AJ. The sequence goes on along the minus strand of NZ_LR733289.1, from coordinate 989,735 downwards.
GACCACGCCCGGATGACGCCGGACGTCGCCACCGTCCTGCTGACCGGCAACGGCCCCTCCCCCAAGGACGGTGGCCACTCCTTCTGCTCCGGCGGCGACCAGCGGATCCGGGGCCGGGACGGCTACCGGTACGCCGACGGCGAGACCCAGGAAACCATCGACCCCGCCCGGGCCGGCAGGCTGCACATCCTTGAAGTCCAGCGCCTGATGCGCACCATGCCCAAGGTGGTCATCGCCGTCGTCAACGGCTGGGCGGCCGGCGGCGGACACTCGCTTCACGTGGTTTCAGACCTCACCATCGCGTCCCGGCAGCACGGAAAGTTCAAGCAAACGGACGCCACGGTGGGAAGCTTCGACGCCGGCTACGGCTCGGCGCTCCTGGCCCGGCAGGTGGGCCAAAAGACCGCCCGCGAGATCTTCTTCCTGGCCCGCGAATATTCCGCAGAAGACATGGTCCGCATGGGCGCGGTCAACGAGGCCGTGGACCACGAACGCCTGGAGGAGGTGGCGCTCGAGTACGCAGCTGACATCGCCCGGCAGTCCCCGCAGGCCATCCGCATGCTGAAGTTCGCGTTCAACCTTGCCGATGACGGCCTGGCCGGCCAGCAGGTGTTCGCCGGTGAAGCCACCCGGCTGGCCTACATGACGGACGAGGCTGTGGAGGGCAAGGAGGCCTTCCTGCAAAAACGCGACCCCGACTGGTCACGCTTCCCGTACTACTTCTAAGGCAGGACGGCAATGAACAGCGAAGCCTCACCCAGCACCGCCCACGGCGGCCCGCTCAACATCGAACCGGCCCTGAAAGCCCTCGCGGCCGCCCTCCACGGCGAGGGCCCCGCCGTCGAACTGTCCGTTGGACCGGACGGCGAACTGGTGGTGGGCCACGTGGAGACCCCCGGTTGCGACGACGCCGTGGCCGTGGTCCGCACCTCCGGTTCCACCGGCACGCCCAAGGCAACCCTGCTGACCGTGGAGTCCCTGGCGGCATCCTCGATGGCCACCGCGCTGCGGCTCAAGGGCGAGGGCCAGTGGCTGCTGGCCCTGCCCGTGCAGTTCGTGGCCGGCATCCAGGTGCTGGTGCGGTCCCTCTTTGCCGGGACCCGGCCATGGGTGATGGACATGTCCGGCGGCTTCACCCCGGAGGCCTTCACGGCGGCCGCGCTGGAACTCACGGACAAGATCCGCTTCACTTCCCTGGTTCCCACGCAGCTCCAGCGGCTCCTGGACGATCCTTCGCCGGACACGCTTGCCGTGCTCCGTCGTTTCAACGCCATCCTGCTGGGCGGGGCCCCTGCATCCCCGGCCCTGCTGGACGCCGCCCGCGACGCCGGAGTCCGGGTGGTCACCACGTACGGTTCCGCGGAAACCTCGGGTGGGTGCGTGTACGACGGCTACCCCCTGGAAGGCGTCTCGGTCCGGGTGGCGGAGGACGGCCGGATTCTGCTGGGCGGGGACACCGTGGCTGCCGGGTACATCGAGGCCCCGGACGAGGAAACCGGAACATTCTTCGAGGAGGACGGGGTTCGCTGGTACCGCACCAGCGACCTCGGCACCATTGACGACGACGGCCGGCTCACCGTGCTGGGCCGGGCGGACGACGTCATCATCACCGGCGGCGTCAAGGTCTCGGCCGGCCACGTGCAGGAGCAGCTGGAAAAGTCCGACGCCGTCGCAGCGGCTTTCGTGGCGGGCGTCCCTTCCGCGGAATGGGGCCAGGCGGTGGCGGCCTACGTGGCGCTGGCACCCCATGGTGCCGCCGGGATCGGTACCGCCGGTGAAGCCGGACCCGGGCAGGAGGCCGGGGACCCCGGCGTCGTGCTTCAACAGCACTGGCAGCGGCAGCTGGGGGTGCTGGCGCCCAAAACGGTCCTCACCGCGCCTGCCCTGCGGATGCTGCCCAATGGAAAACCGGACCGGCTCGCCATGGCCGCCGAACTCAGCTCCCGGCACGGGGGAAAGTAGAGTGGACCTGCACCACCGCGGCCGGTGCACACGTTCCATCCAGCCGTCTTACCGAAACAACACGAGGTACTAACCGTGGCAACAGCCGCCCAATGGATCCAAGGCGCCCGACTCCGGACGCTGCCGGCAGCGATCGCGCCGGTGCTGATCGGCACCGCCGCCGCCTACGAAATGGACTCGTTCCTCCTGCCCAATGCGATCCTCGCGGCGCTGGTGGCGCTCCTGCTCCAAGTGGGCGTGAACTTCGCCAACGACTACTCGGACGGCATCCGCGGGACGGACGATGACCGGGTGGGTCCGCTGCGGCTGGTGGGCTCCGGTGCCGCCAAGCCCGAACACGTCAAGTGGGCGGCGTTCGGCGCCTTCGCCCTGGCCATGGTGTTTGGCCTGGTCCTGGTGGTCCTCACCCAGGCATGGTGGCTGATCCTGGTGGGCCTGGGCTGCGTCATGGCCGCGTGGGGCTACACCGGCGGCAAGAACCCCTACGGCTACATGGGCCTGGGCGACCTGTTCGTGTTCGTCTTCTTCGGCCTGGTGGCCACCCTGGGCACCACCTTCACCCAGGCAGGGCACATCAGCCTGTCCGCGGTCATCGGCGCAATCGGCACCGGGCTGATCGCCACCGCCCTGCTCATGGCCAACAACGTCCGGGACATTCCCACCGACATGCAGGCCGGCAAGAAAACCCTGGCCGTGCGGCTTGGGGACAAGCACGCGCGCGAAAGCTACGTCCTGATGCTTGCCGTAGCCATCCTGCTGGTGGTGATCCTGGCGCCGGGACGGCCGTGGATCCTGATCGTGCTGCTGCTCATTCCGGCCTGCCTGATGCCGGCCTGGCTGATGATCAACGGCCGCAAGCGCAAGAGCCTGATCCCGGTCCTGAAGCAGACCGGCCTGATCAACCTCGGCTACAGCGTGCTGTTCTCACTGGGGCTGGTCCTCAGCCACGGGTTCTAGCGCTTCTTGCCGCTGCCTTTGGCGTTGTTGATGGTGATGTCCGGGTTGGCGTCCAGCAAGGCGTCCTCGGCGTTGGCGTCCTGGACCTCGCCGGCGGAACGCATCGGCTTGGCCTTCCCGGAGAAGCGGTGCTGCAGGGCTGCCGAGGCGGCGTCGCGCTGCTTCTGGAAGAACAGGTAGCTGATGGCAAACGCAATGAGTGCGGCGCAGATAACCGCCATCAGCGCCCCGACCTGCAGGAGCGCAAACAGGACAAACAGGGGCACGAAGATTGCCAGGCGGATCAGGGAGTATTTCAAAAAGGCCACTATTCAAGTTTAGCCGCCCCGGCCAGCAGCCCCTGCGCGTCCTGACGATAGACTTAATGGCATGCTCTTCCGTGTGGCTTTGGCCGTCGCAGTCCTCGTCATCTTTGTGTATGGCCTGGTGGACGTGATCCGCGCTGAAGGCCGCCTGACCCGGGGCATTTCGAAACCCGCGTGGATCATCGTGCAGATCGTCCTCCCCGTCCTCGGCGCCGTCCTGTGGCTGCTGATCGGCCGGCCGCGCGGCACTGCGCAGCCGCGGCCCAGCTACCCGCACCCCACCGCCCCGGATGACGACCCGGACTTCCTGCGCAACCTGGAGGCACGCCGCCGCAACCAGGCCGAGGCCGAGCGGCTGAAGAAGCTGCGTGACGAGCTGGAGTCCAGGGCCAAGGAGGACGGCGGGAAGCACCCGCGCGGCACGGACGAACACGATACCGACGGACTGAAATAACGCCCATGGCGTCCCCGTCCGGAGGAGAAGAGCGGCGGCTGTCCGCTCCCCCACCGAGGCCCGGCCTGTCCTACTCAGCGCCACCGCCCATCCCGGTCGCTCCCCCTGTGCCGCGGACTGTCCGCACCGCCCGGTCGCTGTGGCTCTTCAGCTTCGCCGCCGGGCTGGCAGTCCTGCTGGGCTCCTTCGTGGCCCGTGACTCCAACCTGCAGCGGCTTCGCGGAGTGGTGGCGGACATGGCCTCGGGAAGCGACGCCGGATCGGTGGGAACCGCAGCGAACATCGTGTTCTGGGGCAGCATCGGCGCCCTGCTCCTGGTGACCGTGCTGGAGGCCGCTGTCCTGGCCGCAGTAATGGGCCGCCGGACCTGGGGCCGCTGGGCCCTGGTGCTGCTGCTGGCCGGCCATCTGCCCGTCATGGTCCTTGCGTCCGCGTTCCTGGTCCCCAGTGGCGCCGCGGGCAGTTACGTGGTGATGCTGTGGGGCGCCGAACTTCTCCTGGCCTTCGCCGGGCTGGTGCTCCTGTTCCTGCCGCCCGCGGGAGCCTGGCTGAAGCGTCAGCGTCCGCGGGGCTGAGCCGCCCGTCCTTGCCTTGCCGGCCGCACTATGCCGATTGCGGCTGCCGCGTCCTGCCGGTGCAATCGGCCAGCACGCCCTCGCAGCTGCGGATCACCACCCGGCAGGCCTCCACGGCTGACCGTGCAGTCAGGGGGCTTTCAGCGACCGCGCGCCAGCGGCCCAGCACCTGGCGGGCCTGCGCCGCCAGGACCTCCGGAGGCGAATCGGAGGGCACGCCCAGCCGCTGTGACGCCGCGGCGCCCTGGCCGCCGATGAGCCGTTCAGCTTCCGCCGCCAGTTCCGGAGCAAGTTCCACCCCTGTGGTCCGCAACGCCGCCAGCAGCCGGAGCTCGCGGAATTCGTGCGCGCCGGCCTGCAGCCGCTCCAGGGATGCCGCCAGCTGCTCCGTTCCCTGCCGCGGCCGGGTGGCCAGGAGGTCTTCCACCGCTGCCAGCGCGGTCCTGGCCTTCAGCGCCCCCGCCCTCGCCTGGAACTGGCGGTCCAGCAGCTCCAGCAGCGGGTCCAGGCCGCTGCGCCGGGCGAGTTCATGGGCCAGGGCTGTTGGCTCCCCGAATCCGTTGCGGACCAGGACCATGGCGAGCCGGATGCCGAAGAGCCCGTAGCGCTCCAGCAGTGATGTCCGGGCCTCTTCCGTCAGTCCGTCCGGTTCAGCGGAGCGGCGGAACCTGTCGGCGGAAAGCAGCATCCGTTCGCGCGCGGCGCGGTCCAGGGTGGCAAGCAGCTGGAGGGCCTCGAAGTCCGCCTGGCGCAGGGTGCGGGCGCTTTGCGCCAGGAGCCCTGCCACCGGGACAACGCCCAGGGCCAGCTTCCGTAGGTTGGGGTCCCGGCTGTACCGTTCCGCGATGGTGCCGGCGGACAGCAGGGAGTCGATGCGGCCGGCTCCCACCTCATCGGCCCGGGACAGCACCGCGATGGCGTTGACGGTGCCTGAGCGTCCCGCCCCGATGTCTCGGAAGGATTCCAGGAACCGGATATCGGATTCGTGCAGGTGCCGCATCAGGTAGATCACGGCATCAGCCTCCGACGGCGTATCCTCCGGGGTCAGGAACCGAATGGACCGTGCCGACACATCCTGGGAGAGGGAAGCGATGCCGGGGGTGTCGATCAGCGTCATGGCCTTCAGCGCCGGCGACGGCCATTCGACGTCGAGGCGCTCCACCTCCTCCGCACGCACGCCGTCCAGGACGAAGACCAGGCGCCCGTCCACGCGCTTCAGCGGGAGGTTCCGGGGCAGGCCGTCCGTGGGGTGGAGGGTGATGCGGGGGGTGCGTCCGTGCCGGTACCAGGTGACAATCCGGGTGCATTCGCCGGTGTCAGTGGGCGCGATCTCCTCGCCGATGATGGCGTTCAGGAGGGTTGATTTCCCTGCTTTCACCATGCCGGCTACGGCAATCCGCAGGGGCTCGGCCAACCGCTGCGCGTAGCCCTGCAGGGCCTGGACGGCGTCCGGGTCATCCGCATAGGCCTCCAGCGCTTCGCGGATCAGCGCCGCCGCTCCGGCTGTGGTGGACGCCGTCATCCCACCCCTGCCGCGGTACGGGTTCCGGCGGCGGCAACCTCCGCTGCCACCGCTTCCGCCGCGCGGTGCAGCGCGTCCACCCGCTTGAGCTCGGCCCTGATGTCCCGGATGCGGCCTTCCTTCTCCTGCGCATACGAGTTGGCTGCCTTTTGGGCTGCTGCCACCGAGTCCGACAGCGACCGGTGGTATTCATCGGCGATCTCGGTGAAATGGTCCCTGATGGTCCGCTGGACCAGGCGCAGCCTGTCCTTCAGCTGCTTGCCCACCTGGAAGGTGACATCGTCCAGTTGGCGCCTGACCAGCGCTTTCGCTTCGCCCTGACGGCGCTTCAGCCGCGTTTCCTTGTCCTCACGGTAGGCCTTGCGACCCAGCAGCAGCCCGGCACCCACGGACAGCGGATTGATCAGGGCCATCCCGAAAATCCCGGTCAGGAGGCCAAACATCAGGACGCCGCCATAGGATCCCCGCATGCCGATGAGGACTTTTTGGATCGGGTTCACGCGGCCGGGATCCAGCCCGGGCATCTGGTCCACCGGGTCCAGGGCGTCCCCGGAGTCGGACACGTGCAGGACGGGCAGTGACACCTCGTCTGCGGCGAAGTGCTCAGCCACCTGCGCGGCCAGCCATTGCGACCGCTCGCTGGTCCAGACAAAGGTGTCCGAGACCGCCGCGGCAACGCACTCTTCGAGCCACGCGGAAAACTGCGTCCAGACAGGACCGGGATCGCCCTGGTCGATGGCGTTCTCGGCTTCCCGTTGGATCCGGCGCAGGCGGTCGCGGAGGTCGTATTCCATGTCGGCGATGAGATCGTTGATGCCATCGCTGAGCGTCAGCTGCCAGCGCGCGGACCGCTTCCGCAGCTCGTCCGCCTCCGTTTTGGCCTGTTCCAGGGCTGCGAGCATCTGGGGCGTACCGTCGGGGTTCTCCAACGCGTCCAGCTCGGACTGCAGGGACAGGCGCAGGTTTTCGGTGACGGAGAGCAGGTCCTGGCTGACGGAGCGGCGCTGGATGCGCTGCGCCTTGCCCACAATGTCGTTGCGCAGGTGGGACACCAGGGCTGGGAAGCCTGATTCGGCGTTGAGCTCGGCGTCCTGGAGGCGTGAGGCCTCGAGGCGGAGGTCTGCGGACAACGGGAACAAGGGGATGTCCGGTGCCACCTGGTCCAGGTGGTTCCTGTCCAGCTCTTCAACCCGGCGCCAATCCGGGTACAGGTCCGTTTTGGAGAGGACGGCGGCAACGCTGGGGGTGATCCGCATGGCCTGGCGCAGGAACCGCAGTTCCGGTTCCGTGTATTCCTGGGAGGCGTCCGAGACCAGCAGCATGGCATCCGCCGTGGGAAGGGCGGTGAGGGTGGTCAGCGTGTGGGTGGAGCCCATGCCGCCCACACCCGGGGAGTCGATGATGGTCAGTCCCCCGGTGAGGACGCGGCGGGGCAGGCAAACTTCCGCGGCCGCAAGCTTCCGGCTGTTTCCCGGGTTGCCCTGCTCCGAGACGAGTGCCGGCAGCTCTGACAGCTCAATGGGCCGGCGCTCGATGCTGCCGTCCCCGCCGTCGCCCGCAGGGTTGGCCGCCTGGTTGCCGGCCTGGTTGTCCGCCGTGGGGACCAGGACGGCCGCCGAGGCCGGTTCGCCGTAGCGGACGATGGTGGGCAGCGAGGTGGCAATATCGTCATCCACCGGGCACACCGGGGCGTTCACCAGGGCGTTGATGAGCTTGCTCTTCCCCTGCTTGAACTCCCCCACCACAATGACCCTGATGCTGGGGTCCTGCAGCCGGACCATGGCCTGGCCCAATCTCCTGCGCAGGTCCTCGCGGTCCCCGGCACCCACCAGCTGCAGGCCCTGCTCCACGAGCTTGGCCAGCTGTCCGGCCGTCATGGGCCCCGCCGGCCGTGCCGGTTCTGCATCTGCCACAGCCTCTCCCCCCCCCTGCCCCAGCGCCAAAAGATCTGTTCCCGTGAGACGGATCCGGGTGGTTCGCCCCACGGGAATAGCGTGTTACAGCACGGTGGAGTCGTCAACCACCGAATCGTCGATGGTGGCGTGGTTGTCCAGGTCAACATCCGTGTGCGTGGAGTTGTCCTCCGTGAAATCGAGCTGGTTGTCCGCCACCACCAGGTTGTCTTCAACGATGCTGGTGGCGGGGTCGTCCTGGAACGAGTCGTCCACGTGGACATCCACCGCGGTAGTGGTGGAGCTGTCCTGGTTGAAGGAATCCTCAACCAGGGTGGAGGTGTCCTGGTTGTAGGAGTCGTCCACCGCCACGGAGTTGTGGGTGGAGTTGTCGGAATTGTCGTTGAACGAGTCCCGGACGTCCACGTCCACGTCGGTGCTGGTGGAATGGTCCGAGTAATCCGTGTGGCGGGAATTGTCGGAGTTGTCGTTGAAGGAATCGTCCACGTCCAGGCCGAGATCGGTGTTGAAGGAGTCGGAGATGTCCGTCTGCTCGTTGCCGATGCTGACGTCACTGCCGGCATGGATGGAGTTGTCCGTGGAGTTATCGGTCGAGTGGTCGGTGTTGTAGGAGTCCCTGACGTTGTAGGAGTCCCGCACGTTGTTGGAGTCCCGCACGGCGGCGTCATCACCGGCGGCCACGGCCTGGTCGCCGGAGGCCACCACGGCATCGTTGTCGAACCACTGCTCCACGTCACCGTGCGCCCAGATGTTTTGGTTGACGGACTGGTCGGTAATGGTGACGCGGTCATCCAGCATGGTGGTGTTGGTGGTGTAGGAGAAGTGGTTCACCACGTGGTGGAGCTGCTGGACCGCGTGGGCGTGGTCGTCCTGGTCGTAGCCGGCGCCCCCCTGCCCCGCAGCCCCTCCGCCGTGGAGGGCGGAGGTGCCTGCGCCGTGGCCGCCCAGCGTCCCCGTCTGCCCGGCCCACACACTGTTGCCGCCGGTGGTGTGCTCCCGGGCGAAGGAAGTGGCATTGACGGTGATGGGAGCGTAGTCGAGGACCACCGGCATGGCGGCGTCAACGTCAGCCGAGCACACGTTGGCCAGGCCGTGTTCCTGCAGTGCCCTCTCCGGGTCATCCAGGAACTCCTGGATCGCCTCCCGGTCGCCGAAGAGCTGCATCAGGAACTGAACAAGGTCATTTGCGAGTGTTGGCATATGCGTGGTCCTCACATCTTCGTGGAGTTGTGGATCATCCGGTGTACGTATCCGGTTGCTTCAAACCTAAATTCGCCGCCGGGGACGGTGCATCGGGCGCTTTCCCCCTACCCCCGGGCGCTGTTCCGGGGCACTGGCACCCCCGTGTCTAGGGGGATTAGGGGTTATTCCTGCTGCGGATTCAGCGGCTGGGAATGTTCCACGCCAAGGGCCAGGCGCAGACGGGCCAGCAGGTCGGAACGGTTTTCCGCTCCCAGCCGGCGCCGGATCCTGGCAATGTGGTGCTCCGCGGTCCTGGGCGATATGTAGATTGCCTCGCCGATCTCCCGGTAGGTCTTGCCCTCAAGCACCAGCCTGGCCACTTCCTTTTCGCGCTCGCTCAAACCGGAGGCGTCGGGCTGCCCCGCTTTGCCGGCGTCGGTACCGGTTCCTGCCTGCACCTCCGCCGCCCCTGATGCTCCGGCAGCAGGGCTGCCTTGGGGGTGAAGGTCCCGGGCACAGGAGAGCAGGCGCATCATGTCCCGGCGCTCGTCGGCCCGGGCGGCAGCGTGCCCGGCCAGCCGTGCACCCTCCCAGGGCATCCCCACCGCACCGAGCAGCCGGGCAGCACCCTCCACATCGGCGGTCCGGAACCGGCCGGCGAGCACCGACACCCAGGCTTTGCCGGCCGTGGCGAGCACCGCGGCAAGCTGGCTGTGGGCAGAGGCCCGCGCCAGTGCCGTTGCGTGGGGAGCAAGATCGGCGGGGCTTTCATTCAGCAGCGCAGCCTGGACGGCGGACCAGTGCAGGGGAACGGACCACAGGGCAGGACCACCCAGGCGGCCCAGCAGTTTCCAGGCGTCCTCCAGGTACTGCGCCACCCGGCGTGTCTCGCGCAGCCGGGCCGCGGCGATCAGCAGTTCGCCCCACGGCAACAGGTTGTAGAGGTCCACCGAGGTGTGGAGCATGGCTTCGCGTGCCCGTTCCCATGCCCTGAGCAGCTCCGGCACGTCGCCGTTCCGGCGCGCAAGCCCCACCTCCAGGGCCGCGCACATGAACTCGTCGCGCGGGACCAGGGGCCAATGGTTGGCTTTGGCCGCTTCCGTGGCTGCCAGGCGGGCGTCCTCGAGTTTGTCCTGCATCATCGCCGCCCAGGCCTGGAGCAGCAGGAGCCTTGGCTGGGCGGCGTTGCCGCCCTGTCCGGCTGCGGCTGCTGCCTTGCAGACCGTCTCCGCCAGGTGCGGCTCACCGCTCTGCAGGGCCAGCAGGGCTGCCAGGGCTGCCGGTGTTTCCGGCAACGGAAGGGCCGTGCCCGCCGAGTTCAGCATGTCCGAGGCATGGATCAGGATGGAGATGCCCTGTTGCGGCTTGTCCCCCAGGGAGGCCAGGATTCCCTGTCCCGTCTGGACCAGGGCGGCCGCAAGCAGCGTCGGCGAGGCCGCCGGAGCATCGGGCCGGAAGAAGGCCTCCGCACCTGCCCGGTCACCGGCGCCGATCATGGCGACGGCGGCAAGCGGCGCGGAGGGGCCCACCCGTCCGGGACCAAGCCAGCTGTACACGTCGGCTCCACGGGCCAGCATTCCCCGCTGCGCCCAGACGGAGGCAGCGACATCGGCTCCGCGGCGCACGTCCGGCGGGTCCGGGCTGACCAGGAGCGCGTCAATGATGCGGGCCGCGGCGTCGAGTTCCCCGTCGCCGGCTGCGGCCTGGGCGCGCCTGGCTGCGGTGGCCACCGGGTCGGCGCCGGCCAGGAGTGCTTCCTCGTAGAGTTGGGACGCCAGCCTGGGGTCATTCTCCAGCACGGCGTTCCCAGCCTGCTCCAGTTCCGCGGCCACCCGTGGATCGGCAAGGCCTCCCCTGGCCAGCTCGCGGGCGAGGTTCCCCAGCGGCTGTCCTGCGGATGTGAAGACGGTTACGAGCTCCCGCTGGAGCGCGTGCACCTTGGCCGTGGGGGTGGCGGTCAGGAGGGCGTGTTGGGCCGTCCCCACCACCGTGCCGTCCGGCCGCAGCAGGCCTGCGGCTTCGGCGCGGTCCACCAGGGCATCAAGGTCCTCCACCGTTCCGCTGATGAACTTGTGCTGGAGGTCCGCCGGAAGCGGTCCCGGCAGGGCGAAGCCCACCGAAAGTGCCAGCAGCAGCTCCCGGACGGCAGCGTTTGCGCCCTTCAACTGCTTGGCCATCAGCTCCGCGGCGTGGGGCGGATGGCCCTGGTGGTCAGGTGCGGTGAGCAGGGGTACGGGCCGTTCCGCCCGCTGGATGTGTCCGTCCATGTCAGGCCCCTGGAGAAGTGGTCGTGGCCGTTGCGACGGCAGTGTCCGTCGGAGTCACGGTGGACTCCTCCGGCGTGGGTGAAGGTGCAACGGTCGGGGTGGGCGTTAGGTCTTCCTTTTGTTTCTCGATTTTTTGGGCAGGCGCGGTAGGGACGGGTTGCGTGGTGGCCGTTGGCGTTGCGGGGCCTATGGTGGCTGAATCGGGAACGATGGCTGTCCCCGGAGTGCTGCCCCCGGCTGCTGACGGCGGATCCGCTGCAGGGGCTGCGCCGGCGGCCGCAGGCCCACCCGCCGTGGCGCCGCCGGCCGCGGCCTGGCTGCTGGTGGGTGAGGCGGACACGTCGAGCCCGGGCTGCTGCGCGATTGGCTTTTTGGCGCTGGCCTCCACGCCCGCGAGCGGCTGGGGCGCGCCAACGGCTGCTGCTCCTCCCCCTCCACCTGGTGTTTCCGCCCCGCCGGTGCCTGCGGATCCGCCGTCGGTGCTCGCTCCGGCCTGCGGTACGAACATGGCGGTGAGGCTTCCGAAGCCGTCGGGGCTCTGCGCGGCAGTGGCGGTGAGGACCGTCAGGAGGGCTGCCGCAGCGGCAACAGCCGTGACCCGGACGGTGGGTTTCGGGGCGTGTGCCCCTCTTTCCCCCCGCCGCGCAGTCCGGACGGCCCCGTGCCCCGCGCCGGCGTCAGCCGTCGTCGCATATTTACGTGACCAGCTGGGCAGGCCTGGTCCGGAGGGTGCCGGTGGCACTGCGGAGGGCACGACGGCGGGTGGCGCCGCTGCGGCGGACGTTTCAATTCCTGCCGCGTCAGTTTGGGGCACTGCCGTTTCTGCGCGGGCTGCGGCGTGCGCGAGAAGCGCGGCCACGGCCGCGCCGAGGCAAATGGAGGACTTGGGATCCGCGTCAACGGCGATGGGCCGGTCCAGTTCCTCCGATACCACCTGCGCTACCAGGGGGATCCGGGACGAGCCGCCAATCAGCAGCACCGCGGACAGGTCTGCCGGTTCCAGGTGCAGCTGGGCCAGGGAGCGCTCCAGCGCGTCCACCGTTTCCCGTACGGGCTCTTCAATCAGGGCCTCGAACTCGGAACGGACCAGGCGGATTTGCTGCTGGACGCCGGGCAGGAGCACGGGAATGCTTGCCTCGCTGTCGGAGGACAGGGCTTCCTTGGCCTCCACGCATTCGCGCCGGAGGCGGGCCAATGCCCCGAGGACCGCGGGGTCGGCGGGGTCGAGGTCTGCCAGGGCGGCGCCGGTGTGCGCGGCAACATAGCTGAACACGGCGGCGTCGAAGTCGGCCCCGCCCAGGTCTTCGATGCCCTCCGGACGGCCCAGCAGTTCGAAGCGGCTGCTGCCGGACTTCCGCAGGACCGCGGTATCGAAGGTGCCGCCGCCGAGGTCGTACACCGCGATGGTGCTGCCCTCCTCCACCCGCACCTGCGAGGCGTAGTGCAGCGCCGCGGCCTCGGGTTCGGGAAGGAGGGTGACGTTTTCCAGGCCGTGGGCGGCAAGGGCGGCGCGGATGGCGGACAGGCGGTGGATGCCCCAGGCAGCGGGGTGGGTCAGATAGACGGCCGACGGCGGGCCCCCCTCGCGTTCGGCCGCGCGGTCTGCCACCCAGCGGGCCATGGTGGCGAAGACGTCCTCCGGCTGCAGCGCCAGGGTGCCCAGGATGATGGGAACGTCGTCGCCGATGCGGCGTTTGAATTCCCGCACCACGCGTTCCGGCGAGTCCAGACCGCGGCGTTCCGCGACCTCGCCCACCAGGACAGTGCCTTCCTCCGGGAAGTACACCACGGAGGGAACCGACGCTCCACGCGCGCCCAAAGGCAGGCACTCAGGCACAGCGGAGGGACCTTGGTGAAATCGAACAACGGCGGCTGCCGTGAAACTGGTCCCGACGTCTACGGCGAGAGCGTAGCTCATGGTTACCTCGGAAGGCTGGCGGTCCACATGCAAGCTTCATCACAGTGAACGTCACCAACGTAGCATTTCCGACGGACCCGCGGACAGCCCTGTTGCTACATCGAATGGTTATTTAGCGGCCAGTTGCCGCGATGCGGGTGGATTCCCCGCCCAGGGCCCGGAAAGGGCCCGTTTCTAGAGGCCGGAGTAGGAGTGAAGCCCGTTGAAGAACTGGTTCACGATGGTGAAGTTGAAGATCACGCACAGGTACCCCACGATCGACAGCCACGCGGCGCGTGTCCCGGTCCAGCCGCGGGTGGCGCGGGCGTGCAGGTAACCTGCGTAGACAACCCAGATCACGAACGTCCAGACCTCTTTGGTGTCCCAGCCCCAGAACCGGCCCCATGCCTTTTCCGCCCAGATGGCACCGAACATGAGGGTGAAGGTCCAGCCGATGAAGGCGATGGCGTTGATCCGGTAGGAGAGGTTTTCCAGGCTCAGCGCGGAGGGCACCAGGCGCATGAAACCGAGCTTGTCGGCGCCGCCGGCTGCAACGGTCTTCTGCCGGTGGGACTGCACCAGCTGCAGGGCGGACATCGCGAACGTCAGGGTGAACAGGGCCGAGGAAAGCACGGCAATGGATACGTGGATGACCAGCCAGTAGCTCTGGAGGGCGGGGACCAGGTGGCCCACGGGGGTCCAGAAGGCCACCGAGGCAGCCACCAGCATGATGATCACCAGGCCCACCACGAAGGTACCCAGGAAGCGCAGGTCGCGCCGGATCAGCGAGAGCAGGAAGACGGCCGCCACCAGGAACGCGCCGGTGGTGAGGAACTCGTACATGTTGCCCCACGGCACGCGGCCCGCGCCCAGGGCCCTGGTGACCACGCCGGCGCCGTGGATGAGGACGGCGAGGGTGGTCAGGGCCACGGCGACCCGCGCCGGAACCCGGCGCTCCGTGGCGTACTTCATGTCGCCGTCGGCCGTTACGACACCGCCGGCCCCGGCGCCGCCGGCCTTGGCAGCGGACGACGACGGACGCTCGGCCCGGTCGGCGGGCCCGTCCAGGCGCGCCCCGGCAGAGCCGGCGCCAACACCGGCGGCCACGGGAACCTTGGTGGCAGCCCCGGCCTGGGCGGCCTTCAGGTCAACTGCGCGCAGGGCCTTGCTGCTCTTGGCCAGGTCCCAGGCGAAGGCAATGAAGGCCACTGTGTAGGTGCCCGCCGCCAGCAGCATGAAGAGTTCGCTGTACTGGCCCATGGTTTCGTTGATTCCAAATGGCATTACTGGTCCTTTTCGGGCCCGGTGGGGCCTGCTGGGGTGGTGACGGAGCCTTCGGCCTTTTCGGCGGAGCCTGCGACATTATCGCCTGTCCGGCTGGGAGTTTGCTGGGACGGGGCAGTATTTTCGGGGGCAGCAGCGTCAGGCGCGGCCTCGTCGGCCAGCTGCCACTCGGTGGCGAACAGTTTCCGCAGCGCGGCCGCCTCGCCCGCCAGCCGGTGGTCCTCGCCGCGGGCCAGCAGCCCGTATTCCACCATGGTGCGGCCGTCGTCAGCGGTGCCGGTGCGCACCCAGACGCGGCGGCGGTTGACGTAGAGCGAAAGGATCAGGCCGGCCACAGCCAGCAAGGCGAAGATCAGGGCGTACAGCTGCCCGGGGTTGTGGTGGATGTCCACGCCGATGTACCGCTTCACGCCGTCAAAGCTGATGCTGCCCTTGCCGTCCGGGAGGGTGTAGGTGGAGCCGGGCGCCAGCGTGATGCCGCCCGCGGCCAGGTTCCTGGCGTTGAGCGGGGTCAGGTTCTTGACGTCCAGTTCGAAGACGTTCTGCGGAGCACCCTTGTTCAGGCCCAGGTCGCCGTAGTAGGAGTTCAGGGTCAGCTGCGGGTTGAAGAGCTCAGGGTCGGCGCTGAAGGAGACGTTCTTGTCCGTCACGAACGCGGTGGGGAGGAAGAAGCCCACGAAGCCCAGCTGGTCCGGCTGGGCGTCGGGGACCTTGATCACCACGGAGGAGTAGTAGTTCTCGCCCTGCAGCTTGGCCACCACCGGGCCCTGCATGGCCACGTTGCCCGCCCCGTCCCGGATGGTCACCACCGGCGCGTAGCCGTTGCCCGTGAGGTAGATGCTGGTGCCGCCCAGGCTCACGGGGTCGTTGACCTTCAGGATCTCCTGCTTGGGCGGAGCGTCCGGGTTTTCCTTGGTGGTCACGGTGGCGGCGAAATCGATGGGCTGGCCGAACTTGCCCCGGGACTCGCGGTCGAAGGTGATGTTGAACTTGTCCAGCTGGAGCGAGTACGGCTGGAGCTGGCTGGACTGGAAGTTGGTGCCCGGGTTGAACTGGTCATAGCCCACCAGGGTGTTCACGAAGGTGTCGCCTTCCACCAGGATGCGCTGGCCGCTGTATCCGAACAGGCCGCCGGCGGCCACGGACACCAGCACGCCGATGAGCGAGGTGTGGAAGACCAGGTTGCCCACTTCCTTCATGAAGCCGCGTTCGGCACCCAGGGACGGAAGGGCGCCGTCGGCATCCCTGACCTCCACCCGGTAGCCGCGCTTGCGCAGCAGGCCGGCCGCACCGTTGATGGCGTCCGACGCCGGGACGGCGGCACTGGCGGGGATCACCAGGGTGCCGTATTCCGGCAGCCTGGAGAGTCGCTGGGGGGTCCGCGGCGGCTGTGAGCGCATGGCCTTGTAGTGGGCGATGGCCCGCGGCACCACGCAGCCGATCAGGGAGATGAACAGCAGGAGGTAGATCGCGGAGAACCACGCCGAGGAGTAGACATCGTAGAGCTGCAGGGAATCGAGCAGCTTGCCGTAGTCCGGGTGGTCCTTGATGTATTGGGTCACCACGGCCGGGTTTGCCGGCCGCTGCGGGAACAGTGATCCGGGGACGGCGGCGACGGCGAGGAGCAGCAGCAGGAACAGCGCGGTGCGCATGCTGGTCAGCTGGGTCCAGGCCCACCGGAGCATGCCCTTGGGTCCCAGGGCCGGGAGGGCAGCCTGGGCCTTCGCCTCTGCGACAGGGGCGGATTGCTTCTTCTTTACGTTCACACGCTCGCTCATCAGATCGGCAACTTCACGTCGGTTTGGAACCAGTACTGCAGCCCGGTCACCCAGGCACCCCACACGCCGGTGGCCATCAGCAGCCCGAGGACCACCAGGATCCCGCCGCCGGTCCGCTGGATGGCCAGGCGGTGCTTGCGGAAGAACGCCATGACGCCCATCCCCCGGCGCAGGGCCAGCGCGATCAGCAGGAACGGGATGCCCAGTCCCAGGCTGTACACAAAGGCAAGGAAGGCGCCCTTGGCGGCGGAGGATCCGCCGGAAAGACTCAACAGCTGCACGGCGGAGTACGTGGGGCCGATGCACGGGGCCCAGCCCAGGCCGAAGGTCAGGCCCAGCAGGGGCGCTCCCCAGAGCCCGGCGGGCGGCTTGGCGTGGATCTTCGCGTCGCGCTGCAGCCAGCTGAAGCCGCCCATGAAGACGATGCCCATGATGATGACCAGGATCCCCAGGAGCTGGGTGATCCAGGCGTTCTGGCTGCCCGTGATCAGGGTACCCAGCTGGCCGAACGCGCCGCCCAGCAGGACGAAGATCACCGAGAAGCCCAGGACGAACAGTCCGATGCCTGCCAGCATCCGGCCGCGTTTCTGCTTTTGCAGGTCCACTCCGCTCAGTCCGGTGACATATCCCAGGTAACCGGGCACCAGGGGAAGGACACAGGGGGAAAGGAAAGACACAAGTCCGGCGAGCAGGGCCACCGGAATGGCCAGCAGGAGGGAGCCACTGAGGATAGCTTCGGCGAAGGGGCTGTTCACGGTCCCGGCCTGTCCCTATTCCGCCACGGCGGCGGTGATGAGGGCTTTCAGGGTGCCCTTCTCGATTTCGCCGAGGACGCGGGAGGCCACCCGTCCCTGCTTGTCCAGCACCAGGGTGGTGGGCACGGCCCCGGGCGGCACCAGGCCGGACACGGACAGCAGGACGCCGCCGTCCTTGTCGTCGAAGCTGGGGTAGGTCAGGTTGAAGGTCTTTTCGAAAGCCTCTGCCGTGGGCTTCTCGTCCCGGAGGTTGACGCCGAAGAACTGCACGCCCTGGTCCTTGAACTCCTGGTGCAGTTCCTCAAGGAGCGGCGCTTCCACGCGGCAGGGGGCGCAGGCGGCAAACCAGAAGTTCAGGACGCTGACCTTGCCCTGGAAGTCGGCCGGGGTGACCGCGGCGCCACTGAAGAGCGCGCCCTGGATCTGCACGGCTTCCTTGCGGTCCCCGGCGGCGAACTCGGTCACGGAACCGTCGCCGGCAACGTAATTCTTGTTGTCTCCCGCCTTGGCCTGCTTGGCCAGCGCATCCTCCTGGGCACAGCCGGAGAGGCCAAGGGTCAGCGCGGTCAGGGCCATGCCGCCTGCTGCAAGCATGCTGCGGCGCGAGGGAAGGTTGTTGTTGCTCACTGCTAGGCTCCAGGGGTGCTGGCGGCACCGGGAAGAAGGGACGCCGCGGGTTCGCTGTACTCGACCCGCACCAGCGAGCCGTCGTCGTCGAACACCAGGGACGTGACGGATGTCAGGGTGCACTCGCGCTTGCGCGGGTCATGCCACAGCGGCCGGCCCTCCGCGCTCAGCCGTGCCGCCCAGATGGGCAGCTGGTGGCTGACCAGGATGGCCTCGGGGCCGGCGGCGCCGAAGTCGCCGGCTGCCAGTTCGATGGCCTTCAGCCGGGCGTCCTGGACGGCAGCCGCCACCCTCGCGGCCTGCTGCTTGTACGGCTCGCCCCATGACGGGCGCAGCGGGTTGACCAGGCGCGGCCAGTGCCTCGGCCGGCGGAGTTCGGCTTTGGTGACCTTCATGCCCTCGAAGTAGTTTTCCGCTTCGATGATGCGCCCGTCGGTGTGGATCTGCAGGTGCAGCGCCTCCGACGTCGGCCGCGCGGTTTCCTGCGCACGGTCCAGCGGCGAGGCGGCCAGGTAGGTGATCCGGGCGCCGCCCGCGGCACGCTCGCGGAAGTGTTCGGCAAGCATCCGGGCCATCTCCTGCCCCAGTTCGGAGAGGTGGAATTCCGGGAGCCGTCCGTAGAGAACGCCGTCGGGATTGTGGACCTCGCCGTGGCGGAGCAGATGGACAGTGGCTTGGGGCATGTTTACCAGTTTCTCAAAGATGGCGTGCGATCCGAAATCTTCCGCACGTGCTTTCTACAAAGAGTAGAACTCAAGTTTCTGAAGAAATGTTCCGAAACCGGGAACAAAAGATGCAAACGCATGTTTATACTGAATGCAGCAAGTTAGTTGAGACTTCAACCGATGAAGGTTCAACCGCACGACCCCAGCAGCATTCACACCAAGGAGCAACATCATGGCACTTCCCGCAGACGTCACCACCGGCACCTGGACCCTGGACAACTCCCACAGCGAGATCGGCTTCACCGTCCGCCACGCGGGCATCAGCAAGGTCCGCGGCCAGTTCAAGGAAGCCGAGGCCACCCTGGACCTCGCCGAGAACGTGGCCGACTCCAAGGTCAACGCCACCATCAAGACCGCCAGCTTCGACTCCGGCGACGTCAACCGCGACGGCCACGTCCGCGGCGAAGACTTCTTCGACGTCGAGAAGTTCCCGGAAATCTCCTTCGTTTCCAACTCGATCGTCCCCAAGGGCGATGCCTACGAACTCCAGGGCGACCTCACCATCAAGGGCGTCACCCGTCCCGTGGCCCTTGAGACCGAACTCCACGGTGTGGCCGTCGATCCCTTCGGCAACACCCGCGCCGGCCTCACCGCCGAAACCACCATCAGCCGCAAGGACTTCGGCCTGACCTGGAACGCCGTCCTCGAGGCCGGCGGCGTGCTGGTCAGCGACAAGGTTGCCATCAACCTGGAACTGGCCTTCATCGCCCCCGCAGCATAAGTTTCCCCGTTCACGGCACCCCGGTACCAGGCCATCCCGGCCCGGTACCGGGGTGCCGTGTTTAACCAAGGGCCTTTCCCCCGGGTTCACCTGCCGGCCGCGGGCGTGGATCCCGCCTGAATCACCCACAACGCCACCCGCCGGGGGTACGGTGGACTTAAGCCACGCTGGGGGGAAGGCTGAGGACCGATTCCCGGCAGCCTACCTGGATCCCGACCTGCAGAAGGAACGCCATGAGTACTCCTCCCGTCCCGCCTCCCGCGCCCCAAGACCCCCACTCCGGCAATGGCCAGCCAGGGAACGGCCAGTCCGGCAGCCAGCAGCCCGGACCACAGCAGCCCCGCTACGGCCAGAACGCGCCGCAGTATGGCCAGAACGCTCCCCAGTACGGGCAGAACCAGCCCCAGTACGGTTCCCAGCCGCCCGCAGCGCCGCAGTACGGGCAAAACGCGCCGCAGTACGGTTCCCCGTACGGGCAGAACGCTCCGCAGGCCCCGGGCTACGGCCAGAATGCACCCCAGTACGGGCAGTCGCCGTATGGCCAGTCCCCTTACGGCCAGTACCCCTCGGAGCAGCCGCAGCCGGCCGGAAGCAACGGCGTCCCCCAGCTGGTGAACATCGCATTCTGGCTGCTGATCGCTGCCACCGCGATCTACGTCATCTCCATCCTCGTCAACCTCACCCAGCTGGATGCCCCGCAGTTCCGGCAGGAATTTGAACAGCAGGTCCGGGCCAGCGGGGCGGACATCACCTACGACGACATCAAGCCCTTCATCGCCGGCTCCCTGGTGGTCTTTGGCATCATCGGCGCCGCCCTCTACCTGCTGGTGGCCTTCTTCATCCGCAAGGGCAAGAACTGGGCACGCATCCTGGGAACCGTCTTTGCTGCACTGTCGGTCTTCGGCCTGTTCGGAATCCCCTCCTTTGCAACGATCGGGACCGTCCTGGGGATCGCCGCCATCGTCCTGCTCTACCTCCCTGCCGCTGCCCCCTACTTCCGGAAGCAGCAGCCCTTCGCCAACCCGTATTCCGGTGGCTTCGGCAACCCTTACGGGCGCTGACCACCAACCACAGAACGCAACGGCGGCCCGGGATGTCCAGCATCCCGGGCCGCCGCCCTTAAACCGTGCCCCTAGGCTGTCTGCCCCGGCGCCTGCGCCCGCTGGGCGTGGTAGGCCAGGATCTGCAGCTCCGTGGCCATGTCCACCTTGCGGAGGTTGACCCCTTCCGGAACCTGGAGCATTACCGGTGCGAAGCTGAGCACGCTGTGCACGCCCGCCGCCACCACCCGGTCGCAGATGCCCTGCGCCACCGCCGCAGGAAGCGCCAGCACCACCATGTTGGCCCCGGTGCGGTGGAGGACGGTCTCAAGGTCCGCGACGTCGCTGACCCGCAGCCATCCCACCTCGTTGCCCACCACCATCTGGTCCGCGTCGAAGATGGCCACCACATCGAAGCCACGCGATTCAAAGCCGCCGTAGCGTGCCAGCGCCTTGCCCAGGTTTCCGGCTCCGACGATGGCCACTTTCCAGTCATGCGTGAGCCCCAGGGCCGCGGCAATGTGGCGGCTGAGGTACTGGACCTCGTACCCCACTCCCCTGGTGCCGTAGGACCCCACGTGGGACAGGTCCTTGCGCAGCGTTGAGGAACTGACGCCGGAGGCTTCCGCCAAAGAGTCAGAGGAGACGCGCTCAACACCCTCGGCCAGCAGCGTGTTCAGGGCCCGGAGGTACAGGGTCAACCGGGCCACGGCAGCAGGGGGAATTTGCTTTGCCGGTGCACCCGCGGCATCCGGGATGCCCGGGACGGGCTGGGACGTTGAATCCAAGGACGTCACTCGCATCCCCCTAATTGGCCATGGCGCGCTGCAGGACGCGTTCCAGCCGGGCTTCGTCGATCTTCCAGAAGTCGCGCTGCACCCCGTCAACCAGGACCACGGGGATCTCTTCGGCGTAACGCTCCCGCAGTTCGGGCTGGTTGTCCACCAGCTCTTCGCTCCAGGTAAGGCCCAACGAGGCAGTGACCCGGCCGACGGCGTCGCGCGCCTCCTCGCAAAGGTGGCAGTCAGCTTTGGTGACCAGGACGACGCGGGGGGTAGCCATGGCTTAACGGTATCGCCGTTCGCGCCGTGCGGGTGACGCCGACGGCGGCCAGCGGGTGGATTGACTAGACTCAAGTCCATGCCCGAGGAGAAATACGTCGCCGTCGTCACGCGGCCGGTTGCTGCGCCGCAGCCCGGTGAAGCGGCGTTTTTCGATGTGGACAATACTTTGATGCGCGGGGCCAGCCTCTTCCACGTGGCGCGGAAGATGCACCAGCGCGGCGCGTTCACCCTGGCCCAGGCGGCCGGATTCGCGTGGAAGCAGTTCAAGTTCGTGGCGCGCGGTGAGAATATCGACGACGTCCATGCGGTCCGTGATTCGGCCCTGACGCTGGCCGCCGGCATCACCGTTGACGACATCAAGGCCCTCGGCGAAGAAGTCTACGACGAGATGATCGCATCGCGGATCTGGCCCGGCGCCAAGGCGTTGGCGGAACAGCACCTGCGGGTGGGCCGCCGCGTCTGGCTGGTGACGGCCACCCCCATCGAAGTGGCAACAGTCATCTCCACCCGGCTGGGGCTGACCGGAGCGCTCGGGACAGTAGGTGAGGTGTCGGACGGCATGTACACCGGGCGCCTGGTGGGGGACATCCTGCACGGCTCGGCCAAAGCCGTAGCGGTCCAGGGAATTGCGGACCAGGAGGGCCTGGACCTCAAACGCTGCTGGGCGTACAGCGATTCCTACAACGACGTGCCGCTGCTGTCACTGGTGGGACACCCCGTGGCCATCAACCCGGATGCCAAGCTTCGCCGGCACGCCCGGGACCGGAACTGGCCCGTGTATGACTTCCGCGCGGGCCGCCGCGCTGCCACGCTGGGCCTCAAGGCAGCAACCTTCGGCGGCGCTGTCTACGGCCTCTGGAAGGGCTTCGCCCGCATCCGCGGTCCCCGGGCATAAACCACCCTGCCGCAGCCAAAAGCCTGCAGTTCAAAACCCTGAAGACAAGAAAATGCCCGCCGCCTTTGGAAGGCGACGGGCATTTCCACGCTGTTCGAAGTATCTCTACTTCTTGTTGCGGCGCTGGTGACGGGTCTTGCGAAGCAACTTGCGGTGCTTCTTCTTGGCCATACGCTTGCGACGCTTCTTGATAACTGAACCCACGAAAGTTCCTTACAAACTAGATGCAGTACCTGCCTGATGGGGAATGTCCGCGGACAAAGCTACGAACTGAACAACTGACAGATTCTTACAATGACGTAAAACGTTCCTTAACAGGGTACCGCTTATCGGGGGCGGCTCGGGACAGGCCGCCTCAGGCGGTCTCGGTGTGGCCGTCCACAACCGCACCTTTGAGGTACTGTTCGACGGCGTTTTCGGGGACACGGTAGGAGCGGCCGAAGCGCACCGCGGGCATTTCGCCTGAGTGAACCAGGCGGTAAACAGTCATTTTGGAGACGCGCATGACCTCGGCCACTTCAGCCACGGTCAGGAACTTCGCGTTGGAGAAGTTCTGTTCTGCCGACATTTCCCTATTTTCCTTTGCTGACGGATGGACAACAGTGACCCCAGGTACGTGCCAATGCGGTGTTCCGATGCTGAGCCATCCACCAACCACCTAAACAGATACTCTAGATGTTCATGTGGCAGATGTGAAAGTAGTGTTTCCCCTATTTCGCCCCCTAATTCGAGGCCCGGCGCTTCCGTGCCGACGCCGCCAGCTGCTCCAGGACTGACGCGGAAACATCCCAGTCCATGCAGGCGTCGGTAACGCTCTGGCCGTAGACCAGTTCCGCCCGTCCCGCGGCGTGCTCCGCAACATCGAGGTTCTGGGCGCCGCCCACCAGGAAGCTCTCCAGCATCACACCTGCCACTGCCCGGGCCGCTGCGCCGCCTTCCTCAAGCTGGGCACCGATCTCCAGTGCCACCTCAGCCTGCCGGTGGTGGCTCTTGCCGCTGTTGGCGTGGCTCGCATCAACGATCAGGCGGGGGTTGAGCCCCTTGCCCGCCAGTTCGGTGGAGGCGCGTTCCACATCGGCGGCCGAGTAGTTGGGGCCCTTCCGGCCGCCGCGGAGGATGACGTGCGTATCGGGGTTTCCGGCCGTTGCCACCAGCGCGGCCCGGCCTTCGCCGTCGATCCCCAGGAAGGCCTGGGCCGCCGCGGCGGCACCGCAGGCATCGATGGCAACCTGCAGGCCGCCATCGGTCCCGTTCTTGAAGCCAATGGGCATGGAGAGCCCGGAAGCCAGCTGGCGGTGGATCTGGCTCTCGGTGGTGCGGGCACCGATGGCTCCCCAGGAGATCAGGTCCGCCATGTACTGCGGGCTGATCGGCTCCAGGAATTCGGTGGCGGTGGGCAGGCCCAGCGCCGTGACCTGCTGCAGGAACTGCCTGGCGGTGCGCAGGCCGGTCACCATGTCATGGCTGCCGTCCAGCCGGGGATCGTTGATCAGGCCCTTCCAACCCACGGTGGTGCGCGGCTTCTCGAAGTAGGTCCGCATGACGATCAGCAGGTCTTCCTTGTGCTTCTCGGCCTGGCTGACCAGCCGGCGGGCGTACTCCAGCCCGGCCTTGGGATCGTGGATGGAGCAGGGGCCCACGATGACCAGCAGGCGGTCGTCCACGCCGTCCATGATGGCGCGCACTTCGTCGCGTCCGCGTTCGACGACGGCGGCCTCCCGGTCACCCAGCGGCAGTTTGGTGAGAAGCGCCGACGGGGCGGGCAGCGCAGTGAATTCGCTGACGCGCAGGTTGGACGTGGACTTGGTGGCGCTGGCGGGGGCGGCTGCTGTTGCGGTGCTCATGTTCGGGGTCCTGTTCCAGATGGGAAGCGGGCCCGGATTTCAGAACCCGCCGGAGAAACGGCGAAGGGCAGAGAATGATCTCTGCCCTGTTGGCTCTGAAGGAAGTTGGATGCGTGTCAGTTAGACGCGGGCCCCTCCAGAGCCAACGAAAAATACGCATACCAACGGTTAGTCATGGAAGAGACCATAAACCCGGCACACGGCGGCCGCAAAATCGGTTGCGTCACATTCCGGCGCCGCAGCCTACCCCAGGAGCTTCCGCAGGAACTGCAGCTGGCGGATCCAGTGGTGTTCCTGGCCGCCCTCATGGTTGTTGAACCGGTACACCTCAATGTCCTTCACGGCACCGGTGGCCGATGAGGCGTGGGTGCCGGTCCCGTAGGCGTTGTAGCTGGCGAACACCGTGGACGGCGGGCAGATGTCATCCATTTGCGCAGCCGAGTACAGCGCCGGAACGGTGGCCCAGCGGGCCAGGTTGACGCCGTCGAAATAGTTCAGGACGCCAAGTGCGGCGTCGTAGCGGTCCCGGTGCCGCGCCAGGAACTGGGCGATCTCCGGATAGGGCCCCCGCGGAGTGATGTCGATGGCGCGGGGAAAGTCCTGCAGGAAGGGGACATCGGGCAGCGCGGCGATGACGCCGTCGAGCCGTCCCGCGGTGAGCCCCGCCGTGGCCACCACCAGGCCACCACCCTGGCTGACACCGGCCAGCACCACTTTGGCGGGATCGACGGCGGGGTGGGCCTGGGCAGCCTCCACCGCGCGGAAGGCGTCCACGTAGACACGGCGGTAGTAGTAGTCCTCCCGGCTGGCGATGCCCCTGGTCATGAGGCCCGCGTGCGCCACATCCCCCGCGGAGGGGTGGGGATCCGCGGTGTCCCCCAGCGTGCCGCCGTACCCCTGGCCCCGGGTGTCCATGATCAAGTGTGCGTACCCGGCCTGTGCCCACCGTGTGTCCTGGTTGGCCAGGCCGCGGCCGCCGGAATAGCCAATGTAGTTCACCACCACCGGCAGCCTGACGCCTGCCTCCCGGTTGGCCGGCAGGTGCAGCCAGCCTTTGACGGGCGCGCCGCCGAAGCCGGAGAAGGTGACGTCGAACGTGTCGATCACCGTGAGGTAGTTGTCCACCGGTTCGAAGGTTGCGTCGAGCGGAAAGGCCCGCGCTTCGTCCAGGGTGGCATCCCAGAACGCCTTGAGGTCACCCGGCGGTGTGACCTCGGAGGTATAGCTGCGGAGCTGGGACAGGGGAAGGTCGAAGAGGGGCATTCCTAATTCACGCATCCTTGGCGCGCAGCGACAAGTGGCTGGTACCGGTCCAGGCTGGTCCCGGTGGCGACTATCCGGCGGAGCTCGGCCAGCCCGCCGTCGACGGCTCCGGCGGCCCGTGCCTGGACCAGCACGTTGCCCAGGGCGGTGGCTTCGACGGGTCCGGCCACCACCGGGCGCCCGGTGGCGTTGGCGGTGAGCTGGCAGAGCAGGGTGTTCTGGGAGCCGCCGCCCACCACATGCACCACGTCCACTTCACGGTTGGCGAGGCGTTCCGCAGTGGTGATGGTCCTGGCGTAGCCGGCCGCGAGGCTGTCCATGATGCAGCGGGTGATGGCCGCGGGATCATCGGCCAGGACCTCGCCGGTACGGCGGACCGCCGCGCGGATGCGCCCTGGCATGTTGACCGGGGCGATGAAGTACGGGTCGTCGGCATTAATCCGCGGCCCGCCGACGGGGAGGGCCGCAGCGGCGGTGAGCAGGGCGGCGAGGTCGGGCTGGAAGCCTTCACCGGCCCAGGTGCGCTGGCATTCGCTCAGCAGCCACAGTCCGCCCACGTTCCGCAGGTAGCGGATGGTGCCGTCCACGCCGCGTTCATTTGTGAAGTTGGCTTCCCGGCTGGCCCCGGTGAGGACCGGATGCTTCAGTTCCAGCCCCACCAGGGACCACGTGCCGGAGGAGATGTACGCGAAGTTCTCCCCGCGGCCACCGTCTGCCACGGCGGGAACGGCCGCGACGGCGGAGGCAGTGTCGTGCGAGCCCACCGCCACCACAGGGGTCTCCGGCGGGAGGTCCACTTGCCCGGCGATGTCCGGCAGGAGTGTTCCGACGGTTTCGCCGGGCTGGATCAGCGGCGGGAACAGGTCCTTCCGCAGTCCCAGCGCCGCGAAGAATTCGGTGGCCCATTCCCCCGCCACGGCGTCAAACAGGCCGGTGGTGGAGGCGTTGGTGGCCTCGGTCCGCCGCACCCCGGTGAGCAGGAACGCAATCAGGTCCGGGATCAGGAGGGCCTGCAGCCCGTCCAGGTCCTTCTCAGTGGCCAGCTGGTAGATGGTGTTGAACTGCAGGAACTGCAGCCCCGTGGTTTGGTACAGGCGGGGGGGTTCCAGCTTGGCGTGGACGGGCGCGACGGCGGTCCTGCTGCGGTCGTCGCGGTAGCTGTACGGCTGCGCCACGAGGTTCCCCGCGCTGTCCACCAGCCCGTAGTCCACGGCCCAGGTGTCGATGCCAACGCTGGCGATCTTTTCGCCCCGGGCTGCCGCCGCCGCGGCGGCCGCACGGAGTCCCGCCAGCACCTCCGCGAACAGTGCGTCGAAGTCCCAGCGGAGGCCGCCGTCGCGCTCCATCACGCCGTTGGGGAACCGGTGGACGGTTTCCAGCACCACCCCGGCGGAAGTAACGCGGCCCAGGATCACCCGCCCGGATGAGGCGCCGATGTCGACGGCGGCGAACACCCCACCCTCGGCGTCGCGTGGCAACGTACTCACCGCAGGAAAGCTGCCGCCACTCCGGCGTCCACGGGGATGTGCAGGCCGGTGGTGTGGGACAGTTCGTTGCTGGTGAGGACGGCGGCGGCGTTGGCCACGTGCTCGGGCAGGACTTCGCGCTTGAGCAGGGTGCGCTGCGCGTAGTACTCGCCCAGCTTTTCCTCGTCCACGCCATAGACCGCGGCACGTTTGGCGCCCCAGCCGCCGGCGAAGATCCCGGAGCCGCGGACCACACCGTCGGGGTTGATGCCGTTCACGCGGATGCCGTGCTCGCCCAGCTCGGCGGCGAGCAGGCGCACCTGGTGGGCCTGGTCTGCCTTGGTGGCGGAGTAGGCGATGTTGTTGGGGCCGGCGAACACGGAGTTTTTGGAGGAGATGTAGATGATGTCCCCGCCCATGCCCTGCGCGATCATGACCTTCGCCGCGGCCTTGGCCACCAGGAACGAGCCTTTTGCCATGACGTTGTGCTGGAGGTCCCAGTCCTTTTCGGTGGTTTCCAGCAGCGGCTTGGATATGGACAGGCCGGCGTTGTTGACCACCAGGTCCACGCCGCCGAACGCCAGGACAGCAGCGTCGATGGCCGCGGACACCTGCGCCTCGTCGGTGACATCTGCCTGGACGCCGATGGCGACGTCGGCACCGCCCAGCTCCCCGGCGACCTTTTGTGCGTTTTCAAGGTTGAGGTCGGCAATGACGACGCACGCGCCGTCGGACGCCAACCGTGTGGCGATGGCCTTGCCGATGCCGGACGCGGCACCGGTCACCAGGGCAACCCGGGTGGCGTGGGACTTCGGCTTGGGCATCCGGGCCAGTTTGGCTTCCTCCAGCGCCCAGTACTCGATGCGGAACTTCTCGGATTCCTCGATCGGGGCGTAGGTGGAGATGGCCTCGGCACCGCGCATGACGTTGATTGCGTTGAGATAAAACTCGCCGGCCACCCGGGCGGTCTGCTTGTTCGCCCCGAAGGAGAACATGCCCACGCCGGGGACCAGCACGATGGCCGGGTCCGCGCCGCGCAGGGCCGGGCTGTCCGCGTCCTTGTGCCGGTCGTAGTAGGCCTGGTAGTCCTCGCGGTAGGCGGTGTGGAGTTCTGTGAGCCGTGAGATCGAGTCCTCGATGGAGGCCTCGGCCGGCAGGTCCAGGATCAGCGGCTTGACCTTGGTGCGCAGGAAGTGGTCCGGGCAGGAGGTCCCCAGGGCGCCCAGCCTTGGGTGCTCCGCGGACTCCAGGAAGTCAAGGACGACGGCGTCATCGCTGAAGTGCCCCAGCTGCGGCCTGTCCGTGGAGGCCAGGCCGCGGATCACCGGTGCCAGGGCTGCGGCCTTGGCACGGCGCTCGGCTTCGGGCAGGGCCGCGTAGCCGGGAAGCCTGGCACCGAAGGGCCCGGCCTTCCCATTCTCTGCAATGTACTTTTCGGCCTGGTCGATGATCCACAGCGAGTTCTGCTCTGCTTCTTCGCTGGTGGCGCCCCAGGCGGTGATGCCGTGGCCGCCCAGGATGGTGCCGATGGCCTGCGGGTTGGCGTCCTTGATCGCGGCGATGTCCAGGCCCAGCTGGAAACCGGGACGGCGCCAGGGAACCCAGACCACCTTGTCACCGAAGATCTTGGTGGTCAGCGCCTCCCCGTCCACAGCCGTCGC
Organism: Arthrobacter sp. 8AJ; assembly: GCF_902506025.1. Classification (NCBI taxonomy): domain Bacteria; kingdom Bacillati; phylum Actinomycetota; class Actinomycetes; order Micrococcales; family Micrococcaceae; genus Arthrobacter; species Arthrobacter sp. 8AJ. Next base: position 961,578 of record NZ_LR733289.1, on the reverse strand, counting down.
AATGGCGATGCCGGAGTCCGGGTGCAAGTGGTCAACGTGCGCGGCGTCCACCAGGCCGTGCATGGCAGTGTCGATCGATGGGGCGGCCCCGCCTTTGCCGTGCAGGCAGTAATCGAACGCGGCCACCATCTCGTCTTCCCGTTCCACGCCCGGGTAGACATTCTTCAAAGCGTTCAGCCGGTCCAGGCGCAGCACCGCAAGGTTCTGCTCCTTCAGGGTGCCCAGGTCACCGCCGGAACCCTTGACCCAGAGCAGCTGGACGTCGTCGCCCGTGACGGGGTCCTTTTCGGTGCCCTTGGCGGAGGTGTTGCCGCCGGCGTAGTTCGTGTTCCGCTTGTCCGCGCCCAGGCGGTTGGAACGGGAGATCAGGTCTTCCACAGTCTTATTGATCATGGCTGGTTATGCGCCCCATCCGGCTTGCTGGCCGCCCACGCGGTCCTCGTTGATCTGTTTCTGGTAACCGCTCGCCTTGAAGGCGGCCATTGGGTCCGCGGGCAGGCCGCGGGATTCACGCCACTCGGCCAGGATGGGCCGGACGTCGGTGTAGAAGGCATCGTTGAAGATGCCGTTGGCGGCCAGGACATCGCCGGCACGCTGCGCTTCGCCCAGGGCGGCCGTGTCCACCAGCAGGGCGCGCAGCGTCATTTCCTGGACATTGAGCACGGAGCGGATCTGGCCGGGGATCTTCTCTTCCAGGTTGTGGCACTGGTCCAGCATGAGCGCCACACCGGAGTCCTTGCCGTACCCGCCGCCCCGGATCACTTCGTGCATGATGCGGAACAGCTGGAACGGGTCGGCGGCACCCACGATCAGGTCGTCGTCGGCGTAGAAGCGGGAGTTGAAGTCGAAGGAACCCAGCTTGCCCAAGCGCAGCAGCTGCATCACGATGAACTCGATGTTGGTGCCCGGCGCATGGTGGCCGGTGTCCAGGCAGACGAACGCCTTCTCCCCCAAGGCCAGGGTCTGGGCGTAGGAGGTGCCCCAGTCCGGCACGTCCGTGTGATAGAACGCCGGCTCAAAGAATTTGTACTCCAGCACCAGGCGCTGCCCATCCCCCAGGGCCGCATAGATCTCCTGCAGGGACTCAGCCAGCCGGTCCTGGCGGCCGCGGATGTCATCCTGGCCCGGGTAGTTGGTGCCGTCCGCCAGCCAGATCTTCAGGTCCTGCGAACCCGTGGCGTGCATGATGTCGATGCACTCGAGGTGGTGGTCGATGGCCCGGCGCCGGACGGCCTGGTTGGAGGAGGTGAGGGAGCCGAACTTGTACTCATCATCCTGGAAGGTGTTGGAGTTGATGGTGCCCAGGCCCACGCCCAGTCCCGCCGCATACTCCCGGAGGGCGGAGTAGTCGTCCACCTTGTCCCACGGGATGTGCAGCGCCACAGTGGGGGCCAGGCCGGTCAGCTCGTGGACCTTGGCGGCGTCCGCCAGCTTCTCCTGGACCGTCCGCGGCGTGCCGGGCGTGCCGAACACCTTGAACCGCGTACCTGAATTTCCATAGGCCCACGAAGGGACCTCGATGGCAAGCTCCCCGAGCCTGCCCAGCGCCGTTGCTACGTCGTTCATGTTGGTTCTTTCCGGTGTTGAGCGTCTGTCTGATGCGTTTGGTTGGTGCCCCGCTGCTGGAGCGTGCCTGCTGGCAGTTGCCTGCTGTTCCGGTGCGCCGGTGGTCCTGCGTCCCGCGTCCTGCCGGTCAGCCTGCGGGGGGCTGTGCCGCCAGCTGGCTGTTGAGATTGAAGACTTCCTCCAGCACCTGGAACCCTTCGTCGGGCGCCTGGCCGGAGTCCTCGAACAGGGTTGCCATCTCGGCCTGCCAGCGGGCGTTCACCTCCGTCAGGGCCATGCGGGCGCGGACGGCGTCAAAGTCGTCGCACTCCACGTACCCCACCAGGAGCCCGTCCCCGCCCAGGAACAGGGAGTAGTTGTGCCACCCCGCCTCCTTGAGGGCGTTCAGCATTTCCGGCCACACTGCGGCGTGCCGGCGCCGGTATTCATCGATCAGCGCCGGCTGGACCGAGGAACGGAAACACACCCTCATGCGGACTCCTCCTCAAACTTCCCAAAGTTTTGAATCGTTTCATTGGTACGATTCAAAGTACTCTTGGAGTTGAGCAGGTGTCAAGCAATGGCAGAAACTTTTGATTTCCCGCGCGGAAGCTCCCGCGGCGGGCAGGTCGGCACGGAGAATCGATGAACCGCACAGCCAGTATCAAGGACGTGGCCACCCACGCGGGCGTGGCCGTGGGGACGGTGTCCAATGTCCTCAACTATCCCGACAGGGTGTCCGACCGGACCAAGGAACGGGTCCTGCGCTCCATCGACGAACTGGGGTTTGTCCGCAACGATGCCGCCCGCCAACTCCGTGTTGGCCACAGCCGCACCATCGGGCTCATCGTCCTGGACGTAGGCAACCCGTTCTTCACCTCCGTGGTCCGCGCGGCGGAGGACGCCGCAGCGCTGCAGGGAAGCGCCGTCCTGCTGGGCGATAGCGGCCACAATGCCGGCCGCGAGGCGAATTACATTGACCTCTTCCAGGAGCAGCGCGTGCAGGGCCTGCTGATCTCGCCGGTGGGCGATGTAACGGAAAGGCTGGACCTCCTCCGCGAGCGCGGCGTGCCAACGGTCCTGGTGGACCGGCTGGCTGACGAGTCCAAGTTCAGCTCGGTAGCCGTGGATGACGACGCCGGAGGCTACCTGGCTGCCCGGCACCTGCTGGACACCGGCCGCCGTCGGCTGGCTTTTGTTGGCGGCCCCATGTCCATCCGGCAGGTCGCGGACCGGCTCCAGGGGGCCCAGCGGGCCGTGAAGGAGGAGCCGGACGCCAGCCTCGAGGTGCTGGATGCTGAAGGGCAGACCGTCCTGGCTGGGCGCAGCGTGGGCGACATGCTTGTGGAGCGCGGGCGGGCTGAACTGCCCGAGGGGATTTTCTGCGCCAACGACCTCCTGGCCCTGGGCGTCATGCAGTCGCTCACTATGACGCACACGTTCCGGATCCCGGAGGACGTGGCGCTGATTGGCTATGACGACATCGACTTTGCCATCTCCGCGGTGGTTCCCCTGTCCTCCATCCGCCAGCCCACCGAACTGCTGGGCCGGACAGCCATCGAACTGCTGTCCGAAGAGGTGGAGTCCCAAAATCCCGTCCACCGGTCCGTAGTGTTCACGCCGGAGCTGGTGGTCCGCCAGAGCACGGCCGCGCCGGCCGCCGGCTGATCAGCCGGGCGCTCTACTTTCCCGTCTGCTGCAGCCACTTCATGGACTCGTCCCGGGACGTGAAGAAGCGGGTAGGGCAGGGCGGATTATGGACTCCCAGGAAGAAATTCGCGATGATCCGGTCCACCGGGCTCGATCCAAGCAGGGCAATCCGGTTGGCGGCGCAGGGGATGGAGAACACCGAGCGGGCCTGGATACTGACGTTCTCCGTGGTGGCCATGTCCACCAGCATTGGATAGTTGCCGTCCCCTGCTATGCGGTTCACCGCAGCCATCGCCGCCTGTGCATCCTCGACTTCTATGCGGACTTTGGGCTCCCACATGAGGTGGATGACGCCGTCAGCGCTCAGTTCCACGGTTCCCTTGCCGCCGTCGACCATTACGGGCTCCATACCCCGCCTCCCTCCAGTGGGCAGTTCCTGAACCCCTCTATCTTGCACCAGTCCACCCGGCACAGGCGGCCTGGTGCCCGACAAACAGCGCCGCAACCCCGACTTGACTACTCAGCATGCTTACTAATAGGTTGATCGACGTGCCCGTGGCCTGGATCACCATCCGGAGCTGCGTGTCGCGGCCCGACAGGGCTGCATCTGAAACAAGTGCATTTGAAATAACCAGTTCCGCCGGGGTTCTCCATGGGGGCGGAGCCTCGGGGGGTTCAGAGCGCCGCAACCCGGCGCTGAAAGGATTTACCGAAAATGCGAACAAAGGTCTCAGCTTCAGTCACCGCCATTGCCCTCTCCGGCGCCATGCTCTTCGGCATGGCAGGCCCGGCGACGGCAGCAGCACCCGCGGCTCCTTCTGCCGCTTCCCAGTCATCCCAGACAGCCAACGTCACTGGAACCATCAACCAGACCATTGACGGCGTGGGCACCTTCGTGGGCTCGTTTACGCCATCCAACTTCAGCGTCCAGAACGGCCAGCTGACCGTCACCGGCTTGGTGCAGGGCACCCTCACCGATCTTGCCGGCGTGGCCACTCCGGTGAGCCAGACCGTGACTACCACGGCTGCTGCGGCCCCCACCACCAACGCCGCGACGGCCACAGGAGGCGGTTGCGACATCGTGAACCTGGTCCTCGGGCCGCTGCACCTGGACGTCCTGGGGCTCAATGTCGACCTGAACCAGGTGGTCCTGGACCTTGTTGCGCAGTCGGGAGCGGGCAAACTTGTCGGCAACCTGCTCTGCGCCGTCACCGGGCTCCTTGACGGCGGCAATGGCCTCAGCGGCCTGGCCAACCTGCTCAACCGGCTGCTGGGGCTCTAGTTCCCGGCAGTCCACAAGGCAGCAAGATGGGCAGTCCCCCGGGACTGCCCATCGTCGTTTTCGCCTAAATCTCGCCACCACCAGGTTGCGGTAAGCCGCCCGGAGCGGGGCCATCTGCCGGAAACCAATCCGGCCGCCGCCGAGCACCTTCGACGACGGATCCTGCCACTTGAAGAGCAGCAGCCCATTGATGGAAAACGCCGCCAGGGGCCCGTCCTTCACCAGTTCCAGGCGGTAGAAGTCCGTGGCATCCTCCGCGGGCGGCAACGGGTCCGCGCCCTGCGCCACCAGCTCGAAGCCGGCACTTTTGCGCAGGTTGCAGGTGCGGAACGCGCGCTCGGACGGGAACTTGTGGCGGAAATAGGAGACGTGCAGGGCATCGATATCACCCCTAATGGTACTGGGGGTAGTAGCCCGTCC
>NZ_LR733289.1:870021-956581 GCF_902506025.1 Arthrobacter sp. 8AJ | reverse complement strand
GGGCTGAAGAGGTCCTGCCCGCGGTGTCCGGTGGCCGCGAAGAACAGCATGGCCAGGCCCGGCTCGGCGAGCGGGCGGAATTCCCAGCTGATGCGGATGCCGTCCGGGAAGTTCTCCGGGCACCACAACGTCCAGTGCGCGTGGTCGCCGAATTCCTGGTCGTCCAGCGCACCGGAGAGCTCCAGGGAACCCTTGTGGCTGCCGCCGCGCAACGGCCCTTCCGCTACCCATCCAGCCACGTCATCGGGCCCCGCCAGCGGGTTGCTGTAGAGGATCCGCTCCCTAACCGCTGCGGCCCCCACTAGGCGCGTCCCGCCGTCGTACTCATTCCCCAGGTGCCGGCCGGCTCCGCCTCTCCAGCCGGCCCGTACCCGAGCCGGCGCAGCTGCCGCGCCACCTCCCCGGCCACCAGCGAGGCACCGTGCCGGGAGAAATGCGTATTGTCCGCCAGGCCGCCCGGCCAATGCGCATGCTCCCCCGGCGCGAAGTGGCAGAAGAGCTCCCTCGATCCGTCCCGGCCCAGCCGGAGATACAGGTGGCGGGTCCACTCGTTGAGGTCCACCACGGGGACCCCGAGCTCCTGCCCCAGTTCGCGGACCACCTCCGGATAGTCCTCCAGGCTCTCTGCGAGGACGTCCGACGACGGCCCCTCCCCCGGGTGCCTGCCGTCCAGGAAGTGCCGGCGCTCCACGGAGGTGCACAGCACCACTGCCGAGCCCCGGGCGCGCACCTCCCCCACCATGGTTCGCAGGTTGGCCGCGTAGCCGGTGCGGGCGGCCAGGTGCGGCTTCTTCTGGTCGTTGTGGCCGAACTGGATGAGCACGGCATCGTCCGGGCCTGCTTCGGTGAGCAGCTCCGCCCAGAGCCCCTCAGTGCGGAAGGATTCGGTGTCGGCGCCGCCCTTGGCGAAGTTGTGTACCGTGCCCCACGTGCAGGTGAAGGGTGCCAGCTGCGCTCCCCAGCCGCTCATGGGGAACTCGTGCGTGGGACAGTTGGCAACGGTGGAATCTCCGGCCAGCAGGATTTTCATGGTGGTTCTTTCCTTTGATGCCCGCGGGCAGAGTCAGCCTTTGACGGAGCCGATGAGCATACCCTTGGCGAAATGCTTTTGCAGGAACGGGTAGAAGATGAGGATGGGCAGCGTGGCCACCACGATCACGGCGAACTTGATGCCCTGTTCGGGCGGGATGTAGTTGGGATCAACGTTGCCGGTGCCCAGCAGGTCCGAGGCGGCGGTGACCTGGCGCAGGTACATCTGCAGGGTCCACTTGGAGTTGTCGCTCAGGTATAGCAGGGGTGACATGAAGTCGTTCCAGATGCCCACCGCATAGAACAGGGCAAAGGTGGCCAGGACGGGCTTGGACAGCGGCAGCAGGATCCGCCACAGGATGCCGATCTCGGTGGCGCCGTCCATCTTGGCGGACTCTTCCAGTTCGGCAGGGAGCTCCTGGAAGAAGTTCTTGATGATGATCAGGCTGAACGGGTTGATGGCCGCGGGCAGGATCAGGGCCCAGTAGGAGTTCAGCAGGCCCAGGTCCTTGACCAGCAGGAACGTGGGGATCATGCCGCCGGAGAAGACCATGGCGAAGACCACCAGGGACAGGATGACCTGCCGCCCGCGGAGCGTCTTCTTGGCCAGCGGGTAGGCCATGGTCACTGTGAAGGCCAGCTGGACCAGGGTGCCCACCACGGTGACCAGGATGGTGGTCACCAGGGCGCGCACGAACGCCGGAGTGGCAAAAATGTATTCGTAGGAGCCCAGGGTGAACTGCTCGGGCCAGACAAAGAATGCCCGGCGCGTGATTTCGGCTTCGGTGGCAAACGATCCGGCGAAGACGTACACGAACGGCAACAGGGTGATGAGGCCGATCAGGGACAGGAACACGTAGTTGGCGGCGTCAAAGATCCGGCCGCCGCGGGTGTTGTGGATTTTCATGGCTAGAACAGTCCGCTCTGGTTGAATCGCTTGGCCAGCCAGTTGGTGCCGAAGATCAGCACGATGCCCACCAGCGATTTGAACAGGCCCACGGCGGTGGAGTAGCTGTAGGCGCCCTGCGTGATGCCTACGAAGTAGACGTACGTGTCAAAGACATCCGCCACCTCACGGTTCAGCGCGTTGGTCATCAGATAAATCTGTTCGAACCCGGTGTTGAGCATCTGCCCGATGGCCAGGATCAGCATCACGATGATCGTGGAACGGATCGCGGGAAGCGTGATGTGCCAGACGCGCCGGAACCGGCCCGCGCCGTCGATGATCGCGGCTTCGTACTGGTCCTGGTCCACAGTGGAAAGGGCGGCCAGGAAGATGATGGTGCCCCAGCCGGTGTTCTTCCAGATCTCCTGCAGCACGATCAGTGGCCGGAACCAGGCGGGATCTGACAGGAAGTCGACGTGCGTGCCCATGGCGTTGTTCAGGAACTGGAACAGCGGCCCGATGTCCAGGGCAAACAGCAGGAAGCTCAGCGACGCCACGATGGTCCAGGACAGGAAGTGCGGGATGTACACCAGTGTCTGGACCGTGCGCTTGAGGATGGACAGCCGGACTTCGTTCAGCAGCAGCGCCAGGATGATGGTCAGCGGGAAGGCCACCCCCAGGTTCAGGAAGGCCAGGATCAGGGTGTTGCCCAGCAGCCGCGGGAAGTCCGGGTTGGCGAAGAAGTCCTCGAAGTTCCGGAACCCCACCCACGGGCTGCCGTTGACGCCCAGGAACGGGACGTAGTCCTTGAAGGCGATGCTGACACCGTACATGGGGGCGTAGCGGAACACCGCGAAGTACACCACGCCAGGCAGCAGCAGAAGGTACAGCCATTTGTAGTGCGCGAAATGGACGGAGAACCTGCCCCCGTTCCGGGGAGCGGGAGCGGTCCTGCGCGTCCGCTCCCCGGCGAGGGTGTCAATGACAGGGGCTGCCATTTACTTGTTGTCCTGCCAGAGCTTGTTGATTTCTTCCTTGACCTTGTTGCCGCCGCTGGTGTCCCACAGCTTGATGGCATCCTTGAGGCCCTGTTCATCGATCTGTCCGGCCAGGTACTTGATCCGGGCGTCGGCCACAATGTTGTCCAACTGGGCACCCTTGGCCACATAGGTGGCCGAAACGTAGGGTGCGGCCGGGTTGTAGACGGCGCTCTTGAGGTCTTGGGCCATGACGTCGGTCCGCTTGTCGAAGACCTGCTGCTCGTAGTCGGAGGCCTGCTTCACCGGGTAGAACTCGTTGCCGGCAACGTTCATGCCCAGCTGGGCGTAGCTCTTGATGTCGGTGGTGACGGCCTTGCCCTCCGGCGTCTCCGGTTTGATGGTGGCGGCCTTGCCGGCCTCCACCGTAAAGTTCACGCCCTCGATGCCGTTGTTCAGCAGGACCGCAACATCCTTGCCGTTCATGGTGTTGAGGAAGGCCAGGACCTTGTCCAGTTCGGGCTCGCTCTTGACGCTGGCCTTGGGGATCGCAAGGAAGCCTGAGTAGCCGTCGGTGGGGTGGGCGTGCAGTTTGCCGTCCGGGCCTTCGAGGTTGCCCACGAAGCCCACTTTGTTCTGGAAGTTGGTGGGGTCTGCCTGCTTGAAGAGGTTGATGAGCACGCTCACCCGGGAATCGACGTCGACGATGATGCCGCCCTTGCCGTTGAAGAACGGCTCGTTCCACTTGGTGCTGTCGAAGGTGGCGAAGTCGGGGTTGATGAGCTTTTCGTCAACCATCTTCTTGATGAAACGGTCCGCCTCGAGGAACTCGTCGGTTTCGAAGCTGGGAATGAGCTTCCCGTCCCGCTCCGTCCAGCGGTTCCCGGCGCCGTACCATTCCTCGATCAGGTCGTAGGGGCTGTTGGTGCCCAGCGCACCCCACTTGGGGATGGTGATGCCGTAGGTGTCATTGACGCCATTGCCGTCCGGATCCTGCTCGGTGAAGGCCTTTGCCACCTTGTACAGGTCCTCCGTGGTTTTGGGCGGCTGCAGGCCCAGCTTGTCCAGCCAGTCCTGCCGGAACATGACGGCCGCACGCATGGGGGAACGGCCGCGGAAGACGCCGTAAACCTTGCCGTTGACGCTGGCGTTCTTCTGGATGTCCGGGAAAGTGGTCTTGAGGTTGGGGTACTTGTCCAGCTTGTCGGTGAGGTCCCAGAACGCGCCCGCCTGGGCGTTCTTGACGAAGCCGGGTGTTTTGCCCTGGATCACCATGACCTGCGGAATGTCGGATCCCGCCAGCGTGATGTTGGTCTTGTCCTCATAGGAGGCGTTCGGCGCCCAGTTGATTTTGACCTGTTTGCCGGTGAGCTCCTCCAGCTTCTTCTGCACCGCGCCGTCCGCTGCAGGCGGCTGGGCCTCCAGGAACGGGGCCATGATGGACACCGAAGTGAGGGCCGCGGCCGGGGCGTCCCCGCCGCTGCACGCGGTGAGGGACAGCGCCGTGGCCGTTACGACGGCGGCGGCCAGGGAGAGTTTGCGATGGATCATATGTCGTCCTTTTCCACTTCTTTGGGGTTTGTTGGGCTGGCTGGCCCACGGTTTTGATACGTTTCATTCATGCGTCCGCCCAGGGCAGCGCCCACCATCGGCAACCAAGGGCAGGGAGCAGCGTCAGGCGGCGGTGGCCCCCTGCAGGGCGGTGCGCGCGGCAGGCTCCCCCGCTGCGGCCGCCGACTCGTCATTGGCCGCGAAGAAGCGGTCACACAACCAGCCGGTGAGGTAGAGCCAGGCCCCGATGCTGAAGAATGGAACCAGGCCCGGAAGGCAACTGCTGGCGTAAAGTACCGCGGCGGAAACGAAGAGCAGGATGACCGTTCCCGCCAGGTGCCGCAGGGCGAACCGGGACGACATCAGCAGGTACTGGAACAGGGGCAACTCGTACCGGGCATACATGGGGAACACGTAGCAAACGGCCCCCGTCAGGAAGATGGCGGCAACCAGGATGCCGACGGCCATGAACTGCGCCAGGACTCCCCTGCCTCCCGAAAAATAGTTCCAGTTCAGGACAAGGGCCGCCGCGACGGCCATGACCGGGAGCGCCAGGGCGTTGGCCCGGAGGAAGTTCCGGAAGTATGCGGAGGCAAACCCCCGCAGCAGCGGAACAGCATCGCCTGCGGCCCGCTTGCGCACCGCAATCTGTGCCGCGGCGGTGGCCGGACCTGCACCAAAAATGCCAAAACCCAGCAGGGTGAAGGCGATCCACAGCAGGTTCAGGCCGGCGATCCACACTAGCGTGTCAAAAAATGAGTAGGCGCGCGCACTGAAGGTCCCGGACAGCATGGCACGGCTCCCTTCTGTTCTCCATCGTTGCAGAGGCGAAGCGGAAAGTGTCCCGCATCACGCCGGTAATCGGTTTCTCGAAAATGTAAACCCCCTATCCGGCCGCGGTCAAGCGGAACTTTGAATCGTTACATAGCTGGACGGCGGCTTGCCGTTTGCCGCACACTAAAAGGTGGAAAGCGCTTGCTGACTCGATGCACGCGCAGATGATGCCGGTGCCCGCAAGGCGGGAGCCGGTGGGCAGAACGGAGAACCATGGAAACGGCAACGGAAGCCGCCGGCAGCGCCGCCGCGGCTTCAGCAACAACCCCGGCACGGGTTGCACTGGTGGGAGTGCACGGCTTCGGCACCCACCACCTGCGGAACCTCCAGCGCCTGCAGGCGGCAGGCAGTGTCAGCCTGGTCGCCGTGGCGGACCCGCAGCCCCCGGCACCCGGCGCCCTCCCGCCGTCGGCCGCCGTCTACCCGGGGCTCGAGGAGCTCCTCACCGCCACCCGGGACCTGGACCTGGTCATCGTGGCCACCCCCATCCAGACGCATGCCCCGCTGGCCCTGGCCGCCCTGGCCACCGACGCTGAGCTGTACCTTGAGAAGCCACCCGTCGCCTCCCTGGCCGACTTCAACCGGTTGTGCACGGCAGCCGCCAGGTCCGGCCACGGGGTGCAGATCGGCTTCCAGAGCCTGGGCTCGCACGCGCTTGGAGCCATCGAAGAACTGCTTGCCGCCGGGACCATCGGAACACTGGAGGGCATCTCCGCCACCGGCCGCTGGGTCCGGGACCGGGCCTACTACACGCGCTCCCGTTGGGCAGGAAAACGCAGCATCAATGGCGTGGATGTGGTGGATGGCGTGGCCACCAACCCCTTGGCGCACGCGGTGGCAACCGCCCTCCGGATTGCCGGGGCGCGCACCACAGCAGACCTCGCATCAGTGGAAACCGAGCTGTACCGCGCCAATGACATCGAGTCGGATGACACCTCCGTGATCCGGATCCGCACCGCCTCGGGCCTGCCCATCACCTGCGCCCTGACCATCTGCGCCGCGGAGTCCGTTGAACCGTACGTCACGCTGCAAGGTTCGGCCGGCACGGCGGTGTTCCACTACACCGAGGACCGGCTGACGGTGGAGACGGCGGCCGGGCGCACGGAGGAAACCTTCGGCCGGGACGACCTGACGGAGAATCTCCTGGCCCACCGCGGCCACGGCGTTCCGCTGGCCAGCAGCCTGGCGGACAGCGGAGCCTTCATGCTGGTGCTGGAAGCCATCCGGACCGCACCGCCGCCGGCCCCCATCGATCCCGCCTGCGTCCGCTGGGAAGGCGAAGGAGACGCTGCGCATGCCGTGGTGGTAGGCATCGAGGAAGCCCTGGAGCGCGCCGGCCGGCAGCATGCCACGTTCAGCGAAATTGGGCTCCCCTGGGCTGTGGCCGCGCCGGTGGCCTTCGACATCCCTGTGTCCTGATGCGGTTCAGGACCCGGCGGCGCAGCCGGCCGCCGGGTCTTTCACTATCGTGCAGCAACACCCCGGCGCCGTCCGTGGCGCCACAGGAGCAGGCCCACCACGGCCGCGGAGAGCATGCCCAGTCCGCCGGTGACCACCAGCCCGGTCCGGACGCCGAACTGTTCCGTCAACCAGCCCGCCAGGAGGCCGCCGCAGGCGTGGCCGCCCAGCAGGAGAGGAAGGTACAGGGCCATCACCCGGCCGCGGATGGCAGGCCCGGCCTCGAGCTGGACGGCCGTGGCTGCGCTGGTGAGGAACAGCAACGTCATGATGCCCACCACCGCCAGCAGCGCCACAAACAAAACCAGGGTGGGCATCAGGGCGGCCACCAGCTGGGACAGCCCAAAAAGCCCCGCCGCGGCCACAATGCCCCTGCGGCCCATGGTCCCCAGCCGGGCTGCCAGGAGGGCACCGGCCAGGGCGCCGCCGGCGCTGACCATGTTGAAGAGGCCAAAGCCCTCCACGCCGTTGTGCCACACGTCCTGGGCGAAGGCCGCGAGGACCACCGGCCCGTTCATGCCGAAGGCGCCCAGCAGGCCGGCCAGCAGGATGAGGAGCAGCAGGCGCGGGCGTTCACGGACGTAGCGGAAGCCGGCAAGCACCTGCCCGCGGCCCCGCTCGGCGGGTGTACCGGGATGCAGTTCGTGCGGCCGGATGCCGGCGATCAGGCCCAGCACCACCAACCCGATCACTGCGTTTGAAGCGAAGGCCGCGGCCGGCCCTGCCTGCGCGATCAGCACGCCGCCCAGCGCGGGGCCGGCCATGGCACCCAGCTGGGCGAGGGCGTTGTTCAGTCCGATGGCGGGACGCAGGGCTGCGTCGCCCACCACCTCATTGACGAAGACCTGGCGGGTGGGCTGATCAACCGCCGCGGTGATGCCCAGCGCCATGCAGCTGGCGTAAACAACCCAGACCGTAATGGTGCCGCTGGCAGCCCAGGCCGCCAGCCCAAGGCCGAGCAGCACAATGACGGACTGGCACACCATCATGATCCTGCGCTTGGGGAAGATGTCCACCACCAGGCCGGCAAGCGGCCCCACCACGAGCATGGGCAGGAACTGAAGGGCGACGGCGGCCCCCACCGCTGCCGGGCTCCCCGTCAGTTGCAGCACCAGCCAGTCCTGCGCCAGCCGCTGCATCCAGACGCCAAGGCTGCCGGCGAGCTGCATGCCCAGGAAGAGCCGGTAGTTGTGCTGCTTAAGGGGGTGGAACCAGCGCGGCTGGCTGATACCCGGGCGTGCAGACGGTGCGGGGCGGGTGCGGCGGGACGGCACGGTCAGCGTCGGGCGCGGCTGGAGCGCAGTTTCACTGCGGCGGCGGCAAGGATCAGGGTACCGGGGACCACGACAAAGAGCGCGGCGAGCATCCAGACAAACACCACGGCGCAGAACAGGGCGGCCGCCAGGAGCAGGGACCCCGTCCAGTCGCGCAGGGACACGTCCTTACCCACCTGGAGGGCCTGGTGCCAGGTGTCCTTGCCCGTGGCACCGGAAGCCGTGGCGCCGGACCAGGCGGATGCGGTGCGCAGGAGCAGGATGGCGCCGCAGCCGGCGAGTATCAGCGTGGCTGGAAGGACCACTTCGCGGCCCGGCAGCTGCCCCACCCATGCGAGCAGGAGGTTGAGGACAATCACGACGCCGGCTCCCGCCGTCGTGATTCCCAGCTTCCAGCTGCCCGGCAGGGCAGCCTTGAACAGGCTCCACAGCCCCCGGACGGAATCGTCCCTGCCATTGAGGTGCCGTTCAAGGTGCGCGGTCCCGGCCGCGTAGGCGGCGGGGATGGTGGCCAGCGGTATGGACAGCACCAGCACCAGCACCCCCGCCAGGAGGGTTTCGGAGAACAGGGCGAACCGGTTCACCGGGATTGGTTCGTGGCCTGGGGCGGATGTGGTGCTGTCCATGGCGCTCATTGTCCTTTGCCTAGCCCTTCAGTCCCTGGGTGGAGACGCCTTCGACGATGTAGCGCTGGAAGATCAGGAAGAAGATCAGCACAGGCAGCAGGGCCAGGACGGACATGGCGATCATGGCGCCGTAGTCGGAGGACTGGGTCTGGTCCACGAACAGCCGCAGGGCCAGCGGCAGCGGGTACTTGTCCGGGGTGTTCAGGTACAGCAGCGGGCCCAGGAAATCGTTCCAGCTCCAGATGAAGGAGAAGATGGAGGTGGAGATGAGGGCCGGCTTCATCAGCGGCAGCATGATGGATCCGAAGATCCGGGCGTGCCCCGCGCCGTCGATCCTGGCGGCTTCATCCAGTTCCGCGGGCAGGCCGCGCATGAACTGGACCATCAGGAAGACGAAGAACGCGTCCCCGGCCAGGAACTTTCCGATCAGCAGCGGGACGTAGGTGTCCACCAGGCCCAGCTGCTGGAAGATGATGTACTGCGGGATGATCACCACGTGGAAGGGCAGCAGCAGGGTGGCGATCATCATGCCGAAGAACAGGCTGCGGCCGGGGAAGTTGATCCGGGCGAACGCGTACGCCGACACGCTCGCGGACAGGATGGTGCCGACGACGGCGCCGAGGGCCAGGATCAGCGAGTTGGTGAAGAACTGCAGGGTGGACACCCCGCCGATCCCCTCCATGGCGGTCACGAAGTTATCGAAGCTGAAGTTGTTTGACCACAGCGACGTGTTCTGGCCGCCGATCTCCGAGTTGGGCTTGAAGGACGAGGCGATCATCCACAGGCCGGGGTAGAGGACGATGGCAGTGAGGACAAGGGCCACCAGGTGGAAGATGGCGCTCTTGGCCCGTTTGGCTGCCACCGATTCGGATTTCGGGTTGTAGGCCGGGGCGGCGGCGTCCGGTGTGGACTGGGTGGGGGTTGCCGTGGTTGTCATTTTGAATCACCGCTGTAGTGGACCCAGGACTTGGACGTGCGGAAGAAGATCAGCGTGATGATGCCCACCACGATCACCAGCAGCCATGCCATGGCCGAGGCGTAGCCCATCCGGAAATCGCTGAAGCCCCGCAGGTACAGGTAGAGGGTGTAGAAGAGGGTGGATCCGGCGGGGCCGCCGTCACCGTTGGAGATGATGTAGGCCGACGCGAAGATCTGGAACGCGTGGATGGTTTCCATCAGCAGGTTGAAGAAGATCACCGGGGAGAGCATGGGCCAGGTGATGTTGAAGAACTTGCGCACCGGGCCGGCACCGTCCATTGACGCTGCCTCGTACAGCTCACCGGGGATCTGCTTGAGGCCGGCCAGGAAGATCACCATCGGGGCGCCGAACTGCCACACGGTCAGGAGAATGAACATCGGCATGGTCATCGAGGGGTTGCCCACCCAGCCGCCCAGGTTGATCCCGAAGAAAGACAGGCCCTGGTCCACCGGTCCGGAATCGCCGAACATGGCCTTCCAGACGATGGCGATGGAGACGGACGCACCGATCAGGGACGGGGCGTAGAAGGCAGAGCGGTAGAAGCCCTGGCCGCGGCGCTTGCTGTTCAGCAGCATGGCCACCGCCAGTGCCGCCGCGAGCTTCAAGGGGGTACCGAACACCACGTAGCCCACGGTCACGCCCACGGACTGCAGGAAGCGTTCGTCCTGGAACAGGGTGGTGTAGTTGTCCAGGCCGATCCACTTGGGCGGCTCGAACAGGTTGTAGTTGGTGAAGGACAGGTACAGCGAGGAAATCATCGGCCCCACCGTGAGGGCAATGAATCCCAGCAGCCAGGGCAGCAGGAAGGTATAGCCGGCGCGGGCGTCCGAGCCCCGCTGCCGCGACTTGCGCGGCAGCGGGGAACCGGACGACGCCGGGCGCCTGCTCAGGGTTGGAGTTTGAGTCACAAGATCATTCCGTCAGTCGTAAAACCTGGGTGGGAGTGCACGGCGCCGGATCAGGCGTTCTGCTTGATGAGGTCTTCGGCTTCCTTGAACCACGCGTCGACGGCTCCGTCAACCGTGAGCTTGCCGTAGTTCAGGTCGGAGGCGATCCGGCCGAACGACGCTTCCAGCGTGCCGAAGCCAACGATGGGCGGCTCGGGAGCGTCCTTGAGGTACTGCGCAATTGATTTCTCGTAGTCCACCACGAGCTTGTCGGCGCCTTCGAACGTGGTGCCGTCGCGCTGGGTCTTGGAGGCCGGAACGCCGCGGGAGGTCTTGAAGATCTGGCCTACTTCGGGGTCGTTGACCATGAAGTCGATGAAGCGGGCGGCGGCGTCCTTGAACTTGGTCTTGGCACTGGCCACCATCAGCATGGAGGGCTTCAGGAACAGGCCCAGGTTGTTCGGGTCGTCCGACGGCACCGGAACAAGCTTGAGTGATTTGGCCCCGCTGTCGGCCAGGTAGCCCGCCATGAAGTTGTCCCAGGTGACCTCAGACGCTGTGACGTTGGAACCGAAAGGCGACTTGGGCTTGAGCTGGGTTACCCTGTCTTCCGGGACGAGGGCCTGCGTGCCGCGCAGCTTCGAGTTGAGGTTCCACCAGCTCTTCAGGTCGTCCTTGCTGAAACCAAGCTTCCCATCGCTGTTGAAGGCCTGGATGTTCTTCTGGCGGAGCCAGATGTTGAACTGCCACCACACGCCCGTGAAATCCGTGGAGCCGAACAGGGTCCCGTTCCCCTTGTCCCCTACCTCCTTCAGGAATGCCTGGTATTCCGACCAGGTCCAGCTGCCGTCCGGCTCCGCTATGCCCAGGGAGGCGAGTTTGGCGGGGTCGTAGTAGACGGCGAAGGCGTTGGTGCTGGTGGGAATGCCGTAAGTCTTACCCTTGATCTGGCCGGAAGGCAGGAGTGACTTTTCGAAGGCGTCAGTGTTGATCTTGACCGTGCCCAGGTCCAGGAGCTGGTTGCGCTGGCCGTAGTCCCGCAGGTAGGACAGGTCCCACTGCATGACGTCGGGAAGACCGCCGCCGGCCGCCTCGGTGGCGCGCTTCTGCCAGTAGCCGGCGAAGTCCGTGAAGTTGCCGTTGACCTTGATGTCCGGGTTCTTCGATTCGAAGAGGGCAATGGCCTTGCGGGTGCGCTCGGCGCGGTCGTCGTTGCCCCACCAGGTGTAGTTGATGGTGACGGGTTTGTCGGCCGATCCGGTCTGGCCGGAAGAGCTGGATCCGTTCCCACAGGCCGACAGGGCTGCGGCAGATGCGGTGCCGATGGCCACGGTTGTGAGGAAATGCCTTCTGTTGATCACGGGAGCCTCCTTGCTCGATGTGTGTTGCCCTTCCGCTCCGCCTACAACGTGAGTAGTGAGCTGGCTTACACGGCTTCTGAAACGATACAATATCCGCATTCCCGGAATTGGGCAAGCGTTTTCCAAACGTCTGGCCAATGCCCCCGTTCCGCCTTGCGAGCAGACAAAGGAGTCACATGACACAGCAGGAAACCAGCTCCCCTTCGAGCGTTTGGAACAGGGTTGAGGGCCTGGCCTTCGGAGGTGATTACAACCCTGAGCAGTGGCCGGTGAGCATCCGCCTGGAAGATCTGGACCTCATGCGGGAAGCTGGCGTGAACTTCCTCAGCGTGGGGATCTTCTCCTGGGCGCTGCTGGAACCCGCCGAGGGGCAGTACGACTTCGGGTGGCTGGACGACGTGATGGACAACCTCGCAGGGATCGGCGTGAAGGTGGCACTGGCCACCGCCACGGCCGCTCCCCCTGCCTGGCTGGTCCGCAAGCACCCGGAGATCCTGCCGGTCACGGCTGACGGGACCGTGCTGGGACCGGGCTCGCGGCGGCACTACACGCCGTCGTCGTCCGCGTACCGGCGCTACGCCGCGGGCATCACGCGCGTCCTGGCCGAACGGTACAAGGACCACCCCGCGCTGGCCCTGTGGCACGTGGACAACGAACTGGGTTGCCACGTCTCCGAGTTCCACGGGGAGGAGGACGCCGCGGCCTTCCGTGCCTGGCTGGAGCGCCGGTACGGGAACATCGATGCGCTCAATGCCTCCTGGGGCACGGCGTTCTGGTCCCAGAATTACGGTTCCTTTGACGAAATCCTGCCGCCGTCTGTCGCCCCGTCCACGCTCAACCCGGGCCAGCAGCTGGACTTCCAGCGGTTCAGCTCCTGGGCCCTGATGGACTACTACCGGGACCTCGTGACGGTGCTGCGCGAAGTGACGCCGGACATCCCCTGCACCACCAACCTGATGGCCTCCAGCGCCACCAAGTCCATGGACTACTTCGACTGGGCCAAGGACCTGGACGTCATCGCCAATGACCACTATCTGGTGGCCGCTGACCCCGAACGGCACGTGGAACTCGCGTTCAGCGCGGACCTGACCCGCGGCATTGCGGGCGGTGACCCATGGATCCTGATGGAACATTCAACGTCGGCCGTGAACTGGCAGCCGCGCAACCAGCCCAAGATGCCCGGTGAGATGCTGCGCAACTCCCTGGCGCACGTGGCCCGCGGCGCCGACGCCGTCATGTTCTTCCAGTGGCGCCAAAGCTTCGCCGGCTCGGAAAAGTTCCATTCCGCGATGGTGCCGCACGGCGGACGGGACACGCGGGTGTGGCGCGAGGTGGTGGAGCTGGGCGCCGCGCTGAAGCGGCTGGAACCGGTGCGCGGTTCGCGGGTGCAGGCCCGGGCCGCCATTGTTTTTGACTATGAGGCGTGGTGGGCCAGCGAGATCGATTCGAAGCCCAGTATCGACGTGAAGTACCTGGACCTGCTGCGGGCGTTCCACCGCGCCCTGTTCCTCCGCGGGATCTCCGTGGACATGGTGCACCCGTCCGCGTCGCTGGATGGGTATGACCTGTTGCTGGTGTGCACGCTGTATGCGGTTTCGGATCGGAACGCCGCCAACATCGCTGCGGCCGCCGCAGCCGGGGCCACGGTGCTGGTGAGCTACTTCAGCGGGATCGTGGACATGCAGGACCACGTGCGGCTGGGCTGCTACCCCGGGGCATTCCGCAACCTTTTGGGGGTGCGCGTGGAGGAGTTCCACCCGCTGCTTGCCGGGTCACAGCTTAAGCTCAGCGACGGGACGGTTTCCTCGGTGTGGAGCGAGCATGTCCATCTGGCCGGCGCGGAAGCGGTGCAGACCTTTACCGGGTACCCGCTGGAAGGAGTCCCTTCCCTTACCCGCCGGGCCGCGGGTTCCGGGGCGGCCTGGTACCTGGCCACCTTCCCCGATCCCGAGGGCATCGAGGCCGTCCTTGACCGGCTGCTCGCCGAGTCGGGCGTCACGCCGGTTGCCGACGCCGATCCCGGGGTGGAGCTGGTCCGCCGGATGGCCGCCGACGGACAAAGCTTCCTGTTCGCGACCAACCACACGCATTCGGCTGCCTCGGTTTCCGCCACGGGCACCGACCTGCTGACGGGTGAGCCGTTTGCGGGGACCGTTCCGGCCGGGGGTGTTGCGGTGGTGGAGGAGAGCTAGGCACACGCGTTCCGGGACGTTCGACGGCGGCACCCTCCTTTGGGTGGCGCCGTCTGCGTCTTTGTGCGGGTCCCGGGCGGACAGTGGCCACGTTTTCCACATAGGGGCTTTGGGTGGCTGGGATTGTCACACCCTGGTGGAAGACTTTGGTTATGGAAGCGGTTGTGGAGGCGGCGGCAGTACAACAGGGGGTGCGGTGCGCCAGACCTTCCGGTGTTGGTGCCACGCCATACCCGGCCGCCGTGCCTTCCATTGGGGATGTCCTGAACCTGCTCGCCCGGGTCCCGGTGCCTGCGGATGGTGCGGGCATGATCGAGCAGATTCGTGGGTTGGAGGATCTGAAGTCCTTGGCGGGGGCCCGGCAGGCTGAAACCGCCGTGGCGTTTGATTTGTCCCAGCGGCGGGAGCAGGCCGCTGCCGGGGTTCCGGCCGCCGGGCAGGGTGCCGGGGTCGCGGCGCAGATCGCGTTGGCACGGCGGGAGTCCCCAGCCCGGGGATCCCGGTTGCTGGGCCTGGCCACGGCATTGACCGGCATGCCCCATACATTCGCCGCGTTCCGGGCAGGTTTGGTCAATGAGTGGCGAGCCACCCTGATCGTGAAGGACACCATCTGCCTGAGCATCGAAGATCGGGCCGGGGTGGATGAGGAACTCGCCGCCGACACCGGCGCCCTGGACGGCCTGGGCGACAGGGCCATCATCGCCGCGGTCCGGGCCGCCGCGTACCGGCGGGACCCCGCCTCGGTCGCGAAGCGCGCCAGCCGGGCCGTGGGCGAGCGGTGCGTGAGCCTGCGCCCGGCCCCGGACACCATGACCTGCCTGACCGCGCTGCTCCCCGCCGCCCAGGGCGTCGCCGCGTACGCCGCGTTGTGCCGGGACGCCGACACCGCCCGCTCGGCCGGGGATCACCGGTCCCGGGGCCAGGTCATGGCGGACACCCTCGTCGAACGCGTCACCGGCACCCCCGGCGGCGTGACCGGGGTTCAGATCCAGCTCGTCATGACCGACCACACCCTCCTGCAGGCCGGCGCCGAACCCGCACGGCTGCCCGGCTACGGCACCATCCCCGCCGAACAGGCACGAACCATCGCCCTCACAGCTCCTGGTGAGACCGACTCCAACCTCTGGGTCCGCCGGCTCTACACCGCCCCCGGCACCGGCGAGCTGGTGGCCATGGACTCCACAGCCCGGCTCTTCCCGCCAGCACGGAAACGCTTCCTTCAAATCCGGGACGACACCTGCCGGACCCCCTACTGCGACGACGCCCCAATCAGGCACCACGACCATGTCACCGCCTGGCACGACGGCGGCCCTACAAGCACCCGTAACGGCCAAGGCCTCTGCGAAGCCTGCAACCACACCAAAGAAACACCAGGATGGACCGCAAAAGCAGTCCCCGGCCCGCGGCACACGGTAGCGACCACCACCCCAACCGGCCACACCTACCACTCCACAGCACCACCACTCCCCGGCACCGGCATGGGTAAGCTGCTCAATGAACAGCTTCTGCACGGGGAGTCCTCCCCACCCTGCCCTCCGGCACGAACCCTCTCCGTCCAGGTTCTGGGGCGGGTCCTGCCCTCCGAACCGGTCCGGCGTCCGGCTGAACCGGAACGACGACATAACGAGCTTCGGACCAGGCGAAGGGAACGCGCCGCCCCATAAAAGCTGCGCCATGGAACGCGGCTGCTCAATTCCACCACCCCACCCGGGCAGCCTGACAACTGCGCTTTAAACAGCTCTGCCCCGGAAGGAACCATGGGTTCCTTCCGGGGCAGGGCTGCCACCCGCCGTCGGACAATCCGGATGGGGAGGCATCCATCCAGCCTGTCCGGAGCCGTTTGGCGGGGTGGGGACTAGCTGCTGATGGCGGATTTCATTTCGTCGGTGGCCTTCTTTCCGGCATCTTCCGGGGACAGCCGTTCAAAGAGGACTTCGGAGGTGTAGCGCTTGATGATTTCCTGGATGGCGCCCGCACCCTTCGGCGGCGGCGCCGGCGCCTCACCGAGCTCGTCCTTGATCTGGTCGATGAAGTTGACCACCTTGACGTCAGCCGGGGTCAGTTTCGGCTGGATGGCCGCCCGGACCTCGGAGTTGGGGTAGACGCCGCGGTCTGCAAGCAGGGCCTCGCCGGCCTTGACGTTATTGGTGAGGAAGTTGATGAACTTGGCGGTTTCCTGCGGGTGCTTGGTGCGCGATGATGCTGACCAGAACTGTGAGGCCTTGTACCAAAGCTCGGTGTCCGCGGATGATCCGGTCTTGGTGGGGAACCGCAGGATCTTCAAGTCCCCGCCGCTCGCCTTTTCGAGGGCCGGGGCCTGGTTGGACCACCAGAAGGCCATGCCGTTCTTGCCTGTTGCCAGTCCGCTCTGGTCGAGCGGGGCAGCCTCGGCCTCCACCACCTCGGATGCGGATGGCACTGCCTTGTCCTTGCTGAGCTTCTTCAGGAAGGCCCACCACTCGGCGATGTCGCCCGGCTCGAAGCCCAGCTTGCCGTCGGACGTATACAGTGACTTGCCGTCCTGCCGGAGCCAGACTCCCAGGGAAGCCTCGTCCGTTCCGTAGGCCGCCGCGCCATAGGTTCCCTTGGGCGACTTTGCAGTGATTTCGGCGGCGATGCGGCCAAAGTCTTCCCACGTCCACTTGGTGTCGTCCGGAAGTGGGACTCCGGCAGCCTGGAAGACGGCGGGGTTGGCCAGGATGGTTGCGGCATTAATGCCGGCGGCGATGCCGGTCAGGCCTTTTTCGCCCTTGCCTGCGTTCAGTGCTGCCTCATCCAGCTTGGACGTGTCGATGTCGTACTTGGACAGGTCCAGAAGGGCACCCCGGCTTGAGTATTCCGTGATGTACTTTTCGTCCATCTGGATAATGTCGGGGGCATCGTTGGCCGCCACCTGCGTGGCCAGTTTGTCCCAGTAGCCGCTCCAGTCCCCAAACTCCGGCTTGATCTTGATCTTGGGGTTTTCGGCCTCGAACTGCTTGATTGCTTCCTGCGTGAGCTGCGCGCGCTTATCACCGCCCCACCACGAGAAGCGGAGCTCGACGGTGCCGTCCGCACTTTGCGGTGCGGCTCCTCCACCGCAGGCACTGAGGGCCATAACGGCGGCGACGGCGGCGGCAACCGCGCCGGCCTTGCGGGTCCGGACACTGCGGGTGTGAGCACCGCGGCGTTGGGGGTCAGGGCCTGAAGCGGGTGCCCCTGCTGTTTGCTTGGCAGCAGATGCAGGACGGGGAAAAAGCGGCACTGTGTACTCCGATCTTCGTTGATCCAGGTGCGGGTGATGGGTCTCAGCTGTGTGGTTGAGGGGCAAAACTCGGCGGCGGGACAGCAGCCTCCCGGCTGTGCGAAGGTTCCTGAAAGCGCTTTCTGGTACAGATACTACAAGTTCAATACTTGTAATACAAGATGCGTCGTGGCCGGAACCGGGAATGTCTTGCCCAACGGCAAACGGCCCGCCACCAGGGCGGGCCGTTCAGACCGGGATTGTCTTTGAGGGTTACTTGATGCCCGTAGTCGCGATGCCCTTGATGAGGAACCGCTGGCCAAAGAGGAACACCAGGAAGACCGGCAGCAGCGAGACGATGGACATGGCAAACAAGGAACCCCAACTCGTGGCCGACTGGGAATCCACGAAAGCCCGGAGGGCCACCGGAACGGTGAACATGTCCGGATCCGTGAGATAGATCAGGGCACCAAAGAAGTCGTTCCAGGTCCAGATGAAGGTGAAGATGGTGGTGGTGGCCAGCGCCGGCACCATCAGCGGCAGGATGACCCGCAGGAAGATGCGCGGATGGCCGGCACCGTCAATTCGTGCAGCTTCATCGAGTTCGCGTGGAATACCGCGGATGAACTGGACCATGAGGAAGACGAAGAATGCGTCCGTGGCCAGCAGCTTGGGCACCAGCAGCGGCCAGAAGGTATTCACCCAGCCAATCTGCGAGAACAGGATGTACTGCGGGACGATTACCACGTGGAACGGCAGCATGATAGTGAGAAGCATGATGCCAAAGAACAGTTTCTTTCCCGTGAACTGGAGCCGGGCAAAAGCGTAGGCGGCCATGGAACAGGAAACGAGGTTTCCCAGAATGGAGCCGATCACCACGATGGCCGAGTTCAGCATGTAGTGGCCAAAGGGGTGGGTCAGGGCTGACCAGCCGGAGGTGTAGTTGCTCATTTCCAGGCTGTTGAGCCAGAGGCCCGGCTCCCGGAAGATCATCTCGTTCGGCCGCAGCGACGACACCACCATCCACAGGAGTGGATAGATCATCAGCGCGCCGGCCAGGATCAGGATGCCGTGCTTCATGAGTGATTTGCCCCGCTGGGCCCGGCTGAAGGCCAGGGTTCCCCGGGACTCGCGGACCCGCGGCTTGCGGTTGTTAGGCTTGCCGGCACCCGCGGTCTTCTTGTCCGCGGCGGGCAGCGTCTCCAGGTTAGTCGTCATAGAAAACCCAATACTTAGAAGCGATGAAGTTGATGGCGGTAAAGACGCCGATGATGAGCAGCAGCACCCACGCCATGGCGGACGCGTAGCCCATGTCGAACTGGCCGAAGCCCTTTTGGTACAGATACAGGGTGAAGAACATGGTGGAGTCTGAGGGCCCGCCATTGCCGCCGGAGACGATGAACGCCTGCGTGAAGGACTGGAAGGACCCGATGATCTGCAGCACCAGGTTGAAGAAGATGATCGGGCTCAGCATCGGCATGGTGATCCGCCAGAACTGCTGGAGCGTGCTGGCGCCATCCACCTTGGCGGCCTCGTAGTACATGGCGGGAATCTGCCGCAGGCCTGCCAGGAAGATGATCATGGGTGCGCCGAACGTCCAGACGTGCAGCAGGATGATCGATCCCAAAGCGGTGCTGGGGTCCGAGATCCAGCCCGGACCCTGGATCCCGAACATGGCCAGGACCTGGTTGACCAGGCCCGTGGTGCCAAATATCTGCTTCCACAGGATGGCCACGGCGACGGATCCGCCCAGGAGGGACGGCAGGTAGAACACCGAACGGTAGAACGGGAGGCCGCGGAGGCCCTTGTCCAGCACGAGGGCTATGAGCAGTGCAACGGCGAGCTGCAGGGGGACACCGACGAAGACATAGGTGAAGGTGACCCGCAGTGAGTTGTGCAGCCGGGCGTCACTGAGCATCCGGGTGAAATTGTCCAGCCCGGTCCATTCCGGCGGCTGGAGCAGGTTATAGTCCGTGAAGGACAGGTAGAGCGACATCAGCATCGGGCCGATGGTGATGGCCACCAGGCCCACCAGCCATGGCAGCAGGAAGATGTAGGCGGCCTTGTTGTCCCGCCTGTTGGCCTTCTTTTCCTCGGCGGTGACTCTGCCCTTCCGCCGGGTGATGGAGCTGAGCTCACTGATGGCGCTCACCGAAGCTGCTCCGTCCGAGACAGGCACACTGCGTCCGGCACCAGGGCCGGACGGTGCGTCCTCGGGATGTGTTTTGCGGCCATGTGGTCTCCTTTGGTCATCGTGGCCTCCACGTTGCGGTCATCGCCAGGCGATGGGGTGTGCGGCACCTCCGGCACGGTCAGCTGCTGCCGGGAATGGCTGCGGATTCCGGCGCCGCGGGTGCCTTCTAAAATGCGGCTCCGTACCAAAGTAAACGCTTTCTTGACTCCTGTATAGCCCTTTGTTAGTTTTGAGAAACCGTTTTCTGCTGGACGCATCACTCCACCCTAAATGAGAAGCCGAGGGGCACAACAATGAAGTTTGGTCTCAGAAAATCCGCCGTCGGAGTAACCGGCGCCATTGCCGCCCTGGCCATTGCCCTGACCGGCTGCGGCAACAGTCCCCAGGCGGGAAAGGTGGGGACGGCGGAAGATCCCGTCACCATCCGGTTCGCCTGGTGGGGCAATGACTCCAGGGCCAAAACCACGATGGAGGTCATCAAAGCCTTCGAAGCCGCCAACCCCACCATCAAGGTCCAGGGCGAAAACACCGAATACAGCTCCTACTGGGACAAGATGGCCACCCAGATCGCAGGTGGAACAACGCCCGATGTCATTGCCATGAGCGGCGCTTACCCCAGTGAGTACGCCAGCCGCGGCGTCCTGCTGAACCTGGACAAGGTCAAGGACCAGATCGACACGTCGAAGTTCGCGGAAGGCACCGTGGACCTGGGCAAAATCGATGGCAAGCAGTACACCATCACCGCAGGCGTCAATTCCATGTCGATGGTCCTGGACCCCAAGGTGTTTGAACCGGCAGGCGTCCCCATGCCGGATGACGAAAAGTGGACCTGGGACGACTACGCGCAGATCGCCGCCGAGATCACCAGTAAATCCCCTGCCGGCACGTTTGGCACCACCCCCATGGCCAACGACTCCTTCCTTGCGGTCTGGGCCCGCCAAAACGGCGAGGACCTCTACACCGACGACGGGAAGAAAATGGGCATCAGCGAGGACACCCTGACCCGCTGGTTCGAGCTCAACAAGAAGCTGATGGATACCGGCGGCGCCCCTTCCGCATCACAGACGGTGGAGGACGGGTCCGCGCAGCCCGAGATGACCCTGATGGGACAGGGAAAACAGGGCATGAAGATCTCCTGGAGCAACCAGATGACGTCCTATTCCGGGGCGCCCCTGGTCATGGCCAAGCTGCCCGGCGAAAGCAAGCTGACCGGCGCCTGGCTCCGCTCCTCGATGGAATACGCCATCTCATCCAAGTCCGCACAACCCAAGGAAGCGGCCCTCTTCATCAACTACCTGGTCAACAACATGGACGCCGCTTCAAAAATCAAGAGTGACCGCGGCATGCCCGCCAACACCGAACTCAAGGCCGGCATCACTCCCCTGCTGAAGGAAACCCAGCAAAAGGAAGCCGCCTACCTGGACCGCATTGCCGCCCTCAAAGTCCAGGCCCCCAAGCCGTTCCCGGCGGGATCATCGGCAACCATGGAAGTTTTGAACCGTTACAACACGGATGTACTCTTCGGGAAGATCTCTCCGCGCGACGCGGCCAAGGGCATGATCTCCGAGGTAAACCAGAACCTCTCCTGACCGCAGCGCCCCACGGCGGCAGCAGGCAGGACCATCACCGAAAGGAGCCGGCCACATGACTCCAGCACGGCCCAGCGCCATCGCGGGCTATAACGACTGGCCGGCCTACGTAAGAAACAACCCGCGCCATCAGGCCCCAACCGCCGCGGCGCAGGAGCTTTCGGACGCGCTGGGCGTACCGGGCGCGGGCGCACTGCCGGAGGTCACGGTGCACTGGGAGGAAACGTACGACGGCGCCACCACCTCCCAGCTCAGCTGGCAGTTGGGTTTCGGGCCACGGACCACGGGCTGGCTGGTGCGGCCGGCTGGACGTCCTGGTCCCCTGCCGGGCGTCCTGGCTCTCCACTGCCATGGCGGCAACAAGTTCGGCGGCGCGGACCGGCTGGTGGACCTCCCGGAAAGCCACCCGTCGGCGGCCGCCGCCCGTGCCGGGCTCTATGACGGGCGGGCCCTGGCCACGGACATCGCCCGCCGCGGTTTCGCAGTGCTGGCCCACGACACCTTCGCCTGGGGCAGCCGCAAATTCGACCTCTCAACGCCGCCGTGGCGGACCGCCGCCGCAGCGGCGGCGAGGCAGGCGCAGTGGCGGGAGGACGGCGTCGTACCCACCGACGCGGACCAATACAATGCCGCCGCCGGCTTCCACGAGGACACCGTGGCCAAGGCCGCAGGCCTGCTGGGCACCAGCCTGGCCGGTATGGTGGCGTACGACGACCTCGCAGCCCTGGAAATCCTGGCAGCCCTGCCCGGGGTCGACCCGGAGAACCTGGGCTGCATCGGGTTCTCGGGCGGAGGTGGCCGGTCGCTGGCCCTGGCAGCCCTCAGTCCCCGAATCCGGGCCGTAGTGGTGACCTGCATGATGACCACCTTCGAGTCCCTCCTCCCCGCCTACCTGGATGCGCACTCGTGGCTGCTGCAGACCCCCGGGCTGTGGAGGCTGGGCGATTGGCCGGAGCTTACCGGCCGGTCAGCGGCCGCCCGGTTCCTGGTGCAATACGCCCTGGCGGATGAGCTCTTCCCGGAGGACGGGATGCGCCAGGCGCACCACCTGCTGGAATCCCTGCACGCCGGTACGGACAAGTACACAGGCGCCCTTTGGCCCGGGGGGCATATCTTCACTGGGCCCATGCAGGACGAAGCACTCGAATTCCTGGCCCACACCCTGGCCCTCCGGCCCACCTACAACACATCCCAAGGACCGTTATGACCACACAGCACTCCGCCGCCGCGGACCAGCCGCAGCAGCAGGCCGCTTCCCCAGCCGTCCCGCGGGTAGCCCTGGTGGGCGTGCACGGCTTCGGCGAGCGCCACCTTGCCAACCTGTCCCGGCTCGAACAGGCCGGCGCCCTGGAACTGGTGGCCGTCGCCGATCCCAACCCGCCGCAAGCCGGCACCCTCGCCGCCCCGGTGGCTGTGTTCCCCCACCTGGATGGACTGCTTGCCGCCCGGCCGGGGGCCGACGTCGTCATCATTGCCACGCCCATCCAGACCCATGCCCCGCTGGCGATAACCGCGCTGGAAGCCGGGATGGACGTCTACGTCGAGAAGCCGCCGGTGGCCTCCCTGGCACAGTTTGAAGAGGTCCTTGCCGCAGCCCGGAAAAATGGGCGGCTGGTCCAGGTTGGTTTCCAGAGCCTGGGGTCCCACGCGTTGCCTGCCATCACGGAGATGGTGGCTGCCGGGGATATCGGCACCGTCCTGGGCATCAGCGCCACCGGCCAATGGCTGCGGACCAAGGCGTATTTCAAGCGCTCGCGCTGGGCCGGGAAGCGCAGCCTGGACGGCACCGATGTGGTGGACGGCGTGGCAACAAATGCGCTGGCCCACGCCGTTGCCACTGCACTCCATGTCGCCGGCGCCCGCACCCTTGCAGATGTGGCCTCCGTGGAAACAGACCTGTACCGGGCCCACGGGACCGAAAGCGACGACACGTCCGTACTCCGCATCCGCACGGCCAACGGAGCCACGGTGCTGTGCGCCCTGACCCTCTGCGCCCCCGAACAGCTGGACCCCACCGTGACCGTCCACGGAACCCTGGGCGACATCACGCTTTCCTACACAAAAGACGAGGTGGTCATCACCGCTGCCGATGGCGAACGCCGCGAGACATATGGTCGCACCGACCTCCTGGAGAACCTGCTGGACGCCCGCGCCACCGGGGCGCCGCTCCTGTCCGCGCTGCAGGACACCGGCGCCTTTACCGCCGTCCTCGAAGCCATCCGCACCTCCCCCGCGCCCGCCCCGATCGACCCCGGATCCATTTCCTGGGAAGGCGCGGGCGACGACGCCCACCCCGTGGTCCACGGCATCAGCGACCTCATCGGACGGGCCGTCAAAGCGCAGGCAACGTTCGCCGAGCTCGGTGCCCCGTGGGCGCGAGCCATTCCGCCCGTCTGCACAATGACCGTGGACGGACGGCCGGTGGCGGACTGCCAGGACGGCAGCCACATCCGCGCGGTCTCCTCCCCGCGGCCCTACCTGCACCCCGTCATGACCCTGGGCGGCACCGTGGTGACGGACCACCAGCCGCTGGACCACGTATGGCACCTTGGTGCCGGCGTGGCCCTGCAGGACGTGGACGGCGTCAACTTCTGGGGCGGCCGCACCTATACCCGGGAGGCCGGAGCGTACGTCTGGCGCCCGGACCACGGCACCATCAGCGCCACGGCCGTACAGCAGACCGATGCCGCCGGCGGGCACGGGGGCACGCTCCAGGAAACCCTGAGCTGGAACGGCCCGGACGGCGCCCCGATCCTCCTGGAGGAACGCTCCTGGACGTGGTCCGGCGTCGCACCCTCCACCTGGCGCCTGTCCCTTGACTTCGCGCTGTCCCCTGCCGGCAGTACTCCTGTCAGCCTGGGCAGCCCGGGCTCCAATGGCCGCTTTGAAGGCGGCTACGGCGGCTTCTTCTGGCGCCTGCCGGCCTGCGACGCAGCCACGGTCTGGACGCCCGACGGCAGCGGCGAGGCGGAGACCCACGGCAGCGTCACGCGCTGGCTTGCGTGGTCGGGAACGTTCGACGGCGGCCCGGCCACCCTGGTGTTCGTGGCCCCGGAAAGCTGCACGGATCCGTGGTTCGTCCGCGTGGAGGGCTACCCGGGCGTAGGCCAGTCGCTGGCATGGGACGCGCCCGTCATCGCCCAACCAGGCGGGCAAGTCCGGCGGAGCGTCACCGTTTTTGTGGCCGACGGCAACCTGGCCACAGCGGATATCGAAGCACTGATCAACCACCAGGGGGACCCGTCATGACCCAGACAACAACCGCAGCCGCTCCCCCGCAGGAGGCACGCCTGGCTCCCGGGTCACCGGCGGACCGCGCCGTCAAGCGCCAACGGGTGGTGGACATCCTGGACGCCGCCGGGCGCGATTCGCTGCTCCTCACCACCAATACCGCGTTGACCTGGTACCTGGACGGCAGCCGGGTCCACATCAGTCTGGCCGGCGATCCGATCGCCGCCGTGCTGGTGGACCGGGACGGCGACCACCTGGTGACGTTCAACAACGAAGCCGGCCGCATCGCCGCAGAGGAGCTCCCGCTGGGGGTCAACCTGCACACGGTTCCCTGGCACGCCAACCTCCACCAGGCCGCCGCCGCGCTTGGCACTGGTTCCCGGCCACCCCTGGTCGAAGGCGATGTCGCTGCGCAGCTGCGGGCGGCGCGCCAGCAGCTCCTCCCGGCGGAGAGTGCCCGGTACTCGCTGCTTGGCGCCGAGCTGGCCGGCATCATGACGGACGTCCTGTCCGCCGCCCGTCCGGACACCACGGAATTCGGCCTGGCCTCGGCGCTGGCCGCCCGCGTGGTGGCGGCCGGCGCCGAACCGCTGGTACTGCTGTGCAACGGCAGTTCCCGCAGTGGCTTCCGGCATCCGCTGCCGACGCACGCACCCCTCGGCCGGCGCGCCATGGCGGTCGTGTGTGCCCGCCGGGACGGCCTGGTTGCCAACATCACCCGCTGGGTAAGGTTCGACGCCGGCACCCCGGAAGAGCGCGACGCCGAGGCCCGCATCGCCGCAGTGGAAGCGGACATTTTCGACGCCACGGTTCCGGGGGCGCGGCTGGACAGGATCTTTGGGGAGATCCAGTCCGCCTACGTGCGGCACGGTTTCGGGGCGGAGCAGTGGGAGCAACACCACCAGGGTGGTCCTGCCGGTTATGCAGGACGCGACCCCCGGGTCACCACAGATGTCTCCGACGCCGTGGTGCTGGACCAGGCCTTCACCTGGAACCCGTCCGGGCCCGGCGTCAAGATCGAGGACACCGTGCAGCTCACGGAGTCCGGGCTTCACGTCCTCACCGTGGACCCGCGCTGGCCGGCAGCCACGGTGAACGGCCTGGACCGGCCCCTCACCCTGCAGCTGTAGGCAGGCCGCCAGGCACACAGAAAACCCCGGGACCGAGGTCCCGGGGTTTTCCGTTGGTGGTTGGGCTTACGGGTTCCTGGGCCTAGGGAAGCCGCAGTTCGCCGTCCACGCGGCGCGGGACGCGCAGGGGGTTGGCCTCCCGCAAGGCCGGGTGCAGCACTTCTTCCGGGGCGTCCTGGTAGGCCACCGGGCGCTGGAACCTGCGGACCGCCGTGGCGCCCACGGACGTGAACAGCGAGGTTGTGGCCGGGTACGGTCCGCCGTGCTGCTGGGCCCAGTTGACGGCAACGCCCGTGGGCCAGCCTTCGAACAGGACCCGTCCGGCGAGTCCGGCGAGCTGCTCCACCAGGGCCGCGATGTCCTCGCCGGGCTGGGCATGGAGTGTGGCGGTCAGGCTGCCCGGCACCTTGGCCAGGACGGCGGACAGTTCCTCCTGGTCCGCATACTCGATCAGCATGGTGGTGGGGCCGAAGCACTCCTCCAGGAGCTGCTCCGGGCGTTCCAGCACCTTTGCGGCAGTGGTGGAGAAGACCACCGGCGCCGCACCGTTGGCCGCAGCATCCTGGTCCACGCTGCCGCCCACCACGTCCACGCCCTCCACCGACGCAAAGCTGCGCAGGCCGTCCGGGTAGGCCTCGGCGATGCGGCTGGTGAGCATGCCGTGGGCCGGCTTATCCTTGCTCGCCTCCGCAACGGGTGCTGCGAACCCCGTCCCGGCAGGGATGAATACGACGCCCGGCTTGGTGCAGAACTGGCCCGCGCCCAGGGTGAAGGAGCCGGCCAGCCCCGCGGCAAGTTCGGAGGAGCGGGCCTGCAGGGCTGCCGCGGTGATGACCACGGGGTTCAGGCTGCCCAGTTCCCCGTAGAACGGGATGGGGTGGGGGCGTGAGGTGGCAAGGTCGAACAGGGCACGGCCGCCGGGGATGGAGCCGGTGAAGCCCACGGCCTTGATGGCGGGGTCCTGGACCAGGGCTGTGCCCACCTCGCGGCCGCTGACCAGCGCGAACAGGCCCTCGGGGGCACCGACGCCGCGCAGGGCCCCGGACACGATTTCAGCGGTGCGTTCCGACAGGCGCAGGTGCCCGGAGTGCGCCTTGACGATCACGGGGCAGCCGACGGCGAGGGCTGAGGCGGTGTCTCCGCCGGCCACGGAGAAGGCGAACGGGAAGTTCGACGCAGAGAAGACGGCAACGGGGCCGATGGGCTTGAGGATCCGGCGGAGGTCCGGCTTTGGCGGGGTGGCTGACGGATCCGCGTGGTCGATGATGGCCTCCAGGTAGGAGCCCTCGGTGATCACGCGGGCGAACAGGCGCAGCTGCCCCGTGGTCCGGGCCACCTCCCCCGTAAGGCGCGGCACCCCCAGGCTGGTCTCGGCGTCCGCAATGTCCACCAGCTCGACGGCGTTGGCATCCAGGGCGTCCGCTACCGCGTTCAGCCAACCGGCGCGTTCGGCGTCGGTCGCCGCGGCGGAGGTCCTGGCCGCTTCCGTGGCGGCAGCGGTGAGCTCGGACAGGGAAAGGGTTGCAGTTGTCACGTCAGGTACCTGTTCGTCGTCGTTCGGAAAGTAGTGGTCACAGCGCCTCCCGGAAGCGGAGTCCCAGCCCCTGCCGGTCCACCGTCGCCAGCCTGCTGTTATTGAACCGGACCGGTGACGGGCCGGCCAGGAGGCCAAGCTGTTCGAAGGATGCCTCCTCGACGTCCTCCACCATGGTGGGCTCCGCCAGGGTCAGGGCCAGCTGCCCGGACAGTTCCGGCAGCAGGTGCGGCATGACCTTGATGCTGTGGGTCCGTGCCAGCTCCACGATCCGCCGGAACGGGGTGATGCCACCCACCCTGATGATGTTGGGCTGGATGATGTCCACCGCCTCCGCCTCGATGAAATCGCGGAACCGGTAGATGGTGTGCAGGTTTTCGCCCAGGGCTATGGGCACCGGCGATTGTTTCCGGAGCCTCCGGTAGGCCCAGAGGTCGTCCGCGCGGAGGGGTTCCTCCAGCCAGTCCAGCCCGTACCCGGCGAGGACGTCCAGGGCGCGGAGGGTGGTGGGCAGGTCCCACCGCTGGTTCGCATCGATCATGAGCCGGCGGTCCGGGCCCAGCACGGTGCGGACGGCGGCAACCCGTTCTGCGTCCTCACGGAGGTCCGGCTTGCCCACCTTGATTTTCACGGCTCGGTGGCCTGCGGCGACCCAGCGTTCGGTCTGTGCCACGAGCTCCTCCAGCGTGTAGTGCAGGTTCACCCCGGAGCCGTACACCTCCACCGAGTCCTGCCGCTGGCCGACGAAGCCGGTCACCGAGGTGCCGGCACTGCGCGCCTGCGCATCCCAGAGGGCCAGGTCCACGCCTGCCATCGCGATGGTGGTGAGTCCCCCGCCACCGGCCTCGTGCAGCCGCTTCCACAGCGCGTCCCACACCGGCTCCGGCGCAGCCGGAAGGCCGGTGACAAAAGGTGCTATGTCGCAGTCCAGCAGTGCCTTGACTGCCTGGGGACCGATGGTAGGTGTCCAGGAGAAGCCAAAGCCCGTGCCGCCGTCGTCCGTGTGAAGCTCGGTGGCGATGACGTGGTTCTCCGGCGCCTCCACACCCCAGCTGCGGCGCAGCGGAACGGTGAGGAGCCTGGTGGACAGTCCGGTGATACGGGGAACGGTGCGGACGGTTTCCGCCGCCGGTGCGCTCATCAGCGGCCGGCCAGCTCGTAGCCCCTGGCGAGGATGGCCTTGAGCTCCACCAACTGCTCCGCGCTGGGATCCACCAGCGGCGGCCGGACGGACCCGACGGGAAGTCCACCCAGCCGCAGGCCGGCCTTGATCAGGGAAACGCCGAACCCGGGCGTCTGGTCGCGGAGGCGTACCAGGGGTGCGTAAAAGCCCTCGAGCAAGGCGTTGCGCCGGTCCTCGTCCCCGGAGACGTAGGCGTCGTAGTAGGCCTTGGCGATTTCCGGGGCCATGGCAAACGCGGCCGAGGAATACAGCGGGATGCCCAGCCCGCGGTAAGCGCCCTGCGTCAGCTCGGCGGTGAGCAGGCCGTTGAAGAATGCGAAGTCTTCCCGGCCGGAGGCCCTGACAGCGGACACGATCTCCTGGGCCAGGCCCACATCTCCCAGGCCATCCTTGAAGCCGATGACCTTCGGATTGGCAGCGAGCTTGGCCATGGACGCGGCGGTGAACCTGGCGTTGCCGCGGTGGTAGACGATGACCGGCAGGCTGCTGGCATCCGCCACGGCCTCGATGTACGCCACCAGCCCCTCGGTGGGTCCGGTCACCAGGTAGGGCGGAAGTACCAGGAGGGCGTCGGCGCCGGCCTCCTCGGCGGCGCGGGCGGCGGCGAGGGCGTGGCCCAAGGGCCCGCCGGCACCGGCCACCACGGGGACTTTTCCGGCGACAACCTCCACGGCAGCCGCCACCACGGTGCGGACCTCGTCGATGCTGAGGGCATGGAATTCGCCGGTGCCGCAGGCGGGGAACACGCCGCCGGGTCTGAAGGGAAGCCGGGAGTCGATGTGTTCCTTGAGCATTTCCACGTCAACGGCGCCTTCGGCCGTGAACGGGGTGACAGGGAAGAACAGTACGCCGTCGAATTTCATGGTGTCTCCTTGCCTCCGCCGCCGGCGGTAACCAGGGCGGTGGCCTCGTCGTTGAGGGTGGGCTTCAGTTCGGTGCGCCAGCTGCGCCTGGGCTGCCAGCCCAGCAGCTCCCGGGCCTTGGCTATGGAAAATGCGGCGCTGGTGCCGGTCAGGCCGGAGCTCAGCGCGTCACTTCCCGGAAGGAAAGCGGGCATCAGCTCCGCGAGTGGCGCCGTTGCGAGCGCGTCAGCTGCCCCCACGAAGAAGGTTTCCCCGTTGGGAATGCCTTCCATCTTCTGCAGCAGCACGTCCAGGAAGTCCGCAACGTCCCGCGCATCCACATAGTTGAACAGGGCCGGCGCGGAGAGGGCGGGGTCGGCAAGCCGTTCGGCGAGGGTGTGCCCCTGCTGCGTCGGGGCGCCTTCCCATTCTTCCGGCGAGATCACAAAGCAGGGCCGGAACGCTGCATAGCGGATCTTCTCCCCCTGAGCGGCGGCGAACATCTGCACGGTTTGTTCAGCAATGTGCTTGGACAGCGCGTAGGCGTTCCAGGGCTTTGGCGGCGTGCGCTCGTCCAGCGGGAACGACGGCGGCAGCCAGCCGGCCGGGCAGCCGTAACCAAGGACGGTGGGGCTGCTGGCCGTCACCACCTTGGGGACGCCCAGCTCCGTCGCCGCACTGATGACGGCGAAGGCGAGCCGGGTGTTGGTGGCGAAGATGACGTCCTCGGGCGCACTGAACGGTACGGCGATCGCTGCAAGGTGGATGACGGCGTCGGGCCTTGACGCCCCTATCAGCCGCAACGCCTCACCCGGGGCAAGAAGGTCGGCGGTTTCCTGCACGACGCCGGGCGGCAGCAGTTCCGCGGGCACGGCCTCGCGGTCCACCGAGATGACGTGGTGGCCGGCCTGGGCCAGCCCGGCCACCACGCTGCGGCCCAGGCGGCCGGAGCCGCCGGTGACAAAGATCCTCATGGTCTTCCCTACTTCCCGCGGCGGAGATCGACGCCGAGGTCCAGGTCCTCGACCCGTACGGGCAGCGACGTCTCCAGGGACCGGTTCCCGGCGATGCCCACGGACACAGAGCGCAGCCCGTCCAGGTAGCCGGAGGGGCGGCCCAGCGGGTCTTCGCCCGGACCGTTGAAGAGGTCGGAAAGCAGCAGTTCGTCGCCGCCGCCGTGGCCGCCCTCGCCGTTGATGATGGGCACCTCATAGGCAGCGTCCCAGTGGCGTTGGACCACCAGGCGCTCGCCGTTGCGGCGGACTGCGTCCTCTTCCTCAACCGGCGTTGCGCTCGGGTCCACCACGGTCTTCTGGTCGGTGCTGTGCCGGACGGCGGCACGTTCCACCACTTCAAGCTCGGCGCGGCCCTCGGTTCCGTTGACCGCGACCCGGTAGCCCTCCCAGGGGCTGTGGGCATTCAGCGAGTAGCTCAGCCGCGGTCCGCCCTGGTATTCCACCACCAGTGCCAGGTTGTCCTCGATGGTGATGCCACCGGTGAAGACATCCTGGTCGCGGCGGTAGCCGTCGTAGTGCTCGTTGTCCAGGAACAGCGCTTTGAGCCGTTCATCTTCCCTCAGGTCCAGCGCAAAGGGGTCCTTATCCGCAGTGGGGGCATCGGCGTCGGGCGTTCCGCGTTCGGGGCGGGGTCCAAGCCCGCGCTCGGCAGCGTTCTTGTCGCCATAGAACTTCAGCCCACCAGAGGCGAAGACCCGCTCCGGCACGTCGTCGATCCACCAGTTGACCAGGTCGAAGTGGTGGGAGGCCTTGTGGATGAGGAGGCCGCCGGAGTTCTTCTTTTCGCGGTGCCAGCGGCGGAAGTAGTCCGCGCCGTGCACGGTGTCCAGGACCCAGCTGAAGTCGACGGAGGTGACCTTGCCGATCACGCCGCTCTGGATGATTTCCTTCAGCGCGCTGTTGCGTGGCGAGTAGCGGTAGTTGAAGGTGACCACCACGTTGCGGCCGGTCTCGTGGACGGCGTGGACGATGCGGCGGCAGCTTTCGGCGTCAATGGTCAGGGGCTTTTCGACGACGACGTCCGCACCGGCCCGGAGCCCTTCCACGATGTAGTCGGCGTGCGTGTAGTCCGGCGTGGTGACGATGATGCGGTCGATGTTGTTCGCCTGGACGAAACCGGTGAGCTGGGCAGGGTCGAACGACGCCACCGGTCCGGGCGCGCCCAGTTCCTGGATGAGCTTCTGGTAGAACTCCACGCGTCCGGGGTTCACGTCCGAGAAAGCCACCAGCTCGGCGGTGTCCGCGTGCTTGCCGTAGATGGCACGGATGTACATCTCGGAACGGCCGCCGGTGCCGATCAGGGCAATCCGGGCTTTCCCGCCCTTCCGGGCGGCGGTGCCTGCAGCGGCAGCGGTCTCAGCGCCGGCGGCTCTGCCGGTCTCTGAAGCAGCTGCGGCCGACGTGGTCTCGGCTGTGTTGACCATTGGGGTCCCTTTCGAAAAAGCTCATGTCCCGCGGTGGGGCGGCGGTGTTCCGGCAGCGGTACTGTGCTGCACCGTGGCGGAGGGCTGAGAAAGCGTTTTCTCATTGCTCTATAAGAGTTTTATCAACCCGTCGGCAGATCCGTCAACCACTTCCAGAAAAGGAAGAAAGCGGTTTCCCGGCCTTCCACATGCAGCACCGGCAGCGCCGCCGGGAAAACGGCCGGGAAAAGGATAGAAATCGGTTTCCCACTCCCGTATATGCTGTCTTCCAAAGCACCTGCCATGAAGGCCGGAGCCCCTGGACGCCAAGCAGTCCCGGGGGGCGCCGGCCGACGGCGCAAACGAAGGGTTCCCTATGGCCAGGAAATCGGCAAGCGGCCGGATCGGCATCGCGGATGTCGCCGTCAAGGCGGGAGTCTCCCACGCCACCGTTTCGCGTGTCATGAACGGCAACTTCACCGTGGACCCGGACATCGCGGCCAGGGTCCGGGCGGCAGCCGCAGAGCTGAAGTACCAGCCCAACCCGGTGGGCCGCAGCCTGGCGCTGGGCAAGACGGACACCATCGGCATCGTGGTCCCGGACCTGGCCAACCCCACGTTCCAGGCGATCCTCCGCGGCCTGAGCCGGGCCGCTGCGCAGGACGGCTACCGGGTCCTCATTGCAGACTCGTTTGAAGTGTCCAGTGAGGAATCCATCCTGGCGGGTGAAGCGCGGCGGCGCTGCGACGGGCTGGTCCTCTGCGCCCCGCGCATGACTGACGCGGAACTCGAGGAGATTGCACCCTCACTCCACCCGCTGGTGCTGATCAACCGCACCACCACGGCGCCGGGAGTCCCCAGCCTGGTGGTGGACTACGGCCAGGGCGTCCAGGACATCGCCGAACACCTGGTGGAACTCGGCCACACCCGCCTGGCCTTCCTGGCCGGCCCGCCCCGCAGCGCCTCCAATGAGATGCGGCTCAAAGGCCTGGAGACATTCAAGGCAGCCCACCCCGAAGTGGACGTCACCATGCTGGAGGGCGGATCGGACTTCGACACCGGACATGGGGCCGTGGATGCCGTCCTGGCCAGCGGGGCCACCGGAATCCTGGCCTTCAATGACCTGGTGGCCATGGGCCTGATGAGCGGCCTCCATGAGCGGGGCCTGGACGTCCCCGGCGACATCTCGGTGACGGGCTTCGATGACATCCCCTTTGCCAGATATACGACGCCGGCGCTCACCACCGGCGCCGTCCCCATCACCGAGCTGGGCGAGCAGGCATGGCACCAGCTCCGGGCGCTGATCCGCAAGGAAGGGAACGACACCCCCGGCGGCCGCTACCAGCCGCGCCTGGAAGTCCGGGCCAGCACGGGACCGGCAAAGGCGCCGCGCAGCACGGTCCACGGCTGAGCCGTGAAATAACCCCTGCCGGAAGTCCTGACGGCCCGCACCGCCGCGAACTGCCACCGGCGAAGCTTTTGGACCATAGGAGGAGCCATGACCCACACCATCCAGCCCAACAACCCGGAGGCTACCCCGGCTCCGGAGGCCACGGACGTCCCCGCAGCCCCGGCACCTGCCAAGGCTGCGTCGTCGGCTGCCCTTCCCGGTTTGGTGCCTCCAGCACTCAAGCGCCGCGTCCCCAAGTACTCGGACCTGGCGCCCCTGATGCAGTTCAAGAAGCCCGGATTCAGCAAGGCTGCCCGGCTGCAGCGGGCCAGCACCATTTGGGAACTCCGCGACATCGCCAAACGCCGCACCCCGAAGGCGCCCTTCGACTACACGGACGGTGCCGCCGAAGAGGAAATCACCCTCCGCCGCGCCCGCCAGGCTTTCCTGGACATCGAGTTCCGTCCGGGCATCCTGCGGAACGTCTCCAGCATCGACCTCAGCACCGAGATCCTGGGCAAGCCGTCGCGGCTGCCGGTCGGCATCGCCCCCACCGGCTTCACCCGGATGATGCAGTCCGAGGGCGAGTACGCCGGCTCCCAGGCCGCGGAAGCCGCCGGCATTCCCTACACGCTGTCCACCATGGGCACCGCCTCCATCGAGGATGTGGCCGCCGCCGCGCCCAACGGCCGCAACTGGTTCCAGCTGTACCTGTGGACGGACCGGGACCGCTCGCTGGAACTGATCGAACGCGCTGCCAGGGCAGGCAACGACACCCTCATGGTCACGGTTGACACCGCCGTGGCCGGTGCCCGGCTCCGGGACGTCCGCAACGGCATGACCATCCCGCCGGCGCTGACGCTCAAGACCGTCCTGGACGCCTCCTACCGGCCGGCCTGGTGGTTCAACTTCCTGACCCATGAGCCCCTGACGTTCGCCTCACTGTCCCGCTACACCGGCACGGTGGCGGACCTGATCAACTCGATGTTCGATCCCACCCTGACCTTCGGGGACCTGGACTGGCTGCGGGAAACCTGGAAGGGCAAGCTGGTTGTCAAGGGCATCCAGACGGTGGAGGACGCCCGCCGCGTGGTGGATCACGGCGCCGATGGCATCATCCTGTCCAACCACGGTGGACGCCAGCTGGACCGGGCCCCCATCCCGTTCCACCTGCTCCCCGAGGTCAAGCAGGCCTTCGCTGCGGACAACGCCACGGCGGCCATCATGCTGGACACCGGGATCATGAGCGGCGCGGACATCGTGGCGGCGCTGGCCCTGGGCGCCGACTTCACGCTGATCGGCCGCGCCTACCTTTACGGACTGATGGCCGGCGGCCGCGCAGGCGTGGACCGGACCCTGCAGATCCTGGAAAAGGACATGGCCCGCACCATGGCCCTCCTGGGTGTCAGCCGCGCTTCCGAGCTCACCCCGGAGCACGTGCGGCTGCTGGCCAGGTAGGCCCTGCTTCTTCCGGCCGGGCCCTACTTCTTGCGTCCGAATTTCGGCAGGTTGGGGAGGCTGGCCAGCAGGTCGGCCGCCTTGGTGGCCGCCCGGCCAACGGTGCGTCCGATCTGCTGCGGAACGGTGTCGTCGCTCAGCGGGGCGGCTGTCCCGCCAGGAATCACGACGGCGGGGCTCAGCTCGGCGCCTTCCCGCACCAGCAGGGGCGCGGGGACCTCTTCCCGGGGTTTCTGCGACGCCGCCGGCTGCACCGTCCTGGGGGCCGGCGGCAACGAAGCGGCCGCAGCGGCAACGCCCTCCTGCAGGTGGGCGGGGACTTCCGGGGCGGCCTCTGCCTGCGCGGCTGCTGACGGGACTGCTGCTGACTGGTCCGCGCCGGACGGTGCGGCGGCGGCGCTGCCGCCGGTGCCGACGTCGAACGTTTCCAGCCAGCTGGCGATGCCTTCCAGCGGTCCCCGGTTCAAGGCGTAGTACCGCTTCTGGCCCTGCGCCCGCATGCTGACCAGCTGCGCTTCACGGAGGACTTTCAGGTGCTTGGAAATGGTGGGCTGGCTCGCCGCCAGTTCCTCCACCAGTTCCCCCACGGCTTTGTCTCCTGCCCGAAGGGCCACCAGGATGTCCCGCCGGGTGGATTCCGCTATGACGGCAAATACGTCGTCTGTCACCATGCCTCCCACCCTAGCGACATATACGTCTAAAGGCATCAACTATTTCGGCGGCGCGAAGTTCCGGCTTGACTAGTCGAACCAGGGATCCAGTCCGTGCAGCGGGAACACCGCCTTGCGGGTGGCCATGACGGTGCGGTCCACGGCGTCATTGGGGTCGAAGCCCACCTCCCAGGACCGCCACCAGAGCTCCACGTCATCCCCCATCAGGGCGGGCGCTTCCCTGCCGAACTTCTCCATCACGTACTGCCGCCAGTCCGCCGGCACGGGGGTCCGCAGCGGTACCGGCCGCCCCGCGGCGATGGCCACCAGGTGGCTCCAGGCCCGTGGCACCACATCCAGTACGTTGTAGCCTCCGCCGCCGGTAGCGATCCAGCGGCCGCCGCAGTACCTTTCGGCCAAGTGCCCGACGGCGTTCGCTGCCTCGCGCTGGCCGTCCACGCTGAGGTTGAGGTGCGTGAGGGGATCGCTGCGGTGCGAGTCGCAGCCGTGCTGGCTCACGATCACCCCGGGTTCGAAGGCACCCACCAGTTGCGGCACCACGGCGTAGAAGGCGCGCAGCCAGCCGGCGTCGGAAGTTCCTGCAGGCAGGGCGACGTTCACAGCCGTCCCCTCCGCCGCGGGGCCGCCCACCTCGTTGGCGAAGCCCGTGCCGGGAAAGAGGGTCAGCCCCGTCTCGTGCAGCGAGATCGTGAGGACCCGGGGATCGTCCCAGAAGATGTTCTGAGTGCCGTCGCCGTGGTGCGCGTCGACGTCGATATAGGCCACCTTGCCCACCCCGCCGTCGAGCAGTTTCTGCACGGCAAGGGCGGCGTCGTTGTAGATGCAGAATCCGCTGGCGCGCTCCCGGGCGGCGTGGTGCATGCCGCCGCCGAAGTTCACCGCGTGGACAGCCGAACCATCCAGCACGCGCTGGGCCGCCAGCAGCGAACCGCCGGCCAGGCGCGCCGCGGCCTCGTGCATGCCCGCGAATGCCGGATCGTCCTCGGTTCCCAGCCCGCGCGACTCGTCCGGCCGGGAAGGGTCCGTACTGACCCGGCGGACTGCTGCAACGTAATCAGCGGAGTGGACGGACTCCAGTTCCGCGTCCGATGCGACCTCCGGGGCTGCAAGGTCAACGTGGTCCAGGTCGAAGAGCCCCAGGCTGCGGGACAGGCGCGCGGTCAGGTCCATACGCTCGGGCGCCATGGGGTGGCCGGGCCCAAAGTTGTAAGCTGTCATGTCAGGACTCCACGCCACCATCGTTGGCGGCGCGGGCTGGCTGAGTCCGGGCAGGTATGTCATCAATCACAGGCTACCCGAGCCCGCGCTGCCGCCGGCCCGGCCATGGCGCGGGCTTTAGTGGTTTACTACTGAAGGAAGCCGTTTCAACCGAGGAAAACCCACACATGACGCAAAGCCAGTCGAGGCCCCGGACTCCGGCCCCCTGGCACCCCCCGGCGCAGGAGCGGGAGGGCCTCTGGATCTTCACGCGGCTGCGCGACTTCATTGACGACATCGCCAACACCTCCCCCGCACGGCTGGCACTGACCGCGTTCGCCGCTGTGTGCACGGTATTCACCTTCCTGCTGTCCCTGCCCGTATCGTCGGCTGACGGAACACCCACCCCCATCCACCAGGCGCTGTTCACGGCCGTCTCAGCCGTGTGCGTCACGGGGCTCACGGTGGTTTCGACGGCGATCCACTGGTCCTTCTTTGGCCAACTGGTGATCCTGGTGGGCATCTTCATCGGCGGCTTGGGCACGTTGACGCTGGCATCGCTGCTGGCGCTCATGGTGAGCAAGCGGCTGGGTGTGCGCGGCAAGATCATTGCCGCGGAATCCATGAACAACGCCGGCCGCCTGGGCGAAGTGGGCACGCTGCTGCGGATCGTCATCACCACTTCCGTAGTCATCGAGGGCATCCTGGCGCTCGCCCTGGTCCCGCGGTTCCTCACCCTGGGCGAACCGTTCTGGCAGTCTGTCTGGCACGGCGTCTTCTATTCCATTTCGTCGTTCAACAACGCCGGCTTCACGCCGCACTCGGACGGCATCGTGCCCTACGAGACGGACCTGTGGATCCTGATCCCCCTCATGGTGGGGGTCTTCCTGGGCAGCCTGGGGTTCCCGGTGGTGATGGTCCTGCAGCAGAACGGCCTGAACTGGAAGAAGTGGAACCTCCACACCAAGCTCACCATCCAGGTCTCCCTCATCCTGCTTGCCGCGGGCACACTGCTGTGGGCCCTGATGGAGTGGGACAACGCCCGGACCATCGGGCCCATGGCCATCGGCGACAAGATCACCCATTCCCTTTTTGCCTCGGTCATGACGCGTTCGGGTGGATTCAACCTGGTGGACCAGAATCACATGGAATCCACAACCAAGCTGTTGACTGACGCGCTGATGTTCGCAGGCGGCGGGTCGGCGTCGACGGCGGGCGGCATCAAGGTGACCACCATCGCCGTGATGTTCCTGGCCATCGTTGCCGAAGCCCGCGGCGACGCCGACGTTAAGGTGTACGGCCGGACCATCCCGCAGGGCACCATGCGGGTGGCCATTTCCGTGATCGTTGCCGGCGCCACGCTTGTTTCCGTCTCCGCCTTCCTGCTCCTGCAGTTCAGCGGCGCATCACTGGACCGGGTACTGTTTGAGACGATTTCGGCCTTCGCCACGGTGGGCCTGAGCACCGGCCTCAGCGCGGAGGTTCCGCCCGAGGGCGTCTACGTCCTGACAGCCCTCATGTTCGCCGGCCGCGTGGGCACCGTGACCCTCGCCGCTGCACTGGCCCTGCGCCAGCGCAGCCAGCTGTACCACTACCCCGAAGAGAGGCCGATCATTGGCTAGTTCCACAGACGCCCCCCGGCGCCCCGCCCACAATGCTCCGGTACTGGTCATCGGGCTGGGCCGCTTCGGGTCATCCACCGCGGAGCAGTTGGTCAAGCAGGGCCGGGAAGTGCTCGCCATTGAACGGGACCGGAACCTGGTGCAGAAATGGGCACCCCTCCTGACCCATGTGGTGGAGGCTGATGCCACCAACATCGATGCACTCCGCCAGCTGGGCGCCCAGGAGTTCAGCTCCGCCGTCGTGGGCGTGGGCACCTCCATTGAGTCCTCGGTACTGATTACCGTGAACCTGGTGGACCTGGGCATCGAGCACCTCTGGGTCAAGGCCATCACTCCGTCGCACGGCAAGATCCTGACCCGGATCGGCGCGAACCACGTCATCTACCCCGAGGCCGATGCCGGAGTCCGCGCCGCGCACCTGGTCTCCGGGCGCATGCTGGACTTCATCGAGTTCGACGACGACTTTGCCATCGTGAAGATGTACCCGCCGCGCGAGACCGTGGGCTTCACCCTGGACGAGTCAAAGGTCCGCTCCAAGTACGGAGTGACCATCGTGGGCGTGAAGTCCCCGGGTGAGGACTTCACGTACGCCCGGCCCGAGACCAAGGTGTCCTCCCGGGACATGCTCATCGTCTCCGGCCACGTGGACCTGCTGGAGAGGTTCGCGGCCCGGCCGTAGCCGGCCACGCCTGGGAATCAGCCGAGCTGCCTGGTGATCTCCGCTGCCCGGTCGGCGGCGGCGCGGGCGCCGGCGGCAATGATCGCGGGGATGCCCTGTTCGTCAAAGGTGGCAATGGCGCGTTCGGTGGTGCCGTTGGGGCTGGTGACGGCCTTGCGCAGCGCTGCGGGATCTGCCCCGGGCTCGGCCAGCATGAGGCCGGCGCCGGCCACTGTTTCGCGCGCCAGCAGGAGGGACAACTCCCGGTCCAGGCCCAGCTCTTCCCCTGCGGACGCCATGGCCTCGGCAAGGTAGAACGCGTAGGCAGGACCGGAGCCGCTGATGGCCGAGAGTGCATCCACCTGCTCCTCGGGGACCTCAACCACGGTTCCTGCGCCCTGCAGCATGTCTTTGACCATCTGGAGTTGTTCCGGAGTGCAGTGCGTGCCCGGCGAAACCGAGACGACGCCGCGGCCCAGCTTCGCGGGGGTGTTGG
The DNA here is from genome assembly GCF_902506025.1 of Arthrobacter sp. 8AJ. NCBI lineage: Bacteria > Bacillati > Actinomycetota > Actinomycetes > Micrococcales > Micrococcaceae > Arthrobacter > Arthrobacter sp. 8AJ. The sequence continues at coordinate 917,690 of NZ_LR733289.1, read as the reverse complement.
GCATGGTCCGGATCACCGGCTGCCCCGCGGGGAGTGCAGCCTCCAGCTGGGCGATGGACACGGCCGCAGCCACACTGACCACCACGGTGTCGGGCGAAAGGGCCGGGCTGATTTCCTTTGCCAGGTCCGCGATGCCCACGGGCTTGACGCCAAGGATGACTACGGCAGATCCCTTGGCGGCCTGTTTGTTGTTGTCAGGTTCTTCCTCGCCGGCGATGGCGGTGATCCCGTGGTACCGCTCGGCCAGTTCCGCGGCGCGACCGGCGCGGCGGACCGTGGCCACCACATCCCCCGGGTCCTTCCCCGCCTCCAGCAGGCCGCCAAGAATGGCTTCGTTCATGGATCCACAGCCAAGGAATGCGATTCGGTTGCTCATGCCTCCATCATTGCAGTTGCGAGGCATTCACAGGCAACTCCCATCTTCAGCGCAGGCAGCACACAACTTGGGGTCCTAACGTAGTTATTACCTCATTGAGGGTGCGAGTGATGCGGCAGGCATGGGGATGCCTGCCAAGGGCACCGGTGGCACGGCAGCAGGTTTTCCCCCATTTTCCTGTTGCCGGCCCCGGTGCTTCCGCTTTTAAAGAACCTGCTGCGAAGCAGGCTGGACCCCTGTGGCTAGACTGCTGCGTCCACCGGCCGGGAAGCGGCAACATGGGGCGCCGGCTCCAGGGGTCCGGCAAAGACCAGCTGGTCCAGGCGCCGCAGGATGAGCCCTTCGCGGAGCGCCCAGGGGCAGATGCGGAGCTTCTTGAACTTGAACACTTCCAAGGCTGCCTCGGCCACCAAAGCGCCGGCAAGGAGCTGATGGGCGCGCGCCTCGGAAACACCGGGAAGGTGCAGCCTGTCTTCCGAACTCATGGCCGAGATCCTCTGGGTCCAGATGCCAAGGTCGGAGGCGTGCAGTTCCCTCTTGACGTACGGCCCTTCGGCGCTGGGGGCGGCACCGGCGATGCGGGCCAGGGAGCGGAAGGTCTTGGAGGTTCCGGCCACCACGTTGGCCCGGCCCAGGCCGTCGAATTCGCGGACGGCAGGTTTGAGCGTGGCCCTGATGTACCGCCGCAGTTCCTTGACGCTTTTGGCCGACGGCGGATCCTCGGCGAGCCAGTCCCTGGTGAGCCGGCTGGCGCCCAGGGGCACCGAGGTGGCTACTTCCGGAAGTTCATCCTGGCCGAACGCCATTTCAAACGAGCCGCCGCCGATGTCCAGGTTCAGGATGGGACCGGCTCCCCACCCGTGCCAGCGACGTACAGCGAAGAAGGTCATGGACGCTTCCTCGCTGCCTGTCAGCTCCTGGAGGGTCACCGTGGTTTCGTGCTTGACCCGGGCCAGGACGGCTGGGCCGTTGGTGGCTTCGCGGATGGCCGAGGTACAGAACGCCAGGAGGTCCTCGGCCTTGTGCCGGGCCGCGAATTCCCAGGCTTCCAGCACGAACTCGGTCAGCTCGTGCTGGCCCTCGTCGCTGATGCTGCCATCCGGTTCCAGGTACTGCACCAGGGACAGCGGCCGCTTATGGGACGCGAACGGGACCGGCTGCGCGCCCGGGTGGGCATCCACCAGGAGCAGATGGACAGTATTGGAACCAATGTCGAGGACGCCTAGACGCATGGGGACATTATTGCTCGTCGGCGCGCTTGAAGTCGCGCCGGATGTTGGCAACGCCCTCGGGGTTGATCTCGAAACCGTAGGCTGCGCCGGGGTTGATCACCATGCCCAGCTCATCGCCGATATTGGCGATGATGGCAGCGCCCTGCGTGCCCAGGACGTTGGGGGCGGCTTCCAGGTACTGCTGGTCCACCCGGCTGGGGTGCGAGAAAACGGCAAGGACGGGGTCGCCGTCGGCGTTGGCAAGGACCAGGGGCTCCACCTGGGAGTCGATGCCCTCAACCGTGTCCGAGCTGATGATGTAGACCTCGCTGTTGAGGAAGGACAGGATGACGTCCACCGGGTCGGCGTCGGGCTGTCCGCCGGTGGCGAGCTTCTCCTCGAGGTCGTTGAGCGGCTGGAGATCCGTGTGCGCGGGCTGTTCAGTCATTCCCCTAGCCGATCACGATACGGTGGCCGGCGCAAACGCGCCGGCCACACGCCTACTTCTTGGCCGTTGCCTTCTTCTTCGCGGGCGCCTTGCGGGTGGCGGTCCGCTTGACCGGGCCCTTGGCGCGCTTCTCTGCCAGCAACTCCACGGCCTGTTCCCGGGTGAGTTCCTCCAGCGAGGTGGCACGGGGAACCGTGATGTTGGTGATGCCGTCGGTGATGTAGGGCCCGAACCGGCCCTCCTTCACCACGATGTTCTTCTCGGATACCGGGTCCGGGCCGAACTCCGCCAGCGGCGGCACCGCGGCACGGGCGCCGCGCTGCTTGGGCTGTGAGTAGATCTCCAGGGCCTGTTCCAGGGTGATGGTGAAGATTTCCTCTTCGGAACCAATGGAGCGGGAGTCAGTCCCCTTCTTCAGGTAGGGCCCGAACCGGCCATTCTGCACCGTGATGAGGTTGCCTTCGGCGTCCTCCCCCAGTGCCCGGGGCAGGCTCATGAGCTGGAGTGCCTCGTCCAGGGTGACGGACTCAACGGTCATCGACTTGAAGAGCGACCCCGTGCGGGGCTTTGCCTTGACGGGCTTTTTCGGCGGCTTGGGCTTGCCGTTCTTGTAGTACTCCACCGGCTGGTTGGCCAGTTCCTCGTCGGTCATCTCAGGGATGATCTCGGTGACGTAGGCGCCGTAACGGCCGTTCTTGGCCACTACGGTGTGTCCCGTATGCGGATCGGCGCCGAGCACGCGTTCTTCCGGGGCCGCCGTCTCCATCAGCTCGATGGCCTTGGCCGCGGTCAGCTCATCCGGAGCCAGGTCCTCGGGCACGTTGGCGCGCGCCGATTCCACGATCTCGCCCGTCTTCGGGTCCACCACGGCGGCGGAGCTTTCCAGGTAGGGGCCGAACTTGCCCACCCGGAGCGTGATCTCGTCGGTGATCGGGATCGAGTTGATTTCCCGGGCATCGATCTCGCCCAGGTTGTTGACGATGCTCAGCAGGCCCGGATCGGAATCCTCGCCGAAGTAGAAGTGCCGCAGCCATGAGGCGCCGGCTTCCTGGCCGTTGGCGATCTTGTCCAGGTCGCCTTCCATGTCGGCGGTGAACTCGTAATCCACGTAGTCGGAGAAATGCTGCTCCAGGAGCCGGATGACGGAGAAGGCGATCCAGCTGGGCACCAGGGCCGAGCCCTGCTTCCGGACGTAGCCGCGGTCCTGGATGGTGGAGATGGTGGAGGCATAGGTGGACGGGCGCCCGATGCCCTTCTTCTCCAGCTCCGCGGTCAGCGATGCTTCCGTGTAGCGCGGCGGCGGGGACGTCTCGTGGCCCACGGCCTGAATGTCCGCGGCCGTCAGGGAGTCATCCTTGGCCACATTGGGCAGCCGGCGTGCTTCGTCGGAGTCGTCGTCGCCGCGGGTCTCGTCCTTGCCTTCCTCGTAGGCGGCGAGGAAGCCGGGGAACGTGATCACGGTGCCGGAGGCGGAGAATTCCGCGTCCCGGCCATCTGCGGAGACGGCACCCAGGCGGATGGTGGCCGTTGAACCCTTGGCGTCGCCCATCTGGGAGGCGACCGTACGCTTCCAGATGAGCTCGTACAGGCGGAACTCGTCGCCGGAGAGCTGCTTGGCGACCTGGGCAGGCGTGCGGAAGGAGTCACCGGCGGGGCGGATGGCCTCGTGCGCTTCCTGGGCGTTGGCGGCCTTATTGGAGTAGACGCGCGGCGACTGCGGAATGTATTCGGGGCCGTACAGTTCGGAGGCCTGGCGGCGGGCTGCCGTGATGGCCTCATCGCTCAACGCGGACGAGTCCGTACGCATATAGGTGATGTAGCCGTTTTCGTACAGCCGCTGGGCGATCTGCATGGTGCTCTTGGAGGAGAAGCGCAGCTTGCGGCCGGCCTCCTGCTGCAGCGTGGAGGTGGTGAACGGCGCGGCGGGACGGCGCGTGTACGGCTTGGTGTCCACCGACCGGACGCGGAAGTCGGCGTTCTGCAGGCCGGCCGCCAGGGACGTTGCCAGTTCCTCGTTGAGGTGGGCCACGTTCCGGGACGTGAGCTCGCCGTTGTCGTTGAAGTCGCGGCCCGTGGCCACCTTGGCGCCGTCCACGGCGGCCAGCTTGGCCTTGAACGAGCCGGACTCGGCGCCGAACTGGCCGGTCAGGTCCCAGTAGGAGGCAGCCTTGAAGGCCATGCGTTCGCGTTCCCGGTCCACCACCATGCGGGTGACCACGGACTGCACGCGTCCGGCGGACAGGCCGCGGGCCACCTTGCGCCAGAGGACGGGTGAGATTTCGTAGCCGTAGAGGCGGTCCAGGACGCGGCGGGTTTCCTGGGCGTCCACCAGGTCCTGGTCCACGTCGCGCAGGTTGCCCATGGCGCGCTGGATGGCTTCCTTGGTGATCTCGCCGAACGTCATACGGTATACGGGCACCTTGGGCTTGAGTACTTCCAGCAGGTGCCACGCGATGGCCTCGCCCTCGCGGTCCCCATCGGTTGCGAGATAGAGTTCGTCGGCGTCCTTGAGCGCGGCTTTGAGCTCGGTGACCTTTTTCTTCTTGTCCGGGGACACCACGTAGTAGGGCTTGAAGTCGTGTTCAATGTCGACGGCGAACTTGCCGACGGAGGTTTTCTTCAGCTCGGCAGGGAGCTCGGACGGCTGCGGCAGGTCCCGGATGTGACCAATGGAGGCCTCTACGATGAAGCCCTCGCCGAGGTACTTGGCGATGGTCTTGCTCTTGGCCGGAGACTCCACAATCACGAGTTTCTTGCCGGTTTTGGCCTTGCTTGGCACGGTGCTCCTACAGAAAAAGGTTGCTGGGGCAGATGAGCCCATGTTCGCCTAGTTCACCATATTTTGGGGAATCGTGCGCATTCATGTGGAAAAGACGGGGCTCTGTTGAGGGCTTGAGGGGGCTTATTCCAAGGCGGGATTTCCGGCCGGGACCAGGAAGCCGTCACGGACCAGGTTGGCCACGTCGGCGAGCAGCGCACCCTGGAAAGTCCCGGCGTCGAACCCCTCCCCGCCGCCCAGGAGGGCCTCCAAAGCCCCGGCGATCTGCCCGGCGGTGAGGTCGCCGTCGCATGCGGACACGAAGCCTGCCAGCTCCGTGCTCATCAAAGTGGTGCGGCGCAGCCCGGCACCCTGCCGGAGCAGGATAACGCCGGGGTGTTCGGCGCCCGGGCGCTGGTGGCGCTCCTCGGTGACGTCCCCCGCCACCAGCAGGTGCGTGGCCGCAAGGTCATGCGCGGCGAGCCAGTCGGCGCGTTCGACGGCGGCACCCAGGTGGGGGCCGATGGGCTGCTCGATGGGGTAGGTGATTTCCTCGAAGCGGCTGATGGCGGCAGCGCGGCCGTCAGCGGGGCGGCGCAGCCAGACCATGCCGAAGCCGATGCCGGCAACATCCCGGGACCCGAAATCGGCAAGGTACTGGGCATACGCCTCCCGGTAGTGCTGCCGGTCCCGGGACTCCGAGGCGTCCCGGAGCCAGGTTTCCGCGTACTGTTCCGGGCTGACCTCTTCACGTTGTATGAACCAGGCGTCCGTGCCCTGCCGCACCCAGGATTTTGGCCGCTCCTCCCAGCTGCTGCCGGCGGCGACTTCCCAGTTGCCCAGCATCTGGGCCCAACCGCCGGGCTCCAAGACGCCGGGCAGGGCGGCCACCAGGGATGCCACGATCCCGTCGCCCGGGAGGCCGCCGTCGCGGTAGGTGAACTGGTCCGCTGCGTCCTCGCCGGGACTGCGCGGGGTGATGACGAACGGCGGGTTGGAGACCACCAGGCCGAACTCTTCCCCGGCCACCGGCTCCAGGAGCGAACCCAGGCGGAGGCTGACCCGGTCCTCGAGGTGGTCCGGGTCGACGGACAGCGCCTCCGCGTTGAGCAGGATGTTGAACCGCGCGTAGGCCAGGGCACGTTCGGAGATGTCGGTGGCGGTCACGTGCTGGCAGTGGTGCAGCAGGTGGAAGGCCTGGATGCCGCACCCTGTCCCCAGGTCCAGCGCGCGCCCGGTGTGGCGGCGGATGGTGGTCTGCACCAGGGTGGTGGATGCCTGCCCGATGCCAAGGACGTGGTCATGCCGGAGCATCCCGGCCTGCTGGTGGGCGGCGAGGTCGCTGGCCACCCAGAGCTCCGCGCCGCCGCTGCCGTCCTCATTCTTGTCCCAGCCGTACGGCCTCAGGTCAGCCTTAGCCGTAAGGAGCCCGGAGCCGGGGACGGGCTGCACCAGCCCCAGTTCAAGGAGACCGTCGGCGCCGGTGCCCGGCAGTGCGGCGTCGAGCGTTTCCTTTTCCTGCGGCTCTGCGAGGAGCCACAAGCGGACGACGGCGGCCAGCGGCGCCGTGCCGTTGTCGGCCCGCACAGCATGCTCAACAGCGAGCACCGCGGGGATGATCTGGTCCCTGTTCAGCGCGGCCGACGCTGCCGGGCCCAGCAGCCGTGCCACGCCGTCAAGCGTGTAGTCGAGCCCGCGCAGGTCCGCGGCGAGGGTGGAAAGCAGCGCGGGGAGGTCGCTTCGGGGAGCGTCGGCAGTGTTTCCGGCGGTGAACTCATAAGGGGATCCAGGCATCGCTCAAGTTTAGTCCGGCGTGGCTGCGGGGTACGGTGGTCACATGCCTTCCCGCCTTCCCCTCCTTCCGCGCGCCCGCACGGCGGCCGCTGTGGTCCGCCGTTCGCTGCCGGTGACGGTGGTGGCCGCGGCTCTCTGCCTGGCCGCGGCGGGGTGTTCACCCGTGAACTCGGTGGAGAATGCGGATGTTCCCAAGTGGCGGGCCACCGCCCTGCCCTCTACGCCGGCGGGTGTCGTGCTCCAGGATTCGGGGAAGATCCTCAACCGGAACCGCATTGTGCAGGAGGCCGCCAGGGTGCCCGCCGGCAGCTATGTACTCACGACGGTGTGCGAAGGGACCGGCAAAGCCTTCTTCGCCGTGTCCCTGGACGGCAAAGCCGTGACGGAAGCAGGAGCAGCCTGCAACGGCCGGCAGGAAACCACCAAAATAACGCTGTCCGCCACCGGACGGGTCGAAATCAGCAGTTCCAGCGTGGACGCTCCGCTGCTCTACGCCTACCAGCTGGCACCGGCGAAATAAGCCCTCTTCCGGCTCTGGCCCGCCGCCCGCTGCGGGCTTAGAGTCGGACTATGCCCAGCGTGCGGGGAATCTCCGCGCCCCTTCCCGAAGGGACAGCACGGGCGCTTCTGGCACCGAAGCCGGGAGCCGCCGTCGCCCTTGGACTGGTGCTTGCGGCAGGTGCACTGGCCGGCTGCGAATATACGTACGACGACGGCAGGGCCGGCAGCGCGCAGGGCACCGGGACTGCTGCCCCGGCGCCTGCGTTTACCCGCGACCCGCTGCAGCAGGATCCGGTGGGCGCGGCGGAGCTGGGTGACTGGGTGTCCCGGGCCCTTCCGGGTACCACCGGTCCCGTGGTCCAGGCCGACGCCGGGCTCCTGGCTGCCGGGGAGGACCGGCTGGTCGCGTCGCCGGTGCTGGACACCGGGACCTATATTTTGTCCATCGCCTGCCGCAGCCAGCGCCGGGTGACCTTCACGGTCCGCACCGAGACCCTCACCTTGGTGGACCTTGCCCTCCGGTGCGGCATCAACCGCGAGAACGTCATTTACCTGTCAACGGACAGTGTCCTCACGGTCCGGGTGGAGGCGAGGACCGCGGCGAACTACGCGTTCCGGGTGCACAGGCTCTAAACCGGGACGACGGGCGGGCATCACGCTCCCCCAGCCCGGTTGCGGTGGGGCTCAGGCCGCCGCGCAGCCGTCCGGGCAGCGGAGCGTCTCCGGGCTGGCGGCGCACTCGGCGCAGTACAGCGTGAGGGTGCGGCAGCTCGGGTTGGAGCAGTTCTCGAATTTGCTGGTGGGCGCCGAGCAGCGGGCGCACTGGCCGATGGTCTTGGCGTCCTCGCTGAATTCCAGGTGCATGCGCTTGTCAAAGACGTACAGCGAGCCCTCCCAGAGCCCCTGGTCCTTGAAGGCTTCGCCGTACCGGACGATCCCGCCGTCGAGCTGGTACACCTCTTTGAAGCCGCGGTTCACCATCAGGCTGGAGAGCACCTCGCAGCGGATGCCTCCGGTGCAGTAGGTCACCACGGGCTTGTCCTTCAGAGAGTCGTATTTACCGGACTCCAGCTCCTTGATGAAGTCATGGGTGGTGGCGACATCCGGTACCACCGCGTCCTTGAAGCGGCCAATCTGCGCTTCGAAGGCGTTCCGGCCGTCGAAGAACACCACGTCCCCGCCTTCCTGTTTCCTGGCTTCCACGAGCTCGTGGAGCTCCTCCGGCTTGAGGTGTTTTCCGCCGCCAACCACGCCACCGGCGTCGACCTTGAGTTCGCCGGGCGCGCCGAAGGAGACAATCTCGTCCCGCACCTTCACGCTGAGCCGGGGGAAGTCCGCCGCGCCGCCGTCGGACCATTTGACGTCGATTCCCCGGAACCCGGAGTACTCGCGGGTGGTCTTGACGTACTGTTTGACGGCGCCGATTTCCCCGCCCACCGTGGCATTGATGCCGTCCTTGGAAATGAGGATGCGGCCGGTCAGTCCCAGCTTTTCGCACAGGGCACGCTGCCAGAGGCGGACGGCGTCCGGGTCAGCTATGGGGGTAAAGCCGTAAAAGAGCACAATCTTGTTCAAAGCCACGTATTTAAGGGTACCGGCTGCTTTAAGGTCAGCGGCTGCGCTGCAGGGCCGGCCCGGGTCCGCGTGCGGCGGCTCGGGCCAGGCCCGGGCGTATCACAATTGCATAAGCACTTCGGCACCCCCTGTTGCTTGTGATCGGGCTGGAATAGTGTTCTTGCCATGAGCCCGGAAACCCTGGTTGAAGACATCACTGGCCTGCTCGAAGTGTGGGTTGCCGGCTGGGCCGGATGTCGCGGCTACCGGACCTCCACGGAGGGCCGTTTCCCCGCTGCGCTCCGCTCTGACACCAGCGGCGAGTGGGAAATTTTCGCGTCCGAACCCACCGATGACGAGTTCGCCGCCCTCGCGGCCAGGACTGCGGAATCCCCGGCGCGGGTACTGACCATTCTTACCAACGACCCCTCACGGTACGCCGCCCTGGCAGCCGGTAAAGGGCTGAACGTCACGTCCGATTCGCAGACGATGATGATCGTGGACATGGAGACGCAGGACGCCGAGGACCCTTGGCTGTCCGACGACGATCTGAGCCTGTCCACGTACGAGCAGGACGGCGTGCATTACGCCGAGGTCCGCTCCGGAGAAGCCCTCGCGGCCAGTGGCAGGGTGTTCGTGGTGGGTGACACCGCAGTGTTCGACAAGATCATCACCGAGCCGGCGTTCCAGCGCAGGGGCCTGGGCAGTTTCATCATGCGTGCGCTGGCGGCCCAGGCCTTCGGGCACGATGTCCGCGCCGGGTTGCTGCTGGCGTCCCTGGACGGGCAGAAGCTCTACTCCCATCTTGGCTGGACGACGGTGGCCCGGGTCCTGATGCTCTCGGCATCCCATGACGGGGCGGACCTCTCCCTGAGCTGAACGGGTTCAGCTGGGCCTGCCGTTTGTTTTCCCCGTTGGCGAACCTCGGGCGGGCGGCACTGTCATGGGTGGAAGAATGGTGGGGTGAACCCCCATGACTCCCTGATTCCTTTACTGGGCCGCGGCCCGGAGCCGGAACAGCTGCGTCATGTCCGCACCATACCGGCGCGGGAGGCAGTCCACGCGCCCTGGCCTGAATGGGTTCATCCGGACATTGCTGCGGCGTACGGGACGCTGGGCATCCTTGAGCCGTACCGGCACCAGGTTGACGCGGCCGGTGCAGCGCATTCGGGCCAGCACGTTGTGGTGGCTACCGGCACTGCGTCCGGAAAGTCCCTGGCATACCAGCTGCCGGCGCTGGATGCGATCCACCGGTCCGAGCTCCGGGTGCTCGCGGACCCGGGCAAGATTCACGACGACGGCGCCGTCACCCTTTACCTCTCCCCCACCAAGGCGCTGGCGGCGGACCAGCTGAACGCCATCCGCGCCCTGAAGCTGCCCACGGTCCGGGCGGAAACTTACGACGGCGATACCGATCCCTCCGCCCGCCGGTGGATCAGGGACCACGCCAACTTCATCCTGGCCAACCCCGACATGCTGCACTTTGGCATCCTTCCCAACCACGCGTGGTGGGCCGGTTTCTTCCGCCGGCTTCGCTACGTCATCGTGGACGAGGCGCACAGCTACCGGGGCGTGTTTGGCTCACACGTGGCCAACCTGATGCGGCGGCTGCGCCGGATCTGCGCCTATTACGGTGCGGGAACGGCGTTCCCCGAGCCCGTGTTCATCGCTGCCTCCGCCACCGCGTCCGAGCCCGATGTCTCCTTCTCCCGCCTCATCGGGGCGCCCGTCAAGGCGGTGTCCCGCGACTGCTCGCCGCACGGGGCCACCACCGTGGCGCTGTGGGAACCGGCGCTGACCGAGGTCAGAGGGGAGAACGGCGCGAAGGAGCGGCGGACGGCCGTGGCCGAAACCTCCGATCTGCTGGCCAACCTGGTATCCGCCCGGGTCCGCACCATCGCCTTCATCAAGTCCCGCCGCGGCGCCGAGACCATCTCCGCGATTACCAAACGGCTCCTCGACGAGGTGGATCCCAGCCTCCCGCAGCGGGTTGCCGCCTACCGGTCGGGGTACCTGCCGGAGGAACGCCGGGCAGTGGAGAAAGCCCTGCGTTCGGGCCAGCTGCTGGGTGTTTCCAGCACGTCTGCGTTGGAACTCGGGATCGACATCTCTGGCCTGGATGCCGTCCTGGTGGCTGGCTGGCCCGGTACGCGGGCATCTTTGTTCCAGCAGATCGGCAGGGCCGGCCGGGCGGGCCAGGATGCCATTGCGGCCTTCGTGGCCAGCGATGACCCGCTGGACACTTTCCTGGTGAACCATCCCGAGGCCATCTTCGACGTGTCGGTGGAGGCGACGGTCTTCGACCCTTCCAACCCGTATGTTCTGGGACCGCACCTGTGTGCGGCGGCCGCTGAGCTTCCCCTGGGGCCGGGCGAGCTGGACCTCTTCGGTCCCACCGCTGAAATGCTCCTGGACCGGCTGGTTGCCCAGGGCTACCTCCGGCGGCGGCCCGCGGGCTGGTTCTGGACCCACTCGCAAAGCGCGGCGGGGATGGTCAACCTGCGGGCAGACGGTGGGGGCCCGGTCAGCATCGTCGACGCCGAGACGGGTTCCCTCCTGGGGACCATGGACTCGCCGCAGACGCACTACCAGGCACACACCGGGGCCGTGTATGTCCACCAGGGCGACACCTATGTGGTGGAGGACCTGAATGAAGACGACCACTGCGTCATGGTCCGCCGGGCCAACCCCGACTACTACACGACAGCACGCGACGTAACCCAGATCGAGGTCCTGGACACCCTGCGGACCATGCAGTGGGGCGACGTGACCGTCCACTTCGGCGACGTGAAGGTCACCACCCAAGTTGTCTCCTTCCAGCGCAAGGCCCTGATCTCCAACGAGGTCCTGGGCGAGGAGCCGCTGGAACTCGGTGCACGGGAGCTCTTCACCAAGGCGGTGTGGTTCGTGGTGGACAACCGTTCGTTGACCGGGGCCGGCCTCATCGAAGCGCAGTTCCCGGGCGCCCTGCATGCCGCGGAGCACGCCGCGATCGGACTTCTGCCGCTGGTGGCTTCCAGCGACCGGTGGGACATCGGCGGGGTGTCCACTGCCCTGCATGCCGACACCGGGGTGCCCACCATATTCGTCTACGACGGGCACCCCGGCGGAGCCGGCTTTGCCGAACGGGGATTCGACAAAGCCATGGTCTGGCTGGCAGCGACCCGCGATGCCATCAAGGCCTGCGAGTGCGATGCCGGCTGCCCGTCCTGCGTGCAGTCCCCAAAATGCGGCAACAAGAACAACCCGCTGGATAAGGCCGCCGCGGTTACCCTCCTGGACGTGCTGCTCAAGGACGCCACAGAAGCCACGCCGGTGGATCTGGAAGCCAGGAGCTGATTCCCCGTCCGGAGACGTGCCCTTCGATGGCCCATCTCCCCCGATTCCCTGGCCCTATGGCGGAGGTCCTGCCCGGGCCCGTCCCGTCGCGGCACCCAGCAGTGCGCGCTCCCCGAGCTCAGTGCGCACCTCAATCGTCTGTCCCGGGCCCGCTGAGCAGCTGAGGACCGTGGCGGACTGCCGCGCCGCCACCTCAACGGCCACCGCGCAGGGATCCCCCGTGGTGATGCCGCGGAGGGCATCCGCCGCGGCGAGAGCTGCCAGGTCCGCTGCTGCTGCCGCCCTGCTCGCGAGCACGGCTGACTGGGCCAGCAGCAGCATGACGGCCATGGCCGTCATGACCACCAGCGCCAGCCCCGCGGCCAGGACCGTTCCCGACCCACGTTCGCGGCCATCTGTGGCGCCTTGTGGACTCTGACCGGGACCAAAATTCCGCCGCCCTCCCCGGGCGTACCGGCGTCTTGTGGCGTGCCGGCGCCCGGGTGCAGCACGACCGGACCCAGCACAGGGATGGCCGGTCCCAATCGTGGGGTGTCGCCGCCCGTGGTCACCCATCACCTGACGCCCCCGGCATCGCCCGATCCGTCGCCGCTGCCGGCGGCGCCGGTCCCCGCAGTCTCGCTGCGTATTGAGGCACGGGCGGTAAGGGTCCATGGGATGGAAGATCCCAGGGGTCCGGGCACCCGGTCAGTGACCGTGACCCTGAACCAGCCACCGTCGGCGGCAACTGTCGCGGACGCCGACCTGCCGGCGAGCATCCTGACGGTCCGTTCCACGGCTGCGGGGTCATCGCCCCTGGCCACGGCCCTGGCGCCGGCCCGGGCTCCCTCTTCAATACGCAGCTGAGTCATGCCCGCGGCGGCTCCGGCGAGCAACATGGCCAGGAGTGCCAGCACGGCCGGCAATGCCACGGCGAACTCTGCCGTTACGGTGCCGCGGGCGTCGCCCGTCTTGCCTGCCTGTTCCTGGTGACCGTAGCTGGAGCCCACACCCCCGGTCACCGCTTCAATAGTCTTCCGGATTGTCAGCAGTCCTGCCGTACGCGTCACGGCAGCGCCAGGGCGGTGCGGATGAGGTTCAGCAGGAAACCACGCACTTCATCGCTGCGGAGGATGAACACGAGCAGCCCGGCAAAACCCACCGCGGCCAGGGTGGCAATGGCGTATTCGGCTGTCGCCATGCCGGCTTCCGAGCCCAGCAACCCTACGCTGCGCCGCATCCTGCGGGTGCGGCCCGCAGCCGGGTACAGCTCCACCACGCTGCCGGGCGGCGGAAAGGACGCCCCTGGAAAGGACGTACCTGAGGCCGGTGCCTGCGGAACGAGTGCGCGACTGACAGTTGTGTTGGAAGCAAGGGCACGGGATGTGGCACGGGATGTGTATTGCGTCCCGACCGCGTTGCCACGGCTGCGGGCCGGCCCCATGGCCATCGGCCTGGGAGCGGTGGCCATCAGCCTGGAAGCGGTGGCCATCAGCCTGGGAGCGGTGGCCATCTGCCTGGAAGCAGCGGGTGCGGACATTCCGGCGGAGTAATTGCGACGGTAGTGGTTGGTGGACATCTGGTTTCCTTTCCATGGGTGCCGGTGGTTTTCCCGGCTGTCTTGACTCTTCCCGGCGGAGTTGTTGGGGGTAAGGGAGGGTGTGGGCTAAGTGGAAAAGCTGGGCTGCTCCGGCGCTGTGGAGGAGGGGACGGACGGCGCGGCCGGCATAGCTGGACCAGGAGCCGGGGCACCGGGACAGGCTGGGAACCGGGGCCCGGGAGCGGCGGGGCTGGCAACGAGCCGGATTGCGAGGAGCCAGCAGGTTAGGAACCGGACGGTACCAGGGCCAGCAACACCGGAACGACACCAAGGCAGATGAAGGCCGGGAGTGAGCACAGGCCCAGGGGAACCACCAACTTCACCCCGAGCGAAGCGGCCCGCTTCTCCGCAGCCCGAAACCGCTCCCGGCGGAGCCTCGCAGCCTGGGCGTACAGAATCGCTGACGACGGCGCGCCCGTGAGTGCGGCGAAGCCCAGCGCGTCCCGCAACTCCAGGACTTCGGGCAGCTGTATAGCGGAGCTGCGCCATGCCGTCTCCCAGTCGGCGCCAATGGCCAGCGCCGAGACCACAGGCCGCAGGGATTCCCGGTACTGCGGGGCAGCCGAAGCAGCCACCAGGTCAAGCGCCCGGCCAATGCCGGCGCCGGCATCGAGCATGGCCGCCACCAGCTCCAGCATCATGGCCGGATCCTTCAGCCCGCTGCCGGAACTCGCTGACGCCCCTTTGGTGGATGCCGTCGGTTGTGCCCCTGCAGCGGCAGGAAGCAGGAAGCGCAGCCGTTGGCGCGGCCTGACGTGGCTGGAACAGGCAAGCCAGGCGCTGGCCGCGAGCAGCAGGAACAACGCCAGGCCGGGAGCCCACCCCTGGGTCATGGCACTCATGCCCCTGCCGCCGCCGAAACCAGCCGGGCAGACCATGCCCTTCCCGTCACGGTGAGGACCACCCCGCCGAACAAGGCGGCCAGTCCCAGGGGTGTTCCCAAGAGGGTAGCGAGGGGATCCACGCCGAGGGCGGCACCGAGTCCAAGACCCATCAAGGGGAGCCAGGTCAGGAGCCGGACGGTGGCTTTGGGCCCTGCGAGAGCCGTCTGCCGGGCCGCGTCTGCGTCATCCTCCGCTTCCAGCTGGGCCGCGAACCGGGTCAGTACGTCGGCGAGCGGACACCCGCTGGCCTCCGCAATGTCAAAGCAGGCGGCCAGCTCCAACCAGGTCCTGGCCTCCCTGTCCCGGGGCTGGAACGCTGTGGAAACCGCGCGCCGGATGGAATCCGAAACGGGAGCTCCAGTCGCGGCGGCAGCACGCGCGGATGACAGAACCGCAGCTGATCCCTCTGACAGCACCGCCCCGGACACGCGTGCACGGTCTTGAAGCCGCTGCCCGTTTCCGCCATCGCCGTAAACCGTCCACAGCTCGTCCCACAACCGCCCCGGCGTCCGTCCGCCCCGGAGCAGTGCCGCCAGCTGCTGCACCACCAGGGTCAGGCCCGGCCCCCGCGACAGTGCCGCGCTCCTGCCGGCCGCCTTTCCACACGGCAGTACCAGGCCTCTCCTGACCCCCTGCGTGTTCTTCCTCCTGCCGGTTGCCGTGCGCAGCCGGGAAACCACGTCCAGGGGCGGTTTGAGGAGCAACAGCATGGCACTGCAAAGAAGCACGATGAAAAGGACCGTCACAGGGTTGCCCCGAGATCCATCCCCAACCGGGCCGCCAGCGCCGGCCACGCCGGACCTGCGACACCTGACTCCTTAATGGCCGGCACCACGGTCAGCCCTGCCGGGCCATCGGCGATGAGTCCAACGCACAGGACTTCCCGGGACTTCGGGGTCCTGCCGACATGGATGACAACGTCGAGGGCGCTGGCGGCCTGAAGCCGCACGGCCTCCGGGCCGAGCCCAGCGAGCGCGCCGAGGGCGTTGAGCCTGGCCGGGACCGCGGCTGCCGTGTTCGCGTGGATGGTTCCGCCACCGCCACTGTGCCCGGTATTCATCGCCGTCAGGAGCTCACGGACTTCAGCACCCCGGCACTCCCCCACCACCAGCCTGTCCGGACGCATGCGAAGCGCCTGGCGAACCAGCTCCCCCAAGTCCACGGCGCCGCCACCTTCAAGATTCCCGTGGCGTGATTCGAGGGCCACCACATGGGGGTGGACAGGGTTGAGTTCGGCCGCATCCTCGATCAGGACCAGCCGCTCTTCCGCGGAACAAAGGCCCAGCAGGGTGGACAGCAGCGTGGTCTTACCGGAACCCGTGGCACCGCTGACCAGGAAACTCAACTTCCTCTCCACTATCCTCTCCAGCACCGTCTGCACGCGCTGGCCGAACATGCCGCCCGTGCGCAGCTCCGCCATGCTGAAAACCCTCTCCCTGCGAATCCGGACGCTCAGCAGCGTCCCGGACGTGGACACCGGCGGCAACACGGCGTGGACACGGTAGCCGCCGGCAAGCCTGACATCGACGCAGGGCGACCCGTCATCCAGGCGGCGCCCGCCTGCAGCCACCAGCCGGCAGGCCAGCGCGCGCAGTTGGGCCTCGCCATCGAACACGACAGGTACGCGCTCGATGCCCCTGCCACGGTCCACCCACACGGAATCGGGAGCGTTAACGAAAATGTCTGTGACGGCAGGATCCCTGGTGAGCTCCTGCAGCGGTCCCAGTCCGTTGAGTTCGGCACTGATCCGTTCCACCGCGGCAAGCGCTCCGGCGGTGCCCAACAGCTTGCCCGTGGCCTGGACAGCTGCAGCGACGCGCGACGTTGTTACCGCTCCAGCCTCGGCCATCATCGACTCACGGACGGATTCCAGCAGCCCGGAATCAACGGCCCGGCCAGTACCGGCTGCCTCACCGGCCCGCGCCTGGCGAACGGCCTGGTTCGCTTCAAGGATCCGGGCACTGCGCCGTGCACCCAGGCCCCCGGACCTTGCAGCGCTGCCCGTATCGGGAGCTGGAGGCGGAGCTGAGGGTGTACCCGACGGCCGCCTCATGCCACATCCCCCGCCTGCAGGTCCTCGCCGAGCCAATCGAGCACCGTGGCGCCGAAATGCCGGATGCTCCGCCGCTTCCCAAAGTCCAGCAGGCGCCCCGCTTCCATGACTACCGGGACGGCCCGCAGTTCGGGGATGCGGCCCCGCACGGGCAACCCTACGGCGTCAGCAATCAGGGAACTGTCCAGCGCAGCGCCTGGCCGGCCCCGCACCAGCAAGGCAGCCTCCACGGGCGGAAGTTCCTGCAGCAGGCGCACCGTTGCGACCGCGGCCTTCAGCTGCGCCGGCACCACCACCATGATCCGGTCGCAGTCCCAGGCCACCGTATGGAGCGGCTCCGCGCCCCTTCCCACATCCACGACGACCAGCTCAAAACCACGGCGGGCAGCATCGAGCACACCCGCTGCGGCGGCAGCAGGGACAGGGACCGGCTGCTCCCGGGTGGCTGGCCAGGACAGGAAGGAAAAACCTCCGGCCACGGGCAGGGAGTCGGAGAGCTGCAGGGGATCAATGCTGCCCCTTGCCTCCGCGAGGTCCGGCCAGCGCAGTCCGGGGGTGTCCTCGGCAGCGAGCGCCAGTTCCAGGCCACCGCCCCAGGGGTCCCCGTCAACCAGCAGGACGCGTGCCCCCAGCCCTGCCGCGGCCTGGGCTATCCAAATGGCGGCGGTGGTTGCGCCCGCCCCGCCGCAACCGCCCGTGATGCCAAGGACCAGGCCGCCGGGGCCCGGCGAGCGTGACCGGCTCAGATGGTCCGCCAGCCAGGCAGCGGCATCGGGCAGCACGGCAACGCGTTCGGCGCCCAGGGCGGCGGCGAGGTGCCAGAGGCTGTCCCCTTCGCCGTCGAGGCCCACCATGACGGCAGGGGTGCGCCGCCGCGGTGGCAGCTCCCGCACATCGCTGCCCACCAGGACGGCCGATGCAGCGTCCCAGTACCGTCCGCCTTCCACTGCATCCGGAACGACGCGCAGCTGGGTTCCGGCGGCTGCCACGATGCGCTCCACTTCGGCGCGGAGGACCCCCGAGGAGGTAACCAGCAGCACCCCGGCCGCCCCGCCCGGTGCTGAACCGCCCGGCGGTGAACCGTCCGGCGGTGAACCGTCCGGCAGCCAGGCTGCGCCGGACGCCGGGTTGTCCGGCAACGCAGCACGGGAGGGTGACCTCCGGTCTGGTGGCCGCCGGAAGGAATCCGTGGCCTGCCCCGGCGCGGGGTGCGGTGCATTCAGCTGGTGCCTGCTCATGCAGCCACTCTGCCGCGGCAACAAAAGCCCGTTAAGGGGCCACCTCCCCTATGTGGACAAACAGGGCCACCACTCCCGGCAGGGCACAATGGGAACATGTACCTGCTGCTTGCCGCCCACCCCCGCGGTGCGGCACTGCAGGAACTGACACAGGCAGGCGACCCCCAACCGGCCAACCCCGGGCCCCGGCTGGTGGCACCCGGCGAGCTTGCCGCCGTCGTCCGTGAACTCGAAGCCCAACGCCCGGGAGGACAGCCGCCCCGGTGGATCTGGCACCGGACGCAGGACTGGTACCCCGCGCTGCTCGCCTCCGGTGTGGAGGTGGAGCGCTGCTACGACGTCACCCTCTGCGGCAACATCCTGGCCTTTTCGCAGTTCAGCGCACATACCGATTACGCCAGGAATACCGACAGGGTCCCGGTGGAGGATCCCATGCTCCCGCCGAAGGCTCTGCTGCCGCCGCGTCCCCCGGCGGACCAGGGAGCGCTGTTCGACGATCCGGGTGCCGGACCGGCCCCGGGGTGGGGACTGGAGGACCTCCGCGCCGAATACGCGGCCCAGCAGGCCGCCCTGGCCGGCGTGGGGACGGAGGAAAACCGCCGGCACCGCCTCCAGCTGCTGCTCGCGGCGGAGTCGGCAGCCGCCATGGTGGCTGCCGAGATGCAGCACGCGGGCGTTCCGTGGCGGGAGGACCTGCACGAACAGATCCTGGTTGACCACCTGGGGCCCCGCCCGACCGCCGGACAGCGTCCACAAAGACTGGAGGCGCTTGCTGCGGAACTGCGTGCCCTGCTCAACTCCCCGGGGCTCAACCCCGACTCGCCGCAGGACCTGATGCGGGCCCTGCACCGCAACGGCATCGAGGTGAAGAGCACCCGGAAGTGGGAGCTCAGGGAGTCCAGCCACCCTGTCATCGAGCCGCTGCTGGAATACAAGAAGCTCTCCCGCCTCCACACGGCCAACGGCTGGTCATGGCTGGACGCCTGGGTGGACGGTGGCAGGTTCCGCCCCGAGTATGTGGTGGGCGGAGTGGTTTCCGGGCGCTGGGCGTCCCGGGGCGGCGGCGCACTGCAGATCCCGCGCCAGGTCCGCGGAGCGGTCCATGCAGACCCGGGCCACAAACTGATCGTGGCCGACGCCTCGCAGCTGGAACCGCGCGTCCTGGTGGCCCTCGCGCAGGACTCCTCCATGGCTGAGGCCGCCCGGGACCAGGACCTGTATGCCGGCATCGCCGCCAAGGGCTTCGGCGGGGACCGGGCCAAAGCGAAGATGGCGTTGCTGGGCGCGATGTACGGCGCCACCTCCGGCGAGGCAGGGCGGCTGATGCCGCAGTTGGCGCGCACCTATCCGCGCGCCGTCGACTTTGTGGAGCGTGCGGCGCGGGCGGGTGAAGCCGGCGGAACGGTGACCACGCGGCTGGGCCGCAGCAGCCCGCCGCCCTCGGAGCGGTGGTTCCTGAGCCAGCGCTCCACCACCGCCGAAGAGCAGCGGCGCGCAGAGTCCATAGCCCGGTCCCGGGGGCGTTTCACCCGGAACTTCGTGGTCCAGGGCTCCGCGGCGGACTGGGCGGCGTGCTGGCTCGCGGAATTACGACGGCGGCTGCGCACCCTTCGGACAGCGGGCACCGGCGGCAGCGGCGGGACGGTCCGGGCCGAGTTGGTCTTCTTCCTGCACGATGAGGTGATGGTGCATGCGCCCGCGGAAAGGGTTGACGCCTGCATCGCCGCCATCGAGGAATCGGCCGTGGCGGCAAAGGAGCTATTGTTCGGGCGGATCCCGGTGGAGTTCCCGGTGAGCCTCGCCGTCGTCGACTCCTACAACCTCGCCAAATAGCGGTCCTGGCGGGCGCCGGATACCTGCCCATGAGATGCAAGGTAACCTACCCGGCAGTAGCTCGACGGGCAGGGTGGCGGACGTTACAGTCGGAGGCGGTGGCTGAAACAGACCGGTCCACACGCTGATGCAACGACGCATACCAGGGAGGTCCCCGTCCATGGCGGGAAGATTTGAAATACACCGCACAGGCGACGAGTCGTACCGGCTGCGGCTCACCGACTCCGAGGGCAACACCGTTGCGGTTTCGCCAACCTTCAAGTCCCTGACCATGCTCCGTGACGGCATCAAGGCCATGCGCGAGAACGCCGCCACCGGCATCGTGGTGGATTTGCGCCAGCAGGCCTGAGGTTTAGACCCCGATCGGATGCAGCCGGTTCCGGTCCCACGGAACCGACCAGCCGAGCTGGTCGAAGAGGCCACTGAGCACAATGCCGGTGAAGCCCCACACCACCACCCCGTTCACCGTGAACGCTGGGCTGTCGAACGTCCGCCCTGCCCGGTGGACGGTGGCCATCACCCGGTTGTCCGGGTCCAGCAGGTCCCGCACCGGGACGCGGAACACCTGGGCGGATTCACCATAGTCCACCACCCGGACCGGCGAGGGTGCCTGCCACCACCCCAGCACGGGCGTCACCAGGAAGTTGCTGTGCGCCAACCCCAGCTCCTGGAGCGTGCCCAGCACTTCCACGCCGCTGGAATCCAGTCCGGTTTCCTCCTCGGCTTCCCGGAGCGCGGCCTCCACCGGAGTTTCGTCCCTGTCGATGCCGCCGCCGGGAAAGGCCACCTGGCCCGGATGGGAGCCCAGGGTGTGGGCGCGTTCCAGGAGCAGGACGTCGAGGTCGGCCGGCGCAAGTGGCTTGCCGGACGCGGCCGGGACGTCGTCAAGAACGCCAAAGAGCATCAGCACCGCGGCCCTGCGGGCGCGTGCCGCATCGACGGTCAGGGCAGCCCAGCGCGGATCAGGAGGGCCTGCCGTTCCGGTTTTGGCCCGCCGGACCAGCCCGGCGAGGTCTTCGCGGGCGCTCACGGGGTCCTCTTCTGGGAAGCCATCCGGATCTCTGCGGCCCGGTGCTGTTCTGCCAAGTACTGCTCCAGCAATGCCTCGCTGCCGGGGGCAAGTTCGTATTTGAGGAGCTTGGCCGCCTTGACGGGGTCGGTCTCGCCCAGACCGTAGCTGGGGCACCAGTTGGCCACCGGACAGGCGCCGCAGGCGGGTTTCCTGGCGTGGCAGACCCGGCGGCCATGGAAGATCACCCGGTGGGACAGCATGGTCCAGTCCCTGCGCTCGAACAGCTCCGCCACGTCCTGTTCAATCTGGACGGGATCCTCTGACTGGGTCCAGCCAAACCGCTTGGCCAGCCGGGCGAAGTGCGTGTCAACGGAGATCCCCGGAACGCCGAAGGCGTTGGCGAGCACCACGTTGGCGGTTTTGCGGCCCACGCCGGGCAACGTGACCAGTTCCTCCATCCGCCCGGGCACCTCGCCGTCGAACTCGTCCACCAGCCGCGTGCACAGTGCCTGGACGTTCTTCGCCTTGGCTCGGAAGAACCCGGTGGGCTTGAGGATGGCCTCAAGCTCCGTGGGGTCCGCCTCCGCCAGGGCACGGGCATTGGGCCACCGCGCGAACAGCACCTTGGTGACCTGGTTGACCGT
The DNA here is from genome assembly GCF_902506025.1 of Arthrobacter sp. 8AJ. Taxonomy (NCBI): domain Bacteria; kingdom Bacillati; phylum Actinomycetota; class Actinomycetes; order Micrococcales; family Micrococcaceae; genus Arthrobacter; species Arthrobacter sp. 8AJ. The sequence continues at coordinate 896,466 of NZ_LR733289.1, read as the reverse complement.
CACGTCGGTGGTCTGGGCGGACAGGACGGTGGCCACGAGCAGTTCGAACGGATTGCGGAAATCCAGTTCCGCATGGGCGTACGGGTATTTCTCGGCCAGGGCCCTGTGGATGCGCCGCGCCCTCCGCTTCAGCGCCAGGACGGATTCGGACGAGACCACGGGCATCCCTGCGGCCTGGCCGGTCTTGGTGCGGGCCCCGGCCACCGGCGTCAGCCGCGCTCGATGTTGCTGAGGTCGCGCAGCACGCCCAGCCGTCCATCGGTGTGCTGGACCAGGAATTCGTGGCCGCGGTCCTCAAGTGCCAGCACCCAGCCGCCGGGTTCAATCACGAACGCGGGGGCACCGGTGCGGGGGTCGAAGGCGGTGCGGTGCTGGGCAACGGCAAACCAAAAGGCCTCGTGGATCGGCTGCCCGTCCATCTCGTCGTGGCGGCTTGCCGGGTCCACCGTTGCCCCGATGGGCTGCTCGGCGCGGACCTGCTGGTGAACGGCGGTGGCAGCCGGCGGCTCCCACGCCGCCTGGGGGGCATGGGCTGCGGGGACATCCCCGTGCTGGGTCTCCTCCGCAACGGGAGCAGAAGCAGGGCGGACGACGTCGGCTGCCTGGGTGGGCGGCCCGGCGTCCACTTCAGGGGTCCGTTCCGACGTTTCGGGGGCGGGCGCGGACGGCGACGACGCGGACGCGGCAGGCCCGTGGGCACCGGAAGCGGCGGCCGCGGCACCGGCTCCTGCAGCGGCAGCTCCGGCGGTTCCCGCGTTTGATGTCCCGGCGGCAGCCACCGGTACGGCAGCGGTAGCGGGCGGCTGCGCGGAACGGACGGGCTCAGGGCTGTGGCCGGCAGATCCCGGCTGGACAGCGGAGGAGCCGGCACCGGCACCCCCGAAGATGCCGGCGCCCTTGAAGCCGCCCTTGGACTGGTTGGCGCCGGTCTCCGGTTTGGCCGCTTTAGGGGCCCGCGGCTTCCGGGTCGGGACCGCGGCTTCGCGGGCCACGACATGCGCCGGCATCTCGGGCCGGTCCTTGAAGTCACCGGACAGATAGGGCACGAAACGGCCCAGCACCGTGGCAGTGAACAGGATCAGGGAGCCGATCAGGCCCACCAGCAGTGTGGTCCCATATCCGGAGGCCACCGACAGGAAGAAGAAGGCGACGGCAAAGGAAGCCACCACGGAGGCGAACTGGTCGATGGAGAGCGAACCCACGCGGATCCGGGTTGCAGGGGCCAGCCGGCGGGCGGCGAACAGGGCACTGGCGATCAGCGGCAGGATGATGCCCAGCCCCAGGAAGAACAGGTTGTTCAGGTTCCACAGGTTGTACCGGGCACCAAAAAGGGGCAGCAGGGACGCGACAAACAGGATCAACGTCCCGGCGAAAACGGCCAGGTCCCGCACAGTGAACGGACCGAGGACGGCATGGTTGGCGTTGGGGTCGATCTTTCCGGAGGCAGCGTTGCGCCCTGCAGCCTGTCCCTTGGCGGCGCCGGCGGCGGCCGTCGGGTGACCTGGTCCCACAGCGGCGGATCCGGAGCCTCCGGGCCCCGGCTCGGTGTCCGGGGCCGTTCGCTGGCCGAAGCTCTGCTGGTTCATTCTGCTCTCCTTAGCGTGGCGGCACCGGGCCCGGTCCGGACCCGAAAACCGTGCCGTCTTGACATGCGGACCGGGCCCGTCCAGGCACTGTTTGCGCCTGGGCGGAGCGGTCCGAAATGAAGTCACAATTCCATCTCAGCCTAGTCAACAGCCTGGCTGATCACTAGCTGGAGCAGGCCTCCGTGGCCCCGGGAGGAGTAATGAAGACACCATTCACCGCTTAAAAAATGCCGCTCATGGCCGCATGTGTGACGGGGAGCACAGAGGGCGAGCGGCAAGCATTAGGCTAGGTTGCGGAACAGCTCTTTGCGGTACGCCCGCCCGGCTGGAGCCCAATGCCGTGCCACACGGAGGGCCCTGCCGTGCGGGTGTCCCGCGCGGCAAAGATCGATGAATGATGAGGTTCACATGTCCCAGGACACTCCCAGCTCCACGGCCACCGTTCCCTCCGCTTCCGCCCAGCCGGCAGGTCAGCAAGGCCACCAGGGCGATGCTTTTGCGAACCTGCTGCATGAGACCCGGGCCTTCCCGCCCTCCCCGGAATTCGCGGCCAACGCCGTTGTCACCGCCGCCGAGTACGGGGAAGCGGATGCCGACCGGCCGGCGTTCTGGGCAAAGAAGGCCCGGGAACTGCTGACCTGGAACAAGGACTTCACCCAGGCGCTGGACTGGTCCGATCCGCCCTTCGCCAAATGGTTTGTGGGCGGTGAACTCAACGCCGCCTACAACGCCCTCGACCGCCACGTCGAAGCCGGCAACGGTGACCGTGTGGCCATCTACTTCGAGGGCGAACCCGGCGACACGCGGACCTACACCTACGCGCAGCTGACCGAAGAGGTGAAAAAGGCGGCCAACGCCTTCGAGTCCCTGGGCGTGGCCAAGGGTGACCGCGTGGCCGTGTACCTGCCCATGATCCCGGAGGCCGTCATTACCCTGCTGGCCTGCGCCCGGATCGGCGCGGTCCACTCAGTGGTGTTCGGCGGTTTCTCCGCCGAAGCACTGCGTTCGCGGATTGACGACGCCGAGGCCAAGCTCGTTGTCACGGCGGACGGCACCTACCGGCGCGGCAAGCCCAGCCCGCTCAAGGCCGCCGTCGATGACGCCCTGGCCCACGACGGCCACACCGTGCAGAACGTGGTGGTGGTCAAGCGCAACGGCCAGGACGTGGACTGGACGGAAGGCCGCGACCACTGGTGGGCTGACACCGTGGGCACGGCAACGGCCGAGCACACGGCGGTGGGCCACGATTCGGAACACCCGCTGTACATCCTCTACACCTCGGGCACCACGGGTAAGCCGAAAGGCATCCTGCACACCACCGGCGGCTACCTCACCCAGACGGCCTACACCCACAAGGCGGTCTTCGACCTCCACCCGGAAACGGACGTCTACTGGTGCACGGCCGACGTCGGCTGGGTCACCGGACACTCCTACGTCGCCTACGCGCCGCTCATCAACGGCGCCACCCAGGTGATGTACGAAGGAACCCCGGACTCCCCGCACCAGGGCCGCTGGTGGGAGATCGTGGAAAAGTACAAGGTCTCCATCCTCTACACCGCGCCCACCGCCATCCGGACCTTCATGAAGTGGGGTTCGGAGATCCCGGCGAAGTACGACCTCTCGTCGCTCCGCGTGCTGGGCTCAGTCGGTGAACCCATCAACCCTGAAGCCTGGATGTGGTACCGCAAGGTCATCGGCGGCGACAAGGCACCCATCGTCGATACCTGGTGGCAGACTGAGACCGGCGCGCAGATGATTGCCCCGCTCCCCGGAGTCACGGCCACCAAGCCCGGCTCGGCGCAGGTGCCGCTGCCCGGGATCGCCGTGGACGTTGTCGACGAAATGGGCCAGTCCGTCCCGAACGGGCACGGCGGCTTCCTGGTCATCCGGGAGCCCTGGCCGTCCATGCTGCGCGGGATCTGGGGTGATCCGGAGCGCTTCAAGGACACCTACTGGTCCCGGTTCGAGAACATGTACTTCGCAGGCGACGGTGCCAAGAGGGACGAAGACGGCGACATTTGGCTGCTGGGCCGGGTGGATGACGTCATGAACGTCTCTGGGCACCGGCTCTCCACCACCGAGATCGAGTCCGCCCTGGTGAGCCACCCGGCCGTGGCGGAGGCCGCCGTCGTCGGTGCCACGGACGAAACCACCGGCCAGGCCGTGGTGGCGTTCGTCATCCTCCGTGGCGACGCCGCCAACAACGGTGACGCCACCGTCCAGGAACTTCGCAACCACGTGGGCAAGGAAATCGGACCGATCGCCAAGCCCAAGAACATCCTGGTGGTCCCGGAACTGCCCAAGACCCGGTCCGGCAAGATCATGCGCCGCCTCCTCAAGGACGTGGCGGAAGGCCGCGATCCGGGCGACGCCACCACCCTCTCGGACCCGACCATCATGCAGCAGATCGCGGCGTCGCTGCGGAAGTAGCGGTATCCGTTTGGCGACGGCGCTGCCCGGTTTGGGTGGCGCCGTCGCCGTATGCTGGGAGCAACCCTGTAATACCAATGAAGGAACCCGCTAACATGCTTGCAGCTGCCCGACACCAGGCCATTGTGGATGCTGTCCAGCGGGAGCGGGTGGTGCGGGTTTCGGACCTGGCCGCGCAGCTGGGTGTGTCGCTGATGACGGTGCGGCGGGACATTGAGCAGCTTGAAGAGGGCGGGAAACTGGAGCGCATCCACGGTGGGGCGAAACTTCCCGGTGACGCCAGTGCCCATGAGCCCGGCTTCGAGTTGAAATCCACACAGTTGACGGCGGAGAAGCGTGCCATTGCCGTAGCCGCTGCGGGGCTGGTGCAGGAAGGCATGGCGGTCGGCTTGAGCGCAGGCACCACCACGTGGGCGCTGGCCCGGGAATTGACCGGCGGCCCGCGCATCACCGTGGTGACCAATTCGATGCGGATTGCCGATCTTTTCCACCCCGGCGGGTCCACCGTGATCCTGATAGGCGGCGAACGCACGCCGTCGGACGCCCTGGTTGGCCCGATCGCCACCGGGGCCCTCAAGCAACTGCACCTGGACGTCCTGTTCCTGGGCGTCCACGGAATGGATGCAGACGCCGGGTTCACCACCCCAAACCTGCTCGAAGCCGAGACGGACCGTGCGTTCGTGGCAGCCGCACGGAAGACGGTGGTCCTTGCCGACCACACCAAGTGGGGCATGTTGGGCATCAGCTCCATCGCAGCACTCGATGACGTGGACGAGGTCATCAGTGATGCGGGGCTCAGCGCCGAGGCCCAGCGCGTCCTTGGCGAACGGGCCAAGCTGCGTGTAGTGCCCGCGTAAGCGCGGTCAGGCTGATCCGCGCCACATGATGGTGGTCTCGAGGACCCGCGGCGTGCCCGGCAGCCCCTGGAGCTGCGCCAGGACGAGTTCAGCGGCGGTGCTCCCCAAAAGGTCAGCCGGCTGGCGGACGGTGGACAGCTGGGGCCTGCAGCGAAGGGCCCAGCTGCTGTCGTCGAAACCCACAATTCCCACATCCTCCGGAACGCGCCGCCCGGCCTCCTGCAATGCCGTCATGGCTCCGGCGGCTACGGCATCCGAGGCCGCGAAAACTCCGTCCAGGTGGGGAGCGCGCCGGAGCAGTTCCTGCATGCCCTCCAACCCGGCAGCGTAGGTGTACAAGGGGTATTCCACCACCAGGTTGGGGTCAAATCGATCGCCCATCGCGGCCCGGAAGCCGGCAAGCCGGTCCTTTCCTGAGTCGCGATCCAAGGCACTGGCGATCATGCCCACCTGTTCCCGCCCTGTTTCCAGCAGCCTTTTGGTGATGCTCCGTGCGGCCTCAACGTTGTCAATGGCGGCGTACGGCAGCGCGGGCGTCCCTTCCGGGTGGCCGACGAAGGCCGCAGGCAAGCCAATGTCCGCTATGGCTGCCGCAATGGGATCGGACGCGCGCGCTGAGATGATGACGGCCCCGTCAACCAGGCCGCCCCGCAGGTAATCCGCCACCCTGCGGCTGTCACGGTCGGAATCAATGATCAGCGAAACCAGTTGGTAGTCAGCCTTCGACAGCACCTCGTTGGCGCCCAGCAGGATGGAGCCAATATTGGGGTCTTCGAACAACAGCGAGTGGGGTTCGTGAATGATCAGCCCGATGGCCCGGGATTCCTGGGTGACCAGGTTGCGGGCTGCGTTGTTGCGGACGTATCCCACCCGGGCGATGGCTTCTTCGACGGCCTGCTTGGCCTCATCGGAGACGTATTTTTCCCCGTTCATGACCCGTGAAACAGTCCCCCGGGAAAGCCCGGCGGCGTCCGCGACATCGTTGATGGTGGCGCGGCGGGCACGGGTGCGTGTCAGCGACATATTTGTACTGTAGCGGAGTCTGGACGGGGTACGTCCTCCCGCAGGCATTGACACGGCCCTGACCGCCGCCGTACTCTGGGAACGTTCCCAGATGACCTGCATCACTATTTGCGGCGCCTGTCTGGGAACGTTCACAGAGATCGTTGAGACAACAGCGTCCAAGAGCAGGGGCTTCCCCGTCTTGCACGTTTGCCGCAAGCCGAAGGAGCAGGGTTGAGCCCCACCAAAACGTCAGTTGCCGAGCTTTCCGGGAACGGACAGCTCGTTTACGGCTGCGACTACAACCCCGAGCAGTGGGATCCCGCCGTCTGGCAGGAAGACGTCCGGCTCATGAAAGAGGCGGGGGTCAACCTCGTTGCGGTCAACATTTTCGGCTGGGCCGAGCTGGAGCCCTCCCCCGGGACCTACTCCTTTGAACGTCTCGACCAGGTGTTGGATTTGCTGCACGCCAATGGCATCGGGGCCAACCTCGGCACCGGGACCTCGTCCACCCCTGCGTGGCTGACAACCCTGCATCCGGAAATCCTCCCGGAGTCCGCAGCAGGAGTCCGGGCATGGCCGGGCGGCCGGCAGGCATGGTGCCCCAGTTCCCCGCGCTACCGGGAGTATGCCCTCCGGCTGGTGGACGAAGTAGCACGACGGTACGGCACGCACCCTGGAGTACGGCTGTGGCATGTTTCAAACGAACTGGGATGTCACAACGCCCTGTGCTACTGCGACGTCTCCGCCGCTGCGTTCCGCACCTGGCTGACTGCGCGCTACGGCACCCTGGATGCCCTCAACAGCGCCTGGGGCACCGCCTTCTGGTCCCAGCGCTACTCCGCCTGGGAGCAAATCCTGCCCCCGCGAATCACGGTCTCCACCAACAACCCCACCCAGCTGCTCGACTTCCACCGCTTCAGCTCCGACGAACTGCTGGGCTACTACCAGGCGGAGGCGGACGTGCTGGGGAAGCACAGCAGCATCCCGGTCACCACCAACTTCATGGTCGCCGCGCACATCCGCAACCAGGACTACTGGGCGTGGGCGCCCCACATGGACATCATCGCCAACGACCACTACCTGGACCACCGGCTCGAGGACCCCACGGGGGAGCTGGCCTTCGCCGCAGACGCCACCCGCGGACTTGCCCAGGGCGAGCCCTGGCTGCTGATGGAACATTCCACCTCTGCCGTGAACTGGCAGCCCCGCAACATTGCCAAGGCCCCGGGCCAGATGCTCCGCAACTCACTCACCCACCTGGCGCGCGGGGCGGACGGACTCTGCTTCTTCCAGTGGCGGGCCTCCGTCCAGGGCAGCGAAAAATTCCACTCGGCCATGCTCCCCCACGCCGGAACAGACTCGCGGGTCTGGCGGGAAGTCAAAGAGCTCGGCCACATCCTCGAAAAGCTCGCCGGGGTGGCCGGCACCACGGTGAAGGCCGAAGCTGCACTGGTTTTCAGCTGGGAAGCGTGGTGGGCCTACGACCAGGAGTCACACCCTTCCTCGGACGTACGGTACTTGGACCAAGTGCACTCCCTCTACAAAGCGCTCTGGGACAACGGCATCACGGTGGACATCGTGGCCCCCGGCTCTGACCTCTCCGGCTACAAGCTGGCACTGGTTCCCGGACTCTACCTCGTCCGTGAACAGGAATCCGCGGCCCTGACAGACTTTGTCAGCAACGGAGGCCACGCCGTGGTTACCTACTTCAGCGGCATTGTCGACGAAAACGACACAGTACTGACCGGCGGCTACCCGGGCGCGTTCCGGGACCTCCTCGGCGTCCGCTCGGAGGAATTCCTGCCCATGCCGCCCGGACAGCTCCTGCCGCTGGATACCGGAGCCACGGCCGCCCTGTGGGCCGAGGCCCTGCGCCTGGAGGGCGCGGAGGCAAAAGCGTCCTTCACTGAGGGCCACCTCACCGGCACCCCGGCGGTGACCCGCAACCGGTACGGCGCCGGGAACGCCTGGTACATCGGCACAGTGCTCGATCCCCAAGCCCTCCGCGATGTTGTGGCCGGAGCCGCCGCCGAAGCCGGTGTCGCTGTGCAGGTAACCGCGGCAGGGCTGGAAGTCATTGCCAGGTCAGACGCGGAGCACACGTACACCTTCCTTATCAACCACTCGGACGATGAGCACAAATACCCTGCACACGGATACGAACTGATCGCGGGGGAAGAAGTCTCCACCGCCGTCGTCATTCCTGCCGGCACCGTGCGCGTCGTCCGCAGCTTCAGCTCAGCACCCCCAACCACTGGCCGCATCACCGGCCTTAAGGATGATGAAAGTGACTAGACACCAAACTGCTCCGGCAATGGCCGCGGGGGCACCGCCAGCCCGGAAACCCAGGACGTCGGCCGCCCAGCGCCGCGCCGTCCTCCTGTTCGTTGCGCCGTTCGGCCTGCTCTTCCTGGCCTTCTATGCGGTGCCGATCGTCTTCGCCGTGGTCCAATCCCTCCTCACCGTGGAACGCAAGGGCACCTTCGGGCCTCCCCAACAGGTCTTCGGCGGACTCGTCCAGTACCAGCAGGTGTTCCAGAACACCGAATTCTGGGAATCCGTGGGCCGCGTCCTGCTCTTCGGAGTGGTCCAGGTGCCGATCATGCTCGGTCTTGCCCTCCTGTTTGCCTTGCTGCTCGATTCGCCCCTCCTGAAGGGTAAGAAGTTCTTCCGGCTGGCATTTTTCGCCCCCTACGCAGTACCGGGCGTTATCGCCGCGATCATGTGGGGCTTCCTCTACTCCCCGTCGCTTTCCCCCTTCGGCGCCGTTACGTCACAGGTGAACTTCCTCTCCGCGGACCTGGTCCTCTGGGCCATCGCAAACATCGTGACCTGGGTCTACGTCGGCTACAACATGCTGATCATCTACTCGTCGCTGCTGGCCATCCCCACGGAGATCTACGAGGCAGCAAAACTGGACGGCGCCAGCAACCTGCAGATCGCCTGGCGGATCAAGATACCGCTCGTGGTTCCGGCCATCATCCTTACCGGAGTGTTTTCCATCATCGGGACCCTCCAGCTCCTTGCCGAGCCGCAGACCCTTCGCAGCTTCAGTTCCGCCATCAGCAGCACGTTCACTCCGAACCTGGCCGTCTACACAACGGCGTCGGTGCCGAACTACAGCCTGGCAGCAGCGTTCTCCGTGGTGCTGGCGCTGGCCACATTCGTTCTTTCCTTCGTCTTCCTCAAGGCGACCCAGCGGAAGGTTTCCCAGTGAGCGCAGCAACAGCCGTGACCACAACCAAGAAGACGTCCCCCGTATCCGGCAGCCCCCGGGGCCCGCGGCACAGCATCATGTCCCGCGGTGCGGCGATGCTCATCATGGGTGTCTTCACGCTCTACTTCCTGACCCCCATCTGGTGGCTGCTGGTCTCCTCCTCCAAAACGGGAGGGGACATCACCGGCACGGCGCCGCTCTGGTTCACCGCGGACTCCATCCCCACGTTCTTTGCCAACCTTGGCAACCTCTTCACCTACAGCGACGGTGTCTTTGGCCGGTGGCTTCTGAACAGTGCGCTCTACGCCGGCCTCGGCGCCCTGCTGGGCACCGTCATCGCCGCCATGTGCGGCTATGCCTTGGCCAAGTACGAATTCCGCGGCCGGGAGGCCATCTTCAACGTCGTACTCAGCGGCGTCCTGGTCCCCGCCACAGCCCTGGCCCTCCCCCTGTTCCTGATCTTCAGCCAGGTGAAACTGACCAACACCCTCTGGGCCGTCTTCCTGCCCAGCCTCGTCAGCCCGTTCGGCGTCTACCTCGCGCGGATCTATGCCGCTGCAAGTGTTCCCACGGAACTGCTGGAGGCTGCGCGCCTCGATGGTTCCTCGGAAGCCAGGACGTTCTTTACCGTGTCCACCCGCCTGATGGCTCCCGCCCTGGTCACCATCTTCCTGTTCCAGTTCGTCGCCATCTGGAACAACTTCTTCCTGCCCCTGATCATGCTGCGGGACCAGGCCCTGTTCCCGGTCACGCTGGGACTGTACGCATGGAACAGCCAAATCAGCCAGATTCCGGAGCTGCGGGTCCTGGTCATCGTCGGCGCCCTGGTGTCGATCCTTCCGCTCATCGCGACGTTCCTGGCGCTGCAGCGCTTCTGGAGCAGCGGCCTGGGCGCCGGCAGCGTCAAATAACCCCCTGCAGATTCCCCCCATTACACGTCCCGCGGCGCCCCGCCCCGGTACACCCACCCCACTAATAAGGAATAGAAATGCGCGTGCGTTACGGAAAAGCCACTGCCGCCTTTGCCATAGTCTCGGCGCTGTCCCTTGCGGGCTGCTCCAGCGGCGGAAGCACCTCCGCGTCCCAGGACACGTCCTGCAAGCCCTCCTCCGGACCGGTCGAATTGTCATTCACCACCTGGGTACCCGGCATGGACAAGGTGGTGGACCTCTGGAACAAGGACCACCCGGACATCAAGGTGAAGGTCCAGACGGGCCCCAACGGCAACTCGGGCACATACCAGAACTTCTTCAACCAGCTGCAGGCCGGCAACGCCCCGGACCTGGGCCAGATCGAATACGATGCGCTGCCGAACTTCCGGGTCCAGGACGGCCTGGAGAACATAGCCGCATGTGAGGGAGTAGCCGGCGCCAAGGACAAGTTCGTCGACTGGACCTGGGGCCAGGTGACGTTCGGGGAGGACAAGGCCGTCTACGCGATCCCGCAGGACAGCGGTCCAATGGCGATGTTCTACCGGGCCGACCTCTTCAAGGAGGCGGGCATCAAGGTCCCCACCACGTGGGACGAATATGCTGCAGCGGCTGAGCAGATCAGGGCCCGCGGCTCCTACATCACCAACTTCCCCCGCAGCGACGTCAACTGGTTCGCCGGCAATGTCTGGCAGGCGGGCGGGCAGTGGTTCTCCAACGCCAACGACAAGTGGGAAGTCAACCTGACCGGCAAGGAGTCCGAGAAGGTGGCCAACTACTGGCAGAAGCTGCTGGAGAAGGGCCAAGTATCCACCCTTCCCTCCTTCTCCGATGAGTGGAATGCCTCCTTCAACAAGGGCCAGCAGTGGACCTGGGTTTCTGCCGTGTGGGGCGCCTCAACCCTGCAGAGCGGAGCGCCGGATACGGCCGGGAAGTGGGCGGTTGCCCCGATGCCTCAGTGGGAAGCCGGCGGAAAGGCCGCAGGCAACTGGGGAGGTTCCTCCACTGCAGTCCTGAAGGGCTCAAAGCACCCCTATGAAGCGTCCAAGTTCGCCCTGTGGTTGAACACCGATCCCGAGGCGCTGGCGCTGGCCAATAAGCTTGGCGGCCTCTACCCCGCTGCGAAGTCGGCCAAGGACCTGGGCGCCTTCTCCGGCGGCGTGGACTACTTCGGCGCCCAGAAGATATACGACGTCTTCGCCGACGCGTCCTCCAACGTGAACCCCAACTTCACCTGGGGGCCCACCATGACCAAGACGTACACTGACGTTTCCGACGGTTTCGGCAAGGCAACGGGCGGCAGCGGTACCCTTCTGGATGCCCTCAAGAATGGTCAGGCGAAAACCATCGAAGCCCTGAAGTCGCAGTCCATCCCCGTCAAGGAGTAACTGCAGGGCTCCCCATGAGGGAGGATTCCCTCACCAAAAAGGTCACCATCCCCGCGGCCGGCGGGGATGGTGACGTTGTTCCGGTAAACCGCCGGCACAGTCGACATCCCATTAGGAGAAGTGATGGACCCCCTGTACCTCCGTTCCGCCGGCACCAGCCTGCTGGTCAGCTTCGACAGCGGGGAGGCCGAGGTCATCCACTGGGGCGCCGACCTGGGAGCAGACGTGCCGGACCTCGGCATCCTGGGCGCTCCGGTGGGGCATTCCTCCATTGACGCCCACGTTCCAGCCGGCCTCCTCCCCTCGGCCGCTTCCGCCTGGCGGGGCCGGCCTGCCCTGCGCGGCCATCGCATCACCGCCGGCGCCGCCGGCTTCGACTTCTCGTCCCGCCTCCGCGTCACCTCCGTGAACACTGAGGGTGCCGCCGCCACCATCGTGCAGGCCGACGCCGACGCCGGGCTCAGTGTCTCCTCCTCCCTTAAGCTTCACGACGGCGGCCTGCTGGAACTGCGCCACACCGTCACCAATGACGGCACCACCCCGTTCCAGGTGGACGAGCTGGCCACCGTCCTCCCGGTGGCACCGGACGCCGTCGAACTCCTGGACCTGACCGGGCGCTGGTGCCGGGAACGCCACCCGCAGCGGCACCGGATCCAGCAAGGCACGTGGGTCCGGACCGGACGGCACGGCCGCACCGGCCACGATTCCTCCCTGCTGTTCGCCGCCGGCACCCAGGGGTTCGGCAACCGGCATGGCAAAGTCTGGGCGACGCACCTGGCCTGGAGCGGCAACCACGAACAGTTCGCGGACACCATCGGTGACGGCCGGACCATGATCGGCGGCTCGGAGCTGCTGGGCCCCGCGGAAGTCACCCTGGAACCGGGTGGCAGCTACACCACCCCGGCACTGTTCGCCGCCTACTCGGACCGCGGCCTGGACGGCATCACCGAAGCCTTCTACAGCTGGTTCCGCTCCCGCCCCCACCACGTGCTGCCCGCCGCGTCCACCGGCCTGCCCGCAGGCAAACCGCGCCCCGTGGTGCTCAACACGTGGGAGGCCGTGTACTTCGACCACGACCTGGACACGCTGATTGAACTGGCGGAGTCCGCGGCCGGCCTGGGCGTGGAGCGCTTCGTGCTTGACGACGGCTGGTTCCGGGGCCGCCGTGACGACCACGCCGGGCTGGGAGACTGGTATGTCGACGGGACCGTCTGGCCGGACGGGCTGGCCCCGCTGATCAACGCGGTCACCTCGCGTGGCATGGAGTTCGGGCTGTGGGTCGAGCCGGAAATGGTGAACCTGGACTCGGACGTGGCCCGGGCGCATCCGGACTGGATCGTGGGCCCCTCCGCCGCCGCGCACAAGGACGGCGGCCGGCTTCCCCTGGAGTGGCGCAACCAGCACGTCATCGACCTGGTGAACCCGGAGGCGTGGCAGTACGTCTTTGACCGGATCGATGCGCTCCTGGCCGGGAACAACATCAGCTACCTGAAGTGGGACCAGAACCGTGACCTGGCCGAACACGGCCACGCCGGCCGCCCCTCGGTCCACGCACAGACCCTGGCCGCGTACCGCCTGTTTGACGAGCTCCGGAAGGCCCATCCCGGCGTGGAAATTGAGAGCTGCTCTTCCGGCGGCGGACGTGTCGACCTGGGCATCCTGGAGCGGACCGACCGTATCTGGGCTTCCGACTGCAACGACGCGCTGGAGCGGCAGACCATCCAGCGCTGGACCGGTGCGGTGGTTCCGCCCGAATTGGTGGGCAGCCACATCGGCCCAACCACCTCGCACACCACGGCCCGCACCCACGACCTGTCCTTCCGGGCCATCACGGCACTGTTCGGTCATTTCGGCATGGAGTGGGACATCCGAAGCGTCCAGGGCAAGGACCGCGAAGAGCTGCGGCGCATCGTGGGGCTGTACAAGGAGCACCGGGGCCTGATCCACAGCGGCCGCCGGGTCCACGCCGACCTCGCCGACGACTCATTGCTCCTGCACGGTGTGGTGGCCGGTTCTGCCGGGGACGGCATCGACGTCCAGGAAGGGACGACGGCGGCGCTGTTCGCCCTGGTCAGCACGCGCACCTCGGCAGCGGAGGCACCGGGCCGCATCGGCATCCCGGGGCTCGACGCCGGCCGCAGCTACCGGGTGGAAGCGCTCTTCCCCACCACGGACGACGCCGACCATGCCCACACGTTCACGCAGGTCGAGCCGCCCGCCTGGCTGTCCGGCGGCGCAGAGGCCAGCGGCAGGTTCCTGGCAGAGGTGGGGCTGCCCATGCCCATCCTCAACCCGGAGCACGCAGTACTGCTGAAGGTCACGGCCCTGTAGCAAACCCAATACCCCATCGATTGCTCCGTAGGTGTCGTTTTGGAGCTTCAGAACGACAAGTACTCAGCAGTCGATGGTGTATGCCGGCGTAAGAATGCGCGGCGGGGAGGGCCAACCGATAGATTTGCAGGCATGACTGAAGCCTCCTCCACCGTCGAAGCCGGCCGCGGCACCATCCTCGTAATCAATGGCCCCAACTTGAACATGCTGGGTACGCGGGAGCCGGAAAAGTACGGCACCTCCACCCTTGCCGACGTCGAACAGCTGGCTGCGGCCGCCGGGAAGAACCACGGATTCGCCGTGGAGTGCGTCCAGTCCAACCATGAAGGCGTCCTGTTGGACGCCATCCACGCAGCCCGGGGCGCCGCCGTGGGAATCGTCCTGAACGCGGGCGCCTTCACGCACACCTCCGTGGCACTTCGTGACGCCCTGGCAGCCGTGCAGCTTCCCGCCGTCGAGGTTCACATCACCAACGTGCACCAGCGGGAGGAATTCCGGCACCACTCCTACCTGTCGCCGGTCTGCGCGGCAGTAATCGTGGGTGCTGGAGTGTTCGGCTACAAGCTCGCCATCGACTACCTGGCAGAGGTCCTCTAGCCGGACGGACGGGGCGCCCTTACTTCTGGATGCAGTGCCCTATTTCTGGATGCACTGACCGGAGGACACGGGGGAGGCCAGCGACGGCGCCTGCTCCGCGACGGGGTCCAGGTCATTCATGGTGATGGCGAACCCCACCTCGGCGTCCGAGGTTGCCTTGGCGAAGATTACGCCTGCCACCTGGCCGTCGGTGGTGAGCAGCGGGCCGCCGGAATTGCCCGGCTGGACGTCCCCGGCAAGGCGGTAGATGTCCTCCGGCGCGGGATTGTTGCCGTAGATGTCCGGGACCAGGACGGTGGCAATGTCCTGGACGGTGGCGGGCTTGGACTGGAACGGGCCGCCGTGCGGGTACCCGGCGAACGCAGCCTGGCTGCCGCCGGGCAGGTCGCGGCTCAGTTGCAGCGGCTGGGACGGCAGGTTGTCCACGGCCAGGACTGCAAGGTCGCGCCGGGTGTCGAAGTAGACCACGCGCCCGGGCATGGCCCCGCCGTCGGGCATTTCCACCACCGGCTGCGACACGCCGGCCACCACGTGCGCGTTGGTTACCACGCGGTCTTCCGAGACGACGAACCCACTGCCGGTCTGGTTCTGGCCGCATTCATAGGCCGTGCCTGCGATCCTCAGGACGGACTGGGCAGCCCGGTTGAGCGCGGGTGTATTGGTGCTGGTGTTGGGCACCTGGACGGCCTGGCCCTGGTCCAGCCCTTCGAGCAGGGTGGGAATGCCGTTGCCGATCACCGTGGACCGCAGCTCCGCCATGGTGGCCTTGACCGGGGTGGGCGTCAGCCCGTCGATGAATCGGATCACCTTGGACTCAGCCAGCTGCTGGGACACCACGGGCACGCCGAGCGAGCTGACGCTGAATGCCAGCATGGACATCACCAGGGCGGACACCACAAGGTTCAGCGCCCCGCCCACCAGCCGGTCCACCGCCCGCAGCGGCCTGATCCGCACCACGCCGCGGAGTTGGCGCCCCACCATGGTTCCCAGGCCATGCCCCAGTGCCATCAGGACGACGGCGGCAGCGATGATGGCGGTGAGCCTCCACCCGGAGTCCTCAACGAAGGTGCTGACGAGCGGGACGGCAAAGAAAGCGGCAATGGCGCCGGCGGCAAAGCCTGCGAGGCCGCCGACTGTGACCAGGAACCCATTGCGGAGGCCGTAGACGAGGTATGACAGCAGCGCCAGGATCAGGACAATGTCCAGGACAGTCAGGCCGACCACAAAGGCTCCTTATTTACAGTTGAACCACCATTCTAGTGGCGGACGCTGACAATCTTCTGTGGGGTGCAGCGGCCTCCGGCGGACCGCCGGCGGGCTGCCTGCGGGCGTTTCCCATGCCAAGTTCGTCACAGAACCTTGAAAATTCTGAAACAATGGCAAAAGCGCCCACAGCCGATACTTTTACTCAGGAGATTTCATGGACATCGAGGTACTGCGCCGAGCACCCCTTTTCGCCACGCTCGACGACGACGCATTCCGGCTGCTGACGGACGAACTCACCGAGGTGGACCTTTCCCGCGGCGCATCGGTGTTCCGCGAAGGTGACCAGGGTGACCAGCTGTACTTCATCGTCTCCGGCAAGGTGAAGCTCGGCCGCACGTCCCCGGACGGCCGTGAGTCGCTCCTGGCCATCCTCGGCCCCGGCGAGCTCTTCGGCGAGATGGCGCTGTTTGATCCCAGCCCCCGCACCGCCACCGCCACCGCGGTGTCCGAAACCCGGCTGGCCGGGCTCAAGAACGAGAGCCTGAACGCCCTGCTGCGCACCCGCCCCGAGGTCTCGGCCCAGCTGCTGCAGGCCCTGGCCCGCCGCCTGCGCCGCACCAACGACTCCCTCTCGGACCTCGTCTTCTCGGACGTCCCGGGCCGCGTGGCCAAGGCCCTGCTGGACCTTGCCGACCGCTTCGGCCGCCCGGCCACTGACGGCGTCCTGGTGGCGCACGAGCTCACGCAGGAAGAACTGGCGCAGCTGGTGGGCGCCTCCCGCGAAACCGTCAACAAGGCCCTGGCCGAGTTTGTCCAGCGTGGCTGGCTCCGGCTCGAGGCCCGCGCCGTGGTGATCCTGGACATGCAGCGCCTCCGCCAGCGCTCCCGCTAGGACCGTAAAAAAGGCCGCCCCACGGGGCGGCCTTTTTTGTTGCGCAGCTGCGGGAGTCAGTTCTTCACCACGTCCAGTTCGACGACGGCCCACGACAACGCAGGAAGGCTGAGCCGCAGCTCAGAGCCGTTTGCCTTGGCACCCTCCAGCGGCTTCAGGCCCACGCGGTCCTGGTTGTCCTGGTTGTTGATGGTGAAGCGGTCACCGCCGTCAGGGATTTCCAGCACTTCCGCCCTGACCACCCGCTGCGCGTCGAAGCCCCGCAGGCTGACCTCCACGTCCGCCGCCTCCTCGAGCCCGCGATTGGCAAGGAACAAGGCCACCCGGCCCGTCTCCTCGTTCCAGGTGGCGCTCACATCGACCAGGTCCGTATCGCCAAACCGGGTATTGGCGTACTTGTCGGAGTCGACGGACAACCGCAGGATCTGGCCCTTCGCCAGTTCCGCCATCCTGGAGAACGGGTGGAAGATCGTTTGCCGCCAGGCCGGACCGTTCTCCTCGCTGAAGATGGGGGCGATGACGTTGACCAGCTGCGCCTGGTTGGCGATCTTGACCCGGTCGCCGTGCCGGAGCAGCGAGTTGAGCAAAGTTCCGACGACGACGGCGTCCGTCACGTTGTACTTGTCCTCGATGACCCGGGGGTGCTCACGCCAGCCGGCCTTGGACACGTTGTGCGGCTGGTCCTCCGTGTCCAGGCCCCGCTGGTACCAGACGTTCCATTCGTCGAAGGACAGGTTGATGTGCTTCTTGTGCTTGCCCTTGGCGCGGACCGCGTCTGCGGTGGCAATGACCGATTCGATGAAGTAGTCGGCGTCCACTGCGCTGGCCAGGAAGCTGCCGACGTCCCCGTCGTGCTCCTGGTAGTAGGCGTGCAGGGAAACATAGTCGACTTCGTCGTAGGCGTGGGTCAGGACGGTCTGCTCCCAGGCTCCGAACGTGGGCATCCGCGAGTTGGAGCTTCCGCAGGCCACCAGTTCGATGTCCGGGTCAACGAACCGCATGGCCTTGGCCGCCTCCTGGGCCAGCCGGCCGTACTCCTCTGCCGTCTTGTGGCCGATCTGCCAGGGGCCGTCCATTTCATTGCCCAGGCACCAGAGCTTGATGTTGAAGGGGTCCTTGTGGCCGTTTTTGGCGCGCAGGTCCGAAAGGCGGGTGCCGCCCGGGTGGTTGGCGTATTCGACGATGGCGCGGGCTGCGTCCACTCCCCGGGTTCCCAGGTTGATGGCTTCCATGATTTCGGTACCGGCCTGGCGGGACCAGTCCACGAACTCGTGGAGGCCGAAGGCGTTGGTTTCCAGGGTGTGCCAGGCCCCGTCAAGCCTGCGCGGCCGGTCTTCGCGGGGGCCAATTCCGTCTTCCCAGTCGTAGCCGGAGACGAAGTTGCCGCCGGGATAGCGGACCACTGTGGCGCCAAGCTCCTTGACGAGTTTGAGGACGTCCTGGCGGAAGCCGTTTTCGTCGGCCTCCGGGTGGCCCGGTTCGTAGATGCCGGTATAGACGCAGCGGCCCATGTGCTCCACGAAGGAGCCAAAAAGGCGCCGGGGCACTTCGCCGATGGTGAAGTCGCGGTCGAGGGTGATTCTGGCGCGGGACATAAGAATGATCTCCTTGGTTGAACGTCAGGCAGGTGGTGGAAAGCGACGGTGGGCGTCAGGTGCCGGCGAGTCCCGTCGTCGCAACGCCCTTGATGATCTGGCGCTGGAAGAACAGGAAAAGCAGGATCAGCGGCAGGGCCGCGAGCAACGCGGACGCCATGTTCTGGGCGTACTGGATGCCGTAGGCGCTCTTGATGGTCTGCAACCCCACGGGGAGGGTCAGGACGGACCCGTCGTTGGTGGCGATGAACGGCCAGAGGAAGTTGTTCCAGGCGCCGATGAACACGAAGATTGCCACGGCCGCGAGGATGGGGCGGGACAGCGGAAGGATGACCTGGAGGAAAATCCGCATCCGGCTGGCGCCGTCCATGACCGCGGCTTCTTCGAGTTCGCGCGGGATCTGGTCGAAGAACTTCTTGAGCACAAACACCATGGCGGGATGGATGACCTGCGGCAGGATGATGGCCCAGGAGGTATCGATCATATGCAGTGCCACCATTTGGTAGAACAGCGGGATGATCAGGACCGGCGGGGGAACGATGATGGACGCGATGATCACGGTCATCAGGACCTTCTTGCCCCGGAAGTCGATGCGGGACAGCGCGTAGGCCACCAGCGCGGAAATGACCAGCGTGATCACTGTGATGGCCGCCGAGGTGTACAGGGAGTTCCAGGTCCAGAGCGGGATGTTGCCGTCCTGGAACACCTTGACGAACGCATCGGCGGTGAAGCCCGACGGCGGGATCCAGCTGATTTTCGGAGCGGCGGCATCAGTTTCGCTCTTGAAAGCGGTGGCGGTTGCCCAGGCAAAGGGCACCATCCAGAGGACGGCCAGCAGGGCGGCGACTGCCAGGACCGCAACGCGGCCGGGGCTCATCCTGCGGCCGTTCCTGCCGCCGGCGGACGGCGTGGCCGTGGAGGGAACAGGGCGGGCGAGGGTTTCAGTTGCCATGGCTATGCACTCCTGCGGCGGGTGATGAGGAACTGGATGACCGAGACAGCCACGATCAGTCCGAAGAAGATGTAGGAGATGGCTGCCGAGTAGCCCAGGCGGTATCCGGTAAAGCCGGTTTCGAAGATGTACTGCACCACGGGCCGGGTGGCGCCGCCGGGGCCGCCGGCTGTCATTTGGTAGACCTGGTCGAAAATCTTCAGCGAGGCCAGGATCTGGAGGAGCACGATCATCACGGTGGTGGGGGCCAGCTGCGGCAGGGTGATGGAGAAGAACTGCCGCCAGGCACCGGCGCCGTCCAGCGACGCCGCCTCATAATGCTGGGCGGGGATGTTCTGCATCGCCGCCAGGTACAGGAGGAAGTTGAAGCCCACCGTCCACCACAGTGTGGCGATGACGATTGCCCACATCGCGACGCCGGGGTCGTTCAGCCACGCAACTTTCGGCAGCCCTATTTTGGCCAGCGAGTCGTTGATCAGGCCCAACTGGGGGTTGTACATCCAGGTGAAGAACAGGGAGACAACGGTGGAGGCCAGCAGGTACGGGGCAAAGTAGGACAGCCGCCACAGCCATTGCGCGGGCAGTCCGACATTGACCAGGGCGGCCATCACCAGGGCGACGACCACCAGCGGGACGGTGCTGATGACCGTGAAGTAGAGGGTGTTGCCCAGCGAATGCCACATGTCGGAGTCGGCGAGGGCTTCGCTGTAGTTCGCCAGCCCAATCAGGCTGTCGTTGGCGCCGGTAAGGGACTTGCCGGTCAGGCTCATGTACAGCCCGTAAAGGAGGGGCCAGACGAGGAAGACCAGGAAGAATGCCAGGAACGGTGCGGCGAAGGCCCAGCCGTTGAGGTTGTCCCTGCTTCCCTGGGAACGGGACCCGGCGGTCCTGGACCCCGCCTGCCTGGACATTCTTTGGCGGGACAGCCCGGGCAGCGAACCCGCCGGACCCTCGCTGCTGTGTGAAGTTGCTACGGAACTCATTTGGACTCCTGTGTCGCTTGGCGGTTCAAACCGGGTTGGGACGGGAAAGCAGGGTATTGGTGCGCCGCACGAAGGCATCCCAGCCATCAGTTGCCTTGTCGCGGCCGAGGAGCACGTTCTGCACGGTCTCCGCAAAGTACGTTTGCCAGTCGGAGCCCGATCCGCTGAACCAGGCCTCCGGGTCGTAGGCGATGATGTCTGCGGCGTTGGCGTAGTGGATCTGGGGCGTGAGTTCGCGGTAGGCCTGGGATTGCACCACCGGCTGGAAGGCGGGGATATGCCCTGCCTCAGCCCAGGACAGCGAGCCCTTGAGGATGTCGCTGACGAATTTGTAGACGTCGCGGCGCTTGGCGTCGTCGACGTTCAGCTGCCGGGGAAGCACGAAGGAATGCGAGTCAGCGTAGGCGGCCGGCGTTCCAAACAGCGTGGGGATGGTGGCGGCGTCAACGGGCAGGTTTGCCTTCTTGAAGGTGGGCAGCTCCCAGACCCCGCTGAAGAGCATGCCTGATCCCCCGCGGGCGAATTCCGCGATGCCGGTGCTGATGTCGCCGCTTTGCGCCGCGATGGTGTCATCGAACAGGGAGGTCATGAATTCCAGGGACTCAACGGCGGCCTCGTTGTCGGCCACCATTGGCTTGCCGGGGGTCAGTTCCATGCTTGCCCCGTGCTGCCGGTAGAGGGTGTAGAAAAGGCGCCACATCTGTGACCCGCTGCCGAGGTACCCGAAGGACAGACCGTGCGCCTGGGTCACTTTCTGCATTTCACGCGCGATGCTGATGAATTCCTGCGGGGACTTCGCTTCCTGCAACTGCCCGTTGCTGCCAAGCAGTCCTGCCTTTCCCGCCACGTCACGGTTGTAGAACATGACAAAGGGGTGCGAATCCAGGGCGATGGAGAAGACTTTGCCGTTGTTCTGGCTCTTGTCCCAGATCCTGGGCGCGAAGCTCTGGCTGGTGACGCCGAACTCTGACAGCAGGTCCAGGTCCCATGGGTCGATCAGGCCGCCGGGCGCATAGCCGGGAACGCGGCTGGCATGCATGATGGCCAACTGCGGCGGACGGCCGCCGGCCGATGCCATGGCCAGCTTGGTGTAGTACGGCGGCCCCCAGGCAAGAACTGTCGGGTGCACCTTGAACGCGGGGTTGGCGTCGTTCACCTTGCTGATCATGTTCTGCATCTTGATGCCGTCGCCACCGGACAGGAGATGCCAGAACTGGATGTCCCTGGGGGCCGCGGCGGAGGCATTTCCGCCGCACCCGGACAAGGCCGCCGCGGCGAACACGCTTCCCAACGCTGCGCTTCCGGACAACAGCCGGCGCCTGGACAGTTGCCTGTCGTCGAAAAAATCAAACTGCTTCACCCGTCACTCCTTTGGATGGGTCCGCTGAAAGTCATTCCGTTGCCACAACCGTTGCTGCCGGGTGTCCCTCATCGCAGTCCCGCAAGCTCCGGTGTGACGCACGCCTCACATTACATCGATGTAATGTGTCCCGCAACGAAAATTGTTAGCGTTCGCAAAGTGATTCCGCTGTCTCGCTTCGACGCCACGCCAGTGGCAGGCGCTGCGCGCAGGGCCTAGGAAGAGGTGCTTTCCCGCTCCACGACTTCGTAATCGACGGCCACCACCCGCTGCGGGCCCTCGCGGTCCTGCATGCGTTCGGTGAGGAGCCGCAGGGCCTCGCTGGCCACCCTGCGCTTGTCGAACGAGACTGTGGTCAGTGACGGCACCGCGTACTTCGCATCCGCGATGTCGTCGAAACCCGCAACGGCCACATCGTCGGGAACCCGAAGGCCGCGCTTCCACAACACGCTCAGGGCACCGATCGCCATGGAATCGGTGAAACAGAACAGCGCCTCGGGCACCGGGTGCGCGTCAAGGTAGGCGGAAAGAGCATGGGCTGCCGTATCCGGGCTCCACTTTTCGCACGGGATGATCAACGAGTCGTCCCAGGGGATGCCGAGTTCGCCAAGCGCGGCCTGGTACCCGCGGGTGCGGAGGACGGCTGCCGCGGAGCCCCTGCCCTCGGCGGCGCCCAGGACCGCGATACGCCGCCTGCCCGTCCTGCCGAGCGCCAGTGTCATGTCACGGGCGGCGGCGACGCTGTCCACCCACACACGGTCGGCCAGCTTCTGGGACACTTCCCCAAGCAGGACCACGGGGGGCAGGGCGACGCCCACCTTGACGGCACTCTCGTCCAGCACCACGGGGTTGAGGATCAACCCGTCTATCAGGTTGGAGCGCGCGCGGGACATCAATTCGTACTCGCGGGTGGGATCGGATCCCGTCTCCTCGATCTGCACGCTCCAGCCCTGTTCATGGGCTACTTCCACCACGCTGTGCGCAATTTCGGCAGAATACGGCGTGGCCAGGTCCGGCAATGCCAGGGCAATGACGCCAGACCTGCCGTTGCGCAATCCCCGGGCCGAGAGGTTGGGCACGTAATCCAGTTCCGCCATGGCCTGCTCCACCTTGAACCTGGTGGGGGCGCTGACGGGAACAATTCCGTTCATGACGTTCGAGACCGTCTTTGGCGAAACCCCGGCGAGGCGCGCGACGTCCTTGACCGTTGCGCGCAAACGCGCCCCCTTGCTCCCGGTGTGGTTTTGCTGACGAGTTTATACTCCGGCCCGGCGAAGCATCAGCGCTCGCGCTGGTGGTCCCCCGCCACGGTCTTGGCCGCTTCGACTTCAAGCATGAGCCTGCCGTCCTCTTCGACCAGGACCGGCTGGTACACGTGCGGCTTGCGCTTGTAGCTCAGATACGCGATGCAGCCGTTGGCCGTCGCCATCTTCTCGAGCATGATCTCGGAACCCGGCACAAGCAGTTCACCCAGGGGCCGGCCCACGGTGTTCTCCTGGCCTGCCTCGTCACCGAGCTTGCTGGTGTTCCGCTCGTGGACCACCTCCGCGGCGTTCACCCACCTGCCCCACACGCCTTTGCCCTCAAGCAGCGACGGTTCCTGGCCAAGCGGCTGGGTGGCTGCAAAGTAGCGGGTGTCGAACCTGCGGTGTGCAAAGTCGGGGCTGCGCCAGTTGACCAGGGACTTGAGCAGGTCGGTGCGCAGGGAGAGCCCGCGCTTGCCCAGCACCTGGGCCAGGGTCTTCTCCTGGTCCGCAACCGCAACGCGTGCACGCATCCATTCGGAGGTTGAGGTGGCTTCGACCGTGTTGGACATGTCCGGGCCGGCCAGCAGGATGCCTGTTTCCTCGAAGAGCTCCCGGATGGCGCCCACCACGTGGCGCCGCGCCAGCCCGACGTCGTCCGTTCCCATCTGCTCAGCCCAGTGCTGCGGCGACGGGCCCAGCCAACCCATGGGCTCGTCGTCGGACGGGTCAAGGGACCCACCGGGGAACGCGAGGACCCCCAGCGGCGAGGAGCCGGGCCGGTAACCCAGCCACGTCTCCAGGCCGGTGGGGGAATCACGCAGGAGGACTACGGATGATGCGTAACGGGCGGCCCTGGGGGTCCGCTCGCCGTGTTCGAGCCAGCTTTGTGCTGCCCCTTCAAGATCCTGGGGCAGTGCAAAAAGGCGTCGTGCGAGGTGAGGCAAGGGAAGTGTCCGGTCTTAGCTGAATTCGGCGATCAGCTCGACCTCTACGGGAGAGTCGAGCGGAAGAACGGCAACGCCGACGGCGGAACGTGCGTGCTGCCCGGCGTCGCCAAGGACGCGGCCCAGCAGTTCCGAAGCGCCGTTGACAACCGCGGGCTGGCCCGTGAACGTCGGGTCCGAGGCGACGAATCCCACAACTTTGACGATGCGGGTGATGCGGTCAAGGTCCCCGATTACGCTCTTGACGGCAGCCAGTGCGTTGACCGCGCAGACAGCCGCGTAGCGCTGGGCGTCCTCCGGGGAAACGGTGGGTTCGTCGGCGAACCCTTCCGTACCGGCGGACACCTTGCCCGTAGCTTCGAGTTTGCCGTTAATAAACGGCAGCTGGCCCGAGGTGTACACGTGGCTGCCGGAGACGACGGCAGGGACGTAGGAGGCTACCGGGGCGGCAACCTCGGGAAGGGTGAGGCCAAGTTCGGCGAGGCGCTGTTCGACGGCGGATGCCGGCGCCGTTGCGGCGCTGGACTGGGCTTCTGCGGGGGTGCTCATGCTACTGCTTCTCCCTCTTGAGGTAGGCGACAAGGCCGTTGCCGTCAGGTCCGGGGACTACCTGGACGAGCTCCCAGCCGTCCTCTCCCCACTGGTCCAGGATCTGCTTTGTGGCGTGGATGATGAGCGGAATCGTCGCGTACTCCCATTTGGTCATGAGAGAAAGCGTAGCCCTTGCCGGTAAAGTGGAAAACATGGCGACTCGCAACAACCCCTTATTCGACACTGCCACCACACTGGGTAAGATCCTTCTTTTCCTTGGTGTGAGCGCGATTTGCGGTGTCCTCGTGGCGGGCCTGCTGGTCCCTGCCGCCGCCGTCTCCGGCAGCGCGGCAAGCGGTTCCATCGATTTCTTCGATTCCCTTCCGGCGGAACTGAAGGTTGATCCGCCGAGCCAGACCACCAGGATCCTGGCTGCCGACGGCAGCGAGATCGCCAGCGTGTACACAGAGAACCGCACAAAGGTTCCGCTGGACCAGATTTCGCCGAACATGAAGAATGCCATCATCGCGGTGGAGGACAGCAGGTTCTACGAGCACGGCGGTGTGGACACCACCGGCATCCTCCGCGCGCTGGTCGCCACCGCCCGCGGCAACAAGCAGGGTGCGTCCACCATCACGCAGCAGTACGTCAACAACGTCCTCAACGCCAACCTCGCAGCCGCCGGCGAAGAGGACCAGATCAAGCTCAACGGCGTCAACAAAGGCGTGGGCGACAAGCTCCGCGAAATGAAGCTCTCCATCGCGCTGGAGAAGGAGTTCACCAAGGACCAGATCCTTGAGGGCTACCTGAACATCGTGTTCTTCAACCGTGACGCCTACGGCATTGAAGCGGCGTCCCACTACTTCTTCAGCACCACCGCCAAGGACCTGACCCTGCCGCAGGCGGCGCTCCTGGCAGGCCTGGTAAACAGCCCGTCCGCGTTCGATCCGATCACAAACCCGGAGAAGTCCAAGCAGCGCCGTGACCTGGTGCTGGGCCTGATGAAGGACCAGAACAAGATCACCGCGGAGGAGTACCAGGCCGCCGTGGCCACGCCGGTGGAGCCCAAGGTGACCCAGCCGAAGCAGGGCTGCGCCTACGCCGCTTCCGCCCCGTACTTCTGCGACTACATCCTGCACCTGCTGGAGAACAACCCGGCCTACGGAGCGGACGTCAAGGAACGCCAGCGCCTGATCTACGGCGGCGGCCTGACCATCACCACCACCCTTGACCCCAACGCCCAGGCCACGGCCCAGGAACAGGTCAACGCCGCCACCGGGGCCAACCCCGATAAGTGGGGCTCCTCGATGGTGTCTGTGCAGCCGGGTACAGGCAAGATCGTCTCGATGGCCCAGAACACCACGTTCCTGCCCGGCCAGGGCTTTGATTCCCAGTTGAACTTCAATGTGGACAAGCTGGACAAGGACGGCAACGACCTCAACGGCGTGGGCGGTTTCCAGCCCGGATCCACCATGAAGCCCTTCACCTTCGCCGAGTGGCTCAATGAGGGGAAGACCATGAACACGGTGGTCAACGCAGCCCAGCGCGTCTATCCGCTCAACTACCCGTGGAAGAACACCTGCGGCAAGGTCAACGGCGCGTACAACACGGCGCAGAAGTCCTTGGGCGCTGCGGACGACCTCCAGAACGCTGAGCCGCAGTGGTACCGCCCGCTCACCGTCCTTGAGGGCCTCTACAACTCCATCAACACCGTGACGTTCGCGTCGGCAGCGCAGCTGGACTTCTGCGGCATCCAGAAGATCGTCGACGCCGTGGGCCTGCACAGCGGACTGCCCTCGGCAGACGGCAGCGAACCGCACCCCAAGGTGGACATGATGACCTTGGGCAACCTGCTCGGTTCCACCCAGACGTCACCGCTCACCATGGCCAGTGCATTCGCCACGTTTGCGAATGACGGCAAGTACTGCGAACCCATCGCCATCACCTCGGTTGTGGACGCCACCGGCAAGCAGCTCCCGGCGCAGTCCAGCAGCTGCCGCGATGCCATCAAGCCCGAGGTTGCCCGCGGCGTGAACTACGCGCTGCAGGAAGTCATGAACCAGGGCTCCGGCTCCCTGATCCGGCCGCGCCTTTCGACCAAGACCAGCTTCCCCATCGGCGCCAAGACCGGTACCTCCAACAACAACGGTTCCACCTGGGTTGTCGGCCACACCACCGGCCTGGCCACTGCCGCCTGGTTCGGTGACCCCCTGGGCGGTCAGAGCCGCGCGGGACAGAACATCACCGTCAACGGCAAGTTCTACCCGGGCATCGACGGTTACATGATCGCCGGGCCGATGTTCTCCAACTTCATGACCAAGATCGCTCCGGCGTACGGGACCAACCCGTTCCCCGCGCCCCCGAGCAACATGATCAACGGCACCACCCGCAACAC
>NZ_LR733289.1:531435-869921 GCF_902506025.1 Arthrobacter sp. 8AJ | reverse complement strand
GGCCACCCAGGCCCCGGCCCCCTCAACGCAGGCACCCCAGGCTCCCGCCACCCAGGCGCCGGTACCTGCCCCCAGCAACAACGGCAACGGCAACGGCAAGGGAAACGGCTAAACACGCATGAATATCGATAGCCTGGCAAGCCGCGCCCGTTCAATCGGGCGCGGCTTTGCCGTCACTGCCGGAGCCGGGGCAGCGGCTGGAATGGCCGCTTTCGGGTATGGCCTGTGGGAGAAGAACCAGTTCGTCCTCCGCGAGGAAACCCTGGCCATCCTCCCGCCCGGCAGGGCTCCTTTCCGGATCCTGCACCTGAGCGACATCCACTTCGTGCCCGGGCAGAAGAAGAAGGCTGACTGGCTTGGTTCCCTGGCCGACCTCCGGCCGGACCTGGTGGTGAATACAGGCGACAACCTCAGCCACGTCAAGGCTGTGGACCCGCTGCTGGATGCCCTGAAGCCGCTGCTGCGGTTCCCCGGCGTCTTCGTCCCGGGTTCCAACGACTACTTCGCACCCAGCCCGAAGAATCCCGCGTCCTACCTGCTGGGACCGTCCAAGGTGAAGCCCAAGCCGGTTGCCCTGGACTGGCCGCGCCTGCGTTCGGGGTTCGGCATGAGTGGCTGGGTGGACCTGACCAACCGCCACCAGTCGGTTGTCCTCAACGGCATGCGCTTCGATTTCTCCGGCGTCGATGATCCGCACCTGAAGCGGGAAAGGTATGCCGGCTGGCCTCGGGGAACGGTCAACCAGGATTCGAATGACCACCTCCGGATTGCGGTCATCCATGCGCCGTACCAGCGGGTGCTGGACCACTTTACGGAAGACGGCGCAGACCTGCTGCTGGCCGGCCACACGCACGGCGGCCAGCTGTGCATCCCCGGTTACGGCGCCATCATCGCCAACTGCGACATTCCCACCTGGCGCGCCAAGGGCCTCAACGACTGGTCAAGCAACGGAAGCACGACGCCGGTCAACGTCTCGGGCGGGATCGGCACCTCACGTTTCGCCCCCGTCAGGATTGCCTGCAAGCCGGAAGCCGTCCTGCTGACCCTGACCTCCCCCAGCTGACCTTCGCATTACAGAGTGCAATAACTGGGGAAGCCGCCAGCGGGCCGCGGCATCCCTGTGAATCGTCTCACTCCATGGCTTAGGGTTGTTGCTAGAGGAAACTACATTCGTTTTAGAGCTTGAGAAGCGGGCATGGCCAAGCAGACTCCCTTTTTCCGATCCATCAGCCGTCTTTATCCGCACGTCCGGCCGATTATCCCCAGGCTTTTGCTCGGCCTCCTCTGCGCACTCCTGGCCAGCGTGGTGGCCTTGACCATCCCCCAGGTGCTGCGGGTCCTGGTCAACACTGCCCTGCAGCCCGGGGGTTCGGCGGAGGCAGTCTGGACCTCTGCAGGCGTCATCCTGGTGCTGGGCGTCGCCGAGGCGGGACTGGTGGCCCTGCGCCGGCAGTTCGTGATCAACCCCGCCACCACCGTGGAAACGCGGATGCGGGTGTCGCTCTATGACCATCTCCAGGAACTGACCGTCTCCTTCCACGACCGCTGGGGCTCCGGGCAGCTGCTGTCCCGGGCCATGACCGACCTGAACTTCCTCCGGCGGTGGATGGCCTTCGGTGCCATCATGCTGGTGGTCACCACCCTTACCGTGGTCATCGGCATCGTGGCCATGTTCGCAATGAGCTGGCAGCTGGCCCTGATCTTCCTTGCCGCCGCCGTTCCCATCATCATCAACAGCTTCCGGTTCCGCACCCGGTTCAGCAAGGTTGCCAGGCGCAGCCAGGACCAGGCCGGCGACCTTGCCACCACGGTGGAGGAATCCGTCCACGGCATCCGCGTGCTCAAGGCGTTTGGGCGGAGCCGCGAAGCCCTGGAAAACTTTAACGAGCAGGCTGAGGAACTGCGGCAGACAGAGATTGAGAAGGCACGCCACCAGGCAACGTTCACCCTGGTGGTCACCTTGCTTCCCGAGCTGGCGCTGGGTGCCGGCCTGGTGGTAGGTGTCATGCTGTGCGCCAGCGGCGAATTGAGCATCGGCTCCCTGGTGGCGTTCTTCGCCACTGCGGCAGTCATCGCCTCCCCCGTGGAGTTCTCCGGCATGCTGCTGGCCATGGCACTTACCGCCAAGACCGCCGTCGACCGACACTACGAAGTGATGGACACCCGGAACACCATCACCAGCCCCGCGGAGCCCCGGCGGCCAGGGGAACTGGCCGGTGCGCTTCAGTTCACCAACGCCACCTTCGCTTTCGAGGATGCCCCGGACAAGCCGATCCTCAAGGACATCAACCTCGACGTCAGGCCCGGGGAAACCATGGCCCTGGTTGGCATCACGGGCAGTGGCAAAAGTGCGCTGATCCAGCTGGTGCCGCGCCTGTACGACGTCACCAGCGGGGCCATCAGCATCGACGGCGTGGACATCAGGGACTTCGAGGTGGAGGAACTGCGCAGGATTGTGGGCGTGGCGTTCGAGGACACCACGCTCTTCTCCAACTCGGTGCGGGACAACGTCCTGCTCGGTGCGCCCGTCCGCTCCGAGGAGGTCCTGGACGAGGCCCTCGACGTGGCGCAGGCCCACTTCGCCTACTCCCTGCCCCAGGGCGTGGACACCCTGATCGGCGAGGAGGGCCTGAGCCTGTCCGGCGGCCAGCGGCAGCGCATCGCCCTGGCCCGGGCCATCGCCGCCCGTCCGCGCGTCCTGGTGCTGGATGATCCCCTGTCCGCCCTGGATGTCCACACTGAGGAACTGGTCGAGGCACGCCTCCGGGAGGTTTTGGCGGACACCACCACCCTCATCGTGGCCCACCGGCCGTCCACGGTGGCCCTCGCTGACCGTGTGGCGCTGCTGGAAAACGGGCGCATCGCCGCGGTGGGAACGCACACCGAACTGCTGGGCCGCAACCAGCACTACCGCTACGTCATCGCCAGCCTGGACCGGGAGCCGCGGGACCTGGACACCGAACTGTCGGCACTTGAGGACCAGGCTGAGGAAGTGACCCGATGACAACCGCATCGTTCGGCACAGCCAACGAAGACAACGCCCACCTCACCAAGGCGGAGAGCCGGGCAGTACGACGCCGGTCGCTCGCCTTGCTGGGGTCGCTCATCCGTCCCGTGCGGGTACGGTTCTGGCTGACGATTGCCATGGTGGTGCTTTCCCAGGCCGCGCGGGTGGCGGGTCCTGCCCTGATCGCCTTCGGCATCGACCATGCCCTCCCCGCCCTCCAGGCCGGCAACAACCTTCCCCTGGTGTTCACCGGAGTCGCTTACCTGCTGGCAGCGGTCGCGACGGCGGGACTCACCGCCCTGTACGTCACCTCCACCGCGCGGCTCAGCCAGGCCATGCTGCTGGACCTCCGGGTCCGCGTGTTCCGCCACACCCAGCGGCTCAGCCTGGAGTTCCACGAAAAGTACACCTCCGGCCGCATCATCGCACGCCAGACCTCTGACCTGGAGGCGCTGCGGGAGCTCCTTGACTCGGGCGTCAGCTCGCTGGCCTCCGGAATATTGTTCATGGCCTTCACCGCCGCCACCATCTTTGCGCTGGACTGGCGGAGCGGGCTGCTGGTGCTGGCCGCCGGCGTGCCCATGTTCTTCCTGTCGCGCTGGTACCAGAAGCACTCGCAGATCGCCTTCCGCGAATCACGCGTGGTCTCCGCCCGGCTGATCGTGCATTTCGTGGAAACCATGACCGGCATCCGCGCCGTGAAGGCCTTCCGCAAGGAGAAGGAGAACTCGGAGCGCTACGGGAAACTGGCAGAGGACTACCGGCTGGTGACCGTCCGCTCCATCAACCTCAACGGCATCTTCCAGCCCGGCCTGGTGCTGATCGGCAACGTCTGCGTCGCCGTCGTCCTGCTCTTCGGCGGGTTCCGCGTGCTGGACGGCGGCCTTGCCGTGGGCGTGCTCCTGGCCCTCATCCTGTCCACCAAGCGGTTCTTCCAGCCCGTAGACCAGATGGCCATGTTCTACAACTCGTTCCAGAGCGCGCAGGCAGCCCTGGAGAAGGTCTCCGGACTCCTCGAAGAGGTGCCAACGGTCCGGCCGCCCAAAAACCCGGTTGCCCTGCCCAGCGCCACCGGGCGTATCGACTTCAACGACGTCGAGTTCCGCTACGGCGACGGCCCCGTGGTGGTGCCCACCCTGGACCTGCACATCCCCGCCGGGCAGACCGTGGCGCTGGTGGGCCAGACGGGTGCCGGGAAATCGACCCTCGCCAAACTCATCGCCCGGTTCTATGACGTCACCTCCGGCACGCTCACCCTGGATGGTGTGGATCTCCGGGACCTGGCCACGTCCGACCTCCGCCGGAACATCGTCATGGTCACCCAGGAAGCGTTCCTCTTCAGCGGCTCCGTGGCGGACAACATCGCTTTGGGCAGGCCGGAGGCGTCACGCGGTGAAATCGAAGAGGCTGCCAAGGCAGTGGGAGCACACGAGTTCATCCTGGAACTTCCGGAAGGCTACGACACGGACGTCAACAAGCGCGGCGGCAGGGTCTCCTCCGGCCAGCGCCAGCTGATCAGCTTTGCCAGGGCCTTCCTGGCGCGGCCGGCGGTGCTGATCCTGGATGAAGCCACCTCCTCGCTGGACATCCCCTCCGAACGCCTGGTGCAGGCCGGACTGGCCAGGCTGCTTGCCGGCACGGAAGCAGCGCGGAGGACTGCGCTCATCATCGCCCACCGCCTTTCCACAGTTGAGACGGCGGACCGGGTCCTGGTGGTCCACGACGGCAGGATCGTGGAGGACGGTACGCCCGAAGAACTCATTGGCGGGGGCGGCCGGTTCGCTGACCTGCACGGGGCGTGGAAGGATTCGCTGGTTTAGGGTTCCCGCGGGTGCCCGGCGTCCGGATTTCGCATCGGGACCCTCGATCGGCTATCCTTGTAAAGTTGCTTTTGCAGCGGATCGGGATGTAGCGCAGCTTGGTAGCGCGCTTCGTTCGGGACGAAGAGGTCGCAGGTTCAAATCCTGTCATCCCGACCATAACGAAAAGAGGGTCTCCTTGCGGAGGCCCTCTTTTTTGTATCTCGATGTGGTTACGGCAAATCCCCCAGCGAGTGTCACCGGCAGTTAAAAGGAACGGCCCCGGAGCTGTCGCTCCGGGGCCGCCTTCGCCTCCTTTTGTGAGGAAGCTATTTAGACGGGGTCAGGCCAGTTGCCGGTGTAGGTGACGTAGCTTGTGTCGGTGGTGGTGGTGCTCTTCTTGTCTTTCTTCACCTTGCCGGAAACAGGATCAGGCCAGTTGCCGGTGGCTACAGCTACATGCTCGGAGTCGGCAAGGGAACCTGCCGCCAGAACGGCCGGGGCGGCCGCCGAAAATGCCAAGGCACCAGCCAGAACGGCTGCCGCTGCAATCTTCTTCAACATATAAGTTCCTCAATACGAGTCGGATTCGTTACAAAGCCAGCACTGTCCTTGTTGACACACATTGTAAAATGTTTTCCACAGGGGCTGTCAAGCCCCCGTGCACGAAGTCCGGAAGAGGAGGAGTCCCGTGGGCAATGGATTCGGGGAAAAGCTCAGGGCGGAGCGGCTCGAGCGGGGCATGACCCAGGCTGAGCTGGGCAAAGACCTTTATTCACCCAGCTACATCTCCCTACTCGAAACCGGGCGTCGTGAGCCAACGGCCGAGGTCATTGAGGAATTAGCCCGAAGGCTCGAATTGGCGCCGAAGGCCCTGGAAGCGTGGAGCCAACCCATCTCCGTCAGCGACGCTGAATATGTTCTCGCGGGCCTGTATGCCCGCCAGGCCTGGGACCTCAGGGACTACCCCTTGGCGGCCAGTCATGCTGCCTCCGCCGCCCAAATAGCACTCGAAGGCAGGAACACGAGCGCCTGGTGGAACATGAGCTACATGCAGGCGGAGTGCCTGCTGAAACATGGAGATCTGCTCGAGTGCCGGCAGTTGACCGAGAGGCTTCTGGAACACCCGATGGCACGGGAGTCCGCGGGGCTGGGGGCGCGTGCCCGCCAAATGCTGGCTGTGGTGTACCAGCGCCAGGGCCAGCTGACAACAGCCGTCGATCTCGCCACTGATGCCGTAGCGGTCGCGCAGCAATTGTCCAAGGGCTCAATAATCACTGTCGGCGCATACAGGGCACTGATTGGTGCCTTGGCCGAAAGTGGCCGCCTCGACGATGCCTGGAAGTACTGTCAGGATCTGCTTGGACAAGTCGATGAAGACGCGATGACGCAACTGGCCGGAGAAGTCGCTTGGGTGGTCGGCAATGTGGCGTTCATGCGCCACGACTACACCGAGGGCGTGAAGCACCACGAGCGGGCGGCCCGCCTGCTCTCCCCCGCCAATGACATCGAGTTGTGGGCGCGGTTCAACAAGGCGTCTGCGGCAGTCAGGCTTTCCTCAGGCATCGTCGAGCCGGAAACGCTGGCTGCGATCGAGCGCGCCGAGCTGGCGTTCTCCATTGTCAGCGGCACCAAGAGCGACGAGCTCGAAGTCGCCTTCATCCGCGCACGATGGCTCTATTTGACGGGGGACATTGTCGCCGCCGTCGAAAAACTCCGCGAAATCCACGCGGAGCGTGCAGAGCTCGCCAAACACACCGCGGGTGAAGTTTCGCTCCTCCTGGGCAAGTCACTCAAAGCATCCGGAGAACTCGATGAGGCACTCGTGCATCTGGAAGAAGCCCGGAAGGCCTTCGCTACAGCCGGTGCGCAGGACCGGGTGCAGCAGGCGCTGGACGCCATCCTTGAAATCAAGCTGGCGCAGAAACGCGCGGCCGCGTCCTCAAAAGCCAGCTGACCACAGGGCCCGCAAGCCAGAAAGCCAGTCAACCGAAACACTGACTAACCCAAAAGCCAGGCAAGCCCGCGGACGGCGGGCTCACCTGGCTTTTGGTTACGTCCTAGGAAAAGGTCTTTCCGGTGATCTTCTCGTACGCTTCGACGTACCGGCTGCGGGTACGGTCAACCACGTCTGCCGGAAGGGCCGGTGGCGGGGTGTCGGATGACTTGTCCCAGCCGGATTCGGCCGAGGTCAGCCAGTCACGCACGTACTGCTTGTCGTAGGACGGCTGGGCCTGTCCCGGCTTGTAGGTAGCTGCGTCCCAGAAGCGCGAGGAATCTGGGGTCAGCACCTCGTCACCCAGGGTGATCGAGCCCGAGACGGCGTCATACCCGAATTCCGCCTTGGTGTCCGCCAGGATGATGCCGCGCTCCCGGGCGATCTTTTCCGCCGTCGTGTAGATCTTCAGGGTCAGCTCGCTGAGGCGGCCGGCGATGTCGTCCCCCACCAGGGCCACCACGGCGTCGTAGGTGATGTTCTCGTCGTGCTCGCCGATCAGTGCCTTGGCCGACGGGGTGAAGATCGCATGCTCCAGCCGGGATCCGTCCACCAGCCCCTCCGGCAACGGGATGTTGCACACCGTTCCGGACGCCTTGTATTCCACAAGACCGGAACCGGTGAGGTAGCCGCGGGCGATGCACTCCACCGGGAACATGTCCAGCTTCTTGCAAATCATGGCCCGGCCTTCGACCTCGGCCGGAACACCGTCCTCAACGGTGGAGCCGAGCACGTGGTGTTCAACGCCCAGCTGGTCGAACCACCAGAGGCTGAGCTGGGTGAGGATGCGTCCCTTGTCGGGGATTTCGCTGGACAGCACGTGGTCGTAGGCGCTGATGCGGTCGCTGGCCACCACCAGCACGCAGTCCTGCCCAAACCGCTGAAGGACGGCTTCGTCGGCGGGCTCGTAGAGGTCGCGGACCTTGCCGGAATAGATGTGCTTCCAGCCGGGCAGGTCCAGGGTGTCAGTGGCGTAGCCGCGGTTCTCGGGAGTAGTCATGTCAGGCCTTTGCTTTCACGATGGGCATGGAGCCCGTGGCGCCGTAGGGCACCTTGATTTCGCCGCGGGCGGCCTTGCGGGCGATGTCGCTGCGGAACTGCGAGCCTTCCAGCTGAACCAGCTCCACGCCGTCGTACGCCCGTTCGCGCGCCTCCACCAGGTCGCTGCCCAGGGCGACGACCGCCAGGACGCGGCCGCCGGCCGAAACCACCTTGCCGTCCCCGTCCAGGGCGGTTCCGGCGTGGATGACATGCACGCCGTCCAGGGCCTCCACCTTCTTGAGCCCGCGGATGCGGTCGCCCGTGCGGGGCTTGTCCGGGTAGTTCTCGGAGGCAATGACGACGGCGACGGCGGTTTCCTTGGCCCACCGCAGCTCTTCTGCCTTGTCCAGTTCGCCCTTGGCCGCCGCCATCAGCAGCGCACCGAGGGGGGTCTTGAGCCGGGCGAGGACCGCCTGCGTCTCGGGGTCGCCGAAGCGGACGTTGAATTCGATGACGCGGGTACCACGGGAGGTGAGGGCCAGGCCGACGAACAGGACGCCAACGAAGGGGGTTCCGCGGCGGGCCATTTCGTTGACCGTGGGCTGGGCTACCCGTTCGAGGACTTCCTGCACCAGGCCCTCGGGCGCCCACTCGAGCGGGGTATAGGCACCCATGCCGCCGGTGTTGGGCCCTTCATCGTTGTCGAAGATTCGCTTGAAATCCTGGGCGGGCGAGAGCGCCACGGTGTTCTGGCCGTCGCAGAGGACAAAGAGGGAAACCTCGGGGCCGTCCAGGAATTCCTCGATGACCACGGAGCCGCCGGCGTCGAAGCAGGACTGGGCGTGGGCCAGGGCTTCGTCACGGTTCCTGGTGACCACTACGCCCTTGCCGGCAGCCAGGCCGTCGTCCTTCACCACGTACGGGGCCCCAAAGGTGTCCAGGGCGGACGCTGCTTCCTCGGCGTTGGTTGCTACAAGGGCCATGGCAGTGGGGACGCCGGCCTCCGCCATGACCTCTTTGGCGAAGGCCTTGGAGGCCTCCAGCTGGGCGGCGGCCTTGCTGGGTCCGAAGACGGGGATACCGGCTTCACGAACGGCGTCGGAGACACCCGCGGCCAGTGGAGCCTCGGGGCCCACCACCACCAGGTCCACGGCGAGCCGGGTGGCCAGTTCCGCAACCGCATCGGGATCGTTGCCGTTGATGTTGTATGTGGGGACCAGCTTGCTGATCCCGGCATTGCCGGGCGCCGCGTGGACTTCGGACACGTTGGGGTCGGCAAGCAGGGAGCGGACAATGGCGTGTTCGCGGCCTCCGGGGCCAATGACGAGTACCTTCACAGTGTCCAAGGGTACTTTGTGCACCCTTTCCGCTCCTAAGCTGTGTCCTTGCCCGCCCGGTCAATCCGTGCCGCCCGCCGCTCCGAACCATACACATGACAAAGCTTCGAAACCGGATTACGGGCCCCGCCCCCCTGGCCGCACTGGCAGGCGTGGTGGCGGCCGCCGTCGTACTTGCCGTTGCGGAGCTGATCGGCGCGTTCTTCACCGCCCGGGCAACGCCCCTGTTTGCCTTGGGCTCGACGTTCATCGACTTCACCCCGCCGTGGATGAAGGACTTTGCGATCGCCACCTTTGGGACGAATGACAAGGCCGCCCTGTTCGTGGGCATGGGCCTGACCATCGCTGTGCTGGCCTGCATCCTGGGCGTGGTGGCCTACCGGAAGTGGGCGCTGGGAGTCCTGGGGGTCCTGTTCATGGGGGCCGTGATCGTGGCCTGCGTGGTGACCCGCTCCGGCGTCAGCGGCGCGGACGCCATCCCGTCCATTCTGGGAACTGTTGCCGGCCTGGCGGTCCTGCGCCGGCTCATGGTGCCGCTGTGGGGGCTGAAGACGTGGCCTGAAGCGCCGGCGGACCAGGCGGACGACGACGACGCCCCGCAGCAGGGTGCGGGCACCAACCGCCGGCGCTTCTTTGCCACTGCCGGGGTTACCGCGGTGGCCGCCGGCATTGCCGCCACCGGCGGGAGGCTCCTGGGTGCGGCCCGCAGCAACGTCGCCAAGGCACGCGAAGCGCTCACGCTGCCGGCGCCGGCAAAGGCGGCGTCCCCCGTACCGGCCGGCGTCCAGTCCCCGGTCCCGGGCGTCACCCCGTGGCTGACACCCAACAACGACTTTTACCGCATCGATACGGCCCTGAGCGTCCCGGAAATCAACATTGATGACTGGCAACTGCGCGTGCACGGCCTCGTGGAGCAGGAGATCACGCTCACCTTTAAGGACCTGCTGGACGCACAGCTGATCGAATCCCATGTGACCCTCACCTGCGTGTCCAACCCGGTGGGCGGCAACCTCGCCGGCAACGCCAAATGGCTGGGACTTCCCATCCGCGAGGTCCTTGCCCGCGCCAAGCCCAAGGACGGTGCGGACATGGTGCTGTCAAAATCCATCGACGGTTTCAGCGCCTCCACTCCCCTGGAGGTCCTGCAGGATGACAGGGACGCCATGCTGGCTATCGGCATGAACGGCGAACCGCTGCCGCTGGAGCACGGCTACCCGGTGCGGATGGTGGTTCCCGGGCTCTACGGCTTCGTCTCCGCCACCAAGTGGGTGGTGGACCTGGAGGTCACCCGTTTCGCGGACAACAAGGCCTACTGGACCGAGCGTGGCTGGTCCGAGCGGGGTCCCATCAAGACCATGGCCCGCGTGGATGTGCCCAAGTCCTTCGCCAAAGTGCCTGCCGGGAAGGTGGCCGTGGGTGGTACCGCCTGGGCCCAGACGCGCGGCATCGCCAAGGTGGAAATCCAGATCGACAACGGTGACTGGGCGGAAGCCACGCTTTCCACCGAGGCTTCCACCGTCACCTGGCGCCAGTGGTCCTACGAGTGGGATGCCACGCCGGGCCCGCACTACATCAAGGTCCGCGCCACCGACGGCACCGGGGAGGTCCAGACGGACAAGCGTGCCGATCCGGTTCCCGATGGCGCCTCCGGCTGGCAGTCGGTAATGGTCACGGTTCAGTAGCCACGGTTCAGCAGAAGGTCACGGTTCAGTAGATGGCCACTCCCGCGTAGATGACCACGGCTCAGCAGGGGCTGGCCCATAGACTGGCCGTATGCCGCACAATCCGCACGCAACCTTTACCGTGGACTCCGCCGTCGAACTGGCTGTGATTGAACGCAGCGGCTTCGTGGAGTCGCGGCACATCGGCTCCGCCGTCCTCCTGTCCGCCGACGGCGCGGTGGTGACCGAGCTGGGCGACATCAATACGCCCATCTACGCCCGGTCCGCCCTGAAACCGTTCCAGGCGCTGGCATCCATGCAGTCCGGCGTTCCGCTGCGTGGCGCCCAGGTTGCCATCGCATGCGGAAGCCACACAGGATCCTTGGACCACATGGACGTCGTGGCTGGAATGCTCAAGGCGGCCGGTGTCCGCGAAGACCAGCTTCAATGCCCGGAAGCGTGGCCTCAGGACGAAACGGCCCGGAACTGGCTGGTGCGCTCCGAGAAGGGGAAGTCGCGGCTGGCCTACAACTGTTCCGGAAAGCACGCCGCTTTCCTTTGGGCCTGCACGGAGAACGGGTGGGATACCCACAGCTACCTGGAGCCCAACCACCCCCTGCAGCAGCGGGTCCGCAGCGTCATCGAGGAGTACACCGGCGGGAAGATCGCCCATCTTGGGATTGACGGCTGCGGCGCCCCCGTGGCGGCCGTTTCCCTCAAGGGCCTGGCCCAGGCATACTCACAGCTCGCCAAGGCCCCGGGCGACCACAGCTACAGCGCCAGGGCCGCAACGATCGCCACGTCGATGCTCGATTATCCGTGGGCCGTCCAGGGCCGCGGCGAAGCCAACACCGTGGTCATGGACGAGCTGGAGATCATCGCCAAGATCGGGGCCGAGGGTGTGCTCGCAATGGCCACGCCCCAGGGGGTCTCGGTCGCCGTGAAAATCCTGGACGGGAACATCCGGGCAACCTCGCTGGTGGCCCTGACCTTGCTTGCCGCTGCCGGCGCGGTCGAGATCCCGGGGGTTGCCAGCGCCTTGGAGAAGGTGGTGGAACCCGTGCTGGGCGGCGGCCGGCCGGTCGGCAAGATCCGGTTGGGGCCGGCGGTTTCGGCACTCCTGGATTGACACCCGTCTCCACCCGACGCGAAAGGAAGACTGAGAGCATGGCCGTAGCCCGCCGTCGTATTGACGTCCAGGAAGGCAAGGCAGCGCTGAAGGCATGGCTGGAAGCTGCGCAGCCGCCGTCGGGCACTCCCCTGCCTCGGACCGTCCTGGCCACTGCCGTGCGGTACTCCCTGGAGGAGTTGACGGCGCGGGCGCCGGGCAATTCGGTCGAAGTGCGGGTGCCACCGTTTGGCGTCACCCAGTGCGTGGAAGGCCCACGGCATACGCGCGGGACCCCGCCCAACGTCATTGAGTGCGACGCCGCCACCTGGCTTGCCATGGTCACCGGCCGGATGGCGTGGGCGGACGCGGTCGCTGCCCACAAAGTGGCGGCGTCCGGCCTGCGCGCGGACCTCTCGGCCCTGCTCCCCCTCTAACCTGGCCCCACCCGCGGGTCAGATGGAACGGGCAGCCGGATCCACCTCGGCCGGGCGCGCCGCTGCATGCGGGACCCGGTTCTGCAGCCGGGTGGACAGCGCCGCCACCACGGCAAAGGCAAAAGCGCCGAGCGCGATCAGGACCGACATCACGGCCACCGTGCCGTAGCCGGCAGCCCTCGGATCAAGGAATGGGTACGGGTACCAGTCCACGATGGGGCCCCTGACCAGGCTGTAGGCAAGGTAGAGGACCGGAAACGAGAGCCACACCAGGGAGGTCCGGACCGGGATCCGGGTCCGGGGCAGGTCCACCAGCCAGTCGATGACCATAACGGTGGGGATGGTGTAGTGCAGCACTACGTTGATCCACGGGATCGGTGTGTTCACGTCCACGTCACTGAGCAGCAGGCTGTACGTGATCCCGGTAATGGTCATGTAGACGGTGGCGGCGCCGCGGAGCAGTTCGAGCCACCGCGGGCTGCTGCCTTTCCAGGCGTACCAGCCCGCGGTCGCCAGGGTCACGAAGGCGATGATGTTGGACTCGATGGTGAAGTAGCTGAAGTAGTTTCCGGCTTTGGCCCCGGGCACGTTCTGGACCAGGTGCAGGAACTGGAACAGCACCGCCACGAAGCCCAGCAGTGCGAACCAGAAGCGGAAAAGGGCCAGTCCCCTGTTTGCGGTCATGGCCTGGTCCTAGGGCCTTCTTTATGGCCGGCCCCGCAGCACTGCCCGGGGTGGCTACCCGCGTCCGATAAAGGGCATGCCCGCGGCGGTGACCACTAGCGAGCCCACGCTGGCCGAGGCGGGCATGTTGGCCATCATCAGCACCGCGCGCGCCGCGTCCGCCACCGGGAACATGGGTTCCACCTTGCGGCTGCCGTCCGCCTGCAGCGCCCCGGAGCCGACGCCGATGGTGTCCATGATCTCCGTGGCCGTGTTGCCGATGTCGATCTGCCCGCAGGTGATGCCGTAGCCGCGGCCGTCCAGTTCAATGCTCTTGGTCAGGCCGGTCATGGCGTGCTTGGTGACGGTGTAGGCCACAGTCCTGGGGCGCGGCGAATGCGCGGAGATGGAGCCGTTATTGATGATCCGCCCGCCCTGCGGCTCCTGCGCCTTCATGGCCCGGACGGCTGCGGCGGCACACAGCAGGGATCCGGTGAGGTTCACGGCCAGCGTTGCGTTCCAGTCCGCCAGGCTGATTTCGTCCACACCGGCCGCCGGGCCAAAGACGCCGGCGTTGTTGAACAGCACGTCCACCCGTCCCCACTGTTGCCTGGCCGCCTCGAAAAGCCGTTCGACGTCGTCGGGCCGGGTGACGTCGCACGGCACCACCAGCGCGTCCGGGCTGCCATCCGCGGTTTCCTTCAGCTGCGCCTCCCTGCGGCCGGCAAGTGCCACGCGGTAGCCGTCGGCCAGCATTTGCCGGGCAACCTCCCTGCCGATGCCGGATCCGGCCCCGGTGACGACGGCTACTCTTCGGACCTGCTGGGGGGTGCTCACGGTGTTCTCCTGGCTCAGAGCTGTGCCGGCACGGCCGGCGTGTTCAGTGGCCAGCCTATGACGGTCTTGGGCCTTGGGGCAGCAAAGGTCCGCACCTTGGAGGTGGACAGGCGCATCCTGACCAGCGATTCAGCGATGGTCACCGCGGCGGCCACACCGTCCACCACGGGAACGCCGGCCCGCTGCCTGATCTGTTCGTCCAACCCGGCCATGCCGCCGCAGCCCAGGACAATGACCTCGGCCTTGTCCTGGGTGACCGCCAGCATGGCCTGGTTGATGATGGCTTCCACGGCGCGGTCCGGCTCCTCCTCAAGCTCCAGCACGGCCATGCCGCTGGCCCGGACTGAGGCGCACCTGGCGTCCAGCCCGGCCAGCTTCAGCCGGTCCTCAATGAGGGGAACCGTGCGGTCCAGGGTGGTGACCACGGAGTATTTGTGGCCCAGGAACATGGCCGTGCTGGCGGCGGCCTCCGTGATGTCCACCACCGGCACGTCCAGGAGCTCCTGCAGCCCTTCGCGGCCGTGTTCGCCATAGCCGGCCTGGATAACGGCGTCGAACGGTTCCGGGTAGGACGTGACGGCATCCATGACAGCGATGGCAGCCAGGTAGCTTTCGAAGTTTCCCTCGCAGGAGTCCGCGCCAAACCTCGGGGTGATGCCGACGATTTCCGTCCCGGCTGCGGCCACGCTGCGTGCAGAGGACGCAATCGAGTCGGTCATCGACGAGGTGGTGTTGACGTTTGCGACGAGTATGCGCATGGGAAGGTCCTTTGTCCTGCGGCTCAGTGGGTGCTGGCGACGGCGATGGCCTCGCCGTCGTGGTCCACGAGTCTTTGGTTGCGGTCGGCGATAAAGAGGTAGAGCGCCGCGGCGATACCGGCGGCAAAGAACCAGGCGAACGGCGCCGCGGCGGCCAGCCCCGGAACGAAGGCGATGAGGAGGGCCAGGACGGCAGCGGGAACCATGGCGATGATCGCCCTGGGGTTGACGCCCTTTTTGTAGAAGTACGCCCCGTCCGGGGACGCCGTATACAGTTCCGGCACATTGACCATGCCACGCCGGATCAGCCAGTAGTCAGCCATGACGACGCCGAACAGCGGGCCGAGCAGCGCACCGAGGCCGCCGAGGAAGTACACAATGACCAGTGGGTTGTTGTAGAGGTTCCAGGGCAGGATGAGAAGGCCGATCGTGGCCGAGACCATCGCCGCCTTGCGGAAGTTGAGCCGCTTGGGGAACAGGTTGGTCAGCGCATAGACGGGGGCTACGAAGTTGGCCATCAGGTTCACAGCGATGGTCAGGATCAGCAGGGCAAGGCAGGCCAGGACCAGGAACAGCGTGTTGGGGATGGTCTGGACGATGTCCGACGGGCTCTTGATGATGGTGCCGTTGATCTTGAACTGGCCGCCGGCCATCACCACCACAATGGCTCCGAAGAGCAGCATGTTGATGGGGATGCCCCAAAAATTGCCGCGCACTACAGCCTTCTTGGATACCGCGGAGCGGGTGAAGTCGCAGAAGTTCAGGACGAAGGTGCCGTAGATGGACACCCACAGGGCGCCGCCGGCGAAAATAGTGAGCCACATTTCCGGCCCTTCCAAGGCCTTGTCCGAGGACCAGGCAATGCTTCCTCCTGCTTCCACGAAGATCCAGACGGCCATCGCGGCCATGGTGGCAAGGATGACGGGGCCGGCGAAGGCCTCGTACTTGCGGATCATTTCCATCCCGAAGCTGACGATCACCAACTGGACCACCCAGAGGGTCACGAATGCCATCCAGCCCAGCGTGGACAGGCCCAGGATGGAGTCTTTGTCCAAGTCTGCCAACGCAGGAAACATGGCTACGAGCATCACGCGGAACACCACGGAAGCGAGGTACGTCTGGATGCCGAACCAGGCCACAGCCACGGCACCGCGGAGGAGGCTGGCAATCTGCGCTCCCCTGATACCAAAGCTGATGCGGCTCATGACCGGAAAGGGAACACCGGTTTTGACGCCCATGAATCCGGAAAGCGTCAGGAGTCCGAACAGCAGCGCCGCGCCAATGCCGAGCGCCATGAGGATCTGCCACCCACCCAGGCCCAAGGCAAACAGTCCAATGGCAAAGGCGTAGTTGCCCAGGCTGTGCACGTCATTCGCCCAAAGGGTGAAGATGCTGTAGCTGGTCCAGCTGCGGCCGGCGCGCTTGGTGGGGGCAAGATCGGAGTTGTACAGGGAAGGGCTGATGGCCGTGCCCGAGGCGGCGCTGGCTGATTCGCAGAGGGCTTCAACGCTGCCGGCGGGATGTGCTGCAGGAGCTGACGGCACTGTCACGCCCTGCTCAGCATCAACGCCCGCCGTGGGAGGGGTTTGCATAGGGGTCTCAATTCTTTGGAGTATTCCGTGTGGTGAGGCCGACCTGCGTCGTTTCTGTTATTCCACATTGCGGAAACGAGATATTGAATAGTGAAATAAGAGTATGACCCGGGTCACTGCGGGTCAAGTGCCGCAGGGTGCCCAGCCTGGTCACAATGCGTTCCTTCGGGGCCGCGCGCGGCAATCCCCGCGCTGGTGGCACCCATCACGTTGACCGGCCGACAGGCTGGCAGTAATCTCATCTAGCAATAATATTTTCTCGCAATACGAAAATATTGCCTACCGCATTCAATGACGAAAAGAGGCTGCCGTGGCTGCAGGAGAAGATACCTCCCATATCCTCAGCGGGTTGACTAACCAGCTGCCTGATCGTGATCCGGAAGAGACTGCCGAGTGGGTTGAGTCCCTGGACGCGTTGATCAGGGAACAGGGCACCCGTGGCTGCAGGAGAAGATACCTCCCATATCCTCAGCGGGTTGACTAACCAGCTGCCTGATCGTGATCCGGAAGAGACTGCCGAGTGGGTTGAGTCCCTGGACGCGTTGATCAGGGAACAGGGCACCGAGCGTGCCCAATACATCATGCGGAGCCTGCTGCAGCGCGCCGGCGCGCAGAGCGTGGGTGTGCCGATGGTGACCACCACCGATTACGTGAACACGATCCCGGTGGACCAGGAAGCTGCGTTCCCGGGCAACGAGGAGTTCGAGCGCCGGTACCGGGCGTACATGCGGTGGAACGCCGCGGTCATGGTGCACCGGGCGCAGCGGCCCGATATCGGGGTCGGCGGACACATCTCCACCTACGCCGGGGCCGCGACCCTGTACGAGGTCGGCTTCAACCACTTCTTCCGCGGCAAGGACCACCCCGGCGGCGGGGACCAGGTCTTCTTCCAGGGCCACGCCTCCCCCGGCATGTACGCCCGGGCATTCATGGAAGGACGCCTGTCCGAGGAAGACCTGGACGGGTTCCGGCAGGAAAAGTCCCGCGAGGGCCACGCCCTGTCCTCCTACCCGCACCCGCGCCTGATGCCACAGTTCTGGGAATTCCCCACCGTGTCCATGGGCATCGGGCCGATGAACGCGATCTACCAGGCCCAGAACAACCGCTACCTGCACAACCGGGGCCTGAAAGACACCTCGGACCAGCAGGTCTGGGCGTTCCTGGGCGACGGTGAAATGGACGAGCCCGAGTCCCGGGGCCTGCTGCAGCTGGCAGCGAACGAGAATCTGGACAACCTGAACTTCGTGATCAACTGCAACCTCCAGCGCCTGGACGGCCCGGTGCGCGGCAACGGCAAGATCATGCAGGAACTCGAAGCGTTCTTCCGCGGCGCGGGCTGGAACGTGATCAAGGTTGTCTGGGGCCGGGAGTGGGATGACCTGCTCACCCGCGACACCGACGGGTCCCTGGTAAAGATCATGAACGAAACCGTCGACGGCGACTACCAGACCTACAAGGCAGAGTCCGGCGGGTTCGTCCGCGAACACTTCTTCGGCAAGACCCCGCAGACCAAGGACCTCGTCGCGGACCTCACCGATGACCAGATCTGGAACCTCAAACGCGGCGGCCACGACTACCGCAAGGTCTACGCCGCATACAAGGCCGCCACCGAATTCAAGGGCAAACCCACCGTCATCCTCGCCCACACCGTCAAGGGCTACGGCCTGGGCCCCAGGTTTGAAGGCAGGAATGCCACACACCAAATGAAGAAACTGACGGTTGAGGATCTTAAGGACTTCAGGGATTACCTGCGCATTCCGATTTCGGATGAACAACTCGACGCCGACCCGTACCGGCCTCCCTACTACCACCCGGGATTCGATGCACCCGAGATTGCCTACCTCCTTGAACGGCGGAGCGCATTGGGCGGGCCGGTTCCCGAACGCCGCGGCGGACACCAGGCGGTTGATCTTCCGGACGCGAAGTCCTATGAGGTGGCAAAGCGCGGTTCAGGCAAGCAGATGGCCGCAACCACCATGTCGTTCGTGCGCCTGCTCAAGGATTTGCTCCGCGACAAGAAGTTCGGGAACCGGATTGTGCCCATCGTGCCGGACGAGTCCCGCACGTTTGGGATGGACGCGTTCTTCCCGACGGCGAAGATCTATAGCC
This sequence comes from Arthrobacter sp. 8AJ, assembly GCF_902506025.1. Taxonomy (NCBI): domain Bacteria; kingdom Bacillati; phylum Actinomycetota; class Actinomycetes; order Micrococcales; family Micrococcaceae; genus Arthrobacter; species Arthrobacter sp. 8AJ. The sequence goes on along the minus strand of NZ_LR733289.1, from coordinate 851,636 downwards.
CCGCCGGGCAGAACTACCTGTCGGTGGACCGGGACCTGGTCCTGGCCTACAAGGAATCCCCCGCCGGTCAGCTGATCCACCCCGGCATCAACGAAGCAGGCGCCGTGGCAGCCTTCACCGCCGCCGGAACCTCCTACGCCACCCACGGCGTACCCCTGGTCCCGGTCTACGTGTTCTACTCCATGTTCGGCTTCCAGCGCACCGGCGACGCCTTCTGGGCCGCCGGAGACCAGATGACCCGCGGCTTCATCATCGGCGCCACCGCAGGACGGACCACCCTCACCGGCGAAGGCCTCCAGCACGCCGACGGACACTCCCCCCTGCTGGCCTCCACCAACCCCGCCGTCCTCACCTACGACCCCGCCTACGGCTACGAAATCGGACACATCGTCCGCTCCGGCCTGGAACGGATGTACGGGGAAGAGTCCGAGGGACACAACGGCGACAAGAACGTCATGTACTACCTCACCGTCTACAACGAACCGATCGTGCAGCCGGCCGAGCCTCAGGACCTCGATGTGCAGGGTGTGCTGGGCGGCATCTACCGGGTGTCGGCGTCGAGTAGTGAAGGACCGAAGGCACAGATCCTTGCCTCCGGCGTCTCCGTGCCCTGGGCCATCGAAGCCCAGCGCGTGCTGGCCGATGACTGGAACGTCTCCGCCGACGTCTGGTCCGTGACCTCCTGGAACGAACTGCGCCGCGACGGCCTCGCCGCCGAAGAGGAAGCCTTCCTCAACCCCGGCCAACCCGCCCGCGTCCCGTTCGTCACCCAGCAACTCGAAGGAGCCACCGGCCCCATCGTCGCCGTCTCGGACTACATGAAAGCCGTCCCCGACCAGATCCGGCAATTCGTCCCCAACGAATACGCCACCCTCGGCGCCGACGGCTTCGGCTTCTCCGACACCCGCGCAGCAGCCCGCCGCTTCTTCAAGAACGACAGACTACATGAAAGCCGTCCCCGACCAGATCCGGCAATTCGTCCCCAACGAATACGCCACCCTCGGCGCCGACGGCTTCGGCTTCTCCGACACCCGCGCAGCAGCCCGCCGCTTCTTCAAGAACGACACCCACTCCATCGTGGTGAAAGTCCTGCAGATGCTCGCGGCGAGGGGCGACGTGGAGGAGGGCGCGCCGTCGTACGCCATGGACCGCTACAAACTCCTGGACGTCAACGCCGGCACCACCGGTGGGGCGGGTGGCGACGCCTGAGCGTTGCTCCCGTAGGGTGCAGCTATGGGTGACGGAAGCGGGACCGGTTCAGCGGGAATGATGACCACCGGGGTGGTGCTCGCCGCAGGGGCGGGCACACGCCTGGGGCTGGGCCCGAAGGCCCTGCTTCCGTACCGGGGACGCCCCTTGGTGGAGGCCATCGCCGGAACACTGCTCGACGGTGGCTGCCGGGAGGTGGTGGTGGTCCTCGGTGCAGGTGCGGCCCAGGTTGAGGCTGCCACCAGGCTGGACGGCTGCCGCGTGCAGACCAACCCGGAATGGGAATCAGGAATGGGCAGTTCCTTCCTGCTCGGCAACCAGGCCGCGGACCCGGCAGACCATCTCTTGGTCGCGCTGGTGGACCAGCCGGGCCTGACACTGGAAACAGTGCACCGCCTGTTGTCCTGCCACCGCCCTGGGCGGATCACCGCGGCCGCGTACGGCCGTCGTGATTCCAACGACGGCGGTGCGGCGGGGCTCCGCCGCGGGCATCCCCTGGTCATCGACGCCTCCCTGCGCGACGCCGTGTGTGCAACGGTGACGGGTGACGCCGGGGCCCGTGGCTTCCTGCGGAGCCACCCGGACCTTGTGGATGAGGTTGACTGCAGCGACCAGGACACGGGCGAGGACGTGGATACACCGGACCAGCTTGGCCTTCTCCAGTAGCACCAGCACCCGGAGACCGTCAGGCGTGAGCCCGCAGGAACCGCTCAAGGGCATCCTCCCAGGGGGACGCGCCATGGCGAACGAGGTCGACGCTGCCCGGCCACTTTCCGTCCGGCCACTTCCGATCCGGCCAGCGTGGTGGTTCCCAGTCCTGGTGTTCGCTTTGGTAGTGGCGGCCGGTGGGTGAGGTCCAGCCGGGTGGTTCGTTCTTGGTGGCGGGGGTGGGTTTCCATGCGGTGGTGTGGCGGAGTTTGTGGTGTTTTGGGCAGGGCTGTCCCAGGTTGCTGATTCCGGTGGTGCCGCCGTTGGCCCAGGCGAGGATGTGGTCGGCGTCGTTGTCCAGGGAGTTGTTGCTGCAGCCCGGGAACGGGCATTTGCCGTCCCGCAGCCGCAGCCAGGCCCGCATGGCTTTGGTGACCCGGTAGCTTGTCCGGCCGATTTCCAGTGGTGCCCCGTCCCGAGGGTCCACCAGCACCCGGTAGAACGAGCCAGCACCGCCAGCGACGAGCCGCCGGGCCATTGACGGCGGGATGGGACCGTACCCGTCCAGCATGGCCGGTTCGTCGGTCTGGCCCAGCAGGGAGAACGCCGGGACCGTGACCAGCACCTGCGCCCGGATCGGTGATTGCCCATGGTCCCGGGCGGCACCCGCGCCCTCGGTGACGCTACTGCTGCCGCGGGTTTCGGCGTCGTTCGTGGTGCCATTGGTGAGGATCGCCTCGGTGAAAGTGTCGGCCCGGAGCTGGGTCAGGGTCCTGCCCTCGCCGGGTCCCTGCCTGCCCCGGGCGGCCACGGTGAGCCGGTTCCACCCGGCCAGGGCCTGGTCCGCGGGCAGGTACGCGGACAGCCAGGCCATCCCGTCCTGGTCCGGCCGGAACTCCACCCGCCGCTCAGCCACGCCTTTGGCGTGGCGTTTTTCGATGGACCCGGCCTGGTGGCGTTCCCGCCAGGTACGGGCCTTGGCCTTGAACCGGTGCGCCGGCAACTGCCCCACCGGGCACCCCCGCGCTCGGTCCGGGGCGTCCGGGTCCAGGAAATGGGCTTCCAACGCCGCAGCCCCATCAGGATCGAGGCACGCTGTCTCATCGGCCATCACCACCGCGTGGCTCCAGGAGATCGCCCCGGCCTGCAACGCCTCCAACGTTCGCGGCAACGTCGCCGTGACCGCGTGCGAGGTGACCAGGAACGACGACGCCGCCCGCGGACCGAGAGCCAGCACACACCCGATCTCCGCCGCGACCGCCGTCTCCTGCGCCTGCACCGGAACATCCGGCCCCGCAACAGCAGCGGCGCTCTCCACATACCCAACGGCAGCTCTCGCCTTCAACCCAGCGATCCCGGCCTCCACCTCACGGGTCCCGGCCAGAATCTCCAGGCAACCATCCGCCAAACCAGCCAACGGGTCAGCCGCAGAAAAAGGCACCGCACCGGCCCCGTCCACCTCAGCATTCAGCACAGCAAGGGCAGCCTTGATCTCCTCGAACGCCCTCGCCACCGCCGCCTTCCCCATAAACCCATCATGACAAAGGGGTACGACATTCAAGACCGGACGCGGAGAATCAGCTCAGGCCGGCATCCCACGCTCCAGCAATTGCTCCAGCCCCAGTTTGAAACCGGACCTGCCACCGTGGGCGGGATGCCGGATCTTCGGTACGTCCAGGCCGCTGCGTTGCAGGCTGTGCTGGGCCACGTTGCCTACGGCCACGATGGTACTGATGCCGAACAGTTCCGCGAGCTCCTGCCAGAAAGGCGTGCCGAGCTTGGTCTCGGAGGGCCGGGGCGTGCGGTTGGACAAGGGATTTCCCGGTTGGTGCGGGTGCCAGGGAAAGGCACTCCACAGCAGTGGAAGGAACCCCACTTCTTCCAGGACCTGCCAGAGCACGGTGGCGGTGGGCTCCGCGGCAACTCCCGCAGCTTCGGGCGGCAGCACGTAGCCCTTGCCAGGGCCGAAAAGCCCAAAGCTGTTGGCGGCCCCTCCGAGGATGACCCTGTTGGTGAAGGGCACCCCGGTGATCCGCATGCCCCTGAAGCCGGGCGCCTCCCCCACCAGCAGTACCTTGGGCCGGCGTTCCAGCATCTCCTGCAGGTAGAGCTGCAGGTTGTGCCGCCGGAGCGCATTCTCCGGAACTGCGTGGTTGAAGAAATTGTTGGCCGCAGCACCCGTGTCGACCACTGCAAGCTGCTCAACGAATGCCGCGATGCCGGAAGCAGGCTCCACTCCAGCCACCTTGGACGCTGTAGTTACCAGCGCGGGTGGATGGCCTCGCGGAAGTAGTGGTCGTAGATCCAGCGGACGCCGTCGTCGAACTCTTTGCCGATGCTGACGCCAGCCGCGGCCGCGTTGGCACGGGCCTGTTCCACGTTGCGGGCGCCCGGAATCACGGTGCTGACCCCGTCCTGCGCAGCAATCCAGGCGATGGCAGCCTGGGCGGTGGTGGCGCCCTCCGGCACCAGCTGCTCGAACTCCTTCACAGCTTTCAGGCCCAGCTCGTAGTCCACGCCGGAGAAGGTTTCCCCGACGTCGAAGGCCTCACCCTTGCGGTTGTAGTTCCGGTGGTCGTTCTCCGCGAACGTGGTGTCCTTGGAATATTTGCCGGACAGCAGGCCCGATGCCAGCGGAACACGGGCAATGATGCCCACGCCTGCGGCTTTGGCGGCCGGCAGGACTTCGTCCAGCGGCTTGAGCCGGAAGGCGTTCAGGATGATCTGGACGGAAGCGGTTCCCTCGTGGCGGATCGCTTCCAGGGCCTCGTCCGTGCGTTCCACGGAGACGCCGTAGTTGCAGATGGCGCCCTCGGACACCAGGGTGTCCAGTGCGTCGTAGACCTCGTTGTTGCTGTAGACGGGAGTGGGCGGGCAGTGCAGCTGGACCAGGTCCAGCGTGTCCGTCCCCAGGTTCTTCCTGGAACGGTCCACCCACTGGCGGAAGTTGGCCAGGGTGTAGTTTTCGGGCTGTTGTTCCATCCGGCGGCCCATCTTGGTGGCCACGGTAATGCCGAGGCCCGGGTTCTCCTTCAGGAACTTCCCGATGGCCTGCTCGCTGCGTCCATCACCGTAGACGTCGGCGGTGTCAAAGAAGGTGACTCCCGCTTCCATGGAAGCCGCGAGGATCGCCTGTGCCTGCGCCGGGTCCACGTTGCCCCAGTCCGCGCCGAGCTGCCAGGTGCCGAGCCCCACAATGGACACATTCCGTCCGGTCTTGCCTAAAATCCGCTGTTCCATCCCCCGACTATATGCAACGATGCAAGCCGGGGTCAGATCCGCCCCGCCCGGGGCCCACCCCGGGAGCCGCATGTGGCCCCCGGCGTGGTCCTATGCAGGAACCTGTTCCAGCCCGGGCACCAGTCCCGCTTCCTTGAGCCCCAGGTAGATCCGGTCACGGGCAATGGGCAGGGACGTAAACCGCACTCCCGTCGCGTTCCGGATGGCGTTGGCAAGCGCCGGAGCCACCGGATTAAACGGGCTTTCGCTCATGGATTTCGCCCCCAGCGGACCCATCTTGTCGTTCGTGTCGGCGAAGTACACCTCGCTGCGCGGCACGTCCGCAAACGTAGGGATGTGGTACTGCCGCAGGATGTCCGTGGTGACCTTTCCGGCGTCGTCCACCACCACTTCCTCATACAGCGTGGCACCCAGGGCCTGGGCGATCCCGCCCTCGATCTGTCCGCGGCATTGGCGCGGGTTGACCACCACCCCGGCGTCCGCTGCCTGCACGCTTTGCAGGATCTTCAGTTCGCCGGTGCCGCGGTTTACCGCCACCCGGAAGCCGTGCACGTTAAAGGCGACCGAGCGCGGTGTACCGCCCCAGCGCCCCTCCGCGGCCAGTTCGACGCCGGCATCCGCGGCGGCCTGCGCCAGTTCAGCCAGTGCCACGGGGGTTCCGTCGACCACCACGGCGTCACCGTCGAGGACACACGCGGACGCCTGGGTCTGCCGGATCCCGGCGGCAAAGGCGCGGATCCGGACAGCCAGCTCTTCCGCGGCTGCCAGGGTCGCCTTGCCGGCCACCACGGTGCCGGCGGAGCCGAACGCACCCGTATCGTGCTCCACCAGGTCGGTGTCCGACTGCCGCACCGCCACCCTGGAGGCCTCCGTGGACAAGGCTGTAGCCGCCAGCTGGGCGTGCACGGTGGTGGTGCCGTTGCCGAACTCGGCGGTCCCGACGTCGGCCTGGTACGTCCCGTCCGGCAGCAGCCGGAGCCGGGAATGGGCAAAGTGGCCGCGCGGGGGCACGGTGTCGATCATGGACAGGGCGGCCCCTTCACCCACCATCCAGTCGGGTCCAAGGTCATCCAGGCCTGCGTCCCGGTACCTGGCCTTGCCGCGGTCCAGGGCATCCCGGACCAGGTCCAGGCACTGGTCCAGTCCGTAGCTGCCGTAGTGGACGTCTTCCTCCGGGTCCGGCTGGGTGGACAGCATGTGGTCGCCCTCGCGGACCATGTTGCGCCGGCGGAACTCCAGCGGGTCCATACCGATTCCGGCGGCGAGCTCGTCCATGGCGGACTCAATGGCGAAGATCATCTGGCTCAGCCCGTACCCGCGGAACGCACCGGACGGCACGGTGTTGGTGTAGACCGAATGCGCGTCCACTTTCTTGTTGGCGCAGTTGTACACGGCCAGGGATTCGCCGCAGCCGTGGAACATGACGCCGGGGCCGTGGTTGCCGTAGGCGCCGGTGTTGGTCACGACGTCCAGTTCGAGCGCGGTCAGCCGACCTTCCCTGCTGGCCCCGGCCTTCAGCTTGATGGTGAACGGGTGCCGGGTGGTTGTGGCGGTGAACTGCTCGGTGCGGGTCAGTTCCAGCTGGACCGGCCGCTGCAGCTTCAGGGCCGCGAGCGCCACGAGGTCCTCGGTAAGGACCTCCTGCTTGCCGCCAAATCCACCGCCGACGCGTCCGGCCACCACATGCACTTTGTCTTCCGGCAAACCGAATACCCGGCACAGGGTGCGGCGGACCAGGAACGGGACCTGGCTGGACGTGCGGACCTGGAGCCGCCCTTCGGCGTCCACCGACGCGATGGCAGCGTGGGTTTCCAGTGCCACGTGCTGCACCCGCTGGGTCTGGTAGGTCTGTTCGTGGATAAAATCGGCGGCGGCGAAGCCGTCAGCCACGCTCCCCAACTCCGAGTGCAGTTCCGCCACCACGTTGCCGTCCGGCCGCGAGATGCGGGAGCGGGCGGCATCCTTGTCCCCGTGGACCAACGGCGCGCCGGGACGCAGGGCGTCCTGCGGCGAGAAGACGGCGGGCAGTTCCTGGTATTCCACCTGGAGCGCCCGCACCCCGTCCTCCGCGGCGCCCACCGACTCGGCGACGACGGCGGCCACCCGCTGGCCAATGAAGCGCACCACGTCGTCCAACACCCGCGTATCGTCCGGGTCGTCGGTGAAGAGCTCGTGCTGGGCGGTGGAGAACAGCTGCTCCGGCGCGTCCTCGTGCGTGAAGACCGCCACCACCCCCGGAATCTTCAAGGCTGCTTCCGTATCAATGGACACCACCCGGGCGTGTGCGTGCGACGAACGCAGGATCTTGAGGTGCAGCAGTGCCCGTTGCTGGTCACCCGGGAGATCCAGGGTGTAACGGGCGGTCCCGGTGACCACCGCCCGGCTGGCAGGCGCGGGAACGTCGTCGCCCAAACGGCCCGGCTCCGGGTCAGGCTGCCCCTCCCCTGCGATCCCGGACCCCGGTCCCTGGGGATCGGGGTGGCCGGCGTTCCCGCAGACCGCGTCGGCGATGGCGCGGTAGCCGGTGCAGCGGCAAAGGTTGCCTTTGAGGTTCCGGGGCAGGTTCTCCTTTTGGTCGTCGTCGAACGTGGCGGCCGTCATCACCATGCCCGCCGTGCAGAAGCCGCATTGGAAGCCTTGGCGTTCCATGAACTGCTGCTGCACCGGGTGCAGCTCCCCCTCGGGACCACCGGCGGCGGCCAGCCCCTCGATCGTGGTGACCGCATGGCCCTCCGCGCGTACTGCCGGGTAGATGCAGCTGTGGACCGGCGTCCCGTCCACGTGCACGGTGCAGGCACCGCAGTCTCCGCCGTCGCACCCCTTCTTCACGCCGGTGTTGCCCTGCTCGCGCAGGAACGTCCGCAGGCATTGCCCCGGGCGCGGGTCCGCGTCGGCGGGGGTTCCGTTGATCTCGATGGCCATGCTCAGGCCCCTTTCGGCAATGTGGTAGTCCCGGCGGCCGGCCTGTCGCCGGCCCGGGGCGGCCAGAAGTCGCCGGAGACAGGAACATCGTGGGCACCGGCGGGTGCGGCGAGTTCTGCGCGGATTTCCTCGGCCAGCCGGGAGGTCATGTCCCGGCGCCAGGCAGGCAGGCCGTGGATGTCATCGTGGTAGAGCCCGGCAGGGATGTGGTCATCCAGCGCGGCGGCCAGCCGGCCTGCGTCCGGGAGCGTGTCGAAGCGCAGCTGCACCGGCCGCTTGGTGGCGGCGGTGACCGTCAGGGTTAGGGAGGAGTCGCCGTCGAGTCGTCCGATGAGCAGCGCCCCGGACCGGCCCAGGTTGCTGAGGGACAGGCGCCGGAAGGCCACGCGGGCGGAAAGGGCCGACGCCGGCAGGTGGACGCTGCGAAGCAGCTCGCCGGGTGCCAGGCAGTTTTTCGCATCCCCGGTGACGAACTCCGCCACGGGGACGGTACGGCTGGAACCGCCTGGCGCGAGGACGGTGGCCACGCCATCCAGTCCGGCGCACAGCGAGATGATGGGGCCTGCGGGCAGCGAGGTGCAGAGGTTGCCGCCCACCGTGGACATGTTCCACACCTTGAAGGACGCCACGAATGAATCGCAGCACGCACGGACCAGGTCCAGCCCTGGCCACGTGCGGCCGGTCACCTCCGGGGTACCGGGCACGGCGTACAGCTGCGCGATGGTGCAGGTGGCTGCCAGCTCAATCCCGTCTTCGTTGACGGTGATGGGCGTCCAGCCGGCGTCGCCGAGGTCCAGCAGCCGCTTGAGCGGCTGCGGGCCAAACGCATAGCTGCCGTAGGAGAAAAGGACCGTGCCGCCGGCAAGCCAGGCGTCGCCGTCGCGCCATTGTGCGGGGTCGGTGGTGCGGACCACCGCCTCGATGGTGTTCATGTCCATGCGATCTCCTGCGTATTAAGGTCTGTGGGCGCCGGGGCAGCCGGGTGGTGATGGATGGTGCCGGAGGTTTCCCGCAGCGGCTGGCAGCTGGCTGCGCGGGTGCGCGCGGCGATCAGTTCCGCGGTCACGGATACCGCCACTTCGGCGGGAGTGACCGCGCCGAGGTCAAGGCCGATGGGTGAGTGGAGCTGGGCGATCCGCTCCGGTGGAACTCCCGCGTCAAGGAGCTGCTCAACCCGTTGGAGGTGGCTCCGCCGGGACCCCATGGCGCCAACGTAGGCAAGGTCCATGGCCAACGCCGTTTCCAGCAGGGGGAGGTCGAATTTGGGGTCATGGGTGAGGACGGCGGCCACGGTGCGGCTGTCCGTCCGGCCCGCCGCCGCTTCCGCTGCCAGGTAGCGGTGCGGCCAGTCGGTGACCACCTGGTCGGCGGCCGCGAACCGGGGCTGGGACGCGAAGGCTGGCCGGGCATCAACGAGGGTCACGTGGTAGCCCAGCAGCTTGGCTGCAGGGACCAGTGCGGCACCGAAGTCGTTGGCGCCGAATACCAGCATCCGCGGCGGGGCCAGCCTGGACTCCACCAGGATGGCGGGTTCCGCGGCAGGTTGAGCGTCGCCGGACTTGGCCGGACCGCATTCGCCCGGCTGCGGGAGCCGGACCAGCCCGGCACCGCCGCTGCGCACCAGGGATTCCACCTGCAGGGCCGGTTCCCCGTGCAGCAGCGCTGCCAGCTCCGAAGATGCTGCCAGGCGGAAGGCGCCCGGATCGGAGAGGACGACGGCGGCACCTCCTGGAGTACCGAGCAGCCGTACCAGCGCCACGGGGTGGGCCGGACCCAGGCCGGCGAGCTGCAACAGGGCGGCCCGAAGCGGGTGCGGGATTTCGCCAGGCACGGCCGCGGGCACGGGCTGGATCTGGATGCCCAGTTCTCCCCCGCAGGTGAGTCCGGCCGCGAAGGCGTCTGCGGAACTGAAGCCAAAGGTCCCGTGGCGCGGGACGGCGTCGTCCATTGCCTCCTGGGCGAGCGCCACCACGGCGCCTTCCACGCAGCCGCCGGACAAGCTGCCCAGCACGTCACCGGAACCGGCGACCAGCATGGACGTTCCCACGGGCCGCGGCACAGACCCGGAGGCCGCCACGATGGTGGCCACGGCGAACTCCCGGGCTGCGAGCCGGGGCACCCAGGGGCCGAGCGAAGGGATCAGGTCAAGCATGGCGTCGCTCCTTCTTCCGCAGCGGTGGTGTCAATTGTCGGTCCTTCCGGGGGCCGGGCCAAGGGCTGGCACGGCCCCCGGAAGGAAAGGGCACTGCTTAGCCGCCCAGCAGGGCGTTGATCGGCCCGCGGGCGAAGTACACCAGGAACCCGGCGCTCACCACCCACATCAGCGGATGGATCTTCTTGGCCTTGCCGGATGCCGCCCCGATCACGGCCCAGCTCACAAAGCCCACGCCGATGCCGTTGGCGATCGAGTAGCTCAATGGCATGGTCACGATGGTGAGGAAAGCCGGCAGGGCCACGGTGAACTTGGTGAACTTGATCTCCCGGATCTGCGCCATCATCATGGCGCCCACCACCACCAGGGCGGCGGCGGCAACCTCGAGCGGCACCACGCTGGTGAGCGGGGTGAGGAACATCGAGCCGAGGAACAGGACGCCGGTGACCACAGACGCCAGGCCGGTGCGGGCACCTTCGCCGATGCCGGCTGCCGAGTCGATGTAGACGGTATTGGAGGAACCGGAGGTGGCCCCGCCCGCCACGGCGCCGAAGCCTTCCACGATGAAGGCGGACTTCAGCCGTGGGAAGGTGCCGTCCTTGTGGGCGACGCCGGCGCTCTTGGCCAGGCCGGTCATGGTGCCCATGGCGTCGAAGAAGTTGGTGAACACGAGCGTGAACACCAGCATGGTGGCTGCGAGTCCGCCGATCCTGGCGAAGGAGCCGAAGAGGTCGAAGTGGCCTACGAGGCCCAGGTCCGGGGCGGACACCAGCTGGCCGGACAGGACCGGGGTGTTCAGGTGCCAGCCGCCGGGGTTGGTGGCGCTGGCGGGGCCCAGTTTCATGACTGCTTCCACGACGGCGGCCAGCACGGTGGTGCCGACGATCCCGATCAGGAGTCCGCCCTGGACCTTGCGCGCCACGAGGATGCCCATGGCAAGGAGGCCGACGACGAACACCAGCGTGGGCACGGAGGTGATGGAGCCGCCGTCGCCCAGCTGGACGGGCGGGCCGCCCGCGGTGGGCCGGACGAAGCCGGAGTCCACGAAGCCGATGAAGGCGATGAACAGGCCGATGCCGACGGTGATGGCGGCCTTCAGTTCCTTGGGGACGGCCCGGAAGATGGCGGTCCGGGCGCCGGTGACGCCGAACAGGACGATCAGGATGCCGTTGATCACCACCAGGCCCATGGCCTCGGGCCAGGTGACTTCCTGGATCACCGAGACGGCAAGGAAGGAGTTGATGCCCAGTCCGGCGGCGAGCCCGAACGGCAGGTTGGCGATGAGGCCGAAGAGGATGGTCATGACGCCGGCGGTGAGGCCGGTGACGGCGCCCACCTGCGCGGCGGAGAGCCAGCCCCCGGCGACGTCGGTGGGGGCGTTGTCCGCGCTGAACCCGCCCAGGATGAGGGGGTTGAGGATGACGATGTACGCCATGGTGAAGAAGGTGACCAGGCCGCCACGGAATTCGCGGGCAAGGGTTGAGCCGCGCTGCGTGATGTGGAAGAACCGGTCCAGGAGGGAGTCCGGCGCCGGCGGGGTGCTTCCCAGCCGCGTCCGTCCGGTTGCCTTTTGCGTTTCGCGTGCCGCTGCGGGCTCTGCGCTGTTGTTCCCGTTGGGGAGCAGCGCAGCCTGCTTTTCAGCGGAATTGTCCAGGATTGTCATGTCAGCCACCGGGCCCTAGTAGTCAATCCTGGTTTCGAGCGTGTTCCAGGTGGTGAACGGTTCCAGCGGGGCCGGGGCCTGGGGATCGCCCAGCTCCAGCTTGGAAACCGGCATCAGGGAATCCCTGTCCTGGTTGTCGAAGTATTCGTAGAACACTGCGTCGTCGAAGCCGACCGAGGCGGCGTCGTGGCGGTCCGCCGCGTAGACAACGCGGCTGACCCGTGCCCAGAGTGCGGAGGCCAGGCACATGGGGCACGGCTCGCAGCTGGTGTAGAGGGTGGCGCCGCTGAGGTCGAAGGTCCCCAGCTCGCGGCAAGCGGTGCGGATGGCGGTGACTTCAGCGTGGGCGGTGGGATCGTTGTCCGCAGTGACGCGGTTGACGCCGTCGAACGTCTTGCCGTCCGCCGTGACGATCATGGCGCCGAACGGGCCTCCGCTGTTGAGGACGTTGGCCGTTGCCAGCCGGATGGAGCGGGCCAAAAACTGTTCGGCCGTGACGGTGGTACTCATGATGCGACTTCCTTTTGCCGGGAAGCCTGTTGCCGCGCAGGACCAGTAGAACCAGGTGCGAACGGTTACCAGGCTTCAGCATGTGCTGTGAAGGTTAAGTTGCGCCTGGTAGATAGCTTCCCGGGTTCGGGCGCCCGCCTTTGGCAGAATCGAGATTAGCACCGCTTTGTGGGCCGCGCCATAGTTTTCTGGAAATTTAATTTCGCGATGTGAAATCTATGTTTCGCGCTCTTCACCGGCCCGTCCGTCTCCGCGGTCACAAACAGAGGCATTGACGCAGGCCAGGCCGTTTCCCTACTCTGGTCGCACCCGCGCCGCCCGACGGCACGAGAACCTGGATCAGCAGACAGGGCCTCACTGAGCTGGATTTACTGCACCGCATCCCGCTCAGACAAGGACAGCCCATGACCACTTCCTCCCCTGCCCCCATCAGCCGGCTCTGGATCAGGAATCCGTTGGCCGCGTTTACCGCCAACTCCCTCGACGCTTCCGGCGGTATCGCGGTCAGCGGCGGCGTCATCACCGAAGTCCTCGCCGCGGGGCAGCAGCCGTCCGCCCCCTGTTCCGAAGTGTTCGACGCCGGCAACCACGTACTGCTGCCCGGCCTGGTCAACACGCACCACCACTTCTACCAGACCCTCACCCGCGCCTGGGGCCCGGTGGCCAACGCCCCACTGTTCCCCTGGCTGCAGAACCTCTATCCAGTGTGGGCGCGGCTCACTCCCAAGGACCTGGAACTGGCCGCAACGGCTGCCCTCGCCGAACTGCTGCTGTCCGGCTGCACCACCGCAGCGGACCACCACTACCTCTTCCCGGCAGGGCTCGAGGATGCCATTGACATCGAGGTGGAAGCAGTGCGCCGGCTGGGCATGCGGGCCACACTGACCCGCGGCTCCATGACCCTTGGAACCGACGACGGCGGCCTGCCGCCACAGTCCACGGTGCAGGATCCGGAGGTGGTGCTGGCGGACAGCGAGCGCCTGGTTTCCACGTACCACGAGCGCGGCGACGACGCCGTGATCCAGGTCGCCCTGGCCCCGTGCTCCCCGTTCTCGGTCACGAAGGACATCATGGCCGAAAGCGCTGCCCTCGCTGAACGGCTGGACGTCCGGCTGCACACGCACCTGGCAGAGACCCTTGACGAGGAGGACTTCTGCCGGGAGATGTTCGGGTTGCGCACGGTGGACTACCTGGACAGCGTGGGCTGGCTGACGGACCGCACCTGGCTGGGCCACGGCATCCACTTCAGCGACGCCGAGATCACCCGCCTCGGTGCGGCGGGGACCGGCGTCGCGCATTGCCCCACCTCCAACATGAGGCTTGCCTCCGGTACAGCCCGGGTCTTGGAACTGGAGGATGCCGGGGTACCGGTGGGGCTCGGCGTGGACGGTTCGGCGTCGAACGATGCCTCCAACATGATCCTGGAAGCACGCCAGGCGCTCTACCTGCAGCGGCTGCGCTACGGGGCCGACGTTCCGGTGGAGCGGGCGCTGGGCTGGGCCACCCGCGGCTCGGCTGCCGTGCTGGGCCGGCGGGGACTGGGTCAGCTGGCACCCGGGATGCAGGCCGACCTGGCGCTGTTCACCCTGGATGAGCTGCGCTTCTCCGGCAGCCACGACCCCGTCGCCGCCCTCCTCCTCTGCGCCGCCGACAGGGCCGACCGGGTGATGGTCGGCGGGAAGTGGCGGGTGGTGGACGGCCAGATCCCGGGGCTGGACATACCGGGGCTTATCGCGGAGCACTCAGCCGCGGCACGGCGCCTGGTCAACGGCGGCCGGTGAACGGCTGACAGCGGTCCGGGCCGCTGCTACCGTGGCGGCATGACCCCGTCAAAGACGCCGCCCGAGGTTCTCGACATCGATGGAATCGAAGTCCGCATCTCCAGCCCGGACAAGGTGGTATTCCCGGAGCCGGGGCTGACCAAGCTCGACCTGGTGCGCTATTACCTTGCAGTGGCGGAGGGCGCACTGCGGGGCGCGGGCGGCCGGCCCATGGTGCTCAAGCGGTTCCCGAAAGGCATTGACGCCGAGCCGTTCTTCCAAAAACGCGTGCCGGAAAACCACCCGCCCTTTATTGGTACCGCCACACTGCATTACGCGTCCGGGACCTCGGCCGAGGAAGCCGTGATCCGGGATGCCGCCGGCCTGGCCTGGGTCATCAACCTTGGCTGCCTGGACCTGAACCCGCATCCCGTGCGGGCAGAGGACCTGGAACACCCGGACGAACTGCGGGTGGACCTTGACCCCATGCCGGGCGTGGACTGGTCGCAGATCGTGGATACGGCGTACGTGGCCCAGGAGGTGCTCGATGACGTGGGTTTGGTGGGATGGCCCAAGACCAGCGGGTCGCGCGGACTTCACATCCTGGTCCGCATTGCCCCGGAGTGGTCCTACTCCGATGTCCGGCTGGCTGCCGAAACCCTGGCACGGGAAGTGGAAAACCGGGCTCCCGGCCTTGCGACGGCACGGTGGTGGAAGGAGGAGCGCGGCGAGAGCGTCTTCGTGGACTTCAACCAGAATGCCAAGGACCGTACGGTCGCGTCCGCCTACTCAGTCAGGCCACTGCCGGATGCCCGCGTTTCAGCGCCGCTGACGTGGGAGGAGATGCGCACGGCCCGGCCTGGACAGTTCACTGTTCCCACGATGCTGAAGCGGTTTGCAGAAACCGGCGATCCGCACGCAGGCATTGACGGGGCGGCCGGATCGTTGGATGGATTGCTGGCCCTGGCGAAGGAACTGGGTCCGGCGGAGAAGGCTCCGCGCAGCGGCAACGGCTCCGGCCGCCGCCAGTCGCTGATGCCGCTCATCGAAGTGGCCCGGACCAGGACCAAGCCGGAAGCGCTGGCTGCGCTCGACGAATGGAAGTCCCGGCACGCCGCCGTCGTGGATTCCCTGCAGCCTGCCGACATCCTGGTCGACGGGATGCGCGGGTCCAGCTCGCTCTGGTACCGGGTACGGGTCAACCTGCAGCACGTCCCCGACGGCGAGCGGCCGCCGCAGGAGGAGCTCATCGCCGACTACGACCCCTGGGCCGGCAAGCAGTGGCCGGGGCGGCCCGGCCACTGAGGAACGAGCACGCGGGGAACCGGCAACTGGGGTACTGGCAGCCGGAGGGCAAGTTCCGGGCTACTGCCAGGCCCGCACCCAGTCCACCTTGATGGCTCCGGTTTTGCCCAGGACCAGTTTGTCTGGGTTGATGCCGACATTCAGGAGTAGGTAGTGCGGGGCATTGCCGTCGCTGGTGGGGTAGGAAAACTCAAGCTTCCCGTCGAAGTAGACGTCGTTGACGCCGGCCTTCCGGTGCACCCCGTAGGTGTGGTAGCCGCCCGCCCAGCATCCAATGAACCATTTTGCGGGATCCCTGTCCGCAGAGTGATAGACCGTGGTCATGGTCCCGGCGAGGGGTTCTGCAATGTCGATCTCGCCGGTGGCGGGGAACTTTTGGCCGGTGGTCCACCAGGCCGGCCAGTTGTAGATACCGCCCGAGCAGGTTCCCGGGAAGTAGATCCGGGCCTCAACGTAGCCGGTGGTGTACTGGAACCCCACATGGCCCGGAACGCCGTCCTTGGGATTGGTGGACAGCAGCGCGCCCGATTCTGCGTCGGACAGCTGCAGGACCGCGTTTCCGTTCTCCACTTTGACATTGCTGGAACAGGTCTTGACCCCGTTCTTTGTCGATCCGGGATGGCAGTCACGGAACCAGTAGGGAGTCCAAAGACTGGTGTTGAGGGTGTCGAATTCCTCATCGAGCACCAGCTTCCACGCTCCCGGAGGGCCGAGCGGACCGCCCTCCTTGCTGGCCACAACGGGGGTGCCCTTGACCAGGGCTTCACTTACCGGGCCATCGGCGGGGGCTTCCTGGGCTTTGGCCGGTTCTTCCGCGCTGGGCTGCTCCGCCGCCGGCGGCTGGGCAGCGGACGCGTCAGGCCCGCCCGGAGCGGCCGGCTGTTCCGCACCAGTGCCACCGGTGGAATCCGAAAGCGCGGGCCCGGGGTCGGTACCGGCCACCGACGCCTCCTGTCCGGGCGGTGAGGCATCAGGCTGCCCCGCCTGCAGCATGGCACTGCCCGAGAGCCCTGCAACGACCAGCACACAGCACAGGACCTGCAGTAAGCGGGCTGTGGCTTGTGGCATCGCTGTCCTTCCCTCGCACGTAATGGCGATGGCCAGACCAAGGACGAAGCCTCCAAGCCCACGGTCGGCTGTCTATCGTGCAAGGCTAGAAGAATTTCCCACGCCAGTCCCGAGTAGCGGCTACTCAGCTTTAGGGACGGCTTTTACGCGCTTTCACGGCCGGGGTACGCAGCGACTGGATCCACCGGGACAGGCGCCCGGTGGAGTGGAGGCGCTCCTCCGGCACGTACAGATCAGGGTCGACTCCTCCGCCGAGGGGGAGGTAGAACTCCTGCGCACCGGGCCCTGCGGACGGTGCTGCCGGAACAGGATGGTTGTCTTGCTGGTACATCGGAACCTCCTTTTTCATATTATGGAAAGCAATTTCTGCTATGTGAAAAGAATAGGCGGGCACTGGGAGGCGGTCAAGAGGTCAGCCCTACACTCCCGGCGCCCGGACGGTCACAAACGGAATTTTCAGTCTGTGATGTACACCACCGGATTGCAGGGGTACGCTGGTATGCAACTCGTGGCGCAGGTCACGTAACCTGGGAGCAGCAGGCAGGGTCGTAATGAGCTGGCATCAACGGATGCCGGCTCTTTTTTTGTTGGGTCGGCTCCATCGGAAACGCGCATGAAACGCGCGCTTAATTTCAGTGATGGAACCTAGGTTCCACTTACCGGAAGTTGGGAAAAGACCATGAGCAGCAAGATCATCCTCGGCGAAAACCAGTACGGCAAGGCAGAAGTGCGGGTCGTCAAGATCACCCGCGACACGAACCGCCACGAGATTGAGGACCTGAATGTCACCTCGCAGCTGCGCGGCGACTTTGCAGCGGCCCACCTGGAGGGCGACAACGCCCACGTGGTGGCCACCGACACCCAGAAGAACACCATCTACGCCTTTGCCCGGGAAGGCATCGGCTCGCCGGAAGAGTTCCTCCTGCGCCTCGGGGAGCACTTCACCTCCAGCTTCGACTGGGTCACCGGCGGACGCTGGGAAGCCGAGTCCTACGCCTGGGACCGGATCCAGGCCCACGGCAGCGAACACGACCACTCGTTCGTCCGCAACGGCCAGGAAGTCCGGACCGCGGTCCTGGTCCGGGACGGCGCCACCAGCCACCTCATCTCCGGACTGAAGGACCTGACCGTCCTCAAGTCCACCCAGTCGGGCTTTGTTGGCTACCCCCGGGACCGCTACACCACCCTGCCCGAGACCACCGACCGCATCCTGGCAACGGACGTTTCAGCCCGCTGGCGCTTCAAGACCGGCACCGATTTCAGCGCGCTGGACTTCAACAAGAGCTACGACGACGTCAAGGGCCTCCTGCTCGAAGGCTTCACGGAGAAGTACTCCCACGCCCTGCAGCAGACATTGTTCGACATGGGGACCAAAGTGCTTGAGGCGCACAGCGAAATCGACGAGATCAAGTTCTCCATGCCCAACAAGCACCACTTCCTGGTTGACCTCTCGCCGTTCGGCCTGGACAACCCCAACGAGGTCTTCTTCGCGGCCGACCGTCCGTACGGCCTGATCGAGGCCACCGTCCAGCGGGACGACGCCACCGCGGCGCCCGCAGCCTGGTCTGGAATCGCCGGCTTCTGCTAAAGCACTCCACCAGGTGGTTGAGCCTGCCGGGTTTTCGCGACCCGCAGGCTCAACCGCCAAACCCTGAAGCACCTCCCACAGCCTTACCTGTTAGCCAGACACCAGTTAGCCAGACGATGACGTCTGCCATGAACCAAGAAAGTCTGCCATGAACATCAAGAAGAAACTGGCCCCTTCCGCCGCCCAGCGAGGCGCCCGGCCGGCCCGTCCGGAAGACCAGCGGCTCCCGATCGGAAGCATGTTTGCCTACGGCTTCCAGCACGTCCTCACCATGTACGGCGGCATCATCGCCCCGCCCCTGATCATCGGTGCCGCCGCGGGGATGAATTCCCAGGACATCGGACTGCTCATTGCTGCCTGCCTTTTCGTTGGCGGCCTGGCCACCATCCTGCAGACCGTCGGCGTCCCCTTCTTCGGTTCCCAGCTGCCCCTGGTGCAGGGCGTGTCCTTCGCAGGCGTTTCCACCATGGTGGCCATCGTCCACGGCGGCGGCGGAATCCAGGCTGTCTTCGGCTCTGTCATCGCAGCGTCCCTGATCGGGCTGCTGATCACACCGCTGTTCTCGAAGATCATCCGGTTCTTCCCACCGGTCGTCACCGGCACAGTGATCACCACCATCGGCCTGACGCTGATGCCGGTCGCAGCCAACTGGGCAATGGGCGGAAACAACAAGGCACCCAACTACGGCAGCGTGGCAAACATCGGCCTGGCCGCAGCCACCATGGGCATCGTCCTGCTCCTGAGCAAGGTGGGCAGCGCCGCCATTTCGCGGTTGTCGATCCTGCTGGCCATGGTGCTTGGCACGCTGATCGCCGTCGTTTTCGGCATGGCCGATTTTTCCAAGGTGGGCCAGGGCGAAATCGTCGCCTTCCCCACCCCCTTCGCCTTCGGCCCGCCCACGTTTGAGGTCGCCGCCATCATCTCCATGCTGATCGTCATCCTGGTCACCCTCACGGAGACCTCCGCGGACATCATCGCGGTGGGAGAGATCGTGGGCACCAAGGTGGACTCCAAGCGGATCGGCAACGGCCTGCGCGCGGACATGCTCTCCAGCGCCGTCTCCCCGCTCTTCAACTCCTTCACCCAGAGCGCCTTCGCCCAAAACGTGGGGCTGGTGGCCATCACGGGCGTCAAGAGCCGCTTCGTGGTCAGCGCCGGCGGCGTGATCCTGGTGGTCCTTGGCCTGCTTCCCGTCCTGGGCCGTGTGGTCGCAGCGGTGCCCACCCCCGTCCTGGGCGGCGCCGGCGTCGTTCTCTTCGGGACGGTCGCGGCCAGCGGCATCCGGACCCTGTCCAAGGTGGACTACAAGAACAACATGAACCTGATCGTGGTGGCGGCCTCCATCGGCTTCGGGATGATCCCCATCGCCGCCCCGACCTTCTACGACCAGTTCCCCACGTGGTTCGGCACCATCTTCCACTCCGGCATCAGCTCCGCCGCCGTGATGGCCATCCTGCTGAACCTGCTGTTCAACCACCTCCGGGCCGGCAATTCGGACAACCAGTCCGTGTTCGTGGCCGGCACCGAGCGCCTGGTGCGCGCCGAAGACCTCCACTGTCTGGCAGAAGGTGACCGGTTCGAGAACGGCAAGCTGATCGACTGCGACGGCAAGGAAGTCCCCGTCCAGTCAGCCGAAAAGGCACCAGAACATTAGCAAGGACCCCGCGAACGACGGCGGCCCGCACCTTCCAGCGAAGGTGCGGGCCGCCGTCGTCCGCTGTTGTGACGTGTCAGGTGCGGTTGAGCTCGCGGGAGATGGCCTCGGCCGCTTCCCGAAGGATCGGCACGGCCTTGTCAGCGAAGTCTTCATCCACCCGGGACACCGGGCCGGAGACCGAGATCGCGGTGGGTGTGGGGGCGTTGGGCACTGCCATGGCGAAGCAGCGGACGCCGAGCTCCTGCTCCTCCTCGTCGATCGAGTAGCCCCGCTCGCGGATGAGCTTGAGGTCGGCCAGGAGTTCCTCCACGTCGCCGATGCTCTTGGGGGTGGGGGTGGGCATTCCGGCGCGGGCAACGATGCCGCGGACGGTGTCGTCGTCGAGCTGGGCCAGGATGGCCTTCCCGACGCCGGTGGCGTGGGTGTGGGCACGCCGGCCCACTTCGGTGAACATGCGCATGGAGTGCAGCGAAGGCACCTGCGCCACGTAGATCACCATGTCGGAATCCAGCACGGCCATATTGGAGGTCTCCCCCAACCGGTCCACCAGGATCTTCAGCTGGGGCTGCGCCAGCGCACCGAGCTGCTTGTTGGCCCCCTCACCCAAACGGATGAGCCGGGGGCCCAGCGCGTAGCGCCGGTTGGGCAGCTGGCGGATGTAGCCCAGCGACACCAGGGTGCGGAGCAGGCGGTGGATTGTGGGCAGCGGCAGGTCGGTGGAGGACGAGAGCTCGCTGAGGGTGACGTCGCCGCCGGCATCAGTGATGAGCTCCAGCAGTTCGAAGACGCGCTCCACCGACTGCACCCCACCGGACGCTTTTTCTGCCATTCCGTTGTCTCCTGTGGCTCGGAATCCGACAACTCTTATCCGCATCGTGAAAAGAGTTGCTTAGAACACCCAAGATACAGCACGGCTGTCCTCACGGCGATGCGGGCGTACAGTCGCATTCGGAGGGGTTGTGTTTCCATAAAGTAGATAATAATATCCATAATACGAAAACATTCGGATCAGAGCAGAAGCCGGACCCGGCCCAATCAGGAGGACATTCAATGGCGAACCCCAGCCCCGGAAATTCGATCACCCTGCGCGTGGAAGCACCGTCAAGCTTCAGCGCCACCAGCGAGCTCGCCGCAGCCGTGGGAGCTGCCGGCGCCGCGATCACCGCCCTTGACGTCACCGAGTCCCACCACGAGACCCTGGTGGTTGACGTCACCTGCAATACCACCGATGACGCGCACGCCGCCCGCGTCAAGGACGCCCTCACCGCGCTCGACGGCGTCACGGTCCAGCACGTCTCGGACCGCACCTTCCTGATGCACCTGGGCGGCAAGCTCGAGGTGGTCCCCAAGGTCCCCCTGCGCAACCGTGACGACCTCTCCCGGGCCTACACCCCCGGCGTCGCCCGCGTCTGCCTGGCCATCGCCGAGGACCCCGCCGCCGCGCGGAACCTGACCGTCAAGCGCAACACGGTGGCCGTGGTCACCGACGGATCGGCGGTGCTGGGCCTGGGCAACATCGGCCCCGCCGCGGCCCTTCCGGTCATGGAGGGCAAAGCCGCCCTGTTCAAGCAGTTCGCCAACGTCGACGCCTGGCCCGTCTGCCTGGACACCCAGGACACGGAGGAAATCATCCGCACCGTCAAGCTCCTGGCACCGGTCTTCGGCGGCGTAAACCTGGAGGACATCGCCGCACCCCGCTGCTTCGAGATCGAGGCCCGCCTGCGCGAGGAACTGGACATCCCGGTGTTCCACGACGACCAGCACGGCACGGCAATCGTGACCCTCGCTGCCCTGGTCAACGCCCTGCGCGTGGTGGACAAGAAGATCGCGGACGTCAAGATCGTGGTCTCCGGGGTGGGCGCCGCCGGCTCTGCCATCATCCAGCTGCTGAAGGCCCAGGGTGCCCGGCACATTGTGGCCGCGGGCCGCTCCGGTGCCATCCACAAGAGTGAGGCGTACAACGATCCGCACCGCACCTGGATCGCGGAAAACACCAACCAGGAAGGCTTCTCCGGCAGCCTGCACGAGGCCCTGGTGGGCGCTGATGTCTTCATCGGCGTCTCCGCCCCGAACATCCTGGAGGAGGAGCACATCGCGTCCATGGCGAAAGACGCCATTGTGTTTGCCATGGCCAACCCCACTCCGGAGGTGGACCCGGCCATCGCCTCCCGGCACGCCGCCGTGGTGGCCACGGGCCGGAGCGACTTCCCCAACCAGATCAACAACGTCCTGGCCTTCCCCGGCCTGTTCCGCGGGCTCCTCGACGTGGGGGCGAGCGACATCACCCCGGACATGCTGGTGGCCGCTGCCGAGGCAATCGCCAACCGGGTGAATGATAATGAGCTCAATGCGAGCTACATCATCCCCAGCATCTTCGATCCGCACGTGACCGCCGACGTCGCGGCAGCAGTGGCCGCCGCGGCACACGCCTCAAACGTGGCAACGGATGCCGAACCGGCCGATTCCGCCGCGGAGCCTGCACTGGCCTCCGCCTGACCGCCCGACTTCCAGCCAAAGGAAAGGACCAGAAATGGCCATCACCGTCACCGATCCCCGTCCGATCAACCGCGCAGAGGAGATCCTCACGCCCAAGGCGCTGGCCTTCGTTGAGGAGCTCCACAACCGGTTCGCCGGCACCCGCAACGAGCTCCTGGCGGCCCGCGCCGTCAAGCGGCAGCGCGTGGCGGAAACGGGCAAGCTGGACTTCCTGCCGGAGACCAAGGACGTGCGCGACGGCGACTGGAAGGTTGCGCCCGCACCGGCAGCTTTGCAGGACCGCCGGGTGGAGATGACCGGACCCGCCTCGCCGGCGAAGATGGCCATCAATGCCCTGAACTCCGGCGCCAAGGTGTGGCTGGCGGACCTCGAGGACGCCAGCACCCCCACCTGGGCCAACGTCATTGACGCCATCCTGAACCTCCGCGACGCCGCCCAGGGCACGCTCAGCTACACCTCGGAGGAAGGCAAGGAATACCGGCTCCGCACCGACGCGCCGCTCGCCGTCGTGGTGGCCCGCCCGCGCGGCTGGCACATGCAGGAGAAGCACCTCCTGGTCAACGGCGAACCCGCCGTGGGCGCATTGGTGGACTTCGGCCTGCACTTCTTCCACATCGCCAAACAACTGGTCCTCAACGGGCAGGGCCCGTACTACTACCTGCCGAAGATGGAAAGCCACCTCGAAGCGCGGCTGTGGAACGACGTGTTCGTTTTCGCCCAGGACTTCCTGGGCCTGAACCAGGGCACCATCCGCGCCACGGTACTGATCGAGACCATCCCGGCGGCGTTCGAGATGGACGAGATCCTCTATGAACTGCGGGACCACGCCTCCGGCCTCAATGCCGGGCGCTGGGACTACCTGTTCAGCATCATCAAGTACTTCCGGGACGCCGGCGAGGAATTCGTCCTGCCGGACCGCGCGTCCGTGGCGATGACCGCCCCGTTCATGCGCGCCTACACCGAACTCCTGGTCAAGACCTGCCACCGGCGCGGCGCCTTCGCCATGGGCGGCATGGCCGCGGTCATCCCCAACCGGCGCCACCCCGAAGTCACCGAGGCCGCCTTCGAGAAGGTCCGCGCGGACAAGACCCGCGAGGCCAACGACGGCTTCGACGGCTCCTGGGTTGCCCACCCGGACCTGGTGCCCACCTGCCGCGAAGTCTTCGACTCCGTGCTCGGCGACAAGCCCAACCAGGTGGACAAGCAGCGGCCCGAGGTGTCGGTCACCGCGGAGCAGCTGCTGGACGTCCAGTCCGCCGGCGGCCAGGTCACCGAGGCCGGCCTGCGCCTGAACCTCTACGTGGCCGTTGCCTACACGGCCGTGTGGCTGTCCGGGAACGGCGCCGTGGCCATCCACAACCTCATGGAGGACGCCGCCACGGCCGAGATTTCCCGCTCGCAGGTGTGGCAGCAAATCCGCAACAAGTCCATCCTCGCGGACACCGGCAACACGGTCACCAGGGAGCTGGTGGAAAAGATCCTGGCGGAGGAAACCGAGCGGCTGCGCACCGAATTCGGGGACGAGGCGTTCCGCCGCTACTACCAGCCGGCCAGCGAACTGATCGCAGACATCTGCCTGTCGGATGATTACACCGACTTCCTCACCACGCCCGCCTACGAGCTGGTGGGCTGAAATGGCAGCACCCAAGTCCTCGCTCTCCGCGGGGGACCTCGCGCACATCGACGGGCAGCTTGCTGCCACGGACCGGCTGCTGGAACAGAACTACCCGGGCGACGACGGCTCCCGCCAGCCCGTGCACACGGTGTACGTCCCCGCGGACCGTTTCACGGCGTCGTTCGCGGCCGACTGGGGCGCCCAGGCAACCGCGACGGCCGAAGCACACGGCGGGTTCGGAAAACTCTGCGAACTGCTGGGCCAGGACGCCGCGCTGGCACAGGCTGTAGCCCCGCGGGTCGAAGCGAAGCTTTCCAGCGAGCCGATCGAAGACCTGCGCCTGGACTTCGAGGACGGGTTCGGGGACCGGGGCGACGACGCCGAGGACGCCGCAGCGGTTGCGGCAGCGTCCGTGGTGGCCCAGGCCGTGGCGGCGGGGTCCGCTCCCCCGTTCATCGGCATCCGCTTCAAGTGCTTTGAGGCTCCCACCCGGTCCCGTGGCCTGCGGACGCTCGACCTGTTCGTGTCCGGCCTGGCCGCAGCCGGCGAACTGCCGGACGGCCTGGTCCTCACCCTGCCCAAGGTCACCACGGTGGCCCAGGTCCAGGCCATGGACTATGCGGTCTCCCGGCTCGAGGAGATCCACGGGCTGGCCGCCGGCCAACTCCGGTTCGAGGTGCAGGTGGAAACGCCGCAGCTGATCCTGGGCCCGGACGGCACGTCACCGGTGGCGCAGCTCCCGCACGCCGTCCCCGGCAGGATCAGCGGCCTGCACTACGGCACCTACGACTACTCGGCGTCGCTGCAGATCTCCGCCGAATACCAGTCCATGGAGCACCCGGTTGCCGACTTCGCCAAGGAAGTCATGCAGCTCGCCGTGGCAGGCACCGGCATCCGGCTCTCCGACGGGTCCACCAACATCATCCCGGTGGGCGACAACGTGGAGAACGCCTGGCAGCTGCACGGGCGCCTGGTCCGAAGGTCGCTGGAACGGGGCTACTACCAGGGCTGGGACCTGCACCCGGCCCAGCTGCCCAGCCGCTTCGCAGCCACCTATGCCTTCTACCGCGAGGGCCTGCCGGCCGCCGCCGCCCGCCTGCGCAACTACGTGGAGCGGACCGAAGGCGGCGTGATGGACGAGCCCGCCACCGCCCGCGCCCTGGCCGCGTTCGTCCTGCGCGGCGTCCAGTGCGGCGCAGTGGGTGCGGAGGAAGTCCAGGCGCTTGCCGGCGTCGGACTTCCGCAGCTCACGGCGCTGGCCCATCCGCGGCTTGCCACTACTTCCAACTCCTAAGCAAAGGATTCCTTTCATGGGCAAGTACTACTCCCCCAGCGGCGGACTCCCGCCGCAGACCCACCTCACCACCGAACGGGCCATCGTCACCGAGGCCTACACGGTGATCCCCAAGGGCGTCATGACGGACATCGTCACGTCCAACCTGCCGGGTTTTTCGAACACCCGGTCGTGGATCATCGCCCGTCCCATCTCGGGTTTCGCCACCACCTTCTCCCAGCTGATCGTCGAGATCGGCCCGGGCGGCGGGGCCCCGAAGGCCGAATTCGAGGCCGGAGTGGAGGGCGTCATTTTCGTGACGCGGGGCAAGGTCAACCTCACCCTGGACGGCGAACTGCACCCGCTGGAGGAGGGCGGCTACGCCTACCTGGCTGCAGGTTCGGAATGGGGCCTGGAAAACGTCTCGGACGAGGTCGTGTCCTTCCACTGGATCCGCAAGGCCTACGAGCGGCTGGAAGGGTACGAGGCCAAGTCCTTCGTCACCAACGAAAAGGACGTGGAGCCCACGTCCATGCCGGACACCAATGACGTCTGGAAGACCACGCGGTTCACGGACTCGAACGACCTCGCCCATGACATGCAGGTGAACATCGTGACGTTCCAGCCAGGCGGGGTCATCCCGTTCCCCGAAACGCATGTGATGGAACACGGCCTGTACGTCCTGGAAGGCAAGGCCATGTACCTGCTGAACAACGACTGGGTGGAGGTGGAGGCGGGCGACTTCATGTGGCTGCGCGCCTTCTGCCCGCAGGCCTGCTATGCAGGTGGCCCCGGTGAATTCCGCTACCTGCTCTACAAGGACATGAACCGCCAGGTGAAGCTCACCTAAGCGCTCCTGACCCATCCGGGCCCAGACAGCAGAGGCCGTTATGGTGTGTCCATAACGGCCTCTGCTGTTGGTGCTGTTGGTCAGGCGCCGGGGTTCAGGACCACCTTGATGCAGCCGTCTTCCTTCTTCTGGAACTTCTCGTACAGGGCAGGCGCCCCGTCCAGGCCCGAACGGTGGGTGACCAGGTCCATGACACCGAGCGGATCGCCGTCGTCCTCCACGAGCGGAAGGATGTCATCGGTCCAGCGACGCACATTGCACTGGCCCATGCGCACCTGGAGCTGCTTGTCGAACATAGTGAGCATCGGCATGGGGCTGGCCTGTCCGCCGTACACGCCGCTCAGGGACAGCGTGCCGCCGCGGCGTACCGCGTCGATGGAGGCGTGCAGGGCCGCGAGTCGGTCCACGCCGCCGGTCTCCATCGCCTTCTGGGCCAGCTTGTCGGGCAGGAGGCCCAGCGCCTGGTGGGCGAATCCTGCCACCGGGGATCCATGGGCTTCCATGCCGACGGCGTCAACCACCGCGTCCGGGCCGCGCCCGGCGGTCATGTCCCGGAGTTCGTCTCCAATGGTCTTGCTGTAATCGAGCGTTTCCACGCCGTGCCGTGCCGCCATTTCCCGCCGTTCAGCGACGGGGTCGATGCCAATAACCCGGAAACCGCGGTGCACCCCGATGCGGCTGGCGAACTGGCCAACCGGCCCCAGGCCGAACACTGCGAGCGTGCCGCCCGCCGGGACGTCCGCGTATTCCACGGCCTGCCAGGCGGTGGGGAGGATGTCGGAAAGGAACAGGTAGCGTTCGTCCGGAAGCTCGCTGCCCACCTTCACGGGCCCGTAATCGGCGTGCGGCACGCGCAGGTACTCGGCCTGGCCGCCGGGGACTGACCCGTACAGCTCGGAGTAGCCGAAGAGGGCGGCACCGGATCCCTTTTCCTTGACCTGGGTGGTCTCACACTGGGACTGCAGGCCCTGCTTGCACATGTAACAGGAGCCGCAGGAAATATTGAACGGAACCACCACGCGGTCGCCCTTGTGGAGATTCGAAACGCCACTGCCTACTTCCTCCACGATGCCCATCGGCTCGTGGCCAATGACGTCGCCCTTGTGCATGTAGGGGCCCAGGACCTCGTAGAGGTGCAGGTCGGAGCCGCAGATCGCGGTGGAGGTGATCCGGACGATCGCGTCCGTGGGTTCCTGGATGACGGGATCGGGCACTTCTTCAACGCTTACCGACCGCTTTCCTTGCCACGTCAGTGCTTTCACAGTCTCCCTTTCGTCTGCTATGCCCCTGGGGTTCTCCCGGGGCGGGGCAGGGCACCCGCGGGCACCCTTTCTTCGACGCTATCTGTTTTGGGCGAAAAAAGTAAGCATGCTGATTAAAAGCTTGTGGCCGCCGTCGGCTGCTCATAGCGTAGGAAGGGACCAAGGGAAGACCACGCGAAAGAGGAACGCCATGTCGTTGTACCAGCCGGAACCGGTCGAGATCTCCACCCGCATGCGTCCGGGTGAATGGACGGAAGAAAGCCTGGCGGAACTGGTCAGCACCTACCGCACGCGCGTCGGGGAAATGGGGGCGCCGGCCACAGAGGTGGCCACCGACATCGAGCGGAACGACGACGGCTCGGTGAAGGTGGTGGTGTCGTGGACAAAGCCCGCCATCGCCGGCGACGAGGATTCCGTGCCGGGCGGGCAGCCACTGTAGGCCGGTCAGCCTTCCTAGCGGTGCGGCTGCAGCGCAAGCAGCCGGCCGATGGCGCTTGAGCCCAGGTTCTGCAGCAACTGGCGCGGCCCGTCGAAGACCTCAACGGCACCCGCTTCGCGGAGTTGTGCCGCCTGGATTCCACCGCAGGTAAGTCCGATGGCAGGAATGCCCAGCGCGCCCGCCGCCTTCATGTCCCATACAGCGTCGCCCACGTAAACGGCATTGGCAGCCTCGACACCCACGGCCTCCAGGGCGGCTTCCAGGATGTCCGGTGCAGGCTTGCTCTCATCCGCGTCGTTGGCGCTGGTGGCGGCATCAATGAAGGAGTCGGCGTCCAGCACGGAGCGCATGACCTGCAGGTCCCTTTCCCGCGCCGAGGACGCCAGGGCCACGGCCAGGCCTCCGGCATGGCACTGGCCCAGCAGGTCCTTGGCGCCATCAAGGGTGCGGAGCGAGGGCCAGTGCGAGGCATACAGCGCGCCATGGCTGGCCATGATGTCCTCATCCTCATCCCGGTTCCGGCCATCCGGAAGGAGGGTGTCCACCAGCCGGGCGCCGCCCATGCCCACGAGCTGGTGGATGGCTGCCATGGGGACGTCGTGGCCATACTGGCGGAAGGCATTCCACCAGGCGATGGTATGGATGTACGACGAGTCGATCAGCGTACCGTCGACGTCAAACAGGACCCCCCGGCGGGGGCCGCCAGGGGGTGTGGTGGATTCGGCCATCAGCCCACCGCTGCCCGTCGGGCGCCGGGGGCCTTTTTCAGCTTGGCCGCTTCCTCCTTGGGAGAACTGACCGGCCGGACGCGTTCCCGGATGACGGATCCGGCGCCGTCCAGGCTCTTGTCCCGGATCAGGCCCGTGCCGGCAATTTCCCGGGCCATCGCAACGCCCGCCACAGCGGCCCGCTTGGTGGGGAAGGTAACCGAGATGGCCATCAGGTTCCCGCTTCCGTCCATCATCCTGATCCGGTAACCGCCGTCAGGGGCATCCACGAGTTCAAAAAATCCGGCCATAACTATCACTCCTCCGTCAATCACGGCACTGTGCTTGGGAGCACTCCATGAGGTGTTAGTAAGTATACTTATCTATCCTGCGAAGGAGAAGTTCCAGCCCCGTCCGCGCCGCCTCAGCGCGTATCCGCCTGTGCAGACGGAAGGGGGGTGTCACTGCGCCGAACCGTATCCTGATGAAGCTCCAGGGCGCTAGTCACAAGGGCGAAGTGGCTGAATGCCTGCGGTGTGTTACCCAGTTGGCGCCCGGCTTTCACCGCCCACTCCTCGCTCAGGAGCCCCACGTCGTTGCGCAGTTCCAGCAGGCGTTCGAAGAGCTCGCGCGATTCCTCGTGGCGCCCCGCCCCCAGGAGCGCCTCCACCATCCAGAATGAGCACGCCAGGAAGACGCCCTCGTCACCCGGCAGGCCGTCGTCGCTCTCTTCCGGCTTGTACCGCAGCACGAAACCGTCCTGGGTCAGCTCCCGCTGAATGGCGTCGATGGTTCCTATGATCTTGGGGTCGTCGTTCGGCAGGAAACCCACCCTGGGAATCAGCAGCAGGCTGGCATCGAGCTCCGGCCGGCCGTAGGACTGCACAAACGTATTGCGCCTGGCATCGAACCCGTTGGCCATGATGTCCCCGCGGATCTGCTCCCGCAGCGCCTCCCAGCGCTCCACCGGGCCCGGCAGCCCGGACTCCCGCACGCCCTTCACCATCCGGTCCGCGGCCACCCACGCCATGACCTTGGAGTGGGTGAAGTGCCGGCGCGGCCCCCGCATCTCCCAGAGCCCGTTGTCCGGCTGGTCCCAGATGGTTTCCAGGTGCTCCATCAGGGCGATCTGCACGTCCCAGGCCTCATCCGTGTGCTTCAGCAGCGAGTTCCGGGTCAGCGCGAGGCAGTCAAGGACCTCGCCCCACACATCCAGCTGGAACTGTTCCGCAGCCGCGTTTCCGATCCGCACAGGTGACGAGTTTTCGTAGCCCTTCAGCCAGGGCAGCTCCATCTCGGGCAGCCGCCGCTCGCCATGGATTCCGTACATGATCTGCAGGTCGGCGGGGTCGCCGGCCACGGCCCGGAGCAGCCAGTCCCGCCAGGCGGCCGCCTCGGCGGTGTATCCGGCGGCCAGCAGGGCCTGCAGGGTCATGGCGGCATCCCGCAGCCAGCAGTAGCGGTAGTCCCAGTTCCGCTGGCCGCCCGGCTGCTCCGGAAGGGATGTGGTGACGGCGGCGACGATGCCCCCGGTGGGGGCATAGGTGAGCGCCTTGAGCGTCACCAGGGATCGGACCACCGCGTCCTGGTATTTTCCCTTGACGGTGCACTGCGAGGACCAGCCCCGCCAGAATGCGTAGGTGCTGTCAAGGACGTCCTCGGCATCAACACTGACCGGCCGGCCCACATGGCTTGGTGCCCAGGTGAGCACGAACGGCACCTTGTCGCCGGCGCTCACGGTGAAGTCGCTGATGGTGTGCATGTTCTCGCCGTGCAGGGGCGCAGGGGTGACCAGGTAGACGGCGTCCGGGCCGGCAATGGCGTGCAGCCCGCGCTTGTCCTTGCGGACCCATGGCACGATGTGGCCGTAGTCGAACCTCAGGACCAGCTCCCCGTGCATCTTGACTGTGCCGCTGATGCCCTCCACGATGCGGACAATGTCAGCAACGGAATCCCTGGGCGGCATGAAGTCCGTGACCCGCACCGTTCCGTCCGGCGTCTCCCACTCCGTATCCAGCACCAGGCTTCCGTCGCGGTAGCTCCGCCGGGTGCACTGTCCGCCGCCCTCCGGCGCCAGCAGCCAGCGCCCCGAGTCAGGGGTGTCCAGCAGCGCGTTGAAGCACGCCGGGGAATCGAACCGCGGGAGGCAGAGCCAGTCAATGGAGCCTTCCTTACTGACCAGCGCCCCTGTTTGAAGGTCGCCAACTACCGCATAGTCTTCGATTCGCGCCATGACATTACCCTGCCACACAGGGCTCCGAAGGGAAGGGGAATGTGCAGGTGTAGCCTGAGGCAAATGGCTATCCGCATCGGCACCTCCGGCTGGAGCTACGACCACTGGGAGAACGTCCTGTACCCGCCCGGGCTGCCCGTCCGGGACAGGCTCCAGTGCTACGTCGCCAGGTTCAGCACGGTTGAACTGAACGCCAGCTTCTACCGGTGGCCCAGGGACACCACCTTCGCAGGCTGGAACAGGCGCCTCCCGCCCGGATTCAGCATGTCCGTCAAGGCACCCCGCGGGCTGACCCACGCACGCAAGCTCTATTCACCGGAGGTGTGGATTGAGCGCATCACCAGGTGCTGGCATGAGCTGGGGGACAAACGGGCCGTGCTCTTGGTCCAGCTGCCGCCGCAGCTGGAGCGCGACGACGCCCGGCTGGATTATTTCCTGGCCGCGCTCCCCTCCTGGATCAGGGTGGCCGTGGAGTTCAGGCACCCCAGCTGGGATTGCCCCGAAGTGTTCGCCCTGCTGGAGCGGCACCAGGCGGCCTACTGCATCATGAGCGGCGCCAACCTCCCCTGCATCCTGCGCACCACCGCGCCGTTCGCCTACGTCCGGCTTCACGGGCCGGATCACGAGCACCTGTACGGCGGCTCCTACTCGGACGCCGACATGCACTGGTGGGCAGACCGGATCCGCGAGTGGGACGGCGCGGGCATCGACGTGTACGCCTACTTCAACAACGACGGCGGCGGGAACGCTGTGCGGAACGCCGAGACCCTGCGGGCTTTCCTGGGCGTCAGCTGATGCCTGCTGCCGCCCTGTGGCAGAGTTAGGGCATGGACACGGCTCCGCAGAACCCAGCCCCGGACACGGCACACACACCGCGGCAGAACAAAAAAGGCCAGTACGCACTGTCGGGAAGCCAGTTCTTCCGGCTGGCGCACAGGCTCTCTGATGCGGTCAACGATGTCCGGATCACCCTCGCCAAACGGTGGGACTTCGTGCCCCAAACCATCGCCTACCAGGGCTACGGTTCCACCACCCGGGTACGGGTGCTGGGGCGGGTGCTGCTGACCCAGAAGCCGTTGCCGGGGAGCAAAGCCGAGCACGAAGCGAAAAACGGGAACCAGAACATCCGGGGCTGGCGCGCCTTCACCGGGGTGCCGCTGCAGTTTACCGACGTCGAAATCACCGTCGGCGACGTGGTCACCCACGTCACGGCGGACCGGGGCGGACTCATCGACACCGAGGTGGATGTCCAGCTGTCCCCCGGCTGGCATACGGCAGTCCTGCGCGCCGAGGGAACCGAGCCGGCGGAAGCACTGATCCAGGTCATCGCGCCCGGGGTGCAATTCGGCATCGTCTCCGACATTGACGACACCGTCATGGTGACCGCCCTGCCCCGGCCGTTCCTGGCGCTGTGGAACACCTTCGTGCTCAGCGAACGGGCGCGCATGGCCACGCCGGGAATGGCCGTGCTGCTGGACCGGCTGACCATTGAGCACCCCGAGGCTCCGGTCATCTACCTGTCCACCGGCCCCTGGAACGCCGCCCCCACGCTGGGGCGCTTCCTGACCCGCAACATGTACCCCAAGGGCGCGCTGCTGTTGACGGACTGGGGCCTCACCCAGGACCGCTGGTTCCGCAGCGGCCAGGACCACAAGCACCGCAACCTGGAGCGGCTTGCCGAGGAATTCCCGGACATGCGGTGGCTCCTGATCGGCGACAACGGCCAGCATGATGAGGCCATCTACTCCGCCTTCGCCGCCGGGAACCCGGAAAAGGTTGCGGCCATCGCCATCCGGCAGCTGTCCGTCAGCGAATCGGTCTTCGCCGGCGGCCACTCCGAGGACGGCGACCACACCACCTCCCGGGTGCCGTGGATCTACTCCCCGGACGGCGCCGGCATCGCCAAGCAGCTCGCCATGCTGGACCTGCTCCGGGGCTGACCATTCCGGGGCCGGCCCCGTTGCGTCCTACGCCCCGGCACCCAGGGGTGCGCCGTCGTCGGGCGCTTCATTGCCCAACAGCTCCCCGTTGTCGAGCAAATCCCCACTGTCCAGCAAATCCCCGCTGTCCAGTAAATCCTCACGGTCCAGCACATCCCCACTGCCGAGCAGATCCGGAACCACGGCCTGGGCGATGGTGGCGTCAGCAGCGGCAGCCAGGTCACGTTCCTCGATGAGCTCCTGGTACCAGAAGTAGGATGCCTTGGGCGTGCGGTCCAGTGTTTCAAAGTCGACGTGCAGCAGGCCAAAGGGCTGCTTGTAGCCGGCGGACCACTCGAAGTTGTCCAGGAAGGACCACACGTAGTAGCCACGCAGGTCAACGGACTCTGCCACGCCGCCGGGGGCCGTGGCCCGCAGTGCGGTTTCAAGGTGGTCGGAGATGTACTTCAGCCGCCGCTCGTCCGGGATGAACCGGGTGTTGGTGGACTTGTCCCGGACGATGATGTCCTCGAAGCTGGCGCCGCCTTCGGTGATGATCACCGGCGGCAGGTTGGGATACCGATCCGCCATCTCCTTCAGGGCCACGGCCATGTACTCCGGCTTGACCGGCCACCCGTAGGCGGTGATGTCCGCTTCCGGCCAGGCTTCCACGTGGAATGGCGTGGCACCGCTGCCCGTGGCGTTGAGGTCGCTGCCCATAGCTTCCGCCATGCTTGACGGCACTGTACCGCTGCCTGGCCCCGCCGCCACCTTGGTGGGCATGTAGTAGTTGAGCCCGTAGAAGTCCAGGGGCTGGGAAATGATCTCCATGTCCTCGTCGGGGTGTTCAAAGGAGCTGAAGAACTTTGCGGCGCGGATCAGGTCGGGGTATTTGCCCGTCAGGACCGGGTCCGCGTAGAGCCGGTTCTGGCCCAGGTCCATAACCCCGGCGCTGATCTTGTCCAGCGGGTTGATCGAGTTCGGCACCATGGGC
The DNA here is from genome assembly GCF_902506025.1 of Arthrobacter sp. 8AJ. NCBI lineage: Bacteria > Bacillati > Actinomycetota > Actinomycetes > Micrococcales > Micrococcaceae > Arthrobacter > Arthrobacter sp. 8AJ. The sequence goes on along the minus strand of NZ_LR733289.1, from coordinate 818,126 downwards.
GAGTAGACGTTGGTCATCCCGATTTCGCCCGGCACCTTGGCAGCGCGCAGGGCCTGGACGGCGAGCCCGTGGCCCAGCAGCTGGTGGTGGACGGTGGGGAAGGCGCCCAGGGCCAGCTCCTTGCCGGGTGAGTGCAGGCCGAATGCATAGCCATTCGCGCTCACGGTGGCCGGTTCGTTGATGGTGACCCAGCGTGCCACCCGGTCCCCGAACGACTCAGCCACGATCGCGGCGTACTCCCCCAGCCGGTAGGCGGTGTCCCGGTTCATCCAGCCGCCTGCTTCATCCAGTTCCAGGGGCGTGTCCCAGTGGTAGATGGTGGCCATGGGCGAGATGCCGTTGGCCAGGAGATCGTCCAGGAGCCGGTCATAGAACGCCAGCCCTGCGCGGTTGGCCGGCCCGGTCCCGCCGGGCTGGATGCGCGGCCAGGAGAAGGAGAACCGGTAGGAATCGACGCCCAGCTGCTTCAGGAGGGCCACGTCCTGCGGCATCCGGTGGTAATGGTCCGTGGCCACGACGGGGCTGTGGTCCTCCACGATGGCGCCGGGCCTGGCCGCGAACCTGTCCCACCCCGAGGGCCCGCGGCCATCCTCATCCAGCGCCCCTTCAATCTGGAATGCTGCGGTTGCGACGCCAAGCGTGAACCCCGGGGGGATGAGCGCTGCGAGGTCCTTGGCGGTGATGTGCATTGGGGTCCAGCCTTTTGGTCACGGTGGTTTGGGTACGTCCCAGAATGTCACAGCGCAGGACGGCTGACGAGCAGCAACTCCGCGGCGGGCACCGGCGGCTACTGTGAACCGAAAAGGAACTCCTTGGCGTGCGCCACTGCCTTGCGGAAGGCGTCGTTGCGCAGGGTCACCAGGTGCTCGGAATCGCCGTCGGACGGTTCCAGGTAGCCGGTGTACCCGGGCCGCAGGACCCAGATGTCCCCCGCCGGGGGCAGGTAGAACACGCCGAAGGAACGCTGCTGCCTCTCTTCGGCCGTCCAGACCGGGACCACCGCCAAGGCCGCACCGGTGGCAGGGTTGATCCACTGCGCGCGCGGCAGCGGCTGTTCGTGCGCCTCGGGGTCCAGGAAGGGCGCGGTTCCCGGACCCCAGCGCTGCTCAAAGCGCTCATGGAATGCGGGAATGAGGTGTGAATCGTAGCGCCGCCAGTCGCTCATGCAGCTTTCCGCCTCCTTGGATGAATGGCACTGCGTTGGTTGGTTTTCCGGGGTTCAGGGCCCGCTTCAGGGCCGGATTCAGGACCAGCTTTAGGGCCGGGGCCGTTTTCAGGCCCAGGGCCCGCTCTCCCACCGCACGGGGGTGACACGGATGGGAGGCCCGGACGGGCCGCCGGTGCTGCGGACTTTGCGGACCGGAACGATGGTGGGCACCGCCGCCGTCAGCCTCCGGTCGTACTCGGCCCGGCGCCCGGGGTCACGCAGCACGTTGAACGCCTGCATGATCCTCAGGAGTTCGTCACGCTGCCCGGGGTTGCGCGCCACCGCCGGCTGGCTCCCCCCTGGCTGATTGTTCCCGTCCGCCTGCGCGCCGTCCATGTCCGGATGGTGGCTGCGCATGAGGGCCCGGTACGCATGGGATATTTCCTGCCGGGTGGCATCCCGGCCCACGCCGAGGATGGTGTAGTAATCGGGGACGTCATTCATGCCAGCCTCCTGCTCCGCCGGTGCCCCTGCCGGGCCGGCAGGGGCACGCGAAGGAAAGCCCTACGTGTTGATCTGCTGCATCCCGCCCTGCTGGGTCTGGATTTCGATCCTGCGCGGCTTGGCCTGTTCTGCAACCGGTATCCGCAGGGTCAGGACGCCCTGGTCGTAGCTGGCCTTGATCTTGTCGGTGTCCAGGGTGTCACCCAGGATCAGCTGGCGGCTGAACACGCCGCGGGGACGCTCAGAGGCCACCAGTTCCACATTGGGCTGCGTGGGGTCCTGGCGCTCGGCCCGCACAGTCAGGACGTTTCGCTCGACGTTCAGGTCCAGCGAATCCACCTTCACTCCGGGAAGGTCGAACGCCACCACGAACTCGCCGTCCTCCTGCCAGGCGTCCATGGGCATGGCGGCCGGACGGGCGGCAGTCCCAAAGACCTGCTGCGTGAGCCGGTCCAGCTCACGGAACGGGTCCGTACGCATCAACATCATTTCCCACTCCTTCAGCTTCCAAGTGTTGATCTGCGTCTGCTCCACCATCACCTAATCTATGGTGGTGGATATAGATTTTTTATAGCACTCGTGGGAAACTGAAGCAAGACACGGGCCGCAGCGATTTTTGGGAGTACACATGGCAGAACCTGATGCGGGACGGCCTGCGCGCTCCGCCGGCTCACGGGCCCTGTACGCCATCTCGGTGGCCGCGGAGCTCACGGGAACCGGGCAGCAGAACATCAGGCTGTACGAAACCAAGGGGCTGCTGACGCCATCGAGGACGGCAGGCGGCACCCGCCAATACAGCGATGACGACATTGCCGTACTGCAGCGGATCGGCGAGCTCCTCGAGGAGGGGCTGAACCTGGCAGGCGTTGCCAAGGTCCTGGAGCTGGAGGCGGCGAATGTGAAATTGCACAGGGCCCTGAAGCGCGCCAGGTCCCGGCCGCAGTGATGCAGCCGGGACCTGGCTGCAGCGAATCAGCCGAGCGACGCAACCGGAATCAAGCAGCCGCGGTGACGCAACTGCAGTGAATTAGCCTGCCGGGGAGGGCGTTACTCCCGGGCGGATTCTTCCTTCGACAGCTCTCCCGTGACCGGCTCCCCGGGGATTCGCGCTGTCCGCCAGGTGTCCAGCGCGATGACTCCGCCCAGGATGAGCAGCGAGAGGGAAAACGATGCAAGGGTGTCGGTGGGCCAGTGGTAGCCCAGGTAGAGCCGGCTGGCGATGGCGAGGATGATTCCGATTCCGGCCCCGATGAAACCGAACACCGCTGAGCGCGGGTTCCGGCGCCGGGAGAAGATCAGGTAGGCGCCCACCAGCAGGAAGTCGCAGGCTCCCAGGACGTGCCCGGACGGGTACGAGAAGGTCTGGTCCGCACCGAACAGCATCTGGTCAACGGGAGGCCGCGAGCGCTGGACGATGTGCAGGATGATCTGGGAGATGATCACCCCGGTCAGCATCGCGGACGCCAGCAGGATGGGGCGCCAGGCGTGTTTGGCCGCGAAGCCCCAGACGAGGATCACCACCAGCACGATGATGGGCAGGGCGATGGGGCCGAAGAACACGGCCAGGAAGATCATGAACGCGGTAAGTGCCCCTGAACGGGTTGTCAGCAGCCAGTCGTGCACCGGCTGGTCTGCAACGGTAAGGCCGACGCCCTGCACCACGCTGATCAGCGTGGCGATAAAGAGTGCCAGCCCCACCACCGCCAGGATGACCGATGCACGGTAAAGGCGGCGCCGGTCGGCAGGATCGATGTAGCGCTCCTCCACCACGAACTTCTCATGGAAGGTGTGCCACCTGCCCGAGTTTCTCTGCGTGACTGCGGAACCTGCTGATTTTTGTGCCAATGTGCTGCCCGTCCCTGCGCCCTGTTGAATGCACGCCATGTATACGTGTTGTTGAATGCCTAGGCTGAAGATTATCCCCATGATTGGCCATTCACTCCATCACCGGGTCACCGGCCATGGCGCCGGCCCCGGCCAGGTAAGGCGCCAGGGCAGTCGCCATGGCCGGCGGCAGGGCCGGTCCGGGCGACTAGTACGACCCGGTGGTGAACTGCCAGCTCCGGCCGGCCAGCGGATTGCCGGCGAGATCGCGGATCCCGGCGGCCCCTCCAATCAGGGTCACCGTATACCGGGCCTTGGCGGCCAGGGGTTCCTGGGGATCGAGGATCCACTGGTTGGTGGTGCCGTTCCGGTAGACGGCGGCTGCCACCAAGGCACCGGTGGAAGCGTTCTTCAAAGTGAAGGTGGTGGTGCCAGCGCCCTGGACGGCTTCGCTGAAGGTGGCGCTGACGTTGCTGTTCCTGCGGACCAGGAGCGCGTTGCTGCCCGGGGTGTAGCTGGTGAGGGTGGGCGCGGGGCCGGTGGTGAAACTCCAGCTGGTGGTGGCCAGTGGCGTGCCTGCCGTGTCGCGGATGGCAGAGGTTCCGCCGGCCAGGGTGGCCGTGTAGGTGGTGTCCGCGGCGAGGCTTGCGGCCGGGTCAAGGGTGGCGGTCCTGGTGGTGGCGTTGTACGTGACGGTGGCAGCAATGCTGGCCCCTGCGGCGTTTTTGAGCACGAAGGTCGTAGCGGACACGCCCTGGACGGCGGCGCTGAAGGTGGCCGCCACGTTCGTGCCCGCGGCCACGGCGGTGGCCTTGGCGGCCGGCGAAACCGAGGTGACGGTCGGGGCAGGAGCAGGGGCAGGAGCCGTGGCGTCCGCACCGGTAAACAGCAGGCGGTTCGGGGTACCCGCGGTGGCGCCGGTGACCATCCCGGAGGTGGCATTGGCTGCCAGTGCCGCGGCCACGTCCGCCGGTGCCAGGGCGGGGTTCTGCGAGAGCAGCAGGGCTGCGGCGCCGGCGGTGTGCGGAGCCGCCATGGACGTTCCGGACATGGACGCCGTGGCCGTGGTGGAGGTGTAGTAGTCGGAGGTGATGCCGACGCCGGGAGCATACAGGTCAACACAGGACCCAAAGTTGGAGAACGATGCCTGCTTGTCGGTTGCATCGCTGGCCGCCACGGTGACGGCGCCGGGCACGCGGGCAGGTGAGCCCGTGCAGGCGTCCACAGCGGAGTTGCCCGCGGCCACCACGGTGGTGACGCCGTCAGCCAGGACGGCCTGGACGGCGCTGTCCACCGTGCTGCTGGCCGCTCCACCCAGGCTGAGGTTGGCCACGGCCGGTGTTCCGGCTGCATGGTTTGCGGTGATCCAGTCCAGGCCGGCCACCACGTCCGAGTTGTAGCCCGACCCGCTGCAGTCCAGCACCCTGACCGGCACCAGGGTGGCGCTCTTGGCGACGCCGTACGTGGACCCTGCCACCGTTCCGGCTACGTGGGTGCCGTGGCCGTTGCAGTCAGTGGTGCCGTTGCCATCCGCCACGGCGGTCCAGCCCGCCGCCACCCGGCCGCCAAAGTCGCTGTGCGAGGCCAGGATGCCGGTGTCCACCACGTAGGCCGTCACACCGGCGCCGGACCCGGTCCACGAGTAGCTGCCGGAGAGCGGCAACGCCCGTTGGTCGGCACGGTCCAGGCCCCAGGGGGCCGGCTGCTCGTTCCCGGAAACCGTGAGGGGGGCGTCCGGTTCCACCGACAGCACCTTCCCCGACCTGGCAAGGGCTGCCGCCTGGGCGGGGGTTGCGGTGACAACGGCGCCATGGATTGCGTGCTCAAACGTGCGGCCGACGGCGAGGCCCTGGCCGCGCAGTCCGGCCGTCTCTGAGGCGACGTCCGCAGTGGGGGCGTACTGGACGATGTAGCGTCCGGTTGCGGCGGCGGTGGGTTGGACAGTGACAGCAGCCGCGACGGGAACGGCGGCGGCGGGCAGGGCTGCCGTGGAAAGGACGACGGCGGAGAGCATCGCCGTGAGCGCAGGCAGCACGAAGAAACGGGTACGCATGTGGGGGTCCTTGCGGTGGCGGTTGGCGGTACCAAAAGGATAGGAGCCGGAAGCGCACGGCTCCCGGCTCCTTGGATGATCCTGTGCCAACCTTCGGCGTTTCCTGCGGCCCGGTTACTGCAGGCCCGGCTTTAGCCCTGGGCTCCTCCAGCACCGGAGCCGGCTGCTGCATGGTTCCGCCAGCTGTGCTCGGGCTCGAAGCCCAGCAGCCGCCGTGCCTTGTCGATGGAAAGCATCGTTTCGTGTTCGCCCAGTTCCTTGGTGACCTTGACGCCGGGGAACACCTCAGCTGCGAGGCCGGCGCTTGACCGGCTCATGACGGTATCGGCATTGGCAATGATGAAGGCCTCGAATCCTGGCTTGGCGTTCTCCAGCGCCCGCGCCACGGCCTGCGCGCCGTCCCTGCCGTCGATGTAGCCCCACAGGTTCCACTTCCGCAGCATCGCGTCCCCATCGAAGGAGGGGAACTTTTCGTAGTCGGCCTCGTCCATCACGTTGGAGAACCGCAGCCCCGTAATGCTCAGCTCCGGGTCCCACCGCGTCATCTCCACGGCCATCTGCTCCTCCAGCGTCTTCACCAGGGAGTAGGTGCTTTCCGGCCGCGGCGGGTATTCCTCGTCCACCGGGATGTAGGGCGGGTCGATGTCGAACGGCAGCCCCAGCACGGTCTCGCTGGACGCGTACACCACCTTCTTGATGCCGGCGCGCCGCGCGGCCTGGAAGACGTTGTAGGTGGACAGCATGTTGTTCTCGAACGTGGCGGCGTCCGGAAGGATGCCCGGGGCGGGAATGGCTCCCAGGTGCACCACGGCGTCGAACCCGTCATGCCGGTCATCAACCCCCAGCAGCGCGTCCACCACCTGCCCGTAATTGCGCAGGTCCACTACCAGGAGCCCCGGGCTGCGCTCGCCAGCGCGGTCCAGGGTGAGGACCTGGTGGCCATCGTCGGTGAGCCGGCGCACCACGTGCCGCCCCAGTTTTCCGTTTCCGCCTGTAACGGCAATTCTCATCAGTGTTTCCTTCTGTTGGAGTGCGTTCACCGTGCGGTGTTTCGGTCAGGACGGGGGCCGCGGGGCTGCGAGGAACTGTTCGACGGCGGCGATTGCCACTGCGGTGATCCCGCCTTGATCGCCGCTGCCGTTGACGGACACCAGGATGCCCCGGCCCGCGTACACCGAGACTACTTCATGGGTCTGGCGGTGGTAGAGGTCCAGGCGGCGCCGGAAGACATCGATGGTGTCGTCCGTGCGGCCCTGTTCCGCAGCGCGGCGCTGCATCCGCTCCTCCAGTTCGGCGTCCGGCGCCTGCAGTTCGATGACGGCGTCCAGCGCATGGCCCTGGGCCGCGAGCATGGCATCCAGTTCGGCGGCCTGCGGCGCCGTGCGGGGGTAGCCGTCCAGCAGGAACCCGTGCCTCGCGTCGCCTTCAAGGAGCCGGTCCTTGACCAGTGCGTTGGTTAGGTGGTCAGGTACGAAGTGGCCGCCGTCCAAATACTGCGCAGCCTGGTTCCCCAGGTCTGTCTTCCGGCTTACGTTGCTCCGGAAGATGTCGCCGGTGGACACGGCAGGGACCTGGAAATGGCGCGCCAGGTGTTCGGCCTGGGTTCCCTTGCCGGAGCCCGGTGGGCCGATGATGAGAAGCCTGGTCATGTTCCTGTCCTTCCGCGGCGGGACCACAGTCAACGGGCCGGCAGAGGCAGCACCGGCTCCCGCTTCATTGTGCCGGTTGGTCCTTGCCCGGCGCCAGCAAGCGCTGTCGCGGCCCGGAAGCATATGGGCTTCGCCCCGGCCGGGGATGTATATACTCTGGTTATCGGTTTAGCAGCAGGCCGTTGGAAAGTTCGTCGATCCAGCGACCATCACCGGTTCCCCGCCCTGTTGCGGGGTGCTTGTGTGTTGCAGGCTCGTTTTGACCTGAACGAATGGCACCAGAAAACCGTGGCCAGCGAGTCAACAGCAAAAACCGATACATCCATCACAGAGCACCTGCATGAACTGGTCCTCAACAGCTCCGATGTTGAGGACTTCCTCAATGAACTGGCACAGGTGTCCGCGCGTAACCTCTCGGAGCCAGGCGATGAGATGCTATGCGCCATCACCCTGCTCCGGCAGCGGAAAACCGCCACCGTAGCCAGCAGCAGCCGGGAAGCAAAGTCCATCGGACGCCTTGAGCACAGCTTCGCCGAGACCCCCAGCCTGACGGCATTCACCGTCCAGGAGACAGTCCACGCTCCGGACCTCGAAGGGGACGGCCGCTGGCCGGAATACTCCACGGCAGTTGTGGCACGGGGAGTCAGGTCGGTCGCGGCTCTTCCCTTCCGGCTTGAAGGCGAAACCAAGGCAGCGCTGCTGCTGTACTCCGGCCGGGCCCACCGCTTTGAAGGCCGTGTGCTCAAGTTCGCCGAAGATTTCGTCAGCCAGACCTCGCTGGCACTCCGCCTTGCAGTGCGCTTTGCGCATTACAGCGAGACGGCGGCGAACCTCCGTGCCACGCTGGAGTCCCGCACGGTCATCGATATGGCGGTGGGCATCATCATGGCCCAGAACCGATGCAGCCAGCAGGACGCTTTTGCCATCCTGAAGACCGCGTCGAGCACCCGCAACACCAAGCTGCACGATGTTGCTGCTGCCGTGGTGAATGCCCTGGGCCAGGGCCCGGCGCGCACCCATTACGACGGCTAGGGCGCCGGTCTGCGCCAACGTGTCCTGCCACCAGTAGACTGGTGCCAACTTTTCGCCGGGGGGCTCAAATGGAACAGCAGCGTGTTTGCCTTGTCGTGGAGGATGACGACGACATCCGGGGCCTGATCTCGGTGGTCCTGTCCCGCGCGGGGTTCAAGGTCACCGCGGTGGGAACAGGGGCGGAGGGCATCGCCGCGGCGTCTGATCCCGCCATCGCCCTGGTCACCCTGGACCTTGGGCTTCCCGACATGGACGGGCACGTGGTGGCCCGCGCCATCCGCGTCCTCACCACCGCACCCTTGCTCTTCCTGACGGCCCGCTCCGAGGAAGACGACGTGCTGGCCGGCATGGCGTCAGGGGCTGCCGGCTACCTCACCAAACCTTTCCATCCGAAGGAACTGAAGGCCCTTGCCGGGCAGCTGTGCCCGGCGGCGGCTGTTTCACAGGAGCCCCAGATACCGGGCAAATCCCACTGCTGAGCCGGCCGCCGGGAATCGAGCCGTAACTCCCGGCAGCCCCCGGCAGCGGTGACGCGTCCGGCGGCGGCCCGTGCCGCCGTCGGACGCGCACTGGCGCTACTTCGACAGGAAGTCCAGCAGGGCCTCGTTGACCTCCGCGGCGTGCGTCCACAGCAGGCCGTGCGGGGCACCCTCGATCTCCACGTACTCAGCGCTGGGCAGCGCCTTGGCGAACAGGCGGCCGGTGGAGTCGATGGGCAGGATGTTGTCCGCGGTGCCGTGCACGATCAGGGCCGGGACATCGATCTTGGGGATGTCCTGGCGGAAGTCCGTGAGCCACGTGGGTTGGGCGGCAACGGAAGCCGTTGCACCCGAGCCGGCGGCAAGGTTCCAGCCCGCATTCATGACTTCCTGGCTCAGGCGGGGCGTGCCCAGGAAGGTGTCGGAGTTGTAGAAATTCTTGAAGAATTCGGTGAAGAAGGCGTAGCGGTCGGCCGTGACTGCTTCCAGAAGGCCGTCGAACACCTCCTGGGGGACGCCGTCGGGATTGTCGTCGGCCTTGAGCAGGTAGGGCTCCAGGGATCCGAGGAACGCTGCCCGGGCCACGCGTGCGGAGCCGTAGGTGCCCAGGTAGCGGCCGACTTCGCCGGTGCCCATGGAGAAGCCCACCAGCACCACGTCGTTCAGGTCCAGGGTAGTCAGCAGGGTGTTGAGGTCCGCCGCGAAGGTGTCGTAGTCGTAGCCCCCGGCGGGCTTGCTGGATTTGCCGAAACCGCGGCGGTCATAGGTGATGACCCGGTAGCCGGCACCCAGCAGGGCAGCGGTCTGCTTTTCCCAGGATGACCCGTCCAGGGGGTAGCCATGGATCAGCACCACGGGCTGTCCCGAGCCGTGGTCCTCGTAGTAGAGCTCGATATCAGTGCTGTTCTCAGTGCCAACGGTGATTAAAGCCATCGGGGATGAATTCCTTTCGAGACTGGCCAGACGGCAGGCAGAGCGCCGTGCCACGCATCTCCTACTCTAGGGCGGCCGGCTCCGGGCGGGGAGCGCTTTGCGGCGACGGCGGACGTTGCCAAAGTGCGTTGCGGCGGCAGCTGTGACAATATATGCGCATGAATGCAGATAAGAATGCTTGCTCGCTGGGCGCGGACAGCCAATACGTGGAGTTGGCGGTGGAGGTCTTCGCCATGCTGGCCGACGCTACCAGGGTGCGGATTATTTTGGCGCTCCGGGACGGCGAGATGGCGGTGGGCGCCCTGGCGGACGTCGTGGGCAAGTCCCCTGCCGCGGTTTCGCAGCACCTGGCGAAAATGCGCTTGGCCCGGATGGTGTCCACGCGGCAGGACGGGACGCGTGTGCTCTACCGGCTGGAAAACGAGCATGCACGGCAACTGGTGGCGGATGCGATCTTCCAGGCCGAACACGCCCTTGGCGGAGATCCGGCACACCACCGCATCACCAACCATTCTGCGCAAAGGAGTGCCTCATGAGCGGGCCCCACCAGGAGTCGACACACACGCACAGCCACCCCCATGAGGAGGGGCAAGGCGGACACGACCACGGTCATGACCACCCGCACGACCACGGTCATGAGCACCACCACGACCACGGTCACGACCACCCGCACGATCATGACCACGACGGGCACGGCCACCACCACCACTCCGGCTTCAAGGGCTGGCTGTTCGAACTGTTCGTTCCGCACACGCACGATGCCGCCGATTCCATTGACGACGCCATGGAGGCCAGCAGCGAGGGCATCCGGGCGCTGAAGATCAGCATGTTCGTCCTGCTGGCCACGACCGTGCTGCAATTCCTGGTGGTCCTGTTCAGCAGCTCAGTGGCCCTGCTGGCGGACACCATCCACAACTTTTCCGACGCCCTGACCGCGGTACCCCTGTGGGTTGCCTTCATCCTGGGGCGCAGGGCCGCCAACCGCCGGTACACGTACGGCTACGGAAGGGCGGAGGACCTGGCAGGCCTGTTCATCGTGGCCGTGGTGGCCCTTTCCGCCGTCGTTGCCGGCTGGCAGTCAGTGGACCGGCTGATCCATCCCCAGCCGCTGCAGAACCTGGGCTGGGTCATGGCCGCGGGCCTGATCGGCTTTGCAGGAAACGAAGCCGTGGCCATCTACCGCATCCGGGTGGGCCGCAGGATCGGTTCCGCCGCGCTGGTGGCAGACGGTGTGCACGCCCGGACGGACGGCTTCACCTCGCTGGCCGTGGTGATCGGCGCCGTCGGCGTCATGCTCGGTTTTCCGCTGGCGGACCCGATCGTTGGGCTGATCATCTCCGCAGCCATCATGGTGCTGCTGTGGGGCACCATTCGGAGTATCGGACGGCGGCTTATGGATGGCATCGAACCGGAGCTGGTGTCGCGTGCCCAGTCCGCGCTGGAGGGGACGACGGGCGTCCTCGGCGTCCAGCACCTGCAGCTGCGGTGGTCGGGCCACCGGCTGCAGGGCTCGGCACGCATCGAACTGGCAGACACGGAGCTGTCGCAGGCTGAGGAGGTCCTTGACCGCGCCGACCACAGGCTTCGGCAGGCACTGCCCAAGCTGGACCACATGCTCCTGGCTCCCGGCACCCGGCGGTAGCGGGCGCTTAACGCAGAAGTGACCCGGCCTGGCCGGGTCACTTCTGCGTTGCGGGGATTCCGGACCTAGGCCCGGGCAGTCTTTCCAGGCAATGCCAGCTTGAAGACCTTTGCCCAGGAGGAGCCGACCTGCTTCAGCAGCGGCCCGGTGGTGTACTTCAGGCCGTACCGCTGGCAGATCTCGCGGACCCTGGGCGCCACCTCGGCGTACCGGTTCGAGGGCAGGTCCGGGAAGAGGTGGTGCTCGATCTGGTGTGAGAGGTTGCCCGTCATGAGGTGCATGAACTTCGAGCCCGAAATGTTGGCTGAGCCGATCATCTGGCGGACGTACCAGTCACCGCGGGTTTCGCCGTCCACCATCTCTTCCGTGAAGGTGTCGGTCCCCTCCGGGAAGTGGCCGCAGAAGATCACCGCGTGGGCCCAGACGTTGCGGATGGCGTTGGCTGCGATCGTGCCGAAGAGGGCCTGCTTCGCGGACCCGGTGAGCATGGCGACCGCCGGGGTTGCTGCATAGTCCTTGGTGAACTGGGTGACAACCTTCTTGCCGAGCGCCTTGAGGTCCTTGTGCAGGGCCTCCTTGGACTTGGTGCCTTCCTTATACTCGGTCAGCTCAAGGTCGTAGATGGCAATGCCCCACTCGAAGACCGGGGCCAGGATGGCGTTGAACAGCGGGTTGGCCAGGTTAATGGGCTTCCACGGCTGCTGCTCATCCATGCGCAGGAGGTTGTATCCGACGTCGTTGTCCTTGCCCACCACGTTGGTCCAGCGGTGGTGCAGGTCGTTGTGGGTGTGCTGCCAGGACCGCGACGGCGTGACGAAGTCCCATTCCCAGGTGGTGGAGTGGATGTCCGGGTCCCGCATCCAGTCCCACTGGCCGTGCAGGATGTTGTGGCCCAGTTCCATGTTTTCCAGGATCTTGGCCAGGCTCAGCAAGGTGGTACCGGTGACCCAGGCAGCCTTGTTCTTACTGACCAGGAGGGCGGCCCGGCCGGAGATCTCGAGCCCGCGCTGGATCTTGATCATCCGGCGGATGTAGGCAGCATCCTCGGCGCCCCGCTTGGCCAGGACTTCATCCCGGATGGCGTCGAGCTCGCGGCCCAGCTCCGCTACCTGCTCGTCGCTGAGGTGCGCGGCCGCCGGCGGCCGGACGGTGGGGCTGCCCGATTCGGCGAGCTTCCCGGGGCGCGTTCTCGAGCTTCCCGCGGGGGTGACCTTGGTAGGTGTGATTACAGACATTCCGTGGTGCTCCTCAGATTTCGAGGTTTACGGGTCCGGCGGCTGCCGAGACACACGTTTGGATCAGTTGGCCGGGTTCGCCATGGATTTCCCCGGTACGCAGGTCCCGGACCTGCCCGGCAAGCAGCGGTGTGAGGCAGCTGTGGCAGATGCCCATCCGGCAGCCGCTGGGCATCAGCACCCCGGCGTCCTCGCCGACGTCCAGGATGGGGGTGTCGCCGTCGGCCTGCACCTCGCGGTCGGAGGCTTCGAAGGTGACCAGGCCGCCGTCGTGCCCTACGCCGGCGTTGAACGTGGTGTTGAAGCGCTCGATCATCAGGTTGCCGGGGTCGCCCGCCACGGCGACGTCGGAGCCGGGAGCCTTGGCGGTCAGTGCCCGCTTCCAGAGCGCCTCGGCGTCGTCCAGGAAGCTGTCCGGGCCGCAGGCGTAGGCTGCCCGTTCCTTCCAGTCGGGGCAGATCTCGTCCAGCTCCTTGGTGCTGGAGAAGTCCATGCGGCCCTGCTCGCCGGTGTACCAGTGCGCCAGCCGGAAGTTGGGGAACTGGTCCGCGAGCTCGGCCAGCTCCTCGCGGAACAGGCTGTCATCCGGCGTGCGGGCCGAGTGGACCAGGACGACGTCGGCATCCGGGCGGCGGGGAACGAGGGTACGGATCATGGACATCACCGGGGTGATGCCGCTGCCCGCTGTGACCATGAGCAGGGGGCGCGGGTGCTCAGGGAGCACGAAGTCGCCCTGGGGCGGGGCCAGGAACAGCACGTCCCCGGGCTTCGTGGTGCGCACCAGGGTGCCGGACACGGCACCGACATCGGTGACGGTGATGGCCGGGTCCTTGCCGGCGGGAGCGCTGAGGGAGTATGAGCGCCAGTGGCGAACGCCGTCGAGTTCGACGCCGATGCGGGCCCACTGGCCTGCCAGGTGCGCCTTCCAGCCACGGCCCGGGCGGAAGAAGATCGTGGCCGACTGGGCGGTCTCCTGGACCACCCGGGTGACCACGCCGCGCAATTGCCGGGCGGAGTAGACAGGGTTGAACAGCGCCAGGATATCTTCGGGCGCCAAAGGGGTAGTGAGCACTGAGGCCGCCTGGGCCAGCTGTCGTAGCCGGATCATACGGGTAAGCCTAGAGCGGTGCGAGCCATATTTCTCTCTCTCCGTCATATGACCGTTCCGCAGTCACACGCTAGTTGGTGGGCGCGAAGCCCCCACGCCGCACTCTTAAGAGTAACGGTTCGGTCTCACAAAAGGTTCCCGGCGTCCTTTCGGCTCCATCCCAGGGCAGGGGCCACGTATTTTGCGATGTTGCCCAAAAGCTTGGCGTTGAACTCCACGCCCAGCTGGTTGGGAACGGTCAGGAGGAGGGTGTCCGCAGCCTGCACCGCGGTATCGGCCGCGAGCTGCTCCGCCAGGAGGTCCGGCGCTCCCACGTAGCTCTTGCCGAACCTGGCCGTGAGGCCGTCGATGACTCCTACCTGGTCGCGGCCGTCCCGGAGCGCACTTCCGGCGAAGTAGTAGTTGTCCTCATCATCCACGATGGGCAGGACACTGCGGCTCACCGAAACCCGCGGCTGATGGGGGTGGCCTGCGGCCGCCCATGCGTCCCTGAACAGCTGGATCTGCTCGGCCTGGAGTTCATGGAACGGGACCCCGGTGTCCTCCGTGAGCAGGGTGGAGCTCATCAGGTTCATCCCGAGTTCCGCGGCCCATACGGCGGTCTTCCGGCTGCCGGCACCCCACCAGATCCGTTCCGCCAGCCCCGGGGACTGGGGCTGGACCGGGAGGAGGCCGGTGGCCCCGCCGGCGTAGCGTGGATCGGCCTGGGCAACCCCGGCGCCGGTAATGGCTTTGCGGAAGGCGTCGGTGTGGCGGCGGGCCATGTCGGCATCGGTCTCCCCCGGCTGGGGCCGGTAGCCGAACGCGGACGCGCCCTGCAGGGCGGACTCGGGTGAACCACGGCTGATGCCAAGCTGCAGCCTGCCGCCGCTGATCAGGTCTGCCGCGGCCGCTTCCTCTGCCATGTACAGCGGGTTTTCGTAGCGCATGTCGATCACACCCGTGCCAATTTCGATGCGGCTGGTGCGGGCCGCGATGGCTGACAGGAGGGGGAAGGGCGATGCCTGCTGCCGGGCGAAGTGGTGGACACGGAAGAACGCCCCGTCCACTCCGAGTTCTTCGGCGGCGACCGCCAGTTCGATGCCCTGGAGAAGGGCATCCGCCGCCGTCCTGGTTTGGGAACCCTGGCCGGGGCCCCAGTGGCCGAATGAAAGGAATCCGATGCGCTCCATACCTCCCCAACGGTGCTGCCGGCAGCTGCATTCCCGGCTGGGATGATGGCTGGGTGGGTACTCCGGGTGAAACTGTCGCTGTCTTCAAGACCATCGTGCTGTTCGTGCTGGCCGCGGCCGCTGAAATCGGGGGCGCCTGGCTGGTGTGGCAGGCCGTGCGCGAGGGCAGGGGCTGGTGGTGGGCGGGGCTCGGCGTGATCGCGCTGGGCGTCTATGGCTTCGTGGCCACGCTCCAGCCGGACGCCCATTTTGGGCGGATCCTGGCGGCCTACGGCGGAGTGTTCGTTGCCGGCTCCCTGGTGTGGGGCATGGCATTTGACGGCTTCCGCCCGGACCGGTGGGACGTCGCCGGATCCCTGGTCTGCCTGCTGGGCGTAGCCGTGATCATGTTTGCACCCCGCAGCGGCGGATAAAGCAGCGGGAGCGTGGCTAAAATCTAGCCACGACGAAAGGCGGGTCCTGTGGAGCGGGTGGACTACTGCGTTATTGGTGGCGGCATCGTAGGCCTTGCAACTGCCTACCAGTTGCTGCAGAGGCAACCGGGAGCCTCCCTGGTCCTGCTCGAGGCCGCGGGTTCCCTGGCTTCGCACCAGACGGGGCACAACAGCGGCGTCATCCATTCCGGGATCTACTACGCCCCGGACAGCCTCAAGGCCCGGTTCAGCAAGGCCGGAGCGCAACAAACCAAGGAGTTCTGCCGGGATCACGGGATCAGGTTCGCCGAGCCGGGGAAGCTGCTCGTGGCCACCTCGGCCGTGGAGTTGGACCGGCTAAACCGGCTGGAGGAACGCGCTGCCGTCCATGGGCTGGACTGCGAGCGCCTCGACCAGGCGGAACTCAATAGGCGTGAGCCCAACGTTTCGGGACTGGGCGCGCTGTTCATTCCGAGCACCGGCATCGTGGACTACGGGGAAGTGGCGCGGAAGCTGGCCGACCTCATCTCCGCTGCCGGCGGGCGGGTCATTACCGGAGCCACCGTGGGCTCGATCGTGGAGCATTCGGACCGCGTGGAGGTTGCCACGGGCCAGGCCGCCTACTCGTGCCGCCGCCTGGTGGCGTGTGCGGGCCTGCAGTCGGACCGCGTGGCGGAAATGGCCGGCATGAAGATTGATGTCCAGATCATTCCTTTCCGCGGGGAGTACTTCGAGCTCCCGGAATCCAAGTGGGACTATGTGACCCACCTGATCTACCCCGTACCGGATCCGGACCTGCCCTTCCTGGGGGTGCACCTCACTCCCACCATCAACGGCAGCATCACTGTGGGACCCAATGCGGTCCTGGGCCTGGCCCGGGAGGGCTACCCCAAATTCTCCGTGGACCTCAAGGACGTGGGCCGCTATCTGCGCTTTCCCGGGCTGTGGCACGTGGCAAGGTCCAACGCCGCCACCGCAGTGCGCGAAGTCCGGAACTCGCTGTTCAAGGGCAGCTACCTCCAGGAATGCCGCAAATACGCCCCCGGCCTGTCCAAGTCGGACCTGCTGCCGTACGAGGCAGGCATCCGGGCACAGGCGGTGCGCCGGGACGGAACGCTCCTGCACGATTTCCTGCTGGCGGAGACGGACAGGATGATCCACGTCCTGAACGCCCCCTCCCCGGCCGCAACCGCCGCCCTGCCCATCGGGGAACACCTGGCCGGCAAAGCCGTGCTGCACCCCGCGTCCTGACCGGCAGGGCGGCACCGGCCACGGCTAAACTGGCCCGGTGATCAACAGTGAGCAGCCGCCCCGGCCAAAGGTCCCGCCGTCGCGCGGGAGGATGGCGGAACGGCTGCTGCCCGGCGGCGAGGAACCGGACCCGCGCTTCACGCTGGCGAACGAACGCACCTTCCTGGCCTGGATCCGGACGTCGCTTGCGCTGCTGGCGGGTGGCATTGCCATCGAGGCCTTCACTTCGGGCCTTTTCATTGAGCCTGTCCGGAAAGGCCTGGCCGTCCTGCTGCTTCTGCTGGGCATGATGCTCAGTGGCGGCGCCGCCATGCGGTGGCTTCGGGTGGAGCGCAGCATGCGGAACAAGGCGCCGTTGCCGCTGCCGCTCTTTGTGCCCCTGCTGGCCGGGGCAGGCGCGCTGGCTGCCGCCGTCGTACTGGTCTTCATTCTCTGGCGCTGATTCCGTGGCATCCAGCGGCCCCAGCCCCCACGGCGATCCCGGCCTCCAGCCGGAGCGGACGGCCCTCGCCTGGGGCCGGACCATGCTGGCGCTGGTGACGGCGAGCGCCTTCTTCCTGCGCTGGCTTCCCACCTATGGGCCGCCCATCCTGATGCTGCCGGTGATTTCCGGCGGCGCCGCCCTGGCCATTTACCTCACGCAGCGCCGCCGCTACCAGGCGAGGTCGCACGGGCTGGCTGGCGAAAGCATCGAGGCCGACCTGCCCGCTGTGCTCTGGACCGCCTTCGCCGGGCTCGCCCTGGGGTGCCTGGGCATTGTGGTGGTGCTGGTCAGCTAGAACGGTTCCGGCCAGCTGGACCCGTACCGGCCAGCTAGAACATGGGCAGGACGAAGCCGGCCAGCAGGGCCACGGCGCCGATCGCGGTCAGGCACCGGCCCAGGACCGAGGCCGTTCTCCCGGCTTCCTCCGGCCTGGTGGTCTGCCACTGCGTTGGACGCTTGGGGTGGTAATAGATGGGCAGGGTGTCTCCCGCGGCCATGTCCTTGATGTCGTACGGGGACATCGGGGCGTTGTGCACCTGGTGCTTCCGGTCAAACCAGCGGAAGCCAACACCGGTGGAATCGGAGTACACCACGGCCTCGGCCATGTCCCACGGGTGCACGAAGCGGCGGAGGAATCCGGTGTAGAAGAGCAGTCCCAGCCCGGCGGGCAGGCACAACCAGGTGAGCACTTCCAGGATGGGACCTGCCATATCGAGCGCAGTGGGCATGAAGTTGATGGTACAGCTCAGGGGCTGGCTCCTTCAGCACCTGATACGTACGCTGAAGGAGACCGGACCGGAGTAAGGGGAAGCCATGAATGATCAGGACATTTTGACGCACATCCAGGCCCTCGTGGAGGAGGAGCACTCACTGCGTGAGGGCTCGGGGGGCGGGCAGGCCCCGGACCAGGCACGGCTCAAGTATGTGGAAGAAAGCCTGGACCAGTGCTGGGACCTGCTGCGCCAACGGCGGGCCAAGAAGGATTCGGGCGAGAACCCGAACGACGCCGAAGCCCGCCCCATCAGCGAGGTTGAAGGTTACAGGCAGTAGCCGTCGCCGGACCGCCTTGGGTGCCCGGGTCAACCTACCCGGGCACCCCTTTTCCGTTACCCACAGATTGAGTTTCTTCCATGCGTATCGCCGTAGCCCAGATCATCAGCAGTGCCGACACAGCAGCCAACCTTGAGCTGGTGTGGGAGTACGCTGCCCAGGCCAGCAACGCCGGCGCCCAGCTGGTGGTTTTCCCCGAAGCGACGATGCGCGCCTTCGGCCACTCCCTGAAGGACATTGCCGAGCCCGTTGACGGCCCGTGGGCCAGCGAAGTCCGCAGGATGGCGAAGGAGCTGGACCTTACGATCGTGGCCGGCATGTTCACTCCGGGAAAGGACGGCCGGGTCCGTAACACACTGCTGGTCACCGGGCCCGGGGTGGAGGCGTCCTATGACAAAGTCCACCTCTTTGACGCCTTTGGCTTTACGGAGTCCAAGACAGTGGACGCCGGGGAAGCGCCGGTGACGTTCGAGCTGGACGGGACGGTGTTCGGCCTGGCGACCTGCTACGACGTCCGTTTCCCGGGCCTGTTCACCGCCAACGCCAACGCGGGCGCCCAGGTGAACATCGTGTGTGCCTCCTGGGGTGCCGGTGAGGGCAAGGCGGAGCAGTGGGACCTGCTGGTGCGCGCCCGGGCGCTGGACAGCACCACTTTTGTGGTCGCCTGCGGCCAGGGCGACCCCGAAACAGTGGGCGCCGGCCCGGCGGGCACAGCACCCACCGGCATCGGGCACAGCGCCGTGATCACCCCCCTGGGCAAAACGGTGGTGGCGCTGGGCGGCAAGCCGGAACTCGCCGTCGTCGACATTGATCCCTCAACGGTGGACGACGTCCGGACCAAGCTGCCCGTCCTGGCCAACGCCCGCACGTTCTGATCGCGTGAGGCGCCGTTCATAGCTTCGAAACAGACGGCAAAAGAGCGGACGACGCCGGGTCTCACCTGGGGCGCCCCGCGGGCGCCCGTGGTGGCAGGCATCGGGTGGGTCCGGGGCGCCCGGAGGCCGGCGCCGGAAGAGGCGCCGTTTACATGCCCGAAACATAGCCGATACGTGAACTTCACGCACGGGCTATTTGTGTAACGTGGCCGCAACTTTAAGCGGCATTGGCTGAAACACACACCGCCAAAAATGGATCCCGGGGGAAATGCCACGGGGCCAATCGGGCCCCTGCACCACGTTCACGTTGCGAAGGGACCCACCGGTGGAAATCACTGCCCAACACGTCTGGCTGATGATCTCGGCAGCCATGGTCCTGCTGATGACCCCGGGCCTTGGCCTCTTCTACGGCGGCATGACCCGCGCCAAGGCCGCCCTCAACATGATCATGATGAGCTTCATCTCGGCAGGGATTGTTGGCGTTGTCTGGGTTCTGTGGGGCTACTCGATGACCACCGGCGACGGCGTGCTGGGCCTCTTCGGCAATCCCTTCACCAGCTTTGGCCTGCAGAACCTCATGGGTTCACCGGACCTCCTCAAGGCCGGGTACAGCGCAACATTCGCCATCATCACCGTTGCCCTGATCAGCGGCGCCATCGCCGACCGCGCCAAGTTCGGGGCCTGGGCCCTGTTCGTGCCGGTGTGGATCACGGTGATCTACTGCCCGCTCGCGTACATGATCTGGGGCGGCGGGCTGATGAGCGCAGGGGGTGCCGTCACGGAAATCTTCGGCCAGGTCATCGATTTCGCCGGCGGTGCCGTGGTGGAAATCAGTTCGGGAACGGCTGCCCTGGTGCTGGCCGTGATCGTTGGCCAGCGCCACGGGTTCGCGAAGGACCCCAACCACCGCCCCCACAACCTGCCTTTCATCATGCTCGGCGCCGCGATCCTGTGGTTCGGCTGGTTTGGCTTCAATGGGGGGGCCGCCACCAGCGTCGAACAGGCCGGCCTCATTTGGATCAACACCCTGGTGGCACCCGCGGCCGCCATGCTCAGCTGGCTGGTCACGGAGAAGGTCCGCCACGGACACCCCACATCCCTGGGCGCCGCCTCCGGCGTGGTTGCCGGCCTGGTGGCCATCACCCCTTCCTGCGCCAACATCAGCCCCGTGGCCGCTATCGGCCTGGGCCTGGTGGCCGGCGCGGCCTGCTGCGTATTCGTGGACCTCAAATACCGCTTTGGCCTCGACGACTCCCTGGACGTGGTGGGTGTCCACCTGGGCGCCGGCCTCATCGGCACCCTGTCCCTGGGCTTGATCGCCCTTCCCGTGAACGGCCAGGGCGGCGGCCTCTTCTACGGCGGCGGAGTCCAGCAGCTCATTGCCCAGACAGCCGCCGTCATCATCACCCTCCTGTTGTCCGGTGTTGGAACCGCGGTCATTGCCCGGATCATCAACAAGACGGTGGGCTTCCGGGTCAGCCACGAGGCCGAGACCGCCGGCGTGGACCTGTCCGAGCACGCAGAGACTGCCTACGCATTCGGTGAGATCGGAGCAGGATTCAATCCCCTGCGCCACGCCGCGGCCCACATCCCGACCGCAGCTGCCCCGGCTGAACGGCACGCCAAGGAAGACTCCTTCGCGTAGGTCTGCGTTCTAGTCCGCAAGGATCTTGTAGAGCGCGCGGCGCAATTCGTCCATCTTTTCGACGGCGGCAGCCCGCTGTTCCCCGGTCACTCCGGCGCGGAACTGGTGGATGGCACCCATGAGCTTGGCGATGCTCTGATGGAAGTCCCGGTCCGCGCTGTCCGGTTCAGCGTTCCACGCGTTCTCCATTTCCTCCGCGTGCTCCGCCACGTAGGCGCGGCCTGCATCGGTGAGGGCAAACTCAGTCCCGCGGCCTTCGCTGAGCGCCTCAATCAGGCCCTCGTCCACCAGCTGCTGGAGCGTGGGATAGATGGATCCCGGGCTGGGCCGCCACACGCCACCGGTCTTGGCGGCAATGGTCTTGATCAGTCCGTAACCATTGGACGGCGCCTCTGCCAGGAGTGACAGGATGGCCGCGCGCACATCACCGCGGCTGGCCCGCCGTCCGCCGCGTCCAAAGCCGGGGCCGAACCCCGGACCAAAACCCGGCCCGAATCCAGGGCCAAAACCAGGCCCGAACCCCGGACCAAAGCCTGGACCGCGGTGCCCATGGGGGCCGCGGTGGCCCCTCCCCCGCTCGAAGCGGCCCCTGCCGAACTCAGGGCCTGGTTGTTTGTCGTCGAATATGCCTTTCATGGTGGCATCGTCCTTTCATACTGTCGTTCGCTGTGGATTCAGCGATAGTTAACGATATGTCGGTAACTATCGCTGGTCAATGGTCTGGCGTGATCAAATCCTGACCTTTCCGGCTCTGGTTCGCTCCCCGGCGGGAGCGTATCCTGATCCCACCTTCGAGCGCGGGGGCTGAGGAATGGCAAGGAAGCGGAAGCGCAGGCCCGGTTTTGGGACAGTTCTGGGACGGATCCTGGGGTTCCTCGCAGCGAGTGTCATGTGCGGCGTGCTGGCGGCCAGCCTGGTGGTGCCGGCCGTGGCAGCCGCGGGCATGGGGGTCAGTTCCTCGATCGGATTCTTCGACAGCCTGCCCGCTGAACTGACCGTGCAGCCGCCATCGCAGGCCACCAAAGTCCTCACTTCCGACGGGCAGCAAATCGCCACCTTTTACGCGGAAAACCGCGTGAAGGTGCCGCTGGACCAGATGTCGCCCTTCATCAAGGAAGGCATTGTCGCCATCGAGGACAGCAGGTTCTACGAGCACGCCGGTGTGGACCCGCAGGGGATACTGCGGGCAGTGGTGTCCAACCTGACCAAGGGCGGCGAGCAGGGCGCGTCCACCATCACGCAGCAGTACGTCACCAACGTCCTGAACGAGGCGCAGCTTTCGCAGGACAGGCCGGACGCGGTGGTGCTGAACGGGCAGAAGAACCTGGGCGACAAACTGCGCGAAATGAAGCTGGCCGTCACGCTGGAGAAGAAGTACACCAAGGACCAAATCCTTGAGGGGTACCTCAATATTGTGTTCTTCAGCAGCAACGCGTACGGGATTGAAGCGGCGGCACGCTACTTCTTCAGCACCACCGCGAAGGACCTTACCCTCCCCCAGGCCGCCTTGCTGGCCGGGGTGGTCAACAGCCCCACCCTCTACAACCCGGCCACCAATCCTGATAAGTCGATCGTGCGCAGGAACCAGGTCCTGTCCGAGATGCTGCGCCTGCGCAAGATCACGCAGGCCCAGTACGATGCCGCCGTAGCCACCCCGATCCAGCTGAAGATCACGCCGCAGCAGCAGGGCTGCGCCAACGCTGCCATGGCGCCGTACTTCTGCGACTACATCTCCCATCTGATCCTGAACAATCCCGCCTACGGGCCCACCGAGGCTGACCGCGAACGGAAGCTTTACCGCGGCGGCCTCACCATCACCACCACCCTGGACAGCAGGCTCCAGGCAGCCGCCCAGGCCCAGGTGGACGAAACGGCGGGCGCGAACCCGGACCGGTGGGCGGCCTCGCTGCTGACCCTGCAACCGGGCAGCGGCAAGATCCTGGCCATGGCCCAGAACACGTTCTTCCTCCCGCAACCAGGCAAGTTCGACACCAACCTGAATTTCAACGTGGATGCCAAGGACGCCCAGGGCAACGACCTGAACGGCGCCGGCGGGTTCCAGCCCGGGTCCACCATGAAGCCCTTTACCTTTGCGGAGTGGCTGAACGAGGGAAAGTCGCTCACCGCCGAAGTGGACGCCTCACGGCGGGTCTATCCGCTGGGGTTCCCGTGGAAGGACAGCTGCGGGAAGGTGCTGGGAGCGTACAGCACGGCCCAGGCCAACCCTGCCCTCGGCGCTGCCGATGACCTGCAGAATGCGGAGGACGGCTATTACCGCCCAATGCCCGTCAATTACGGCCTGTACAACTCGATCAACACGGCCACCTTCGCTTCGGCATCCCAGCTCGACTTTTGCGGCATCCAGAAGATGGTGGACGCCGTAGGGCTGCACAGCGGCCTGGACAGCACCCCGGTCAACATGCATCAGCTGGGCAACCTCCTCGGCGGCACCGGCGTGGCACCCCTCACCCTGGCAAATGCCTTTGCCACCTTCGCCACGGAGGGCCGCTATTGTGCTCCCATCGCCCTGGTTGATGTCACTGATCCCGCCGGGGCAAAACTGCCCGCCCAGGCACCCGACTGCCACGACGCCGTCAAACCCGATGTGGCCCGCGGCGTCAACTCGGTACTGCAGGACGTGCTGAAGAAGGGTTCCGGCGTCTGGATCAACCCGAAGGTGCAGGACAAGGTTCCGACCGCCGCCAAGACCGGAACCTCGAACAACAACGGGTCCACCTGGGTGGTTGGCTACACCACCGGCCTGGTCACGGCGTCCTTCTTCGGCGATGCACTGGAAGGCCAAAAGCGGGCGGGGCAGAACGTCACCATCAACGGCACGTTCTACCCCCGCCTTGACGGGTACATGATTGCCGGGCCGCAGTGGGCCAATTACATGCTCAAGGTGGCACCCCTCTACCCGGCGGGTCCGTTCGCGCCGCCGCCCGCTTCGATGATTGGGCCCAATCCCAACTACAGGCCGTAGCCCGGCTGGCACTTCCATCCCGGCCAACGCCGCGTCGCAGCAGGTGTGCAGAAGGATTGGCCTGGCCCACCGGGGCCAGAGCGGCAAGTACTACAACGCCTTGTGCGAGCTGTTCGGGAGGGCAAACCCTTCCGCCTAGCCCGTGCCCTTCCAGAGGCGCTTCCACCAGGACCGCTCCGGCTCCGGCTCAGCAGGCGCCTCCACCGCGCGCGCGGTCCGGCGGCTGCGCCAGCGCTCCACTTCGTCCTCCACGTCCCGGGTCCTGGTGACCACCGGCGGGCCGCCCTGGAGCTGGCGGCGGGCGTCGATCACGCGCCGGTTGAAATCCTGCAGGATGTCGCGGACCTGCTGCTCGGTGTACTGGGCGTCCAGCCTGGCGTCGAGTTCGGCGTCCTCAGTGCGGAGCAGGATGGCCGCCGGGCCCAGGCCGCTGATGTTCTCCCGCTGGATCAGCCCCTTCACCCACCAGTCGGGATCGTACGATTCGCCCAGGCCCGGGATCGGCTTGCCCGCGTACTTCAGGTTGTCGAACTTGCCTTGCGCCATGGCGTCGCGGACCAGGTATTCCGCCCGGGCAGCATCGCTGACTTTTTTGCGCTTCTCCCGCTCCTGCGCGTCGAGGGCGTCCAGCGCGGCTTCCTCCTCGGCACTGATGCCGGCACCACGATATGACCGGACTTCGGCCGCACGCTCCAAGCGCTTGCGGAAATCCCCTGCGCCGCCGCTCGTTGCCACCACCGCCTCTCCTCGCTTGGCCCCCATCTTCCAGTATTCAACGGTGGGCTTGGGCGTTCAACGCCCAAGGTGGGCGGACGACGGCGGCCCGTCCCGCCGTCGTCCGCCCACCCGGCGCTGTGGCAAAGGGTGGTGATAGGTGCGTTGTCAGGCGTTGGCGTGCTCGGCGAGGATGCCGTCCATCTGGCCGACCGCCTCCTTGAGTCCTTCCTCCATCCCCATCTGCATCATCTGCTCCAGCTGTTCCTCGGACTCGAAGGTGGACAGCATGGTCATCCGGGTCCGCTCCCCCAGCGGCTCCAGGGTCACCGTGGCGTGGCTGATGCCGAACTCCCCCGTGGGGTTGCCGTCGCTGTCCGCGAACCCGTCGTCGAACTGCAGCTCCCGCGGGGACTCGATACTGGTGAACTCCCACCAGCCGTGCGCCTTGTCCCCGCCAGGTCCTGTCATGTAGTAGCTGGCCCGGCCGCCGGGAACAAAGTCATGCTTGTAGAAAGTGGCGGGATAGGTGGGCGGTCCCCACCAGCGCTCCAGCCGGCGCGGATCCTCGAAGAGCTGCCAGACCCGCTCCACGCCGGCGTCGAACTCGGCGACGAGGGTGAGGCTCAGGGCCTCCGGGTTCTTATCCGTACTGATGACTGTCATGGCAATGCCTTCCTAACCTTCAGCGAGAATGTCGGCCATCCGGGCGGCCCGCTGCCGCCAGATCTGTTCATAGTCATCGAGCAGCCGCCGGGCGTTGTGCAGTCCTTCATGGTTGCCCCGCACGATCTGCTCCCTTCCGCGCCTTTCCTTGGTGACCAGTGATGCGCGTTCCAGCACCGCCACATGTTTTTGGACGGCGGCGAAACTCATGGCGTAGAGGGCTGCCAGGCCGGACACGGAGTACTCGCCCACGGTGACCCGGCGGACGATGTCCCGCCGGGTGGAGTCGGCGAACGCCTGGAAGAGGCGGTCCAATTCGGCCTCGCTCAGTTTTTCTACAACCATTTGGTTGTACGTTAGTCCCGCCGTGACGGCAGGTCAAGCGTTTTTCCTTCCTCCGGCAGCACGGCAGCGCCGGCCGGTACCTTGGAGCCCATGAGCATTTTCCTTGCCGGGGCCGGCCCGGATCCGCTCGGCTTTCCGGACGTCTTTGACCGGTTCGTGGAGGATATCCGGCGGCATGCCGCGCCGGGCCGGCCTGCCCGGGTCGCCGTTGCCGTGCATCATCACGGCGGAAGCCTGCAGGATCTGGTGGAGGCCTGCGCAGGCCCGCTCCGGCCCAGGCTTGACTGCGAGGTGGTGGCGGTGCCGCTGGCAGAAGGCAGGACGGCGGATCCGGCCGGGTTCAGCAGTGTGGACGGCGTGGTGGTGGGCGGCGGATTGACGCCGGCGTACTGGAGTGGCCTCTTCCCGGCGGCCACGGCCATCTCCGGGCTGGTGGCAGGGGGCGCCCCCTATCTGGGGTTCTCCGCCGGAGCCATGGTGGCACCAGCCCGCGCGCTGATGGGTGGCTGCCGGATCAACGGGGTGGATGTGTGCGGGGAGGAGTGCTCGGAGGGCCTGGACGCAGTGGACGTTCGGGAGGGCCTGGGGCTGGTCCCGTTCGCGGTGGACGTCCACGCCGCCCAGGCCGGGACATTGAGCCGCGCGGCGGGCGCCGTGGCAGCAGGCCTGGTGGAATGGGCGGTTGCCATCGATGAGGGCACGGCAGTGGTGCTGGAATCAGTCGGAGCCAGGGACTACGAGGTCATTGGCAGCGGCAACTGCTGGGACATCCGCACGGCAGAAGGCGGGGCGGCGGTGTCCGTGCGGACCGCCCGTTGACCGGACGGGGACCGCTGGTGGACGGCAGGGAGCCAGGGGCGCCGGCCTAGGCCTCGAAGTGCGTCTGGATGCTGCTTCCGGACAGCTGTTCAATCAGTTCCTTGGCCACGTCCCGCAGCTTCCGGTTGCGGTTGCTGGAGACCTTGGTGAGGATCTCCATCGCTTCTTCCTGGGAACACCGGTTCTGCGCCATGATGACGCCGCAGGCCAGGTTGATGGCGGTCCTGCTCTCCAAGGCAGCTTCGAGGTCGTCTGCCCGGTTCTGCGCGGTGTGGATGCGGACCGAGAGGTGCAATGTGTTGTGGGCGGCGGCGGCGAATCCCGCCGCTTTGTCGTAGACGTCTGCCGTGAACACGCCCGGCTTGGTGGCGAAGAAGTTCAGGGCAGCACTGGCTTCGCTGCTGATTTCCAGTGGCACGCCCAGGGTGCTCTGTACGCCCCGGCCTGCCAGTTCCTGGTTGTACTTGGTCCACCGGGGGTCCCGCGCGACGTCGTCGATCAGCACAGGTGCCATCTCACGCAACGCACGGATACACGGACCGTCCCCCAGCGCCTGCTCGATGAGGTCCAGTTCCAGGGCCCGGGCACTGCTGCCGGCCGCAGTGGTGGGCCGGCGCCGGAGCTTCAGGGTCACCGCGCACTCAATGTCGTCACCGGCAGCCGCGGATACTGCCGCTGCCGCCATTCCCGAGAGTCCGGACAGGAACTCCACGGCATTTTCAGCACCCACCAGGACCTCCTGGAGGTTCTGGACGGTCACATCGTCGGCAGGATTCAGCATGGGGTTCATCTTACGGTCGCCCGGCCCCCGCGCGGCAGCGGAGCGGGCATTTACGGGGGCTTAAGCTGAAGTCTCAGGGATCCGCTTGGACTTACGCACGACGAAAGGCTTCAGCAACTTATGGGGAAGGCACGCCAAACGGGCAGCCCGCTGCAGTCCGCCAGCGCCTCGACGCCTGCCGGGTCGCCGGCAGGCCCGAACTAGGAACCAGCCTGTGGGCTTCGATCCAAACGAGCCGGAACAACGGCGCCGGCTCCGGGCGGCCATGAAAGCCGCCGACATCTCCATTTCGGCGTTGTGGCTGAAGTACTATGGCTTGTCCGGGGACGCGGGCGAATATGAAGTGGAGGCCTATCTGCAGGGGCTCCTCTCGTTGCCGGCAAGCCAGCGCGACCTCCTGGCACTGGCAGCGAACGAACTCATAGAGGACTTGCCGCGCCCCCGCGCCCCGTATTCCGATGACTTCTCCCGACAACCAGGTGGTTCCCCTGCCGGGCGGTCAGATACGGGCCTGCCAGCAAACACTGGCCAGTCATCAGACACAGGGCAGTCATCGGACACAGGCCAGTCAAAGGATGCCTCCGGCCGGGGAGATGGGGACGGCCGCAGCTTCCTGCCGGACGCAGAACACGACAGCGACGGCGGCGCGGGGCCTGGGACGACGACACCCGGCCCATAGGCGGCCGGGTCGCGCGAAGGCAACCGGCCGCTATACCAGAAGGACCCCCAAGGGCGTAGTGTCAAACGTAGGAGATTTCGGGATGGCACCAGGATCCGGAGGTTGAATGCACGGGCCGAACGCGCCAAGAGCGGGCGGCCGCCAGCCAGGAAAAGCAATATCTGGCGCAACTATGGATCGAGGCCAGATGGCCGGGAACAATGCGCTGACCACCACCGGGCCAATGGGACCGCAAGGATGAACGCCGACTGGACCGGGGACCCTGACCAACTGCTGGAAGCCGACGA
Organism: Arthrobacter sp. 8AJ; assembly: GCF_902506025.1. Lineage (NCBI taxonomy): Bacteria > Bacillati > Actinomycetota > Actinomycetes > Micrococcales > Micrococcaceae > Arthrobacter > Arthrobacter sp. 8AJ. The sequence goes on along the minus strand of NZ_LR733289.1, from coordinate 790,356 downwards.
GCAGCGAAGGGACGTGGCCCGGCGTTTCCGCGAGACGCAGCTACCGATGCTGAAACTGTGGACGTACTACTACGGCCTCGGCGGCGACGCTGACGAAATGTCATTCGACGCCTACCTCAACGAAGCGCTCCACCTTCCGGCCTCCCAGGTGGGATTGATTGCCACGGCCATGAGGGAACTGTCAGCGGGCGAGGACCAATGACCGGCAGTGACGGGCAGCCCTTCCCGGGCCCCGACGAACTGCCGCTGGAGGCAGCAGAGCTGTCCTTGCAGCAACTGGTGCTGGAAAGCCCGGACATCAAGGCGTTCCTGACTGAACTGGCAATCCTGGCAAGTACGCGGCTGTCCGGCCCCGGGAACACGATCCACAGCGGCGTCACGGTGCTGCGGCACAAGCGGCCCCAGGCCGTAGCGGCAAGTGACGCTGCGGCGCGGGCCCTTGACGAGCTGCAGAACGGATTCGGCCAGGGCCCCTGCCTTACCGCGCTCCGGCCGGGAACCACCCTCCTTGTGCCGGACCTGTCCGCCGAGGACCGCTGGGGACCCTATATCCGGACGGCTGCAGCGCACGGCGTGTCCTCCATCCTCGCCGTCCCGCTGGACCTGGCGGGGGAAGCAGAAGCGGTGCTGAACCTCTACTCGGGCCGCAGCAACCGGTTCTCCGGCGAGGACGTCGCCACCGTGGAGTCGTTCGCGGCCCAGGCGGCCAGTTCCCTGCGGCTGATCCTGCGGATTTCGCAGCTCAGGGAAGCCAGGAATGACCTCACCGCCGCAATGCAGTCACGCACCGTGATCGACATGGCCGTGGGCGCGATCATGGCCCAGAACCGCTGCGACCGGGATACAGCCTTCAGCATCCTCACGCGGGCCTCGAGCACCAGGAACATCAAGCTGCGGGAAGTGGCCGCCACGGTCATTACGTCGATTTCAGGGGAAGAGAGGATCACCGCCTACTTCGACGACTAGCTGTGGCGCCAGTCACACGTGATGAGATTCACTCGCAACAAATGCGTGATTTGGTTGAGCAGGCCCGTCCGCCATGGGCACTATGGATAGGCAGGGCCGGAATATCCGCCCTTGACATCCTGGTGACGCAACGAGGCCCACCGGTGAGCGCAGGCCACCGACCCTCCGAGCGCGGACAGGCCACTGCCGGGGACACAACCGGCTTGACACAGGAAAGTACTGAACAATGACGTTTAACACTGCCGAATCCGTGACGCTGAAGATCTGGGACCGGACCTCCCTCCACGAGACCCTCGATTCCGCGGTCTCCGACCTCTCCGCGCGCCACAACACCACCACCTGCCGCATCGCCGTCACCTGCAGCGGACCTAACACCTTCACCTTGAGCGTCCGCGGGAACGAGCCGGCACTGGCCCTCTAAGCGGCCCACCCGCACAGGGCGTTGACGACGGCGGGCCCCACCCGCCGTCGTCAACGCCCTTTTTGCTGCCCGGATCCTAAAGTGATGACGATCACACGAAAACCTGCGTGAAGTTTTCCGCTCCCGCTGCGTCTTACTTGTGAGGGCGCACGACGCGCCCTGGAATCCAGTTCCAGAACAAGAAGGAGCGACGCAATGACCACGCAGACGCAAACCCCCGCAACGGTCCAGCAGAAGAAGACGGCTGCCGCCCCTGCCCATGGACTTTCCTCCGCCGCCGGCCACGACGGCCGCGGACGCACCACGGTGGCGGACGGCGTGGTGGCCAAGATCGCCGGCATCGCCATCCAGGAGATTGACGGTGTGCACGCCCTGGGCGGCGGCGCAGCCCGGGCCCTGGGCAACCTTCGCGAAAAGGTTGGCCAGAAGGACCTGACCCAGGGCGTCAATGTCGAGGTGGGCCAGACCCAGGTTGCCGTTGATGTGACCCTCGTGGTGGAGTACCCGCACCCCCTCCAGCAGGTGGCGGACAACGCCCGCGACGCCGTCTACTCCGCCGTGGAGGACCTGGTGGGCATGGAGGTCACCGAAGTCAACATCACCATCACGGACATCCATGTTCCGTCCGATGGTGAGGACTCGGACGACGTCGACCGCGAACCGAGGGTTGCATGACCCCGGTGGTTGCCGGGACGGCCGCCGGAGCCGTCCTGGCGCTGGCCGCCCTGGCCTTCGGATTCTGGGGCTTCCTGCTGACGGCGCTCTTCATGGGAACGGGAGCCGTGCTGGGAAGGGCCGCTGAAGGCCGGCTGGACCTCGGCGCCGTGTTGGATGCCCTGCGCGGCCCCCGCTCGTCAACGTGACTACGCAGGCGCACACCCGCCAGGGCCACACCCGGATTGAGCAGGCAGCGCTGCGCCACGCCCTGGAAGCGGTGGGGGCCGGTGCCTTCAGGGTCCGGCCGGAGGACGTGTCAGCCACGCTGCAGGACGATGCGGGAAAGCTGGGTGTGGACCTCCTGGTGCGGCTCCCGCCGCCCCCGTTGCCCGGACCGTCCGCCCTGCAGGGACCGCCGGGACAGGGACAGCTCCCAGTGCTGGAGCGCGCAAGCATCGCCCGGCTGAGGATTTCCTCCCTGGGCCAGCAGATCACCGGCCTGCAGTGCGGCCGCATCAACATCCGCCTCGGAGCGGGAGGCCGGGCCGTCCGCGAGGACCGGGTGGACCAGCGGGAGGACCAGGCAGACCGTTCAGACCTCAGATTGGACAGGAGGAAACCGTGAACCAGGGACGCATCACCAACCGGATCATTCGCCGGGAAACGCATTCATCGCGCGCCGGATTATCCGTCCTTACCGCAGTCCTGCTGCTGGTGGCCTGCCTGTGGGTGGGAACCGAAAGCGTCCTGTCGCTGCTGGGGCAACCTGCGCTGCTGGCCTCCCCGGGCCATCTCGCATCGCTCGTGGCAGCTGTTCCAGGGGCCGTCCTGCCCGCGGGCCTGGTGGCCGGCGGAACCGTCGTTGCCCTGGCCGGTGCCGGCCTGCTGCTCGCGGCGGTCAAGGGCGGGCGCCGCGGCCGGCGTGCCATGCTCAGCGGCCGCAGCGCCCTGGTGGTGGACGACGAAACAATCGCTGCCGCCATCTCACGCAAGGTGCGGCTGGCCGCCAACCTGGCCCCCGGGCAGGTGGCCACCGCCGTGACCCGCAACCGCGCTCTGGTCCACGTCCACCCGACGTCGGGCATGACCCTGGACCCGGCCGTCCTCACGGCGGCGGCAGCCGAGGAAGTGGCATCCCTGCGCCTTCGCAAAACCATCCCGGCGCAGATCCGGGTTGCCACGAAAGGAGCGGTGGGACGATGAACAGCACCAACAGGGCCATGAACAGGCTCCTCCTGGCCACCGCCGGGCTGGTGCTGCTGGCGGCGGGCCTGCTGTCCGCTGGAGCGGGACTGGTTCCCGCGGTCCGGGAACAGTGGAATGCCGTTGCCACTGGCCTGCTGGAACGGTGGCAGGCCTTGCTTCCCACCGCACCGGCACCGGAGCCCCTGGGCAGTTGGTGGTCCCTCGCCCTGCCCGCGCTGTTGCTCCTGGGTGCGGCGGCAAGCATCTTCTGGTTGACGCGGCAGGGCGGCGGCCGCACCGGCACTGCCGCCAGCGAACAGGATCCGGAGTCCGGGGACACGGCAGTGGACGTCTCCTACCTGGCCACAGCGGTGGACGAGGCCCTGAAAGGCAACCGGGCCGTCGTCGGAAGCTCCCTGACGGCCTGGCGCCACCGCACCAAACGGAACACAGCCCCTGCCCTGCGGCTCACGCTGCAGGCCCGCAAGGGCGCCTCCCCCCGGGAGGTCGCGGACCTGGCGGAGGACCTGGTCGGCGCGATTGATGCGCTCCTGGGTCATCACCCCACTGTTCTGGTCCGAATAGGAAGTGGAGCCAGGACAAAGCTGGCCCGCGCACACCGCGCCGGCTGAGCAGCAACAGGAAACACAACGGAAGGAATCACCATCCGACTCGACGACAAGCTCAACAATGCAGCCACCAACCACCTCGGCGCAGCCAAGGAAGGTGCAGGGAAACTGACCGGCAACGAGGAACTGCAGCGGGAGGGCCAGCGGGACCAGGCCCAGGCCAAGCTGCCGGAGGCCGGCGAAAAGGTCAAGGACGCCGCCAAGGGCATCGGCAGCAACCTCAAGGACGCGGCGGCCAAGGTCAAAGAGGGCTTCAGCAAAGAGTAGGCAGTCCCCCTGCGGCAGGCCCGCTCCACCTCCGAGGTGGGCGGGCCGTCCTGCCGCCCGCCAGGCGCTCGCGCCGATAGTGAAAGCAGAAACCGGTGACAGGTTTACCCTTGGTGCGGGACCAGTTGGACGTGGTCCCCGATGCCATCCTGGCAGGCAGGGCAGCCGACGGCGACACGGCGGCTTTCGAGTCCCTGGCCCGCCGCTATGGTCCACACATGCGGGCAGCCGCCCGGCGCCTGACGGGTTCGTATGCGGACGCGGATGACGTGGTGCAGGAAGTGCTGGTCCAGGCGTGGCAGCAGCTGGACACACTGCGCGAACCCGCTGCGGTAAAGGGCTGGCTGCTGCGGCTCACCGGCAGCCGCAGCATCGACCTGCTGCGGAGGCGCCGGAACCACGCCAGCCTCACCACGGCGGACGGGGAGGCGCCGGCGGATACTGTGTCCCCGGGCGCAGGGCCGGAGACAGCGGCCGTGGCCAGTGCCGGCATTGACTCCCTGAAGGCTGCCCTGTCTGCGTTGCCCGAAGAGCAGCGGCGCTGCTGGATCCTGAAGGAAATCAACGGCCAAAGCTACGAAGAGATTGCCCGGACCCTGAACATCAGCCCAGCCAGTGTCCGGGGGCGGCTCGCCCGGGCCCGGATTACACTGGTCCGCGAAATGGAAGATTGGCGATGAGCATGCCCAACGACACGTTCGAGTGCGGCCACACGCTCGAGGAACTCAGCCTCTACCTGGACACCGGTGAATTCCCCGACCCACCCCACCTGGAATCCTGCCCGGAGTGCCGCAACGGCCTCGACTCCCTCCGGCGGCTCTCCGCGGCCGGCGACGAACTCTTCGCCAGTGACCTGGCAGCTGCCGGCAGCGGCACCGACGACTGGCTGAAGGACATCCTGGCAAACCTGGCGCTGGAACTGCGGCCGGGACGGAGCATCCCGCTGAGCTCCGACGATCCCGCGGACACCCTGTCCGAAACCGAGGGTTCCATCGTTGCCCTGGTCCGGTCCGTGGCGGACAGCCAGCCGGGAGCAGTGGCCGGCAAGGTCCGGCTGGAGGGAGACGTCACCGTTCCGGGCAGCCCTGTGGCGGTCCGGCTGGACCTTGCGGTCCTGTTCGGCCATGCGCTCATGGCCAGTGCGGCGTCGCTCCGGCAGGATCTGGCCGAGGCGCTGGCCCGCCACACCGAGCTGAACATTTCGGCCATCGACATCACCATTACCGACGTCATCGACGCACCACGGGAGGAATCGTGACCACCGCTCTGCAGCAGGCCATCATGGCGGTCGACGGCGTCACGGAAGTCTTTCCCGCCCGGACCCTGTGGCAGCGGCTTCCCGGCCGGGCGGCATCCCTGCTGCAGCGGAACAACGCCGACGCCCCTCCGCTGGTCGAGGTCCGGGAAGACGGCGGCCGCACCGAGGCAACTGTCCGGATCGGCGTCAGCCCGGATGCCCGGACGCCGGAGGTGGTCCGCGCCGTGGCTGCCGCCGTTCGGAGCCATTTGGCGCCGGGCAACGTCGCCGTCCAGGTCACGGTGGTACGCATCGCGGCCGGTCCGCCGCCCGTAGGCCGGGAGGGCTGAGCGCGTCCAGTCACCAACCGGCGTAGCATTCGTCAGGTACACCCAAACGACGGGAAGGGCATATGGCTGCGCACCGGAAAAGCACCAGGTTCAGGCTCGAGTCGCTGGCACTGCCCGTCATCCAGGCGCCCATGGCCGGGGGACCGTCCACCCCGCGGCTGGCAGCGGCCGTCAGCGGGGCGGGCGGCCTGGGCTTCGTTGCGGCTGGCTACAAGACTGCCGCGGCCATGCGCGCCGAGATCGAGTCCGTCAGGAGCCAAACGGACAAGCCGTTCGGCGTGAACCTCTTCGTACCCCAGGCGTCCGTCATCAGCCCGGCGTCCCTGCAGCAATACGCCGATTCGCTGGCCCCGGATGCTGAGCGCTTCGGCGTGAGCCTCGGCGAGCCCCGGCATGACGATGACGACTGGGACCAAAAGCTCGAGGCCTTGCTGGACCTGGCACCGGCGGTGGTTTCATTCACCTTCGATATTCCGGAAACCAGCGTGGTGGAAGCACTGCAGCACCGCGGGATGTACGTCATCGCTACGGTCACGGACCGTGAAGAAGCGCTGCAGGCGCTCGCGGCAGGCGCCGACGCCCTGTGCGTCCAAGGCCCCGAAGCCGGAGGCCACCGCGGAACGTTCAAACCTGACGCGCCTGCTCCCCTGGTTCCCCTCCACGGGATCCTGGGCGGGCTGTCTGATCTGGAGGTGCCCCTCATCGCGGCGGGTGGCATTGCCTCGTCGGAGCACACCCGGGCTGCGCTGGCCGTCGGAGGGGTTGCGGTCCAGGCCGGCACCGCGTTCCTCCGCGCTGATGAAGCGGGGACCAAGCCCACGCACCGGGCTGCCCTCTCGGCGTCGGACCATTTCACCACCACTGCCGTCACCCGTGCCTTTTCCGGCCGCAACGCGCGCGGCCTCTACAACGGGTTCATGCGCCGCCACGACGGCGACGCCCCGTACGGCTACCCCGAGATCCACCACCTCACCACTCCCCTGCGCGCCGCAGCCGCGGCAGCAGGGGAGCCGGAGTGGCTGAACCTGTGGGCCGGCATCAATTACCGGGACACGAGGGAAGGCTCCGCGGTTTCCATCCTGGAAAGCCTCGCGCCGTAAGGCTTGGGCCGCCGTCGTCCGCTGTTTAAAGCCCGACGGCGGCCCGGCCCCTTGTGGGAGCCGGCCCGCCGCGCGCGCCGTGAAAGCGGGGGTGGTGCTTTAGAAGGTGGCGGTGTCGATCACGAAGCGGTACCGGACATCCGATGCCAGCACGCGCTCGTAGGCGTCGTTGATCTTCTCAGCCGGGATGACTTCGATCTCGGCACCAAGCCCGTGCTCGGCGCAGAAGTTCAGCATCTCCTGGGTCTCGCGGATGCCGCCGATCATGGAACCGGCGAAGGAACGGCGTCCGCCGATCAGCGCGAAGGCGTTGACGGGAAGCGGTTCCGCGGGGGCGCCCACGTTGACCAGGGCGCCGTCGAGCTTCAGCAGGCCCAGGTAGGAGCTGATGTCGATCGAGGCGCTGACCGTGTTGATGATCAGGTCGAAGGAGCCGCCGAGTTCGGAGAAGGTGTTCTCGTCGCTCGTGGCGAAGTAGTGGTCGGCGCCCAGCTTCAGGCCGTCCTCCTGCTTCTTCAGCGACTGTGACAGGACGGTCACCTCGGCTCCCATGGCGTGGGCCAGCTTGACGGCCATGTGGCCCAGGCCGCCGAGGCCGACGACGGCAACGTTCTTGCCGGGACCGGCACCCCAGTGCCGCAGCGGCGAGTAGGTGGTGATGCCGGCGCACAGCAGCGGTGCGGCGACGTCGAGGTCGATGCCCTCGGGAATGGTGACGACGAAGTCTTCGGTGACCACAACGTGGGTGGAGTAGCCACCCTGCGTGATGGTGCCATCGCGGTCAACCACGCCGTAGGTGCCGGTGTTGCCCTTGAGACAGTACTGCTCCTCGCCCTTCTGGCAGTTGACGCATTCCCGGCAGGAGTTGACCATGCAGCCAACGCCAACGCGGTCGCCCACTTTGTGCTTGGTCACCTCGGCCCCCACCTCGGTGACGATGCCGGCAATCTCGTGGCCGGGCACCAGCGGGTACTGCTGCGGGCCCCAGTCACCGCGGACGGTGTGGATGTCCGAGTGGCAGATGCCGGCGAACTTAATGTCGATCAGGACGTCGTGAGGGCCTACTTCGCGGCGCTCAATGGTGGTAGCCACCAGGTCCTCCGTGGCGGACGGGGATGCATAAGCCTTGACGGTAGTCATGGTTCTCCTGTGATCTGTTGGGGGGACATATAAATGCTACCGGGGTTGTTCGGAGCAAACCCGGGAAAAGGGGGCACCAAGGTGGCCCTGTTGTGACTGGTCTTGAGAGTCCTACCCTTTGAGCCTGTGTGGCCCATCGGGGCAAGGATGCGCTAGGGGCCGCAGCAGCACCTTGATGGCGCGGCGTTGGTCCATGGCCTTGTACGCGTCGGCGGCTTGCTCGAGCGGGAGTTCCAGGTCAAACACTTTTCCGGGATTGATCGTGCCGCCGAGGATCAGGTCGATCAGCTCCGGCAGGTATTGCCGGACCGGAGCAGGGCCGCCGTGCAGGTGCACATGCGAGTAGAACAGGTCCCGCCCGGGCAGCGCCACATCGTGGGAGACTCCCACAAAGCCCACGTGGCCGCCTGCCCTGGTGGCGTGGATGGCCTGCAGCATCGATTCCTGCGTGCCCACGGCTTCGAGGACGGAGTGCGCGCCAAGGCCGCCGGTGAGTTCCTTGATCTTCTTCACGCCCTCGTCCCCGCGCTCCTCCACGATGTCCGTGGCGCCAAACTCGCGTGCCAGCGCCTGCCGGTCCGCGTGGCGGGACATGGCGATGATCCGTTCAGCGCCCATCTGCTGCGCTGCGAGGACCCCCAAAAGTCCCACGGCGCCGTCGCCCACTACTGCCACTGTCTTGCCCGGGCCCACCTCGGCCGCCTTCGCGGCGAACCATCCTGTCCCCAGGACGTCGGAGGCTGCAAGCAGCGACGGAACCTTGGCGGCGTCGGGCATGCCGGGTGTTGCCACCAGGGTGCCGTCTGCGAGCGGGACGCGCATGTATTCCGCCTGTGCACCGCCCACGCCCTGGCGGTGGACACACGCGCTCTGGTAGCCGGAGCGGCAGATGTCGCAGGTGTTGTCCGAGGCGAAAAATGACCCGACGACGAACTGTCCAGGGCGGACATTCCTGACCCCGGCACCGACTTCCTCGACGATTCCCACGTACTCGTGGCCCATCGGCGCGGGCTTGGAAATTTTGTCGGCGCCGCGGTAAGGCCACAGGTCCGACCCGCAGACGCAGGCGGCAACGAGTTTGATGACCGCATCCGTGGGCTGCCGGACGGCTGGTTTGTCACGATCCTCGACCCGGACGTCTCCGGGCGCGTGCATGATGGTTGCGCGCATGCTGGGTCCTCCACATGGTGAAACGGCTGAAAGGGACAGTCCCATCAAACCCGGCCCCGGCACCGTTGGCGAGGGCCCTGCTGTAACTGGTTCTGGCAGAACCTCCTTAGGGTCCTGCCATCCGTCGTAACGTGTTCCCTATGGATAACCGAGCCGAGGTACGGCAGTTCCTGTCTTCACGCCGTGGGCGGATTACCCCCGAGCAGGCCGGCATCGAACCCTATGGCGGCCGCCGCCGTGTACCGGGGCTCCGGCGCGAGGAAGTGGCGCGGCTGGCCGGAGTCAGCGTGGACTACTACACGCGGCTGGAACGGGGAAACCTGCACGGCGTTTCTGACAGCGTCCTTGATGCCATCGCCGGTGCCCTGGAACTGGACCGCGCCGAGCATGACCACCTCTATGACCTGGCCCGGGCAGCCAACACCTCGGGCCGCAAGCGGGCTGCGGGTACCGGCGGCTCCGCCCCGTCCAAGGTCCGGCCGGAGCTGCAGTACCTGCTGGATGCCATCACGGAGGCGCCGGCTTTCATCGGCAACAACCGCCTGGACATCGTGGCCGCCAACACCCTGGGCTATGCCCTGTATTCGGACATGTACCGCACTCCGTCACGGCCGGCCAACCACTCCCGGTTCATCTTCCTGGACCCCCGCGCGCACAACTTCTACACGGACTGGGACCGGGCGGCCAACACCAACGTGGCCATCCTGCGACGGGAGGCCGGCCGCAATCCCCATGACAAGGGCATTGCCGAACTCATTGGTGAACTCTCGATGCGCAGCGACGAATTCCGCACGCTGTGGGCAGCGCACAACGTCCGCCGCCACTACGCGGGCACCAAGTTCTTCCAGCATCCCGTGGTGGGGCTCCTCGAGCTGAACTACCAGGTGCTGGGCCTGGAAGAGGACCCGGGGCATACCCTCACCGTTTATCCCGCCACCCCCGGCAGCCCGTCCGAGGAAGCCCTCAAGCTCCTGGCCTCCTGGGCCGTCACCGAGAACATCGTGGAAACGGTGCAGGCGAAGGTGGGCGGCTAGAAGCCTGCCTGGGGCGGCACCCGCCGCACCATCCGGCGGCCCGGAATCCACGTCCAGTCACATGAACTGCCGTTGCGGTTCCCTTAACGCAGGTTTCGGTTCGTGGCGCAGCATTGCCTGTTTTGTCTCAAGGATGGCGCCATAAGTAGCGCCGTTTCGCCGCGTTTAGCCTGCGTTGCTTGACGCTGGCCAACACCCTCCGGGCCATGTTTAGGTGTTTGCACGGCACCGGCCAGGCCGAACGCAGCATTCAGGAACATCACCCAAACGCAGCTCTTCAAGCACCCTCATCCCGCCGCACGGGCGGACCCATCCACCCCTTTACGCCCGCCCGGGCACCCACCCCGGGCGCCGTCGTCGTACCCGGAAACTTCCCGAAAGGAACACCATGTCCTTCCCAGCATCACCACCCAATCCCGCCCTGGGCATCCCCGCCTTTTCCCGCCGCCGTGCCTTGGGCGCGCTCCTGGCGGTGCCCGCCGTCGGGCTGCTCTCAGCCTGCGGCGGAGCGGCAACGGCCGGCAGTGAGCGGATCAGCCAGGGCGCCCTGGAGCCACTGGCAGCCAGCGTCCCTGCCGGCACCACCATCAAGGTGGGCGACCCCAGCATCAAGGTGGCGCTGGAATTGTCCGGCCTGATCAAGGAACTGGACGGCTTCACCGTTGAGTTCGCCAACATCTCCGGCGGTCCGCAAACCACCGAGGCCTTCCGGGCCAATGCGCTGGACACCGGTTCCGTGGCGGACATCCCGCCCATCCACGCCACCTGGACCGGACTGGACGTCCGCATCATCGCCGCCGGGTACCGGCAGGACGCCGTGGGCCATCCCATCTATGAACTCGGCGTGGCCCCGGGAGCAGGCATCACCCGGCTCGAGGACCTCCGCGGCAGGAAGATTGCCTACAGCCCCGGCCAGGCCCAGGGCGCGTTGGTCCTGCGGATCCTGGACAAGGCCGGGCTCAAGCAGGAGGACGTCAAGCTCGTGGAACTGCCCAGCACCGGGGATGCCTATGCCACGGCGCTGGCCAGCAGGCAGGTGGACGCGGCTCCCCTGGGCGGTCTCCAGATCAAGCGGTACCTGGCCAAGTACAAGGCCGACGGCGGGACCACCATCCGCCACGGGCTGCGGGACGATCCCAGCCTCCTCTACTCCCCCGCCAAAGTCCTGGCGGATCCCGCGAAGGCCGCCGCACTGGCCACCTACGTGAAGGTCTGGGGCAAGGCCCAGCGCTGGATCGAAGACCACCCGGCCGAGTGGCTGGAGGGCTACTACGTCAAGGACCAGGGCCTGTCCCGCGAGGACGGCCAGTACCTTATCGACGCCACCGGCAAGCGGGACATCCCAACGTCCTGGACGGAAGCCATTGCCCGGCACCAGGAAACCATCGATCTCCTGGCCCGTGAACAGAAGAAGCCGCAGCTGACGGCGGCCGACCTCTACGACACCCCCTTCGAAGCCATCGCAGGCACTGCCTTCGCTTCCGCCGGAAAGGCGCGTGCCGCATGAGCGCCGTGCTGGAACGTCCCCTGGCGGCGGCACGCCAGAACCCGGCACTGGCTGAACAGCCCGACGTGCGGCCCACAGGGAAGAGGCTTGGGCCCGGACGACGCCGGCGGCTCGCCTGGGTGGGCCCGCTGGCTCTGCTCCTGCTCTGGACCGCCTCTTCCGCCACAGGGCTGCTTGACCCGCGGATCCTGTCCGAGCCGTGGACCGTGGTGGCCACGGCCGGTGAGCTCATCACGGACGGCCGCCTCCAGGAGAACCTCGCCATCTCGGCCCAGCGCGCAGGCCTGGGGCTGTTCTTCGGAATCGTGGTGGGCGCCGTGCTGGCGCTCCTGTCCGGACTGAGCCGGGTGGGCGAGGCGCTGATCGACGGCCCGGTGCAGATCAAGCGCGCCATACCGGGCCTGGCGTTGATCCCGCTGCTGATCCTCTGGTTCGGCATCGACGAGACCATGAAGGTCCTCACCATCACCCTTGGCGTCTTCGTTCCCGTCTACCTGCAGACACACGCAGGGCTGCGCGGCATCGACCTGCGCTTCGTGGAACTCGCCCAGACCGTAGGGCTAAGCCGGGCCGGCTTCATCCGCAAGGTGGTCCTCCCCGGCGCACTGCCCGGGTTCTTCCTGGGCCTGCGCTTCGCGGTCACCGGCGCCTGGGTGTCCCTGGTGGTGGTGGAGCAGATCAACGCCACCAGCGGCATCGGCTACATGATGGAGCTCGCGCGCACCTACGGCCAGACCAACATCATCGTCCTGGGCCTGGCCGTCTACGGCATCCTGGGCCTCCTCTCCGACGGGATTGTCCGCTTCATCGAACGAAAGGCCCTGTCATGGCAGCGCACCCTGGCGGCCTGACCGCCGCCGCATCTGCACCAGCAGCACCGTCCGCCGTTTCCGTGCGAAAGCTGGTCCGCAGCTTCGGCACCAAGAGTGTCCTGGACGGTGTGGACCTGGACATCGCGCCCGGCGAATTCGTGGCGCTGCTTGGCCCCAGCGGCTGCGGCAAAAGCACCCTGCTGCGGGCTTTGGCCGGCCTGGACCACGAGGTCCGCGGCGGCGGCGTGATCAGCGTTCCGGACCGCGTGTCCGTGGTCTTCCAGGATTCCCGGCTGCTGCCGTGGGACACGGTCCTGGGCAACGTTACCCTGGGCGTCCGGGAGCACGACGCCGATGCCCGGGCCCGCAAGGCCCTCGCCGAAGTGGGACTCGCCGGACGTGAAAAGGCGTGGCCGCACCAGCTTTCCGGCGGTGAGCAGCAACGCGTGGCGCTGGCCCGGTCGCTGGTCCGGGAACCGCAGCTGCTGCTGGCCGACGAGCCGTTCGGCGCGCTGGACGCCCTGACCCGGATCAGGATGCACGGGCTGCTCCAGGACCTGGTGGCGGCCCACCGGCCGGCCGTCCTGCTGGTCACCCACGACGTGGACGAGGCCATCGCGCTGGCGGACCGGATCGTGGTCCTGGACCGCGGGCGCATCGCCACCGTCCGCCCGGTGCCACCCGCAATCCGCTCTTCCGCCGATGCCGCGGGGCACGAATCCCTGCGCCGCGACCTCCTCACGGCGCTGGGCGTCGAGGCCGCGCGCACTACTGAACCGGCCGCCGTCGGCCGCTAACCCAACCTGCAAGGAGCACGTCATGACATCGAAGTACCCATCCCAGCGCCAACTCCACCTCAACGCCTTCCTCATGAGCACCGGCCACCACGAGGCGTCGTGGCGACTGCCGGAAAGCGATCCCCATGCGGGAACCAAGGTGGAGCATTACCAGCAGCTCGCCCGCAGCGCGGAGCGCGGCAAGCTGGACTCCATCTTCTTCGCCGACTCCCCTGTCCTGTTCGGCGAGGTGGGCCGCCGCCCCGCCGGCAAGCTGGAGCCCACGGTGCTGCTCACCGCCATCGCGGGCGCCACCGAGCGCATCGGGTTGATCGCCACGGCCTCCACAACCTACAACGAACCGTTCAACCTCGCCCGCCGCTTCGCCTCGGTGGACTGGGCCAGCGGCGGGCGCGCCGGTTGGAACGTGGTGACCACGGCAGGCCCGGACGCCGCGCGGAACTTCGGCGTCGACGACCAGCCCGCCCACGCCGTCCGCTACGAGCGCGCCGCGGAATTCATCGACGTGGCCCAGAAGCTGTGGGACAGCTGGCAGGACGACGCCGTCCTCGCGGACAAGGCCGGAGGCGTGTGGGGTGATGCGGACAGGATCCGGACCATTGACCACCAGGGCAGGCACTTCAAGGTCCGCGGCCCCCTCAATGTCCCCCGCTCCCCGCAGGGGCACCCGCTGATCGTCCAGGCAGGTTCTTCGGAGGACGGGAAGGACCTCGCCGCCCGGTACGCGGATGCCGTCTTCACCGCGCACCAGACCCTGGCCGACGCGCAGGAGTTCTACCGCGACCTGAAAGCCCGCACCGCGGCTGCCGGCCGGGATCCGGATACCATCAAGATCCTCCCGGGCATCGTCCCCGTGATCGGTGCCACCGAGGAAGAGGCGCTGGAGCTGGAGCGCGAACTGGACCGGCTGATCAAGCCCGAATACGCCCGGATCCAGCTGGCCCGGACCCTCCGCGTGGACCCCGTGGACCTGCCGCTGGACCGCCAACTGCCGGACAACCTGCCCAGCGAGGACGAAATCGAAGGCGCCAAGAGCCGCTACACCCTGATCGTGCAACTGGCCCGGCGCGAACAGCTCACCGTTCGCCAGCTGATCGGCAGGCTTGGCGGCGGCCGCGGGCACCGCACCTTCACCGGCACGCCCGTGCAGGTGGCGGATGCCATCCAGGAATGGTTCGACGGCGGGGCCGCGGACGGCTTCAACATCATGCCGCCGGTGCTCCCCTCCGGGCTGGAGGCGTTCGTGGACCAGGTGGTGCCCATCCTGCAGGAACGCGGACTGTTCCGCACCGAGTACACCGGACGGACCCTGCGGGAGCACTATGGGTTGGCGCGGCCCGAAACCCGGAACAGCAGGCAACTGGACGCCGCCTCGGTTTGACCGGCAGCGGTGATTGTCAGGGAAGGTTCGACGGCGGTGCGGGCGGCACGGCGTCCGCACGCCGTCGGCCTGCCAGTTCGCCGAACCGGTCGACGGCATCCTGGGCCGCACGGTACAGGGCCGGGTCGGACCAAGGTGCCCGCGCCCAGGCGTCCAGGGCCGCGAGTGCCTCGGCCAACAGCCTGGCGGGACGGTCCCCCGGGGACCCTTGGCGCAGGATGGTGTCCCGGCCTGCTTCCAAAGTGTCCGCCATGGTCCGGGTGCTGACCCGCTGCCAGACATCGGCGATGGCATCCACATCGGTCAGCCGCTCCCGGAGCGGCCAGTTACCAATGAAACGGGCCACCCATGCCTGGTGCCGCTGCTTATAGTCCTTGAGGAACTTCCGTCTCTTCCACGTCGGGTAGGCGCCCAGCACGAGGAGGCACGGGACGAGGACGGCCAGCGCTGTCAACACCCAGCCAGCTTGTCCGGCATCCCGGTCCTGGACCGCATCCTTGTAGAGTCCCAGCATCACTCCCGCGGTGATGCACCCCAGGATCCAGGTGGCGCGCACGACAGTGGTCCGGCGTTCTTGTTTCCTGGAAGGGTGGAGGGCCGGTGCCGGTTCCGCGGCCACGGTTGCCTCAGCCTCGGTCAGGCCGGTGTTCAGGAGTCTGCTGGTACTTGCACCGGGCATTCCTGATTTATCCGGCACGTCCACATAGACGGGTGGCAGGCCCGTCCGATCCTGTGCAGCCTGCTTGGAAAGCTCGTCCATGTTCCCCCATCAACCCAGTCATGACCCCCCCTGCAGAGTCTACGGTTAGGCGGGCTCCGGGCGGGTAGTCCTTAGACTGGCCAATGGACGTTGTATGCCGGGACTGACGAAGGAGCGAAACGATGAGTGGAGTAGTTGTAGTAGGTGTGGATGCCAGCCCGTCCGCACGGAAGGCCGCAGAAGTGGCGCTGGACCTGGCGGAGTCACTGGGAGCGTCCCTCCACGTAGTGACCGCCTTTGAGATCGAGAACGCCGAAACCTTTGGCGTGGGCTCGGACAAGGTGAGGATCTCCAACGCGGACAGCTCGGAGACGGTGGCAAAATCCTTGGGCGCATCGCGGCCGGGAGTGCAGATCACCCACTTCGCCGCCCGCGGCAAGCCGGCGGATTCGCTGATCAAGGAAGCCATCCGGCTGGATGCCCGGGTGATCGTGGTGGGCAACCGGAGGATGCGCGGCATCGGCCGGCTCCTGGGGAGCGTCGCCAACAGCGTGGCGCACAACGCCCCGTGCGACGTCTACATCGCGAACACCTACGAGGACTAAGCTGCCCCGCAAGGTAGTGGGCGGACGACGGCGGGACTTCCCGCCGTCGTCCGCCCACCGTCGTTAAGGGTTCTTAGGCCCCGTATTCCTCATCGGTGACATGCTGGAGCCAGGTGACCACCTGCCCGTCTTCGTCCGCTTCCTGCATGGCGACGTGGGCCATGAAGCGCTCCGGGGTCGCACCGTGCCAGTGCTCCTCCCCCGGCTCGATGAAGACCACGTCGCCGGGACGGATTTCCTGGACCTGCCCGCCGCGCCGCGCCACCAGCCCGATGCCGTCCGTGACATAGAGGGTCTGGCCCTTGGGGTGGTGGTGCCAGGCGGTGCGGGCCCCGGGGGCGAAACGGACATGGGCGCACCCGACCGCTGACTGTTCATCGGGGTTGCGGATGCCGTCAATCTGCACGGTGCCGGTGAACCATTCCTTCGGTCCGGCTCCTGTCTGGCCGCCGCTCTTGGTGTACTTCATGTTCTCCTCCTGTGAGTTCGGTTGACTGGAAAGTTTGTTGGCGGGTCAGGCGCTCCGGCGTGTGATCCGTGCCGTCACGAACGCCAGGACCGACGAGACCGCGAGGACAGCGGCGGCCACCAGGAAGGCGCCGCCGTGGCCGGCGGAGTCGAACAGGACGCCACCCAGCGTTGATCCGACGGCGATCGAGGTCTGGACGACGGCCACCATCAGGCCCCCACCGCCCTCGGCGTCGTGGGGCATGGCCTCTGCGATCCAGCTCCACCAGCCCACCGGGGCGGCCGTGGACAGCAGCCCCCAAACGCCCAGGAGGACCATGACGACGGCGAGCCAGCCGCCGGTGGGGACCAGGGCGGCGGCGATGAGCGCCATAAGGGCCGGGATGGTGACCAGTGTCCGGTACAGGCCCTTCCCCAGGAACCGGCCAATCAGCATGGTGCCGGCAAACCCTGCCACACCCATCACCAGCAGTACGAGCGAAACAGTGGCCACCTCCACGCCGGTCACCCGCTCCAGGAACGGACGGACGTAGGTGAACAGGACGAACTGGCCCATGAAGAAGGTGCCGCAGGCGGCCATCCCCCAGGCGACAGCCGGGCTCTTGAAGGCGGCGAAAATTCCGAGGATGTTTCCGGACGCCCGCTTTTCCACCGGCATGGAAGGAAGGCTGATCCACTGCCAGACCAGGGCGAGCACCGCCACGGGAACCAGGCAGAAGAACGCTCCACGCCACCCGATGAATGAGCCCAGGTAGCTGCCCAGCGGCGCAGCCAGCACGGTGGCCAGGGCGTTGCCGCCATTGAAGACCGCCAGGGCGCGCGGCACCTGGTGGGCCGGCACCAGCCGCATGGCGGTGGCTGCGGACATGGACCAGAAACCGCCGATGACCACGCCAATGAGGGCACGGCCCACCATGAAGAGCAGGTAGCCCGGGGCCATGGCGACCAGGGCACCGGAGACAGCCATCACCGTGGTCAGGCCCAGCAGCAGGGTCTTGCGGTTCATGCTGCCGGCCAGCGTGGACACCGACAGGCTGGTGGCGACGGCGAACAGGCCGGAGATCGCGATGCCCTGCCCCACCATCCCCTCGGAAACCCGGAGTTCGGCGGCCATTGGGGTGAGCAGGCTGACCGGCATGAATTCGGAGGCGATCAGGGCGAAGACGCACAGGGACATCGCGAAGACGCCTCCCCAGTGCGCGTGGTGCTGCACGCCTGGTTCTTGGGGCGCACGGGTGCTGGTGACAGTTGTTTCGGGGGCCATGCCTTCCATCAAACCGTGCTCCCGGAGCCCTAGCGAGGGCCCTGCTGAAACCGGTTTTGGCAGACCCCCTTTAGGGCAAGGCTGCCGTGGAACTATGCAGAGGTTCCTTGCCGCTGCATGTTGTGCGGGCTCTTCCGCAGGTCTTTTTCCAGTTCTGCCAGGCAGTAGTCCTTGAACCAGTGCCTGATGCGCAGCGGCAGCATGGGGTAGGCCACCGCAAGGACGCGCCATGTCCGGTCGAAGCGGTGCTGGTGGCGGTCGCTCCATGCGAGGCCGTAGTCCTTCCGCAGTTGCTCCGGGAGGAGCCCGGCGGTGAGGAACCTCGCGGACGGCATGATGGCGCGGTACCAGAGTGCGGTGTGCTTGGGGAACAGCAGGCCGCGCCCCACGCGCACGCCTTCCTCCTCGGCACGGAGGGTTGAAAGCTGCTCATCCCAGTAGCGTCTGAACGCCGCCCGGTCCTTCGGCCACATGTCCGGTGGAAGCTGCAGGGCGGTCCCAATCCGTGCGTAGTCACGGTACATTGCGTCGGCCGCCTCGTCGCCGAGCGGGCCGCGGATCTTCTCGACGATGGTCAACGCGGTGTCATAGAGCGTTGCTGCCACCCAGAGCTGCAGTGCCGGATCGAAGGCGTTGTAACCGGCGGACGGTTCGGCCGCCGTGCGGCGTACCGGAACGTGCGCGTGGTTCACCCTGCGCCGGACTTCCTTGGCCTGCTCCTCCGTTCCGTACACGATGCCGTAGACGTAGGTGAGAGTTCCCTTGAGACGGTTTACCGGGCGTTGGGTGAACGTGCTGTGCGCCGCCACGCCGCGGCCGATCGCGGGGTTGGCAAGCTGCAGCAGAATGGCCCGTCCTGCCCCGGCGAGCAGGATGCCTTCAGCCCGGAAATCGGCCTCTCCCTGCACCATGTGAACAGGGTACCGGAGGGGCAGGACATCAGGACGGGCCCTTTGGCCCGTTGTGCCTGGGCAGAGGAGGGCCGCAGGACCTGTCCTGCCTCCTCCCCTGCCCGGTGTGGGCGTTAGCGCTCCAGGAGGGACACGTCCCGGACGGCGCCCTTGTCCGCGGAGGTGGCCATGGCGGCGTAGGCGCGCAGGGCAGCAGATACCTGGCGGTCCCGGTCCTTGGGCTTGTACCCGCCGTTGACTTCCAGTTTCTCGCGGCGTTCGGCCAGGATTTCGTCAGAGACCTCCAGCTCCATGGAGCGCTGGGAGATGTTGATGCTGACGATGTCGCCGTCCTCCACCAGCGCGATGGTTCCCCCTGACGCAGCCTCCGGGGAGATGTGGCCGATCGACAGGCCGGAGGTACCGCCGGAGAAGCGGCCGTCCGTGATGAGCGCGCACTTCTTGCCCAGGCCGCGGCCCTTGAGGAAGGACGTGGGGTAGAGCATCTCCTGCATGCCCGGACCACCCTTGGGGCCTTCGTAGCGGATCACCACCACGTCGCCTTCCTTGATCTGCTTGTTCAGGATCTTCTCCACGGCTTCGTCCTGGGATTCGCAGACCACAGCCGGCCCGGAAAAGGTCCAGATGGATTCGTCCACGCCGGCGGTCTTCACCACGGCGCCGTCCACGGCAATGTTGCCGCGCAGCACGGCCAGGCCGCCGTCCTTGGAGTAGGCGTGCTCCACCGAGCGGATGCAGCCACCTTCAGCGTCGGTGTCCAGGGAGGTCCACTCGTTCGACTGCGAGAACGCGGTGGAGGACCGGACGCCGCCGGGAGCCGCGTGCCACAGGGCCTGCGCCTCGTCGGTGGCCTTGCCGCCGCGGATGTCCCAGTCGTCCAGCCAGCCGTCCAGGTCGGCGGAGTGCACGGAGTGGACGTCCTTGTGCAGGAGGCCGCCGCGGTTCAGCTCGCCCAGCAGGGCGGGGATGCCGCCGGCACGGTGCACGTCCTCCATGTAGTAGGTCTTGTCCTTGGCCACGTTCGGGGCCACCTTGGCCAGGCAGGGCACCTGGCGGGACTTGGCGTCCATCTCGGCCAGGCCGTAGTCCACGCCGGCCTCCTGGGCCGCGGCCAGCAGGTGCAGGATGGTGTTGGTGGAGCCGCCCATGGAGATGTCCAGCGCCATGGCGTTGTCGAAGGCCTTGGCGGTGGCGATGGAGCGGGGCAGGACGGAGTCGTCGTCGCCGTCGTAATAGCGCTTCACCAGCTCGACGACGGTGGCGCCGGCCTTTTCGTACAGCGCCTTGCGGGCGGTGTGGGTGGCCAGCACGGAGCCGTTGCCCGGCAGGGAGAGGCCGATGGCCTCGGTGAGGCAGTTCATGGAGTTGGCGGTGAACATGCCGGAGCAGGAACCGCAGGTGGGGCAGGCGTTCTCCTCGATGAGGT
This sequence comes from Arthrobacter sp. 8AJ, assembly GCF_902506025.1. Taxonomy (NCBI): domain Bacteria; kingdom Bacillati; phylum Actinomycetota; class Actinomycetes; order Micrococcales; family Micrococcaceae; genus Arthrobacter; species Arthrobacter sp. 8AJ. The sequence continues at coordinate 770,329 of NZ_LR733289.1, read as the reverse complement.
TGATGTCCGCGTCGGAGATGGACTCATCCACGGCGTCGGCGATCGCGTTGACCAGGTCCAGGGAGCGGACGGAGCCATCGGTCAGGGTCACGCGGCCGGCTTCCATGGGGCCGCCGGAGACGAAGACTACGGGGATGTTCAGGCGCAGGGCTGCCATGAGCATGCCCGGGGTGATCTTGTCGCAGTTGGAGATGCACACCAGGGCGTCGGCGCAGTGGGCGTTGACCATGTACTCCACAGAGTCGGCGATCAGGTCGCGGGACGGCAGCGAGTAGAGCATGCCGGAGTGGCCCATGGCGATGCCGTCATCCACGGCGATGGTGTTGAACTCCCGCGGCACGGCGCCGGCGGCGAGGATCGCATCGGAGACGATCCGGCCCACCGGAGCCAGGTGGGTGTGGCCGGGGACGAACTCGGTGAAGGAGTTGGCCACGGCAATGATGGGCTTGCCGATGTCCGAGTTGGCAACGCCGGAGGCGCGCAGCAGTGCGCGGGCTCCGGCCATGTTGCGGCCGTGGGTGACTGTTTTAGAGCGGAGTGCAGGCATGCTTACCATCCTCTTGCCTTGCAGGGCTGGGTGGAAGACAGCGCTGCTACTAGTAGTAGGAGTACCAGAGTAATAGTATTTTGAGGTGAACAATCCCGGCCGCCGCAAAGAACTGGGGCTCTTCCTCCGGGCCCGGCGCGACCAGGCGCTGCGGGCCGACTACGGCCTGCCGCCCGTGGGCCGCACCCGTGAGCGGGGGCTCCGCCGCGAGGAGGTGGCGTTCCTTTCCGGCGTCAGCGTCACCTGGTACACGTGGCTGGAGCAGGGCCGGGACATCAGCCCGTCCCGGCAGGTCCTGGAGGCCATCAGCCGCGCACTGCATCTGTCCAGTACCGGCCTGGGCTACGTCCTGTCGCTGGGCGGCTACGCCTCGGCAGCTCCCGCCGGGCCGGCAGCCGATACCGCCCCGCCCCACATCCAGCGCCTCTTGGATGCCCTGGACCCCAATCCGTCCTTCGCCCTGTTTCCGGACTGGGGCGTGGCCGGGTGGAACAGGGCCTACGCGGCGCTGTACCCCAACATCGCCACGGTGCCGGCGGCGGACCGGAACCTGCTGTGGCTGGTGTTCACGGACCCCTACGTCCGGAACCTGCTGCCGGACTGGGACACCACCAGCAAGCGGTTCCTTGCGGAGTTCCGGGCCGAAACCGGGCAGCGGCTGGGCGATCCGGACATCCAGTACCAGGTAGAACGGCTCAAGGAAGCAAGCCCGGAGTTCCGGCAGGGCTGGGACCTGTACGACATCCTGGGTTTCGAGTCCCGCGAGCGCCTCTTCCACCATCCGGCCGTGGGGGTGCTGCAACTGGAACACCACCAGGTGTCCCCGTCGGACCGGCCGGACCTGCACCTCGTGGTGTACACACCGGCCCCGGGCAGCGATGCCGCGGCGCAGATGAAGTCCCTGCTGGCGGGGGCCTAACCCGGCTGCGCCGCGAGGTAGGCGAGCGCGGCGGCCGCCTGGGCCCGGGTGGCCATGCGGAGGGTGGGGTCGACGGCGGGCAGGAACGACGGCGAGTGGTTGGCAGGGATGTCGGCGTCCACCGTGCCATTCGCCACGGCCCGCCGGTAGGTTTCCGGGGGCACGGAGCCGACGATCCAGTAGACGTACGGGATGCCGAAAGCGTCAGGGATGCGGCTGAAGTCCTCTGACGCCGTCTGCGGGGCGGTGCGGTACACAGCGTCCGCGCCGAAGGTCCTGGTGAAGGCTGCAGTGACCCGGGCGTTGGCCTCCGCATCGTTGCTGGTCAGCGGGTACTGGTCGTAATACTCAAACTCCGGTTCCTGCGGCGAGCCGGCGGCTGCGCACTCGCCCCGAACGATCCGCTCGATGGCGGCCACCATGGCGGCCCGGACGGCAAGGTCGTACGTGCGGAGGTTGAGCAGCAGCTCCGCCCGGTCCGGGATGATGTTGGCCGTGGCTCCGGCGCTCACCGAGCCAACGGTCAGCACTGCGAACTCCCCTGGAATCGTTTCGCGGGAAACCACAGTCTGCAGGCGGAGGACGATCGAGGCGGCGAGCACCACCGGGTCCACGGACTTGTGCGGCATGGAGCCGTGGGCGCCGCGGCCGTGGACGGTAATCCGTACAGAGTCGCCGGCCGAGAGGACCGGGCCCGGCGTGGTGCCGATGGTTCCCGCCTCGGTGGGCATGACGTGCTGGGCCAGCGCGATGTCCGGCCGCGGGATTCCGGCGGCCAGGCCGTCGTCGAGCATTGCCTGCGAGCCTGCGGCCGTCTCCTCTGCCGGCTGGAACAGGGCGGTGTAGGTTCCCCGCCAGGCATCCCGGCGGTCTGCCAGGTACTTTGCCGCGCCGAGCAGCGCCACGACGTGTATGTCGTGCGCGCACGCGTGCATCACCCCCGGGACGGCGGAGGCGTAGCGTGCCCCGGTTGCCTCGGTGACCGGGAGGGCGTCCATGTCGGCCCGGGCCAGGACACCCGGGCCGGGTCCGTTGGCCAGGACGCCCACCACGCCGGTGCCGCCAAAGTGCCGGACGTCGAACCCCCAGGCCGCCAGCTTCGCGGCAACAGCAGCGGAGGTCTGGTGTTCGGCGAGGCCGAGCTCCGGATTCCGGTGGAGCTGTTCGTAGAGCGGGACCTGCCAGTCCAGTTCCTGCTCGATCCCGTCCGCAGCGCTGTTCGCAAAATCCATCGAAGGCTCCTCCCGGCCGGTGGCGCCGGCCTTTCCGGCCACCATAGGCAGCACCAACGGATGGTGTCCATGGGCAACCAAAAAAGCGGCCGGCGGCGGGAAATCCCGCCGCTGGCCGCTTCTTGCCCACGGACGCTAGGCCAGCACCCCCTGCCGCACCACGGCCGGCTTGAACTGTGCACCCGCGCCCGGGAATACCGGCACCTCGATCCGCGCGTGGGTGTGGACCTCGGTGACCGTGGCCTTGGTGTGCCGGGCAATGTTCTCCATGGTGGTCACCCACATGCCGTCCATTGCCTTCACCCGCTCCATGAGCTGCTCCAGCGCCACGGCTTTGGATGGCCGGCCGGAGATGAACGGGTGGTTGGTGAGGACGAAGCAGCTGCCCTGGGAATGGTGGGCCTCGGCTTCAAGCGTCCACATTTCCAGGACCTTGGCCGGGCTCTCGATCACGCCACTGCCCGTAACGCCCGGGTAGAAGGCGTACTGCTCCCAGTCGTCCAGGGTCCAGTCCACCGGGATCTCAACGATGTCCCGGGGATCATCGGCGGCGACGGCGAAGCGGTAGGGGGCATCGCCGTCGAGCAGGCTGGAATCGTAGAGGAAGCCGCGGTCCGCCAGCAGGCCCGGGGAGTGCCAGTTCAGTTCCCACCACGGTGCGCGGTAGCCCACGGGTCGGACACCTGCGACTTTGGCCAGCGCCTCCAGGCCGCGGTCAATGTAGCTGGCCTCGGTGGCGGCGTCGATGCCCTGCATGGGTTCGTGCAGGTAGCCGTGGTGCGCCACTTCGTGGCCGCCGTCAACAATCTGCCGGACCACATCCGGGTAGGACTCGGCCGTGAAACCCGGGATGAAGAAGGTGGCCTGGATGTCCTGGCGGGCCAGGATGGCCAGGAGCCGGGGCACCGCGATCTTGGGGCCGTAGGACTGGTGGCTCATCAGCGACATGCGCCGGGTGCTGGTGGGATCGTGGGCGATGGTGCAGGATTCGGCGTCCACGTCGAAAGTGAAGGAAGCTGCAGCTTTGAAGCCTTCGGGCCAGGTGATGGGGTGCAGGGGGTCCGCGATGGCGGCGTTGTTCACGGGAAATCCTTTCGGTGGGCGCTGTGGGCGCCCGCCAGGTTCTACGGGATGGTGAGCTTAGAGGGCGGGAAGGGCGGGCGTGCTCTCCGCGCTGCCTGCTTCGGGGGCGGTCGCTCCAGGGGTGGCGTCCACCTTCTGTGCGGCGCGTGGCTCGAGGGCCAGGTAGCGGATGTGCTGGCGCGGGCCGAGGATGGCGTACACCCCGGCGCTGGTCAGTCCACCGGCCAGCCAGGACAGGTCCCAGCCGCCCAGGGCCACGGCGATGGGGCCCTGCATGATGGGGATCAGGCCGTACATGAACAGCCAGGTGGCGAAGATCCCGGCCAGGAGGGAGATGACGCCGGCGAAGTTGACCACCGGCAGCCGCTTGGTGCCCACGCCGTCGAACAGACGGTCGGTGCCGCCCGGCCAGCGCTTTTCCAGCCAGAAGTAGTGCACCAGCATGATTCCGCCCCAGGCGGCCACCCAGGCCACCAGGCCGATCAGCCAGGCGTCGAGTACCGCTGCGAAGTCCTCCTGGAAGATGAAGAAGACGACGGCGCCGAGCGAGAAGACGCCGACGAACAGGTTGAGTTTGCGGCGGCTGATGGAGATGTCCAGGGCCTGGGTGGCCACGGAGAAGGTGTAGATGTTCAGGATGTTGGTGGCGATGGGGCCGTGGAGCACCATGAGCAGTACGGGCAGCGCCATGGCGCCGAAGTTCAAGACGATGAGCTTGCCGGGATCGATCTCACCGCTGTTGGTGGCCAGGCTGGCGCCCAGGACGCCGAGCCACACCACGGGGATGAACTGGCCCAGTACCGAAGCGAGGTAGACCTTTTTCTTGGGGACGCTGGTGCTGACGAACCGGGAGTAGTCCGCGGCGTAGGTGAACCAGGTGATGCCCCAGCCGATGCCGATGGCGGTCATGACGGCGCTCATGGCTGCGATCCGCTCTGAGCCTTCCAGGACGGCGCCGGCGGGACCGGCGTAGCTCCAGTCGATGTCCATGCCAAACCAGGCCACCGCGGACATGACGGCCAGGATGAGGATGGTGGGCGGCACGGTCCATTTCTCGAAGGCGGCGATGGCCTTGTAGCCGAACCAGGCGATGGCAACCTGAAGGGCCATGATGAAGGTGGCGACGCCGATCTTCCAGCCGTAGTTGGGGGCTTCCGGGTCAACCCAGCCAAGGGTTCCGAAGAGCGCCATGACCAGGTCCAGGATGATCCAGGTGTTCACCGCGCACCAGCCGATGACCAGCAGGGCCTGGATGGCGGCCGGCAGGTAGTTGCCGCGCCGCCCGAATGCCGCCCGGGCCAGGACCATGCCGGTGGCTCCGGTCTTCTGGCCCAGGAGGACGAAGCAGCCAAAGAGCAGCATGCCGATCAGGTTGCCCAGCACCAGGACGGTGATGGTGTCCGCGAGTCCGAGTCCCAGCTGGATACCGAGTGCCCCCAGCACCCAGTTGATGGGTGCCAGGTTGGCGCCCGCCCAGATCCAGAACTGGCCGGATACCTTGCGTGTTCGTGCTGATTCGGGGATGGGCTGCAGCCAGGCTTCGTGGTCCACGGCGCTGTGGTCCTGCGTGGCCTGGTCAGGTTGGCCGTGCGTGGCTGTAGAAAGCTTTTCTTGCATGGGGGCCTCCGTGAGGTGGATAAGTACCAACTAGGCTATGTGGCCCCCATCACAAGCAACAAGATACAATGTGTCGAATAAATCCTCCTACTACGTTACGGACTGTCGTGTCAGTGTTTCTTGGCGAAATACTCGCCCACCCCGCGCTCGCCGCCGCCGATCCTGTGGTCCACCCCCAGGGCGTGGTGGCTGATGCGCAGCCGGTCCGCTGGGTCCACTCCAGTGAGGTGCTGGACATCGCTCCCCTGCTCCGTGGCGGTGAACTGCTGCTCTGCGGTGGGATCACGCTGGCCACCGCCACCCCGGCCAGACGCGGGGACTACGTCCGTGAGCTGGCGCAGCGCGGCGTCGCTGCGCTGGCCATCGAGACCGGCGGTGCACTGCCGGAAATTCCTGCGGACATGCTGCAGAAGGCTGAGGAATACGGCCTTCCCGTGGTGGAACTGCGCAAGGTGGTCCCGTTCGTCGGCGTCATGCAGGCCATCAACTCCATGCTGGTCAGCGAGTCGGTGGGGCACCTGCAGCAGGCGGATGCCGCCACGCGCGCCATGGCTGCCGAGCTGGCGCATGGCGCTTCACTGGACAAGATCCTGGGCGTGCTGGCAGGCATCACCGGCTCGGCCGTGAAGCTCACCTCCCCGTGGGGAGTGACCATGGGCAGCGCGGCGCCGGAGGGTTGGAGCAACGGGGTGGACGCGGAAGCCGGAGAAGGAACAGCGGACGACGACGGCACCGGGCCAGGCGGGCACGGCGGCTTTTACCCGGTGGCCGGCGGAACGGTCATCACCGTGGACATCCCCGTGCGCGGGGTCCTCATGGGGCGGCTCGAGGTGCACGTGCCGGATGTCGCGGACACGGCGCTGGCCCAGGTGGCGGGCGAGCGCGCAGTGGACATCCTGGGCCTTGCGCTGCTGCAGCACACGCCTCCGGGACTGCACGCCCTGGCCGGCGCTGAACTGATGCGCGCCGTGCTGAATTCCGCACCGGAGTGGCGCCTCGAGCAGCTGGCCCCCGGCGCCGGCTTCCCCACGGACTCCCCCGCCGTGGTGGCCGCGATCCACGCGGCGGCACCGCAGGAGCTGCGCGGCGCCGTCGAAAACTTCCTGAGCTCGCAGCGGATTCCCTGTGCCGCGTACCTGGATGACACCGAGCTGGTGGTGATGATCGGCCTGCCGTGCACCGAGACGGCCGGCGAGCGGCGGCAGCTCCTGGAATCCCTGCAGGGACTGGAGGGGGACCACGATGCCGTGATCGCCGTGGGGCCGCTGGCAGACGGGGTGGCGGAGGCAGCCTGGTCACTGGCGGAAGCCCGGCGCGCCCTGGAGGTACGGCAGATCCGCCGCCGGAATGCGTCCGCGCGCAGGCGGCCCCCGTCCCGGGGCCTGGTTGTGGTTGACGCCCAGGACACCGCCGTGGAAAGCCTCGCCCTGACCTGCCTGGATGCCTCGTCCAGGGAGGCGTTCGTGAGCCGGCAGTTGCGGGCGGTCCTGGAGCATGATGCGCAGCGGCAGTCCCAGCTGCTGGAGACGCTGCAGGTATGGCTGGACTCCGGCTGCAATACCGCGCAGTCGGCGCGCGAACTGCACCTGGAGCGGCAGTCGATGCACCACCGGCTGCAGCGGATTTTCGAGCTCTGCGGAGGGGATCCGCGCGGGACGGGGCGGCTCGCGGCGCTGCACCTGGCGGCGAGGATGGCCGGGCTGCCCTGACCTCCTGCGGGGCCCCTGCTTCCGGACGTATGCTTGCCTGGCATTGCCCCGTGGCCGGGCCCCCAGGTCCGGGCAGCTCGGATGGAAAGGGCGCGGCGGATGGCAAAGCGGAATACTTCCTTAGTGGGTGCGCCGTGCTGGGTCGACACCTGGCAACCGGACCCCCAGGGTGCCAAAGAGTTCTATGGCGGACTGTTCGGCTGGACGTTCGACGAGCCGATACAGGTGCCGGGATTCGAGGACGGGTACTGTCTGGCGCGCCTTGACGGCCGCTCCGTAGGCGGCGTGGGGCAGGCCCCGCCGGGGTCACCAGCGGGATGGCTGACCCATATCAGGGTGGGCGATGCCGGGAAGGCTTCAGCGCTGGCGGAACAGGCGGGCGGCCGGCAGCTCGGGGCCATCGGCGCCGGGACCCGTTCGCAACTGGTTGCCGATTCCTCCGGCGTGCTGTTCTGCCTGCGGCAGGCGGGCGTCAATGACGGCGTTGAGCTGGCAGACCAGCCCAATAGCTGGGCCATGAGTTCGCTGCACACCCCGGATCTTGGAAAGGCCCAGGAGTTCTACAGGGCGTTGTTCAACTGGGAACTGGCGTCGCCGCCGGACGCCCCGTTTTCACTGTGGCTCCTCGAAGACCAACTGGTGGCCGTGGCTACCCCCACCGACGGCGTGACTGTTCCTCCACATTGGAGTGTGAACTTCGGGGTCACCGATGCAGACAGGACCGCCGACCGGGCCGTTGCCCTGGGCGGCGGCATTGTCATGGCACCCATGGATACCCCCGGGTTCAGGAGTGCCGTGATCAGCGACCCCTGGGGCGGTGTGGTCGCGGTCAGCGCGGTCACGGAGCAAGCCGGCACCCCGCCGGCACGGGCCTGACCAGGCAGCGTCAGCTTCCCGGGCGGCCACCCAGCCGGGTGGTCACCTTGGCGGCGGCGGCGACGCAGGCCTCCCCCAGACTCTCGAACTGTTCCTTGGACACCCGGAACCGCGGCGCCGGAATCAGGACGGCCGCCACAACGTCGCCGCGGTGGTCGCGGACGGGCGCGGCCACGCCCACCTCGTCCATGGACGATTCGCCGTAGTTCCCCGCCCATCCCCGCTGCGCAACATCCTGGAGCCGGGCTTCGTACGCTGCCAGTCCGTCGTCGTCCAGTCCCGGAAAGGTGATGGTTCCGCTGCGCAACAGTTCACGCACCCGTTCGGCCGGCAGCGTGGACAGGAACACCTGGACCGAGGCGCTCATCGCATCACGGTAGCGGGCGCCCAGGGGCGTGGTGTGCTTGATCTGGTGGTGGCTCGCGATCTGCTCCACGCAGATGGCCTCGTCACCGTTCCACAGCATGAGGGCACTGGTTTCGCCGGTCTGCTCGGTCAGCTGCCGCAGGACGGGGTAGGCAACGCGCCGTTCCTCCATCTCGGCCAGCAGCGGTCCGGCGACGGCGATGAGCCCCAGGCCCAGCCGGAACCGCTTGGTCTCCGGGTCGCGTTCCACCAGGTTTTCCTGCTCGAAGGTAGCCAGGATCCGGGACACGCTGGATTTGTGCATGCCCACACGGTTGGCGATTTCCGTGACGCCCAGCAGGGGTTCGTCCGCGGTGAAGGTGCGCAGGACGGCGATCGCGTTGACGACGACGGAGGCTCCTTTGGCATCCGTCCCGCCGTTGGTGCCGGTTCCGCTGCCGTTGCTGTCTGGGGTTTTCGCAGGAGTCATGGTGGACACCATCTTTCCCTATGGTCGGGGCTGGACACCGAAAGCGGCGCCGTGGTGCACGGCGCCGCTTCGGCTGTTCAGATGGTTATCCCTGGACGATGTTGTGTTCCGGGCCGAACGGGAACTTGGTGATGTTTTCCACCGTGTTGTCCTCGCCGATCACCAGGATGTCGTGCTCGCGGTAGCCGCCGGCGCCCGGGAGGCCGTCCGCCACCGTGATCATGGGCTCCATGGAAACCACCATGCCGGGCTCCAGGACGGTGTCGATGTCCTCGCGCAGCTCCAGCCCGGCTTCCCGGCCGTAGTAGTGGCTCAGGACGCCGAAGGAGTGGCCATAACCGAAGGTGCGGTTGGCAAGCAGGCCGTGGCTGATGTAGATCTCGTTGAGCTCGGCGGCGATGTCCTTGCAGACGGCGCCGGGCTTGATCAGTTCCAGGCCGCGCTCGTGCACCTCGACGTTGATGTTCCACAGCTCCAGCGAGCGCTCGTCCGGCTGGCCCAGGAAGAGGGTCCGCTCCAGGGCGGTGTAGTAACCGGAGGTCATGGGGAAGCAGTTGAGCGAGAGGATGTCGCCCTGCTGCAGCTTGCGGGTGGTGGCCCAGTTGTGGGCGCCGTCGGTGTTGATGCCGGACTGGAACCACACCCAGGTGTCGCGGACCTCGCGGTCCGGGAAGGTCCTGGCGATCTCGTGCACCATGGCCTCGGTGCCAATGAGGGCCACCTCGTACTCGGAGATGCCTTCGCGGATGGCGTTGCGGATGGCTTCGCCGCCCAGGTCGCCGATGCGGGCGCCGTGCTTGATGACTTCGATTTCCTCGGCGGACTTGATCATGCGCTGGCGCATGGCGTCCTGGGAGACGTCCAGGAGCTGGGCGCCGGGGAACGCGGCGGCGATCTTTTCGCGGGTCAGACCCGGGAGGAAGTCGTCCTCGACGCCCAGCCGGGTGGCCTTGACGCCTCGCTGGCGCAGGGCTTCCTGGAGGCCGAAGTAGAAGTTGTCGCGGCGCCAGTCGGTGTAGACGATGTTCTCGCCGTAGGAGGTGCGCCACGGCATGCCGGCGTCGATGTTGGCGGTGACGGTGACGGAGTCGTTGGCGGTGACCACCAGGGCGTAGTTGCGGCCGAACGTGGTGTACAGGAAGTCGGAGTAGTACTTGATGCCGTGGTAGCTGGTGAGGATGACCGCGTCCAGCTCCTTGGCGGCCATGATCTTGCGGAGGCCGCCAAGGCGGCGCTCGAACTCTGCGTCGGAGAACGTGAGCTTGCCCTTGGTGCCGTTGTGCAGGACCTTGAGGCGCTCGAGTTCGGCGATGGAGGAGGCGTTGTCGGCAGTGATAGTCACGGGTGTTGCCTTTCTAGTGGGTGCCAGCTGCTGTTGGTGCAGTTGGTGTTGTTTGCGTAGTGAGGTTGGTCTGTGTACCCGGATGGGTCAGGGGCCTCTGGTTGGTCAGAGGTGCTTGAGGGGCTTCCGCGAGGTTTCGGTGGCGAACAGCACGGCCATGAGGGACACGGCGGATGCGGCCACGAGGTACCAGCCCGGCGCCAGCTTGCTTTGCGTCATGCCGATGAGCAGGGTGGCCATGAACGGGGCGGTGCCGCCGAACAGGGCATTGGAGAGGTTGAAGCTGACGGCGAAGCCGCTGTAGCGGACCTTGGTGGGGAACAGTTCGGCCAGGAAACTGGGGAGCGTTCCGTCGTTCAGCGTGAGCATGCCGCCCAGCAGGATCTGGACCAGGACGATCACCAGGAAGTTGCCGGTATCCAGCAGCATGAACGCGGGGACGGTCAGGAGCATGAACAGGACCGACGCGGTGATCAGCATGCGCTTGCGGCCGAACCGGTCCGAGGCGAGTCCTGTCAGGAAAATGAAGCCGATGTAGCTGGCCAGGGCGATGGTGGTGGCCAGGAAGGACTCGGTGGGGCCGAAGCCCAGTTCCTCGGACAGGTAGGTGGGCATGTAGCTGAGGATGACGTAGAAGCCGACGGCGTTGAGCAGCACTGCCCCGCAGGCGATGATGAGCTGCTTGCGGTAGGTGCGGAACATGTCCAGGGCCGGGGCTTTGGGGGCGGATTCCTCCTGGTCGGCCAGTGCGCGGAAGGCCGGGGTGTCCTCCAGCCTGGTGCGGATGTAGCGGCCGATCAGTCCCATGGGGGCGGCCAGCAGGAACGGCAGCCGCCATCCCCATTCGTGCAGCTGGTCAGTGCTGAGTACCGAGCTGAGGAGCGCCGCGATCAGTGACCCCAGGAGCAGGCCGGCGGCGGTACTGGCGGGAACGACGGCGGCATAGAGTCCGCGGCGGTTGGCCGGCGCGTATTCCACCAGGAAGGCTGATGCTCCGGCGTATTCGCCGGCCGCCGAGAAGCCCTGGACCACGCGGACCAGGAGCAGCAGGACCGGGGCCAGCATGCCGATGGTTCCGTAACCAGGGATGAGGGCGATGCAGAAGGTTGAGACGGACATGATGACGATGGACAGGGACAGCGCCTTGCGCCGGCCGAGCTTGTCGCCGATGTGACCCCAGAAGAAGCCACCCAGGGGACGGACGAAGAACGAGATGGCAAAGACGGCGAAGGTTGCCAGCAGGGCAGTCTGCCGATCGGCCTCAGGGAAGAACACTGAGGAAATTACTGCGGCCAGATAGCCGTACACCGCGTAGTCGAACCATTCGACAAAGTTGCCGATGAAGCTCGCAGTGACCACCCGGCGTCGAACGTCCTTGCTGGCAACGGCGTTGTCCATGCCGCCACCAGCCCCGGCAGGAGCGTTGGCGTCAGCGGCAACCATCCCTGCCTCGGGTGAGTTTTGTTGGGTACTCATGAAACCACCAATGAAAGTTAGAGTTGCATTGCTTGCAACGTGGTTGTTTCAAGATAGGCCGTGACGCGCAACACAGTCAAGAGGTTTCGCAATGATTAATCCCCGGGATCCGCACATCAATACGACAAGGCCGACGGCGCGGTATCCAATCAGGAACAAAAGCCTCTGTTGCAGCAAAAACAACAGAGTTGTAACACACGCGAATTCTGGCCGTTAACGCAATAGTGGCCGCCAAGCGGGAAGGCTTGGCGGCCACTATTGGGCAAAGGCATGAACGGCTGTTACCGCAACGGAACGGCTTCCCCTGCTATCACCGGATGGTCCCGGTGCAGGTTCCCAACGGCTGATGCACCCTGCGGTGACCCCAGCTCCGAGAAGAACTCCACGTTCGCCAGGACGTAGTCCGCCCATTCATCGGGGACGTCGTCGGAAAAGTAGATCGCCTCCACCGGGCACACGGGATCACAGGCACCGCAGTCCACGCATTCCGATGGGTGAATGTAGAGCGAACGTTCGCCCTCGTAGATGCAGTCCACCGGGCACTCCTGGATACAGGCCTTGTCCTTCACATCCACGCAGGGCTGGGCGATCACATAGGTCATGGCAGCTACACACCCGTGTACACGGTCTTGGCCCACGTGAAGAACTCCAGGGCGGACCTGCCCTGTTCGCGGAACGTGTTGGTTGAGGAGTCCTTGACGCCGCCGAACGGCACGTTCAGGTCCAGCCCGGCGGTGGGCCGGTTGACTTTGATCACGCCGGCCTGGGCCCTTGCGGAGAAGTCGGTGGCCAAGGCCAGCGAATCCGTGCAGATGCCGGCGGTCAGGCCGTAGCGGGAGTCATTGATGGCGGCCAGGCCTGCCTCGTAGTCAGCCACCTCCAGGACCGCCACCACGGGACCGAATATCTCCTCGGTCACGGCCTGATCGTCGAAGGCCAGGTCGGTGAGCACGGCGGCGGGGAAGAACAACGCTTCGGAGGAGTCGCCATCGTGCTTTCCGTGCAGGAGGGTTGCACCGCGTTCGACGGCACCGCGCACCGCTGCTTGGTCCTGCTCGAACTGCTGCGGGCTCACCACCGCACCCATGGCCGACTCCAGGCCGTCGCCCGGCGTGTACTTGGCGGCTTCCGCCACGAGGGCGTCGAGGAAGGCGGCGCGGATACCGGGGGTAACGTACACCCGGGACGTGGCGGTGCAGGCCTGCCCGGTGAGGCCGAAGGCCCCGGCAGCCACCACCTGGGCTGCCTTGCGCGGGTCCGCGTCATCCAGGACCAGGACGCCGTTCTTGCCGCCCATCTCCAGCTGCACGCGGGCGCGCCGGCCGTTGAGGATCTCCTGGAGGCCCAGGCCCACGTTGGTGGAACCGGTGAAGGAAATACCGGCAATACGGGGATCCCGGGCCAAAGCATCGCCCACCACGCGGCCCTTGCCGTGCACCACGTTGAATACGCCCGCCGGCAGTCCTGCGTCCTGGAGGGCGCGGGCCAGGTGCGTGGCGGACAACGGAGTGAGCTCCGCGGGCTTGATCACAACGGCATTGCCGCTGATCAGTGCCGGCGCGGCCTTCCAGGCCGGGATGGCGATGGGGAAGTTCCAGGGCGTGATCAAGCCGACGACGCCCAGCGGCTCGCGCCGCGTCGTGATGGTGGTGTCCGGCAGCCCGCTCGGCAGCACTTCGCCGCTGGCGGCCCAGCCGAGTGAACCGAAAAAGCGCAGCACGTCGGAGGCGCGTTTCACTTCGCCCTTGGCTTCGGCCAGGGTTTTGCCTTCCTCCCGGACAAGGTCCTCGGCGATGGTGCCCTGCCGTTCGACCAGCAGGTTTCCGGCGGTGATGAGGATGGCTCCGCGGGAGGGGGCGGGCAGTGCGGCCCAGGCCGGCTGCGCCGCTGCGGCGGCGGTAATGGCGGCGTCAACGTCCGCGGCGGTTCCGCTGGGTGACAGTGCCGCCAGCTCATCCGGCCGGGCGGGGTTCATGCGCCGGGTGTCCGCCTCACCAAGCCATTGGCCGTTGATGAGGTGCTGGGCGGTGAGGTGCGCGTGGGCGGTGGAAGTTTCGGCGGCAAGTGCGGTGGAGGTCATGGTGTTCCTTCAGGATGTTGGGTGTGGCTAGAGGCTGCGGATGAGGCCGCCGTCGCACCGCAGTGCCACGCCGGTGATGTACGACGCCGGGGCGCTGCACAGGAAGGCGGCAGCGGCGCCGAATTCGGCGGGTTCCCCATACCGCCGCGCGGGGATGGTTTTCCGGGACTCGAGCCGGATCTCTTCCAGCGTGGTGCCGCGGCGCTTGGCGGCGGCCTGGTCCAGCTCTGTGACGCGGTCCGTGGCGATCCTTCCCGGCAGGAGGAGGTTCACTGTCACCCCGTCCAGCGCCACCTCGGCGGCGAGCGTCTTGAGGTAGGCAGCAAGCGCGGCGCGCCCGGTGTTGGAGATGGCCAAATTGGGCAGCGGCGCTGCCACGCCGCTTGACCCGACGGCCAGGATCCTCCCCCAGCGCCGCTCGCGCATGCCGGGAAGTGTCAGGGCCACCAGTGCCTGGTGTGGCTTGACCAGGGTGTCGAATGCCGCGGCGATGTCCTCGGAGCCCAGGGTGGCAGCGGCGCCGGGCTTGGGGCCGGGCCCGTTGAGGACCAGGATGTCGATGGGACCCAGGCCGGATTCGGTCTGGGCTACTGCCGCCTCCACTCCGCCCTGAACGGTGAGGTCGGCTTCGACGGCGATGGCCGCGAAACCGGGAATGCCGCCGTATGCTGCCTGCAGCTCGCCCACGATCTCATCGGCCCGGTCCCGCCGCCGGCCCACGATGGCAACCTTGGCCCCTTCCGCAGCCAGCGCCCGAGCCACGGCGAGTCCCAGCCCTCCGGTGGAGGCGGCCACCAGCACTGTCCGTCCGACGATGCCCATGTCCATCAGAGGCTCCCGGCCGTAATGGGGGCACTGGTGAGCTTCAGTGCCGTGGCGGCTTCGCGGAGGTGAGCGGTCATGGCGTGGCGCAGGTTCTCGGGGAAGGCAGCCGCCGGGGCGCGGACGCCTGAGTCCTTGATCCAGCCCCGTTCCCGCAGGCATTCCTTGCGGATGGCCAGTGCCACCTTGGCCTGCTGCTCGAAGTTGATGAGCGGCAGGTAGGGCACCAGTTGGGCCGCGGCAGCCGCGTACCCTTCCCGCCGCCAGGCCCGGACGCAGGCGATGAGCGCCTCGGGGTAGGAGAATCCCGTCATGGCGCCCGCCGCCCCGGCCAGGAGCTCGTCCAGCAGTCCCTGGCCGCCGAGGCCACCGAACACTGAGATTCCTGTAGCAGCACCGAGCGTGCCGATGGCCACGCTGGTGGGCGGCGCCTCGGCCTTGATGGCAACAACGGACGGGCTTGCTTTGACCACTGTAATGAGCGCGTCGGTGGAGATGGTGACGCCGCTGGCGAGGGGATAATCCTGCAGCACCACCTTGACGCCGGTGGCACGGTGGATGGCGTCCAGATGGGCGGCCACCACCTCCGGTTTTGGCGAGTTGGCCTGCACCATGACAGCAGTAAGGCGGTGGCCGGCCACCTGTTGGGCTGCACGGATTTCCTCGATAGCCGGCCGGGTGGCCAGTGCCGTCACTCCCACCACCAGGGGCAGGCTGGTGCATTCGACGGCGATTTCCAGCACCTGCCGCCGCTCCTCCGCAATGAGGGCGGCAGCCTCGCCGAAAACGCCCAGGACGGTCAGGCCGGTGGCGCCGATGGTTTCGTAGCGTTCCACGAGGTCCGAGAGGCTGTCCAGGTCCAGGTCCAGGGTGCTGCCCTGGAACGGGGTGGCAACAACGCCCCACACGCCCGGGGCCAGGGATTCACGGTTTTCAGGCGCAGCGGATTGCGGCATGAGTGGTCCTTCTTTTGTTGGAACTCTTAGTGGGAAACGTGTATTCAGCGGCCCGGCCACACCGGCGGACGTTTTTCCTGGAACGCGCGGACGCCCTCGGCGGAGTCTTCGCTGTCCAGGGCGGCCATGAGGGCGGGCAGCCGGAGACCGCGTGCTTCGGCGGCCGTCAGGTGCGAAGTCCGGGCAGCCATCTGCTTGACCGCCCGGACGGAGGTGGGGGCGCAGGCGAGGATCTGGTCCACCCAGCGCTGCACTGCGTCGTCGAGTTCGTCAGCAGGAACCACTTCGTTGACCAGGCCCATGGCCTGCATTTCGGCGGCGTCGGCTTTCCGGCCGGTGAGCAGCATGCCCATGGCCTGGGTGTAGGGGACGCGGCGCAGCAACTGGTGGATGCCGCCGTCGAGCGCCAAGCGCCCCACCCGGGGCTCCGTCAGCCCGAACTTCGCGCTGTCCACGGCCACCACGATGTCCGCGCCCAGGACGATCTCCATCCCGCCGCCCAGCGCGTAGCCGTTGACCTTGGCGATCACGGGGACGTCCAGTGTGGTGCGCAGGCTCAATCCGCCGAAGCCGTTGGGGTCCAGGCCGGCCCAATACTCCAGGCCGGTCTTATCCACCGCGGACGCGGACATGTCCGCTCCGACGCAGAAGGCACGGGACCCGGCACCGGTGATGACCACGGTCCGCACTGACGGGTCCTGTTCCAGCTGGTCCCAAATCCGGTTGAGCCGGGCCTGCGCGGTACCGTCGACGGCGTTCAGGACATGCTGGCGGTCGATAGTGACGGTTGCGACGCCGTCATTGATCAAGAGGGTGACCTCATCAACCCGCTCTGCCACTGCCGTCACCGCAGGACTCCCAGCTGCTGAAGCCGGGCAATCGCCTCGGCGTCGAAGCCGTTCTCCAGCAGGACCTCCACGTTGTGCTCCCCCAGGCGGGGGGCGGCGCGGCGGATACTGGGCGGAGTGGCGGAGAGCCGGATGGGCGCGTTGAGCATCTTCACGGTCCCCACCCGCGGGTGTTCAGCCTCCACGATCATGCCGTTCGCCTCGGTCTGGGCATCAGCGAGCGCCTGTTCCAACGTGTGGACGGGAGCGTTGAGCAGTCCCTGTTCCTCCAGTTTCCCGGTCCAGTACTCGGTGGTGTTGGCGGCGAAGTGCTCCCGGAAGATGGCCTGCAGGGCGGGCTTGTTCTTGAACTGCTGCTCCAGGGTAGCGAACCCGGGGCGTTCGGTGAGGTCCTCGTCCAGGCCCAGGGCGTCGGAGATCCTCGCCAGCGGGTCAGGGGTAAAGCCGCCCACCATGCACACGGCACCGTCGGTGGTTTCGAAGACGCCGCTCAGTGGCATGGCGCCCCAGTTGACCTCATAGCCGCGGTTGAGCTGCATGCAGGCCTCCTGCATCTGCAGGTGCAGCATGGAGTCGTACATGGTCACCTCAACTTTCTGCCCCACGCCTGATGCCTGGCGCGTCCGCAGCGCCAGCAGGATGCCCTGCATGAGGTGCATGCCGGTGATGTAGTCGCAGAGCGTGGTGGGGTAGATCGCGGGCTTCTGGTCATCCGATTCGCGCCGCCACATCACACCGGAGTAGGCCTGGGCAATCGCATCCTGGCCGCCCTTGTGCGAGTACGGTCCCACCGGGCCGAAACCGGTGCCTGAGGCCCAGATGATGCCGGGGTTATTCGTCTTGAGCTCCTCGTAGCCGAAGCCCATCCGCTCCATGACGCCGGAGCGGAAGTTGCTGACCACCACGTCGGCGTCGGCCAGGAGCCGGTGCAGCACCTCGCGGCCTTCGTCGGTCCGCGTGTCCACGGAGACGCTGCGCTTGTTGCGGTTGATGGACAGGAAGATCGGGTTGTCCTGGCCGTCCTGGTCCGGGAACGAGTTACGGGAGATGTCACCCGCGCCGGGCCGCTCCACCTTGATGATGTCCGCGCCGTAGTCGCCCAGCAGCTGGGTGCAGGACGGGCCCATGAACACCTGGGTGAAGTCGACGATCCGGATGCCCTCCAGCGGAAGGGGCACCGGTGACGCAGCGGCCTTGGCGCCCGCCGCCGTCGTGCGTTCCTCCACCCGCTCTACCGTTGCCGCGCTCACGCCAGGACCGCCACTTCGGCGTCCAGGGTGGCGTTCGACGACGGGACGTCGCCGGGGTCCGCGCCGTGCCGGCGCATCCCCTGCTGGATGTCCGCTGCCGCCACGTCGCGGACCAGCACGCCGGATTCGACGGCGAGAGCGGCGGCGACGCCGACGGCCTGTCCCATGGCCATGCAGGGCGGGATCTCGCGGGACATCTTCTGCGCCTCCGGGGTGGCGGAGTAGTGGCGGCCGGCCACCAGCAACTGGTCCACTTCCTTGGGCAGCAGCGAGCGGTACGGGTAGTAGTAGTCCCGGCCGCGGGCCACGCTGTCCTGGAAGTGGCGGCGGGACGTGACGTCATCCTTGGTCATAACGTACTCGCCCTGCAGCAGGCGGGTCTGGCGGACGCCCATCTGGGAGGCGACGTCCAGCATGTAGCACTTTTCGAATCCGGGGAGGTTGGCCCGGACGTAGTCCACGGCCTCGGAGATCTTGTCCCGGGCGGAGAACTCGGCGGCGGTCATGCCTGCCGGATCCACACCATCAAAACCGGTCATGTGCGGCGCGTTGCACCACACGACGCCGTCGATGGGGGTCTTGAGCCACCACAGCTCCCAGGCCCCGCCCAAGAGGCGCTTGATCTTGCGGTTGATGGCGCGCGCTTCCTTGGGGTTGGCCTGCTCGAAGGCTTCTGCAGCGGCGGTGTCCACGTTGCCCAGCCGGAACACGAGGGTGGTGAGGTAGTTGTCCTTGGCGTAGCTGGCGCCGGCGCGGGAGGCCACGTCGATGTCGCCGGTGGTGTCGATGACCACGTCCGCCATGAAGGCCTGCGGGCCGAGCTTGGTTTCGCAGATGACGCCCTTGATGACGCCGTTGTCCACGATGGGGCGGGAGAACCAGGAGTGCAGCCGCAGGTCCACGCCGGCCTCGCGGACCAGGTCGTTCGAGACGCGCTTCCAGCCGTCAGGGTCGAACGCGGCGGCGTAGCAGATGGGCTTGGGATTGGTGTGGGAGTGGAAGTCGAAGGTGCCGTAGCGGCCCCACTTGTTCCAGAGTTCCTCGGAGGTGCGGCGGTCCTCGGCGGGCGGGACGATGGCCAGGCCCAGTTTCTGCAGGCGTTCCACGTATTCGGACACGATGCCGGTGACGGTGATGTCCTGGCCGTTAATCATGTCATCCAGGACCAGCACCATGCCGCCGGAGGCCAGGCCACCCAGGGAGGAGTAGCGCTCCAGGAGGGTCACCTTGGCGCCGGAGCGGGCGGCGGTGACGGCAGCGGCCACGCCTGCGGGGCCACCACCAACCACAAGGACGTTGGACCGGGAAATCACCGGGGCGGTGAGGTCCTCCGTGGTGGTGGAGAGCTCCAGGGAACCGGTTTTGGGCGCGGCGAAGCTGGGTGTGTTGTTCATGAGGGAAGTCCTTACTTTCCGACGAAGATGCCGTTGGTACGGCGTGCGGCGAGGTAGAAAACGATGCTGAGACTGGAGAGGACGGCTACGTAGACCGGGAAGACCCAGGTGAGGTCAAGGGACTGCAGCCAGACCAGGAGGTAGGAGGCCGTGCCGCCGAAGACGGCCACGCCGATGCCGTAACCCAGGGCCACGCCGGTGCCACGGATGTTCTTGGGCATCAGGGAGGAGCTGACCACGTTGTAGAGGGTCATGTTCAGGACCAGGACGATCGAGCCGCCCAACAGGACTGCTGCGAATCCGCCGATGCCGGGCTGGACGTACAGGAGCATGAGGAACACGGACGGGATGGCCAGGACGCGGGTCACCAGGAACCAGCGGGACATTGACCGGCCGTCGGCCAGCTTGCCGATGATCCAGCTGCCCACCACGAGGATGACGCCCAGGATGGTGGTTAGGGCGAAGACGGCGGTGGGGTCTTCCTTGAAGCCACTGCGGGCGGCGCTGGGCAAGCCCACGTTCCAGGCGTAGTTGTAGGCCTGGGCGGCGCCCACCACGAAGATGATGGCCAGGACGGAGAGCCAGTGCTTGCCCACACCGGACCACACGGTCTTGGCGGTGTTGGCGGCGCGCTCTTCTTCCTTGAGTGTTTCGGGCAGCGAGCGCCGCAGGTAGAGCACCACGAAGCCGAACAAGGCGCCGATGATGAACGGGATGCGCCAGCCCCACTCCCCCATGGCGGCGCCACCGATGGTAAGGCTGCAGACGAAGCTGACGAGGGAGGCCAGCAGGATGCCGATGTTGACGTAGAAAGACATGATGCCGGCCACGTAGCCTTCGCGGCCTTCTGGAGCCAGTTCAACGGCGTGGGAGGTGGAGAGCGGGGCTTCGATGCCGGTGGAGATGCCCTGCAGGACGCGGCATGCCACCAGGATGATGCCGGACCAGGCGCCGATGGTGGCGTAGCTGGGGGTTACGGCGATGACCAGGGTGGTGCCGGCCATCAGCATGATGGACAAAAGCATCACACGGCGGCGGCCGATGCGGTCCGCCAGCGTCCCGAGCAGGATGCCGCCCAGTGGCCTGAAAGCGAATCCGACGGCGAACACGGCCAGCGCGTTCAAGGTGGCGGAGAGAGGCTCGGTATTGGGAAAGAAATTCGGGCCGATGAAGGCGGACAGGAGGCCGAAGACCATCCAGTCATACCATTCCAGGGCGTTTCCCAGGCCGAGGCCCAGGAGTCCTTTACGCACTTCGGGGGAGAATTTGTCGCGGTTGCGGGGGGATGGAGTGGTCGAACGGGATGACGGTACGGCATTGTCCGTCGCTTGGATATCGAGCATGGAAGTGTCCTTACGCTGGCGCCGGGGAGGGCGCAGGAGGGTATGACGCAGCGGCGCCTGTTGGAGGAGGCGCAGGATGCGAAGGTGGCAAGGATTGTCCGGGGCCACGGGTTGGGTCCGGACAGCTAGGGGAAAACGCAGGGGCCGGCGGGGACCGGCTGGCCTACCACTTGTGTGGTGCGTTCACCCAGATGGCTACGCATACCTCTTCGTAGCTGTTCTTGTACCAGTGCGGGGTTTCTGCCGGATAGGTGATGGAGTCGCCTTCTTCCAGGCTGTAGCAGACGCCGTCCAAGTAGACGTCCTTGCGGCCCGAGATGATGTAGCAGAACTCTTCCCCGCTGTGGGTAAAGGGTGTTGCGCTGGTGTCGTGCCCGGGGGGCGTCATGATCCATTGCGCTTCGATGGTGCCGTCACGGTCCGGAGTGAGCAGTTCGTGAACTGCCTCGCCCACGGATTCGCGGGTGACGTTTTTCAGGTTCCGCCGTGCGGATCTGCGAACGACGGGTGACTTGGTTTGGTCCTGGCCGATGAAGAACCTTCCCACGGGAATGTCCAGTCCATGGGCCAGCTGGGCAAGGGTTGTGAAGGACGGGTTGGCCATTCCGCGTTCGATCTGGCTGACGATCGCCTGACTGAGCCCGGTGACATCCGAGAGCTTGGCCAGGGTCATGCCCTTTTCCTTGCGCATGGACCGCACCTTGTTACCAACCGTGGCCAGCAGTTCGCTGGTGGCTGGTGGTGCGGTGGTGCTACTCTCGGTGGTCATCGGTTGTCTTTCACTGGGTGAGCTTACTCACATAACTATAGTGAAGATTTTCACTCAAACAACCCTTTTTCCTAATTATCCTGAAGATTCGACGCGGGCACGGCAAAGACGGGCCAAAAGACACGCGTGGATCGCACGCCCCTGCCCCATACTGGCGCCATGGACGAGACTGCCGCCAGGGAGCACACTGCGCGAAGACCGGACCGGATCCTGCTCGCGCTGGTGGGGGTGGTGGTTCTGCTGGTGGTGGTTGCCCTCGCGGTGGTCTTCACCCGCGGCGAGCCGGCTCCCCTCGATGAGGCGAGCCCGGCCGGGGTGGTCCAGCGGTACAGCAAGGCAGTGATCGACGGCGACAGCACCACCGCCCAGTCGTACCTCACCGAGGGTGCCAAGAGCCGGTGCCGGGGCGCCTACGTCAGCGAGCCGGCCCCCGCCCGGGTTGTCTTGGTTTCGACGACGGAACGCACCAATTCAGCCACGGTGAAAGTTTCGATCGTCCGATCGTCCCAAGGTGGACCGTTTGGCCCGTCGGAGTACGAAATGGAGGACGCCTTCTCGCTCCTGAAGGTGAACGGCAAATGGCTGATCGACCAGCCGCCGTACCCACTGGTGGACTGCACCGTTGTGCCGGTGAAGCCATGACGGCGCCGGCAGCAACCACAGTCCCTGCCCCGGCGGGCGGGCTGGCAACCCTGCGCCGGCTGATCCTGTACGTCCTGCTGTTTGCCCTGGTGGTGATCTCGGCCTCAGGGCTCCAGGGACTGCTGGAGCGGCTTTTCCGGACGGCATCCACTCTGGTCTCCGGTGATGTGGCCGGCCTGGCGCTGTCCCTGGCCTTCACCCTGATCGGCGGGCCGCTGGCGCTGCTGCTGTGGTGGTTCGTGTGGAGGCGTCTTGACGACGAGTCGGAACGCCGGGCGCCCGGGTGGGGCCTCTACCTGACCGGGATGTACGCGGTTTCGCTGATCATCGCCACCACCTCACTGTTGAATCTGGCCACCTCCTTCATGGATACGCAGGAAAGCCAATGGCCGTCCCCGCTGGCCAACGGGATGGTGTGGTCGGCTATCTGGTGGTGGCACAGGTGGATGTGGAAGCACCCCCGCAAACCGTCGTCACACCTTGAGGACGTGCGGGCCGTCGTAGGCTCTGTTTTTGGGCTGCTGCTGGGCGCCGGCGCCGCCATTGCCGCGCTGGGCACCCTGCTGGACGTGGCGATCCGCGGTTTCACGGCAGCGGCCGCCTTTGAGCCATGGTGGTTCCCTGTCCTGCGGTCCCTGGTATGGGCTGCCGGCGGGGCTGTGGTCTGGTGGTGGCACTGGTTCCGGGAGGGCGGCCGGCGGTTCCAGACAGGGCTGGTGGACGTCACCATCATCGCCGTGGGTATCTTCGTCGCCGGCATCACCGCCCTGGGTGGCCTCGGGGTCATCCTGTTCGTCCTCCTGCGGCTGGCGTTCGACCGGAGCGACCCCCTCGGCGACCTGCTCGAGCCACTCGCCCCAGCCATCGCGTCCGCTGTCATCGGGGCCCTGGTCTGGCGCTACCACCGCACCACGTCCGTCACCCGTTCCATCAGGACCCGCCGCGCCAGCCTCCTGGTGACGTCCGCTGTAGCCCTCGCTGCGGCAGCTTCCGGCATCGGCGTTGTGGTCAATGCCCTGCTGACCGCCGCCGTCTCACCCTTGGCCGGCGGCGCCACCCGCACGCTGCTTCTGGGCGGCATCAGTTCGCTGGTGGTGGGGGCACCGGTCTGGTGGCTGGCCTGGAAGCCGAGGCACCAGCCGCGCACCGCTGGGGACATTCCGCCCGGGCGGCGCGTCTACCTGGTGGCATTCTTCGGCGTCAGTGCCGTGGTGGCCCTCATTACGCTGCTGGTCATCGGCTACCGGCTCTTCGAATTCCTGCTGGGCGATGTCACCGGCGGAAGCCTCCTGGACCGCATCCGCGCACCCCTCGGCCTCCTCGTGGCGGCAGGCCTCGTTGCGGGCTACCACTTCGCGCTCTGGCGGCATGACCGGGCACTGCTTGCCGCCGCGGCGCCCGCGCACAAGCGCGTCGTTGAGCGGGTCACCCTGGTCAGCGGATACCCAGCAGGTTCCGTGGATCCCGAGGCATTGGCCCGCGGCATCGCTGACGGCACCGGCGCCAAGGTGACCACCTGGCTGCGGGCGGACGACGGCGGCCCCGGACTTCCGCCGTCGACTGAGCCTTCACCCGCGGCCGACGATCTCATCCGGCAGGTGACGGCGGCACTGGAGGGCGCCACAACGCAGCAGATCCTGGTCGTTGCAGGCCCGGGGAACCGGCTGGAGGTCATCCCGTTGGTCGGCGTTGGTGGCGCTGCAGTCCTTGATGGCCCTGCCGCCCTTGGTGGCCACGCGCCTGGCCGGGTCCTACGGCCCTAGCTGGCGCGGAAGCCGGAGCCTAGCGTGATGGCAAAGGAGGCCGGCGATGGCTGTTCGTAGACCCGTGAAGCATGGTGGTGCCACCTCGGGACGGAACAGCAGGCGCGGCCTCGGATGCCTGGCGGCCGTCCTCCTCGCCTTGGCCGCGTGCACACCCGGCGGTACACCCCCGCCAAGCGGCCCATCCGGCAGTTCGGCCTCTCCCGCCTCCGCCTCCCCTTCCATCCCAGGGCCGGCAGTGTCACCGTCCAAGCCCTTCTCGGACGCGGAACTTGCAGCCATCATCAACGGCGTGGGACGGTCGCGCAACCTGCCGTATCCTACGGCCCAGGACTCAACCCGCCTGCGCTCGGGTGCGGCAAGCGGGTCCCTCCCGCAAACCCGGACGGAAACCACCCCGGGTGACTGCGCTGCCCTGGTTCCCCAGGACCCGTTTACCCGGTGGGCGGACAAGGACATCAATTTTGCCGAGGGCGCGATGCCGCCGGCCGGCGGTCAGTCCGGCCCCACCAGCACCATCATGATCGTGTTGCGGTCTGCGGACCAGGACGTCCTCGCCAAGGCCGATTTCGGTTACGGGGATGACCTTGCGGTCCGCTGCAGCCAGTTCGATCTGGCATACACCGAGTCGGGCCGGACCTCCACCTACGCTCTCCAGTTGCTGGCCGCTCCACGCATCGGCGACAAGCAGCATGCGTTCACGCAGGTCACCAAGCCGAAGGGGCAGGGAGACTTCGGCATGGCCGGATTGCGTGTCCTGGACGGCGCCCTGTCCATCACGCTTACGCTCTCTGTTGCCACCCTGAACTCTGAAGCCGACGCCAAACCGGCCGTGGATTCGATGGCGGAACTGGCGAAGGAGCTCATCAGCGAAGCGGGCAGGCCCCAAGCACCAGCGGAACCAAGCGCTCCAAACTCAATGACGCCTGAGCAGATGGTGGCGCTGTTCAAGGGCATGACCGCCCCCGGCGGGGAAACGGTGAGCCTGCCGCAGGCGGGGATCATTGGGCCTCCCCAAGGCTCCACGCCCACAGTCCTGACGCCGCCGGCCGACTCCCCCTGCACCTTCGATGACCAGGCGTACACCGCGTCGCTGGCTGGTTCCGTCTCCGGGCAGGGGCAGATCCAGGGTGCGACCAAGATGGACTACACCGACTTCACCGCCGTCAATATGCCGTCGACTGCGCAGCCGCCCTACCCGTTCGACGCCAGAGCGGAACGGCTCCGCAGCTGTACCTCTGTGCAGGAAATCCTGTTCGAGGGCACGGGCCGGACGTGGTCTCCTGTTGCCGCATTGGTCACCGCCATCACCGCTGATTCGAGCTACGCCGTGGCCTATCAGCTCAGCGACGGCACAGGCCAATGGCACGTGCGGTGCGGGGCGCGCCGGGGAACACTGTCCATCGAGGCGGCCAGCGGCACGGCTTCCCAGGCCGAGGCACAGTCCAGGGCCGACGCACTGGCATCTTTCTTCGACGCTGTTTTCTCCCGTGCAGGAAAGTGAATGTGCCGCCGGTCCATCTCCGCTGGCAGCCTTCCTCAAGATTTGCGCAGTTTATCCGGCTGGTGGATTAACCCTCTTCCCTTGGCATTCGGGGGTGCCTAGTGTGGGCACACACGCTTGCAAGGGGGATAAGTGAAAAGCTCAGTCGAAGGTCTTCAGGACGCCACGGACCAGGATGCGCAGCAGGTCGCTGTGGCGGATTCACTGGACGTACAGCAGAAGCTGGCGGAATGGACGTCTGACTGTCTCCTGACATTGCACAGCCCCGTCAGGTTCACCCGGGCAGACTGGCCCTAGCGTCCGCTTGCCGGGCTGACGGGACGGGCCACCTGGACCACCGGTATGACTCCTCAGAGCCATGCGCCCAACACGGCCAGCGCACTGGCCCAGGTCGTTACCCGCCGTTTCAGGCCCGCCCGGCTGATGTTCAGCTGGACGCGTCCCGCTCGATTTCCTCGGCGAGGTCATCCACTTCTTCGGGGCGTGCATCAATGCCCGCTTCCTCGAACCGTTCTTCAAGGACGTGGGCTACGTCGTCCTGGACCTGGCCCAGTTGGATGTCGTGGCGGACATCCTCGGCAATGCTCTCAGGCGTCTCGACGTGTCCGCTGCCGCCCACAATCCCGTCGTTGCCGTCAAAGGGATCGTTGGCTCCGCCCGCTCCGGAATCAGTCATACTCCATCGTTACCCTTCTCCGTCCGGCAGTAAACGGGCGGAAGGATCCCAGGGGAAGGGACGACGGCGGCCGCGTCCCGCCGTCGTCCCTTCCCCTGCAACGTCAGGCTGCTTCGGCGAGAAGCCCGTCGATGCGGGTCAGCAGCCCCGGCCAGCCGTTGCCCATGCCTTCGATGGCGTGGCGGCCCATGGGTGTGTCGAGCTGGAAGCCGGCGTGTTCAAAGTGGAGGACGGTGCCGTCCTCGACGGGCTCAAGGCGCCAGGTGATGGTGGTGTCCAGCTGGCCTTCGGAGAACAGGAAGCTGATGGACTTTCCGGGGTCTACGGCAAGGACCTCGCACTGCTGCTGGCCCCAGGCGTCCATGTCCATGGTGAAGCGGTGCCCTGCAACGGGTGCGATGTTGCCTGGCGCCCACCAGCGGGCCAGCAGTTCCGGGGTTGTCAGGGCGGCCCAGACGGCGGCGGCGGGGTGCGGGTAGCGGCGTTCCAGCCTGATCGCGTTGTCGGTCATGTCGGTTTCTCCTCGTCCAGAAGGTCTGCCAGCGCATCCAGCCGCTGGTTCCAGTAGTGCTCGAAGTGCTTCACCCAGGTGCCAACCTCGGCGAGGGGCGCCGGCTGGAGGTGGTACACCCTGTTCCGCCCCTGCCGTTCCTCCCGCACCAGCCCTGCATCCCGGAGCACGGCGAGGTGCTCCGACGCTGCCGGACGGCTGAGGTCCAGCAGGCCGGTGAGTTCACCAGCGGTCCTGGGTCCCTGGCGCAGCTCGTCCAGGATTTTCCGCCGCGCCGGGTTGGATACGGCGGCGAAGATATCGGGAAGCACATTTTCATTATACGTCGGAAATTTCCGACCTATCCGAAAAGGGCAGAAGGCGGCCATGTTCCCCGTATCGCATCAGGGCTACGCTGGGCCGAAACAGGCGTACGCTGTAATTACATGCAAATGCATGAACTTACCTAACGGACCGAAGGAGAATGCCCCATGAAGGCATGGCAGTTCACCGGCACTAACAACCCCCTCACCCTCAACGAAGTGGCTGAACCCAGTGCCGGTCCGGGCCAGGTAGTAGTCAGCGTCAGAGCCGCCGGGGTGTGCCACTCGGACGTGACCGCCCTCGACGACGCCGGCTGGATGCCGCTGTTCCCGGAACTCCCCCGCACCATGGGCCACGAAAATGCCGGCGTCATCACCGAAGTAGGCCCCGGCATGGAGCACTGGAAGGTGGGCGACCGGGTTGGCCTCTCCCCCGTCATGAAGGACGGCGACGCGTTGGGTTACGGCAAATGGGACGGCGGTTTCGGCCCCAAACTGCTCGCCACCGACGACAACCTGGTGAAACTGCCCGATGAGGTCTCCTTCGAGCTGGGTGCAATGGCCACCGATGCCGGACTTACCGCCTACCACGCCATCATGGCCGTGGGCGGGGCCAAGGCGGGCATGAAGGTAGGCGTGATCGGCCTGGGCGGGCTGGGCTACATCGGCGCCCGCGTCGCAGCACTGTCAGGCGCAGAAGTCTATGGGGCCGAGGTGAACCCCGAGACACAGAAGCTCGCAGACGAGATCGGCCTGGCCGGAGTGGCTGACTCCATCACCGAATTCAAGGACAAGAACCTGGACCTGATCGTTGATTACGCCGGGTTCGGCACCACCACCTCCGCGGCACTTGAGACCCTCGCCGAGTTCGGCACGCTGGTCCAGGTAGGCATGGGACGCCTCGAAGCGACCATCAACACCTACCCGCTGATCATCAACCAACTGTCCATCAAGGGATCCAAGTCGGGCACCAAGGAGGACCTCGAGAACCTCTACGACCTCATGAAGTCGGGCGAACTGAACCCGCCGATGAACCTCATCAAGCAGGAGGATATCCCCGGCGCCATCGACAAGCTGCGCAAGGGCGGCGTGGTGGGCCGCTTTATCGCGGTCTACGAGGACTAAATCAGCCACGCACTATGCTGAGCGGACGACGGCGGCCGGGTCGCGCCGTCGTCCGCTTGCTTTTTTGACGGCTGCTGCGGCACGCCCACGGTTCATCCACTAGGCTCACTTTTGGTCCGTTGTGGACCTTGACCCGGCTGCGCCGGACGTATTGGGGGACATATCCATGGTGGAAACTGGCACTACATCAAAGACGCCGTCCAAGCGCGTGGCCTGGCCGCATACCGCGGCAATTGTCCTGCTGCTGGCCGGGTTGGCGGGATGTACCTACTCTGATCACGCGGCAGAGCCGGCGGCCGCCGTCCAGTCCACACCCGCCCCCACCACGTCCTCCGCCGCGAAGCCCGCGTTGAGTGGAGAAACCGTGCGGGACTCGTTTGGCAACGTGGACTTTTACACCACGGCGGCGGGCGACACGCTCGCAGCAGTAGCGAAGGCATACAAGCTTTCCGAGGCAAAGGTCGCAGAGTTTAACGGACTCCAGCCCGGAACTCCCCTCACTCCGGGCACGAAGCTCCGGCTGCTGCCGTCCGGTCCAACGCGGGGCGCCATGGGCGCTGCCACGGGCGACGAAAACGGCATTCCAATGGATTACACAGTGGAACCCGACGACAGCCTGGCCGGCATCACCTACCGGTTCAACCTGACCGAGGAGCAGTTGGCGGAAGCGAATAAGGTTCCGTTCGCCTACGAAAAGGGGAACGTCTTCTTCATCCAGGCCGGAAGGGCCATCCGCCTGCAAAAAAACCCGGTGGACAGCCGCTCGGGGTCCGGCACAGAGGTCAACAACTCGTTCGGCCAGACGGTCTTCTACACCACGGTGGACGGCGACTCGTTCGACAGCCTTGGCTACAAGTTCCGCTCAACCACCGCACAGATCCTGCTGTACAACCCTTCCTTGGCGGCGGACCAGCCCATCCCTCCAGGCACGAAGGTTCGCCTGATTCCGGGCGCACTGAAGATTGAGGGCGCACAGGGAAGCTTCACCGCAGACGCCAACGGGATTCCGCTGACCTACACCACGGCGCCCGGGGACACGGAGCGTCAGATCGTCTTCCGCTTCGGCGCGACTGACCTGCGCGCGGCCAATCGCCCCAGCAAAGGAACAGGCGGGGCGTGGTACGAATTTACCGACCTGCCGGCCGGGGAACTGGCACCCGGGCAGACCATCAGTGTGGCGCTGGACAAGCCCATCAATAATCCCGAACGCTAACGTCAACACTCAGTGACCCGGCCCATTCACTGCGGGCAGAGACCTGGGGTGCCCTACTCTGGAGTAACCCGAGAGAGGACCCGACATTGGCGTGTGACGGCTGCACCACATCTTCGCGGCTGGACTTTGACTTCAGCATGGCCTTCCAGCCGATTTTCGACGCTGGGGCGCACCGCGTCTGGGGCTATGAGGCCCTGGTCAGGGGCTTGTCCGGCGACGGCGCCTACGAGGTCCTGGGAAAAGTGCTGCCGGAGCAGCGGTACCGTTTCGACCAGGACTGCCGGGTTAAGGCCATCGAGCTGGCATCACGGCTGTTCCCGTCGGATGAGGAGCTGATGCTGTCCATCAACTTCATGCCCAATGCGGTCTATGAGCCGGCGGCCTGCCTCCGCGCCACCCTCCATGCCGCGAAGCGCTGTGGCTTTCCGACATCGTCCATCATGTTTGAGTTCACGGAGAACGAAGAAGTCACCGACACCGCCCACCTGACCAGCATCATCACCGAGTACCGTAAACAGGGCTTCACCACAGCCATCGATGATTTCGGTGCCGGCCATGCGGGGCTGGGCCTGTTGGTGGACTTCCAGCCGGACTTGTTGAAGATCGACATGAAGCTGATCCGTGGCATTGACACCAGCCCGGCACGGCAGGCAGTGGTGGCCGGCATCGGCGGCATCGCAAAGGAGCTGGGAATCACGGTGCTTGCAGAGGGCGTGGAAACCGAGGAGGAGTTCCGGGTCCTGAAAGCCGGTGGAGTCCGCTTGTTCCAGGGCTACTGGTTCGCCAAACCGGAATTCGAGGCCCTGCCGGGAATCCGGGCGCTGGGCATCCCCGCCGCCTAGCCCCGACCCCTCACTCCTGGGCGGATCCTCCCTTGCGGCCCAGCCTGTACCCCGCCCAGAACGCGAGCACCAGCAGGCCGGCCACCATGACAGCCAAGCCGATCTGAGTGCCTTGCGTGACGAAGGCGGCCCCGTTGGCAACGAACGGCTTATTGCTGAGCGGCGCGTAGGCGAACCAGCCAGTGAAATCGCGGTTCAGGTATGCGATCAGGACGCCCGCCAGCACTGCCGCAATTCCCAGCACAGGCACCGCGGCGGCAGGAACTTTGGCGTGCTTTGACGGTCGGTGTTCTTCAGGTGTGTTGTCTTCCCCCATGCCCGCGAGTCTAGCCGTGCCCCGCTTCCCGGTACCTACCGGGCCAGGCGGATCGGGTCTAGGCTGGCCGGATGTTGACTATAGGAACCATTGTCCTCGGCGTCAACGACGTCGCCGCCGCCACCAAGTTCTGGAACGACGCCATCAGCTATGTCCCCCGGGAGGCCGGCGACGAGACGTGGGTGACCCTTGTACCGTCGTCGGGCCCGGGCACGGAACTGTCCCTCATGCTCAGCGAAACCCCGGTCCAGGACCACCCGCGGATCCACCTGGACCTGTATGCGGACGACCAGTCCGCGGAGGTGGAGCGCCTGGTCGCGCTCGGCGCACGGCGCGTGGACTGGGACTCGTACCCGGAGGACCCCGACTTCGTGGTCCTGGAGGATCCGGACGGGAACCGGTTCTGCGTCATCGACAAGAGTCCACGGTAGGACCGGGCCCCGGCATCCCGGGAACAAGCCCGGTGCGCGGCCCGTTGGCATCCGTACACGTACCGCATCCCGATGCGGTGGAACCGACGGAAGGGATCTCATGGTCAGGGCTGTCTGGAACGGAAAAGTCATCGCCGAATCCGCGGACACGGTGGTGGTGGAGGGAAACCACTATTTCCCGCGCGACGCCGTCAATCCCGCGTATTTGCGGGACAGCGACAAGAACACCTTCTGCCCGTGGAAGGGCACGGCCAGCTACCACACGCTGGACGTTGACGGCGAGCTGAACGAGGCCGCGGCCTGGTACTACCCGGAGCCCAGGCCGCGTGCGAAGCATATTGAGGATCGGGTTGCGTTCTGGCGAGGCGTCACCATCGAGGCCTGACAGGCCGCGTGAAGCGGACGACGGCGGATACTTGTCCGCCGTCGTCCGCCCCCCAACAATGTGGCCCGGCACGCATCATCGAGTGCCGGGCCGGCTAAGCGGCGAGCGGCAGGTCGAACAACTGCACAGCAAGCCTGATGAGGTGGCGGGGAGCGTCGCACTCTCCGTCCGACGGGCCGCGGCCCAGGAACAGGGCCGTCCCCTGGATGGTTCCGTCGAGATCGATTCCGGCCTCGCGGATGAGCACCTCAGCGCGGGGATTCGTGGCCAGCGTATGGGTGGGGCTGTCCAGATAGACGCGCCAATCCATGCCGGCGATGTGGCCGATGCCGCCGGAGGCGATCTTCTGGAAGGCCGTCTCATCAAAGTCGATCGGCCGGAGGTGGACTGGCTGGGTGAGTCGGGTGGGGACGACTAAAGCGTTGTGGGAGGTCATCACGGTGGTGTCCTTCGGCTGATCGCCCGGCTGTGGGCGCGGTGGAGCTTGCCGCTGTGGCGCGGGCGGCCGCGGGCTAGGAGTCCCGGGCGGCCGCCCGCTGGCATGGTCAGCGCTGGTTTTTGCGCGGTTTTATAAAATTCAGTTCGTTATTTTCGTTTTTCGCTCTTTTGTCGGCCCGTTTTTCCAGGATGGACTTGCCGGCTTTTTTCGCGGCGCCGCTTTTGGGGGATTTTCCGGACATCGGAATCACGCCTTTCTTTGCTTTGCGTTACCCGATACCATACCTACTTTTATTTTTTTATCCAGTCCTGCGAATGCCCGTCAGCAAGCGGCATGATGGCACACACTGCCGGGCGTGCAGGATGGGTTCGGAGCCGGGTGGGTTTTTTAAAATTTTGCCGGCCCGCAGGGATTTGCGTTTCTTTTGCTTTGCCTCAAGAAAGCAGCCGGAAACTCTGCGCGCACCAGGAAAACAACCTCAAATTCGCTTATTTCATTTCCTCCAGAATTCTGTGAGCATCGCGGCGCGGGCTTTTCCTTCGTTGTATCCGGACTGGGCTGCTGCGGGACGGAGTGACACATCCATTGCGTTGGCTCCGAACATGTGCCCGGCCCCGCTGTCCGGGAAGATGACTTCGACCCTGCTGCCCCCTGCCCGCAGCTCTTCCACCTGCGCCGCCAGCTGCATGCCCCATTCCAGTGGCATCCGCGTTCTGCCACCGAAAGGCGACAGAACCAGGACACACCCGCACCCGGCCGCCAGGTCGGCGTTCTCGTTGCGACGGTAGCCGCCGTCGATATAGCTCCTGTCCCCAATCCGGTACGCCGAGCCGCTGGAGCAACTGGCGGCGACGGCGTCAACCAGGTCGATGCCGCTGGTGCGGTCGAACACTGCCGGGTCCCCGGTAGCCGCACCGACGGCTGTGATCAGCAGTTCATGCTCCGGCCATTCCTCCGTGGGCAGCCGGGCCGCGACCGTGGCGCGCCACCGCTCCGAGGCGTCGTAGGCCGCCGCCAGGTCCAGTGCCGTTGCGCCCATCCTGCGGCGCATGTCCGGCGCATCCACGGAGGCGGCGATGATCCTGCCGGTCCGCTCCAGATAGTCGGGCACCGGGCCGCCGGACGTTCCCGCGGGACGCGTCCGCTGCGGAAGCGGAGCGTCAAGGACGGCGGCATAGAGTTCGGCGGCCCGGGCGCCGGCAATCTGCGCGGCTGCCGTGGACCCCGCCGATGTTCCTATGACCCGGTCGGCGCCGGTCACGTCCAGCCCGGCGTCTGCCAGCCCGGCGAGGACGCCGATCAGCCACGCGTTGCCGGTGGAGCCACCGCCTCCAAGGACCAGGGCGCGTTTGGATCTTCCCGTCGGAGCGGCGTGCGGGACGGAGGAAGGTGTTGTGTTCATGGGAGTCGCCTTTCGCGAATGTGCCTGTGCGGCGCTCCCGGTGGTGGCTGGGTCAGCCGCTGATCGTCGACTGCGGGGGAGCGCCCATTACGGATACAGCATTCATGGGTCTCACCTCCTGGAGCCGGGTCACGATCAGGGGAATCCTGCCACACGGGCGCTGATATTCGCAACGGGTAAATTTGAAGCGATGATTTCGATTGACCGGGACAGCCCCACGCGCGATGACGTCCACATGCTCCTGAGCGAACACCTGGCCGACATGTTCGCCACCTCGCCCGCCGAAAGCGTGCACGCCCTGGACCACTCCGCCCTGTCCACCCCGTCCATTACGTTCTGGACGGCCCGCGAGGACGGAGCCCTTTTGGGGTGCGGCGCGCTTAAGCTGCTGGACTCCCCCGCCGGCCCGGCGAGGCATGGCGAGATCAAGTCCATGCGCACTACAGCAACCGCCCGGGGACGCGGCGTGGCCACCCTCCTGCTCGGGCACATCCTTGATGCCGCCCGGACGCGGAACCTCGAGCGCGTCTGCCTGGAAACCGGAACGGAGGACTACTTTGCGCCCGCGCGGCGGCTCTACGCCCGGCACGGGTTCACGGAGTGCCCGCCGTTCGCCGACTACGTGCTGGACCCCCACAGCGTGTTTATGGAACTCCGCCTGTAGTCCCACACAAGGAAAGCGGACGACGGCGGGTGGGCCCCCGCCGTCGTCCGCTCCTGAAGCAGCGCTCGATTCAGCTTCCGCCTCCGGTCACCGAAGCTCTGCCTCCGACGCCCGAAGCCGGGCGAATTCCTCCTCCGGGGCACCGGCCACCAGGCGGTGGCGGCTGTAGAAGGCGAAGTAGAGCAGGCCGATGACGAATATTGCCGCAGTGATCGCGGCGGCCTGGACGTCCACGACGAAGGTGGCCACGACCGCGATGACTGCGAGGACGAGTCCGACGGCGGTGGTCAGTGTGCCGCCAGGGGTCCGGTAGTGGCGGTGCAGCTCCGGTTCACGCCTGCGGAGCACGATGTGGGAGAGGTTGAGCAGCACGTAGGACACGGCTGCGCCGAACACTGCGATGTTGATGAGTTTGTCTCCGTCGGCGACGGCGGCCGCGAGGATGAAGCCGATGGCGCCGGGGACGATCAGCGCCCAGGTGGGTGTTTTTCGTGAGCTGGTGCGGCTGAGCCAGGTGGGAAGGTAGCCTGCGCGGGACAGTGCGAAGAGCTGGCGGGAGTAGGCGTAGACGATGGAGAAGAAGCTGGCCACGAGTCCGGCGAGGCCTGCGTAGTTGACGAACACGGCCAGGCCGTCATTGCCGACAGCGCGCAGGGCGTCAGGGAGCGGGCTCGAGGACGTGCTCATCGCCGCCGCCCCGGCTCCGCCCGGAGCAAGAACCAGGACGGACAGCCCGGTGAACGCCAGCACGGCCATGGCGACGATGATGGCCCGGGGCATGTCCCGCTGCGGGTTTTCGGCCTCCTCGGCCGCCAGGGGCACGCCCTCAACAGCCAGGAAGAACCAGATGGCGAAGACCAGCGCGCCGAGGATGCCGCCGGCACCATTGGGCAGGAACGCGCTGGCACCGGCGGCGTCAGTGACCGGAATATCGAACAGCTTTGCGGGATCAAAGTGCGGCACCATGCCGATGACGAAGGCAATCAGGGCCACCACGGCGATTCCAGTAATGGCGAACATTGCCTTAAGCGCCTCGCCGACGCCAACCAGGTGGATACCGATGAACAGCGCGAAGCACACGAGGTACACGGGCCAGCCGTCCGTGATGCCGAACAGTCCCAGGCTTTCCACATAGCCGCCGATGAAGACAGCGATCGCCGCAGGCGCTATCGAATACTCGATGAGGATGGCGAGCCCGGTGGCGAATCCGCCCAAACGGCCGAGCGCGCGGCGGGCAAAGCCGTACCCGGCACCGGCCACGGGCAGCGCAGAGGACATTTCTGCAAGACCGAAGACCATGCAGGCGTACATGACGCCCATCAGGACGAAGGCGATCAGCAGGCCGCCCCATCCCCCGGCCTCCAGGCCGAAGTTCCAGCCCGAAAAATCGCCGGAAATCACGTACGAAATGCCAAGGCCGGCAAGGAGCAGCCAGCCTGCGGCGCCCCGCCTGAGGGACCGCAGTTCAAAATAGGCCTTGTCCACGGCCCGCTGGTCCGCGGCCGGAAGGGTTTGAGTCATGGGAGTCTCCAGGAAAGTAGAGGAAGAGGGTGGCTGCAGCCGGAAATGGCGCGAAACGGACGGCTTGGGCAGGTCAGTCGAACAGCCAGGTGGGCGACGCGAGGTAGCGCTCGGCGACAGCCACCGTGCCGGGGATCTGGGCGGCCCACAGGTCAGCAGGCAATGCATCGGAGCGGTGGGTAGTGGTCCAGCCGAGCATCGTCAGGCGGCGGATCATGCTGAGCGCCGCGGCGTGCTTCAGGTCGGACTCAGATAGGCTGCGGACGGTGCGATACCCCTCAACCCAGCTCTTGGCGATGTCCGGCGCATAGGCCTCGTGTTCGATGAAGGACAGTGCCGAGGCGAAGTCGTAGAGCAGCCAGGAGAAGCCGCAATCGTCGAAGTCGATCACGGTGAGCGCGCCGCCGTGGATCATAATGTTGGAGGGCCTCAGGTCGGCGTGCACCAGGCCCCAGGCGTCACCGGACACCGGAAGACCGTCGAGCGCCGCAACTGCGGCGAATTCTGCCTGCGCCAGAAGTGAGGCTTGTTCAGGGGTGAGGTTCGCACCCCGCCAGTCACCCCATCTGCTGGACGCGCCCAGCATGTCTGTCAGCTGCCAGGAAAAGCGGGTGAATCCATCCGGCAACTGCCAGCGCTTCACCTGCTGGTGCAGACGGGCTGTGGTGGCGCCGATTTCCGCGTAATAGGGCCTCGGGTCGGAGAAATCCTCCAGGATGTCCCCCGAAACGAAGGCAAACGCGACACAGTGCCATTGGGAGCCGCCCCCGTCCGTGAAGGTATGCAGGAGCTGGCCGTCGGCGGTAGGAACGACGTCGGGCACCCGCACTTCCGCTTCTTCGGCAAGGCGCCGGACCCAGGTCAGCTCACCGGCGATCTGGCGGGCATCCCCCACATGCCCGGGGCGGTGCACCCGCAGAACGGAGACGGGGACGCCGTCGACTGTTATCCGGAAGGTGGCGTTCTCGGATACGGCAATCAGGGTAATGACGGTGCGCTGGAGATCCAGGCCCCAGGCTGAAGTAACTTCACCGGCAATCCACTCAGGTGCCGGCTCCCCGCGTCGAAGATTATTGAAGACGGCGAGCGGGGAAGTATCTGTCATGGTGTTCATGGATGCTCCTCGGAGGGCGAGGAGGGTTGGGCTCCGGTAGCGAGTATGGCATGGGCGTCCGCCGCAGGCCGCCTCCGTCCGGAGGAATTTACGGTCCCGAAACAAACCCGCGACACGGAAACAAACCGTTCAAATTTGGCGGGCTTTTCGTAACGCCGGATTCACGTCCGGGCCGATCAGGCCAAGCGCGCCCAAACATACTTGAAGTACCGAAATTGATCCGAGGGTTGGGCCCGTCCGGACATCGTCGAAACGCCACAAACAGCAAGGAACCCACCATGGTCATCCGTTCCACCATCATGGACACCAACAGCTTTCGCGCAGAGCATGCCGATGGATTGGACCCTGAAACCCGCCGGCTGACCGAGCGCCGCGACACCGTGCTGGGAGCCTCCTACCGGCTCTTCTACCGGAACCCCGTCCACCTGGTCCGGGGCGAAGGACAGTACCTGTGGGACGCTGCCGGGCGGAAATACCTGGACGCGTACAACAATGTGGCCAGCCTGGGTCATTGCCATCCTGCTGTTACCGCGGCGGTGACGGCCCAGATGCAGCAGCTGAATACGCACACCCGGTACCTGCACGAGAACATCCTGAACTACACGGACGACCTCCTGTCCACCATGCCGGACGGGCTGAACAAGGCCATGTACATGTGCACGGGCTCCGAGGCGAACGACCTCGCCATCCGGGTGGCCAAGGCATACAGCGGAGGCGAAGGCATCATTGCCACCAGGGAGGCGTACCACGGCACCAGTGAACTGACCTCCGGGGTATCGCCGGCATTGGGCACCGGACAGCCGCTGGCACCCACCGCACGCCTGGTGGAGGCGCCCGACGCCTACAGGCTCGGCCCCGAAGCCGGCCCCGACGGCGCCGGCCTGGGCACCTGGTTCGCCAACCGGATCCGCGCGGCCATCGCGGACATGGAGGCGAACGGCATACGCTTCGCCGGCTTCATCGCGGACTCGATCTTCTCCTCCGACGGCGTCCTCCCGGGCCCCGCAGGGTACCTGCGCGAGGCTGCGGACGTCATCCACCGCGCCGGCGGCATCATCATTGCCGACGAGGTCCAGCCCGGTTTCGGCCGTACCGGCGAGGCGTTTTGGGGATTCCAGCGCCACGGGATCGTCCCCGACGTTGTCACCCTGGGCAAGCCGATGGGCAACGGAATTCCGGTGTCCGGGCTGGTGGCCAAGGCCGACGTCCTGGCCACCTTCAGTGACACCATCCCCTACTTCAACACCTTCGGCGGCAATCCCGTCTCCATGGCAGCGGCGCAGGCAGTGCTTTCCACCATCCGCGCGGAAGGCCTGCAGGAGCATAGCCGGCGTGTTGGGGCGGCGCTGCTTTCCGCCCTGTCCGGTCTTAGTGCCACGCACGGGTCGGTGGGCGATGTCCGCGGTGCAGGACTGTTCATCGGCTTCGAGCTCGTGAAGGACCGCGGCACCCGGGAACCGGATCGTGACCTCGCGCTCGCCGTGCTGGAGCAGCTGCGCGAACGCGGCGTGCTGACCTCGGTGGCGGGCCCGCACGGGAATGTCCTGAAACTGCGCCCGCCGCTGGCCTTCCAGGCGTCCGATATCGATTGGCTCGTGGGTGCCCTGGATGACTCACTGACAGCATTGGGCGCGTAATCCGTACATTTGATCCATGGCAACAGGAACAGACGGGGCAAAAGGAACGGACGGGCAGCCCTCGGCATCGACTCCGGCAGACGCCGCCCATGCCGCTCTCACCCGGTACGCCAGGATGGAGAGGTTCAACCCGGGCGAGCTGATGGGGAGCGAACGGGCGTTGGCCGAACGGCTGGGGATTGGCCGGGCGGTGCTGCGGCAGGCGATTGAGCGGATGGAGGCGGAGGGCACGGTCCGCCGTGTGCTGGGCCGTTCCGGGGGCGTGTTCTTCAATGACGGACGCATCCAGCGCCACCTGAACACGGTGGAGGGGGTTCCCCAAATGGTCCTCCACCAGGGGCGGGCCATCGCCACCCACGTCCTGCGCGCAGAGATGGGGCTCCCGCAGCCGGACGAGCGGCGCAACCTGCGCCTGGACGGCGGAGACGCGGTGCTGCGCATCCAAAGATTACGGCTTGTGGACGGCCTGTCTTGGTCCCTGGATTTGTCCGTGCTGCCTGCCGCCCGGTTCTCCGGCCTGCTGAACCATCCGCTGGAGGGTTCGCTGTACCACCTCCTGACCTCGGAGTACGGGCTCGAGCTGGACCGCGCCGACGAAACAGTGGAAGCCGTTCCCGCCTCCGCCGAGCAGGCGGACGTCCTCGGCGTTCCAGCCGCGGCGGCCCTCCTGGAGATCCGGCGGCTCGCTTGGGACGTGCAGGGCGCGCCCGTGGAGTATGCCCGTGACTTCTTCCGCGCCGACCGCACCCGGGTGCACATGCAAAAGTACGGGACCAACTGGAAGAGGACGGTCCGGCTGGGACGGGAGTGAAACGTCCGGGCAGCAGCACCGCCCGTAGCCCCACACAAGGAGAGCGGACGACGGCGGGTGGGCCCCCGCCGTCGTCCGCTCCTGTTTGTTCGTGAAGGACCGTGCCGCTGTCCTAAACCTCGCCGCGCCAGCCGCCGGTCTCGCTGCCGCGCGATTCGATGAAGTCCTTGAACTTCCGCATGTCGGCCTTGACCTGCATGTTGTCGATCTTCAGCGCGGCGCCGGCCTTTTCAGTTGCGGTTTCCGGTGCCCATTCGAAATGGACTTTGACCTTGGTGTGGGTGGCATCCAGGGGCGTGAACCTGATGATGCCGGCATGCGACTTGCCGTCGGTGCTGCGCCAGGCGATCCGGTCATCAGGCGCCTGGTCAACGATTTCGGTGTCGAACTCCCTTTGGACGCCCCCCACCTTGGTAACCCAGTGGTTGGTGGTGTCGGTCAGCTGCGTCACCGACTCGACGCCGGACATGAACTGCGGAAACGATTCGAACTGGGTCCACTGGTTGTACGCGGTCCGCACCGGAACAGCGACTTCCACCGTCTCTTCAACCTCTTCAACGTGTGCCATCTGCTTCCTCCTCATGACGGACGGCCGCAATGGCGGACTGGCAGCATGGGCCATCCTGCCAGTCGGGCAGCCGCCACCTTTGCACGATAAATCCGGCGACTACCCGTGTCCAGACCTAAAAAGAAAGCGGACGACGATGGGTGGGCGCCCGCCGTCGTCCGCTTCTTCTGCGCTGCTACTGGCTGAAGGGGACCTTTTCCCAGCTCAGCACGTCGGCGCCTTTGGCGCTGTTGCCGGCCACCGTGAAGCGGACGTAATCCACTGCGTTGTTGGCGCCGTCCACCGTGACCCGCTGCAGGTTGTCCGCGGCGGGTGAGCCGTAGATGTCCAGCCAGGGTGAGCCCGCGGCGAGGGGCTGGTTTGCGGCGAAGACGTGGCTGTCGCCGTTGACCAGGTAGACCGGGGCGTCGAAGTTGTTGGTTTCCTCGACGATGGCCTGGACGATCCCGCGGAAGCCGGAGACGGTCGCCGGGTTTGCGGTGGCGTCGGCCAGGAGCGACGGATCGAACATGTCGGCCTGCTGCATGAGCACCACGGCGCGGTCGTTACTGCGCCTGGCCTCGGCGAAGGTCTGGTGGATCTGGGCGATGACCGCGTCCGTGCGGTGTTCCACCTCGGCGAGCTGCTCGGGCGTGGCGGCCGTCTTGCCCAGTCCGGTCCACGGCAGGAGGGAGTTGTTGCTGCCCTGGACGTTCAGCACGGAGAAGGCCACCCGGTTCTTCTCGAAGCGGACGTCCTCCGGGAGGCCCAGGTTCTCCTGCGACTTCACCGGCATGGTGGCGCCCAGGGTCTTGCCGGGCTGGTTGAAGAAGACCTCCCGGATCTTGTCCAGGCGCTCCAGCGGGTTGTAGGCCCCGTTGTTGGTGCGGTGGCAGTCCACCCATTCGTTGTCGCCGGGCGTGTAGACCAGCGGGTGGGCGAAGGTGTCGAACTGGGTGCGGATGTAGGAGAAATACTCGTCCGAGCAGACGGACGAACCGTTCTTTATATCGCCCACGTGTGCTACAAACTTCAGTTCCTTGTCCGCGTTGAGATCCTGGATGTGGGACGGAAACTTGGCGATCTCGGCGGCGCCGTAGGGGATGTCGCCGATGGCGGCGAAGATGAAGGCCTGGTTGCCGTCGCTGGTGCTGTCCGCCTGGGCTGTTTCGGCGAAGGCGGGCTGGGACGCTAGGAGGCCGAATGCCAAGGTGAGCGCCGCCGTCGTGATTGTCAAAGTCTTTGAAGGCATGGGGGTCCTGCTTCTGTTGTGGGCTGGAGTGGGGGCTCAGGCGCCGCGGGCGGTGAGGAACTGCTGGAGGCCGGCGAGGTCGTCGGTGTTGATGTGGTCCACGCCGGCGTCGGCGAGTTCGGTCCAGACGGCGTCGCGGGCGGTACCGGGCTGGTCCGGGGTGGCCCAGAAGCGGACGCGGTAGCCGTTGGCGTGTGCGGTGGCGACGAAGGCGCGCAGCTTGGCGCGCTCGGCCTCCGGCATGGGGCCGACGCCCTGCCAGGTGAAGAGCTTGGTCCAGTTGTCGCTGAC
This sequence comes from Arthrobacter sp. 8AJ, assembly GCF_902506025.1. Taxonomy (NCBI): domain Bacteria; kingdom Bacillati; phylum Actinomycetota; class Actinomycetes; order Micrococcales; family Micrococcaceae; genus Arthrobacter; species Arthrobacter sp. 8AJ. The sequence goes on along the minus strand of NZ_LR733289.1, from coordinate 729,843 downwards.
CAGCGGCATCAGGGCTGCGGGCAGGCCGGAGGCGAGGTCGGTGGAGCGGCCGTCGTAGAAGCTGAAGCGCTTGTCCTGGGCCAGCATGGTGGCCAGCGGGCGGTTGCCGCTGATGACGGCTGTGACCGGGCCGGTCTTGACGTTGCCGTTGGTGTAGCGGCTCATGATGTCGCGGTGTTCGGCCAATTCCTGCTCGATGGCGGCGTAGGTGGCCTCGCCCTCGCTCTTGATGTCGATCAGGAGCTGCAGGCTGCCGCCCCACTTGGGGTAGACGCTGTGGCCGGGCTGGCTGCGGACCAGGTCCTGGAGTGGGTCGAGGTAGAGGCTCTCGAGCGTGACGCCCTGTTTGGCGTCAGCGAGGTCGTGGGCCACGCGCAGTTCACCGTCGACCAGCCATACGTCCGCCTCGACGCTGGTGAAACCGTGCTCCAGTGCGTCGAACAGGGGGCGGTCATGCTCGTAGTCGTTGTGGGCATGGGTGCCGGCGAGGGGTTGGCCGACGACGACGGGCGCCGGATTGGGTGCCTCGGCCCCGGCTTGGGCGGGGGCAACGGCTGTCCCGGCCAGGGAGGCGAAGACAGCGACGGCGGCGAGGGTGCTTTTCACGAACACGGGAGTACTCCTGGTACCTCGGGGATGTCCGCCCGGTGATGGGGTGTTCCGGGCGTGAGGGTGCGTGAAAAGACTGCTTGGCCTGGCGAAACGGTTCAGGGCGTCTTGGTTGCATCGTGGTGAACGGCGGGGAACATCAACATCGGGGCTGGCGTGAGTTCCGCAGCCGTGGTGGAGCTGGGGCGTGTGTCCTGCGGGCAGCCCAACTAACCGCTGGTTAGGAGACCGCGAGATAATCCACAACCAATGCCTCCAGCACGCTGGCCTCTTCCGGAAGGCAGCCCGGCGGCCAGAGTGTGGGTGCCCGGTCCGGCTGCTCTGCGTTGTACTGACGACCACTTGGAGAAGTCCAGCCCGGCGGCTCATTCCTGGAAGCCGGACCAGGCCTCCAGCCGGTTCGGTGCTTGAGCCGGTGATGTTTGGGGCACAACTGTCCCAAGTTGCTGATTCCGGTGCTGCCTCCGCGCTCCCAGGCCGTGAGGTGGTCCGCCTCATTGTCCTGGCTGTGGTTGCTGCAGCCGGGAAAGGTACACTTTCCATCCCGCATCCGCAACCACCGCTTTAGCGATTCCGGGAGCCGGTAGCTGGTCCGGCCAAGTTCAAGCGGGGCTCCGTCGCGTGGGTCCACCAAAACCCGGTAGAACGAGTTGGCACCTTCCGCGACGAGTTTTCGCGCCATCGATGCGGGGATGGGTCCGTAATTGTCCAGGTCTGCGGGCTCGTCTGTGGCACCGAGGAGGGAACAGACCGGTACCGTGACCAGCACGTCAGCTTTGAGGGACGGCCCAGGCCCGGCAAGGTCCCCGGTGTCACCGAGCAGCAACTTTGCGGCCAGGTCTGCCCTGAGCTGGGTAAGGGTTCTCGGCTCCTCAGGTCCCTGCAACCCGCGGGCCAGGGCAGACGTCCTGTTCCAGACAGCACAGGCCTTGTCCGCAGCCATGTAAAGCGAAACCCAGGCCATACCGTCCCGGCCCGGCGAGTACTCCATCCGCCGATCCGCAACGGACTTCACATGCCTGATTGTCAGGGACTCGGGGTGATGGCGTTCCCGCCAGGCACGGACTTTCCGACGGAAACGGCCCGGGACCAGCTCTCCGGCAGATGCGCCCCGGGCCGCGTTAGGCGCCTCCGGGTCCAGGAAGTGAGCTTCCAAGGCTGTTGCAGCTGCAGCGTCCAGGCTGCTGGTTTCGTCGACCATGATTTGGGCATGCCGCCAGGAGACGGCGCCGGCCTCCATGGCGTTGAGCGTCGCCGGAAGAGAGGTGGTGAGCGCATGGGCGTCCTGCAGCAGCGCGGATGCGGCTCCTTCGCCGATGGTGAGCGCGCAGGCGACTTCGGCGACGACACTCATGTCCCGCGCCGATGATTCAGAGGCGCTTTCCGCCGGCGCTTCCATGGCAGCTGCGGTCCCCGAATACTCTGCGAGCAGCCGCACTTTCACGGCTGCAGTAGCAGCTTCGATTCGGGCCACGATGCCCAGGCCGTCCAGACAGGACGCGGTAACGTCCCGAAGCGGATCATGACTGTCGACGCCGTGAGCATTATCCGCAGCATCCGAAGAACCGCTCAGGACTCCTGTTAGTTCGTCCACCAGCCCGGTCAGGGATGCGACGGCACCGGCGAGTCCGGCCGTGCCTTTCGCATCCACAACCGCTCCGGTTTCCATAACCAAAGACTGTCACGGGGGTCTGACATTTTGAGCAGGGCGCCTTCGGTGGCCCGGGCTCAAGAACTGACGAACTCCCTGGCTGTGCCACCTGCAAACGACGGCGCGAGGCTAACAGCCACGCACCATATGCCCGTTTCGGTATGGGGAACTTCAATGCCCCCATGGTCAGTTAGTCGTTGAGGAAAAATGCAACATGACGGCAGCATCAGTCGGTTGCGTGTAAATGTCGCCGATCGGATGTAGGTTTTTGCTTCATCAGCTTGAAATTGCCACCGGACACGAGGCTGTATCCGGGTAGAGGCCTTACTGGGGGTAGGACATGGAATTTGCGGAAAAGCTTTCAGCGCTTGCAGCAAAGGTGCGCCAGCAGCGCGACGTGATTCAAACGGAAGAGGCAACGAAGAACGCGTTCGTGATGCCGTTCATTTCGACGATTCTGGGCTATGACGTATTCAATCCGCTGGAGGTTGTCCCAGAGTTCATTGCCGATGTGGGGCTGAAGAAGGGCGAGAAGATCGACTACGCCATCGTGAAGGACGGCGAAGTCCAAATTCTGATCGAGTGCAAGAAGTCTACTGAGCCCGTAAAAATTGAGCATGCCTCACAGCTTTTTCGGTACTTCGCAGTGACAAACGCGCGCATCGCAATCCTGACTAATGGCGAGGTCTACCAGTTCTTCACCGATCTGGACGCACCAAATCGTATGGATGCTAAGCCGTTTCTCGTGTTGGATCTGAACGATATCGATCAGTCACTGATCCCCGAACTGCAAAAACTGTCCAAGGATGTCTTCGACCTGGATTCGATCATCAGTGCCGCCGGTGAACTGAAGTACATCGGCGAACTGAAGCGAACACTCGCTGCACAGTTCAAAGAGCCTGAAGATGACTGGGTCAAGTTCCTGACAGCAAGGGTCTATTCCGGACCGTACACGCAGAAGGTCCGGGAGCAGTTCACCACACTGGTGGGGAAGGCCACGAAGCAATTCCTCAATGACCAAGTCAACGAACGGTTGAAGAAGGCCCTTGGCAACCCGGGTTTCCCGCAGACCGAGGACACCACCGTGCCGACAGCCGTCACCAGCGCACCAGTCGCGGAGGCGGATCTTGCCGAGGCTGACGGCCTGGAAACGACGCTTGAGGAAATCGAGGGCTACCAGATCGTGCGCGCAATTGTCTGCAGCGACGTCAAACCTGCACGCGTGGCCCAGCGCGATGCGAAGTCCTACTTTGCCGTTCTGCTCGACGACAACAACCGCAAGCCTATTGCGCGGCTGCACTTCAACCGCACGCAGAAGTACATCGGCATCTTTGACGACAACAAAGAAGAGACTCGGGTCCCTATCAACTCACTCGAGGAGATTTATGAGCACACGGAAGCACTGCGTGCAACGGTAAAAAGCTACTTATGAGCATATTGGCACTGGGTACGCATTCCCTTGCGACGACGATTCAATGGTGCCAGATATAGCGTCGAATAACGTCCATCAAAGTGGCACCCGCTTCAAGAGCTGGTCTAGCCGCAACGTTTGGGAAGCGCTCAGTGCATGTGCCATATGGAGGACCTGCTTGATACGCACGTGTCCGTGTTCGCAAGGCAGAAAAACGTCCGCTACGACGCCGCTGCCCTTAGACCTCCGCCACAGGCGCCGCGAACTGCGCCTCGTACAACCGTGCATAAGCCCCGCCGGCAGCGAGGAGTGACGCGTGTGTCCCCTGCTCCACGATCTGCCCGTTCTCCATCACCAGGATGAGGTCGGCATCGCGGATGGTGGACAGGCGGTGCGCAATCACAAAGGACGTCCGGTCGGACCGCAGCGCGCTCATCGCCTTCTGAACCAGCACCTCGGTCCGGGTGTCCACGGAGGACGTCGCCTCATCCAGGATCAGCACAGAAGGCGAAGCCAGGAACGCCCGCGCAATCGTCAGCAGCTGCTTCTCACCCGCGGAGACGTTGGACCCTTCGTCGTCCAGCATGGTGTCGTACCCCTCGGGCAAGGACTTTACGAACCGGTCCACGTACGTCGCCCGCGCCGCCTCAAGCACCTCCGAGGAAGACGCAGCAGGCCGCCCGTACGCAATGTTGTCCCGAATGGTCCCGCCGAACAACCACGTATCCTGCAGCACCATCCCCATCCGCGAGCGCAGGTCGTGCCGGCTCATGGTGGTGATGTCCACACCGTCCAAAGTGATCCGGCCGCCGTCGAGTTCGTAGAACCGCATCATCAGGTTCACCAGCGTGGTCTTGCCCGCCCCGGTCGGCCCCACAATCGCCACCGTCTGCCCCGGCTCTGCCACCAAGGACAGCCCACTGATCAGCGGCTTGTCCGGCGAATACGAGAAGGACACATCCTCAAACACCAGCCGCCCCCGGGCAGCACCGTCAGGGCTCTGCAGCGAAGCCCCAACAGGATCAGCCGACTGTTCCTCCGTATCCAGCAACTCGAACACACGCTCGGCAGAGGCCACCCCGGACTGCAGCAGGTTCGCCATGGACCCCAGCTGCGCCAGCGGCTGGGTGAACTGCCGCGAGTACTGGATGAACGCCTGCACATCGCCCAGCTGCATCGCACCGGAGGCCACCTGCAGGCCACCCACCACGGCGATGCCCACGTACACCAGGTTCCCGATGAACGTCATGGCCGGCATGATCAGCCCGGAAATGAATTGCGCCCCGAAGCTCGCCTCATACAGCTCCGCGTTCTTCTGCCGGAACCGCTCCCCCACCTCGCGCTGCCGGCCGAACACCTTCACGAGTGCGTGCCCGGTGTAGGTCTCCTCGATCTGCCCGTTCAGCTCGCCGGTGTTCTTCCACTGCTGCACGAACAGCTTCTGCGAGCGCTTGGCGATCAGTGTGGTGATCCCCAGCGTCAGCGGAATGGTCACCAGCGCGATCAGCGCCAGCGTGGGCGACAGGATGAACATCATCATCAGTACGCCCAGCACGGTCAGCACGGACGTCACGGCCTGGCTGATGGACTGCTGCAGGCTCTGCGAAATGTTGTCCACATCGTTGGTCACCCGGCTGAGCAGCTCACCGCGCTGGATTGAATCGAAGTACCGCAGCGGCAGCCGGTTGATCTTCGCCTCAATCTGGTCGCGCAGCCCGAACACGGTCCGCTGCACCACGCCGTTGAGCACATACGCCTGCCCCCACATGAATGCCGAGCCCAGCACGTACAGCACCAGCGCCCACGTCAGCACACTGGCCAGCGCAGAAAAGTCGATCCCCGCGCCCGGCGTCAGCGTCATGGCGCTGAGCATGTCCGCCTTCTGGTTCTCCCCCGATGCCCGCAGCATCGCAATCAACTGCGCCTGCGTCATCCCCGGCGGCAGCTGTTTGGACACCACGCCGGAAAAAATCAGGTTGGTGCCCTCGCCCAGCAGCCGCGGCCCAATCACCTGCAGCACCACGCCCGCCACAGCCATGGCCAGCACCAGCATCAGCCAGAACCGCTCCGGCCGCAGCGTGCCCAGCAGGCGTTTGGCGGAGCCGCCGAAGTTCATGGCCTTCTCCGCCGGGACGTTCATTCCGGCAAAGGGGCCGCCATGCCCGGGGCCGCCGCGCGGCCTTGGGATGCGTACGACGTCGGCGTGGCCGCCTGCGGAGGCGGGCGCGGCTTTGGTGCCGCGTGCGGGAGTGGGACCGTGGCTCATACCGTCTCCTCCGCTGCCAGCTGGGACGACACAATCTCGCGGTACGCCTCCGATGTCTCCAGCAACTCGTGGTGCGTGCCCTGCGCAACGATCCTGCCGTCGTCGAGCACCAGGATCTGGTCCGCATCCACGATGCTGGACACCCGCTGGGCGATGATCACCATGGTGGCGCCGGCGATGTTGCGCTTGAGTGCCTGGCGCAGCCGGGCATCGGTGCCGGTATCAAGGGAGGAGAACGAATCGTCAAAAATGTAGAGCTCGGGCCGCTTCACCAGAGCCCGGGCGATGGCCAGCCGCTGCCGCTGCCCGCCGGAGACGTTGGTGCCGCCCTGGGAGATGGTCGCATCCAGCCCCTCCTCCATCTGCTCCACGAAATCCCGGGCCTGCGCAATCTCCAGCGCGCTCCACAGCTCATCCTCGGTGGCATCCGGGTTGCCGTACAGCAGGTTGCTGCGAACGGTGCCGGAGAACAGGTAGGGCCGCTGGGGCACCAGGCCGATGTGCCCCCACAGCAGGTCCGGGTCCAGGTCGCGGATGTCCACGCCGTCCATCAGTACCGCCCCCGAGGTGACGTCGAAGAGCCGCGGCATCAGGTTCACCAGGGTGGTCTTGCCGGAGCCGGTGCTGCCGATGATCGCCGTGGTCTGCCCCGCGCGGGCGGTGAAGCTGATCCCGGACAGGACGGGCTGGTCGGCACCAGGGTAAGCGAATCCGACGTCGCGCATTTCCAGCTCACCGCGCCGGACCGCGCTGGTGACCGGCTGCTTCGGCGGCAGGACGCTGGAACTGGTGCCCAGCACCTCGCCGATCCGGTCCGCGGACACCGACGCCCGCGGGATCATCACCGCCATGAACGTGGCCATCATGACGGACATCAGGATCTGCATCAGGTAGCTCAGGAACGCGATCAGGGTTCCCACCTGCATGGACCCGTCCTCGATCCGGAACGCGCCGAACCAGATCACGGCCACGCTGGAGACGTTCAGGATCAGCATGACGGTGGGGAACATCAGGGCCATCAGCCGGCCTGCCCGGAGCGCAACATCGGTAACGTCCGTGTTGGCGCCCGCGAACCGTTCCGTCTCCATGTCCTCCCGCACGAAGGCCCGCACCACCCGGATGCCGGTGAGCTGCTCGCGCAGCACCCGATTGACGGTGTCGATCCGGGCCTGCATCTTGCGGAACAGTGGCACCATGCGCGTGACAATAAGGCCGACGGCGATCAGCAGCACCGGGACGCACACGGCAATGAGCCAGGACAGCTGGGCGTCCTGCCGGATAGCCATGATCACCCCGCCGATGCTGAGCATGGGCGCGGCCACCATGAGCGTGGCGGACATCAGCACCAGCTGCTGGACCTGCTGGACGTCATTGGTGGAGCGGGTGATCAGGCTGGGCGCGCCGAACCTGGTGACCTCCTGCTCGGAAAACTGCCCCACCCGCTCGAAAATGGCCCCGCGCAGGGCCCGGCCCAGGCCCATGGCGGCCTTGGCTCCGAAGTAGACGGCCACCACGGCACACGCGATCTGCGCCAGGGTGATGAGCAGCATGATGCTGCCGGTGGACAGGATGTAGCCGGTATCGCCCCGGGCCACGCCCTGGTCGATGATGTCCGCGTTCAGCGTGGGCAGGTACAGCGACGCAATGGACTGCGCCAGCTGGAAAACCACGACGGCGACCAGCAGCGGCCGGTGCGGCCGCAGGTATTCGACAAGCAACTTCCAGAGCAAGGCGGCTCCAAACCTGACGGAATGTCCACAAACGTGGTGCGAGCGTCAGTTTACGTCCAGCAGCTGGGACTTGACCGGGCCATCAAGCCAGAACTTTGCAGGTTCTCCCACGGCGTACTCGGGGGACTCGCCGGGGATCCAGCCGGGCCGGTGGGTACATGGGTGTGAGAGAACTGGATGGGCGCCAAGAACGCGCCGCCCCACCGAAGGATGGAAGAAGCAACGATGTTTGCCGGCACACGGAACCCCTCCCAGCATACGGCCAGGTTCGGAGTCGCCTTCATCGGCGTCCTGCTCATCGCAGTCAACCTTCGGGTGTCTTTTGTCAGCGTCGGACCGGTCCTGGTCAACGTCAGCACCGACCTGGGATTGTCCAGTGCCGCAGCGGGATTCCTCACCGGACTCCCGCTCATCGCGTTCGCTGCCTTCTCACCCCTTGCGCCCGGCTTTGCTGCCCGGTTGGGCCTGGACCGGGCACTGTGGATGTCACTGCTGATCCTTGCCTCGGGCATCGTGCTCCGCTCCCTGCCTGTGCCCGGCTTCATCTGGGCCGGGACGGTCCTTATCGGCGTGGCCATAGCGTTCCTCAACGTCCTGGTCCCCTCCCTCGTCAAGCGGGACTTTCCGTTGCGGGTCAGCCAGGTTACCGGCAGCTATACCGCTGCCCAGGCCGCGTTCGCAGCGGTGGGGGCCGCCGTCGTCGTTCCCGTGGCCCAAACGTCGCCGGCAGGATGGCGGCTCGCCCTCGGCGCCTGGGTGGGGCTTGCCCTCATCGCCATGGCCGTGCTGCTCCCCTGGCTGCGCCGGCACGGAACAAGCGCCGTGCACACCGCACCACAGGAACGGGCACACCGATCGCCCTGGGGCTCGGCGCTGGGCTGGCAGGTGACGGCGTTCATGGGGCTGCAATCGATCGCCTTCTACGTCCTGATGGCCTGGCTGCCCACCATCGAGCAAAGCCGCGGGATCCCCGCCACCACTGCCGGCGTACACCTGTCCGTCTTCCTGCTGATCAGCGTGTTCGCCAGCCTGGGGACGGGCGCGGTCCTGCACCGGGGACCCGACCAGCGGTTGGTGTCCTTCGCCAGCGGGGCGTTGGTGTTCGTGACCTTCCTGGGCCTGGCACTCGCGCCGGACCTCATGCTCCTGTGGGTCCTGCTGGGCGCCGTCGGATGCGGAAGCCTCATTGTCATTGCCCTGTCGCTGTTCAGCCTCCGGACGGTGAACCACCCACAGGCAGCATCCCTGTCCGGCATGGCACAGTCCGTGGGCTACGGGCTGGCCGCGGTGGGCCCGGTGGCCTTCGGTGCCCTCAAGGATGCCAGCGGGGACTGGACGCTTCCACTGCTCGGCACCGCCGGTGCCATGGCCATCCTGGCAGTGACCGGGTTGTTCGCCGGCCGCGACCGTGTCATCAGGGAATCAGCTTCTCGGCGCGGTAGCGGTCAAACAGCGACGTAAAGGCGTCCAGCGTCCGCCGGTACCCGGTAAAGCCGGCGTCACGGCTCTTCCCCATGTCCGTCACCACCTCGATGCCGCGCCCCAGGTCTCCGTCCGTATGCCACCAGCTCGCCACCCGGTCCAGGTCCGGTTCGCTGAGGTTGTGTTCCGCGGCGATCCGCCGCCACTGCTCCTCCCGGCCCGCCATGGACTGCTCAAGGGGACGGGGCTTTGCCTGGTATCCCTCCCACTCCAGGCCGAAGTAGGCGGCGAGTTTCGGCCACATCCAGCGCCAGCGGAACACGTCGCCGTTGACGATGTTGAAGGCCTCGTCAGCGGCCGCGGGGGTGGTTGAAGCCCAGAGCATGTGCTCGGCGAGCAGGCCGGCATCCGTCATGTCCGTGAGCCCGTTCCACTGCGTTTCCGACCCCGGGAAGATGAACGGCTGCCCGCTGTCCCGGCACAGGGTGGCCTGCGCGGCGAGTGTGAGTCCCATGTTCATGGCGTTGCCCACCGCATGCCCGATTACCGTGTGGGCGCGGTGGACGGACCAGGTGAACCCCTGCCGGGCCGCGGCCGCCCAGAGCTCGTCCTCCTGGGCGTAATAGAAGTTCGGCACCGGAAGGCGCGGTTCCTCCTCGTGGAAGGGGGTGTCCGGCATTTCTCCGGCGGCGTATGCCTCGAACGGTCCCAGGTAATGCTTGAGTCCGGTCATCAGGGCAACGTGGGCCACGTCCTTGCCCTGCAGTGCTGAGAGGAGATCACGAACCATGCCCGCATTGACGGCGATGTTCTCTTCCTCGGTGGCGCGGCGCGACCATGCGGTGAAGAAGACATGTGACGGGTTCTCCGGACCCAGCACAGCGGCAAGGGATTCGGCCGAGGTCAGGTCCGCGGAGAGCCACCTGACGCCGGCGCGTCCGGGACCTGGCCGGCGGGACAAGGCCAGGACTGTCCAGCCTTCGCCCACCAGGGTATCCACCAGTGCGGACCCTGCGATGCCGGTGGCCCCTGCCACCAGCGCTGTCCGTCCGGTGCCCGCTGCTGTTCCTGATCCTGATCCGATGGTCATAGTGCTCCTCTTCGTAGGTGCTTGGTTGCATCCGCGCGTCAGCGCCGCCTCATGCCTGGGCGGAGGCCCGCGCGCTGCGTTACGCCGGGACAGTGGGCCACCATGGACCCTCTGGCGACAAGTCGGAGCGTCAGCCAGATATTCCAGCGCCGGCAAGTGGCGGACAGGAGGTTCCGGACAAATTGCAGGGTGCGGGGCGGTGACAGGCCGGGTTTCACCCATGGCGTAGGAGGGTCTCTCCCTGTCACCCGTCCATGGTCAAATAGGAGGGTTGCACCGGCTGCCCGAGTCCAACCGCGGCCTCGGCCCAACGGAAGGAATAAGCACATGACCGATCCCCAAGACCATCCCCCGGTCCCCACTCCTGGGAGCGCACAGGGCCTGGACCAGAAGGTTGAGGGCGGGTGCCCGGTGGCCCATGGCAGTGCCACCGCCCAGGGCAGTGAAAGCGAAAACCCTGCGATCGATTCGCCGACACCCAAGGGGCACCGGCCACGGACCAACCAGGACTGGTGGCCCAACCAGCTGGACCTCTCCGTGCTGCACACGCACGGCCAGGCGAGCAACCCGCTTGGCCCGTCCTTCAGCTACCGCGAGGAATTCCAGAAGCTCGACGTCGAAGCCCTCAAGCAGGACATCAGCCAGGTGCTGACCACTTCCCAGGACTGGTGGCCGGCGGACTTCGGCCACTACGGCGGACTGATGATCCGCCTGAGCTGGCACGCCGCCGGAACCTACCGCGTCCACGACGGCCGCGGCGGAGCGGGCGACGGCAGCCAGCGGTTCGCGCCGCTGAACAGCTGGCCGGACAACGCCAACCTGGACAAGGCCCGCCGCCTGCTGTGGCCCGTCAAGCAGAAGTACGGCCAGAAGCTTTCCTGGGCGGACCTGCTGGTCCTCGCCGGCAACGTTGCCCTCGAGTCCATGGGCTTCAAGACGTTCGGTTTCGCCTTTGGCCGCGAGGACGTGTGGGAGCCCGAGCAAATCTTCTGGGGCCCCGAGGACGCCTGGCTCGGTGACGAGCGGTACACCGGTGAGGGCACCATGGCGGACAACGTCGGTTCCACCGAAATGGGCCTCATCTACGTCAACCCCGAAGGCCCCATGGGCAACCCGGATCCCGTGGCTGCTGCTGCGTTCATCCGTGAGACGTTCAAGCGCATGGCGATGAACGACGAAGAGACCTTCGCGCTGATCGCCGGCGGCCACACGTTCGGCAAGACCCACGGCGCCGGCCCCGCAGACGCACACGTCGGCCCCGAACCGGAGGGGGCGGACCTTGAGGCGCAGGGCCTGGGCTGGCTCAGCACCTACGGCAGCGGCAAGGGCGGCGACACCATCACCTCCGGGCTGGAGGTCACGTGGACGGACAAGCCCACGCAGTGGAGCAACCGCTTCCTGGAGATCCTCTTCGAATACGAATGGGAACTGGTCAAGAGCCCCGGCGGCGCCCACCAGTGGGTCGCCAAGGACTCCCCCGAGATCATCCCGGACGCGCACGACCCCAACAAGAAGCACCGGCCCACCATGCTGACCACGGACCTGTCGCTGCGTTTCGACCCGGAGTACGAGAAGATCGGCCGGCGTTTCCTGGAGAACCCGGACCAGTTCGCCCTGGCCTTCGCCAAGGCCTGGTACAAGCTGCTGCACCGCGACCTGGGACCGGTGGGCCCGCACATGCTGGGGCCCTGGGTTCCGGAGGCACAGCTGTGGCAGGATCCGGTCCCCGCCGTCGACCACGAACTGATCGGCGAACAGGACATTGCCGAGCTCAAGGCCAAGCTCCTTGACTCCGGACTGACCATCCCGCAGCTGGCCAGCACAGCCTGGGCATCGGCTGCAACCTACCGCAAGACGGACCGCCGCGGCGGGGCCAACGGCGCCCGGATCAGGCTGGAGCCGCAGCGCAGCTGGGAGGCCCACGAACCGGAGCAGCTGGCTGCCGTGCTTCCCGTACTTGAGCGCGTGCAGGAGGAGTTCAACTCGGCACAGTCCGGCGGCAAGAAGGTCTCACTCGCGGACCTTATCGTCCTGGGCGGCGCTGCTGCCGTGGAAAAGGCAGCAGCCGACGCCGGGTTCCCCGTCACGGTGCCGTTCCGTCCGGGCCGCACGGACGCCACGCAGGAACAGACCGACGTCGAATCCTTCCAGTACCTGGAGCCGCGGGCCGACGGGTTCCGCAACTATCTGCGCCCCGGTGCGAAGGTCCAGCCGGAGACCCTCCTGCTGGACAAGGCGTACATGCTGGACCTCTCCGCGCCCGAGATGACGGCGCTGGTGGGCGGCATGCGTGCCCTGGGCACCAACGTGGCCGGCTCCAGCCACGGTGTGCTGACGGACAAGCCGCAGGTCCTGACGAACGACTTCTTCGTCAACCTGCTCTCGCCCGGCACCAAATGGAAGGCGTCGGAGTCGGAGGAGAACTCCTACGAGATCACCGATGTTGCCACCGGTGAACTCAAGTGGACGGCCACCCCGGTGGACCTGGTCTTCGGTTCCAACTCCCAGCTGCGGGCACTGGCCGAGGTCTACGCCAGCGATGACGCCAAGGAGAAGTTCGTGAACGACTTCGTGGCCGCCTGGGCAAAGGTCATGGAACTGGACCGGTTCGACCTGAACTAGCCTCCACAATCCAGGCTCCGGGCCGGCTGCATTCCGCAGCCGGCCCGGACCTGCTGAGGCGGCTTTATTGGTCGGCCGGGAAGCTGATGACCGCCGTGGTCCCGCCGCCGGGTGATTCCTTCAAGCTCAATTCCCCACCGTGCGCCTCAACAATGCGGCGGCAGATGGCCAACCCAAGGCCGGAGCCGTGCCCGTCCCCGTCGCGGTGCAGCCGGACCAGTGGTTCCAACACGCGCTGCCGGTCCACCGGCGCAATGCCCTTGCCGTTGTCCGCCACCAGCACAGTGGTTCCGTGGTAATTCGAAATGCCGCTGATGCGCACGCTGAGGTCCCGGTCCGGGCTCCGGTAGTTCATGGCGTTGGCCACCAGGTTCTGCAGCAGGGTGCGCAACTGCCCGGGGTCCACGTGGAGCTTCATCTCCCCGCTGTCCAGGACGGCGCCGGGCCCGAAGGACAGGCCCAAATCCCTGGCCACTTCGGCCGCCACGTCCTGAAGGGATACGTGCTGCCGCTGGAGGACACCGCCCATCCGTGAGTAGGTCAGGACGTCCTCAAGCATGGTCAGCATGCGGTGGCCGCTGGCGCCGATGATCTGCAGATACTCGGCCGCCGGGTGGTCCCCGTCCACTTCATCCTCTGCCATCTCCACGTAGCCCAGCATGGTGGTGAGTGGTCCGCGCAGGTCATGGCTGACGCGTCCTGCAAACTCCGCCAGCTTGGCGTTGCTTTCCCGCACCTCGTCGAGGGCACTGTTCAACTGCAGCGTGCGCCGCTGGAGCTCAAGCAGCTGCACTGCCTGGCGGGCCAGGATCTCCAGCATGTCCAGCTGGTCCTTATCGGGTGTGCCCGCAGAATTGGAAAAGACGCACAGCGACCCCAGCACGAACCCGGACGACGTCTCCAACGGAACCGAAGCATAGAACCGGACGGCGGCAATTTCCCCTGTCACAAACGGATTCGATGCGAGGCGGGGGTCCAGGGATGCGTCCGGGACAACTGTTGTCTTCCCCGAGAGGAAGACTTGTGCGCACATGGAGTCCTCCCGGGCGCAGACGGCGGCCTCAACGCCGACGGCGGCCACCTGCTGTTGCTCATCGGACGTGACAACGTTAATCACGCCGTAGGGGACGCCGCAGAGCTTTGCGGCAAGCTGGACAAGGTTTTCGAGGGGTTCCGTTGAAAGCGCCTGATCAACGCTCCGCTGGCGTCCCCCGCCGTTGGCGAAGGTGAATCCGTACTCCTGCAGTAATTCGTCCCGTCCGAGTGGATCGCTGAGCGCTGCTGTCATCGAGTGCGTGCCAACCATGAACGTCCCTTCCCAGACCGCAAAGGGGTCCCCGGGGAGATAGTACAGGCCACCACCCGTGTCCCGGGAATACGTTTCCCCGCTCCTCTGCCGCGGGCCGGGATTCAGAGGCATTGCTCCGGCAGGCGGCATAGGATCCAGTTATGGCCCAACTCATCGTCCCGGACCCAGCCCTCCACTCTCCCTGGCTGGAAGGAACTGCGGAGTTCCAAGGTGCCCACCTGGACGGCGCAGGCGCCGAGGGCTGGTCCCCGGACGATCTCCAGGACCCCGCCGTCTTTGGCCGCTTCGTCGATGCCCTTATCAAAGACGCGCAGCCGGAAACCGTGCGGAAGCCGGGCTACGTGCCCTGCACCTATCTATGGATTGCCGACGGCGGCACCTTCCTTGGGTCCCTGGCCATCAGGCACGGGCTGAACGACCACCTCCTCAACGAAGGGGGGCACATCGGCTACAGCGTCCGGCCCTCCGCCAGGCGCCGCGGCCATGCCGCGAAAGCACTTGCCGATGCGCTGCCCCTGGCACGGGCATTGGGAATCACGCAGGTTCTTCTGACGTGCGACGAGGACAACGCCGGCTCGCGGGCAACCATCGAAAAGAACGGCGGCCAATACGAGGACACGCGCAACGGCAAGCGCCGCTACTGGATCGACACCGAATAGCCGGCGAACGCGTGCCAGACTTGGCGGGTGATCACAGAACACGCGCTGCTTCCGGTCATACCCGGCCGGGAAGAGGACTTCGAGGCAGCTTTCGCCCAGGCCCGGCACATCATCGCTTCAATGCCGGGCTTCCTCGCCATGTCTTTGTCGCGCTCGATTGAATCTCCCCAAACGTACCTGCTGCTCGTTGAATGGGAGTCGCTGGAAGACCATACAGTGGGCTTCAGGGGATCCCCGGGGTACCAGCAGTGGCGTTCTACGCTGCACCGCTTCTATGAGCCGTTTCCGGTGGTGGAGCACTTCGAAACCGTTAGCGCCGCGCCGAAAGCCGCGTCATAAGCCGCGCCGCGGACGTTGGGGGAAGCCCCCGCGCGAGTCTCGCTCCAGCGCGGGGGCTCCTTGCTTCCTGCCGGGGAACTGGCGTTGGAAACAGTTATAAATTACCGGCCGGTAGCTTGCGGAAATCACAGATTGCAGCGGCTTTGGCCAATCTTGATGGAACTTTGAGGGTAGCCCCGGGTCCCTTCAATCTGCGGGGCCCTCTAGTCCGCGAGGCCCTTTAGTCTGCCGGGCCCGCCGAGGCGTCGGGGTCCTCCTCCGGCTCAAAAGTGTTGGGCTCGGCCCCATCGGAGATCCCGACGCCGTCTTTCCCGCCGGGGATCCCGCCGTCGGGGTTGCCTTTCCTGGCGGCCGTGTCCTCCTGCGGCTCGTCCTCAGGCAGTGAATCAGGTGAATTGATGGACATCGCTCCTCCTTCTGTGGCTGGGCCTCAACGCTAACAGCCGGTGCCGGAAAAGGCTCCGGAACAGCTTGAGGTTTTCTGCCCGTCCCCCAAAAACCGCGCCCGCTAGCCTAGCTGTCGGGGGCCGCTGCCCGCTGCTGCCTCAGGATGTAGCGCTGGAGCTTTCCCGACGGCGTCTTGGGCAGGTCCGCAACGAAGTGGATGCGGCGCGGATAGGCATGGGCGGCGAACTGCGTCTTGACCATGGTCTGGAGTTCAACCACCAGGGCATCACTGGCGGCGGTGCCGTCCGCCAGGACCACGTAGGCCTCCAGGACTTCACCGCGCAGTTCGTCGGGAGCGCCCACCACGGCACTTTCCAGGACCGCCGGATGCGTGGCCAGGACGCTTTCCACGTCGAACGGGCCAATCCGGTATCCGGCCATGATGATCACGTCATCATCGCGGGAGGAGAAGTAGTAGTAACCGTCCTCGTCCACCATGCCCGCGTCGCCGGTCAGGTACCACTTGCCGTCCGCGCTGAACCTTTCGGCAGTCTTCTTCGGCGCATCCTGGTAGCCCTTGAACCACATCATGGGACTTTCCGCCACGTTGACGGCGACGCGGCCCAGCTCGCCGGGCGCGGCCGGCTCGTCGGCATTGTCCTTGAGGACCGCGCAGCTCCACCCCGGCAGGGGCCGGCCCATGGAACCCGGCCTCAGTTCCGTCCTCACATCGTCATGCCAGGCGTTGATGATCATCATTCCGTGTTCGGTCTGCCCGTAGTGGTCCCGCACCGGAACGCCCAGCACCTCCCGGGCCCAGCTGATCACTTCAGGGGTCAGCGGTTCGCCGGCGGATGAAG
This sequence comes from Arthrobacter sp. 8AJ, assembly GCF_902506025.1. NCBI lineage: Bacteria > Bacillati > Actinomycetota > Actinomycetes > Micrococcales > Micrococcaceae > Arthrobacter > Arthrobacter sp. 8AJ. The sequence goes on along the minus strand of NZ_LR733289.1, from coordinate 713,488 downwards.
CGCGCCGAAGCTGGAACGGCCCGGTTCCGGCGCCGGCCTTGGCCCGCATGGTGCGGTACACGGTAGGCGCGGCGGCGAAGTTGGTCACCGAGAACGCCTCCAGCACCTTGAAGCTGAGTTCCGGGGAGAACCCGGGGCGCAGCAGGATGTTCCGCCGTCCCGCCGCCATGGGACCGAGGATCCCGTAGTACAGGCCGTACGCCCAGCCGGGGTCTGCGGCATTCCAGAAGACATCCCCTTCACTGACGTCCAGGCCCAGTTCGATGTACTGGCGGAACGCTGCCAACGCCCGGACCGGCACCGGCACGCCCTTGGGGGCGCCCGTGGTGCCGGACGTAAAGATGAGGACCAGGCCGCCGTCCCCTCCCACAGCTTCGGAGGCGATCCCCGGCCGCTGCCTGGCCAGGAGCGGCGTGAGCGCCAGGTCCGGCGCGGAGGCTTCTTCGCCGGCAACCACCACGGCGGCGCCGGTTTCCTGGATCTTCGCCCGCTGGTCGGGGTCGGTGATCACCACCTTGGCACGGGAAGCGGTAAGGCGGAGTTCGATGGCGGGCCACGCGAAGGCCGTGAACAAGGGCACATGGACGGCCCCGCGCCGCCAAATGGCCAGGAGCATAACCGCCAGGTCTGCCGACTTTCCCATCAGGGTGGCCACCGCGTCCCCGGGGCCGACCCCCAGTTCCGCCAGGGCGGCGGCTCCCCGTTCCGACCGCTCCCGCAGCTGGCCGTAGGTAATGTCCTCCGCCGAAAAGTCAGCTGCGACCACTGTGAAGGCAACGGCATCGGGATCGTGGCTGTCACACAGGAGCTCGGCCGCGCAGGCGTCCGGCGCACCGTAGGTGGCGAGAAGGGCATCGACGGCTGGAACCGGACGGGACATTCATTCTCCTTTGAACAACAGCACCTTGAAGCACCGGCATGTGTAACACGGTGGAATCAACCTACTGCACTGAGATCGCCGTCACATGCCGCGCCCTGCTGTCATGCGCCGACAGGTCACCCCTTGGCGCCGGGCGGCCGGATGATCCGCCGCTGCGTGGCGGCAGCGATGGCGGCCGTGCGGTTGTCCACGCCGAGCTTGCCGTAGATGTGCACCAGGTGGGTCTTCACGGTCGCCTCCGAAATGAAGACCTGCCTGGCAATGGCGCGGTTGGACAGGCCCGTGGCCAGCAGTTCCAGCAGCTGCACTTCCCGCGGGGTCAGCGACGTGCCGGGGTTGCTGATCCGGTTCATCAGCAGCGCGGCCGCCCGCGGTGCCAGGACCGTGCCGCCGGCGGCAGCCTGCAGCACCGCTTGCCGCAGCTGCTCCGGCGGGGCGTCCTTCAACATGTAGCCACTGGCCCCTGCCTCCACGGCGGCGAGGATGTCCGCGTCGGTGTCATAGGTGGTGAGGATGAGCACCGGCGGCGGAGCATCGAGCTTCCGGATCTCGGCCGTGGCCGTGACGCCGTCCATGTCGTCCCCCATCTGCAGGTCCATGAGGACCACATCCGGCGCTTCACCCAGGGCGGTCAACCGGGCCAGTTCCTTCAGCGCTGCCCTGCCGTCAGGGGCCTCCGCGGCGATCGAAATGCCTTCAAAGCCGGTGAGCATGGCACGCAGCCCGGCGCGGACCACAGGGTGGTCGTCCACCAGCAATACCCGTATGTCGCTCACGGTTCCTCCACCGGGAGCCTGATGGCCACCACTGTGCCCTCGCCCGGCGCCGACTCCACCGCCAGCGTGCCGTTCAAGGCGGCGACCCGTTCCCGCAGCGAGCGCAGCCCAAAGCCGCTGCCGTCCGCTGCGCCCGCGGCACTTTCCCGATCTGGCGGGTCAAAGCCCGTGCCGTCGTCGTACACGTCCATGGTCACTTCACTGCCCAGGAAGGCAAGGCTGACGACGGCGGTGCTTGCCCGGGCGTGTTCGCGGACGTTTGCGAGACTCGCCTGCGCCGCCCGCAGCAGGGCAACGCGGACAGGCTGGGGCAGGTCCTGTGGCTCCCCGTCCACCTCCAGGCGGCAGCGCAGGGGCACCCCCGCGGCCTCGGAGTCTGTCCCGGTCCTCTCGCACAGCCGTCCCAGGGCCTCCACCAGGGTGGTGCCCTCCAGCTGGGGTGAGGACAGGCCGCGGACAAAACTGCGGGCCTCGGCCAAGTTGTCCGCCGCGGTCTGCTGCACCAGCGCCAGCCGCCCTGAAGCCGTGGCGGCATCTCCGTCGGCGAGGGACTGCCCGGCGGCCCGGCCCAGCAGCACGATGCTGGACAGGCCCTGCGCCAGCGTGTCGTGGATTTCCCGGGCCAGCCGCTCCCGCTCGGACAGTACGCCCGCCTGGTGCTGGGACCGGGCCAGCTCCTCCCGTGTCCGCCGCAGCTCGTCCGCCGCGCGCCGTTGGTTGTCCGCCTCGCGGTACAGGGCCGCGTAGGCCAGGCCGGTGATGACGGAAAAGATCGCGCCCAGGACAGGCCCGACGACGGCCGCAGCGTGCGGGACAGGAGCGCCGCTGGCCGCCCATTGGGAAGCGATGACCGCCAGCGTCATCAGCGCGATGGTCAGGAGCGCGGGCCGCCGTGGCAGCAGATGAAGGTGCAGGAAAAAGATGGGGAACGCCAGCCAGGCGAAATCGGCGCTGCCGGCCAGCAGGAAAACCCACAGGGCCGTGACCAGGCCCAGCCAGAGCAAACCGTAGCGGCGGGGATCCACGCCGGTCCGGCCCTCGGCATGGCGCTTTTCCAGGACCGTGCCGGCCAGGTAGACAGCAGCGAGGACCACGGCGGCGCCGGCCCACACCCAGCGCAGGGAACCTTCCGCCATCAGCATCCGGACCAGGCCGACGGCCAGCAGCAGCGCGAACCCGGTGTGCAGCGTGACGCGCAGGACGCGGAGGATGGCTCCGGATGATGCGTTTTCCAGGGCGTTCAGCCGCCCCCGCGCGGAAACACCTGCGGCCTTCTCCGGTGGGGGCGGCAGGGGCGTGGCAGGCATTTCATCAGCTTATGCCGGGACCACGGGGAGGGGATCAACAGAAAGGTTGACTCCGGGCTCAACCGTTCCATGCCCGCGGATCAACCCTCCCCGCGATGTCCGTGGAGGCTCCGGCCGGGATGGTGGAACTACAGAACAATCCACCCCTGCTGAGAGAAGAAACAACGTGTTCCTGGCAATCCGCGATATCCGCTTCGCCAAAGGCCGGTTCGCCATGATGGGCGGCGTCGTAGCCCTGATCACCCTGCTGCTGGTCATGCTGTCCGGCCTGACCGCGGGCCTTGCCGAGCAATCCACGTCCGCCATCGCCAGGCTCGGGGCAGCCGCGGCCACGCCCGTGGACACCATCGTCTTCGGCGCCCCCGGCTCCGGCTCCCCCAAGGCGTCCTTCACCGAAAGCTCGGTGACCGCCGCCCAGGTGGACAGTTGGAAGGACCGGCCCGGGGTCCGGTCCGCCGAACCGCTGGGCATCATCCAGACCCGGGCGCAGACGGCGGAGGGTTCGGGGACAGCGAATGTTGCCCTGTTCGGCGTCGCGCAGGGCAGTCCGCTGCCACCTGTGGAGGTCTCCACCGGCACGGCCGTGGTGGGCTCCTCGGTGGCGGAAGCCCTGTCCGTGGGCCAGGGCGGAAAGGTGTCTTTGGGCGGCGTGGAACTTTCGGTCGCGGCCGTGGTGCCGGACCAGTGGTACGCGCACACCAGCGTGGTGTGGACCGCGCTGCCCGCATGGGCCAAGGCGGCACACGTGTCCGACGGCGGACAGCTGGCCACGGTCGTCGCCGTCACCTATGCGGACGGGGCAACAGTGGATGAGGCGGCGGCGAACGCTGCAGCCCACACCGTCAGCGCGTCGCGCACCGGATCCTTCCAGGCCCTGGGCTCCTTCAAAAGCGAAAACGGGTCGCTGGCCCTGATGCAGGCGTTCCTGTACGGAATTTCGGCACTGGTGATCGTGGCCTTCCTGAGCGTCTGGACCATCCAGCGCACCAGGGACATCGCCGTCCTCAAAGCCATGGGCGCGCCCAGTACCTACATCCTGCGCGACGCCATGACCCAGGCCGCCATTGTGCTGCTGGCGGGCGCCGGAGCGGGCGGGTCCGTGGGTGTTGCTGCGGGGGCGTTGGCGGCCCAGGCCGCCCCCTTCCAGCTGAGCCTGGGCACCACGGTGGTTCCCGTCGTCGGGATCGTTGCCCTGGGCCTGGCCGGTGCCGCGCTGGCTGTCCGCCGCGTCACCAAAGTCGATGCGCTCCTCGCGCTCGGCGGCAACTAACCCCTCTTCCCTCCCCCGAAAGGAACCCACCATGGCCACAACCGCTCCCTTGAGCCTGGTCAACGTCACCCTCGAATACCCGGACGGCGGCGGGACCACCACCGCCCTGGACCAGGTCAGCCTCACCGCAAGCGCGGGCCAGCTGGTCTCCCTCGTGGGCCCCTCAGGATCCGGCAAATCCAGCCTCCTGGCCACCGCCGCCACCCTGGTCCGGCCGACCCGCGGGCAGGTCCTCATTGATGGCACCGATACGGCGGGCCTCAAGGACAAGGAGCTCACCGCGCTGCGGCGCGAAAAAGTGGGCATCATCTTCCAGCAGCCCAACCTGCTGCCGTCACTCACCGCCGTCGAACAGCTCGTCATCAGCGCCCACCTGCGGGGAAAAACCGCCAAAGCAGCCCGTGCGAGGGCAGCGGGGCTGCTGGACGTGGTGGGTCTTTCCGCGAGCGCGGACAAGCTGCCCCACCAGCTCTCCGGCGGCCAGCGCCAGCGCGTGAACATTGCCCGGGCGCTCATGGGAAGTCCCAAGGTACTGCTGGTGGATGAGCCGACGGCGGCGCTGGACCATGAACGGAGCGCGGCCATCGTGGGACTGCTGCGGCAAGTGGCCACCGAGTTTGGCGTGGCCACGGTAATGGTCACGCATGACACCGAGTTCGTGCCCCTGACGGACGCGGTGGCCACCATGCGGGACGGCAGGCTCACGGCGCCGGTCCTGGCCCTCAGCCCAAGTGGTGCACCGTAAACGCTGTCAGGAACCCCACGGATGCTGTCAGCCCGGTGAGGTTGTGATGCTCCTCGAAGGCCTCCGGGATCATGGTGTCCGCCAGCATGGCCAGGATGCCGCCGGCCGCCACGGACGTAATGAACGCGACCAACTCGTCCGGCGCATCCTCCAGCGCCACGTACCCCAGCAGCGCGGCCACCCCGCTCAGGATCGCGATCCCGCCCCACAGTCCGAACACGTAGCCCCTGCTCCGGCCGGCCTTCTTCATGCCGGCTGTCCCGGAAAGCCCTTCGGGCACGTTGGAGATGAAGACGGCCGCAAGCATGGCAGGACTCACCGCTCCCCCGGCCAGCAGGCCGACGCCAAGGACCACGGATTCCGGGACGCCGTCCAGCAGCGCCCCGACGGCGATTGCCGTGCCGCTGCCGGGATCGTCTTTTTCGGAGGGCTGCTGGTCTCCGGACCGCTTGCGGTGCTTGGCGCCGGCCTTGGCCAGGAGCATATTGGCGCCGACGTACACCACCGCACCGGCCAGGAACCCTGCAACGGTGGGCCACAGGCCGCCACCCTTGACGGCTTCGTCCACCAGCTCAAAGGCCAGGGCAGAGATCAGTACGCCCGCGCCGAACGACATGATGGTGGACACCACCTTGGAGGGTATGGACCACCGCCAGGACACGGCTGCTCCCAGGACCAGCGCGGCACCGGCACCGGTGCCCCATACAAGTGACATCAACCAAGTAGGCATACGTGTCCCGTCCCCAGCTGCGCAGAACTGAAACAGAGGGATATCCAGGGAGGCTCGCTGGGCGGCCAGCCGGCCCTACCCGGCCCGTGGGGCGCCGCGCGCAGAATTGATGGGATCTTGAGCCAAACCTTACGATCCCCATACCTTGCGGGTCCACGCTGGAGAGATCAGACCAACCAGCTTGTGGGGAGCAGGAAGTCATGGGAAGCAGAACAGCGTTGGACAGCGACGTCACAACAGTGGGCGGTGTGCTGACAGACCGGCAGCCGCTGGATTTCCACACGTTGGGGCTCGCCGGCTGCATCGACCGGCTCACGGCGCCCTTGCGGCAGCGCGGGACCGTGGTCCACTGGGATACACCACACTGGGGCATCGAGATCCCGGCGGACTCCGCGTCCCTCCTGTACCAGTCCGCCCGCGAGGCACTCAGCAACGCCTTCAAGTACTCCGCTGCGCACACGCTCACCATCCAGCTGGCAGCCGTTGACCACGGCATCCGCCTGGTGGTGGCCGACGACGGCACGGGCTTTGACAGCGACCTCGCCACGTGCGGGCGGCACCACGGCTATGGCCTGCGGCTCATGGCTGTCGCTGTGCAGGAAGCGGGCGGGGCCGTGGATATCAACGCCACCCCGGGGATGGGCACCAGCGTGACGGTGACGCTTCCGCTGGACTGACCCGCACACCCGGATCGCAGGCGCCAGACGCGCCTGCCCATAAACTCGGATGCCCGCCGTTGCTGGGACGGCGGGCATCCGTATGCTTGGTTGAACCGCCTGATGGAAAACTGCCTGGTGGAGAACCGAACTACCGGGAAAGCTTGGCGGCATCCGGTTCCAGGTCGCCAATGTGGCCCGGTGCGTTGGCAGCCAGGACCCTCGCCACGAAGGCCGCATACTCGTCCATGTAATGCCCCAGGAACTTGGCGGTGGACGCATCCTTGACCTCGCCGTCGTTCCCAAAGGCTTCTGCCTTGTAGGTGATGTAGGCCTCCGGCGCGTTCAGCTGCGGCGCGTCGAGGAAGCTCAGGACGCTGCGCATGGAGGACTGCATCACCGCCGTGCCGATGCTGCCCGGCGAGGCGCCAATGATGCCGGTGGGCTTGCGGGCAAAAGAGTTGGTTCCCCACGGGCGGGAACCCCAGTCGATGGCGTTTTTTAGGGCGCCGGGGATGGAGCGGTTGTATTCGGGCGAGACGAACAGGATCCCGTCGGCGGCCTCGATGGCTTCCTTGAGGGCACGGCCCTCGGGCGGGAAGTCGGCGTCATAGTCGTAGCTGTACAGCGGGAGGTCCTTGATGGGGATCTCGGTGAATTCCAATTCCTCCGGAGCGAGCTTGATCAAGGCCTTGGCCAGGACCCTGTTGATGGAGCCGCTTGCCAGGCTGCCCACGAAATATCCGATCTTGTACGTTGCCATGAGGGATCCTTTCCAACAGCCGGTCCGCGCCGGCTGGCTGAGTGTGGCTGGAAATGGTGCCGTCCCCGGCACGGGCCGGAAGCGGCGGTTGGTGCCCAGTGCTTCATCAGTCCAGCACACCAGGGCGGCTGCGGCCAGAGGGTGAACGGTCCCGGCCTCCGGCGGAGCGGAAACGCCCATGGCATTGCGGCCGTCCCGCCTAGCAATAACCCCTTGCATGCACGCCCCCCGGTCTACTACGTTGTAGTCCAATCAAGAAAGCGCTTTCCCATCTGGGTTGGGTCTTCTGCGCGCGGCAACCAGCGGAATTGGATGACATGGCGGACAGCACCCTCATCAGGTGGATCGACGGACAAGCTCCTGCGGAAATCAGTGGCGGAAGCACGTGGGGCATGCCGTTCCCACGCGGCACAGTGCCTGGGGTGGAGGCCCTGGCAGTTGCGGACGCCACCGGCGCCCGCGTCCCCAGCCAGGCGTGGCCCCTGGCCACCTGGCCGGACGGATCCCTGAAGTGGGCGGGGGTCGCGCTCCCGGCGACCTGCTCGCCGTCGGACACCTACCACGTGACGTCCGACGCCGGCACACCCGCCGGGGCCAGCCAGCCGTCGTCGGGCTCCGCCTCAGTCACTGTCACCGAAAGTGCCGACACCTTCACCGTGGATACCGGCGTCCTGCAGATGGTCATCAACCGCGGCGGTTCCACCCTGTTCAGCAGCCTTTCCCGGAACGGCAGGACCGTTGCCCGGGACGCCCGGCTGGTCAGCCTGGTGCAGGATGGCATCCCCGAAGGGGCAGGGACGGCCCGGCGGGAGGCCTTCACCGGAGAGGTCACCGCAGCGGCCGTCGAACAAAACGGCCCGGTCCGCGCGGTGGTGCGGCTGGAAGGGCGGCACCGCCAGGACGGCCCCGGCAACGGGCCGTCCTGGCTGCCCTTTGTGGTGCGCTTCTACTTCCACGCCAACGCCCGCAGCGTGCGGATGGTGCACTCCTTCATCTGGGACGGCGACCCGGATCGCGACTTCCTGGCCGGACTCGGCGCACGGTTCACCGTGCCGCTGGAGGCGGAACTGCACAACCGGCATATCCGCATTGCAGGAGCCGACGGCGGTTTCCTCGCCGAGGCAGTCCGCGGCCTGACCGGGCTCCGCCGGGATCCGGGGGCGGAGGTGCGGGAGGCGCAGATCGCTGGACGGGCCACTCCCCCGGAACAGACCTGGAACCCGGAGGTCTCAGGCCGGCTGCACCTGATCCCCACGTGGAGTGACTACACGCTCAGCCAGATCAACGCGGACGGGTTCGAACTGCGCAAGCGCACGGCTGCCGGCCACGGCTGGGTGGGCATCTCCGGTGGAACCCGTGCCGCCGGTTTCTGTTCCCTGAGCGATACCCGCGGCGGCCTGGGAATCGGCATCAAGGACTTCTGGCAATCCCACCCGGGACAACTGGAGATCCGCGGCGCGGCCGCCAGCGAAGCCGACCTGACAGCATGGTTGTACTCCCCCGAAGCGCAGCCCATGGACCTGCGGTTCTACCACGACGGCCTGGGGCAGGACACGTTCGAAGAACAGCTCGAAGGCCTGGAAATCACTTATGAGGACTACGAGCCGGGGTTCGGCAACCCCACGGGCATTGCCCGCACACATGAGATAACTCTGTTCGCCTACGAGGCCACCCCGCCAACCGAAAGCCTGGCCGCCGACGCCTCCGCCGCCTCCACGCCCGCCCTGCTGCAGGCCACACCGGAGTACTTGCATTCCGCGGGCGTTTTCGGCGACTGGGCCCCGGTGGACCGGAGCACGCCGGCACGGGCACGGCTGGAAGACCGACTGGACTTCCTCTTCGATTTCTATGCCGGCCAGGTGGAGCAGCGCCGCTGGTACGGCTTCTGGAACTACGGCGACGTCATGCACACGTACGATTTCGACCGGCACGTGTGGCGGTACGACGTGGGCGGCTATGCGTGGGACAACTCCGAACTCTCCCCCGACCTCTGGCTCTGGTACTCCTACCTGCGCTCCGGCCGGGCGGACATCTTCCGCTTCGCCGAGGCCATGACCCGCCACACCGGCGAGGTGGACGTCTACCACCTGGGCCCATGGAAAGGCCTCGGCTCCCGGCACAACGTCCAGCACTGGGGCTGCAGCGCCAAGCAGCTGCGGATCAGCACCCCCGCCTACCGCCGCTTCTACTACTACCTGACGGCGGACGAGCGCACCGGCGACCTCCTGACCGAACTGGTGGACAGCGACCAAAACTTCCTGGGCCTGGACCCCGTCCGCAAAGTCCGCGCGGATGCCGCCACCTACCGCCCCAACCGCGGTGCCCTGGGCGTGGGTCTCGGGACAGACTGGGGCTCGCTCGCCGCCACCTGGCTCACCGACTGGGAGCGCACCGGCAATCCCCGCTCCCGCGACCGGCTGCTGGGCACCATGGCCGACATCGGCGCGCTCAAGTACGGCTTCCTCACCGGCGAGGCGCTGTATGACCTGGACAAGGGACGGTTCGACACCGGCCGGGAGCAGATCTCGGTGTCGCACCTCAGCGCCGTGTTCGGGCTGGTGGAGATCTGCAGTGAGCTGGTGGACCTGGCCCCTGATCCGCAGTTCGAGCAGGCCTGGCTGCAGTACTGCCGGCTGTTCCTGGCCACGAAGGAGGAGCAGGTGGAGGCGGTAGGACAGGCGCTGGAGGGCATCCATCTGACCCAGGCACACAGCCGCCTGACGGCCTACGCGGCGGCAAGGTTGCAGGATCTTGACCTGGCAGCCCGGGCCTGGGAGAGTTTTGCCGAGGGCGGGGAACACCTGAACCATGGATCAGCGTTCTCGCTGCGGCGGATCAGGCCCCCATTCGTGCTGCAGCCGGTGGATGAGGCGCCCACCGTCTCCACAAATGACACCGCGCAGTTTGGGCTTGCTGTCATCCAGAACCTTGCATTGGTAGGCCAGTACCTGGACTGACTCAACCGGCCCGGCCAAAACCGCAGCGGCGGCACCCGGCCTGGCGCCGCCGTCGTCCGCTTTTCCCTTCCAGGCAACGCTTAGGTAACGCCCGGAATTGCACCAGTTTCGGAGGCAGGAGAAGTTACGCAGTCGACGCCTGCCACCTGTTTACACCCCCTTTAAGGCGGTCATAGGGTGCTCACCTAAACAAGGTTGAAAGCAGCCTTGGGAAGGGAAAGAGCACCATGAAAAGCAAGATTGCGGTCATGGCCCTGGCTGCCCTGAGCTTGATTCTGGCCTTAGTCGCCGGGGCCCCCGCATCAGCCCATGCCGCCGACAAGCCGCTGATCGGCCTGACCTTTGACGACGGGCCATCCGCCGAGCGCACCGCCTTTGTCCTCGACGTCCTCAAGGAAAAGAACGTCAAGGCAACATTCTTCATTCAGGGCTCCCACGCCCAGCAGTACCCGGACCTTGTCCGCCGGATCAGGGACGAGGGGCACGTGATTGGCAACCACTCCTGGGACCACGCTAACTTCCCCGAGCTCTCCCAGGCGAACCAGAAGCAGGAAGTTGACCGCACCAACGCCACGCTCAAAACCATCACCGGCACAACACCCGTGCTGATGCGCTTCCCGTTCGGCAACAGCACCCCGTACGCGCTCAAATACATCAGGAGCCTCGGCATGAGCGGCGGCATCCAGTGGCACTGGGAGGTCGGCGAGCCCGGCGACTTCGAGTGCCCCGGCGCAGCTGGAGTCCAGAAGTACGTGCTGGATGAGGTGGCCCCAGGTGCAATCATCCTGCTCCACGACGGCAACGACGTCCTGTCCTGCCCCGCCTCCCAGTGGGACTACCTGTCCAGGACCATCGACGCCATCCGGGCCAAGGGCTACGAGTTCGGCGTGGTGGCTCCTTCGAACAAACCAAGCGCGCTCAACGAAGGGTCCTATGGCGTTGTGGTGGGGCCCTGAGTAAGGCCGCCTTTCGGACGTTTCACCTTTTCGTTGCCCACCGCTCTGGAATCCGAAGCACCTAATAGGTATGTTGGTAAGCATGCTGATGATTTTTCCTGGTCGTCAGCCCCCGGTAACAAAGCGAAGGAGACGTTATGAGCACGAAGGTGGAAAAACGCATTCTGGTGAACGTACCGGTGAGCACCGCATACAACCAGTGGACCCAGTTCGAGGAGTTCCCGCACTTCATGGGCGGCGTCAAGAGCGTCACGCAGCTCAGTGACGACCGGCTGGAATGGGTGGCCGAGATCGGCGGCGTCCGCAGGCAATGGGAAGCCAAAATCCTGGAGCAGGTCCCGGACCGGCGCGTTGCCTGGGCCGCCACCGAAGGCGCCACGAACGCCGGCGCCGTGGACTTCGAGGACGTTGGTGGCGGCCAGACCTCCCTCCGGCTGACCCTCGAATACGAGCCCGAAGGCCTGGTGGAGAAGGTGGGCGACAAACTGAACGTCGTTGACCGGCAGGCGGAATCGGACCTGCAAAAGTTCAAGGAATTCATCGAGGATGAAGGCTACGCCAGCGGCGCCTGGCGCGGATCGGTCAACGCCGGCTCCGCGGTTGGCACGCCCGGTGTTGAACACGCGGGCGCATCCCGCGGCGATTCCGGCAAGGCCGGGGTTTCGGGCAAGGTTGCCGCCGGCGTCGGCATTGCCGCAGCCGCCGGTGCAGCAGCGGCGATGGCAGCCAGTGGCAACAAGGACAAGACGGAAACGCATGACGTGACGGTCGCGGAGACCACCCCGGTGGTTCCGGCAGAGCCGGTTGTTCCCGCCGAGCCCCTGACCACCGGATCCACCACAGGCTCGGCCGACGCAGGCGTCGGGATTCCGGCAGCGGGCACGACGGCGGCGGCCGGCTCCACCGGTTCAGTCGCCGATCTGGGCGATGACAGGATCGGGCACGCTTTCGACCAGACCAACGGCCTGGTGGACACCACCGGGGAGTCCGACGAGACGCTCGAAGGCGAGAACCTCAGCGCCGGCGAACGGCGCGGGGACGACCGCGGTACCGAGGGCGGCCTTCCGCCGGTGGGTGGCAACCTCGGCGGCCACTGACCCGCGCTGACCCGCAAGCAAGCGCCGCCCGCCTTCCCCCAAGGCGGACGGCGCTTTCGCGTCTTCGGCCGGCCTATTTGGCCTTTCCGGCGTAGAAGACGGCCGGCATGGCCGGTGCCTGCATACCCTCGCCGATGAAGAAGCTCGGGTGCGGCGGCTGGTTGTAGCCCACCGTTTCGCGGGCCACGCCGGTCCGGTACATCGGGTCATGCATCAGGGTGCGCAGCCGGACGTCGGTGGGCGAGGTGCTGGTGTAGATGCGCAGCTCGGTGCTGTCCGCTGAAGGGAACACCAGCTCTTCCCGCCAGTCGCCCAGCAGGTCCGCCTGCAGCGACGGGTTGCCCTTGGTGTAGTTGTTGGTGCGGGCGCCGGTGGCCGTCAACAAACGGTCGCTGGATTCGGTTTCCCAGTTCCACTTGGAGATGGTGGGCACGCCGTACCCGGCCACGGCATCGAAGTCGTGGTCCACGATCTCCCGCAGCAGGTCGCCGTCCCACCAGGCCATGAAGTTGGCTGCAGGGATCTTGTCCGAGATCCGCTCGCCCTTGGCGGACATGAGGAACCCCACCGGGGAGTTCCACGCGGCGTCGCCGCCTACGGCCCAGCTTTCAGAACCCGGGAATCGGGGGTCGATGTCGCCGGTGGCGCCGCGGCCGGTGTCCTTGACGGCGGGGATGCTCCACAACACTTCGCCGGTGGCGGCATCGCGGAACGTGGCGCCGCGGTTGCCGCTCTGGCTCATGCTTTCGTGCACTGCGAAGGTTTCGAGCCCCGGCCGGGAAGGATCAAGATCGCCCGTGTGGATGGCGTCGCCGTGGCCCAGCCTGGTGTTGTAGAGCGGGGTGCCGTCGTCGTCGATGGTCATGGAACCAAAGACGAATTCGTCCTTGCCGTCGGAGTCCACGTCCGCCACCGACAGGTTGTGGTTGCCCTGGCCCTTGTACTCGGCTCCGGCCACATCGGAATCGAACTTCCAGCGCTTCACCAGCTTGCCGTTCACAAGGTCGTAGGTGACCAGCACCGTGCGGGTGTAGTAGCCGCGGCTGAACATCATGGACGGGTGTTCACCGTCCAAATAGGCAACTCCGGCGAGGAACCTGTCCACGCGGTTGCCGTAGTTGTCGCCCCACGCGGATACGGCGCCGCGCGGCGGATCGTAGGGAACGGTGTCCATGATGGTGCCGCTGGCGCCGTTGAACACCGTGAGGAATTCCGGTCCGGACAGGACATAGCCGGCACTGGTGCGGTAATCGGCCGCGGCATCACCGATGACGGTTCCCGCCGCATCGGTGGTTCCGTCCGCCGTCTTGAACGCCACCTCGGCCTTGCCGTCACCGTCAAAGTCGTAGGCCAGCATCTGCGTATAGTGGGCGCCCGCCCGGATGTTGCGGCCCAGGTCGATGCGCCACAGCTTGGTGCCGTCCATCCTGTAGGCGTCCACGTAGACGTTGCCGGTGTACCCGGACTTGGAGTTGTCCTGCGCGTTGGATGGGTTCCACAGCTGGATGATCTCGTAGGCGCCGTCACCATCAAGGTCGGCGACGCTGGAATCGTTGGCGCTGTAGGAGTATGGCTTTCCGTCCTTACTGACGCCGTCAGCCGGCTTGTCCAGCTTGATGGGGAGATAGTTCTGTGCCAGCGGGCTGAACTCGGCGCTGAGTTTGTCCTGCCCGTTGCCGTTGCCCACGGTCTTGATGACGTACTTGGAGTCCTTCGTGCCATCCGGGTCCAGATACGTGGTGGTGTCCCGGATGGGTTCGTCGGTGATAATGGCGCCGTCGCGAATGACCTGGAATCCAATGCTGTCCTTGTCCAGGCCCAGCATGCGCCAGCCCAGGCTGACCCCCTGGTCCGTCAGGACGGCAACCGGGGCGCGGTCCAGGTTCTCCACCTGGCGCGTCAGGCCGGAGTGTGCGCGGGCCGCCGGAGCGGCAGGACCTCCCGGGCCGGGATCAGCGGCAGCAAACGGGACACCGGCCAAGGCCATGGCTGCTGCAGCGAGCGTGGCCGCCGCGGCAGCCGGCACAGCCTTCCGCGCCCTGCCCGCCGGGAATTTCGGGGAACACATTGAGGGGTTTGCCAAAAGAACATCTCCTTTGATGCGGCGGCAGCTGAGTCTGCCGCACAACAGTTTGGAACGTTTCATTCGATGCGGCGCATCCTTCTCACGAGTGATTTTGAGGAGGTGCAAGCACCGAGGAAAGCGCTTTCTGCCTTTTAGGTTTATCAGTGCCTTACAAGAATGGTCAAGAGTTTGACCGTGAGGAAATGGGAGAATTTGTTCTAGGTCGATTGCTTCTGTGCCTCTAACGCCTGTTGCTTCTTTGCGGCCGCCTGCAGCAGGGGCACCGTGCGGGTGGGCATCACTTCCACCAGGGACATGGCGGTGCTGGTCCGGACGACGCCGTCAATCGCCAGCATCGCGTTGGTGATCCGGTGCAGGTCGGCCGGGTCCCTCGCGGCCACCTTGGCCAGTAGGTCGGCATCGCCGGTGGTGGCATGCATTTCGATGATCTCCGGGATGGTCTGCAGCGCTGCCACGGCAATGTCGCTGGAGGACTGGCTGATGGAAATCGAGATGAAGGCGATGAGCGGCAGGCCAAGAGCCTCGGTCCGCACCCGCTGGCTGAAGGGTGCCAGGCTGCCGTCATTTGCGAGGCGGCGGAGCCGGGCATGCACCGTATTGCGGGCCACGCCCAGCGTGCGGGAGAGGGACAGGACAGTAGCCTGCGGGTCCCGGTCGAGTGTGAGGAGGATCTCTGCGTCAAGGGCATCAATGAGGTGCATAGTGAGCATTTTGCCACTTCTGGAGATAACATCTGCTGGATCTGTCCTGCTCGATCCTCCTCTGTTGCGCAGACGTCCTGATTTCACCCATCATGCCTTCCATGACCAGCACCCTTCCAGAAGCCGCGGCACCAGAGGTCCGCGCCGCCGTCGCCCAGCTTCCCGCCTACGTGGCCGGCAAGAGCGCCCAGTCAGCCCTGACCGCGGCCCTTGCCTCGAACGAAAGCCACTTCACTCCCCTGCCGTCCGTCGTCGACGCGATTGCCGCAGAGGGCGGCAGGATCCACCGGTACCCGAGCATGGGCGCGGTGGAAGCACGGGAGGCTATTGCCGGGCACTTCGGTGTCAGCGCCGATGAGGTTGCCGCCGGACCGGGAAGCTCCGGAGTGCTGCAGCAGATCATCTCCGCCGTCTGCTCGCACGGGGACGAGGTGGTGTACGCCTGGCGGTCCTTTGAGGCATATCCCATCCTTGTGGCGGTGGCGGGCGCGGTTTCGGTCCCCGTGCCGCTGCTGGCGGATGAGCACCACGATCTCACGGCCATGGCTGCGGCCATTACGGAGCGCACCCGGCTGGTGATCCTGTGCTCGCCGAACAACCCCACCGGGGTGTCCATCAGCGCGGAGGCGCTGGAGGAGTTTCTCCGGTCCGTTCCCCCGCGGGTGCTGGTGGTCTTGGACGAGGCGTATGTCGAGTTCCAGCGCGGCCCGGGCGTCGACTCCCTGGACTTCTACCGCCGCTACCCCAACCTCTGCATCCTGCGGACCTTCTCCAAGGCGTACGGACTGGCTGGGCTGAGGATCGGTTACGCCATTGCCCGGCCGGAGATCGCCGAAGGCCTTCGGCGCACGGCCGTTCCGTTTGGCGTCAACAGGATGGCGCAGGCTGCCGCGGTCGCTTCGCTTGCTGCGGAGGACGAGATCCTTGAGCGCACCGAGGCGGTGGCGCAGGAACGGACCCGCGTGATCGGGGCACTTCGGGGCCTGGGCTGGGACGTCCCGGACAGCCAGGCGAACTTCTACTGGCTGCGGGCTTCGGACGAGCTGCGCGTGCAACTTCTTGACGCGCTGGCCCAGGCCGACATCCTGGCACGCGGCTACGCGGTGGACGGCGTGCGCATCACCCTGGCCGATGCCGCCACTAATGACCGCGTGTTGGCAGTCCTGGCAGACCGCGGGCGGTTCCTGCCTGGGGCGGGCGCCGCCCAGTGAGCACCTCCACGGAAACACGCACTGACGCAACCACTGCTGCCCCGGCCACGCACCCTGAAGAGCCGACGGCGGGACGTCCCGTGCCGCCGTCGGCCGTCCGCCATTCGGTGGTAGAGGACGTCCTGGGCATCCTCACTGGCACCTTTGCGGCGTCACTGGGCCTGTTCCTCCTCAAGTCCAGCGGCGCGGTCACCGGCGGCACCGCGGGC
The DNA here is from genome assembly GCF_902506025.1 of Arthrobacter sp. 8AJ. NCBI lineage: Bacteria > Bacillati > Actinomycetota > Actinomycetes > Micrococcales > Micrococcaceae > Arthrobacter > Arthrobacter sp. 8AJ. Next base: position 697,144 of record NZ_LR733289.1, on the reverse strand, counting down.
CTGGCGCTGCTGCTCAGCTACTCCGTTGCACTGCCGTTTGGTGTCATCTTCTTCGCCGTAAACCTGCCGTTCTTCGCGCTGGCGGTCTGGAAGAAGGGCTGGAATTTCGCCCTCCGCACCGGGGCGGCCATCGCCCTCGTGTCAGTGATGGCAAGCCTGCACCCTGCCGCGATGGGGTCACTGCACCTCGACCCGGTGTACGGCGTGGTGGGCGGAAACCTGCTCGCCGGCGTCGGCCTCCTGATCCTGTTCCGGCACCAGTCCAGCCTGGGCGGCTTCAACATCCTTGCCCTGCTGTTGCAGGAGAAGCTGAACTGGCGCGCCGGGTATGTGCAGATGGTGCTGGACGTTGCCATCGTGCTGGCATCGCTTGTTTTGGTGCCTCCGCTGCTGGTGCTGCTGTCCGCCGCCGGTGCCACGCTGCTGAACCTCATCCTTGCGCTGAACCACCGCCCGGGCCGCTACCTGGGCAAATAGGTGGCCGGAAAGTAGCCAGAGCCCAGCCCTTTTATTCCCGGGCACCGGCTGAAATATCTGCAGGGGGACCGCTGTTGCCGCCACTATGACAACAATCGGAATCATCGGTGCAGGACATATTGGCAGCCAGGTCGCACGGAAGGCCGTGGAACTGGGCTACGACGTAGTCATCAGCAACTCGCGCGGGCCGGAGACGCTCCAGGACCTGGTGGCTGAGCTTGGCCCGAAGGCCCGGGCGGCCACCGCAGCCGAAGCGGCAGCCGCGGGCGACTTCGCAGTGGTGACAGTGCCCCTCAAGAACTACAAGGACGTCCCGTCGGAGCCCCTGGCCGGCAAGGTTGTGATCGATACGAACAACTACTACTGGGAGCGGGACGGCAGGATCCCCGCCCTGGACAACGGCGAGGCCACCACCTCCGGGCTGCTGCAGGAACACCTCCCACAGTCGAAGGTGGCCAAGGGCTTCAACCACATCATGGCCAAGGACATCACCACCGACGGATCGCCCGCCGGCACCGCCGACCGGCGGGCCCTGGCCACCGCCAGCGACTATCCGGAAGCAGCCGAACTGGTGACCCGCCTCTACGACGAGTTCGGTTTCGACACCGTCAATGTCGGCCCGCTCTCAGAGAGCTGGCGTGTGGAGCGGGACCGTCCGGCCTACGTGAAGCGGCAGACCGCCACCCAGCTGAAGGACAACCTGGCCAAGGCTCCGCGCACCATCTGATCCGTCCTTCCGGATCCCGCAGGTCCGTCCTTCCGGATCCCGCAGGCCAAACTGGCCGGCAGCCCCTGCTGCCGGCCAGTTTCTTGTCACGGCACTACTTCCGGGCCGGAACCAACACCACTTCGAACGGGCTGGGCGGCTGGTTGAACTGCGCGTTCACGGCGGCCAGCGTATTTCCGAACAGGGCCACGGTGGTGGGGACATTGAACGAGCCGCTCTTGATGGTGCCTTCCACGACGCCGGAGGACAGGTCCCCGGACAGATCAATGCGGGCTATCTGGTTCAGCTGGTTCTGGACCGCCCACAGGGTGCCGCCGCGCACCAGGATGCCGTCCACGAAGGGGACGCTGACGCCCTCAATGGCTGCACTCTCCCCCGTTTCAGGGTTGACCGTGTACACCGCACTGTCGGCTGTATGCGCCACCAGCAGGACCCTGCCGTCGTCAGCCGAGGCGATGCCGTTGAGGTTGAAGTCCGGCGTGAGGTCCGCGGCCGGCCCGCTCAGCTTAAGGGTCTTCACCGTTCCCAGTTCACCGTCTTCTCCCACCGGCAGGAAGTAGAGTTCCGCCGCGGCCGAATTGGTGAACCAGGCGCCCTCGCTGGTCAGGGTGACGTCGTTGATGAACCCCTTGGCCAGGTCAAAATCGGCCACAGGTTTTCCGGTGACGGTGTCGTAGACGAAAGCCTTGCCGGTGGTGGCGCCCGCCACGAACAACAGGTTGTGGCAGGGATCGGCCTTCATTCCGGCGGCTGCGCGCCCCTCGGGGGCGTGGATGAAGCGGGTGGCGGTGCTTTGGCGGAGGTTACCGCGGAAAATGTCACCCGTGGTGAGTTCCCCTGCGTAAAAAGTCCTCCCCTCCCCCGCCGCAATGCCCTCCGCGGAGGTGGCGCCGTCGAGCACGATCTCCCCTGATCGGGGCGCGGCCGACGCCGGAATGGCTGTGGGGAGGAGCAGTGAAAGCAGGGCGACAAGTCCCGCGGCGGCACGGCGGCGTACTGTTCGGCGCATGCTGGTTCCTTAGTCTGGTCTGATGCGCGCGGGGCCCATCTGCGGAAGCTCCGCACGATTGGTACTGCCAGTTTAAGCGCCGGTATTGGGCTTGCGAAGGCATGGGGGTACCCAATCTGCTTACAATCGAAACCTCTGACCACTACCGAGGGACCCATGAAGAAATTCGCCACAGCCCTGTTTGCCGCCGGCCTCGTTGCTTCTGCTACGGCCTGCACCGCCACACACCAACTGACCACCGCTGAGACCTGCGAGCGGATCCAGGCCGTTGTGTCGAACCCCGCCAACAACGCCGGCAAGACGGGCATGAACAACCTCGCCAACCAGATCCGTCCCATCCACGCCGTGGCCTCGGACGACCTCAAGCCTGCCCTGGCACAGATCCTGGCGTACACGGACGAACAGGCCAAGGAGAACCCGGACAAGGACAAGCTTGCCGATTTGCAGTCCGGCTACCAGGAGGCCGGCAGCACCTACAGCAAGTTCTGCGGCCAGGGCGCCCAGTAGTCAGCTGATCCAGCCCGGGCGTCCAATTCGCCCGGGCTGCGTCACAGCGTGGCCGGATCCGTGTTGGCACCGCAGAGGATGACGGCAACGCGCTCGTTCGTCCCCGGTACATACGCGCCGGAGGTCAACGCAGCGTAGGCTGCTGCAGCGCCGTGTTCCACCACGATCCGGTAGTCGTTCCAGAGTGCCGAGCGTGCGGCAATGATGTCAGCGTCGCTGACAAGGACGCTTTCGACGCCGCAGCGGACCGCCACTGAGAAGCCGATGTCGCCTGCGCGGCGGGCACCCAGGGAGTCGGCCGCGATACCCGATACGGCGACGTCCACCGGCTCACCGGCTGCCAGGGCGGCGTGCAGGGTCGGCGCTGTTTCCGGTTCGACGGCCACCACTTTGGCTGAGCCCTCGACGGCGGCGGCTACCCCAGCCATCAGCCCGCCTCCGCCCACTGCCACCAGGACGGTGTCCACGTCCGGTACCTGCTCCAGCAGCTCGGAGCCCACTGTTCCGGCACCGGCAGCGATTTCGGGCTGGTCATAGGCGTGGCAGTAAACCGCGCCGGTTTCCTCGGCGTGGGCCACGGCGGCCTGGTAGGCGGCCGCGTACTCCGCACCACCCTGCACCACGGTGGCACCGATGGCCTTCAGCTTGGCGACCTTGACGGCGGGCGCGGCTTCCGGGACGAAGACGGTGGCCGGAACCCCCAGCTGCTTGGCGGCATAGGCATTGGCCAGCCCCGCGTTTCCGCCGGACGCCACCACGACGCCGACGCCGCCCCTGAGTTCCCCGCGCTCCTTGGCTGCCAGGATGCGGTTGAGCGCGCCGCGGGCCTTGAATGTGCCCGTGTGCTGCATGAACTCGCATTTGAGCCATACCTGGCCGTCGGGCAGGTCGCGGTCCGCCTCCATCACGGGCGTCCTGCGGATAAGGCCGGCGGTCCGGCGCGCGGCCTGGTCAATGTCGGTGCGGGAGATCATGCCTAGACTTCGCCGTCCCAGGTACCCGGCTCCTCCAGCGCCTCTTCCGGCTTGCTTTCCTCCGGCTTGTCGCCGCCGGCCGCGTCCCCGCCCCCAACATAGGACGCGGGAACGGTTCCGGCGGCGTGGACCTGCTGTTCCTCACGGATGTTCGACGCGCCCGGCTGTTCGGGGTGCTGCCCGGACTGGGGTTCCTTTTTGGCGGCCTCCCTGGCTTCGTCCGGATCGCCCGGGCCCCGGAGGTCTGCGGTGTTCTGGGGATCGTCGCTGGAAACGGTCATGGTCCTGCCTTTCACCTGGGAACTGCTTTGCCCGGCCGGGGATACCCCCTTCCGGGCCTCCAGCCTACGGTCTCGAGGCAGCCGTCGGCCCCTTCCGGCGCGCAATTTCCGGCAACCCGGCGCACAATTCCCGCCAGCCCGGCGCGCGACTCCCGGCAGCGGCAAATGGAATGTCATGATGCTTTCCATGGGCAAGCCGCACCCCGAGTGCTTGCCCCCGTGACCGGTGGCATGTTCAACCAGGCAGCCGCCATGAGACCGGAGCCTGCCATGACCGCTGTCCAGATCATCCCGCTGGTGATCCTCGTGGCGATGTTCGTCATCGCCACCAAATGGCCGCTGAACATCGGGGTGATGGGGCTGGTAGCCTCCTTCGGCGTCGGCTATTTCATGCTGGGAATGTCCGACCGGGAGATCCTGGCGGAGTTCCCCGCCAGCATCGTCTTGACCATCATTGGCGTCACTTACTTCTTCAGCATGGCCCAGCGGAACGGCACCATCGACATCATCGTCAAGGGCTGCGTGCGGATGGTCCGCGGAAAGACCCTGCTGCTGCCGTGGGTGTTCTTCCTGATCGCCGCCGCGCTGACCTCGCTCGGCACGTTCTCGCCCGCCGCCGTCGCGCTGCTCGCTCCCGCGGCCATCGGATTCGCCTACGAATCGAGGATCCACCCCGTCCTCATGGGCGCGTTCATCATCAACGGCGCCCACGCCGGCGGCTTCTCCCCGCTGTCCGTTGCTGGTGTGCTGGTGCATGACATCGCCCTGAAGAACAACTTCCCCATCTCCCAGGGCGGCCTGTTCACTGCCAGTTTCGCCCTGAACCTGATCCTCTCCGTGCTCACCATCGTCCTGTTCGCCCTGATCGGCAGGCTGCGTGACGGCACCGCGGGCCAGCACGCGGACATCGACACCTCTGCCACCGGACGCCCGCACGGCCAGCAGGTCCTGACCCTCGTCCTGATCGCCGTGATGCTGGCAGCCACGCTCGGTTTCCACCTGCCCATCGGCTTTGTGGCCCTCTCCGCAGGCCTGCTCCTGGCATTCATCAACATTAAGGAGCACAGGACCTTCATCGGCGGCATTTCCTGGTCCACGGTCCTGCTGGTTGCCGGGATGATCACGTATGTCTCCCTACTGGAGCACGTGGGCGTCATCGATACCCTGGCCGGGCAGGCCCTGGCCCTGGGTACGCCACTGCTCATCGCACTGGTCCTGTGCTACGTGATCGGTGTCGGCTCGGCCTTCGCTTCCTCCACCGCTCTCCTCACCGCGTTCATACCCCTGGCCGGACCCCTCCTGGCCACGAGCTCCCTCAGCGCCTCCGGAACTGTTGCCGCGCTGGCCATCGCGGCCACCGTCGTCGACGTCTCCCCCTTCTCAACTGATGGCGCACTGGTGGTGGCCAATGCCCGGGATCACGACCGGCAACGGGTCTACAAGCAGCTGACGTTCTATGCCGGCGGCGTGGTGATGGTGGCTCCGGCCCTGGCCTGGGCGCTGCTGGTACCCACCAACATCATGTAGCACTGCACTTCACCCCGCCGCTGGCGCCTGTGAATTCCAGCTCATTCGGGACATTGCGCCCGTCCCCGGCGTTAAACGGAGCGGCGGGAGGAGGCCGGATGATCATTGTGCTGACGGGCATCGACGGATCGGGAAAGTCGACGGCGGCCCGCGCCTTGGTGTCGATGGTGCGGGCCCGCGGCGGACGGGCCTTGCTGGTGAGCAACCATGCGGGCCGGCGGGTCATGTCCCTGGCCGCGGCCAGGCTGGGAGTGCGGCTGCCGGACAGGGTGGCAGACGGCGTCGAAACCCTTCTGCGGGTGGGCAACGTGCTGGTATCGCACCTGCGCGCCAGCCGGTTCGACGGCCTGGTGGTGATGGACCGCCACCTTCACTGCCAACTGGCACTGCGGCACGCAAAAGGGCTGCCCCGCGGACGCTTCCTCCCCTGGCTGCTGGCCCGGCTGCCGCAACCGGACGCCATCTTCCACCTGGACATCGACCACACCGAAGCCCACCGCCGCATCATTGCCCGTGGGACGGATTCGGAGAGCCTCGCTGACCTCGCCGCGTTCCACCACGGGTACCGGGAGCTACCGGAGTACGCGGGCTTTTTGCGGATAGACGCGTCCGCACCGGCGGGCGAGGTCGCGGCAGAGCTCAATTCCCGGCTGGAGTTCGCGCAGGCCTGCGGGGCGCGCAGGACGGGCCAGGACTTTGCAATCCTGGCCCGCCTCCGCGCTGTAGGGTTGCGGCTACCGCGACGCAGTCGGGGAGGCCGACGACGAGGCGCCACTGCCCGATGACATCGTCGCCGAAGAGGTGGACGAGGCGGTCGACGAAGCCGAGCCACTCGGCGAGGACGTGCCCATGGAACCCGACGAACTGGTGGAGGACGGGCTGGAAGTGGCGCCCGCGCCGTCGGCCTTCTTCAACACGTCATTGATGAGGCCTTCAAGTTCCTTCTGGTCCTTGTCGCCCAGGTCGGTGCCGCTCTTCGTGGCTACCACCAGCAGGCGCCCCTGCGCGGCGGAAACCTGCATCAGCTTCTGCTGGTTGTCACCGCTGCGGGTGCTGACGGTGGCGAAGGTCTTGTCCGCGTCGGTGTCCGCCTTCAGTTCCTTGCTGGACACGTCGTATTTCTGCCCCAGTGCGGAGACCGAGAACTTGGCGCACTGGTCCATCTTGCCGCTGATGTCGTTCAGGGTCTTTACGGCGTCGGGGCCGTCGCTGCCGGACTGGGCCGACAGGCTGCGCGGCTGGTTACCGTCCGAAAGTGCTACGGCAACGTCACCGTTTTCCACCTTGTCCAACAGGCCGGCCGTGGCAATGTCCTTGCAGTCCTTGGGGTCGATGGTTGCCGTGCTCATGAGCAGGTTGGCGATATTTCCGCCCTGGTCAACCTGCTCCTTGGAGTACAGCTTGAGCTCATTGCCGTCGGCGTCCTTCATGCCCGAGATCAGGTCACGGAGCTGATCCTCCGAGTACACCTTGGCGTCCGCGGTCGGGCTGGCGGACGGCGACGCGGTCGCCGAACTGGACGGGGTGGCCGTACCGCCGCCCCCGCCCGAGCAGCCGGCCAATGCCAGCATCGCCGCAGCCATTACTCCAAGCGCAGAAACTTTTCGCATCAGGTTCACCCTCCAAAATAGACAGCATGCTTATCACTTTCACTGTAGAGGTTCCCATTGGCACGGGGAAATAACGGCACGGGGGAAGTTTGCCGGATAGTGCCGCTCGCAGGATTTGTGCCGGATGCCCGCGGGGCCGTTGTGGAATAATCCGTGGCGGGAGGCGAGTGGACCGTGAACAGTGAGCTCATCCTCCGCGGGCACATTGTTTCGGCGACCCTGGATGTGCCGGACGGCGTTGTAGCGGTCGACGGCGGCGTGGTCACCTTTGCTGGGCCGGCGGCGGAATTTCCCGGGGTTCTTCCGGATCAGGCCGCGGCACCGGGGTTTCTCCTGCCGGGCCTGGTCGACCTGCACTGTCACGGGGCACATGGCTCTGACTTCTCGGAGGGCAACGCTGACGGTGCCCGCCACGCCGCCCGCTATCTTCACAGCCGCGGCACAACTACGCTTCTGGCCAGCATCGTCACGGGGCAGCCCGGACAGCTTGTCCGCAACCTTTCCGCTCTTCGGGGGCTGGCTGGTGAGGGCCTCATTGCCGGTTCGCATCTCGAGGGTCCATTCCTTTCAACGGAGCAGTGCGGCGCCCATGACACTGCGCTGCTGTTGGATCCCGATCCGGGCCTGGTGTCCGGATTCCTTGGTGCTGCCGGGGAATCAATGGTTTCCATGACCCTGGCGGCCGAGCTTTCCGGAGCGTTCGAACTTGTGGATCTCCTCGCGGCGCGCGGCATCATCCCGTCCTTGGGACACACGGCTGCGGATCATCCGACGGCGGCGGCTTTCCTTAAGCGCGCAGCGGGCGGTTTAGTCGCTGGCGGGCATTCCATGGGGCGGCGGCGGCCGACGGTTACCCACCTGTTCAACGCCATGCCTCCACTGCACCATCGCTCCCCCGGACCCGTCGCGGCATGCCTCAGCGCGGCACGGGCAGGAGAAGCGGTGGTGGAACTGATAGCCGACGGTGTACATGTGGCGCCCGAAACGGTGCAGTTGGTCTTTGCTCTTGTTGGTGCGGACAATATCGCCCTCGTTACCGACTCGATGGCTGCAACCGGCTTGGACGACGGCCAGTACCGGCTGGGGTCCCTTTCCGTCACGGTGGACCAAGGCGTGGCACGGGTGGATGCCACTGGTGCCATTGCGGGTGGCACCAGCACGCTGCTGGAGGTCCTCCGGACTACTGTGGCCGCGGGTGTTTCCCTGCGCGACGCCGTAACCTCGGCGTCGGCTGTTCCGGCGTCCGTGCTGGGGCTCTCGGCGCAGGCCGGGGATCTCCGACCCGGGATGCCTGCGGACGTGTTGGTGCTTGACCAGGATTTGAAGCTGGCCCGCGTGCTGCGGAAAGGCGCGTGGGTAACCTCCTCGGGTTGACCGCTACCGCCTGCAGTGCCGGCCTGACTTCGGGTGCCCTTTGAATGTCGGACCCCCGTTGAATGATGTCCTTATGGGAATCGGCGGTGGTGCTGGGTTGGCTTTGAAGGGTGTTCATGCCTCCGTGGCCGCCCTTGATGCGCTGAACCGTGAGGACTCTTTCCTTGCTGCCGGGGCTCATGCTGGTGCCGGTGTGGATATTGGTGCCGGTACGGATGTTTTGCGGCGGCGGTATGAGATCCGGTTGGAGCGGCCGGAGCTTATGGCTCGGCTGGAGGCGCAGATCGCTGCGACGAAAGCACGCGACGCCGCTGAGGCAGTGGAGTTCCAGCACGCGATGACCCCGCCGGACGCCTCGATCCAGGACCGCACTTACGCTGACATGTCGGTGGTGGAGGAGATCGCCGGAGTCCTGACCATCAGCTCCACAGCCGCGGGCGCTTTGGTGGAGCAGTCACGCCGGATCTGCTCCCTGCCGCACGCCATGAACGCCCTGGCCGCGGGCGCGATGTCCTGGCAGCACGCCCGGATTGTCGCCGACGAAACCGAGGGCCTCACCACTGACGGCGCGGCGTCGCTGGTGGCGCATTTCTTCGACCCTGACGCACCCCGCCCCGCCCGCGGCGCCACCCCCGGAGACCTCGTACCGTCACGGTTCCGGGCCAAGGTCCGTGGCTGGCGGGAACGCCACCATCCGGAATCGATCGAGAAACGCCATGTAAAAGGGGTAGCCGACCGGCGGATGGAATACACCCCCGACAAGGACGGCATGGCCTGGGTCTCCCTCTACCTCCCCGGGGACACCGCCTGCGCCATCTGGAACCGCACCACGGCCACCGCGCGCGGACTCCAGGGACCAGACGAACCCCGCACCCTCACCCAACTCCGCCCCGACATCGCCGCATCGCTGCTGCTGGGGGCTGGGAACACCACACAGACCGGGAAATCCACGAAGGTCGGGAAGGTCCCCACCCCGCGGGCCGACGTCCTGGTCACCGTGCCCGTGTTCGCCCTCCTCGGAGCGACCGACGAACCCGCCGTACTGGATGGTTTCGGCCCGATCCCGGCGTCCATGGCCCGCAAACTCGTCGCCGACGGGGCGGACTCGTTCTACCGGGTCCTGATCGACCCCCGCGACGGGGCACCACTGGAGATCGGCCGGAAAAACTACCGGCTCACCGAAACCATCAAACGCTGGATAAGGCTGCGCGATGCCAAATGCACCTTCCCCGGCTGCACCAACCGCACCCCCGACAACGAAACCGACCACCTACAAGCGTGGCAACACGGCGGCACCACCAACGTCAGCAACCTGGCCCAACTCTGCCCCAAACACCACCGGCTCAAACACCACACCAGATGGACACCAGACCCGGCCACGAGCAAGGAACCACCCGGCTGGACCTCACCCACAGGCAGGCACTACAACCCAGAACACCCCGACCCCGAACCAACCCACTGGCCACCAGGAAACTGGCCGCAAGGGCGGCAAAGGCTCATGCCAACGGAGCGAAGCCTCTTGGAGGAAGCCCTGTTGGAGCGCCTTGCCGTGTAGGAACCGGGTGAGGAACCGCAGGGCGCGCCTGATGCCTCCCTTGGCACATCCCGGACAGCCAGCGAACCGGCTAGGCAGCCTCGGGGGATCCCGCAGCGCGGCCACGGAGCCTCATCCGTTGCGTGCGCTCCTTCATAGTGAGGGCCCGCAGCCGCGGAACGGCCCCAAGAGCAAGCGGCTGCCCATGGCCCGGCGCCAGCAACCGGGGACCCAGACCTGCGAGGCGTGTGATGGAGTCCATGGATTGCTCCCAGTTCCAGGTGGTGTACCTGGGTGGCCCGGACAGGTCCGGTACGCCTGAGAGGATGCCGCGGATGGAATTCAAACCCACCGTCACCACCGCATCCCCGGTGAGCAGGACGCCGTCGCCGGCGCGCCAATAGGCAACATGTCCCGGGGTATGGCCGGGCGTGGGGATGGCCGCCCACCCTGGCAGCCCTGGTATTCCTCCATCGCGGGGCAGGCTGCGGGCGACGTCAGTGATGTCACCGGACGCTTCGATCCTGCGGCGGGTGCGGGCGGGCAACGACCACAGGAGCGGGGCGATGATCCAGCGGTCCAGCGGCATTGAAAACTCGGGGATGTATTTCCCGGCGGCCATGGGCAGCTCTGCTTGGTGAACGTACACCGGCACCTCCCACGTCCGGGCCAGGGCACCGGCAGCGCCGGAGTGGTCCGGATGGATGTGGGTCAGCAGGATGGCATCGGGCGTGATGCTATTCCCCAACTCTTGCTCCACAGCGCGCCGGACCGGCTCCGCGCTGCCGGCCCAGCCACAGTCCACCATCGCCCAGGTGGTACCCGAGCGCACAAGGTAGAGGTTTGCGGCCATTGGACCTGCACCGGAGGTCATCAACAGCACGCCGGAAGCAATCTCCCGCGGTTCGGTTACACGCGTCATCAGTCTTTTACACCACCGGGTGGCGAATCAGCGTTCGCAGCTTGTCAGGTGCGCTGCGGCGGGGATCGCCGAGGTAGATTTCGTGGTGCCTGCCGCGGACCTTCAGCCCGGCCTCCACCACCGCTGCGTCGAGGCGGGCGATTGTGGCGCCTTCGTCGGCGTAAGGACCGACATGGAGGGTCTGGGCGCAGCGGCCCTCTTCCCAACGCTCGAACTGGAGCAGGTCCAGTGCCGGAAGTTCCTTGGCCCGGGACTCCTCCCTGGCCCGCTCCAGCAGGGCTTCGTCGATTGGTTCGGGCTGAACCATCATGGCCTGCCATCGCCATGATTCCCGGTCGACTCCTGAAAGGCCGCCGAAGCCTGCTGTTACGGGCTCGTCGGGGTCAGCGTGCCCAGGCTCGTCGAACCACCACAGTGCTTCCAGCGGCATTACTTTCGTGATCAAACCAGCCCGCTTCTTGAGCCCGAAGTGCGCGGCGTAGCTGATGGTAAAGAGCGCCTGGACTGCTTCCGCGAATGCAGGTCCGTCGGGGTCCCCCTGGCCCCGGACCATGGCGAAGAGCAGCGGAGGAACGTCAACGAAATCGACGGATCCCTTCCGCCCCTTGTAGAGGACTGCGATGTCCTCGCGAAGATCGCTCACCGCCCCTGGACTCACCTCGCCTGGATTCTCCTTGACGTCGCCATGCACCCAGTTTTTCGCCGCCCTTGCCAACCCAACAGGGCCTAACGGCCTTTCTAGCCGTCAGCCCCGGGCAGGCGCACCTCCACGAGTTCCCCGGTCACCCGCGTTTCGAAAAGTGGCTGCCGCGAAGTTGCCGGGCCGGCTTTCACTTCACCGGTGCGCAATGAGAATGTGCTCCGGTGCCAGGGGCAGACGACGCACGGGTCGCCGTCGTGGTCTTTGATCTTGCCCTCGTGAAGCGGACCGGAGAGGTGGCTGCAGACGTCGGAGAGTACGTTGACCGTTCCGCCCTCACGGTGTACCAGCAACGGGATGCCGGCCACTTCGCGCTTGTGCAGGCCGCCCTCGGGCAGCTCCGCCAACGGCGCCAACGGCTGCCAGCCGGACGGGAAGCGGTGCGGGATTTCCTCGCTGTGGTTCACGCCCGCAGCCTGGCGGTACGAAAGGTGGCCGCCCAGGAAGCCGCCGGCGCTGACGGTGGCCAGTCCAAGATATGCAAGCACCTTGCCGCTTCCCTGGCTGCCAGTTGACCGCTGCACCAGCGACGCGATGTAGAGGCCTGTGGCGGTGACGTTGGCCGCGGCGTGCACCAGGCCCACCCTCTGCTGCTGCGGATGAAGCTGGGACCAATCGGTGAATCCGGCCAGCGCAGACGGAATCACGCTGGCAGTGCCCACCCCTATAAGCAGCCGGGCAGCTTTTTCTCCGCCCGGGACCGCGTCGAGTACTCCTGCGGAGAGCCAGGCACCGATGGGCACCTGGACAGCAAGGGGATGCACCGGGTGGCCGATGGGAACGCCGTGGAGGACATCACGGGCCCAGCGCGGTTTGATGACCTTCAGGACGATTTTCCGGACGCTCTTGGCCAGTGGGTCAAGGCACTCGGCATCCTCGAAACGGGTGACAAGCTCAAGTGCGGGCAACGGTTTCATGTGTCCTCCCTTACCCCGATTACCGCAATCCACTCGCCGCTGAATACCCGTCCTGGGAAGGAGGTATTTCGCTTTTGGCGGCAGCTACCGAAGCGGGGACCCCAGCACCGTGAACCGGTGGCCTCCCATTTCACCGGACAGCAGCGGCTTCGCCTCGGCGATCGCGGCCTGCGTGCTGTCCAACTGCAGCGATGCCTGGTGCGCTTCGGCAGACTCCCACAGTTCCGAGACGAACACGGTGTCCGGCATATCGGCATTAATTCCCACCTCATACAGCAGGCACCCGGCTTCCTTCATCCCGGGTTTCGGCCGGAGCAGGATGGCCACCAGGGCATCGCGCTGGCCGGGCTTGGTTCCCAGCATTCCCACATTCGCAAAAGTCATAGGGACAGTCTGCCGCCTGCGGCGAACGCCGGGAAGGAGCACAAAGGCCAGCCCCGGCACAAGCGGCGCCCAGCTCCAAGCAGGGTGCGGTTGCCCCTAGCGCAGCTGCGCAGAGGGGAGGATATTTTTAAACACCGGATCAGCGAACAGAAGGATCCGGAGTCGAAGCCACCCGCACTGCGGGGCGCGCTGTTTGAAACGGGACGGGCAGGCTCCTGCCACCACAACGGTTTATTGAAAATGTGCTCAATTCCGGCGGCTTAAGGCTGCCCGCAAAGGTGAATCGCATCCTTTGAGGAGCAACAAGATATGTCCAACACTCGAATTAAGAGGCCAACCCGGGCAAGGCTGGCCATGGTTCCGGTCCTCTCACTGGGCCTGTTCGGAGGTTTCCTCGCGTTGGCCGCACCCGCCAACGCGGAAACAAGCCGCAACGGCTGTACCGTCGACCCAAAGGATCCCAAGGATCTCCGGGGCAACAAGGTCGATTTCAGGATCAAAGTGGACTGCAACGGCGAAAAGACCGTCGAGATCCGCCAGTTGCGCTACGAAGACGACCCCGGTCCGCGCAGCAGTGACGACTTCCTCGGCCGCACAGTCTTCACCGAGCAGTTTGATCGCCACGACGGCGCGAGGATCCTTTCCAGCATTGACCGTGTGCCTAACCTCGACCGCAGGGGCGCAGAAGAGGTCTACCAGCTGGTCTCGTTCCGCGTGCAGAACCACGGCGGACACTGGTCCGACTGGACCCCATGGGAGAAGAGCGCCGTAGTGGAAGTCCACCGCGACGGGAAGTAGAACTCTTCTTCCCCTTAGCGGGGAGCCAGGGGCAGCGTCCCTGGCTCCTCCCCGTTACGATCTGTCCGTTTCAGTCTGCGGCGCCCAGGTTTCCGGCATGGACGACGGCGCCACTCGCCGTCGTATCTTCCTTCAGCATCCAGCCCACCCGCTTGACCGTCCGCAGCATCACCGCGCTCTCCACAATGTCGATGCCGGGCACCTTCTGCTGCAGCGCCAGTTCAGCGGACATGACGTCTGCCAGCGTGTGCAGCCACATGATGATCACGAAGTTGGTGGGTCCGGTGGTGGAGGCGCTCAGCCGCACGTTGCTGATGGTGCGGATCTCTGCTGCGGCTGCCTCGTGCTGGCCGGCCGGTACGTTCACGAACCATTGGCAGGTCACCGGGAACGATGAGTAGCGCTGCGCGATTTCGCAGCGGAACGACAGGATGCCGCTGGCCAGCACACGGTTCAGCTGGCGCTGCACGGTGGCGGGATGGCGGCCAAGGGCGCGGGCAATCTGGGCAGCTGTGGCACGGCCATCCCGGGCCAGGAACGGCAGCAGGTCAAGGTGGCTTTGCGGAAGCTGCCCGGCCACCTGCGCCGGCTCCGGGCTTGCCTGCGGTGCGAGGGTCCGCAGGGTGGCCAGCTGGGAACGGCTCAGGACATTCAACCGCCAGTCGTCGCCGCTGCTGTGCAGCCGTGTGCACAGGGCCACCTGGTACTTGGTCAGCCCGTCGATGGTTTTCAGGTGCGAGACCACCCGGTCGCTGAATTCCTCCAGCGAGCGGGTAATGACAGTCAGCATCAGGTCCCGGTTGCTGGCCGCTTCCTCCACCGTCACGATCTCCGGCACAGCGGCCAGCTGCGCCGTGACGCTGTCCCGCCGGTTCATTTCGCAGTCAACGGCCACATACGCCAGGAGCATCTGCTTGGGGTCACCCGCCAGGTGCGCCGTCGTCCACGCAGCGCCCTGCGAAGCCAGCCTGTCCCAGCGGGCCGCGAGGGTAGTCGCATGGACGTCCAGCACCTTGGCGGCGTCAGCCCAGCCAAGCCTCGGCGCAGCCTGCAGCACTTGGATCAGGGCAAGGTCATCCTCGCTGAGCTCCACCCACGCCTCCTTCACCTTGCATGAATCCTGACGCCATCAGGCACTTGCAGAATAATTCCAGCGCTTTCCTTGATTGTGAACCACGCCACTTCAGAATAGTCCCCAAGCCCTGATGCCCATGCCAAGGAGTAACACGTGACCATAACCGCCGACGCCAAGGACCTGCAGGATGACCTGGTCCGCCTGCGCCACGACCTGCACCGGCAGCCGGAAATCGGGCTCCACCTTCCGCGCACCCAGGAGAAGGTTTTGGAGGCGCTGGACGGCCTCCCCTTCGAGATCACCCTGGGCAAGGAGACGACGTCGGTCACCGCAGTCCTGCGTGGCGGCAACTCTGATCCCGCCGGGCAGCGTCCCGCGGTCCTCCTCCGTGCAGACATGGACGGGCTGCCCGTCCAGGAGAAGACCGGGGTCCACTTCACATCCCAGGCTGACGGCGCCATGCACGCCTGCGGCCACGACCTGCACACCTCCATGCTCGCCGGAGCCGCCACCCTCCTGGCCGAGAAGAGGCACCAACTCCAGGGCGACGTCGTCCTCATGTTCCAGCCTGGCGAGGAAGGCTGCGACGGGGCCAGCTACATGATCCGGGAGGGCGTCCTGGACGCCGCTGGTCCACGCGTCCAGGCAGCGTACGGCATGCACGTGTTTTCCTCGCTGGAGCCGCACGGCACCTTTTGCACCAAGCCCGGCGTCATGCTCAGCGCGTCGGACGGCCTGGAAGTCACGGTGCTCGGCGCCGGCGGCCATGGTTCGGCACCGCATTCCGCGAAGGATCCGGTCACCGTGGCAGCAGAAATGGTGACAGCCCTGCAGGTCATGGTCACCCGCCAGTTCAACATGTTCGATCCCGTAGTCCTGTCCGTGGGCGTGCTGCACGCGGGGACCAAGCGGAACATCATCCCGGAATCTGCGCGCATCGAAGCAACCATCCGGACCTTCTCGGAAGCATCCCGCCTGAAGATGATGGACGCCGTGCCACGCCTGCTCAAGGGGATCGCCGCCGCACACGGGGTGGCGGTCGCTGTCGACTACCTGCAGGAATACCCGCTCACCATCACCAACGAAGACGAAACACACACCGCCGAAAAAGTGATCACCGAGCTTTTCGGCGAGCGCCGCCTCTCGCGCTGGGCCACCCCGCTCAGCGGCTCGGAGGACTTCTCCCGCGTACTGGCCGAGGTACCCGGCACGTTTGTGGGCCTCAGCGCCGTGTCCCCGGGGGGCGACCCCGACGCGTCGCCGTTCAACCACTCCCCGTATGCCACGTTCGATGATGCCGTGCTGGCGGACGGGGCCGCACTCTACGCGGAACTCGCCATTTCGCGGCTGGCCACGCTCTCGCGGACCGCCTAAGTTTCCCCTCCCGTACCCGGCAGCAGCGCCGCTGCCCTTTCCCGCAGACCAACCGACCAGGAAGAAGACCATGTCCGTTGCAGTAACCAAGCCCCAGACTGGACGCATGTCCACCGCCAAGACCATCGTCGGCACCGGCATCGGCAATGCCGTTGAGTGGTACGACTGGGCCATCTACGCCACGTTTACTCCCTTCATCGCCAGCCAGCTGTTCAGCAAGGAGGACCCGGCGTCGGCGGTGCTGTCCACCCTGGCGATCTTTGCGGTCGGCTTCGTAGCCCGGCCCTTCGGCGGCTTCCTCTTCGGCTGGATCGGCGACCGGGTGGGCCGGAAGACCTCGATGACGTTCGCCGTCGGCCTCGCCTCGCTGGGCAGCCTGCTGATCGGCATCGCCCCCACGTTCGCCAGCGTCGGTGCTTTCGCTTCGCTCATGCTGCTGGTGGCCCGCCTGGTGCAGGGCCTGGCACACGGCGGCGAGCTGCCGTCCTCGCAGACGTACCTGTCCGAGATGGCACCCAAGGAACACCGCGGCTTCTGGGCCACCCTCATCTACACCTCAGGTACTGTGGGCATCCTCTTCGGAACGCTGCTGGGCGCCGTCCTGAACATGGCGCTGAGCACCGAGGCGATGAATGCCTGGGGCTGGCGGATCCCTTTCCTGATCGGTGCCGCCATGGGCCTGTACGCGTTGATCATGCGGTCACGCCTGCACGAGACCGAGGCATTCCAGGACGAGGCCGTCACCGCCAAGCGCGCTCCCATCTGGCCGCAGATTGTCCGCTACCGCAAGCAGGCCATGCAGGTCATCGGCCTGACCGTGGGCCTGACGGTGATCTACTACATCTGGGGCGTGGTGGCGCCCAGCTACGCCACCACCGCACTGAAGATCGACCGCGGCGAGGCGCTGTGGGCGGGCGTGATCGCCAACATCGTCTTCATCGCCGCCCTGCCCGTGTGGGGAAAGCTCTCGGACCGCATCGGCCGCAAGAAGGTCCTGTGGGCCGGCGCAATCGGCTCCGCGGTGCTGCACTTCCCCATGACCTGGCTGCTGAAAGACTCCGCCTGGCAGCTGGCCGTGAGCATGTCCGTGATGCTGGTCTTCGTGGCTGCGAGCGCCGCCATTGTTCCGGCCGTGTACGCCGAGCTGTTCCCCACCTCCATCCGCACGGTGGGCGTGGGCGTGCCCTACTCCATCTGCGTGGCGGTGTTCGGCGGCACCGCCCCCTACCTGCAGCAGTGGCTGGGCTCCTCGCTCGGGGCGCCACAGGTGTTCAACATCTACGCAGTGCTGCTCCTGGCGGTCAGCGCAGCGTTCGTGTTCACGATTCCCGAAACCAAGGGCAAGGACCTGACCCACTAGTCCCCGGCTTTACTGCAAACATCCCCGGCGCGGTTTTCCGTGCCGGGGATGTTTTGGCGTTTCCAGGGTTTCGCGGCAGCCGGGTTGGATGGCGGCCGGGGTGGATGGCAGCCGGGCTGGATGGCAGGTTGGATGCGGCCCGGCTACGCGGCAGTGGGAAGCACCAGGAGGTAGCCGGCGGCCAGGCCGCTGCTCCAGCGCCTCGGCTCGCGGACTACGAACTGCGTGGCCAACTGCTCCGGCGTCAGCAGGGCATTGGGCGCCGGCGACGGGCCCCACTGGCCACTGCCGTAGGGGTAGAGCGGATCGAGGACGCGGATGCCGGTCACTGAAAAATCGGGGAACTGGCGCGGATCGCCCACCGATTCGAATCCGCTCATCACCCAGGCATGGCGGCCACTCCACATCACCAGGCCCACCGGCCTGCCCGTCTCCGTGATGGCACGCGCCGCCGTCCGCACCGCTTCTTCATAGCCCGGAACGCTCACGACGGCGTACGGCCCCATCCCCGCCTCCGTCAGCACCTGCGCCCAGCCAAAGGGATTGGCACCGTTGAACGAGTCCGAAGAGTGGGCGCGGGCCCTCTCCCACAGTTCGTTCTGCTGCGCGCGGTCAGCCCAGGTGCCGCCGCCGGTGTCGTCAATCAGGTTGTGCGCCATCTGGATGCTCGCGGCCACGCACCAATCGAAGGTGTACTGCGGAACGAAGTCCCCCTCCCGGTACAGGTTGAGGGCAAACGGCTGGGGCACCGGGGCGGGAGCGGGAGCACTGGCGNGTCCGGGGCGCGGCGGCGGACCTTCAACCCGCCCGGCAGCACCCCTTCACGCTTGAGCGAGGTGGCCACGCAGTTCTCCATCACCGACCAGATATGCCCCAGCCCGGCCCGGATCTCCTCCTCGGACCGGGAGGCCTTCTCGTTCACGAACATCACGTCCGCGATGCCCAGCCCGGTCACCGCGCAGTGCTCCAGCAGCTCCGCCGCGGTCCGGAACGGCAGCGGCAGCACCTCCTTGGACGCGTCCAGTTCCTGCTGCGCGGCGTCCTCTTCACCCTCGCGGACGATGAACCCGCCACCGACCGAGAAGAACGTCGCCGCGTGCACCACATCCCCGGCCGCGTCGGTGACGGTGAACGTCATCCCGTTCGTGTGCCGCGGCAGCACCGTCAACGGCCGCAACACCATGTCGCCCACCCCGTAGGGCAGCGCCACCGCACCGGCCAGGTTCAGGATCCCGGTCTCCGCGATCGAAGCCAGCCGCTCCTCCACCTCCTCGGGCAGGATCAGTTCCGGATGGAACCCCTCCAACCCCAACAGGATCGCGGTCATCGTCCCATGCCCATGCCCCGTCGCGGCCAGCGACCCATACAAATCCACCCGCAGCGAGGAGACGTCCGCCAGCTTCCCCGAGGCCTTCAACTCCTCAGCAAACACGGCAGCAGCCCGCATCGGCCCCACAGTATGAGAAGACGAAGGGCCAATACCGATCGAAAAAAGGTCAAAGACACCAACAGCCATGTGCGTGGTTCCTAACTAATACAAGTGGTCGGGATGGAGCGGGCAGGACATCCTCTGCGGGCTCGGTCGCGAAGACGCCCGCTGAGCGGACGTGACGCTCCCTTAGACGCACGCTGCCGGATGCCCCACCCACTCCGCGGGCACGTCACCAGGAGACATGCGCACGAGGGGCCGGCGGAGCCGGACTTTTCGAAAGCCTGCTCCCCACCGTCTCCCTAGCCTCGCAAGGTCGGCCAGGGAACCCTGACGGCGTGGGCCCAACGCAGGCGTGAAAATGTCCGGTCCGCCGGTCCCGGTAGCAACCGGAGATCAGGACAGTGGTGCCACGCCCGGGTAGAGCGGGTGGGCTGCGGCGAGTGCCTCGACGCGGTGACGCAGCCCGGAAAGGTCCGCGCCGGCGTCGGCAATCAATGCCTCGGCGATGATGTCCGCAACCTCGCGGAAGGCGTCCTCGCCGAAGCCACGGGTGGCCAGGGCCGGGGTGCCGATGCGCAGGCCGGACGTGACCATTGGCGGACGCGGGTCGAAGGGGACCGCGTTGCGGTTGACGGTGATGTCGATTGCAGCCAGTCGGTCTTCTCCCTGCTGGCCATCGAGTTCGCAGTTGCGCAGGTCCACCAGGACCAGGTGCACGTCGGTGCCGCCGGACACCACGCTGATGCCCCTGGCGGTGACGTCCGGCTGGACCAGGCGCTCGGCCAGGATACGGGCGCCGGCCAGGACGCGCTCCTGCCGCTCCCTAAATTCCTCGGACGCCGCGATCTTGAAAGCCACGGCCTTGCCGGCGATGACGTGCTCCAGCGGCCCGCCCTGCTGGCCCGGGAAGACGGCGGAGTTGATCTTTTTCGCGACGTCGGGGTCGTTGGAGAGGATGATGCCGCCGCGCGGGCCGGCGAGGGTCTTGTGCGTGGTGGAGGTGACCACGTGGGCGTGCGGGACCGGCGAGGGGTGCAGGCCGGCGGCCACCAGCCCGGCGAAGTGTGCCATGTCCACCATGAGGTAGGCGCCCACGGAATCGGCGATGCGGCGGAACTCGGCGAAGTCCAGCTGGCGCGCGTAGGCTGACCAGCCGGCCACGATGAGCTGCGGCTTGTGCTCCTGGGCCAGCCGCTCCACCTCTGCCATGTCGATGGTGTGGGTGTCTTCGCGGACCTGGTACGGGACCACGTTGTAGAGCTTGCCGGAGAAGTTGATCCGCATGCCGTGGGTCAGGTGGCCGCCGTGGGCCAGGTTCAGTCCCATGATGGTGTCGCCGGGCTTGATGAGCGCGTGCATCACCGAGGCGTTGGCCTGGGCGCCGGAGTGCGGCTGGACGTTGGCGAACCCGGCGCCGAACAGGGCCTTGACCCGGTCGATGGCCAGCTGCTCGATGACGTCCACGTGCTCGCAGCCACCGTAGTACCGCTTGCCCGGGTAGCCCTCGGCGTACTTATTGGTCAGCACCGAGCCCTGCGCCTGCATGACCGCTGCGGCTGTGTGGTTCTCGGAAGCGATCATTTCCAGGCCGTCGCGCTGGCGGCCCAGTTCGTCGTCGATCTTTGCTGCAATCTCGGGGTCCAGGGCAGCGAGGTCTGCGTTCAGGCTGGGGGAGACCACCTGTTCAAAGGCCACGGTGCCCGCGGCGGATGAAGCGCCGCTCACAGTTCGCCGCCGTTTGCTTCGGCGTATTCCTGTGCGGACAGCAGCGGGCCCTCTTCGGTGACGGTGACCTTGAAGAGCCAGCCGGCGCCGTAGGGGTCGTTGTTGATCACGGCGGGGTCGCTGACGACTTCGTCGTTGACTTCCGTGACCTGGCCCGTCACGGGGGAGTACAGGTCGGAGACGGACTTGGTGGACTCGATCTCGCCACAGGTCTCGCCTGCGGTCACCGTGGCGCCAACCTCGGGCAGGTCCACGTAGACGATGTCGCCCAGTGCCTCGGCGGCAACGGCGGACACGCCCACCACGGACGGGCCGGAGCCGTCGGCGGCGATCCATTCGTGTTCGGCGGAGTACTTCAGTTCAGCGGCAACTTTAGCCATGGTGTGTTTCCTTAAGTTTGGGGTTCAAAAATCCGGGAGCGCCGGTGCTATTTCTGACGCTTGTAAAAGGGCAGTGCGACGACTTCGAAGGGCTCGGCCTTGCCGCGCAGGTCCACGTCCAGTGCGGTGCCCAGCTCAGCGTGCTCGACGTCGACGTAGGCCAGTGCCACGGGGTAGCCAAGGGTGGGGCTCGGCTGGCCCGAGGTCACCTCGCCCACCACGTTTCCGTCTTTCAGGACGGGGTAGCCGCCACGGCCGGCACGGCGGCCGTGCCCTTTCAGGCCAACGAGTTTGCGCTTGGGGCCGGCTTCCTTGGCTGCCTCGAGTGCGGCCCGTCCCACGAAGTCGCCTTCCTTGGACTTGAGGGCAACTACGGGGCCAAGGCCGGCGTCGAACGGCGAACGCTCCAGCGAGAGCTCGTTGCCGTACAGCGGCATGCCCGCTTCAAGGCGAAGCGAATCGCGGGATGCGAGGCCGCAGGGGACAATGCCGAACTCTTCTCCGGCCTGGGCCACGGACTCCCACAGGGAAGCGGCGCCTTCGTTCGGGAGGAAGAGTTCAAAGCCGTCTTCACCGGTGTAGCCGGTGCGGGCCAGGATGACATCGTGGCCGGCCACGGTGACTTCGTTGAACGCGTAGTACTTCAGGTCGGTGACCAAGGCGTGCTGGGACTCGTCCGAGAGCTTGAGCAGGATGGCCTCGGCCTTGGGTCCCTGGACTGCGACGAGCGAGGTTGCCGCCGAAGCGTCCTCCACCGTCACGTCGAAGGCGGCAGCGCGTTCGGCGAGTGCGGCCGCCACGGTGGGGGCGTTGCCGGCGTTGGGAACCACCAGGTACTTCTCATCGCCGAAACGGTACGTGATGAGGTCGTCGATGATGCCGCCGTCTTCATTGCAGATCAGCGAGTACTTGGCCTTGCCGTCCGCGATGGCGGACAGTTTGCCCACCAGGGCGTAGTCCAGGAAGGCGCCGGCCTGCGGTCCGGTGACCCACACTTCGCCCATGTGGGAGAGGTCGAACAGGCCGGCAGCGTTGCGGACGGCGTGGTGCTCGGCCAGTTCGGAGCTGTATTTGAGCGGCATCTGCCAGCCACCAAAGTCGGTGAAGGAGGCGCCAAGCTTCTTGTGCTCTTCGTAAAGAGCCGTGTAGTTCTCAGTCATGGGGGATCCTTAGTTTTCGAACTCGGACAGCGGCGGGCAGGAGCAGATCAGGTTCCGGTCTCCACCGGCGCCGTCGATCCGGCCCACCGGCGGGAAGTACTTGTCCTGCTTGAGGTGGTGGACGGGGAAGACGGCCTGCTCGCGGCTGTACTGGCGGGTCCATTCGGAGTTCGCGACGGCGGACGCTGTGTGGGGTGCGTTGCGCAGCGGGGAGTCCTGGACAGAGAAGTCCCCGTTGGCCACCTGGTCGATTTCCTTGCGGATGGTGATCATGGCTTCGATGAAGCGGTCGATCTCGGCCAGGTCCTCGGACTCGGTGGGCTCCACCATCAGGGTGCCTGCCACCGGGAACGCCAGGGTCGGGGCGTGGAAGCCGAAGTCGATGAGGCGCTTGGCCACATCCTCGGCCGTGACGCCGGTCCTGGCGGTCAGGTCGCGCAGGTCCAGGATGCATTCGTGCGCCACGAGCCCGCCTTCACCGGTGTACAGCACCGGGAAGTACTCGTTCAGGCGCACGGCAACATAGTTCGCTGCGAGCAGGGCTGCCTTGGTGGCCTCGGTCAGGCCCTCGCCACCCATGAGCTTCACGTACGCCCAGGAGATCGGCAGGACACCGGCGGAACCGAAGTTCGAGGCGCTGATGGCCACGCCGTGGCCTTCCTCATGCGCTGCCTTGTTGGCGTCGCCGGGCATGAACGGCGCCAGATGGGCCTTGGCCGCAACAGGTCCGACGCCGGGTCCGCCGCCGCCGTGCGGGATGCAGAAGGTCTTGTGCAGGTTCAGGTGGGAGACGTCGCCGCCGAACTTGCCGGGCTGGGCCAGTCCCACCAGGGCGTTCAGGTTGGCACCGTCAACGTAGACCTGGCCACCGGCAGCGTGCACAGCCTCGCAGATCTCGGTCACGTCCGCGTCGTACACGCCGTGGGTGGACGGGTAGGTGATCATGATCGCCGAGAGGACGTCCTTGTTCGCCTCGATTTTCGCGTACAGGTCCTCGTGGTCGATCGTGCCGTCCGCGGCCGTGGCAACGACGACGACCTTCATGCCGGCCAGGACAGCAGAGGCGGCGTTGGTGCCGTGGGCGGAAGCGGGGATCAGGCACACGTTGCGCTGGGTATCGCCGTTGGCGCGGTGGTAGCCGCGGATGGCCAGCAGGCCGGCGAGCTCGCCCTGGGAACCGGCGTTCGGCTGCAGCGACACCTGGTCGTAGCCGGTGATTTCCGCAAGGTCGGCTTCCAGGCCGCTGATCAGTTCACGCCAGCCTTCGGTCTGGGAGTCCGGGGCGAAGGGGTGGATGGAGGCGAACTCCGGCCAGGAGATGGCCTCCATCTCGGCGGTGGCGTTCAGCTTCATGGTGCACGAGCCCAGCGGGATCATGGTGCGGTCCAGCGCCAGGTCCCGGTCCGACAGCCTGCGGATGTAGCGCAGCAGCTGGGTTTCGGACCGGTGGGTGTTGAACACCGGGTGCTGCATGTACTCGGAGGTGCGGAGCACCTCTGCGGGCAGGTCGAAGCCCTCAGCGTCCACTACCGGGCCGGCTCCAAAGGCGACGGCGATCGCGGACAGGATTTCCGGCGTCGTGGTTTCATCCACGGACACGCCGATGGTGTCGGCGTCGATGTGGCGCAGGTTGATGCCGCGTGCTTCAGCAGCGGTGATGACCTTGGCGGCCTTGCCCGGGACGGAGACCGTGACCGTATCGAAGAACGCCTCGGCGGCCAGTTCCCGGCCTGCGATCTGGAGCGTGGTGGCGAGGGCGCGGGCGTTGTTGTGGACGCGCTCGGCGATGGCCTTCAGCCCGTCGGGGCCGTGGTAAACGGCGTAGAAGGAGGAGACGATGGCCAGCAGGGCCTGCGCGGTGCAGATGTTGGATGTCGCCTTTTCGCGGCGGATGTGCTGCTCGCGGGTCTGCAGCGCCAGGCGGTACGCCGGGAGGCCGGCGTCGTCCTTGGATACGCCCACCAGGCGGCCCGGCATGGAACGCTCCAGGCCCTTGGCCACGGCCATGTAGGCGGCGTGCGGGCCGCCGAAGAACAGCGGGACACCGAAGCGCTGGGTGGAGCCGACGGCGATGTCGGCACCCTGTTCGCCCGGAGGGGTGATCAGGGTCAATGCCAGCAGGTCAGCGGCGACCGTGACCAGCGCGCCGCGCTCCTTGGCCTCGGCAATGACGCCGGCGTGGTTGAAGACGCGGCCGGAGACGCCGGGCTGCTGGAGCACGATCCCGTTGATCGCGCCTTCAGGGAGTCCCTGGGACAGGTCGGCGACCTCAACCTCGAAGCCGAGCGCCTCGGCGCGGCCCTTGACGATGGCGATGGTCTGCGGCAGGACGTCTGCGTCCAGGACGGTCTTGCCGTCGCGGGCGTCCTTGCTCTTGTTGGCGCGGCGCATCATCAGCACGGCCTCGGCCACGGCCGTGGCTTCATCCAGCAGCGAGGCGTTGGCGATCGGCAGGCCCACCAGGTCCTGGACCATGGTCTGGAAATTCAGCAGTGCCTCGAGCCGGCCCTGGGAAATCTCGGGCTGGTACGGGGTGTAGGCGGTGTACCAGGCCGGGGCCTCCAGGACATTCCGGCGGATGACGGCGGGCGTAATGGTGTCGTAGTAGCCCTGGCCGATCATCTGCACGGCGGTCTTGTTCTTGGCGGCGAGCCTGCGCAGCTCCGCAAGGACCTCAACCTCGCTCAGCGCGTCTTTGAGCGCAAGGGGCTTGGACTGGCGGATTGAGTTGGGAACGGCGATGTCCACCAGTCCATCAACGCTGTCGTAGCCAACGGCCTTGAGCATTGTGTCCACGTCAGCCTGGCGGCGTGCACCGATATGCCGGTCTGCAAAGGCAGACGGAAGGGATTGAATCGTCATGAGGAACTCCAGGTTTGGCCGGCCACGGGTGGCGCGGCATGGATCGGGTCCCTCCCCGCTCTGTATTGGACCTGAGAGATTCCGCAAACCCATCAGGGCCTGCTTGCACCGTCGGTGAGTGCTGCCGGAGCAGCACTGCTTTCCAGAGTCGCCTCGCCGTGACGGTACATGGGCCTGAGAGATTCCTGGGGAGGATTTGCTCCTACGGCGCCTGCCCGGTGATGGCCGGGAGAACTCTCCCGCCACAGCTCGAAAGGCTTATTGAAATGTGGGTGATTCGGCTCACAGGTTACAGGCAAAGCGAAGCGGGGAGCAAATCGGTCCGTCATGACTTGGAGCTCAAGAGCGTTACGTGGATGGCGTAACGCCGGGCTTGACTTTTGTTCGTGACGAACGCCACACTGAACCCCGTGATCCGGCCGGACAGCGGAACTGGCCCAAAGACGCTGGGCGCTCCGTTCGCCGGCCGGGATCACCGGAGGCCCCACTGTCCATTCTGCGCATTACCGCGCCTGGGATGGATGCCCTCTGACAACTGAACACTGATTTACCAAGCAAACGCTTTTGACCTGCGGCGGGAGAGCCCTGCCGGTACGTTCAGCAGGCGCCGTAGGAGCAAACCCTCCCCAGGAAACTCTCAGGCCCACGTACCGCCGCGGTGAGGCAACTCTGGAAAGCAGCCGGGCCCTGTCCTGGCTCACCGACGGTGCAAGCACGCCCATGCCGGCATGTGGAAACTCTCAGGTCCCAGACAGAGCGGGGAGGAAATCCAATCTTTGCGACACCCCGGGTGCCGCTCGAACGATGGAGTTCCTCAATGACGACCCATTCCCCGACGTCCCCCGGCGGCGGAGCCCCGCACTTGGAGCGGCAGCTCAGCAACCGCCACATCCAACTGATCGCCATCGGCGGCGCAATCGGCACCGGCCTGTTCATGGGCTCCGGCAAGACCATATCGGCGGCCGGCCCCTCAGTGATCTTCGTGTACATGATCATCGGCTTCATGCTGTTCTTCGTCATGCGTGCCATGGGTGAACTGCTGCTCAGCAACCTCAACTACAAGTCCTTCAGCGACTTTGCCGCCGACCTGCTGGGTCCGTGGGCCGGCTTCTTTACGGGCTGGACCTACTGGTTCTGCTGGGTCATCACCGGCATCGCGGATGTCATCGCCATCGCCGGCTACTCCCGTGAACTGTGGCCCGGGGTGCCCCTGTGGATTCCCGGCCTGGCCACCGTGGCCATCCTGCTTTTTCTGAACCTCACCACGGTGAAGGCGTTCGGCGAGACGGAGTTCTGGTTCGCACTCATCAAGATCGTTGCCATTGCCGCACTGATCATCGTTGGCCTGTTCATGATCTTCACCGGTTTCCAGTCCGACGCCGGCCCTGCCACCTTCACCAACCTGTGGAGCCATGGCGGATTCTTCCCGAACGAGTTCATGGGCTTCGTGGCCGGCTTCCAGATCGCCGTCTTCGCCTTCGTTGGCATCGAGCTGGTGGGCACCACGGCGGCCGAGGCCAAGAACCCGGAGCGGAACCTGCCCAAGGCCATCAACTCCATTCCCATCCGCGTGCTCCTCTTCTACGTAGGGGCCCTCATCATCCTGATGGCCGTCACCCCCTGGACCGAGTTCAGGGCCGGCCACAGCCCCTTCATCGCCATGTTCTCCCTGGCAGGCCTGGGCGCCGCGGCCACCGTGGTCAACCTCGTGGTGCTGAGCTCCGCGATGTCCTCCGCGAACTCCGGCATCTACTCGACCTCCCGCATGGTCTTCGGCCTTGCCCAGGAAGGCGACGCCCCCGACGTCTTTGGCAAACTGTCCCGGCGCAAGGTGCCCCAGAACGCACTGTTCCTCTCCTGCGTGCTGCTGCTGTCCGGCGTCGTCCTCATGTACGCGGGCCAGGACGTGGGCAAGGCCTTTGATATGGTCACCACCGTCTCCGCCGTCTGCTTCGTCTTTGTCTGGTCCATCATCCTGGCCAGCTACATCGCCTTCCGCCGCCGCCGGCCGCACCTGCATGAAGCATCGAAGTTCAAGATGCCCGGCGGTGTTGCCATGGTCTGGGTGGTCTTCGCCTTCTTCGCCTTCGTGATCTGGACCCTCACCACCCAGCCGGACACCCTGGTGGCCCTGCTGGTCACCCCGGTGTGGTTCATCCTGCTGGGCGCAGCATGGTTCGTCCTCCGCCGCCGCCCCGCACACCAGGCCCGTTTCGCTACGTTCCAGGCTGAACTGCAGGCGGACCAGGACTTCACCGACGCCGCAGCCGGCAAGGCTGTCCGTACGGGTGCCGCCGCAGAAGCGGGGGAAGAGCGGGTCAACCGGTGATCGCTGAGGAGCTCCGCGCTTCCGGGCTGCGCGCATCCGAACCTGGGACTTCTGAAGCCGGGCAGCTGCAGGCAGTGGCAGATCCGGAAACGGGCCGGGAATTCGTGCTGACGTTCCACTGCCCGGATGCCCTTGGCATTGTCCAGGCGGTGGCGGCATACCTGCTGGAACAGGAATGCTACATCGTGGACATCAAGCAGTTCGGCGACAGGGCGAGCGGGCGGTTCTTCATGCGCATCCACGTCACCTCGCAGGTTGAGCTGGACCTTGGCCGCCTCCGGGCCGGTTTCGGTCAGGTGGCCCAGGAGTGGCAGATGGACTGGCGGCTGGAACGCCACGGACGCAAGCAGCCCATCCTGGTGATGGTCTCCAAGTATGAGCATTGCCTCAACGACCTCCTGTTCCGCGCCCGCAATGGTGAATTGCCCGTGGAGATCGCCGCCGTGGTGTCCAACCATCCGGACCTGGAACCGCTTGCGGCGTGGCACGGTGTTCCGTTCCACCACATCCCCGTGACGCCGGAAACCAAGGCCGATGCCGAGGAGCGGCTGCTGGCCCTGGTGGACGACTACGCCGTGGAGTTGGTGGTGCTGGCCCGCTACATGCAGGTGCTCAGCGACGAGGCCACCACCCGCCTGAGCGGGAAGGCCATCAACATCCACCACTCGTTCCTGCCCAGCTTCAAGGGGGCAAAGCCCTACCACCAGGCCTACGAGCGCGGCGTCAAAACGGTGGGTGCCACCGCCCACTACGTCAACTCGGAGCTGGACGAAGGGCCCATCATCTCGCAGCAGGTCATCGAGGTGGACCACACGTACTCCGCCTCGGACCTGGTCACGGTTGGCCGCGACGCCGAATGCAAGGCGCTCACGAATGCCGTCCGCTGGCACGCTGAAGGGCGGATAGTCCTCTCCGGCAACCGGACGGTCATCCTCCGCTAGTTTGCGGGCCCGTCCACGCGGCCGGTGCCCGCACTCCCTCCAAACGGAGGGGCAGGCGCCGGCCGCCGTGGCACCACTACTGAATACAGCCTTTCGAGCTGTGGCGGGAGAGTTCTCCCGGCCATCACCGGGCAGGCGCCGTAGGAGCAAATCCTCCCCAGGAATCTCTCAGGCCCATGTACCGTCACGGCGAGGCGACTCTGGAAAGCAGTGCTGCTCCGGCAGCACTCACCGACGGTGCAAGCAGGCCCTGATGGGTTTGCGGAATCTCTCAGGTCCAATACAGAGCGGGGAGGGACCCGATCCATGCCGTGCCACCCGTGGCCGGCCAAACCTGGAGTTCCTCATGACGATTCAATCCCTCCTGGCACCAGCCGCAGCACCGACTCCCGCGGAAGGACAGGCCGGCAAGTACGGTACGGTACTGCCTGTCCGGATGCAGATCATTCCCTCGGAGGGTATTGCCGCCCGCATCCAGGCCGCCGTGCCCCCTGGGGCGCAGCTGACGGTGACGTGCCTGCCCCGCCAGGGTGTGGGACCCACCATCCGGACGGCCATTGAGCTTGCCTACCTTGGCTTCGAGGTTGTTCCGCACCTGGCAGCACGAAGCATCGAAAGCCGTGAGCAACTGGCCGGCGTGGTCCGGAACTGCCACGACGCCGGCATCACCGAAGTGTTCGCCGTCGGCGGTGACGCGGGGGAGCCGGCCGGTCCCTATGACAGCAGCCTTCCGTTGCTGGAGGACCTCGCGGAGGTCTCTGGCGGCACCATCCGGGCCGGCGTGGCGGGCTACCCCGAAGGGCACCCGGGCCACAGCGAACTGCACATGCTTGATGCCCTGCTGGAAAAGCAGCACCTGGCATCGTCAGTGGTGACGCAACTGTGCCTTTCGGCCCCCCGGATCCAGTGGTACGCCCAAACCCTGCGCCGGGAAGGGGTGCGCCTGCCTGTCTGGGCCGGAGTGCCCGGCGCCGTTCCGCGGGCGCAGCTCATTCGCGCCGCGCTGAAAATCGGTGTAGGCCCATCCCTCACACTGCTGAACCGCAGGGGACCCCTTGGCCGGCGCCTGCTCCAAGATGGCCGCTACTCCTCCGAGGCCATCGTCGCGGAACTGCAGCGCGGCGAAGCAGTGGAAGGTATCCACCTTTACACGTTCAACAACCTGGCCGGCCCCGCCAACTAGAGGCCGGCGGCGGGGGTAGCCGTGACGCGGAGCGGAAAGTTCAGCATGCTTAGTGTTTGTCCACATAGGATGGATAAGCACGGCAGCCTACCCGCTGCAGGTCGATTTGAATGAAGGTGACCATGGCCAGGCGCAGCAATCCCGCAGTACGAATCGCACAGGAAACCGCCCACAACGCAATGTTCGATGCCGACGGCAAACCCAAGCCCGGTGTCCACAACATGCTCCTGAAGGCAGTGCAGATCCAGCGGCCCCTGGTGGTGGCCTACATCCGCCGGCTCCAGAAGAAGCATCCACGGGCCACCGCCGCCCAGTTGGCGGCCATCGCAGAGCGTGACTACCTGCGCGCAGTGACCGGTGGGGGTGCCCTGGTGGGTGCCACCGCCGTCGTCCCTGGTGTTGGAACCGTGGCGTCGCTGGGACTTTCCGCAGCCGCAACCGTCGGCTTCCTGGAGGCGACGGCCCTCTACGCGACGTCGCTGGCAGAGCTCCACGGCATCCGCCTCACCAATCCCGAGAAGGCCGGCACCATGGTTATGGCCATCATGCTTGGTGAGGAAGGGACCGCCCTGCTGGGAACGCTCAGCGGCCAGGCAGCCGGCGGCGCCAAGCCCGCCGACGTCTGGGGGAACATGCTGTCCAAGTCCTCGATCCCAGGATTCGGGAGTGTGCGGAAGAAGATCCAGCACGCCTTCCTGAAGAACCTGCTCAAACGGCAGGGCACTGCGCTGTTCGGCCGGGCCCTCCCCTTCGGCATAGGGGCAGTTGTGGGCGGAGCCGGTAACCTCGTGATGGGCCGTGCCGTGGCGCAGAACGCCAGGGAGGCGTTCGGACCCATGCCGGACACCATTCCCGGGGAGCTGACCGCAGCTGCCGGGCCGGACAACCTGACCCTGGAAGGCAACACCCTTGGATCTAAACGCTGATGTAGGCCAATCATTCGGCTCCTGGACCGCGGGAGGCGATCCGGCGATGTTCCAGCTGGCCACCAGTGTCAACGTAGCGTGCGGCCTCCACGCAGGCGATCCCGTCACCATGCTGGACAGCTGCCGGGCGGCTTACGAACTTGACGTCACCGTGGGTGCGCACCTTGGGTACCGCGATATGGCCGGTTTTGGCCAGCGCTCGCTGGACATGAGCTTTGATGAGCTATTTGGCGACGTGCTGTACCAGCTGGGCGCGCTCGACGGCGTCGCACATGCCGTGGGTGCCTCGGTGGACTTCGTGAAGCCACACGGTGCGCTGTATGACACCCTGATCCATGATGCTGAGCAGGCCTCCGCACTCGTGGCGGCCGTGAACGCCTACGATCCTGGACTTCCCATCCTGGGCTTCCCGGGGTCGGAGCTGCTGAAGCAGGCCAAGGAGGCCGGCCACCCCGTGTTCACCGAGGCCTTCCCCGACCGCGCCTACTACGCCGACGGCACCCTGGTGCCGCTGTCCAGGGAAGACGCCGTGCTGCACGACGTCGACACGATCGTTGAGCGCGCCGTTCGCCTGGCCACAAAAGGCGAAGTGATGGCCATCGACGGGTCCATCGTCACCGTCCAGCCGGACTCCCTGCGACTGCAGGGCGGTAGCCCCGGCGCCGTGGAGACGGCGGCAAAAATTCGGGCAGGACTTGAGGCCGCGGGCGTGGAACTGGAGGCCTTCGCCTAGAAAGCGGCGGCGTGCTCCGGACTCAAGGACTACTGAACCTTGGACTGTCCAAGGCACCGTCATCCCGACGGTACTAATGGCGTGGCGAGGAGTTCGGCCCAGAGGGGATCGTCAGCCGGCAGGTCGTCGAGGTCCACATATCTGTCGTCGTCTGGTTCCCACTGCGGAAGGTTTTCGAGGCTGGCCTCCAGGCAGTGGCAGACGGCGGGCGCGTCCCATTGGAGCAATGGTGACCAGGTTCCTGGTGGCCAGTGGGTTGGTTCGGGGTCGGGGTGTTCTGGGTTGTAGTGCCTGCCTGTGGGTGAGGTCCAGCCGGGTGGTTCATTCTTGTTGGCCGGGTCCGGTGTCCATCTGGTGTGGTGTTTGAGCCGGTGGTGTTTGGGGCAGAGTTGGGCCAGGTTGCTGACGTTGGTGGTGCCGCCGTGTTGCCACGCTTGTAGGTGGTCGGTTTCGTTGTCGGGGGTGCGGTTGGTGCAGCCGGGGAAGGTGCATTTGGTGTCGCGCATCCTGATCCAGCGTTTGATGGCCCCGCTAAGCCGGTAGTTTTTGCGGCCGATTTCCAGTGGTGCCCCGTCGCGTGGGTCGACCAGGACCCGGTAGAACGAGTCCGCCCCGTCGGTGACGAGCCTCCGCGCCATGGACGCCGGGATTGGTCCGAAGCCGTCCAGTACGGCGGGTTCGTCGGTGGCTCCGAGGAGGGCGAACACGGGCACGGTGACCAGGACGTCGGCCCGCGGCGCAGGGACCTTCCCGATCCCGGTGACACCCTGCGTGCCCTGAACGCCGGGGCCGGGACCGTCTTCCTCGGCGTGGACGGCGGTGTTCCGGGCTCCGTGGTTCACACCAGCCCCCAGCAGCAGCGATGCGGCGATGTCGGGGCGGAGTTGGGTGAGGGTGCGGGGTTCGGCGGGTCCCTGGAGTCCGCGGGCGATGGCGGTGGTCCGGTTCCAGATCGCGCACGCGGTATCGCCGGGCAGGTAGAGCGAGACCCAGGCCATGCCGTCCCGGTCGGGGGTGTATTCCAACCGCCGGTCAGCGGCACTTTTGGCGTGGCGCTTCTCGATCGATTCCGGGTGGTGGCGTTCCCGCCAACTACGCACCTTCGCCCGGAACCGGGACGGGACAAGCTCGCCGGGGGCCGCGCCGCGGGCGGGCTGGGGTGCGTCAGGGTCGAAGAAATGCGCCACCAAGGCCAGGGCGCCCTCGGTGGTGAGGCCTTCAGTCTCATCGGCGACAATCCGGGCGTGCTGCCAGGACATGTCCCCGGCGGACAGTGCATCGAACACCAGCGGCAGGGAGCAGATCCGGCGTGAGTGCTCCACCAACGCCCCCGCAGCCGCGGAGCTGATGGTCAGCACCCCGGCGATCTCCTCCACGACAGACATGTCACCATAAGTGCGGTCCTCGACCGAGGCGTCCGGCGGCGTCATCGCCTGCTGCAGTTCAACGGCTCGGCCGGCCTGCCGGGACTTTAGCGCCGCGAGTTGAGCTTCCAGCCGGGCCGTCAGCTCCAACCCTTCCAGGCACAACTCGTACCGGCGCTGGAACACATCCATACCGACGCCAGCATGAGCTCCGGAAGCCAGGAAAGCGTCCTCTTTCTCCAGCGCATCAAGGGCGGCAATGGAGGCATGGACCCCCTCCAAAGCCACCCCAGCACCACCGCCGATTCCCATACCGACATCATCCATCGAGGCACTGACATTTGAAGCCGCCCCGTGGCTAACCGCCAGGCCGCCGCGAGCGCGTCACCCAAAAATCAGCTGCGCCACCGTGAAGATCGCCAGCCCGGCGAGGGACCCCACCACGGTGCCGTTGATGCGGATGAACTGCAGGTCCTTGCCTACCTGAAGCTCAATCTTTTGCGAAGTTTCCTCGGCATCCCAGCGCGCAACCGTGTCCGTGATGACTCCGGCGATGTCCGAACGGTAGGTCCGGACCAGATACCCGGCGGCGTCGCCGATCCAGGCGTTGACCTTGCCGGCCAGTTCCGGATCCTGCACCAGGCGCGAGCCAAAATCGCGCACCGCGGCCTTGAACTTGATGGTGAGCTCGCTGTCCGGATCGTCAACGGCACCCAGCAGCGCGTTCTTGACCGTGCCCCAGGTCCGGGATGCGAGCTCGCGCACCTCGGGATCGCCCAGCACCTGCGCCTTGATGTCCTCCGCGCGGGCAATCATCGCCGGATCATGCTGCAGGTCCTGCGCGAGGTCGTTGAGGTACTTGTCGATTGACTGGCGCACCTGGTGGCGGGGGTCGGCCTGGACCGCGCGCACGAACTTGAGGATTTCGAGGTAGACCTTGTCGCCCACCAGGCCATCCACGAACTGCGGAACCCAGGTGGGGGAGCGGTCGGACACCAGGCGGGTGACGGTCTCGTGGTTGTCATCCACCCAGTCCGCAGCACGGTCCACCAGCAGGTCCACCAGCGTGTGGTGGTGCCCGTCGTGGAAGACCCGCTCCGCCAGCCTGCCCACCGGGGGTCCCCACGGCGGAGCAAGCAGGTGCTTGCGGACCATGCCCTCGATGACGGCCTGGACGTCGTCGTCATTCAAAACCTTAAAAGCGCCGCGGATCACCGCAGCACCTTCCTTGGCCACACGGTCGGCACCACCGGGGGCTGCCAGCCATTCACCGGCCCGGCGGGCGATGTTGACGCTGGCCAGCTTGTCCTGCACCACCTGTTCGGAGAGGAAATTGGTCTCCACGAACTCACCGAGGGAGGCGCCGATCTGGTCCTTGCGCCGCGGAATGATGGCTGTGTGCGGAATCTTGATGCCCATGGGGTACTTGAACAGCGCCGTCACGGCGAACCAGTCGGCCAGCGCGCCCACCATGCCACCCTCAGCGGCCGCGCGTACGTACTGCAGCCATGGATAGTCCTTCTGCAGCGCGAACGCGAAGACAAAGACCACGGCCATGGCGATCAGCAGGCTCAGCGCCAGCAGCTTCATTTTCCGCAGCGCTGCCGCCTTTTCGGCGTCGCCGGCACCAAGCTGGCGGCTTACGACGGCGGCAGCCGCCTTGGTGCCCGGCGGCACCTCCCGCGCGGCCTCCGCGGGCGCTTCCTGCGTGGTTGGCCCAGTAGTTGCCTCAGAGTTCACCTGCATGTGCCAAGCCTAGCCCCGAAGGCGGGGGCGGGTCGGCTACCGTGTGTCCATGACAATTGACGAGTCAGTGCCGCAGCGGCCGCTGGTCTTTGCCCACCGCGGGTCCAGCGGAGCGTATGCCGAACACACCCGCGCCGCCTACCTGCAGGCCCTGGCTGACGGGGCCGACGGGGTGGAGTGCGATGTCCACCTGACCCGGGACCAGCACGTGGTCCTGCTCCACGACGCCAACCTGGACCGCACGTCCGACGGAACGGGCCCGGTGGCTGAGCGGACGCTGGAGGAGTTGCGCCAGCTGGACTTCTCGTCCTGGAAAGGCGTCCGGATTCCCGAAACCTACGGGGCGCGCTCCGAGCAGCTCCTGACCCTCCCGGAGCTGCTGGACGTCCTGCGCGGGGCGGGCCGTCCGGTGAAACTCGCCATTGAGCTCAAGCATCCCAGCCCCTACCAGCTCAAGCTGGAGGACCGGGTCCTGGAAGTACTCCGCAGCGAGGGCTGGGACCCGCAAAGCTCCACAGTGGACAACATCGCCGTGACATTCATGAGTTTCAGCCCCGATTCCGTCCGGCACCTGCTCCTGTCCATCCCGCCTCAGTACATCTGCCAACTCGTGGACGACGTCACCATCCATGAGATCCGTGGCGGGCTGGGGGTGGGGCCGATTACGGGCGGCGCCATCGCAAACCTGATGAAGGCCACCCAGCTGGAGGGCGAACGGATCCTGGATGACCGGGAGGTGGGGATGGCCGGGCCGGGTATTGATTACGTCCGTGAGCGCCCCGGCACCGTCCGGCGCTGGCTGGACTCCGGCCGCCGCTTCAGGGTGTGGACTGTGGACTCACCGGAGGACGTGGCCCTTTGCCAGGAGTTGGGCATCCAGGAGATCACCACCAACGTGCCGGCCCGCGTCCTGGAACAGCTGCACATGGCCGCGCCGCAGGGAAAGTAGCGCTGACATGGCCGCCCCCGGCACACCGCCCGTGCCGCGCTGGTGGGCCGGGCCGCTCGACGTCGAAGGCCTGGCGCTGCAGTCCGTGGAAGCAGCCGCGGAAGCCCTGAACCTGTACACGGGGAGCCCTGGCCGGTACAGCACAACTGCTGTGCTCACGGCAGCTGCCTTCGATTCCTTCGGGCACCTGCGGATTGCGGGGCGCAAGCCGCAGGGTTTCGCGCCCCTGTCCGGCTTCCGGAAGACCGCCGACGGCTGGATCCGGCTGCACGCAAACTACCCGCACCATGAGCAACGGCTTTTGCAGGCGCTGGGTGCCACCTCCGCGGAAGGGGTGGAAAGGGAACTCCAGTCCATGGCCGCTCTGGAGGCTGAGGCCGCCATCCAGCGGCACGGCGGAATTGGCGCGGCTGTCCGGACTCGCGGTGAATGGCTTGCGACCGACATGGGCCGAGGGGCCGGTTCAGGACCTTGGGTCGCTGTGGAGCAGGCCGACGGCACAACCAGTGGCTTCGGACTGCAGGATATCGGGGCGGCCACAGAGGCCAGCACCAGCCCCAGCACCGTGTCCGGTACCGGCGCCGGGCACGGTGCGGACGGCCTGCCCCTGGCCGGGGTGCGGGTCCTGGACCTGACGCGGGTCATCGCAGGGCCGGTCGCCACCCGGCTGCTGGCCGCGCTCGGAGCAGACGTCCTGCGGATCGACCCGCCCGCCTTTCCCGAGATCGAAGACCAGTTCGTGGACACGGCCTTTGGCAAGCGCAGCGCAGTACTCGACCTGGGACCCGCGGCAAACCGGCAGGACTTCCAGCAGCTCCTGGCCGGCGCAGATGCCGTGGTCACCGGTTACCGGCACGGCGCGTTGGACCGCTTTGGGCTCAATCCGCGGGAACTGCTGGCGGCACACCCGGGACTGGTGGTGGTCACGTTGGACAGCTGGGGCGGCAGTGGGCCGTGGAGCGGGCTGCGCGGCTTCGACAGCATTGTCCAGGCCGCCAGTGGAATCGCACACCTCTACGGCAGAGAGGACGACGACGGCAGGTGGCGCCCGGGTGCCCTTCCGGTGCAGGCGCTGGACCATGCCACCGGCTACGGGGTGGCTGCGGCTGCAGTCGGTCTTCTGGCCGCGCGGCGCCGGACGGGTTTGGGCGGCGCGGCACACCTGTCTCTGGCCCGCACCGCAGAGGAACTGTTTTCCTTGACCGGCATGGAAAACCAGGCCGGCAGGGAACACGGGGCTGGCACCGAAAGCCAGGCTGGCACCGAAAACCAGGCCACCACAGCAAGCCCTGCGGAACTCCCATCGCCCGAATCCCGGTCCGTGGACAGCAGCTTTGGCGATTTGCGGTACGTCGGGCCGCCACTGCTCGACGCAGGCCGGCCGCTGGACTATCGGTCCCCGCCACCAGCATATGGAAGCTCGCCGGCCGCCTGGCTGTGACGCTTGCAGCCCCGGGCTGAGTAGCTGTGCAGCCCTGCTGTCCTGCCGGATGCCGGGTTTCTGGGGGTGCTTAGGCTGTGATTGAGTGGTTCCATGTCTTCTCCCAGGTCCGGCCCCGCTGCTAAGGGCCTGTCCGCTCTGTCCCCATCCATTCCCGGCGCGGCCGTGCAGCACCTGTCCGCGGCTGCCATGGGGGCGCTTCTGCTGGCCAGTGCCGGCAAGCATTTCAGGGATCCCGGCTTCTACCGTGACGTCGTTCCGGGATACCTCTGCCGGCAGGATCCCTCGCCTGGGGCGACCCCAAGCGATACCACCCAGGGCAGTTCAACCCAAGACAGTCCAACCCAAGGCAGTCCAACCCAAGGCATTTCAACCGAGGGCAGTCCAACCCAAAGCAGCCTGCCCCCGAGAAGCACGGGCACAGCCGCCGCAGCCCAGCATCCATGGGCCGTCCTGTCCCGGGACGAGTGGATCGCCGTGAGCGGCCTGCTGGAACTCGCAGCCGCCGTCGGAATTCTCCTGCCACCCACCCGGAAGCTGACAGCCACTGCCATCACCGCGATGTTCACGGCGTTCCTGGGCGGGCACGTCGATGCCCTCGTGAGGGCGTACGGACCGCAGGGCACACCCCGCCGACGGAAGATCCACGCCGTGCGGCTTCCGCTCCAGGCGCCCCTGATCCTGTGGGCCTGGAGCCTGCGGACACGTGCACTGCCTGCCCGTAAACCCGGAGGCCGCGGGTGAAGCTGCTGGCATCGCCGGCAGTCAGGGTGGGTATCTCCATCAGTATTGCCACCGGGCTGTACGGCGTGTCCTTCGGGGCGCTCGCGGTGACGTCCGGGCTCAACTTCTGGCAGACCATGGTGTTGAGCCTGCTCCTCTTCAGCGGCGGCTCGCAGTTCGCGTTCATCGGGGTGGTGGCAGGCGGCGGCTCAGGCCTGGCGGCCATGAGCGCAGCCACCCTCCTGGGCATGCGCAACGGCATCTACGGCATGCAGCTGAACGCGCTGCTCCGCCCCACGGGCTGGCGCAAGTACGTCGGGGCGCAGCTCACCATCGACGAATCCACTGCCACGAGCACGGGCCAGACAGACCCGGCCGAACAGCAGCGCGGATTCTGGACCGCCGGAATCGGCGTCTACGTGCTCTGGAACCTCTTCACCGCTGTGGGGGCGCTGGCCGGAAGCGGGCTGGGCGATCCCAAGCAATGGGGGCTGGACGGGGCTGCCGTCGCCGCCTTCCTGGCGCTGCTCTGGCCCCGGCTCAAGGGCCGGGAGCCAATCGCCATCGCGGTGGTGTGTGCCGTGGCGACCGTAGTTGCTGTTCCCTTCGTTCCGCCAGGCGTCCCCATCCTGGTGGCCGCGGTAGTTGCCGCGCTGGTGGGTTGGTTCAGCCATGGCCGCCGCGACGAAGGCCTCGAACCCGACGTCGAGCCCTACGGCACGCACGGCCACGGCGATCACCAGGACCGCCACGGCGATCACCAGGACCGTCTTGGCGGACCGGAGCGCAGAAGCGGCACCGACCCGGAGGCACGCGCATGACTCTGTGGATCTGGCTGCTTATTGCCTGCGTCCTTGCCTACGCATGGAAGCTGGTGGGCTACTTTGTTCCCGCCAAGTTCCTCGAGGACCCCCGCACCTCACGCGTCGCGGGAACCATGACCATCGGCCTGCTGGCCTCGCTCACAGTGGTGAATGCGGTGGTGTCGGGCCAGGCGCTCGCCGCAGACGCCAGGCTGGGAGCGCTGGCCGCCGCCGCGGTCGCCCTTGTACTCCGGGCGCCGTTCCTTGTGGTGGTAATCGCCGGAGCCGGCACGGCGGCACTGTTGCGGATCCTGGGCTGGAACTGATCCCCTAATTCGTGCCCAAAGTGGTGATCCAGGTCACTTTGCTGGGCCTGTGGCGGTTGTACTATGAGATCGGCTTATGCAGTTGGCCATGGAATTTCCTATTGAACGGCACCCATGGAAAATCAGCTGCACCCTGCGGGCGGCTTAGCAGGCAGGCTTCGCCATAAGAACGCCCGACGCCGGGCGGGCCTTCCTGCCAAACGCTTCTTCAAGCGCTTTTCCGGACTTTCGGACGTCCCGGAAGAGGACCTGGAACTTCTCTCCCAAAGACTTCGGGAGGCACTCGACCTGGATCCGTCGTCGTCCGTGCCTGCCCTTCAGGCCCTGGTACGAGGGGAGATCCGCAAGCGGGCGGACACAGGCAGCGCGTAGCGGCCCACCATTCCGGGTGCCATCTGTGATGGACTGGAAGAGAGGCAGCCCACACCCAGGCGGCCACCAAAGGAGGAATCGAGATGGACGACGAGTCACGGCCTGTTGAGCCGCAGGACGGCCACGGCACCGATGAGACCGGCAAGGACGCCAGGGGAGAACACGGCACCGGGGTGCCGGCCGCGGAACAGTCTGCAAAGCCGCGGGCCGCCTATCTTGACCCGCGAGGTTCGGAGTCGACCCGCGAGCTGCGCGACACCGCCAGAAGGCGCCGGGACGCGGAAGAAAAACTCCAACAGCACCTGATGGAAGCGAAGGACCACGTTCCCAACGAATTCCATGAACATCCCGGACATGGCTACGTGGGACACGCCGGACATGAGCACCTGGCCCATGAGCCGTCCGGTCATGAGACGCCAGACCAGGAAAAGCCCGGCCAGGAACAGCCCGGCCAGGAGCAGGACAGCCGCACCGGCGAAAAGGGCGCGGACAAGCCCTGATCAGCAGTGGAGTCCCTGGCCGGCTGGCCCCCTGCCTGCGGCGGCCGCCACAGACTTTCGGCCGCCGGACCCCTGGCTGCCGGTCGGCGTTGACCGGCAGCCAGGAGCTGGAACAAGCGGTGGTTTAAGCTACGCCGTGGGCAGCGCCGTCAGGTGACACGGACCTGCGGCACGTTTCCTCCACGCCCATCTCGTACCAGGCCTGCGCGCCAAACTCGGGTTCGGGGGTATCCAGGTTCTGGTACAGGGCATCAAGCAGTTCGACCAGCTCGCCGGCGGTCAGTGCAGGCAGGACTTCCTCCGGCCCGCGGGGATCGGTCAGGTAGTGGAGAAGCTTTGAGTGGTTCATTGCAGTGCGGCCGTTGTGTGGGGGACAGGCGCGAAGTGCATGGGGTTGCTCCAACGTGGAAGTGCCGAGGCTGACTGCCTAACCCCAATTCAGAGTGTATTGCACGTACTTACTGGTAACAATGGAGTTGGCCCACAACGCATCTGCCATCAGGAAATTGCCGTCATCGAACAGCCGTCAACGAATTACGGCAGCCGGCGGCGGCACGGCTTACTCCGGCAGCGGTCCGGGCTGGCCGGGCACTGTGGTGATGCCCGGGGCCGGCGGCACGGGCACGAACACGGGGAGCGGGCGCGACGGCCGGACCGTGCGGATGGCGTCCTCCACCAGCGCCAGCGGGCGGCGCCATGCATCAGAACCGGGTTCCATGGTGTCCACCACGCCGATCAGCATGGCCAGGAGCCGGAACATGTCCGTCATGGAAATGTCAGTGCGCAGGCTTCCCTGGCCTTGGCCGCGCGCCAGCAGGATGCTCATGGATTCCATCAGGGAACCGGTGATTCCGGTGAGGAGTTCCCGCCGGCCGGCCACCGCACACAGCAGGTTGGCGTCGTCGCTCGCGGCCCCCATCAGGGCTTCAAGGACGCGCAACAGGCCTGCGGCGGCGTCGATATCGGCAAGGGCGCCGTCCATGACGGGGTCAACCGTGAGCCGGA
Source organism: Arthrobacter sp. 8AJ (assembly GCF_902506025.1). NCBI lineage: Bacteria > Bacillati > Actinomycetota > Actinomycetes > Micrococcales > Micrococcaceae > Arthrobacter > Arthrobacter sp. 8AJ. Next base: position 656,694 of record NZ_LR733289.1, on the reverse strand, counting down.
GCTGCCGGTTGAGTGCGGCAAGCACCAGTTCTTCCTTGTCCGCGAAGTTGCGGAAGAGGGTTGCCGGGCCCACGCCGGCGGTGGTTGCGATGGTCTGGAGCGGTACTTCCGGGCCGAACTCCCGGAAGCATTGGCGTGCAGCCGTGATGATCTTGTCCACGTTCCGCGCTGCGTCGGCACGGAGGGGCTTTCGGGCGACTGCGAGGCTCATGCCCAAAAGGGTAGCAACGGAGCCTCCGGCCAACACGGTTACTGCGGGGTAGGCGCTTATGTGACGGCGGTCCGCTGTTGTCACCCCCGCCGGTGTCCGGAGACGCATGGGAGACTGGGGAGCATGTTGCTTGCATTTTCTGTTGCTCCGTCAGGCGTTCCCAGCGAAGGTTCCAGGCCCAACGATGCGTCGGTGCACGACGCCGTTGCAGCCGCAGTGAAGATCGTCCGGGAGTCCGGGCTGCCCAACCAGACGGATTCCATGTTCACCACCATTGAAGGTGAGTGGGACGAAGTGTTCGACGTCGTAAAACGCGCCACCGAGGCCGTGGGGCGGTACGGCAGCCGTGTTTCGCTGGTGATCAAAGCAGACATCAGGCCCGGCTACAGCGGCGAGCTGACGGCGAAGGTTGACCGCCTGGAGAATGCCCTGGTGCAGGAGCCCTAAGCGTCTTACAAGGGGGCCGCATTGTCTGGACCCCCGGCACGCCGCGTGCCAAACTGTGGCAATGTTCGAGCACAAACCCCGGCCGGAATGGATTGCCACCGAGGAGTTCCTGTCGGAAACCGTGGTGCATCCGGACAGTGCCGTCCAACAGGCCATCCACGCCGCGGCGGAGGCCGGGATGCCCGCGATCGAGGTGGCGCCGAACGCGGGGAAGCTCCTGAAGCTCCTGGTCCAGCTGTCCGGTGCCCGGCGCATCCTGGAGATAGGGACGCTCGCTGGCTACAGCACCATCTGGATGGGCCGCGGCCTGCCCCCTAACGGCACCCTGGTCACCTGCGAGTACCTGCCCCAGCATGCGGAAGTGGCGTGGGCCAATATTGATGCGGCCGGCCTGGGGGAACGGGTGGAGATCCGGCTGGGCCCTGCGCTGGAGACCTTGGCGGCCCTCGAGGAAGAGGAACGGGAGCCGTTCGACTTCATCTTCATTGACGCCGACAAGCAGAACAACAGCCGCTACCTGGACTGGGCCGTCAGGCTTGGCAGGCCCGGTGCCGCGGTGGTCCTGGACAACACCATCTGGGAAGGCGCGGTGCTGGACCCGGACATGGACCCCGTCAACGCGCCGGGGATCATCGATGCACTCAAGCTGCTGGGCGACCACCCCCGGCTGGACGCCACCGTGATCCAGACCGTCGGCTCCAAAGGCTGGGACGGGTTCGCCCTGGCGCGCATCCTCCCGCAAAACAGTAAGTAAGCTGTGGAGATGCGTCCGGTGCCCGCCGGACATCTCTCCTGGAGGACGTATTTGCAAGCGCCACTTACTCCTGTGCTCCTCAGTTCCGCCCCCGCTGAGCTCTCTCCGTGGGGTTCCCTTCTTGAGTCGTTCGCTGGAGCTGCGGGCGATGTGCCGGCCCTGCTGGCCTTCGCGGTCGAGGCCGGACGGACGTGGCCGCGGCCCGGTGAAGGACGCACCGCGGTGTTGTGGGAGCTCCTGGCCTCCGTGGCTGCCACCGACGTTGCCGCTGCCCGGGTGCTTGAGCCCCACCTCGACGCCGTCGCTATCCTTGCCCAGGCCGGCCAGGCGTTTCCGGCCTTTCATCCTGCGCCGGATGGTGCCGCGGAAGCTGCGTGGGGCGTGTTCGCCGCAGAGGCACCCAACGCCAGGCTTGAGGCGCGCTCCGGAAGTACCGGCATTGTGCTCACCGGAACCAAGCCTTGGTGTTCACTTGCCGGCCGGCTGGACTGCGCCGTCATCACCGCGCATACGGACGACGGCGGCAGGGCGGCTTTTGCCGTCAGCCTTCGCCACCCGGGCGTGGCATGTGAGGAACCGGAGTGGATTGCGCGCGGGCTCCGGGAGATTCCCAGCGGAAGCGTGCGCTTCGACCACGTGCCGGCGACGCCGGTTGGCGATACCGGCTGGTACCACAGCCGGCCCGGCTTTGCATGGGGCGGGATGGGCGTCGCCGCCTGCTGGCTGGGTGGAGCAGTGGGGGTGGCACGGGATTTCCGTGCCGGCCTGCTGGCGGGTGCGGATAACGGGCGGGAGCCGGACCAGCTGGCGCTAGCGGCATTGGGCGAGGTGGACCGGACCATCGCCGCCGTCCTGCAGTACCTTGCCCGGACGGCAGCCCGCATCGACGACGGCACCCTCGGTGCCGACGGGAACCAAAGCACCTGGAGCGAGGCCCAGCGCGTGCGCGGAACCGTTGCGGCCGCCGTCGAACGTGTCCTTCACCTGGTGGGCTCCCACCGGGGGCCCGGGCCACTCGCCTTCGATGAACCGTATGCCAAAAGGATGGCGGACCTGGCGCTGTATGTCCGGCAGCATCATGGGGCACGTGATGATGCCCAACTGGGCCGGCTGGCGCTCAAGGGGGACTGCCCGTGGTGACCTTTTCGCATACTGACCAGGGGACCGCCGAGGAAGCCTGGGCCCGGAGCGGACTGGCTGCTGTGCCGGAGCTGCCGCTCGACGCGGCCGAACTGGCGGCCATGCGCTTCGTGGTCCTGGCGGCCCATCCTGACGATGAAACACTTGGCGCCGGGGGGCTCATGGCTTCGCTGGCGGCGCTGGGAGCCGAGGTCGAAGTCCTGCTGTGCACCGCGGGGGAGGGGTCGCACCCAAATTCGCCCACCACTACTGCCGGGCAGCTGGCCGCCGTCCGGCTGGCCGAGTTTTCCGCGGCCCTGGCCGCCCTGGGCCTGGCGGACCGGTGGACGTTCCTCGGATTGCCGGACCGTGGACTGGGCGGCCATGCGGAAGCGATCGCCACTGCTGTCCGGGACGCTGTACAGCGGCTGGCCGGCACCCCGGACCGGCTGGTCCTGGTGGCGCCGTACCGGGCCGACGGTCACGGTGACCATGACGCCCTCGGTGCGGCAGCGGCAGAAGTGGCCCGGCGCGACGGCCACGCCCTCCTGGAGTACCCCATCTGGTTTTGGCACTGGGCCACCCCCCAGGACCAGGACTGGCAGCAATGGGTCCGCTTCCATCTGGACGACGCCGCGCGCAAGGCCAAGAAGCACGCCATGGAGGAGCACGCAACCCAGGTGCAGCCGCTGTCGCCTCTTCCCGGTGATGAAACGTTGCTCAGCGGGGCATTTCTGGAGCACTTCTCGCGTGGCTACGAGGTTTTCGCCTGGACGCCCGCCCCCACTTCGTCCGGACGGCCGCATTCCAGCAGTGACGCCGAACTGGTCTTCGACGGCGTCCATGGCGGTTCGGAGGATCCCTGGAACTACGGCACAAGCTGGTACGAGCGGCGCAAACGCGCGCTCACCCTTGCAGCTCTGCCGGCTGAATCGTACGAGCGCGGCCTGGAAGTGGGCTGTTCCATCGGGACGCTGACGGCGGAACTGGCAACGCGTTGCCGCACCCTGCTGGCGGTGGACGCCAGCGGGACCGCAGTGCGCAGGGCCGGCCAACGGCTGGAAGGCATACCCGGGGTGCAGGTGGAGCAGCGGGTCCTGCCCGGATCCTGGCCCGTAGGAACATTCGACCTGGTAGTGGTTTCCGAAGTGGGTTACTACCTTGCCCCTGAAGAGCTGGCCCAGCTGTGGGACCGCGTGGAGGCCACCCTGGAACCGGGCGGAACCCTTCTCGTGTGCCACTGGCGGCATCCCATCACCGGCTGGGAGCTCGATGGGGACACCGTCCACACGCTGGCCCGGCAAAGGCTGGGATGGCGGACGGCCGGGCTTTACCAGGAACGCGACTTCCTGCTGGAAGTCCTGGTCGCTCCGGGCGGGGCGACGGAATGATGCCGGCCGGTCCGGGGGACGATGCTTCAAGCCCGCCTGTCCAAAGCGCCAACGGCATCCAGCACGTTGCGGTGGTCATTCCGGCCCACAACGAGGAGCAGCACCTGGAACGGGCGCTCACTGCGGTCAGTTGCGCGGCCGACCGGGTCGAAGCGGAACTGCCGGACGTTGCTGTGCGGGTTGTGGTTGTCCTGGACGGCTGCACCGACCGGTCGCCAGCGGTTGCCGCGCGGGTGGCGGCCGGGGATCCGCGGTTCCTGCTCCTTCCCGTGAGCTTCGGAAGCGTGGGAAGAAGCCGGCAGGCCGGCGTCAGGGCCGCACTGGAGAACTCAAGCAGTCGCACCCAGGATGGCCGGGCGGCGGGGCGTTCCCCGCGGGGGACCTGGCTGGCCAACACGGATGCCGATTCCTGCGTGCCGCCACACTGGCTGGTGCGGCAACTGGAACTGGCTGCACTCGGTTTCGATGTTGTCCTTGGCACCGTGCAGCCGGACCCCCACGACATGCACCACGACCTGTTGGCCCGCTGGCATGCGCGGCACGCCGGCACCGAGGACCACACCCATGTGTACGGTGCCAACCTTGGAGTCCGTGCCTCTTCCTACCTTGCTGCAGGGGGCTTCCCCGGCGTCGATTTCGATGAAGACCAGGCGCTGGTCCGAAGGCTTCGAAGCAGCGACGCGGGCATCGTTGCCACCGACACCACGAGGGTCCTCACGTCAGGACGGACGGCGGGACGGGCGCCGCACGGGTTCGCCGCGTACCTCATGGCCCTGGCGCAGCCATAGGGCACTGCGCAGCCGTAGGGCGGGGCGGAGCCATGGGGCACTGCGCAGCCATAGGGTGGGGCGGAGTCTTAGCAGCGGCATCTGACCCAAGAGCTGCCCCGGCATGGAAAAGGGCTGCTGCCGTACGGCAACAGCCCTTCGTTCCGGGACTTAATCTCGCGTGACTGCGTCAGTGACCTTCCCGGGCGCAGGCTTCAGCCGGTGCTTCCGCTTCGTGTCAGACCAGGTCCGGAGCGCTGGCAACGATGTAGTCCGCCGCAGCTGGTCCGGTCATGGAGAGGTTATTGCTGTCCGGGTTGATTCCGGCATCGTGCAGGGCCTCCCAAAGAGCTTCCGGCGGCTGGAGTTCTGCCTTGTGCAGGAGGCACCAACTTGTGTAAAGGCCGTAGAGCTCGTCGCGCCTGAGGCCCAGCCCGGGCTCCCTGTCCGCGACAACTGCTTCGGCAAGAAACTGTTCAAAATGGGTAGCAGGCATGTCCGCTCATTAAGGGTCGACACTGATTCCGCCGTCTGCTTCAGCGGCCTTGCCCGGTTTCCAGGGGATCCCGGCGAGGTAATCAAGAAACTATTGCAGTTCTGTGTGCTTGTCCAGTTGGACCCGGCCGGGTTGCACCCTGGCGGGGCACACCCTGTACAGTTGCGCGGCGAACAGCGGTGGGAGGGTTCCGGACGGGTTTGAGGGGGCCGACGGCGACTGGGGGGACTGGCCTCGGTCTCAGAAGAGGCCATCTCACCGCCGACCCCGTATTACCCCGGAGTTACTTCATCCCGGGAAAACCAAACAGGACCTTCAAGATGAATTTTCCTCCATCTCGAAGGTCCTGCCTAGTCCCCCTGGGCAGCGGCTGGGCCTGCCTGCCTAAGCGCTGCCGCCTGGCCGGCCGCCGCCGTCGGGCTCCCCGTTGCCGGCCCGGTGCTGCACCTTTTCGCGGACCCTGTCGCGGTGCCGCTCGCCTGGCCTCACTTCGTTCTGTTCATTCCCGGCAGGCTGCCCGTCGGGGGTATCGCCGGAATCATCCTGCCCGTTTTCCGAGGCATACTGCTCCCGAAGTTCACGGCCGTGCTTGATGTCCTCTTCGATCTGCTTCTGCAGCTTCTCGCTCTTCTTGGTGTCCCGCGGCGGCAGCTGGATGGTTTCCTCTGCCTTGATACCGGCCTGGAGTTCACGGCCGCGCTCCACCTCGGCGTCGAACTCAGCGCCGAAAAGAAGGGACATGTTCAGGATCCACAGCCACAGCAGCATGATGATCACGCTGCCCAGTGCACCATAGGTCTTGTTGTAGTTGCCGAAGTTGCCGACGTAGAAGCCAAAGCCCAGCGAAGCGATCAGGAAGACAAACAGGGCAATCCCGGAACCCATGCTCATCCAGCGGAATTTGGGCTGCTTGACGTTGGGGGTGGCGTAGTACAGCACGGCAATGATGGCGATGATCAACGCGATCATGACCGGCCACTTGGCAATGTTCCAGACCATGAGGAAGGGCCCGCTGAGGCCGATAAGCCCGCCCACTGCCTCGGAAACCGGGCCGCTGAGGACCAGCATGCCGGCCAGCAGAGCCACGATAACCACGGCCAGGAGCGTAACGCCAAGCATGGTGCCGCGGAGCTTCACGAACGCGCGCCCCTCGTCCACCTCATAAACCCGGTTCATGGCCCGGCCGAAGGCTCCGACGTATCCGGACGCCGACCACAGGGCGGTTACAAGCCCGATCACCAGGGTGAACCCGGCCGCCGGGGCGCTGGTCAGTTCAGCTACCGGTCCGCTGATGGTGTTGACGGTCTCCGCCGGGGCGAAGCCGCGCACGATTTCCAGCAAGGCGTTGGTGGTCTTCTGCGGATCCCCAAAAAGGCCAAGGAGCGAAACCAGTGCCAGCAACGCTGGGAACAGCGAGAGGACGGCGTAATAGGTCAGGGCCGCCGCCAGGTCAGGGCATTGGTCCTTGGTGAACTCCCGGAGCGTCTTCTTGGTGATGTATTTCCAGGAAGGCTTATCCAGGTCCCTCGGGCTGGAGGGTTTCCTTGAGTCGTTTGGATCCGGAGCCTGGCCCGCCTTGGCGGTGCTGGTCTCGGAATCGTCGTGAGTGGCCATGGGGAAGTCCTCTCAATCAGGGGCCAAGCGGACAGGCCGGCCCGCGGATGGCGGTGCCGGCCTGCCGATCAAACTCATGCCTTACGGTGCCGCGATGGGCTGATCAGGTGTTTTGGATGTTGTCTTTGGCGTCGGTTGCGCGGTCTTTGACGTCGGTGGCTGCGTATTGGCCTTCGGTTTTGACGTTTTGGGCGGCGTCGGTGGCGGTGGCCTTGACGTTTTCCATGGCTTCCTGGGCGGGTTCCTTCCAAACACATCCTGATCAAACCCCGCCACCCCTGGCAAAACGGCAAAGCAGAACGCTTCAACCGCACCCTCCAAGAAGGCTGGGCCTACCGCCAACCCTTCACATCCAACCAAGCCCGCGTCGACGCCCTGCAGTCCTGGCTAAACTTCTACAACAACCACCGGCCACACGGCAGCCTCGGAGGCAAACCACCTATCAGCAGGTGCAACCAACCTACTGGCTGAGTACACCTAGGGAACGGTGATGACCGCCACGGCCCGCTGGGCGCCGTCGCGCAGTTCGACGCTCGAGATGCTGCCCAGCTGGATGGGCGTCGCCCCGGTGACCTTGACCTTTCCGCTGGGGGTAGCGGTCCAGGCGCAGGCCCGGTCCTCCGTGCCCGCCCGGTCCCGCACCCACAGCGAAAGGGTCCCTTCCGCCGGCAGGCTGCTGCCGCTGACTGCAAGTTCGGTCCCCCAGGTCTTCCGGGCCATGTCGATGTTCACCTGGAGCCCTCCGCCGGACGCCACGGAATAAGTGGCATCCGGCTGCGGCGGCCTGACAAGCAGGGGCCCCACGGCCAGGCCCACAGCCAGGCACGCGGCGGCAACAGCCCCCGCTATAGCCACCCACCGCCGTCGTATGGTCCGACGCCGGCGCGCCAGTTCGTTGAACAGGCGCGCCGGGGCGTTGGCATCAGTTCCCTCGCTGCCGCCGGGCACGGCGCTGCTGCCCGGAACGCCGCTGAGCGCCACGGCGTCAGGAACGGGAAGGGAATCCAGGAGAATGGGCACTTTTTCCAGTACGGCCAGTTCCTTGCGGCAGGCGGCGCAGTCCTGGAGATGCGCCTCGAACAGGGTGAGGTCGGCGGCGTCAAGGCCGCCCAGGACGTAGGCGCCCAGCAGGTGGTGCGGGTTGGTGTTCACCGTTCCACTCCCATCTCGTCCAGGATGGTGCGCAGGGCCCGCAGGGCGTAATAGGCCCGGGACTTGACGGTGCCGCTGGGGATGTTGAGCTGGACCGCCGCCTCGTTGACGGTAAACCGGCGGTAATGCAGGGCCACCAGGACGTCCCGGTGTTCCTTGCTCAGCCGCAGCAGCGCTTCCTCCATCAGGACCCGGTTGAGCAGCTCGTCAACGCGGCCCATCACCTCGGCGGGGTCGGTAAGGCTGCTTTCCAGCGCCTCGTGCGGGCGGCGCTGGCTCCGGCGGTAGTTGTCGATCATGATGTTCCTGGCTGTGCGGTACAAGTAACTGCGGAAGCTGCCGTTGATGTCCGGGGCATGCTGCCAGACGCGGAGCACTGTTTCCTGGACCACGTCCTCCGCGAGCTGCGGATCCCGGGTAGCGCTGAGCACGAACCGGCGCAGGGCGCTGCCATGTTCACGGTAGATGGCCTCCACCACGTTGTCGTCGAGCGGCATCCCGCTCCTCCCGTCACTGTCCTGGACACATCACTGCCCGCGGGGAACGCCACGGCATCTGCGCTCCCGGCTGTTACCACGACAAGGAGCAGGAATCGGTTCAATCGGACAGCGCCACAGCGTACCTGTGAACCATTCTTTACCCGGAGGCGTCGTAGGGGTTAGCGCCCCATGATCCAGAGCCGGGCGCGGCCGAAGAGGCACCAGCCACGAAAGCACACAGCCAAGGAGCACACCATGAAACAGCATCTCGGGGCAGGACTTGCCATCCTGGCCCTGGCGGCAGCCCTCACCGGTTGCGGCAGCAACGCCGGCACCACCCCGTCGGCCACGGCCCCGGCCACCACTGGCGCGTCATCTTCCGGTGCCGTATCCACCGCACCGTCATCGGGCTCTGCGCAGTCATCGAAGGCGAGTGCCGCCGTCGAGCTTAAGACAGGCTCCTCTCCGGAAGGCAGCATCGTGGTGGACGCGAAGGGCATGAGCCTCTACTTCTTCACCAAGGACACCAAGGACTCCGGCAGCAGCGCCTGCACCGGCTCCTGCCTGGTCCAGTGGCCGCCGCTGACCACCACGTCGGGAGCCCCCACCGCAGAGGGAGTGACCGGGAAGCTGGGCACCATCACCACGCCTGACGGCAAGAAACAGGTTACCTTGAACGGCATGCCCCTCTACTACTTCGCAAAGGACACCAAGCCGGGCGACGTCCTGGGCCAGGGCGTGGGCGGAGTCTGGTACCTGTCCGACCCGTCGGGCGCCATGGTCAAGGCAGCGCCGGCCCAGGGCTACTAACAACGCTGGCCTGGCAGGGACTGCCAGGCGCCTGTCCTACTTCAGGGAAACGTCCGGGGTTTTGCCCGGGAGCGGGATCTCAGTGGGCAACGGAACGGGCAGCTTGGGGCCCTGTTCCAGGCCCTTCCTGACGTCCCCTGACACGTCGGTGGGCAGGGCAGGCTCCGCGGGAACCTGGGCAGGCTTCTGCGTAGCCGTCCCGTGAGTGGGGATGTTTCCCTGCCGCGCCGGAACGCCCGACGGCGCCGCGGCGGCAGGGGCAGAAGCGGGCGCGGGTGCCGGTGGGACGGCATCCGCGCTGCTGGTTGCCGACGGCCGGGGTCCTGCCGGAACGGGCACCGGAGCCTGTTTGGTGTCGTTGCCGGCAGGTGCCGCCGCGGAACCAGTCACGAACGAGGTGACGGCCTGGTTCAGCTGGGAGATGGAGTCGCGGAAGCCCTGATCGGAGGCGGCAGCCACTGCACCTCCGGCAGCGAGCGAGGCAGCCACCGAGAGCGTGGTGAGGGTGATGCGGCGCTTGGCCCTGCGGCGGGCCGCGAGTTCATCAGCCGGTTTCACTGGCCTGAATTGAGCTGCGCTGGGTTGGGCTGTGCCGGGTTGAGCTGCCCCACCCTCAGCGGTGGCCCCGGTGGTGGGAAGCACTGTGGTGGCGACCGGCACACCAACGGGAAGCACTGTGGTGGCGACCGGCACACCAACGGGAAGCACTGTGGTGGCGGCAGTTGGCGTGCCTGCCATCAGCGCTGCGATTTCGGCGGAGGGTGCCGGGGCCTCTGCCGCCAGGGCACGCAGGTTGAGCAGGGCGTCACGGAGCTGGCCGTCGTCGTCCACGCCTGCCTCCAGCAGAAGCTGGTCAACAGCCCTCTGGTTGCGGGATCCTGCGGTGTCACTCATGATGTGCCTGGTTTCTCTTGAGCGTTTGTGCCTTGAGGTTTTGCAGGGCCCGGCGCTGGAGCTGCTTGATGGCTCCGGCGCTCTTGCCCATGATGGCGGCCACCTGGTCGATGGACAGGTCCGCCACGACGCGAAGGGCCAGGACCTCCTGGTGTTCTTCGCTGAGCCCGTCCAGCATGGCTTCGGCTCCGGCCGTCAGTTCCACGGCGTGGTCTTCCGCGGACGGCGTGGTCCGGCCGTCGTGCTGGGGGTCGTACGGTGTCAGCTGCGGCCTGCGCTCCACCCGCCGGTAGTGGTCCACCATGCGCGCGTGGGCAATTGAGAAGATCAGCGATTTTGCGCCCTGCAGGCCGCCCGTGAGCGTGCCGATCCTGGAGTAGAAGGCCAGGAAGACGTCCTGGGTAACGGCCTCGGGGTCATCGAGTCCGCGCGCTTTGAGGTACCCGTGGACCGGGCCCGCGAAGGTTCGATAGGCAGCAGCGAACAACACGGCCGGATCAGTTCCGGCTGCGTTGTCGAATATGTCGATCTCTTCTTGGGCCAAAGTGTCCAGCACCAGCGGCTCCTCCATCCCGGGGCCCGGGCTTGCGCCTGGTCCCGGTTTCCGGTTCGGACTGCCAGTCCCCGTGGTATTCCGGCTGCCTTTTTGCGGGTTTGCCAGGGGCGCTTTTCCAAAGGTGCGCGCCCCCGCCCGGCTTCCCGGACTGCGGCCGCAGCCGCAGTCCAGACTAGCCAATGAGCCTTAGCGGGCCGAAACTGACGGGGCGTGGACGGTGTTGCCGCCCACGGCGGGAACAGCAGGAACAGCGGGAACGGTGTCCGCGCCGTCGACACCCGGCACGGCCGGGACGGCGGGTACTGCGGGAGCGGACGGAACGGCGCGGACCTCAGGCTTGGTGGCGTCAACGGACGCGGAAACCTTGCCCTCGGCACCGGCCTTGGCTGCGGCGTCGGCCTTGGCCACGACGTCGGTGCAGTAGCTCTTGATGTTGGCGTCGCCCTTGGCAGCGATGGACAGCGAGGAGAATGCCTTGGAGGAAGCGTCCAGGCCGCCGTGGGTGAAGGCGGTGCAGAGACCCAGGGCTGCAGGGCCGGCCGCGTCAACGGCGGTGTTGGCCGTGGCGGAACCGCTTACGTCAGCGCCTGCCTTTTCGTCAGATGCCTCAGCGGACGCGGAAGCCTTGGCAGTGGCCTCTGCGGTGGCGTCGGCGCTCTTCAGGGCGTCGGAGACGGCCGCGGTGGCGGTAGGGGCCGGGGTGGCCTGGGCGTCAGCTGCTGCTTCGGCTGCAAGCTTGGGGGCCGGTGCACCGAAAAGTTCGTGGGCGGTCTGCTGGGCCTGGGTGGGGAGGGCACCGGAGACGGCGGCGGCGCCGGTTCCTCCTACTGCCAGGGTTCCGGCGGCCAGGACTCCGGCGGCGACTTTGCTGGTGGCGAGAACGGTGAATACAGACATTTACTTCTCCAAAACCTAGACAACACATCGGACTGGGCCCGCCGGGCGGACCCATCACTGACTACATCGCCTGCGGTTGCGGAAAGGTTACGGGTGTTTGGAAATTTCTTTTTCGGCCTCCCCATCGCTGGAAGCGCGTTTCGGAGCGCCGGTCCGCTCCGGCTGTTTCACGGCGCTCCCGCGATCCGCAGAGCTGAGGCACCGGCTGCTTTACGTTCGGCCAAGTCAGGAACCATGGCAGCGAGCCGCTGGATGTAAGGGCCCACTTCCTCATCGTCCAGCACCAGCAGGTCCGGCTGGCCGCGCAGCCACCGGGCATTCAGGGCAGTGATGTTCTCGCGCTCCAGCAGTTCCTCGAACTCGCCGTCAAGCTCCCCGACCCGGAGGAGGGCGCCGGCAACGGCCCCGCTGTCACCGGCACCACCGGCCAGGTAGGACGCTTCGGTTCCGGCGGTCAGCACGCGGTAAGCCTCCGCGGCCCGGTTGAACAGGTCCAGGTGCGCGGTGGCGCCCATCCCTGCCATGCCTTCGCGGACCAGCGGGTCGGTGGAGATCCGGCCACCCGCCATGACGGCGTACTGCGCGAAGCCGCCCTCCAGCGCCTGCGACAGGTAGAAGTCCACCAGGCAGCTTCGGACGGCCACCGGAGACATGTCCTCCAGCCGCAGCGTGGCCTTGCGCATCGCATCGATGATGGCCGCGTTGGCCTCCACCACCTCCTCGTCCCTGCCTCCGATACTGCTGCTGGTCAGGACGACGGGCTGGGGCGTGATGGTCATGGCAATCCTTGCTGGGCGGTGGTGGTGCTCCGGACGCTTTCACGCTACGACGGCCGGTTCACGGCAGCATCGGGAAGGAAATGAACGTCAAGCGAAGTTTTCGGGACCACCAGGGCAGGCACCCGTCGGGCATGGGGGTGCCGCCCGGCGAACTAAGATGGATCAGATAACCACCCACCGGACCCGGCTCCGCCGTGGCCTGCCGAAAGTAGCGCTCACCATGCCATCCCAACCGGACGAAAGTGCGGACCTGGCAATACAGACACCCGCCATCAACGACCGCTCGCTCGCGGCCGGGCTGGCGTATGCCATGGCAAGCAGGGTCTCCGGCATATCGTTCGACGGCGGCACGGGGCTCATGCTGGGAAAGGTCCGGGGCGGCGCGGAAGTTCCCTACTCCACCACGGCCAAGCTGGTCCGGAAGTCCGGCGGCTGGAGCTGCACTGTGGGCGTCTGCAGCTGCCCCGTCCGCAAGGACTGCAAGCACGTCGCGGCCCTGCTGTTCGCGGCCGAGGACAACCCCTCCATCCGGATGCAGCTGCTGGCGCCGTCCACCTCCACGCAGGTGTCCCGCGCACCGTCAGCGGCCCTCCCGGACTGGGAGCAGGCCCTCAGTCCGCTGATCTCCCAGCCAGGTTCTGCCCCCTCCACAGCCGGGGTTCCCCTGGCCCTGCAGTTCGAGGTGGAGGAACCACCGCCGCACTTTTCCTACACGGGCCGCCGGGACCCGGTCCGCGGCGTCCGGCAGCTCAAGGTCCGCCCCGTCATCATGGGCGCCAAAGGCAAGTGGATCCGCGGTGACGTTTCCTGGAACACCCTGAGCTACCTGAACTTCCGGCGCGAATCGAACCAGGCGCACGTGGAATGGCTGCAGGAGTTCCTGGCCGGCCATTCCTCCTCCGCCAGCCGGATGCACAACTCCGCCGGCCTGTGGCTGGGCCTGAACTCCTACGCCGGCAAGAACCTGTGGAGCCTGCTGTCCGATGCCCGGAAGATCGGGCTCGCCCTGGTCCACTCGCGCGGCACCGAGCCGGTACGGGTGGCAGAGTCCCCTGCCGCCGTCGGACTTTCCCTCAGCCGGTACGGGACCCCCGTGGCTGAGCCGGCCGCGGAAGCAGGCGGGGCAAAAGCGGACACGTCCGACGGCGGCCTGGAGCTTTCGCCCACCATCACCGTTGACGGGGCCGAGGTTGATCCGGCGGCGGTGGGCACCATCGGCAGGCCCGCGCACGGCCTCTTCTTCACGGCCGGGGAAGCCGCCCTGCCCGGCGTCCCCGACCCCGACGGCGTCATTACGCTGGCGCCGCTGGAAAACGGGCTGAGCGAGGAGCTGCTGGCGTTCGTCACCGCGGGGAGCATGCTGCACATCCCGGCCCGGGACGAGTCGCGGTTCCTGACCGGCTTCTACCCCAAGCTCAAGCAGACCGCCCGGGTGACAACCCGCGACGAGTCCGTGGAACTGCCCGAACTGGCCGTCCCCACCCTCTCTCTGCTGGCAAACTACGGCGCGGACCACCGGGTGCGGCTGCACTGGGAGTGGCACTACAAAACCGGCAAGCTGGTCACCGCGCAGCCCCTGTGGCGGCACCCCGGCGACCACGGCTACCGCGACGACACCGCCGAGGCCCGCGTCCTGGAAGGGATCGGCCACCCCTGGGATGTGGTGGCCGCCCTGGGCGAATCGGCGACGGGCGGCTGGGGCACTCCCCGGCTGGCGGCGTCCGCCGAGCTGACCGGCCTGGACACGCTGGCCTTCACCGAGGAAGTGCTGCCGCGGCTGCGGGAGGCCCCGGACGTGGACGTGGAGACAGTGGGCGACATCGCCGACTACCGCGAGGCCGAGGAAGCGCCGGTGGTGTCCATCTCCACCAAGGCCACCGAACAGCGTGACTGGTTCGACCTGGGCATCCAGATATCCCTCGAAGGCCAGCCCGTGTCCTTCGCGGCTGTCTTCTCCGCGCTGGCGGCCGGCCAGACCAAGATGCTACTGCCCAGCGGCGCCTACTTCTCCCTGGACCTGCCGGAGCTGCACCAGCTGCGGGCTTTGATCGAGGAAGCCAGGTCGCTGCAGGACAACAAGGATGCGCCGCTCCAGATCAGCAGGTTCCAGGCCGGGCTGTGGGATGAACTGGCGCAACTGGGGATTGTTGACGAACAGGCCGCGGCCTGGCGGTCCGCGGTGGGCGGGCTCCTGGAGGGCGGCACGGACGGGCTGCCGCTGCCGTCGTCCCTGAACGCCGAGCTGCGCCCGTACCAGCTGGAGGGCTACAACTGGCTCAGCTTCCTGTACAAGCACGGACTGGGCGGCATCCTGGCCGACGACATGGGCCTGGGCAAGACCGTGCAGGCGCTGGCCCTGATGTGCGCGGCGAAGGAGCTGGCCGTCGCGGTTGCTGCGTCCCTGGAGACGCCCGACGCCGGTGCTGCCGCGGACCCTGGAAACAGGCCCGCCGCCGACGCGCCCTTCCTGGTGGTGGCCCCCACCAGCGTGGTGGGCAACTGGGCCCTCGAAGCCGCCCGCTTTGCGCCCGGGCTGACCGTGCGGACGGTCGGCGAGACCTTTGCCAAGAGCGGCCAGGACGTGGCGGCGGCCCTGGGCGGGGCAGATATCGTGATCACGTCCTACGCCCTGTTCCGGATCGACTACGACGCCTACGCCTCGCGTACCTGGAACGGGCTGGTGCTGGATGAGGCGCAGTTCGTGAAGAACCACCAGTCCAAGGCCTACCAGTGCGCGCGCAAGCTGCCGGCCGCGTTCAAGCTGGCCATCACGGGCACCCCGCTGGAGAACAACCTGATGGAGTTCTGGGCGCTGACGTCCATTGTGGCGCCGGGCCTGTTCTCCAGTCCCAAGCGCTTCGCCGAGTACTACCAGAAGCCTGTGGAGAAGAACGGCGACAAGGGGCAGCTGGAGAAGCTCCGGCGCCGCGTCCGGCCGCTGATGATGCGCCGCACCAAGGACCAGGTGATCAAGGACCTCCCGCCCAAACAGGAGCAGATCCTCGAGGTAGTGCTGAATCCGCGGCACCAGAAGGTGTACCAGACGCACCTGCAGCGCGAACGGCAGAAGATCCTCGGGCTGATCGAGGACGTCAACAAAAACCGGTTCACCATTTTCCAGTCGCTGACCCTGCTGCGGCAGCTCAGCCTGGACGTGTCGCTGGTGGACCCTTCCCTGTCCGCGGTTCGGTCCTCCAAACTGGATGTTTTGTTCGAGCAGCTCGAAGACCTGGTGGCCGAGGGGCACCGGGCGCTGATCTTCAGCCAGTTCACCGGGTTCCTGGGCAAGGTGCGGGAGCGGCTGGACGAGGAAGAGACCGAGTACTGCTACCTCGACGGCGGCACCAGGAACCGCGCCGACGTTGTCAGCGAGTTCAAGAACGGCAGCGCGCCCGTGTTCCTGATTTCACTCAAGGCCGGCGGGTTCGGCCTGAACCTCACCGAGGCCGACTATGTCTTCCTGCTGGATCCCTGGTGGAACCCGGCGTCCGAAGCCCAGGCCGTGGACCGGACACACCGCATTGGGCAGGCGCGGAACGTGATGGTGTACCGGCTCGTGGCCAAGGACACCATCGAGGAAAAGGTCATGGCGCTGAAGACCCGGAAGTCGCAGCTGTTCGCCGACGTCATGGAAGGCGACGCCCTGGCCGGCGGGGCCATTACGGCGGAGGACCTGGCGGGGCTTTTCAAGGAGTAGGGCCCCCGGGGACTCCAACGTCTAAGCTGGTGCCCAACGCAAAACTACAACGTTGGAGAAACTTTGCCGCACCAGCTGCCTGTCACGGAAAACCCTGCAGCACCGCCCCTGGTGCCGCTGCGTCCGGACGCATTCGCCACCCCGTTCCGGGACCCCGTATGGGACGGGCCCACCGACCCCATCCTGGTGGCTGACCACCTCACAGGGGGGTGGGTGCTCTTCTACACCCAGCGCCGCGCCACTGCTCCGGGGCTGACGGGGGTGGAATGGGTGCACGGGACCGGTATCGGCGTCGCAAAATCGTCCGACGGCGGCACCACCTGGCGCTACCACGGCACCGTGGAGGGACTTGTCCCGCCCGGAACGGAACTCCCGGCAACCCTCTGGGCGCCCGACGTCGTCCGCATTGGCGACCGTTGGATTATGTATGTGACTGTCCTCGGCGGCAGGCGCACGGACTGGACCGGGACGGCGGAAATCGTCCAGTTTGCCAGCACGGACCTGGAAAAGTGGGAGTACCTGGGCCGGATCGACCTGGGCTCCCCCCGGGTGATCGACGCCGCTGTGGCCCGGTGCGGTGACGGCCGGTACCGCCTCTGGTACAAGGACGAGGCCCGCGGCTCCACCACCTACAGCGCGGTGAGCGCCACTCCGGAAGACCCGTCGTCATGGAAGCGCGAAGGTGTGGCAATCCCCGGGCGCCCGCACGAAGGACCCAAGGTCTTCCGGCTGGGCGGCAGCTACTGGATGATCGTGGACGAGTGGCGGGGCCAGGCGGTCTACCGTTCCGAAGACGCAACGGGCCATTGGGTCCGGCAGGAGCACCGTGGCGGCCTGATCCTCACGGCGCCGGAATCGGTGGACGGAAGGCCCGTCGTCGGACGCCATGCCGACGTGGTGCCCCTGGCGGAACGGGCACCCGGGGAAACGTCCGACGGCGGCGCGCAGCGTGCGCTGCTGGTGTACTTCACGCACCCTTACTGGGGCGGCGAGGACATCGACACGATGGCACCAGACCCGCGCAGCCGCCTCAGCCACGTCCGGGCGGCAGTTCTGGAAGTGCGGGACGGCGTCCTGGTGTGCACGGAAAACTGATTACAGAAGCTGCCGCACCACGAAGGGCCAAACCCTGGAACTATAAGCCGGCGGCTGCCGGCACCGGTCCAAGGTTTGGCCCTGACTCGTGCATTCGGGGCGGACCCGGCGTGTGCCGGGGCCGCGGGAAGTGGACCTGCCGGAGCTAGACCCGCTGCGGCGACCCCAGCTCCACGGGATCTTCATCCATCAGGTAGGCCAGCTCCGAGTGGGCCGCGAGGTCGATGCCGCGCAGTTCGTCCTCGGGCTTGATGCGCAGGCCGCCCATGGTCTTGTCCAGGATCTTCGCCAGGATCCAGGTGACGCCGAAGGAGTAGGCCAGCACCGTGACGGTGGCGAGGGCCTGGACGCCCAGCAGTTCGAAGCCGCCGCCGTAGAAGAGGCCGCTGACGCCGTTCGGGGCCTTGTCCGTGGCGAAGAGACCGATCAGCAGCGTGCCCAGGATGCCGCCCACCAGGTGGACGCCGACGACGTCGAGGGAATCGTCGAAGCCCAGGCGGAACTTCCATTCGATGGCCAGCGAGCAGACGGCCCCGGCGATGGCGCCGATGGCCAGTGCGCCGAGCGGGCTGACGGCGCCACAGGCGGGAGTGATGGCTACCAGCGCGGCGATGAGGCCTGAGGCGGCGCCCATGCTGGTGGCCGCACCGTGCCGGACCCGCTCAACGAGGGCCCAGGCAAGCAGCCCGGTGGAGGCGGCTACGGCGGTGTTCAGGAAAACCACCGACGCCGACTGGCCGGCGGAGAGGGCGGAGCCGGCGTTGAAGCCGAACCAGCCAACCCACAGCAGGCCCGCGCCCACCAGCACCAGTGGCCGGCTGTGCGGCTTGGCGTGTTCCACCTTGGGCCAGCCGGAGCTCTTGCCCAGGACCAGTGCCAGTGCCAGTGCTGCGGCGCCGGCGTTCATGTGGACCGCGGTGCCGCCGGCGAAGTCGATGGCCTTGATGCCGTTGGCGATCCAGCCGCCAACGGTGCTGCCGTCAGCGGAGTCGAACGCGAACACCCAGTGCGCGATGGGGAAGTAGACCACCGTGGCCCAGATGCCGGCGAACAGCATCCAGGCGCCAAACTTCATCCGGCCTGCGGCGGCACCGGCAACGAGTGCGGTGGTGACGCAGGCGAAGAACAGCTGGAACGCTGCGAACAGGATGACCGGGATGGACGCGGAATCGTCCTTGGCCAGCAGCTGCCCCATGCCCGGGAACTCGGTGACGTCACCGATGAGTCCCAGTCCGCCCACGGAGTTTCCGAAGGCCATCGAGTAACCGAACAGTGCCCAGAGCACGGCCACCAGGCTGGCGCCGCCGAAGCACATCATCATCATGTTCAGGATCCGGCGGGACCCCACCATGCCCCCGTAAAATAGGGCCAGGGCGGGAATCATCATGCATACCAGCGCCGAGCTGGCCAAAATCCAAGCGACATTTCCCGAGTCCATGGGAAAACCCCTTTCAAGATGCGAAAAGAACGGTAAGTTGCCGTCAGAGCCGTTCCGACAAGTGGGACGCGGGTGGAGAAACCGCGGCCGGCGGAGGGGCGGCTTTTGCCGTCTGATACCAATGTATGGCGGCTATTTTTGGGTAGGTTTCGGCTGTGTTAAATGGTGGTTTCAGCCAATTGCACGTGAGTTTCAGCTGTCACCCGGCGCGCAGCAGTACCGGGGGCAACTACTTGGCGGAAATGGCCAGGAACCTGATGGGCAGGTCCAGCAGTTCCAGGGGGCCGTGCGGGCCTTCGCCGTCGAGCAGCAGGGAGTCCCCCGGCTCCATGGCGTACTCGTAGGAGCCATGCCCGTACACCATTTTCCCGGAGAGCATGTAGATGAACTCCGTGCCCGGGTGCTGGAACAGTGGGAAAACGTCACTGGCGTCCGTGAGGGTCACCAGGGTGGGTTCCAACGCATCGGTACGGCCTTTGAGGGTGCCCAGCACGCGGTATTCGTGGCCGTGCTGGGTGCCGCTGCGGACTGTCAGGCTCCCCTGGCCGCTCTTGGTGAAGGTGGCGTCCCGGTCCGTGTCCGCGCCGCGGAACAGTGCGGTGACGGGAACGTTCAGTCCGTCGGCCAGCCGCTGCAGGGTGGTGAGTGAGCAGGAGGTGGTAGCGGTTTCCACCCGCGAGATCATGGCTTTGGACATGCCGGTCCGGGCTGCCAGTTCGGCGGAGGACAGGCCCTGCGTGGTGCGGTAGTGCCGCACCTGGGCCGCGATGACCTGCTCCAGCCGGCCGGCCACCTGGTCGCCGTCATGGTCTGCTCCGCGGTCCCCGGCCTGTTCGGTCATGGTTGCCATCTTAGGCGGGCCGCGGGACAGCCGGCGTACGGCGGCGGCCCTAGCCAAGGACGCGGGCCCCGCCCAGGAGCCCGGCCAGGGAGTCCGCCAGGGCCTGTGCGCCGGCTTCGGCGTCGGTGTCCTCCACGAGTTCGTCGGGCGAATGCGAGATGCCGGTGGGGTTCCGGACGAACAGCATGGCGGTGGGCAGGTGTGCGGCCAGCACGCCGGCGTCGTGGCCTGCCCCGGTGTCCAGCACCGGCGCACCGGGCAGCAGTTCCTGCAGCCAGTCCCGCAGGCCGCCGTCGAAATGCACGGTGGGGCTCAGCGATTCCGTGGTGAGGGTCGCCGAGCAGCCTTCCTCCGCGGCCAGGACCTGGGCGTTCAGCCCGATGGCCTCCACCAGCGCCGCAGTCACTGAGTCTTCGGGGTGGCGGACGTCGATCCACAGGTCCACCCGAGAGGCGATCACGTTGGTACCGCCGGGGACGGGCTGGACCCGGCCCACCGTGGCGCGGGCATCCTTGTACTTCCGGGCGGTGTTCCGGATGGACACCACCACCTTGGCCGCCGCGACCATGGGGTCATGCCGGTCCTTCATGAGCGTGGTGCCGGCGTGGTTTCCTTCGCCCGTGATGCTGAGTTTCCAGCGGCCGTGGCCCAGGATCGATGAGCCGACCGCCACCGGCCGGTCCAGGTCGATGAGCCCCCGCCCCTGCTCCACGTGCAGCTCCACGAACATCCCCAGCTGCTGCAGGGCCTTGTAGTCGGGGCCGATGAACCGCGGGTCCTGTCTGTTCGCGGCGGCGACGTCGGCGTAGGTGTTGCCGTCCGGGTCGCGGAGGTTGCGGGCCTTGTCCGGGTCCAGGCCGCCGGTGAGGAGCCGCGAGCCAAGGCAGGCCACGCCGAACCGGGAGCCTTCCTCCTCCGGAAAGACGGCGAGCGCCAGGGGCCGCCGCGGCCGGAAGTTCCGGGCTTTGAGGAGGTCGATGGCGACCAGCGCCGAGGCGACCCCCAGCGGGCCGTCGTACTCGCCGCCGCCGGGGACGGAATCGAGGTGGCTGCCGGTGGCCACGGCGTCCTTCCGCACGCCCGTCGCAGTGTCCCACCAGGCCCACATGATCCCGTTGGCGTCGGTATGGACATCCAGTCCGCGCCGGCCGGCCTGCTCAATGAACCAGGCGCGGAGGTCCGATTCGGCGGTGGAGAACACCGGGCGTGAGTAGCCGCCGCGGGCACTGTCACGTCCGACGTCGGAGATTTCCTTGAGGAGGCCTGCGACAGTAGGTGCGCCGGCAGTTTCGGCGGGTACCGCGTGCGGCGCGGGTGCTGTCTGGGGAAGGGTCACGGTAATCCGTTCTACGTGGTCAGTGCCGATGAGGCGGTGCTGCGGAACCTGTCAGGCACGGCACCGGTTCCGGTTGCCAGGTCCGCGGCCCACTGTCCGATCAGCGGCGCGAATTTGGCCCCGTGGCCTGAGCAGGGCGAGACGACGGTGAGGTTGTCCGCCCTGTCGATCAGGAAGTCCTCGGTGGGCGTGTTCGTGAAGAGGCAAGTGGTTTCGGCGTAGGGTTCCGGGTCCAGTCCGGGCAGGTAGCGGCGGACGTACTCCACCACGCGGGCGCGGTTGGCTGGGTCCACTACTCCGGTCTGTTCGGCGGCCGACGGGATGCCCGGGCCGCCGTTGTATTCGGCCACCTTCTGGCCCGCGAAGCCGGCGTCCCGGCCGCCGGGGAGCCCGTAGGTTTGGATGTCGCCGGCCTTGTGGATGAAGGTGGGCCAGTTGGTGCCGGAAAAGCCGGAATCTTCCCGGTACCGGAAGTGGAAGGCCTGTTCCTGCCGGACGGTGAAGTCGGGCAGGCCGGCCAGGAAGCCCGCCGGCAGCGGGAGGGACTCCAGCAGCCGTGGCAGCCAGCCGCCCGCGCTGATGACGACGTTGCCGGCGTCGAGCGTTTCCCCTGTGGAGGAGTGCAGCCGGTAGCCGCCGCCCAGCCGTTCCACCCGGTCCAGGCTCCAGCCGGTCAGGACTTTTGCACCGTACCGGACCGCGAGCGCCACCATGGCGTTGACTGACGTTTCAGCGTCGATCACGCCGGCGCCGGGGTGCCAGAGGACCTCGGTGTCGAACGCGATCTGCGGCCAGCGGCCCCGGGCTTCGGCGGCGGACACCAGCTCGTGGTCGATGCCGGCGGCCGCAAGCACCTCAGCGAGGAGGGCCGGATTGCGCTTTGGACCGTAGTCCACCGCGCCGAACGGCGTGATCAGCTCAGCGCCGGCTTCCGTTGCGAGCCCGTCCCAGAGCGCTTTGGAGTCGAGCACCGCCCGCGTGTAGAACGGGTCCGGGTAGGCGTAGCGGAAGATCCGGGCGGAGCCGTGGGAGCTGCCGTCGTGGGCGGCGGGCACGTCGCGTTCCAGCAGGGTGACCTGGTGGCCGCGGGCTGCGAGCTGCCACGCGGTGGCGGCGCCGGCCAGGCCGGCGCCCACCACCACATAATCCGACGCGTCGGAAGAAGGTCCAGCCATCAGAAGCTTCCCTGCACGCCGGGGATCCAGCTGGTGCCGGCCAGCGGCACGCGGGCCATGGCGGAGGCCTCGATAGTCAGCGCCACGAGGTCCTCAGGTTCCAGGTTGTGCAGGTGCGATTTTCCGCAGGCCCGGGCGATGGTCTGGGCTTCCATGGTGAGGACGCGGAGGTAGTTGGCCAGGCGGCGGCCGGCGGCCACCGGGTCCAGGCGGGAGGAGAGCTCCGGGTCCTGGGTGGTGATGCCGGCGGGGTCGCGGCCGTCCTGGAAGTCGTCGTAGAACCCGGCGGCCGAGCCCAGGGCGGAGTATTCGGCGGCGTAGCGGGGGTCGTTGTCGCCCAGTGCGATCAGCGCCGCGGTGCCGATGGCGACGGCGTCGGCCCCCAGGGCCATGGCCTTGGCGACGTCGGCGCCGGTGCGGATGCCGCCGGAAACGATGAGCTGGACCTTGCGGTGCATGCCGAGTTCCTGCAGTGCCTGGACGGCCTGCGGGATGGCGGCGAGGGTGGGGATGCCGACGTTTTCAATGAACACCTGCTGCGTGGCAGCGGTGCCGCCCTGCATGCCGTCCAGCACCACCACGTCGGCACCGGACTTCACGGCGAGCGCGGTGTCGTAGTAGGGCCGGGAGGCGCCCACCTTGATGTAAATGGGCGTCTTCCAGTCGGTGATTTCGCGGAGTTCGCCGATCTTGATTTCAAGGTCGTCCGGGCCGGTCCAGTCGGGGTGGCGGCTGGCGGAGCGCTGGTCGATGCCCACCGGCAGGGTGCGCATCCCGGCGACGCGTTCGGTGATTTTCTGGCCCAGCAACATGCCGCCGCCGCCGGGCTTGGCGCCCTGGCCCAGGACGATCTCGATGGCGTCGGCCTTGCGGAGGTCGTCCGGGTTCATGCCGTAGCGGGACGGCAGGTACTGGTACACCAGGTGCTTGGACTGGCCGCGCTCCTCAGGCGTCATGCCGCCGTCGCCCGTGGTGGTGGAGGTGCCCACCTCGGACGCGCCGCGGCCCAGCGCTTCCTTGGCGTTGGCGGAGAGTGCACCGAAGCTCATGCCGGCGATGGTCACCGGGGTGGCCAGGTGCAGCGGCCGGGAGGCGTGGCGGTCGCCGAGGACGACGTCGGTATCGCACTTTTCGCGGTAGCCCTCCAGCGGGTAGCGGGACATGGAGGCGCCGAGGAAGAGCAGGTCGTCGAAGTGCGGGACCTTGCGCTTGGCGCCCCAGCCGCGGATGTCGTAGACGCCGGTGGCGGCGGCGCGCTGGATGTCGGCGATGGTGGCGCGGTCGAACGTGGCGGACTCGCGGAGGCCCAGTTCGTCAATGTTTGCTGGTGCTGCGGCGGGTGCCTGGGCGGGAACCGGAAGGGAGGTGATGGTCATGGGGGCCTCCTAGTAGGCAGTCGAGTTGTCGACGTGGAAGTGGTAGAGGTTCCGGGCGGAGCCGTAGCGCTTGAAGTCAGCGGGGTTGTCGGTGCGGCCGGCGGCGGAGAGCAGTTCGGCGAGTTCGGCCAGGTGCTCGGCCTTCAGCGGCTTTTCGATGCAGTCAGCGCCCAGGGAGGCCACGGTGCCCTTGACGTAGATGCGAGCCTCGTAGATGGAGTCACCCAGGGCGTCACCGGCGTCACCGCAGACCACCAGCCGGCCGGCCTGCGCCATGAACCCGGACATGTGGCCGATGTTGCCGCCCACCACGATGTCCACGCCCTTCATGGAGATCCCGCAGCGGGCGCCGGCGTTGCCGTCGATGACCACAAGGCCGCCGTGGCCGGTGGCGGCCGCGGACTGCGAGGCGTCGCCCTTGACATGCACGGTGCCGGACATGATGTTCTCGGCCACTCCGACGCCGGCGTTGCCGGTGACGGTCACGGTTCCCTTTTGGTGCATCCCGGCGGCGTAGTAGCCGGCGTGGCCTTCGATGGTTACGGTGACGTCGGCGTTAATGCCGACGGCGAGGCTGTGCTTGCCGCCGGGGTTGGTCACAGTCCAGGACTGGCCGTCGGCCGCGTTGTGGAGTGCCTGGTTCAGGTCGCGGACCGGGGCGCCGGACAGGTCGACGACGGCGTGTGCCTCAGCAGTAGCTGCAGGTTCCAGGGTTTCGGGGGCTGTCAGAGTGACCATGTGTAGACCTTTCCGGGTTCCGGTTCAAAGATGCGGGCGTTCTCGATGCCGGGCAGGGACGCCAGGGCGCGGTATTCGGAGGCCATGGCCACGTAGTCGTCCGTTTCGGCGATGATGGCGGGCTTGCAGGCGATGGGGTCGCGGACCACGGCCATGCTGTCCGCGGTGGTGACCACCAGGGTGTAGAAGCCGTCCAGGACTTTGCCCAGGTTCACCAGGGCTTCCTCGAGGGTGTCCCCCTGCTGCAGCCGGGAGGCGACGTAGCGTGCGCCCACCTCGGTGTCGTTCTCGGAATCGAACACCACGCCTTCGCGCTTGAGATCGCGCCGTACGGTGGCGTGGTTGGAGAAGGACCCGTTGTGCACCAGGCAGAGGTCGTCGGCCACGGAGAAGGGGTGCGAGCCGCCGGCGGTGACGGCCGATTCGGTGGCCATCCGGGTGTGGGACAGGCCCTGGCTGCCCGCCATGGCTTCCAGCCCGTGGTCGGCGGCGATCTCCATGGGGTGGCCCACGCTCTTCATCACGGCCACGTGTTCGCCGCGGCCGATGATGGTGGAGCCGGGCACGGTTTCGGTGACGGCCTTGGCCAGCAGGTCGGTCCCGACGGCGGCGCTCACCAGGGTCGTGTCACCCACCACCTGCACGGCGGGTACTGCGTCAGACGAGAGGAGAGCCTCCAAGCCCGAGGTGAGTGCCGCCGTCGTGATTCCCTGGTCCCTGCCGAGCAGGCTCAGGGTGGACGTGCCCGGGGAGACCAGGCCGGGGGTGTTGTAGACGGCGAGGCCGGCGGAGTCAGGGCCGCGGTCCACGATCTGGCAGAGCATGGAGGACAGCAGGCTGCCCATCCGGGGGTGCAGCGAGGGATTGCGCAGCTGCAGCGCGGCGATTCCGCACATGGTGGGATTCCTTTACTTCGTAGGGATTAGATCGAGGTGAGGTAGGTCCGGATTTCCCAGTCGCTGACTTGGTTGTGCCAGCTGAGGAACTCCTCTTCCTTGGCGTTTGCGTAGTAAGTTCCGATCTCCGGATCTCCGCTCAGGCCGGCGAGGATCACGGGGTCCCTCCGGAGCGCTTCCACGGCGTGGAGCAGGGTGGCGGGCAGCAAATGGGCGTCCGCCTTGGACTCCCCCGGCCCGGATGGCGTGCCCGGGTCGAGGGACTTCTCCACGCCGTCCAGCCCTGCGGCGATGGCGGTGGCGACGGCGAGGTACGGGTTGGCGGAACCGTCCCCGGAGCGGAGTTCGATCCTTTTGTTGTCCGGCACGCGGATCATGTGGGTCCGGTCGTTGCCGCCGTAGGAGGCCTTCCGCGGGGACCAGGTGGCGCCGGAGGAACTGGTGGTGGCGCCGGTGCGCTTGTAGGAGTTGACCGTGGGGGCGAGGAAGGCCTGCAGCGCGGGGGCGTGGTCCAGGATGCCGGCGATGAAGGAATACGCGAGGCCGGACAGCCCAAGGCCGCGTCCGCCGTCGTCCGCGTTTCCGTCGTCCCCCGGGAACAGCGCCTCCGCACCCGACCACAGCGAGAGGTGGAAGTGCAGGCCGGTCCCGGTGCGGTCCGTGAACGGCTTGGGCATGAACGTGGCGGTCATGCCGCGCTGCTCCGCCAGGATGTTCAGGATGTAGCGGAGGGAGACCACCCGGTCGGCGGTGGTGAGGGCATCGGCGTAGGTGAAGTTCTGCTCGAACTGCCCGGCGGCATCCTCGTGGTCGTTGGCGTAGTTACCCCAGCCGAGCGAGTTCATCGCGTCGCTGATGGACGTGAGGTGCTCGTACATCCGGGTCACGCCGCGGGCGTCGTAGCAGGGGCGGGGCGAATCGTCGCGGGCGTCGGCGGTGCTCAGCGTCCCGTCGTCGTTCCTGTTCACCAGGAAGTACTCCACCTCGGCGCCCACCTTGGCCTGCATGCCCCGGTCAGCCAGGCGGGCCAGGGCGTTCTTGAGGATGACGCGCGGGGCGTAGGGCCAGGGCTTGCCGTCGACATGCGGGTCGCAGTGGATGATGGCCAGCCCTTCCTTGATGAAGGGGACGGGGGTGAAGGAGGCAAGGTCCGGGACGGCGATGAGGTCCCCGTCCTGGGGTTTCTGGCCGATGAGGCCGGCCGCGTAGCCGGCGAAACCCATAGCACCCGCTTCGAGTTCGTCAGCGGCTTCCACCGGGACGAGCTTGGCGCAGGGCTTGCCGGTCATGTCCACGAACGTGGCCAGGAGGAAGCGGACGTCATGGGCGCGGGCAATGTCCGCCAGGGAAATGCGTTCCGCCAGGGCTGGCGGAACCTGGCCGGGGAGGCCGGCAGCGGGGGTTACAGCAGGGGTTGCGACACTGGTCATCGAAACATTCCTGTCAGGGTTGGCGTTAGCTATCAGTAAACCTGGTTGCACCAGAGTATCCAAACCCGTATTTCGGGCGTCGGACCGGAAGGTTAAATGCATGTTTCGATGGGCCAGCCCGTCGGCGCCCGTCACGCAGGGCACGCTTTTGGCCAGGGCACGACGGCGGCGGCCCGGGTTTGCGGGGAACACGGCACCCGGGCGCGCCAAAAGCGGGCGCTGCGTGACGCCGTCGTATACCTCCGGGGCGAAAGCGGCCGGGGCCAGACGGGGCCCCGGCACCAGCTCCGGGGCAGGCTGCGGTACTAGGCTGAGGGGAACCGGGCAGCAAGCCACCCCCGAAGGAGCCAGCCCTTGAACAGCACGCATCCCTCCCCCATGCCGCCGACGGATTTACGAGTGGGGGTGGTGGGCATTGGCTGGGCCGGCCAGCAGCACCTCAAGGCCTACTCGGCGCTGGACGGAGTAAGGATCGTCTCGGTGGCAGGGATGGAGCAGGACCTCCGGGACTCCCTGCAGGCCGAATACGCCATTCCGAACGCCTTCGCCGACTGGCAGGACATGCTGGACCACGGCGGCCTGGACGCAGTCAGCGTGGCAGTACCCACCTTCCTGCACGCCCCGATCTCCATCGCCGCCCTGGAACGGGGTATCCACGTCCTGAGCGAAAAGCCCATCGCCCGCAACGCCGCGGAAGGCCAGGCCATGGTGGACGCCGCCCGCAAGGCCGGCCGCGTCCTGGACGTCGCCTTCAACCACCGCCGGCGCGGCGACATCAAGGCGCTCAAGGAGGTCATCGACCACGGCGGCCTGGGCAGGCCCTACTACGCGAAGGCGTCATGGCTGCGGCGCGCGGGCATTCCCACGCTGGGCAGCTGGTTCACCAACCCGGAGCTCGCCGGCGGCGGGCCCTTGGCGGACATCGGCGTCCATGTGCTCGACTTCGCCCTGTACCTCCTCGGCGAGCCCAAGGTGGTGGCGGTCTCCGCGGCCACCCATGCCGAACTGGGGCCGCAGGGCCGGGGCGGCGGCAGCCGGTTCTCCGCCCACGCCACCAGCCACGCCTTCGAAGTGGAGGACTTCGCGACGGCGTTCCTCCGGCTGGAGGGCGGCGCGACCCTGCTGGTCGAGGCCAGCTGGGCAGCCTACCGGGAAACCGATGACCAGCTGGACTTCACGGTGTACGGGACCGACGGCGGCGCCGAGCTCAGGGTGCACGGGGCGCCGTTCCCGCCGGTGGGCCGGCTGCGGGTGTTCACGGACAAGGACGGCGGGTCCGCGGACTACCTGCCCCCGGTCCTGCCGGGCCGCGCGCACGATGCTGTGGTGGAGGATTTCGTCACCGCCGTGCGGGGCGGCGGGCACGTATGGGCCAACCATGACGGATCCCTGGCGCTGTACCGCGCCCAGGTCATCGACGCGTGCTACCAGTCCGCACGCGAGCAGAGGGAGGTTCGGCTCTGATGGACGGCAAACTCCGGATCCTGGTGTGGAACGAAGGCGTCCACGAAGCCAACAACGAGCCGTCCCACATCGGGGAGATCTACCCGGACGGCATCCACGGAGCCATCGCCGCGGGCCTGCGCTCCCACCTTCCGGAGGCGGACATCACGACGGCGGTCCTGGCCACGGATCCCGACCACGGCCTTGCCGAGGAGGTGCTCGCGGAGACGGACGTCCTGTTGTGGTGGGGCCACATCGCGCACGCCGGGGTGGGGGACGCCGTCGTCGAACGCGTCCACCGGCATGTGCTGGGCGGTATGGGGCTGATCGTGCTCCACTCGGGGCACTTCGCGAAGATCTTCACCAAACTGCTCGGCACCAGCTGTTCGCTGGCCTGGCGGAATGACGGCCAGCGGGAGCTGGTGTGGACCGTCAAGCCCTCCCATCCCATCGCGGAGGGCGTGGAGAGTCCCATCGTCATTCCGGAGCAGGAGATGTACGGCGAATTGTTCGACATCCCGGACCCGGACGACCTGATCTTCATCAGCTCCTTTGCCGGCGGCGAGGTGTTCCGCTCCGGCGTGACCTTCACCCGCGGCAAGGGCCGCATCTTCTACTTCAGCCCCGGCGACCAGGAGTACCCGGTGTACCACCATCCGCAGGTCCAGCGGGTCCTGGCCAACGGGGTGCGGTGGGCTGCACAGCCCGGGATTGACCGTTCCGCCCCCTCGGTGACCAACCCCGGGCGGGAGTGGTTCCAGGCGGAAAACCGTCATTGACACGGGCTGCGCGCAGGAGCAGATTGAGAGCGTTGATCCATGGGACCGGCAGGCTCTGGACGGGGCACATCCCGCCCTGCCGGCCCCGATCCCGGCCGCGCACAGCCCCGGACGAACTCAATAACCACTCCTTACGAAGGAGCCAGCAATGCCCGCAGTAACGGTGAAGGACCTGGAGTCCAAATCATTTGACCAACCGGACGAAAAGCGCCGTCCGCCCAAGACGCAAGTAGACGTGGTGAACATTGGTGGCGCCACCCTGGGCCGGTTCACGTTTGAGCCCGGCTGGCGCTGGTCAGAAACCGTCAAGACGGTTGTCCATACGGACAGCTGCCAGAACAATCACCTTGGTTTTTGCACCTCCGGCACCCTGACCGTCCAGCTGGACAACGGAACCGGCATGACCATCCAGTCCGGTGACGCCTACTCCATCCCGGCCGGCCACGACGCCTGGGTGGAGGGCGATGAGACGTTTGTTGGCTACGAGGTCATGAGCGCGGCAGAGTACGCCAAGCCTGCCTGACCCTTGGGTCCACCCCTATCGCCAGGAAAGGGAGGTCCGGCAGGGCCTCCCTTTCCTGGTGCCGCGGCCCTACCGTGGAGGGAACGCAACGATCGGAGAGCAATGAAAGTCACCGTCATCGGCGGCAGCGGCCACATCGGTTCGTTCCTGGTCCCCCGGCTGGTCCAAGCCGGCCACGAGGTCACCAACATCAGCCGCGGCACCAGCAAGCCGTACACAGAGGCACCGGAGTGGCAGCAGGTGCAGCACGTCACCGCGGACCGGCAGGCAGAGGACCAGGACGGAACCTTCCCTGACCGGGTGGCCGCCCTCAAGCCGGACGTCGTGGTGGACCTGGTCTGCTTCACCCTCGAATCGGCGGCTGCGCTGGTGCAGCGGCTGCGGGGCGAGGTGGGGCACCTGCTGCACTGCGGCTCCGTCTGGCGGTACGGGCAGAGCCTGAAGCTGCCCATCAGGGAGGGATCGGATTCAGCCGCACCGCCTTTTGGCGAATACGGCGTCCAGAAAAACAGGATTGCCCTGATGCTGCAGGAGGAAACCGCCAGCGGCGGGCTGGCCACCACGTCACTGCACCCCGGCCACATTGTCGGGCCGGGGTGGCAGCCGGTTGGTCCGCTGGGAAACCTTGATCCCGCCGTCTGGCAGACGATCTCTGCAGGCCAGCCCCTCCGGATTCCCGGCAGCGGCACGGAGCTGATGCACCATGTGCACGCCGATGACGTGGCTCAGGCGTTCGAGAAGGCGATGGCCCGGCGGGAGGCAGCCACCGGTGAGGACTTCAATATCGTTGCCCCCACGGCGCTGACGGTCCGCGGTTATGCGGACATCGCCGCCGCCTGGTTCGGGCACGCGGCTGTACTGGAGACGGTTCCCTGGGACCGCTTCCGGGAGAACACCTCCCGCGAGCACGCGGATGCGAGCTGGAACCACCTTTACCGCAGCCAGTGCTTCAGCATCGAAAAAGCGGCCTCCGTGCTCGGCTACGCGCCGCGGTACGAACCGGAGCAGGCCATCTTCGAATCCATCCAGTGGCTCGTTGACCACGAACAGCTGCACGTCGCCCGCCCGCTCGGCGTCCCGGCCGGCTGAGCCCCGAAACCCTACCGGCGCAGGCGCCGCAGCCGGGCCACCAGGGTTGCAGCGAGGAGCGCCGTCCCCAGTTCCAGGGCAACAACCAGCAGCAGGTCCGTGCTGCCCGAACCACCAACAGCGGACGACGACGGCTGGCGGCCATGGGCGTGCCCGGCACCACCGGCGGCCAGCAGCAGGACGGCGTGCAGGGCGGCCATCGCCACGGCCGCAGCGGTGACCTGGTGCAGTGCGGCCACCCGGCTGTGCCGCCAGATATGGACCGTGCAGGGAACGCAGACGGCGGCGAGTGCCAGCATCAGGACGCTGAGCCATGCGCCGTGGTGTCCCGACGCCGCCAGTCCCACGTGGGCAACGCAGGAACCGGCGGTGGCCACGGCGACGACGCGGGGATGCAGGACGGGACCGTTGGCACGCAGCCGCCCCGCCGCCGTCGGACGCCCTGCCGTGGCGGGGACGAGGCTAGTGGCAGCCACCGCTGCCGCCCTCGGTGTGGCAGGAGGACGCCTGCTGGTTCGGGTTGGCGGGAACGTCCAGAACGGGGCTGCGGTCGAAAAAGCCCTCGGGACGCAGCTTGAAGCCGACGGTGTCCACGGGCATGATGGGCCAGTCCTCCACCCGGGGGAAGTGGGTCAGGCCGAAGGTGTGCCAGACGACGATGTCCTGGCCGTCGATGTCCCGGTCCTGCGCAACGTAGGCCGGCAGGCCCGCGCCGCCGGCGTGCTGGTTCACGAAGTCGCCCGTGGGGTACTTCTCGTCCTCGGCGTACCGGGTGACCCACAGGTCCTTGGTGGCAAAGGCGGCGCGGCGGGCGATGGAGGAGTCCGGGTCCGCGAGCAGCGTGGGCTGGTTGTGGGAGTGCAGTTTGTAGCCCACGGGCTCCCCCAGCCGGTTGCGGGATTCCGGGTTGGAGATGATCCAGGTCCGGCCGGCGCGGGCGTCGGCCTCCCGGACGCCTTCGGATTCGCGGGCCAGGAGGGTGCGCTTGCGGGAGAAGGCGTTGCCGCGTTCGTTGCCCGGCCCCATCGCCTGGCGGACCACGTCCTCTTCCTCCACCCGGTTGGTGAAACCGTCGATGGCCATGTCCAGCCGGGCGCTGAAGAGGTGCTGGTGGAAGGGTGCGCCCAGGCCGGGCGCCAGCTGGGAGATGTTGTCCGAGCCGCCTTCCGGGAATGCGGAGGTGAAGACGATGCCGGTGGCTTTGGCCTCGAATTCGATGGTGCCGTCCAGGTAGAGGTACCAGTAGAAGCCGTAGTCGTAGTTGCCGATGGTGGTGAAGAAGGAGATGACCAGGCGGCGGTTGCGGCGGGTGTAGGTGACGCCGCTCCAGAGGTCGGAGTGCTTGGAGAGGATGCTCCAGTCCTCCTCGTGCATGCAGATGCCGTTGCGGATTTCCCGCGGGTTGCCGAACGCGTCGCTGATGACCGGGCTGAGGTAGGTGATCTCGCCCAGGCAGTCGCAGCCAAGTTCCAGCGAGTTGGCGTACTGGCCCACCAGGTATTCGCCGGTGTCGAAATAGTTCTGCCAGGACCGGATGGGCGAGGGGTCGCCGTAGGGCACCACCATTTCGGCAATGGACGCACGGTTGATGATCTGCCGCTTCCGGCCGCCGTCCTGGAAGGCCAGGTTGTGCAGGACCACCCCTTCCCGGACATCGAAGCCGACGTCAACGCTCCACTTCTCCCATTCCACATGGTTGCCGCCGGTGACGGTGAAGCTGGGCCCTTCCGGCTGGGTGATGCTGATGGGCTTCTGGGTGGCGCGGACAGGCCCGGTCAGTTCCGGATCGGTGTAGTTGCCGTGCTCTGCCGGGATGGGCATCACGCCGAGGTCGATGACCTGGGTGACTTCCTTGCTGACCACGTCCACATAGGCCACCAGCCCGTCCACCGGGTGCGCCCAGGCGGTGTCCTCCGGGAATTCCTGCACGAACGCCAGGCCGCGGAGGATGCGGCGGCCTTTCTCCTCGCCGTATTCGAAGACGCCGGCCGAGAGCGGCGCAACGCGGACCTTTTCGACCTCGAGGCCCCTGTCGGCGAGCGCCTTCAGCCAGCGGTCATCGGCGGCCAGGAGCGCTTCCACCACGTCGAATTCCTCCTCCAGGACCGGCAGTTCGCCGGTCACCGCGGTGTCGAGTTCGACGGCGGAGAGCACCTTTTGCTGGGTAATGGAGACCACGACGTCCCGCGGCGCAGCCCCTGAGACGTCGTGGATGAAGACCCGGAAGCGCCGGTCCGCCTGTGGTTCCGTTCCCCGGGCCGGATCCAGCAGGCCAAGGTAGGCGATGCGGTGCCGCGGGTCCAGGTGGCCTTCAGACTGCAGGATGGCGCGGACATCGAGGATTTCCTCCGCCGTTGCCAGGCGGAAGGCCGATGCGGTTTCGGTTGGTGCAAGAGTCATGGGAAGAGCCTTTGTCCGGGCCGTCGCCGGCCACTGGTTTATTTTCTATAGTTGTAGAGAATAAACGTCCGTAACATGGCTCACAAGAGTCTTAGCGAAATATTTCCGGGGAGTGGCCGCGGTGCCGAAGATAGTTGACCATGATGAGCGCCGCCTGGAACTCGTGGATGCCACCTGGCGGATCATTGCCCGTCAGGGCCTGGAGAGCGCCACCATGCGGGAGATCGCCACGGAGGCAGGCTTCGCCAACGGCGCCCTGAAACCCTACTTCCCCACCAAGGACACCCTGCTCGAATTCGCCTTCAGCCATGTGTTCAACAGGACCAACCTGCGCATCGCGGAGGTCACGGCCGGGCGGACGGGCCTGGACGCGCTGAGGGCCTTTTGCCTTGAGGTCCTCCCCCTCGATGAAGAGCGCGTCAATGAGGCGCGCATCGTGGTCCCGTTCTGGCAAAGGGCCATCAATGACCCCCGGAAGGCGGTGATCCACCAGCAGTCGATGAATGAGTGGCTGGTGGCAATCCGCCGTTTCCTGTCAGAGGCGAGGGACAGCGGCGACGTCCGTGCCGCCGTCGACGATCCCATCCTTGCCGGGCAGCTGCTGAACATGCTGCTGGGGGCCCAGATCGAGGCAGCCCTTGCACCGGACGGCCAAACAGACTTTGGCCACGCGGCCCAACTCGAGGGGTACCTTTCCCTCCTGGGCAAAATTCCCGACCGGAAATGAGCGCCAAACTCGAAAGTATGCTTACTATTGAGGGGTCAGGTTCTGGCGGATGCCGGAGCGAGCACGAACTGTAAGGAGCATCTCCATGGGTTTGGATGACAAGATCGGCAACGCTGCAGAGAAGCTCGGCGGCAAGGGCAAGGAAGCTGCCGGAAACGCCACGGGCGACGAGAGCCTGAAGGCTGAAGGCCAGACGGACCAGGCAAAGTCGGACCTCAAGCAGGCCGGCGAGCACGTCAAGGATGCCTTCAAGAAGGACTAGCGGACACTCGCATAATGGGTGCAACTCCAGCCGGAGTTGCACCCATTGGCGTTTTCAGGGCCGGTCCCGCATGTCCCGCAGTTCCTGCAGCAGCTTCAACTGCTCGGCGTTCATGTTCATGAGCATCTCGATCTGCGCCGCGGCCCGGACGTCAGTTTCGTAATCATGCTGCGCCATGGCCGAGGCAATAGCGTCCTGGCGCTTGGCTGCAATGAGCAGGATGGCGCCCTGCAGTCCGGCCAGCATGGACAGGAAAAGGTTCAGCAGGATGTAGGGGTAAGGGTCCCAAGCGTCGGTGGCGAGGACATAGGAATTCACCAGGGCCCACAGCCCCATGAAACCCAGGAACATCCCCACAAAAGGCCAGCTGCCCATGCCGTTCCGAAGGGCGTCAGCAGCTTTGTCGCCCGTACTGAGGCCTTCTTTGTGCCGCCGGTGCCAGTTAACTCTTATCTCAGCCATGGGCCCAGAATAGGCCCGCTTAGTGGATCAGCCCCGACACCAGGTTGATGGTGGTGGCCAGGACGATGGCACCCAGCAGGTAGGACAGCAGCGCCTGGCGCAGGACCGTGGAACGGATGGCCGTGGTCTTCAGGTCGGTGTCCGATACCTGGAATGTCATGCCCACAGTGAAGGCCAGGTAGGCAAAATCCGAGTATTTGGGCTGGCTTTCCTCATTGAAATCCACTCCCGTTCCGTCGCGGTAGTAGATGGCTGCATAGCGGAGGGTGAACAGGGTGTGGACCAGGAACCATGACAGGGCAATGCTGCCCAGCGCCATGGCCACGGTGGCGTCCTTGGCTCCGCCCTGCTCACTGGAGGCATCGAGCAAAATCAGGGCGACGCCCGCAAAGCTGGCCACGGTGGCGCCCAGGACCAGCGCGTCCGAGAAGACCCTGCCCGGATCCTCCCGCCGCGCATGCGCAGCGGTGGCTGCAGGGCCCAGGCGTCCGATCACGCTCCAGACCCAGACGAGGTAGGTGGCCGAGGCGGCGGCCCAGCCGAGGGCCGGGGCATACGTCCAGGTGCCAAACGTGCCAACCGCAAGCGCCGCCACCAGGCCGACGGCGAGCATCACCAGCAGGCGGAGCCGGGAATGGTGGGCACGGGAATTGAAGTTGCGGTGGTGGTCGCCGGTAGCCGTCATGGACTTCATGGCCCGATCATGGCACGCGAGGCTGGGCTGCGGCTGGAAAGGCAATTCTTCTTATTTTCGCCAACCGTTGAAAAAAGACCGGTGCGCCGCTAACCTGAAGGGACTGTGTCGCAGGACACAACCCGGGGGAACGTGAAGTGGCCATCCGTCGCGAGGAACATCATGCCAGCAGCTGCAGCAACCGGGGCAACTGCCCGGACCCCACGCCAGGACCTCAACTCCAGCGTTGCCACGTCGTTCGACCACTGGAAACACCTGGTGGCCGAATCCTTCGTGCCCCTCACCGCGCGGACGGCGGACGTGGAGGGCTTCCAGGGCCGCATGCGCTCCCGGGTGTTGGACCGGATGTCCATCGTGGAAGTGACCGCCACCTCCCACGAGGTCCACCGCACCCCCGCGCTGATCGCCCAGGCCCATGAGCGCTATTTCAAGCTGAACCTGCAGCTGGAAGGCACGGGCCTGCTGATCCAGGACAACCGCGAAGCCGTCCTGCAGCCCGGCGACCTGGCAATCTATGACACCAACCGGCCCTACACCCTTGCCTTCGAGGACAGCACCAGGATCATGGTCCTGATGTTTCCCTGCGACGCCCTCTCCCTGCCCGTGGACTACGTGGGGCAGCTCGCCGCGGTGCGCATGGGCAGCGGTGGCCTCAGCGGAATCGTGGGCCAGTTCATTCGCGAACTGTCGGCGAACCTGGACGTCCTGAACGGCCCCAGCGGAGCGCGGCTCGCCACCAACGCTTTGGACCTGGTGTCCACCATGCTGCACGCGGAAATGGACATCACGCCGGACCGCATGAAGCCGCAGGCACTGCTGGCGGTCTCGGTCCGCGAGTACATCGAGGCCAACCTGGCCGATCCCCTGATGTCACCGGCAAGCATCGCCGCCGCGCACTTCATCTCCACCCGGCACCTGCACAACGTCTTCCACGAGTCGGGGACCACCGTAGCCAGCTGGATCCGGACGCAGCGGCTCGAAGGCGCACGCCGCGACCTCCGCGACCCGCTGCACGCCGGGCAATCCGTTGGCACGGTGGCTGCCCGCTGGGGCTTCCTGGATGCCGCCCATTTCAGCCGCACGTTCCGGGATGCCTTTGGTGTTTCACCCACCGAATGGCGCCGGGGCTGAACCCGGCTGCGTTTCCTAGATCAGCCCCTGGGCCAGCATGGCATCGGCCACCTTGACGAACCCGCCGATGTTGGCGCCGAGCACGTAGTTGCCGGGTTCGCCGTACTCCTCGGCGGTGGCGGCGCAGCGGTCGTGGATGCCAACCATGATCTCCGTGAGCCGCTCCTCCGTGTGCTCGAAGGACCACGAATCACGACTGGCGTTCTGCTGCATTTCCAGGGCCGAGGTTGCCACGCCGCCGGCGTTGGCGGCCTTGCCCGGCCCGAAGAGGACGCCCGCCTCCTGGAACACCGCAACAGCGTCACGCGTGGAGGGCATGTTGGCGCCCTCTCCGACGGCAACCAGGCCGTTGCGGATCAGGCGGGCGGCAGCGGCGCCGTCGAGCTCGTTCTGCGTGGCGCAGGGAAGTGCCACCGTGGCGTCGACGTCCCACACCGAACCGCCGTCCACGTAGGTAACGCCGCCCCGGCGTTCGGCGTAATCCTTCAGGCGGCCGCGCTGCACTTCCTTCACCTCACGGAGGAGCGCGACGTCGATGCCTGCCTCGTCCACCACGTAGCCTGACGAGTCGGAACAGGCCACCACCGCTGCACCGAGGGCCTGGGCTTTGGCGATGGCGTTGATGGCCACGTTGCCGGAGCCCGACACCACCACGCGCTGGCCGTCAAAGGACGTGCCCCTGGTTTTCAGCATTTCCTGGGTGAAGATGACGGTGCCGAATCCGGTAGCCTCGGGCCGGACGAGGGAGCCGCCCCAGGAGATGCCCTTGCCGGTGAGCACGCCGGATTCGTAGCGGTTGGTGATGCGCTTGTACTGGCCGAAGAGGTAGCCGATCTCGCGGCCGCCCACGCCGATGTCGCCGGCCGGGACGTCCGTGTATTCGCCGATGTGGCGGTAGAGCTCGGTCATGAAGGACTGGCAGAACCGCATGACTTCGGCATCGCTGCGGCCGCGGGGATCGAAGTCGGAACCGCCCTTGCCGCCGCCGATGGGCATGCCGGTCAGGGCATTCTTGAAGATCTGCTCGAAGCCGAGGAATTTGACGATGCCCAGGTAGACGGACGGGTGGAAGCGCAGTCCGCCCTTGTACGGGCCCAGCGCGGAGTTGAACTCCACCCGGAAGCCGCGGTTGATTTGGACGCGTCCGGAGTCGTCCGTCCACGGCACACGGAAGATGATCTGGCGTTCGGGCTCGCAAAGGCGTTCCAGGATGGCAGCCTCGAGGAATTCCGGGTGCCTGTCGTGGACCGGGCCAAGGCTTTCGAAAACCTCCACCACTGCCTGGTGGAACTCCGCTTCACCGGGATTCCGCGCGAGGACGGTGTCCTTGATGGCTTCGAGCCGTGCGTCCATGAACTGTTCCTTACCTCTGAGCCGAAACGAGGGACAGCGCAAAAGCAACGTCGCCCCATAGGTTTACTCTTCAACTTATCGGATTACGACCGGGGAGCAGTAGGCGGGTGGGTCAGGTTCGGCTAATCTCCGTAATGTGACACAGATATTCCACATTGCGATAGTTTTGGCGCATCCCTCCTGCACACCGGAGACGCGCTGATGCCCTTCATTTGCCTGCTTCTCTCCGGTGCCGCGCTGCTGGTCAATGGGCTGGCGACGCTGGGGCGTCTCCCCCGCCGCGACGCCGCCACCTTCAGCCTGCTGCTCGGCGGCACCCAGCTGGTGCTCGGCGTCGTCCATCTTTCCACCGGCAATACCGGCACTGAACACCTCTTGACGGCCGCCGGCATGTTCCTGTTCGGGCTGACGTACGCCTATGCCGGACTGGATGTTTTGTTGGCCCTGGGTTCGAAGGGCCTGGGCTGGTTCTGCGGCATGGTGGCGTTTTTCGGCTTGCTGCTGGCGGGCGCGTGGATCGGGACGGATCCGCTGCTCGCGGTGCTCTGGGTGTGCTGGTCAGTTCTGTGGGGGCTGTTGTTCGCCTCGGCCGCATTCGGCGCGGTGCGGTTGGAGCCGTTCACCGGCTGGGCCCTGGTCCTGGCCAGCCAGGTCACGGCAACCTTTCCGGCGTTCCTGGGCCTGTCCGGCGTGTGGCCCCGCAGCGACTGGGCGGCATGGCTGGCAGCCGCCTTCCTGGCCGGGGTTTTCGTTGCAGCACGCGTCCTGGCCCGGCGCGGACATTGCGGTCCGCGCCGGGCCAGTATGGGGGAAGCCGTCAGCCCTAGGTAAGCGCGTGTCCCAGGGTGGCGGCGTGGTGGCGGCGCTCGATGGCGGATTCCACCAGCACCCCGGCCAGGAAGACCACGGGGACCGCGGCGAGCAGGGCGGTTGCTGTTTCCGCGCTGCCGCCAATGAGGGCCGTGAAATTGCTGACCACAAGGAACAGGACCCAGGCGAGCAGCACCGTTGCCAGGACGGGGGCGATCCGGGTCTGCCACAGCTGCGCCCCCGCACGTTCGCGGCGGAAGAAGCTGACCACCGCCACCGAGCACAGCATGTAGAGCACCAGCAGTGCCGCCACGGCCAGGCCGCTGAACCAGGAGAAGAGGGTCAGGACCGGGTCCAGGGCCAGGATGGCGAAGGGAAGCACCAGGACGACGGCGGTGGCGGTCTGGATCCAGGCGGCAAAGGCAGGGGCGCGGTGGCGGTTGGTCCGGGCCAGCACGGCGGGCATGGAACCGCGCAGGGCCAGGGAGTGCAGGTAGCGGTTGATGCCGTTATGGAAGGCGATGATGCCGGCGAGCAACGAGGTGACCAGCAGGATGCCTGCCACCACGCCCGCCCATGGGCCGAACAGCTCCACCATGGGACCGAGCACGAAGGACGTGGCGTCGCCGGATTCGAGGGCTGCCCCGGCCGCGTCCATGACCCGGGACGGGCCGTAGTAACTGACCAGCA
The DNA here is from genome assembly GCF_902506025.1 of Arthrobacter sp. 8AJ. Taxonomy (NCBI): domain Bacteria; kingdom Bacillati; phylum Actinomycetota; class Actinomycetes; order Micrococcales; family Micrococcaceae; genus Arthrobacter; species Arthrobacter sp. 8AJ. The sequence goes on along the minus strand of NZ_LR733289.1, from coordinate 617,943 downwards.
TCCAGGAGATGAAGGAGAAGAAGACTGAGATGACGCCCACGGACAGGTAGGTGGCCCGGGCCACCGTGCGGTGCGGGTCCTTGGCCTCGGCCGAATAGATGGCCGTGGATTCGAAACCGAACATGGAAGCCACGGCGAACATGATGGCCACGCCCGGCGCTCCGGCCCCTATGGCCTCGGGCGAGAAGGACGCGGCTACGCTGATGCCTTCCGGGCCGCCGCCGTGGAGCAGGACGGTGAAGCCGAACAGCAGCAGGATGGCCACCTCGAGTCCCACCAGCAGGGCCAGCACGCGGGCACCGAGTTCGATGTTCAGGGAGCCCAGCACCTGGACGCCGGCCATGGTGGCCAGGGCAAGCAGCCACCACGGAACCTCCAGCCCAATCGAGGCGAGCAGGCCCGAGAACGCAGCACCATAGAGCCCGTACATTGCGGCTTGGACGGTGTTGTAGGCCAGGAGGGCCAGCCAGGCGGCGCCGGCGCCGGTTTTCCTGCCGAACGCTGCGGTGACGTAGGCGTAGAAGGCGCCGTTGGCCTGGATTTTGCGGCTCATCGCCACAAATCCGACGGCGAAGATCACGATGACAATGCCCACGATCAGGTACGCGCCGGGTGCGCCGGCACCGTTGCCGAGCGCTGCGGCCAGCGGCGAGGCGCCCACGATCCCGGTGAGGGGTGCCTGTGCCGACAGGACGAAGAAGAGGATGCCCAGGACGCCGATGCTGCCGGCGCGCAGTGCCGTTGAATGCTCCTTGGCCGGAGCGTCAGTGGTCCGGGGCTCGGAATTCGAAATACTCATTTGATCCTTCTTAACGGTCATGAGTTCGGGAAAATTGCTGTGGAATCCAGCTTGGCAGCGGGGCACCGAACCCCTTTGTCCACCAGCGACGAGTTGTTGTTTGTCAGCGCAGTGCAGGGTTTTGCGGGACTGGTTCCTGGGCGGCCGGGCGGGCGGCGGAGCGGGGGCCAAGCAGCGACGCGGCGGCCTGCGCCGCTTCCATGCCGCTCTCAATGGCACCGTCGATGAAGCCGCCCCAGCCGTTGGCAATATCGGAGCCGGCAAAAAGCACGTTGCCGTGCCCGGACTGCATCGCGGCCAGGTGGTTGCCGAGGAAACCCGTCCGGTGCATCGGCCAGGTCTCTCCCGCCAGCGGGTCCGCCACCCAGTCATGGGTAGCCACGTCCAGCACGTCAACGCCGGGCACCAGCCGGGCCAGCTGCTCCTGGACTGCCGCTGCGTCTGACGCATCGATTCTTGTTGCGTCGGGGCCGAAGCCGACGACGATCGTGTCGCCGTCGAGCGTGTACTCCACCTGGAAGAAGTTCAACGGCCAGTCCGCCTTGCCCAACGCCACGAACGGCGCGTGCTCACCCCGCAGCCGGATCCACACCTTCACGCCACTGGACACCTGTCCGCGCTTCGCGGCTTCCGTCTTGACCGGCGGCAGCGGCGGCTGGAAGTCGATGGTTCCCAGGACGGGAAGGGGGACCGTGACAATGGCGGCCCTGGCGCTGATGGCCCGGCCGTCCGCGCTCCGCAGGGTGACGCTCCCGCCGTCGTCCGTCATGCCTGCGACAGTAAAGCCGTAGTCGACGACGGCACGGGAGTCCTCAAGGATGGCCCCGGCGAGCGCGGCGGTTCCGCCCTGGATCTTGTACGTGGCGCAGGCTTCGAAGTTGACGGCCCAGTCACCGTTGGTCAGGGCCACCCAGCGCAGCGCCTGGGTCAGTGCCGCGTCCTCCAGGGGGCCGTTGAAGTTCAAGGTCCAGAAGGATTCGAGGATGTCCCGGGCGTCGCCGGCGGGAAACTGTTCCCGGATCCGGTCCTGCACCGAGATGTGGTCGATGCCCTTGAAGGCATCCGTCGCCAACGGCCTGAACGGTTCGGGGAAGTAGGTCCGGGACTCCTTGGTGAATTCGCCGTTGTGCCGGCCGATCGCGTCAAGCAAGGCTCCGGGGTCGCCTTCCCGGCGGCCGCCGTCGGCCCACCAAAAAGCCCGCTGGGGCTCCGGGCTGGCGACGGTTCCGATGCCGTACCGCTTCAACTCCGCCCAAATGTACGGCTGGGTCCAGTGGACCCATGTGCCGCCGATCTCCAGGTCGCGGCCCAGCCGGTGGTCCAGCCAGGTCCGGCCGCCGACGCGGTCCCGCGCTTCAACGAGGCGGACCGCCAGTCCACGACGGGCGAGTTCGCGGGCGGCGGTGAGGCCGGCAAACCCGGCACCCACGATGACGACGCCCAGGTCCTGCTCCATGGCGCTGTTGTGCTGTGCCATCCCCGGGCCCCTAGGAGTAGACGAAGAATTCGACGGTGGGGGCCAGCACAGCCCACCTGGTACGGGCGCCCTTATTGAAGGAGGCGGCGCCACCGGCGGTGAGGTCATAGCTGACGCCGCCCTCCACCTCGATCCGGAGGTGGCCTTCGATGATGTGGATGGTCTCATCGGCTTCCATGACGAGATTGAAGGGTTCGGGGGCTTCTGTGGGATTGACGTGCCAGTAGCCGCAGGCCAACGCAGGCCTGTCACCTTCGCCGAAGCGGCGCACCCACTGTACTTTGCCGAGTTCGAAGGGCTCATTCCTGCCGGGGTCAAGGGAAGCGGACGCGGTGAAGGACGGGGTGGTGGTCATGGGTACTCCAGAGGGGAAGGCGCGGCAGGGGAACGGTCACGCCGCGGGATGTGTGAAATGGCGGCGGTCCTGTGACGGGCATCACCGCGTGGAAGCAATCTAAGCAATTGCTTAGTTTTAAGTCAAGGGCTGCTTTTTGCCTGTCGGCGGCTGGCTAGAATCGGGCTATGACCGCTTCCGCCGCCCGCACCGCCACGCCCAAATATGGCAAGGGCCGCGAAGCCCTGCTTCGGGCGGCGGTGGACGTAGTGGCGCAGAAGGGTTTGCGCGGGCTGACGTACCGGGCGGTCGCCGAGGCGGCGGGCGTCAACAACAGCCTGGTCGCCCACCATTTCGGGACCCGGGACACCCTGATCGAGGCAGCGCTCCTGTGGTCATCGGAGCAGTCCATCGGCGCGTCACGGCTGCGGGAAGCAGCCGAAAACGGCGGGACTTTCACGGAGGCGCTGCTGGAGCTGCTGCTTGAAGATCCGGGGCTGCAGGTGTTCCAGTACGAGATGATCCTCGAGGCCCGGCGCCGGCCGGAGCTGGCGGGACCGGTGGCCGCGCTGTATGAAAGCTATGTTGGTGCGCTGTCGGAGGGGCTTGAGGCTTTCGGCTTCCAGGGTGACGTCCGCGTGGTGGCCCGCTCGCTGTTCGCCGCGCTGGATGGACTGGTGCTGCAGTACCTGGCGGGCGTGGGGCGGGAGGAGATCGCTGCCGCCCTGGAGGAGGTGCACCAGGCGGTTCTCCTGCGGAGGGGAGCACAGAGCGGCTAGAAACCTCCGGGAACAACAAAGCGCGGCCGGCCACCCTGGGGGCAGTCGGCCGCGCTGACAGTATTCAGTTGGGTCGGCTTACCGGAGCACCACAGTGCGGTTGCCCTGCAGGATGACCCGGCCTTCGCAGTGCCACTTCACCGCGTTGGAGAGGGCCTTGCATTCTGTGTCGCGGCCTGCGGCCACCAGGTCCTCGGGCCCGTACGTGTGGTCCACGTCCACCACCTGCTGGGAGATGATGGGTCCCTCGTCCAGTTCTGCGTTGACGTAGTGCGCGGTGGCGCCCACGGTCTTGACGCCGCGGGCGTAGGCCTGGTGGTACGGCTTGGCACCCTTGAAGCTGGGCAGGAACGAGTGGTGGATGTTGATGGCCCGGCCGTCCAGCTTGCGGGTCAGGTCGTCGCTGAGCACCTGCATGTAGCGGGCCAGCACCACCAGTTCGACGTCGAGCTCGTCCACGAGTGCCATCAGCGCGGCTTCCGCTGCGGGTTTGGTGTCGGCAGTGACCGGGATGTGGTGGAACGGGATGCCGTGCCACTGCACCAGTGCCTCGTGGTCACGGTGGTTGGATACCACCGCAACGATTTCCACCGGCAGTTCTCCGATCCGGGCCCGGAACAGCAGGTCGTTGAGGCAGTGCCCAAACTTGGACACCATGATCAGCACCTTGCGCTTGGAGCCGTGGCGTTCCAGCTGCCAGCGCATGCCGAATTTTTCGGCTACCGGGGCGAACGAAGACCGCAGGACGTCAAGCGTGGACTCATCGCCGTCGGAGACGAAGTGCACGCGCATGAAGAAGTGGCCTTCGGAGCGCTCACCGAACTGCTTGTTGTCAATGATGTCGCAGCCGTGCTCCAGCAGGAATCCGGACACGGCGTGCACAATGCCGGGCCCCTCGGGACAGTCCAGGGTCAGGACGTGTTCCACGGTGGTGGGCGTTTTCGACGCGGGGATATGGGTTTCAGTAACAGTCATGGCTCAGCACTCGATCACATTCACGGCGAGGCCTCCTCGGGAGGTTTCCTTGTACTTGGTTTTCATGTCGGCTCCGGTGTCACGCATGGTCTTGATCGCCTTGTCCAGCGAGACCTTGTGGCTGCCGTCCCCGTGCAGGGCCAGCCGGGCCGCGTTGATCGCCTTCACGCTGGCGATCGCATTCCGCTCGATGCACGGGATCTGCACCAGGCCGCCCACGGGGTCGCAGGTCAGGCCCAGGTTGTGCTCGATCCCTACCTCGGCGGCGTTTTCCACCTGCGCCGGCGTTCCGCCAAGCACTTCGCAGAGCCCGGCCGCAGCCATCGAGCAGGCGGAGCCCACCTCGCCCTGGCAGCCCACTTCGGCGCCGGAGATGGAGGCGTTGGTTTTGAACAGGATTCCGACGGCGGCCGCCGCCAGCAGGAAGCGGACCACACCGTCGTCGTTAGCCCCTGGAACAAACTTCACGTAGTAGTGCAGGACGGCCGGGACGATGCCCGCGGCCCCGTTGGTGGGGGCGGTGACGATCCGGCCGCCGGCGGCGTTCTCCTCGTTCACGGCCAGCGCGAAGAGGTTCACCCATTCCATGGCGAGCAGCGGATCCGCCGGTGCCTGGACGGGCGACGGCGACGCTGCCGCGGCTTCGGCGGTGGCGGCCGAGGCCGTCAGGGTGCGGAACAGGGCCGGCGCCCGCCGGGTGACGTTCAGGCCTCCCGGCAGGATGCCTTCGGCGTTGCAGCCGTTCTCCACGCATTCGCGCATGACGGCCCACAGCCCCAGCAGCTGCTCGCGGAGTTCCGCTTCGCTGCGCCAGGTGAGCTCGTTGGCCAGCATGACGTCGGAGATGGACATGCCTTCGCGGCTGCAGATCTGCAGGAGTTCGTCGGCCGTGGAGAACGGGTAGGGCAGCACGGTGTCATCCGGCACCACCTTGTCCCCGCCTTCGGCATCGCCGTCCACCACGAAGCCGCCGCCGATCGAGTAGAAGCTCCGCTCGCTCAGGACGGCACCTGTGTGGTCCAGGGCCCGGAAGGTCATGCCGTTGGGGTGTGCGGGAAGGGACTTGCGCCGGTGGAGCACCACGTCCTCTTCCCAGTTGAAGTCCACCCGGTGCGCCCCGGCGATGTGGAGTTCGGCGTCCAGCGCGGCGGCTGCCACCTGGTCGTCGGCGGTGGTGGTGTCCACGGTTTCCGGGTCCAGGCCCTTCAGCCCCAGGACCACTGCCTTGTCCGAGCCGTGGCCGCGGCCGGTGGCGCCGAGGGAGCCGAACAGTTCGGTCTGGACCCGGGCGGTGGCGGCCAGCTGGCCGTCACCCTTCAGTCCGTCGGCGAACAGCTTGGCCGCCCGCATCGGGCCCACCGTGTGTGACGACGAGGGCCCGATGCCGACGGAAAAGAGGTCAAGGACGCTGAGCGCCATCAGGGGACCTCTGGCGAGGCGTACTCCCGCATGGCGTCCAGCAGCCACCGGCCCAGGAACTCGGCGAAGGAAGCACGGGGGAAGATCCGGAAGGACTCATCACCGGTCTTCCACAGGATGGCTGGAATGTTCGCGATTTCCGTGGAAAAGGCGGTGCCGGCCTTGAAGACCCGCGGGTGCAGGTCCAGCGAGCAGCCCTTTTCCAGGACGGCGCGGGCCCGGGGGCCCGTCAGTTCGAACGTGGTCCGGTTGGCGGACAGGTCCACCACCTGGCCCGCGTCGCCGCCCAGCGCGTCCCGGAGCGCGGGGATGAGGTCCCCGCCCAGTGATTCGTGCGCCTCGGTGGGTGCAACCACCAGGAACTCGGCGGGGCCGAGCCACAGGACGGACACGTCGCCGTTTCCGGCCACGGCACCGGAGCCGGCGGGGAGGCCGCCGGTGACACCGGCCAGGCGCTCCGCCGCGGCGGATCCTGCGAGGGCCCGGAGGCCCACCATGGTCAGGAAGGGCACCTCGGAGATTTCAACGGTGCCGGCCAGTGAGCCGGCCGCGAAGTCTTCCGCCAGCTGGCGCGCCGGGCTGACGCGGGCGGCGAGGTTCTTCTCGGCGTTGGTTTTTGCGGAGGTCGCGGATGCTGCTGTTTCAGCCATCTTTACGGGTCCCTTCAGAGTCAAAAAGCACTGTTTCTGCGACAACCACGTCCACCAGCTGGTCGCCGGCGGCTGCCACCAGCGTTTCGCCGATGCGGTTGCGTCCGTTCTTGATCAGGGCCAGGCCGAACGACCGGCCCAGCGCTGCGCTGTGGTAGCTGGAGGTAACGAACCCTTCCATCGGCACGGGGCCGTAGGCGGGGTTGGTGGAGCGTCCCTTCTCCACCAGCTGGGTGCCTTCCGGCAGGCGCAGCGTGCCGTCCACGGGAAGGACGCTGACCAGGTGCTTGCGGTCCTCACGCTGCGCGTCGGACCGGGTGTAGGAACGCTTGCCGATGAAGTCCTTGGCCTTGGAGACGATCCACTCCATGCCCGCGTCCTGCGGGGTGACGGTGCCGTCGGTGTCCTGCCCGACGATCGGGTAGCCCTTTTCGGCGCGCAGCACGTGCATGGTTTCGGTGCCGTAGGGGGTGATGTTGAACTCGGCCCCGGCGGCCGCCACGGATTCCCACGTGTTCAGCCCGTACCAGGCTGGCACATTGATCTCGTAGGCGAGTTCACCGGAGAACGAGATCCGGCAGATCCGGGCGCGGACGCCGGAGGCGAGGGTGGTTTCGCGGAAGGTCATGAACGGGAAGTTCTCCGCGTCCAGTCCGCCGTTGGCCGCGAGTTCCGGGGCCACCTTGGCGATGACCTCACGGGACTTGGGCCCGACGACGGCAATGGTGCTCCACTGTTCCGTCACGGAGGTGCACTGCACGTCCAGTTCCGGCCACTCGGTCTGCAGCCATTCCTCCAGCCAGTCCAGTACCTTGGCGGCGCCGCCGGTGGTGGTGGTCATGAAGTAGGTGTCGTCGTCGACGCGGAGGGTCACGCCGTCGTCGAAGATCATGCCGTCCGGGGTGCACATGACGCCGTAGCGTGCCGAGCCCGGGGCGAGCTTCTTGAACGCGTTAGTGTACATCCGGTTCAGGAACTCCCCCGCGTCCTTGCCGCGGATTTCGATCTTGCCCAGGGTGGTGGCGTCCATGAAGCCAACGGATTCGCGGACGGCGGCGCATTCGCGCAGCACGGCAGCGTCCATGTCCTCCCCGGCCTGCGGGTAGTACCAGGGCCGCTTCCACTGTCCAACGTCCTCGAACAGCGCGCCCTTGGCTACGTGCCAGGGGTGGATGGACGTAACGCGGGCGGGGTCGAACAGTTCCCCGCGCTGGCGTCCGGCCAGGGCCGCGAAAGCCACCGGGGTGAAGGGGGCGCGGTAGGTGGTGGTGCCGATGTCTCCGATGCCGCGGGAGGCTTCGCCGGCGGTGCGCAGGGCCGCGGCGATGACGCCGATGGCGTTGACGCCGGAGGTCTTGCCCTGGTCGTTGGCCGTGCTGATGGAGGTGTACCGCTTGATGTGTTCCACCGAGCGCATGCCGGCACCGGTGGAGCGGAGGACGTCCGCCACGGACTGGTCGCGCTGGAAGTCCACGAAGTGGTGGTGCCAGTCATCCGGGGTGCCGTTCTCGCCCGGTACCAGCCACAGCTGGCGGGTGGGGGCGGAGGCCTTCGGGTCGCCGAACACGGAGGGTTCGACGGCGGATTCGAAGCCCGCGGCGATGGCCGCCCTGGCGCCGGCGGAGATGCCCTCCGCGACGCAGTCTTCGGTGGCGAAGGAGCCGCGGCCGGCGCCAATGGTCTGCTGGGCGGGGACCTCGGTGCTGGGCACGAAGGCTGCCAGCTCCTCGTCCCAGCGCAGCTTGCCCTGGCGCTGGGAGTGCAGGTGGACCAGCGGGCTCCAGCCGCCGGACATAGCCAGCAGGTCTGCCGCGATCTGCTCGACGCCGGAGGTGAGCTCGCCGTCGTCGTTAATGCTGCGGACGGTCACGCCGTCCAGCCGGCCGTCGGCACCGGCGGAGGTGTTGGCCACCGCGCTGCCGATCAGCACCCGGATCCCGGATTCGACGGCGGCAGTCGCTGCTGCGGTCAGGGCCGGACGGGCGTCCACCACGGCGGCGACCTTGACGCCTGCGGCGGCGAGGTCGGCGGCGACGGCGTAGGCGCTGTCATTGGTGGTGCTGATGACCACGCGCTTGCCGGCGGCCACGCCGTAGCGGTTCAGGTAGCTGCGCACGGCGGAGGCGAGCATGATGCCGGGGCGGTCGTTGTTCTCGAACACCAGGGGGCGTTCGTGGGCACCCGGGGCGACGACCACCTGGCTGGCACGGATGTGCCAAATCCGCTGGCGGGACACCCCTGCGGCTGCGGGGCTGGTGAGGTGGTCGGTGCGGTTCTGGACGGCGATGACGTAGTTGGCGTCGTAGGCGCCGAACGCGGTGGTGCGGTTCAGGACCGTGGACTCGGCGCCGGATACCAGCTCGGCTTCGACGTCGGCCACCCATTCCAGGGCGGGCTTTCCTTCGATGGTCTCGGCAAGGCCGGGAGCGGTGGAACCGGAGAGCAGCGAGCCGCCGAGTTCGGGCTGGTCATCGAGTAGCATGACCCTGGCGCCGGTGCGGACAGCCTCACGGGCCGCGGCGAGCCCGGCGGGGCCGCCACCGATGACCAGGACGTCGGTGTGGACGTACTTCTTGTCGTATTCGGCGCGGTCGTCCTCCGGGTCCAGCTTGCCCAGGCCGTTGAGCAGGGTGGCCTGGAGTCCGTCCACCAGGGAGACGGTGGTGGCGGGGAGCATGGATTCGGCCACGTGGCCGGGGAAGCGGGCTTCCACGCGGACCAGGGCGTTGGCCTCCTCCACCCCGGCGGACATGATGCCGCGGGGGCGGTCCTCGTAGAGGGAGTTGCCGGCGGCAATGCGGCCGTTGGCCAGCAGCGCGGAGGCCAGGGTGTCACCGGGGTGGCCGGTGAACTCCTCGCCGTCCACGGTGAAGCGCCAGGAGATGGTGCGGTCGATGCGGCCGCCGGTAGCCAGGCGGGCGGTCTGGGAAGTCACTTGGTCGCTCCTTCCGGGGCGGTGGTGCTGAGGATGCTCGTGGTGGAGGTGCTGGGTGCGGCACTTCCCGTGGTGGTGCTGTCAGGGCCGGTGCTGGCGGTCCCGGTTTCGGGTGCGCCGTCCGTGGAGCGGTCAGGCCGCTTCGCCCCCATCGGGTAGATGGCCTTGATGTCGTAGCTCACGGTGTCGCGGAGCATGTTGAACCATTGGCGGCAGCCGGTGCTGTGGACCCAGCGCTCGGCGAAGATGCCTTTGGGGTTCTCGCGGTAGAAGAGGTAGCGGGACCACTCCGTGTCGCTCAGCTCGTTGGGGTTCTCGGGGTACGGGACGTGGGCCTGTCCCCCGTAGTGGAATTCGGTTTCGTCCCGCGGGCCGCAGTTGGGGCATGGGATCAGCAGCATGTGCGTTAGTCCTTTTCTGGTGGCGGCGGCTAGTGGGCCACGGCGGCGGCGCCGTGTTCGTCGATGAGGGCGCCGGTTTCGAAGCGTTCCAGCGAGAACGGCGCATTCAGCTTGTGCGGGGCGCCGGTGGCGATGGTGTGCGCGAAGGTCATGCCGGCAGCAGGGGTGCCCTTGAATCCGCCGGTTCCCCAGCCGCAGTTCACGAACATGTTCTCCACGGGAGTGGTGCCCACGATCGGCGAGGCGTCGAGGGTGGTGTCGACGATGCCGCCCCAGGTCCGGAGCACGTGGGCCCTGGCGAAGATGGGGAAGAGTTCGACGGCGGCCGCCATCTGCTGCTCGATCACGTGGAAGGAGCCGCGCTGGCCGTAGCCGTTGTAGGAGTCCACGCCGGCACCCATGACAAGTTCGCCCTTGTGCGCCTGGGAGACGTAAACGTGCACGTGGTTGGACATGACCACCGTGGGGTGGACGGGCTCGTGCAGTTCGGAGACCAGGGCCTGCAGGGGGTGGGACTGGATGGGAAGCTGGAAGCCGGCCATTTCGGCCAGGACGGAGCTGTGGCCTGCGGCGCAGAGGCCCACCTTCTCCGTGTTGATGGTGCCGCGGTTGGTCTTGACGCCCACCACGCGGTCGCCGTCCTTCAGGAAGCCGGTCACCTCGCAGTTCTGGATGATGTCAACGCCCATTTCGTCGCACTTGCGGGCGAAGGCCCAGGCCACGTGGTCGTGCTTGGCGATGCCGGCGCGGGGCTGGTAGGTGGCGCCCATGACGGGATAGCGGATGTTGTCGCGGATGTTAAGGATGGGGCAGAGTTCCTTGACCTGCTGCGGGTCCAGCCATTCGGCGTCCACGCCGTTGAGCTTGTTGGCACCGACGCGGCGCATGCTTTCGCGCACATCGCCCAGGGTGTGGGCCAGGTTCATCACTCCGCGCTGGCTGAACAGGAAGTCGTACTCGAGTTCCTCGGGCAGGATTTCCCAGAGTTTGAGGGCCTGCTCATAGATGGCCGCGCTCTCGTCCCAGAGGTAGTTGGAGCGGATGATGGTGGTGTTGCGGGCCATGTTGCCACCGGCGAGCCAGCCCTTTTCCAGGACGGCGATGTTGGTCATCCCGTGGTTCTTGGCCAGGAAGTAGGCAGTGGCCAGGCCGTGTCCGCCGCCGCCGACGATCACGGCGTCGTAGGAGGACTTGGGTTCCGGGTTCCGCCAGAGGAAGTCCGGGTGCTCCGGAAGGTGCTGGGTGCTCACTGGGCGGCTCCAATCAGGTCTGCCTCGATGCCGGCCAGGTTGGCGTCGGCGGAGAGGTGCGGGTAGAGGGGGAACTTGCCGGCCAGGGCCGCTACGCGTTCCCGGAGTTCGACGGCGGTGTCCCCGGGGAGGATGCCGGTGTCGGCGGAGGCAATCAGGGCCGTGGCGATGATGTCCGCAACCTCGGTGAACTCGGCGGCGCCGAAGCCGCGGGCAGCCAGGGCGGGGGTGCCGATCCGGAGGCCGGAGGAGACCATCGGCGGGCGGGGGTCGAAGGGGACCGCGTTGCGGTTGACCGTGATGCCGATCTGGTGGAGTGCGTCCTCACCCTGCTGGCCGTCGAGTTCGGAGTTGCGGAGGTCAACCAGGACCAGGTGGACGTCGGTGCCGCCGTTGACTACGGAAATGCCTGCGGCTGCGACGTCTTCCTGGAGGAGTCGCTCGGCCAGCAGCTTGGCGCCCTGCAGCACCCGCTCCTGGCGTTCCTTGAATTCGGGGGCGGCAGCGAGCTTGAACGCCACGGCCTTGGCTGCCACAACGTGCTCCAGCGGACCACCCTGCTGGCCCGGGAACACCGCGCTGTTGATCTTCTTGGCGTATTCCTCCTTGGCCAGGATGACGCCGCCGCGCGGACCGCCCAGGGTCTTGTGCGTGGTGGTGGTGACCACATCCGCGTACGGGACGGGGTTCGGGTGCAGGCCGGCGGCGACGAGTCCGGCGAAGTGCGCCATGTCCACCATGAGGTAGGCACCCACGAGGTCGGCGATGCGGCGGAATTCGGCGAAGTCCAGCTGGCGGGAGTAGGCGGACCAGCCGGCCACGATCAGCTTGGGCTTGTGTTCCAGGGCCAGGGCTTCCACCTCGGCCATATCGATCCGGAGGTCTTCCTCGCGGACGTGGTAGGGAACCACGTTGTAGAGCTTGCCGGAGAAGTTGATCTTCATGCCGTGAGTGAGGTGTCCGCCGTGCGCCAGGGAGAGCCCCAGGATGGTGTCGCCCGGGTTCAGCAGGGCGAACATGGCGGCGGCGTTGGCCTGGGCACCGGAGTGCGGCTGCACGTTGGCGAACTCGGCGCCGAAGAGTGCCTTCACGCGGTCGATGGCGAGCTGCTCGATGACGTCCACGTGCTCGCAGCCGCCGTAGTAGCGCTTGCCCGGGTAGCCTTCGGCGTACTTGTTGGTGAGCACCGAGCCCTGGGCCTCCATGACGGAGGTCGGAGCGAAATTCTCCGACGCAATCATTTCCAGGGTGGACTGCTGGCGGTGCAGTTCCTGTGCCACAGCGGCGGCGACGTCGGCGTCGACCGTGGCGAGCGAGGCGTTCAGTACGTCCTGCATTGTTCTCCTTCTGAGCCCTTCGGAGTTACTGACCTATAACTGATCTGTAACTGATATATTAGAACTGTCGTAATAGTATGTTCCAGATCACTTGGACGTCAATAGCACTCCTGGGAAGGCTCGAAATGAGCGTCACATTAGAGAACCACCTGGCCGGCGACGGGGACCTCTCACTCTCCGAACAGGCCTACCGGCACCTCCGCGACCGGCTCATCATGCTGGACATCCGGCCGGGCGAGGCGATCAACGACGGCAAGCTGGCCGCCGAACTCGGGATCGGCCGCACGCCGGTCCGGGAAGCCCTCAAGCGGCTGGAAAGTGACCACCTGGTCGTGTCCTATCCCCGCCGCGGAACGTTCGCCACCATCGTCGACATCACCGAACTCGCTGACGTTTCGGAGCTGCGCGAATCCTTGGAACCTTTGGCCGCACGCCGGGCCGCGAAGCTGGCAACGCCGGCGCTGCGGGCGGAAATCCGGGAAACCGCGGCCGCGATCTCCACCATGGGCGACGACGACGATCCCTACGACCTCATGCGGTACGACATCAAGGTCCACCGGCTGATCTACCGGGCCGCCGCCAACGCGCACCTCGAGGACGTCCTGATCCGCTACGACAACCTGGCCACGCGCATCTGGTGCATGGTGCTGGAAAAGGTACCGTCCGTCGCGTCCCACATTGCCGAACACGTTGAGCTGCTGGAGGCAGTGGCCGACGGCGACGCGGACCGGGCGGGCAAGCTCGCCCTGGAGCACGTCACCAGTTTCGAGCAGGCCATCAGGAACGTGCTCTAGCCGTCGTCTCCGGGCGCGGCTACCGCAGCCGGGCCCGTACCTCCTGCGCGAATTCCAGCGTGGTGGCCGAGCCTCCCAGGTCCGGTGTGGTGATGCCGTCTGCCAGCGCCGATTCGAAAGCCCCGGTGAGGGACTGCGCGGCCGCCGCCTCGCCCAGATGGTCCAGCATCATGGCCGCAGCCCAGAGGGCGCCGACAGGGTTGGCGATGCCCTTGCCGGCGATGTCCGGGGCGGAACCGTGGACTGGCTCGAACATCGACGGGTGCCGGCGCTCGGGGTTCAGGTTGGCACTCGGGGCGATGCCGATGGAACCGGCCACTCCGGCCACGAGGTCGGACAGGATATCCCCGAACAGGTTGGATGCGACGATGGTGCGGACGCTGGTGGGCTTCATGACCAGCCGGGCCGCGAGCGCATCGATGAGCACCTTGTCCACCGTGACGCCGGGGAACTGTTCCACCGTCCGGGCCACCACTTCGTCCCAGAACGGCATGGTGTGGATGATGCCGTTGGATTTGGTGGCCGAGACAAGGGTGCCGCCGCGTTTCGTTGCGGCCTCTGCCGCGTAGCGGGCCACCCTGCTGATGCCGGCTTTGGTGAAGACGCTCTCCTGGACGGCGAATTCAGCGTCCGTCCCCGCACCGAAGCGGCCGCCGATCTGCGAGTACTCGCCTTCAACGTTTTCCCGGACCACCACGATGTCCAGGTCCTCGAGGCCCGGCATCGCTCCCTTGACCCCGGGCAGCAGCTTCATGGGGCGAAGGTTGACGTACTGGTCGAACTCCCGGCGGATGGGAATCAGCAGTCCCCACAACGTCACGTCGTCGGGGACGTCGGGGGTGCCCACCGCTCCCAGGTAGATCCCGTCGCCGCTGCCGAGCTGCTCAATGCCGTCAACGGGCATCATCCGGCCGGTTTTGACGTAGAGGTCGCTGTTCCAGTCACGGACACGCCAGTTGACGGTGAAGCCATGCAGCCCGGCCACAGCATCCACGCACCCCATGGCTACCTCGGTGACGTCCACGCCGATGCCATCACCGGGAATCGAATCGATGGTGTAGGTGCGGGTCATGCCTGTCCAATCATTCGTTGGTTGGTGCGGTGCATAGAGCTTAAAGATAGTGGTTGGGTTCCGGGAGGAACCGTACCGGACCATCGGCCTCCCCACTCCGGGGAAGCAACGGGCGCGCCGCCGTCGAACGCCCTGGGCATGTGACGTGGAATACTTCCGTACAAGCGCGCCGGACGTTCCGGTGGGACGTTCTGAAGGGGCAGGTGGCCATGCAGGAATTCGTCAACGAGGACGAAGAGTCCCGGCGGCATGTCCTGGCAGTGCTGGCGGCTGAGCGCAGCCGGGGGCTGCGCCCCGATGCGGACTTCGACCGCCGCTTCACCCGGCACTTTCCCACCCTCCGCAGCCTCTTCCATTCCCTGTACGGTGACCGGACGGACTGGCTGGAGCAGCTCTCCGCGCTGGTGGTGCAGAGCGCAGCCTCCTGGCAGGAACGCCCGCAGGAGCTGAAAACCCTGGACGCCGAACGGGAGGCGGACCCGGACTGGTTCCAGTCCAACCGGATGCTGGGCGGCGTCTGCTACGTGGACCGCTACGCCGAAAGCCTCGAAGGGGTCCGCGCCCGCATTCCGTACTTCAAGGAACTTGGCCTCACCTACCTGCACCTCATGCCGTTGTTCCTGGCGCCGGAACCACATTCGGATGGCGGGTATGCGGTCTCAAGCTACCGTGAGGTCAACCCAAAGCTGGGCACCATGGAGCAGCTGCGCTCCCTGGCAGCGGAACTGAGGGACAACGGCATCAGCCTGGTGGTGGACTTCATCTTCAACCACACCTCGGACGAGCACGACTGGGCCCGGAAGGCAGCCGCCGGGGACCCGGAATACAGCGGCTACTACTGGATCTTCCCGGACCGGACCATGCCGGACGCCTTCGAGGCGGATGTCCGCGAGATCTTCCCGGAAAACCACCCCGGATCCTTCATCCAGATGGCGGACGGCCGGTGGGTCTGGGCTACGTTCCACACCTACCAATGGGACCTGAACTACTCCAACCCGGAGGTCTTCCGGGCCATGGCGGCCGAGATGCTGTTCCTCGCCAACCAGGGCGTGGACATCCTGCGGATGGACGCGGTGGCGTTCATCTGGAAGCAGCTGGGCACCCCTTGCGAGAACCTGCCGCAGGCGCACACGCTGCTCCGCGCGTTCAACGCGGTGTGCCGGCTGGCGGCTCCGGCGCTGCTGTTCAAATCCGAGGCCATCGTGCACCCGGACGAGGTAGCGCTCTACATCGACCGCAGGGAATGCCAGCTTTCCTACAACCCGCTGCAGATGGCCCTCATCTGGGAATCGCTGGCCACCAGGGATGTCTCGCTCCTGGCCCAGGCACTGCACCGGCGGCACAACATCCCGCAGGGCACGGCGTGGGTGAACTACGTCCGCAGCCATGACGACATCGGCTGGACCTTCGCCGATGAGGACGCCGCCGAACTGGGCATCAACGGCTTCGACCACCGCCGCTTCCTGAACTCCTTCTACGTCAACCGTTTCCCGGGCAGCTTTGCCCGCGGCGTCCCGTTCCAGGACAACCCCAAGACCGGCGACTGCCGGATTTCAGGCACGACGGCGTCCCTGTGCGGCATGGAGGTGGACCCGGCTGAGGCGGTGGAACGGATCCTCCTGGCCCATTCGGTGCCCTTCAGCACCGGCGGTGTCCCGCTGCTGTACCTGGGCGACGAGGTGGGGCAGGTCAACGACTATGGGTACGCGTCCGAGCCCGGCCACGAGGAGGACAGCCGCTGGGTGCACCGCCCGCATTTCCCCGCGGAGCAGTACGCCCGCCGCCTGGACCCGGCCACGCCGGAAGGAGCCGTATACGCCGGGCTGAAGCGGATGATCGAGGTCCGGACCAGCACCCCCGGACTGGCGGGGACCACGCTGATCGATTTCGGCACCAACAACCGCGCAGTGCTCGGCTACCAGCGGCCGGGCGCGACGGAGGACGGTCCCACCGTCCTGGCCCTGGCCAACTTCAGCGACTCCGCCCAGACCCTCCCGGCTGAAACATTCGGCGGCTTCTCCCCTGCCGCCGTCGACCTTCTCTCCGAAGCAGCCATGCAACTGGACGACGGCGTCACCCTCCTCCCCCGGCAATACCTCTGGCTGCGCGTCACGCCCCTCTAGCCCCAACTGGGTAGCGCGAAGTGTCGTTTTCGCGCCCCAAAGCGACACTTGGCGCTACTCAGTTGGGCGGGCGGGGGCGCCGCGTGAAACCATACGGATCATGGCCTCCAAGATTGCGTACCAGGGTGAGCCCGGCGCCAACTCCAATATCGCGTGTCAGCAGATGTTCCCGGACATGGAAAGCGTGCCGTGCGCCAGTTTTGAGGATGCCTTTGAGCTGGTGACCAGCGGCGAGGCGGAGCTGGCCATGATCCCCATCGAGAACTCGATCGCAGGCCGGGTGGCGGACATCCACATCCTGCTGCCGCAGTCGAACCTGCAGATCGTGGGTGAGTACTTCCTGCCCATCCATTTCGACCTGCTGGGCATCCCGGGAAGCACCATTGAAGGCGCCACGGAGGTCCACAGCCACATCCACGCGCTGGGCCAGTGCCGGAAGCTGATCCGCGAGCACGGCCTCAAGCCCGTCATCGCCGGCGACACTGCCGGGTCCGCCCGCGAGGTGGCAGAGTGGAACGATCCCCGCAAGCTCTCCCTGGCTCCCCCGCTGGCCGCCGACATCTACGGCCTCGAAGTCCTGGCCTCGCGCGTGGAGGACGACCCCTCCAACACCACCCGCTTCGTGGTCCTGGCGCGCGAAAAGGCACTGCCGGCCCGGGACGAACTTCCCGGACCGGCAGTCACCAGCTTTGTGTTCCGCGTGCGCAACGTCCCGTCCGCCCTGTACAAGGCACTGGGCGGCTTCGCCACCAACGGCGTGAACATGACGCGGCTGGAAAGCTACATGGTGGGCAACGAGTTCGCCGCCACCATGTTCATGGCTGACGTCGAAGGCCACCCCGAGGACCTGCCGCTGAAGCTGGCCCTCGAGGAACTGGACTTCTTCACCACCGAGGTGCGGATCCTCGGCGTGTACGCCGCGGCCGACTACCGGGCGGCGGCCGCCACGGCTTGACGCGGCGCCGCGGGGGCGGCCTTCAGCAGCGGCGTGAAGAACGCACCCAGCTCCGCCGTTGCCGTCAGCGGCAGGACATTGGCCACGTACTGGTCCGGGCGGACCACCACCACCACACCGTTGCGGTCCAGGCCGCGGAGGTCGAAAATGTCCGCCTTGGGATCCGTGGCGTACACCTTCTCGTAGTCGGTCAGCTTGAACGGGCCCACCAGCGGCTTGAAGACGGCGGGTACGGCATTGATGTCGACGGCGGTGTGCGGCTGCTGGTAGATGACCTTCAGGTCGAACCACGCGTCCGGGTCGGCGCCGGCGGGGGTGGCAGCCAGCGGGGACTCCGGCGAGTTCGCGAACCACTCGGCGAGCATGTCCGTTGCCGAGTTGGTGCCCGGCAGGGCGGGGTCGGCGAAGACATAGATCCGCCAACGGCCGTCGGCGGTGGCGTGGTGGCCAAGATGGAGGGGGTTGGTGTCCCCCACCCTGACTACGGGTGCCGATTTGAAGCGCTTGCCCACCGGGAATCCGGTGGCCAGGTCCTGGTGGTCGGTGCTGCCAACGATCAGGGACGGCGTGTACTGCGTCATGAAGCCGGCAGGGAATTCGGCGGTCTGCACGTAGAAGTCTTCAAGGTCGGAGGGGTGTTCGAACTCCTCCGGCTTCTTGGCCATCATGGTGGACCATTCCTTGTCGAAGTCGATGAGGTTCTTCGCCACTACCTGGCGCTCCTCGGAGTAGGTGCTGAGCAGGCTTTCCGGGCTGCGGCCCTCCAGGACATGCCCCAGCTTCCAGGCGATGTTGAAGCCGTCCTGCATGGAGACGTTCATGCCCTGGCCGGCCTTGGCGCTGTGGGTGTGGCAAGCGTCCCCGGTGATGAACACCCGCGGGGTGCGGGTGCCGCGCTCGGCCGGCAGGACGTCGTCGAACCTGTCCGTTAGCCGGTGGCCCACCTCGTAGACGCTGTGCCACGCGACGTTCCGGACGTCCAGCGTGTAGGGGTGCAGGATCGCGTTGGCCTTGGCGATGATCTCCTCGATGGTGGTGTTGCGGACCGAGTGCTGGCTGTTCGGGTCCACTTCGCCCAGGTCGACATACATGCGGAACAGGTGGCCGCCTTCGCGCGGGATCAGCAGGATGCTGCCCTCGGCACCTTGGATGGCGCACTTGGTCCGGATGTCCGGGAAGTCGGTGACGGCCAGCGTGTCCATGACACCCCAGGCGTGGTTGGCCTGGTCGCCGGCAAGGGTGCAGCCGATGGCCTGGCGCACCTTGCTGCGCGCACCATCCGCCCCCACGACATATTTGGCGCGGACCATGCGTTCCTGGCCTTCGTTGGGTCCGGCGGTGTGGCGGAGGGTCACGGTGACGGGGTAGGCGCCATCACCGGTCACCGTAAGGCCCTCGAAGTCGTAGCCGTAGTCAGGCTTCATCCGGGTGGGGGCATTGGCCATGTACTCCGCGAAGTAGTCCAGCACGCGGGCCTGGTTGACGATCAGGTGGGGGAACTCGCTGATGCCCATCTCGTCATCCACGGCCCGGGCAGTCCGGATGATGTTCGCGTGGTTGGCGGGGTCCGGCTTCCAGAATGCCATTTCGGTGATGCGGTACGCCTCGGCGATGATCCGCTCCGCGAAACCGAAGGCCTGGAACGTCTCCACGCTGCGCGCCTGGATGCCGTCAGCCTGCCCGATGGCGAGCCTGCCGGGCCGGCGTTCGATGATGCGGGTGGTCACGTTGGGGAACATGGACAGCTGGGCGGCGGCGAGCATGCCGGCTGGTCCGGTGCCCACGATGAGGACATCCACTTCGTCGGGAAGTTCCTCGGGGCGGTTAAGGCCGACGCCGGCCGCCGGCTGGACACGCGGGTCACCGGATACGTATCCGTGGTGGTGGAACTGCACGGGCTTTCCTCACTTCGTTGTGGATGACTACCTACTGGGAAGGGTGTTCTATATCAGAACACCCTATTCGATAATCGAAATTGTAGTTCTGGCTTCCACTGTACGCCCGATGTGATCCGGGCGACAAGTGCCGCCAGCCCACTCGTCAAAAGCCCGGGAAATCAGGGGTTGACGGGTAGCGCCGGATGGGTGATAGTGATCGTATACGATTTCGTACCTGATGAGGAGAAGGCTTTGGAGCAGGTCAACGGCGACACCCTGGCGGCAGCACGCAAGGTGATCGCAGTGCACATCAACTACCCCAGCCGGGCCGCCCAGCGCGGCCGCACCCCGGCCCAGCCGTCCTACTTCCTCAAGCCTTCCAGCTCGCTGGCCCTGGGCGGAAGCCCCGTTGAGCGTCCGGCCGGCTGCGAACTGCTCGGATACGAGGGCGAGATCGCCCTGGTGATCGGCAAGGCCGCCCGCCGCGTTTCGATCGAGGACGCCTGGAACCACGTCGCGGCCGTCACCGCCAGCAACGACCTCGGCGTGTACGACCTCCGCTACGCGGACAAGGGCTCCAACCTCCGGTCCAAGGGCGGCGACGGGTTCACCCCCGTGGGACCGGCACTGATCCCGGCAGACACCGTCGACCCCGCCAAGCTGCGGATCCGCACCTGGCACAACGGGGACCTGGTCCAGGACGACACCACCGAAGACCTGCTCTTCCCGTTCGCCCGGCTCGTCGCGGACCTGTCCCAGCTGCTCACCCTCGAGGAGGGCGACATCATCCTCACCGGCACCCCGGCCGGTGCCTCGGTCGCGAAGCCGGGCGACGTATTGGAAGTGGAAGTGGAGACGGTGGACGGCGGCCTGTCCACCGGGCGGCTGGTCACCACCGTGGAGGAAGGCACGACGGCGTTCGCTGACTTTGGTGCCCGGCCCAAGGTCGATGACCTGCAGCGGGAGGAAGCCTACGGTTCCCGCGAAGCCGCGGGGCTTGCCGCCGTCGGGCCTGTCCTCACCCCGGAGCTGAAAGCCAAGCTGGAGTCCGTCGCCACCGCCACCCTGTCCTCCCAGATGCGCAAGCGGGGCCTTAACAACGTCAGCATCGACGGGCTGCAGGCCACCCGCCCGGACCGCCGCGTGGTGGGCCTGGCCCGCACCCTCCGCTACGTCCCCAACCGCGAGGACCTGTTCAAGACCCACGGCGGCGGCTTCAACGCCCAGAAGAAGGCCATCGACTCCGTGAACGAAGGCGAAATCCTGGTCATGGAAGCCCGCGGTGAAAAGGGAACCGGCACCGTGGGCGACATCCTGGCCCTCCGTGCCCAGGTCCGCGGCGCCGCGGCCATCATCACCGACGGCGGCGTCCGCGACTACTCCGCCGTGGCGGGGCTGGACATGCCCACCTACTTCGCCAATCCCCACCCGGCCGTGCTGGGCCGCCGCCACATCCCCTGGGACACGGACATCACCATCGCCTGCGGCGGTGCCACGGTCCAGCCCGGCGACATCATCGTGGCCGATTCCGACGGCATCCTGGTGATCCCCCCGGCCATCGCCGAAGAACTGGTGGACGACTGCATCCAGCAGGAGAAGGAAGAAACCTTCATCTTCGAGATGGTCAAGCAGGGCAACAGCGTGGACGGCCTCTACCCCATGAACTCGGACTGGCAGGCAAAGTACAAGGAATGGGCAGGCAACAATGAGTGAGGCCACCATGGTTGCCGGCAGCAAGTCCGAACAGGCCTACCAGGCCGTCAAGGCCCGGATCGTGGAAGGCACCTACACCCCCGGCTACCGGCTGGTCCTGGGCACCATCGCCAAGGACCTGGGGTTCAGCGTGGTCCCCGTCCGCGAAGCCATCCGCCGGCTGGAAGCCGAAGGCCTGGTGACGTTCGAACGCAACGTGGGCGCCACCGTGGCCGGCATCGACCCCACCGAATACCTCTACACCATGCAGACCCTCAGCATCGTGGAAGGCGCCGCCACAGCGCTGTCCGCCCCGCTGATCGATCCCGCAGCCGTGGCCAGGGCCCGCGCCGTGAACGAAGAGATGCGCGAGTGCCTGGACCACTTCGACCCCGTCCGTTTCACGCAGCTCAACCAGGACTTCCACAGCGTCCTGTTCGAGCACTGCCCCAACCCGCACATCCTGGACCTGGTGCACCGCGGCTGGAACCGGCTCGCAGCCATCCGGTCCTCCACGTTCCGCTTCGTCCCGGGCCGCGCCCGCGATTCCGTGGATGAACACGAAAACCTGCTGAAGCTCATAGAAACCGGAGCCGACGCAGAGCAGATCGAAAAAGCCGCCAGGCTGCACCGCTCAGCAACCCTTGACGCATATCTCGCCCAAGCAAAGCACCAGTAAGGACTTCAACGATGACGACCTCAGTAGAAACCGCCAAGCACTACGTCCCTGAGGACCTGCCCACCCATATCCAGCACTACATCAACGGCCAGTTCGTCGACTCCGTGGGCGGCAAGACCTTCGACGTCCTGGACCCGGTGTCCAACCGGAACTACGCCACCGCTGCCGCCGGTCAGAAGGAGGATATCGACCTCGCCGTCGCCGCAGCCCGCGAAGCGTTCGTGAACGGCCCCTGGCCGAAGATGAAGCCCCGCGAGCGCGCCCGGATCCTGAACAGGATCGCCGACGCCGTCGAATCCCAGGAAGCGCGCCTCGCCGAACTCGAGACCTTCGATACCGGCCTGCCGATCACCCAGGCCAAGGGCCAGGCCCTCCGCGCTGCCGAGAACTTCCGCTTCTTCGCTGACCTGATCGTGGCCCAGTTCGACGACGCCATGAAGGTCCCCGGCTCGCAGATCAACTACGTCAACCGCAAGCCGATCGGCGTCGCCGGCCTCATCACGCCGTGGAACACCCCGTTCATGCTCGAGTCCTGGAAGCTGGCCCCGGCCCTGGCCACCGGCAACACCGTGGTCCTCAAACCGGCCGAGTTCACGCCGCTTTCCGCGTCGCTGTGGGCCACCATCTTCAAGGACGCCGGCCTGCCCGATGGCGTCTTCAACCTGGTCAACGGCCTGGGCGAGGAAGCAGGCGACGCCCTGGTCAAGCACCCGAACGTCCCGCTGATCTCCTTCACCGGCGAGACCACCACCGGCCAGACGATCTTCCGCAACGCCGCCGCCAACCTCAAGGGCCTCTCCATGGAACTCGGCGGCAAGTCCCCCTGCGTCGTGTTTGCCGACGCGGACCTGGACGCCGCCATCGATTCCGCCCTGTTCGGCGTATTCTCCCTCAACGGCGAACGCTGCACCGCCGGCTCCCGCATCCTCGTTGAGCGCGCCATCTACGACGAATTCTGCGAAAAGTACGCCGCCCGGGCCAAGAACATCGTGGTGGGCGATCCCCACGACCCCAAGACCCAGGTGGGCGCCCTGGTCCACCCCGAGCACTACGAGAAGGTGGCCTCCTACGTGGAGATCGGCAAGTCCGAAGGCCGGCTCCTTGCCGGCGGCGGCCGCCCCGGCCACCTGCCCGAAGGCAACTACATCGCACCCACGGTGTTTGCCGACGTCGCCCCCGACGCCCGGATCTTCCAGGAAGAGATCTTCGGACCGGTCGTAGCCATCACCCCGTTCGAGAACGACGACGAGGCCCTCACCCTGGCGAACAACACCAAATACGGCCTGGCTGCCTACATCTGGACCCAGAACCTGACCCGCGCCCACAACTTCTCCCAGAACGTCGAGGCCGGCATGGTGTGGCTGAACAGCCACAACGTCCGCGACCTGCGCACCCCGTTCGGCGGCGTCAAGGCCTCGGGCCTGGGCCACGAGGGCGGTTACCGCTCCATCGACTTCTACACCGACCAGCAGGCCGTGCACATCACGCTCGGCACCGTCCACACCCCCAAATTCGGCGCTTAGCCAACCGGCCGCCGTCGTACTTTCCACGCCCCCTTTCAAAGAAGAGAGACTCCAATGACCAACTTCGTCCCCACCCCCACCGTCCCGGCACCGGACATCGTCCGCTGCGCGTACATGGAAATCGTGGTCACGGACCTCGCCAAGTCCCGCGAGTTCTACGTGGACGTCCTCGGCCTGCATGTCACCGAAGAGGACGATAACAACATCTACCTGCGCTCCCTTGAGGAGTTCATCCACCACAACCTGGTGCTGCGCAAGGGACCGGTCGCCGCCGTCGCCGCCTTCGCTTATCGCGTGAAGTCCCCCGCCGAGGTGGATGCCGCCGAGGCCTACTACAAGGAACTCGGCTGCCGGGTGGAACGCCGCAAGGAAGGCTTCACCAAGGGCGTCGGCGACTCGGTCCGCGTGGAGGACCCGCTGGGCTTCCCCTACGAGTTCTTCTACGAGGTGGAGCACGTGGAACGCCTCACCCAGCGCTACGACCTCTACTCCGCCGGTGAGCTGGTGCGCCTGGACCACTTCAACCAGGTGACCCCGGACGTCCCCAAGGGCCGCAAGTACCTGGAGGACCTTGGCTTCCGCGTCTCCGAGGACATCAAGGATTCCGACGGCGTCACCTACGCCGCGTGGATGCACCGCAAGCAGACCGTGCACGATACCGCCCTGACCGGCGGCAATGGTCCGCGCATGCACCACGTCGCGTTCGCCACCCATGAGAAGCACAACATCATCCAGATCTGCGACAAGATGGGCGCCCTGCGCATCAGCGACAGGATCGAACGCGGCCCCGGGCGGCACGGCGTGTCCAACGCCTTCTACCTCTACATCCTGGACCCGGACGGCCACCGCATCGAGATCTACACCCAGGACTACTACACCGGCGACCCCGACAACCCCACCATCACCTGGGACGTCCACGACAACCAGCGCCGCGACTGGTGGGGCAACCCCGTGGTCCCGTCCTGGTACACCGAGGCCTCCCTGGTGCTGGACCTGGACGGCAACCCGCAGCCGGTCATCGTCCGCGAGGAAAAGTCCGAGATGGCCGTCACTGTGGGCGCCGACGGCTTCTCCTACACCCGCAAGGACGGTGCGCCGGAAGGCGACCGGACGGGATTCAAGCTGGGAGTGCAGGTCTGACCCATGCTGGAGCCAACGACGATTGAGGCCATCGCGGACGAGCTGGTGGAAGCCGGCCGGACCCGCACCCCTGTTCCCCGCCTGACCGCCCGCTACCCGCAGATGACGGTGGAGGACTCCTACGCGGTGCAGCAGCTGTGGCGCCGCCGGAATGAGGACGCCGGCCGGACCCTGGTGGGGCGCAAGATCGGCCTCACGTCCAAGGCCATGCAGGCGGCCACCGGCATCACCGAACCGGACTACGGCGCCATCTTCGATGACATGGTGCTGGAGACCGGCTGCTCCGTGGAGTGGGACCGGTACACACATCCGCGGGTGGAGGTGGAGCTGGCGTTCGTCCTGAAGGACGGGCTGAAGGGCCCGGGAGTGACCATCTTTGATGTCCTGAAGGCCACCGACTACGTGGTTCCGGCCCTCGAGATCCTGGACTCCAGGATCGAGATGGAGGGCCGGACCATCGTGGACACCATCTCGGACAACGCCGCGATGGGCGCCATGGTGATCGGCGGCAACCCGGTCAAGCCCGACGCGGTGGACCTCCGCTGGGTCTCCGCCATCCTGTACAAGAACCAGACGGTGGAGGAGACCGGCGTGGCCGCCGGCGTCCTGGACCACCCTGCCAACGGAGTCCACTGGCTGGCCAACAAGATCGCCGCCCATGGCGACGCGCTGAAGGCCGGGGATATCATCCTGGCCGGGTCCTTCACCCGTCCCCTGTGGGTGTACAAGGGCGACACCGTCCACGCCGACTACGGCCCCCTGGGGAGCGTGACATGCCGATTCGAGTAGAGGACACTTTCCGGGACGCCCTGGCTGCGCAAAAGGGTGCAGCAGGCCGGCCGCTGGCCGGGATGTGGGTCTGCTCCGGCAGCCCGCTGATCGCAGAGCTGTGCGCCGGGGCCGGCCTGGACTGGCTGCTGGTGGACGCCGAACACAGCCCCAACGGGCTCGAGTCCATCCTCGCCCAGCTCCAGGCAATCCACGGCTACCCGGTCCACACCATGGTCCGGCCGCCGGTCAATGACACCGTGGTGATCAAGCAGTACCTGGACCTCGGCGTGCAGAACCTGCTGATCCCCATGGTCAACTCCGTGGCTGAAGCCGCGGCCGCGGTGGCCGCCACCCGCTACCCGCCCCAGGGCGTCCGCGGCGTGGGTTCGGCCCTGGCCCGTGCCGCCCGCTGGAACCGGGTCCCCGACTACCTCGCCCGCGCCAACGAGACCATCAGCGTCACCGTCCAGATCGAATCCACCGCCGCCGTGGCGGCGGTGAAGGACATCCTCAAGGTGGACGGCGTGGATGCTGTCTTCATCGGCCCGTCAGACCTCGCCGCCTCCATGGGCCTGCTGGGACAGCAGGAACACCCCGAGGTGCGCGCCGCCGTCGACCATTGCCTGTCAGCTGCCGCAGCGGCCGGGAAGCCCGCCGGGGTGAACGCCTTCCACCCGGACACCGCCAAGCACTACCTCGCGAACGGCGCCGGCTTCATCCTGGTGGGCGCCGACGTCGCCATCCTGGCCCGCGGCTCCGAAGCCCTCGCCGCAAAGTACATCAAACCCGCTGGCGGCGGCACCCCCGCCAGCTACTGACCTTCCCTTCCTAAGGACTTCCCATGACAGTTACTTCCGAGCTGCCCCCTGCCCTCACACCGGAGCGCGAAGCCACGCTCCTTGCCTCCGTGCCCACTGGTCTTTTGATCGATGGTGAGTGGGTGGACGCGTCCGACGGCGGCACGTTCGACGTGCACGATCCGGCCACCGGGGAGGTGCTCGCCACCCTCGCCTCCGCCACCAGCGCCGATGCAGTCGCGGCTTTGGACGCGGCCGACGCGGCCCAGGCGTCGTGGGCACGGACTGCGCCGCGGGTGCGGTCGGAGATCCTGCGCCGCGCCTTCGACCTGGTCACCGAACGGTCGGAGGACTTCGCCCTGCTGATGACCCTGGAGATGGGTAAACCCCTGGCCGAGGCCCGCGGGGAAGTGACCTACGGGGCGGAGTTCCTGCGCTGGTTCGCCGAGGAAACCGTCCGCGACTACGGCCGCTACCTCACCACGCCCGAGGGCAAGAACAAGATCCTGGTCCAGCACAAGCCCGTCGGACCCTGCCTGCTCATCACCCCCTGGAACTTCCCGCTCGCGATGGCCACCCGCAAGGTCGCCCCGGCCGTCGCCGCCGGCTGCACCATGGTCCTCAAACCCGCCAAACTCACCCCGCTCACGGCGCAGTACTTCGCGCAGACCATGCTCGACGCCAGCCTCCCCGCCGGAGTGCTAAATGTGGTTTCGTCCTCCTCTGCGTCCGGGATCTCCGGGCCGCTGTTGGCCGACCCGCGGCTGCGGAAGGTCTCCTTCACCGGCTCCACCCCGGTCGGCAAACGCCTCATGGCCGACGCCGCCCAGAACGTCCTCCGCACCTCCATGGAACTCGGCGGGAACGCCCCCTTCATCGTCTTCGAGGACGCCGACCTCGACGCCGCGGTCGACGGGGCGATGGCGGCGAAGATGCGGAACATGGGCGAGGCCTGCACCGCCGCCAACCGCTTCCTGGTCCACGAAACCGTCGCGCAGGAATTCACCCGCAAGTTCGCCGCAGCCATGGGCGCCCTGACCACCGGCCGCGGCACCGACCCGGACAGTAAAGTCGGGCCGCTGATCGACGCCGGTGCCCGCGACGACGTCCACACCCTGGTATCAGCGGCCGTGGAGGCCGGGGCGGTGGCCGTCACCGGCGGCGCGCCCGTGGACGGGCCCGGCTACTTCTACCAGCCCACCGTCCTGGCCAACGTCCCCAACGACGCCGCGATCCTGGGCCAGGAAATCTTCGGCCCCGTCGCCCCCATCACCACCTTTAAAACCGAGCAAGAAGCCATCGAACTCGCCAATAACACCGAGTACGGCCTGGCTTCCTACCTCTACAGCAAGGACTTCAACCGGCTCCTCCACGTCGCCGAACAGATCGAGTTCGGCATGGTCGGGTTCAACGCCGGCGTCATCTCCAACGCCGCAGCACCCTTCGGCGGCGTCAAACAATCAGGCCTCGGCCGCGAAGGCGGCTCCGAAGGCATCGCCGAATACACCACCACCCAATACATCGGCATCGCCGACCCCCACGCGGGCCAATAAGACCGCCCAAACTGGCCCAGTTATCACTGCGGGACCCCGGAAACCCGGGGTCCCGCAGTCGTTAACCGTTCAAAAGTGGGCCAGCGTGACACACACCCCCCGGCGTTCGCTCCAGCACAACAGTCCTGCGCACAAAGACAAGAGCCTGGAGCACGGTCCAGCCCACACTGGGAGTAACCCGCTACGCCGACCGGCTGGCGTCCTTGCCTACTCGAAGTGGAGTATCCCTTGGAAACCTATGATGCGCTTCTCGCGTCCATTGCCCCCGCCGCCGGCACCGGCCGGACCATCTTTGACCCTGCCACCGGTGAAGCCGTGGGCGAAGCCCCCATCCACGATCTCGACTACCTGGAAGGCGCCGTGTCCGCCGCCGTCGCCGCCCAGCCCGCCTGGGCTGCCCTGGGCCACGACGCAAGGTCCGCCGCGCTCCTGAAGGCAGCCGACGCCGTCGAACGCTCCGCCGAGGAACTCGCCCAACTGCTCTCCCGCGAGCAGGGCAAACCGCTGAACGGCCCCAACGCCCGCTTCGAAGTCGGCGCCTGCGTCGCGTGGCTCCACGCCACCGCCAGCCTGCCGCTGGAGCCGGAAACCATCGTGGACGACGGCGAAACCCGCGCCGAGCTGCACTACCGGCCCATCGGCGTCGTCGGCGCGATCGGCCCCTGGAACTGGCCCATGATGATCGCCGTCTGGCAGCTCGCCCCCGCCCTGCGGATGGGCAACGCCGTGGTGGTCAAGCCCTCGGGCAACACGCCGCTGTCCGTCCTGGCCCTGGTCAAGGTCCTCAACGAGGAACTCCCTGACGGCATCCTCTCGGTGGTTTCCTGCGGCCGCGAAGTGGGCGCCCGGCTCACCGACCACCCCGCCATCGGCAAGATCATGTTCACCGGTTCCACCGCCGGCGGCCGCGCCATCATCAAGTCCTCCGCTGACACCGTCAAACGTCTCACCCTGGAACTGGGCGGCAACGACGCCGGCATCGTCCTGCCCGACGCCGACCCCAAGGCCATCGCCCAGGACGTCTTCTGGGGCGCGTTCCTCAACACTGGCCAGACCTGCGCCGCGCTCAAGCGCCTCTACGTCCACGACAGCATCTACAACGCCATGTGCGAAGAACTTGTAGCGGTTGCGAAGGCGATGCCAATGGGCAACGGCCTGGACGAGAACAACGTGCTGGGCCCGCTGCAGAACAAAGCCCAATACGACGTCGTCGCGAACCTCGTGGAGGCAGCGAAGGCTTCCGGAGCACGCGTCCTACTCGGCGGTGACCCGGACACCAGCCAGCCCGGCTACTTCTACCCCACCACCCTGGTAGCGGACATCGACAACGACAACCCGCTGGTGGCTGAGGAACAGTTTGGCCCGGCCCTGCCGATCATCCGCTACAGCACCATCGACGAAGCAGTGGAAAAGGCAAACGGACTCGACGTCGGACTCGGCGCCTCCGTCTGGTCCCCGGACCTGAAGACCGCCCGCGAGGTCGCAGCCCGGATCCAGGCCGGCACGGTGTGGATCAACCGGCACGGCGCCGTTGACCCCCGCATCCCGTTCGGCGGAGCCAAGCAGTCCGGTTACGGCGTGGAGTTCGGCGTCGAAGGCCTCAAAGCGCTCGGCGTCCCCCAGGTCATCAACGGCTGATCGGGACTTCAACGGCGGGGGTCCCGCATGCAACCCGCATGCAGGACCCCGCTGTACTGTTTGCCGGTGTTGCTAGCCCATGGCCGGTGCGGTGGACGTCCGGCCGGCGAACTGCCGGCGGGCCCAGCGGGCGAGCTTCTTGCCCTTGCCCTTCCACCAGTTGTCCTCGTCCTTGTTGTGGTGGAAGCGGAAGACGATGGCCACCAGCACGAACATGCCCATCACCACATCGATCCAGGACGACCTCACCAGGGCCATGAAGACGGTCAGGGCGTTGGCCATGACCGAGGGAATGGCCAAGGTCCGGAAGACGGTGCTGGCCACGAAGCGCCGGTGCGACCTCGGGACGGACAACTCGCGGACCATGTCGAAGCAGACGCAGACCACCACGATGGTTTGGCCGATGGCCAGCAGGACCTGGCCCGGCATGGAGCCGCTGAAGGCAGCCACGGCTTCCATTCCCGGGCTCACGGCCGGGCCTTGCTGTTAAGAGCTTTGCTGAGAACTTCAAACACGGAAAACCCCCAGAACTTGCGGAACCATCGCCGCTGATCCGGCGATGGTTCCATTCAAGTTTCAGGGGGCTTTTCCGTCACGAGTAGTGGGTACTCTAATTTCGCGGAACGCCGGAAGGCGGTACCTGCCGGGCCCTGCTGGCCGGCTTCTACTGCCCGATGGCCCGCGGCCGCCAGACCACCATGGCCTGGGACCTCGGCCGGGGCCGCTGCCCCCGCGCCAGGCTCACCACGTCACCGGCGGCGCCGGCGGCGAAGATCCGTGAATCCACCGCCCGCGGACGGCGGCCCAGTTCCTCGGTGAGTTCCGAGATCCGGCTTTGCAGCGCGGCCACCTGGTTTTCGAGTTCCAGGATGCGCTTGATCCCCTCCAGCGACACACCCTCGTGGGACAGCCGCTGCACTTCGCGCAGCATGTTCACGTCCCGCTGCGAGTAGCGTCGGGACTTGCCCGGGGCACGGCTGGGCTTGACGATCCCGAGCCTGTCGTACTGCCGCAGGGTCTGCGGGTGCATGTCCGCCAGCTCGGCAGCCACGGAGATCACGAAGATCGGCTGGTCAGCACTGATGTCCACGGCTCACCTCCGCTCCTAGAGCCGGGCCTTGGCTGCCAGGCCCTCACGGACATCCGCCGACGACGTGGCCTCGGCGAACGCCTTGACCGCAGCTTCGGCATCCTTGTTGAGATTCTTGGGAACCGCGACGTCGATGGTCACCAGGAGGTCGCCCGTGGCCTTGGACGTCTTCACGCCTTTGCCCTTGACCCGCAGGGTACGGCCCGACGGCGTGCCCGCCGGAACGCGCACCTTGACCTTCTCGCCGTCGATGGTGGGAACCTCGATGTCCGCTCCCAACGCAGCCTCCGGGAAGGTGACGGGTACGTGGATGCGGAGGTTGTCGCCGTCGCGCGTGTAAAAGGCGTGGGGCTGGACGGAAACGGACACCACCAGATCGCCGTTGCCGGCCGCACCGGGCTGGCCCTTGCCGCGGACACGGACCTTCTGCCCGTCCTTGATGCCTGCCGGGACACGGACGTCGATGACCTCCCCGCTGGGCTCGCGCAGGCCAATGGTGGTGCCGCGGATGGACCCGGCGAAGGAAATGCTGGTGGAGGCCGTACGGTCGGCACCCTTTTGCGGGGTGCGCTGGAAGCCGGGTGCGCCGCCGAAGCCGCCGAAGAGGTCAGCGAACTCGGGCGGGATCCCGCCGCCTGCGGGGTTGAATCCGCCCGCATGGCGTCCGGTGTTGCCGGTGAACAGGCCGCCGAACATGTCCTCGAACCCGCCGTTGCCGCCCGCGGCACCGCCCGGAGCAAAGCGGGCACCGCTGCCCATGGCCCGGATGGCGTCGTACTGCTGGCGTTCGTCGGGATCCGAGAGCACCGAATAAGCCTCGGAGATGTCCTTGAACTTCTTCTCGGAAGCAGCGTTCCCCGCATTCGTATCAGGGTGGTGCTGCCGCGCAAGCTTCCGGTAGGCCTTCTTGATATCGGCTTCGGAAGCGTCCTTGGCAACACCAAGGATCTTGTAAAAGTCCTTGTCCACCCAATCCTGGCTAGCCAATGGCGTTTCCTTTCAAAAGTTAGGGGCGGTGGTTGAGCTTGTCGAAACCTGGGTTCCAACAAGCTCAACCACCGGGGTAATGCTACGCAGGGACAGCGACGATGACCTGGGCTGCGCGGAGGACGCGTTCTCCTGATTTGTAGCCTGAGCGGAGGACCTGGCTGACGGTGTCAACCTCGATGTCCTCGCCGGGCTGCTGGATCAGGGCCTCGTGGATCGTGGGATCGAACTCCACGCCGGTCTCGTTGATGCGGACCAGGCCGTAGGTCTTCAGCGCGTTCTCCAGTTTGTTGGCGATCGCGGCGAAGGGACCATCGGTGAGGTCACCGTGCTGCCGGGCGGCGTCGACGTCGTCCAGGACCGGAAGCAGGGAGTTCAGGACGCCGATGACGGCCATTTCCCCTGCCACGGCGCGGTCGCGTTCAACCCGCTTGCGGTAGTTGACGTACTCAGCCTGGAGGCGGAGCAGGTCGTTGCGCAGTTCGGCTGCCTCGGCGTTGCCGGTGGACCCTGCCGGAGCCCCCTGGGCCACGGATTCCTCGGCCGGCACGTCCACGCCGTTGAGAATCTCCTCGGCCTGGGCCAGCGCGTCGCCGTCGGAATCCGCTGCTCCGGGCTGGGCCCCGGCCCCGGGGTCGGACTGGCCGCCCTCGGGGTGCCGGGCCTGCCCGGTCACCGGGTCAACCTTGCGGTGGTCCCGGATGACCGGCTCCTGGCCGTTGCCGTGCGCGTTGTGCTGGCCGGCGGATGCGTTGTGCTCTTCCTCGTTACCGTGGTGCGGCATGGGTTACTTCTTCGCTTCGTCTTCGTCGATGATCTCGGCGTCGACGATGTCCTCGTCCGAGGAACCTGCCGAAGCTCCGGCGGCACCCTCAGCGCCGGGAGCGCCTGCGCCGTCCGGGGAACCTGCCTGGGCGTAGATGGCCTCGCCGAGCTTGGTCTGGGAAGCCTGCAGCTTCTCGAACGCGGTCTTCACGGCGGCATCGTCGGTGCCTTCGAGGGCCTTCTTGAGGCTGTCGACGTCGGCCTGGACCTCGGTCTTGACCTCTTCGGGCAGCTTGTCCGCGTTGTCGGCGATCAGCTTGTCCACGGAGTAGGCCAGCTGCTCGGCGGTGTTGCGGGTGTCGGTCGCCTCGCGGCGGGCCTTGTCCTCGGCTGCGTGCTCCTCGGCGTCACGGACCATGCGGTCGATGTCTTCCTTGGAGAGGCTGGAGCCGCCGGTGATGGTCATGGACTGTTCCTTGCCGGTGCCCTTGTCCTTCGCGGAGACGTGGACGATGCCGTTGGCGTCGATGTCGAACGTGACCTCAACCTGGGGAACGCCGCGCGGCGCCGGCGCGATGCCGGTCAGCTCGAACGTGCCCAGCGGCTTGTTGTCCCGGGTGAACTCGCGCTCGCCCTGGAAGACCTGGATGGCCACGGACGGCTGGTTGTCGTCGGCCGTGGTGAAGGTCTCGGACCGCTTGGTGGGGATGGCGGTGTTGCGCTCGATCAGGTGCGTCATCACGCCACCCTTGGTCTCGATGCCGAGGGACAGCGGGGTGACGTCGATCAGGAGGACGTCCTTGCGCTCACCCTTCAGCACACCGGCCTGCAGGGCTGCGCCGACTGCCACGACCTCGTCCGGGTTGACGCCCTTGTTGGGCTCCTTGCCGCCGGCCAATTCCTTCACCAGCTCGGACACGGCGGGCATACGGGTTGAACCACCCACCAGCACGATGTGGTTGATGTCGGAAAGCTTGATGCCGGCTTCCTTGATGACGTCGTGGAACGGCTTCTTGGTGCGCTCCAGCAGGTCCTTGGTGAGGTCCTGGAACTTGGCGCGGGTCAGCTGCTCGTCCAGGTGGACCGGGCCGTCGGGGGTGACGGACAGGTACTGGAGGGAGACGTTGGTGCTGGACGAGGAGGAGAGTTCCTTCTTGGCCTGCTCGGCTGCTTCACGGAGGCGCTGCAGGGCGATCTTGTCCTTGGACAGGTCGATACCCTTGACCTTGAGCTGGTTCAGCAGGTAGTCAACGACGCGCTGGTCCCAGTCGTCGCCGCCCAGGCGGTTGTCACCGGCGGTGGCGCGGACCTGGATGGTGGAGAAGTTGTCTTCGTCCTTGCCGACTTCCAGCAGGGAGACGTCGAAGGTACCGCCACCGAGGTCGAACACCAGGATGAGTTCGTCTTCCTTGCCCTTGTCCAGGCCGTAGGCCAGTGCTGCGGCGGTGGGCTCGTTGACGATGCGCAGGACGTTCAGGCCTGCGATCTCGCCGGCTTCCTTGGTGGCCTGGCGCTCGGCGTCGTTGAAGTAGGCCGGGACGGTGATGACGGCGTCGGTGACCTTTTCACCCAGGTAGGACTCGGCGTCGTTCTTCAGCTTCATGAGGATACGGGCGGAGATTTCCTGCGGGGTGTACTTCTTGCCGTCGATGTCCACCTTCCAGTCGGTGCCCATGTGGCGCTTGACCGAAGCGATGGTGCGCTCGATGTTGTTGACGGCCTGGCGCTTGGCGATCTCGCCAACCAGGACCTCGCCGGACTTGGAGAATGCAACGACCGACGGCGTGGTGCGGCCACCCTCGGCGTTGGCAATAACGGTGGGCTCGCCACCTTCGAGAACGGAGACGACGGAGTTGGTGGTTCCGAGGTCGATACCTACTGCACGTGACATGTGTTGCTTCCTTCTTTCCTTGGAAACTGGTTGGCGCCCTAAGCATTGAGCGTTCTGCACTCAACTCTACTCAGCCGCCAAAGGATGTCAACACAAGTTGAGTGAACTAGGCTCAACTTTGCTCAGGGCGTACAACAGCGCACGACGGCGGCACGCGCCGGCGGGGCGGAGGCGTCAGTCCGCGCCGGGCGCATCCAGGACTGCGGCGAGCAATCCGGGGAACCGGGCATCAAGGTCCTCGGCGCGCAGGGTCAGCCTGCGGCCGCGCCCGTTGGCCTCGTTCCGGATGATGCCTGCCTCGCGGAGCACCTTCATCAGGTGGGACTTGGTGGACTTGGGCATCTCCGGATTGCCGAGGGTGCATTCGGCCATATCG
This sequence comes from Arthrobacter sp. 8AJ, assembly GCF_902506025.1. Classification (NCBI taxonomy): domain Bacteria; kingdom Bacillati; phylum Actinomycetota; class Actinomycetes; order Micrococcales; family Micrococcaceae; genus Arthrobacter; species Arthrobacter sp. 8AJ. The sequence continues at coordinate 583,864 of NZ_LR733289.1, read as the reverse complement.
AGGGGGCCGGCACGGAGCTGGCGCGCGATTTCCAGCCGGTCGGGATCGCTCAGGGCGAAGAGCACACTGGGCAAGTGGAGGTCCGCGCGTTCGGGATGGGTGAGGTTCGCCGGTGTAGCCACGGTTCGACTTTAGTTGAACCATCGTGGACATGCCAGTAGTCTGAGGTTTCGATTATTTTCGAACCAACCACACCCCCAATGCAGAAGGCGGCATGTTGTGACGCACCCACCCGCAGTCCGGCCCAGAGAGTCGCACCGGCGGCTGGGTTTCGTCCTCATTGCTGCCGCCACGGCAGCCATGATGGCCGGAGCCAGCGCGCCGTCCCCGTTCTACCCCACCCTGCAGGAGCAGCTGCACCTGCTGCCGGTGGCCACCACCGGGATCTTCGCCGTCTACGCCGTGGCCCTCCTGGCGGCCCTGCTGGTCTTCGGTTCCATCTCCGACCACCTCGGCCGCCGCCCGGTCATCAGCGCGGCATTCCTCCTGCTGGCCGGCAGCGTCGTGACCTTCCTGGCAGCCGATTCGCTGGCGATGCTGCTGGCGGCCCGCGTCCTCCAGGGGGTGGCCAGCGGCATCCTCCTCACCACGCTCTCCGCGGCCATCGCCGATCTGGAACCGGAGGATGACCCGGGCTCCAGCGCCGCCTGGAACACGGTGGCACCCCTGGGCGGCCTGGCCCTGGGCGCGCTGGCATCGGGCCTGCTGCTGGACCTCCTCGCGGAGCCCCGCGTGCTGGTGTTCGTCTCGCTCTCGGTCCTGTACGTGGTGTTCGCCGCACTGGTGTGGGCCTGCCCGGAAACCTCACCCCGCACGTCCGGGGCGGCGGCTTCACTCAAGCCGCACCTGACCCTGCCGCCGGCCGCACGCCGCGCATTCCTCACCGGCGCCCCGGCCGTTTTTGCCGGCTGGGCCACGGGCGGGCTGTACCTCTCCCTTGGCGCCGCGATCGTGCACACCACCTTCGGCATCCGGGAGCATCTGTGGCAGGGCATGGTAATCACCATCCTGGCGGGGACAGGAGCCGCGTCGGCGGCCTTCCTGCACCGCTTTGGAGCCCGCACCATCACCATTTTCGGCACCACGGCGCTGGCCGTGGGGACCGCACTGTCGCTGCTGGCCCTCGGCCTGGATTCGTTTGGCCTGTTCCTGGCCGCTGTGGTGGTGGCAGGCGCCGGTTTCGGCACTGCCTTCATGGGCGTCATCCGGTCCATCAGCCCCCTGGTGGAGGATCATGAACGCGCCGGGACTTTTGCCTCGCTCTTCGTCGTGGCCTACACGGCCTTCGGCGTTCCGGCGGTGCTGGCAGGCCTGCTGGCCCCCATCCTGTCCCTCCCGGTCACCACCTACGCCTATGGCGGCCTGGTGACGGTCCTGGCTGCGGTGGCAGCCATCAGCCGCGCCCGCAGCAAGGACGCCCAACCCGCCAAGGAGGACAGCCTGGTGGCGGCGGACGCCGTCGGGTAAGGGGATCCCTGCGGGTGCCTACCGGCCGGAGTCGGGGCGCCCATGCAGCGGTCCGCGCTCCTCATCGGTCGCCTGCACCTGACCGTCGGTAAGGCCCTCGCGGACGGCACGCTCCGTCCGGGCGCCTCCGGTGGTGCCGGCGTCGCCGTAGTCGCCTTCCTCGTATTCGCCATCCGAAACGTCCCGGTCGGGCTCGTTGAGGGTCCCGGCGTCGCCGTAATCCCCGTCGACGTACTGGCCGCCTTCCCCCTCCAGGCCGGGTGCGCTGCTGCCCTTGCGGGGCTCCTCGGCTGCAACTTCAGGATTCTCAGTCATGGTGCATCTCTCCTTTGAGGCTCCGCGTCCGTCCGGGCGCACTGGCAGTCTATCGACGGGGCGGGCGCACCAACAGGGCCCGCGCGGGCTGCGTCAGGAGGGCTGCGCCGGCAGGCCCGCGGTCCCCGCCAGGACGGCGAGGTGATGGCCGAAGAGTTCATGCGGCGCCCGGAAGGTGTCCGGCCCGTACTGGTTGAACACTTCGAAGCTGACGGCACCGAAAAGGGAGCTCCACACCAAAACGCCCCGCGCCACCAGCTCGTCCGGGATAGCCAGCCCGAATTCCCGGCGGATGGCCTCCAGGTCGGCGGCCAGCGTGGGCGGAAGCTGCGGGGATGGTCCCACAACCGCCAATTGCCCCGCCCGGGCGGCGGCGTCCAGGATGCCGATGAGGCTGACGATGACGCGCGTGCCGGGACCCGTGGTGCGTTCGGCCGGGGCGTTGTAGCCGGGAACCGGACTGCCGAACAGGAGCGCATAGCTGGCAGGCTCGCGCAGGGCCCACGTCCTGACGGCTCCGCCCAGGGCCAGGAACCGGCCAAGATGGTCACCCTCCGGGGCAGCCGCAACGGCCCCGTCGACCTCGTCCCCCAGTTCACCGAAGGCATCGATAAGCAACAAGGTGAGCAGCTCGTCCCGGCTCTCCACATAGCGGTAGACGGCGGAGGACACCACTCCCAGATCCCTTGCCACGGCCCTCAGGGAGAGGGCGGCCGCACCGTCGGTGGCCAGGTGCTGCCGGCCCAGCCGGACAATGTCCGCCACCGTCTGCGACCGTGCGCGCTGCCGGGGCGTCAGGGGCCGGGGCTGGTCGGCGGCTGCTCCGCGGGCATCATCCATGACCCCAGCATGCCATAAACGAGAGCGTGGGAAGCTAAAGAGAGCACTGCTCTTGACTCTGCCAGCCTGGGCGCGCATCCTTGTTTTCGAGAGCACTGCTCTCAACTACTGAAAGGGAGACGGAAGTGCCTGACATATATGTGGTGACCGGGGCAGGACCGGTGGGGTGGACGGTAGCGGAACAATTGGCGGACCGGGGACGGCAGGTGCGCATCCTGACCCGGTCGGGCAGCGGACCGGACCACCCGCTCATCGAGCGCATCAGCGGGGACGCGAAGGACCCGGCGGTTCTTCGCACTGCCCTTGCCGGCGCCAAAGCCGTCTTCCACTGCATCCACGGCTCGGCATACACCGCGGCCGCGTGGCGGGCAGAGCTGCCTGCCGCCGAACAGGCAGTCCTCAGCGCCGCGCAGGAGGTGGGCGCCGTCGTCGTCTTCCCTGAAAGCCTCTATTCCTACAGCGAGGCGGACCGCGTGGTCACTGAGGCCGGCCCGCGCAGGGCCACCGGAGGCAAGCGCGGTGTGCGGACGGACCTGCTGCAGGCGCGCGAGGCCTCGGCCACGCCCACGGTAAGCGTGGTGGCCGGCGACTTCTTTGGGCCGCGCGTCCGGATGGCGCACGCCGGCGAGCGCATGGTGGCCCCGGCCCTTGCGGGAAAGAACGTCAGCGTGATGGGAAGCGCCCGCCAGCCGCACTCGTTCACCTACGTACCCGACCTGGCCGGCGCCATGATCGCGGCCGCGGACCAGCCGTCCGCCTGGAATGCCGTGTGGCATGCCCCGACGGGGCCGGCGCGCACGCAGAAGGAACTTGCAGCGGCCTTCGCTGCGGCGGCGGGACGGCCCACCCCGAAGGTGCGCGTCCTTCCCGGCTGGACCATCCGGACGGCGGCACTGGTTTCAGCCGGCGCCCGCGAGCTGGCGGAGATGCTGTACCAGTTTGAGCGGCCCTTCGTCATGGACTCCGCAGCTTCCGAGGCAGCGCTTGGAGTCAGCCACACGCCGCTGGATACGGCTGCTGCCGCCACCGTGGAATGGTGGCGGCAGCAGCGGTAGGCCGGCGGAACGCAGGGGCTAACGGGCGGGAACCTCTTCCCGGGGCTCGACGCCGGGCTCCCGCGGCTGCACGGCATGCCGGCCATCCGTCCGTCCCAGCTTGCTGGGCCACCAGATCTTCGGCCCGATGTCGTAGGCCAGGGCCGGCACCAGCAGCGAGCGCACCAGCACGGTATCGAGCAGGACGCCGAATGCCACGATGAAGGCCAGCTGCACCAGGAACATGATGGGGATGACGCCGAGGGCGGCGAAGGTCGCGGCCAGCACCACGCCGGCCGAGGTAATGACGCCGCCGGTCACCACCAGGCCACGCAGGATGCCGGGCCTGGTGCCGTGCTTAAGCGATTCCTCGCGGACCCGGCTCATCAGGAAGATGTTGTAGTCCACGCCCAGGGCCACCAGGAAGACGAAGCCGAACAGCGGAACGGTGGCGTCGGCTCCCGGGAAACCAAAGAGGTTGTTGAACACGAAGGCCGAGACTCCCAGTGCGGCCGCGTAGGAGAGCACCACGGAGAGCACCAGCAGGACCGGGGCCACGATGGAGCGCAGCAGCAGCATCAGGATGAAGAGGATCACCACCAGGACCACCGGGATGATGACCAGCAGGTCGCGCTGGGCGGTGGTGTTGGTATCCAGGGCGGTGGCAGTCACGCCACCCACCAGGGCGCCGGGATCAACGGCCTTCACCTCGGTGCGCAGGGCCTTGATGGTCTCCTCCGCTTCCAGCGAGTCCGCGGCGTTCTTCAGCGTGGCGTTGATGAGGACCTTCCCGTCCCGGACGTCCGGTGCGGTGGGAGCGCCCGGGGCTCCGGTGATGGGCACGCTGCCGCGGCCCAGCAGGTACGCCTCGCCCACGCCGTCGTCGGCTTTCACTTTGTCCAGCACCTCCGCGGCTTTGCGCTGGTCGGCAACCACGACGGCGGGGCTGCCGCTGCCGGCGTCGAAGTGTCGGGCCAGCGCATCCTGGCCGTCCACGGCGTTGGATGCGGTGAGGATGACGTCCGTCTGCGGCACACCGTTGGCTTTCAGCTGGAACAGGCCGCCCGCGGCCACGAGGAGCAGGAGGACCGAGGCGACCCAGACGGTCCTTGGCCGCCGCGAGACGAGCGAGCCGGTGGCCCGCCACAGGCCCTTCTGGCCCTCCAGTCCGGTGACCAGTTCGGGTTCGCGCTGGTCCGCGGGGAGGAGCTTGGGGCGGAAAGGCCAGAACGCGGCGCGGCCGAGCAGTGCCATGAGGGCGGGCAGCAGGGTCAGCGCGGCGAACAGGGCGCACAGGATGCCTGCGGCGGCCACCGGGCCCAGGGCCTTGTTGGAGTTCAGGTCGGAGAAGAGCAGGCACAGGAGCGCGATGATCACGGTGGCGCCGGACGCCAGGATGGGCTCAAAGGATGCTTTCCAGGCGGTCAGGACGGCAGCCGTGCGGTTGGTGGTGTGGGTAAGGGCCTCGCGGAAGCGGGCCACGAAGAGCAGGGCGTAGTCCGTGGCGGCACCGATCACCAGGATGGAGAGGATGCCCTGGCTTTGTCCGTTGAGCTGGATCCAGCCGGCCTTGGCCATGCCGAACACCAGCAGGATGGCCGCACAGAGCGCGAACACCGAGGTGAGCAGGACCATGACGGGCAGCAGCAGGGACCGGTAGACGACCAGGAGGATCACGAACACGGCGGAGAGGGCCACGAGCAGGAGGATGCCGTCAATGCCGCCGAACGCGGCGGTGAGGTCAGCCGCCAGCCCGGCGGGACCGGTCACGAAGGTCCGGGCACCGTCCGGCGCCGCCTCTTCCACCGCGGCCCGGAGTTCCTTGACCGCGTCCTTCAGTTCTGCGGAGGATCCGATGGGGACCACGAACTGGACGGCCTTGGCGTCCTTGGACGGAATCGGGCCAATCACGGTGCTGCCCAGCTTGAGGCTCTCCAGGCCGGACTTCAGGGTGGCCAGTCCGCCCAGCTGCTGCGGCGTGAAGGCCTGGTCCTGCTCGATGACGACAATGCCGGGAACCTCATCGGAGTCCCGGAACTTCGCCTGCCAGTCCTGGGCCTCGGTGGCCTCGGCGCTGGCGGGCAGGAAGGATGCCTGGTCGTTGGAGGAGACCTCTTCCAGGCGGCCAAAGGTGGGGCCGCCTACCCCGGCCAGCCCCAGCCATGTCAGCACCAGGACAACGGGGACCAGCCAGCGCAGCCAGAACGGAACGCGTTCCCTGCCAACTTTTGAGCGTTTCATGATGCCTTCTATGGTGAGCGTGGGGAGTACTATTTGTTCCAGCATAGATTATCTCCATAACAGAGATAAATGCCAGTCAAGCTTTTTCGGGTTCGCCCCCTACCCGACAGCGGCGGCAGCCGGCGATGCCCGGCGCTGGAGTAATATCCGTCAGGACGCCGGCGCAGGAAATGGGCCGGGAACAAAGACAAGGGAGGTGGAGATGGCAGAGACGAATGCTCCCCAGCCATCCCCCTTCGAGCAGGCGGGGCCGCAGTTCGGCCATCCGCTGCTCCGGATCCTGCAGGAGTTCACCATCGAGGCGAACCAGTACGTGGATGCCGCCGGGGACCGCAAGGACATGCACCGCACGGACATGAACGCACTCGCCGTGATCATGCGCCACACCGCCAGGGGCAACGTGGTGACGCCCGGGCTGCTGCGGAAGGAACTGAACCTTAGCTCCCCCGCCACCACGGCACTGATCGACCGGCTGGACAACTCCGGGCACGTGGTCAGGGAGCGGCACAGCACGGACCGGCGGCAGGTCCAGCTGAAGATGACCCCCAAGGCCTTCCAGGAGGGCGGCGCCATCTTCGCCCCGCTGGCGCGGCACATGGGCAGTGCCATGGCCGGGTTCACGGAGGAGGAACTGGATACCGTCACCCGCTTCATGACGGCGATGATCGACGCCACCGTGGCGGCAAGGACAGAATCCGGGTAGCTCCCGTTCCCAAGGGGTAGCGTTTGGTTATGAGCGACCAGCAGCCTGAAGACGACGTCTACACGCATGGCCACCACGAGTCCGTAGTCCGCGCCCACGCCGCCAGGACTGCCGAAAATTCGGCCGCGTTCGTCCTCCCCTACCTCACACCGGGATCCACCCTGCTCGACGTCGGGTGCGGGCCGGGCACCATCACCTGCGACTTCGCTGCCCTGGTCAACCCCGGCAAGGTCACCGGCCTGGACCGCTCGCCGGACATCGTGGCACAGGCCCAGGCACTCGCCGTCGAGCGGGAAGTGCCCAACATCGAATTTGTGGCAGGCAACATCTACGACCTGGACTTCGCCGATGAAACGTTCGACGTCGTCCACGCCCACCAGGTGCTCCAGCACCTGACCGACCCCGTCGAGGCACTGCGCGAGATGCGCCGCGTCGCCAAGCCCGGCGGCATCGTGGCCGTCCGGGACGCAGACTTCCACGGCATGAGCTGGTACCCGGAGATCCCGGAGCTGGACGAGTGGATGGACCTTTACCAGCGGATTGCCCGGCGCAACGGAGCAGAGCCCGACGCCGGGCGGCGGCTGGTCAGCTGGGCCCAGTCTGCGGGATTCACCGACGTCGCCCCCACCAGCAGCAACTGGCTTTACGCCACGGCGCAGCAGCGCCGCTGGCAGGCACGTGTCTGGGGTGAGCGGGTGCTGCATTCCGCCTTCGCCGAGCAGGCACTGGAGTACGGATTCGCCAATGCGGCCGACCTCGCCCGGATCTCGGCGGGCTGGCACCGCTGGGGCTCCACGGACGACGGCTGGTTCCTGATCCCGAACGGTGAGGTCATCGCGCGGGCCTAGGTTGCGGTGTACGCCCAGCCCCGGTCCGTTGTCCCCGGCGGCTGACGGAAAGACGGGCTTTTGGCCCCGTAAGATTGTGTAGTGCAATTTTCCCTGTGGCTGGCCCTTGCGGGTGCCGGCGCCCTGATCAGCTTTACCCCGGGCGCCGGGGCCATCAACACCATGAGCAACTCGCTCAACGCCGGGTTCCGCCGGTCAATGTGGGGAATTCTGGGCCAGCAGGCGGCGCTGGTGGTGCACGTCCTGATTGTCGCCCTCGGCGTTGGCGTGCTGGTGGCCAGCTCACCCGTTGCCTTCAACGTCATCCGCTACGCGGGCGCGGCCTACCTGGTGTACCTGGGCATCCGCCAGTTCCTCAGCAAGCCAGCGGTGGCCCAGGAGCAGGCCGCCACCCTCCGGAACGAACCCGCCTGGTCAATCTTCAGGCGCGGCTTCTGGGTCAACCTGCTGAACCCGAAGGCCATCGTGTTCTTCCTGGCCTTCACCCCCCAGTTCATCCGCCCGGAACAGCCCTTGTTCACCCAGTACGCCGTGCTGACGGCCACCATTGTGGTCATCGATATTTTGGTGATGTGGTTCTTCTTTGCCGCCGCCGCCAGGTCATTCCAGCGCTTCACCAGCACGGAACGGGGCCAACTGGTCCTCAGCAGGGTGTTCGGCGCCCTGTTCGTTGGGGTGGGCATCCTGCTGGCCCTGATCCACTGACGGGCTGGTTCATGACAGGGCTTTCCGCCACAGGTGCAGGTACCCTTTTCACGCCCGGTAATGCTTCTTTACAAGCCCGTAAAACTTTGTGAACAGGCGGCTAGCCAAAGGTGATGGGAAGCGCGCATGCTTAGTTCCATGACCTCAACGTCGAGCGCATACCGCGTCATCACCGTCTGCACGGGCAACATCTGCCGGTCCCCGATGGCCGAGCTCATGCTCCAGGCAGCCCTCGAACGCGAGGGCCTGGACGGGCTGGTGGAAGTGGATTCCGCAGGCACCACCGGGTACGAGGCCGGCCGGCCCATCGATCCCCGTGCCGCACGCCGCCTCGCAGTGACGCAACTGGCATCGGAACACCACGTGGCCCGGGAGTGGGAGCCGGAGTGGTTCCGCGAGCGCGACCTGATCCTGGCCCTGGACATTGACCACTACGCGTGGCTCAGCGAAGCCGCCCCGGACCAGGAGTCCCTGGACAAGATCCGGATGCTCCGCAGCTTCGATCCCGCCATGGCCGGGAGGGACCGGCTGGAGCAGGGCATCGAGGACCCCTGGTACGGCGGGCATGCGGATTTCGACGCCGTCTGGCACCAGATCCACACGGCGCTGCCGGGCCTGGTCCAGCACATCAGGGCAGCGGTCCTGCAGAACACGCAGCTTCAGCCGCATTAGCAGTGTCCGGGCGCAATAACGGCGCAGGAAAACATGGTGCAATCCGGCAGCAGCTGGAGTATTTTGTGCTGCATGCACGCCGCACCAAGCACCGGCAGGTACACCCGTCTCCTTGGCAGCCTTGAGGAGGCGAAACCCCTGGACGCTGCCGTCAAGGCCGCAGAACCGCTGGCGTCCCGCCTCATGGCGCAGCCCAACGTCCGCAGCCTGGTCCGCGGCGACACCACGGGCATTCCGCTGCACACCATCCTTACCGACGCACCCTTTGGCGCCTGGTGGTCGGCGGTGTTCCTTGACTTCTTTGACGACCAGGCTTCCCGCCGCTCCGCCCAGCGGCTGGTGGCCCTCGGCGTCATCACCGCCGTTCCCACCGCGCTATCCGGCTGGGCAACCTGGTCCGGCAAGGACCGCGGCCTGAAGCGCGTGGGGATTGTGCACGCCGCCGCCAACGCCGCAGCCACCCTGGTGTACCTCGCCTCCTGGCGGGCCCGGTCCCGCGGAAACCACCGGCTGGGCGCGCGGCTGGCGCGGGCGGGGGCCGTCCTGCTGCTGGTAAGCGGGTTCCTGGGCGGCCACCTCAGCAGCGGCCGCCATGCCTCACGGCACGGTGTCATTCATGGATGAAAGCGGCCAACGGAAAAACGGTACGCTCTAGTCCATGATCCCAGCCCCCGTCATCATCGCCGTCGACGGGCGCTCCGGCGCAGGAAAGACAACCCTCGCCGTCGAACTCGCGGCCCGGCTACGCGCCCACCACAAGGTGTCCCTGTTCCACCTTGAGGACATCTACCCGGGGTGGGATGGGCTGGCGGCAGGCGTGGAGCGCTATGTCAGCACGGTCCTCGCGCCGCTGAGCCGCGGCGAGGCGGCCACCTGGACCAGCTGGGACTGGGAGAACCATTACGACGGCGAGTCCCGGGTCACGCTGCCCGCGGAGATCGTCATCGTGGAGGGAGTGGGGGCCGCCGCCGAGGCAGCCCGGCCGATGCTTGGCGCCGTCATCTGGGCCGAGTCTCCGGACGACGTCCGCCGGACGCGGGCTCTGGGCCGCGACGGCGAAACCTATGAGCCGTACTGGGACCAGTGGGCCGCACAGGAAGAAGAGTGGCTGGGCCGCGACGACGTCCCCGCCCACGCCGATCTTCGCGTCCAGAACCTCGCTGACGGATCAGCCCCGGCGGACCTCCTGAAGCTCCTCCCCTGCCTGCCGGCCCTGGCGCCTGTCCTGGCCCCGGAACTGTCCGCACGACGCGGACTTCGGCTCCATGCCGAGCGCCTGGATGCCCTCCCGGACGCACCGGCACTGTTCCAGTCGCTGTACGGACGGTCGGCCAATGCCGTCTGGCTCGATTCCTCCAACGCTGACGCCGTCCCGGGCAGCGCCGGAGAAGACAGCGCAGACCCGGCGGCCCGGACTGCTGCGGAGCGCAGCAGGTTCAGCATCATGGCGGACGACGCCGGCACCTTCGGACAGTTCGTGACGCACCGTTCGGGAGTGAGCCTGATCAGCACGGGCTCCTCCACTGCCAGGGTCCCCGGCCCCTTCTTCCGCTGGCTGGACACCGTCTGGGGCCGCCGGGCCGTACGCACCCCGGACGGCTATCCCTGCGATTTCACCCTGGGCTGGCTCGGCTGCCTGGGCTACGAGCTGAAGCGCGAAACGGGCGGCAGTGACCTGTCCGCGCCCACCCCGGACGCTGCCCTGATCTTCGCCGGCCGGGCCGTGGTCCTGGACCATGCCGAAGGCGCCGCCTGGCTCCTGGCCCTTGACGCCCCCGACGCCGGCGAGTGGCTGGCGCAGGCCAGGGCAGCAGTGGAAGCCGCCGGCGGCGGCGCACGGCCGCCGTCGGATGGCCCGGCAGCGCAGGCCGGCGGCAGCACCGGCGTCGCGCCTTCCACAGCGCCGGCCTTCCGCAGCCGGGACACGGGTGCGCGGTACCGGGAGAAGATCACCGCCGCCCAGCACCAGATCGCCCAGGGAAACACGTATGAGGTTTGCCTGACCACCACGCTCGAAGCCAGGGTGCAGGCAGCGTCGCTGGATGCGTGGACCACCTACCTGGCGCTGCGCCGGAGGAACCCGGCCCCGTTCGCCAGCTACCTCCGGCTGGGAAACCTTGCCGTGGCCAGTACCTCGCCCGAGCGGTTCCTGAGGATCGCGTCCGACGGCGGCATGCGCGCCGAACCGATCAAGGGCACCCGGCGCCGGGCTGCGGACCCGCAGGAGGACAGCCGGCTGCGCGCGGACCTGGCCACATCCCTGAAGGACAGGGCCGAGAACATCATGATCGTGGACCTGCTGCGCAACGACCTCAGCCATTTCGCGGAGCCCGGTTCCGTGACGGTCAGCCGGCTCTGCGCGATCGAGAGCTATGCCACGGTCCACCAGATGGTCAGCACCATTGACGCCCGCCTCCTCCCGGGCGCACCGCGGGCCGAGGCAGTCGCTGCGTGCTTCCCTGCGGGCTCCATGACCGGCGCCCCCAAGATCAGCACCATGGCCATCCTGGACCACCTGGAGGCAGGTCCGCGCGGACTGTACTCGGGGGCCATCGGCTACTTCTCACTCAACGCGGCGGCCGACCTCGCCGTCGCCATCAGGACACTGGTGATCAGCACGGCCGGCGACGGGACGGCTGAACTCTCGCTCGGCGTCGGCGGTGCCATCACCTCGGACTCCGTCCCGGACGACGAATACGACGAAATACGCACCAAGGCCTACGGGGTCCTCTCCACCCTTGGCGCCGCATTCCCCGGCGACTGACGCCATCGGCTCCCCGGGGCATCCACTCCGCGGACGCCCGTTTAGGAAGACGCCCCCGGGGGTACGCCCCTGACCTAGCTGAACCGCCCAAGCCAGGCGGCGGACCCATCCCCGGGTGCTTCCACACAAGTTAGGTATGCCGCGTGACGGAACCGTCCCCTCCCCAGACCAGCAAGGCACCGCGCAGCGTCAAGTACGTTCTCATGCTTGGCGCCCTGGCCGCGCTCCCCGCCCTCACCACGGACATGTACCTGCCCTCACTGCCCGCCGTCGAGGCCGACCTCCACACCACCCAGACCGCTGTCCAGCTGACGTTGTCCGGAACCCTGGTGGGCGGCGGAATCGGGCAACTGGTGATCGGTCCGTTCTCGGACCGGTTCGGCCGGCGGCTTCCGCTGCTCATCGGCATCTCGCTGCACGTAGCCATCTCGCTGCTGTGTTCCCTGACGCCCAACATCGAAACGCTGACAGGGCTGCGCGTCCTGCAGGGCTTCTTCAACGCCGCCGCTGCCGTGGTGGCACTCGCGGTGATCCGCGACCGCTTCGTCGGCTCCGACGCCGCCCAGCTGCTGTCGCGGCTGATGCTGGTCATCGGCGTGGCTCCGCTCCTGGCCCCCACCGTGGGCCAGGGCATCGCCGGGCTCTGGAACTGGCGCGCCGTCTTCTATGCACTGGCACTCATCGGGCTGGTCCTGGTGGCAATTGTCTGGAAGTTCATGCCGGAAACGCTGCCGGGGGACAGCCGGAGCCCGGGCCACCCCCGGCACGTGGCGGGCGCCTACTGGGTGCTGCTGCGGGACAGGCACTTCATGGCGCTGGCCGTCATCCCCGGACTGGGGCTGGCCCTGATCATGAGTTACGTGGTGGGTTCGCCCTTCGTCTTCCAGAACGAATACGGCCTCACCGCCCAGCAGTTCGCCCTCGTCTTCGCCCTCAACGGCGCCGCACTTGTCCTCTCGGCCCAGCTCAACGCCGCCCTGGTCCGGAAGTTCCCGCCCGTCCGCATCCTGCGCACCGCCCTCCTGGTCCAGTTGAGCCTGGCCCTGGTGCTGCTCGGTGTGGTGGCCACGGGTGCCGGCGGCGCGGCCGGCCTGGTGGCCGGCCTGTGGCTGGTCCTGTCAGCCCAGGGCATGATCCCGGCGAACGCCTCCGTGCTCGCGCTGCACAACTACGGCCACATGGCGGGAACGGCGGCGGCTGTCATCGGGGCCCTGCAGTCCGGGGTCGCCGGACTGGTGAGCCCCATGGTTGGGCTCCTGGGCGGGAATTCCCTGTCGATGGCCAGCGTCATGATCGGCAGCTGCACCGTGGCGGTGCTGGTGCTTGCCCTGGGAACCCCCGCCTACCGCAACGGCGGCTGGCCTGAGCACGCCGGGCACGGCGACGGGCAACGGGTCAGTGCCGACTGACTGCTTACTGGACGGGGTCTTACTGGACAGGGTCTTACTGGACAGTGTCGTCTTACTGGACAGTGGCCGTCAGCCGGGCCACGTTGTCCACGTACCGGGCGGCGAGCGGCCGGTTGAGCCAGTCCGCGAGCTTGAGCTCGTGGGAGATGTCCCGGTAGGTATCCTCCACTGCCCGCATCTTGTTCACGATGTCCTCACCCAGCAGCATCACTGACACCTCCAGGTTCAGCGAGAAGGACCGCATGTCCATGTTGCTGGACCCCAGGACCGCTACCTCGTCATCGATGGTGAAGTGCTTGGCATGCAGCACGAACGGGGCTTTATAGAGGTAGATCCGTACCCCGGCTTCGAGGAGTGCCTCGTAATAGGACCGCTGGGCGTGGTGGACCAGGAACTGGTCCCCCTTCTCCGAGACGAACAGTTCAACATCCACGCCGCGCTGGGCCGCGGTGGTGATGGCGTAGAGCAGCGAGTCGTCCGGCACGAAGTAGGGGCTGCAGATGGAGATCCGGTGCTGGGCCGAATAGATGAGGGTGTTGAAGAGCCGGAGGTTGTTCTCCGTAATGAACCCCGGACCGCTGGGAACCACCTGGGCCGTGACGGTGCCGGGTTCCGGGTTCGCCGGGAGCTGCAGCTGGTGTTCCAGCGACTCGTCAGTCTCGCTCAGCCAGTCGGTGGCGAAGACGACGTTCAGGGTGGTCACGATGGGGCCGCGCAGGCACGCCATCAGTTCCACCCATTCACGGCCGGCCTTGCGGTGCCGCGGGTTGTTGTAGGAGGGCTCGATCAGGTTCTGCGAACCCGTGAAGGCGATCTCGCCGTCGATCACCATGATCTTGCGGTGGTTCCGCAGGTCAGGGCGGCGCCACTGTCCGTGGATGGGCAGGAGGGGCAGCATCCGCTTCCACTGGATCTTGCCCGCGCGGAGGCGGTTGAGCAGCTTCCGGTACCCCTTGATGCGCAGCGTTCCGATGTGGTCGAACAGGAGCCGCACCTCCACGCCCCGTTCGGCGGCTTCCTCCATGGCGGTGAGCAGGTCGTTGGTGACGTGGTCCGAACTCATGATGTAGAACTCGGCGTTGACGAACTTCTTCGCCTTCCGCACAGCCTGGGTCATTTCCAGGATGGAATCCGGATAGCCGGGGATCAGGTCCACCGAGTTTCCGTCCACCATGGGCAGCGAGCCCAGGGTGCGGTTGAGCTCAGCAGCGGACTTCACCCACTCCGGGCCGGGGTAGTCGCTTTCCGCATCCGAAAGCGCGGTGATGCCCGCCTGCACGCGTTCGTTGACCAGCTGCTGCTGTGCCCGCCGGCGGCTGGACAAGCGGAAATTGCCGAACAGCAGGAACAGGACGATGCCCACGAACGGAATGAAGAAGATACCCAGCAGCCAGGCCATGGCGGTGGTGGGGCGCCGGTTGCCGGGAATAATGCCCAGCGCCAGGATCCTGATGGCCAGGTCGGCGAAGCCCAGGAGCACCACCACCCATGTGGGCGCGGTGCCGGCAAGCGAAAAAGGCCACAACACGTCTAAAACCCCCGGGGAGATTGGGCCCCGGAGGACGGCTTCCGGCCGGTGCACTCTGCCCAGCTTATCCGCGGTACAGCACTAAGCTGGTGCCATGACCTCTCCAGCCCCCGTGGTTCTTGCCTTCCTCGATCCTGCTTACCCCGACGGCAGGGTGGCCGATGCCACCAAACCCCAGCTGCTGGTCACGGACCTGGGGGTCACCCGCGGCGACGGCGTCTTCGAAACCATGCTGGCCGTGGGTGGAACGGTGCGGAAGATGCAGGCGCACCTGGACCGGCTTGGGGGCTCCGCCGCAGCACTGGACCTGGCCATCCCGGACCAGGACGCGTGGCGGCGCGTTATTGCGGCTGCGGTGGCCCGGCACCGGTCCGAGAACCCGCCGGCAGACCCCGCCGCCGATGAACTGGTGGTCAAACTGGTGGTAACCCGCGGCGTCGAAGGCGAGGCACCCACGGCCTGGGTGCAGGCGTCGCCGGCCGGGGCTGCCGGCCGCAGGCAGCGCGAAACGGGCATCGACGTCATCCTCCTTGACCGGGGCTACGACAGTGATGTGGCCGAACGGGCGCCCTGGCTGCTCCTCGGCGCCAAAACCCTTTCCTACGCCGTCAACATGGCAGCGCTTCGCCATGCCCACAAACAGGGTGCCGATGACGTCATCTTCCTGTCCTCCGATGGCCGCGTGCTGGAAGGCCCCACGTCCACGGTGCTGCTTGCGCATGTGGAGAAGTCCGACGACGGCACAACAGTGAAGCGCCTCATCACGCCCCAGCTGGACAGCGGCATCCTGGCCGGGACCTCCCAGGGTGCCCTCTTCACTGCCGCCAAGGCGGCAGGCTGGGAACTGGGCTACGGTCCCCTGGAGCCCCGGGACCTCATGGACGCGGATGCGGTCTGGCTGATCTCCAGCGTCCGCCTGCTGGCGCCCGTAAACCGGATCGACGGCAAGGAAATCGGCACCCCGTCCGCCCAGAAGGAACTGACCGCCGAGTTGAGCGAACTTTTCGCCGGCATCCACTAGGCCGCAACAAGCGGCACAATCCCTTTTCCCACTCCCGCATCACCCGTAAGGTGTGGACCATGGACTCGCGAAACCTGCCGATTGAAAACCTGTCCTTCGACGACTGCTGGGAACTCCTCGACAATGACGCGGTGGGCAGGCTGGCCATCGTGGTGGACGAGCATCCCGAGATCTTCCCCGTGAACTACGCCGTCCACCTGCGCAGCATCGTCTTCCGCACCGCACCCGGGTCAAAGCTTTGGGGCGCCAGGATGGAACGGCCGGCAGCACTGGAAATAGACGGCTACGACCCCGCCTCGGAACAGGCCTGGAGCGTAGTGGTTCGCGGCGAAACGGAAATCATCGAGGACCAGGGCGTTAAGGATGCGGTGGACGCACTCGGCCTGGAACCGTGGCAGCCGGGCGAAAAGGCCCACTACGTGCGGCTGAACGCCAAAGCACTGACGGGGCGCCGGTTCCGCGTGAACCGGCCGGACATCTGGAACACCCGCCTGCAGGACCGGCGCCGCGCGTCCTTCGAATAGCGCCGCCCGGGCAATCCGCCGTCAGCAGGGCCCCGGGGTCAGGCGGCGGGGCCTGCCGCCTGCCGTGACAGCTGTGCTTCCAGCCCCGACAGCAGGATGCCAAGTCCCTGGTCAAGTTCCGCCTCGCCGTCGTACTCTGCCAGGGCGGGAGCAAGGGCACGCAGCTTGGGGAATTCCTTCGCCGGCAAACGGTGGAGCCCCAGGCGCAACAGCACCTCGTTCTCTTCCGGATCCACCACGTACTCCTGCAGCTCGTTCAGGATGTGCCCGTAGAGGAAGCCGTAGTAGGCGCGGTAGACGTGGAGGGCATCGGCCGGCGCGAATCCTGCCGAGCCCAGCAGGGACAGGATCTGTTCCAGCGGCCGCAGCGTGCCCAGGGGGCGAAGGCCCAGGGGCGTGGAAAGGGGCCGCGTGACCAACAGGGGAACCACATTGGGATGCTGCAGGGCGAGCGCCCGCAAGCTGTGGGCGATCTTCCGCAGCTGGGCTTTCCAGTCCGGGTCCGATGGATGGATGCTTAGCTGGTTGAGTACCAGCTCGGTAACCCCGTCCAGCAGTGCGGCGCGGTTCTCGGCGTAGCGGTAGAGGCTCATCGGATCCCGGCCGAGTTCCTGCCCCAGCCGGCGCATGGTCAGGGCCTCCAGGCTTTCGGCGTCCACCAACTCCAGGGCCTTGGCCAGCACAATGTCCCTGCTCAGCCTCGTTTTGGCCTGCCCGGGCTGGGAAGTGTTGGCGGAAGTCATCACAAAGGTCCTCACTGGCGGCCCTCGTCCCGAAGTAACTGGGACGGTTGCCTCATATCTGGTCTACAGGTAAAGTCTACATCGTAGACAAGATGAACTCTTGAGCTTTTCGGGACCTCTCAAGGAAAGCGGCTACACAATCCTTTGCCACCTTGTGCAGGGCATCGAGGTTCGCCGCTGGAGCCTACCGGCGGCACCACGCACCGAGCGAAGGGACGCCTCATGGCCAATTCGCAGTTTGATCTTTTCCTCCACGAAGCCACCTACGCAGACCATGCCTCGGAATCCAGCCTGGACCGCGACCGCCTCTACGGGCTGTACACCAGCTGGTGCTTCGTCAACGAGCAGCCCACCGGCACCGAGTCCAGTTTCTGGGCTGCCATGAAACACAAAGTCTCGGTTCGCCGCAACGGACTGCGCATGAAGGGGCCGGCCGCTGCGGACTACATCCTCAGCAGCTACCCGCGGCTTGTTTAAGGCCCCCCGGGCTGCCAACGGGCCGCAGGGTAACCAGCGGCGCACGATGACATGCTGTGGCACTTTTGTGCCGCAGCATTTTCATGCCCGGATGCACCCTGGAACCAGGCAAAGGAGCCGTCCCCCAGGCGGGAATCCCTAGGTGGGAATGATCCGGAAAAGGAACCTGGTGCGGACCATCACCCACAACAGGCCCAGGACCACGGCGTAGGCCGCGGTGTTGAGGAAGATGCTCTGCTGCTGGAGCGCCGGGATGTTTGTGACGACGGCGATCAGCACCACATGCATGATGAAGACATACAGCGTGGCGCGGCCCAGCGGAATCAGGAACCAGCCCAGGGCACGCTCCACCGGCTTCCAGTAAGCACTGAGGAACGCATAGGCGGCCACCACCAGGACCAGGACGTTGAACAGCCGGCCGGGCGCCAGGTAGGTCCGGCCGAAGAGTGCGTCATACATGGCCCGGTAGGAGGCGTCCGGCATGAGCGCCAGGCGGACGTCGTAGTTGTTGGCCAGGTACGGATTCCCCCAGGACAGGAAAGCCAGCGCAAACGCTGCCGCAGTGCAGGCCGCCACCACCCACGTGTGCGCCGACAACCACGCCACGATGCTGCGGCGGTAGTAGCCAACAACCAGGCCGAGGACGAAAAGCACCTGCCACACCAGCAGGGGAAACGAGTCCTCAAACTGGGATGGCAGGATCCTGAACCGGGTCACGGCGCCCACTGCGTACACGGCGAACGTCGCCAGCAAAACCCAGACGGCCTTGCCGCGGTTCAGCGCCGCAAGGATCAGCGGGCTGGCCAGCAGGAGCACCACATACAGGCCCATGACGTTGAACTGCCATGGACCGAACTGCAGCAGCACGATGGCCGGCAGCACCTGCGGCGGCACGGGGAACTGGAACAGCGACGACATGCCGGCGTAGAGGTCGTAGGTCCGGCCGGCACCGCCGTGGCCCGCGCCGCCGGTCCCCTGGTCCACGAACGTGGTCAGGGCCTCAGTGTGGAAGAACGGGAGCAGGGAAAGAAGGAAGACGCCGATCAGCACGGCCAGTGCGGTCACGTACAACTTCCCGGCCCGGCGGGACGTCAGGTCCACCACCCGGCCGAAGTCCTCCTTGGCCTTGGGCCCGTACACCATGCCCACCACCAGCCCGGAGAACAGGACGAACAGCTCCGCGCCTGACACGAAGCCCACCGCCTCCTGGGTGAGCAGCTGGAACAGTGAGGCCATGCCCAGGTGATTGACCACCACAAAGACAATGGCCAGTCCGCGCAGCAGGTCCACCCGCGAATCCCTGGTGGAAGGGTCCTGGTAGCTCCAGGACGTGGCGGTGTTGATCCGGCGGGGAACCTGCCACAGGGCCACCAGGAGGATGACCATGGCGGCACCAACGGTCCAGGGGGCGGCGCCGGAAAGCGTGTTGGCCCGCACGAAGGTACCTGTGGACGCCACATCCGTGACAGGTCCGGTGACCATCGGCGATGCCTTCAGCCTGTCCAGGGCGGCCTTGGCAATATCCGGGCTTCCGGTGAGCAGCCAGCTGATGCTTGCCACGCCGGTATCCCGCGTGCTGGTCCGTTCGTCCCACACCACGGCGGCCGTCCCGGCGAAAGCGGGTGACGTGGCAGTGGCCACCACCTGGTCCCACCAGCCCGTCTTGATGTCCGCCTCGGGCGCCCCACCGGACGCAGGGCTGTAGAAGGCCGAAGTCTGGAGGAGGAAAGGCTTTTTGCGTCCCTCCACGTAGGTGCCGTAGAAGTTTTCGCCGCCGGAGGCCGTCAGCATCTCCTGGAGTTCGCCCGGACGCGGCGTCGTGTTGACGGCGGCCCCGCCGGCAGTGTCGTCGTGATAGGCGGTCAGGCCCACCCAGTCCACGGCGTCATCGCCCGGGTAGTAGGGGGCATAGGCGCTGTCGCTTCCGTTCCAGGTCCCGTCCCCGTTCGTATCCAGGAGGGAAAACCCGTCGCTTCCCGGCTCCGGGGCATTCCGGTTCCGTTCAAAGGGGTAGTCCTTGCCCAGGTAAGGCGCCCACACCATGGCGGCCCGGCCGCCGTCGTCCTTCTTGAAGGCTGCCGCCACGGCCTGGAAAGCCTGCCGGTACGTGGCCGGCTGCTGGCCCCAGGCCACCCAGCTGGCATTCATATCGGGGGCGAACCGGACCAGCAGTTGGCCCTTGAACCCCGATGTCAGGTCGCGGACCTGGGCTGCGAACGCTTCCGCCTCCGCGGGGCCGAGCTGGTCCAGGGGCACCGACGGCTTCACCGTGAGCAGGGCGTGGGCGCCTTTGGCTGCAGTTTGCTGCAGGAAGCCGTCGATGTCATTCCGCTCCGATTCGCGGTACGGAATGGTGATGTCGTGGCCGAAGACGGCGGGGCCGGCGCCCAGCCTGTCGCTGAAGCCCGCGGCCGTATCCTCACCCCACTCGAGGACCGCCCCCAGCCACGGCTTGCCCTTGTCCGGTGCAGCAGGCGCCGCGTGTGCCGGGCCTGCCGGGACCACCAGGGCCAGTAGGACGATGAACACCGCGGCGAAAAAGGCTGCGATGGAACGCGGACGGTTCCGCGGGATGGCGGCGTGGTGGTGCCATACGTGTGCCCGCATGCTGACAAGGACCCCCCGGTACTCATTGCTCTGGATACGGGGCGGCGCCCCCGGTAAGAACTTTATCGGCCCATGGGCATAACCCGTGCCGTGACGCGGACGGCTCAATTACGGAACATGACGACGGCGGCGATGCGGCCGGGCGCGGCAGGTGTTACGTTTTTGGGGAGTAATGAGTACCGGCGCCAAGCCCTGACTTGCCGGTCGGCAACCCTCCCTTTCGCGGCGGGGTGCCTCAGGTGAATACTCGGCATATCGACCGATTCGAGCTGCAAGCGTGAGAGAAGGAGATCCGTCGTGTCCGACGCACCCGCCCTTGACGAAAGACTGTCCTACCGCCTGATTACGGGCGCGGACAACCGTGAATTCTGTGAGCGGATCTCCGCTGCACTCGCCGATGGCTACGTCCTGCACGGCAGCCCGGCGGCAACCTTCAACGGCACCACCGTCATCGTGGCGCAGGCAATCGTCCTTCCGGCCGCGATCGCTTCCGCCGACGCCGCCGTGGCCACCGCCGTGGACCAGCTCGATGCCGAATTTGAGGGCGAGTTCGACGGCGAGGGCCACGCATGAGCTACGCGGGAGACCTGACGCCGCAGGAAGCCTGGGCCAAGCTGGAGCAGGGCGCCATCCTGGTGGACGTCCGCACCGAGGGCGAATGGGCCCACATCGGCATCCCGGACACCAAGGCCACGGACAACGATCCCCTGTTCATCCAGTGGACCTTCCCCGGCGGCATCCCCAACCCGGACTTCGTCAAGGACCTCCAGGAGCAGGCGCCGGAGGATCCCCACGCGGAACTGCTGTTCCTGTGCCGGTCCGGCCAACGGTCCATCGCGGCCGCAACTGCCGCCACCCAGGCTGGCTTCACCGCCTACAGCGTGCTGGAGGGCTTCGAAGGCGAGCCCGACCGCTACGGCGAGCGGACCATCAATGGCTGGAAGAACCGCGGCCTCCCCACCAACCTCGGAAAGAACTAAGTGACCTTCAACCCAGACGCCCCCGGCTGGAACCCCGACACCCAGGCAGTCCGCGGAGGCCTGGACCGCTCCAACTTCCAGGAAACATCTGAGGCCATCTTCCTGAACTCAGGGTTCGTCTACGAATCCGCCGCGGCAGCTGAACGGGCCTTCACCGGCGAGGACGAGCGCTTTGTCTACTCCCGCTACGGCAACCCGTCCGTGGCCACCTTCCAGGAACGGCTCAGGCTGCTCGAAGGCACCGAAGCATGCTTCGCGACGGCGTCGGGCATGTCCGCCGTGTTCACCGCGCTGGGTGCCCTGCTGGCTGCGGGCGACCGGGTTGTGGCCGCCCGGTCACTGTTCGGTTCGTGCTTTGTGATCCTGAACGAGATCCTGCCACGTTGGGGTGTGGAGACGGTCTTCGTGGACGGCCCGGACCTGGACCAGTGGCGCGAAGCCCTGTCCCAGCCCACCACCGCCGTCTTCTTCGAGTCCCCGTCGAACCCCATGCAGGAGATCGTGGACATCGCCGCGGTCAGTGAACTGGCCCATGCGGCCGGGGCCACCGTAGTGGCGGACAACGTGTTCGCCACTCCCCTGCTGCAGCGCTGCGGGGACCTTGGCGCCGACGTGATCGTCTACTCCGGCACCAAGCACATCGACGGGCAGGGCAGGGTGATGGGCGGCGCCATCCTGGGCACCAAGGAATTCATCGACGGACCGGTGAAGCAGCTGATGCGCCACACCGGCCCCGCGCTTTCCGCTTTCAACGCCTGGGTCCTGACCAAGGGCCTGGAGACCATGGGCCTGCGCGTCAACCACTCCTCGGCGACCGCACTCCGGCTCGCAGAATGGCTGGAGGAACAGCCGGCGGTGAGCTGGGTGAAGTACCCGCTCCTGAAGTCGCACCCGCAGTACGGGCTGGCGGCAAAGCAGATGAGTGCAGGCGGCACTGTCCTTACCTTCGAGCTCGCTCCTTCCGGCGGACGCACGGGCAAGGAAGCGGCGTTCGCGCTGCTGGACGGGCTGCGGATCATCGATATCTCCAATAACCTCGGTGATGCAAAGTCCCTGATCACGCACCCCGCCACCACTACCCACCGCGCCATGGGCCCGGAGGGGCGGGCCGCCATCGGCCTGAGTGACGGCGTGGTCCGGCTCTCGGTGGGACTCGAGGACCCGGAGGACCTCCTCCGCGACCTGGAACAGGCGCTGAAGCAGATCTAGCGGGGGCGGGACCAGGTCCGCCTGGCCAAATACAGATGTCAGTGCCTCGTTGGATGATGTCGGTATGGGAACCAGCGGTGGTGTCGGGGTGGTGCTGGCGTCACTCGATGCCTCTGTTGCCGCCCTTGATTCGCTGAACCGTGAGGACTCTTTCCTTGCTGCCGGGGCGGGTGCTGGTGCCGGTGTGGATGTGCTGCAGCGGCGGCACGAGATCCGGCTGGAACGGCTGGAACTTATGGCGCGGCTGGAGGCGCAGCTCGCCGCGATGAAGGCGCTGGATACTGCCGAAGCCGTTGCCTTCCAGCAGGCGATGACGCCGCCGGACGCCTCGATCCAGGACCGTACTTACGCTGACCTGTCGGTGGTGGAGGAAATCGCCGGTGTCCTGACCATCAGCTCCGGCGCAGCAGGGGCGTTGGTGGAGCACTCACGCCGGATCTGCTCCCTGCCGCCCGTCATGAACGCCCTGTCCGCGGGCGCGATGTCGTGGCAGCACGCCCGGATTGTCGCCGATGAGACTGAAGGCCTCACCGCTGAGGACGCGGCGTCTCTGGTGGCGCATTTCTTCGACCCTGCCGCACCCCAGCCCGCCCGCGGCGCGGCCCCCGGCGGCCTCGTCCCGTCAAGGTTCCGGGCCAAGGTCCGTGGGTGGCGGGAACGCCACCATCCGGAATCGATCGAGAAGCGCCATGTGAAGGGGGTGGCGGATCGTCGGATGGAATACACGCCTGACCGGGATGGCATGGCCTGGGTCTCCCTCTACCTGCCCGGGGATACCGCCTGTGCCATCTGGAACCGGACCACCGCCACCGCCCGCGGACTCCAAGGCCCCGACGAAGAGCGCACCCTCACCCAACTCCGCCCCGACATCGCCGCCTCCCTGCTTCTCGGCGCCGGGAACACCACACAGACCGGGAAACCCTCCAAGGCCGGGAAGGTGCCCACCCCGCGGGCCGACGTCCTGGTCACTGTGCCGGTGTTCTCCCTCCTCGGAGCGACCGACGAACCGGCAATGCTGGACGGCTTCGGACCAATCCCGGCGTCCATGGCCCGCAACCTTGTCGCCGACGGGGCGGAATCGTTCTACCGGATCCTGATCGACCCCCGCGACGGCGCACCACTGGAGATCGGCCGGAAAAACTACCGGCTCACCGAAACCATCAAACGCTGGATCAGGCTGCGCGATACCAAGTGCACCTTCCGGGGCTGCACCAACCGCACCCCCGACAACGAAACCGACCACCTACAAGCCTGGCAACACGGCGGCACCACGGGAACCAGTAACTTGGCCCAGCTCTGCCCCAAACACCACCGGCTCAAACACCACACCAGATGGACACCGGACCCGGCCAACAAGAATGAACCACCCGGCTGGACCTCACCCACGGGCAGGCACTACAACCCAGAACACCAGGATGCCGAACCAACCCACTGGCCCCCGGGCATCCTGCCAACACACCGAAGCCCGCTGGAACAGGTCCTTCTACAGCGCCTCGCTACCTAGCACCTGCTTCGCTGCGGGTCTCTACACCTGCCGTTCTACAAGACACCTGAGGTTCTACAAGTCTGCGCGCCTGGCGGCTCTTGCCCCGTCAGGCCTGCCGGACACGCAGCAGCTCGGGCGTAGCCGCCACGTCCGCAAGGTCCAGCGCATCACGCATGGTCAGGTGGACGGCCTGCCGGACCACCGCGCCGAACCCCATGTCCTCCGGCGGTTGCCCCGCCAGGGCCTTGTCGCGGGCGCGGCGCTGTTCAGCGGACCCTGTCCCGCGGGCGATGATGTCCTCCACCCCCTGGCGGGCCAGTGCGAGCTCGCCCTGTTCGTCAAGGACGGGGGCCAGGTAATCCACCAGGGAACGCACCACATCCGCAGCCGGCGCCGGCCGGAAGTTGCCAAAGTCCAGCAGTTCGCCGCTCAACCCGGCACTGCTGGCCTGCCAGGACGCCATCCGCAGCAGGACGGTGGGAACGGGCGCAGGGTCCACGTCGTCCCGCCACTCCCGGCTGGCGGATTCCACAAGTGCCCGGACCAGCACGGCGATGAGTGCGGCGTCCCCGGCCCGGAGGCATACGTCCGCCACCCGCACCTCCACCGTGGGGTGGTTGCGGGAGAGCCGCGCGTCGAAATAGAGCATGCCCTCGTCGAGCATGACGCCGCTGTCCAGCAGCCGGGTCACCACCCGGCGGTAGGCAGGGTACGTTCCGTAGATGCCTGCCGGGCCGGCTGTGGGCCAGCGGTTCCAGGCCTGGGTGCGGTAGCTTTCGAAGCCGGTGGGGACGCCGTTCCAGAACGGCGAGTTCGCGCTCAGCGCCGTGAGGACAGCCAGCTTGTCGCGGATGCGGTCCAGGACCGCCACCCCTTCCTCCGGCGATTCGATGAAGGTGTGGACGTGGAAACCGCAGGTGAGCTGTTCCTGGGCGGTGAGGCCGAAGCGCTCCAGCATCCTGGCATAGCGCGGGTCAGGTGTGGTGTGGCTGGGCGATGCCACGGGTGAGGTGGCCAGCGCCGCCACCCTGGCTCCGTGCTTCCGGGCTGCCTGGTCGGCCAGCGCCCGGCCTGCCCGGATCTGCTCCAGCAGGCCGCCGTACTCCCGGCACGGCCGGGTCTGCGTCTCGATCTGCTCAAGCTTGAGCTCGGCACTCAGGCCCATCTCGTCGTCGTAATCCGCCTGGTTGCCGGCATGGCGGCCATCCAGGTCCACGGGAAGATCGTCTGCTGCGACGCGGTGGCTGGCGAGGAGGGCGTCGGCCAGGGCAAGCGGCTCCCCGGACTCCGGATCAACGATCAGGAGTTCTTCCTCTACGCCAAATGTACGCATACGAATATTCTGCGGCAGCGGGCGGCCATTGGAACCGTGGCCCGCCGTTCATGACGAAGCGTGAATGGGTCAGTCCTGGAAGTACTCCACCTTGGCGCCGATGGTGTTCAGCCGCTCCGCCAGGTCCTCGTAACCACGCTCGATCACATAGATGTTCCGCAGCTCGGACACACCCCGCGCTGCGAGCATGGCCAGCAGGAGGCAGGCGGCAGGCCGGAGCGCGGGCGGGCAGCCCACCTCGGCGGCGCGCCACTTGGTGGGTCCGTTGACGTAGATCCGGTGCGGGTCCAGGAGCTGCACCTGCGCGCCGAGCCGGTTCAGCTCCGTCAGGTAGATGGCGCGGTTCTCGTATACCCAGTCGTGGATCATGGTCTGGCCGTGGGCGTTCGCAGCAATGACGGCGAAGAACGGCAGGTTGTCGATATTCAGCCCGGGGAAAGGCATGGGGTGGATCTTGTCCTCCGGGGCACGCAGCTCGGAGGGTTTGGTGGTCACGTCCACCAGGCGGGTGCGGCCGTTGCGGGCCATGTACTCGCCCGAGATCTCCAGCTTCTGCCCCATCTGTCCCAGGGTGGCCAGTTCGATCTCCATGAATTCGATGGGCACCCGGCGCACGGTGACCTCGGAGTTGGTGACGATGCCGGCCGTGATGAGGCTCATGGCCTCGATGGGATCCTCGGAGGGGAAGTATTCAATCTCGGCATCGATTTCCGGCTGCCCGGTGATCTTCAACGTGGTGGTGCCAACGCCTTCAATGATGACGCCCAGCATCTGCAGGTAGAAGCACAGGTCCTGCACCATGTAGTTGGGGCTGGCGTTGCGGATCACAGTTGTTCCGGCTCGGTGCGCAGCGGCCATGATCGCATTTTCGGTGACGGTGTCCCCGCGTTCGGTGAGGACGAAGGAGCGGTCCCGGGTATCGGCGGGCGGCGCCTGCACGGTGTAGAAACCTGCGGTGGCCTCCACTGACAGGTCGAACTCGCGCAGTGCCTGCATGTGGGGCTCCACGGTCCGGGTGCCCAGGTCGCAGCCTCCCGCGTAGGGAAGCCGGTACTCACGGGACTCATCCAGCAGGGGGCCCAGAAGCATGATGACGCTGCGGGTCCGGCGTGCCGCGTCCACGTCCATGGCGTCCAGGTCCAGGACGGCAGGCCGGCGCAGGCGGAGATCCGTGTCATTGAGCCAGGTGCACTCGACGCCGATGCTGGTCAGGACCTCGACGATGCGGTTGACTTCCTCGATCCGGGCCAGGCGCCGGAGCACGGTGGTGCCCCTGTTGATCAGGCTGGCGCACAGCAGGGCGACGCCGGCGTTCTTGCTGCTGTTGACGTCGACGGCTCCGGACAGGGTGCGGCCGCCTTCCACCCGCAGGTGGGTCATCTGCGGCTTGGCCACGTTCACGATGCTGCGGTCAAAGATGTTTTCCAGCCGCTGGATCATTTTCAGGCTCAGGTTCTGCTTGCCCTGTTCCATCCGGGCCACGGCGCTCTGGCTGGTGCCAAGTTCGGCAGCCAACTGTCCCTGGGTCCACCCTTTCTCGCTCCGGGCGTCCCTCAGCATGGCGGCAACGTGTTCAGCGGTCTCCTGGGTCATACCGCGAATATATCATAAATGAGTTATCCAGCCTTTGCGGCAGCTACCCACGGGCGCGGAAGGGGGCTCCAGGATGGCGGTACCCATTCGGTGCGATAGGGAGCCCTGCCTGTCCCCCGGGCGGGTGGCTTAACTCCCCAGCCACACCATATTCCAGGTACCGGCCGTAACAGCTGCGAAAAGGGCGAGTCCGGCCACCAGGACGCCGCCTGCCACCACCCAGAGGTCCAGCGGGCTGAAGGTGGACACCCGGGCCCAGGTCCGCCGGCCGCCGCCGAAACCCCTCGCCTCCATGGTGACGGCGAGCCTCGATGCACGGCGGATGGCCTGGACCAGGAGCCCGAAACTTTGCCCGAGTGTCGCCTTCACCCGCTGCCCCAGGCTGCCCCGCGCACCTACGCCGCGGGCACGCCGCGCCATCCCGATGGTCTGCCACTCCTCGGCCATGAGCCCCACCAAACGCATCGCAGCCAGGGTTCCCAGGACGAACCGGTGCGGCAGGCGTGCCTTCTGCGCGAGCGCGTCGGCGAGGTCGGTGGGATCGGTGCAGCTCATCAGGAGCACCGCCGGGAGGGCGATCGCAAAACCGCGCAGCAGGAATCCTATGCCGAGCTGGAGGGAACCCTCGCTCATGGTCCAGATGCCGGCGTCGAGCAGGATCCTGCCGCTGTCCGGCGCCAGGATGGAGGTGCTCCAGCCTCCCACGGCAGCGGCGAGGATCAGCGGCCAGCCGCGCTGCCACAGCAGGGACAAGGTGAGGCCTGCCAGGGGAAACAGCAGAAGTTCGAACACCAGGGCCACGGACGCGGACACCCAGTCGATGGACAGCGCCAGGACGGCCGTGATGAGCAGGACGGCCGCGAACTTGCTCAAGGGGTTGGCGCGGGCCAGGAGGGCGTGGTTGCCGCTCAAGGTGAGTTGCTGCCTCATGGCGCCACCGCTTCCGCCACGGCCATCCGCAGTTCCGCCCCGCCCAGCGCCTCCGTGAATTCGGCATCATGGGTCACGGCTACCACCGCGGTGCCGGCATCAAGGAGCTCGGACAGGAACGATGCCAGCTCGGCCCAGGTATTGGCATCCTGGCCGAACGTGGGCTCGTCCAGGATCAGCACCTGGGGGCTGGCGGCAAGGACGGTGGCCACGGACAACCGCCGCTTCTCACCGCCGGAGAGCGTATAGGGGTTGGCGTCCACCAGCTGGGTAAGGCGCAGCCGCTCCAGCAGTTCCTCAACGCGGTCCTCGCCGTGCCCCAGGTGCCGGGGGCCGAAGAGCAGCTCGTCAAGGACCTTTCCGGTGACGAACTGGTGCTCCGGCTCCTGGAACACCGTGCCCACCCGCGAAATCAGCTGCTCGGCCTTCCACTTGTACGGATCGACGCCGGCACCGCGGCTGAGGTCCAGCGTCGCGGACACTTTTCCGGACACCGGCTCAAGCAGCCCTGCGAGGGTCAGCGCGAACGTGGACTTGCCGGCACCGTTGGCGCCGGTGATGGCAAGGGCCTGCCCGGCACGGACCTGCGCGGCCACGCCTTCCTGGACCGGGACCGGCGGGATCTTCCGGAAGCCTTTGCGGCGGGGGCGTTCGCGGGAGACGCCCAGCTGCTCTGCGGCCAGCAGGAGGCTGCCTGCACCGGGAGCCGGGAGGGCGGCGCGGGCGCGTGTGGCCGGCACATACCCGGGCACCCAGACGCCGGCAGCGGCCAGCATGGTCCGCGCCTCCGTAAGGACGCGGTCCGGCGGCCCGTCCAGGAGCACTGCAGGATCCGCGGCGGAGCCGGGCTGCAGGACCACGATCCGGTCCACGAGGTCCTTCCAGACGGACACCCGGTGCTCCACCACCACCAGCGTCGCCCCGGTTTTGTCCAGGGAGCGGGCCACGGCGTCGCGGACCTCCAGCACGCCGTCCGGGTCCAGGTTGGCGGTGGGCTCGTCCAGCAGGATCAGTCCGGGACGCATTGCCAGGATGCCCGCCAGCGCCAGGCGCTGCTTTTGGCCGCCGGAGAGGGCCGACGTCGGGTGGTCCAGCGGGAGGTGGGCGAGCCCGACGTCGGCAAGTGCCTCGTGAACGCGCGGCCAGATGGCGTCGCGGGGCACCGCAAGGTTTTCGGCGCCGAAGGCGACGTCGTCCCCCACCCGCGACAGGACCACCTGGGTCTCCGGGTCCTGCTGCATGAGGCCGGCGCGGCCGCGCCGTGCCCGTGGCGGGGCTCCGTCCACCAGCAGCGAACCGGACTCGTCGGCGTCGCCTGCCTCGCCGTCGTCGTTGATGTCGCCCAGGACGCCGGCAAGGGCGTGCAGCAGCGTGGACTTCCCGGCGCCGGAAGGCCCCAGCAGGAGCACCCGCTCCCCGGGGGCGATGTCCAGGTCAAGGCCGTGGACGGCGGGCTTGGCCCGTCCGGCGTGCCGCCATCCCCAGCCGCGGGCGGCGATGGCGGCAGGCCGGACCGTGCCGGAGGCATCCTGGGAGGGTGCCATCAGGAGAAGACGGGCTCCGTGGCAGCCTTGCGGGACGCGAAGGAGCTCAGCACGCCGGTGCGGGCCAGGCCGCGGGTGGCAAGCCAGGACAAAGCGCCCGCCAGGATGGCCCCGGAAAGGGTGGTCAGCACGATGTAGGCGAGCTTGTCCGCGCCGGAGTAGGCAATGTTCCAGCCCCACGGGGCAAACGAGTCATTCAGGCCGCAGAAGAACCCTGCCGCGGCGCCGGCCAGCAGCGATACAGGCAGGTTGAACTTGCGGTAGACGAAGATCGCGAAAATGATTTCCGCGCCCAGGCCCTGGATGAAACCCGAAAACAGGACCGAGGCGCCGTACTGGGAACCCATCAGCAGTTCGCCGGTGGCGGCTACGGTCTCGCAGAACAGGGCAGCCCCGGGCTTGCGGATGATGAGCATGCCCAGCACCCCGGGAATCATCCAGCCGCCGGCGAGCAGTCCGGTCAGGGGCGGGTAGGCGGCGTTCATGGGGGCGGACAGTGCGGCGGCCCCCTGGTCCCATGCCCAGAAAATGACGCCGCCCGCGATGGCCACCAGGGCGGCGACGACGATGTCCACGACGCGCCAGGACTTACTGGTGGTCTTCTTGATTGCTGCAGTACTCATGTGATCCTCCTGGGAAACAGGAGGGGAAAGTGGACCCGGCTGCGGGCCTGTGGCCGTGCATCCGCGACACTTTGAGAACTCGACTCCCTTGCGCCGGTACTAACCGGATCAGGTTCGAGGGTCTGCGGCTGTCCGCACTCTCAGCGCCCACCTGCGGTGCCCGGCCTGTGCCAGGATGCCCGACGGCGGCGCTCCCCTGTCGTTTTTAGTGTTGCTTTGTGGTTGGGTAACGCTGTTATTTCGCCCAGTTGGGCGTGGTCAAGTTTACACCTGGCAGGAGTAGATTGAGGGCCATGACCGCCAATCCACCGGATGTGACCGGGTTCGATCCTGATTCCAGCGACGCCCAGCCGGAGGGCTCACTGGAGGCTCAGATTGCCCGTATTGAGGCGGAGGTCCGGGAGCTCCAGTTCCCCGGCTTCTCGCTGGACGATGCGTTGAACCTTGGCCTCCTCCTCGTTGAGCTGGGCAAGGAGCGGTCATTGCCCATCGCCATAGACATCGCCAAGGGTGAGCAGGTGCTGTTCCATGTCGCACTTCCTGGCGCCACGCCTGACAACGGCCACTGGATCCGGGCCAAGCAGCGCACTGCCCTCCGGCACGAGGCGCCCTCCCTCCTGGTGGGACTGCGTGGCCGGCTGGGAGGCGGCCGGATCGAGGACAACGCCTGGTTCGACCAGTCCCGCTATGCGGCACACGGGGGCGCGTTTCCGATCCACGTCACGGGCGTTGGGGTGGTGGCTTCCGTGGCGGTGTCCGGACTGCCGCAGCTGCAGGACCACGAACTGGTGGTTGAGGCACTGCGCGACATCCTGGGGTCGGCGCTGGACGAGTAGCGCCGGCCAACCAGCCCTGGCTGACCAGGCGCAGCGGGACAAGCACCCGTACATGCCAGGCGGCACCAGGCCGCTTAGCTTTCATTAGTAATCATGCTTACTATGTTGTCCCCGGGGTACAACCACCACAGGGCATGGGAGCACCATCGGCGTCCCTTCCCGGAACCGGCGCGGCAACCAAGGAGCACCATGAGAATCCCGGACACCAGAGGCCCCATCAGCAGCGCCGTCTTTGCGGCCCTGTCCAAGGCCCCTGATGCAGCCACGTCCGAGCTGGACGGGCTGTACCGGCTGGTAGCGGGACAGGTGGCCGGAACCGGTGACATCATCGCCGACGAAGACATCCAGCTGTCCCTCTTTTGCCTCTACGAACTGCATTATTCAGGCCTGGACGGGGTCAGCGACGCCTGGGAGTGGGAACCGGCCCTGATCAGGGTCCGGCGCCTGATCGAGGAACCCTTCGAAGCCGCCCTTCGTGCCGCCGCACGCCAGGCCGCCGGTGACGCCGACCTGCCCGCCGGGATTGCCATGACCAGCGATGCCGTTGCCGACGTCCTTTTTGGCCTCGCCTCTATGGACACCGGTCCCAGCGTTTCCCGCTTTGTCGCACGGAAGGCAAGCCTGGAGCAGCTCAAAGAGTTCCTGATCCACAAGTCCGTGTACCAGTTGAAGGAAGCGGATCCGCACACCTGGGCCATTCCGCGGCTCACCGGCCGGGCGAAGGCTGCCCTCGTGGAAATCCAGGCGGACGAATACGGCGGCGGCAGGCCGGAACGGATGCACAGCGCGCTGTTTGCCCGGACCATGCGCGGGCTGGGCCTGGACGACAGGTACGGCGCCTACGTCGACACCATCCCGGCCGTCTCCCTCGCATCCGTGAACCTCATGTCGCTGTGCGGCCTGAACCGGCGGCTCCGCGGGGCCATCACCGGCCACCTGGCCATCTACGAAATGACCTCATCCCAGCCCAACCGTTTCTACGGCAACGGATTCCGCCGGCACGGTTTCGCCGCGGACGTCACCCACTACTTCGATGAGCATGTGGAGGCCGACGCCGTGCATGAACAGATTGCCGGGCGGGACCTCGCCGGCGGCCTGGTTGAAGCAGAGCCAAAGCTCCTTGCGGACGTCCTGTTCGGTGCCACCGCCGTCATGGCCATCGACCGCCGCGTCTCCGCCCACCTCCTGTCATCCTGGGAAGCCGGGGAAACGTCGCTCCGGGCGGCCGTGCCGGCGGCAGCGTGACAGGCTGGTCCCCCGTGGAGGCGCCGCCGAGGAAACCGGAAACAACAATGAATGTGGTGCAGGCATGAACCCAGAACAGCATGGAACACGGCCGGACGTGGAGCAGGAACCCGCCCCCGGCTCGATCGTGGTGTGCCCCGATGGTCCCCTCATTGTCAGGGGCGACTTCGAGATCGTTACCCCTTCCGGCGACGCCGTGCCCAGGGAACGGAGGACCGTCGCCCTGTGCCGGTGCGGGGCGTCCGCCATCAAGCCCTATTGCGACGGCACCCACAAGATGATCAAGTTCCGCACCGAACCCAAGGCCGGCCAGCCCCCGGCCTGACCACAGAGCCGCCCGCCGGCCACGCCCTGCCCGGACCAGCCCGGGTGTGAGGCTAGGCTGGGACCAGTCCGTTTTCCGCCCGCAAGGAGTACCAGCAATGAACCTTCTCATCAAACTGCTCGGGACCGCCGTGAGCCTCGGCGCAGGCCTGGCCGGCACCAAGCTGGTCAACACCATCTGGGAAAAGACCACGGGGCAGAAAGCACCCACCGGCAAGAACGAGGACGTCCCCACCAGCCTCCGGTCTGCTTTGACCTTCGCGCTGATCTCGGCGTCTGTCAGTGCCATCATCCAGGTCCTGGCCAACCGCGGCACCCAGCGCGCCATCACCCGTTTCGCCAAGACGCAAGACATCGTCTAGCTGCCCAAAGCGTCGCTTAGCGCTGCCGGCCGTCGTCGGAACTGTCCTCCAGGGCGGTCTCGGCGGCGGCTTTTTGCACCACGGCTTCCAGCTCGTCGGCTGTGAGCAGCTCCCGGTGCAGGTGCTTGGTGCGGTAGCCGGCCCGGCCCACCATGTGGGCGGACACGGGCACCGTGAGCAGCTGGAAGATCCATGCCACAGCCAGGACCGGCCAGACCCACCAGGTCCGCATCTGCAGCCCAATGGCGGCCAGCAGCAGGAACAGGCCCAGGACCTGGGGCTTGGTGGCGGCATGCATGCGGCTCAGCAGGTCGGGGAAGCGCAGCAGGCCAATCGCCGCGCCCAGGGACATGAGCGCGCCCACCACCATGAACACGGCCGAGACAGCGTCGATCCAGGCATCCGGCCCGGAAAAGTCAGGATTCATTGGGCTTCACCCTCCGGTCCGCCACGAACCGGGCCACCGTCACGGACCCGATGAACCCGATGATGGAGATGGCCACCACCAGCATCAGGTTGTTCAAGTGCCGGTTCACTGCCATATCGATGCACAGCGCCCCGCCCAGGATGGCGAGCAGGACGTCGGCGGCCAGGACCCGGTCCAGCAGCGACGGGCCGCGGGCGATCCGGAGGATGGCACCCGCCGCGGCCAGCGAGAAAATGACGGCCGTGACGGCCAGGACAACGTTCATCATGCGGTGGCCTCCATTCGCACTTCTTCGAGTTCCTCGCGGCTGCCCATGATGCGGATCAGGCCGGCTTCGATGGAACGGACTTCGTTCCGCAGGCCCTCCACGTCCTGTCTTGAGGTGATGTTGAGGGCGTGCAGGTAGAGGGTGGACGTGGAACGGTCCACCTCCACCACCAGCGAGCCCGGGATCAGGGAGATCACATGGCCGGTGGCGGTGACGATCAGGTCCTGGTGGCTCCTCAGCTTCACCGCGACGACGGCGTTGGTCACCTTGGGTCCGCGGGCCGTTGCCAGGTACAGCACCTGGGCGCTGGCCACCACCACCTTGCCCACGAAGGCCAGCGCGAAGGGCACGGCGTAGAGGATATTGAAGCGGCCGCTGAGCTCCACCGGCGGAAGGTAGAAGAGCCGGGCCACGCCCACGGCCAGAAGGGCACCGAACAACAGGTTTCCGGGGCTGAAATCCTGCCACAGGGCGCCCCAGACGATCACCAGCCAGACCAGCAGGGGCAGTTCCTGGCGCAGCGAAATGCGTTTGCGGCTCATCGCCCTCCTCCCCCGGCGGTTGTGCCCGGGACGGAAGTACCGTCGCCCAGCACCGCCTCGATGTACGGCGTCCGGTCAAGCATGTCCCGGGCGGCCCGGTCCGAGAGAGCGAACAGCGGTCCGGCAAAGACGGTCAGGGCAATGCCGAGCACCACCAGGCCCGCTGTCGAACCCACCATGGTGCGCGGCAGGAGCGTCACGGTGTTGTTGACCTTGGCGCCTGGACCGGAGAGCCTCGCCACGGGAGGGGCCAGGAGCACCGGGTCCGGATGTTCGGCATCGGTGGGGCGGCGCCAGAACGCGCGGTTCCAAACCCTGGCGATGGCCAGCAGCGTCAGGAGGCTGGTCACCACACCGCCGATCACCAGCGCATAGGCCAGTGGTGTGCCCAGCTGGACACCGGCCTGCAGCAGCCCTACCTTGCCCAGGAACCCGGAGAACGGCGGGATGCCGGCCAGGTTCATTCCGGGAATGAAGAACAGCAGGGCCAGCATGGGCGAGAGCTTTGCGAGGCCGCCCAGCCGGTCCACGGACGAGCTGCCGCCGCGGCGCTCGATCAGGCCGGTCACCATGAAAAGGCTGGTTTGGATGGTGATGTGGTGCGCCACGTAGAAGACCGCCGCTGCCAGTCCCACTGCGGAGGACATGGCCAGCCCGAACACCATGTAGCCGATGTGGCTGACCAGGGTGAACGAGAGGAGCCTCTTGATGTCGCTTTGGGCCAGCGCACCCAGGATGCCCACCACCATCGTCAGCAGCGCCACCACCATCAGGGGCGTGTTCAACGTGTCGCCGGGGAACAGCAGCGTCTCGGTCCGGACCATCGCGTAGACGCCCACCTTGGTCAGCAGGCCGGCGAACACGGCGGTGACCGGCGCGGGCGCCGTGGGGTAGGAGTCGGGGAGCCAGAAGGAGAGGGGGAAAACGGCGGCCTTGATGCCGAAGGCCACCAGGAGCATCACATGCAGCAGGGTTTTGGTGCCCTGGTCCAGTTCGCCCAGCTTGATGGCCAGGTCAGCCATGTTCACCGTTCCCGTGGCTCCGTAGACCATGGCGATGGCAATCAGGAACAGCACCGAGGACACCACGGACACCACCACGTAGGTGACGCCGGCGCGGATGCGCGGCCCGGTGCCGCCCAGGGTCATCAGCACGTAGCTTGCGGTCAGCAGGATCTCGAAGCCGACGTAGAGGTTGAACAGGTCGCCGGACAGGAAAGCGTTGGACACCCCGGCCACCAGGATCAGGTACGTGGGGTGGAAGATCGAGACCGGTGCGTCGTGGTCGCCGTCGGCCATGCCCTGCCCTGTGGCGTAGACCAGCACGGCCAGGCTCACGGCGGAGGACACCACCAGCATCAGGGAGGAGAACTGGTCCACCACCATGACGATGCCAAACGGAGGGATCCAGCCTCCGATGGTCACCGCGGCGGTGCCGTCATTCCACGCGGAGGCCAGCAGGAGGCATTCGAGCGCCAGGGTCAGCGACAGCAGGGCGATGCTCACCGCGCGCTGGGCCCTGGAGTGCCGGATCAGCAGGAAGGTCAGGGCGGCGCCCAGGATGGGAAGTACGACGGCGAGCGGGGCAAAGCTTGCGATGTTCACTTTCCGCCTCCTTCCGGGCTGGGGTCAACGTTGAGTGAGCCGGGCTTTTCCTCCGCGGCAGCGTGTTCTGCGGGCATCTCCCGGCCGCCGGCCACCAGCGTGGCCACCGGCTGGTCCGTTTCCTGGCCGGCATCCGCTCCGGACGGTCCGTGGTCTGACACAGTCCGGCCGTCGGAACCGAGCATGGTGAGCGGGAATTCGGACGTTTCCGCGGGCACCTCGGCGTCGTCCTCCGCATCGAAGCTGGGGGTCTCCGCCACCCTGAGGTCCTCCACGTCATCCTGGATGTCGTCCTGGCGGGCCAGCACCCACGTGCGGTAGATGATGCCCAGCATGAATGCCGTGACGGCGAAGGAAATCACGATCGACGTCAGGATCAGGGCCTGCGGCAGTGGATCGTTGTAGTCCTGGGCAGGTATGTCCTTGGAGAACAGCGGCGCCAGGCCTGCGTATCCCCCGGTGGCCAGGATCAGGAGGTTGGTGGCGTTGGCCAGCAGCATCAGCCCCAGCAGCACCCGCGTCAGGCTGCGTTCCAGGATCAGGTAGATGCCGCAGGCGTACAGCGCTCCCATGACAATCAGCAGGGTCAGGTTGACGCTCATGCGTGGCCCTTTGCGGTGGTTTCGGCAGGAACCCCGTCCGGTTCCTGGTCCAGGCGGCCGGATCCTTGCTCTTCCCCGGCCCGGTCCGGCTCCCGGCCCTGGCCGTGGTCCGGTTCCTGGTGCGGCTCCTGGTCCTGTTCCTGGTCCTCGCTCTCGCTCCCGGGCGCGGACTGGTCCTCCAGATGTTCATCGATCTCGGCTCCGAGGCTGCGCAGCACGTCAAGCACCAGGCCCACCACCACGATGTAGACGCCGATATCGAAGATGGTGGAGGTGACGAACTTGATGTCCCCGAAAACGGGCAGCCACACCTGGATGATGGCGGACTGGAAGACCTGGCCGCCCAGCAGCAGGGGCATCACTCCGGAGGCGGCCGCCAGGGCCAGGCCAATGCCCAGCAGCGCGCCGGCACTCAGGGGCGCCGCCTCCCGCAGCTCGAACCGGCCACCCGCCAGGTAGCGGATGGTCAGGGCCAGTCCCGCGGTGAGGCCGCCGGCGAATCCTCCGCCGGGCAGGTTGTGGCCGGCCAACAACAGGTACAGCGAGAAGATGATCATGGAGTGGAAGATCAGCCGGGTGACCACCTCGAAGATGATGGAGCGGCGTTCCGGAGCCAGGGTCCGCCCTGCCACAATCCAAACGTCCCGGGTGGAGGCGGCAAACTTCCGGCTGATGGCCAGCGCCGCAGCGTCGCGGGAGCCGGGGTCGACACCGGGGTGGCGTCCCACCGTGCCCGCTGCAACGGTGGCGGATGCCTGCAGCCTGTCGCCCCGGCCGCGGACGAAGATCAGGCTTGCCACGCCGGTGGCGGCCAGCGCCAGGACGCTGATCTCGCCGAAGGTGTCCCAAGCGCGGATGTCCACCAGGGTCACGTTGACCACGTTCAGGCCCCCGCCGCCTTCATAGGCGAGCTGCGGAAACTGCAGGGACACGGGGATGGCGGTCCGGGCGCCCATGGCGAAAATCGCGGCGAACACCATGGTCACGCCGAAGCCCAGCCCGATGATCACCCGCAGGACCCGGTATTTCCCGCCGGTGCGGTCCCGCAGTTCGGGCGGCAGCCTGCGCATGGCCAGGACAAAGGCCACCAGGATGATGGTTTCCACCAGCATCTGGGTCAGGGCCAGATCCGGGGCACCCTGCAGGGCGAACACCAGCGCGATGCCGTACCCCGTGACGGACACCATGAGCACGGCAAGGAAACGTTTGTTGGCCTTGACGGCAGCCAGGGCGCCGATGACGATGCCCACCCCGGCCACCAGCTGCAGCGGCGAGTTGGGGTCCACGAGGTAGATGTCCTGCGGCAGGGCGTTGCCGCCAAGCAGGATCGCGGCCAGCGGCAGGACGAACGCCACGCTCAGGATGACCGCGAGGTAGAAGTACAGTGAACCGCGCTGGGTCCGGCCGGTGATCCAGACGGCCGCGTCGTCCAGCGCGCCGATGGTCAGTTGGTAGGCGCGGTCGGCGTCCACCCAGGCCGGGACCAGGGACTGGGCCCGGGCCACTGCGCTGCGGCCAAAGTACATGGCCAGGCCCAGTGCGAAGGTGACGGCCGTCAGCCCCAGTGCTGGTGTGACGCCGTGCCACAGCGCAAGGTGGCCCGCCTGCGCTGCCGCGGTGCCGGCGTCGGGCGCTTTGGAAGCGAACAGCGCGGCGTACGGCTGGATCCAGGCGTCCACCGGCACCGGCCAAAGCCCGTAGGCGATCGTCAGGAGGCTGAGGACCGCGGGGGCGGCCAGGAAGGAGGGCCTGATGGCCTTGAACGGGGTGGGGTCCACGCCGGGCTTGACGGCGAACGCGCCCCACATGAAGCGGGCGCTGTAGGCGAAAGTGAGGATCGAGCCCACCACTATTCCCACCAGCACCACCATGCCCCACGGCCCGGCGTGCGGGTCCGTGGCGTGGTGCACGAATGCTTCCAGCACCGATTCCTTGGCCACAAAGCCGGCCAGCAGCGGAACGCCCGCCATGGACGCAGCCCCGATGCCGGCCACGATGCCGAGGGCCCGGGAGGAGCGGAAGACGCCGGACAGTTTACGGACGTCGCGGGTCCCGGACTGGTGGTCGATGATGCCCACCACCAGGAACAGCGTGGCCTTGAACAGGCCGTGCGCCAGCAGCATGGCCAGGCCCGCCAGGGCGGCGTCGGGCGTTCCCAGGCCCACCACCATGGTGAGGAAGCCCAGCTGGCTGACGGTGCCGTAGGCCAGAATCAGCTTAATGTCGGTCTGCCGCAGCGCCCGGTAGCCGCCCACCAGCATGGTGGCCAGGCCCAGCCCCAGGACCACGGGCTGCCAGAACGCCGTCTCCGAGAATCCCGGGGCAAGCCGCGCCACCAGGTAGATGCCCGCCTTCACCATCGCCGCGGCGTGCAGGTAGGCGCTCACGGGGGTGGGGGCCGCCATCGCGCCCGGCAGCCAGAAGTGGAACGGAACCAGTGCGGATTTGGTGATGGCACCCACCAGGATGAGGACGACGGCGGCGCTCACCATGGTGCCGGCCGTCCCGCCGGCCAGCGCCGGGGCCTGCTCCAGGATGGCGGAGATGCTGTAGGTTCCGGCGGCATTGCCCAGCATGATCAGGCCCACCAGCATGGCAAGGCCGCCGGCGGTGGTGACCATCAGCGCCTGCAGTGCGGAGCGGCGGGCCGCAAGCCGGGTCCGGGCAAAGCCGATCAGCAGGTAGGACAGGATGGTGGTCAGTTCCCAGAAGATGAACAGCAGCAGGAGGTCGTCCGCGGTGACCAGGCCGAACATGGCACCGGCGAACGCCAGCAGCTGGGCACCAAAGGCGCCCAGGTCCTGGTCCTTCCGCTTGAAGTAGCGCGCGCAGTAGACCAGCACCAGGGACCCGACGCCGAGCACCAGCAGGGACATCACCCAGGCCAGCGCGTCCATGCGGAACGACAGCGAAAGGTGGAGGCTGGGGATCCATTCGAGGACCTCAGTGACGGCACCGGGTCCGGAGTAGACGGGGTTGTGCTGGAACATCAGCCAGCCAAAGGAAACCGCCGGGACGGCAGCCAACGCGTAGAAGGCGTTGCGGCCCCAGACCCTGAAGAGGAAGGGCGCGAGGACAGCCACCGAAAAGTGCACGGCAAGGACTGTGATCACTGTATTCTCCGCAACGTCAGGGATTCGATTGTCAAAAGTTGGAGCAGGCGGCAAAAAGTAAGGTTCGGGAGGGTTCAGTTTACCAAGGCCGGTCCGGTAACCTTGGCGGTTTTAACTGCACCCAAAGCCGGAATCCCCGGCGACAAGGGGCCGCGCTCCCGTGGGTGTTCGCCACGGGCGGATACGATGCATCCTATGAACAGCGCCAGCGCTCCAGGGGCGATGCAGCCCGCCTCGGATCTTGTTGCCGGAACCGGGTCCTCCACCAAAGGGCAGGTCCTGGCCTGGGCCTCCTGGGACTGGGGCTCGGCGGCCTTCAACGCCGTCATGACCACCTTCGTCTTCACCGTCTACCTGACGTCCAACGCCTTCGGTGGCGAGGACAGTGCCTCCGCAGTGCTGGGCGGCGCATTGGCGGTTGCCGGGTTCGCCATCGCGCTGCTGGCACCGGTCACCGGCCAGCGCTCGGACGCAGGGGGCCGGCGCAAGCTGTGGCTGGGAGTCAACTCGGCCGTCGTCGCCGTCCTTACTGCCCTGTGCTTCTTCGTGTTCCCGCACCCGGAATTCCTGCTCCTCGGCGTATCCCTGATCGCGCTGGGCAATGTCTTCTTCGAATTCGCCGGCGTCAACTACAACGCCATGCTCGCGCAGGTGTCCACCCCAAGGAACATCGGAAAGGTCAGCGGTTTCGGCTGGGGCGCCGGCTACCTGGGCGGCATCGTGGCACTCCTGATCGTCCTGCAGCTGTTCGTCCAGCCTGCTTTCGCATGGTTCGGCGCCTCCACGCAGGACAGCCTCAACATCAGGCTGGTGGCGGCTTTCTCCGCCCTGTGGTTCTTCGTCTTCGCGCTCCCCGTCCTGTTTGCCGTCCCTGAACTGCCCCGCTCCGGGCAGGCGGCGCGCCTGGGGTTCCTGGCCAGCTATGGGCTGCTGTTCCGGCGTATCAAGGCCATCTACGCCACCAGCCCGCATACCATCTACTTCCTCCTGGCCAGCGCCGTGTTCCGGGACGGCCTCGCCGCCGTCTTCACTTTCGGCGGCATCATCGCTGCCGGCACCTTCGGCTTCGCCCTCTCCCAGGTCATCTTCTTCGCCATCTTCGGGAACGTCGTGGCAGCCATCGGCGCGGTGATCGGCGGGTTCCTGGACGACAAGGTGGGACCCAAGACCGTCATCACCGGCTCCCTGGTGGGCCTCCTGGTTGCCGGGAGCGCAATCCTGGTCCTGGGAAACGGCAACTATTCCGTCTTCGGCATGGAGTGGGCGGGCAGCACCACGTTCTGGGTCTTCGGGCTCTTCCTCTGCCTGTTCGTCGGTCCCGCCCAGTCCTCCTCCCGCGCCTACCTGGCACGGCTGGCACCGCATGGCGAATCCGGTGAGCTGTTCGGCCTCTACGCCACCACCGGACGGGCCGTCAGCTTCCTGGCGCCCGCTCTCTTCACCCTCTGCATCACCGTGGCCACCCCGCTGGTGCCCGCCGGGCAGGCACAGCGGTGGGGCATCCTGGGCATCATGGTGGTCCTGCTCGCCGGACTCCTGGTCCTGCTGCCGGTAAAGGCGCCGGAACGGGCACCCATCGCCGTGGTCCCCGCCAGCTGAACCACCGTCCGGCCCTGTTCCGGACCCCGGCAGGATGTTGCCAGGCAGACTAGGCTGGAGTCATGAACGTGGATGAAACGAACCTCCCCGGGCTGGGCCGCCGGAAGGATTTCATGACCGCCTCCGGACGCCGCATCGGCGTGGTGGAACTCCGGGAAGGCCAGACGGAACTCATCGTTTCCACCTGGGACGACCCCGATACCTGCCAGGCTTCGATTCCGCTCACCAGCGATGAAGCAGCCACCCTCGGCAACCTCCTGGGCGGCATGCACCTGGCCATGAAGCTCGCCGAGGAGCACAAGGACGTCCCGGGCATCGTCACCCGGCAGTTCTCCATTGCAGCGGACTCCCCGTTCCAGAACCAGCCCATGGGCAAGGCGTCCATCCGCACCCGGTGCGGCGTGTCGATCGTGGCCATCATGCGCGAGGGTGAGGTGCTGCCTTCGCCCGGACCCGACGTCGTCCTCCACCCCGGCGACCTGCTGGTGGCAGTGGGCACCCAGGAAGGCCTCGACTCAGCGGCCGACATCCTGCGCCACGGCTAGTTCCCATGGACCCGTTGGCCCAGACCCTCGTTGAACTGGGGGCCGTTGTGTTCTGCCTCGGCCTCCTGGCCAGGCTGGCCGGACGGATCGGCATGTCCCCTATACCCTTTTACCTGCTGGGCGGGCTGGCGTTTGGTGCCGGCGGCATCATCAAGCTTGAAGGCATGCACGAGTTCGCACATCTCTCCGGGGAGATCGGCGTCATCCTCCTGCTGCTTATGCTCGGGCTGGAATATACGGCCGCAGAGCTCTTCACCGGCCTGCGCCGCTCCTGGCAGGCCGGCGTCCTCGACCTCGTCCTGAACTTCCTGCCCGGCGCCGCGCTTGCCCTGCTCCTGGGGTGGGGTGGCGTGGGGGCCATGGTCATGGGCGGCGTCACCTATATTTCCTCATCGGGCATCGCCGCCAAGGTCATCACGGACCTCGGCCGGCTGGGCAACCGGGAAACCCCCGTGGTGCTGTCCATCCTGGTCTTCGAGGACCTGGCCATGGCCGTGTACCTGCCCATCCTCACGGCCACGCTGGCGGGCGTGAGTTTCCTCGGCGGCCTCACCACGGTGGGGATCGCCCTGGCCGTGGTCAGCGTGGTCCTCATGGTGGCCCTGCGGCACGGGCACCATGTCTCCAAGGCAGTGCACAGCGAGAACTCCGAGGTCTTCCTGCTGAATGTCCTCGGGGCAGCCCTGCTGGTGGCGGGCGCAGCGTCCGCCATGCAGGTTTCCGCCGCGGTGGGTGCCTTCATGCTGGGGATTGCCATCTCGGGTTCCACCGCCCACAACGCCACCCGCATCCTCGAACCGCTCCGGGACCTGTTCGCCGCCATCTTTTTTGTGGCGTTCGGGCTCAACACGGACCCCTCATCCATCCCGCCGGTCCTGGGGTGGGCCCTGGTCCTGGCTGTCGCCACCGCGGCAACCAAGATGCTGACCGGGATCTGGGCGGCCAAGCAGGCCGGGATTGCCCGGCCCGGGCGCTTCCGCGCCGGAGCTGCCCTGGTGGCCCGCGGCGAATTTTCCATCGTGATTGCGGGGCTGGCTGTCGCGTCGGGAGCGGTCCCGCATCAGCTCGCTGCCCTCGCCACCGCCTACGTGCTGCTGATGGCGGTGTTGGGGCCGCTGGCCGCACGCTACGTGGAACCGCTGGCCAAGCCGTTCATCCGGAGGCCGGCGGTCGCACCACAGCTCTAGCGTTCCTGCGGCCGGGCTGGTGGCCGGCGGCCGGCCACAGGTGCTGCTAGATACTGGTGCGGTGGAAATTCAGGTGGCTGCGGCTGGCGGTGGGACCGCGCTGGCCCTGGTACCGGTTGCCGTACTCCCCCTGGCCGTACGGGAACTCCGCGGCCGAGCTCAGCCGGAAGAAGCAGAGCTGGCCGATCTTCATGCCCGGCCACAGCTTGATGGGCAGGGTGGCCATGTTGGACAGTTCGAGGGTGACGTGGCCGGAAAAACCGGGGTCGATGAAGCCTGCGGTGGAGTGCGTCAGCAGGCCAAGCCGGCCCAGGGATGACTTGCCTTCCAGCCGGGCCGCAATGTCATCGGGCAGGGTCACGGTCTCGTAGGTCGACCCCAGGACGAACTCACCCGGGTGCAGGATAAAGGCCTCGTCCTGCTCCACTTCCACCAGCCGGGTCAGCTCGGGCTGCTCCTGCGCGGGATCGATGTGCGCGTACTTGTGGTTGTCGAACAACCGGAAGAACTTGTCGATCCGGACATCCACGGACGACGGCTGGACCATCGCCGGATCGAACGGTTCCAGCACGATCCGCTGGGAATCAATTTCGGCACGAATGTCGCGGTCAGAGATCAGCACCGTCCCAAATTACCGTATCGGTTATCCACACCAGCACTTTCCCGTTGTTGCTGTGGCCTCGTGGGGCTAATGTTGCGAATGAAAGCCGCCGGAATGGTCTCCCGGATGGCATAACAGAGCTGGGGATGTTGTGAATAAATTAGTGGCACCGTCTTTTCTTGGCGTGCTCTGTGCGTTGGCGCTGGTCTCGTCGTCCGCGTCCGCACCTCCTGCGCCCGTGCCCCTTCACCAGGCGGGAGCAGCGAGCATCTCACTGGCAGCGCCCCTGGTGCGCGGCGCCGGCATGACCAGTAAGGACGACGGCTCCGCCGGCAGCCTCACCCCTGCCGTCGACCCGGATATCCGGGCTGCCTCGCCCGTGCCGGAGGCCACCCCTGCACTCGCCTCCACGCCCACACCCGCGGCAGCTCCTTCCACAGTGACTGTCCAACCCGCAACGGAAACGGCGCCACCACCGGCCCCGGCTTCACCATCCCCTGAAGCCGCACCCCAGACCGTTTCCATCCCGCCGCTCTGGGCACCGGACCAGGAACTGGCATCGCCGTCCACCCCACCCGCGGCGGCCGACCCTGCCGCCACACGTACGTCCACACAAGCCCTGGTCCCGGACAGCAACTCCTCCGCCATCCTTACCCTCTTCACCAAGATCAACGAGTACCGCGTGGCCAACGGCCTGAACAAGGTGAAGTACCACCCCACCGTGGCCGGGTTGTCGCAGGAATGGTCGGACAACATTGCCACCCGTGAGGTGATCGAGCACCGGGCCAGT
The DNA here is from genome assembly GCF_902506025.1 of Arthrobacter sp. 8AJ. Classification (NCBI taxonomy): domain Bacteria; kingdom Bacillati; phylum Actinomycetota; class Actinomycetes; order Micrococcales; family Micrococcaceae; genus Arthrobacter; species Arthrobacter sp. 8AJ. The sequence continues at coordinate 540,223 of NZ_LR733289.1, read as the reverse complement.
TTCTGGACTGACCCCCGCGCAATGAGCCCCAACAACGGCGCCGGTGAGATCATCGCCATCCGCACCGACCGGGACGCAGCCCAGCTCGTGGAATGGTGGAAGGGATCACCCGGCCACAACGCCATGCTCCTGGACCCGCGCTTCAACGTGATGGGCGCGGGGGTCTCCTACACCAACTCCACCTACCAGATCTGGGGTGTGGTGAACTTCTTCGGCTACACCACACTGCCGGCGGGCACCCTCGATTCACCCGGCGGTGCCTCATCGGGAGGATCGCTCCCGGCACCGCCGCCAAGCCTGTGCGACGCACCCGTCAAGCACATGCCGCCCACCCTCAACCTCGCCGCTGCGGCAATCACCGGTCCGGCCGACCTCGTGTCCGTCGACTCCGCGGGACAGCTGCTGGACCGCGCCTCCACCGGGCCCCGCACCTACGCCGCGGCCAGGGTAATCGGCGCAGGCTTCAGCGGAGCCAAGGAAGTCTTCGTCACCGACTGGGACCGCGATGGCACTTTCGACGTCCTGACCCAGTGGGCCAGTGGCAACCTGACCCTGCACCGGGGCATCGCCAGCGGCGGGTTCCAGGCGCCCATCACCCTCGGCGTGGGCGGTTGGGACACCTTGACCCTGGCGGTGGGAGGCTGGTGCGTCCACAACCGGATGCCGCAGATCCTGGCCTTGGACGGTGCCGGAAACCTGTACCTATACGGCAACAAGGGCACCGGTGATATTGCTGAGCGCGTCACGGTTGCCACGGGTGTCTACGCATCCAGGCTGTCCATGGTGGACTACGACGGTGACGGCTTCCAGGACATCCTGGGGCTGAGGGCCGACGGCACCGTGCAGCTCTACCGCGGACTGGGCAGCACCGCGCTCCGCGCAGAAACGCGGGCCACCGTCGCCACCGGCTGGACGGACGTCACGGGAATCCGGGCGCTGCTGAACGCCACCGGGCTGAACTCCAGGGGTGTTGCGATCCGCCGGGCCAACGACACCGTGCAGTACTGGGACCTGGGCTCCGGAAGCCTCGCGTCGCCGTCGACCATCGCCGGACCATGGACCGGGCAGCGGCTGGCGCAGTGATCCGGAACTGATTCAGAGGGCCGGCTGGAGCTCCAGCACGTTTTTCAGCCGGTCCAGCTGGGCCACGTCGGAACTGACCCGGCGCTGGAGCATCCCGTTAAAGAAGGTCCACCTGCTGAGGAATCCAAACCGTCCCTCGCGTTTGGCTTCCACGGCAAACCGGACCCTGGTGCCGGCGTCTTCGCTGCTGAGGTAATAGCCGCCCCAGCGGGTGGCAGGGCCGGACACCACATGGAACTGGATTTCGGCTCCGGGCCGCACATTGGTGATCTCCAGCTCCGCGGGGATGCTCAGTCCGGAGCGTCCGGCGACCATCTTCCGGTACACGGCGCCCTTGGCTTCTGCCGGCCCTTGCACGAGCTTCACGCTGCGGACGTCGCTGCGCCAGGCGGGAAGATTGGTGGCATCAAGGAGGTACTGGTACACGGCCATGGCGTCGCGTTCTATGAGGACCTCGTGCTCTGCGATTGCCATGAAGAAATTCCTGTGGTTGACGTCGGCTGCCGCAATAGCTGCCTCCCCCAAAGCGGCCGCTACCCGGATCAGGTTAGCCACCGCCCGGCACCCGGACCTAGCCGGCACCGCCGACGTTATTGAAGAGTTACTGGATGACGTCCACGGTTGCAGGACACGCAGCGGCCGCCGGCCCGGGTGGGCGGGGAGCCCGCCGATCTGCGCTAAGCTAAGTTCTGCCCCGCGCGAGCGGCGGCACTGCGGCTGTAGCTCAATGGTAGAGCGCTAGCTTCCCAAGCTTGATACGCGGGTTCGATTCCCGTCAGCCGCTCCAATTTCCCCGCCCGCTACGGGCGCTCCGAGGCATCCCCCAAGGTGTATGGTCTGCAGTAAGGAACCTTTTGCGGTTCCGCTACAGGAGCAATCATGGCTGATAAGTCCCCGCGTCAAACGGCATCAAAGAAGTCCGGAAAGTCCATCAAGGAAAAGCGCGCAGACAAGAGGGCCGCATCCGCCCCTGCCGGCTCCCTGGACGTCACGCCCACCAAAGCAGCGAAGAAGAAGTAAACCAGCACCAACCTGCTGGGCCAAAGCACAAGACCCCGTCATCGACACAGATGGCGGGGTCTTGTTTTGCGCCCGGGAGGAGCCCAGCGGGCACGCTTCCTAGGCTCCTGCCTGCCTGCTGACGATTCTCAACGGCAGGCGGTCCTTCATGTCCATCCTGACCGTCAGGCCACCTTTCCGTGCCAGGATGGCGGCCACGGTCAGGGCCGCCAGTGCCGGGACTCCCCCGGATACCAGGAGGGCCACATGCGGATCGGCGTGTTCGGCGATCCACCCCAGCATGGGCCCGCCCAGCGCCTGGCCGCCGATGAGCACCATGATGTACAGGCTCATCACACGGCCGCGGATCCCCATGTTGGAGCTGACCTGCACCAGCTGGTTGGACCCGGTGAGGAACATGAGGCACCAGAAGCCGGACAGCACTATGACCACCCCAAACCAGACCATGGAGGGGGCGAGGACGGCCAGGCAGAGCATCAGGCCATACATTCCGGCGCAGAACACCACTGACCGCAGCCGCAGTTGCCGGCGGCGGGTGGACGCCACGGCGCCGGACAACGCTCCCAGTGCCACCAGCGCGTTCAGGAGCCCGTAGCCGCCGGCGCCTACCTTGAATACGTGGTCCGCGAAGGCGGCCAGGAGCACCGGCAGGCTCATGGCAAAAACAGAGATGAAGCCGGCCATCAGCCACGGCCAATAGATGGTGGGCTTACTCAAGGCATAGCGGAGCCCTTCCCGGAGCATTCCCTTGGTCTTGGGGGTGGGAGCGTTGACGTACAGCTGGTCTTTCCGGAGGATCAGCAGCATCACCACCGTGGAGCAGCAGGCAACGGCGTTGGCCGCGAAAGCCCAGCCGGCACCGACGGCTGTCAGGAGCAGGCCGGCAATGGCGGGACCGATCAGGCCGCCCAACTGGAACGTCGTGGAGTTCACGCTGATGGCGTTCCGCAGGTACCGGGGACCAACAAGCTCATTGACGAACACCTGGCGTGCTGGCTGGTCAAGGACCGTCACCAGGCCCAGGACCAGGGCGATGGCGTAGACGTGCCACACCATGATGACGCCGGTGAGGGCAAGCGTGGCCAGCGTTGCAGCCAGGACCGCAGCCATGCTTTGGCACAGGATGAGGATCTTCCGCTTGGCGAACCTGTCGGCGATCATGCCGCCCCAGGGACCCAGCAGCAGGGACGGCAGGAACTGCAGGGCCACGGTCACGCCGACGGCCGTCACGGAACCGGAGAGCTGGAGTACCAGCCAGTCCTGCGCAATCCGCTGCATCCAGATGGCAATAACCGCGATGAAGTGGCCGGCCGCGAAGATCCGGAAGTTGGGCACCTTCAGCGAGATGAAGGTGTGCTTCCAGGGGAGCCGCTCCGCCACGACGGGCAGCGGCTGGGTCTGGTTGTCCGGCGGCGCTGAACCCGCCGCGTCGATGACTGGTTGGGAGACGGAAGCCGACGAAGGCGGAGGCGGTGCCACAGGAGTGTCCTCAAAATTGCGGGCGGTCTGGGATGTCCTTAACGCTAGGCTGGCCGAGGAGATTATGGAGGGGTATGGTCCCTATAACTCGTATTGCAAAACGCAATAAGCAACCCAGCCGGAAGGACACCGGGTTCCCTCATGTTCGAACCAGCACAGTTGCGCTCCTTCCTGGCGGTGGCGGACACCCTGAGCTTCACCAAGGCCGCTGAACGCCTGGGGCTGGCCCAGCCCACCATCAGCCAGCACATCCGCAAACTGGAGGCAGCCGCCAAGCGCACCCTGATCACCAGGGACACCCGCGACGTCAGGCTCACGGACAACGGCGATGCGATGGCCGGTTTCGCACGGAGCATCCTGTCCGCGCACGACGCGGCTGCCCGCTATTTCTCGGGGTCGGCCATGCGCGGACGGCTGCGGTTCGGCACCGCTGACGACCTCGCCATCACCGGGCTCCCCCGGATCCTGCGCGAGTTCCGGCAGATCTATCCGCAGATCAACCTCGAACTCACGGTGGGCCAAAGCGACCAGCTGTACCGAAAGCTCAACGCCGGCCAACTGGACCTGGTCTTCGTGAAATGGGTGGCAGGGGCCAAAGACGGCACCGTGGTCCAGCACGACTCCTTTTCCTGGGTGGGCCTGGAACAGACGGTGATGGAACCGGGAACCCCCGTGCCGCTGATCGCCTATCCGGCCCCCAGCCTCAGCCGAAAGTTGGCCATTGATGCGCTGGAGGCCAACGGCAGGACGTGGCGGATCACCTGCACCACCCGGCAGATCAGCGGTGTCCTGGCCGCGGTCAGGGCGGGCATCGGGGTGGCCGTCATGCCCACGTCGCTGGTGCCCGAAGACCTGAAAATCATCACCCGCCGCTTCGACCTTCCCGCCGTGGGGGACGTGGACTTCACCCTGATCCGCAATCCGCTGGCCAATACTGAAGTGATCGACGCCCTTACCCAGTCGATTGTCGGCAGGACCATTAACCGCCAAACTTAACTCTCCTGCGGCCCAATTTCCAGCATTTCGGCGAGTTAGGGGGGCCGTGTCCATTGATAGGGGAAGTGGCTTCCCCTATGCTGGTTTTCCAAGGTCAAGCAGCAGGCCAGTTCACCGAAACAAGCGCGTATCCGCATGCCGGAAACCACCGCTTGGGACAGGCAGCCAATGACGACAGCCAGGAACATCCACCCAGGTTCTGCGCACGCACGCCCGTACTCCAACGCACGGCCGTCCACCCGCCAGAACACCCTCGGAACCGGACACGCCTCCGTTGACTCCGGATACGTGGGGAAACCCACCTGCGACAAATGCCGTACGGACGAGTTCGTCTACCTCGAGTCGTACATTCCGCCCACCTACCGGCGTGACGGAACGGTGGCCACCCTTGGCGAGGTGGCCTACACCTGCACCCGCTGCGAGGATTTCTCCGCCCACAGCGTCCCGGCCACCTGGACGCCGCCGGGCTGGTACCTGGGCTAGCGAACATACAGGAAAGTCCGGCGGTTGGGCTTGTGAGAACAAACCCAACCGCCGGACTTTTTTGTGCCCGCAGGCGCTAGATCAGGGCATCCGACAGATGGTTCGGGGTGCCGAACCGGTGGGCGGTGATGCTGACGGCCTGCTCGTGCAGGAACGGCAGCAGCTCCACGCGGCCGGCCTCCGTGACGGGGTGGGCGTAGATGGCAAGGTCCGGCCTGCCGCCGGTGGCTTCGGCGAGCGCGGAGGCGTCGCCGCCGATCAGGCGGATGCGGGCGCCGGACAGCTTGCCCGCGGCGGCGAGGTGGCCGGCGGAAGCCAGCCAGCCGGCGTCGGACTCCAACGTCACGTCGACGTCCTGTGCGGTGAGCACGGAGCGCAGCTGGGCGGGAAGTTCGACGGCGGTGGACACCGTGAGTGCCGAACCGGCCAGCACACCGGCAGCCACAGTCCGGACCAGGTGCGCCAGCGGCGCACCTTCGGAAAGGCGGATGGTGACCGGCAGGCTGCGGTAGCGGAAGATGTTCCGCTCCGCGCCCAGCCCGGAGACGTCCTTGGCGGTGCCGAACTCGTCAGCCCATGCTTCGGCGTCGGATGCCAGGGCCCGCTGGACGGACTCAAGGCCTGCCGGTTCCAGGGCGGGGCCGGCTGCGTTGAGGATGCGGCGGATGGCCGCGTTGGCTACGGGAGCCGTGGCGGATGCCTCCGCGGGGAGCCAGTCGCCCAGGCCGGCCAGGTAGTTGGGGCCGCCGGCCTTGGTGCCGGCGCCGACCGCCGACTTCTTCCAGCCGCCGAACGGCTGGCGCTGGACGATGGCGCCGGTGATGCCGCGGTTGATGTAGAGGTTGCCGGCCTGGATGGTGTCCAGCCAGATGCCCAGTTCCTCGGAGTTGAGGGAGTGCAGGCCTGCCGTGAGGCCGTATTCGATCTGGTTCTGGATGGCGATGGCTTCTTCCAGGGTGTCGGCGGTCATCACGCCCAGGACCGGGCCGAAGAACTCAGTCAGGTGGAAGTAGGAGCCGCGCTTGACGCCGTAGCGCACGCCCGGGCTCCACAGCCGGCCGGTCTCGTCCAGCTTCGCGGGCTCGACGGCCCAGCTCTCGCCCTCGCCCAGAGTGGTGAGGGCGTTGAGGAGCTTGCCGTTGGCGGGTTCGATGATGGGACCCATCTGGCTGGTGGGATCCTGCGGGTAGCCCACCTTCAGGGAGGTGACGGCGTCGATCAGCTGGTTGTGGAACCGCTTGGACGTTGCCACGGAGCCTACCAGGATCACCAGCGAGGCAGCGGAGCACTTCTGGCCGGCGTGGCCGAACGCGGAGTAGGCCACGTCCTTGGCAGCGAGGTCCAGGTCGGCGCTGGGGGTGACGATGATGGCGTTCTTGCCGCTGGTTTCGGCCAGCAGCGGCAGGTCCTTGCGGAAGGACCGGAACAGCTCGGCGGTTTCGTAGCCGCCGGTGAGGATCACGCGGTCCACGGCAGGGTGGCTGATGAGCTGGGTGCCGAGTTCCCGCTCCCCCAGCTGGACCATGGTCAGGACACCCTTGGGCACGCCGGCCTCCCACAGGGCCTCGACCATGACGGCGCCGCTGCGGGCGGCCTGCTTGGCGGGCTTGATGACGACGGCGGAGCCGGCGGCGAGTGCCGCAAGCGTGGACCCTGCCGGGATGGCGACCGGGAAGTTCCAGGGCGGGGTGACAACGGTGAGCTTGGCTGGGACGAATGTGGCGCCGTCGACCGTGTCCAGCTTGCGGGCGGACTCGGCGTAGTAGTGGGCGAAGTCCACGGCCTCGCTGACCTCGGGGTCGCCCTGGTCGATGGTCTTGCCGGTCTCGTTGGCCATGACCTCGAGGAGGTCGGCGCGGCGGGCTTCCAGGATCTCCCCGGCGCGGTGCAGGATGTCTGCGCGCTCGTTGCCGGACAGCTGGCCCCAGGCCTTGCCCTTGTCCACGGCGTTGGCAATGGCCGAGTTGAGGGTGTCCTCGTCGTTGATGAAGGCAGCCTTCACCGATGCGTCGCCCAGCGTGGAGGAGGGGACGCGGCCAAGGATGGCCCGGCCCCAGGTGCGGTTGGCCGGCAGCGCGGGATCGGTGTCCGGGGTGTTCCGGAACCCGGTGTGCGGCATGGCCTCCGGGGGAAGGTTCCGGTCCTGCCGCCGGTTGGGCAGGGGAACGGTGTTGTCCAGTGCCTCCAGCGAGGAGAGGAAACGCTGCTTCTCGCGCTCGAACAGCCCTTCGTTTTCACTGAGCTCGAAGACCGCCGACATGAAGTTTTCCTGGCTGGCACCTTCTTCCAGGCGGCGGATCAGGTAGGCGATGGCGACGTCGAACTCGGACGGGTGCACCACCGGTGTGTAGAGCAGCAGGGAGCCGACGTCCTTCTTGACGGCCTCGGCCTGGCCCTGCGCCATGCCCAGCAGCATCTCGAATTCGATGCCGGATTCAACACCGCGCTGCTTGGCCAGGAGCCAGGCGAAGGCAATGTCGAACAGGTTGTGGCCTGCGACGCCGATGCGGATGTTCTTGATGCGTTCGGGGTGCAGCGCGTAGTTGATGACGCTCTTGTAGCTGGTGTCGGAATCCTGCTTTGAACCCCAGGTGGCCAGCGGCCAGTCGTGCAGCGAGGCTTCCACCTGCTCCATGGGCAGGTTGGCGCCCTTGACCACGCGGACCTTGATCCCGGCACCGCCGTTGGCGCGGCGTTCGGCAGCCCAGTCCTGCAGACGGATCATGGCGGACAGGGCGTCCGGGAGGTAGGCCTGGAGGACGATGCCAGCCTCAAGGTTCTTGAACTCGGGCTTGTCCAGGATCCGGGTGAACACGGCGATGGTCATGTCCAGGTCCTTGTATTCCTCCATGTCCAGGTTGATGAACTTGTTCTTCTGCCCGCTGGCGGAATAGGAAGCGGCACGCTGGAAGAGCGGCGTGAGCTTTTCGACGACGTGTTCCACGGCTTCATCGAAGGCCCAGGCGGAGTGCGGGGCCACGGTGGAGGAGACCTTGATGGAAACATAGTCGACGTCGGGGCGGGCCAGCAGCGTGTGCGTGCCTTCGAGGCGGCGGGAGGCCTCGTGCTCGCCGAGGACTGCCTCGCCCAGGAGGTTGACGTTGAGCTTAATGCCGTCCTTCTTGATCTTGGCGATGGCCGGGCCCAGCTTGGCGTCGGTGGCATCAACGATCAGGTGGCCCACCATTTCGCGCAGGACCTTGCGGGCCACGGGGATGACCACCTGCGGCAGGACGGGGGCCACGGTGCCGCCCAGTGCCACGGCGCTGCGCATGTACCAGGGCAGGAAGGCAGGAACCTTGGGGGCCAGTTTCGCGAGGTTGCGGGCGGCGACGTTGAGGTCCTCGGGACGGACCACGCCGTCCACGAAGCCCACCGTGAAGTCCAGGCCGTTGGGGTCCTTGAGGACGCCGGCCAACTGCTCCGCGGAGGCGTCCACCGGAACCTTGGCGGCCTCGGTGAGCCAGCGCCGGACCAGGGCGACCGCTTCATTGGCGAGGGCCTTGGCCTGGGGGACGTCGACGTCGACGGTCTGCGGGGTGGCCGCCTTGGCGACTGCCGGTTCCATTGCAACGTGGGTCATTGTTTTCCCGATCTTTCTGGTGTTCTGGGAGGTCTTTCCACCAGTATGAGCTTCAACTCACATAAGATAAAGCGATCTTTTCCAACCAGTACAGGTTAGGAAAACCAATGTTTTACCCCCCTCCCAACGCCCCATCACCTCCCG
>NZ_LR733289.1:0-531335 GCF_902506025.1 Arthrobacter sp. 8AJ | reverse complement strand
CCCCCAAACCGCCAACGCCCCATCACCTTCCGCCCCCAAACCGCCAACGCCCCATCACCACCCGCCGAAAGCAACGAACCCTCCCCCACGGAATGTGGGGGAGGGTTCGGCTGGGCGCCGCATTATCTGATGGGGCGTTGGGGGAAAACGGGCAGAAGGTGATGGCGCGTCCGGGGGCGAGGTCAGGTGAGCGGGCGGTGCAGCTCTGCGAGTTCCTCGTGGCGGGGGCTGTTGGGGTTCATCAGCGAGTGCTTGCGGCCGTAGCCGAAGTAGATGACCAGACCGATGATCAGCCACACCACGAACCGCAGCCAGGTTTCCCAGTGCAGCTGCAGCATCAGGAAGGCGGAGGCCAGGACACCGAAGGCCGGGATCACGGGCATCAGGGGCAGGCGGAACGTACGGGGAGCATCAGGGCGCTTGTAACGGAAGATGATCACGGACAGGCACACGACGACGAACGCGGCCAGGATGCCGATGTTGGTGAGGTCCGCGACTGCCTTGATGGGGAAGACGCCGGCCAGGAAGGCGGAGGCGATGCCGCCGATCCAGGTGACGCGCTGCGGGGTGCCGTGCCGGTCGGTCTTGGCGAACCAGCCCGGGAGCAGGCCGTCACGGCTCATGGAGAACCAGACGCGGGTGACGCCGAGCAGGAAGGTGAGCATCACGGTAAGGATGGACAGGACCGCGAACACCGAAATGATGGTGGCGATGACGGGCAGGCCCACCGAAGTGAAGGCGGAGGCGAACCCGGCCTTGGGGTCGATGTCCTTGTAGTTCTGCATGCCGGTGAGGACCAGGGTGGCGGCAACATAGAGGAGCATGGCGATGATGAGCGAGAGGACGATGGCCTTGGGCATGTGCTTCTTGCCGTCCTTGGCTTCCTCGGCCGCGGTACTCATGGCGTCGTAGCCGAACACTGCGAAGAACACGGTGGCGGAGCCGGCCACAACGGGTCCGAAGCCGCTGGGCATGAACGGGTTGTAGTTGTTGGTGTCGATGTAGAAGACGCCCAGCCCGATGATGAACAGGATCAGGACCACCTTGATGGCCACAGCGACGAGTTCGAACCTGCCGAAGGCCTTGGTGCCGCGGGACAGGATCCAGGTCACCAGGAGGCAGACCAGGATGGCGGGGACATTGATGATGCCACCCTTGCCTTCGTCAAAGGTGGAGGTCATCCAGGCCGGCAGATGGATGCCGATGCCGGCCAGGAAGGCGTCCAGGTAGCCGGAGATGCCGATGGCCACCACTGCCACGATGGCGATGTATTCCAGCAGCAGGTCCCAGCCGATGAACCAGCCGATCACCTCGCCAAGGGCCACGTAGCCGTAGGTGTAGGCGGAGCCTGCCCGCGGGATCATGCCGGCGAACTCCGCGTAGGAGAGGGCGGCGGCCGCGGAGGCGAGGCCTGCAATCAGGAAGGAGATCAGCACCGCGGGCCCCACTCCCGGGTTGCCTTCACTGCCGGCGGCTACCAGTCCCGCGAGGGAGAAGATGCCGACGCCGATAATTCCGCCTACGCCAATGGCGGTGAGCTGCCACAGCCCGAGGGACTTGAACAGTCCGCTGTGCTTGCTCTCTTCTTCGATGTCATCGATGGGCTTTCGCCGCATGATCGATTGGCTCAAATCTTTGCTGCTCATCAGGAACTCCTGGTTGGGGTGCGACCCCGCCGCGGCACGCCAAGAAACCTGGCTGTGACGGGGGTAACTCGGTTTCAACAGTATGCGTGCGCAATTGCGTTAGATAAAGTGGCTACTTCTAACCTATATTCGTTAGTTTCAGTTAGGAATCCATCATGCTTGACGTGCGCAGGCTGCGGCTGCTTCGCGAATTAAGCATCCGTGGGACGCTGGCGGAGGTAGCCGAGGCGCTTCAGTACAGCCCGTCGTCGGTATCGCAGCAGCTGGCCCTCCTGGAGAAGGAAGTGGGCGTCGAGCTGCTCCGAAAAACGGGCCGGCGCGTACAGCTGACGCCCCAGGCGGAAGTGCTGGTGGCGCACACCGCGCAGCTGCTGGAAACCATGGAGCAGGCTGAGGCGGACCTGGCCGCATCCCTGACTACCGTGACCGGCACCGTAAGGATCGCGGTGTTCCAGTCCGCGGCGCTCGCCCTGATGCCGGACACCCTGACTCGCATGGCCGCAAAGTACCCCGAGGTCCGGATCGAGATGATCCAGCGGGAGCCGGAGACGGCGCTGCACGAAACCTGGGCCCGGGACTTCGACCTGGTGATCGCCGAGCAGTATCCGGGACATGCGGCCCCGCGCTACCCCGAACTGGACAAGGTGAAGCTGACCACCGACGCCATCCGGCTGGCCGTTCCCCCGGCATCCGGCGGCGGACCCGCGATCCGTACCCTGGAGGACACGGCAGACCTGGCTTGGGTCATGGAACCGCGCGGGGCCGCTTCGCGGCACTGGGCAGAACAGGCGTGCCGCAGCGCAGGCTTCGAGCCCGACGTCCGGTTTGAAACCGCCGACCTGCAGGCGCAGGCCCGCCTGATCGAGTCCGGAAATGCCGTGGCCCTGATGCCGGACCTGGTGTGGACCGGCCGCGGCACCACCGCCCAGCTGCTGGAGCTGCCGGGCAAGCCGCACCGCACCATCTTCACCTCGGTGCGCCGCTCCAGCACGCAGCGCCCGGCCATCCTGGCAGCGAGGGAGACCCTGGCTGCGGCTGCCGCGGCAGTGGCAACGGACGACGCCGGGTGACCGGCCGCCGTCGTCCGTGTCCTTCCGTGCGCAGCCAGGCCGTCCGTCGCTGCGCAGGTGCGTCCCCTGCGCATTGAGCACCCGCGTCACCGCGCAGGTCCGTGCAGGTCCGTATGTTTCGTGCGTCACTGCGGGTAAAGGGCCGCAGGTCTAGACTGGAGCCGTTATGAATCGAACAATGTTCAAGTCCAAAATCCACCGGGCCACCGTCACGCACGCCGACCTGCACTACGTCGGCTCGGTCACCGTTGACCTCGACCTGCTCGAGGCCGCCGACATCCTGCCGGGCGAGCTGGTGTCCATTGTGGACGTCACCAACGGCGCCCGGCTTGAAACCTATACGATCGCCGGCGAGCGCGGTTCCGGCGTTATCGGCATCAACGGTGCAGCGGCGCACCTCATGCACGAGAACGACATCGTCATCCTCATTACCTACGCGGAAATGACCACCGAAGAGGCCAGGGCCTACGAGCCCAAGGTGGTCCACGTGGACCGGGACAACCGGATCATCCAGTTGGGCAACGACCCCGCCGAGGGCCTCACCCCCGGCATGATGCGCCCCCCTTTCGCGCTTAACAACGCCACCCTGTAACCGGAGCGTGCGTCCCGGTCCCTGCCTCCGCCGTGCCCGAACGGCTGATCCTTGCTAGGGGTGCTGGCAGGGTTCTTCGTGGTCTGGTGCATCATCCTGGTGGGATGGTTCGTGGGCCGGCAGCGGATCCTCGGCGACAACGCCCGCCCCGTACTGAGCGGCCTGACGTTCTTCGTGGCCAGCCCGGCGCTCCTTTTCGAAACCCTGAGCAAGGCCCGCTTGCAGGAAGTCTTCGCCGAGCCGCTCCTGGTCACGGCAGTGGCGGCGATCACCACCGCCGCCATCTTCTTCGCCCTGGCCAGGTTCTGGCTCAAGCGGGCCCTCCCGGAATCGCTGATGTCCGCGATGTCCGCGTCCCTTGCGAACTCGGCGAACCTGGGTATTCCCATCGCGGTATATGTCCTGGGTGATGCCAGCTATGTGGCGCCGCTGCTGATTTTCCAGCTGGCCTTCTTCACCCCGATGTTCCTGATGATCCTGGACTCGAGCACCAGCACGCACCGCACCACGCCCCTGGGCTTTTTCCTGATGATCCTGCGCAACCCCATGATCGTGGGCTCGGGCCTGGGGCTGCTGGTGGCCGGCACCGGCTTCCAGATCCCGGCGCTGGTCATGGAGCCGATCCACCTGATTGGCGGGGCCGCGATCCCGGCCATGCTGATCGCGTTCGGGATGAGCCTGAACGGCACCCGGCCCCTGCAGGCCTCGTCCGGCCGCCGGGTGGACACCCTGCTGGCAAGTGGCTTCAAGCTCGTTGTCCAGCCGGCCCTGGCCTACGTTTTTGCCCGCTTCGTGCTTGGTATGGACGGCCATGCGCTGTTTGCCGTGGTGGTGACGTCCGCACTGCCCACCGCGCAGAATGTGTTTGTGGCTGCCAGCCGCTACCAAACCGGGCTGACCGTCGCCAAGGACACCGTGCTGATCACCACCGTGGTGGCAGTGCCGGCCATGATCGGCGTGGCACTGCTCCTGGCGTGAGCACTGGCCACGAGTCGTAACTGCAGCTTGGAGGGCTGATGAATACTGTGCTGGATACCGTCGTGATCGGCGGCGGTGCCATGGGCTCTGCGGCCGCGTGGGCACTGTCCCGCCGCGGCCGGCAGGTGACGCTGGTGGAGCAGTTCGGCCCCGGGCACAGGATCGGCGCGTCCCACGGCGCCACCCGGAACCTCAACCCGGGCTACCACCAGCCCGACTACGTGGCCATGCTGGCAGAGGGGCTGGCCCTGTGGGACGAGCTGGAGCAGGACAGCGGCGTGCAGCTGCTGGCGCGCACCGGCGTCGTAACCCACGGTCCTGGCGGCGACCTCCCGAAAGTTGCCGCAGCCCTCACCGAGGCCGGCATCAGCGCCGAGTTCCTGGACCCTGCCGAGGCCGGCGAACGCTGGCGCGGCATCCGGTTCGACCAGCAGGTCCTGCACATGCCCGACGGCGGCCAGCTCAACCCGGAGGCGGCGCTGCCCGCCTTCCAGCGGCTGGCCTCCGCCCGCGGCGCCGAGATCAGGCACCACACCACGGTGGTGGACTTCGAGGTGTTCGACGACGGCGTGCGGCTGGTGCTGGAATCGGCTGCGGGCACGGAGGTGGTCACCGCAGCCCAGGCCGTGGTGACGGCGGGCGGCTGGACGGAGAAGCTGCTGGCCAAGGTGGCGGGCACGGCTGGCGCAGCGTTGCGGATCCCGAAGCTCAGGGTGACCCAGGAGCAGCCGGCGCATTTCCGCGTGGCGGACCCCGGCGCGGTGTGGCCCGGCTTCAACCACTACCCGGGCCCGGACTATCAGGGCTGGTACTCCCCCGTGTACGGGATGCAGACCCCCGGCGAGGGCATCAAGGCCGGCTGGCACGGGGTGGGCCAAGTGGTGGACCCGGACCAGCGGGATTTCCTGCCGGAGCCGAAACAGCTCGCCGCCCTGCAGGACTACGCACGGCAGTGGCTGCCCGGCGTGGACCCGGATTCGTTCGAGGCCATCAGCTGCACGTACACCACCACCCCGGACGAGGACTTTGTCCTGGACCGCATCGGGCCTGTCGTCATCGGTGCGGGCTTCTCCGGCCATGGCTTCAAGTTCACGCCGGTGGTGGGGCGGATCCTGGCCGACCTTGCCACCGGAACCCGGCCCGCGCCGTCGATCTTCCGGGCGTCCCGCTAGCTACCTGACCTAGAGAAAGAGAACCAATGATGACAATCCCAGAAGAAGTCGACACTCCAGAGATCCTGGTCGACCGGGATGTGCTCCAGCGGAACATCGACCGCATGGCCGCTGCCGTCCATGCGAAAGGCTTGAGCCTCCGACCCCACGTGAAAACCCACAAGGTGCCCGAAATCGCGCAACTGCAGCTGGCGGCCGGTGCAGTCGGCATCACTGTCGCGACCCTCGGGGAGGCTGAAGTCTTTGCAGGACACGGAGCGACCGACATCTTCATCGCTTACCCCATCTGGGTCGGTCCTCGTCAAGCCGAACGCCTGCGCCGGCTTGCTGCCACCACAAAGATCTCAGTAGGACTGGATTCACGGGAGGCAGCCCAAGCCATGGGAGCGTCCTTGGGTGACGCAGCCGGCGACTTTGACGTGCTGCTGGAAATCGACAGCGGCCATCACCGCAGCGGAATCGCCCCGGGTGCGGTCGTTGACGTGGCCCACGCCGCGGCACGCGCCGGTCTGAGGGTCAGCGGCGTCTTCACCTTCCCGGGCCACAGCTACGCCCCCGGGATGCCCCTGAAAGCAGCCGAAGAAGAACAGTTGGCCCTCAGGCAGGCCTCGGACCTGCTCACACAGGCAGGATTTGAAATCCTGCATCGCAGCGGCGGTTCAACTCCCACCGCCACTCTCACCGGTGATTCCGCAGCCACCGAGGTCCGGCCTGGAGTTTATGTCTTCAATGACGCCCAGCAACTGGAACTGGAACGATGCGCCCCTGGAGACATCGCGCTGACCGTCGCCGCAACAGTGGTAAGCCGGCATGAGGGCGACGACGTCATACCGCGAAGGACCGTCCTGGACTCCGGCAGCAAAATCCTGGGCGGCGACCGGCCTGCGTGGGCCACCGGCTTTGGACGGCTGCTCGACTATCCCGAAGCACGCATCACCGCGCTCTCGGAACATCACGCGACCGTGGTCTGGCCAGCAGATGCAGGGCTCCCGCCTCTCGGAGAGCGCTTACGGGTAATACCGAACCACGTATGCGTGGCGGTGAATCTCGTTGACGACATCGCTGTCGTCAGCGGCGGCAAAATCGTGGACCACTGGCGCGTAGCCGCACGCGGAAAGAACAAATAGCACTAAGGAAGAAAACACACATTCGCCCTCAGGGCTTGTCGATAGGAACATCTCCGCGGGCGGCAGCCTGGCTGGGGCTGCCTTCCGCCTGGGTGGGCACTGGCTCCGCATCGGGATTGCCGCTGTCTTCGGCCTTCACGGCGGGCATGGACAGCACCGCTGCCACCGTGAGCAGGCCGGCCACGAGCGCGGCCAGGAACACGGCACCGGACGCGCTGATGACCGTGGCGGGATCGGCGTCGCCGCCGCTGCTGCCGCCGCCGTAGATGGAGTTGGCAACGGCACCGAACACGGCCACGCCCAGGGCACTGCCGATGGACCGGGCGAACATGTTGGTGCTGGTCACCACGCCGCGCTCGTGCCAGGGAACGCTGGACTGGGCGGAAATCAGGGTGGGGGTGGCCAGCAGGCCCAGGCCAAGCCCGACGACGAAGCAGCTGACCGCGATCAGCGCCACGTTGGGCGTGGAGGCCGTCAGCGACAGAATCAGTAGCCCCATCACGGCGATGGCAATGCCGATCAGGGCGGTGGACTTGAACCCGATCCGCAGGTAGAACTTCCCGGCCTGCGACGCACTGAGCGGCCAGCCGAGGGTCAGCGCCGCAAGGGCCAGGCCGGCCACCAGCGGCGAGGAGGACAGGGCGCCTTCAAGGAAGGTGGGCACGTAGGAGGTCAGTCCGATCATCATCGCGCCAACGCCGAAGGACACCAGCGCCGTGGTGGCCAACAGGCGCCGGGACACCACCCACGCCGGGAGGATGGGCTCCGCCGCCCGCCGCTCCACCAGCAGGAAGGCCACCAGCAGCACCGCCCCGACAACGAAGACGCCGATACCGATGGGCGAATTCCAGGCCCACGCCTGGCCGCCCTGGAGCGCACCGAGGATGAGCAGGCCCAGCGATCCGGCCAGGAGGACGGCGCCGGCGTAGTCCACCTTGTGGGTGGCCCGTTCGACGTTTTCGTGCAGGGTGCGGATCAGCATCCAGCCGGCCAGCAGGCAGAGCGGCACGTTCACCAGGAAGATGCCGCGCCAGATGCCGAGGGCTGAAAAGACGCCGCCCAGGCTGGGGCCCACCACGGAGGAGACGGCCCAGACGCTGGCCAGGTAGCCCTGGACCTTGGCGCGCTCCTGCAGGGTATAGATGTCCCCGGCAATGGTGACGGACACCGGCAGCACCGCGCCGGCGCCGAGTCCCTGCAGGGCCCGGAATGCGATCAGCGAGGGCATGCTCCATGCCACCCCGCAGAGGACCGAGCCCAGGAGGAACAGGCCGATGCCGGCGAGGATGATCGGCTTGCGCCCTGCCATGTCGGAGAGCTTGCCGTAGATGGGAACAGACACCGCCTGCGCCAGCAGGTACGCGGAGAAGAGCCAGGGGAAGGAAGCGAAGCCGCCCACGTCGCGGACGATCGACGGAACCGCGGTGGCCACGATGGTGGAATCGATGGCCACAAGTCCAGTGGAAAGCATTAAAGCGATGAGAATTGGGCCCCGCTCGGAACGGAACCCCACTCCCTGGGCGCGCGCGGTCATCATCAGTCTCGTTTCAGTCTTTTTCGGGTCCCTGTTACCTCCACTCTAGGTACCCACGACGGACACCGCCTACCGCCTGTCCTGGTGCCGGTCCAGGAGCCGCGCGCAGCGGATGAATCCCAAGTGTGAGTAGGCCTGCGGGTGGTTTCCCAAATGGGTCTCCGTGCCGGGATCGTATTCCTCCGGGAGCAGCCCCGTGGGGCCGAAAAGGTTCACCAGCTGGTCGAACAGGTCCCAGGCTTCATCAATGCGGCCCACGGCCACGTAGGCCTCGATCAGCCACGTGGTGCAGATATGGAACCCGCCCTCCAGGCCCGGCAGGCCGTCGTCGTACCGGTACCGGAAGACGGTGGGACCTACCCGCAGCTCGCGTTCAACGGCGGTGACGGTGTCCAGGAAGCGCCGGTCCGAGACATCCAGCAGGCCCGAGAGCCCGATGTGCAGGACGGCGGCATCCAGGTCCGGGCTGTCGTAGGCCACGGTGTAGGACTTTGCGGTATCGTCCCAGCCCTCGCGCAGCACCTCCTCCCGAATGGTTTCCGCCGTCGGCGCCCAGGAAGGATCAGGTTCGCGGCCATGCCGTGCCGCGGTGCGCAGTGCCCGGTCAAGGGTCACCCAGCACATCACCTTCGAATAGACGTGATGGCGCGCCGCCCGCCGGGCCTCCCAAATGCCGTGGTCCGGTTCGTGCCAGCGGGCCAGGACTGCGGAGGCCATCTGGACCATCAACTCCCAGCTGTCATCGGCGAGGGCGCCTTCCCGTTCGCTCAGGTTATGGATCAGTTCGGCAACGGGCCCAAAAACGTCAAGCTGGACCTGGTGGTCGGCTGCGTTCCCGATCCTCACGGGACGGGAACCCGCATATCCGGGAAGGCTGTCGACGACGGCTTCCGTAGAGAGCGGGGCGCCAGTCACCGAATACAGGGGGTGCAGCCATTCGGGACCGGGAGCGTGTTCGAGGATCCGGCCCAACCAGGCAAGGAAGCCAGCCGCCTCCGAGGTGGAGCCAAGGTCCACCAGTGCGTTGACCGTCATGGAGCCGTCGCGAAGCCAGCAGTACCGGTAGTCCCAGTTCCTGGTGCCGCCGATTCCCTCGGGCAGGGAGGTGGTGGGGGCGGCGAGGACGGCGCCGGTTGGTTCATGCACGAGGGCGCGGAGCACCAGGGCCGAGCGCCTCACCAGGGAAGGTTTCACGGAGGGCAGGACGAGTTGCTGGACCCACTGGCGGGCGTGCAGGGCCACTTCGGCCCGCCGGTCCCTCTCCCCTTCAGGATCCGCAGGCTGGGGTTCCGTGTCGCCGCAGCGGAGGTTGAGCACCACCGGGCCGTCCTGCAGGTTGACCGACGCCGTGGCCGTCGCGTGGCGTCCGTCGGACGTGATGCTGAACGCGACGCCCGGCGCGAACAGGATGATGGGTTCGGACGTGCCCACCACATGCAGTTCGCCGCCGCGGGCCTCCATGCTGAACGGGGCATTGGCGTAATCGGGCCGCGGAGCGAAAGTGATCCTGGCAGCGCCGTGGCCTGTCAGCACCCGGACCAGGCTGGTAATTCCGTCCGGCGCGGGTTCCAGGTAGTCGGTGACCGTGACGTCAGCCCAGCGGGTTTCAACAATCATGGTGCTGTCCACGTACCGCTGGCCCAGCACCTGGGAGACCTTGACCGGCTCCACGGAGAAGTGGCCGGCGGCATCCCCGCCCAGGATATGTGCGAACAGTGAACCCGAGTCCGGGAGTGGGTGGCTCATCCAGCAGATCTTCGCGTCCGGGGTCAGCAGGGCGGTGGACGAGCCGTTGCCAATCATGGTGTGCCGTTCGAGCCCCACAGCATCCTCACCGAACAGCCAGGCGCGCCGCAGTTCGAAGAGGAGGGCAAGTACCCTGGCGAAGGCTTCCGGGTCGCGGAGTCGATGCGCGGCCGAGGTCTCCCCTGGCCCTACCCGGAGCCCCAGGTCAGGTCCGCGCAGGGTGGCGATGGCCAGTTCGTCGCTGTAAGCGTCCCCTGCGAACAGGGCTGCGCTGGCGCCGAGCCGGGACCGGAGGATTTCCAGCGCCTCGGCTTTGGCCGGCTCCAGGACGGACAGGTCAAGCACGGAACCGTCCACGATGAAGAACAGCCCGTGGATCCTTGCGATCTCCCGCGCAGTTTCGGTCACCGCATCCACGACGTGCGCCGGCGCGTGCCGGGTATGCACGGAAACGGCGACTGGTTTGCGTTCGATCCAGATGCCTTCCTGGAAGCCCACGGACTCGTTGAGCTCGGCGTTCACCTTTTGCAGGACCGATTCGGTGGCCAGGGTCTGGCCGTGGGCAAAGCCCATGTCCGCTTCGGCCCCGTGGGACCCGATCAGGTGCACCTCGGCCGGCAGCCGCGAAACCGCCGCCAGGTCACGGAGCGAGCGTCCCGAAATGATGGCGGCGTGCGTATTGGGCAGGGCCGCCAAAGCACGCAGGGCTATGGCTGCATTGCCCAGCGGGAGAGTCTCGGTGGAGATGCCCTCGGCGTCGCACAGCGTACCCCCGTAGTTGCAGGCAACCAGCAACCCCGGGACACGCGCCAACACTTTGAGCTCGGCCAGCAGCGCTGGGGTCAGCCCGCTGTCCGCGGCGTCCGACTGGATGAAGGCGCGCAGCATGTCCAGCGGAAGGGACCGGGTGAGCAGAGCGGAATCCGCCACGCTTTGGTTCAACGGCGTCGGCATCCAGATAACCCCTTTGAGGCTGGACCAGTCCGGGACTGCAGCCGCTGGATTGCCTGCGGGCTACCGGTTGGTGCCCCGCTCGTGAATCCCAGCGTTTCCCGAGGGGGCAGTTCCCATGTTCAGCCTCACCGGTTTCCCGCGAAAGTCCCCTGCATTGCGTATGTGTAAAAGTCCGCTGCCGGGGACGCGGTCCGGGCTTTCCGAAGGCTAGACCCGCACCAGCCCGGCGGCCTCCGCCAGCAGTTCGATGGACCGCAGCCGGTCCCGGGTGCCGGGGCTTTGGTGGGCCACGATGAGTTCGTCGGCATCGGCGTGCTTGCCGAAGCTTTCCAGGTAGTCGATGACGACGTCGGGTGTCCCCACGGCGGAGTACGTCATCATCTGTGCCATGTGCCGTCCCTGCGGCGAGTCCAGGATCATGTCCGCCTCATCGTCGGTGAATTCGCGGGTGCCGCCGCCGAAGAACAGTGAGACGCGGGCCCGCTTGGTGGCCTGGAACATGGCCTGCGCTTCGGACGCGGAGTCAGCGGCGATCACGTTGACGCCGGCAATCACGTGCGGCGCATCCAGCTGGGCGGACGGCTTGAACTCGCTCCGGTAAATGGCCACAGCCTCCTGCAAAGCAGCCGGGGCGAAGTGCGAGGCGAAGGCATACGGCAGGCCAAGCTGGGCGGCCAGGCGCGCGCCGAACAGGGACGAGCCCAGGACGTACAGCGGAACGTTGGTGCCCTTGCCGGGGGTGGCCTCCACGCCCTGGATGCGGGTCGGTCCGGTGAGGTAGCCCTGCAGTTCCAGGACGTCCTGCGGGAAGCTGTCCGCGGACATGGGGTCGCGGCGCAGGGCGCGCATGGTGTTCTGGTCGCTGCCCGGGGCACGGCCCAGGCCCAGGTCGATCCGGCCCGGGTGGAGGGTTTCCAGGGTGCCGAACTGTTCGGCGATGGTCAGCGGTGAGTGGTTGGGCAGCATGATGCCGCCGGCGCCCAACCGGATGCTTTCGGTGTGCGCAGCCACATGGGCGATCAGCACGCTGGTGGCGGAGGAGGCAATGGAGGACATGTTGTGGTGCTCGGCGTACCAGACGCGCCGGTAGCCCAGCTTCTCGGCGCTTTGCGCCATGGCCACGCTGCCCGCCAGGCTCTCCGCCGCCGTCTGGCCTTTGCCGATGGTTGCCAGGTCAAGGATGGAGAGGGGAAGAGTCACGTCAGGTGCGGCCTTTCAGGAACGTTTCGTAAGAGTCGCCGGCCGGATCGCGGCGGGCACTTGAGGTATAACCACGGCGGGGCCCGGGTTATTTCGTCTTTCCCGGAATACTCAGCACACTGATGATGTTGCCGCCCCTATGAGCCATGATTCAACGAACCAGCTTGAACTGTCCGCAACGATCGACCTCAAGGACCTGGGAACCGTGCACCGCCTCGGTTTCGGTGCCATGCGCATCGTGGGCGACGGTGTCTGGGGCGAACCCGCAGACCGCCAGGCGGCCGTGGCCGTGGTGCGCCGCGCCGTCGAACTCGGCGTCGACTTCATCGATACCGCCGATTCCTACGGACCCAACATCAGCGAAGAAATCATCGCCGAGGCCCTGCATCCGTACAAGGAGGGGCTGAAGATCGTCACCAAGGTGGGCTTCACCCGCACCGGGCCCAACAAGTGGATCCCCGTCGGCCGTCCCGAATACCTGCGCCAGCAGACCGAGCTGAGCCTGCGCAAGCTGAAGGTGGACACCCTGGACCTGCTGCAGCTGCACCGGATCGATCCCAAGGTGGACGCCGAGGAGCAGTTCGGCGTGCTGCGCGAACTCCAGGACGAAGGAAAGGTCCGCGCCCTGGGCCTGTCCCAGGTCAGCGTCGAGGAGCTGGAGGCGGCCGGAAAGCACTTCACAGTGTCCACGGTCCAGAACCGCTACAACCTGACCGACCGCAGCTCCGAGGACGTACTCCGCTACTCCGAAGATAACGGCATCGGCTTCATCCCCTGGGCTCCGATTTCCGCCGGCGAACTCGCCCAGCCGGGCGGCCCGCTGGATGAGGCGGCCAAGCGCCTGGGCGCCACCACATCCCAGGTGGCCCTGGCCTGGCTGCTGCGCCGCTCCCCCGTGATGATGCCGATCCCCGGCACGGGCTCGGTGCCGCACCTCGAAGAGAACATGGCCGCCGCCGGCATCACGCTCGACGACGCCACGTACGCTGAGCTGGAAGCAGCAGGCAAGTAGCAAGCGGCTTCCAGCCACTCACGTCAGCTAAGACAGGAGAAACACCATGGCAAACATTTTGATGGTTGTATCGTCCGCAGATTCCCTCACCATGAAGGACGGCAGCGAACACCCCACCGGCTACTGGGCAGAGGAACTGGTGGTGTCACACCAGACCCTGACCGACGCCGGCAACACGGTCCACATCGCCACCCCCGGCGGCAGGAAGCCCACCGTGGACCAGGTAAGCCTGGCTCCCGAGTCGGCCGGCGGCGAGGAACGCGCCCAGGGCTTCCGGGACTACATCGCGAAGATCGACGGCGAGCTGGCGCACCCGCTGGTCCTCGCCGACGTCGACATTGCCGGCTACGACGCCGTGGTGATGCCCGGCGGCCACGGTCCCATGGCAGACCTGTACAAGGACGCCGACCTGGGCCGGCTGCTGGTCGCAGCGAACAAGGACGGCAAGATCATTGCACCGTTCTGCCACGGTCCCGCGGGGCTGCTGAGCGCAACGGACGACGACGGCGGGTTCACTTTCAAGGGCCGCCGCCTGACGGTCTTCACCAACGAGGAAGAACTCGGCGGCGGAACCGGGGAGAACACCCCATGGCTGGTGGAGGACGCGCTCAAGGAGAAGGGTGCCGTCGTCGAAAACGGTGCGGCCTGGTCCTCCAACGTGGTGCGCGACGGCAACCTCATCACCGGACAGAACCCACAGTCCAGCGAGGACGTGGCCAAGGAAGTCCTCGCGGCGCTGTCGTAATCATCCGGCTCTGACCGCTACGAATCAGAGGAGGGGACCAGTTCGCACTGAACTGGTCCCCTTTTTCCTGTCCTGGCTTCATATGCCTTGAGGGGAATATGACCGCCGCGGTCCTCCGGTGACCTGCCGTTACTCCCTGTATCCCCGGGTTTCATGTCCTTTGATTCCGCCTCCGGGGCTGCCGGATAGTTGCTGCAACGCGCACACTCCGCTGCATCTTCCGCCCCCTTTCCCAGGAGGAACCATGGCCATCACCACCAAGCCGGCCGCCGTTGTGGCCCTTACCGTCTCAGCGCTGCTGGGACTGGCTGCCTGCTCCGATCCCGGCGCTTCGGCGGCGACGGCACCGTCGTCGTCCGCCACCAACTCCGCCGGCAAGACCTTCAACCTGTCCCCGGAACAGGACCGCTTCAACGTCGCGGCCTACCCCGCCGCGGCTGCACTGGTGCCGGAGGCCATCAAGGCCGACGGCAAGCTGACCGTGGTGACAACGGGCGGGGCGGCGCCGCTCAGCCTGTTCGCCACGGACAACAAGACCCTGATCGGCAGCGAAGTGGACATCGCGTACGCCGTGGGCGAGTCGCTCGGCCTGCAGGTGGAGGTCCTGCCCGTGGCGTGGGCTGACTGGCCGCTGGGCATCGAATCGTCCAGGTACGAGGCCGTGCTCTCAAACGTCACCGTCACCGAGGCGCGCAAGGAAAAGTTCGACTTCGCCACCTACCGCAACGACCTCCTGGGCTTCTACGCCAAGAGTGATTCGGGCACCGGCGAGATCAAGGAAGCCAAGGACGTGGCCGGCAAGAGGATCATCGTGGGATCCGGCACCAACCAGGAAGCCATCCTGGTGCGCTGGGACGAGGAGAACAGGAAGAACGGCCTGGCGCCGGTCCAGTTCCAGTATTACGACGACGACTCGGCCTCGAGCCTGGCACTTCAGTCAGGCCGTGCGGACCTGACGTTCGGGCCCAACGCGGCCGCCGCGTACAAGGCGGCGCAGGACGGAAAGACGAAGCAGGTGGGCACGCTGGAGGGCGGCTGGCCGCTGAAGGCCGAGATCGCGTTCACCACCAAGAAGGGCAACGGACTGGCGGCCGCCGCGCAGGCTGCGCTGAACCACCTGATTGACGACGGCACCTACGCCAGGATCCTGGACCGCTGGGGCCTCTCCTCCGAGGCCATCCAGAAGTCCGAACTGAACCCGGCGGGCCTGCCAAAGAAGTAGGCGTCCCGCCGACGAAGGAATCCCCGCCGGGCACGCCAGCGATTCGCTGGTCCCCGGCGGGGATTCTTCTTTGGCTTTACCAGGCCGGCAGAACGGGCACCGGGCCTGCCGCCTCAACATCTTCGGCCTCGCCGCGTGCCAGCCATTTCAGGAGGCCCTCCCGGTCCGACTCAACGCGCAGGCCGCCGTCACCAATGACCCATTCGTCGCGTTCTTCGGTAACCAGCGTCAGCCCGGGCGCACCCTTGGCACGCATGGCACGTACCACGGCCTCGATGGCGTTCAGCAGCGAATCGGGGTCGGCCTCCTCGATGGTCCAGGCGGTGTCCAGGTCATGGTGATGCACCACCACCTCGGCAATCCGCAGCGCCACAATGGAGGTTGCCGGCAGCTCCCGGCCACCCACCTTTACTTCCGGCGCCGCAAGCTCCCCGGTCAACCGCTGGGCTTCATCGGCGAAAGCGGCGGCCGAGTCCCGCACTTCAGCCAGGAGTTCCTCCCGCGGCAGGGCCGCAAGGGCGGCAATGGCCTGCGAGCGCGCTTCAGGGGACGCGTACAGCTGGCGTTCCTCCCCGGACGTCGCCCAGTCGATCAGCCCAACCAGTGCGCGCCCGCTGGATGCGACGTGCGCGATGACGTGGGCGCGGGTCCACCCTTCACACAGCGAAGGAGCGGCCAGCTCTTCATCGGACAAGGAGGAGACCGTGGCAAGGAACATGTCCGTCTCCCGGCCCAGGCGGGACAGGTCTGAGTGCAGCCGTGCTGGATTGATCATTCCGACAGCCTAACCGCGGCGCCATGACCCCGGCGATGGTTACGGGCCGCCTGGTTCATACCGGCCGCGTATGGACTAAGACCTGTCCTCCCACCGCCGCCGTGATGCCCGTGCTGCCGGGCGCGTTTGGCCTGTTCCTGCCGGATCCATCGCCAAAACCGGCTCTTTGATATGCGGAAACGGCACAATGCACCCCCGGCGGGAAACCGGGCATTTCCCTCATATGCCGTGCGTCACATTCCCTGTCAGGCTGGGTTGCCGAGGCCCGGCGCGGATCCATCCGAATACCGCGACGCCTCCACACCCGCTCCCCTGAAAGGACATGCGCCATGACGCTGCCGCACCCCCAATCCACGATCTCCGGAAACCCGGGAAGGGAGACCCGGACAGCCAACTGGGTGGCTTTCGTCATCTGCGCCGCCCTCCTTTTTGATGGCTACGACCTGGTGGTCTACGGCACCGTCCTTCCGGGCCTGCTCGCAGACGCGGGCCAGATCGGTCATTTTGATGCGGCCACCGCCGGGCTCCTGGGATCCTGGGCCCTGATCGGCGTGCTGGTGGGGTCGCTGGCATGCGGGGCCGTCGGGGACTTCTTCGGCCGCCGCCGGCTGATGCTCGCGGGCATCGCGTGGTTCTCCCTGGGCATGTTCGCCACTGCCCTGGCCACGGATGTCACCGCCTTCGGCGCCCTCCGGTTTGCCACCGGGCTGGGCCTGGGCGTCGTTATCGCCAGCGCCGGCGCCACGATGGCCGAGTTCGCACCCGCGGGACGGCGGCAGTTCTACAACGCGATCGTCTACTCCGGGGTCCCCGCGGGCGGCGTGCTGGCATCCATCCTTGGCATCGCCTTCCTGGACAGCATCGGCTGGCGCGGCCTCTTCATCATTGGATCCCTGCCCCTCCTGGTCATCCTGCCCATTGCCTGGCGGAAGCTTCCGGAATCCCCGCGGTGGCTGCTGGCCCGGGGCCGGGAAGAGGAAGCCCTGGCCGCTGCCTGGCGCACCGGGGTGCCGCTCGCCGAAGAGCAGGTGATCCGGGAGGCCGGCGCCGCACCACGGAAGTCCGGGTTTGCCGCCGTCTTCTCCCGCCAGTTCGCCGCGGCATCCATCCTGCTGGGCCTGATGTCCTTCTGCGGCCTCCTCCTGACCTACGGGCTCAACACCTGGCTGCCCAAGATCATGGAGGGCTACGGCTACGGCCGGACCTATGCCCTGTTCTTCCCGCTGGCCCTGAACCTCGGTGCCGTGGTGGGCGGACTGGTGGCCTCCCGGATGGCCGACCGGAAGGGACCGCAGCGGGTCATTGCTGCCACGTTTGCCCTCGCCACCATTTCCCTGGGATTGATGACGTTCAGCTTCCCGCTGCCGCTGCTCTTCACCTTCATCGCCACCGCGGGGGTGGGAACCCTGGGCACCCAGGTGCTGGTCTACGGTTTCCAGTCCAACTACTTCACCACCAACGCCCGGGCCGCCGGCGTCGCCTGGTGCGCCAGCGTGGGCCGGCTGGGCGGGGTCCTGGGGCCGATCATCGGCGGCTGGCTGGCAGCGGCGGGCATCGGCGGGGCAACAGCCTTCTACATCTACGGCGCGGTGGCCCTGCTCGGCGGCGCCGTCACCATCCTGGTGCCGCGCCAGCACCGGCTCGAGGAAGCACTGCCCACGGTTGAAGAGCCGCAAGATTACGTCGAAAAAGTATCTAAGTAAGGCTTTTTATGGTTATTCTATGAATCAATGAGGCTGCGCCGCGCCTCCCCCGGCCCGTTGGAAAGGTGGCACCGGATGGAAATCCGCCAGCTGAACTACTTCATCGCGGTCGCGGAGGAGCGGCACTTCGGCAGGGCGGCCAAGCGCCTGCACATGGCGCAGCCGCCGCTGTCCCAGCAGATCCGCCAGCTGGAAGACCAGCTGGGCGTCCAGCTCCTCAACCGCACCACCCGCCGGGTGGACCTGACGGCGGCGGGCCAGCTCCTGCTGGACCGCGGCCGCCAGATCGTCAACGACGTCGAAACGCTCCGCGCGGATGTCTACCAGGTGGGCAAGGGCGCCACGGGCGTCCTCCGGGTGGGGTTCTCCGGCTCGGCAACCTACGGCGTCATGCCGCGGATCGCGCGGCTCACCAAACAGGTCCTTCCCGGCCTGTCGCTGGCGCTGAACGGGGAGATGCTGACGCCGTCAATGGAAGCGGGGCTGCGGAACGGGACCCTGGACGCGGCACTGCTGCGTCCCCCCGTCGCCTCCGAGGAAATCGACTACCGCGTGGTCACCCAGGAGCCACTCGTCGTCGCACTTCCCTCCTTCAGCGCACTGGCGGTGGACCGTCCCGTGGCCATGCACGAACTGCAGGACCAGGACTTCATCGCCTACGCACCGGAGTCCGTACTGAACCGCATCACCTCGGACCTCTGCCGCCAGGCGGGTTTCCAGCCGCGGATCACGCAAGTGGTGGGTGAGACCTCCACGATGCTGGCGTTCGTGGCCGCGGGCGGCGGCATCGCCGTCATGCCGTCCAGCGTGCGTGCTTTCCAGCTTGAAGGCGTCGCGTACCGGGAAATCGACAATGCTCCCCCGGTGGAACTCGCCGTCGCCTGGCTGCGCGGCCACCGCTCCGCGCTGCTGCAAAACTTCCTGGACGTCGTGGCCACTGCAACCGCTGACGCCGCCACCCCTGGGGGCACCCCCGCTCCCGCTGATGAAAGGCTCCTCCCATCATGAAGATCGCAGCCATCGAGGCGATCCCCTACTCGATCCCATACCGCCACCCGCTCCACTTCGCCTCCGGCTCCGTGCACGAGGCCGAGCACGTCCTGGTCCGTGTCCACACCGACGACGGCGTGGTGGGGACCGCAGACACCCCGCCCCGTCCGTACACCTACGGTGAGACGCAGAAGTCCATCGTCGCGGTGGTGCAGGATGTCTTCGCCCCGCAACTGGTGGGCATCGACGTCTTTGACCGGGAAAAGATCCAGGCCGTCCTGGCCCGCACCATCCACAACCAGACCGCCAAGGGTGCGGTGGACATTGCCGTGTGGGACGTCATCGGCAAGACCCTGGGGCAGCCCGTGACCAAACTGCTGGGCGGCTACACCGATTCGCTGCGCGTCTCCCACATGCTCGGCTTCAAGCCCGCCCAGGAACTCCTGGCCTTGGCCCTGGAGTTCCGGGAAACCTACGGCATCAACACCTTCAAGCTGAAGACCGGCCGCCGTCCGCTGAACCTGGACATCGAGGCCGCCAGGGTGCTGCGGGACGGCCTGGGCGAAGACGCCGAGCTGTACATGGACGCCAACCGCGGCTGGACAGCCAACGAGGCCGCCGAGGTGCTGCGCCGCACCGCCGACCTCGGCCTGCAGTTCCTTGAGGAACCGGACGACGCCCGCGAAGTCCTGGGCCGCCGGCGCCTGGTCACCAACTCACCCATCCCCATTGCCGCCGACGAATCTGCCGCCAACCTCGGCGAGGCTGCCCGCGAAATCCTCACCGGCGGGGCCAACCTGCTATCCGTCAAGACCGCCCGGTCAGGCTTCACCGAAGCCGCCAAAATCGTTGGCATGGCTGAGGGCATGGGCATCGACGTCTACATCGGCAACCAGATCGACACCCAGGTGGGCACGGTTGCCTCGGTGGTGTTCGGCGCAGCCTTCGCCCACACGGCCAAGCGCGCGGCGGAGCTGTCCAACTACCTCGACATGACCGATGACCTGCTGGCCCGGCCGCTGGCGATCACCGGCGGCCGGATCCGCGTTCCTGAAGGTGCCGGCGCGGGCACTGACGTGGATGACGACAAGCTCGCCCACTACCGCACCGACTGACACCCACCCCTTCAACCGAAAGGTCACCATGAAGTACCTGGTCCGCATGGACGTCAACCTGCCCGCCGGCATGCCCGCCGAAGAAGCCGCCGCAATCAAGGCCACGGAGAAGGCCTACTCCCAGGAACTGCAGCGCTCCGGCAAATGGCCCGAGATCTGGCGTGTGGTGGGCGAATACGCCAACTACTCCATCTTCGACGTCGAATCCAACGACGAACTGCACGGCATCCTGCAGGGCCTTCCCCTGTTCCCGTACATGGACATCACGGTGGTTCCGCTGGCCAAGCACCCGTCGGACGTCAAGTAACCACGGGTTAGCACCGGAGCGTTGCCGGGTCAGTCCTTGGCCCGGAACGCCGCCGCGAGTTCGCTGCGTGACCGGATTCCCATCTTCCGGTACAGCCGCGTCAAGTGGTACTGCACCGTCTTTTCAGCCAGGAACAGGGCCCTGGCCGCCTCCTTGTTGGTTGCCCCCGCAGCCACCAGCTCGGCCACGGCCCGTTCCTGGGCCGTGAGCTGTTGATGGTGGCCGCCCACCGAAGAAAGCACCGGGTCCGCCGGGTCCGGCAGGTTCCCCACGTCCAGGCCGGTGGCCTTCAGCTCGCGGTCGCACCGTTCCACGTACGTTGCCGCGCCGAGGGTGTCATACAGGTCCCGGGCCGCCCGCAGCACTGAAGACGCCAGGCGGCGCTTTCCGGCCCGGCGCATGCTTTGCCCGAACGCGAAACTGATCCGTGCCCGCAGGTAGGGGCGGTTGAGCCCGCGGAGGTGCCCGAGCGCCGCCTCGAAGTACTCCCTTGCCGTGTCCGGGTCCCCCTGTGCGGCCAGCAGCCGGCCCCTGGCCCACGCCACGCGGGCAAGGTCGGAGGGGACTTCCCGCTCGCGGTGCACTCCTTCGAACGCAGTGAGGAACGTCTCTGCGGCGTCGAGCTTGTCAGTCATGACCAGCGCATTGACGTAGGTGTCCTGCCACGGCCAGAAGGACACCCGCTGATCGGTCCAGGGGTCCAGTTCGGCCAGCGGCTGCAGGGCGGCCAGGGCACTTTCGTAGTCGGCCCGTGCCTCGTGGAAGCGGGCGCGCGCCAGGCTGGCCGGGACCTGCATGGCACGGTAGGTTCCCGGCTGCACCGCGGCCTGTGAGACGTAGTAGCGTGCCCGGTCCCAGTCGCCCCGCATGGACCACAGCTCTGCGGCCGTCCAGTACAGCAGCGGCCGGATCAGCGGCATCCGCGAGGTCTCCAGCCGGACGCTTGCCCGGGAGATGGTGGCGGCGGCCGCGTCCCAGTTGCCCAGCACAAGGTGGGTGCGGGCCAGCCAGGCCTCGGCCCACAGGGAAATCCGCAGCGATCCCCCGCGGTACTCGGTGGGGGCGGCCGACTCAAAATTCACCAGCGCGGACTCGGCGTTGTCCAGGCGCAGGGCCAGCCAGCCGGCGCCCATCTGCACCCGCTGCTTCTGGGCATTCTCGGCCGCCTGGGCGGAGGCCCGCTGGTAGGAAGCCTCGGCGTCCGCAATCCGGCCCTGGGCGTAGAGGCCCAGTCCGTAGATGGCCTCCGACTCGATGTGCGCCGGAGTTCCGGGCTCAGTCAGCGCCATGGCGCGTTCAGCCCAGCCGGTAATCATCGGACCGTCCCAGGAAGCTACCCCGTGGAGGACAAACCGCTGGGCCACCTGCGCTGCCGCGGAGGGTTCATGCTGCGGATTGCTGGTGCGCCAGGCCATCTCCAGCTGGCTTTGGGCGCTGTCATTCTGGCCGGACACCGTGGACAGGTACCCCAGCACCGAGGAGCGCAGGGGCGACGGCGGCAGGGCGTCCACCGCGCCGGCCCAGGCCTGCGCCTGGGCCACGTTGCCGGAGCCCACCAGGGCGTCGACGGCTTTCAGGAGCCGGAGGTTGCGGGCGCGGATGTCAGGGGAGAGCCGCGAGGCGGAGAACAACGCGGTGGAGGCATCCTGCCATGCGCCCACCGTGGCCTGCCGCCGGGCGAATTCCTCCAGTTCGGCGGCCAGGGTTTCGTCCGCGGCCGGGGTGGCCGCAACGCGGTGGCCCAGCTGTTCGCCCTCGGACTGGACGACCTCGGCGGCCTTCCGGTGCAGGGCAATGCGCCGGCTGGGGACGATCTGTTCGTAGACGGCTTCCGCGGTGCCGGGTTCCAGGAAGGCGATGGCGGAGCGGGACTGGTCCACGGACAGTCCCAGCAGCCCGGCGCGGTGCCCCTCATCGAGCGCCGGCATGACGGATTCCAGGCCGCCCACCCTGGCCACCTCGGCCAGGCCCGCGCCGGGGCCGAGCACCGCAGCGGCTTCCGCGGCGGCCACCAGGGCAGGGGACGCGGCCGCCAGGACACTGCGGACCCTGGCGCGCACCCGGGAAGTGGGCGGAAGGGACGGGAACCACGACTGCCAGGTCTCCGGCGGCAGCTCACGGAGCAGCTCCACGATGGACTGGGCTATCCCGCCGGTGTGCGTCACCAGGCCGTGGGCCGCCGTCGCACTGAGGTCCAGGCCGAACAGGCTCCGGGCCACGTCCTGGACCTGCTGCGGCGAGAGGGGCTCCAGCGGAATGCGGACCACCTGGTGGCCGGTGAGGAAGTCGAGCACGCCGGCGGGGACGCGGGGCGCGTCTACAGGGTTGAGGGTCAGCAGGAACAGGACCCGCTTGTCGTGCAGCCTGCGCATGACGAAGGTGAGGATGCGCAGGCTCTCCTCGTCGAGCTTGTGGACGTCGTCGACGGCGACCACCACGCTGCCGTGCGTCTGCAGGCCTTCGAGATGGGTGCTGAGGGTGGAGGCGTAGTTGACCACCTGGTCGGGGGTCAGGGAAGCGACGGGCCCCGGCGCGGGGGCCGGGCCGCCGTCGTAATCCTTTGCCGTCCGGAGCGGCAGGGTCCGCATCAACTGGGAGTAGCCGGCCAGGGCGAACTGGGCTTCCCAGTCGTCCCCCATGGCGGACAGCACGCGGACGCCGCGGGCTGCCGTGCGGCAGTGGTCAAGGAAGAGTTCCAGGAGCGCGGTTTTGCCGGACCCGGACGGTCCGGAGAGGACCACGGTGCCCACCTTGCCCTTGCGGACGGTGCGGAGGATTTCCAGCAGCTGCTCGAACGCCGCGGCCCGGCCCGCCAGCGGGAAGTCCTCCGCCATCTCGCCCTGGGTGGAGCCCGCTGTCATGGCCGCCATCCTACCGGAGCGGCCCGGGCGCCCCTGGTGCCGCGCGTCGAGCACCTGCCCCTACCCCAGGTCGCCGCCGGCCACCGGGAGGATGCTGCCGGTCAGGTAGGACGCCTCGTCCGAGGCAAGGAACACGATGGGCGCCGCCTGCTCGTCCAGGGTGCCGTAGCGCTTCATGAACGAGGACTCCACCGTCTGGTCAACGATGGTCTGGTACCAGTCCTTCTCGGTGGCGGATTCGGCGTCCGGCCCGCGCTTGACCTTCCGCGGCGGGGCTTCCGTGCCGCCCGGGGCGGTGGCCACCACCCGGATGCCGTGCCCGGCCACCTCCATCGCCAGCGACTGGGTCAGGGCGTTCACGCCACCTTTCGCCGCGGCATAGGGCACCCGGTGCATTCCGCGGGTGGCTACCGAGGAGACGTTCACGATCGTGCCGGAGCCCTGCTCGATCATGGCCGGCAGGACTGCCCGGCAGGTCCAGAGCGTGGGGAAGAGCGAGCGGCGGATTTCCTTCTCGATCTTGTCCTCGTCGTACTCCTCGTAGGGGCGGGCCCAGATGGTCCCGCCCACGTTGTTGACCAGGACGTCCACCCGCCCGTGGGCCGCGAGCGCGGCCTTGATGGCCTGGGTGGCGCCGGCGAAGGTCTCCAGGTCTGCGGTGACGGCCGTGGCCGAGCCCCCGGAATCCGACGCCCTGGCGGCCTCGCCGATGCCGCGGGCAACGTCGTGGACCAGGTCCGCGCGGTCCACCAGGACCACGGCGCCGCCTTCGGCGCCGATGCGTTCGGCCACCTTCTGGCCGATCCCCTGGGCTGCACCGGTGACGACGGCGACCTTGCCGCCGAACCGGCCAGGGGTCACGTATTGCCCGGCGTACGGCGCAGCCATCAGCGGGCGGCCTTGGCGTCGATGGCCCCGGCCATGGTGTCCTTCGCGTCCTGGGCATGGGCGGTGATGACGGCGCGCAGGTGGTCCTTGTCGCCGCGTTCGAAGGCATTCACGATCTCAAGGTGGTCCTGGGTGACGCGTTCGAAGATCGGCGTGCCGGCCTCGAAGGCCGCGGCCATCTGGGCGTGGACGTCCAGGCGCCGGTAGGACTCCAGGAGCATCGGGTTGTCGCAGACCATGAAGAGGTACTCGTGGAATTCCTCGTTGGTGCGCGCGAACTCCTCGGGGTCGGTGATGTTCCCGCCCTGCACCGAGCCGGTGGTGGCTTCCGCGAGCCGGCGGAACTGGCGCAGCTGCTGCTCGCTGAGCCTTCCCAGCAGCAGTTCGCTGACCGCAAGTTCCAGGCCCATGCGGGCGTCCAGCTGGGCGAAGCTGTCCTCCTTGCGGAAATCCAGCCGGCCGGTCTCCAGCGAGGAGACGGCCTCGCCGCGGCTCATGGTGTCGCCTTCGGCCTGGATCTTCCCGGCCGGTGCCGGGGCACCGGTTTCGGCGTCGCCCCCGGTGGTCTCCTTCGGCGCGAAACGTTCGAAGTAGAAGTTGGCGGGCTTGATGCCTTCGGTGTCCAGCCACTTGGAGACGGCGTTGACCATGGGCGGAGGGCCGCAGAGGTAGATGTCCACGTCGCCGTCGTTGAGGTGCTTCGGTTCGATGATCTGGGTGACGTAGCCGGTGTGCGGGGCGGAGGTGCCGGGCTCGGAGGCGATGTAGTCCCAGCTGAAGCCGGGCAGTTTCGCCTCGTAGGCGCGGAGCCAGTCCAGGCCCACGATGTCCGCCTCGCGGGTGAGCCCGTAGATGAGGTGGACCGGGGTGGACGGCGGGTTCTCGGCAAGCTTCTCCAGGATGGACAGCAGCGGGGCCAGGCCGGTGCCGCCGGCCAGGAGCAGCAGGGGCCGCTTCGGCTCGCGCAGGAAGAAGGATCCGTACGGGCCCGTGAATTCGATGGCGTCGCCTACCGCGGCGCGGTCGCGCAGGTACTCGGACATGGCGCCCTGCGGGGTCACGCGGACCATGAAGGACGCGTCCTGGACCTCGGGGCCGCTGCTGAAGGAGTAGGAGCGCTCGGCGTCGGTGCCGGGGACTTTGAGGTTGACGTACTGCCCGGGGAGGAAGGCCAGCGCGTCGCGGTTGTCCACCTCAAGGGTGAAGGAGACCGTGGTGTCCGTGTGCCGGTTGAGCTCCTTGATGGTGGAGCTGAAGGTGGCGGCCGCCGTCTTGGCCGACTCGGACGTGGCCGGGATCTGGATGGCCAGGTCGGACTCCGGGACGGCCTGGCACGTCAGCAGGTAGCCCTTTTCGAGCTCCTCTTCGGTCATGGCGTCGTCGATGAAGTCGCCCGGGTCGAAGGAGCCTGAATCGCAGAACGCCTTGCAGGTGCCGCACGCGCCGTCGCGGCAGTCCGACGGAATGTTGATCCGCGCCTTGTAGGCCGCGTCCATGACGGTCTCATAGTCGCCGACCTTGATGACTTTGGTGACGCCGTCTTCGAAGCTGAGGGCTACTTTGTGGCCCATGGGGTCCTCCTGACTGGGCGGGCGCGTCGTCGCGTCCGGGGAAAAGTTGGGGCGTGCCCGGCGGGCACGGAATGGGACCTGCCGTGCGGCGCCCGTACGTACCGGGCGCCGGCTGGGGCAGGTCAGATCATGTAGACGTCCACCACGTGGTGGATGTAGTCGTTCTTCAGGACCACTTTCTTCTTCAGGATCACCGGCTGCGGGCCGGAAAGGTCCACCGTGTAGTAGCTGGTGCCGAAGTACGTGTCCGTCGTGTTGTAGCGGAAGTACAGGGTGAACCAGTTGAAGCGCACCTCCACCTTGCCGCCGTCGTTCGCCAAAACCTCCACGTCCGTGATGTTGTGGCCGGTGCGCGGCTCCGGGAGGGAGGTGGCCGATGACCTGTCGGTCTTGATCCGGAATACCCGGTCCTCGATGCCGCCGCGGTTGTCGTAGTAGATCAGGGAGATCTCGTTCTGGGGGTCCTGTGTCAGCTGGTCGTCCACGTCCCAGGCCGGCATCCAGAATTCGGAGTCCGGGTGGTAGCACTCCAGCCATTCATCGAACTGGCGGTCATCCAGCAGGCGGGCTTCCCGGTAGAGGAACGCCCGGACGGTTTCGAGGGTTGCGATTTCCTCCGCGGTCTTCAGGACCGGGGCGGTGTGGGTCAGGTTGGTCATGGGTTCTGCGCTCTCTGTGGTTCCGGCGGGCTCTCTCAGGCGGTGACGGGAACGGAATCCAGGGCGGAACGCTCCTCTTCCTCCGCCAGCGCCCGGTCCATGACTTCCTTCCAGTACCCGTGCTGGATGGGGTAGAGCCCCTCATCTTCGGTGCGCACGCCGGAGGCGATCACCCGGTTCATGCCCAGGGCCTGCGCCTGCTCATCCGGTCCGGCGATCTCGTGGGTGGAGCCGCGGGTCATGTCGTTCCACGGTGCGCTGGTGGCCCAGTAAGTCTTGTTGCAGGAGCGGAATTCCTCCAGGTCGTCCGGGGTGGCCATGCCCGTGGCGTTGAAGAAGTCCTCGTACTGGCGGATGCGCTTTGAACGGTTCTCCTGGGACTCGCCCTTGGGGGCGATGCAGTAGATGGTCACCTCGGTCTGGTCCGCGGAGATCGGCCGGAAGTGGCGGATCTGCGAGGAGAACTGGTCCATGATGTAGACGTTCGGGTACAGGCAGAGGTTGCGGGAGATGTTGATCATGAAGTTGGCCATCTCCTCGCCGTACTTGGCCACAAGCTCGTCGCGGCGGTCCCAGAGCGGGCGGTCCTGGGGGTTGGTCCATTCCTGCCACAGCAACAGGTGGCCGTGGTCGTAGGAGTAGAAGCCGCCCTTGACCTTGCCCCACTTGCCGGCGTCCATGGCCTTGGTCTTGTTGGCGGAGTCACCGGCGCTGCGGCGGGCCGTGGTGGCTGCGTAGTTCCAGTGCACGGCGGTGACGTGGTAGCCGTCGGCGCCGTTCTCGGCCTGGACCTTCCAGTTGCCGTCATAGGTGTAGGTGGAGGAACCGCGCAGCACTTCCAGGCCTTCGGGCGACTGGTCAACGATGGAGTCGATGACCTTGGTGGCGTCCCCGAGGTGTTCCTCGAGCGGGAGCACGTCGGCCTTCAGCGAGCCGAACAGGAAGCCGCGGTAGGACTCGAAGCGGGCCACCTTGGTGAGGTCGTGTGAGCCTTCCTTGTTGAAGGTCTCGGGGTAGCCGGCGTTCCGGGAGTCCTTGACCTTCAGCAGCTCGCCGGAGTTCTTGAAGGTCCAGCCGTGGAACGGGCAGGTGAAGGTGGTGCGGTTGTCCGTCTTGCGGCGGCACAGCATGGCGCCGCGGTGCGAACAGGCGTTGACCAGGCAGTTCAGCTGCCCGTCCTTGTCCCGGGTGATCATCACGGGGGTCCGGCCGATGTAGGTGGTGAAGTAGTCCCCCACGTTGGGGATCTGCGACTCGTGGGCGAGGTACACCCAGTTGCCTTCGAAGATGTGCTTCATCTCGAGTTCGAAGATCTCCTGGTCGGTGAAGATCTCGCGCTTGGCCCGGATGACGCCGTTCTCGCGGTCGTCGATCACGGCGTCGGCAAGGACCTCGCGGGCATGGATCAGGTTCTCGGTCATGGCGTGCTCCTTCATTGGAGATTGCTGGACGGATGGGCGGAGGTCCACTCGGGAAGAGGCTTCGGCGGCGGACGTTGTCCAGCAATTCTTGCCGCTCGTGATTGGCCTCACATCAGGCAAATGCCTAGGTTCCACCAAGGGTGTCTTTATGTACTGATAATGACTCAAAAGACGCCTAGTTGATATTTGTAGCGTCCTTATCTCCGGGCCTACGCTTGAGACCAAGATCACGCGGTGCCGAGCAGGGCAGGTGGAACGTCCCGCCCCGCGGGCCGCGTGCGGAGCAGGAGCCCTTCCTGTCCCATTCAATGAAGAAGGTGGACATCGTCATGACCCAAACCCCAACGGACAGCCGCACGGAAAACGAAGGCACCGCCGTCGAAGCAGGCTCCAAGGCAACCGAACGGTTCGCCGCGTCAGGCAAGCTCTCCCGGGTGGATGTATCCAAGGAACGGGTGAGCCTGCTGGCCGGCGCACTGATCAAGGCCGCCAACGACATCGTCGTCGAGCACCACGTCACCTACGAGGAATACAACGCCCTCAAAGCCTGGCTGATCAAGGTGGGCACGGACGGTGAATGGCCGCTGTTCCTCGACGTCTGGCTGGAACACACCGTTGAGGACGTGAACTCCCAGGACCGTCCCGGCACCGTCGGCACCATCGAGGGTCCCTACTACGTTCCCGGCTCTCCGGAACTCCAGACGCCCGCCACCGTGGAAATGCGCGACGACGAAGAGGGCACTCCGCTGCGGTTCACCGGCCAGTTCACCGACACCGACGGCAACCCCATCCAGGGTGCCCAGGTGGAGATCTGGCACGCGGACGCCGCCGGCTTCTACTCCCAGTACGCCCCGGGCATGCCCGAGTGGCTCTTCCGGGCCACCGTCAAGGCCTCCGACGACGGCCGGTTCGAGATCAACACCATGCGTCCGGCGCCCTACCAGATCCCTACGGACGGCGCCTGCGGGCAGCTGATCAACGCCGCGGGCTGGCACGCCTGGCGTCCCGCGCACATCCACATCAAGGTGTCCGCGCCGGGCTACGAGCCGGTCACGCAGCAGCTGTACTTCCCCGGCGATCCCCACAACTCGGACGACATCGCCTCGGCAGTGAAGCCTGAACTGATGCTGGACCCGCGCCCCCGTACCGACGGCAAGGGCGAGGAAGTAGTTTATGACTACGTCCTGGCAAAGCAGGGCCAGAAGAAGTAGCACGCAAACTGGGAGACACCCCCGCACGGAGGCGCTCCGGAGCTGATGCTTCGGAGCGCCTCCGGTTTTTCCGCGCCAGCCAGGAGTTCCGATGAGCCATCCCCGCCCCGACCCGGCCGCCACATCCGTCGGGTCAGCCCCGCCGGCGCCGGCGCCGGAACCCCTGCTGGAACGCCCGGGGGTCCGGCCCGCGGGTCCCCGC
Organism: Arthrobacter sp. 8AJ; assembly: GCF_902506025.1. Lineage (NCBI taxonomy): Bacteria > Bacillati > Actinomycetota > Actinomycetes > Micrococcales > Micrococcaceae > Arthrobacter > Arthrobacter sp. 8AJ. The sequence continues at coordinate 502,634 of NZ_LR733289.1, read as the reverse complement.
CGGATTCTTCGCGACCTGGAACTGTCCTATGTCTCCAACGGGGCCATCGGGCTCATTTTCGCGGCGTCCGGACCCATCGCCGTCACCCTGGCCGTGGGGACGGCCGGCGGCCTGACCCAGGGCCAGCTGTCGTCCTGGGTTTTTGGCATCCTCTTTTCCGGCGGGGCGGCCACGCTGCTGATGTCGCTCATTTACCGGCAGCCCCTGGGCTTCGCCTGGTCCATCCCCGGCACGGTGCTCCTGGGACCGTCCCTTCAGCACCTGGCCTTCCCCGAAGTCGTCGGGGCCTTCTTCACCTCGGGCGTGCTGATCCTCGCCCTGGGTGCCACCGGGGTGGTGCGTAAAGCCATGGCACTGGTGCCCATGCCGCTGGTGATGGCCATGGTGGCCGCGGTGTTCCTGAAGTTCGGCACAGACATCGTTGCCTCCACCCAGGACAACCCGGCCGTGGCTGCTCCGATGGTGGCCGCGTTCCTGGTCCTCACCGCAGTTCCCGGGCTTGGCAGGTTCCTGCCGCCGGTCCTGGGCACCCTGGTGGCAGGCTGCATCGCCGTGGCGGCCAGCGGGCAGTTCAGGCTGTCCCCCGGCGGGCAGCTCCTGGCCACCCCGGTGTTCACCGCCCCTGAATTCACGTGGGCTGCCCAGCTGGAACTGGTGGTTCCCCTGGCCCTCACCGTGCTGTTTGTCCAAAACGGCCAGGGCATCGCCGTCCTCCGCGCCGCCGGGCACCGTCCGCCCGTGAACGCCTTCGCCATTGCCTCCGGCGCTTTTTCAGTGCTCAATGCCGGTTTCGGCGCCGTTTCGGCCTGCGTCACAGGCCCCACCAACGCCCTGCTGACCTCGTCCGGGAAGAGGGAGCGCCAATACACGGCTGCCGTGGCGTACGGTCTCCTGGCCCTGGTGTTCGCAGCGTTTGCCCCCACCCTGACCCGGCTGATGCTGGCCGCGCCCAAGGAGTTCGTCCTGGCACTGGGCGGCATCGCAATGCTGCGGGCCCTACAGCAGGCCTTCGTCACGGCCTTTGCCACCAGCTTCACCATGGGTTCGCTGGTGACGTTCGTGGTGACCATTTCCGGCATGAACCTCTTCAACATCCACGCAGCGTTCTGGGGCTTGGTCATCGGCTACGGGGTGTCCCGCCTGCTGGAGCGCGCCGACCACGCCCAGCCCTGAGCCGGGCCGGCCATGTTACGGCGCCCGGCAGGGCTTCTTCTGCGTCAGCGCGGGTCCGGTTCCAGCGCCCAGGCCAGCCGGTGCAGGAAAGTCGCCGTCCTGCTCCTGAACGCCAGCCACGCGGCCCGCTTCCACCCGGGCTTCGCGCTGAGTTGCGGCGCGTGGGGCTGCGCACTTTCGCCCGCGCGGACGGCGCCGGCAAACAAGAGGGCAATAAGGCTTGCGCTTTCCATCGTTCTCCAAGCTGTACTGGTCAATCCCGGTGTACAACCACCGTGCCCTGCGGAAGAAGGCTTCAAACATCATCAGCCCCATCGGGCTGCGGGGAGGGCGTGGCGGTACCGCGTTATGCACGTGCAGTGTTAGGCAATAGTCTGGCCAGATGGGGACCAGTGCCGTGACTTCCGGCGAACAAGTGGACAGGCAGACCCGCATCCTCGAAGCGGCAATGGACCTGCTGTCCCGCCACGGGATTTCGGGCGTGAGCATGCGCGCCGTGGCGCGGGAAGCCGGCGTGGCACTGGGCCTGGTCAACTACTACTACGACGACAAGACCACCCTGATCCGCGCTGCCCTACGCCGCGTGGATGAGCATGACCTTTTACTGGTCGCCCCAGACCCGTCGGTTACCCCCGATGAACAGCTGCGCCGCGCGCTCCGGCGCGTTGCCGGCGCTGACCTGCTGACCACCCGCTACCTGTCCCTGCGCCTGCACCTGTGGGCCCTGGCCCAGGCGGACGAGGACTACGCACAGATCAACGCCGCCGCCTTCGACCGGTACATCGACGGGCTCGCGGCGCTGGTGTCCAGCGCCAGGCCCGGACTGTCCTGGGAAGCGTGCAGGGAGCGGGCGTCGGACATCGTGGTCATCCAGAACGGCGTGTGGCTGACGGCGCTGCTCGGGGTGGACAAGGCCTCCATCCAGCGGAGCATTGCGCGCACGGAGCAGATCGCGCTCGCACCGGTCCCGGACGACAACCGCGACGCCCAGGGCCCCTCACAGCCCTGAAACACCCACTCCAGGGGCAACAGTAGCCGCGCGATGAGCATTGAACAAGTGTTCAAGGAAAGTATTGAACACTTGTTCAACGTGCATTACTGTCCTTCCTATGACTTACGCCACACCGGCCCAGGAAGCCGCCCCCAGCACTGAAACCAAGCCCGCCTCCTCCCTGTTCATCAACGGCAGGTGGGAGCCGGCGGCGTCCGGCGCGGTGCGTGAAATCCGCAACCCCGCAGACGGGGAGCTGGTGGCCACCGTGTCCGAGGCAGGCCGGGAAGATGCCGAACGTGCCATCGCGGCGGCCCGCGCCGCCTTCGACTCCGGCGCCTGGTCCAGCGTCCCGGCACCGGAGCGTGGCGCCTTCCTCCTGAAAGTCGCCGCCGGACTGCGGGAACGCCGGGAAAAGTTTGCCCGCGCGGAATCGCTGGACACCGGCAAGCGGATGGTGGAAAGCCGCATCGACATGGACGACATCGCCGCCTGCTTCGAGTACTTCGGCAGGCTCGCCGGGCAGCAGGCGGGCCGGGTGGTGGACGCCGGGGACGCCGCCGTCGTCAGCAGGATCGTCTACGAACCCGTGGGCGTCTGCGGACTCATCACGCCGTGGAACTATCCCCTGCTCCAGGCGGCGTGGAAGATCGCCCCCGCACTGGCCGCCGGCTGCACGTTCGTCCTCAAGCCCTCCGAGCTGACCCCGTCCACCAGCATCCTGGCCATGCAGCTGCTGCAGGACCTCGGCCTCCCGGACGGCGTGGCCAACCTCGTCACCGGTGCCGGCGCCCAGGCTGGCGCCCCGCTCTCGGAACACCCCGACGTCGACCTTGTCTCCTTCACCGGCGGCCTGGAAACCGGCAAGCGCATCGCCGCTTCCGCTGCGGCCACCGTCAAGAAGGTGGCGCTGGAGCTCGGCGGCAAGAACCCCAACGTGGTGTTCGCCGACACGGACTTCGACGCCGCCGTGGACAACGCCCTGAACGGCGCGTTCGTCCACTCCGGCCAGGTTTGCTCCGCAGGCGCCCGGCTGCTGGTGGAGGAATCCATCGCGGACCGCTTCGTGGACGAACTGGTCCGCCGCGCAGAGGGCATCCGGCTGGGTGGCCCCTTCGACGACGAGGCCGAGACCGGCCCGCTGATCTCCGCCGCCCACCGGGACAAGGTCCATGCCTACGTCCAGCGCGGCATTCAGGAGGGCGCGCGGCTCCGCACGGGCGGCGCGGCACCGTCCGGGGAGAAGTACGACGCCGGGTTCTACTACCAGCCCACCATTCTGGACCGCGTCTCCCGCGGCATGTCCGTGGTCACCGACGAGGCGTTCGGCCCGGTGGTCACGGTGGAAACCTTCCGCACCGAGGACGAGGCCGTGGCCACTGCGAACGACACCATCTACGGCCTGGCCGGCGCGGTGTGGACCCAGGACGCCGGCAAGGCGCAGCGCGTCGCGTCCCGGCTGCGGCACGGCACCATCTGGATCAACGACTACCACCCCTACCTCCCCCAGGCCGAGTGGGGCGGCTTCGGCCAGTCCGGCGTCGGCCGCGAGCTGGGCCCCACGGGCCTGGCTGAGTACCAGGAAGCCAAGCACATCTACCAGAACACCAGCCCGCTGGTCACCGGCTGGTTCGCTGACCACAGCAAGGAGAACTAGATGCACTACGACAACATCGAGGACGTGAGCGACCGTGGGTTCGACTACGTCGTCATCGGCGGCGGGTCCGCCGGGGCCGCCGTGGCGGCACGGCTCAGCGAGGATCCGGACGTGACCGTGGCCCTCGTCGAGGCGGGCCCGGACGACCGGAACATCCCCGAGATCCTGCAGCTGGACCGCTGGATGGAACTGCTGGAATCCGGGTACGACTGGGATTACCCCATCGAGCCGCAGGAAAACGGCAACTCCTTCATGCGCCACGCCCGTGCCAAAGTCATGGGCGGCTGCTCCAGCCACAACTCCTGCATCGCCTTCTGGGCCCCGCGCGAGGACCTGGACGAATGGGAGTCCAAGTACGGCGCCACCGGCTGGAACGCCGATGCCGCCTGGCCGCTCTACAAGCGGCTGGAAACCAACCAGGACGCCGGCCCCGACGCTCCGCACCACGGGGACTCCGGCCCCGTGCACCTGATGAACGTGCCCCCGGCGGACCCTGCCGGCGTCGCCCTTTTGGACGCCTGTGAACAGGCGGGCATCCCCCGCGCGAAGTTCAACACCGGCACCACCGTGGTGAACGGCGCGAACTTCTTCCAGATCAACCGCCGCGCAGACGGTACCCGTTCCTCCAGTTCCGTGTCCTACATCCACCCCATCGTGGACCGCCCCAACTTCACCCTGCTGACCGGCCTGCGGGCCCGCCAGCTGGTGATCGACGCGGACAAGCGCTGCACCGGCGTGGACGTGGTGGACGGGGCGTTCGGCCGGACCCACCGGCTTACCGCCCGCCGTGAGGTCATCGTGTCCACCGGCGCCATCGACTCCCCCAAGCTGCTCATGCTCTCCGGCATCGGCCCGGCGGAACACCTGGCCCAGCACGGCATCGAGGTGCTGGTGGACTCGCCCGGCGTCGGTGAGAACCTGCAGGACCACCCGGAAGGCGTGGTGCAGTTCGAGGCCAAACAGCCCATGGTGCAGACCTCCACCCAGTGGTGGGAGATCGGCATCTTCACCCCCACGGAGGACGGCCTGGACCGCCCTGACCTGATGATGCACTACGGCTCGGTCCCGTTCGACATGAACACGCTGCGTCACGGCTACCCCACCACGGAGAACGGGTTCAGCCTCACCCCGAACGTCACCCATGCCCGCTCCCGCGGCACCGTTCGGCTGCGCAGCCGCGACTTCCGCGACAAGCCGATGGTGGACCCCCGCTACTTCACGGACCCGGACGGCCACGACATGCGCGTCATGGTGGCCGGCATCCGCAAGGCCCGCGAGATCGCCGCCCAGCCCGCAATGGCGGAATGGACCGGCCGGGAGCTCTCGCCAGGCATCGAGGCGCAGACCGATGAGGAACTGCAGGACTACATCCGCAAGACCCACAACACCGTCTACCACCCCGTGGGCACCGTCCGCCTGGGCCCGGCCGACGACGACATGTCGCCGCTGGATCCAGAGCTGCGGGTCAAGGGCGTCACCGGCCTCCGCGTGGCCGATGCGTCCGTCATGCCCGAACACGTCACCGTCAACCCCAACATCACCGTCATGATGATCGGCGAGCGCTGTGCCGATCTCATCAAGGCGGACTATGCCGGCGCCGACGCCCTGGAAGAGAAGGAGCTCACCACGTCCCTCGCCTGAGCGGCGGGTCATCAAGGGGCCGCATTGCCCAACAATGGCGGCCCCCGCAGAACGTTATCTCGCCGCACCCCAGGGCGGCCGGTCCCATCGTGCTTTTCTGATCTAGGAGTCCATATTGGAACCCAGCAAGAGTATTGATTCAAGCGGCATGGATGAATTTGGCTACACCCAGACCCTCGACCGGAGCATCGGCAAATTCGCCAGCTTCGCCGCCGGTGTCAGCTACATCTCCATCCTCACCGGTGTCTTCCAACTGTTCTACTTCGGCTTTTCCATGGCCGGCCCGGCGTACGCCTGGTCCTGGCCCATCGTGTTCGTCGGCCAGCTGATGGTTGCCCTCTGTTTCGCCGAGCTGGCCGGCCGCTACCCCGTGGCGGGCTCGGTCTACAACTGGGCCAAGCGGCTGTCCTCCGGGACCTCGTCCTGGCTGGCCGGCTGGCTGCTGCTGCTGTCCTCCATCATGGCGCTGGGCTCGGTGGCACTGGCCCTGCAGATCACCCTCCCCCAGCTGTGGTCCGGCTTCCAGTTCGTCGGTGACGGCACCGGCCCTTACGACTTCGCCATGAACGGCGTGGTGCTGGCCACCATCATGATCACCATCTCCACGCTCATCAACGCGTTCGGCGTGAAGCTGATGACCCGGATCAACAGCATCGGCGTCTTCGTGGAGCTCATCGCCGCCGTGCTGCTGATCCTGGCACTGGGCTGGCACGTGGTGCGCGGGCCGGAGGTCTTCTTTGATACGGCCGGTTTCGGGGAAGGCAAGGACCTGGGCTTCTTCGGCGTCTTCCTGATCGGTGCCATGGCCTCCGGGTACGTCATGTACGGCTTCGATACAGCCAGCTCGCTGGGCGAGGAAACCAAGGACCCCAAGAAGACCGCTCCCAAGGCCATCCTGCGCGCCGTCACGGCGTCGTTCCTGCTGGGCGGCGGAATCCTGCTGTTCGGCATCCTGGCCGCACCGGACCTCAGTGACCCGCAGATCGGCTCCCCCGACGGCGGCCTGCAGCACATCGTGCTCTCCGTCCTGGGCGGCCCCTTCGGCAAGGCCTTCCTGGCCTGCATCGTGGTGGCCGTGGTGGTCTGCACCCTGGCCGTCCACGCCGCCGCGATCCGCATGATGTTCGCCATGGCCCGCGACAACAACCTGCCCTTCAGCCGCCAGCTCAGCAAGGTGGATCCGGTCCGCCGGACCCCGACGGTGGCGGCCATCGTCATCGGCGTCATCGCTGTCATCCCGCTGCTGGTCAACGTGATGCAGCCGGCCATCTTCACCATCCTATCCAGCATCAGCATCGTGCTGATCTACCTGTCCTACCTTCTGGTCACGGTCCCCCTGCTCCGCAAGCGGTTACAGAAGAAGTGGCCGCTCGTCGCAGACGGATCCGAGCCCGGGTTCACCATGGGCAAGTGGGGCCTTCCGGTGAACATCCTCGCCGTCCTGTGGGGCGCCGCGATGACCATCAACCTGGTGTGGCCCCGCCCGGAGATCTACAACTCGGTGCCGCCGTTCGAGTGGTACCTGCAGTGGGGCGGGGTGTTCTTCGTGGCCGCCGTGGTGATTGGCGGGGCACTGCTCTACCGCCTGAAGATCCGCCATCAGACCGGGGTGCTGGCCGAACACGCCGCGGCAGTCGCCGCCCACCCGTCGTCCAACGACCCCAGGTTCGATCCCGCGGAGGACGCGGTGCCGGCCAACGCGGCGATGGCAACCGAGGGCTAGCAACACCACAGCAGAAGGGGCCGACGGCGGCACTCGCTTGAGTGCCGCCGTCGGCCCTTTTGCGTTGGTCGGGCCAGCGGTGGGCGAGGGCCCGCGTCACAGAACGGAACGGCCATCCGCTCCGGAGCGCCAACGCCCTACCCTTGACAGGTGACATTGACTAAACTCCGCACCGCGTCCGCGGGCTCCCTCGCCGCCGCAGGCCTCCTGCTTACCCTCGCCGCCTGTTCCACGCCGGCCTCCACCCAGCCAAGCTCCCCGGCCCCTGCCTCATCTGCAGCGGCTTCGTCGAGCGCCAGCGCCGCTTCAACCTCTGCCGGCCCCTGCGCCGGCGTGAAGGTCATCGTCGATTCGGGCGCCCTGAAGCAGTCCGCCGCCGACACCTCCGCCTGCGTGTCCGTGGATGGCCCCACCGTGGCCGCCAAGGTCCTCGAACAGGCCAAGATCAAGACCGAGGGCACCGCCAAGTACCCCACGAGCTTCGCGTGCCGCGTCAACGGAGTGCCCGCCGCGGACTTCGACATCAAGCACAAGGGTGGCACCACCCGTGAAGCGTGCGATGACAAAAACACTGTCTCGTATTGGGCGCTCTGGGTGAAGCCCGCCGCCGGCACGTGGGCTTACGCGCAGGAAGGCCTGGACAGCCTGAAGCTCAACCCCGGCGAGAGCCTTGAACTGCTCTACACCGTGGACAACGAACCGGCAGCACCCGCGTCATGACCTTCCGGCCCGCGCCGTTGCGCGCAGCGGCGGTTCTCGCTGCTGTGTTCATCGCGGCACGGGTCGCCTACCGGGCCCTTTTCAACGGGGCGGCCACCGGTACCCCGGTCCTGCTGGACCTTCCGCCGCTGAGGCTCCCCGCCCCGTACGCCCACGTGGTGTTCCTGGGCACCATCACGGCCCCGGGGCTCTGGGCGGCGGTGCTGTCAGCGCTGCCGATCGCCGCAACGATCCTCGGCTTCGGCCTGCTCAACGCCTGGGTGGATGTGTCCCGTGGCTTCGTCCGCCTGGCCCGCGGCGGCCCCCTGCAGGGCGTGGCCCGCATGCTGGTGGTGGCGTGGGCGGCCCTCCCGGCCCTGGCCGACGCCGTGGCCTCGGTGCGCCTCGCCTTCCGGCTCCGCGGCGAACGCTTCGGCCCCCGCGCCCTGGTGCCCGTCCTCGAACGCACCCTGGAACATGCCGGCCGCATTGCCGCGGCCCTGGAGCTGCGCGGCTTCGGCAGCCGGGCATCCCGCCAAGGACATCACGACGACGGCCCGCTCCTGGTGCGCGACGCACAGTTCCGCATCGCTGACACGCGCATCAGGGCTGACTCCTTTGCACCGCCGGCTGGGTCCGTCGCGGTGATCACCGGGCCCACCGGCTCCGGCAAGTCCACCATCCTGCGCGGCCTCGCGGGCATCCTTTCGCACGTGGACGGTGGCGCGCTGTCCGGCACGGTGCAGATAGCCGGGACGGACCGCGCCAGCGCTCCCCCGCGTGATACCGCGGGGTTGATGGGCGTCGTCCTGCAGAATCCGCGCGCAGCCTTTGCGACCACCCGGGTCCGGGACGACATTGCCCTGGCCCTCGAACTTCGTGGCGTGCCCTCCGCCGCCGCAAAGGCCCGGGTGCTGGAGGTGGCAGATCGGGTCGGAGTGTCCGCGCTGCTGGACCGGGACGTCAGCACCCTCTCGGCAGGTGAGGCAACGCTGGTGGCCATTGCCGCCGCCGTCGTGGACCAGCCCCGGCTATTGCTGGTGGACGAGCCCCTGGCCGACCTCGATGCCACGGCACGCAGCCGCGTCATCGCCGTGCTCAGTACCCTGGCCCGCGAAAACGGCGTGTGCGTTATCGTGGCCGAGCACCGGGCCGCGGCCCTGGTTCCGGTGGCTGACTCCTGGTGGACCATGCAGGACAGCGCGCTGGTGCCGGGCACCGCACCCTCCCCCTCCGCTCCCGCCGATGCCCGGCCGACTGCCGTTCCGGATCACGGCCACGCCCCCGTGTTGACGGCGACCCACCTCGAGGTACACCGGAAAGGCGCGACGCTGGTCCGCGACGCCTCGCTCGCCCTGCACCGCGGCGAGATCGTGGCCCTGGTTGGGCCCAACGGGGCCGGGAAGTCGTCCCTCCTGGTGGCGCTGGCTCTGGGTGAGGGTACGGGGACAACGTCCGACGGGGGCCGGGTCGCCCTGGTGCCGGACGCGTCGGACGACCTCTTCACCAGGGACACGGTCACGGGCGAGCTGCGGTCGGCGGAGCGGCGGCTGGCGCGCCGGAAGAACGGCACGGCGGTTGCTGCCGGGACCGCGACGGCCCGCCTTACCCGGCTGCGAGGAGGCGTCCATATTCCCATCGGGAACGGGCATCCGCGGGACCTTTCTGCCGGCGAGCGCAGGATCCTGGCCATCGCCCTGCAGACCATGGATGACCCGGATGTACTGCTCATCGACGAACCCACGCGCGGGCTCGATCCTGCCGCACGGACTGCTGTGGCGGCGGCCCTGCGTACCGCTGCCGAGGACGGTGCCGCGGTCCTGATCGCCACGCACGACCTCGACTTCGCCCACGGCCTGGGCGCCCGGATCCTCCCGATGCGCGACGGCGTGGCACCATCCCTGGAAACTGTCCCTGCCCCGGACCCGTACGTCCCGGCACCCCGTCCTACTCTTGCCGGAGCGCAGGCGGCGGCGTCCACCGCTGAACAGCCAGACGCACCGGACGCCAGGAAGCCCCACCGGGTCCGGATGCCGCGGAGCGCCGAGCTTGCTGTCCTCGCCCTCGCCAACCTGGCCGCCCTCGCGGCCTTTTGCTGGCCCCTGCTGGCCGCGGCACTCCCCCAGGACGCTGCCGCCTCCACCCCCTACATTGCCCTGGCCATCGCACCCGTGGCAGCCGTCGCCGTCGTGCTTTCCCTGGACGGATCCGTCCGCTCCGCACACACGGTGGCGCTGCTCGGGGTGCTGGCTGCCGTCGGTTCCGCCGTGCGGGTGGCGAGCACCGGCGTCGGCGGCGTGGAGGCGGTGTTCATCCTGCTGATCCTTGCGGGTCGCGCGTTCGGTGCCCGGTTCGGTCTGCTGCTCGGTGCGGCGACGATTGCCGTCTCCAGTGCGCTGTGGGGCGGGATCGGGCCGTGGACGCCGTTCCAGGTCTTCGCCTGCGCGTGGGTGGGCGCCGGGGCAGGCTTGCTCCCGCGGCGGGTGCGCGGCAGGGCCGAACTGTGGATGCTGGCGGCCTACGGGGTGGTGTCGTCGTACGTGTTCGGGCTGCTGCTGAACCTGTGGTTCTGGCCGTTCGCGGTGGGCGGCGGCACCGGTATCTCCTACGTTCCGGGCGCGCCGCTGGGCACCAACCTCAGCAGCTTCCTGCTGTATTCGCTGTTGACGTCGACGGCTGGCTGGGACACCCTGCGCGCCGTCACCACGGTGATCGGCATCGCCGTGGTGGGCCGTGCGGTGCTCGCGTCGCTGCGGCGGGTGAAGCCGGTGTCCGGGGTTACGGGCCCCGGCGGACAGGGCTCACAGGCGGCCGACGACCAGGGCGGCTCCGCTCACACCCCAGCCGCGCACTCCAGGAAGCGGCGCCAGCTCACACCTTGAAGTACTTGGCCTCCGGGTGGTGGAACACGAACGCGTCGGTGGACTGCTCGGGGTGCAGCATCAACTCGTCGCTCAGGATGACGCCCATGCGCTCGGGCTTCAGCAGCTCGGTGACCTTGCGGCGGTCCTCCATGTCCGGGCAGGCGGGGTAGCCCAGCGAGAAGCGGGCGCCGCGGTAGTCGAGCTTGAAGTACCCTGCCGTGTCCTTGGGTTCCTCGGACGCGAAGCCGAGCTCCTTGCGGACGCGGGCGTGCCAGAACTCGGCGAGCGCCTCAGTGAGCTGCATGACCAGGCCGTTGAGCTCGTAGTAGTCGCGGTACTGGTTGGCCGCGAACATCTTGGAGGTGAACTCTTCGATCTTGGAGCCGGCGGTGACCAGCTGCACGGGCAGCACGTCGATCTGGCCAGACTCGCGGGACTTCACGAAGTCAGCCAGGCACAGGTGCCGGTCGCGGCGCTGGCGCGGGAAATCGAACCGCAGGCGGTCGGTGCCGATCGGGCCGCCTGAACCACCGTCCGGGGCGAGCAGGCCTGCCTGGCCCAGGACGCCGTCGGGATCCTCTCCGTGGTGGAGGACCACCACCTGTTCGCCCTCGGAGACTACGGGAAAGTAGCCGTACGCCACGGAGGCGTCCAGCATGCCTTCGCCCAGGATGCGGTCCAGCCAGTAGCGCAGGCGCGGCCGGCCTTCGCGTTCCACGAGTTCCTCGTAGGAGGCGCCGTCCTCGCCGCGGCCGGGCTTGAGGCCCCACTGGCCCATGAAGGTGGCGCGCTCATCAAGGAACGCGGAGTAGTCGTGCAGCGAGACGCCGCGGACAATGCGGGTGCCCCAGAACGGCGGCACGGGAACCAGGTTGTCGGTGGCGACGTCGGACCGGCCGGGCATGGATTCGGGCTCGGTGATGGTGAACTTTGCCCCGCCCTTGTGGATGCGCTTCTTCAGCGGCGGCAGGCCGACGTCGTCCGGTGATTCACCGCGGGCCACGCGCACCAGGGGTTCCATGAGGGACAGGCCCTCGAAGGCGTCCTTGGCGTAGCGGACCACGCCGTCGAACTGCTCGGCCAGGTCCTGCTCCACGTAGGCGCGGGTGAGGGCGGCGCCGCCCAGGATGACCGGCCACTTCTTGGCCAGGCCGCGGGACTGCAGCTCCGCAAGGTTTTCCTTCATCACCACGGTGGACTTCACCAGCAGCCCGGACATGCCGATGACGTCGGCGTTGTGTTCCTCCGCGGCGGCGATGATCTCGGCGATGCCCTGCTTGATGCCGATGTTGATGACCTTGTAGCCGTTGTTGGTGAGGATGATGTCCACCAGGTTCTTGCCGATGTCGTGCACGTCGCCGCGCACGGTGGCGATGACCATGGTGCCCTTGCCGGAGGAGTCCGACTTCTCCATGTGCGGCTCGAGCAGGGCCACGGCGTTCTTCATGACCTCGGCTGACTGCAGCACGAACGGCAGCTGCATTTCGCCGGCGCCGAACCGTTCGCCCACCACCTTCATGCCCTCGAGCAGGTGGTCGTTGATGATGCCCAGCGGGGTCATGCCTTCGCTGCGGGCCAGGTCGAGGTCCGCTTCGAGGCCCTTGCCTTCGCCGTCGATGATGCGCCGTTCCAGGCGGGCGCCCGTGGGGAGGGCAGCGAGTTCGGCGGCGCGCTGGTCCTTGAGTGCTGCGGTGTCGACGCCGGCGAACATGTCGAGCATGCGGGCCAGCGCGTCGTAGGTGGTGTTGCCGTCGGCGTCGTATTCGCGGCGGTCCCAGACCAGGTCCAGGGCCACCTTGCGCTGTTCCTCCGGGAGGGAGGCGAGCGGGACGATCTTGGCGGCGTCGATGATGCCGCTGGTCAGGCCGGCCTGGACGGCTTCGTGCAGGAACACGGAGTTAAGCACGATACGGGCGGCCGGGTTGAGGCCGAAGGAGACGTTGGAGACGCCGAGGGTGGTGTTGATGCCGGGGTATTTCGCGGTGATCTGGCGGATGGCTTCGATGGTTTCGATGCCATCGCGGCGGGTTTCCTCCTGGCCGGTGGCGACGGGGAAGGTGAGGCAGTCGACGATGATGTCCTCGACGCGCATGCCCCACTCGCCCACCAGGGAGTCGACCAGGCGTGAGGCGATGGCCACCTTGCCCTCGGTGGTGCGGGCCTGGCCTTCTTCGTTGATGGTCAGGGCGATGACGGCGGTGCCGTGTTCCTTGACCAGCGGCATGATGCGGGCGAAGCGGCTGTTGGGGCCGTCGCCGTCCTCGTAGTTGACCGAGTTGACCACGGGGCGGCCGCCGATGAGTTCCAGGCCGGCTTTCAGGACGGGGGGTTCGGTGGAGTCGATGACCAGCGGGAGGGTGGAGGCGGAGGCGAATCGGGAGACGATCTCCTTGACGTCCGCGACGCCGTCGCGGCCCACGTAGTCCACGCAGACGTCCAGGAGGTGGGCGCCGACGCGGATCTGTTCGCGGGCGATGTCCACGCAGTCGTCCCAGCGCTCTTCGAGCATGGCCTGGCGGAAGGCCTTGGAGCCGTTGGCGTTGGTGCACTCACCGATGGCCAGGTAGGCGGACTCCTGGTCGAAGTTCACGTGCTGGTAGAGGGAGGCGACGCCGGCTTCGCGTTCCGTGGGGATTCGTGCCGGTGCTGTTTTGTCCGCTGTGGTGGGCACGGCTTTGGCGCGGAAGGGCGCAAGACGTTCGACGACGGCGGCCATGTGTTCCGGCGTCGTACCGCAGCAGCCGCCCACCAGGCCCAGTCCGAATTCGCGGACGAATTGTTCGTGGGCGGTGGCGAGTTCGGCGGGTGAGAGCGGGTAGTGCGCGCCGTTGGCGCCGAGGACGGGCAGGCCGGCGTTGGGCATGCAGGCGATGGCGACGGAGGACTGCTTGGAGAGGTGGCGGAGGTGTTCGCTCATCTCGTCCGGGCCGGTGGCGCAGTTCAGGCCGATGGCGTCGACGCCGAGCGGTTCCAGGGCGGTGAGGGCGGCGCCGATTTCGGAGCCCATGAGCATGGTGCCGGTGGTCTCGACCGTCACTTCCACGAAGATGGGGAGCCGGATGCCTTTGGAGACGATGGCCTGCTTGCAGCCGTTGACGGCGGCTTTGGTTTGCAGGAGGTCTTGGCTGGTTTCGATGAGGAACGCGTCCGCGCCGCCGTCGATGAGGCCCTCGGCCTGCAGGGCGAAGGTCTGCTTGAGCCAGTCGTAGCTGGTGTGGCCCAGGCTGGGGAGTTTGGTGCCGGGGCCCATGGAGCCGAGGACCCAGCGCATGCGGCCGTCTGTTTCTTCTGCCGCTTCGGCGCGTTCGCGGGCGATCCTGGCACCCTTATTTGCCAGTTCCTCGATGCGGTCGTCGATGCCGTAGTCGGAGAGGTTGGACCAGTTGGCGCCGAAGGTGTTGGTTTCCACGGCGTCGATGCCGGTAGCGAAGTACGCGTCGTGGATGTCGGCGATGACGTCCGGCCGGGTGTCGTTGAGGATCTCGTTGCAGCCCTCAAGGTTCTGGAAGTCCGTGTCGAGCTGGAGGTCGCGGCCCTGCAGCATGGTGCCCATGGCGCCGTCGGCGATGACCACCCTGTGGTTCACGGCGTCCAGGAGTTCCTGGGAACGGGCGGGGCGGGGGACGGACTCGATGTCCAGTGCGAAACGAGGCATTTAAACAGGTTACGGGCGGGGGCGCCTGCGTTGCCCTGTGTGTCTGGATGCTACGGCGGGAAGGAAAGTGTTGACGGGCCCATCGGGCTTCTGTACTTTTAAGTACAGAGTTAACCGATCGGTACACTCTTTGATTGAAAGGACCCTTCCATGACACGACCGCCCCTCCCTCCGTTCAATGAAGCCTCCGCCATCCTCAAGGTGCGCAGTGCCGAAGATGGCTGGAACACGCGCGATCCCGAGCGCATTTCCCTCGCCTACAGCGAGGACAGCTGGTGGCGCAACCGCTCCGTCTTCCTCTCGGGCCGCCCCGCGATCGTGGACTTCCTCACCGGCAAATGGGACCGGGAACTGGATTACCGCCTAATCAAGGAGCTCTGGGCCTACACGGGGGATGTGATTGCGGTGCGCTTCGCGTACGAGTACCACGATGCGGCCGGCCAGTGGTTCCGCGCGTACGGGAATGAGAACTGGCGCTTCGACGATAATGGGCTCATGACCCACCGCCACGCGAGCATCAACGACGTCGCGATTGACGAGTCCGAGCGCAAGTTCTTCTGGGACGCCCCCGGCGCGCGCCCGTCGGACCACCCGGGCCTGATCGAACTTGGACTCTGATGCCCCGGACTGTTCTTGACCGCTCGGACGCAGTCCTTGCCCTCGCCGGCGTCTTCCGCCGGCGAGGCTTCGAAAGCGGCTCGCTGTCCGTGATTCAGCAGGAGACCGGGATTGGGCGCGGAAGCCTCTACCACTTCTTCCCCGACGGGAAAACAGACATGGCCCGCGCGGTGCTGGCACAGGTGCGGGCGTGGTTCGACGGGCAGGTGTTCGAACCGCTTCGCACGGTCACAGACGCCGCCCAGGCGGTGACTTCAATGTCACGCGTTGTGGAGGAGTACTTCGCTTCCGGGGAGCGGGTCTGCCTGTTCGCGGCGATGACCCTGGGGGAAGAACAGGAGACCTTCGCCGCGGAGGTCCGCGCCTACTTCGCCGACTGGGTGGGCGTCCTCGCGGATACGCTGGAGCGGGGCCGGGTTGCGAAGCTCGAGGCCGCAGGCCTTGCCATGGACGCAGTGGCAGCGATCCAGGGCGGACTGATCATGACACGGGCCCTCGACGACGATGCCGTGTTCTCAGGGATTGTGGCCCGCGTGAATGAGCGGCTGCTCGCGGCGCTGGGGTAATGGGGGCGGACTCTTGAGCTGAGGCGGTCTTCGGCATTTCGGGCCAGCGGCTGGAAGGCCTTCGCACCTGCCGCCTTCGACGGTGGCGACCGACCGGCTTGTCGCGCCTGCAGCTTCCACCGGCGCCCACACCTGAGGGTCTTGCTCACCAGACCAGAAAACTTAGGCCGATAATTGATCTTACGTAAAGCTGGAGCTGGGAAGGGGCAGAGGCGGGCCCTCCCCGGGCTCAGGAAAAGTTGTGTATTGCCCCGGCCCAGCGCGGACCGGAGACGGCCCGGCGGACCGCACGGGCGCGCCCATGGAAATCGATTTTGGGAACCCGTTGGGAGCCCGCCGGAGCAGGCGGGTCATTGTAGGCTCGATGTCCGATAGCGCTGAGGGTCGTACAGGAATCGGTAATCAGTCCCATGCCGGCGTACTCGCGGACGGCGGCGATCCCTGCCACGGCGTCGGTCTTGGTCGTGAAGGGTCTGGATACGGCCATTACGGTGCCGTCCGGTGCTGTCAGACGGAACCTGAAAGCTGATTGTGCGTCGATAAACAGTTCGAACATTCCTGCCATTGCGATCCTTTCGGTCTGCGGGACCTCGTGGCTGCACCTTCGCAGCCGGCGGGCGCCAAGCATCGTTGCCAGCGCTTTTCGTGGTGTATCCCGCTCCAAATTTTTCATCAACTCAGCATGCGTCCCCCGAGTCTTGCCCAGGGACGCCCGCGGACGCAAGCCTCGCGTGGCATCCAGGGCGAATTGATGTCCTGCTCTCGGTCCCATTCCAGGGGGCGGCTTCCCCGCATTCTAGGCGTGGGCAGCTGGCATGGAACCAAGCCGGGCCTCCGCTTGCTCCAGCAGCATGGGGGAAGCGGCAGTCAGAGCCTCTACGTCGCACTGCAGGGCCGTTGCATGTACCCGCGCGGACGTGAAATTCCTGGCCCCGACCAGTGGCAGGATGATCGCGCAGCGCTCGGCAATGTGCTTTGCGCCAGCCATGGACGATGCAGTGTGCAAACTACGGACAGCATTAGCTGAGCCCGCGGGGTCCTCCTCGGCCAGAGTGGCGAGGATCCGGGACACTCGAGCCTGCTGCAGGCTGAAAAAGTCGCTGAGGAATTGCAGGGCCAGGGCAGGGCCCTGCGTATCCTCGGCAATGTTCCACAGGCTTTGCAGGTCGAGAGCCGACATATCGCCGGTGACACCCGGCAACGAAGCGGCCGAGTCAGCGTCCCGTGGGCCCATCGCCTCAGCAGCTCCGGGTCGTTCTAAACGCAATATATTGACGGTGGTTCTCAAACGGATCCTCAAAGATTACGAGCGCCGCCAACGGAACCCGAGCCCCGTTACTGGCCAGGCGCTCTGCATGACCTGACCAAGACACTCTTCCTGAAAAGGATCAAGCGGGTGCTTCCTGCGGATCAAGATTTCCTCAAGATGCACGCCTGAAAATGAGTCTCCACTGCCAATTTGTTGGAGCGAAGCTTTTGATGAATCATAGGTTTCGGCGGAGGATGCGCCGCGCGGAAAGTGTTGTTTTCCAAACCCAGCCGGGATCCCATCCCGCCCGTCTTTCATCACAAACTGTTAGGTCGCCAGCTACCGCCGCGGCCCAACGAAGCCGCCTCCGCAGAGCCTGAAACCAAGCAGGCAAGCCGAGCACGCATTCATCGGCTCCAAGCTGACCCAGGGGCCCACAAGCCCCCTGAGGGCGGCGAGATGGCACACCAAACAGCACAACCAAAATCTGTTGCAGCGCGCCCGTCGGCGGCTCCCAGGGTTTTGAAGATCCACCACTCTTCCGGCAACCAGCCCAGCCAAAAGCTTTGCCGCCACTCTTACATTGGACAAAGGAGACCAACAATGTTCACCCACGACACCATCATCATCGAAGCCCACGACCGCGCATCCAGAGATCTGCAGCTTGAAGAAGCCACCCGCCTGCTCAGCGAGAAGGCAACGGACCGCGGCATACTAATCACCCGACACAGCTTCAGGTCATTCACTGCCACCCTAAGCACCGGCGTTGAATACGGACTCATCCAGGAATTGGATCTGCTCTAAAAGCCCTGCCCCTCCCCGAACGGCTCACTGCCGGCAGTGAGTCACCAGCAGTGGCAGGGGTCAGGGAACGACGAAAAGTCCTCGGCGTCGGGAAGGTTGCGGGAGCCGTCCCGAGGTTGTCAGCCTTCGCACTCGATGCAGTAAGGCTGGCCGTTGCGTTCGACGGCGAGCTGGGACCGGTGCCGGACGAGGAAGCAGGATGCGCAGGTGAACTCGTCCTTGCCCTGCGGGATGACCTGGACGATGAGTTCCTCGGAGACGATTTCCCCGCCGGGCGTCAGCCCTTCGTCGTCGGCCACGTCCAGTTCGGTGACGACGCTGCGGGCATCAGGAGCGCTGGCCGACTTCAACGCCTCGAGGGACCGGTCCTGGGATTCCTTGACGTCGGAACGGACTTCGTCGTAATCGGTAGCCACGGTAGGCGGTGCTCATTTCAGTCTTTGACCGGGTCTTTCCCGACCAGAGAGCAACGTACACCATGGCAGGGTTGTTCCCCTGCCGGACGTGCGTTCCTTGGCAATTAGTCGTCAGGCGGTTTTGGACAGACCCGTGTCTTGACCTCTGCGCTGGTGGGGTCGACACTCGTTCTCACACCGCGAGGATTGGAGGCCGTCGTGAATGGTCAGCGCATCGGCTACGTGCGGGTGAGCACCGTGGACCAAAATGAGCTGCGCCAGCTTGATGGCCAGGTCCTGGACCGGACGTTCACCGACAAGGCCTCCGGCCGGGACACCGCAAGGCCGCAGCTGACCGAGTTGCTGCGGTTCGTCCGCGACGGGGACACCGTGGTCGTGCACAGCATGGACCGGCTCGCCCGCAACCTCGATGACCTTCGCGCCCTGGTCCAAGGGCTCACCCGGCGCGGGGTCCGGGTGGAGTTCCTCAAAGAACAGCTCGTCTTCACCGGCGAGGACTCCCCCATGGCCAACCTCATGCTCTCCGTCATGGGCGCCTTCGCCGAATTCGAACGCTCACTGATCAGGGAACGCCAGCGCGAAGGCATCGCGCTGGCCAGACAACGCGGCGCCTACAAAGGACGGAAAAAGACTCTGACACCCGAGCGTGCGGCCGAACTGGTCCAGCGAGCCGGCACCGGCATCCCTAAAGTCGTACTGGCCCGCGATTACGGAATCAGCAGGGAAACGGTCTACCAGTACCTCCGCCAAGCGGCGCTGAAGTAAACCCCTCCCCTGCCCGGCGCTCCCACACAACCCCAAGGTTCACCCTGCAGTGTTGTCCACGGAACTCCGGCCAACCGCTATTTGGCCGGAGTTTCGCCAATTCCAGTGCCTTCGGCCGGCGCCGGCATCGCCTGCCCACTGTCACTGAGGGGTCAGCGTGCGAACGGCGGAACGGAGCATACTGAGCTCTAGCGCTCCCCACTCCCCCGGCCCTACAGAACGTCCATTATCGGCACTTTGGCCCCGCATGTAGAAGTGGCCCAAATTAGGAGTCCGCCCTCTGCCTCATCACCTGAAGCACGGCGAAATTTGGAAGCACAGTGCTCTGCTGCTGGCAACGAGCGCGTACGTGATGGCTTGGCCGCGTAGTGTTTGATTGCGGATACATGACGGTTGGTCCAGGTGAAGAGTTAGGAGGCGCGGCTGTGGCAGGAGCAGCGACGCACCCGGAGGTGAACGGCTCCGGCTCGAACCCGCCCCAGCGGCGGATGACTATTAAAGAAGTCGCACAAATGGCAGGCGTTTCATACGGAACCGTCTCCCGAGTTCTTAACGGCCATCCCGAAGTCAACGAGTCTACCCGGCAGCGGGTATTGCAGATCATTAAGGATGTTGGGTATCGCCGCAATAGGGCCGCTACCACTCTTGTGACCAGTCGCTCGACATCCATCGGCATCGTAACCGATGGGTCCCCGCGTTTTGGGCCGGTCGGAACGCTTCTGGCGCTGGAGAACGTAGCCAGGGAAAAGGGATACTCAACCACTGTAGCTTCCGTCCGACCCCCGTACGAGGAATCGATCCCAAACGCGCTCAACACCTTGGAAGACCTCGGAGTCGACGGCATAATTGTCATCGCGCCGCTGGTGTCCATGGCTGCTGCCGTTTGGCGCGCAACACGTCGGGTGCCTCTTGAAATGGTGGCAGCGGGTGTTTCTTCCACTCCTGATGTCTTCACTTACTCTGAAAATCAAGAACTCGGGGCCCGGCTGGCAACTCAGCACCTCATTGACCTCGGACACACAGACATCGCCCACATCGCAGGTTCCATGGAGTGGTTTGACGGGCGCGTGCGAAAGCGCGGGTGGGAAGCAGCGCTCAAGGACGCCGGCCGAACTGCACAGGCAAGACTTGCCACTGCTGGGATACGCACTGGGCGAGAGTCCGCTCAATTCCGTTTTCTCTCCTCGGGAAATCTTGTGCAAACCTCTTCAATTGCACGGAGTACGTAAAAACCCTGTGCAGAAATTACATAAAAAGGACAAGCCTATCTTGTGAGGGACGCCCTAGTGTTGATGAGAAATTACCCGATCTGACCGTTCTGAGCCCTACCTATTAGGGTGGGCTTGTGACTGAGCAATCGTAAAGAAACGAAGAGAGCTATAACATTGAAACCCTCCGACGTAATGACCTCCCGTACCGCTGACACGCGTGTTCCAATCATCTCGGAGCTGTCTCAGCGTTGGAGCCCTCGGTCCTTCGATCCGGACGTTAGCATCACCGATGCTCAGCTTGACGCGCTTCTTGAGGCTGCGCGCTGGGCTCCCTCGGCGAGCAACAATCAACCCCGCCGTTTCATCGTGACTCGCCGAAATACACCGGAATTCGACACTATCGTCTCTGCCCTTGCTGGTTTAAACGCTTCATGGGCGCACACCGCGTCGGCGCTGGTGGTGGGCATCGCGGAGACGTCCTCGCCGGAAGGGGATGGGCGACCGTACGCAGAGTACGACCTTGGCCAGTCGTTGGCTCACTTTAGTGTGCAGGCGCAGGCAGACGGCCTTTACACCCACCAGATGGCGGGCGTCGATTGGAACAAGCTCACGAAAGCCTTCAATCTTGCTGAAAATCTTAAGCCCATGACCGTCACTGCCGTGGGCACGGTTGCAAGCGCGGATCGCCTCTCCGAGATTCTGGAGCAACGAGAGACAGCCCCACGAAAGCGCCTTCCACTCGACGAGCTTGTATTACTACGCAGTTAAACCCTACAGCGCACAAAAGAAACTTGCCCTAATCAAACAGCGCGGCGCCTACAAAGGGTGGAAAAAGCCGCCTGCGCCAGACCAAGGTGGAGGGAACCAACCTCCCCTGCCTGCGCCGTCGACGTGCAGGACATGGGTTCAGACGAGTTGGATACCTCATAAGTGTGGCTGGCCGCACGAAATCGCTGTATGAGCACGTTGCCCAGTGCAGTGCCGGTGTCAGCGACCCTTTCGCGGTCGGCAGCCGGTCACCTGCGAGGGCAGGAGCGTGTGCAGTCTCCCCTGCCATCACAGCCGTGGCGGGATCGCCGGGGCCGGCAGCAATCGCATGGTAACGGGGCCCGTCCTCGGTACATGCGGTCACCTGGGAGTGGGACCAGCCCGCGCTGCGCTGGTGCTCCGACCCCCACCTAGTACCGGAAGGCAGCGGTCGAGCACCCCCGGGTCGGCGTGTACACCATTGCGCCGGTGGATGCCCGAAGCCCGAGTGCCATTGCCCTGGCGATGCCGCTCCCGCCGCTCCGGGGGCCATCCCCATCACCTCGCCGTACTGAAGAATGCGGCCATAGGCCAGCGCTGCAAGGCGTTGCTCCGGCGCACCATAAGAGAGCGTGGACCTACGGAACGTGGTAGTGAGCCCAGTGCCCCTACTTCATGGGCGGGGCAATGAATTCCACCGCCGTGCGCGAGAGCATTCTCGTTCAGAGCGGGGGCCCCTTGCCTGGAGACATGCCGGCTTTCTTGCTGCTCAACCAACTGATCTAGCGGACCACGGCCCGTCCAACGGACATCGCAGACGCCATCGGCACGGGCCGGTTTAACGTGAGCAGAGTTGTTCGGCGGCTTGAAGTGGCCTGTCTGGTGGGACGGATGCCCGACCCGAAGGACGGAAGACAGAGCGTAGTGTGGCTGCCCCCGCCCGGACGAGAAGCCGCCGAAGCGCATCGTCGAAGTCTCGAGAGGCCTAGGAGGTAATCTTCCAGAACTGGAGCGAATCAAACTTCAACAACTCGAAACTCTCGTTGTCTGGCTCGTGGCGAGCATCCATGACCGCCTTGGCCATGCGATTGAACGCGCTTCCGGTGTCCAAATCCGGAGGCCTTCTCTTGTATAACCGAATCCATAAGTCCTAAGACTTAGCTCAAGGTCCCGGGCTTCGCCCGGCTAAGGCACACCCCAACCTGACGTGGAAAGCGCCTGACAAGGCGAAACACACACGCGTACGTTGGACGGGGGCTTCCCATTCGTTCTTAACGCCTCCTCTGAGGCGCACGCGGGCATAGCTCCTCACGGCCCCAAATTTATCCCGTCTAGCCCCAACTTCTTTGCGTACTTCGACTACTCCCGGGTTTCACCCGCTTAGCCTCTTCCCTTCCGACCGTCCGGCGGTGATCTGAGAACATCATGATCTACTGTCAGTAAATCTGAACTTCGCCTTGAGCCTTTCAGTCGGATAGGGCGGCTCTAAGAATTCTCCCTATTTTGTCTCGCAGGAACCTCTGTCCTTTGGCGCTGGGATGCTCGCCGTCTGGTCCGAGCAGCACACTGGCGCGGCCACCGAGCCAGTGCTCCGCTATGGGATCAAAGAATTTCACCCCTTTATCGCGCACGGCAGAAGCGTCAGAACGGCACACGGCGGCCAACACCTGATCCAGCCCCTCGCTCCCGGTCAACGGACCGATCGCGACGAGACTGGCCTGGGGAGCCAGCGACGACGCGGCGTCGAACGTTGACGCTACCGCCGCCTTGAGCTCCTCAGGATCTGTCCCCGCGTCGTTGTCTGACCCGAAAAACAAGATCACATCGGTTGAAGGTGTGACTGCCGCCTGGACTTCCCCGTGGAAAGTGTCGCCATCAACACCCGTGGCTATGTAGCCGCTGCCGTTCTCGGCAGCATTAGTGATCTCAACCGCACGCTTGTCGAAACCGGGTGCCGACTTAAGGAGTTCTGGCCAAGCCTGTTGTGGGGATGTCCCCAACCCGGTACTCAGCGAGTCTCCAATCACGACAACCCTGGCTATGTCCATTGACATCGTTTCGTGCACAGGCCAGTCGACGCCGGCAGGGGCGCATGCGCTCATAGCAACCAGCAGCGCCGCTCCGGCTGCCGTCTTACTGTTCAGGGACGATTGCTCCATCTACTGCTCCAACAATTTTAGTACGACGCAGGTGAACCCTTCGCTGGCCCGAGGGAGCAAGCCCACGGTGGCTGAGGCATCCAAGGGACCCATCACTCTCTTCCACCTTTACAAAAGGGCAAACTATCGGCGCTTCAGTTCAACTGGAGAGAGCACCTCGAAGAGGTCGTGCTCAGGCATCACGGCAGGGCTAATCTGATGCTTGCATCTGGGTGATCAGCCCCTGTTCGAAGCCGTGATGTCCAGGAAACCAGAGTCGAAAAGGCTTAATCCGAAAGGGTTATGTCTGTCACCCATTGCTAGTGTTCGGCGTAGCTCAGGACCATCACGTAAAAGCTGGCGAGATTAGAAACGGAAAGGGTGCTCGTTAGCTCGGCAAATTATGGTTTGGATAACCACTACGTCGCGGCTTCGAGCACCCTCCTCGTTTCTAACATGCGATTAAGAACGGCGCCTCACTTAGAGCCGAGGCTAGTCCACGCCCTATGCAGAACTGGTCACGACAACCATGGAATGCCCCTTACGAATTTTTCGAGCGATGCTCCCGTGGAAGAGGCGCATCCTGCGCGTCGTGCATCAACCATGCGGCACATGCAAGTAACTTCACCCTCGGTCAGCTTGATTCGGCAGCCGCCGGCCTTGTGGTTGTTTCACCTTTTGCCTTGCCCTCGAACGACGGGTCTTCTTCGTCTGGGTGAGTCGGCACCCATTCCCGGAGCACCAGCTTCACACCATCCTGGAACTTCTTCCTGATGACGTAGGTGATAGGCCCGAAAGAAAGCAGGATTAAAGCGATGAAGATCGAGCTGGCGTCCCCGTAACCCCCCAGATCCGGGTTAAGGAAGCCGACCAAGGCTATGACAGCATCAACTATCGCAAGGACCGCGGCAATACCCACCCAGTAAGATCGCAACTTGAACGGCCTCGGCCAGTCTGGGCGGTCCTTGCGCAGCAACACGAACCCGGCGACTGCGAATGTTGTGCACACGAGGTATCCGAAGTTGCTGGCGAATAGTACCGCCAGTGTTGACCCAAGGAAGAACACCATCGCAACATTGACCACCATGTCCAGTGTCATCTGGCGCACGGGCATGCCACTTCGCTTGCCAAGATGGTCCAGCTGTTTGAGCGTCATGCCCTCGCGTGCGAGTCCGAAGAGGGCTCGTCCCGCGCCACCACTGGAGGCTGTCATCGAGGCAAACATTGATGCACAGACAACTAGAGTGACGAACCCCGAGGCTGGCCCGACTAAGTGCTGGAAAGCCAACACTGCGTAGCCAATGGGATCATTGGCTATAGCGTTCTCGCCGAGCGTGCCGGCTGCACCGATAGGCACCAAGATATAAATAGCAACCATTGTGAACCCGTTGAACGAAGTCGCCTTGGGCACGTCCCGCTTCGTATCACCGAACTCCGGGGCGAAAGTCGCAATAATTTCGGTACCGTATACGCTCCAGGCTGCCAAGTACATCAAAGCTATAGCGAGCTTCCAGCCGCCCCATGCCCCCGAGAAATGGAACGTGAAGCTCTCCGCGCTCCATTGTCCTGTTATGAATGGCATAACCACGAATACGAGCAGGACAAACACAACTCCGATGTTGAGGATCCACAAAACACGAACTGTTGGCTTGACCCCTAACACATTTAGCATCCACACCAAAATGATTGCGCCTGCTGCAATAAAATGCTGAGTACCAATATCTACACCAAAGATTGTAAAAAAGATTCCCGTATCCGGAAACCACTGTGCTTTCACAAGATTGCCAAAGGTCAAACCGACCGCCGAGAGCGCGAGTGACCAAGCCATCCAGTATCCGTAGACACAGAACGGACCAATTGGTGCAAAATACTTCCGCCAGGCCTCGTGGGCGAACACGCCAATGCCGCCAGTCTTGTTGGGAAACATTAGCGCCATTTCAGTGAACAGCATGACCTGGAGTAGTCCGATCAACGCGGCACTTACCCATACAGCGATCATGCCCCACAGGCCTACCGTACCCATTGTGTATCCGACAGAGGTGAAAATACCCGTCGTCATAACCCCGATCGTCAGGGCGAAGCCATCGGTCCATTTCAGCCGCTTTCGCATTATGTTCTTGGCACTAGCTGCGCTTTCTGCCATAGTTCACCATTCTCCTTTTCCTTAATGGATCTGAAGACGCCCGTGCTGCGCCGTCTTGAGTGACACGGATAACTATGGGGCCCGGCAGACCGTTCACGATTGTCGTGAATTGATAAAAATGCCGCGCACCTTGTGTCGCTACGTCTAACGCTTCGAGTGCGTTCCTTGGCGAGTAACAATTGCATGCTCTGGCCGGAACGGCGAAGCACGCAGACCGTACATGGCTGCCAGTGTGGAAACCTACGGCTTGGACCCTGATCTTTAGCATTGTGGTGCGGCCCGGCGAGGCCGTCCTTTGTAAAGTAGTTTCGGGTGTAGGTGGGAATGATTGTATAGACGACGGCAGTATCGTTGGCCGCTGCGCAACCGTACGTGCGTACAAAAAGCAATGACCTCTCAGTCATTGACTGCATGGCCTTGGGGGTCACAGGCACGCTAAATTCGGTTAAGAATTGGCTTTTTTGACGATCGCCTTCCCGTCGCCATGGCTCCGGACTGTTCAGTGGCAGCCAACGGCGGTGCCCCACATAGGAGTTTGTATGGATTGCAGTGGTTCCGAGAACCCCGCTCCCGGTTCGAATGAGGCCATGAAAGCGTACTCGTTCCCTCACATATCATCGCTTGCATTCTTTTCCATGTGGGCGGATGCAGCTGCCGCGTTAGTAGACGCACGGCCGACGATGGGTATTGACGTTGGACCTCGGGATAACTGTGGAGTCCCTTTTCCCAAGGCGCACGAGAAGGGCGAAGAGCTCTTGGCCGCCGACTGGGCCCAGCTGGAGGAAGGTCACT
Source organism: Arthrobacter sp. 8AJ (assembly GCF_902506025.1). NCBI lineage: Bacteria > Bacillati > Actinomycetota > Actinomycetes > Micrococcales > Micrococcaceae > Arthrobacter > Arthrobacter sp. 8AJ. Next base: position 476,782 of record NZ_LR733289.1, on the reverse strand, counting down.
ATGTAATCGTTCAGCGGGACAGTGAGCCGGCGGTCTCCGGGGAAGTGGATGTCGTTACACAAGATGCATCGGTCTTCTGGGTCTGGCTTGACGGCGGCCGCGGACGCATAGCCGTCTACGGCGATGAGGGTTTCCGGGTATGGCTGCCACAAGGTTATCGTCTATGAATTTCCTGGAACCGACTGGCAAGATCGGAAAGGCCGTGACCTGGCTAAAGAGCTTGAAAAGGAAAGCACGGAATGAACTACCGAGCAAGGATCCCCGATTGGGTGACACCAGCAATTCCAGCGCCGCCCCTCCCTGCGGGCGTGACAACTGGACGGCACGGCTTTGATGTCATCTTTTACGATCCACTCTCTGCCGTAAGCGGGGGCCAAAGGTGGGATGGCAGATTGAGTTCGGCGCGCGGAGGTTCCGATTCACCTAGGAAACAGAGGAATGTCGGGGCCACGCGGCCCGGCAAGATCAGTGCTTTGAAGGCTGTAGAAGGTGAACTGGCAATCCTGTTGTTGCGAAAGCGAAACGCGGAGTCGTGTTCCCGATTAACCACAAAGGTCAAGCCCAGTTCGTCTCCCTTGATCGGTCCTGGCCAGGGTTGTCGCGGCCTCCTAGGATACGTTCGTTTGGAGAGCGATACCAAGTAAGCCGGACCAACTTAGCGGCGGGATGAGCGGACCTTCGCCATGCCGGAGGTGAGGAGCGCCACGACGCTGGAATTGATCCTCTTCGTGTCTCACGAATACAACCGTTCCATTCTCGATAGCCCTTAAAAACGCTATCGACTGTGGTTCTCGTCGTTGGGGGAAGAATTCATTCGCCCGTAAACCCACGGGAATCATCGGGACCTCTCCCGGAAGCATCGGCACAGCAGTGATGCAGTCGTCCTTCCGCAGCATCCTGGACGCATCCCAACTGAATTCGCCTGAAGCGTACGTTCATATGACATCGAAGTATTTGAGGAACGGGGCGAAGTCAAGGATGAACGCACGGCGAAGTTCCTACGCCACTACATGGACGAGTCCGGCGCCTTCGTCGCCCGAGTCCTGGCGGCAAACACAGCCGGGCACATCGGCGATACGGAGCCGGATCGGGACAAGCTATCCCGCTAAAAAACGACATACCGCAGGAATGTGTGTAGGTTTTGGTGCTTCTTGCTTTGGAGTTTCCTTGTGAGCACCGATCGCCAGGTTGGCCGCACTAACGCCTAACTGAGCAAGTATGTATGTCAATGGCCATTAGTTTCTGCCCACGGGCGGCCATTTAAAGTGCCCGCCGGTGGCCAGTAAAACTGCCCGGTGATGGCCAACAGATCTGCCCACTGAAGGTTCTCGGCGGGGTTGGCCATTGTCGGGTGGTGTTAGTTCAGTTGGGTGACTCCTTTTCCGGCGAGGGCCTGGGTGAGGCGGATCGAGTCGCCGCTGGTTTGGCAGACGTGGGCGTGGTGCAGGCGCCGGTCAACGGTGGCGGTGGCGAGGGTTTTGGGCATGAGTTCGTCGAACCCGGCGGGGTGCAGGTTCGAGGAGATCGCGACGGAGCGTTTTTCGTAGGCTGCGTCCACGACCCTGTAGAGGCCTTCGGCGGCGTCGGTGGCCACCGGCAGGAGCCCGATGTCATCGATTACGACGAGTTCGGCGCGCAGTATCCGGGCGACGGCTTTGGTGACGCTGTCGTCGGTGCGGTGTGCGCGGATGAGGGCGCCGAGGTCTTCGAGTCTGAACCAGGCCACGCGCATGCCTGCTTCGACGGCTTGCTGGCCGAGGGCTTCGAGGAAGAACGTTTTCCCGGTGCCGGAGGGCCCGCAGACGACCAGGTTCTCGCGTCGGGTGATCCATTCCAGCGTCCGGAGCGCTTGCTGGGTCGGCGCCGGGATCGACGAGGCCGCGGGGTCCCAGGCGTCGAAGGTTTTGCCGGTCGGGAAGCCTGCCGCCTTGCGTCGGGTGGCGAGCATGGACCGGGCCCGGCCTGCGGCTTCTTCGGTGAACAGTGCCTTGATGATCTCGGTTGGTTCCCAGCGCTGGGCGCGGGCGGTCGCGATGAGTTCCGGTGCCAGTGCCCGGGCGTGGGGCATTTTCAGTTGCCGCATCAGTGCTTCCAGGTCGGCCGGCAGGGCCGGGGCGGTGGTGTTCGTGGTGGTGACCGGGCTCATCGGCTCTGCTCCTTTGCGGGGGCGCTGGACGGCTCGGCGCCGAGGCCTGCCCAGGCGCTGGTGCCTTGGGTGAGGGACCTGGTTTCGTTAGCGGCGTGGGTGGTGGTGCGGCGGATGTTCGCGTTCAGGATGGAGGGCAGGTCGCCGTGGGCGAACCGGCCGTGCAGCGCGGCGTCTCCCAGGGCACGGTCCACGGACTCGGTCCCGGCGATCTTGGCCAGGGTCACGGCCTCGGCCATTTTCATGTTCATCCGGCCTGTTCCTGCAGCCGCGGCTTCCACGAGCCAGGTCTTGGCGCCGGCGCCGATGGCCAGGAACTCGGCTTCACCGGCGGTGCGTGCCTTCACGGCGTAGTCGCCCGGGGTTCTGGTACTGGTCCCTGGGAAGTGCTCCTCGATGACCGCGGGACTGCCGGGCCTTGCCCGGCCGTGGCGGGCGACTTCGACCGGGCCGGTCGGGCCGTGGTGGACGATGATGACCTGTTCGTCAGGGCCGGTGCCGTGGGAGCGGACGAACACCTTCGCGCCGAGCAAATGCGACGGCACCGAGTACTGGGCGTTCTCGAAGGAGACCATCGGGGTGTTCTCCGGGACTATACGGGCCAGCCCGAACGCGACCGTGTGCGCGGTCTCCGGGATCCGGTGCAGCCGGGCCGCTTCCTCCGCCAAAACCATTGCGGGTTTACGTCGGGTGGCCCGGTGTTCGCGGTTGTTGACCTCGTCCATGAACGCCTCGCAGGCGGCCTCCAGCTCGGCAAAGGAAGCGTAACCGGGCCTCAGGTTCGTGTCGGTGGGCACGAGGTCGGCTTTGGCCAGTTTCACCGACGCTTCGACTCCGCCTTTCGTTGCAGGGTCCGCGGGCTGGCAGGTCAGCACGGTGACCCCGTAGTGCCGGGCGAAGTCCAGGGTCTGCTGGTTCCGCACCGGAACCCCTGCGACATGGGCCGTTGTCACGGTTTTCTCGTTATCGGTCAGGACATACGTTGGTGCCCCGCCCAGGATCCGGAAGCACCGGTCGAGGGCTGCGAACACGCTCGGCGCGGTCCGGTCCCGCAACGGGATCACGATCCGGAACCTTGAGAACGCCAGCCAGGCAACGAACAGAATGGTTTTTACGCCGCCGATCCGTGGCCCGTCGCCGAAGTCGTACTGCAGCCACATCCCAGGCTCGGTGATCCACGGCCGGTGCACACGGGTGTGTCCGAGCCGCCACGCGGCCTTGACCTGCGCGATCGCCCGGCGCGTAGACCGCTCGGACCCCTCATAGCCTAGGGCGAGCAGCTTTTCGTGGGCCTTGTCGGCGCGGATCCGGCCCTTGGACGCCTCTACCCATTCCTCGATCTTAGGCAGGTAAGCGTCCGTGACCCTGGGCCGGGGCGCCGGTTCTGCAATTGGCCGGCCGGCGTCCCGCGCGGCGACGTGCCTGGCTACAGTGTGGTGCGAGCAGCCCGTGAGCTCCGCGGTGGCGCGCAACGATCCGGTCAGATCATAGGCAGCAAGAATTTCCATGATTTCTCCGTCATGCTTCATACAGGGCCTCTTCCTGGGACGACATTTGGTGCGACTAGACACCGTCATCAAATCCCGGGGAGAGGCCCCCGCCGCTGAAGACGCGGCAGGTTCAGTTGAGGAAGTGGGCAGATCTCATGGTCACCGATGGGCAGTTCTACTGGCCGTCAGTGGGCATTTTCGTGGCCGCCTATGGGCAGTTTTTCATGGCCGCTAACATATGTATTCGTGCATGTCGAGGCGACATCGCAGTCCTCGCCTGTACGCACCACTGGCAATATATGACCCCCGGCATACCGTCGGATGCTTCGATAGCACGCTTCAGCGCCAGGCATTCCGGGGAGAAATCGGCGTCGTAGTCATAGCTATAGAGCGGGAGATTCTTGATGGGGATTTCGTTGAACTCGAGGTCATCCTGGGCAAGCTTTAGTTATATGCGGAGACTGTGACCAGACTTGTCCGGAGGCCGGTTTATTCGGTGACCCACCCGAGCCAGGGAAGAAGATCGTGCACTTCCGGACTGCGATTTGCAGCGGGCGTCCACGAGAGTGACGCAGGAAGGTCCGCGTCGCTGGATTTCTCCGCGGACATGCAGCCGGCCGCGAACAGCCGATCTCGGAAGTAAAGCGCGCGATGCTCGGTTGACCGCATGGGGCAAAACCTGGGACTGAACGGGTGTGACGAGTGCTTGTTCACGTCTAGACCTTCTGTAGAACGATGGATGTAAACGTCTTTCGCTTTGGCCCGGGTGTAAAAGCCTTCCGGGATGCGTGCTTGCCCGTTTGCTGGTTCACACTCGAACTGTGGCATAGGACTTAACAAGAGTGCTGTCGATGCTCCATCGACCGCTCCAACCGTTTTCAAGAATTAGGACTGTTCCGGGTTTGAGCGTGATCAGCGAGCCGTCATCATGAGTCAGTTGGCCTTCTCCTTCGAGAACGCTTATAAATTCCTCGTATCCCTGATGGACGGTGGTGAACTCACCAGGGCTGACCCGCCACAACCCAAGTTCCGTTTTGTCATCGGTGAATAACACGACAGTGCTCGCGGCGGGTGTCCCCTGGATGATTCGTTCGGAAGCAACCGGGACCGGTTTTGGCCAGTGCGCTGAAGAAGCGTTAAGTACGGTGCTCATGCTTTGGTTCTTTCGGAATCTGAGTTGCGCGAACGTGCTTGAAGGCGCTGAATGATACGTCCTGCTGCCCGCTCGCCGCTGCGTATAGCTCCTTCCATTAGGCCAACAAATTCCGGTTCGCTATATTCGCCGGCCCAGAAAACATCTCCAACCGGTTTCTCCAAGAGAGCCGTTCCAGCGGCCGTTACACCTGGGGCGTGGGCGGCATATGCCCCACCAGCCAGCGGATCTTGAGACCATATAGTGGTCAGCGCGGAAGCGTCCTCTGGGATGGTGAGATCGGACCGGAGTGCTCGCGCCTTAGCAACCCACTCCTCCGGGTGTTGCGTAAGGTTGGCGCGGGATATTGCTGATGAGGAACCCATAAAGGCGTTTAGGACTGGGACCACTCCCCCCGATTCATCAGTGGCCGTCCAAGTCCAGTAGCGGCCTTCCACCGACATGACAGCACTTGTGGTGGGCTGAGTTTCCAAAGGGAGGTGCAGTTTTGCAGCATGACCTTGAAGAACGTACTTCAAGGCTGAGTCGCGCGCTTCGTTCGTGGGCAGTGTCACCTGGGGGTGGCGGACTACGGCCAGTGGAAGAGCGACAACTACGGCATCAAAAACCGAAGTGCCGCCATCAGTGGTGACGAGAACGCCCCCGTCACTAATGTTCTCAACCGCTTTCACGGTTTCGCCATAGCGGACTGCATCCCCAAGTGCACCTGCCATGGCGTCGGGCAGCTGCTGATTGCCGCCAGCCACTCGCCAGCTGGGTTTGGGTTCGAACGATGCAATATGCTGCAAGGATTTCGCCGTAACCTCTGATGCGCTCACCGCCGTCGAGATCTCTATGCGGGCACGAAGGGCGTCCACTAGTTCCGGCTCGTCGGGCAGGTCGGCCAGCAGCGCTTCGGCGGTCCCTTGGAGGCCGCTGCTACTGGCTAGTTGCAGCGCTTCCCGCCCGGTACGAATAATGTCATCACAAGTGATGTCAGGCACGTCGCCGGGCTCACGAACGTAGTAGCTCATGCCAGTATCAACCAAGCGAAGCCCGAACTGGGAAAGCAACCGTCGCATTGAGGTATAGCCGTCAAGAACGAATTCCGCACCTCGTTCTATGACATAACAGCCGGTTGACGTGTCAAGCGTTTCGGACCACACCCGACCGCCGGGGCGGTCGCGGGCTTCGAATACTGTGACGTGCTCTCCGGCTTCGGCAAGTTTTGTAGCAGCTGCCAGCCCAGCCAGGCCGGCACCAAGAATCCCTATGCGGCCCATACAGCCATCTCCTTTTCGTTTGTTCAGGGGCGCAGACAGATTGCATCTGCTGCTTCCACCTCAGGCTAGGCCGCTTGGTTCACCGTGAAAATCGTGCGAAAGCGAGAAATAACTGCCGTTTTTGTACTCTTGGACAGTTCTTGCGTAGTCCTGGCACGAAACCTCTAGGGACAAGAGCGGCCGCGGAGCTTAAAGACAAAAGAATACGGTTGTCCTGCAGACAGTTCTTACAGGCGCAGGGAAGACATAATTCAGACTCAAGTACAAAATATGCACCGAAGTCATCCGCAAGAACTGTTTGCGGACCACCCTTCGCGGCTTCATACTCACTGCTACAGGCGTAGGGCCGTGAACTGTTGCTCGAGTTCATACTGAAACAACAGATCCCACAAGAAGCGCTCTCATGTCTGAAAGATTGCCTGGTCGGAAACTCGCGAACCGCTTCGGAAGGAAACCTTGGCATGGCAGCGCACATAGGCTCTTACAACAAGGTCATCACCGTAGATCATCGATATGAGATGGAAGAACGACTCAGCGCCGTGGTCAACGAGGCAATGGTGCACGCGCTCCACACTTCAAATCACGGGATTGTTGTCACGCGTCATGATCAAAAAACGTTCAGTGTCCGTCTTTCGACGGACATTACGCCAAGGACTACCGTCGAACGGGATCTGTGGAGAAACAACATTGGATATTTACCGCACATCTAACGCTCACTGGTTACCTCCGAGCGTGAAGGCCTTTTTATGCACGCGGCCCCGATTGTCTCGCTCCGCGCACCTTGGCCGCAGACTCACGTCTTTCGTGAATTAATCTCCCTCCGCGCCATGTGCAGTGCCCGCAGGGCAATCATCGCTTACAAATCAATCTCTTGAGGACTACAAATGACCGTTGAATCAGCTGTGCTGCCCACCACTCCCCAAGAGCGCGAAGCATCTCTGCTCGCGTCTGTGCCGACGGGCTTGCTGATTGGCGGCCAGTGGCTCGACGCGTCCGACGGCGGCACGTTCGATGTGCGTGATCCTGCTACCGGGGAGGTCCTGACCACTCTGGCTTCCGCCACTAGCGAGGATGCTGTTGCCGCTTTGGACGCAGCTTGCGAGGCGCAAGCCTCGTGGGCGCGGACCGCTCCCCGAGTGCGCTCCGAGATTTTACGCCGTGCTTTTGACTTAGTAACAGCACGATCGGAGGACTTCGCGCTGTTGATGACGTTGGAAATGGGCAAGCCACTCGCGGAAGCCCGGGGAGAGGTCGCTTACGGGGCTGAATTTCTGCGGTGGTTCTCCGAGGAAACCGTGCGGGACTATGGCCGTTATCTCACCACCCCCGAGGGCAAGAACAAAATCCTGGTCCAGCACAAACCCGTAGGACCATGCCTGCTGATAACCCCGTGGAATTTCCCCTTGGCGATGGCTACGCGAAAGGTTGCTCCCGCAATCGCCGCTGGCTGCACGATGGTTCTCAAGCCCGCCAAGCTGACACCCCTGACTTCACAACTTTTCGCCCGAACCATGATGGAGGCCGGTCTTCCCGCCGGGGTTTTGAACGTTGTTTCTTCATCATCGGCTTCAGAGATATCTGGACCGCTGCTGAAAGATTCGCGCCTGCGGAAACTTTCGTTCACGGGGTCCACTCCCGTCGGCAGGCGCCTTATGGCAGAGGCATCGCAAAATGTCCTGCGGACTTCAATGGAATTGGGCGGCAACGCGCCGTTTATCGTGTTTGAAGATGCAGATTTGGACAAAGCTGTAGAAGGTGCCATGGCGGCGAAGATGCGGAATATGGGTGAGGCCTGCACCGCTGCAAACCGGTTCCTCGTCCACGAATCCGTGGCTCAGGAATTCACTCGGAAGTTTGCAGGCGCGATGGGCGCCCTCACCACCGGCCGCGGCACTGACCTTACTTCCCAGGTCGGCCCGCTGATTGACGACGGTGCCCGCGACGACGTCCACGCCCTCGTCAAAGCTGCCATCGATGCCGGGGCCGTCGCCTTGGTCGGTGGGGGCCCCGCGGAGGGGCCAGGCTACTTCTACCAGCCCACTGTCCTTGCCGATGTCCCTAACAATGCGGCGATCCTCAGCCAAGAAATTTTTGGTCCTGTCGCGCCGGTCACCACTTTCACCACTGAACAGGACGCCATCGAACTGGCCAACGCTTCAGAATACGGGCTGGCGGCCTACCTCTACAGCCGAGACTTCAACCGCCTCCTCCGCGTAGCGGAACAAGTCGAGTTCGGGATGGTCGGGTTCAACGCGGGCATCATCTCCAACGCCGCAGCCCCCTTCGGCGGCGTCAAACAATCCGGCCTCGGCCGCGAAGGCGGCACCGAAGGCATCGCCGAATACACCACCACCCAGTACATCGGCATCAACGACCCGTATGAGAACTAAACGACTGCCGGCGTCACTGGCCGACGGAACGAGTGGATAATGCGGCTCGCTAGGATACAAACGAACGCAGGCCCTCAGCATGCAGTGCTGCGGGACGGCAAGTGGCACCACCTGACTGACCCGTTTGCCAAGGTCATATCCTTTACAGGTCAAGTTACGCCTGCGGAAGGGGCGAAGCTACTTGTTCCCGTTCTTCCCTCCGTGCTCATTGGAATGAGTCACAACCCCCCGGGGAAAAAACATCCGCTCCCCGTGCAGGCATGGCACAAATCAGTCCATACGCTTGCGAACCCGGGTGATCATATTCACCCGGTTCAAGACGCAGGTGCAGTACACGCTGAGGGGGAGCTGGCAGTAGTTATTCGCAAAAGCACTGTCGGATTAACTGCCGAATCTGCGATGGACTATGTGCTGGGTTACACGATTGCAAACGATGTCACAAACGCGGACCAGGGACTTGTCGACGAGAAACTTTTCCAAGCCAAAGCCGGGGTAAATTACACACCTCTTGGACCCTGGATTGAAACAGAAATCAGTGATCCTGACAAAGTCAGCATCACTGTCCGCGTGAACGGCCGAGTTGTAGCCGACTCCGGGTCCTTCAACCTACCCACGAGCGTGCTGGACTGCCTCGTATACGTCACCCGTTGGACGGCTCTTGAGCCTGGCGACATCGTGATGACGGGTGCACCGGGGACATTCGCTGCTATTAGCCGGGGAGATCGCGTTCAAATCAGCCTCGGGGGAATAGGCACTTTAACCAGTCCTGTCACCTGAGCGCCATAAAGGGCCACTCAACGAACGGACGGTCAGAGACAGGCCCGGGAAGTGTCAACGCCTAGCATTGGCCTTGATCAAGGTGCCCAAACAGTACTACTCGCTCCGGGCACATTACTGGTCCTTCACAGATGAGCGTGGTTGGGACCTCTGACGCCAGTGCCGGGAGTGTGTTCTGATGACGCTGCGGCATGGTGCGGAGGCGAGAGCTCAGGTGCAACTTTGAATTGGCAGCGACCAAGCTTCCAAATAACAAAGTGACCCTGCTATGCCCAATGCTACTTCCTGCCCGGGCGGTGCGAGCGGGCCGACGCCCTTCTTGATGTGGAAGGTATCCACGTCTGCTCTGTCACAGCGGCCGGGACCGGCCTGGTTCTGCGCGTGGAGACAGCACAAACTGTCAGTGGCAGTCCGGACTGCGGCATCGTCGCGATCGGGCATGGCCGCCGACCGTCCGGCTCCATGACACCCGTGTTTCGGCCGTCCGGTGCGACTGCTCCGGGCCAAGCGAGTCTGGCGGTGCCCGGACCCGGATCGCCCAAGAACCGCGTTCACCGAAGAGCACGAGTTGGCCTGGCCCCGGGCAGAACTCACTGCCAGGACCGTGACATGGGCGGCCGACGGCCTGCAGCGTTTCGACACCTCGGTCTCCGCCCTGGCCCACCAGCTCCGCGTCTCCTGGCACACTGCCTGGGACGCCATCAAGGCAGAAGCCGCCCGGCGGATCACAACGGCCGGCAGGCTGACAGGAGTGGACGCTCTCGGCGTTGACGAGCCCGTCTGATCCCATACCGGACCACCTGGCGCTGGTATGGACACCAGGGTCATGGATCACGTCCGCGACCCCAAGGTGTGGTCCACGCCAAGTTGCTGGACCTTGTTCCGGGCCGTTCCGGTAAGGCCTACACGGACTGGCTCAAAGAACAGGGAGGGGAATTTACGGCAGGCATCAAAACCTTGGCGCTTGATCCGTTCCGCGGCTTCGCCAACGTGATTCGCAACGAACTGCCCGAACCGCCACCGTCCCGCACGCGTTCCGAAATTTCATTTAAGAAGAAGGTCCCGTTCGGCCGCCTCAACAACGTTGGCAAGGAGCATCGCCCGCGTCATAGGACCCACTCCGCCGGGATTGGGCGAGATCCAGGAGGCAACACGCAAAGTGTCGGCAGCAACGTCTCCGTTAAGGACGGCCTTGCCGGTGCTGGCATCAGTGTTCCGCGATACTCCGACGTCTAAGACGATTGACCCCTGTTTGAGGTTTTTGCCTTGCACCATACCCGGTACCCCGGCTGCGGCCACGACAACATCTGCACGCTTAAGCAGCTTAGGCAGATCAACGGATCCGGTATGGGCTGAAGTGACAGTTGCATTGCACGCGCGCCGTGTTAGCAGCAGACCCAGGGGCCTACCAACTGTCACTCCACGACCGACGACAAGCACCTCCAAACCATTGAGAGAGATCCCGTGTCTGGTCAGCAGCTCCACGATTGCGTTAGGGGTGCAGGGCAGAGGAGAAGTAAGATCCCCGCTGACGTTCAGTACGAGTCTTCCAAGGTTGATCGGATGGAGACCGTCAGCATCTTTTTGAGGGGCTATCCTTTCCAAGACAGCGTTTTGGTCGATGTGCGGGGGCAACGGCAGCTGAACTATGTAGCCTGTGGTTCGGCTATCTTCATTCAGCTCATCCAGTACGCTCTCCAATTCCCCTTGAGAAATTGTGGACGGTAAATCCCTACGAATGGATGCAATTCCCACTTCAGCACAATCTCTGTGCTTCCCCGCCACGTATGAATGGCTTGCCGGATCATCGCCGACGAGAACTGTACCCAACCCAACCGTCTTGCCAAGGTCCTTTAACGCTGCAACGCGACTTGCGAGATCAGTTTTTACGACAAGAGCTGTTGCCTTGCCGTCAAGGATTTTGCCAGTGTTCGCCAATTGGCCCTCCGGTTTTTGCATCGCGTCCTTAGCCATGGGCCTTCCATTCAATGATCGTGTGAGACTCCGGCTGTCCATAAGCCGCCCTGTCGACATCTGAGTTCATCTCAGGGGATTTTGAAGGACGCGGCTCTACCCGCGGAGTCGTTCGCCCTTGGGATCGTAAAACGGCCGCCGGGAGACCTTCGCGGGGTAATTCTGTCCCTTACACTTGACCTCAAAGTCACCCGAGAGGTCTACGCCAGGGTCAATAGCGGCAATTCCGACTGCTCGTCCCAAGGTGTGGCCATAGCTGCCGCTCGTCATGCGTCCCACGGGAAGGCCGTTGCAGTAGACCGTCTCGTCATGTACGAACACTGGATCCGGATCTTCCAAGGCCACATACACTGTCCGATGGTCAGGCGCTGCAGGATCGAGCTTCAGGAGGGCGTCCCTGCCCACGAAGCCTCCCGGTTTGTCCATGGAGATCGTGAAACGAAGGCCTGCCGAATACGGATCATCGATAGGCCCGATATCGTGGCCCAAGTGCCTGAATCCCTTCTCGCTGCGCAGTGAATCCAATGCGTGATAGCCGGCCATTTTCACTCCCAGATCCTGCCCTGCTTCCCACAGCGCATCCAGTACGTTCACTGCTATATCGGCGCTCGGATACAACTCGTAGCCTAATTCGCCAACAAAGCTAACGCGGAGACTATAGGCATAGCCATCGGCAATTTCGACCATGCGTCCGTGGGTGTATTTCTGTGCCCCGTCGGACCAGTCCTCTGGGGAAACCCTGCTAAGAAGTTCTCGGCTCTTGGGCCCCATGACTCCGATGGTTGCCAGAGCCGCCGTGCAGTCAAACACTGCGGCTGCTTTTCCCCGTGCGACTCGTTTGAGGTATGCGGCCGTCTTTTGCTGCGTGAACGATGGCGTAACGATCAGGAACCGGTCACGGCCGAGACGAGTGATGGTTCCGTCCAGTTCGATTCCCGCTCGATCATTCAAGAAGAGCGTATAGACGGCTTTATCAGTCTCAACGTCGACGTCTGCTGTTGCTGCCATCTGACAAACTTCGAGGGCATCAGGGCCCGCAACTTCGAACTTCGCGAATGGACTCAGATCGAAAAGGACCACACCCTCACGCGCCGCTTCATGCTCCTCGGCTACGCGGTCGAACCAGGTCGGACGTCCATAGCTGTAGTCATAATTGGGAGACGTTCCTGGGTCCCCGTACCAGTTCGCCCGTTCGCCGCCGTTTACTTCACCAAAGCAGGCACCGAGCTCAGCCAGACGCCCGTGAAGGGGCGTTCGACGAACGTTGCGGCCCGTCTCCATTTGGAGGTTCGGCCAGTGCATTGCGTACAGCCGTCCCAGGCCCTCTTTGGTTCGTGCATTAAGATACTTGCGATTGTTTTGGTGTTCCGCGAAGCGCTGTACGTCGACCGAGGATGAGTCAAAGCCGGGCGTTCCTGAAATGACCCACTCGGCCAACTCCTTGCCGATGCCGGGAGCAAAGATGATGCCCTGAGAGTTGAAACCCGCTGCGACGAAGAGGTTAGAAAGTTCTGAGGTTTCGCCCACGGCAAAGTTGGCATCCGGAGTGAAGCTCTCCGGGGCATTCAGAAATCGATCGAATCCCGCTGAAGCAAGAGCCGGCACTACCGCTTCGGCCTTGGCTCTAATCGGAGCGAAGTGTTCCCATTCCGGCCCGAACTCGGCGAAACCGCTGGATGGGATTTCCTTAAGCGGCCTTGGAAGCCCGTCAGGCTCAAATGCACCGACCAGGAGCCTCCCTGCCTCGTGACGGATGTAGTAGCTGTTGTCTAGGTCCCGATATACGGGCAGTTCAGCGACAGCCCCGTCAATCTCTGCGGATCGGACATGGATGTGTTCGGCAGCGTACAAGGGGACCTTCACATCGGCAGTGGCCGCGAGATCCCGAGTCCACAAACCGCATGCCAGAATCAATCGATCGCAGTGTACGATTCCTTGGTCCGTGAGCACGCCGACGACGAGATCACCCTGGCGAAGGATTTTTTGGACGGATACGTTTTCGCGTATTTGGGTCCCCAGGCCGTACGCGAGTTTAGCGAGAGCCACTGTTGCGTGTCCGGGATTGATATGACCATCGTCAGGTAGCAGGAGCGCTCCGGCGACTCCTGAGGAGGAGGCCAGGGGCCACAATTCCTCGTAACGGTCCTGACTCAGCCATTCAGTCCGTATCCCCTGCTGGTCGGCCACGTCCTTTGCATATAGAAGCTCATCAACGCGGCCAGCGGTCCGCGCAACGCTAAGGGAACCGGAACGTTGAAATGAAACGTCCAGACCTGACATCTGCTCGAGCTGGCTGTAAAAGTCCAAACCGTACTTGGCCAGTTTCGTCATAGTCGTGGTGCCGCGGGCTCCTGTGACCAGTCCTGCCGCATGCCAAGACGTGCCGCTGCCCAGGACATTGCTTTCCAAGAGCAGAGTGTCGTTCTCACCTGCAGCTGCAAGATGATAGGCAATACTTGCACCTATGATTCCCCCACCGACCACAACTGTCCGCACGTGCGTCGGCATTGGGTCGTGAGAAGTATCCGTAAACATCGTCGCGCTGATTGTGCGGTCGACAAGCCTGTCCATTAGGGGCCTCTTTTCTGCTCAGGTCAGTGCACGACCCAGGCACGGGATGGTTGTGCTTATTTGAAAACGACGGTGCGGTGGCCGTTTAGGAGGATTCGCTGTTCGGCGTGCCACTGAACAGCCCGGGACAGTGCTAGTCGCTCTGCGTCCTGACCTGTCACTGCTAGTTGAGCTGGGCTGTATTCATGTCCGACGCGGAGGACTTCCTGCTCAATGATGGGTCCCTCGTCCAGTTCGGCCGTGACATAGTGTGCCGTCGCCCCGACGAGCTTTACCCCGCGGTCAAATGCTTGGTGGTAGGGCTTGGCGCCCTTAAATCCGGGAAGAAATGAATGGTGGATATTGATGGCCTTGCCGAAAAGTTCGCGGCAAAGGTCGTCGCTGAGCACCTGCATATACCGGGCTAAAACGGTTAGATCCACGTGATGTTCTGCCAGGAGAGCCAGGAGCTTTTCCTCTGCTTCTTGCTTGGTTTCCGGTGTCACTGGAATGTGGAAGAACGGGATGCCATGAGCGTCTGCAACTTGCTGGAGAGTTGTATGGTTTGAGGCGATGAACGGAAAATCCACCTTAAGTTGTCCGGAGCGCCAACGGAAGAGTAAGTCGTTGAGGCAATGCTCAGCTTTGGAAACGAGCAATGCAACCTTGGGCCGATCGGCGGCATCAACCAGCGTCCACTCCATCTCGAATGTGGAGGCCAGAGCGAGAAAAGCTTTTTTCAGGTCGCCAACGGATAGGGCCGCTGGGCAGGACACCTGCACGCGCATGAAGAATCTGTCTTCTGCGTTGTCGTCGAACTGCTGACTGGCAAGAATATTGCAGCCGTGGGATACCAGGAACCCAGAGACAGCATGAACGATTCCAATCCTGTCTCTGCAACTGAGTGAAAGAATTACTTGGCGGAATTGGGCGTTTTCCATAGGACTCCTATTGGGAGATTTAGTTCGTTGGGGTGCCCGTGCGGGGAGGGACGGTTTGGACAGTGCCTAAAACTAGGCTTAGCCCTGCCATCTGCACCTGCATCCTGCCTCGACCATACGGCCCAAAATTCGGCGCGACCATGCAGTATTTGTATGAAAAGATCATAGTTTTCATACTCCAGAAGGCTGACAACTGAGAAAGCGGGAGCTTTCTGTGCACGTGTGGGTGCTGGCCTCACCGTATGCCTAGTCACGCCCACACTGCGCCGGTGTCGGCGACGCGCATAGGGGCCCTTGGCGAGCCGTGCTGCCGTCGCCCCGCTACACCGAGACTAGCGCCCCACAGCTGACACCTGGCGTCACCGCCTGCCAGAGCCACGCGATTACCTGGTCGAAGGAGCCGGCTTGGCCCAAATGCTCACAGGCACCAAACCGAGTCACCTTGTGCTGTTCTCCTGAAATCGTTGGCAGTCGGCTTCCCCAAACAGGGAGGGCACGACGCGCGACCGTCTATGGCGCGGAATGACCGAATAGCAACTGCTTCCATAAAACCGCTCGTGCCAGCCCAGGTTGGTCGGGCTGCCGGATTCATGAAGGCTTCTACATCCGTGGCGGATTGCGTGGCGCAACTGTCAAGACGGATTCTGAGACGTAATCGACCATGCGGCAGATCGCAGGCCTCCGTACACCGCCCATATGAATCACGAGCGATGTTGCAATGAAAAGGCTCCCGCCCAGGGGGACTGGACGGGAGCCTCTAGGCTTTGGGGCAATTTCGGAGAGTGCTGCCCGTCGCCGCAGTTGAAGCAAAGCGCCGTGGCCTGCCTGCAGTTAGTAGTGCAAATGAGGCCCCTACGTGGAAACCGCAGTCTTCCTCTTAATCCGGACGGACGCCACAAAGCCGATGAGGAACACGGCAACCGTCCCGATCATTACATAAGGCAGTGCGCTCAGCGGCCCCGCCACGGGGTACAAGATTCCATTGACGTAAAGCCAAAGGACAGTAGCCGATGCCAGGACAGCTCCAATGTTGACCAGAACGGACTTCCTAGGGCCGGTGCGGTTCAACAACACCGCACCGCCGATGCAGATGAGGAAGTATGGAATTACCCAGAAGTAGACCAACAACGTAGCGATATAACCATATATTTCCAGCGGCGCGGCTGATGTTAGCCATAGCATCACTGGGGGACCAACAAGCGAAGGAATTCCAAGGAAGCCAATAGCCGCCACTGGACTCTTGTGGCGCTTGCTGACCCTGGTTAATGCAGAAGGTAGGAGCCCGTCTGAAGCAGCACTGACAACAACTCGCGATCCGTAGTTGAAGAAGCCGATGAGGCTGGCGAAGACGGCAGCGGCAAGTACCAGGTCACTGATGTTCGACAAAAGGCCTACCCCTGCTGCTTCAGCTAGTACCGCATTCGGTGAGACACCAAGGGCAAGTTGATCAGCGGAATCGACAAGGGTGGGTACCTGGATCACTGTGGCAGCAAGGAAGGCCGTGCCGAGGACGAGGGGAACCACCATGATCGCCCGAGGAATAGCGCGGGTCGGGTTTCGGGTTTCAGCGCCAAGGGCTGCGCTGCTTTCGAAGCCGATGAAGAATGTCGAACCTATTGCTAAACCTTGGAGGAAACTGTTGAAGGTGAAATCGCTGAGGCTAGCTTGCCCCAGCAAATCGATATTTCCTGCGAAGGCGGTTGCTACGGTGATAGTCAACATGACCGGTACGGAAACGACTGTGAGGATTACGCTGGCCCGGACGGACACATCCAAGCCACGATAGGCGATACCCATGGCCACCAGCGCGGCCAGGACATAGATAACCAACTGAGTGTCCGGTCCTGCTGCGCTAGGCAGGCCCACGGACATGAGGAAACTTCCGATATACAGGCCCAGCGATACGACCAGAACCATAACTACAACTATGTAACCGGGCACCATGGCTGCCGCGATAATGAGCGGACTCCACGAGCCGAACACGTGGCGAATATACGAATAGAGAGACCCCGTCCCGATATACCGTCGCGCGAACACGGTGATAAAAAGCCCGATGATTGTGAAAGCCACGACGGAAGCGGCCATCGCTAACCACGAGGAACGCCCTGTGTAAGAGGCGAGAAACGCTGGCACTGCTGAAAGACCGACAGCGGGGATGAAGGACGATATTGAAAGTCCCATCACCTGCGAGCCGGTAAGGTGCCCTAACTGCAGATCTGCGTGGGCTGTATCTTGAGTCGGTGGGCCGTAACCACCGCCTGCTGATGCTCCTGCGTTTTCACAAGAAGTTTGCAAAGCTGTACGCCTTTCAGGTGAGTCGAGGCCACGGAGCGGCTACGACGCGTAAGTGTAATTTTCTTTAGAACCTTGTTAAGGCAGCGGGTGAGAAGATGCGTCCTTACACCTACTCGATAGTGACTTCGACGCGGTTGGTTCACGACTGATCTGTTTGTTCAGCCCGAGTCGTTCGCCGGTATTTTTTCAGCGCCTCACCAACTGGCCCAGCCTTTCGGCAGGATGCTATCCAGAAGGGGTTGAGTCTTGCTGTTCTCGCACGAATGAGAGCACCGCCCTCCCGCCTCACGGAGAAACCAAGTGAAGCCGCCGGTCAACCTCGACGATCGATACGCAGGGATCGCTTAAAGAAGCGTCACGTCCTCGCTAGGGTGCTCCCAGGGGGGGCTCAGAACCGTTCAGCACAGCTTTGGGAGTCGAGCCATGAGGGGAGTCGATCCGCCGAAGTCATTCGTTAACTCCCCTTACAAAGGCCACACATTACGCAGCCGCTCCCGGGGTCCGAAATTGGGCTAGTGAACAAATTGTGGGCTGCCTTCGTTCTTTAGTACTAATTCTTCCCTCATCCACCAGTACTAAGATGCACGTATGGAACAGCAAATGCTGACGGTCAGGGATCTTGTTACTGCCCAAAGTCTGGGTACGAAGGTAATTGCCGGCGCGGGCGGCCTTGACCGGCAAGTTCTCTGGGCGCATAGCTGTGAGTTGAGTGACCCCGACCGCTGGCTCGGTCCGCATGAGTTACTGATGACCGTGGGTTTGTGCGTTCCACGAAGTGCCGAGGAACAACGGACTTTTATTGGCAAGCTTGACGAGGCCGGCCTTGCCGGTGTTGCCTTCGGGGATCACCCAAGTCTTCCCCCTCTCACGCAGGAACTATACGAAGAAGCAGAGAAACGCTCCTTTCCTGTGCTTCTTACGAACGATGCCACTCCCTTCGCCGCAATCGGGCGAACAGTTGCTGCTGCTACGGCCACTACCCAAACCATGCAAGTACTCAAGCTCAGCAAGCTCTACCAGTTGTCCACCTACGCCCGTACTGATCCGGTACGGATGATGAATGATTTGCAGGCGCTTCTTAGGGCTGGGCTCAGAGTCTTGGATGAGCAAACAGGGCTCCCAATTGTGGAGGGCACACCGCTGGAATCCATGCTCTCTTTGGCACGTGAACGCACCTATGCGCTCCCGGGGGACAATGACTCCCGGCTCATGATTTTGGAATACCCCGGGGAGGAGGTCAGCAGTTTCCTGCTAATCCACGTCCTGCAAGTGGTGGATGTCGCCTTGAGTCAACTTTTAAGGACTCTTCGACGCCGTGCGGAACGCTCCGCGCAAATGCTAGCGTCCGTCCTGGAAGGGCGGAGCCCGGAAGGCTTGGAGACCCTGCTTGGCCCGGGCGGCACTTCACTGGGATATCAATTTGTTGCAGTGGCAGCAGAGGACGGCAACAAGGTCGCCCGAGCCGCCTCCATCAAGTCACTGCCAATCCTGGCTGGCTCCGGAGGCAATTCGTTTTTTGTCCTAATGCCCGAGCAGAGCCGAAATGAGGTCAGGCAGCTGCTCCGCCGCCTCGACATCCGGGCCGGAGCATCGTCAACTTACCTTGACCTGCGGGATGCTAAAGCAGCTGCCGATGAGGCCGCAAAGGTTTTTTCATCCGGTGGGACGAACGACCAATGGACCGATTTCGTCGGAGTCCCTGTATCGCTGCTTACTCGTTCCAAAAAGGAAGCTTGCGCCATTGTTCAACAAGTGCTGGGTGGGCTTGCGGCTGCAGATCCTAAATCGACTGCTCTGCGTGAAACACTTTTCGCCTTCCTTGCCCACGACCGCAGCTGGAATGAAACGGCAGCCGCTCTCGGAATCCACCGTCAAACCTTGTCTTACAGATTGACCAGAATCAAAGAGGTCACAGGGCGAGACATCGCTTCTTCAGCGGATTTTTCGGCCTTCTGGCTCGCGTTTCAAGCCTGGCCGTCCTACTCGTCCAAATCCGACTGAACCCTACTGTCAAGTGCGATTCCAGCTGCTTTTCTGGAAGAGAGCCGTACCAAGGTTGGCGTCCCTTCCCGGTAGTTACGATCCATAACCTCTGCCTTTGAAATCAACAGTTCCCACTGGGAGTCCTAGGAATCACACAAAAAGCGCTCATAATTTTGGCTTTCGGTATCATGACTGCCGCCGCCGGAACGTCTAACTTCGATGAACAGGGGTTGTCGTTGGTTTCATGAGATACGGCAACCCCTGCGCAACAAGAACCGTAACCCAATTTACTTGCACCTTTCTATGGGTTGATACCTGTTCTTGCGCAGGTCAAGTCCCTGTAGTTAAGCCCTCCCCTTACCCTCTCGTCCACGAGAACCTGGGCTTGAGGAACAGAAAGGTCCGATAATGACAGCAACAGTTCCGGCCGGACACATCACAAAACCGGTCAGCTCCGTCCCCAGCCTGGGATGGCACCCTTACCTTTCACTTGAGCCTGCCGGTTCTGGTTGCGAAGAGCATCCGTGCAGATTTTGCAACATTCCGGAGACCGATTGATGTGTCGGGGAAGGGCAGGCAAGGGGCTGTGCTGTGCGTAACGGTATTCAACACGCCCGCGCAACGCCGCCGATACTATACATGCGCCCTCTAGCCAGAGGTACATCCCGTTTGACACGTGTGCAAATGAAGTTGCGAAGCGAGGGACTGCAGTTAGGTCGCGTCGTTTTTCGCTGGTCCTCGATTTGTCCAAACTGCAGGCGCCGCCGGAGAATGATCAGCACTTACCGGGGTGGATGTCGCGGACGCTGCGGACGCCCTTGGCGTCGAAGATGATAGCCTTTCACCTGCAGGCTGAGGAGGCACATGATTCGTTTCGCGGGACTTGCTTCTAGCTAGAAGCGGCAAGGGCCCGCGGCTGCTATGTTCAGAGAAGGTTATCCAGGACCTGTCAATTCCGATATCGGCACCTCGCCACAACTAACTTGCTCCTTTGACCGGTCAGGACCGAAAATACTTCACGGCTGGAGCAGAGGCGGGCGCTCTCACTGCGATGCATCCTGTCGAGGGTATTCGAGTCCCCCGTGGGCACAAGTAATCTCCACTGGCGCCCTTTCCGTTTCGGCAGCAGCTCTTCGACCCTTTGTATTTGACTGGCAAAGCCCGCTAGCAGCAGCCGGTAGGCCGGTCATCAATCCCAGCCAGCTCCATTGGTCATCGCTCGAAGCTGGCCCAGACCAAGTCTCTCTACGGCCAAATAGGGCCACAAGCAACCAATCCAACAGCGGTTGGCTGTGACAGGTTTGGATGGCCCCGGTAGGACGGTCATATCTGGCCCCACTTCATGACTCGCCGGGCACCTGTGACGGTTATTCGTGGCCCCACCTTCAACGTTGGATTTCATCAGTGGATGGATGCGGCGGAAGGCTGGTCTGGATGGAGTCGAGAGTGGAGTTGTTCGCGCGGATCCGAAGGGACGCCCGGGTTGAAGGCCTGTCGGTTCGTGCGTTGGCCGCCCGGCACGGAGTTCACAGAAGAACCGTGAGGCAGGCACTGGATTCAGCTGCCCCTCCGGAGCGCAAACAGAGACAAGGTGTCTCCTGGAGGCTGGAGCCGTTCAAGGGCGCGATCGACGCGATGCTGATCGAGGACACGACGGCTCCGCGGAAGCAGCGCCATACCGCACGAAGGATCCTGGCCCGGCTCATCGAAGAGCACGGTGCGCAGGAGCTCTCGTACTCCACGGTGCGTGATTACGTCAGGGTCCGCCGGGCCCAGATTGACGTGGAGGCCGGCCGCCGTGTTGAGGTGTTTGTTCCTCAGGAACACGCACCCGGCGCAGAAGCCGAGGTGGACTTCGGCGAGGTCTATGTCGTGCTGAACGGCGTGAAGACGAAGTGCCACATGTTCATCTTCCGGTTATCCCATTCGGGCAGGGCCATCCACCGGATCTACCCGACCCAGGCCCAAGAAGCCTTTCTCGAAGGGCACATCGAAGCCTTCAACGTTCTGGGCGGCATCCCCACCAAACACATCCGCTACGACAATCTCACCAGTGCTGTCACCGCGGTAGTGTTCGGGCAGGGCCGGCAGCGCCGGGAGAATGACCGGTGGGTGTTGTTCCGTTCGTTCTACGGCTTCGATCCCTTCTATTGCCAGTCTGGCATCGCAGGGGCCCACGAAAAGGGCGGGGTTGAAGGAGAGGTGGGCTGGTTCCGCCGCAACCGGCTTTCACCGATGCCGGTCGCTGACTCCCTGGACGAGCTCAACGACCGTATACGGGCCTGGGAAGCCCATGACGAGGACCGGCGGATCAATGACAGGATCCGCACCATAGGCCAGGACTTCGAGATTGAACGGCCGTTCCTGGCCCCGTTGCCGACGGAGGAATTCGATCCGGGTCTGGTACTAAGCCCGAGGGTCGATAGATCCTCGATGGTCACGGTCCGGATGGTGAAGTATTCCGTCCCGGCCCGGTTCATCGGCCGGAGGGTCCGGGTCTCGCTGCGGGCGTCCGAGGTGGTGGTGTTTGATGGCCGCACAGTGGTCGCCAGGCATCAGCGGGTCGCCGCCCGGTCCGGACAATCGGTCCAGCTGGACCACTATCTCGAGGTCCTCAAAACCAAACCCGGAGCTCTCCCCGGTTCCACTGCTTTGGCGAGGGCGCGGGAATCCGGGACGTTCACGTCCGCCCACGAAGCCTTCTGGGCCGCCTCCCGCCGCGTCAACGGCGACGCCGATGGGACTCGTGAACTCATCGACGTCCTGCTCCTTCACCGGTCCATGGATGCCGAAGACATTCATGCAGGGATCAGTGCGGCGCTGGCAGTTGGCGCGGTCAGCGCCGACGTCGTCGCGGTCGAAGCCCGCAGACATGCCACGGCATCTTTGCCGGGTGGGGCCAGCTCCGGCCGTCATCCCGGTGTTCATGCTGAAGAGAAAGTGCAACGGGTTGTCAGTCTTACCCAACGCCGGCTCATGGACCCCGCCGCGGTCATTGCCGGGCTGCCGCATGATAGCCGGCCACTGCCTTCAGTCCGTGCCTATGACGAGCTGCTGGCCAAACGTTCCGAACACCCTGCAGGAACCGCGTCGAAGGAGAACATCTCATGAGCCCCACCGCACCGACGACCACCATCACCCCGACCTTGCGCCGGCGGCGCGGCCTGACTGAGCAGGCAGCGGTCGCCGCCGTGGACCAGGCCTGCCGTCGGCTACGCCTGCCCACCATCCGCGGGGTCCTCGATGAAGCCCTCGCCGTCGCGGGGAAGGAACAACTGTCCTACCAAGGATTCCTGGCCGAATTGCTGCTGGCCGAGTGCGACGACCGGGACCGGCGCTCCTCGATCCGGCGCGTGAAAGCCGCGAACTTTCCCCGGGACAAGTGGCTCGGGGACTTTGACTTCGATGCAAACCCGAACATCAACCCTGCCACCATCCATACTCTGGCCACCGGGGAATGGATCCGCAAAGGACAACCCCTCTGCCTGATCGGGGACTCTGGGACCGGCAAATCCCACCTGCTCATCGGACTCGGCACCGCCGCCGCTGAGAACGGCTACCGAGTCAAATACACCCTCGCCACCCGGCTCGTGAACGAACTCGTCGAAGCCGCCGACGAGAAGGTCCTGGCCAAGACCATCGCCCGGTACGGCCGGGTGGACCTGCTCTGCATCGACGAGCTGGGTTACATGGAACTGGACCGCCGAGGCGCCGAACTCCTCTTCCAGGTCCTCACCGAGCGAGAGGAGAAAAATTCCATTGCGATCGCCTCCAACGAATCATTTTCCGGCTGGACCAAAACCTTCACCGATCCACGTCTCTGCGCCGCCATCGTGGACCGGCTGACCTTCAACGGAACCATCATCGAAACCGGAACCGACTCCTACCGCCTCGCCCACACCCTCAACCAACAAACAGCGAGCTAAATCGCTGGACCCATGCCGGCTGCCCGGTTGCCGGTGCCTCCGCTCTCTTGGTGGCCAGCCTAGAGTACAAGTGCCCCCCGAGGGATCCTCTACTGCGGCGCCCGCGCCGATCTAGCTGTGTCTAAAGCAGTCCTGTTATTTGTTGCCGGAGCTGTAACGGCAGCCAGCCTGCGATCTCGACTGATGAGGGCTGCCAAAATTGATTCATCATCGGGCGACACACTTAAGTAGGTGGCGGACAGGTACAGGGTATGAGCTATTTTTCGAGGGCCCCTGATAGGGCGGACGCTTTCCGGTCGCTATACGAATCCTCATACACCGACCTTTTGCGGTTCGTTCAGCGGCGTGCGGAACCGGCAAGTGCGGAAGACGTGGTCGCGGAGGCGTTTCTCGTCGTCTGGAAACGCTTCTCTGATGCACCAGCGGATGAAAGTGATGCCCGAGCGTGGCTTTTCGGAATCACGCGGAATCTCCTCCTGAATGCTCACCGTGGAGAACAAAGACGTCAAGCGCTAGGTGTTCGGCTGGCTGAAACAACAACTGACTTCTTCAGCGGTTCTCATGCCGATTTAGTTGGCGATCGTATCGATCTGAGCCGCGCGTGGCAGCTTCTTTCGGAAGTTCATCAGGAAGCCCTGGGACTCGCCGTGTTTGAGAACCTTGCCGCCCCACAGGCAGCCAAAGTCCTGGGAATCTCACCAGTGGCTTTCCGTCTGCGAT
The DNA here is from genome assembly GCF_902506025.1 of Arthrobacter sp. 8AJ. Taxonomy (NCBI): domain Bacteria; kingdom Bacillati; phylum Actinomycetota; class Actinomycetes; order Micrococcales; family Micrococcaceae; genus Arthrobacter; species Arthrobacter sp. 8AJ. The sequence goes on along the minus strand of NZ_LR733289.1, from coordinate 453,175 downwards.
TGACCCGCGCCAGACGAGCCTTGCGGCTCCTCCTTGACCACCTCCCTCATCATGCTTCCGAGACTCCGGCGGCATCACCTGAAAAGGCAGCAACGCTATGAAAAATAATGACCAGCGAATCGACACGCTCCTGCGTTCCATGGACGTAGCAGAACAAAGCTCACCGCCGGATCCTACTCGGGCGGAAGCGGACCTGAACCGCATACTCAGCTCTCAACCAGTCGTTTCCTCCAACAGCACCATGCAATTTAGTCAAGAGCTGAATAAACCCAAGACCCACCGCCGCCGACGCGCGCTTACTCTTGCAGGCCTGGCTGCTGCAGTCACAGCCGGATTTGTCATCATGCCGGCGCTCTCAGGCGGTGACCCGGCCTTCGCGACGTGGACGGCAGCACCCGGGACACTTATTGGCTCAGAACGTGACAACGCTGTCTCAGACTGCCGTCACTCGAAACAAGATGTAGGTGGAGGCATGTACTCAGCCGAACTTTCCGCAGCGGAGGTAGCCATCGCCGAGCGGCGTGGCGCCTGGGTCACGGTCGTCCTCAGCGGAACTGATGGCTTTGAAGCAACATGCACCACCGACGCCACAGCAGCCTGGTTCCGCAAAGGGATGATCGGTTCCATCGGCAAACCAACTAATGTCACCGACCTCCCAGCCCGAGGCATCGCTGCTACTCAACTCGGAACCGGAACAATCGCGGACAACCCCATCTCGATCGCGTCAGGTCGCGTCGGAACTGATGTCAGAGGCCTCTCATACACCAAAGCCGACAAGGAAGAAGTGATCGCAACCGTAGCCAAAGGCCAATTCGCTTTTTGGCTACCTGGAAACGAGCTGCAGAACGCCACTGATCAAGGCGTACCCGTTCACGTGACCTATAGCGATGGCTCCAGCGCCATCCAGGTCCTCAACTTTTGAACGCCTGGTGAAATAGGCGTCCGTCCGGCATACCCCACACCCAAACGGGCCTTCCTGCGTCCGATTGTCGATCGGTCAGCGGATTGATTCCGAAGCGGACCTTTGGTACATGAAGGACCCCTGACCGTAGGGCACCCGCGGGACCAGGCAACTACAGTTTCCTCAGTGGGGCCAGGAATAACCGTCACGCTGGGGCCAAAAAAGGTTGACATAGTCAAGCGGTAGTAATGCCACGCAAGAACTTCCTTACTTCACCGACTCAGGCGTGCTCTCCCAACGCCAAAGTACCTACCGAACATGGGTTGCAGCACCTTGACCTACAACAGGCGATTCATCTGCTCTATGGTGTCGATGTCCTCGCCAGTGGATTCATCACTGCAATCGACAAGGTCTACGAGCCACGGTTTCCGCTGCAAGAAAACCCGAGCCCCCGCATCCCCGCTAACAGTGCTAGCCACCGCTGACCTGAGTTGCGCATCGATCACCATGGGGTGACCCCTACGGAGCACTCCATCGTTTTCCATGGCGCGATACGCAGCCGAAGTAATGCGCCTCGGCCGATGGGAGAGGAGTAACCGATGAACAATGGCGACGGTAAGCCCTGGCTGATCTACCAGAGCTACGAGGAGGTGGTTATTTGGATGTGCTTCGGCATCACCGGCAAGGTAGGAACTTCCCATACCTGAGGACCAGTGGGAGTTCACCACCACCCGATACGGTTCAAGGTCTGCTTCGGCGCTAACCGCTTGTGCATCCGCTCCAAGAACAACCACAACCTCCTGACATCCGCCGGCACGCAGCGTGTGAGCGGCTGCCTCAACCAGAGTGCGGCCGCGGTACGGCAGGAGTGCCTTAGGACCACGCCCAAGACGTGTTCCGGCGCCGGCTGCCAGCAATAAGCCCGTTACCCGCGCCAAATCCCTGTCCTCCTGCGGGGGGTTCCTATGCGCCGCATGAAAAAACTGTCAGGTCCCATTGCCTGGTGCGATTCTGACGCAGCCTATAGTCAGTGCAAAGGATTAGCTTTCTCTCCCCCAGCCCTTCTAAGCGGATCCAGATAATCCCAAGGGAAGGAGCACTCGTTTCCACGACGCCGGAGTAGCGTGACGTGTAATCTTCAATTACCTGGATCCGGTCGCCCTCCCCTAGCATTTCCAAATCAAGTAGCTGGCCTTCGTCAAGTCTGCTGGGTGTGCGGTCTTCCGCTGACTTTGAAACCACCACGGCCTTGGTTGCCACCAACGCCTGCCACTGTCGGGTGTCTTCAAAAGGTTGCGTAGCCGACTCTTTTAGGTGCGGCATGGCTAGGCCGGGTCCGAGTGCACAGCGCCAGCCGAATCGCGCAGAGGGCGGCCAGTCCCTTGCCACCGTTTCGCAATTATTTCTGCCACAACTGACACTGCTGTTTCCTCCGGTGTCCGACCGCCGAGATCAAGTCCGATCGGACTATGAAGCTCGGCAATCTGCTTCTCCATTACTCCAGCCTCCAAGAGGCGGTTGAGTCGGTCCTCATGTGTCTTTCGAGAACCCATGGCACCTATGTAGGAGGGCCTGTATTCTTCTTCCAGCCGCAAAGCGATATCCAGGACAGGGACGTCGAACTTGTGATCATGGGTGAGAACACAAATGACCGTTCGGTTGTCCACCTTTCCCGCCGAAACTTGTTCCTGAAGGTAAACGTGAGGCCACGCTACGATCACCTCGTCAGCTCCAGGAAAACGGGCGGCGGTCGCAAATACTGGGCGGGCATCGCAGACGGTCACATGAAATCCGACCATTGACCCGGCCCGCGCGACTGCGGCGGCAAAATCGATGGCTCCAAAAATGATCATTCTGGGCTTCGGCTGATAGGAAGAAACAAAGACCTTCGCGCCCGTTTCCATGCGTTCTCCTCGGGGACCGTAGGTGAGCACCTTGGATTCGCCGGAAGCCAGCAGGCCCCTTGCATCGTCAGCCACTGCATGGTCCAGCATATTGCTGCCAAGGCTGCCTACAGCGTGGGTCGGCCAAACCGCCAGCCGCTTTCCCAGTATTTCAGGCTGGTCATGTTCGACGACGGTCGCTGTGGCAACAGGGTTACCGTTCTGGACGTCCTGGACGATCGTCCTGATTTCTGGGTAACTTTCCTTGGTGACTCGTTCAACGAAGACGTCGATTATTCCGCCGCAGGTTAGTCCAACCGCTACAGCGTCATCGTCGCTATAACCAAAGCGTTGCAGAACAGGGGTACCGTCTTCGATGACATCCTGCGCGATTTGGTAAACAGCTCCTTCAACGCAGCCCCCGGAAACTGAGCCGACGGCTTCCCCAGCGGTGCTTACAGCCATCGCAGCGCCCGCCGGCCGCGGGGCAGATTTAGACGTGCTGACGACGGTGGCGAGGGCGAAGGTTTCTCCGCGCCTCGTCCACTCTGCCACTGCTTCAATAACGTCACGCATTTGCTATCCGATCTGCTAGGTCCCTGAAAGCAGCCATGGTGTGGCCCGCGACCAGGGCATCGATGTGCGGGAGAACGGCCTTAATGCCGCTTTGTATAGGTTCATATCCAGATTTTCCCCGGTGGGGGTTGGACCAGATAACACGATGGGCCAGGCGATGGAGACGGGATACCTGATGCGCAAGATCTCTGGTATCCCCACGTTCCCAGCCATCACTTGCGATCACAACTACAGACCCTCTGAGCATTGCGTGTTGTCCCCAGAGGGCGATGAAGGCCTCTAGGGCTTCGCCCAGCCGGGTGCCTCCAGACCAATCCGGCACAGCGAATCCTGCGTCCAACAGCGCCACTTCCGGATCCGGGTGCTGCAACGCCGCCGTCACCCTGGTCAGGCGTGTGCCAATGGAAAATACTTCTGTGGTGTCGGCGTTGGTGGCTAAAAGCCGATTACCGAAGCGAAGAAAACTATCAGCGTAGGCTTCCATGGATCCCGAAACATCCACAATCAAGACAACTCGGCGGGGCTTTTTCGTTCGGAAGCGATACTGCAGTTGGCCTGGTTCGCCGCCTCTTTTTAGGTGGTCTCGGACAGTGTGTGCCGGATCAATGCGCTTGTGGCGATGGGTCCGCTTGTAACGAGCCCTTCTTAGCGGTGCTTTAATAGGCAGAGCAGCAAAGGCCTCTACAAGGTACCTCTTTTCCTCCGCCGACATGAGGGCCACATCTCTGTGTTGCAGGGATTCATCCCTGCTAGCCAGTGCAATCTGTTGCTCAAGTTCCGGCTGAGGGCTGTCGCCGCCTGCTGCGTCGGGCAGGCTTGCTTCCTGTCTCTCCGAAAGGGGCACAGGTACCGGAGGCTCGGATGAAAACCACAAGCGGAACGCCCGGTCGTAAGTCTCAAAGTCCGACCTGCTCTTACACAACGTAGCGCGTCCGGCCCAAAAAACCTCGTTGCGACGCTGGAGATCCAGAACGTTTAGGGCCTCAAGGTAAAGGCCGACCTGTTCTGCCCCTACGGTCATCCCCTCATGTCTAAGCGCTCCTACGAAGCCATAGAAAATTTTCAACCCTACTTGTGAGTGCATCGCCAACACCATTCACGTTAGGTAGGAAAGATGGTTCTCAAGGTGCTCAGGATCAGCTCCCTGTCGTCTTGGTCTTTGCAGAGGGCGCCAATAGTTAAGCCTGCACTGTCGGCGTCGATGTCCTGCCCGCCAAGGCGGTTCAAAGCCTGGGCCCAGTCGAGCGCCTCGGCTACCCCAGGGGAACGCCTCAAGCGTCCCTCGTTGCGCAAGGACTGAACCACGTCGACCACCTGCTGCGCCAGCTTCTCGTCCATGCCGGGCAGCCGGGTCCTGATAATTTCCAGTTCGCGGGCCGGCTCTGGATGGTCGATCCAATGGAAGTAGCATCGCCGTTTCAGAGCCTCGTGTAACTCGCGAGTCCGGTTGGAGGTCAGGATTACGATGGGTGGAACAGTAGCGGTGATAGTGCCCAACTCGGGTATGGATATTTGGTTTGACGCGAGCACTTCCAGGAGGAAGGCTTCAAATTCGTCGTCCGCCCGGTCAACTTCGTCGATGAGAAGAACGGCCGGCCCCCCCTGCAGGGCCCGAAGAATTGGTCGTGGCAGCAGGAACCGTTCGGTGTATAGGGACTGCTCTAGTTCCTCCGCACTCGTTGCCGAATTTGCTGCTTCCAGTGATCGCAAGTACAGAATCTGACGTGAAAAATCCCAGTCGTAGAGCGCCTGGGTCGATTCGATGCCCTCGTAACACTGCAGTCGGATCAACGGGATCCCCAGCATCTTAGCTAAAGCTTCAGCCAAGGAGGTTTTGCCCGTGCCGGGAGCACCTTCAACAAGCAACGGCTTATTCATGGCAACAGATAGAAAGACGGTGGTGGAGAGACCCTCGTCAGCCAAGTAGTTGACTGCCTTAAGCCGCGCCGCCATCTCACCGGGGCTTTCCGGTTTGGTCACATTGTCGTTACTCATTGTTTCGCCTTGCTAGTCGGTTTTAGAGGTCGTGGAGTGCGGCTTATGGCGATGTGAATTTATGCAGACACTGCATACAAGCAGTCGACGAGGGTCCACCGTCGTACTCAAACGTAAGAACAGCCGGTTCCGGGATGCCCCGCCCTATCGACAAGGCAGAACACCCCGAAGCCGGACCGCTCGAAGTGGCCCCCTTGCTATTCCTGCAGGTTGCTCACGACCATAGTCTTACCCTTAGCAACCCAGATATCTGCCCGCCGGTCGTTAAGCACCGGGAAAGAAGTGCGCAGATCGTTCAACGAATCGAAATCGAGACGCGCCTTGAGAACGGTTTCCTCTTTCTCTGCCTGCGCCAAGATATTTCCGTTGCCGTCCACGATCTGACTGTGACCACCCAACTCCACCTTCTGGTCAGATCCTGTCATGTTGCACTGGACGACAAAGGTCTGATTCTCGATTGCCCGCGCGCGCCCCAGGGTCTGCCAGTGCTGAACTCGCGAAAGTGGCCAGCAGGCCGGTACCACATTTAGCGCCGCACCCTCCGCTGCGATATGCCGATACAGCTCAGGAAAACGAAGATCGTAGCATGTGCTAAGCCCAGTGATGGCCGTCGCGCGTTCCGTCTGCAGCTCCACGATCACGGGCTCGTCTCCCGCTGCTATCAGCTTTGGCTCTCCGTCGGAAAATCCAAATCGATGGATCTTTTTATAGGTGGCACGGATGGATCCTGCAGGGTCAAAAAGAACCGATGTATTCCACATGTCAGAAGCGGCACTGCTTTGCTCCGTCACCATGAAAGAGCCGGCATGCAGCCAGGCCTTTTTTTCCCTGGCCATTTTGGACAAGAAGGTGAACACCTCACTGTGCAGCGAGATCGCGTTCGTTCGCCAGCTGTCGTAGGAGAACCCGCCATGAAGCCAGAGTTCAGGCAGAACGATCAGGTCCGCTTTGTCGATGCCAGAAATCAAGTCCTGCGTACGCGAAATCCTGTCCTCGAGGAGCTCTGTCGAATCAAAGCTCACCTGAACAGCTGAGACGTCAAGCTGCCCGCTATTTGGGACCAATCCACGAACATTCATCGATTCAGGACTTTCGGTTGCTTCCGGCCGCAACACCTGCCGAGAAGACTGCAATCAGTGCAGCAACGACAGAAATAATTGCAGGGAGCCATTTTCCTACTTCGGGAACCTCGACCTGAGTGCCAGTGCCCTTTTTAGCGGCGCGGGTTTCCTTCGCCAGCTTAATGAGGTCCAGAGCTTCTTCGGGTTCCGCCTGACCAGGCTGCTTTAGTTCCCTTCCTGCGGCTCCGTCAGCTTTTGAGAGCTCTGTCGATGCTTCGCTCCGGGACTCGCTTCCTGAAGTCATCTCCACAGCCAACCTTTGAGCGAAGACTCCAAGGATGGCCGTAGCCGCCTCGTTGATCACACCTCGCCCGAACTGAGCGATTTTTCCAGTCATGTCCAGCTCCGTCTGAACAATGACGGTTGCGCCATTGGCCTCAGGCTCAAGCCGTGCGGTGATGGTCGCGGACATGTTCCCTTGCCCACGAGCATCCTTGGCACGAGCTTGGATTACTGCGCGCCGTCCCTTTTCATCGACCTCAATGAAACGGGCAACGCCAACATACTCGGCCGTAATCGGGCCGACCTTGATCTTCGCCTTGCCCTCGTACTCATCACCGTCAACGCTGGTGATGGAAGCGCCGGGAAGCATAGGCGCGATTCGCTGCAGGTCCAGCAGGACGGGCCACGCCTCGTCCGGCGGGACAGGCACGGTGAAAGTGTTAGTCATCTCCATGATCGGTTTTCCTTAAAAGTTCTTGACTACGGATGGTTCATCCACTGCGGGGAGCCCAAATGCGAAGTCGGGGTTTCCAGGCTCAAAGCTACCCCCGTGCTGTAGACGGGACGCCATTCTTTTCACTTTCTGGAGATAGGCGTTCCCCTGCTGCAGTTGCCTGGTTTCCCACCTCTGCAGGGATTCCTGCAGATTGTCGTTCTCCGTAAAGACTTCTGCAAGAGTACGTGCGTCGTCACAGGCTTTAGCTCCACCCGCAGCAGCGTGAGGCCTTGGGGTCACCGCCGCGTCTCCAATCAACAGAACACGGCCATGAACCATGCGCTCGACAGTGGCATCTGCAACAACAGTCACAAATGGGGATGAAGCTTTGAGTACGAGGTCCCTGAAAGGCGCGAAGAGACGCTCACCCTTGCTATGGAACTGACGCAGATTGTGCGGATTCAGTGAGTTGTTGTGGACAGACGTTGGGAGCCTGATGCCGCGAACGTCCGTCATGAGTTCGTCGAGGTCAGCTCCTTCAGGGACGTTCCAATACCACTGAAAATTCAAACGCGGCGACTCTGAGTTTTCCCGGCCCGGAATGGGGTAAGCGATGAGGTGACCATCATTCAGAAGCCCATACGTGAACTTGTCGTTAAAGTAGTTCCACACATCGTCGGAAACTTCGCCCGGCTGGAGCACCCCTCGCCAGGTGACGTATCCTGCGTACTTCGGTTCAATGCCCAGCAGGCGTTTGCGAACTACTGATGCTCCGCCGTCAGCGGCGATCAACCAGTTCGCCTCGGCCTGGGTACCGTCTGAAAAGCGCAACTGTACGGCGTCGGAATCCTGGTTGAGACCGACGAGGCACTTACTGGTGTGGTAACGCTCCGGCCCAAACAGTTCGTAAAGCGCTCCGTATATCGAGTCGTAGCTAGTGAAGCGCCAGTCTGCAGGAACGGACCCGAAGCTTTCTCCAGTCAGTGCGTCGACATATTCCATGGATGACGACGGAACACTGATCGAGTCCAGCTCGACACCCTGCTCCAGCAAGTAACGAACAAGCTCCGGCTGGACGACAATGCCAGTGCCGAAGCCCGAGAGGGGCTGGGGCGACCGTTCATAGACATCGACCTCAACGCCCGCATCTCGAAGCATCAGCGCTGCCGTTAGCCCAGATATCGAACCTCCAACTACCGCAATACGTTCGGTTGTCGGGCTCATGCGTCCTTCCTTAATGCCATGGCGAGCGGACGCATTGGGGCGCCGCTCGCTCCCCGAAGACGGATAGGAGCAGCGATCAGGCAAAATTCCTTTACTCCATCCGCTGCCAGTTCCTCCAGGTTCAACAGTTCCACCATGGGCACACCTGCTTCCGCAAGGAAGTGGGTATGCCCGGGAAGCCAGTTGTCTTCATGCTCCGACGGGCCTACCTCCACGCATTCCTGGTCAGCACCAATTGCAGAAATGTTTTGGCTTGTAAGCCAGCGGGCAGCATCCAAGCTCAGTCCCGGAGGGTTTCCAAGAGTCTTAGTTCCATCCGGCCAATGACGCATACGTCCGGTACGAACCAAGGGAACATCCCCTCTCTGCAATACGAGGCCCGCTTTTTCCAGTGCCTCTTCAATATCTGCAGTGGTGATGGCGTAGGAATCAGGCAGGCACTCTACGTTCTTTAGGCCAGCAATATCCAGCAACACGCCGCGGGTGATGATTGGGGGAATCGTCTCCGCTCCACCCTTGGTCCAGGTCCGACTGCCCAAATTCTCTTCCGGTTTGTACCCGTTATAGATCTGTCCGTCGACGCCGAAGTGGTTCAGCGAATCGATGTGAGTCCCGGTGTGGGTATACATGAATACAACATCTCCGGAGTAGCACACGTGCCTGTTGACAGCCTCGCCGACACCGTTGAGGTTATCCACCACCGTGCCCTGAGGGGTGTGGCTCATGAAGATTTGGTAGCTGGGATCGCCAGCTCCCTGAAAGCTGGGCATCCCTACGAAATAGTCAACGCTGAGGTCATAAACCCGCGAGGGGTCCGCCCGCTGAAGAACGTCTGCCCGAACAGACTCGTCGAGGAGGTTTAATGCTCCCCTCTCGTCGTCGGGGCCCCAAGGGCTAATCCCTACCTTCACGTCAGCAGTCTGGCTCATCAGAACGCCTCAACTTCGTAGTCCACTACAGCCCTGTCCGCGAACATCGGCATAAGTGTCGCAACTACCTCAAGGTGAAAGGGATCGGTGGAGTACTTGTCCAGATCAGCCCAGCTTGCAAAATCAGAAATCAGGACACCATCCCACGGCGCACCGTTATCGCCAGGGTCGCCCGAATGAGTGCCGATCTCCCAGCCTTGAATGAAACCCAGACGCGGCGGAAGGGTGTTGAGAATTTCAACAATCTCCTCCTGGTTGCTTCCTTCGGCTACGCGCCATGCAAATACGTGTCGAACTTTAGTCATCAGTTGACCTCTCATGTGTGTCTTGGATTACCCGCCGGGTTGTATGTTCAGTTTCGTAAGAGCAGCGAAGTTGTCCCACTGGCGGATGCCACAAGTTACAGTTGTGCTTTGTTCAAACCTTGACAGCGGGTGAAGATCTGCTCGGGAGTGACTGGCAGCCGGTCCGTGTGGATGCCATCGGCAATGGCATCATCTACCGCGGAAGCGATTGCCGCGCCGGCGGCAATGATGCCAATTTCGCCAAGGCCCTTGGCGCCAAAGGGATTGTCTGGCGACTTGGCATCTTCAGTTACGAAACAGTCGACGTTCGGCATCTCCTGCGCGCCCGGCAACAGGTAGTCCATAAACGAAGTCGTAATTGGCTGTCCGTCCTCTTCGTAGAGGAACTCCTCGTAAAGGGCGCCTCCAATGCCTTGCACAGCGGCACCAATGATCTGACCCCTTGTGGTCAGCGGGTTAATTACACGCCCTGCTTCCGTGGAGGTCGAGAAGCGAAGTATCTTATGGCCGCCCGTGCCAGGATCTAGTTCGATTTGCACCAGCGTCACCCCGTACGGGTAGTTCATGGCGTTGTTCACGTAGACCGCGTCCGCCGCGAGGCCCGGCTCATCATTGTCCGCCCTAGCCGTGAAAGGGTCCCTCGCCGCCGCAATCTCGTACAGCGTAATTTGCTGATCAGTGCCCTTGACCTTGAAACTGCCTGCCGCCAATTCGAGGTCTTCCGGATCAACCTCGAGCATCTCAGCTGCCAGACGCCTGGCTTTATCCACCACTGCAAGCGCCGCCTTGCGGGCAGCACCCCCAGCGAGAACAGTTGAACGGCTGGACCAGGAGCCGACGCCGTCCGGAATGAGCTCTGTGTCGCTATGGACGATGTCAATGTTTTCGGGAGCGATCTGTAGTTCTTCGGCGACAATCTGGGCCAGAACTGTCTCGATTCCCTGTCCGACCGAAGAACCTCCGGTCTTGACCGTAACGCGGCCTGCGCGGCTGACTTCGACACCACCTGTTTCGAAAAGCCCCAGCCCTGCCTTGTCCATAAGCACGCCGAGGCCTACGCCAACTTTCCGGCCCTGCGCCCGCAGTCGTTTGGATTCTTCAATCCACTCCGAAAAGTTTGCCGCCTCCAGCGCTTCGCCGAAGTGCTTTACTACATCTCCCGAGTCGAAGTGGTAAGGCTCGTGGACGATATCGAGACCAGGCGTCCACGGGAGGTCTTCCGTGGTAAGAAGGTTTCGCCGCCGGAACTCCGCCTTACTGAGACCGATTTCTTCACATGCCAGATCGAAGATCCGCTCACGAGCAAAAGTGGATTCATATCGTCCAGGTGCGCGATAAGCGCCGACAGGTGTTTTGTTGGTGAAGACGGCGTGCAGGGTAGCATCGTAGGCCGGAACCCGGTAGGGGCCGAACACAATGCCGGCGGTAATGTCGCTGACTAGTGGCTCGGCTTGCCTGAAATAGGCTCCATGGTTGTGGAAAATTTCGTCCTTCATGCCCAGAATTTTGCCCTCAGCATCGAGCGCGAGTTCCAGCTTATGCACCATTTCCCGAGCATGGGACGTGGATGTCATGTGCTCGGCGCGGTCCTCAGTCCATTTGATCGGGACTCCCAATGTGCGGGCTGCCCATGCTGCAACGACGTTTTCCGGGAAGACTCCGCCCTTCACCCCGAAACTGCCGCCGATTTCTACGTGTTTCATCCGGACATTGACCTCGGGAAGATTCAACATCTTGGCGATGATCCTGCGGTTGTCATGCACATGCACTGTGCCCCAGATGAATAACGTGTCCCTTGCCGGGTCGGGCTGCACCACTACGGCCCGCGGCTCCATAGGTACACCGGAATGGCGGTTCGTAACGTACTTGTGGCGGATGATGTGCTCGGCCTCGGCAAAGGCCCGGTCAATGTCGCCGTAGGCCTTTTTAATGCGTGCACCTTCATTGCCACGCCCCGGAAAAAGCTCAATCTCACCGGTCAACGCTTCTTCCGGATCCAGGAGGACCGGGAGCGGCTCGTACTCGATAGAGACCAGTTCGGCCGCGTCTTCGGCAAGATAGGGATCAACGGCAAGTACGGCAACCACCGGCTGCCCCACATACTGCACCTTGTCTACTGCCAGAACGGGGTGGCTAAAGTCCTCAATATTTTCGTAAATCTCGTGGTATCCCAGCTCTTCCAAGAGGATGGAACCCAAATGCCGCGTGTGCTCAGACGTGACAACCATTCGTACGCCCGGAGTCTTTGCGGCTTCAGTGACGTCTATGGACACGATCCGCGCATGGGCCTGTGTCGAACGGACAATGCGCATATGCAATTGCCCGGGCACTCCCAGATCGCCAGCAAATGTTGCTGATCCAGTGAGGAGCCGGCGGTCCTCCCGCCGCAGAACCTCCTGGCCTATCCATGCCTGTCTGTTGCCCTTGTCCGCGTCGGCCGTGCCGGTATCAGGGATGAGCGTTTTAGCCTTTGCCATCATGGGCTCAGTATGTCACCGGGCCGGGAAGCCCGGATGTTCAGGCATTGACAAAAACACCGCCTAAGTATCCGCAGTTAGTAGGCGCCCTCGCGCCGCTTCCATAGCAAGATCATTCCGCAGACCCCTTGTGCGGGGTCACGGAAGTCTGAATTTAGGGAGACGGCAGTATGACTGTAACTTCGCAAGTGAAACCTGAAGATGAAATGCTGAACTGGGGACGCCTTATCCTCGACGGCGTTTCCTACTCGGACATGGTGGGTGCCCGCGATAGGCCTAAGGAGATTACCTGGTTTGACTACTGGATGAATCTCGCAAATGAGTACGAGCAGGAAGCGGAAAGTAAAGTGGCCCTGGGCCACGACCTGTCCGCCGGTGAGCTCCTGATGTCAGCGGCGCTGTGCGCCCAGTACGCCCAGTTCCTTTGGTTCGATGAGCGCCGACAGAAGGGCCAATCTCGAAAAGTTGAACTATACCAGAAAGCAGCCCCACTCTTGTCCCCGCCCGCACAGCGACACGAACTGGTGGTTGACGGCATTCCGATGCCTGTTTACGTGCGAATTCCGGAAGGCCAGGGACCACACCCCGCGGTCATCATGCTCGGTGGCCTGGAGAGCACCAAAGAGGAAAGTTTCCAGATGGAAAACCTGGTGCTCGATCGGGGCATGGCTACTGCCACGTTTGACGGGCCTGGGCAGGGCGAAATGTTTGAACACAAGCGGATTGCCGGTGACTACGAAAAGTACACGTCAGCGGTAGTGGATCTACTCATCGGACTTGAAGCAATCCGGAACGAAGCTATCGGAGTTTTGGGCCGAAGCCTGGGCGGTAACTATGCGCTCAAGTCGGCCGCATGTGAACCGCGTCTGGCGGCGTGCATTTCCTGGGGCGGATTCTCCGACCTGGACTACTGGGACCTTGAGACTCCCTTGACAAAGGAAAGCTGGAAGTACGTCTCCAAAGTTGACACTCTGGAGGAAGCAAGGCAGCACGTCCATGCTGCTCTGGAGACCCGGGACGTCCTACCAAACATCGCATGCCCTACATACATTCTGCACGGCGTGCACGACGAAGTTCCACTGTCCTTCGTGGACACTGTCCTCGAACTGGTCCCGGCAGAACACCTGACCCTGGTAGTTGAAAAGGACGGCGATCACTGCTGCCACAATCTGGGAATCAGGCCCAGGCTTGACATGGCAGACTGGCTCCAAGATGTTCTAGTGACGGGAAAGACACCTCCCCCGGCTATGAAGGGATGGCCGCACAATGGATAAGATCAGGAAAGTCAGCACGGGCACCGCCCCGCTTGAATCCTGGCAGCCGGACGGTGTAGTCGTCCATGAGGGAAGCCCGAACGGGCACGGGTTCACGCTCTTTGAACGCACTTCCTCTCCACAATTCGGCACGGGTATCTTCACTTCGCAGCCGTGCACAACAACTTATGAACTCACCGATAACGAGATCATTTACGTTGTCGAAGGCTCCGCAACGCTAACTCTTGCATCCCAGGAGCCGGTCCCTGTAACCGCCGGCGACCTGGTATTCCTTCCGAAGGGACACACGTCTACTTGGGAGTTTCACGAGCCATTCAAGGAAATCTGGTTCTTGGTGGAGTAGAAGCCGCTGGCTGGCAGCGACTCCTCAAAGGGGTTCACTCAGAGGGCGGGTTGCGGGAGACCGGGAGAATCCTCCAACCCGCCGAGCTCCAGCTTCATAGCCTCGACCATCCGCGAGAGCCTGATGGCGACGGGCAGTTCATCTCGGAGCAAGCCACGTGAACCTATTTTGCCTTCGATGAGTTTTAGACGGTAAGCGATAGTACGGCTGTGAACTCCCAGACGCTGTGCTGCCGCTGCCGCGTTCTGGCCCGAAGCAAAATATGCTTCGAGAGTTTCGACTAACCTACTTGGGGGGTCTTGGTGCAACCCGAGGCCCCCCAATTCGTCGGAAATAAATGAAGTAACGGCAGCGAGATCGCGCGTAGCCAACGCTTCAAGCATGACATCTTCATACCAGGTGACCTGGGTGCCCAGTTTTTGGGCGACCGAGTCGGCCTCCAGCGCTCGTCTGTGCGTAACTACGAACCCATCCAAGCCTTCGCTCAAAGTCCCAAACGAAATCCGCGTGTCCTTCGGTAGGTCACTTGACAGGACAACCTGCCGTGGTGACGGCAATCGACTCGACCACTCGGCCCAAATATAGCCGGTCTCATCCTCGGCTGTGATAACAAGGGGACGGATCCTAGATGCGCTGCCGAGGGTCCGAGCCACAGCCTCCACACCGTCACCGGACACAACCGCAGCAAGATGCCGGCCTGAAAGGTTATAGGAAAAAACTGTCGAATCTATTGGCAGTCCAGCGAGGAGAGCCCTCAGCGTCGAAAGCTTCCTCCGGTTTTGACTCTGCCTGGAGAATGCAGTGCTCTCCATTTGGTATGTCTCGATGATGGACGCAGAAACTCTATCGTTCCAGGCAAAATGGCTTGCACTGGCATGCCTCAGGACCTTGGACCTTCGAACGGGATCGGTGATGATTCGGTGCGCCTCCTCAAGTAGAAACTCCCACAAAGTGGCCTGAGCCGCCCTGGATCCCCGGAGCAGGTGATGCAAGTCCACGCCGGCCCGTGCCGCCAACCTCACCTCCCGGAGAGTCTCATTGGAAGCCCTGGTTGCCCCGACCCGCCCTTGACCGATGTATTCGAGGACATCACGCAGGGAAGCTGTGATGGTTTCCGATTCTGCCTCCGTGAGGGACGAGTTACGTGTCGCGGCGGAATAGTCTTCGTACGTATACTGCAGTCTCGCCCGGATGCAGTCGTAGATTTCAGGAATCCTTGCCTTCACTGCAACGGAAAGTTCGTCCAGTCCTTCCTCAATGGTCATACACTGAGACTATCAAGGGGCCTGGTCTGTGCCGAGACCACAGCGCATGAAATAGGAACATGATCCAGACACAACATCTATCGGCAATATCGGCCGCCGTCACATCAGATATCGAACACTTGTCCGACTCGATGGTCCGCCGACTCCATGATGACGTTCAGGCCGGTGTGGGCTTAGATCCGGCACTTTCGCTGCGGCGGTCTGAGCGGCTGTCCGCCGCCCTGCTATCTATCAGCAGGGCCTTGTCCGGGTCAGACGAACCAGACGAAAATTTCCTGCGGGAGGCCACCCTTGAGGCGCGCGAAACAGCCCAAGCCGGTGTGGATCTACTCGAACTCATCCACACCTACAGAGTGCTGCAATCTGCGACCTGGGATGTGCTCCTAGACCTCACAACAACTCTTGTCCCAGATGCATCACAGCAATTAGAGATCCAGAAGTGGGTCTCCCAGTTACAGCACCGATGGCATGACGTGGTCGTTGCCAACGTCATCGACGCGTATCGTTCCGAACAGCATCGATTCTTCTACAAGTCTGAGGATCACCGGCTGAGGAATGAGTTGCGGGACTTCATTTCAGGAAGGCGCACGGCCCGACCTAACGCTGCCTACCCCTTCGAAGGAAACCACCTATCAGTGGTGGCCTGGGGAAATGATCCGAAGGGGATGATCACCCTTGCCGCCACCATCCTTAACAGCAATGCGCCACTGATACTGGAAAGCACCGGCGGAGCTTTTCTGGGCTGGTTGCCTGTATCAGATGGACTGAGCTCTGCAACGCAATTGACAGAAGGCGACCTGCCCGATGGAGCACATCTTGCCCTGGGATCCCTTGACAAGGGTTTCTCCGGCTTTCGGCACAGTCACCAGCGCGCATGGAGAGCTTACAAAGTCGGCCGTCTCACGGGGGCGCGAATAACGCACTATAGCGACGTAGCTCTGGAAGCTGTCTTCGCCACAAATATGCAAGCGGTGCGTGATTTGGTCGCGCAGCAGCTGGGTCCTTTGCTCACCGATCCCCGCAAAGACATACTCTGTGACACCCTCCGGGCGTACTTCTCAGCCGGCTGCAATGCGGTAGCGGCCGCGACAGCACTCCAGGTTCATGAGCGCACCGTGGCCTACCGTCTCAGATCCATTGAAGAACGGCTTGGCATCAGCGTTGCCGAACGCCACGTGGAACTACTTGTCGCACTACGACTTTATGGTTTGCTGAAGTCAATCGCCCAAACAGACATCCTCTGAGTTAGGGCGCTCAGCATCAGCGCTGCTTGGAATTGTCTGTTCTAGGCAGGTCCGGGCACTGTTTTGTCCCATGACGCAGAGCGCAAAGCCATACCAAGGGGGCAAAGTAGTGGCATGAACAATGAGCGCGGCCGGCGGTATTGCCCGTGAAGCCACCTTCCTTCGAATACGTTGTTGCCGACTCGGTTGAGGATGCGCTCCGCCTACTCGCGGAGGGAGGCGATGACGCGAAAGTCATCGCCGGAGGTCAAAGTTTGGTCCCGCTCCTGAATTTCCGGATGGCCCGTCCCTCACTTCTGGTCGACATCAACCAGGTGCCCGGTTTGGCAAACATAAAGAAGACCGACCATGCTATGGCGATTGGCGCCTTGACCCGTCATGCGAAGCTAACGACCTCCAAGACCATTTCGCAAAACCTTCCAATCTTGTCGGAAGCGGCAGCGTGGATCGCGCACCCTCAAATTCGTACCCGAGGAACGATTGGCGGCTCTCTTGCACATGCTGATGCTGCGGCAGAGCTGCCCGTAGTCCTGCTAGCCCTTGACGCCTCCGTCACCGCACGGTCTCTACAAGGCGAGCGAAAGATTCCTATCAAGGAACTGCTAGTCTCACATTTCGTCTCGAGCATCCTTCCCGGCGAGCTCATTGTGGAGGTTAACATACCTCTGCTACCTCCCGGCACTGGTGCTGCATTTGATGAGTTCTCTCGGAGGCATGGCGACTACGCCATAGGAGGAGCGGCATCCATCGTCACCCTGGACGAACACGGCAAATGTTCGCGGGCGAGAATTACTGTCCTGGGTGGAGGATCAACCGCCATCCGCTGCCAAGAGGCGGAAAAAGTCCTAATAGACAGCACCCTGTCCAGCGCCGACGTTGCCACAGCTGCCCGGGTGGCGGTACAGGGGCTTGATCCCGTGCCCACAGTGCACGGGAGCGCTCCCTATCGCACCCAAGTTATTCGGACAATCGTCGAACGAACCCTCGCCCAAGCACGGCACCGCGCGAGACCGACAAAGGAAAGCATGGAATACTGATGAACGCCTTTCGCCTCACGGTTGAAGTAAACGGAGTCAACCACGAAACGGACGTCGAGCCTCGTCGGCTCCTCGCAGATTTCCTACGCGAAGACCTGCACCTCAGAGGGACACGGGTAGGCTGCGAGCACGGCGTTTGCGGTTCCTGCACTGTGCTGATGGATGGTCAGCCCATTCGATCCTGCACCGTGCTGGCAGTGCAGGCGAACAACGCCAGGATTGAAACAGTCGAAAGCCTACAGCAGGAAGGCGACCTTCACCCGCTACAAAGTTCCTTCTCAAAGTGCCACGCCCTGCAGTGCGGTTTTTGCACATCAGGTTTCTTGATGTCTCTTAAGCCTCTCTACGACGACGAAGACGTTACCCTCGATGAGACAACCGCTCGCGAAGCTATTTCCGGAAATATATGCCGGTGTACGGGATACCAACAAATCGTGGAAGCCACAGTAGAAGCCTTCCAATGTAGGAATCACAGCAGCTGACACGCGTCGGCCACGTCACGTCAGCGCTAACGGTCTCATGGCCGTTCGGCCATGGCTGTCACCTCCGCGCCGGTTGCGGGCTTTGGGGAATCAGGCAGTTGGTCTGCGAAGTAATGCGGCATCTCGTGAGGTGATGAATGCAACAGAATGCGCTCCCGGGCGGAGACGAAACTATCCGGACGCACGAACCCTGTGGGCGGCTCTGGCAAGCAGTTTCGTTGCAGAAGATACTGCTCCGCGCAGCCTCCGCGTACCAAGATTCTGAGCAGGTCTCGATGTGGGAATCCTGGCCAAACAGCTGAGTGACCGGAAATCAAGGCGGCAACTGCCGATAGGAAGCCACTAACCGCAAGATTACTGCAAGACCCCTTGGGACAGTCCCCCCACATTTTCCGGGCCAGACACGACTCCTCCTGGCTCGGGATCCACCCTCGGTCATGGACTGCGGGGAATGCAACGGCCTGCATTTCCCGCAGTCTTCGTGGGCTATGTCGCTCTGCACAGGCGGGGCGACGTCTGCCGCTGGCCGTTGTCAATGGCCTTTGGTTTCTGCCCACGGGCGGCCAGTTAATCGGCCCGCTGGTGGCCAGTAAATCTGCCCGGTGATGGCCAACAGATCTGCCCACTGAGGGTTTTCGGTGGGATTGGCCATCGTCGAGGGTTTGTTAGTTCAGTTCGGTGACTCCTTTCCCGGCGAGGGCTTGAGTGAGTCGGATGGAGTCGCCGCTGGTTTGGCAGACGTGGGCGTGGTGCAGGAGCCGGTCCACGGTTGCCGTGGCGAGGGTTTTGGGCATCAGTTCATCGAAGCCGGCGGGGTGCAGGTTCGAGCTGATCGCGACGGAGCGTTTCTCGTAGGCGGCGTCCACGACCGGTAGAGTCCTTCGGCGGCGTCGGTGGCCACCGGGAGAAGGCCGATGTCATCGATCACGACGAGTTCCGCGCGGAGGATTCTAGCCACGGCCCTGGTGACGCTGTCGTCGGTGCGGTGTGCGCGGATGAGGGCGCCGAGGTCTTCGAGTCTGAACCAGGCAACGCGCATCCCGGCTTCGACGGCTTGCTGGCCGAGGGCTTCGAGGAAGAACGTTTTCCCGGTGCCGGAGGGCCCGCAGACGACCAGGTTCTCGCGTCGGGTGATCCATTCCAGGGTGCGCAGGGCTTGCTGGGTGGGCGCCGGGATGGAGGAGACGGCGGGGTCCCAGACGTCGAAGGTCTTCCCGGTCGGGAAGCCTGCTGCTTTGCGCCGGGTGGCGAGCATGGACCGGGCCCGGCCTGCGGCTTCTTCGGTGAACAGTGCCTTGATGATCTCGGTTGGTTCCCAGCGCTGGGCGCGGGCGGTCGCGATCAGCTCCGGTGCCAGTGCCCGGGCGTGGGGCATCTTCAGTTGCCGCATCAGCGCTTCCAGTTCGGCCGGCAGGGCCGGGGCGGTGGTGTTCGTGGTGGTGACCGGGCTCATCGGCTCTGCTCCTTTGCGGGGGCGCTGGACGGCTCGGCGCCGAGGCCTGCCCAGGCGCTGGTGCCTTGGGTGAGGGACCTGGTTTCGTTAGCGGCGTGGGTGGTGGTGCGGCGGATGTTCGCGTTCAGGATGGAGGGCAGGTCGCCGTGGGCGAACCGGCCGTGCAGCGCGGCGTCTCCCAGGGCACGGTCCACGGACTCGGTCCCGGCGATCTTGGCCAGGGTCACGGCCTCGGCCATTTTCATGTTCATCCGGCCTGTTCCTGCAGCCGCGGCTTCCACGAGCCAGGTCTTGGCGCCGGCGCCGATGGCCAGGAACTCGGCTTCACCGGCGGTGCGTGCCTTCACGGCGTAGTCGCCCGGGGTTCTGGTACTGGTCCCTGGGAAGTGCTCCTCGATGACCGCGGGACTGCCGGGCCTTGCCCGGCCGTGGCGGGCGACTTCGACCGGGCCGGTCGGGCCGTGGTGGACGATGATGACCTGTTCGTCAGGGCCGGTGCCGTGGGAGCGGACGAACACCTTCGCGCCGAGCAAATGCGACGGCACCGAGTACTGGGCGTTCTCGAAGGAGACCATCGGGGTGTTCTCCGGGACTATACGGGCCAGCCCGAACGCGACCGTGTGCGCGGTCTCCGGGATCCGGTGCAGCCGGGCCGCTTCCTCCGCCAAAACCATTGCGGGTTTACGTCGGGTGGCCCGGTGTTCGCGGTTGTTGACCTCGTCCATGAACGCCTCGCAGGCGGCCTCCAGCTCGGCAAAGGAAGCGTAACCGGGCCTCAGGTTCGTGTCGGTGGGCACGAGGTCGGCTTTGGCCAGTTTCACCGACGCTTCGACTCCGCCTTTCGTTGCAGGGTCCGCGGGCTGGCAGGTCAGCACGGTGACCCCGTAGTGCCGGGCGAAGTCCAGGGTCTGCTGGTTCCGCACCGGAACCCCTGCGACATGGGCCGTTGTCACGGTTTTCTCGTTATCGGTCAGGACATACGTTGGTGCCCCGCCCAGGATCCGGAAGCACCGGTCGAGGGCTGCGAACACGCTCGGCGCGGTCCGGTCCCGCAACGGGATCACGATCCGGAACCTTGAGAACGCCAGCCAGGCAACGAACAGAATGGTTTTTACGCCGCCGATCCGTGGCCCGTCGCCGAAGTCGTACTGCAGCCACATCCCAGGCTCGGTGATCCACGGCCGGTGCACACGGGTGTGTCCGAGCCGCCACGCGGCCTTGACCTGCGCGATCGCCCGGCGCGTAGACCGCTCGGACCCCTCATAGCCTAGGGCGAGCAGCTTTTCGTGGGCCTTGTCGGCGCGGATCCGGCCCTTGGACGCCTCTACCCATTCCTCGATCTTAGGCAGGTAAGCGTCCGTGACCCTGGGCCGGGGCGCCGGTTCTGCAATTGGCCGGCCGGCGTCCCGCGCGGCGACGTGCCTGGCTACAGTGTGGTGCGAGCAGCCCGTGAGCTCCGCGGTGGCGCGCAACGATCCGGTCAGATCATAGGCAGCAAGAATTTCCATGATTTCTCCGTCATGCTTCATACAGGGCCTCTTCCTGGGACGACATTTGGTGCGACTAGACACCGTCATCAAATCCCGGGGAGAGGCCCCCGCCGCTGAAGACGCGGCAGGAACAGTTGAGGAAGTGGGCAGATCTCATGGCCACCAGTGGGCAGTTCTACTGGCCGTCAGTGGGCAATTTCGTGGCCGCCTATGGGCAGTTTTTCATGGCCGCTTACAGGCCGTCTCCTGCAACTCGAGGAACTTGTCCCCTCCCCTGTGTTAAGCGCTACCGTAACGTTCCTTAGTGCTGCTGATGGCGTATCCAAGCCTGCATCCGAATCCAAAACGAACCCTGGTGTCAGCGATGCTCGAAAACTGAGCCATGTTGCGTGGGCTTGCCGTCTAGCGGTGGTTGCAACACCTGAGCGATTATGAGTTGCAATTGGGCCAGATGAAAGGACCGCCGAGGGGTCGATGCGCTCCACCGAAGATGGCTGCCCGGGCTCACTATGATCAGCTGATAAAACAGGAAATGGGCAATCCTGAAGCCTGCCGCATCGTGGGAACCAGCCGTAGTCCCGGCACTCGGTGGCGGCACGGCCAAACGGTCGTCTAAAAGTCCGGAGACATCAAGACGTACGCACCGATTTCACAGCAGCGGCCTGCAGGGATCTCCGCCGTCATCTCTCCGAGCCGGAACGGATTACGATTGCGGACCTACTGCATGCCCGGCGTAGCATCCGTGCCATTGCCCGGCAGCTCGGGTGCAGTCCGCTACCGTGAGCACGGAGATCAGCCGCAACCTTCACGAACCCTCTGGCAACTACCGTCCGCAGACAGCCCTGCGCAGTGCCGAGCGCAGAAGGAGTCGTCAGCGAACCGGGAAGATCGCAAGCAAAGTCCCGCCGTCGTCCGATCCAGGAGCTGTGGGCCTTCGTCTGGGAGCACCTCGAACAGCGATGAAGCCCCCGCCAGATCGGCAACCGGCTGTGTAGTGTCTTCCTGGACAGCCGGAATTGCACGTCGCGCCTGAGACCGTCTATAAGGCCCTGCACGGGCCGGGTCCGGTCTTTGTTGCATTCACTTGCCGAAGGGCAATGACTGCAATAAGCATGCCGGTTCCCAGCCAGATAAATCGGTTCATACTGGCCTCCGAACTTTAGCGGCTTCGTCGGCCTGTAGCCGGCCTAGGGTGTTTCGCTAAAGCGGTTCTGACACCATGGCTGAAAGCCGCCATTCTGATCAGGGGTGCCCCGACACTGGCCGTGATCAGGGAGGTCAAGGCGGAGAAGTTGGCACTAACATCAGAGACATTCGACGCAATGCCGTCCACTTTCCTAAGTTGTTGATTGGCGGTGGCCACAATAGCTGTGGCCCCATCCATTATCGGAATCGCACCGTCGCTCAACGACCTAATCGCAATTCGTACCTCGTCTAGTACCTGGCCGAGTTTCATGATCGGCACTGCAAGCAGTAGAACAAGGAGTGCAAAGACCCCAGCGGAAATCAGACCGGCGATAGCACCGATAGACATCAAATTCATCTCCTCGAAGTGAACGGGGTGAGCACAAACTGCCTGTGTATAGGAAAGGGATGTGAGGCATCGAATTTGTGAACCGGCGAGGTCCGAGGACGACCAGGCGAAGCAGCAACTCTCACGGGCGGAGGCAGTGGTCCAGTTCCTGCGGGGGCGCGGCAAGGCCCTGAGCAGGAAACTTGGCTACCAAACGGATAGCAGTGACCCTCCCTGGAGCAGGAGGATCATGAGGCGGGATCGGGGGCACCGTTGGGTTAGAGGATCACGCTACACCCAAACACCTAAACCTAATTTTTGATCCCGACAGAACGCCATCGGCCATCATTCCTGATGGCCGATGGCGTTCATGGGACCGTGCAACTGCATTCTTGTCAGCGTTTTTGGCCGGATGACTGCGCCGGCTGCGAGCGAACCATAAGCTCCGGGGAGAGCATCAGGAAGCCCTCGTTCTACGAACGCAGAATCGCGTTGACCGCCGAGTCAGCGGTTTCCAGCGCGCCCTCAATATATCCCGGGAACCCCAACGACACATCGGATCCTACAAAATAAACACGGCCTGCCGGTTCACCAAGTTCCTTGTGTACTCGACTGAACTGTCGTACTCGGGGTGAGACCCAGGGCCCTTCGAAAAGTGGGTCTTTGATCCAGTCGTGATAATCGATGCCGAGGACTTCAACCTCCGGTAGATAGTAGTGCACAGCGTCCTTGACAGCACTGAGATCGGTAGGATCGAAGGATCCCGAGTCGGTGAACGCCACCAACAGTCGTTCGCTTTCCGACACCTCGCAATAGTCGTAAAGCGTGGGAAAAATTCCGTCTCCGACGCATTCGATTCCCGCTTCCGCTCCCCGCACGTGAATCAGAATTTTAAGTCCGCGGCCACCGTGCCCTTCCTCAATTACTGACCGCCGGTTTTCAGGTAGGGCCGGGGTGAAAAGAATCCTCCGCCAAGTGTTCATTGGGGTAGCAATTACCACGGAACGTGCTTGGAAGGCGTCCCCGCTTTTGAGGGTCACATGCACTGCATCGCCTGACTGATCTATGCCGGTAACGACGCTCTGCATCCTGATTTCAGGAATGTCGTGGCTCATGGCGTCGACCAGGTCAGCTGAACCATTGGCAAATACTTCATCCAGCGAGAAAAGCACGCCGAGGATGCTGTAGTGATGTGCTGCAACAAGTTGCAACGCCCACAACGCGGATGACTGGTCAGCAGGCTGGCCCAGCATGTTCCACGCCCAGGCGAGCAAAAACTGCCTGGAAACAGGGGGCAGGTCGAGCCCGTCGACGTACTCGATGAGTGGGATGTCCAGGTCCTCAAGGTCCTGGTTCTCCAACCCCTTTTCCAGGTCAATTCTGTGCGCATCCCGCAGCAAAGTGTAGGTGGCTGCTTCCACTGCAACTGCTTCCGAACCGGGAATAGGAAATGCCTGATTCAGTGCGGTCGGGCCCAAACGATGCCTAAACGAGGTGAACTCGGTAGCAGCCGCCGTGGCAATTCCGTACCGGTCCAATTCGGCTGCCAGCCGCGGGTGATGCTTTCGGTGTAGGTACGCTCCACCTATCTCGACCTGCAGGTTGGGTACATTCCGGGACTCCCGGGAATACGCTCGCCCTCCAAGGCGGTCGCCCCCTTCAAGGAGAAGTACTTTTTTGCCTGCATTGGTAAGGTCGCGTGCTGCTTTCAGACCGCTAAAACCGCCGCCAACCACAATTGCGTCATACAAATTTTGCCTTCTTTCACATGTCCTGGACTTTGGAATTTGGGTCTGCAATCAGGGACGCACGCATGCTGTCCCTACTCCGTATCCATTGGGCCTCGATCGAGCGCGGGCACCCCTGCCCGATCCCACAGGTCTGACCAATCCTCCGGGCCTTCCAGGTCGACAATTCCCTTGGTGGCGCGGATAATTTTCTCGGGGGTTGCTGGAAGTTCATAGAGAACGGAACCAAAGGGAGAGAGTGCATCATTCACGGCGTTGAGTACGGCAGCCGGTGCCGAGATCAGACCAGACTCTCCCATCCCCTTCACGCCTGACGCTGTCATCACCGACGGGGTTTCAATGTGCCTGATTTCAAATGGGGGAGAAACATCCATCGTTGGCGTCTGGTAATCCAGGAAAGACGTTGTAGACAAGTTTCCTGAATTATCGTAGACAAGCTGCTCGAAAAGGCCCATGCCAATTCCTTGTATGACCCCACCGCGAATTTGGCCCTCTACAATTGTGGGATTGATGATAACGCCGCAGTCCTCGACGGAATAGACCTTTTCGACTGTTACAAACCCGGTGATGGGATCCAGTTCAACGATAAGGGCATGACCGCCGTTCGAAAACATGGGCCGGGATGTGTCCCATGCCTTAGTGAACTCCAATCCGGGTTCAAAACCGGCGGGCCACTTGGATGAGTCCCAGTAGACTGCCATGGCCACGTCGGCGACGCTCACTCGCGATTCCGGAGCCCCTACGATGGATGCGAAGCCTTCTTCCAAAACGATGTCTTCCTCAGAAGACTCGAGCATATTGGCAGCAACGGCAACCAGTTTTTCGCGAATGGCATGGGCTGCACGATTAACACATCCGCCGGCGATGACGGCTGCGCGGCTTCCAATGGTGCCGCTGCCATAGGCGCCCTTGGTGGAAGTTCCCGCATCGACGCTGATCGATTCGAAGGGGATGCCTAAGACATCCGCGGCTACCTGGGCTAGGGTCGTTTGGTGGCCCTGCCCCTGTGAATTCAAACCCGAGGTTATTGTCACCGAGCCGGTCGAATCCATTTTGACGGTTGCTGTGTCATGGAACACATCGGTTGCGCCATGGGCCTGCATCATGCCCGTGCTCTCGCCACTACTTTCGACGAAGACGCTGATTCCCAACCCCAGGTATTTGCCGTTTTTGCGGGCTTCTTCCTGTCGTTTGAGAAAGGCCGGGTAGTCGACCATTTCTTCCAAGGTGTTGATTACCTCAAGAAATGACCCCTCCTCGTACACGACCCCCTGGGGATTTGTCCACGGAAATTCTTTAACAACATTCTGTCTCCGGATTTCAAAAGGAGACACCTTCATCTGTCGCGCCAGATCATCCATAAGGGATTCCCGGGCGAGGGTTCCCGCCGTGTATCCAACCCCGCGGAAAGCGCCCATGGGGCACTTGTTGGTGACGGCCCCCTCGTAAACGTACTCCGCCGCTGGGATATCGTATATACCGGTGGGCGTGACGGCCGCGGTAGCCCAGCATTCCACAGCCATAGTCTGCGGGGGCATATGGTAGGCGCCTCCGTCAACTAAAGAATGGGTCCGAACCCCAGTTATTCGTCCCTCAGCGTTGGCGGCATATTGGATTGTGACGAACTGCTCGTGGGCGTGTGAACCGGCCAAAAGATTTTCGCGCCGATCCTCTACCCATTTTACTGGCGTCTTCAGGTGCTTCGAAGCGAGCGGCATGAGCATTTCTTCAGGGAATACGTGCGCTTTCTGCCCAAAACCGCCGCCGGTATCAGGAGAAATGACCTCGCTTCGTGACTCATCGAAACCAAGAAAGAGGCTCAGGCACATCTTCACGTAATGGGGCATCTGCGTTGACGCCCATAGCCTAAGCCGGTCCTCAGTCCATTCGTAGTCCGCTAGACAACCCCTCGTCTCCATAGGGGCGGCTGCCACCCGACCAGGGTGGTACAGGGCGGAAACGACATGCTCGGCATTGGCGAACGCCTCATCCACGTCCCCAAAGGTTGCTCTCCCGCGAATGCCCACATTGTCAGGGCGTTCGCCGTTTGCTACTGGGCCCCCTTGGATGGATTTGCGGGGGTCAAGCACGACTTCGAGGGGCTCGAGCTCGAGACCTACGAGATCACACGCATCTTCTGCTACCGCTCGCGAGTCTGCGACTATCAATACAACCGGTTCACCCACGTAACGTACGACGTCCTTAGCCAAGAGCGGCATGGTCATCGCTTCGCATCCCTCAGCCGTATATTGTGCCTCGATGCCGGCGCAGTACTTTTCGATGTCAGAAGCCGTCCAGACAAGGTGAACGCCAGGCATCTCTGAGGCGACCGACGTATCAATGCCCGTGATTTGAGCATGAGCAGCAGGGCTGCGCACGAAACAAGCATGCAACTGGCCCTCAACGTTGATGTCGTTCAGGTACTTTCCCCGCCCGGTAAGAAGTCTTGCGTCCTCAGTTCGTGGGACCCGCTTGCCTATAACGTTTCTTGTTATAGGAGGAGAGTAATAATGTGGGTTGTCCATTTTAGTTTCCAATCTGACCCGCTGCATCCAGGACAGCCTCAACAATCGTCTGGTAGCCCGTGCATCGGCATAAGTTACCGGAGAGGGCCTCGACAACTTCGTCTTTTGTCGGACTAGGGTTTGCGTCTAGCAACTCTGTAGCTGATATGAGGAACCCTGCCGTGCAAAAACCGCACTGGAGGGCATGGTGCTTTTTAAATGCTTCCTGAAGTGGGCTAAGGGCAGCGCCATCCGACAGGTCCTCGACGGTCCGTATGCTGCGTCCGTTTCCCTGGGCGGCAAGGGTCAGGCAGGACCGCACGGCAGCCCCATCCATGAGGATCGTGCACGCACCGCAAACCCCATGCTCACATCCGAGCTTGATGCCGGTGAGCTTTTGGTCATTCCTCAGGTGGTCGGCCAAAGTATCGCGCGCGTCTACTGCAACAGTGCGCCGACGTCCGTTTACTTCCACGTCTATTTCGACGCGTTCTGATGGGGATGATGATGTCACGTACGTGCTCCTGCTTCAACTATGGTGCGCCGAATCAGCTCCTGCACCAGGCCTTGGCGATATTCGGCCGAGCCGTGGATGTCTGAGATATACGAGAGCGATTTCGCTCCAGCTTTTGCGGCTACTTCTGCCCTTTCCGGTGACAGCTCTGATCCGTTGAGGACGTCTTCCGCCTCGGGCACTCGTTGGATTTTGCCAACAGCGGCTCCAACGGCCACCCGCGCATTTGAAATTTGTGAACCCTCAATCGACATTACGACTGCGACATTGGCGAGCCCATAGTCTCCAGATCGTCTAGCAAACTCCCCATAGCCCCATCCGTCGGGACGTGAAGGTAGCCAAACGTCAGTGATGATCTCGTCAGCGGCAATGCTCGTCATGTACGGACCGACGAACAAGTCATCGGCATCAATGGTGCGCCGTCCTCTTACACTTTGAACCTCCACCATTCCATTGAGGGCAAGCAATACGAGCGGCCATTCGCCCGCTGCATCGCCATGGGCCAAGGCTCCGCCCAAGGTCCCTCGATTCCTAATCTGGGGATGGGCTATGTGGTGGCCAGCTGCCACCATCATTGGCAGGTTCTTGGCAACGGCAGGGGAACTGACGATCGTTGCATGGGTGACCATAGGTCCGAAGCGGATGTAGTCTCCGACTTCCTCCAGGTCAGTCAGGCCAGGAACGTATCCCAGGTCTACAATGACGGACGGTTGGGCTAGGCGCATGGCCATGACAGGCAGCAGACTCTGGCCTCCAGCAATGATCTTGGAGTCCTCGTCAGCTGACAGTAGATCGCAGGCATCTTCAATTGATGCTGGTGATGCGTATCTGATATTAGGTAGTTTCATCCTTCACTCCCTCGAATGACCTTCATCTTCCCCTACCCGCCGTGACTTTTTGCATGGCATTGAAGGACAACTACATCCGACCTTTTGTCGAAGTGTGCACAAGGAACAACGCGCCCACCATTCCGGTCCTGGGCAGGGAAAAGGGTACGCAGGACAAAGGGTCCGTTTAGACGTCACGGACTGTTCCTTTAAACGACCGGGTGGGCACGCCCCTGCGTCCCCTGATTTTTGCAGGCAGCCTGTTATGTGCGCTGGCTATCGCGCATGAGCCAGAAACGCAAGCCCACGTGTGCTTCTTCGCATGCGTTCGCCGTCCAGGGGGCCGTAACTGTCTACCCCTGCACCAAATGCGAAGGTATGGCTACTGGTACTCCTGCGGCGGCACCTAACGAACTTCAGGTGTTCGCCATCCATTCGAAAGTCACCAGAATCCACGGGAGCAACTACCAATGTTCAGATCCCGACTCTTCATCACGGTTGGTACGCATCCACTAGACGATATGAGCAGGAGGTTGCCGGCTTAGGCGAAGCAGCTGTGGAGCTTCTGGACCCTTCTGGAGGTCCATTTTCGCCGGACCGTTTCCGGAGCGTCCAGCTTGGATCCTCTGTCCCTAATGACGGGTGGGGGGGTGGACGCTCCGGATCTTGTTCCGGCGCTGATGGCCCTCTGTCAGAAGGGCCCGGGAAATGTGGTCCAGGGGGCTGGAACCTCCTTTTCAAAGCAAGTCGTGGGTTGCCTGCCACACTTGGCGAACAGGTAGAGCCACATTTGAAATTTGGAGGTTCCAGCTATGTTCGAGCGTACAAGCGTTGGCCTGGATGTCCATGCCCGTAGTGTTGTGGCCTGTGCGTTGGACGGTCGGACCGGGGAAGTTTTCCGGCGCCGTTTGACGCCGGACCGGGATGAGATTCTTGCCTGGATCATCTCGCTGCCTCCGCCGGCAAAGGTCGTTTACGAGGCAGGTCCAACAGGTTTTGGCTTGGCCAGGTTCCTGCTTTCTGCCGGCATCGATACGGTGATTGCAGCCCCGTCGAAGCTTCAGCGCCCGTCCGGTGACCGGGTAAAGACCGATGCGAGGGATGCTCTGCATCTGGCCCGGTTGCTCAAACTCGGTGAGATCACGGCGGTCCAGGTTCCTTCGGTGGATCAGGAAGCGGCCCGGGATCTGGTGCGTTTCCGTGAAGATGTCCGCGGGGACCTGATGCGTTCCCGGCACCGCATTTCCAAGCTCTTGTTGCGACAGGGCATCGTGTATTCCGGCGGGCAGGCCTGGACCGGAACCCACGAACTCTGGCTCGCACGCCAGCGATTCGATTCTCCGGCCCGACAACTGACCTATGCGTCCTCGCTGGAAGCGATGCATGAGATCTCGGACCGCCGTGACCGCCTCGATCAGGCGATCGCCTCCATGGCCTATGCAAGCGAATACACGCCCATTGTCCGGTCGCTGCAGTGCCTGCGCGGGATATCTACGCTGACGGCTTTTGGTCTTGCCGTGGAGATCGGTGACTGGGACCGGTTTACCGGTTCAACGATCGGCGCATATCTGGGCCTGGTCCCGACCGAGCGTTCATCGGGGGCGTCCCGGTCCCAGGGATCCATCACGAAAACCGGAAACGGACATGCCCGCCGGCTACTCGTCGAAGCAGCCTGGCACCACCGTAGACCATACAACGTCTCGTCCCGGCTCATGCGCTCACGGTGGGAAGAAGCCAGTTCCCAGGCCCGAGCACGTGGCCATGCAGGGAACCGGCGCCTGCACGAACGCTGGATGATTTACCTCGAACGCCGCAAGCGGCCCGTCATCGCAAACGTCGCCATCGCCCGCGAGCTCTCCGGCTGGTGTTGGTCCCTCGCTACCGGAAGCCTGGAGACCACCCAAACAACTACCTGACTTCCGTCCCTTCACGGAACGGAACAGCCGGGACGCCAGCGATGGTGGGGTAATCGCAGCGCGTGGAGTAAACCCGCGATACAGCTATGGGCGCCCCCAACAGGGTATGCCCGATCTTCCTAGACCAGCGGTAGCCTCCAGCCGAACACATCGTCCTGCGGTAACCAACCCGCGCATATCAGTCTGACCGCGCCGTCGCCAACGACACGCTAACCCACACCAACGATCACCCCGGCAAAACAAAGGATGCAGTCCCACGGCCCAAAACCTTGGGACTGCATCCCCACGCTCTTGACACAAGAATTACATATCAGCTGTGTTACCCACGGACGTTGGTGACAGTCGGCATGGCATGGCGATATGAAGAAAACCTCCGAGTGGAGCGGGGCTTGTCTAGAGTCAAGTTCCACAATCGGAGGTCTTCGTGTCCCACCCTAACGCTTTCCTCGCGTCCTTGGGGCGGCTTGAGTTGGCGAAATGTATCGTCGATGATGGCTGGCCGTTGCGGCGCGCTGCCGAACGTTTGCAGGTTTCTGTGCCGACCGCCGCCCGTTGGGCCAAACGTTATCTTGAGCTTGGTCCCCAGGCGCGCGAGCTCGGCGCCAAGGGTATGGATGACCGCTCGAGCCGTCCTGCATCATCCCCGCAGCGGACACAACAGCGGGTCGAGCGGCGGATCATTGCCCTACGGGTGAACCGGCCCTGGGGGCCGGCCCGCATCGCTTGTTTGCTCGGGTTGCACCCGTCCACGGTCCACAAGGTCCTGTCCCGTTATCGTCTGGCGAGGCTGTCCTGTCTGGATCGGGCGACAGGACGAGTCATTCGCCGCTACGAACAAACAGCCCTGGAGCTCTCGTTCACGTCGACGTCAAGAAGCTCGGCCGGGTCCCCGACGGAGGAGGCAACAGGGCCGTGGGCCGGGCCAAGGGCTGGTCCAACCGCGGACACTGCTAAGGCCGCCCTAAACCCGGCTAGCCACATTCACACCGCCATTGATGACTACTCACGGCTCGCGTATTCAGAGATCCTCTTAGACGAGCGGCAGGACAACAACGCTGCCCGATTCTGGCAAGGGGGCAGCGCCTACTTTCAGGGCTACGGGGTCTCACCCCGCAGGGTGCTGACCGACAACGGTTCCTGCTACCGCTCACGGGTTTTCAACGAAGCTCTTGGTCCCGGCATCAAACACAAATACACCAGGCCAGTACAACTAGCTGAAGAACGATCGCCGCTACGACGACGTTGTACGTGTCGCACGCTGTCGAGAAGCCCGTGAAGCGCGCTAAGACCTTCAAGATTGGCAACACTGGGTTGCAGACCGGATGCACAAAAAGCTGAAGCGGCTCATCCGCCGGCAAACGGGGGAAGCACGTCAACCACATCGTTCGGACCTACAACCGTTGAGTGATCACGCACTGCAACTTCATTCAACAGGAGGCTGCTTCTTGCCAAAATATTGGTCAGAGGGGGAGTCCCTGCGGGAGGTTCCGGACGTTTTACGGACCGTATGGCCTTCAGGAGCCCTGCCACAGTCGTGCCGTCTGCAAGGTCGAACATTTCTTCCTCAAATCCGGCAGCAGCACGTGCGGCAGCAAAATAGCGTACGTTCATAAAGAGCTATCCTCCAATGGCGCTCATGCTGCGGTCCGGCTGGACGAAGTCCGGGGCGTCTAGTCCTACATGATCCATGCCATGAGCTTTTGGCTTGAGCCACATTGCATCCTGCCACCGCCGTGCGAGAGCCTCGTCTGAGGCGCCTGATCGCAGAAGACCCAGCAGGTCGAATTCCTCGCGGGAGAACAGGCAGCCCATGATCTTACCTTCGGCCGTGATCCGTGTCCGTCGGCAATCCGAGCAGAAGGGTTCAGTGACTGAAGCGATAATCCCCACTGTCCCAAGCGCCGGACGCACGTTCTGGCCCCCTGCCGACGAAGTGTCAGTCACCTCCGACCCAACTGCCCGACGCCGTACTTCGAAACGTTCCGCCGGCGCGCCCTCACGTGCCCGAGGATCCGGGGTGAGGACAAAGTCAGTGGACAGCAGCGTACGGATTTCGGCTGCTGTGATCATGTTGCGCCGGGTCCACCCGTGATCAGCGTCCAGCGGCATCTGCTCAATAAACCTTAGTTCGTAACCACGGTCAAGCGCCCACGCGAGCAACGAAGGAGCTTCGGCATCGTTGATGCCCCGCATCAATACGGCATTGAGCTTGACCGGCCCCAGTCCGGCGGACCACGCGGCATCCACCCCGGCCAGGACTTGGTCCAGGAAGGGCCGACGCGTCAGCTGGTTGAAGGTCTCCTCATGCAGCGAATCCAACGAGACGTTAATCCGGGTCAGCCCGGCAGCCTTGAGCGGGGCCGCTTTTTTGGCGAGCCCCACACCGTTCGTGGTCATTGAAATCGGCAGCTGAGGGTGGTTTCGCCGCAACTCGGCGATGATCCCCAGTAGATCGTGGCGGACCAGGGGTTCGCCTCCGGTCAGCCGCAGTTCGCGGATACCCAGGTTCTCCACACCGATCCGGACGATCCGTATAATTTCCGAGGCTGACATGACCGCCTGCTTGGATAGCCATTGGAGCCCCTCGGCAGGCATGCAATAGGTGCAGCGGAGGTTGCATTTATCCGTCAACGATAACCTCAGGTCAGTGGCGCGGCGCCCATACCGGTCCACCAGCGCGGCGCCTATGCCGGCAGGCCTTGACGCGGATACGGACAGCCCGGCATCCTCCCGGGGTTGCGGCATGCCTAGCTGGATACTCATGTCTTCAGGCTACGCGAAGCAGGGCAGGGGCCTTTGTGCTGGAACTGACAATTGCGGAAGCCAGTTGTGGCAAGTAGTTATAGCTGAAGCGTCGCTTTCCTGTTGGAATCACTTTGCACCCAGGAGGACCAGTTTGCGCAACACGATCGAACCTGGGGCGCACACGAGAACCAGAGAGATGCTTCCGCCAAAAGCTTCGTTGGAAAGAATAAGCAGGTTGGCGTGGCCGAGCAGGATTCACCAGACCGAAAAAGATCTCCCGGAGGCAGGACATGCAAAGGCAAGAAGAGCAGCTGACCGGACTGGGGGGCAAGCGTCCCGGCCCCCGGATCCTCGGAAGGTCTCTGCCGGAACATGAACATCGAAGTGTATCGACACACCTGCAGGCAATCCGGGACGTGCTCTTTCCGCTGTTGACCCCACCCCAGGTAGAGCGAATCCCCTTAATGCAAGCGTTGGGCCGTGGCCTGGCCGAAACCGTTAAGGCACCGGCAAATTTGCCACCCTTCACCAACTCCCAAATGGATGGCTATGCGGTTAAATCCCGCGACATCACTGACGGCCAAGGGAAATTGCGTGTGGTATCACCCGTCCCGGCAGGCACAGTACCGGCACCTCTGGCTGGAGGGACAGCTGCTCCCATCATGACGGGGGCCCTGCTACCCGATGGAGCTGATTCTGTCGTCCCCATTGAACGGGCAGCGCCAAACCACTTCCCTCCCCCTGGGTTGGATACGACAGTGTGGCTTCCTGAGACAGCTGCCGGTACGTTTGTCCGCGGCGCAGGGAGTGATATAGCTAAAGGCGAATGCGCACTGCCCGCCGGAACCGTGCTCGGTCCGCGCCAGCTTGGTCTGCTCGCCGCATTGGGTGTCACTGAAGTTGTTGTTACTCAAAAGCTGACTGTCCTGCTGGCCACCACCGGGGACGAGGTCCTTGAGCCCGGTGAGAAGCCCGAACCGGGCAAGATTTACGATGCAAATAACACGCTCCTGGAGTCCTCTATGCTTCAGGCAGGGCTCAACGTCGTCAGGGCAGGCATAGTCAAGGATGAGCCGGGCGCCCTATCGAAACTCTTGAAAATCCATGCCGCGCACGTCGACCTGATTGTTACCAGTGGCGGCGTGAGCGCGGGCGCCTACGAGCCTGTTAGGCAGACCATGACCGATCATGACGTCGAATTTTCCCACGTTGCCATTCAGCCCGGCGGTCCCCAGGGAGTCGGCACCTTCGAGGGCACTCCGATCCTCGCATTCCCTGGAAACCCGGTGAGCTGCTTTGTCTCGTTTGAGATGTTCCTGCGTCCGCTCCTGGGCGAAATGTTTGCTGCGCCGGCTCCCCGGCTCTCGTTCCGCGCACCCCTTTCGCATCCCTTAACGTCGCCCCCGAAAAAGCACCAGGTCCGGCGGGGTGTCCTCTTAGCGAACGGCACTGTTCGACTGGAAGGCGGCGAAGGTTCCCACTTGCTCGGAGCACTTGCTCGATCAAATGTCTTGGTGCACATCCCAGAGGGAATTTCGGAACTGGCGGAGGGATCAGAGGTGGAGGTATGGGCGGTTTGACGCTTGAAGGTTGGTCCGCGGGCCTCACCCACCTGCGCACGGACGGCACTGCCCACATGGTTGATGTTTCACAAAAAGTTGAGTCCAACCGGGAGGCAACAGCTACGGCAACAGTTCGTACGACTCGCGAAGTCCTGCTGCTGCTCTCATCGGAGGGATTGCCCAAGGGCGATGCCATGGCCGTCGCCCGGATCGCAGGCATCCTGGCGACCAAGAAAACGTCCGAATTGATTGTGCTGTGCCACCCCTTACCTGTTTCCAGGGCGACGGTCGACTTCGTACTGGGACCTGACAGCGTGCGGCTCGTTGCAACCGTTAAGACTAGGGGTGTGACAGGAGTAGAGATGGAAGCTTTGACTGCAGTAAGCGTCGCCGCCCTGAACGTTTACGACATGATCAAAGCCGTTGACAAGCACGCTGTTCTTACGGATATCCGGGTACTTGCCAAGACTGGCGGCAAGAGTGGGGACTGGTCTCTGAAAACCTCGGAGGAATAGGCGTGACTGGAGACACGAGTGGGCTTGACAGGCGACTACCGTTGAATGAGAGGACAGGAATGAGCACCGACCAACATACGGACGCAGGAGAAGCTGCCACCGCAGCGCAGACAACGAGGCAAGCCTTTGCCGTAGTCAATTGCGAGCTCAGCGATCAGCCCATCTCCGTCGAGGTGGCCACAGCGGCTGTGGATTCGAGCACGTCCGGAGCAGTAGTCAGTTTTTGTGGAGTGGTACGCAATCACGACGGCGGTAAGGCAGTCGACCGACTGACCTACACTGCTCACCCCACCGCACACCAGGCGTTGAAAAATGTTCTGGAAGCGGTCGCTGCCAAGTACTCGTCCGCTGATGAGGCGGAGGAAGTCGTTCCCGTGCGGATCTGGGCATCGCACCGGGTGGGAGCACTCGGAATTGGGGACGCGGCTCTCGTTTGTGCTGTAGCCGCGGGACACCGGGGACAGGCATTCGCTGTGTGCTCGGACCTGGTTGACCGCATCAAGAAAGAGGTGCCCATTTGGAAGCAACAGTTCTTCGCCGATGGGACCTTGGAATGGGTCGGTTCCGGCATAACAGGTTGATCCCATGCGAGCGTTTGGGTCAATCAAGCCGAGCCCTGAGAAGGACCATCACATGAACATTTTTCGCGTGCGCATCAGCCTGCTGCTGACCCCATGGGTCGTTGCAGCAGGACTGGCTGGCTGCGCTAACTCCGCCGATGACAAAGCCCCGGGCCCAGGTACCGGCACTCCCCCAACGATCACAGGCTCGGTGACCGTTTACGCCGCCGCGTCCTTAAAGTCTCCCTTCACCGAGATCGCCTCCAAGTTCGAGGCAGCAAACCCGGGCACTAAGGTTACGCTGAACTTCGCCGGATCCTCGGCCCTGGTCTCGCAGATTACCCAAGGCGCTCCGGCCGATGTTTTCGCCTCCGCCGATGTCAAGAACATGGCTGAACTTTCCGCTGCCGGGCTTATCAACGGAACGCCGACCAACTTCGCCACGAACGTCCTGACGATCGCGGTTCCATCAGTAAACCCGGCGTCGATTTCTTCCTTCGCAGATCTAGCGAAGCCGGGCACCAAAGTAGTTGTCTGCGCGCCGCAGGTTCCTTGCGGCTCCGCCACGGGGAAGGTGGAAAAGGCTACGGGAACAACCCTGAAGCCTGTCAGCGAGGAATCCTCCGTCACAGACGTCCTGGGCAAGATCACCTCCGGGGAAGCCGACGCTGGCCTTGTCTACGTCACCGATGTCAAGACCGCCGGTGGCAGGGTCAAGGGCATCGCTTTCAGCGGGTCCGACCAGGCTGTGAACACTTATCCGATCGCTGCGGTAGGAACAAGCGCGAACAAGGATCTGGCCAACGCGTTCATCGGCATGGTTACGGGAAGCGAAGGCAGGAAGGTCCTCGGTGACGCCGGTTTTGGTGCCCCGTAAGAAGGCCTGGTCGGGCAGCAGGACAAATCGACAAAACACCGGTTACACAGGGCTCCCTCCGTGGGTTTTCGCCCTTGCAGCAGCAGGAGGCCTGTTTGTCCTGCTGCCGCTTGCCGCAATGGTGTTCAGGGTCAACTGGGCGCACTTCATCCCGCTCATCACATCGGAATCCTCGCTCACGGCGCTTGGCCTCAGCCTGCGGACGGCTGCGGCCAGCACGGTGTTGTGTGTCGTCTTCGGGGTGCCGTTGGCCCTCCTTCTGGCCCGCTCCAGCTTCCCGGGCCAGCACCTGCTGCGGGCGTTTGTGTTGCTACCCCTCGTCCTGCCGCCCGTGGTCGGCGGCATCGCGTTGCTCTATACGTTTGGCCGTCAGGGACTCCTCGGGAAGAGCATGCAACTGGCTGGGATCCAAATCACGTTCTCCACCACCGCCGTCGTCCTCGCCCAGACATTCGTGGCGTTGCCGTTTCTGGTGGTCAGTCTCGACGGAGCTCTCCGTACCGCCGGCACCAAGTATGAAGCCGTCGCAGCGACGCTTGGTGCCCGCCCGAGCACGGTGCTGCGCCGGGTCACTCTCCCGCTGGTCCTGCCCGGTCTTGCCTCCGGCGCCGTGCTGTCCTTCGCGCGATGCCTGGGCGAATTTGGCGCCACTCTGACCTTCGCCGGGAGCCTCCAAGGTGTCACCCGCACCCTGCCACTGGAGATCTACCTTCAGCGTGAAAGCGACGCCGACGCTGCCGTCGCCCTTTCCCTGGTACTTGTGGCGGTGGCGGTCGCGGTCGTCTCACTTTCCTTCCGGAATTCGGCGGCGCTGGCAGCGGATGCGGAATCAAGATGACCTTCAAACTCGATGCCGCCCTGCACGCGCGCAACTTCGACGTCTCCTTCACTTTCGGAGGCACAGAAACAGTAGCCGTGCTGGGTCCAAACGGTGCCGGCAAGTCGACGATGCTGGCAATCATCGCAGGGCTCATCCGCCCGGATAGCGGGAACGCGGCGCTAAAACAGAAGATGCTGTTCGAAATTGGCGACGGCAGGAACAACTTCCTGCCGCCGCACATGCGGGGAACCGCGCTGCTCGCACAGGAACCGCTGCTGTTTCCGCACATGAGCGTGTTGGAGAACGTAGCCTTCGGTCCGCGGGCTGCCGGCGCGGATCGGGCCAGTGCGCTTCAGACGGCTCGACTCTGGCTCGCGGAAGTAGAAGCGGTGGAGTTCGCCAACCGGCGGCCAGGCCAGCTTTCCGGCGGTCAGGCTCAACGCGTTGCCTTAGCGCGCGCGCTTGCAACGGAGCCCGAACTACTGCTCCTCGACGAACCCATGGCGGCCCTCGACATTCATGCCGCCCCCATGCTGCGCCGCCTTC
This sequence comes from Arthrobacter sp. 8AJ, assembly GCF_902506025.1. Taxonomy (NCBI): domain Bacteria; kingdom Bacillati; phylum Actinomycetota; class Actinomycetes; order Micrococcales; family Micrococcaceae; genus Arthrobacter; species Arthrobacter sp. 8AJ. The sequence continues at coordinate 415,871 of NZ_LR733289.1, read as the reverse complement.
TCAAGCGGATCCTCGCTACGCGCCGCACCATCATCATCACGCACGATGTCCTGGACGCGCTGATGCTCGCCGACCGCGCCATCGTCATCGAAGACGGGCGGATCACCGAGGAAGGCTCACCCCGGGAGATCCTGAAGAAACCCCGCGGCAAATTTGCTGCCGGACTGGCGGGCTTGAACCTGCTCTCCGGAACTATCACAGGCCAAGGGCTCACGTCCAATTGCGGGCTTGACATCAACGCACATCCCCAAGACGGAGCAGTCGTCGGCCAGGACGGCGTTGCACTCTTTTCACCGATCGCGGTTGCGGTCTTCCCGACTGCTGATCACGGTAGCCCACGGAACTCGTTCGCCGTCCGAATCACGGATCTGGAACCCCACGGCGATCATATCCGTGTCCACGCCGGAGGCCTGATGGCAGACATCACCCCGGCCGCTTCGGCAGACCTCGGGCTCATGCCCGGGATAACCGTCTACTTCGTCATCAAGGCTACGGCCATCACCGTTTACCCGGCATAGCACACAACGTTCGGGCCCATCTTCTCTGCGGTCGAGGTCTCGTCATGCCGGAATCGCGTGCGGTAGTTCATCACAAGGTGTACAGCAGTGGGTGTCCTGCCCTGATCCTTACCGGCCGACAAGCGCCGCCGGAGTTGGTCACGAAGACGTCCGGAGCAGGCAGTGTCCTGCAACGGTGGCCCTATTCCGGGGCAACCAGTCGAACAAGGAAAGACCAGACCGGACCGTTGCGGTTCTGCCCAGCATGCTAGAGCAGACAGGACCAGAGCGGCAGTGGTGTCGAATGGCGATCCGCCACGTTCGGCCAGAAGTTGTAAGGCCAGGTCAATGCCTCGGCGGTTCCGGGTGAATCGGTGGTTCCGTCTGACAGAGCCCTATTCACAGGACCGGCAGATTTTGCTGAAGATTTATCGGCTCCATGACACGTGCGTCAGTATCATCCAGTGGTCATAGGGTCCGGTACGGCACACCCCATTTTGATGGCCCCGCAGGGATGACCTGGAGAAGGTGAGGCGGATCGGGGCCTTGATTAAGCCCGGCGGCTACGTGGACAAGCCGATGAGGAGCCTCAATCGTTTATGTATCCGTTTCATCCAACTCCGTTCTCCCCGGCCCCACTCAGCGGGCATGTAAAAATCCGGGTCTGTGCCCCCGCGAGGAAGAAAGACCTCCTGAGCCTGGGGTGGGAACGGGGCAGCTGTCTTCGTATCGTTCGAACTCATGTAATCCTCCTTCGGCCCTCCTGCAGGGCGTTCTTGATGAACCTGTAGTCACAAGAAGGTTCTTGATCCGCATCGCTTCAACTCAGGAAGGCGTCCTTCCAACCAGCGACGGGTCCACGTTAGTCCAGCGCGGTCAGGGCGTCTTTAGACGCGCGAATCATATTTTTCGTTCTGGGGGTCCAGGAACCCCTTCACACCCCGCCGCTGACATGTTATGGGTGCTGATGCCGGGACACCGGGCGAACAAGGCCTGTGTGTTCCGGCATCAGGCACACAATACTCATCTTCCCTTCGTTCTGACCAGTGGGCAGGCAGCTATTGGGGTGGCTATCCCTCCGTAAATCTGGTCTCCTGTCGGCGCACGAAGTCGACAGGCACTGCTGGATGTGCCCGTACAACGTACTGACCCATCCCGATATCAGTGACCATGATCCCCATGTCGTTGCGCCGTGCGGCCTGAGTTACCAGTTCGATGGCGGCGTCTACCGTTCGTTCCCTTTCCGCGGCGCCTCCGGCGACTGTCACCTCGAGCATCCCAGGAGACCTTGAATCTTCGTTTTGGCCTGTGGATGGGTTGGTCAGCGCATTCGGCACCGCAGTTCCTAATCGTCCTTGTGAGGCCGGCGGGCAGGGCAACCCACCGACCTCACTTGCGTGATGCCCTTCGCGGGGCTGTGCTGTGGTAAACGTTTAGCGCGTGTTGAAGGTGTCAGGAGAAGCGTCGGCGGCTGACGGGATTTTTGGGCCCGCCTCGAGCTTTAGTCCGGAGCCGGCGCGGAAGAGCGGAACGGCCATGTCGAAGGGGACGTCTTCCCGTGAGGCCTCGACATCGGTCATGGAGGAGGGCAGGTCGAAGGGGAGGGTTCCCTTGAATGGGGCCCGTCCGGTGAGAGCATCGAGCAAGACCTTGTCACTGCAGCCGAAATCACCGACTATTGCTGCCGTGGCTCCGATGAATTGTGTGAGCACTGCCGGGCGTTCGAGGTATACCGAGAGGTACACCGGGGCGTGCGTGGCGTAGGCGCGGATGCGGTCGACGGTTTCCTGGGGGAACTCGAGGGTCCCGCCGTGGAAGAAGTCGCCGAGGGAGCCGCGGCCGGGTTCGAAGGGTGCATCAAGCCTGACCACAATCGCGTCGGAGGCCGTGATGTCGTCGGTGATAACCAGCTCGTCAGCAAGATCTTGGGCTGTCAGGCCGTCGAGATACACGCGGGTTCCTCCCGCAAGAGGTAGGGCCCCCTCCTCTGCGGAGATCAGCACAAGGGAGTCTCGTTGAGCAGCTACTCCCCGTTCGAGGAAGACCGGGGAGCCGCACACTCTGCGAGTGGTCTCCACGTCAACCCGGCGGTGTTCGAAAGTGCCGAGCCGGAATTTCTCGCGCAGGAGCCGACGCGCGGACTGGTCGATGCGTTCTTCTGTGATGCGCCCTGAGTCCACGAGTTCCTCGATCAGAAGGGGATTGCGGTCGCCTCCGAACTGGTCGATCCCGACGTCTATTGCGATGGCGGCGCGTTCCTTGGGTTCGAGGTGTTCCAGTCCCCAGCCGTTTGGACCGAACGTCACGTCGCCGATCTGCTCTGCCTCAAGCAGGTTCCAGTCGGTTACGACGATACCGTCGAAGCGGAGTTCCCGTCGCAGGATGTCGCGTACGACCGGAGCGTTGAACGCGAACCCGACTTCATCCCAGGATGTTCCGACAGGTTTGCCGTAGTAGGTCATGACCTGTGTCGTTCCTGCTGCGAAGGCGCGGCGGAACGGATCCATGTGCAGTTCCTGCATACCGCCCGGGTACACCTGTTCTGGATAGCGGGGATCGTGCGCGTCGTCGCCTCTTAACTGAGGCCCGGCGCCGGGAAAGTGTTTGACGACTGCAGCCACCGATTCGGGGCCAAGGTGGGGGCCTCCTCTGAGAGCCTCGATGAACGCTACGGTGAGTTCGGCCACGCGTTCAGGATTTTCGCCGAAGGTACCTGAGCCGCGGGACCAGCGCGGATCGCTGAAGATGTCGGCCATCGGTCCTAGGAGAACTCGGACTCCCATGGCCAGCAGTTCCTGGCGCATGGTGTCGGCGTAGCTTCGGACCGAATCGATATCGCCAATTGCAGCGATTCCGGTCGTCTCTGGCCAGCGCGACAGACTGCCGAGCGCCTGACCGGTGAACGGATTGCTGCGGAAGCCATGGCGGGGGTCAGTTGACAGGGTCACAGGGACACCAAGGCGTGTACTTTCCGCGATCTCCTGCAGCGTGTTGTGCCACGCAGCAACAGAGATGCTGTCTTCCCCGCCGAGGACGTTGAAGTGGGTGATGCCCGAACGGCCGACGTTCAGTTCGGCAGCGGCGAGGGCCTCGCTGTCCGTAAGGCCACCGCTGCCGGGGCTCGTAGAAGGGTGAAACATCAGCGCCGCCTTCTCAGCGACTGTCATGCGCGCCAGCAGATCTTCTGCCCGGCGTTCGGCGGGCAGGGCAGGGTCCAGATAATCGTTCACAACGGTTTCCGTTCAGCGAGTCGATCGAATGAAGAAAAGAGGAACGATGCCGAGCAAAGTGAGCACGGCCCCCACGGCCAGCAACAGCGGGTAGTTTGGGGTTCCCCCGCCGACGCCGAGCAGCAGCGGCGCGATGAATGGCATTACCGAGAATGGCAGGGTGAATGCGATGTTGGTGACCCCGAGGTCGCGTGCCGCTGTGTTGGGGTCGTTCATGGTCGCCACAGCGAAGCCGATGTATCCGCCGTAGAGCATTCCGCCGGCGATGCCGCTGACAATGCTTACGCCGATAAGGAACGGCAGGACACCGTCTGCGAATGCGATCTGGATGGTTCCGGCGGCCATGATTACAGCCGTGGCCCCCAGGACCAGCTTGCGGCGGCCGGTGCGGTCGTTGAGCCACCCGGCGATCGGAGCGAAGATCACGGCAAGGATGCCGGGAATGACGTAGGCCAAGGTGATGACCCCTGGCAGTTCATCTTCCGGTACTGCAATGCGGTCTTGGAGGAGATAGACAGTATAGGTCGACACAACCCCCCAAGCGCACGTGACAAGGAACATCGCCACGAGAAAGGCACTGAAGTCAGGGGACTTGCGCGGATTGACGTAGAAGCTGCCCAAAAACTCACGGAAGCCGAAAGGAGCGATGTCATCGCCTGCCGGCCTGTCGTCGCGCAACAGCACGAGCAGCAGCCCACAGAACACCACTGCGACCGCGACGGGCAGACCGAACTGGGCCAGCACGTTTGACGGGAACCACTGTACAAAGAACACGCCCACGAGTAATGCCGCAGAAGCGGCCATACCAGACAGTGCCCCAACGAAACCCTGCTGCTTCTCGGGGATGCGGTCAGCGACAATGGCCAAAGATGCTGCAATCGACGCGTTCACGAAGGCCTGCATGATGATCCAGCCGAGCAGCAGCAGTGGCATTGAGTTGCTGAACCCGATGACGGCAGCCCCGGCGATCGTGCCGGCCAGACCCACCACTATCCACGGCCGTCTACGGCCAAACCTGCTCCGCGTCCGGTCGCTGAGCCGACCGAAAAGGGGATTCGCGATCAACGCGGTCAGCGTGCCGATCCCCGCAGCCATCGAGTAGCTGGTGGCCTTGCCATCCGGGTCTAGTTCGTCGATACGCAACGCGAGCGTGACGGAAGCGGGCAAGTTGATCGACATCCAGATGCCGAACAACGCGAGCACGTAGATTCCGATGAAGAGGGGACCGACACGCTCCGGGACGTTGTTGGTAGCCCCCGTCTCGGTTGCGCTAGTGGGTACTGACATAAATGATCCTCACCATTGAGAGTAGTGGACGAAGTTGGAAACGCTACCGGAAACGTTACCGGAAACGCTGCCGATATACTAGGGACCGGATTGTTGCAGTGCGAGCGAAAGCACAACTTAAGCTCTAGGGATAGGAACTTAATGCTTCGTAAGGTGACATTGGCGGACGTCTCGCGCGCGGCCGAGGTTGGGGTAGCTACGGTATCCAGGGCTCTCGGGGACCATCCGGATGTCAGCGAAACCACGCGCCAGCGCGTTCGCGCTGTGGCGCGCAATCTTGGGTATCGTCCCTCTGCCACAGCGCGGGCGCTGCGCAGCGGTGAGTACCGCGCTATCAGTGTCATCGTGCCCGATGCAGGGTGGGGATGGTGGGAGCCGGTCGTTCGCGCTGCATTTCGAGCAGCCGCCGAAGAGGGCTACTACCTTATGGCGCATCCAGTCGCCGGCACTAAAGGCGGCGCCGCCGCGATTGTGGGGGCACTTGCCAACGTACCGACGGACGGTGTGATCATTATTGGAGTGCCGGATCAAGATGGCGTGCGCGAAGCATGTGACCGCATAGCACTGCCTGCTATTGCGATCGACGATACTAGTCGCACTGTTCGGTTTCCGACCATTTCCGCGCAGAATCGGGAAGGCGCCCGAATTGCCGTTGAGTATTTGATTTCGCTCGGCAGACGATCGATCGCGCTCCTGCGTCCAAACATGGAAATGGAGACAGATACTTGGGGTGACGGGCTGTTCATTGACCACCGCACTCTGGGGTACCGGGATGCACTGGATTCGGCCGGAATTACCTTCGACGAGTCGCTGATAATTGACTGCATGGATCCCTTTAATGAAACACGCATGCACTGGAGGGAGCTGGAATCAGAACTGTCGAAAGGTATCAGAATTGACGCTATGTTCTGTGCTGCGGATACTATGGCAGCTGCCGCCCTGCGGACCCTTCGTGCCCGCGGGTTGAAGGTACCCGAAGACATCTCCATTGTGGGGTTTGACGATGAGCGCGCTGCCATGCTGGTCGATCCACAACTAACCACAATCCGGCAGCCCTACGCCGAGATGGGCCGGCATGCGGTTCAGTTACTGTTGCGCAAAATTCAAGGTGAGGACGTTGAGATTCGCCGCTACGAATTCGTCACGGAACTCGTACGACGTTCATCAACTCCCTCGCCCCAAGAGTGTCAGCAAAACTGACGGCACAACCGGATGACACGACCACACAAGCGTACCCGCATGCATGACCCGCCGGTCGCACAGTCGCCCTCGGTAGGACAGTCCGCCAGGAACGGCGGCAAACGATGTACGCCTTCAGGGCAGCGCGAATTTGTCGGCAACCAGTTGCAGCCACCGTACCGGCACGTTGGTTAGGTACGTCGGCTGCCGATTTCACCAAAACCAAACGAGGACAGACCCCTCAAACTCTCCACTGGCCCAAGCCCTAGCCCTAAGAGGACAACCCTGGGCCCAGTGGAGAGAAACGTCCGACGGAGGCCATTGGGCCAAAATTAGTTGGTACCCTGGGCATCCTCTATTACGTCGTACAGTGCGGTCCCGTGGTCTGCATGCTGTAGTTCGTCGAGCCTGGTACGCGAGGCGAGAAAGGCGGGATCCGCATGCCAAGCCTCCCAGTCCGCTTGACTTCTCCAGGTGCCAATGATGACGCGAGTACCGGGGGCGTCAGCGGGAGTGAGCAACTGACCGTGTATCCAGCCTTCCTTGTTGTGGGCTGATTTAAAGCGCTCTCGGATTAGCCGATCCCATTCTTGCTCTGCGTTCGACTCGAGCTGCATAGTGCTGACAACGGTTATCACGTCGCCTCCTCATGAGGATTGAATTTCTACCACAAACGTCTAGTCCGGGGAACAAGAACAGGATAGATGACCCCGCGCACGGCTGCGAAGTCTTCAGCACGTGCAGTTGTGCGCCGAGGAATGACCCTGGTGGCACTCATTCTTGCCCCTGTCTGGTGGCTCCAATAGCTGCCATTACAGATACCTAACGCAACTTACAACAAATGAAAAGTTCCACTCCCCCGGCAGCATTGGCGAAATGGACAAGCCCGCGGAATGTTCCATTACAACATCAAGCGAATTCGCTTGAGAATCGTCCCGTCAGCGGCCTCCGGTCCGCTTCGACCTGTCGTTGATCCTCCGCTTGAACGGGCTAATTGGTGGTTCAAGATGAGTGTCTGGCAGTCCACCCGGGCTTGTTAGCGCGGCGTCTTGGGAGGGTCAGAATCGCTGGGGGTCTACGTTGTAGTTGCGGTGGAAGCAGTTTTCCGGGTCGTATTCGCGTTTTACTGCAGCGAGGCGGCGGTAGACTTCTGGGGTATAGACCTCGATGACCATCTCTGGTGTGACCTCTGAATTGTTATTTAGGAGACCGAATTTAGAAGTCGTGGCACCGGCGTGAAGTAGGGCCGCGTCCAGCTCTCGTGCCCTCTCGGGGTACTTTGCAGCTCCGTGGCTCGTCCCGTCCCATTCCGCGACGGCCAGCACGCCCATCGCATCGCGGTGCCGGGCCGGCGTTCCCTTCGGGTTTCCGAAGGGCCTTCCTTCGATCTCCAGTTTCACAGAATTCCCGGTCGAGGGCTCGCTGATGAACTTATCGAGATTCGCCGCAACGGCTTCAGCGAAACGACCGTTTGACACGGCGATCTCCCGGTCGATCCAAAGGTTGAACATTCCGTCTTCGAAACTACCCACCTCGGCGTTAAGGGCGACTACCTCGTCGTACGAGCGGATGGCAATGGAGTCGGACACGGGTCGACCCAGGCCACGAAGCCGTTCGATGTCCCGTTCGGCGATATCGAGCTTTCCGAGGTGACCCACGCAGACTGTAATAGCAGGGGCCCCGCTTTCGTCCATGCTTATGAAAACGCTGGGGTAAAGATGATCTGCCATTGCGTTGAGCGCATCGAGGATGGACGTCAGAAGGCTGGGCAGCTTATCGACCGCTGGCTGCCAGGTCATGAATCCGGCAAGCATCTGCCTGGGCAGCTCGTGGAGAGCGACCTCGACCTCTGTGACGACACCAAAGTTAGGGCCTGCACCTCTGATTGCCCAGAACAATTCGGGCCGTTCATCCGCCGAGCAGTGAACCAGCTCGCCTGTTGCCGTCACCAAAGTCGCTCCCACGATGTTGTCGCTGGCGAGACCATAGAACGGAGTGAGGAAGCCGACGCCTCCATTGAGCGCGAGGCCGCAGAACCCGACTTTGGGGTGCATGCCCGTTACAGCCGCTAGACCGTGTCTGGCTGCCTCTTGGACGAGATCGCCAGCGATCACCCCACCACCGACGCGCGCTCTACCCGTGACCGTGTCAATGTCGATGCTATCCATCAGCCTGAGGTCCAAAACGATGCCGCCGTCGTTGGTCGCATACCCATTTGGATTGTGGCCACCGGCACGGACCGATATCTCAAGGTCATTTTCGCGTGCATAGCGAATGGCTTTCTGAACGTCTCCCGCGCTCGTGCAGCGCGCGATCACCGACGGCCGCTGCTGCAAGTGGCGGCCGTCCCAAATCCCCGCGACCGCATCAAAATCATTATTGCCGGGGAAAAGAACATCACCATCAATATTGAGTGGCGTGGTTATCCTTGGTAACGCCAATTTCTGCTCCTCCATCTCTTGACACACGACAGTCGCGGTTAATTTAGTTTCTCTGGTTCAGTCCGCAAGAGGGACTGCGTGCCTCGGTTCGAGCCCCTTGCTCCCGGATAGGGGCAGTATTTTTGTCAAAATTTCCTGTTCATACCAGATCCGCTGCTCCTGGCAGTCGCCCAATTCAGTGTGGAGGACGCGTCTGCAGCGGAACGGATGTAAGCAGGCTATGGAACTAGCCGGGCGAGGCCGCCGTCAACACTCAGTTCCCGATAAGCCTGCGTGATGTTCCCCTGAGAATTTCGACGCGCTGCTCGAGAAGCGAGTAACCGCGCCCTTTCTTCTGTTCCGACCTCATTCATTCGCTTGGCCACGATAGGCGTAAGCGTTTCGAGATCTTCCAGGCTCGTCTCACCGATCATTTTCGTAGCCAGCGATTCCTCAGTCGCATCAGTGAACACCTTTATGCTTTCCTCGGGCCTGAGAACCTGGGTCACGGAGTCCTCCAGACGCGGATCAATCGAGGTGATCTCAATGGTCGAGGAATGAGCGAGGCCGTTCTCCTGACCATACGCATAGACCGAGCGCAAGTTTTCCCTCAGGTAACGGAGATCTGTCCAGCCCAGTGGAGCTCGCTCGACATAGGAAAGATCACGTTCCGCGTGTTCGTCGGGGACCATCAACCGCGTGATCCCATAGTCCTTTACGGCGGCGAGCACGGAGTAGGAGTCGTTCTCTACAAGCACCTCGTAGCGATGGGGAACCACGTCAAGCATGATGTGGCTGCCGTGCATCTGCCCGACATGAAAGAGAATGATCGGTGGATACTGGGGCTTTGTCGTCGCACGCTCTGGAACCAGTCCGTAGAACAACGGCGTCATGGCAAGCAACGCGAGACTCGTCTCAATTGCCCCATACGGTTTGCTCAATACGATGCCAAGCCGCTCTGTCATGCCCCAGTTGGGGAACAGGTCGTCCAGCGTTCCGGAGGTGCGATTGCCGTCCGATCCAATACGAACGCCGAAACTTTCCCTGGCGACGAACTTGGAGAGGTGCATGTGAGCTCCTTATTGCATGCATCCCGTAACTCTGTCGGGATGGGATTCTTTTCAAAGACGCTTAACCGCGGTTGAGACTCTTAGTTCACGCGCAGATAGTGCGCGTGAACTAAGAGAAGGGCGATTGACGAGCTGCCACTGCCACTTTTGCCCGGTCATCACACCGGGTTTAGAAAGAGCGTATTAACTTTCCGTACCGGGAACCAGGTCGCCAGCGTCGTCTCGGCCGATTCTGGCGTATACCTCGGGTCGACGGCTGCGGTAGACCGCGGCCAGGATCATTCCCGTAGCGATGATGGCAAGGATCAAGCCCAAGAGCGCCCAGGTGAACCATCCTTCGGTACTGGTGAGCAATCCGAAATTGAGTCCGGAGAGCACTAGCGCTGTGGTGAAAAATACGAATGCGACACCGCTTCCAATGGCCGGCCACACCGCTTTTCGCCCACCTTTCTTATCCCGGGAAAGGAAGACAGTGATGGCAAGGGCAGCGAATGCAATAAGTATTGCGAATGCGAACGAGTAGATGCCTGCCAGGCGTGCGTACGCCGTCTCTCCGTCGGTTCCACTGAAAAGGACGATGCCGACGAGTACCATTACGCTGAGCACGACGGAAGACCGATGCGGGGAACCATGCCGGGCGTGCACACGGGCCAATGACTTGAACAGCGCTCCATCAGCCCCCAGGTTGAACAGGTAGCGGGAGACGATGTTGTGGCTCGCCAGAGAAAGGGCGAAGCAGCTTGTAATCAGAAGGGAAGTAACCGCGTAGTAGGCCGCGGTGCCGGTAAACTGCTGAACGCTTGCCCCGGAGGCCTCCACGACATTGTCGGTGAGTACGCCCATGATGGCGTTCGGCCCATAGGCGTTGATAAATACCCAAGCCGTGAGTGAGTAGAGGATGGCCAGGATTGCGACAACCGCGAAGGTTGCGCGCGGAATAGTTTTTTCAGGGCGCTTAACTTCGTCCCGGAAGATGATGGTGGCCTCGAATCCGCCATAGACGCCGATTCCGAACATGAAGGCGATGCCGATGTCACCACTGAAAATGTTCTCTGGTTTGAAGCTGTCGAGACCCATACCCTCCGCGCCTCCCTGCGTTATGACGGAGACGTTGTACATGACCATAAGGAGCAACTCCAGCGCCAGGAAGACTGTAAGGATCTTCGCAGAGAAGTCGATGTTCAGATAGCCAAGGATCGAGACGATGATAAACATAACGCTGCCGTACAGCCACCATGGGAGGTCTGGGCCATTGAGGGCGCTGTGTACAAGGTTCTCCGCGGCGATCCCACCAAGGACATACCCGGCAATGTTGGCTGCAAAATAGCAGACTATGGCCGTGAATCCTGTACCGAGACCAGCGATCTTTCCCAACCCGGCGGAAACATACGAGTAGTAGCCACCTGGTCTCGGTAGGCGAAGCCCCATGGCGACCAGACCGGAGGCGAAGAGCGCAGCGACAACGCCACACACGAGCAACATCACCGGTGTGCCGATGCCGTTGCCCAGGAGGATCGCAACGGGCAGGAACCCGAGGAAGTTCACCATCGGGCCGTTGTAGGCCAAGACAGTGAAGATGAGGTTTACAAAGCCGATGCTTCCCTTTAGTTGGGAATCTTTACTCGGCGGAAGGTCCACGCCGATCTCAGCCTTATGCATTTTTATCTCAGACATGGGGAATGCTCCTGGATTTGGTTGGGGGGCGAGCCGGTAGAGCTGCTGTGCGGCCACCATTCCTGCGGGTGCCTCGACGCTGAGGCCAGTTTTAGTCTGTTGTGCACGTCACTTTGCAGGTTCCATCTAAGTGGGCGAATCCCACGACGACAATCTGACTTGCATACGTTTTGAATCCGGAATTTGTACGGAAGTTTGAATCCGAAAGTACGGTCGCCGTGCTATTATCCGCTCGGATGTTCGCCTCCGAGTCTGAGTTCAGCAGTCGGCCGCATCCTTACTCAAGTCGTTGACAGCACCCGGGGTTCGACTCACGCAATAACTTCACCCCCCATTACATTTATTGCGTCCCCGAGGGCCGGGGATTTGGGCGCTGGACCTGGTATGACTTTCTTGCCCTGTCACTGATGATCCGGGGGTGTTGTCGCCAGGTTCGGAGACACGCGTTGACTGCTGATAGGGACACGGCTGGCTCCTTCCGAAGGATCCAGGTCTCTTTGTAACGTGGGTGCCAGCATCGGGTGTCGTGACTGTGGCCAGAAGTGGTGCAAGGGAGCGCCGGATGAACGAAGGATACGAGGTCTACTGCGGCTTGATGTTGGCAAATGCGAGCATCACGCGGCCGCGTTGAGCGCGGTCGTAAACGGGTAGTCGGTAAGGCGTTGCCGCAAGACGAGGCCCGGCTGCGCGAGCTTTTCACTTGCTTGCAGCAGCACGGCCGGGTCCTGGTGATCGTGGACGAACCCAACACCATCGGCGCACTGCCGATAGCCGTGGCCGGGGACTGCGGCTGCACCGTTGCCTACCTGCCCGGCCTGGCGACGCGCAAAGCGGCTGACCTGTACCGCGGAAGTCCAAAACGGACGCCCGGGATGCGTTCATCATCGCTGAGACCTCACGTGCCATGCCACGCACGCTGCGGGCAGTAGACCGAGACAGCGAAGTGCTCGCAGCGCTGAAGGTCCTCTTCGGATTCGACACTGACTTGACTCACGAATGCACCAGAGCGATCAACCGTCTGCGGTCTCAGATTCTGCAAATCTTCCCCGCCCTGGAGCGTGTCTTCCCAGGAACAGTGCTTACCCGGTCCCTGGTCCTGGAGCTGTTCATCAAGTACTCCGGCCCCATCGGGCTGCGAGCTGCCGGCGGTCCAATGTGCTGCGCTGGGCCCGAAACTACAGCCGGAAGTATCCGCTGAACCTGGTCGAGGCGATCTTTGCGGCATTGGACGAGCAAAGCGTCTCCGTCATCGGCGCCGAAGCCGTCGAGCTGGTCATCCCCCGCGTCGCAGCACAAACTAAAGAACACAAACACCAACGAGCGATCGTCGCCGAAGAAGTCGAATAGCTCCTCGATGACTTCCCTCTTTCCCAGATCTTGATGTCCATGCCGGGAGTAGGCATCAAGACCGCAGCGACGATACTCCTGACCATCGCCGATGCCGGCACCTTCACCTTCGCCGGACACCTCGCCGCCTATGCGGGAATAGCCCCGGTGACACGACGTCCGGCACCTCAATTCGCGGTAAATTTCCCGCCGGCTCCGGCAACAAGCAGCTCAAGAACGCACTGTTCAGATCCACATGGATTGCCAGCCGCCACCATCCGGCCTCAAAGGCCTACTACCAAAGAAACGGGACCAGGGAAAGAAGCCCAACGCCGCAGTAATCTGTCTCGCTCCGCGCTGCTGCGACGTCATCTACTCAATGCTCAGAAACGGCGCCCTCTACGAGGAGAAACCGCCCCAAGCCGCTGACGAAAAGCATAGGGACACGCCCCGCATGCTGAGACAGAACGCAGCCATTGAATGGAAGGTGCCGCCGAAAGGAACAAGCGCTATCTAGTCCGGTCTCAAGAACGCGACCCCAGTGGCAGATGTCTTTGGGAGGAGTACACGCCAACCTGACGTCAGATTCCGGATGAGATGTGCGTCAGAATAGGGTCCATACGGGGCCAATAGCACAGGTACGACGAACTGTCTTAGACCTAAATCTGACAGTTCTCCTTCGACGGACTTATGGCATCGGTCCGCTGCCGTTCACTGGCACCCGCGGTCATGCGGTCCTTTGATAGGGCTCTTGCTAATCGGCTTTTCCCCCGGCGCCCAACCCAAGGCCGGCCCCAACTTGCCAGCGATGTCAGTCAGGATCTGGACGTAGTCCTCGTGGTCGAAGCTGAAGGGCAGCGCGAACGCCACCTCATCCACTTCCTGGAAGCCGGCGTGCGCGTACAACTGCTCCGCGATCTCGTCGCTGGTTCCAATGAGGTCAGCCGCGAACATCATGCCCCGCGGCCCCTGCGGAGCGGCAGTGCGCGGGGTGCGTTCATCCACGTACCGCTGGTACTTTTCCCGCTGGGCCGGAGTGGCCGAGTCAGTCGGGATCACCACCAGCCCCTGCGACACCCGGGCCCCAGCATGCCCCGCCAACGCAGCAGCTTCACGGAATGCCCGGATCTGCGCCTGCTGGACCAGGGCGAAGTCCGGTTCCTGGCCCTTGTCCGGAAAGATCACGCTGCTGGAGAGCAGGTTGAAGCCGTTCGCACCAGCCCACACCGCTGACTTCGTGCTGCCGGCCCCGTACCACAGTCGCTGCCGCAGGCCCGCGGAAAGAGGCTCCACCCGGTTGGAGAACTCCTCCACCACGCCCTGCTTGCCGGAGAACTCCCGTACCGGCTCCCCCGCCACAAGGCGCGCAAACCGCTCCACCCGGGCGTAGCTGAAGTCCTCCACGTCCGCGGTATCGGGATACAGCTCGTGCTTCACGGTGTCGTACTGCATCGGCTCCCCCACGCTCACGCCGGGATTGATCCGCCCTCCAGCGAGCAGGTCAACGGTCGCCAGGTCCTCCGCCAGGCGCAGCGGGTTCTCCCACCCCAGCGGTGTCACGGCCGTGCCGAGCTCAATCCGCGAAGTCCGCTGGCTGGCCGCCGCCATCACCGCTACAGGGGAAGAGATGCCGAACTGCAGGTGCCGGTGCCGCAGCCAGGCGCTGTCGAACCCCAGCCGCTCCCCCAGCTCGATGATCTGCAGCGTCGACTCATGCCCGGCAGCTGGATCAAGCGGATCAAACAGTCCAATGGTGAGGAAACCAAGCTTGCGCAAAGGACGGTCGGGCTGCGGCATGGCTTCCTCCAGGATCCGGGGACGTGGCTGGTGTTCAGACTAGGCGCTCAGCCACAGCATGAACCAACATGTCCCACGGCCCGGCGCCGCATGCAAGACAACCTTGACGGCGCCGTCCACCAAGGCGTTAGGCTCACCACGAGCCAGCGACGGCGCAGGCACGGGAGGAACACATGTCACTGCAGGAAATCGAGTTCACGTCCGCCAACGGCCGCGACACCATCCAGGCCTGGGTTTACGAACCCATCGGGCAGCCCAAGGCGATCGTGCAGCTGATCCACGGGCTCGGCGAGCACTCCCGCCGCTACCTCCACCTCATTTCCACCCTGGTGGACGCCGGGTTCATCGTGGTGGCGGGCGACCACTCCGGCCACGGGCGCACGGCCATGCAGCAGGGCACCTGGGGCGACGCCGGCGAGGACGCCGCCAGCGTGGTGGTCGCCGACGAGGTCACCCTCCAAGCCAAGGCCAAAGAGGCGCTCCCCCAGCTTCCCTACGTGGTGTTCGGCCACAGCTGGGGCTCCATGATCGCCCGCGGCATGGCCGTGGACCCGCGGACCCAGCTCTCCGGCCTGATCCTCTGCCGCATCGCCGCCCAAATGCGCGGCATCGAGAAAATGGTCAACCGGCCCGAACTGGCACGGCTTGCCTCCGGCGAGCGGGCCGCGGAACCCGCACCCCAGGAGCTGGTGGCCCAGCTGTTCGACGGCTTCCTGGGCCGCTTCGGCGAAGGCGCGGGCCCCACGGCCTGGGTCGCGCTGGATGCGGACGTCGTCGCCGACCACGGCAGGGACCCCTTCAACAACTTCGGCGCACCGCTCAGCGCCCGCTTCCTGCAGGGCTTCGTTGACCTCTACGACCAGGTCACCTCCGACGACTGGTACAAACGACTCCCCGCCGAACTCCCCGTCTTAATTCTCGCCGGCGACCAGGACCCCGTGACCAACTACGGCGAAGGCGCCTACCACGTGGCCAACCGCCTGGCTGATTCGGGCCACGCGGACGTCCGCACCCGCGTCTTCCCCGGCATCCGGCACGAGGTGCACAACGAACCCACCACCCGCGCCGAGACAGAACGCGAGACGGTCGAGTTCATCCAGCGCGTCACCCAGCGGCAGGAGTTCCCAGCACCCTCATCTGCACAATGAATCAGGCCGCCCGACTCGTGGAGGAGCCCTTGGTACGGTTCCGGTCCAGGATCAGCGCGAGGGCGATCCCGAACATCCAAACGTCCTTCGCCAGTACTGTGCCTTGCTGGCTGGGCCGGATCCCGTCCTCCAGGGTCATCTCCGGAATTCTTCGGTACATGGTCAGAAGCGATCCGGAGAAGAGGCCAAGGCCCAGCCCCGCCAGCCGGCTCGGCACGAACGGCGACAGGAGTGCCGCGCCCAGGGTCATCTCGGCGTAGCTGAGCAGCTTTCCAAACGTTTCCGGCTCCATCCGGGCCACCTGCGGATACACCTTGGCTCCCATGCCCTGCATACGGGCTGCGCTGTCCTTGTCCAGGTTCCGCTTGCTGTAGCCGGCGTTCAATATGAAGGCTCCGGTGGCCAGGCGGAGGGGAATGTGGCTCAGTTTCATCATTGTTCCCTTCACGATGTGTGGGGTGATGCGTGAGAGCATAGTTCGCCCGGCTATGCACCGCCAGAGCCGGGAGGGTGTTGATCGTTTCGCGCTAGATGGTCACGTTGAGCCCCGCTGTGTAGCCGGCAGCCGCTGAACCGGTCATCGTTGCCAACTGGTAGATGCCGCCGTCGTTCCCGAACACGTTGTCCGATTTGAGCGTGGTGCGGGTCATGTTCGTGACGCTGCGCTCGTACCCGGGGGTGGCGTACACGTCGTCGCAGGCCGCCTGCGGCAGCGCGATCTGGGAGACGGCCAATACCTGCCCGGCGGCGGTGGCATTGTTCATGGACTCGAACACCTCGAAGTGGATGTGCGGCCAGCGCCCGGAGTAGGCGGCCGGGAAGATCGACGTGAAGGTGACCTGCCCGTTGGCATCGGCTTCCTGCACGCCGCGCAGGTAGTTCTCGTTCTTCAGGCTCGAGTCGTACATCGAGTATTTTCCGTCCCGGTCGCAGTGCCAGGCGTACACCGCGGCGCCGGCCATCGGGGTGCAGCCGTTGGCGTTGTCCAGGAGGGTCAGGGTGAAGGTCAGCGGTACGCCCTCCGCCTTTGCGGAGGCAGTCCCGAAGCTTGAGGTGATGTCCTTCCGCACCACCCCGGAGGCTTCCAGGACGTTCGGCCCGTTGGAGCCGTCACCCGGATAGGGGCCCGCGGTTTCCTGCGGGATTTCCACGCCGCATTCAGCGATGGCCCGGGTCAGCGTGGGGGTGGGGGTGGCGGTGACGGCGTCCGTGGCCGTGGCGGAGGACGTGGCGGCCGTCGCCGTGGTTGGTGCCGGGGAGGCAGAGCCTGTGTTTCCGGCCGGCGTGCAGGCGGCGAGCGCGGCCACCGCACCGCCCGCGCCGAGGAACAGTCCCAGGGACCTGCGGCTCACCAGGGTGTTCAGGTCGAACTCCAGCCCCCGGTCGTGGTCGGGGTGCGGCTGGTCAAGGTCGGGCTGGCGGGGTGTGCGTGAAGTGGTCATGATGCAAGGAAACCGCACGCGGCTATGCCCTGGGCCGGTTGCTGCTGTGCCGTTGCTGTGCGTCCGGACGGGCGCTTCCCCATAGGAAGCCAGCCCCCGCAGAACGTACGACGGCGGCACCCGCCCCGCCGCCGTCGTCGTCCGTTCCAGCGAAGCCGGCCGGGCGCATAAGGCGACGGAAAAGCGAGGCGGGGCAGGCCCATTGGAGCCTGCCCCGCCTCTTTGCACCGGCTGATGCCCTGCGCCCGACTTTCGGGTTTCCTGTTGCGATGGAGTATGCAGGGACATCTGCCGGCGGGCTTGTAAAGGAGCGCCCGCGGCCGTCTGCGGCCTAGAGCGTCCTGGGATCTTCGGCGTACATCTTCAGCCTGATGCCCAAGGCGTCCGACATGTGGCGGGCGGCGATCTCCCCTGCCCGCCCGGAGTCGCCGTCCCCGATGGCGGCCAGCAGGCTGGCGTAGTCCGCCAGCACCACCGGCCACCGTCCCGGGTAGGTCAGGGTGGTGAGGGTGTACCGGCGCACCTGCTGGTCCAGGCGTTCCAGCAGCCCGATCAGTGACGGGCTGTGCGTGGCGTGCCACAGCTGGGCGTGGAAGGCGCGGTTGGTTTCGGCGAGCGCCCGGCCGTCGCTGGGATCCAGCTGCTGCATCTGCGTCAGCAGCCCCGCGAGCAGCTGACGGTCCAGGGCGGTTGCCTTGACGGCGGCCTTGGCAGCCGCGGCCTGCTCCAAGATGATCCTCGACTCGTAGATGTCGATGATCTCCTCGGCCGAATGCGTGCGGACCACCACCGCCTTGCCGCGCCGTTCCACCAGCCCGTCCTGCTCCAGCCGCTGCAGCGCCTCCCGCACCGGGGTCCGGGATGCCCCGTACCGCTCGGTGAGCTTGGCCTCCGTGAGCGGCTCGTCAGGGGCAAAGACGCTCGCGAGAACGTCCTCGCGGAGCCGCTGATGGATGGGACTGGCCACTTTTTCCTCTTTTCGGTTGCTGGTGGGGGCTGCTGGGTTAATTACGCGATGGAGCCGGCGCGGCGGCCGAAGACGGCGCCTGCCGCAAGCCCTGAGCCGCCGGGGTAGTTTCCACTGAACAGACCGCCCAGCGCTTCCCCGCAGGCATACAGCCCTTCGAGCGGTTCCGCGTCTTCGGTGAGCACGCGGCCCCAGATGTCCGTCTTGAGGCCACCGAAGGTGAAGGTGATGCCGCAAGTCACCGGAAAAGCGTAGAACGGGCCGGTGGAAATGCTGCGCGCCCAGTTGCTCTTGGGCGGGTGGGTATCGGCGCGGCGTCCGTCCTTGACGTTGGGGTCAAAAGGCGCACCCTCAGTGATGGAGGCATTGAAGGCCTGCACCGTTTCCTCCAGCCCCTCGGGACTGATGCCGGCTTTCTGGGCCAGCTCGGCGAGGGTCGGCGCGGTGACCACCGAGACGCCCGGCATGTCGTACTCCTCGGCCCGCAGCATGGGGCGGGAGGAGCCGTCAAAGATCTGGAAAGCAGCCGATCCCGGCTGGGCAAGGATGTCCCGGCCGTACTTCGCGTAGGTGTAGTTGCGGTAGTCGGCGCCCTCGTCCACGAACCGCTTGCCCTCGCTGTTCACCACGATGCCCAGCGGGTACCCGCCGCGGGTGAGCTGGTTGGTGAGCTCCAGGTTGCTCTCGTTCTCCGGATGCCAGGCGTCCCAGGCCACGCTGTGGCAGGTGGACCAGTCGCCTCCCCTGGCCGCCCCGGCGTCGAGGGCAGCGAGGATCATCTCCCCCGTGTTGCCCGGCGTGCCGCGCACCTTCGCGTTCTGCCAGCCCTCACCCAGGTGCTGGCGGCGCAGTTCCGGTGAGGCTTCAAAACCTCCCGAGGCGAGGATGACCGACTCGGCCCGGAGCTCACCTTCCCCGGATGGGGTGCGGTACCGGACGCCGCGCACGCGGCCGTCCTCCTGGATGAGGCCGGTGGCTGCGCAGTCATAGATGACCTCCACGCCCATGCGCTCCGCGGCGGCCCGGTGGTCGGCCATGAGCCCCTTGCCGCCACCCACGTTGCCCACGTGCAGGCCGCCCCAGAACAGATACCCGCCATCCTCGGTCCGGTACGCCTGGCGCTCGTACATCAGGCGGTATTTGAGTCCCATGCCCTGAAGCCAGCGCAGGGTCGGGTTGCTTTCGCTGACCAGGACCGCGGACAGATCGGGGTCGTTGCGCCCTTCAGAGACCTTGGACAGATCGGCGAGGTATTCGGCGGCGGTGTAGGCGGGGACTTCGCTGGCGGCGTGCCGCTCATCAGGTTCCACGAATTCGATCAGCTCCTGGAGCCCGTCATGGGAGATGCGCGTGGCACCGGCGGTGTAGAAGCTGTTGCCGCCCGATGCGGCTTCCCGTGCCTTTTCCAGCAGGACCACTTTGCGTCCACGCTCGGCGGCTGCAAGTGCTGCCGCGAATCCGGCGTTGCCGCCGCCCACTACCAAAACGTCGCTCTTGATCATCATCAATCTCCTCAGCTCCATCGCTGTACACGATTGTATACATAAGTATGCCGTCGCATGCAATAGCGTCTTGATGCAGGCTTTAGGGGTTCGGCGGGAGAGGTTTAATGCCGGAGCGTGCGGCTATCCCAGGCGCGGGCTGCTGATTTCCTGGGCGTCGATGTACATCTGGATGCGGATGTTCTTGGCCTCGTCCATGTGGGCGCTGGCGATGCGGCCGGCCTCCTCCGCGTTCCGCGCGCGGATGGCCACCAGCAGCTCCTCGTGCTCCTTCAGCACGCGGTCCCAGCGCTCCTTGGTGGAGAGCGTGGTGCCGGGGTAGCGGATGAAGTGGACCAGGATCCTGTCGAGCAGGTCAAGGAGGGCTGCACTGTGGCTGGCGGCCCAGATGCGCTCATGGAAGGTGCGGTTGGCGGCGGCCAGTTCAGCCGGGGTGGCGGCTTCAAAATCAAGGGTGACCATGGCCTGGTGCGCGCGGTCGATCAGCATCAGGTCCATGTCTGTATGCCGGAGGGCAGCAGTTTTTGCGGCCGCCTCCTCCAGGAAGGTCCGCACCTCATAGAGGTCCAGCATTTCCTCCGGGCGGTACTCCCGCACTTGCATGCGTGAACCGTAGCGCTCCACGAGCCCCTCGGTTTCGAGGCGCCGCAGCGCCTCCCTGATGGGCGTCCGGGAGACGTTGTACTTCTTGGCCAGGGCGCTTTCGACGAGCTGGGCACGGGGAGGCAGCTCCTGCGAGATGATGGCGTTCCTGATCATCAGGTAGGGGCTTGTCTCTGGTTGCGACGCCACGGGCGGCCTCCGGTCTTCACGCAAGCAAGCGGCAGGGCGCGCCGGCGCCATACCTTTAGCCGCAATTCTAACGCACTGCATACCGTTTCAGCGCGGTGTGAACACCATGCCGATTTTTCGCACACTCGCCGACGCTGGCAGGCGCCCAACCCGACGTGTCGGTATTCATATTTGCAGGACTGTTGCTTAAGTCATAGTAACGGTATACCGTTTGTGACCAACGCCATACAGCAGGCCAAATACCGGATTCCGGTTGGCCCAGCTTTGAACATTTACCCGGCGACTGCACACGGCAGCGCGGGGTATTCCAGGAGAACCAATGACGCTTCTATTCAGGGAAGAGCCGCAGGCCGGCACCCTCCCGGTCACCCCGGTACCGGCCACCCTCGTCCGTGGCGGCACCAGCAAGTGCTGGATATTCCGGGACGAGGACCTTCCGGCCGACGCCCTGGAGACGGACCGTCTCCTCATCCGCACCTTCGGCTCGCCCGACCTTCGCCAGATCGACGGAGTGGGCGGCGCCTCCTCCACCACCAGCAAGGCCATCACCGTGGCCGGCACCGACCGGGACGGAACGGTCCACTACCGGTTCGCGCAGGTGGCCATCGACAAGCCGGCCGTCGAGTGGGCCAGCAACTGCGGCAACTGCGCAACAGCGCTGGGCCTGTACGCGCTCCACGCCGGACTGGTCGCTCCCACCGGGGAAGTCACCCGGGTCCCCATCCTGAACACCGTGACCGGGCTGCGCCTGGTCTGCGAGATCCCCACCCCGGGGGCGCAAGTGCCGGCCTACGGCGGGCGGCGCCTCGACGGCCAGCACTACCCCGGCGTCCCCATCGACGTCATCTTCCAAAAAGCCTCATGGTCCAGCTACGGAGCACAGTTCCCCACGGGCAACGCCACGGACGAGGTTGAGGTCGACGGGAAGCGGTACCGGGCAACACTGATCGACGCCGGCGCCCCGGCTGCGCTCTTCGAGGCCCAGGACCTGGGGCTGGACGCAACCGGCAGCGAGGAAGCCTTGGAGGCCCTGGTCCGGCTTGCCCCGCAGCTGCGCGCAGCGGGTGCCCGCAGGATGGGCCTTCCGCAGGACCTCACATCCATTCCGAAGGTTGGCATCGTGGGGCCTCCGCCCACGGGCGCAACCGGCGTCTCGGCCCGGATGATCTCGATGACCGCACTGCACCCCGCCATCGGTCTCACCAGCGCGGTCGCCGTCGCTGCCGCCTCAGGCACACCAGGCAGCGTGGTGCAGCGCAGCGTAGTTCCGGCGGCGGAGGCCGGACTCTTTATCCACCTACTGAAAGGCAAGACGGCGCTGGCATTGGATGCAGCCGATCCCGCTGAAGTCTCCTTTCAACGCTCGGCCCGCGTCATCAGCGAAAGCACCATCCTGGTGCCCAGTGACTGAAGAAACCCCTACCGGAAAAACCCAGCCAAGGAATCAGCCATGAAAATCAGCATTCAAAACCTGCAGCTGAAGTACGGAAGCTTCACTGCCATCGAAAACCTCAACCTCGACATCGAAGACGGCGAGGCCCTCGTCCTCTTGGGCCAGTCCGGTTGCGGCAAGACCAGCACCATGCGCTGCATCGCCGGCCTGGAGGAACCCACCTCGGGGCGGATCATCATCGACGACGTCGTGGTCTTCGACTCCGAAAAAGGCATCAACCTGCCCCCGAACAAGCGCAACGTCGGCATGGTCTTCCAGTCCTACGCGGTATGGCCGCACATGACGGTGGCCCAGAACGTTGCCTACTCCCTCAAGCAGAAGAAGCTTTCCAAGAGCGAAATCGATGAGCGCGTCATGGAGGCCCTCACGCTGGTGGGCCTGGAGCCCTACGCCGACCGCGGCGCCAGCCTGCTCAGCGGCGGCCAGATGCAGCGCGTCGCCCTGGCGCGCAGCCTGGTCATGCGGCCCAGCGTGCTCATGCTCGACGAACCGCTCTCCAACCTTGACGCCCGCCTGCGTGACCGGCTCCGGGTTGAACTGCGTGAAATCCAGCTCCAGCTGGGGCTCACCTGTGTGTACGTCACCCACGACCAGCACGAAGCCTTCGCCCTGGCAGACCGCATCGCCCTGCTCCAGGGCGGCCGGATTGTGCAGATGGGCGCCCCGCAGCACATGTACGAGGCACCCGCCAGCGCCTCGATCGCCCACTTCCTGGGCGTTTCCAACATCATGGACTGCACCCCGGAGGGCACCGCCACCGGGTCCACCACCGCACGCATCACCAACAGCGAGCTCACCATCCAGTCGGCGCAGCAGGCCAGCGACGCCGGCACATCCCCCAAGGTGTGCATCCGGGCCGAGGACCTGCAGATCACCGCCATGCCCACCGAACACCCCAACTCGTGGCCGGGAACGGTCCGCGTGGCGGGCTTCCAGGGCAACGACATCCGGTACGCGATCCAGCTGGAATCCGGGCCCGAGCTGGACGCACTGGGCGGACTGCGCCGCGGCGAACAGCACAAAGTGGGGGACCGCGTATGGGTCACCGTCAACCCCCGCGAAGTCCAGATCCTGCCGGCTGAGGTCCTCGCATGAGCCTCAAGACCACCGAGGCGGCCACCCGCGCCGAGGCGCGCCTGGCGCCGAAGCCCGAACCCCGGGACTACCGGGCTGCCCGGACCCTCTCGGGCCTCCGGAAAAACACACCGGGCCTCATTGTCCTGGTCATCCTCGGCGTCCTCATCGTCCTTCCGCTTGCCCTGGTGCTGCTCGCCGCGTTCTCGGACAGTGTTCCCCGGCCGGGCAGCATCTCCCTGGGCGGCCTGACGCTGTCCAACCTGGCGCTGCTGGCCACCCCGGAAGCACTCGGAGCCCTGGTCAATTCGCTCATGGTCGGCGCCGGCTCGGCGCTCATCGCCCTGCTGATCGGCGCGTTCCTGGCCTTCGTGTGCGCCCGTTCCGATGCGCCATGGCGGAAGTTCATCTTCTTCATCGGCATGGCGCCGATGTTCATCCCGGCCCTGGTGGGCGCCCTGGCGTGGTCGCTGCTGTGCTCGCCGAGCGCCGGCTACATCAACATCTTCCTCCGCGACCTGGGCATTGATGCCGCCATCAACATCTACAGCCTGCCGGGCCTGGTGTTCGTGCTGGGAATCTTCTACGCCCCGTACGCCTTCCTGCTGCTGCACAGCTCGCTGTCGATGATGAACGCCGACCTCGAAGAGGCTGCCACCGTCCACGGGGCTCCGCTGCGCACCATGCTGCGGACCGTCACCCTGCCCCTGGCCCTGCCGGCCATCCTGGGCTCCGCCGTCCTGGTCTTCGCGCTGACGATGGAAAACTTCCCCGTTGCCCAGGTCATCGGCAACCCCGCCGGCGTGGACACACTGCCCACCTACATCTACCGCCTGATGAGCGCCACTCCGGCCAAGAGCAACCAGGCCGCCAGCGTCGCTGTCATCCTGACCGTTGCGCTGATGGCCGTGACCCTGATCCAGCAGCGCATCATCAACAAGCGCAAATTCACCACCATGACCGGAAAGGGCAACCGTCCCCGCCAGGTACCGCTGCGCAAGATGCGCTGGCCCTTCACCATCATCGCCCTGGCCTACTTCGCGGTGTCCGTCGTCCTGCCCATGCTCGCCCTGCTCGCCGCGTCCATGCAGGCCACCCCGTTCGTGTCCTCGATGTCGCAGCTGCTCGAGGCCAATTCCCTCAGCTTCGCCAAGCTGATCGAGGTCCTGGGCTCCAACGACTTCCAGCTCGCCCTCAAGAACAGTGTCCTGGTGGCCCTGATCGCAGCCTTCGCCGGCACCACGCTCAGCTTCATCGCCTCCTACATCCGGTACCGCACCAAGTCCAAGGTGGGGCGCCTGATCGAACTGGTCGCCATGACCCCCCTGGCCGTCCCCGCCATCGTCATGGGCATCGGACTGCTCTGGACCTGGCTGCTGCTGCCGCTGCCCATCTACGGCACCTTGGCGATCCTCGCCGTCGCCTGCGTTGCAGTGTTCATGCCCCAGGGCTACCGCGGCGTCTCCGCGTCCATGCTCCAAATGGACCAGGACCTCGAGGACAGCGCCGTGATGCTCGGCGCCGGGCGGACCCGGTCCGTCCTGGACGTCACCCTGCCCCTGATGCGCGTCGGCATCATGTCCTCGTTCCTGCTGTTCCTCATGCTCTCCATGCGTGAGCTCAGCGCCTCCATCTTCCTCTTCACCTCGAACACCCGGATCCTGTCCATCCTCGTATTCGACAACTTCGACAACGGCCAGAGCCAGGCAGCTGCAGCCGTCAGCGTCCTGTACTGCCTCGTCATCGGAATCCTCGCCGTCATCGCCCAAAAAGTCGGCGGCGAACGCAAGACCAAGAACTGACCTCACACCCACCTTTGAAAGGGACACCCACAATGAAGTTAGCGTCCAAACTCCCCGCCCTCACCGCCGCCGGAGTGCTCCTGGCCCTCAGCCTGACCGGCTGCGGAAGCGCCGCCCAGAGCGCCGGCGTCGTCACGGCCAGTGCGGCGGTGAAGACCGACGACGGGCTGGTCATCAACGGCGAGTCCATCGCGGACAAGGCCACCTATGAGAAGGCCAAGACCCAGACCCTGTCCCTGTACTCCGGCTACACCGACTCGTCCGAAAGCGCGCTGGTGGACGCCTTCACCAAGGACACCGGCATCAAGGTCAACGTCGTCCGCCTCACCCCGAACAAGCTCTCCGAACGCGTTCTCTCCGAACAGGGCGCCGGCAAGCTCAGCGCCGACGTCATCCGCACGTCCGACTACCGGATCGCCAAGTCCATGGAGGACGCCAAGGTCTGGAAGGCCTACGACGTCCCCGGCGCATCGGCCCTCAAGGACGTTTCCGTGGACGGCGGCCAGTTCACCCGCATGTTCAACTCCGTCTACACCCTGGGATACAACACCCAGCTGGTGAAGGAAGCCGATGCCCCCAAGTCCTGGGCGGATGCCGTCGGCGGCAAGTGGCAGGGCAAGCTGGGCATCGTCCAGGGCGGTTCGGGCGGCAGCACCGCAGCGCTGAACAGGTTCATGGAAACCAAGATGGGCGGCGACTACTTCGCCAAGTACGCTGCGCAGAAGCCCAAGATCTACGATTCCCTGGGTGCTGAAGCCACCGCACTGGCCCGCGGCGAGGTGGCCGTGGGAACGGTCACCATCAGCGGCACCAACATCTCGGCCGTCCAGGACAAGGCTCCGGTCAAGTTCATCGTCCCCGAGGAAGGCCTGGTCTCCTACGACTACTACCTGGGCATGACGGGCACCGCCACCAACGTGGAAGCCGCGAAGGTCTTCATGAACTACAACCTTTCCAAGCAGGGCCAGCAGGTCTTCGCGCAGATCGGTGAATACCCGGTCCGCACGGACGTGGCACCGCCCACCATCATGGGCGTGACCCTCCCCGCCGTCGATTCCGGCAAGGTGTACCGCATGCAGAACACCGACGCCGTGACCTTCGGCAAGGACGATCTTGCCAAGTGGAACCAGGTGTTCGGCTACACCAAGTAACCCCGAAATCCCGCGCCTGGGGACCCGGCATCCGCCGGGTCCCCAGGCTTTTGGGTTTCACCCACCACCAGGAGGCCCCGTGACCGCCGCCCCGGAACTTCCGCTGCCCCGGAACCCCTCATCCCTGCTGGTCCTCCAGGACGGCAGGACCGTCGTCGAACTCGGCGACACCACCCGCGCCAGCTACGTCGCCTCTGTGCGCAAAAGCCTGCTCTCGGTCCTGTTCGGAATCCAGGTGGACGCCGGCACCGTGAGCCTCGACGCCACCCTCGATGAGCTCGGTGTTGATGATGTGGGCGGCCTGCTGCCCCTTGAGAAGACGGCGCGGCTCCGTGACCTCCTGACCTCGCGGTCGGGGGTCTACCATCCGCCCTCCAGCCCGGGCAGTGACGAGGATGCCTTCCCTCCCCGCGGCACAAAAGCACCGGGTCAGTACTTCGTCTACAACAACTGGGATTTCAACGCCGCCGGCGCGATCTTTGAGAAGGCCAGCGGCCTGACGGTCTTTGACTCGTTCGAGAAGTATCTGGCCGGTCCGCTGGGATTCGACGACTACGACTCCACACGCCAGCGCATGCTCGGGGACGCCCGAAAGTCCGCTTTCCCGGCCTACCACCTCTTCCTCTCCGCCCGGGACCTGGCAAAGATCGGGCTGCTGCTGGCTGCCGGCGGGCAGTGGGAGGGCCGGCAGATTGTCCCCCGGGAGTGGGTCAGGGACAGCGTGGCCACCCATGTCAGGCGCGCCGACATGGCGCCGGCCACCGGTTTTGGCACCTGCGACTACGGCTACCTGTGGTGGCTGCCCCGGGAACCCGGCCCAAAGTGGGAGGGGGCGTTCCTGGCTGCGGGCAACTATGGCCAGTTCCTGCTGGTCCTGCCGGCAATCCGCGGCGTCATTGTGCACCGGCGGTTCGTCAGCGACAGTTTTGCCATTGCCCGGAACACCCGCAATGCGGCTTCGGCGGCGTCCCCGGCTCCGGTGACCCACGCCGAATTCATGGACCTTGCCCGTGCGCTGGTTGCCGGCCCACTGGCCCGGTAGGCGTCAGGAAGGACAGTGCACGACGGCGGCACCCTCCTGTGTCAGGACGCCGCGCCCTTGGCGATGGAACGGAACACCTTGGTTGCCTGCTGCGCCGCGGGGCTGAGCCTCCGGTTTTCCAGGTGGGCCAGGAGGATGCGGCGCTTCGGGGACCCGGCGAGGGGGACCGCCACGACGTCGGGGCGCAGGGCCGTCAGCGCCAGCCTGGGTGCCAGGGCGATCCCGATGCCGGCGGCCACCATGCCCTGTGTCTCCTGGTAATCGTTAGCGGCGAACGCGATCCGCGGCTCGAACCCGGCGTCACGGCATACCCGGCTGAGGACGTCGGCCACGGGGTGTTCGTCGCGCACCACCCATTCCTGGTCGCTCAAGGCGCCGATGCGGACCGAGCCTAGTTTCGCAATGGGGTGCTCCCTCGGTACCAGCAGCACGGTGGGATCGTTCGTCAGCCTGACCAGGGCAAGGTCGGGGTCCTCGATCTGCTGCCAGGGATAGTCCCACAGCAGCGTGAGCTCGATTTCCCGCCGCCGCAGCCGTTCCAGCAGGCCGTCCCGGCGGGCGCTGACCACCGTCACAGCCACCTCGGGGTGGCGGGCGCGAAACGCCAGAACCACGTCCGGCATCAGGGAGGCCCCGCCGGTGGGGAAAGTTCCAAGCCGGAGCTGGCCCCGCCGAAGGCCTGCGAACTCCCCCATTTCGGCGCGGGCAGCTTCCACGGTCCTGTCGATGTCGTCCGCGTAGTGCAGCAGGGCGTGCCCCGCCTCGGTCAGGACCACGCCCCGGGGATGGCGCTCGATGAGGACGACGCCCATCTCCTGCTCGAGTTTCGCGATCTGCTGCGAGACCGCCGAGGTGGTGAAGGAAAGGGCGGCCGCAGCGGACGTCAGGGAGCCGGAACGGCCCACCTCGCGGAGCACATGGAGCCGGTGGAGATCGAGGATTGCCATGTACTGAGTTTAGCAAAAGTAGATAGTCGTCCATTTATTTGCGATTGTGCTGAAGGCTCGCATACCGGATCGTAGAAGTACAAGGTGCTGTGAAGTAGAGCACCTGCAAGTTACGAGGGAGAAATACAGTGGGACTCAAAGGACATTGGTACCGGGGCGGCACCAGCAAGTGCTGGCTCTTCGATGCCAGGGACGTGGCCCTCCACGCCCCCACCCGCGAGGAAATCCCCGCACTGCTGTCAGCCGCCTTCGGCGCAGCGGATGCGCGGCAGCTGGACGGCGTCGGCGGTGGAACGTCCACCACATCCAAGGCTGCAGTCATCTGGGCAACCCCGGGCGCCGAGGCAGACCTCGACTACCTTTTCGCCCAGGTGGGAATCGGTGACCCCACCGTGGAGCTCGGTTCCAACTGCGGCAACTGCGCCACCGCCATTGCCCTGTTCGCAGTCCAGACGGGCATCGTTCCTGCCCGGGACGGCATGACCAAGGTCCGCATGCGCCACGTCACCTCCGGCGCGGTGCTCAGCGGAGCGGTTCCCACTCCCGGTGGCCACATTCCCAAGTCCGGCCTGGCCCGGGTTCCGGGCAGCAGCGCCGCCGGTGTTCCCGTCAGCCTCTCGTTCCACGGCCCCTGGGGCCAAAACACCGGCGCACTTCTGCCGACCGGCAACACGGTGGACCAGCTCCAGGTCAACGGCCGGACCGTGGCCGCAACGATGGTGGACGCCGGCGCCCCTGCCGTGCTCCTCGCAGCCGACCAGGCCGGCGTCGACCTTTCCTCAATGACGGACAACCTGACCGCCCAACTGCCGGACCTCATCGCGGCACGGGCATCGGCCGGCCTCATCATGGGGCTCCGGAAGCCTGAGGATCCGCCGCAGAACGCTGTACCGAAAGTCGGGGTTGTAGCGCCTGCCGGCGACTACATCGCCGCGGACGGAACGACCATTACTGCCGGCAGCCACGACGTGCGGGTGCGGATGCTGTCCATGCTCGCACCCCACCCGGCCATCGGCCTGACCTCGGCCGTGGCAGTTGCCCTGGAATCCTCGCTGCAGTCATCGGTCGTCGCCACCGCAGCAGGCCAATCGCCCTCCACCGGCGCCGGAACCCCGCGCTTGCTGCGGGTCGGGACGCCCGCGGGCGTGATCACCGCCGAAATCATCACCGATGACACCGGCGCCGTCAGCGAAGTGGCCCTCCACCGGGCAGCCCGCCACATCGCCACCGCAGACATCGACGTGGCCCCCGCCGCCGAGCTGTCCGCCTAAACCCCCCACCTCTTTGCCCCATTATTAAGGGGCCGCACCAAGCAGGAAGTTGTTCAATGAAGATCAAATCCATCCTCGGACACCTGTATGTCCAGGTACTCATCGGAGTCGCCCTCGGCGTCGTTGTCGGCGCACTGTGGCCGGACCTCGGTTCGTCCCTGAAGCCCATCGGCGACGGCTTCGTGAAACTCGTGAAGTTCATGATCGCCCCGATCGTCTTCTGCACCATTGTGGGAGGCATCACCTCCCTGCGGGACACCAAGAAGGTGGGCCCCACCCTGATCCGTTCACTGGGCCTCTTCTACGCACTGACCGCACTCGCCCTGGCCCTGGGCCTGGCCGCTGTGACGCTGTTCCAGCCCGGTGCCGGCATGCACATCGACCCCACGCACCTGGACTCCTCGGTGGCGCAGAAGTACACCACGCAGCTGCCCAGCAGCAACCCCGTGGACTTCATCCTGAGCATCATCCCCACCACCTTCGTTGGTGCCTTCGCCGACGGTGAAGTCCTGCCCGTGCTGGTCATTGCCCTGCTGTGCGGCTTCGCCTTCAGCAAGCTCGGCGCACCGGGCAAGCTGGCACTGGACGTGGTCAACAGCTTCAACAAGCTGCTCTTCATCATGTTCGGCTACATCATGAAGGTAGCCCCCCTCGGAGCCTTCGGGGCCATGGCCTTCACCGTGGGCAAGTACGGCGCCCACTCCATCGGCAACCTCGGCATGCTGATCCTTGCCTTCTACGCCGCCTGCATCGTGTTCGTGGTGGTTGGCCTGGGCGTCCTGGCCAAGGTGACCGGCTTCAGCCTGTGGCAGATCCTGCGCTACTTCAAGGACGAATTCCTGATCGTCCTGGCCACGTCCTCCAGCGAACCGGTCCTGCCGCGCCTGCTGTCCAAGCTCGAGCGGATCGGCTGCGACCGCAGCGTCGTGGGCCTCGTGGTCCCCACCGGCTACTCCTTCAACCTGACCGGCACGGCCATCTACCTGACCCTGGCCTCCATGTTCATCGCCCAGGCCTGCGACATCCACCTCAGCTGGGGACAGATCCTGCTGATGCTCGGCATGATGCTGCTGACCTCCAAGGGCGCGGCGGGCGTCACCGGCAGTGGTTTCGTGGCCCTCGTGGCGACCCTGACGGTCATGCCCACCTTGCCGGTGGCCGGCGTGGCCCTCATCGTTGGCATCGACCGCTTCATGAGCGAGGCCCGCGCCCTGACCAGCACGGTCTGCAACATCGTCTCCTGCGTGGCAATCGCCAAGTGGCAGGGTGAGCTGGACATGGGCAAGCTCCGCTCCGAGCTCCAGGCGGGCTTCGTGCCCACCGAGGCGGAAAAGATCCAGCTGGCCGAACCGGCCCTGGCCCACTAACCGGCCTGCAGGCCAGCACCCCCCCGTGTTTGCCCGGGATCCCAGCAGGGGTCCCGGGCAAACCCTTGCAAGGGGTACTACTTCACAATCCCCACGGAAAGGACCCGGAATGAGTGAGCGCCAAACGGAACAGGAAACAGCGGAAGACTGCGACGCCGGCACGTGCTTCTACTGCCAAAGCCCGGAAACCGACTAGGGCCGAGCCGTCGGGCCGGGGCTGCGAGGCAACGGGCCCTACACCCACTGCTCCCACACCGTCAGCTGCAGGTTGACGGTCCCGGACGAGCCAGCCACAACAGCACCAGCCCCCGCGGAAGGGTCGACGGCGGCACCCGCCGTGCCGCCGTCGTCGTCCCTCCCATCAAAACCAGCATTCCCGGCAAAACCAGCCCGGCGCATCAGGCGCGGACCGCCGCAACAGCCCCGTCAGCGGAACGCACCGGCGTCTCCAGCCCCAGGTGCCCGCGGAGCGTGGTGCCCCGGTACTCCGTGGGGTATACACCGCGTTCCTGGAGCTCCGGCACCAGGTGGTTCACGATGTCATCCAGCCCGCTGGGGACCAGCCACGGCGAAATGTTGAACCCGTCCACCGCACCCACCCGCGCGTACTCGGCCAGCTGGTCCGCCACCGCGGTGTAGGAGCCGGTGAAGGTGGAATCGATCCGCGCGGTCTTCGACGTGACGAACTGCCGGATGGACAGCCCCTTGTCCTTGGCCTCGGCCCGCCACTGGTCCGCAAGCTGCCGGGCCTTGGCACCGTGGAAACCGCTGCCGCGGGTCTCGGACGTTTCTTCCACCGCCGGATCGATCTCGGGCAGCGGCCCGTCGGGATCGTAGGCCGAGAGTTCGCGGCCCCAGAACTGCTCCAGGTAGGCGATGGCCTGCTGCGGGCCGATCTGCAGGCTCCGCACCCACTCCTTCTTTTCCGCCGCCTCGGCAGCGGTCGGCGCCAGGATGAACTCACTGGCCGGCATGATCTGGACGGCATTCGCCCCGCGCCCGGCGGCCAGGGACCGCTCCACCAGGTCCTTGCGGAACTCCACGGCGTCATCGAACTTGGGGTGGGCGGAGAAAATCACGTCCGCCTGCCGGGCGGCGAAGTTCCGGCCTTCGGGCGAGTCCCCGGCCTGGAACAGCACCGGCCGGTACTGCGCGCTGCGCGGCAGCCGCGGCGTCACGTCGACCGTGTAGTGCCGGCCCTCGTGGAGCACCCGGCGGGCGGGGCCGTCCGGCGTTTCCCACGAATCCCAGATCCGCTTGGCCGCCTCCACGAACGCCTCTGCATGCTTGTACCGGTCCGCGTGGTCCAGGTAGCCGCCGCGGCGGAAATTCGCCCCGGTCCAAGCGTTGTCCGTGGTCACGATGTTCCACGCCGCGCGGCCGCCGGAAATCAGGTCCAGCGATGTCAGCCTGTGGGCCAGGTCCGCAGGATCGTTGTACGTGGTGTTCTGGGTAGCCACCAGGCCGATGTTCTTCGTGACGGACGCCAGGGCGGCCAGCATGGTCTGCGCGTCCGGGCGGCCCACCACGTCCAGCGCGTGCGGGCGTCCCAGGTGTTCCCGCAGGCGAAGGCCTTCGCCAAGGAAGAACGCGGCGAAGAGTCCGCGCTCGGCGGTCTGGGCGATGCGGCGGAAGGATTCGAAGTCCGTCTGCGAGCCTGATTCGGGGGCCTTCCAGATGGTGCCGGAGTTGACGCCCTGGAAGAAGACGCCGAACTGGATCTGGCCGCTCGGAGCGAACACCTCGGATTTAGCACGGGTGTGCTGTGTCATGATTTTCCCCTTACTTTCCGACACCGGCAGGCGCAGCGGCGGCGGTTGCGTAGCGGCTGGCCGGGCGGTCCAGGCCCAGCAGGTCGCGGAAGGTGCCGTCCTGCACTGCCGGGCGGAGTGCCCCACGGCGGCGCAGTTCCGGCAATACCAGGCGGCCAAGTTCCTCCAGGTCAACAAAGAGCGACGCCGGGTGCAGCCGCACGCCGTCGGCCTCCTTTAAGAGGTCGGCCAGGAAGTCGGTGAGACCGGGCGCGGAACCTGCGAAAGCTGCCCGGCCGCCGTCGAATGATGCACCGCGTGCAGCCGCGGCCTGCCCGCGGGCGTCCAGCACGACGTCGAGCTCGGCAACCACCGCGACGCCGGCACCCACGCGGGCGCGCACGTCACGGACCTCGGCAGCCAGCAGTTCCGGCGTCGGGGCGGACACCAGCACGGCGTCCACGGCCTCCACCGGAATGCCGCCAATCAGGGAAGCCGGGGCCAGCACGGGCAGTTGCCCCTGGAGCGGCCGCGGAATGATGGATGGCCCCTTGACGGAGTAGCCGGCGCCGGGAAAGCCGGCAGGCGTTTGGAAGTCCGCATAGTGCAGCTTGTCCACGTCGATGTACCGGCCGGTGGCAACGTCCCGGATCACGGCGTCGTCCTCCCAGGAATCCCAGAGGCGCCGGGATACCTCGATGGACGCCGCGGCCTCCTGGCCCAGCGCGGCACCGGTGACGGAAGAACGGCCGACGGCGGCGGCAGCCTCCGGCGATTCCGCCGCCGTCACGATCCACCCGGCCCGTCCCCCGGAGACGTAGTCCAGGCTGGCCAGCTGCGTGGAAACGTGGAACGGCTCCGTATATACAGTGTCAATTTCGGGGACCAGGGCGATGGTCCCCGAAATGGGCCCTGCGAACGCGGCCCGCTGCAGGGCATTGGCACGCCCCGGTGCGGGCGCGTCGGTGAAGGTGGCGGCGTGGAAGCCCGCGGACTCGGCTGCCAGCACGGCCCGGGTGAGGTCCGCACCGTCCCAGCCGGCGCCGTCGAGCTCAATGGCCAGGAAGCCCGGGTTTTCAAAGGTACTCACTGCTGGTCCTGACGTTCGTAGGGAATCTTTTCGCCGGCCTCGATGGCCACGGGCAGCCGGTTTTCCGCCGGGGGCAGTGGGCAGGTGGCCAGGTCGGTGTAGGCGCACGGCAGGTTCACGGAGCGGTTGAAGTCCAGCAGCACGGACCCGTCCGCTGCCGGCACCACGGAGAGCGAGCGGTTGGCCGCGTACGTGGTCTTGCCCGAGGTCTGGTCCGTGAACAGCACCGACAGCGAGCCCGGGGCACGGCCGTTGAACGCGGTCAGCGCCAGTTCCTGCCCGGCCAGTTTGAAGCGGATCTCGCCCGGGGCCTGGTACACGTGCTGGATGCCTTCGACGGCGGCGCCCACCGTGGTGGGCCGCGGCGCCTCGAACGGAACGAACGTCCCCCGCACCGCGTAGGCCGCATCGGGCGAGTAGGCGGGCGTGCCCTGGTAGTCCCGCAGCAGCGGATGGGAAGGGTTCCGCGGCCGGACGATGTACTCGCCGCCACGCTTGGCCAGCTCAATCACCGTCTCGCCGGACGCCAGGTTGATCCCGCTGCGCTCCTCGATGGGGCCAAACTCCAGCGAGGTTCCGGCGGCGGTATTCAACTCCCTGCCGTCCTGCTGCAGGCTGTCACCCGGTTCCAAAACCACGCGGACGACGTCGGCTTCCACGCTCCAGGTGCCCGGGGCGCCGTCCAGCCGCGCGGGTTCGCTGCCCAGCCAGTGCAGGTGCGTCACCGCCAGGAACCCGTGGGGATGGGCCCGCTGCCGCTCGTGGTCCGCGCGCCATTCCTGCCATTCGGCGTCGAAGGCCTCAAGGGCGGTGTCAGTGTGTACTGCGTTCATGATGCCTTTCCTGCCTGTGAGGGAGCGGCCGTGGCGGTTGCCGGCGTGGCCGCGAAGTTCCCGTCGGTGATGGTTTTGGATTCCGGCAGGGCTTCCTCGGACAGGCCCCAGCGATCCAGCACCTTCCCGTAGGAGCCGTCCTGGATGACCTCGTTCAGCGCCTCGGAGATCACCGGTGCCAGCCCGTTGCCGCGCAGCGTGGTGGCGGCCACCAGGGTCTCGGACGGCCAGCCGGCGTTGACCTTGCCCACCACCTTCAGGTCGTCACGGGTGTTCTCCCGGTACACGGTGGACGGGTACGGAGCGATATTCAGGTCCGTGCGGCCGGAGGACAGCGCCAGGATGGTGTCGGCGTCGGACGAGTAGTACTGCAGCGTGGCCGGCGCCTTGCCCTTGGCTTCCAGCTCCTTGTTCCAGGCCAGCAGTATCTTCTCCTGGTTGGTGCCGGACCCCACGGAAATCTTCAGGCCGGAAATGTCGTCCGCGCCCTTGATGTCGTAGGCGGCGGACTTCTTCGCTTCGAACCCCATGTAGGCGGCCCGGTAGCTGGCGAAGTCGAACAGCTTCACCCGGTCCTTGTTCACGCCCACGTTGGAGAACACGGCCTCGAAGTCGCCGGACTGGGTCTTCAGCGGCCAGTTCTCCCAGGACGTGACCTGCACATCCAGCTCCAGGCCCAGCTTGTCCGCCACCAGCTGGGCAATGTCCAGCTCGGAGCCAATCGGCGTCTTGTCGTCCGTGGCGTGGAAGGACAGCGGGATGGACCCGGCGGTGGTGGCGACGGTGAGCTTGCCGTCCCTGCCGATCAGTTCCGGGACTTTGGCGGCGAGCGCCGCGTCCTTCTCCGCCCGGATCCGCTGCTGGTCCGGCGAGGTGTTGTACACGA
This sequence comes from Arthrobacter sp. 8AJ, assembly GCF_902506025.1. Lineage (NCBI taxonomy): Bacteria > Bacillati > Actinomycetota > Actinomycetes > Micrococcales > Micrococcaceae > Arthrobacter > Arthrobacter sp. 8AJ. The sequence goes on along the minus strand of NZ_LR733289.1, from coordinate 380,873 downwards.
CGCCGTTGCGGGCCGCCGTCGTCTGCGCCCCTCCGCTGGGGTTGCCGGCGGCGGACGCGCCGGGGTCCGCGCAGCCGGCGAGCGCGGCTGAGCCAAGGAGCGCGGTGCCAAGGAGGACGACGGCGGGACGCACCGCGGGTGCGCGGCGGCGGCCGCTGGTGGGGAAAGCCATGGGAGTTCCTTAGATGTTGAAGGCCGGTTCGAGCACCTTGGAGAAGAAGCTCCGGGTGCGCGGTTCCTGGGGGTTGCTGAAGATGTCCTGCGGGGTGCCCTGTTCCACGATCTGGCCCTGGTCCATGAACACCACGGTGTCCGCCACGTCGCGGGCGAAGCCCATCTCGTGGGTGACGATGATCAGCGTGGTGCCGGACGTGGCGAGCTCGCGGATGACGTCCAGGACCTCGTTGACCAGTTCCGGGTCGAGGGCGGAGGTGGGCTCGTCGAACAGCAGGATCTTGGGGTCCAGGGCCAGGGCGCGGGCAATCGCCACGCGCTGCTGCTGGCCGCCGGAGAGCTGGCGCGGGTAGGCATCGGCCCGGTCCTTGAGGCCCACCCGGTCCAGCAGTTCCAGGCCGCGGCGGCGGGCTTCGGCTTTGGAGCGGCGCGCCTTGCCGGGTTGGTGCGCCACCACCGGCGCTTCCGCCACGTTCTCCAGCGCGGTGAGGTGCGGGAACAGGTTGAAGTTCTGGAACACCATGCCGATTTCGGTGCGCTGTTTCAGGATGTCCTTCTCGCGCAGTTCGTGCAGCCGGTCGCCGCGGACCTCGTAGCCCACCAGATGCCCATCGATGGTGATGTGGCCGCCGTCCACCTTTTCCAGGTGGTTGATGGTGCGGAGCAGGGTGGACTTGCCGGATCCGGAGGGGCCCACGATCACGGCCACTCCCCCGGGTTCCACCGTGAGGCTGACGCCTTTGAGGACTTCGGTGGCGCCGAAGGATTTGCGGACGCCGGTGATCTCCACCAGGCCGCGGGTGGCGGCGGGGGCGGTAAGGGTGTCAGTCATCAGAAGTTCCTCCGGGTGGGGACTGCCGCGTGGGTGGCGAAGAATTTGCGGGCCTTCTGCAGGGGCGTCAGCGGCAGGTTCCGCACCGCGCCCTTGGAGTAGTGCCGTTCGATGTAGTACTGGAAGACGCTCAGCACGGAGGTGATCACGATGTACCAGAGGGTGGCCACCAGCAGCAGCGGCAGGACCTGCTGCGTGCGGTTGTAGATGACCTGCACCGTGTAGAACAGTTCGGAGTAGGCCAGGACGTAGACGATCGAGGTGCCCTTGACCAGGCCGATGATCTCGTTGAACGCGGTGGGCAGGATGGCGCGCATGGCCTGCGGCAGGACGATCCGGGTGGAGCGGCGCCAGGCCGGGATGCCCAGGGCGGCCGCGGCTTCCAGCTGCCCCTGGTCCACGGAGAGGATGCCGCCGCGGATGATCTCCGCCGAGTACGCCGCCTGGTTCAGGGTCAGCCCCAGCACTGCTGCCGCGAACTGGCTGATCAGTGTGGTGGTCTGGACCTCGAAGAAGCGGACATCGGTGAACGGGATTCCCAGGCTGATCTTCTCGTACAGGTAGCCCAGGTTGTACCAGAGGAGCATCTGGACCAGCAGCGGCGTGGACCGGAAGATCCAGGAGAACGTCCAGGACACCGAGACCAACAGCGGCGACGCGGAGAGCCGCATCAGGGCCAGGATGAATCCGAGCACGAACCCCAGGACGCCGGAGATGGCGGTCAGCTTGAGCGTTTCCACCAGGCCGTTGACCACGGACTGGGCGGTGAACCACTGCGCCACCACACCCCACTCCCAGCGCGGGTTAGTGGCCAGGGACCAGGCCACCGCCAGGACGCCGAGCGCGACGACGGCGGTCCCCACCCAGCGCCACGGATGCTTTGCTGCCACTACCCGGTAGGACGAGTAGTCCGGGGCCGGCCGGGCGGCCGCCCCGTCGTCGGGGCGTCCGGTTTTCGGTGGCGTTTCCGCCGGCGGTGCCGGCTGCGGCTGTCGTGACTGCGCCACCGTCGTTGCTGCTGAACTCATGTGCCACCTCGCTTCTCGTCGTAGGATCCGGTTGGGCTGTTGCCCCGGGTGGGACCGTGCGGCCCCTTGCTGGCTGCAAATCTAGGACCGGCCGGAACTGGCCAGCAAGGCGCCAGGTTGCAATAGTTCACGGGGCTTCGTACGGCGTCATGAGTCGGTTTTTTGCGTCCCGTAACGCGCTGTGACGCGGAGTTAACGGCCGTGACCAGACGCTCGACCGGCGTCGTCACGGCTGCCTAGCATGGGCACTCAATCCAGCCCCCGCCGTCAGGAGCCCCCCATGCCAGCCACCATCCCGGCCATCGTCTTCCTTGGCGGCGGACCGCGCACGGCCGGTGTGCTGGAACGGATCGCGGCCAACCGGCCGGACGTCTTCGCGGGCCCGCTGCAGATCCATGTGGTGGAACCGCACGTCCCAGGCTCGGGCCGCATTTGGCGGTACGACCAGGACCCCGGCCTCCTGCTGAACTCCATGGCGGCGGACATCACCATGTTCACGGACGCGTCCGTGGACTGCGCCGGCCCGGCGGCACCGGGGCCGGGCCTGGCCGAATGGACCGCCGGCGTCCTGGATGCCACCATCATCGATGTTCCGGACTTCCCGCAGCAGCTGTGGGACCAGCTCCGCGCGCTGACCGGCACCACCTTCCCCACGCGCCAACTGCAGAGCCAGTACCTGGAGTGGTTCTTCCGCCGGACCGCCACATCGCTGGGCCGCAGCGTGACGGTCCACCGGACCACCGCCCTCGGCATTGCCACCGTGGATGGCGGCCACGAGGTGGAGCTGGCCAATGGCCGGACGCTGCACGCGGACATCGTCGTCACCGCCCTGGGGCACACGGACTCCCGCCCTGACGCCGCCTCCGCCGGGTACTCGGACTTCGCCGGCCGGCACGGCGGCTACCACGCTGCACCCAGCTACACCACCGACGTCGACTACTCCCCCATCGCCCCCGGGCAGGACGTGATCGTCGCCGGGATGGGCCTGGCGTTCGTTGACCTGCTGGTCCTCCTCATGGAGGGGCGCGGCGGCAGGTTCCAGGAAACGCACGACGGCGGGCTGCGCTACCTTCCGTCAGGACGGGAACCACGGCTGTGGGCAGGGTCCCGCCGCGGGGTGCCGTACCACTCCAAGATTTCCGCCTCCCTGCGCGGCCAGGCTCCGGGGCCGCTGCGGTTCTTCACCGCGGATGTCGTCCAGGAGTTGCTGCAGCAGCACGGCGAGCTGGACTTCCGGCAGCACCTCTGGCCGCTCATCGCCAAGGAAGCCGGGTATTACTACTACCGCGAACTCCTCACCGGCAGCCCGGAGCGTGCGGCCATGGAATGGGAAGTGTTTGCCGCCCGTTATGCGGAGGTGGACTGGTACAGCGGCGAACGCGCGGACCTCGTGGCGGCCGCCGTGCCGGACCCGGGCCTGCACCTGGACCTGGAAGGGCTGGACCGGCCTTTCGATGGTGTCCACTTTGCCGGCCACCAGGAACTGCAGGACGCGGTGGCCCGGTATATCGACGACGACCTGGCCCTGCGGGACAGCCCGGACCATCCGGAAACCCTGGCCCTGTTCCTGGCGCTGCTGCACGTGTATATGGAGGTGGGGCGCGTGGTACCGGTGGATCGCCTCAACGCGAAGTCCCAGCAGGCCATCCACGGCTGGTGGCATGGCTTCTTCAGCTTCGTGGACTCCGGTCCGCCGCCGCACCGCCTCCGCCAGATGCTGGCGCTGCACAGGGCCGGGCTGCTGCAGTTCCTCGGCCCGGGCCTGGAGGTATCCACCGACGACGCCAGCGGCACCTTCCGCGCCACCTCCCCGCAGTCCGGTGTTTCGGTTTCCGCCACCGCGCTGATTGAGGCGAGGCTGCCGTCCACGTCGGTGGCCCGCTCCCTCAACCCAGTGCTTTCTTCGCTGTATGACGGCGGACTGGGCTGCGAGCAGCAACTGCTGACCTCGGACGGCATCCACTCCACCGGGAAGCTGCTGGTCTCTTCCGGGCACCACCTGGTGGACTTGGAAGGCCGGCCCCAGGCCACCCTCTTCGGCGTTGGCCCCGGAACCTCCGGCTGGGGTGCCGGCGCCTTTGCCAGGCCCAACACCAACGCGGCGCCCTTCCGGGAAAACGACGCCCTGGCCCGTACCGTCCTCGGCGTTGCCCGGGACATCGCCGCCCAGGGCCCGGCGGCCCATGCGGCCACCGCGCAGGACAAAATAACTCCAGAACCAGCCGCCATCGGAAAGGGCTAGCACCATGACAGCAGAACCCGGGCTCAAGCCCCGCCCCCTCGATCCCGCCAGGCTTTCGGTCCTCAGCCTGCCCATGCACGATCCGCGGGTCCGGCCGCTCCTGGACGAGCTCGCCGTCGAATATGACACCCGCTATGGGGACCTGTTTGGGCGCACCGCTGCCGCGGACGAGCTGAACCGCTACCCCGCGGCGGAATTCGAGGAGCCGCATGGCGCGCTGCTGGTGGTGCAGGAGGACGGCGAGTCGATCGCCGGCGGCGCGTTCCGCCGCTATGACGACGCCACCGCGGAACTGAAGCGGATCTGGACACACTCAGCCCACCGTCGTCGTGGTTTAGCCCGGCTGGTCCTGGCCGAGCTCGAAGCCCTCGCCGCTGCCCGCGGCTACACCCGGCTGTACCTGACCACCGGGCCGCGTCAGCCGGAGGCCAAGCACCTATACCTCACCACGGGATACCACGCACAGTTCGACCTGGAAGCAGACCCGGAAACCATCGGATCCCTGGCGTTCACCAAGGAGCTGCCCACCGTCCCACGGGACGCATGGGCGAACTGACCGGCCGGATGCCACCCCATCACGGGCACCCGCCGCTAAGCTAGCGCCATGGCCACCAAAACCACAGCAGAGAAGCTTGCCACCATCCAGCAGGGCTACACGCTGGAAGGCGCCACCATCGAACTGGGAGCCGCCATCATCGACGGCGAACTCCACAAGGACGCGCCGGTGCGGCTGCCGCTGGCCATGATGAACCGGCACGGGCTGGTGGCCGGGGCTACCGGTACCGGCAAGACCGTCACGCTGCACATGATGGCCGAGCAGCTGTCCACGGCAGGCGTGCCCGTGTTCCTGGCCGACATCAAAGGTGACCTTTCCGGCCTGGCGACGGCCGCCGTCGGCAGCGACAAACTCAGGGCCCGCACGGACAGCATCGGCCAGGCATGGTCAGGCAAGACGTTCCCCGTGGAGTTCCTTGCCTTGGGCGGCGACGGCAACGGCGTCCCGGTCCGCGCCACCGTGACCTCGTTCGGGCCCATCCTGCTCTCCCGGATCATGGAACTGAATGACACCCAGGAGTCCAGCCTTCAGCTGGTGTTCTACTTTGCGGATAAGAACGGCCTGGAGCTGATCGACCTCAAGGACCTCCGCGCCGTCATCCAGTTCCTCACCTCGGACGAGGGCAAGGACAAGCTCGAGGAACTCGGCGGCCTGTCCAAGGCCACCGCCGGCGTGATCCTGCGCGAGATCGTGAACCTGGAAGCCCAGGGGCTGGAAAAGTTCTTCGGCGAACCGGAGTTCGACACCGCCGAACTCCTGCGAACCGCCCCCGACGGCCGCGGCGTGGTCACCTGCCTGGAACTGCCCACCCTGCAGACCAAACCCATGCTGTTTTCCACCTTCCTGATGTGGCTGCTGGCCGACCTGTTCGAGGACCTCCCCGAGGCCGGCGACCTGGACAAGCCCAAGCTGGTGTTCTTCCTCGACGAAGCCCACCTGCTGTTCAACGGCGCCAGCAAAGCCTTCCTGGACGCCATCACCACCACGGTCCGGCTGATCCGGTCCAAGGGCGTGGGCATCTTCTTCGTCACCCAGACACCCAAGGATGTCCCCGCCGATGTGCTGGGGCAACTCGCCAACCGGGTTCAGCACGCCCTGCGCGCCTTCACCCCCGAGGACGCCAAAGCCCTCAAGGCCACGGTGTCCACTTTCCCCCTCAGCGACTACGACCTCGAAGAGACGCTGACCTCGGCGGGCATCGGGGAGGCCGTCATCACCGTCATGAACGAGAAGGGTGCACCCACCCCGGTGGCCCTCACCCGGCTTCGCGCCCCGGAGTCCGTCATGGGCCCCAGCGAGGACGCCCTGGTGCGCAGCACGGTGGCGGGTTCGGCGCTGCTGGGCAAATACGGAACCGCGGTGGACAACCCGTCCGCCTACGAGAAACTCAACGGCAAGGCGGCTGCCCCCACAGGACCGGCGGCATCTGCACCTCCTGCCGGCGCGCCTGACACCGGGGCAGCTTCCGCCGGTACTTCGGGTGCTCCCGGCGCGTACGACGTTGACGCCGAGGCCCGCCGGATCGAGGAGGAGATCCTGGGCAGGCCCAGCAGCAGGCCCGCGCAGGCACCCGAACCCCAATACACTGAGCCCCAATACGACGAACCGCGGGCCTCCGAGTCCAAGCCGCGGGCCAAGGCGCCCAGGACGCGCCAGTCCCAGCCCCGCCAGCCGGAGCCGCAGCCGCAGCCGCAGCCGGGCGGCATGATGGGTGACCTTGGCGGAGTCCTCGGTGGCGCACTGGGCGGCGGGCTGAAGAGCATGGCGCGGTCCATGGGGACGCAGTTGGGCCGCGAACTGCTCCGCGGAGTGTTCGGAACCTCGTCCCGGCGCCGCCGCCGCTGAGCCCGCCACTGGTGTCCCGGGCCTCAGCCAAGGCTCCTGTCGGCCCGGATCCTGGGCGCCGCCGTCGGGCATTACGTAGGTGGTGTCCGCCGGATTAGGGGGACACCAACTTTAGAGTGCGTCCGCACTGACGTTACTGTGTAGAACGTGCAGATGAGTCAAGCGTTGGTGAGGATCGCGGCCGGATGGCTGCTGGGCCTCATGCTTGCCGTCGCCGCAGCCATTGTGGCCATCAACGTGGTGAACAATACTGTTGCCAGTCCGCAGCAGCCGGTCAGGGAATACCTGGACGCGCTCAAGAGCGGGGACGGCGGGCGTGCGTTGGGGATCCTGCGGGCCGCAGTTCCGCCCAGCAACGCCGCCATGCTGGACGGCAGCGGGTTGCAGACCGCGGCCTCCCGCGTCACCAATGTGTCCATCGGGGACCCGCAGGAACGCCCGGGGAACCAGGTGATGGTGCCCATGGAATACACCATCGACGGCAGCCGGCTGCACACTGAATTCCTGCTGCAGAAGACCGGTACCGAGTGGCTGTTCTTCAACACGTGGGCATTCGTCCCGTCGCGGCTGCCCACCGTTGATATCACCGTGGTCAACGGCAACGAGGCCGTGGTGAACGGTGTTCCGGTGAACATGCCCAACGGCCGCAATTCCTTCGCCGTGTTTTACCCCGGCGAGTATGAGGCCTCCCTGGATGGGCAGTACTTCTCGGCTCCCGCCACGCGTGCCACGGTCACCGCAAAGGACGCCCCGGTGGCGCCGCTGAACCTGCTGACCCAGGCCACGGACAAGCTGAAGAACGATGTTGCGGCCAAGGTCAGGGAATTCCTGGACGGCTGCGCGGCCGAGGCCGTGAAGGAACAGAAGCTCCAGCCGGACTGCCCCTTCTATTACGCCAGCAACAACCGGGTCCAGGACGGCACTATCCGCTGGACCGTCACCGAGTACCCGGGGGTATCGGTGGAGCCGTTCGACGGCCGGTGGGTAGTGTCGCCGCTGGACGGCAAAGCCAAGGTTGAGGCACTCCAGCAGAACGCCTTCACCGGGGCCTGGTACCCGCTGGACGCGGAGGTGGACTTCAGCTTCACCACCCGCCTGGACGTCTCCGGTGACACGGTCAAGGTCACCCCGCAGCTGAGCTTCTAGCCTGCGGCCTGTGCGGTGCGCGTCACGCAGGGCACGCTTTCAGCAAAGTCTGGTGCCACAACCCTTGATTTCGCGGGTCCCGGCCGCTTCCGGCTGTCCGAAAGCGTGCTTCGCGTGACGCCACCCTTGGACTACCGTCGCCGTCTGAGAACGGCAAGCACCTGCTGGACCATCTCGTGGGGCCGGTGCACCACGTCCGCATAGTAATACCGCAGGGCCGTGTACCCCTGGATGGCCGATTCATTGTTCCGGCGGTGATCCTTCTGGACCTGCTTCCACTCGGCATGATGCCGTCCATCCAGTTCCACCACCAGCCATCCGTCCAGCAGTAGGTCAACGTATCCAACCCTTTCCAGGTACACCTGCGCCTCCACGGAGATTCCGGCCTGCCGGAAATATGTCCGGGCCAGCGTCTCCAGGAGGGAGTCCGCCCCGGTATCCACCCAGTCGAGGACAGCCCTGGCTCTCCCGTTCCGCTTTCCAGGCAGCCGCTGGCGCAGGAAATCAACTGTCATCTCCCCGCGCGAAACCGCGGATTCCACCATGACCAAGGACTCCGCGAAGGACAGGCACCGCAGGGCATGGATCAGGACATCTGCGAGGGCGGCCACCGGCTGGAATCGGGAGGGCGGAAGCAGGAGCCCGGCGTGGTGGACCGAGCCACTAAGCACTGCCTCCTGCCGGCGGTGATGGACGTGGCGGCGTCCGTCGGAGGAAAGGGACCACAGATCGTAGGCAGCCGCAGCGCTTGAACAGGTCAGCAACTCGCGGTTTCGCAGCACGGCAACCAGGTCCGGAGGCGCCGTCGGAAGCGCGTAAAGCCCCCGGTCGGGCTGCAGCACTCCTGCCCGCATTGCCCGACGGAGGGCGGCGTCATCCACACCCAGCCGGGCAAGGGCAGGCCTCCGCGCCGCTCCGCCGCAAACTTCCAGGGCTTTGAGGACATCCATGCGGCAATGCTGGCCGCTACGGTGCCCGTGCTGACAGCGTGCTCCGGCGGCATGTGGATATCGGCGGTATTGGGGGCGTCACGCAGAGCACGCTTTCGGGGACGCCACGGGATCCGACGCCCGGTTTTCCGGGGTTGCCGGTAGCCAGCAGAGGCAAAAGGCTGCTTCCCGTGACGCGAGGCCATGGGAAGCAGCCAGTTAGGCAGGACCTTCGCCGGGTCAGTCCATCCCGCGCAGGTCCAGGACCAGTTCGGTGTCGCCGTCGGCCTGCAGGACCACGGGGATGCCCCAGTCCTGCTGGTACAGGTGGCACGCGGCGTGGTCCGGGATCTCGCCGTCCTCTGTTTCGGGGCCGTCGCAGGCCGCGGCGCGCGCGGTAATGTGCAGCACGCCCTCGGGAACGTCCGGGGACAGCTCCAGGGTGCGGAGGAGGCCCACGGAGGTCCCGCCACCGGACACCAGCAGCTCCGGCGGCGTGGAGGAGATCTTCAGCTGCGTGGGATCGCCCCAACGGTCGTCGAGCTTCTGCCCGGTGGGAGCCGTGAAGCGGACGGTCAGGTCCAGCGTACCGGGCGCAACGGGACTCTTGGGCCGGTGGGTCTGGGACGCACCCTCATCCACCTGCTGCGCTTCCTTGGGGATGGGCACGTACACCAGCTGGTGCTTGTTGGCCTCGACCACCACCAGGAGGGGCTCGGAGCCGGCGGACTGGGTGTGGTCCACAATCACGTCGGACGGCTCGGCAAGCCCGCGGGCCAGCGTGGACACGGTGCCGGTCGCGGGGTCGTAGCGGCGTACGGCTCCGTTGTAGGTGTCCGCGATCGCCACCGAGCCGTCGGGCAGGACGGTCACACCGAGCGGGTGCTGCAGGCGGGCTTCAGCGGCGGGGCCGTCGCGGAAGCCGAAGTCGAACAGGCCCTTGCCCACGGCGGACTCCACGGTGATGGACGCATCGTCGGCAATGACCAGCTTGCGGAGCGCCGAGGTTTCGGAATCCGCCACCCAGATGTTGCCGTCCGCATCGTCGGCAATGACCAGCTTGCGGAGCGCCGAGGTTTCGGAATCCGCCACCCAGATGTTGCCGTCCGCATCCTCGGCCAGGCCGGAGGACTGGGCGAACCAGGACTCGTGGGCGGGACCGTCGAGGAGCCCTTCCAGGCCGTTGCCGGCGATGATCGAGACGGCGCCGGTGACGGGGTCGAAGCTGAAGATCTGGTGCGTGCCGGCCATGGCCACCACCACCGCATTGAGCTTGCGCGACCACACAACATCCCACGGCGAGCTCAGCGCCACATCCAGCGGGTCAGTGCCCAGGGAGCCGCTAAAGCCTGCGCCGTCCTCGTCCACACGCGCCGGGCCGGTTTCCAGCAGTCGCTGGATACCGTTGCCGGCCAGGGTGGAGGCCTTGCCGTCCGTGAGGGACAGTCCACGCAGGCGGTGGTTGACCGAGTCGGCAATCACGACGTCGTAGCCCGCCTTGGCTGCCACGTCTTCCGGGAGAAGGACCAAGCCCTGGGGCTCGTTGAACTGTGCGCTGGCGGTGTCCCCGGCGGCGGGTCCGTCAGCGTAGCCCTTGGTGCCCGAGCCGAAGGTGGCCAGGACTGTTTCGAAGTCCGTGCCGAGTTCCACCAGGCGGTGGTGGCCGGTGTCGGTGACCAGCCAGGAACCCTTCTCCGCAGCAACGGAAGCCGCTGCACCTGCGGGCGTGCCGCCGTCGGCCGTTCCAGCCGTGGACCCGCGTCCCGGAGGGAGGAAGAGTGCCTTGCCGGGGAAGCGCAGGGTGCCGGACGTTGCCTCGGGTGCCACGTACGGGCCGGAGCCGCGGTGCAGGGTGCCCTTGGCCTCGTGCTCGGCGATCAGTTCGGGGATCAGCACCGCGAGTCCGTCCGCGTGGCCTTCGCCGGAAAGGTGCGCCACGATGTAGCCCTCAGGGTCGATGACCACCAGGGTGGGCCAGGCACGGGCGGTGTAGGCCTTCCAGGTGTCCAGCTCGGGGTCGTCCAGGACCGGGTGGTGGATCTCGTAGCGCTCCACGGCTGCCGCCAGCGCCACCGGGTCCGCCTCGTGCTCGAACTTGGGCGAGTGGACTCCCACGGTGACCAGCACGTCCGAGTACTGCTGCTCGAGTGGCCGCAGCTCATCAAGGACGTGCAGGCAGTTGATGCAGCAGAAGGTCCAGAAGTCGAGCAGCACGATCTTGCCGCGCAGGGCTTCGAGGTCCAGGGACTTGCCACCGGTGTTCAACCAGTTGCGGCCCACCAGTTCGGAGGCCCGGACCCGGGCATGGGTGCGTACGGTTTCGCTCATCAGCGTCCTTCCAGCTTGTTGCGTTCAGCCAGCTTGGCGTCGCGTTCGGCCAATTTGGCAAACATATCGTTGTAAGCGGTCAGATCGGCGTCGTTATTCCTGTCCGCCGCGCGGTCCACCCGTTTGGTCTCCCGCTGGTCCGACCTGGACCACATGACGGCGACGCCGATCGCCACCAGCAGCGTGGGCACCTCGCCGATGCCCCAGGCAACCGCGCCGCCGGCCTGCTGGTCCAACAGGGCCGACGGCCCCCAGGTACGGCCCAGGTTGCCGAAGTAGTCCGCTGCCATCAGGCCGGTGCCGCCCATGATGGACACACCGAAGAAGGCGTGGAAGCCCATGGTGGCCAGGAGGAGCAGCAGCCGCATGGGGTACGGGGCCCGGCGCGGCAGCGGGTCCGTACCGATCATGCTCAGCACGAAGATGTATCCGGTGAGCAGGAAGTGCAGGTTCATCAGTTCGTGGCCGACGTGCTCGCGCATGGCGAAGCCGAAAAGGTCCGAGTAGTAGAACAGGATGATGGAGCCGGCAAAGTTGGCAGCCGCGAACAGCGGGTGGGTGACCAGCTGCGAGAACTTCGAGTGGACGAAGACCAGCAGCCACTCGCGGGAGCCGCGGGAGCCGTCGCCGCGGGCGGGCAGGGCACGCAGGGCCAGGGTCACCGGCGCGCCCAGCACCAGGAAGATCGGGGCCACCATGGTCAGCGCCATATGGTCCACCATGTGCGCGGAGAACAGGATGCGGCCATAGACCGACGGCGGCCCGGACGTGATGTATGTCAGCACCACCAGGCCGATGACCCAGTTCACGGACCGGAACCACTGCCAGGAGTCTCCGCGCCGGCGGACCTTGGCAACGCCCAGGAAGTAGGTGACCAGGCCGAAGAGGGCCACGCCCACCCAGATCCAGTCCAGGCGCCACTCAGTGAGCCAGCGTTCCGGCGTGAGCTCAGGCGGCAGCTCGTAGCCGCTGAGGATGAAGGCCGGTGAGGCGTTGGGCGCCAGTTCCGTTGGCTGTGGCGGGGCTGAACGGCCCAGGGCCACGGCGATGCCGGACGTGGCGCCCATGATCAGCAGCTCCGCGAGGACCAGTTGCCACAGCACCCGTCGTGAGGACATGGTGGCTCCCTTGCGGCCCAGCTGCGGGATGACCCACTGCCGGTGCATGAAGCCGATGCCGCCGAGGACCACTGCCGCTGCCGTCTTGGCCAGGATCAGCTGCCCGTAGGCGGAGCCGAAGAGATCCGGCCAGCTGGTCACGCGGATGCTGGCGTTGATGATTCCGGAAGCGAAGACCAGGGCGAAAGCGAAGCCGGCCAGGGTGGAGAAACGGCGCAGCGTGGGCTCGGTGATGTCTGCTGCTGCCCCGGGTTTGCTGCCTGTCAGAATGCCGGACAGCAGGGCGAGGATGATGATGCCGCCCACCCAGGTGCTGACCCCCACCAGGTGCAGGCCGAGGGAGTTGATGGCGCCCTCATGGTCCGACGAGCTGGAGGAGTGGCCGATCAGGGCCGTAGGCACCAGGCCGATGAGCGCCAGGATGAGGGTCAGGGCCAGGCCGCCGAGGGACCGCACGCCGAACAGGGCGGTTGTCACCACTGCGGCAATGATGGTGACGGCGAGCCAGGCCCGGCCCGTATCGATGTCCGTCATGAAATAGACTAGGGCCTGCGTGAAGGCGGGGTCGCCGGACAGCCCCTGACCGGCCACGTCGGCGTAGGTGAGCACCAGGACCGCGATGGCGGACAAGGTCCACACTGCGCCCGCAGCGGCAGCCACAGCCAGCGCGCGGGTGAACGCGGGATGTTCGGGCGCCCCGCTGCCGGCGGGAGTCTCCCGGTCCCGGCCACGTGCGTTTAGGTTCTTCGGGAGGATGCCGACGGCGAAGATCAGGCCGCCAATAACAGTCGCCAGGGACACGTTGTGGATGGCCTTGCTGATGGGCAGCCCCCAGCGGACCAGGGCTCCCGGGTCGGCGACGCTGCGGGCCGCTGCTGCACCGGAGAAGATCAGTGCTGCTGCGAGGCCCAGGAAGAGAGCCGCCAGGCCTGCCAGCTGCCAGGGCACCGGGATCCCCCGGTTTCCGGCGTCCCGGACCGCAGCTCCCTTGCCAGGATTGGTCTGGGGCGGGGTGGAACGTGGTTTTGCGGCGGAAGACACCATTCCATTGTCCGCTACGCCTGGCCGGGCGGCGAATCCGGGTTAAACGCCAAGGAGCGGCAACCCGTGGGGTTGCCGCTCCTGTTCCAGCCGGCTGCATGCCGGCCGGGAATAAGCTCTACTTCTTGGAGACTGCAGCCTTCAGCTTGGAGCCGGCGGTCAGCTTGACGCTGTGGCCTGCTGCAATCTGGATTGTTTCGCCGGTCTGCGGGTTGCGGCCGGTGCGGGCTGCACGGTCGGTACGCTCGACGGCGAGCCAGCCCGGGATGGTGATCTTCTCGCCGGCGGCGACAGAAGTCTCGAAAACCTCGAACAGTGCGTCGAGGACGGAGTTGACGGCAGCCTGGCTGGTGCCGGCCTTGCCAGCTACCTCTGCAACAAGTTCACTACGGTTCTTAGCCATTGATGTCCTCCTGGACGGTTCTGATTCTGGAGCCTGCACACGGCATGCGCGCAGGCCACTGTTCGAAAACTTACCAGCTTGGGCGGTTCCGGGCGGCAAATTCCGCGTGTTTCCGCCATTTTTTGAGGTTAATCACCGATTCTTCGGGCCTTTTCACCCTCCTCAACCCATCACGGGCATGCCGCAGCACCGCGGGCCACGCTTGGCTGACAGGTACGTACGACGGCGGCCGGCACGTCCCAGCCACCGCCCGCCAGGATGCATGGCCAGAAGGCCCGCGGCGTGCGGTGTTTTGTTTGTTAAATGTGGGAGGCCCCAACCGTGTGTGGTTGGGGCCTCGACCATTAATAGTTGTTCCGGCGGTGACCTACTCTCCCACACCCTCCCGGGTGCAGTACCATCGGCGCTGTGGGTCTTAGCTTCCGGGTTCGGAATGGGACCGGGCGTTTCCCCCACGCTATGACCGCCGTAACCCTTGTACCCGAACCCCTTGGGGGGTGGGAAATCTGTGGTTACAACATGTGGTGTTGTATGTAGTTGTGTTGGTTCCTACCAGTACCGCCCGTGTTGCAGGGTTGTTGGTTGGGAACCACATAGTGGACGCAAGCAGAATGTGTATGTTTCTGTGTGGTGTAAGTTATTGGCCTATTAGTACCGGTCAGCTTCACGAGTCGTTAGTCCTCGCTTCCACATCCGGCCTATCAACCCAGTGGTCTGGCTGGGGGCCTCTCACACAATAATGTGTATGGGCGGGAGCCGGAGTGGCCGCCGGGATTGGCGCCTGCGGCGGAGCGAGGGCGACGTCGGCCGCATCCGGCGCAGAGCTTGCCGAACCGGCCGCGGTGGCGGGGACCGTCGCGGTCGCCCCGGGTGAAGGGGCCGCGGATCCAGACACGGCCTGCCCAGACCCCACCCCGGGCGTGCAGCCGGCAAGAAAGGCCATCACGGCAATCAGCCAGGCCAGAAGCCGGAGGCGGGCAGCGGTCATGATCGCTCCAGTCCATTCATGTTGAGCGGGCGTACCTGCTACCAGTCTCCTGCCCGCGCCTCCCCTTGACTACCCCACCCCACCTTCCCTACACTTTTCATAAAGCAGAATCTAAATTCCACAAAGCGGAAACGGTGAAGATGCCGGCAGCAAGGGAAGATAGATCAAAGCCCCTCCTCGGAAGGACCTACGATGACGTACACAGTGAACTGCTCCATCCTCCTCACGGAGCTTCCCCTGCTCGAGCGCCCCGCCGCGGCCAAAGCAGCAGGCTTCGACGCCGTTGAGTTCTGGTGGCCCTTCGAAACCTCGGTCCCGGCGGACAGCGAGATCACCAGGTTCGAGAACGCCATCACGGACGCCGGGGTGCAGCTCACGGGGCTGAACTTCAACGCCGGCAACATGCCCGGTGGTGACCGCGGCCTGGTGTCCTGGAAGGGACGCTGCTCCGAGTTCAAGGACAACATCGACGTCGTGGCAGGTATCGGCGGGCGCCTGGGCTGCAAGGCCTTTAACGCCCTCTACGGCAACCGGCAGGACGACTTCACGCCCGAAGAGCAGGATGAACTCGCCGTCAAGAACCTGGCGGCAGCAGCCGATGGCGTCGCCCGCATCGGCGGCACCGTCCTCCTCGAACCCGTCAGCGGTGCACCCAAGTACCCGCTCCTCACCGCCGACGACGCACTCAAGGTCATCGCCCGCGTCAAGGAGGAAGCCGGCGTCGGGAACATCAAGCTCCTCGCCGACTTCTACCACTTGGCAGTCAACGGCGACGACGTCCAGGCAGTCATCGAAAACCATGCCAGGGACTTCGGCCACATCCAGATCGCCGACAACCCCGGCCGCGGCGCCCCCGGCACCGGCACCCTTCCGCTCGGCGAATGGATCGCCCGCAGCCGCGAACTCGGTTACGAGGGCTACATCGGCCTCGAGTACAAGGAACCGCAGGAAACGGCCTTCAGCTGGGCCATCCGCGAGCACGCCAGCAACTAGTACCCACACAGACTTTCCAGAAAGAGAACCATCATGAGCAACGTTGCAGTCATCGGACTCGGAATCATGGGCTTGCCCATGGCCATCAACCTGGTCAAGGCCGGCCACACTGTCACCGGATTCAACCGCAGCCAGGACAAGATCGACAAGCTGGTCTCCGAGGGCGGCAAGGGCGCCTCGAGCATCGCGGACGCCGTCAAGGACGCCGACGTCGTCATCACCATGGTGCCGGACTCCCCCGACGTTGAGGGCGTGGTCAGCGGCAAGGACGGCGTCTTCGCCAACGCGAAGCAGGGCGCGCTGTGGATCGACGCCTCCAGCATCCGCCCGGACGTGGCCAAGCGCCTGTCCGACGAAGCCCGCGAAGCAGGCATCCGCCCCCTCGACGCCCCTGTCTCCGGCGGCGAACAGGGCGCCATCGACGCCGTCCTGTCCATCATGGTGGGCGGCGACAAGGCAGACTTCGACGACGCCCAGGACGTCCTGAACGCGGTCGGCAAAACCATCGTCCACGTCGGCCCCTCCGGCTCCGGCCAGACCGTCAAAGCGGCCAACCAGCTGATCGTGGCCGTCAACATTGAAGTCCTCGGCGAGGCCATCGCCTTCCTTGAGGCTTACGGCGTGGACACCGACGCCGCCCTCAAGGTCCTCGGCGGCGGCCTGGCCGGCTCCAAGGTCCTGGACCAGAAGGGCCAGAAGATGCTGGACCGCAACTTCGACCCCGGCTTCCGGCTCGCCCTGCACCACAAGGACCTGGGCATCGTCACCGCGGCCGCCCGCGAAGCGAACGTCGCCATCCCCCTCGGCGCAGTCGCCGCCCAGCTCGTCGCCGCCACCGTCAACCAGGGTGACGGCGCACTGGACCACTCCGGACTCTTCAAGCAGGTCCTGCAGCTCAGCGGCAGGAAGTAGCCACTCCCGGCGCAGCCGGGACAAAAGCGCGGAACAAGCACCTCAGCAGGGAACCCGCCGTCGTACACGAAGCGACGGCGGTCCCTCCAGCACACCCAAAAACAGACTTTCAAGCTTTCAAGGAGCACCCCATGAGCAAGATGCGTACCGTTGATGCAGCGGTGGCCATCCTGGAAAAGGAAGGCGCCATCGAGGCGTTCGGCCTGCCAGGCGCCGCCATCAACCCCTTCTACTCCGCAATGCGCGCCCACGGCGGCATCCGCCACACCCTGGCCCGCCACGTTGAAGGTGCCAGCCACATGGCCGATGGCTTCAGCCGCGCCAAGGACGGCAACATCGGCATCTGCATCGGCACCTCCGGCCCCGCCGGCACCGACATGATCACCGGCCTGTACGCCGCCTGGGCAGACTCCATCCCCATGCTCTGCATCACCGGCCAGGCCCCCGTGGCCAAGCTGCACAAGGAGGACTTCCAGGCCGTGGACATCGAGTCCATTGCCAAGCCCGTCACCAAGATGGCCATGACCATCCTGGAACCGGGCCAGGTTCCCGGCGCCTTCCAGAAGGCCTTCCAGCTGATGCGCTCCGGCCGCCCCGGCCCGGTGCTGCTGGACCTGCCCATCGACGTGCAGATGGCAGAAATCGAATTCGACATCGACACCTACGAGCCACTCCCCGTTGAGAAGCCCAAGGCCTCCCGCAAGCAGCTGGAAAAGGCCCTGGACATGCTGCTCGCCGCCAAGCACCCGCTGATCGTGGCCGGCGGCGGCATCATCAACGCCGGCGCCTCCGCGGAGCTGGTGGAGCTGGCCGAAACCCTGAACGTTCCGATCATCCCCACCCTGATGGGCTGGGGCACCATCCCGGATGACCACCAGCTCATGGCCGGCATGGTGGGCCTGCAGACCAGCCACCGCTACGGCAACGAGAACTACCTGCGGAGCGACTTCGTGATCGGCATCGGCAACCGCTGGGCCAACCGCCACACCGGCGGCCTGGAAACCTACACGGCAGGCCGGAAGTTCGTGCACATCGACATCGAGCCCACGCAGATCGGCCGCGTGTTCTCGCCGGACCTGGGCATCGCGTCCGACGCCGGCGCGGCGCTGGCAGGGCTGGTTGAGCTCGCCAAGGAGCGGGCTGCGGCCGGGTCCCTGCCGGACTACAGCGCCTGGGTTGCCGAGTGCCTGGACCGGAAGGCCTCCCTGCACCGCAAGACGCACTTCGAGAACATCCCCATCAAGCCGCAGCGCGTGTACGAGGAGATGAACAAGTCCTTCGGCCGCGACACCACCTACGTTTCCACCATCGGCCTGTCCCAGATCGCCGGCGCGCAGATGCTGCACGTCTTCGGCCCGCGCAAGTGGATCAACGCCGGCCAGGCAGGCCCCCTGGGCTGGACCGCCCCGGCTGCCCTCGGCGTCGCCCGCTCCAACCCGGACCAGACCGTGGTGGCCCTCTCCGGCGACTACGACTTCCAGTTCATGATCGAGGAACTGGCCGTGGGCGCGCAGTTCAACCTGCCGTACATCCACGTGGTGGTGAACAATTCCTACCTGGGCCTGATCCGGCAGTCGCAGCGCGGCTTCAACATGGAACAGAACGTGTCCCTGGCGTTCGAGAACATCAACAGCTCCCACCTGTCCGAGGACACCCGCGGCTACGGCGTGGACCACCTGAAGGTGGCCGAGGGCCTGGGCTGCAAGGCCGTCCGCGTGGAGGACCCCAGCGACCTCGCTGCCGCGTTCGACAAGGCCAAGGCCCTGATGGGTGAGTTCCGGGTTCCCGTGGTGGTGGAGGTGATCCTGGAGAAGGTCACCAACATCTCCATGGGCGTGGAAATCAACGCCGTGAACGAGTTCGAGGAACTGGCGGAATCCGCCGCCGACGCTCCCACCGCCATCCTGGCACTGCAGGCTTAACCATGCGCATCGTGATCGCCCCGGACAAGTTCAAGGGATCCCTGTCCGCCCCGGAGGTGTGCAGCTTCCTGGAAAGGGGCCTGCAACGCGGGACTGGCGGCAACCTTGACATCGTCCAGATTCCGGTGGCCGACGGCGGCGAGGGCACCCTCGACGCCGCCGTCGGCTCCGGCTTCACCCGGCGCACGGCTACGGTGGCCGGACCCACCGGGCAGCCGGTGGAAGCCGAGTTCGCCGTCCGGGGCCACGAAGCCGTCATCGAAATGGCCACAGCCTCCGGGCTGGCGCTGGTCCCCCGGGTAAAGGACGGCGGCCGCCCCAGCCCGGCGCATGCCACCACGGCCACCAGCCTGGGCACGGGGCAGCTCATCCGTGCCGCGCTGGACGCGGGTTGCCGCCGCATCGTGCTGGGCGTTGGGGGCAGCGCGAATACCGACGGCGGTGCGGGGCTCCTGCAGGGCCTCGGTGCCAGGTTCCTGGACAGCCGCAACAACGAACTTCCCCCGGGCGGTGCTGCGCTGGCCAACCTGCACAGCATCGACTTCACCCACTTTGAGCCCCGCCTGGTGGACACCCGCTTCGTGCTGGCATCCGACGTCGACAACCCCCTGCTCGGCGCCCAGGGCGCCGCGGCGGTTTTCGGCCCGCAAAAGGGTGCCACACCACAAGACGTCGGCATGCTCGACGCCGCCCTGGCCAGGTTTGTCGAAGTCCTGGCCAGGGAAATCGGATTCCGCGCCGTCAAGGCCGCCGAGGCTCCCGGGGCCGGGGCGGCCGGCGGCGTGGGCTACGCCGCCATCGCAGCCCTGGCCGCAACGCGGCGGCCGGGAATCGACGTCGTCCTCGAATTCACCGAACTGGCCGAAAGGCTGGCCGGCGCCGACCTGGTGATTACCGGCGAAGGCAGCCTGGACGAACAAAGCCTGCTCGGCAAGACCCCCATGGGTGTTGCCAGGGCCGCAGCAGCGCAGGGCATTCCCGTCATCGCGGTGTGCGGGCGGACCACCCTGGAGCACAGCCAGGCCGCCGCTGCAGGATTCGAAGGCGTTTACGCTTTGACCGAGCTCGAAACCGATGTAAACAGGTGCATATCAGAGGCCGGCGAGCTTCTGGAGCAGCTGGGCACCCAGATCAGCAAGCGGCTGGCGGCCGGACGGCCTGCCGGCGCTGCAAGTACCAAGGAGGACCTCCGTGTCTGAAGAACGTTTTGACCTGGTCATCCGGGGCCAGCGCATCCTCACCACCGCCGGCATCGCCCCGCGCGAAGTGGGCGTCCGCGGCGGCAAGATCGTCGCCATCGAGCCGCTGGGCAACGGCCTGGCCGGCACCGAGATCGTCGAACTGGCCGACGACGAAACCCTGCTCCCGGGCCTGGTGGACACCCACGTCCACGTCAACGAGCCCGGCCGCACCGAGTGGGAGGGCTTCGCTTCCGCCACCCGCGCAGCTGCGGCCGGCGGCGTCACCACCATCATCGACATGCCGCTGAACTCCGTCCCGCCCACCACCACGGTGGAGAACCTCAAGCTCAAGCGCGAGGTGGCCGAGGACCAGGCCTTCATCGACGTCGGCTTCTGGGGCGGCGCGATCCCCGGCAACAAGGCAGACCTCCGTCCCCTGCACGACGAAGGCGTGTTCGGCTTCAAGTGCTTCCTCCTGCACTCCGGCGTGGACGAGTTCCCGCACCTGGACGCGGATGAGATGGAAGAGGACATGGCCGAGCTGAAGTCCTTCGACTCGCTCATGATCGTCCACGCCGAGGACTCGCACGCCATCGACCGCGCACCCCACCCCGGCGGCGACCACTACGAGACCTTCCTCGCCTCCCGCCCCCGCGGTGCCGAGAACAAGGCCATCGCCGAGGTCATCGAACGAGCCCGCTGGACCGGTGCGCGTGCGCACATCCTGCACCTGTCGTCGTCGGACGCCCTGCCCATGATTGCCAGCGCCAAGCGCGACGGCGTCAAGCTCACCGTGGAGACGTGCCCGCACTACCTGACGCTGATGGCGGAGGAAATCCCGGACGGTGCCACCGCCTACAAGTGCTGCCCGCCCATCCGGGAAGCCTCCAACCGGGAACTGCTGTGGCAGGGCCTGCAGGACGGCACCATCGACTGCATCGTCTCGGACCACTCCCCGTCCACCCTGGACCTCAAAGACCTGGAGAACGGCGACTTCGCCGTGGCCTGGGGCGGCGTCTCATCCCTGCAGCTGGGACTGTCCCTGATCTGGAGCGAGGCCCGGCACCGCGGCATCCCGCTGGAACAGGTGGTGTCCTGGATGGCGGAGAAGCCTGCCAGCCTGGCCCGGCTCACCAACAAGGGCCAGCTGGCTTTGGGCTACGACGCCGACTTCGCCGTGTTTGCCCCTGATGAGGCGTTCGTGGTGGACGTGTCCAAGCTCAAGCACAAGAACCCCATCACGCCTTATGACGGCAAGACCCTCGCCGGCGTGGTCCGCAAGACCTTCCTGCGCGGCGCCGTGGTGGACGGCCAGACCCCCACGGGCAAGCTGATCCGCCGCGGCGGCGTATAAGGGCCCGCCATGGCAGTGGAAGCCCACCATCCGCGGACGGCGGTCCCGCATCCGGTTCCGCACGGCGTTCCGCACCGGGTTCCGCCCAGGCGCGCCACCGCCCACGGGCTGGCCGTCTGGGTGGTCCCGGCCGAAGGGACCAGCCCGGATATCCTGCGCCACGCCGCCCAAATGGTCCTTGCCAGGGCCCTCGAAACTGCTCCGGAGGCGGAAGTCCATTGGCCTGCCGCCGGAGCCCCCACGTCCGGGGTCTCCGCCAATGCGGAAGGAGCCGCAGCCGACTCCTCTCGCGTTCCTTCCATGGCGGAGAACCCCGGCGCAACCGCGGCCGACGGCGGCACCCGCCTGCCGCCGTCGGCCGGCCCCGTCAGCAGGGTCGCCGTGGACCTCGCCGCCGACTCCGTCCTACTGGACGGCAGGCCGGTGGCGCTGACCGGCGTCGAATACAAGGTGCTGCGCTACCTGGTGACGCACCTGTCCCGCACGGTAGGCCGCGAAGAGCTGCAGGAGTTCCTGGAATCGTTGGATTTTCCCGGAGCCACCGCACGTTCCATCGACGTCTACGTGGGCAGGATCCGCAAGAAACTGGGCAATGCCCGCCATGCCGTGGCCACTGTCCGCGGCGGCGGCTACCAGTTTATGCCGGGCCCGCACGCAGCCGTTCGGGGTCCGGCGGAATACTGCATATGACGCGCTGGTTTGTATCAGTAAGCGGTGACCCGCTTCACTTGATGTTTGGCCATCACTGACCGAGTCTTACAAAGGAACGCCATGAGCCCCACCCTGACCACCAAGCTTCAGCCCGGCACCCCGGCTCCTGATTTCACCCTCCGGGACGCCCAGGGCCGCGAGACCTCTCTGGCCGATTACCGTGGCAAGAACGTCATTGTCTACTTCTACCCGAAGGCCGCGACCCCCGGCTGCACCACCGAGGCCTGCGACTTCCGCGACAGCCTGGCCTCCCTGCAGGGCAAGGGCTACGAGGTAGTGGGCATCTCCCCCGACGCGCAGGAAGCCCTGGCCGGCTTCAGCGGCGACTTCTCCCTCACCTTCCCCCTCCTCTCCGACCCCGACCACGCGGTTGCCCTGGCCTACGGCGCCTGGGGCGAAAAGCTGGTCCAGGGCGAAATCCACGAAGGCATCGTCCGCTCCACGGTTGTGGTGGACCCTGAAGGAAACGTCACCCTGGCCCAGTACCAGGTACAGGCCGACGGCCACGTCGGCCGCCTCAAGGAAGCCCTGGGACTCTAGCGCCCATCACTTCCTGCAGCATTTCCACGGACGCCCCGGCACCTGGTGCCGGGGCGTCCGGTGTTTAATGCGCAGTTTCTGCCGCCACCTGCGCATACGACGCGGAAACCCGCCGGTAGACCGGGGCAAGGAAGGCCAGCAGTGCGGCCGCGATCATGATGATTCCGGCCACCAGGAACACCAGGGCGATGCCGCGGGAGGTGCCCTCACCCAGCAACGGCGCCAGGAGCGCGGCGCCCTCCGCGGACCGCGCATACGGGATGATCCAAAACTGGGCGATGGGCGCGACGAGGAACGCCGTGACGGGGGCCGCGGCGGACTCAAACGCCATGGCGAACCCGAAGACACGCCCCTGCCGTTCCAGCGGCACCACCCGCTGGATGACGGTTTGTTCTGCCGCCTCCACGAACGGGACCAGCACCAGGTACAGCCAGATCCCCAGGATGTAGAGCCACGCCCACTCCCGCAGCGTAAAGACCGCGCCGAGTACGCCCATGGCCGCCACGGCGACCAGGAGGGTGCGCAAGGGGTTGGCGCCGAGCCCGAACTTGCCGATCAGGGCACCGCCAAGGATGAATCCCGTGGATCCAACCGCGAAGACCGCACCCCAAATCTCCACCGAGAACATTTCCAGCCCGTACGGGTCCATCAATGCCATGTAGACGCCGCCGATGAAGTTGTTGAACGTTGAAAACAGGATCAGCGCGAAGAGCCCCGATATGGCCAGCACTGCCGTGAACGAGCCCCGGAGGTCGAATCCGCCGTGGGCGTCCGATGCCGCCGCACGCATCTCCTCGGGCATCCGGAGGGTCAGCAGGTGTGCCGCAGCCAGCGCCGTAAGCACCAGCGCGACGGCGATGGTCCAGCCCATGCCCAGCAACCCGATGGACAGCCCGGACAGCAGGGAAGTGACGATGAACATCAGGCCCTGCACCATCCCCACCAACCCGTTGGCATTCGCCCGCCGCTCCGGCTCGATGAGGATGGTCACCGTGGTGGACAGGGCGATGTTCCGCATGTTCTCCACCACGGCGCCCACCAGGATGATCAGGGTGAAAATCCAGAACCACGGCTGACCCAGGTCCAGCAGGGACGGGGCAGGCGTGAGCAGGAACATCACCCCGGACAGTAGGAACATCACCAGGGTGAAGGCGGCGGCGAACCGCATCACGGCCAGCTTCCGGCAGCGGTCCACGAACGTACCGAAGCTGATACTGGACAGGGCAATCAGCAGCATGTACGCGCCGCCCACCACCCCGGTGGCTATGACGTTGCGCGTCTCCAGGTACAGCCAGAACGTCAGGGCGAACCACAGGTAGCTGGTGGTGATGTTGGCCAGTGCCGTGTTGACCAGGATTCCGGCGAAGGTGCGGGAGCGCTCAGCCGGCGTTCGTAGGGAGGCGGCAACGGTATCCGGATCCGCGGCAGCACTGCCCGGTTCCTGCTGGGTCATGCGTCCCAGTGTAGTGAGGGGCACCAGGAGCCAACAGGGTGGAAACTGGGCTGATGGGGAGACAATCAGTTCCGCGGGATGGGGAAGGGATGGTCATGGACAGCGAAACGGACAAGGAAACACCTGCAGCCGGAGCGGATCCCCGCCTGGCGCTGCTGCTGGCCTCGATCTTTCAGGCAGGCGACGACGCAACAGTGGAGCTCACCGTGGTGGTTGATGGTGCCGTGATCTCCGGATCGGCTGTATCGGAGCACGCCTGGACGCAGCGGCAAAATGACCAGGTCCGGATCGGCAGCTGGGCCATCGCCGGAGTTCTCGACGCCTATGGTTCCCCAGCGGGCGAGGCCGGCACGGAAGCCCAGCCACGGTACCTCCACTTCCTGGCGCCGGTGCTGCTCTCAGGGGGAACCAGGGTTCCGCTGCAGGCCACCCGGGTTGACGTGCGCAGGGTCGCCGCCTGGAGCATCGGCCGGATTCCCGGCGACTAGGATCGCACCATGGCCATTGAGGTGCGCCCGGCAACCAGCTTCGAGGACGTCAAAATACTCGTGGGGCCCAAACGGCCCGACGCCACCGTCTGCTGGTGCCTGAGCTACCGGATTCCCTCGAAGCAGAACGTGTCATTGCGGGGCGAAGAGCGCGGGGAGCTGGTCAGGCAGCTGGTGGCGCAGGATCCACCGCCAGGCGTGGTGGCGTACGACGGCGGCGAACCGGTCGGGTGGGCAGCGGTGCACCCGCGCGCGGACACCAGTTTCGCCCGGAACCGCAGAATCCCGCATGTGGATGACAGGGACGCCTGGTCTGTCTGGTGCTTGCGCGTCCGTCCCGGCCAGCGGGGCAAGGGAATCTCGCACCACCTGCTGGCCGGCGCAGTGGCTCTGGCGCGCGCTTATGGGGCTCCCGTGGTGGAGGGCTATCCGGTGGACAACGGCGGCCACAAGGTGGACCTCACCATGGCTTATGTGGGAACCCGCAGGCTGTTCGAGGATGCCGGCTTCACCAAGGCGGCAGACACAACCTCGGTGCTCAACGGCTTTCCCCGGGTGCTGATGCGCCTGGAGCTGGCATGACGGCGCTACTTCCGGCGCCAGTACTTCCCCCAGTCGACCTCCATGGCCCACAACGCAAGCAGCAGCGCGTCCATGGTCATGAGTCCTGCCATCAGGTACGACCAGCCCAGCAACAAACTCACAGCAATCTCCTGACTATCCCCCAGCCAATCGATTGCTGCTAAGTGTGGCACCTACAGGGCCGCGACGGAATGCCCTCCGCCCGCAGTCTTTAAAAGGGCCTCAAGCCTGTGGTGTGCCTCGGTCTCCAGCTTGAGCCGGTGCGTGAGCCTTTCCACCTGGCGGGACATGTCCTCCCCCACCTGCAGCCGGTCCCCCGGCCAACTGGATACTTCCCGCGATTCGGCGAGCGCATGCTCAAGTTCCCGGGCGGCGGCCCGCACTTTCCGGGAGTGGAAGAGGACGCGCAGCAGCGCCCTGGCTTTGTCCATCCCGCTCTTTTTGACGTATTCCATTGGCTTCCCCGCCTTCCGCAAGCCGAACAGCCCCCGCGCGGATCGTCGTCGTACCCTGTTGTCTGGAAAGCTGTTGCCGTTCTTCGAGTGTGACCGGCGTTCCTCAACGTCCCGGCAAGCAGGTGCCAAGATTTCCGCAAGATCTGCTGGGTGCGGAATTAATGCATCGGGACCTGTCAGCCACGTCACGGGAAACTGTGAAGCCTAAGACATGCCCTGTGCGCCTTAATACTGTAGAAGTAGAGCTATGGTCTCTCCCTCCGAATCCCGCCGTGCGGTTGTCATCGAAGATGACCCGGACATCCGCGGACTGCTGGTCCGTGTCCTGGTCAAGCAGGGCTTCGACGTCACCCAGGCGGGAGCCGGCCTGCCGGGCGTGGAGGAGGTCCGCCGCCGCAAGCCCGACCTGGTGACGCTGGACCTCAACCTGCCGGACCTCGACGGACTCGAGGTCTGCAAGCTGTTAAGGGAGTTCTCGGACGCCTTCATCGTGATGCTCACCGCGCGGGCAGACGAACTGGACAAGCTGACCGGCCTGGACAACGGCGCCGACGAATACATCAGCAAGCCGTTCAGCCCCCGCGAGCTGCAGTCCCGGATCAACGCGCTGTTCCGCCGCCGGCCCTCCGCCGCCGCTGAATCCGCAGCCCGCGGCGAGCTGGAACGCGCCACCGAGGTGCAGCAAAGCCTCCTCCCAAAGGAGGACATCCGGGTGGACGGCTACGATGTGGCGGGCCTCTTCCGGCCCTCCCGCAATGTGGGCGGCGACTTCTATGACTGGTACCAGACCCCGGGCGGGCTCCACCTGACGTTCGCCGACGCCATGGGCAAAGGCATGGGCGCGGCACTGATCGCAGCCACCGTCCGCGCCGTCATGCGCTCCACCGGCCTGCGCCAGGATCTCGACGCTGGGTTCGCCTCAGCCAGCAAGGCGATCGCTGCGGACCTGGACTCCTCCAACTCCTTCGTCACCCTGTTCCACGCCCGGCTGGACGCAGCGTCCGGCAACGTCAGCTACGTCGACGCCGGCCACGGCCTTGCGCTGCACGTCCAGCCCGCAGGCCCGGCGGACCGCCTCCCCTCCGCAGGACCGCCAGTGGGTGCCTGGCCCGGGACCCAGTGGCCCCAGGCAGAACTGGAACTGGCCCCGGGGGATTCCCTGGTGGTGGTCAGCGATGGCGTCCTGGACGTCTTTGAATCAGTGGAGGACTTCACCGACGCCGTGCAGGAGGCCACGCAGGCGGCTGCTTCGGCGCAGGAAGCGACCAACTCCATCCTGGCCCTCGCCCCCGCAGAGACCGCCGAGGACGACGTCACGGTGGTCGTGGTCCGCCGGCTCCCCCGGGAGGTGGCCGCGTGACCCGCTTCTGGACCCGCGTGGTGGTGGTGCTCACCGTCCTGACCGGCCTGAACTACATCGCCTGGCGCTGGGCGGCATCCCTCAACTGGGATGCCTGGTGGATCGCCCTCCCCCTGGTGGTGGCTGAAACTTACAGCCTCATCGACGTCATGCTCTTCGGCATGACGGTGTGGAAGCTGAAGATCCGCAAGGGGGCGCCGCAGCCACCGCACGATGCCACCGTGGACGTCTTCATCACCACCTACAACGAGGACCTGGACATGGTCCTCACCACGGCGCTGGCGGCCCAGAAAATCCGGCACCCGCACAGCACCTGGATCCTGGACGACGGCGCACGGCCGGAACTCAAGGCGCTGTGCGAACAGCACGGCCTGGGCTACGTCACCCGGAGCGAAGACTGGACCAAAGACCTCCCCCGGCATGCCAAGGCGGGCAACCTCAACAACGCCCTCATGGTCACCCACGGCGAGTTCCTGCTGATCCTGGACGCGGACCAGATCCCCGAGCCGGACATCCTGGAAAAGACCCTGGGCTACTTCAACAACCGCCGGGTGGCCCTGGTCCAGACACCCCAGTACTTCAGCAACGTTCCTGACAGCGACCCGCTGGGCAGCCAGGCACCGCTGTTCTACGGCCCCATCCAGCAGGGCAAGGACGGCTGGAACGCCGCCTTCTTCTGCGGCTCCAACGCCATCCTGCGCCGCGAGGCCCTGATGCAGCTGGGCCTGGTGGGCTACGTCAAGGAGACCGAAAAGAGCATCCGCCGCGCTTTGGCCGCCTCCCGGGCAGCCATCAAGCAGGCCCGGAAGTCGGCGGACGTGGAGTCACCCCTGGTGACGGAGGTCCTGGACGAGGTGGAGGCTGCCACCCGCGAAGCCCAGGAGGAAGTGGACGCCGGCCGGCCCCTCAGCGAGGTCACCTACCGGGTCCGCCGCCGCGTGGACGCCGCAGTGCAGACCCTGGTCCAGGCCGACGTCGCAGCCCTGCAGGCGGACCTTGAGGAAATCGCCGCCATGAAACTGGCCCACGTGGGCGAGTCCGGCGTCCCGGTGGTTGCGGACGACGCAGTCCAGCGCATGTCCGCCCGTGACTGGTCGCCCCTGGGCGCCCTGGAATCCGTCCAGGCCGTGCTGGATGCGCTGACCGTGGAACGCAGCAACGAAGCCCAGCCCGTCATGCCCCTGGCCACCATTTCCGTCACCGAGGACATGGCCACCGCCATGCGCATGCACGCCATGGGCTGGGAGAGCGTCTACCACCACGAGATCCTGGCGTACGGCCTGGCGCCCGAGGACATCGCCACCATGCTGACGCAGCGCCTCCGCTGGGCCCAGGGCACCATCCAGGTGTTGCTGCGGGAGAACCCCCTGGTGCAGAAGGGCCTCAAAATCGGCCAGCGCCTGATGTACTTCGCCACCATGTGGACGTACCTCAGCGGGTTCGCCGCCGTCATCTATTTCGCGGCCCCCATCATCTACCTGCTGCTGGGCATCCTGCCGGTCAGCAGCCTCAGCTGGGACTTCTTCATCCGGTTCATCCCGTTCATGGTGGTCAACCAGCTGCTGTTCGCCGTGGCCGGCCGCGGCATCCCCACCTGGCGCGGTCAGCAGTACAGCCTTGCCCTGTTCCCCACCTGGATCAAGGCGTGCACGACGGCGGCCCGCAACGTCTGGTTCGGCCGTCCCCTGGGGTTTGCGGTCACCCCCAAGGCCCGCCAAAGCGGCGGACCCAGCTGGAGCCTCATCCGGCCCCAGATCGTGGTGTCCGTCCTGCTCGCCCTGGCCGCCGTCGTCGGAATTGTCCGCCTGGCCACCGGGCTGGCGGAACCGCTGGGCACCCTGGTTAACGTCGTCTGGGTGGTCTTTGACCTGGTGGTCATGAGCATCCTGGTCCGCGCCGTCCTCTACAAGGGGTACGAGCCGGCCGCAGAACCTGCAAACAGAGAGGAATCCTGATGGAGTTCAGTTATGAGGTCAAAGACTCGTACGCGGAGGTCAAGGCGGACGGGCGGCTGAACATGGTCTCCGCGCCCAAGCTGCGCGAGTTCGTGACGGACGTGATCGCGGGCGGGTCCAACCGGATCGTGGTCAACCTGGAAAACACCGCGTTCATGGACTCCTCGGGCCTCGGCGCGCTGATCGGCTGCCTGAAGGCCGCCCGCCAGGCCGGCGGGGACCTGCGGATCGCTGCCGTGCAGCCGCAGGTGAACATGGTGCTGAAGCTGACCAGCATGGACAAGGTCCTCACCGCCTACTCCACGGCCGAGGAGGCGTTCAGCAATGACTGAGGTCCTGGCTTCGCGCAGCTTCCGGGGACCCGCCGCCGAGGACGCCATCGAGGCAGTCCACAACGACCTCGACAGCCTGTGGCTCGACGTTCCGTTCGTCAACGACATGGACCAGATGACGTTCACCACCGCGGTCATCGAGTCCGCGTCCAACATCGTCCAGCACGCCCAGCCCGCCGGGGACCGGGACGTGGAACTGGGTGTGGAGACCACCGTGCAGCCGGCCATGCTGCAGGCACGGGTCAGCGCCTACCACGCGAAGCCGCCGTTCGGCCCCATGGAGCCGGCCGTCCCCGGCGAGGACGCAGAGTCGGGGCGCGGGCTGGCCCTGATCGAGGCGCTGGTGACCACGGTGACCTTCGAACGCCAGGACGGCACCAACACCTGGGTCCTGTCGCGCACGTCATCACAGGACTAGGGTTCCCGAACGGCTTGACAGTGCACCGCACCTGCTCTTGAATATTACGTATGCTGAAATAACAGTTCCATGATGCGGAAGCCTTGCAGTGCGCAGGCGCCGGGTTGTCCGGCATCCGCATAGCCGTCACCATGGATGCCAGCATGACCCCAAGGATTGCGACCAGCATGAAGCTTGCCGAATTCAACAGGGCGGATCCCGCCGCCGCCCAAGCCATCCTCCGGCCCTGCATCGACGTCAGCCGCTGGGTGGAGGCGGTGGCCGGAGCCCGTCCCTACGCAGACCGCGACGGGCTCCTGGCGTT
This sequence comes from Arthrobacter sp. 8AJ, assembly GCF_902506025.1. Lineage (NCBI taxonomy): Bacteria > Bacillati > Actinomycetota > Actinomycetes > Micrococcales > Micrococcaceae > Arthrobacter > Arthrobacter sp. 8AJ. The sequence goes on along the minus strand of NZ_LR733289.1, from coordinate 351,283 downwards.
TGCCGCCAAGGCTGCCAGCCCATTCACACCGGCCGAGGTGGAAGCCGCCATGGCCCACCACCCCAGGATCGGGGAACGCCCGACGGCGGCCGGCACCGAGGCGTCCATGTCGCGTTCCGAGCAGGCCGGCGTGGACCCGGCGGACACTGCCGTCGCGGACGCCCTGGCGCGCGGGAACCGGGAGTACGAGGACAAGTTCGGCCGCGTCTTCCTGATCCGGGCAGCCGGACGCAGCGCGCAGGACATCCTGGCGGCGCTGGACCAGCGGCTCACCAACTCCGCCGAAGAAGAAGACAGGATCGTGGCCCAGCAGCTGCGCGAAATCGCCGTACTGCGGCTCGAAGGAGTGATCAGCGAATGAGCGTCTCCCATGTGACCACCCACATCCTCGATACCGGCGCCGGGCGCCCGGCGGCAGGTGTCGCCGTCGTCCTTTCGAAGAACGACGCCGGCACCTGGCGTGAGCTGGCCGTCTCCAGCACCGACGCCGACGGCCGGGCCAAAAACCTGGGGCCGGAGCAGCTGGATCCCGGCCACTACAAACTGAACTTCGCCACGGGCGCCTACTACGCGGGTTTGCAGACGCGGACGTTCTTCCCGGAAGTGGACCTGGTCTTCGAGGTCACCGGCCCCGAGCACTACCACGTGCCCCTGCTCCTGAGCCCGTTCGCGTACTCCACCTACCGCGGCAGCTAGCGGGTCCCCGGGGCTTCCGCAGCCCGGCCGGCCTGCCGCAATGTCACGGCCGTCACACTAACCGGCATAGGATCAGGAAGTATGGCTTCGAATAAGGAAACTGAATCCGATACCGATGCGGAAGGCGGACAGTCCGGCGGCGTGCAGTCCGTGGAGCGGGCCCTGACCGTCCTGGAGATCCTGGCACGGGAGGGACATGCGGGCGTGAGCGAGATAGCCGAGGAAATGGGGATCCACAAGTCCACCGTGTCCCGGCTAATGGGCTCCCTGGTCACCCGTGAGATGGTCCATCAAAACAGTGAACGGGGCAAGTACCAGCTCGGTTTCGGGATCCTTCGCCTGGCCAGCTCCATTCCCGGCCGCCTGAGCCTGGTGCGCGAGGCAAGGCCCGTCCTGGAGAGCCTGGCGGAAGAGTTCAAGGAAACCGTCAACCTGGCCGTCCTGCGCTCCAACTACGCCGTGAACGTGGACCAGGCCATGGGCCCCTCCACCCTGGCCACTTACGACTGGGTGGGAAGCCTGACCCCGCTGCACGCCACCTCCAGCGGCAAGGTCCTCCTGGCGGCACTGGAGGCGGACGACCGGGACCGGATCCTGAAGGAGACGGGCCTGACTGCCCGCACCGCCCGCACCATCACCTCCCGCAAGGAGCTGGACGCACAGCTGCTCGAGGTAGTGGCCAAAGGGTACGCGGTGGTGCGGGAGGAGTTCGAGATCGGCCTGAATGCCGTGGCAGTGCCCGTCTACAATCACCAAGGCGTCGTCATCGGTGCCCTCAGCATTTCCGGGCCGGCATTCCGGTTCGACCCGGAGAAGATCCCGGGCCTGCTGGACACCCTCAAGGACGCGGGACTCAAAGTCAGCGCCAACATGGGTTACACGCGGCACTGACAGCCGCCAGAGTCAACACGGCAATGACCCCGGGTTCGTTGGAACCCGGGGTCATTGCCCTCTTAAGGGCAGTTTGCCCGTTTCCGGCCGCCTGCAGGATGCCCTTTCGCTGCACGGCGCCCTTGACTTTGAAAGTGACGTACAGCACTCTTGTTGCTTAGCGCGAACTCTGTTGATCTTTGCGGAACACCTCCCCCATGGGGCTTAGGGCCCTGACATCGCTGGCGAACGGCCAGGCGGCAACCCCTCCGCGGATTGCGCTGCCCCCAGCCAGCACTAAACGCAAGCCCATGGACTAGCCAAAGGACCCGCTTTCATGGCCATTAACAGTGACCTGAGCTCCGCCAAACCCAAAGCGCCGCCTTCAGGGGACGTTCCCCCCGAGCCGCTGGACACCTATCAAGAGGAAGAGACAACGACCCTTCCCGCCGTCAACGAACACGAGCAGATCCTGGAGGAACTGAGGCAGAGCAACAGGGAGCAGGCCGTCTCCCAGCGCCGCAACCGGAAGCTGACCCTGGACAAGGCGACGTTCGGCATCACCGGCGCCATCGCGCTGGCGTTCGTGGCGTGGGGGTTCCTCGACAAGGACGGCCTGGCCACCACTTCGAAGGACGCCCTCGACTGGGTCATGGAATACACCGGCTGGCTCTTCATGGTCCTCGCGTCCCTGTTCGTCGTCTTCGTCCTGTGGTTGGCCCTGGGCAAGTTCGGCAACATTCCACTCGGCAAGGACGGTGAGAAACCCGAGTTCCGCACGGTGTCATGGATCGCCATGATGTTCGCTGCCGGAATGGGCATCGGCCTGATGTTCTATGGGGTGGCGGAGCCGCTGTACCACTTCGTCTCTCCCCCGCCCGGAACCGTTGACGGCCGGACCCCCGCAGCCATCCAGACGGCCATGGCCACCTCGATCTTCCACTGGACCCTGCACCCTTGGGCCATGTACGCGGTGGTGGGCATCGCCATGGCCTACGGCACCTACCGGCTGGGCCGCAGGCAACTGATCTCCGCTGCCTTCACCTCGCTGTTCGGCATCAGGACCGTAGAGGGGCCGGTGGGCAAGGTCATCAACATCCTGGCCATCTTCGCCACCCTCTTCGGCACCGCCGCGTCACTGGGCCTGGGCGCCCTGCAGATCGGCAGCGGCTTCACGTCCAACGGCTGGACAGGCGAGATCGGAACACCCGTGCTCGTGGGCATCGTGGCGATCCTGACAGCCTGCTTCATCGCGTCCGCCGTGTCCGGCATCAGCCGCGGCATACAGTGGCTGTCCAACGTCAACATGGTCCTTGCGGTGGTCCTCGCCCTCATCGTGTTCGTGGCGGGCCCCACTCTTTTCATCCTCAACCTCATCCCCTCGGCGGTCGGCGACTACTTGCGCGATCTGGCCGAAATGTCCTCCCGCACTGAGGCCGTAGGCGACGAGGCGCTCCGGACCTGGATGTCCGGCTGGACCATCTTCTACTGGGCCTGGTGGATTTCCTGGACGCCCTTCGTGGGCATGTTCATCGCCCGGATCAGCCGGGGCCGCACCATCCGCCAGTTCGTCACCGGCGTACTGCTGGTCCCCAGCATTGTCAGCGTCATCTGGTTCGGCATCTTCGGCGGCACTGCCTTCCATATCCAGCAGGAAGCGGACAAAGCCGGCACGCCTGGCCTGATGACCGTCACCGACGGCAAAGCAACCATCGATTTTGACGGCGCCCTGTTCAACCTTGTGAAGAACCTCCCCCTGCCCCCGTGGATGATTGCGGCCGTGATCGTCCTGGCCATGGTCCTGGTGGCAATCTTCTTCATCACCGGCGCCGACTCCGCTTCCCTGATCATGGCGTCGCTGAGCTCCAACGGCAGCTCCGACCCCAAGCGTGCACTGGTCATTTTCTGGGGCGCCCTCACCGGCGCCGTGGCCGCCGTCATGCTTCTGGCCGGCGGCGACCAGCCCTCCGAAGCGTTGTCAGGCCTGCAACGGATCACCATCGTCGCGGCCCTGCCGTTCGTGGTCGTCATGCTGTTGCTCTGTTTCGCCATCACCAAGGACCTGCGCAGGGACCCCCTCTCCCTGCGCCGCCGACTGGCGGACTCTGTCGTGGAACGGGCCATCCGTACCGGCGTTGAGCAGCACCGCGGTGTCCAGTTTGAGCTGGTGACAAAGCATGAATGCGCCGAAGGATGCGCCCAAGGCGCAAACTGCACGGGCACGGGTCCGGACGTGGAAGAGCCGGAGCCGGAAAAGGCAGCCATACGGTAGCAGTGTGGAACACATGAAGCCCCGGCGCGGGACGCGCCGGTGCTCATGGTTATAGCCTGCATTGGAAGCGGCAGCTCCCTGGGCGCCAGGGAGGGCTAAACCCAGATTTGGTAGCCGGAGGACTTGTCGAAAATGCGCCGGGTGCTGATGCCCTCGGCGGCGATCCAGAGCACCGAGCCGTCCTCCGCAGCCTGGTCCACCACCCCGCTGGCCACGTACTCCCCCCGCAGCCACACCTCGACGCTGCGGCCGGGCAGGCGGGCCCAGTCGGCCCGGAGGCCGAGAGCCGTTTTCGACGTGCCGCCGCCCTGGCCATCCTGTTCGAGGTCAGGGTCGGTGGCATCACGTGGGGCTTCAAGGGTTGCCTGGGAATTCACTGGTCACTCCGATCGCCGGCGCCGTCGCCGCTCGAATCCATCACTGATATTTGATTGATATATCAATCCGGATCCAGTGTATGGCCCAGGTCACACTCCGTGTCAACAGATGCCCGGGGCGAAAGGCGCTAGGCCTTGAAAAGCGCCTCCCGGACCGCGCTCTCGAATCCACTTACGTGGACGCGGGCAAGCTCCGCAGCCCGCTCCTCATCACCGTCGATGACGGCGCGGAGCAGATCGAGGTGTTCACGAACATGGTGGGACAGGTCCGGCAGCCGGTCAATGACCATGCACCAGATGCGCGTTGCCAGGTTGTCGTAGCGGATCAGGATGTCTTCCAGGTGCGGGTTGGCGGCGGCGGCGTAGATGCCCTGGTGCACCTGGGCATCCAGCTGCAGCGTCTCGGTCACGCTCGCCGAGGACACATCGAACGCCTCAACCTTTTCGAGGGTGGCACGCAGCTCGTCCCGGACGGCGGGGGAAGCCACCCGTGCGGCACGGGCGGCCGCGAGGGGCTCGAGCTGGGCGCGGATCTCCGAAATAAAGGAAAGGTCGGTCACGTCCACCCGGGTAGCGAAAGTGCCACGCCGCGGGTAGGTCTTCACCAGCCGGTCCAGCTCCAGCCGCTTCAGGGCTTCGCGTACCGGAGTCCGGCCCACACCCAGATTCTTGGCCAGGAGCTCGTCGTTCAGCAGCTCTCCGGGCTTGATTTCAAGGGTCAGCAACCAGTCGCGGATGCTCTCGTAGGCGACGTCAGCAAGGGACTTCTTCCCCATGGCGTCCGCCACCGCTAAAGCTTCGAATGCCATGCTGAGCCCCTTCTTCCCAACCAGAAAAAAACTATTGACCTCGCCTGTGGACCAGTATACGCTGGCACCCAATCTAATATATCAGTCCGTTGCTTTTGAATATATCTAGAAGGAGCAGGGTATGACCCTCATCGAAACAGCCCCAGCAACCACCACCCTGCCGGCACTCAAGGAAGAGCAGCCGCAGAAGTTCGTACTGACCCTGTCCTGCAAGGAGCAGGCAGGAATTGTGCAGGCCGTCACCACGTTCCTGTTCGAGCGCGGCTTCAATATCGACGAGCACCAGCAGTTCGACGACAGCCTGCGCGAGACACTCCACCTGCGCACCGCGTTCTCCGGCTCCCCCAACTACACGCCCGCCATGCTCGAGGAAGAGTTCGCGGGCATCGCCAGCCGGTTCGACATGAAGTTCAGCTTCCACGACCAGACCGCCAAGCGCGTCCTGGTCATGGTGTCCAAGTTCGGCCACTGCCTCAACGACCTCATCTTCCGCTGGCGGGGCGGCAGCCTTGGCGGCGAACTGGTTGCGGTCGTTTCCAACCACGAGACCCACCGTGCCATGGCGGAAGCCGCAGGGCTCCCCTTCATCTACGTCCCCGTCACCCCTGACACCAAGGCGGACGCAGAGCGCCGGCTGCTGGAACTGGTGGATGAGTACGAGGCCGACCTCGTGGTCCTGGCCCGTTACATGCAGGTTCTCTCCGACGATCTCTGCCGGGCGCTGGAGGGCCGTGCCATTAACATCCACCACTCCTTCCTCCCGGGCTTCAAGGGCGCACGCCCCTACCACCAGGCCTACGACCGCGGCGTCAAGCTGGTGGGCGCCACCGCCCACTACGTCACCGCCGACCTGGACGAGGGTCCGATCATCGAGCAGGAAGTCATCCGGGTGGACCACACCTACGGCCCGGCCCAGCTGTCCACCGTGGGCCAGGACGCCGAGGCACTGGCTCTCTCCCGCGCCGTCCGCTGGCACTGCCAGCACCGCGTGCTGCTGGACCAGACCAGCACCGTGGTGTTCCGGTAAGCACCCCTCGTTCGCAGACATGACCCGTAAAGCAGCAGGAGAGACCCCCTTGGAATCGTCACCACGCATTGTCATTATCGGAGCCGGCATCGTCGGCACCAACCTCGCGGATGAACTCGTCACCCGGGGCTGGAACAACATCACTGTCCTGGACCAGGGCCCCCTCAACATGCCCGGCGGCTCCACCTCGCACGCCCCGGGACTGGTCTTCCAGACCAACCCCTCCAAGTCCATGGCCCTGTTCGCCAAGTACACCGTGGAGAAGCTGCTGTCCCTGACCGAGGACGGGACCAGCTGCTTCAACCAGGTGGGCGGCCTTGAAGTTGCCACCACCGAAACCCGCCTCGCCGACCTGAAGCGCAAGCTCGGCTACGCGCAGGCGTGGGGCATCGAGGGCTCCATCCTCTCCGCGGCCGAGTGCAAGGAGCTCTACCCGCTCATCAATGACGAGGACATCCTCGGCGGCCTCCACGTTCCCAGCGACGGCCTCGCATTGGCCGCCCGCGCCGTACAGCTCCTGATCAAGCGCACAGAGGCCGCGGGCGTGAAGTACATCGGCAACACCGAGGTGACCGGCATCGAGCAGTCCGGCCGCCGGGTCACCGGCGTCCAGACCCCCGACGGCGTGATCCCGGCAGACATCGTCGTCTCCTGCGCCGGCTTCTGGGGTGCAAAGGTGGGCGAGCTGATCGGCATGTCCGTGCCGCTGCTGCCTCTGGCCCACCAGTACGTCAAGACCACCCCGGTTCCGGCACAGCAGGGCAAGAACGAACTGCCCAACGGCGCCCGGCTGCCCATCCTCCGGCACCAGGACCAGGACCTCTACTACCGCGAACACGGCGACCGCTACGGCATCGGCTCCTACGCCCACAAACCCATGCCCGTGGACCTGGACGAGCTCGGCAGCTTCAAGCCGAATGAGATCAGCGAGCACAACATGCCGTCCCGGCTGGACTTCACCCTCGAGGACTTCCTCCCCGCCTGGGAGGCCACCAAGCAGATCCTGCCGGCCCTGCGCGAAAGCGAGATCGAGGACGGCTTCAACGGCATCTTCTCCTTCACTCCGGACGGCGGCTCGCTGGTGGGCGAGTCCAAGGAACTGGACGGCTTCTTCGTGGCCGAAGCCGTCTGGGTCACCCACTCGGCGGGCATCGCCCGCGCCGTGGCCGAGCTCCTGGTGGACGGCAAGTCCTCCATCGACCTGGGCGACTGCGACATCCACCGCTTCGAGGACGTCCAGCTGACCCCCGAGTACGTCAGCGAAACCTCGCAGCAGAACTTCGTGGAGATCTACGACGTCCTGCACCCGCTGCAGCCCAAGCTCTCCCCGCGCAACCTGCGCGTCAGCCCCTTCCACGCCCGTCACAAACAGCTGGGCGGCTACTTCCTGGAAGGCGCCGGCTGGGAACGCCCCTACTGGTTCGAGGCCAACGCAGAGCTCCTCAAGGAGATGCCCGCAGACTGGCAGCCGCCGGCCCGCGACTCCTGGTCCGGCATGTTCAGCTCGCCGATTGCCGCGGCCGAGGCATGGAAGACGCGCACCGCCGTCGCCATGTACGACATGACCCCGCTCAAGCGCCTCGAAATCTCCGGACCCGGCGCCCTGAAGCTGCTGCAGGAACTGACCACTGCGGAAATGAACAAGAAGCCCGGAGCCGTCACCTACACGCTCCTGCTGGACGAGCAGGGCGGCGTCCGAAGCGACATCACCGTGGCCCGCCTCGACGAGCAGACCTTCCAGCTCGGCGCCAACGGCAACATCGACACCGCCTACTTTGATCGGGCAGCCCGGCACCAGACCGAAAGCGGCAGCGCCGAAGACTGGGTCCAGGTCCGCGACACCACCGGCGGCACCTGCTGCATCGGTCTCTGGGGTCCGCTGGCCCGTGAAGTGGTCGGCGCGGTCAGCAGCGACGACTTCACCAACGACGGCCTGAAGTACTTCCGGTCCAAGAATGTCGTAATCGGTGGCGTGCCCGTCACGGCCATGCGCCTGTCCTACGTCGGCGAGCTGGGCTGGGAGCTCTACACCAGCGCCGACAACGGCCAGCGCCTCTGGGACGCGCTGTGGAAGGCCGGCCAGCCGTTCGGCATCATCGCCGCGGGCCGCGCCGCCTTCAGTTCCCTCCGCCTGGAAAAGGGCTACCGCTCCTGGGGCACCGACATGACCACCGAGCACGACCCCTTCGAGGCCGGCCTGGGCTTCGCCGTGAAGATGGCCAAGGACAACTTCGTCGGAAAGGCAGCCCTGGAGGGACGCACCGAAGAAAACTCCGCGCGGCGCCTGCGCTGCCTGACGGTCGACGACGGCCGCAGCCTGGTGTTGGGCAAGGAGCCGGTGTTCTACAAGGACCAGGCGGTGGGCTACGTCACCAGCGCCGCCTACGGCTACACCGTTCGCAAGCCCATTGCCTACTCCTACCTGCCTGCGGAAGTCTCGATCGGCGACTCCGTGGAAATCGAGTACTTCGGACGCCGGATCGTCGCTACGGTCACCCAGGACCCGCTGTACGACCCCACCATGACCCGGCTCCGCGGCTAGCACCATGATCAGTTCAGAAACAGTCAGCAGCTACCTCGCCCGGTTGGCCGCAAAGCAGCCGACGCCGGGCGGGGGCGCCGCCGCGGCCCTGCACGCGGCCCAGGGCGCCGCCCTGGTGGCCATGGTGGCGCGTTACACCACCGGCGCCAAATACGAAGAGCATGCACCACTGGTAGGGCGCATCACCCAGGCCGCCGACGACCTTGTCACCGAGGCACTGCGCCTGGCTGAAGCGGATGAACAGGCCTTCCAGGCAGTCATCGACTCCTACAAGCTCCCGTCCGGCACTGATGACCTCAAGGCCGCCCGGGCGGCCGGGATCCAGGCCGCGCTCGTCCAGGCAGCACAGACCCCTGCCCGGCTCATCAAGCTGTCGGGGGCCATCGTGGACCTCGCCACCGAACTGTTCGGCATCGCCAACGCCAACGTCATCAGCGACGTTGCGGCGGCCGCTGACGCCGCCCGTGCAGCTGCCACCACGGCGCGCGTCAATATCGACATCAACGTCGTTGCGGTCAAGGATCCGGAGGCACGCGCGCTGCTTGCCCAACAGACGGACGGCATTGAAGAGAAAGTGGTCCTGGCGGCAGATGCCCTCTCGGCCCGCGTTCGCGAAAGGATCCTGGGTTGAGCACAGCAGTACTATCCGGAAAGCCTTTGGCCGGTTTGTTCCAGCAGGAGGTCCAGGACCAGGTCCGGTCGCTTGAACGGGACGGCGTCCGACCGGTTGTTGCGGTGGTCATGGCGACCGCCGATGAGTCGACGCGCTGGTACGTCCGTTCCATCGAGCGGGCAGCGGATCGCGCCGGAATCGGCTGCCGGATCATCGACCTTGGCCATGATGCAACGGAACCGGCGCTGGCCAGGGTCCTGCGGGACCTGAGCGCCGAACCGTCCGTGAACGGCATCATCCTGCAAACCCCGCTGCCGGAGGGTGTCCGGACCGACAACCTGGTGGGCCTCATCAGCCCGGAAAAAGACATTGACGGCGCCAATCCGCTGAGCCTGGGACGGCTGGCCGTCGGCCAGCCGGCCTTTGCTCCTGCTACCGCGCGCTCCGTCGTCGAAATCCTTGACCACTACGAGGTTCCCGTGGCGGGCAAGGATGTGGTGGTGGTGGGCCGGTCCGCCGTTGTGGGCAAGCCGCTGTCCCTCCTCCTGCTGGCACGCGATGCCGCCGTGACGGTCTGCCATTCCAGGTCGGGTCCGCTGGAGCGCTACACCAAGGATGCCGATGTCGTGGTGGTCGCGGCCGGCCGCGCCGGGCTGCTGACTGGCAGCCACGTCTCCTCCCGGACGGTCGTGGTCGACGTCGGCACGAACGTCCTTGCCGACGGCTCGCTGGTGGGTGATGTGGACGAAGCCAGCGTCACCGGGACCGCAGCGGGGCTCACCCCCGTTCCTGGCGGCGTCGGCTCCGTGACCACGGCACTGCTGCTCCTGCACACCGTGGAGGCCGCGCGCCGGCAATCGTCCTCCACGCCGCTGGAGTCCGAAGCCGTGGAGGCCCAGGTCCTGGAAGCGGCGGGCTAGGAAGGGCACAGCGTCAGCAACGGGTGTCCCGTTTTTCGTAAAAGGTGCTTCGGTGGGCCTAAGACCTGGGGAGGTATTCCTCATCGAAGCACCGTTTTCGGAAAACGGGGCCCCGCAGCCGGCATTTGCCGGTGAAACAGCAAGGAGGAGGCCCGTATGCCTGCCAATGGACCCACAGCCACCGTTTCCAGGAGTACAGCCGTGCCGGGTCCCGCGCCGGGCCCCATCCCGGAACGGGGCTGCATACCGTGGTCCGAAGCGCGCCATGTCGCCTTCGGCTCGGCCAGTCCGCTCCCGCCCGTGGCCGTCCCGCTCGCTGACGCCATTGGGCGGACCTTGAGCCGGGACGTCACCGCACTCCAGGACCTGCCGCACTATGCCTCGTCCGCGATGGATGGCTGGGCCGTGAACGGACCGGGCCCCTGGCTGTTGGCCGGATCCGGCCAGCAAGGATCCCTGCCCCGTGAAGGCAACAGATTTTTACCCGCAAACAGTGCCGCCGTGATTTCCACCGGCGGCCTGGTACCGCATGGTGCCGATGCCGTCCTGCGGAAGGAAAGCGGCCTGGCCGCACGGGACACCAACGGCAACCAGGTCCTGACACTCCGCCCGGAGGCGAAGGCCGGCGAGGCGCGCAGCGGCCAGCACATCCGTCCCGCCGGGCAGGAAGCCCGGTCAGGGGAGGTACTCCTACCTGCCGGCACTGTCCTCAATCCCGCGCAGGTGGCCCTGGCTGCGGCGGCAGGGCACGACACCGTGCAGGTCCGCGCCCGGCCCGCTGTCGCCGTCGTACTCACCGGGGCTGAAGTGGTGACGCAGGGTGTCCCGGCCCCCGGGCAGGTCCGTGACACCTTCGGCCCGCAACTGGGAAACGTGGTGTCCCTCCTCGGCGGTGTTGCCGGGAGCCCGCAAAGAATCGGTGATTCCTTTGGCAGCTGGCTGGATGCCCTGGACAGCCTCGTCCTGCCCGCCGGCGGCGCAGATGTCATCATCACCACCGGTGGCACCGGTAAGTCAGGGACGGACCATTTCCGTGCCGCCATCGATGCCCTGGGCGGCCAGCTGCTGGTGGACGGCATCGCGATGCGTCCCGGCCATCCGGCCGTGCTCGCCGGGCTTCCGGACGGCCGGTTCGTGATCGGTCTTCCGGGCAATCCCCTGGCGGCCGTGATGGCCCTGCTCACTGTCGGCGCACCCCTGATCGCCTCGCTTGGGGGCGCGCAGCCGCCTCCGTTGCAGCTCATGATGTCCGGCTGCGACCTTGAGGGCGATCCGGGAAGGACACGCCTGGTCCCCTGCCGGTTCCTGTCCGGCCTTGCGTTCCCCGTCCAGCACACCGGGCCCGGCATGATGCGCGGGCTTGCCTGGGCCGACGCGGTCATGGCCGTTCCTCCCCAGGGCGTTGACTCGGGGGGACCCGTTCCCGTGCTCCCGCTTCCGTGGGCAGCACCAGAAACCCCAAGGACCCCCGGGGCGGAGGCCGCCAACCCACCCTGACGCAGAGGTTTGCCCTGCTTCCCCCCTCACCGGGCACTCGATATGGCAGAGGTCTTCCTGTCCCAGCGGTCAGGGCCTTTGGTGGGCCCCGGAGTACCCGGCAGGAGCGCCTACACACTTCGCCTTTAGGGGGTCACACTCTTGACATTGAATGTGAGCTGGCGCACGATTTTGTTGCATACAGCGAAGGTTGTTGATCATCACGGAACGAAGCTCGCCCGGATACGCTCCTCCCGTCCCCCCGGCTCCACCCGTGATGACTTTGGGGAACAGACGAACGAATTCATGATGGCCGATCCGAAAGGGGCCCTGCCCCGTGCATCGGCCGCACAACGGCTGCCAGCATCATGCGGCAGCGCCAGATCACCAAAGGAAACTGTCTATGACTATCAGGGATGGCAGCACCATCGATCAAAGCAGCGCAGGGCGCCGGAACCGGGGAACGACGCCGAAGCCTGTCCGCGGGTCCAGGAAACAGCGCTCTGGCACCTTCAGCGGTTTGCGCTGAAGCCGGAAGGGAACGAATCTTAATGATCAATCCGACCAAGACGACGGCAACCGTCGACACCTCCTCATCAAAAGAGACCAGCTCCAGGTTCAAACGCCGCTTCATGGTGCGGCTTGTCGCGGTCTTCATCGGCGGGATGTTCCTCGACGGCTACATCCTCGGAATCATCGGCCCCGTCACCGGACCCATGCGGTCAGATCTCCAGCTCGACGCACTGTCGCTGGGCATGATCGCTGCCGGCCCCCTGGCAGGCATTTTCATCGGCTCCCCGCTGGCCGGCTGGGCTACTGACAAGTTCGGACGCAAGCCCATGTTCCTCGTGGACATGGGGCTGTTCCTGGTGGCCTCAGCTGCCCAGTTCTTCGTAACCTCCGGAGACGGCGCCGTAATCCAGTTGGCGCTCATCCGATTCCTGATGGGCGTCGCGATCGGCGGCGAGTACTCCATCGGAGGGCCACTGCTGTCAGAGTTCTCCCCTCCAAAGCTCCGCGGACGGTTGCTCGGGCTGACCCTGATCGCCTGGTACGTCGGTTTCATGATGGCATTCATCATTGGCACTCTCCTGCACGACGCCGGCACCCCCTGGCGCCTTGTCATCGGCACGAGCACCATACTGGCATTCGTTCTTTTCATCGCCCGCATAGGCCTCCCCGAATCGCCGAGCTGGCTCATCACGAAGGGACGGCGTGAGGAAGCACTCGCGATCGCCCACAAATACGTCGAATCGCCGCAGATGCACAACAGCATCACCGAGGAGATCGATCTGAGGATGATCCAGGAGGCCCAGGCCGCGAAGGGCCGGACCAAAATCAAGAACGCCTCCTTTGGAATGTTGTTCTCGAGGGAGCACTGGCGCACCACCCTCTTCACCGCGGGCTTCTGGTTCTGCGCGGTAACTCCGTACTTTGCGATCGCGACCTTCGCCGACGACGTGCTCAGCCAATTCGGCTTCGGCGGCGGCTGGGCAGGTGGAGTCGGCCTGTCCGCACTTGCGGCCGCGGGTGTTGTCACCACCGTGCTTCTGATTGACAAGCTGGGCCGCCGAATCCTCACCGTGCCCGGACAGTGGCTCTGCGCAGGCATCCTGCTGGTCATCGGCGTCTGGGCGGACGCACCGGCGATCCTCGTGCTCGCCCTGTTCCTCGCATTCTCCTTCTTCAATGCCGGCTACACCACATTGACCCAGGTCTATCCGGCCGAGGTATTCCCCGCACCCCTGCGCGGCATCGGCATGGGCTTCGCCGCGGCTTTCAGCCGCATCGGAGCCGCACTCGGCACCTTCGCCCTGCCGTGGGCAATCAGCAACATCGGCTTGGGCCCAAGCATGGTGGTGGCCGCCGTCGTCGCATTGCTCGGCGCAATCCTCTCGCAATGGCTCGCGCCTGAGACGAAGGGGCGCACCCTTGCCGAGATCTCAGCAGACGTTTCCCACTGACCCCGGGACCGGACGGCCAAACGCCGCCGGATAACCGGAGATGCACCAAAGAGGCCTTCGCCGCACCAGCGGCGGGGGCCTCTTTGCCGCCTGCGGACACAGCGCCGCCCATCCCCGCAACAAAGCAGGAAACCCTTGACATCCCATGTGAGCTGAGACACCCTGTTGCATATAGTAATGCGCGTTGCTCATAGCGAAGCAAATTCCATCACCCGGTCAGGCGGATTCCAGCAGCAACCAGGAGAACCCAACATCATGAGCGCATCACCCCGCGTCGTCATCATCGGAGCCGGCATCGTCGGTACCAACCTCGCCGACGAGCTGGCAAGCCGCGGCTGGAACGACATCACCGTCGTCGAACAGGGTCCGCTGGAGCTCGCAGGCGGCTCCACGTCGCACGCCCCAGGCCTCGTGTTCCAAAACAATCCGTCCAGGACCATGACGGAATTCGCCACGTACACCGTCAACAAGCTCCTCGCCCTGGGCAAGGACGGCCAGTCCTGCTTCAACCAGGTGGGCGGCCTGGAGCTGGCAACCACTCCGGAGCGCCTGGCCGACCTCAAGCGCAAGATGGGCGTCATGACCTCCTGGGGTGTCGAAAGCAGGATCGTCGACGCCGACGAATGCGAAAAGATCTACCCGCTGCTGAACACGGGCAAGCTCACCGGCGGCCGCGAGGTCTTGGGCGGCCTGCTCATCCCCACCGACGGACTCGCGCTGGCGGCACGGGCCGTGCAGCTGCTGATCGAACGCACGCGCGAGCGCGGCGTCACCTACCGCGGGTCCACCACCGTCACCGGCATCGCCCAGGAGGGCGGCAAGGTCACCGGCGTCGAGACCTCCGCGGGCGTGATCCCTGCCGACATCGTGGTGTCCTGCGCGGGGTTCTGGGGCCGTGAACTCGGCCGGATGGTGGGCCTGGAGGTGCCTCTGCTGCCGCTGGCCCACCAGTACGCCATCACCACACCCCTTGCCGAACTCGAGAACGTCAACGAGCTTCCGAACGGCGCCAGCAAGCCGATCCTGCGCTACCAGGACAAGGACCTGTACTACCGCGAATGGGGCGACCGCATAGGCATCGGCAGCTACGCCCACCGCCCGATGCCCGTGGACATGTCGGCACTGCCGGAGGTCTCTGCCGAGGACATGTCCGACCACCGCATGCCCTCCCGCCTGGACTTCACCCTCGAAGACTTCGTGCCCGCATGGGAGGACAGCCAGGACCTGCTGCCGGCACTGCGCAGCACCGAAATCCAGGACGGTTTCAACGGCATCTTCTCCTTCACCCCGGACGGCGGCCCGCTCATGGGTGAGGCACCGGACCTCGAAGGCTTCTTCGTGGCCGAGGCCGTCTGGGTCACGCACTCGGCCGGCGTTGCCAAGGCCATGGCAGAGCTGATCATCGACGGCCAGCCGCAGACCGACCTGCACGGCTGCGAGCTGACCCGTTTCGAGAAGGTGCAGACCTCCGACGCGTACGTCAGCGAGACTTCACAGCAGAACTTCGTGGAGATCTACGATGTCATGCACCCGCTGCAGCCCCGCGAATCGCCGCGCGACCTGCGCGTCAGCCCGTTCAACGTCCGCCAGAAGGAACTCGGGGCTTTCTTCCTGGAGTCCGCCGCCTGGGAACGCCCGCACTGGTTCGAGGCCAACCGCGGACTCCTGGCCGAACTGCCGGAAGAATGGCAGGCGCCCGAGCGCGACGACTGGTCCGCCATGTTCCACTCCCCCATCTCCGCCGCCGAAGCCTGGAAGACGCGCACCGCCGTCGGACTTTTCGACATGACGCCCCTGAAGCGGCTCTCGGTGGTGGGCCCGGGCGCGCAGGCACTGCTGCACCGGCTCAGCACGGGCAACATCGCCAAGAAGCCGGGTGCCGTGACCTACTGCCTGCTGTTGGCGGACGATGGCGGCATCCGCAGCGACGTGACCGTGGCCAGGCTCGCGGAGGAAGAGTTCCAGCTGGGCGTGAACAGCAATGTGGACTTCGATTACCTCCGGGTGGAGGCCCGCCGGCAGTCAGCTGCCGATCCCGCCCAGTGGGTGCATGTCTCCGACATCACCGGCAGTACCTGCTGCATCGGCCTGTGGGGCCCGCTGGCCCGGGAGGTCATCGGCAAGGTCTGCCTGGATGACCTGACCAACGACGGCCTGAAGTACTTCCGGACCAAGGAGATCTCGGTGGGCGGCATCCCTGTCACGGCGATGCGGCTCTCCTACGTAGGCGAACTCGGCTGGGAGCTCTACACCACCGCCGAATATGGGCTCAAGCTCTGGGACCTGCTGTTCGAGGCCGGCCGGGAGCACGGCATCATCGCTGCAGGACGCGGCGCCTTCAACAGCATGCGCCTGGAGAAGGGCTACCGGCTTTGGGGCACGGACATGACGTCCGAGCACCACCCCTACCAGGCCGGCCTGGGCTTCTCGGTGGCCAAGGACAAGACCGGGTTCGTAGGCGCCGAGGCACTGGCGGTCCGCAGGGAACAGCCGGCAGCCAAGACGCTGCGGTGCCTGACGGTCGACGACGGCACGTCGGTGGTGCTGGGCAAGGAACCGGTGTACGTGGCCGGGGAAGCCGTTGGTTACGTCACCAGTGCGGCGTACGGCTTCACCGTCCGCAAGCCCATCGCCTATGCCTGGCTGCCCACGTCGGTGACTGAAGGCGACTCCGTGGAGATCGAGTACTTCGGCCGGCGCGTAGCCGCCATCGTCAGCGCAGAGCCGCTCTTTGACCCGGGCATGGAGCGCCTCCGCGGCTGACCTGTCCCGGCGGTTGAGCCGACGAAATCTGGTGGTTTGGCCTGCTTGAGACCGGCAGGCCCAACCACCTTTTTCGTGCCCTCTGGATGGTGCCATCCGAATGTCAGACCCCCTTGCCATGATGGGTTTATGGGGAAGGCAGCGGTGGTGAGGGCGTTTGGGGAGATCCGTGCTGCCCTTGCGGTGCTGAATGCTGAGGTGGACGGGGCCGGTGCGGTGCCTTTTTCTGCGGCTGACCCGTTGGCTGGTTTGGCGGATGGTTGCCTGGAGATTCTGGCCGGGACCCGGGAGGTTGAAGCCGGGATCGCTGGGTTGAAGGCCAAGGCTGCCGTTGCGTATGCGGAGAGCGCCCACGTTGTTGCGGGGCCGGATGTTCCGGTACGGGCGCAGGAGATGGCGGTCGCGGCGGAGATCGGATGCGTGCTGGCCTTAGGACCGCGGGCGTCGTCGTCGTTCCTGGTCACCTCCTACGCTGTCACGGCGACGTTGCCGCGAACGCTGGAGGCGTTGCGGGCCGGGGCGATCTCCTGGAGCCACGCGGTGGTGATGGCGGACGAGACAGCGTGCCTCGATCCTGCCGGCGCTGCGGCGTTGGAAGCCCATTTCCTGGACCCGGACGCACCAGCCCCGGCGAGGGGGTGCCCGGTGGGGCAGTTGCCGGCGCACCGGTTCAAGGCCAAGGCCCGGACCTGGCGGGAACGCCACCAGGCCGGATCCATCGAAAAACGCCACGCCAAAGGCGTCGCTGACCGGCGGGTGGAGTTCCGGCCGGACCAGGACGGGATGGCCTGGCTGTCCGCGTACCTGCCCGCGGACCAGGCCCTGGCCGGGTGGAACCGGCTCACCGCGGCCGCCCGGGGCATGCAGGGACCGGACGAGCCCCGCAGCATGCCCCAACTCCGGGCCGACACCTTCACCGATGCTCTCCTTGACGGCGGCAACAGCACCGGCAACGGTGCCGGCGCCGGAACCGACCAGCCGTCGTCGGGTATCCGGGCGCAGGTGCTGGTCACGGTCCCGGTGTTCTCCCTGATGGGCCAGACCGATGAACCGGCGGTGCTGGACGGGTACGGTCCCATCCCACCCTCAATGGCCAGGGCACTCGTCGCCTCCGGTGCGGGCTCGTTCTACCGGGTGTTGGTGGATCCTCGGGACGGGGCTCCGTTGGAGATCGGCCGGACAAGCTACCGGGTCACCGGCGGGATGCGGGCGTGGCTGCGGATGCGGGACGGCAAGTGCCCGTTCCCGGGCTGCAGCAACAACTCCCTGGACAACGACGCCGACCACATCCTCGCCTGGGCCAACGGCGGCCCCACCGGAATCAGCAACCTGGGACAGCCCTGCCCGAAACACCACAAACTCCGCCACACCACCGCCTGGAACCCCACCCCCGCCACCAAGAACGAACCACCCGGCTGGACCTCACCCACCGGCCGCCACTACCAAAGCGAACACCAGGACTGGGAACCACCACGCTGGCCGAATCTCCAAAACCGCGGCTGGGCACCAGAGGAAGGCAGTCCGCTTGGCGCTGTTCCGGATCTCGTTCACTTCCCGCTATTCCCGGCAGAAGATTGGCTGGACCGGGTCCTGCACCCGCCATCCGCCTGAGACGGCGAGGTTAATGCGGCCCTGTCCAGGCCTTGCATGCTGTCTGGTGCCGGTGCTTGGCTGGTGTCATGGCTGATGAAGAGGTAGCGAAAAACCTTCCAGACGACGAGCACCTGCGGAAGAATGTGGCGCCCGGGTCTGAGGAGCCACCGCAGGACGTCCAGGAGGACCAGTTCGCGCCAGGCCAGACGAATGCCGGGCAGCAGGTAGCCGGGCTTGCCTCAGCCAGCGGCTATGGCAAGGACCCGGACCCGGAAGCCGGTCCAGACGGGAACCACCCAGTGTAAAACCTGGTTGGGCCAACAGCGACGGCGACACCCGGCACCTGCGGGACTGCCGCCGTCGTTAGTCTGCGCACCGGCGCAGCCAACCCGCCGCGGTGGGGCTAAGAGTGCGTTCCGGCCAGCGCCCCCGCGGACTCTTCGGCCACCGCTGCCCCGCCCCGATGCGGCTCGAAGCGGACGAACATTGCCTTGAAACCCGGCGTATTGGACACGCGGGCCACGTTTTCCTTGTGGACCAGTGCGTTGGCCTCCGGGAAGTACGCGGCGGCGCAGCCCCTGGCAGTTGGGTACGCCACCAGGCGGAACTTGTCCGCCCTGCGGTCCACACCCTGGAACGTGCTCACTACATCCACGAGTTCGCGGTCCTGGAAACCCGATTCAGCGAGGTCCTCCGGGTGGATCAGGATCACGCGGCGGCCGTCGGAGATGCCGCGGTAGCGGTCGTCCAGGCCGTAGAACGTGGTGTTGTACTGGTCGTGGCTTCGGATGGTCTGCAGCACCAGGTGGCCCGGCGGCGGCGTCAGGTACTCAAGGGGGCTGACCGTGAACCGGCCGCGGCCGATGTCCGTGGCGAAGGAGCGGGTGTCGCGCGGCGGGTTGGGCAGCACGAACCCGTTCTTGGTGCGGACCCGGGCGTTAAAGTCCTCGAACCCCGGCAGGACGCGGGCGATGTGGTCGCGGATCACGTCGTAGTCCTCGGCCATGCCGCGCCAGTCCACGGAGTGGTCCGGGCCGAAGGTAGCTTCGGCCATCCGGGCCACGATCACGGGCTCGGCGAGCAGGTGCTCGGAGACCGGCGTGAGGCGTCCCTGGGTGGAGTGGACCACGGACATGGAGTCCTCCACGGACAGGAACTGCGCCCCCTTGGGGTGCTTGTCGTCCTTGTCGGTCCGGCCCAGCGTGGGCAGGATCAGCGAGGTGCGGCCGTGCACAATGTGCGAGCGGTTGGGCTTGGTGCTGATGTGCACGGTCAGCCCGATCCGCTGCATGCCCGCTTCCAACGCTTCAGTGTCGGAGCACGCCAGCGAGAAATTGCCGCCCATGGACACGAAGACGTCCACCTCGTCGCGCTCGAACGCCTCCATCGACTCAACGGCGTCGTAGCCGTGGTGCCGCGGGGATGAGATGCCGAACTCGGAATCGAGTGCCGAGAGGAGCCATTCCTTCGGCTTTTCCCAGATGCCCATGGTCCGGTCGCCCTGGACGTTGGAGTGCCCGCGGACGGGGCAGGCGCCGGCGCCGGGTTTGCCGAAGTTGCCCTGGAGCAGCAGGACGTTGACCATCTCCTTGATGGTGTCCACCGAGTGCGGCTGCTGCGTCACGCCCAGCGCCCAGCAGAAGATCGAGGCCTTGGACGCCACCAGCATCCCCGCCACCTTCTCGATCTGCGCGCGGGAGAGGCCCGTGGCCGTCTCGGTCTCATCCCAGTCGAGGGTGCGGCGGGCGTCTCGGTAGGCGTCGAACCCCTCCGTCTGCGCGGCAATGAAGGAATGGTCGACGACGGTTCCCGGGTTTTGTTCCTCAGCCTCCAGGAGCAGGTGGCCCAGCGCCTGGAACAGCGCGAGGTCGCCGCCCACCTTGATCTGCAGGTATTCGTCGGCGAGCGGGGTGCCGCCGCCCACCACGCCCGAGATGGTCTGCGGGTCCTTGAAGTTGAACAGTCCGGCCTCGGGCAGCGGGTTCACGGCCACCACCTTGCCGCCCTTGTCCTTGCACTCCTTCAGCGCAGAGAGCATGCGCGGGTGGTTGGTGCCGGGGTTTTGACCGACGACAAAGATCAATTCGGAGTCGTGGATGTCGTCGAGGGACACGGTGCCCTTGCCGATGCCGATGGTCGGGTTCAGCGCCGATCCGGAGGACTCATGGCACATGTTGGAGCAGTCCGGCAGGTTGTTGGTGCCCAGGGCCCGAGCGAACAGCTGGTACAGGAACGCGGTCTCGTTCGCGGTGCGCCCGGAAGTGTAGAAGACGCTGCGGTCCGGGGTGGTCGCCCGGAGGTGCTCTCCGATCAGCTCGAAGGCGTCAGCCCAGGAGATCGGTGAATAGTGGGTATCACCCTCGCGGATCACCATCGGTTCACTGAGCCGGCCCTGGTTCCCCAGCCAGTACTCGGTCTTCCCTGAGAGTTCGGCAATGGAGTGGTTGGCCCAGAACTCCGCGCCCACGGTCCGCAAGGTGTTCTCCTCGGCCACGGCCTTGGCACCGTTCTCGCAGAACTCGGCAGTCTTGCGCTTCTTGTCCGACTCCGGCCACGCGCAGCCGGGGCAGTCGAACCCGCCGCGCTGGTTCAGCCGGAGCAGGGAATGTGCCGTGCGGGTCACGCCTGCCTGCGCCACCGCGCGCTCCAGTGCCACCATGACGGCCTTGACGCCGGCGGCCTCGGTCTTGGGCTTGTGGACTTCGAGGTTGTCCTCGTTGATGTCCGCGACGGGGGCAGGCTGTTTGCCGAACTTCATTGTTCCAACTTCCTCGCCGGCACCCGGGAACTCCCGTGACGGCTCAATTGTTCATTTGCAGTGGAGGCGCGCCGGAATCCCGGCGCGCCTCCAGGGCACTCGTTGCCGATTTCCGCTACTCCGGAACCTTCGCCAGCGTTTCCTGCTCCGCCGCGATGGTGGTGTCCCCGCCATGGCCGGTGCGGACCACGGTCTGAGCCGGAAGCGTCAGCAGGCGTTCGCGGATGGAAGTCAGGATGGTGGGGTAGTCACTGTAGGACCGGCCGGTGGCACCCGGGCCGCCATTGAACAGCGTGTCCCCGGTAAATACCGTTCCTTCGCTTTCGAGGTAGAAGCAGGTGGACCCCGGGGAGTGGCCCGGTGTGTGGATGGCCCGCAGCGTTGCCCCGCCCACCTCGAACACGTCCCCGTCGGAGTGGTAGCGGTCCGGCTTGGCGTCCGGGTAGACCTGCTCCCACAACACCAGGTCCTCCTCGTTCAGGACGATCGGGGCTCCCAGCGCGTCAGCAACCTCCCGGGCGGCACCGATGTGGTCGTTGTGCGCGTGGGTCAGCAGGATGGCCTTGACCTTCCGGCTGCGTACCTGGTTGATGATCGCGGCGGCATCGTGGGGCGCATCGATAATGACGCATTCCTCGTCGTTGCCCACGATCCAGACGTTGTTGTCCACGTCCCAGGTGCCGCCGTCGAGCGAGAACGTGCCCGAGGTGACCAGGTTCTCAATGGTGACGGCCATCAGACCCCCACCGGGCTGACTTCAACAACGGAACGCAGGACCTTACCCTCGTGCATCTTGCCGAAAGCCTCCTCCACCTGGTCGATGGTGATGCGCTCGGAGACGAACGCGTCCAGGTCCAGGTTGCCCTGCTTGTAGTGGGACACCAGCATCGGGAAGTCCCGGGAGGGCAGGCAGTCCCCGTACCAGGAGGACTTCAGCGATCCGCCGCGGCCAAAGACATCCAGCAGCGGCAGCTCCAGCTGCATCTCCGGCGTCGGCACACCCACCAGGACCACGCGGCCGGCAAGGTCGCGGGCGTAGAACGCCTGCTTGTACGTTTCGGGACGGCCGACGGCGTCAATCACCACGTCAGCGCCGTTGCCTCCGGTGAGGGCCCGGATGGCCTCCACTGCGTCCTCCTGCTTGGAGTTCACGCCATGGGTGGCGCCGAGGGACTTGGCCATCCCGATCTTGTTGTCGTCGATGTCAACGGCGATGATCGTCGTCGCACCCGCCAACTTCGCGCCGGCGATCGCGGCGATGCCCACACCGCCGCAGCCGATCACTGCTACGGATTCCCCGCGCTTGACCTCGCCGGTGTTGATCGCGGCGCCAATGCCGGCCATGATGCCGCAGCCCAGCAGGCCCACCGCGGCCGCGTCGACGTCGGGGTCCACCTTGGTGCACTGCCCGGCAGCCACCAGAGTCTTTTCCGCGAAGGCACCGATGCCCAGCGCCGGGGAGAGGACCGTGCCGTCCTCCAGGGTCATTTTCTGGGTGGCGTTGTGGGTGTTGAAGCAGTACTGCGGCTGGCCCTTGGCGCACGCCCGGCACTCGCCGCACACGGCGCGCCAGTTCAGGATGACCCGGTCACCCGGCGCCACGGACGTCACGTCCGGACCCACTGCAGAGACCACACCGGTGGCCTCATGGCCCAGCAGGTACGGGAAATCATCGCCGATGCCGCCCTGCTTGTAATGCAGATCCGTGTGGCAGACACCGCAGGTCAGGATGTCCACCAGCGCCTCCCCCGGGCCCGGATCCGGCACCAGGATGGTCTCCAGCGACACCGGGGCGTTCTTCTCCCGGACAACGACGGCTTGAACTTTATGGACCATGGTTCTTGTGTTCCTTTCCTGGATCCGGCCGGATCCGGTGAGTCGGCACCAAGTGCCAATCTAGCCGACATGCCACCTCCGGGGACCACGTCATTGCCGCAAAGCTGGACGCGCGTCGAATTGCGCATGGCACAACTTGTTGCGCATAGTGCTCACAGCAGAATATGACACTGGCCACACTTTGTATCAATAGATATATCAGTTACAGCCTTCGTGGCTATCAGGATCGAGTCCTGGATTCGGCGCGTGTCTCCAGGGACGGACGGCGACGGACCCGTTACACCCGCTGTTTCGTCCGGCAGTAGGCTGGATGTCATGGCTTTTCACGAAACCCCTGCCGAGCGGCGCGAAGTGACCGTCCGCCGCGCACCCAAGTACGTTCCTTTTTTGATTGTGGGTGCCCTGGCAGGCATTATCGCCGCCGCAGTGGTGGCTTACGCGCTGCCCGGCGACGCAACCTTCGACCCCGGCGCCGTCTTCGGATTCTTCATGGTGATGTTTGCGGCTGGCGGCGCCCTGCTTGGCGCCCTGCTGGCGCTGGTCCTGGACCGCCGCAGCGTGAGGCGGCAGGAACGGGCCGTCGTGGAGGCCGTCCCGGACTCGGAACCGGACACCGATCCCCAGGGCTAGCCGGGTCACAAACTGAAGCGGGGGAAAGTCATACCCCATAACGTGCGATAATCGATCAGTGGCACGCGGCGATGGCAAACTTTCCCATGATCTTCTTCCCGGCGAAAAAGGACCCCAGGATGCCTGTGGCGTCTTCGGTGTTTGGGCACCCGGTGAAGAAGTAGCAAAACTTACCTATTACGGGCTGTATGCACTGCAGCACCGCGGTCAGGAGTCGGCTGGCATAGCCACCAGCGACGGCAAGCGGATCAACGTCTACAAGGACATGGGCCTCGTATCCCAGGTCTTCGACGAGACCACGCTGAACACCCTGACCGGGCATCTGGCCGTGGGCCATTGCCGCTACTCCACCACCGGCGCCAGCCACTGGGCCAACGCGCAGCCCACCCTGGGCGCCACCTCCACCGGCACGGTGGCCCTGGCGCACAACGGCAACCTGACCAACACCGCCGAACTCAACGCCATGATCACGGAGCGCAACGGTGGGCAGCTCACCGGCGAAATGAAGCAGGGCAACACCTCGGACACCGCACTGGTCACCGCACTGCTGGAAGGTGAGCCGGGCAAGAGCCTGGAAGAGACCGCCACCGAGCTTCTCCCCAAGATCAAGGGCGGCTTCTGCTTCGTCTTCATGGACGAAGGCACCCTTTACGCAGCCCGCGACACCTACGGCATCCGCCCGCTGGTCCTGGGCCGCCTGGAACGCGGCTGGGTTGTCGCCTCCGAACAGTCCGCACTGGCCACCGTGGGTGCCAGCTTCATCCGCGAGATCGAGCCCGGCGAGTTCATCGCCATCGACGAAGAAGGCGTGCGGTCCAAGAAGTTTGCAGAGCCGACGCCGGCCGGTTGCGTTTTCGAGTACGTCTACCTCGCCCGTCCGGACGCCGCGATCGCCGGCCGTTCCGTCTACGAGTCCCGCGTGGAGATGGGCCGCCAGCTGGCCCGCGAAAACACCCACGAAGCGGACATCGTCATCCCCGTCCCGGAGTCCGGCACCCCTGCAGCCGTGGGTTACGCCGAGGAATCCGGCATTCCGTTCGCACACGGCTTCGTCAAGAACTCCTACGTGGGCCGTACCTTCATCCAGCCCTCGCAGACCCTCCGCCAGCTGGGTATCCGGCTCAAGCTCAACGCCCTTGAGTCCGTGATCCGCGGCAAGCGCGTGGTGGTGGTCGACGACTCGATCGTCCGCGGCAACACCCAGCGGGCCATCGTCCGGATGCTCCGGGAGGCCGGCGCCGCCGCCGTGCACGTCAAGATCTCCTCCCCGCCGGTGCAATGGCCCTGCTTTTACGGCATCGACTTCGCCTCCCGCGCCGAACTGATCGCCAACGGCGCCACCATCGAAGAGATTTCGCAGGCCATCGGCGCCGACTCGCTGGCCTACATCTCCGAGGACGGCATGATCGGCGCCACCCGGCAGCCGCGCGAACGCCTGTGCACCGCCTGCTTCACCGGCAAGTACCCCATCAAGCTTCCGGACGCGGACAAACTGGGCAAGAACCTCCTGGAGCGCACCGACCTGGGCGGCCTCAAGCCCTCCCCGGCGGCCCTTCCCGGGGAAACGGCCGCCCTGGCTGTCGACGCCACCGAGGACCCGGCGGAAAAGGCCGGCGCCACGGGCTGCGATCCCGGCCCCGACTCCGAATTCGAGAACCTGCTGACCGAAGCCGACCTCGTGCCCGACGTACACGCCGCCACCAGCGCCGACAAAAAGGACTCCGTATGACCTCCGCCAGCCCCGCCGCAGACAACGCCGGCATCACCTACGCGTCCGCGGGCGTGGACGTCGAAGCCGGGGACCGCGCCGTCGAGCTCATGAAGGATGCCGTCAAGGCAACCCACAACTCCTCGGTGATCGGCGGGGTGGGCGGCTTCGCCGGCCTCTACGATGTCTCCAGGCTGCTGACCTACAAGAAGCCGCTGCTGGCCACCTCCACGGACGGCGTCGGCACCAAGGTCGCCATCGCCCAGGCCATGGACATCCACGACACCATCGGGTTCGACCTGGTGGGCATGGTGGTGGACGACATCGTGGTGGTGGGCGCCGAGCCCCTGTACATGACCGATTACATCGCCTGCGGCAAGGTGGTCCCCGAGCGCATCGCCGGCATCGTCCGTGGCATCGCCGCTGCCTGCTCCGTGGCCGGCACAGCCCTGGTGGGCGGCGAGACCGCCGAGCACCCCGGCCTGCTGGGCGAACACGAATACGACGTCGCCGGTGCAGCCACCGGCGTCGTGGAAGCCGATGCGCTGCTGGGGCCGGACCGCGTCCGCGCCGGCGACGTCGTGATCGGCATGGCCTCCTCCGGCCTGCACTCCAACGGCTACTCCCTGGTCCGCCGCGTCATCAACCACGCCGGCTGGGCCCTGGACCGCCAGGTCTCCGAACTGGGCCGCACCCTGGGTGAGGAACTCCTGGAACCCACGCGCGTCTACGCGGCCGACTGCCTGGACCTGGCCCGTACCTTCCCGGTCAGCGCCGGCGCGGCCGTCCACGGTTTCAGCCACGTCACCGGTGGCGGCCTTGCCGCCAACCTGGCCCGCGTCCTCCCGCAGGGCCTGGTGGCCACGGTGGACCGTGCCACGTGGGAACTGCCCGCCATCTTCAAGCTGGTGTCCGAGCTGGGCAACGTTCCGCTGGCCGACCTGGAACGTACCCTGAACCTCGGCGTGGGCATGGTGGCCATCGTGTCCCCCGACGCCGCGGATGCCGCCGTCGCGCGCCTGAACGAACGGGGCCTGCCGTCCTGGATCATGGGCACGGTCACCGAGGACTCAGACTCCATCCTCAAGTCCGGACCTGACTACGTCCAGGGCGCCAAGGGTGTGGACGGCGGCGCTGTCCGCCTGGTCAACGCCTACGCCTAAAGCTTTCTTTGAGTGCTCCCCTCCACCGGCGGGGAGCACTTGGCGTTTAAGCGGCGGTCTGGATCAGGTTGAGGACGCCGCCCTGCGGGTCCCTGATGGTGGCGAGTGACCCGTCGGCGGGACGCTCGTCCGGCTCGACGAGGACCTCTCCCCCCGCTGCCTGGACGGCCGCTGCCGCCGCGGCAACGTCTGCCGTGCCGAAGTAGATCTGCCAGTCCGCTTCGTCGCCCTCATCGGCAGGGATGATCCCGGCCACCTCATTGCCGTCGACGAGCAGCGTGCTGTAGCTGCCGCCGTCGTCCTGCGGGTACTCGGTGACCTCATGCCCAAAAAGCTGCTGGAAGAAGCCGACGGCGGCCTGGGGCTCGGGCGTGAAGAGTTCCGCCCAGGCCAGCGCGCCCGGCTCGTTGAATAATTGGCTGCCGTAGTGGCTTCCTGCCTGCCAGATGCCTGTGGTTCCGCCTCCGGGAGGGGCAAGGAAGCCCAGAACACCGGTATCGCCCACCGTCTCCGGCCCGAATTCGGCGGCCCCTCCTGCGTGGGCAGCCTCCTCCAGTACATCCGCAGCGTCTGCGGCGGCGAAGTAGACGTTCCATTTTGCGGAGGTGCCGGCCTGCAGCTGCAAGGGGCTTTGCGGTGCAATAGTGGCCACCAACCGGCCACGGATAAAGGCCTGCGCGTAGCTGCGGCCGTCCGGGGTGGGAAAGTCCTGGAACGTCCAGCCGAAGAGCCGCCCGTAGAAGTCCTTGGCAGCCGCAACATCCGGGGTCTGCAGATCCGCCCAGCAGGGTTCGCCGTGACGGTATCCCTCAACTAATGCCATGCAGGCAAGGCTACACGGACCCCTTGAGCAGCAAAGGGGTGAGGGGCACAATAGCCTCCACACAACTGGGCTCAGGGATCAGCGGCATCATCGGGAAAACGTCGATCCGGAACGGGAGAACACATGGCCGGCATCGTAGATATCAATGGACACCCGACATGGTTGGAGGACCGCGGCGGCAATGGCGCTTCACTGCTGCTGCTGCACGGCGGCCTCAGCAACAGTGATGCCCTTCTTGGCACTATTGGCGCCGGACTCGCGGAACACTACCGGCTCATCGCCTTCGACCGCCCCGGCCATGGATACACCGCCGACACCGATGCCGACTTCCACTACAGCGATATGGCGCGGGAGGCAGTCAGCGTCCTCGAGAAGGTGGCCGCCGGCCCCGCCCACCTCGTCGGCTGGAGCGACGGCGGCATCATTGCCCTCCTCGTGGCACTGGCGCGGCCGGACCTGGTGGCGAAAATGGTGGTCATCGGCACCAACTACCACGTGGACGGGCATCCAGCCCGTTGACATGGACCCGGACTCGCCGGTGTTACAGGAGCTTGGCCGGGCCTACGCCGAGCGTTCTCCTGACGGACCCGGGCATTTTGAGGCGGTAGCCCGGAAAGGCATGCAGCTGATCAGCACCGAGCCTTCGCTCACTACGTCCCAAATCTCGAGTATCCAGCAGCCGGTGCTGGTGGCGGTGGGGGACGACGACATTGTGACCCTGCCGCACACCATCTCCCTGTATGAGGCTTTGCCCAATGGGCAGCTGGCGGTGATTCCGGGGCGTCCCATGGCCTGCCGCTCGAGCAGCCTGCCACGCTCACCAGCCTTATGCTCCCATTCCTGGCAGCCGAAGGTCCTCCCCGGACGCTCATGCCCGTCAGGCGCCGCGCGCATTAGCCGGGAACGGCAAAAGGTCCATTGGGGCACACCGGAAACAGGTGTGGCCCAACGGACCTTTTTTGACTGCGGTCAGCACCGATAGCGCTGCAGAAGAAGCAGCGAGGCGAAGATTATTGAGACCGGCGTGCACTGCCTAAAGAGGCAGCCGCTGCCGGCGACAACTAGCCGATGCGACGGTTGTCTACCTCGTCGTCATCGTCATCCAAATCATCCGCGTACTTATCCACATAAGCCGAATAGTCCGGTTCAACCGGCTCATTCGAGTAACGGCTCGTCGAACGACTGCCCGGACCCGTCAGCTCACGCTGAAGTGCCGAATAGTCAGTGTTCGGGGAGTAGTACTTAATGTCCCGAGCCTGCTTGGTAGCTTTTGCCTTTTGACGGCCGCGCCCCATGGCGTGACCCCCTTTTGTACTTGGACCGGAGGTGGTCACCTTGGCGATCGGTGAGGCCCCGGAATGTTTGGTCAATTTGTCGTACACCTAGATTACATGCTTTCGGCGGGCCCTGCTTGCCGCCTCATGGCCCGGACGCCCGCGTGGGGTAACATCACGCACCTGCGCCCGCGGGATTCCGGGATTTTTCTTCGGTAGAGTCACTTAAGAACTGCCGATTTTGTGTGGCCTTTGGCGAGCCGCGGTACCAAACCCAGGAGGATGCGCACCCGTGAACCACCAGGACATCCCGCCGAAACCAGCCTTGCCACCGCGGACCGGAAGCCTGCCAATAGTCAAGGGCGGGGACGCCGGTTCGGCGCCCGCTCCGGAGTCTGTAACCTGGTCCCAGCCGCGCCAGGATCCCGGGCCGGAAAGGCGGGCCAACAGGAGGCCTGCGTTCTGGAAAGCGTTCCTCATCGTCGTCATCCTCGCCGTGGCCGGCTCGCTGGCATGGCTCGCCGTGTGGCTGAACTCCGCTCCCGGCACCGACACTGCAAAAAGCGCAGCGCCGGGCGTGCTGCAGACCGCCGTCACTCCGCCGGCCACTCCCCAGCCCCTGCCCCGCGACGGGGTTGCGCCGGCAGCCTACGCGGTAGGTGACTGCTTCAAGGACTTTGATCCCCAGGCCCTGGCGTCCACGGTGGTGCCCTGCGACACGGGCCATTCGGCGCAGTTGGTGTCCACGCTCCACTACCCGGACAGCGCCAAGTATCCGGGGGCTGACCCGCTCAAGGCCAAGGCGCTGGAAGTCTGCCAGGCAGCGAAGCTCGGCCCGGCGGCCAAGCAGTTCCAGCTGAACTACCAGCGCAGCTTTCCCAGCAACACCAGCTGGGAGTCCGGGGACCGCAGGGTGGATTGCTACGTCACTGCCGACGGCGGCAACGTGATCAACGCGAGCGTGCTGCCCTGACGGTCAAACCGCCAGGGCCGCACTCCCCAGCCCTGCAGGCCGGCTAGTCCTTCCGCCGCACTGAGAGGCCGGAGCTCGGGGCACCCGTCAGCGTGTCGACGTTGCCCTCGGTGAGTTCGCCCAGGTCAGCGGCGGTGTCAACCACCACGGTGTCGCCGTCGCTGATCCCACCGGCAAGGATGGCCTTGGCCAGCCGATCGCCGATCTCACGCTGCACCAGGCGCCGCAGTGGCCGGGCGCCGTAGGCGGGGTCGTAGCCGGACAATGCCAGCCACGCCTTGGCGCCGTCGGTGACTTCCAGGGTGAGACGCCGTTCGCGCAGCCGCCGCCCCAGCTCTTCCACGTGCAGCTCCACAATGTGGGCCAGTTCGTCCACCGTGAGGGCGTCGAACAGCACCACCTCGTCGAGCCGGTTGAGGAACTCCGGCTTGAAGGATGCGTTCACCGTGGCCATAACGGCGTTGCGCTTGGCCGTGGCGTCCAGGGACTGGTCCACCAGGAACTGGCTGCCCAGGTTGGAGGTCAGCACCAGGATCACGTTGCGGAAGTCCACGGTGCGGCCCTGCCCGTCGGTGAGGCGGCCGTCGTCGAGCACCTGCAGGAGGATGTCGAACACCTCGGGGTGCGCCTTCTCCACCTCATCCAGCAGCACCACGGAGTACGGACGGCGGCGGACGGCCTCGGTCAGCTGGCCGCCTTCCTCGTAGCCCACGTATCCCGGAGGGGCCCCCACCAGGCGGGCGACGCTGTGCTTCTCGCCGTACTCGGACATGTCGATACGCACCATGGCGCGTTCGTCGTCGAACAGGAAGTCCGCCAGCGCCTTGGCCAGCTCGGTCTTACCGACGCCGGTGGGGCCCAGGAACAGGAAGGAGCCGGTGGGGCGGTTGGGGTCGCTGATGCCGGCCCGGGCACGGCGTACCGCGTCGGACACTGCGGTCACGGCCTTGGCCTGGCCGATCAGGCGCCGGCCCAGCTCCTCTTCCATGTGGAGCAGCTTCTGGCTTTCACCCTGCAGCATGCGGCCGGCCGGGATACCGGTCCAGGCGGAGATGACCTCTGCAATGTCCTCCGCGGTGACTTCCTCCGCCACCATCTGCGCGGACTTGTCCGTCACGGCGGCCTCGGCTTCCGCGGCGGCGTTCACCTCGCGTTCAAGGGCCGGGATTTCCCCGTAGAGGATCCGGGACGCAGCCTCCAGGTCGCCCTCGCGCTGGGCCTTGTCAGCGGCGGAGCGCAGTTCGTCCAGCTTCGCCTTCAGGTCACCCACCCGGTTGAGGCCGGCCTTCTCCGCTTCCCAGCGGGCGTTCAGGGCCGAAAGCTCCTCTTCCTTGTCCGCCTTGTCGGCGCGGAGTGCCGCGAGCCGCTCCACGGATGCGGGATCGGATTCTCCGGACAGTGCCAGTTCCTCCATGGTGAGGCGGTCCACCTGGCGCCGCAACTGGTCGATCTCCTCCGGAGCGGAGTCGATTTCCATGCGGAGGCGGGACGCTGCCTCGTCCACGAGGTCGATGGCCTTGTCCGGAAGTTGACGCCCTGTGATGTACCGGTTGGACAGCGTGGCGGCGGCTACCAGGGCTGAGTCGGCGATGGAAACCTTGTGGTGCGCCTCGTAGCGCTCCTTGAGGCCGCGGAGGATGCCGATGGTGTCCTCCACGCTGGGCTCGCCCACGTACACCTGCTGGAAGCGGCGTTCCAGGGCCGCGTCCTTTTCGATGTTTTCGCGGTACTCATCCAGGGTGGTGGCACCGATCAGGCGGAGTTCGCCGCGGGCCAGCATGGGCTTGAGCATGTTGCCGGCGTCCATGGAGGAATCACCGGTGGCGCCTGCACCCACCACGGTGTGGATCTCGTCGATGAACGTGACCACCTGCCCCTCGGAGCCCTTGATCTCCTCGAGGACCGCCTTCAGCCGTTCCTCGAACTCGCCGCGGTATTTGGCGCCGGCCACCATGGACCCAAGGTCCAGGGAGATGAGCGTCTTGCCGCGCAGGCTTTCCGGGACGTCGCCTGCCACCATCCGCTGGGCCAGGCCTTCGACGACGGCGGTCTTGCCCACGCCGGGCTCGCCGATCAGCACCGGATTGTTCTTGGTGCGCCGGGAGAGCACCTGCACCACGCGGCGGATTTCGGAGTCGCGCCCGATCACGGGGTCCAGTTTGCCGGCGCGGGCCATGGCGGTGAGGTCCGTTCCGTACTTCTCCAGGGCCTGGAAGGTGTTTTCGGGGTCCGGGCTGTCCACCTTTCGGTCGCCGCGGACTCCGGGGAGGGCAGCGAGCAGAGCCTCCCGTGAGGCACCGGCTTCACGCAGCAGGCGCGCAGCAGCATCATTGCCGGCGGAGAGGCCCACCAGGAGCACCTCGGTGGAAACGAAGGAATCGCCCAGCCGGTCCGCTTCCTCCTTGGCGTGCTGGATGGCCTGCAGGGCGGGGCGGGACAGCTGCGCCTGCTGGCTGGAGCCGCCGGAAGTGGCGGGCAGGGCCTTGATGGCGCTGCTGGCCTGGACGCTGACGGCATCCGGGTCCGTGCCCGTGGCCTTGAGGAGTGCGACCGCCACACCCTCCCGCTGGTCCATCAGCGCTTTGAGAAGGTGGGCCGGTTCCACCTGGGGGTTGCCGGCCGTCGAGGCGTTCATTGCCGCCGCGGAAAGAGCCTCCTGGCTCTTGGTGGTGAATTTGACGTCCAAAGAGAGCTCCTTTCGGGGGCTTGTTGACTAAGTTGAGTGTACTACGCTCAACTTTGCGCGGCGAGGTTCCCCTGCCATGTTTGCCCACGGCGTAACAGCTGTCCAGAGCCGGAAGTCCTTCCCGCCCACCGGCCCGCACCGGCGGGTCCTGGCGCTACGTGCCGTACACGGACACGGCGGCGGCCTTGACCACGAAGTGCACCGTCATCCCGGGAGCAAGGCCCAGGTCCGCCGAGGCAGCCGGCGTGATGTCGGCGGCGAGGCTGCCGGCGCGGACGCGGATCTGGTCGCCATGGGGCTCGAGGTCGGTGATGGTGACGGCAAACGAGTTCCGCGGGCTTCCATGCGCGTCGTCGAGGAACACAGACACGGCCGACGGCGGGAACACGGCCACGCCCGGGCCGCCCGGCCCGGGCAGCCGGCCGGGTTCCCCGGAGCCGCCCAGATCTTCGTCGTGCCCCGCGATCCGCAGGCCCTGGCTGGTGCGCACACCGGCGCCGTCGAGGGTGCCGGGAATGAAGTTCAGTCCGGCAAGCCCGGCAGCAAAGGAGCTGCGCGGGCGTTCCAGCACGGCACGCGTGGGACCCTCTTCTGCAACCTTCCCGTCTTCCAGGATGACCACCCGGTCCGCAAGGACCAGCGCGTCCAGGACATCGTGCGTGACGATGATGGCCTGCCGGCCCGCGAGGACCCGTTTGAAGAGGCGGCGCAGCAGCGGTGCGGAATGGATATCCAGGGCGGTCAGCGGCTCATCCAGCAGCAGAAGTGCGGGGTCGGCGGCGAGCGCGCGGGCCACGGCAACACGCTGGGCCTGGCCGCCGGAGAGTTCGGCGGGACGGCGCCCGGCGAGGTGTTCCGCTTCCACCTCCGCCAGCCAGCGCAGGGCACGCTCCTTCGCGTCCCGCTTGGGGACGCCGGCGCTGCGCGGCCCGAATGAGACGTTGTCCACCGCGCTCAGGTGGGGAAACAGCAGGGGCTCCTGGGCGAGCAGGGCGGTGCCGCGGTGATGAGGAGGCACCCAGGAGGGCTTTCCGCCGTCGAGGTCAAAGAGCGTCCTGCCGTTGAGTTCGGCGCGGCCGCTGTCCGGCCGCAGCAGGCCCGCGATGCTGGCCAGCAGGGTCGATTTGCCGGCGCCGTTGGGTCCCATGACGGCCACCGTTTCACCCGGCCGGACGGCAAGGTCCACGTCGAAACCCCGCCCGGCCACGGCCGCCTGGAAGGACAGCGTCACCGGACGTCCCCTCCGGCCGGTGCGGCCGTCGTCGTCCGCTGCCCTGCTCCGGCACGGGCCGCTGCCGGCTGCCGGTATGCGAGCGCCACCACGGCGACAGCGACGGCCACCAGCACCAGGGAGAGCGCGACGGCGGCGTCCGGGTCCGTTTCCCGCTGCAGGTAGATCTCCAGCGGCAGCGTCCGGGTAACCCCCTGGAGGCTGCCCGCGAACGTCAGCGTGGCGCCGAACTCGCCCAGGCTGCGGGCGAAGGACAGGACCGCGCCGGAGGCCAGTCCGGGCAGGACCAGCGGGAGCGTGACGCGCCGAAAGACGGTGCCCGGGCGCGCGCCCAGCGTTGCGGCCACGGCCTCGTAGCGGGAGCCGGAGGTGCGAAGCGCCCCTTCCAGGCTCACTACCAGGAAAGGCAGCGCCACGAACGTCTGCGCCAGGACCACCGCCGTCGTGGAGAAGGCGATGCGCAGCCCGAGCACCTCCAGGGTCTGCCCCAGCAGCCCTTGGCGGCCGAACGTGTAGAGCAGGGCGATGCCGCCCACCACCGGGGGAAGCACCAGGGGCAGGAGCACCAGCGCGCGCAGCAGCCCCTGCAGCCGGAAGGAGTCCCTGGCCAGGACCAGGGCCAGGGGAACCCCCAGCAGGATGCACAGGAGGGTGCTTGCCGCCGAGGTCCGCAGGCTCAGCCCCAGAGCCGTCAGGGACGGCTCCGACGTCACCAGCGGGATGAACTGCGTCCAGTCAACGCGCAGCACCATCGCCAGCAGGGGAAGCACGACGACGACGGCCGCCAGGACTGCCAGCGCACGGACCCACGCGGGGATGCCGGAGTAGGCGGCGGCCTGGGTGCGCGGCCGCGCCTGGGGTAGTTTCCCTGGCCGCTGTATCACTGGCTGCCCGGGCCGGAGCTGGCTGACCCGGAAGTGGCTGGCCCGGAATTGCCCGGGCCGGAAGTGGCTGACCCGGAACCGTCCGGCCCGAATCCTGCCGGGCCGAACCCCGCGGCGGCGAGGACCTTCTGGCCCTCGGGACCGGTGACCAGGTCCACGAACGCCTGGGCGGTGGCCTTGTTCCGGCCGTTGACGACGGCCGCAATCGGATAGGTGTTGACCGCGCTCCCCGATTCCGGGAACTGAATGCCTGCCACTTTGGTCCCGGCGGCCTTGATGTCCGTGCCATAGACCAGCCCCGCATCCGCCTCGCCGGAGGTGACCTTGCCCAGGACGTCAGTGACTGCGTTCTCCTCGCTGGCCGGGCTCAGCGCGACGCCGGCCGCTTCCGCCACTTTGGCTGTGGCAGCCCCGCAGGGGACCTGCCGGGCGCAGGTCACCAGCTTGATGCCCGGCCGGCCCAGGTCCTGGAGGGATGCGACCTTCGCGGGGTTGCCCGGCGGCACGGCGATGGCCAAGGTGTTGGTGGCGAAGTCCTCCGGCGTTCCCTCGGTGAGGCCGGCGTCCTGCACCTTCTTCATGTTGGCCGTGTCCGCGGAGGCGAAGACGTCAGCGGGCGCGCCCTGGTTGATCTGGCTGGCAAGGTCCGAGGACCCGGCGAAGCTCAAGGTGACCGTCGCGCCAGGGTGTTCCGCTTCGAAAGTGCTCGCGAGTTCGGTAAAGGTCTGCTTGAGTGAGGCGGCCGCGAAAACGGTGATGGCGCCTGCCGGTCTGGTGCCGGAACCGGTGGCGGTGCCGGCACTTGTTCCCGCGTCCGGATTGCCCGCCGTGGCACAGCCAGACAGGACGGCAAGCAGCAGCACGGCCAGTGCGGGGACGGCGGCCCGGAGGGTGGAAGCCGCGGACCGGACGGGTTGCCGGCTCATGCGGCGGCCCGGCCCTTCGGCGACTCGATGATGACGGTCGTTGCCTTGACCACGGCGGTGGCCACGGCACCAGGTTCCAGCCCCAGCTCACGCACCGCCTCGCTGCTCATCAGCGAGACCACCCGGAAGGGCCCGCACTGCAGTTCCACCTGCGCCATGACCTTGTCCGTAATGACGTTGGTCACCAGGCCCATGAACCGGTTCCGCGCCGAACTGCTGCCGCTCTTCGGGTCATCGGGAAGCTGGGCGAGCTTCTGCGCGTGCGTTGCCAGTTCCAGCCCGTCCACCGCCAGGCGGCCGGAGGGGTCCCGCAGCGCGGTGAGGGTTCCCTGCTCCGTCCACCGGCGGACGGTATCGTCGCTCACCCCCAGGAAACGGGCGGCCTCTGAAACGCGGATAAGTGCCATTCGGCGATTCTAGCCCGCAAATGAGGGTTGATGGCACGTTTTAAGACGCAGCAGCGGTCATGAACGTGCCGCGTGGCTGCAGGGCGTTCGACGGAAGGGCGGCACTAGACTCCTTGCATGGCCATCTACATCGACCCGCCGCTGTGGCCTGCACACGGAACACACTTTTCGCACCTGGTCTCGGACGCGTCCCTGGACGAGCTGCACGCGTTCGCTGCCGCCGCGGGGGTCCCCGAGCGGGCGTTCGACGGCGACCACTACGATGTGCCGGAACGCCGCTTTGATGACCTGGTGGCGGCAGGAGCGGTTCCGGTGGAGGGCCGGGTGCTGGTCCGCAGGCTCATTGCCAGCGGACTGCGGATCCCGGCACGCCGGCGGAATAAGTCATTGAAGGTCCCTCTCCTGAACCGCTGGGAAGCCATCATGCCGGGCCAGGACGCCCTGTTCCTGGACCTGCTGGACCGCTGGAGCGAACCGCACCGGCACTACCACGGCTGCACCCACCTGCTGTCCGTGCTGGAGGCGCTGGACCTGCTCACCGAACCGGCTGAAGCGCCCCGGACAGTACTGCTGGCTGCCTGGTTCCACGACGCCGTGTACCGCGGCGCAGCCGGCATGGATGAGGAGGAGTCGGCACGGCTGGCGGAGGAACGGCTTGCCGACGCCTGCCTTCCGGAGGCAGAGGTGGCGGAAGTGGCGCGCCTGGTCCGGCTGACCTCGGACCACCGGCCGGAACCGGGTGACAACGACGGCGCCCTCCTCTGCGACGCCGACCTCTCGATTCTCGGCGGCGAACCGGAGGAATACGCCCGCTACGTAGCTGCCGTGCGGAAGGACTACGCGCACATCGGCGACGCCGACTTCGCAGCCGGCCGGGCCGCCGTCGTCCGGCACCTGCTGGAACTGGACCCGCTCTTCCATCACCAGCGGGCCAAAGAACTGTGGCAGGACGCCGCGCACCGCAACCTGAACGGCGAATTGCAGTGAACGCGCCCGGCAGCAGCCCCCGGCACACATACTCCGCCAACGCGGCGCACCGGCAGCTGCCCTTCACCGTGCGGCTGGACTGGGGTCTGGAAGGGGGCAGGACGGTGGCCGCCGGCGCCGACATCGCCGTGGTGGTGGACGTCCTGTCCTTCGGCACCTGCGTCAGCGTGGCACTGGACCGGGGCGCCGACGTCTTCCCCTACCGCTGGCGGGACACCACCGCAGAGGACTTCGCCGCCCACCACCAGGCCCAGCTGGCGGGCCCCCGGAACGGCGGCGGGCTGAGCCTGTCCCCCGCCAGCCTCCGCGCGGCAGCCTCGCTGGAACGGCTGGTCCTGCCCTCCCCCAACGGTTCTGAACTCTGCCACGCCCTGGCGGCCGAAGTGCCCCTGGTGGCCGCAGTATGCCTCCGGAACGCCGCGGCCACCGCAGACTGGGTGGCCGCCAACCTTCCCGGCGACGTAGTAGTGGCGGTGGTCGCCGCGGGCGAACGCTGGCCGGACGGCACCCTCCGCCCTGCCGTGGAGGACCAGATCGGAGCCGGAGCTTTCATCGCAGGACTGGTGGCCGCCGGCAAGGGCGGCTATGAGGCCGGGGACGGCAGGCACGGCTATGCTCCGGAGGCCGTGGCGGCCATGGCTGTCTTCGAAGCGGCCGAGCCGCGCCTGCGCGAAACGCTCCAGCACTGCGCCAGCGGCCGGGAACTGTCCGGGGCCGGCTACGCGGAGGACGTGGACATCGCCGCTGAATTGGATGACAGCGACTCGGCAGCCATCCTGCGGGACGGGGCGTTCCGCCCGCTGTGACGGGACGGCAGTCCTGCCAGGCTGTACGTCCTGCCAGGCTGTACGTCCTGCCTAGCGGTAGGTCCTGACGGGATAGGTGCTCGCAAACGGCGTGGTGCTGGGCACGATCTGCTTCCCCAGCGGCATCAGGGACACCGGAATGAGCTTGAGGTTGGCGATGGCCAGCGGGATGCCCACGATGGTCACCGCCATGGCGAACGCTGTGACCACATGTCCAATGGCAATCCAGATCCCGGCCACCAGCAGCCAGATCACGTTGCCCAGCAGCGGGAAGACACCTGTGCCGCCGGGCTTGTCCACCACCATCCGGCCAAACGGCCACAGCGTGTAGGCAGCGATCCGGAATGAGGCAATGCCCCACGGGATGGTGACGATCAGCAGGCAGCAGACCACACCCGCGAGGAAGTAGCCCAGGGCCAGCCAAAAGCCGCCGAAAACCAGCCAGATGATGTTCAGAAGTGTCTTCATGCACCCATTGTGCCCTCGACCCCCTGACAAAAAGGCCTTTCGGCTAAAAGATGGGGGACATCCCTGATCCTGCCCTGACCCGCAGCCGCCCGGGCCCCGGAGCCGCCCGCCGCTAAACTGTGGCAGCCGCTTTTGCAGCCTGGACGAACGCCCGGACCTTGGCCAGGTCCTTCACGCCGCAGGTCGCTTCAACGCCGGAGGAAACATCCACGCCCCAGGCATGCGCGGCGGCCGCTGCCTGGCCGACGTTCGCCGCTTCAAGGCCGCCGGCGAGCAGCCAGTTCCGTCCCTGAAGCACGGGCAGGGCCGCCACGGAGGAGTAATCCCAGGACTCTCCGGAGCCCGGCACGGCGGCATCGATCAGGAGCAGGTCCTCACCCCAGTCTTCGAACTCGTCCTGGCCGGCACCCATGGTGATGGCCCTGACCAGCTTCATGCCGGCGTCGTGCACTGTTGCCACGTCTGCGCGTGACCGGTCGCCATGCAACTGGATCCACTCAAGGCCCGCGGCCCGGGCAATGGCGATGGCATCGGCGACGGGCTCGTCGCGGAAGACTCCGATCGGGGTGACGCCCTCCGGAATTCCCGCCAGCAGGGAGGCCACCTGCGACGGCGAGACGACCCGGGGGCTGGCGGTGAGGACGAATCCCACGGCGTCTGCGCCGGCGTCCACTGCTTCGCGGACAGATTCGGGCGTGCTGAGACCACACACTTTGACGAACATTCCCGGGCTCCTTCAGGCTGTTTTCGTGTTGACCCCCCGGAGGAGATTAGCAGGGACCGGACACAACTGCGACGAGCGGCCATGGCGGGGAACTAGGCTGGGCTGATGCAGATCATCCGCTTCGCTGACCTTGAGGCCGAACCATGGCGCAACGGCGGCGGGGTGACCAGGGAAATTGCCCGCCAGGCTTCAGCCGACGGCGGCTGGGACTGGCGGTTGAGCATCGCGGACGTCACCAAGGCAGGCGACTTTTCGCCTTTTCCGGGCATGGAGCGCGTCCTGACCGTCATCGAGGGCGAGCTGCTGCTCCTCACCGTGGACGGCGCGGAGCAGCCCCTGGAGAAGTACCGTCCGTTCCGGTTCGACGGCGGCGCCGCCACCGGGGCCAAACTGCCCACGGGCGACATCCGCGACCTCAACGTCATCACCCGGACCGGGGCGTTCAAGGGCTTTACCTCCATTATTGAGCTGTCCAAAAAGCGCGCCCACCCCGTGTTCGAGGGGCAGCTCGGGGTGCTGTTGCAGGGACAGGCGAAGGTCAGCGACAGCGCTGGGGAACCGCTGGACCTGGGCCGTTACGACGCAGTAGTGGGCTCAGGCAGCGATTCCCCGGAAATCCTCGGCCGCGGCTTCCTGGCCGTGGTGTCCATCGACCCGAACGGCCCCACAGGCTGACTGCCGCCGCCAGGTGGTGGGCTTGGGCACCAATGGTGGAACCCGCCGTCGTGCCTTGCTACCTTGGAATTCAAGGCTCCGCACCGGGGCCTCCGGACGACGGTTCAGTACCCGGCACGCGACAAGACTGGCCAAAGGAACTGTCATGTCGTGGATAATCCTCATCATTTCCGGGGCGCTGGAGGCCGTCTGGGCCGCCGCCCTGCACCGTGCTTCCCAGGCTTCCGGACGCCGGCGGGTTGCCCCCGCTGCCCTGTTCCTGGTGGCCGTGGCCGCCAGCACCGGCGGGCTTGCCGTGGCCATGCAGTCCATCCCCACCGGTACGGCCTACGCCGTGTGGGTGGGTGTGGGCGTGGTCCTCACCTCCGCCTACGCGATGGCCAACAGGGTTGAACGTCCGACGGCGGCGCGCCTGCTGCTGCTGTCCGGCATCGCCGCGTGCGTGGTCGGCCTCAAGGTGGTGGCGTAATGGTGAAGCGGGGCCTTCCATGGTTGGTGCTGCTGGCCTCGGCCGTCCTGGAGGCGGTCTGGGCCACCGCGCTCGGCCTGTCCGACGGCTTCACCCGACCCGTGCCCACCATCGTCTTCGCCGTCACCGCCACGCTCAGCATGGTGGGACTCGGCATGGCCATCCGGAGCATCCCGCTGGGCACCGCCTACGCCGTCTGGGTGGGCATCGGCGCAGCGTTGACGGTGGGCTGGGCGATGGCCACCGGCGTGGAGCCCTTCAGCGTGGTGAAGCTGCTGTTCATTGCGGGGATCGTGGGCTGCGCCGCGGGCCTGAAGGTGTTGCCGGCCCAAAAAGATGCGCCGCGGGTGCGCAGCGGTGACTAGGCTTTTGCCATGCACTCCCCCGAGATCGCCATGGCCGTGGATACGCTGCGGCGCCGGCTGCTGCCCGGAACGCGCACCATCCTGGGCATCGCCGGGGCGCCGGGATCCGGCAAGTCCACCTTTGCCGCCTGGCTGCAGGAGCAGTTCAGCCCCGGAACCTCGGTAGTGGTGCCGATGGACGGCTTCCACCTGGGCAACGCGATCATCGAAGGGACCCCGCTCCGGCAGCGCAAGGGAGCCATTGATACGTTCGACGCCGGCGGCTACCTTTCGCTGCTGCGGCGCCTGGCGCAGCGGGACGAGGCCGTGGTGTACGCACCGGAGTTCCGCCGCACCCTGGACGAGCCGGTGGCCGCCTCCATCGCCGTACCGGCCGAGGTCCCACTGGTGATCACGGAGGGCAACTACCTGCTGGCGGACCAGGAGCCGTGGAAGGAGGTGCGGGCGCAGCTGGACGAGGTGTGGTTCCTCGAAACCCCGCCCGCGCTCCGGCTGCAGCGGCTGGTGGACCGGCACATCTCGTTCGGCATGGAACGGGACGCAGCGGTCGCCTGGGCCAATGGACCCGATGAAGCCAATGCCCGGCTGATCCAGGCCACGCGCCCGGCGGCGGACCGCGTCCTACCTTGGCTGTAATTTTCAAAAGCAGGAAACGAACAGGAGAACCATGGCAAACGCACCCACTGAACCCGGCACCCCTGAAGCCGCGGGAACTGTCCAGCTCGGCGACGGACTGACCGTCAGCCGCCTGGGCTTCGGCGGCATGGCCCTCACGCCGGTCTACGGCGAGGTGGACCCTGCCGAGGCACTGCAGACCCTGCACCACGCCGTCGACGCCGGGGTCAGCTTCCTCGACACCGCGGACATCTACGGCGGCGGCAGCAATGAGGAACTCATTTCACAGCTGCTCAAGGACCGGCGGGACGAAGTCCAGCTGGCCACCAAGTTCGCGCTGGTGGGAACGCCCACGGACGGCTACACGGATATCCGCGGCGACGCCGGGTATGTGCGCGAGGCCGTGGACCGGAGCCTGCAGCGGCTGGGCACCGAGGTGATCGACCTCTATTACATGCACCGCCGC
This sequence comes from Arthrobacter sp. 8AJ, assembly GCF_902506025.1. Classification (NCBI taxonomy): domain Bacteria; kingdom Bacillati; phylum Actinomycetota; class Actinomycetes; order Micrococcales; family Micrococcaceae; genus Arthrobacter; species Arthrobacter sp. 8AJ. Next base: position 310,487 of record NZ_LR733289.1, on the reverse strand, counting down.
GATGTCCGCGTCCCCATCGAGGAGACCGTGGGGGCCATGGCCGAGCTGGTCAAGCAGGGAAAGGTCAAGCACCTGGGCCTGTCCGAAGTGACGGCACAGGAACTGCGGGATGCGTCGGCGGTCCACCCGATCGCGGCGGTCCAAAGCGAATGGTCCATCTGGAGCCGGGACGTGGAACGCAACGTGGTTCCGGCCGCCGCCGGCCTGGGCGTCGGCTTCGTCCCGTACTCCCCGCTGGGCCGCGGCTTCCTCACCGGAACCGTGGACACGTCAAGCCTGGGCGCCAAGGATTTCCGGCGCAACATCCCCCGTTTCGCTCCGGACGCCGCAGGCGCCAACCAGGCCGTGGTGGACGCCGTCCGGTCCGTGGCCGACCAGCTCAACGCCACGCCGGCGCAGGTGGCCCTGGCCTGGCTGCTGGCACAGGGCAAGCGGCTCGGCCTGCCGGTCGTTCCCATCCCCGGCACCCGCAAGGCCGCCCGGATTGACGAAAACCTCGGCGCACTTGCCCTGGAGCTCACCCCGGCGCACCTGCAGGCGCTGGACGCAGCGTCTGATGCCGTCGTCGGCTCCCGTTCCGCGGACCCCACGTGGGTGTCCGAGGGGCGGGAATAGGGCGCGTTTGCCGAAGCCATCACACCGTATTTTGACCAATACCCCTAGGAGCCCCATGACTGCCATCGTCCATTTTGAAGTCCAGATCGATCCCGCCCGCCGGGAGGACGCCGCCAAGTTCCTCTCCGAGACCTTGGCCGCCACCCGGGCGTGGCCCGGCAACCAGGGGATCGAGGCTCTCGTTGACGACGCGGACCCGTGCCACATCCTGGTGGTGGAAACGTGGGCCACCACGCAGGACCACGACGACTACGCCGCCTGGCGGAACACGCCGGAAGGCAAGAGCGCGCTGCACGAGATCCTGGCCGGCCCGCCGTCCAAGCAGGTCTACTCCACCACCATGCCGCTTGACCTGCAGCCGTCCGCGGGCTGACGATCATGGACTCACTTCGATATGACCTGCCGGCCCTGACCATCCGCAGCATCTCCGTCAGCGGGATGGACAACAACGTGTACCTGCTGACCGCCAAGGAAAGCGGCGCGCAGGTGCTGATTGATGCCGCTGACGACCTCCCGGCCATCCGCCAACTGCTGGCGGACGGGGCTGCGGACACCTCTGCAGCCCCGCGGCTTGCCCTGGTGGCCACCACCCACCAGCATTGGGACCACGTGCGGGCCCTGAAGGAACTGGTGGAAGCCACGGGGGCGCGGACGGCAGCAGGGGCGGACGACGCCGATGCGCTGCCGGTCCCGGTGGACGTTCGGCTCAGCCACGGCGACGTGGGCAACTTCGATGGCTTCGACATAACGGCCGTGCACCTGCGCGGCCATACGCCCGGCTCCATCGCCTTCGTGTACCAGGACCCGGACGGCCCGGCCCACATCTTCTCGGGTGACTCGCTGTTCCCGGGCGGCGTGGGCAACACGGACAAGGACCCTGAACGGTTCAACCAGCTCCTGTCCGACGTCGCAGAGCGGCTGTTCGGCGCCTACCCGGACACCGCCGTCGTCCATCCCGGGCACGGCAAGCCCACCACGCTGGGTGCCGAGCGGCCGCACCTCGACGAGTGGCGCGCCCGCGGCTGGTAGATCCCTTAAACGGCTAAGCGGGCCCACCTAAAAGGCGGGCCCGCTCAAGAGGCACTTCTAGCGGCCGCGGCGCTCGTTCGACGCCGGTGCGGACGCGCGGCGGGGGCCGCTGCGGGCGGGACGGCCCGAGCCGCCGTTGCCTGAACTGCCGCTGCCGGAACCGTAGGAGCCTCCCGAGGTTCCGCCGGTGTTGGAGGACCAGACTGCCTTGCTTCCGCCGGTTGCGCCGGAGCGCTGGCCGGAGGTACCCGCTGCGGCGCGCTGGCCGGTTGCGGGGCGCCCGCTGCGCTGGCCACCGCCCGAGGCAGGACGTCCGCCGGTGGCGGGGCGTCCGGTGCCGCCGCGGGGAGCGTCGCTGCGGGTGATCCGGGAATCGGTGCGGCCCTCGGCTGCACGTCCGTTCGATCCGCGGCCGGCCGATGAGCGGCCACCTGCTGCGGGAACGTCGTTGCGGTGCGTGGAAGCCGTGCCGCGGCCGCGGGCGTTGCGGCGGGCAGCGGCTGCTGCCACTGCGCGGTCCTCGTTCTGCTCGGCATTGCGGTCGAATGCTGCACGGGCTTCCGTGCGGCCTTCGAAGGCGACAGCCCGGCGCTCGGCGCGGGTGGCGTCGCTGCGGGCGGATTCGGCCGAAACCTTGCCGCGTCCACTACGTCCGCCACGCCCACCGGTGGTGGGAGCAGCCTGGCGGCGTGCACGCTTGCGCTCCGCGTTGGCTCCGGTGGAGGTGCCGCCGCCCTGCTTGGGGGCTTTGGCTGCCAGGAGCGCGGCACGGGTGCGGGGGTCAACCTTCTCCGCAATGTCGCCAACCAGTTCAGCCACGATGGGTGAGCTGGCCGTGACGCGCTCGAAGCTGACGTCCACGCCGGCGGCCTTCATGAGCTTCTTCACGTCGGCCTGCTGTTCGGGCAGGGTCAGCGTGACCACGGTGCCGTCGGAACCGGCACGCGCGGTGCGGCCTGAACGGTGCAGGTACGCCTTGTGCTCGGTGGGCGGGTCCACGTGGATGACCAGTTCGACGTCGTCGACGTGCACACCGCGGGCGGCGACGTCTGTTGCCACCAGGACGCGGACGTCGCCGTTGGAGAACTCGGCCAGGTTGCGGTCACGCGCATTCTGGGAGAGGTTGCCGTGCAGGTCCACGGCGGGGATCCCGGCGTCGGTCAGGGTCTTGGCCAGCTTGCGGGCGTGGTGCTTTGTCCGCATGAACAGGACGCGGCGGCCGGCGCCGGAGGCGAGCTCCACGATCAGTTGCTTCTTGACGGTCTGGTCGTTGACCACCAGCACGTGGTGCTCCATGGTGGTTACCGCTGCCTGCGGATCGTCCACGGAGTGGGTGAGCGGGTTGGACAGGTAGCGCTGGACGATCTTGTCCACGCCGTTGTCCAGGGTGGCGGAGAAGAGCAGGCGCTGGCCCTCGCTGGGGGTCATGTCCATGAGCTTCTTGACCACCGGCAGGAAGCCGAGGTCGGCCATGTGGTCGGCCTCGTCCAGGACGGTGATCTCCACCGCTTCAAGGGTGAGGATGCGCTGGCGGATCAGGTCCTCCAGGCGGCCGGGGCAGGCGATGACGATGTCGACGCCGGCGCGCAGCGCCTTTTCCTGACGGGCCTGGGAGATGCCGCCGTAGATCACGGTGGTGTTCAGGCCGGCGGCCTTGGCCAGCGGCTCGATGGTGGCGTTGATCTGGGTTGCCAGTTCACGGGTGGGTGCCAGGACCAGGCCCATGGGGCGGCCGGGCTTGCGGAAGTGCTTGGCTTCCCGCTCAGCGAGTCTTGCTACAAGCGGGATAGCGAAAGCAATGGTTTTACCGGATCCGGTCCGGCCCCTGCCCAGGACGTCACGGCCGGACAGCGTGTCCGGAAGGGTCTTCACCTGGATGGGGAACGGTTCAACGATTCCCTGGGCGGTAAGGGTGTCTGCAAGGGCCTTGGGAGTACCGAGGGCAGCAAAAGTAGTCATGTAGTTTTTTACGGTCTTTCTGGCGGTATCCAGGCGGATATCGGCCCCCGATGCCGGTTGGACCAGGGGTTTCGCCGAAGAAAAGTCAGGTGATCAACCGGGCGCTGTAAATCAGGACAGCCGGCCGGGACCAAATGGAACGCGTTCATCGACGCAGGATGTGCCTCTCACATGAAGAAAGCCCACTCCCTGGAAAGGAACCTCCAGATCCGGAGCAGGCGGCATCACTGCACATCAAGTTCCTCCAGTCTAGCATCCCTGCGCCCGGAACCCATCGTCGGCGTTGCCTTCGGGGGCACGGCCGGGCAATGTTGAGGCATGAGCGAGCACCAGGAAACGCAGCAGCACGAAGGGCACGCGCACGACGACGGCGGGTCGCCGGACGGGGGCGGCGGCGGCATTGACACGGCTTCCGCCTGGGACGAGAGGTACCGCAGCAAAGCAAGGCTGTGGAGCGGGAAGCCGAACCCGCAGCTGGTCCGGGAGGCCGGTGGCCTGCGGCCCGGGAAGGCGCTGGAACTGGGATGCGGCGAAGGCGCCGACGCTATCTGGCTGGCGCAGCAAGGCTGGTCCGTGACCGCCGTCGACGTCTCCGCCGTTGCCCTGGAACGGGCCCGCTCCCATGAGCTGGCCGAACTGGCGCGGGAAAGCGTGCACGCCTCGAACGGCACTATGGAAAGCCGGATTACCTGGCAGCTGGCGGACCTGACGCAGTGGCAGCCGGGAGATGCCTACGACCTGGTGACGTCGCAGTTCCTGCATTCCCAGGAGCTGGACTGGCGGATCCCGCTGCGCACCGCGGCCTCGGCCGTCAAACCGGGTGGAACGCTGCTGGTGGTTGGGCACCACCCGGACCGGCTGCCGCCGTGGGGTCCGGGGCACCACCATGAAGGCATGTTCTACACAGGGGACCAGCTGGTGCAGGAACTGGGACTGGATCAGCCCGGATGGCAGGTGGAGGTCCTCACCAGCCGGGAGCGCCCAGTGACCGGGCCGGAAGGGCAGGAGGCCACCATCGCCGACGTCATCGTGCGCGCCACCCGCCTTCCCTAGCTGTACTCAGCCAGTAGGTTGGTTGCACCTGCTGATAGGTGGTTTGCCTCCGAGGCTGCCGTGTGGCCGGTGGTTGTTGTAGAAGTTTAGCCAGGACTGTAGAGCGTCGACGCGGGCTTGGTTGGATGCCGTTCGGAGTCAGGCGGGCATTACGGTGGGACATGAAGACCTCTTAGTCGTTGGCTGTGTGTGGTAACCACCAACCTAAGAGGTCTTCACCTATTCACGATGTAACCAACGTCCTGACTCAGTACAGCTAGCCGCCGGCGCGCCCCCGGTGGTGACGCGCGGCGCCACCAGGACCGCGGCGACCCCGATGGCGGCAGTGAAGGCGAAGACCCCCGCGAAGGACTGGACCGGCGTCGTGAATGCCGCGAAGACAATCCCCGTGGTGGCCAGCGACAGCGCGCCGCCCAGGGAGTCCGAGATGGACATGGCGGAGCTGTTGAAGCCCTCGTTTTCCTTGGTGGACAGCGCCAGGGTCATCACGCTCAGGCGCGGGTAGAGCAGGCCCATGCCGCCCCCTGCCAGCACCCAGCCCGCGATGGCGGTGGCGGGCGGCCAATGCAAGGCAGTGGTGGCCAGGGCCAGGGTTATCGCGGCCAGGACCATGAGCGATCCGGCCTGGACGGCGCGGCGGTGCGGCAGCCGTGTGCCCATACGGCCCTGTACGGCGGCGGCCCCCGCCCAAGCGAGCGCGCCGCCGGTGAGGGTCAGCCCGGCCAGTGTGGGCGGGAACGAATACTGGTCGATCAGGAGATATGGAAGGTAGACCTCGGCGCCGAAGAACGAGGCAGACGCAAGCCCACGCGCCAGGATCACGCTGGGCAGGCCGCGGCGGGCGGCGAGGGTACCGGAGGGCACCAGCGGACGCACGGCCACCAGGGCAACAACGACGGCGGCGAGCGCCAGGAGTGCCGTGGCTCCCGGGAAGGCGGGGATGCTGGCGTCCGCGGAAAGATTCAGCCCCAGCACCGCAAGCGCGGCCAGTGCCGCCCAACCCAGCCGGCCCAGGGCCCACGGCGCTGCGGCTTCTTCGGGTTGGCCCGGCCCGGCCGGCCGGCCCTCCGCGTCGGGCCCGTCCAGCCCGCGCAGCACCGGCACGATCATCGCCAGCGCCGGAATGACCAGGCCAACCACGCCCAGGAACACCCAGTGCCAGCTGAAGACCTGCGCCACCACCCCTGCCGCGAAGGGTCCCACCAGGGACGGGACCACCCAGGCCGCCGAGAAGGCAGCGAAGATCCTCGCGTGCAGCTGGCCTGGGAAGAACCGCGCCACGAGCACGTAGAGCGCGACGGTAAGGGCGCCGCCGCCAAGACCCTGCACCAGGCGGCCGGCGACGAGCATGGGCATGGTAAACGAGGTGCCCGCGATGAACAGGCCCAGCACGAACAGCGCTACGGAGGCGTACAGCGGCGCGGCGGGCCCGCGGCGGTCTGACCAGTTTCCGGCCCCCACCATGCCGATCACGCCCGTGGCCATGGGCCCCGCAAAGGCCAGCGCGTAAAGGCTTCCACCGTTCAACTCCCGGCTGACCAGCGGCATGATGGTGGTCACGGCAAGCGATTCGAAGGCGGCCAGGAACACCAGGGCGCAGGTTCCCACGGTCACCCAAAGGTATGGGGGCCGGAAGATCCCGGCGGCGTCGCGGGTTCCCGGGAGCGTGGAGTCCTGCACAGCGGTTCCTAACCAAGTTGTGATCGCGCACCCGAGGTGGCCCGGCTGCCCTTCCTCACATGGCTGCCCCGGACTCCCAACCCTAATGACTCAGCCAGCCTCGTAGGAAGCATGCAACAGCCATAAATGTCCTTTCCTCCTGGGCCAGCCGCGGCCTCACCATGGTCGGTGACGTATGGCCCTGCGAAGACCTCGAACGGTAACCACATTTCTGGCCATGTGCCGCCACTCATTGAAGCTCGCCGGAGGGTTCTTCATAGGCTTTTCGGCAGGCATCCGCATGGCTTTACGCCTCCGGTGAGTGGTTCGGAGCAAGGCAGCGGCAGCAAGCAGTCCGGCTATGGATAGTGAGGACTGTACGAATGCGGAGCCGTACCCCAAACTCTCCAACACCGCCGGTAAGGCGATCAGGTATGCCATCAGAGCACCAAGAGTCGCTGCAAACCACAGGATGGACAGCAGCTGCACCCTTCGCTCTGCAAGCAGGATGAGGTCTCCGGTATGGGAAGCGGCACACTCGCGCAACTGGTTTTCGAAGTATCCGGTTGCTTGTTGGCTTTCGCTGAGCTTGAGCCGGCTCACCTTCAAGGCGGCATCCCGCTCCTGGAGCTGGGCTTCGTAGCGGCGGCGCTTGGCCTCGAATAGAGCAGCGGAACTCTGAATGTTCGCTGCTGGCGGTTTCTCGCGTGCCATTGAGCGCCGGACCACCTCCCGCCTGATGGCCTCTCCGGCTGCTGTTGGCGTCGTAAAGGAAAAGTCAGCTGCCCGGTCAGCCATAAGAACGTCGGTTGTATGCCCAACAGCCGTTGCAATCGGAACTGGACAGTTGCGGACAGCAAGGGCAACCGATGGATCGTTGAAGACGTGCAAATCGCTCCAATGACCACCGCCGCGGACGAGTACCGCGAGGTCGAAAGCGTCTGCTTCGCAATTGGCGAGTATGGATGCAAGGTCCGTGGGCGCCGAATCACGACTCCATGTCACTGATTGATACTGGACATCGAGGTCACCGCTTTGCTGTGCGCGGTCCACACTTTCCTTGAAATCTGCCAGACCTTGGCTTTTTTCCGATCCGATTACCAGTACACGGCGCAATGTCGCAGGAAGAAGCTTCATCGCACCACCAATCGGGGCGTGTATTCGGTCTCGATCCAGCCTGCACAAAGGAACACCGGCGTGTGCAAGCTGTTGCATCGTCCTCTGGTCACGAACGTAGATAGGGCCGGTGCGGCTGAAACGCAGGGATATTTTGTGACGTCGAGGATTAGCTTCTTCCGACGGTCCAAGGTTGGGGTCGCCTCTAGTTCCAGCAAATTGCCCGTCTGGAGGGCCTGCGTGATGGATGTCCCCCTGCCCTGCAGGTATCTGCTGATCGTTGCCGCGTTCCGGGCCTCAATGCGGGCAGGAAGGACGTGAACCTTACCGTTTTGGATATCTGCCAGTTCAAAGTACCAATCGGTGCCGGTCCTCTTTGGCTCCCTGCATTCACCGGAGATCGATGTGGGAGATGTTCCGAGCGAATTTTTGACTCCGCTCAAGACCTCCTCGATGCAGCTTAGGTCCCTCCCGAAAGCACGCGTCTTTTGCTGGCCGGCAGGCCTCATTGTTTCCAATTCCGTCTCCCCAATACCCGTTGGCTTCTGCGTTCAGCACCAACGTAGGCGGAAGCCCGGACATTCTCCTGTCACATCCCAAAGTGCGGGAACGCTCCTACTCCACGAACCGGTTCCGGCCGGACCGGTAGCCAAAGACCGCCGCGAGCAGGCCCACCACCATAAACAGGATCCCGGCGGGAACGAAGGATCCCGTTGCCTGGTGGAGCTGGCCCACCATGAGGGTGCCCGTGGAGCCCACTCCGTAGCCCACGCCCTGCATCATGCCGGAGAGGTGGGCTGCGGTGTGCCCGTCGCGGGTGCGGAGCATGATCAGGGTCAGGGCCGCGGCGGTGAGGCTTCCCTGCCCCAGTCCGAGCAGGCCGGCCCACACCCAGATGAGGTTGAGGGGGCCGAGGATGCTCAGTACGAATCCCCCGCCGGTCATCAACGCTACAACCGTGTTGATGGCGCGCTGGTCCCGGAACCTCGCGGCCAGGGCGGGGGCGAACAGGGATCCCAGCATTTGCAGCACGATGCACACGGCAACGATCAGCCCTGCGGTGGCCCCGTCCACGCCCCGTTCCCGGAGGATGGGCGCCAGCCAGGCGAAGCCGCTGAAGGACATCATGGCCTGCAGCACCATGAAGATGGTGACCTGCCAGGCGACCGGTGAGCGCCACACATTGACGCCGTCCTTGACGGCCTGGTGCCGGACACTTCCCTGCCGCACGGCAACGGGAAGGAACAACAGGAGGACGACGGCGGCGGGCAGCGCCCAGACCCACAGCGCCTTGGTCCACTCCCCCGTCACCGTGTAGACCGGGTAGGTGAAGCCGGCCCCGAGGGCGGCTGATGCGCAGATCGCGGTGGTGTAGAGGCCGCCCATGAGCCCCAGCCGGTGCGGGAAGTCGCGCTTCACCAGTCCGGGGAGGAGCACGTTGCACAGGGCGATTGCCGCTCCGCAGGCCGCCGTTCCAACGAGGAGGGCCGGCAGGTGGCCCGAACCGGCGGCGGCTGCACCGGTGTCCACCGGCCGCAGCAGCAGTCCAGCGGTCAGCAGTGCCATGGCGCCCAGCAGCACACGCTCCGCGCCGAACCGCCGGGCCAGGACCGGGGCGACCGGCGCGAAGACGCCCAGCAGTGTCACGGGAACCGTGGTCAGCACCACCACGGACCAACCGGGCAGCCCGGCTTGCGATGTCACTTCCGGCAGGACGGCGGAGAGGCTGGAAAAGACGCTGCGCAGGTTCAGGCCGATCAGGACCAGGCACACACCCAGGTAGGCCAGGGCGCGCCGGCTGCCCACGCGGGTGGGTTCCGCAGCCGGCAGCTCATCAATTTCTGCATCCACCAGGGTGCTGAGGTCCACCAGGCTGCTGCCCGTCCTGGTCCGGCCGTGGGCTTCCCCGGAGTCAGCCCTTCGCTGCTGCATCCCCGGTCCGGCATTCGTTGCGTCGGTCATCCGCCCATTCTTGCAGGCGGGCACCGGCGTGGAGTTTTCCACATACGGACGCGCGCACCTTCCTGCGCTCCAGGCAGATTCGTAGGTTGTTACCAGCCGCGGCCACGCACCTGGCCGCACCTAGAACGGGAGCACCATGGAAACGACACCGCAGCCGGAACCACGCCCCGCCCCGCCCGAAGGCCGGGCTCTGGAGGGTGGACCACTGGAGGGCATAAAGTTGGAGGGCACATCACCGGAGAACGCACCGGCGGACGGGACGGGGCCGCCTCCCTTCCACGGCGGCCCTGGCCAGCCGCCGGGAGCCCCCGGCCATAAAGCGACGAACAGCCTGGTCCTGGCGATCCTTGCCCCGGTCAGCATGCTCCTGACGGGACCGTTCGCCGGGCTGGCCATGCTCCTGACGTATTCGGACAACGGCTACTCGCGCACCCCCTGGGCAGCTCCCTTCGTGCTGTTCAGCCTGCCTCTCCTCTTTGCCTTCCTCGGTCTCCGGCTGGCACTCCCAGCGCTGAAACAGTTGCCGCGGGGATCTGGAAGCCGGTCCGCGGCGGCAGTTGCCCTCTGCATCTGCGGTGTGGTCTTCGCCCTGGCACTCGGTCCCGCCCTCGACCTCATAGGCGTGTTCTGAGCATCGGAGTGCTCCGGGCGCAGGTGTCTTCACGGCGCTCCGATCGTCCGCCGTCCCCGCGGCGCTATTCTGGAAGGGATGAGCGAATCCCCTGAAAACCCCCAGCAGCCGCATGTCCCGCGGCCCGTCACGCCCGGCACCCAGGCCTCCTTCGGCACGTACGGCGGCCGCCCCGTCAGTTTCGTGCGCCGCGGCACCAGGCTGCAGGGCCGCCGGCAGGCTGCCTGGGCCGAGCACGCCGAGCGGTGGGCAGTCGACGTGCCACGGCATGTAGCCAACACCTCGGTCCACCCCGATTACACCTTTGACGCCGCCGCGGAATTCGGCCGTGAAGCGCCGCTCATCGTCGAGATCGGATCCGGGCTCGGCGACGCCATCTGCCATGCGGCGGAACAGAACCCGGACACCAACTTCCTGGCCGTGGAGGTCTACACGCCGGGGCTGGCCAATACGATCATCAAGATCAACAGCAGGGGCTTGAACAACGTCCGCGTGGTGGAAGCGAACGCACCCGAGGTCCTGGCCACCATGCTGCCCGAAGGCTCGGTCAGCGAACTCTGGGTCTTCTTCCCGGACCCCTGGCACAAGTCGCGGCACCACAAGCGCCGCCTCATCCAGCCCGAGTTCGCCGGGCTTGCGGCACGGGCGCTGAAGCCCGGAGGCCTGTTCCGGATCGCCACCGACTGGTCAAACTACGCCGTCCATGTCCGGGACGTCATGGCGGGTTCAGGGGACTTCGAAAACCTGCACACCGGCGAGCGCCGCGGCTTCGAAAGCCCCCTGACGCAGGTGTGGCAGTCCGGCGTCGAATCGGTAGTGGGCGGGGCGCCGGTGCGTGAAGGGCGCGCCCCGGTCAGCACGGAACACACCGGACCCAACGAGGGCGTGGATGAAACAGGCGGCTGGGCGCCCCGCTTCGAGGGCAGGATCCGGACCAGCTTCGAGGCAAAGGCCCACGAGGCCGGGCGGCTGATCTTCGATCTCTGCTACCGGCGCCGCTGAGCGGCAGACCGGGAAACGCTCCTAGCCCACGTTGATGGCGGCCACGATCTCCTTGAGCATGTCCAGGCGCGGTTCCGCCTCCGGGTTCATATAGGGCCAGACGACCACGACACCGATGAACCGGCCGCTTTCCCACACGCCCACGGTGGCTGCCACCTTGGCCGGCCCGCCGTCGTCGTCATATCCCACCACCACGGCGTAAGCGGCCTTGCCGGGCAGGTTCAGCTCGCCCTCCGCCAGGAGGGTGCCGCCGCGGTCTTCAAGGTAGAAGTCCGCCATTAGGTGCGCCCAGCCGTTGGCCTGCGGCGCATCCTGCACGGAGGTGTCATCCTTGATCAGGGTGACCAGGACGCCGCCCAGCAGGCCGTACTGTTCGCTGTTGGGCCCGGCCGTGGAATCCTCCAGGACCTGGGTATGCTCGGGAAAATCTGCGGTGAAGCCCAGCGGGGATTCGATGTGCACTGACATTGGTTTCAGAGCCTCTCGAGCTTGGTGTCGTTGGGGACTTTATAGTACGTGGACACATTGGTGGTGGCCTGGTTCTCGGTCTTGACGTCCACTTCACCCACCTTGACGTCGAACCCGGGCTCGTTGGTGGCCGTGACCACGGAGTTCACCTGCACGGTGGCGGAGCCGGCCTCGTAGAGCCGGGCGGCATCGCGGGCGGCACCGGCATCGTTGCCCAGGGCCACGTTGCGCAGGTAGCTGTCGATGACCGGGCGGTTCTCCGGCGAGTAATCGACATCGATCTTGACGCTGCCCTGGGTACCGGCCGTCACGGTGGAATCAAACTTCGCAGCCTCGGTCTTCACACCGGACGTGACGCCCTGGGCCACGGTCCCGTCCATGGAGACGGACACGGAATCGATGTTGTTGTCCTTGTCCATGTTGACCTGCAGGCCGCCCTTGCCGGAGGCCTCGAAGACCCGGCCGTCCAGCTTGAGCTGGCCCTGGGCGGAGACCTCCCCGCTGGCTGTGGACGTACCGTCCGTCAGGTTCCGCTCATACGCAAGATCGAGCTTCGCCCCGCCGGACGCCGTTCCGGACTCGCCGCTGGCGTCGAGCGAGAACGTGCCCTTGGCCTTGTCCGTCTGTCCGGTGGACCCGTTGTCCTTCGCCGCGTCATTGATGGTGTCCAGGATGTATCCGGGCGGGTTGCCGGCCACATCCTTGATTTCACCGATGCTGTCCGGCGGGAGGTCGCGGTACATCTGCTCGCGGGCAGCCATGGCTTCCTCCACGCTGCCGAACGTGTACTCGCGGGAGACCTCGCCGGTAAGCGTCGCCCCCGCCGTGCCGCTGGTGTCGTTGACGCCCAGGCCCATGTTTCCGTACACCTTCATCGTGGCGGAGCCGTCGGCGTTCTCCACCACTTCGGTCCCCACCTCGGCGCCGCCGTGGACCCAGGCAACCCGGGCTTCGATGGAAGCCTTGCCCGTTTCCGTGTAGACCGGGATGTCTGCTTTGGCCAGTTCCTGCAGGTGCTGTTTTGCCAGTTCCTGCGCGGACGCCGGAATGCCGCCGTCCATGCGCATGAGGTCCTCGGCGAACGGTCCGTCGCTGCCCTCGCCCTGGATCAGGTACGCCCGGTCGGCATCGGACAGGCCGGCCCACCACTTCCCCTGCTCTTCCGGGCTGGCGTTAACCATCCGATCCAGTCCCGTTTCAAGTTCCCGCCGGTGTTCGGCAGCCGCACTGGCTTCTTCGGCCCTTTCCTTGAACCACTCCTTCGCCTGCGCGGCCATCGAGGTGAGCCGGTCCCAGGTGCTGCCGCCGGAGCCTCCGGTTCCCGCCGTGGACGCTTTTTCCTGCTCGTCGGCATGCTTCATCAGGATTTTCGAGTTTTCCCGCAGGCTTGCCACCACTTTGTCCAGGCTGGGACGGTGGCTGGCACTCCACTCCTGGCGGAAGCGTTCACCGTCCCGGCCCTTCCACGGCGCGGACTGGATCTGGCTGTGCAGGGACCCTGCGCGGCTGCTCAACAGTGATGCTGCCTGGTCCGCGGCCTTGGCCAGCGCCCGCAACTGGCTGATGTCTGCGCCGTAAAAAGTCATGGTTTCCCCCGGGAAAGAGTGCGGTACGTGTCAATCGCTGGTCCTTATGGTTGCACAGGTGCCGGAACCGGGCGATGGGGATCCCTCCCCATCGCCCGGACTGTGCCCGCCCGACTGTTCGGTGCCCCGGCGGCGTGGGACGATTGGCCTTGTAAGAAGGGCACGCACACCGGCGCGCTACCGCGCCTGTCCAAAGGAAAGACGATCAAAGAAGAACTGAAGCAGGTCGTTGACAAGGCTGAGGACGTCACCAATTCGCGGGTCCTTGAGTTCCTGGCCCGGTCAGGGTTCGCGGCCAGCGGCATCCTGCACCTGCTGGTGGGTGCCATCGCCATCCGCCTGGCCATGGGCGGCACCGGGCACGCCGATTTCAGCGGTGCCGTGGCCGAGCTTGCCACCATGCCTGTGGGTCCGTTCCTGCTGTGGGGAAGCTTTGCCGCCTGCGCAGCCTTGTCACTGTGGCAGGCCGGTGACGCGATTTTCGACTTCAACCACCAGGCCACCAAGAAAAAGGTCAAGAACAAAGCCAAGGCCGCGCTGCAGGCAATCGTGTATGCGGTGCTGGCGTTGACACTGTGGCATTTCGCCACGGGGACGGGTACCGGCGATGACAACCGCAAGGCCACCAGCGACTTCACCGTTTCCATGATGTCTGCCCCCGGCGGCGTGGCACTGCTGGTCGTGATCGGCCTGGCAGTCGCTGTTACGGGGGTTGCCTACGGCATGCGGGGGCCCAAGCGAAGCTTCGAGAAGCAGCTGCGGATGCCTGCCGCCGGCGCGGCCCGGACCGCCGTGCTGTCCCTGGGCATTGCCGGCTACCTGGCCAAGGGTCTGGTACTGCTGCTGACGGGGCTGCTCATCGTCATCGCCACCATCAAGGAGCACCCGGAGGACTCCACCGGCCTGGACGGCGGCCTGCGTGCACTCCGCGACCAGCCCATGGGCCCCTATCTCCTGGCCGCGGTGGGAGCCGGGCTGGTCTGTTACGGCGCGTACATGATCATGCGAGCCCGGCTGGCGAAAATGACCAAGTAACACCCCGCGCCGTGGTTAGGTTGGGGCATGCCCCAAGTACGCGCTGAGCGTTTTATCCGTATCGATCCGGAGACTGCGTTCGCCCTCTCCCAGACCACGGGAGACTTCCGGCTCAAGTGGGACCCCTTTATTTCCGCCCAGGGCTTCCTTGACGGAGCGCGTGCGGCGGGAAAGGGCGTCCGCACCCGGACCAGATCCCGGCTGGGCCTCGTGATGGTGAGCCAGTACGTCTCCTACGCACCGCCCCGGAACGTCGGCATGACCATGGTGGCCGGCCCGTGGTTCTTCACGAACTTTGGCGGAGGCTGGCGGTTCACGGCGGACGACGGCGGCACCCGGGCCGTCTGGAAGGACACCTTTTCATGCCGTCCGGCTTTGCTCCGGCCCCTTATGGAAGGGATTGGCAGCCGGCTGCTGGGCTACGAGATCGAACGCCGGATCGAGGCCTTCGCCCGCGCCTGCGAGGACCCCGCCCTGGTGGCGGAATTCCGGGCCCTGGGGCATGCCGGTGAAGCCGCCGACCAGGCCGGCAACCCGCACCCCTAGGTGTACTGAGTCAGGACGTTGGTTACATCGTGAATAGGTGAAGACCTCTTAGGTTGGTGGTTACCACACACAGCCAACGACTAAGAGGTCTTCATGTCCCACCGTAATGCCCGCCTGACTCCNTCCTGAGCCAGGATCAAACTCTCCGTTGAAAACAAACAGACACAACCAAAACCACCGGAAATAACGGTCATAATGGCTGCACAAAATTTGAAACCAGCTAAAAACACCAAACCACACCACAGGGGCGGCACGATTCGGCAAATTCAACCAATTACATACATAATCGGTATCAACAAACTTGGCACACTATTGAGTTCTCAAACAACAGACACACCCGGCACCACCCAGACCAACGTTCAGGATCGCTCCGGAGCAACTTTTCAAACTTACCCGATCCCACCCGGCTTTGCAAACCACGTTTCCGTGACCCAAAACCTCCAGGATCAGCCCCCACCCACCAACAGCACGCACAAAAAGCGAACCATTGTCCAGGCCGTTCAAAAAGGGGGGTTGGCCGCTATTTTTCCGCTTCAGCGGCGGCGACTCAGAAAACAATACCCGCACACAACCCCCACCGCAAATCGAACCAAACCGTACCCCAGGGGCCTCCTAAACCCCGGAATACCGCGGTTTTTGGTTGCTTAGGCGGGGGTTTCGGCCCCTCCGGCGCCAGTTTGCCGGCTTTATGGAGTGGCTCACATCTGCTGCAGGCCGTTCCCAGTTACCCGGAGGACCACGTCGAAGGCCGCCGTCCGGGGCTTCAACCGGTATGGCTCCAGCACGCCAGGCCCGCACGCTGCCGTCCCCACACCCCTCATGGCATGGTCAAGGTAGATGTAGGTGCGCCCGTCCGGAATGAGATCGGGCCTGTGGGTGGCTGCTGCCAGGGCCTGCATGCTGTATGGCCGGACTGTCAGCGCAAAGGGCGCGCCGCAAACGTGCAGCTCCCTGCCACCCGCGCTCAACACCGCGGACCGCACTCCGGACCGGGCCCCCGACTCCTGGGGGCGGACGTACTCCACGTCCAGGCCGGCAAGGGGCAGCTCGAACCATCCTGTCCGGGTGCCCTGCCCGGTGTCCGGGTAACTCTGGTGCGGGCCCTGGCCGAACCAGCCCACGGTGGTTGTCCCGGCCCCCAGCACGAGCTCCAGCCCGATCCGCGCCCACTCCACCTCAAAGCCGGCGTTGACCCACTCCCCTACCGGCGTGACATGGGTCCGCAATGCCAGGGAGCCGGCCCCGCTGGTCCACTCATAGTCAACCAACACTCCGAACTGCTTGTCCGCCGCCCCCATGCGCGTGCTGACGCGAAGGTGCTCGCCGCCGTCGGGCGTTGTTTCGGCGCTGATGCCAAGCAGGCGGGTGTGCAGCCGGTCGAGTCCCGCCTCCTTCCACTGGGTGGCAAGGGGCCGCTCGTCCGTGCTTCCCCACTCCCGGCCGAGGTCGTTGTCCGTGGGTGCCCACCACAGGACCAGGCCCAGCTTTTCCACGGGCAGGCCACCGATGCAGGTGGGCATGCCCGTGGCCCGGTCGAATACGGCAGGACCCAGCCGGAGTTCCTGGTCGGTAACGTCAACCGGTTCTTCGGCCGGCGGCATGGCGGGTGGCGGCACCGCCCGGACTGCCTGCCCCCACGCCACCTCATGGCCGGCAGCAGCCCAGGCAGTGTCCGAGGCGAGTACAGCACTGACCGTGAGAACGGCCGCCTGGCTCTCCGGCAGGCCCGCCACATACCGGGCCACCTCCGCCGGCAGCTCTACAACAGCCCGGGACTGCGGTGCGAGCGGCGGAACTGCCACCGATCCCTCCAGCTGCGTGCCGCCGTCGTCCTCCACCTTGTATTGGAACCGCAAGGCCGATGTGTCGGCAAAGTCCTGGCCGTTCCGCACGGTGAAGCCGGCCCAGGAGTCTGCCACCCCGATGTGCAGCGGTTCAATCACCTTCTTGAAATCCAGCAGGCCGGGGCGGGGGTTGCGGTCGGCATCCACCAGCCCGTCCGTGACGAAGTTCCCGTCGTGGATCTCCTCACCGAAGTCCCCGCCATAGGCGAAGTGGTGGCCGCCGCCAGGGGAGGGGACGGTGATCCCGTGCTCAAGCCACTCCCAGACGAAGCCGCCCATAAGCCGGGGATACCGTTCGAACAGCTCCTGGTACTCACTCATGCCGCCAGGCCCGTTGCCCATGGCGTGGACAAATTCGCACAGCATGAACGGCATGGCGCGGCGCCGCGCATCGAGTGCGGCATCCTCCAGGGCCGGTTCAATGCCCTGCCCGATGAGCTCCGTCTCGGCCTGGCTGGCGTACATCCGTGAGTAGACGTCCACGTCGGGCGAGGACCAGTCACCTTCGTAGTGGATGGGACGGGACGGATCACGGTCCTTGGTCCAGCGCGACATGGCCGCCAGGTTCCTGCCGGTGCCCGCCTCGTTGCCCAGCGACCACATGATCACCGAAGGATGGTTTTTGTCGCGCTCCACCGTCCGCTGCATCCGGTCCACCAGCGCAGCCTCCCACCGCGGATCATCGCTGGGGTTTTGTGCCCAGCCGGCGCTGTGGAAGCCGTGCGTTTCCAGGTCGCATTCAAGGACGACGTAAAAGCCCAGCCGATCCGCCAGCGCAAGGAACTCGGGGTGCGGCGGGTAATGCGAGGTCCTGATGGCATTGATGTTGTGCTGCTTCATCAACCGCAGCTCGGCCTCCACCACATCCCGCGGCACCACGCGACCAAGCCGGGGGTGGTGCTCGTGGCGGTTTACGCCGCGAAGCAGGATCCGCCGGCCGTTCACTTTGAACTGGGCGTCCTCGATGGTGATGCTCCGGAAGCCCAGCTGCAGCGAGACAGTCTCGCCGGGGGTGCTGACAGTGGCGTCGTAGAGGCGTGGGATTTCAGCGGACCAGGGCTCCACGCCGGGGATTTGCTGCTCCACCCCGGCGGCCAGTTCGAGGCCAAGTTCCGGAACGCGGACGACGGCGTCAATCGCCTGCCCCGAGCGGGTCACCTCAACGCGGAGTGAGCCGGCACCCGTTCCCGGATGGTAGCCCGCGTGGACAAAGACATCGTCACCCCCCTGCGCCGGCCGGCCCTGAAGCGTAACGTCCCGGAAGATGCCCGGGAGCCACCACATGTCCTGGTCCTCCACGTAGCTCGAGGCGGAGAACTGGGCCACCCGGACCGCCAGGGTGTTGGTGCCCTCGACCAGGACGCCGGAGACATCGAATTCGTGGGCCAGCCTGCTCCCGCGGGTAGTCCCCAGTTCCACCCCGTTCAGCCACACGGTCCCGGCCGAATCGATGCCATCGAACCGGAGCACGGCGTGCGGGAGGAACTCCGGGCCTGCCTCAAAGGCCACCAGGTGGTCGCCGATGGGATTGGCATCCGGCACGTGCGGGGGTTCCACCGGGAAGGGGAACTGGACGTTGGTGTAGGCCGGGGAGCCGTGGCCATGCATGTTCCAGCTCGAGGGGACGGGAAGGGCAGTGAAGCCGGACAGCCCGGTGCCGCGCTGCCACCCGTCGTTGGGTGCGGTCCGGATTCCGGGGCTCAGCCGGAACTGCCATTCCCCGTTCAGTGAGAGCCTGGGCGCGTCGGATTCGAGGTACGCCCGTGCTGGAAGGCTTCCCCGCCCCGGTGCCGGCGAGGCCAATTCCTTGGCCTCCGCGGCACCAAGATCCAGGAAGCGGGAGGGGGCCGTGGCTGTGGCGGCGGCGCCGTAACCGGCAGTTCCGGCTCGGTTGTGCAATGGCATGTGTCTTCCTTGGCGGGGAGGAGTACGGTACGTGAACGTTCACGGTGCTGCAGAAGAAGCCTAACCGTTCGATTTCCATTTGAGTAGGGGTCAGGCGGACTGCCGGAGGACAAGCTGATGCCGGAGGGTCAGGAAGGCCTCGGGGCTGCGGCCCTGGACTGCGCCGGAAAGCAAGCTGTCCACGAGTCCGACGGCGGCGCGGCCCACCGCGCGAAGGTCCAGCGAGAGGGTGGTCAGCTCAGGAGTGAGCAGCTCCCCGAGTGGTATCCCGTCCATGCCGATGACCGGACAATCGTCCGGGGCAGACCTGCCAGTTCCCTGGAGCGCCTTCAGTGCGCCTGCTGCCATCAGGTCGTTGAAGGCGAGAATGCCGTCGACGCGCCCCCCGCCCGTCAAGAGCAGGGCGATGGCCGATTTGGCAGCGGCCGCGGACGGCTCCGCCGGCAGGCGGGTGAGGTGCACGCCTGCCTGTTCGGCCTCAGCCGCTGCTGCCGCGCTGCGGCTGCTGGCGTTAGTGCCTTGGTCCGAGTCCAGGAAGATAATGTTCCGGCAGCCCCGGGACGACAGGTGCCTGAGGGCGAGCCGGGCAGCGTGACGGTAGTCGAAGGAGATTCCTCCGGCAGTGTCCGTGCCCGGGTAGTCGATGGCGACGACGGGGCGCCGGCCCATCAGCGCCTGCGCTTCATCGGGGTGCGGCGCAAGGTAGCCGATCAGCGCATCGACTTGGGGTGCAAGCCGGGCAGCGGCAGTTACGGCGCTGCCGGTGCCATGGCCGTAGTCGTCCATCACTACGTTCCAGCCGCGCTCGGTGGCAGCCTCCACCACGCTGGAGGCGAAGGCCGGAAAATAGGGGTTTGTCAGGTCCGGGATGGCGAGTCCTACAGAAGTCCGGGCGCCCTGCACCAGGCCCTTTGCAAAGCGGCTGGGGATGTACCCCATTTCCGCCGCAAGTCCCTGGACCCGTTCCCTGGTTTCCCGGCTGATGCCGGCCATGTCATTCATGGCGCGGGTCACGGTCTGTCGTGAAACACCGGCTGCAGCTGCCACATCCAGGATGGTGGCCCGCTTGCCCCTGGGTCCTTGGATCTGGGGGGTCATAGACGGTAAGTCTAGGCGGCTGAGCCACATGCGCCAGTAAATATGGCTGGTGAGCGCGGTATTGGGGGGCGTACCTGATGGAGCAGCCCAGGGGTGTTTTGTTTGTTAAATGTGGGAGGCCCCAACCGTGTGGTTGGGGCCTCGACCATTAATAGTTGTTCCGGCGGTGACCTACTCTCCCACACCCTCCCGGGTGCAGTACCATCGGCGCTGTGGGTCTTAGCTTCCGGNTTACATACATAATCGGTATCAACAAACTTGGCACACTATTGAGTTCTCAAACAACAGACACACCCGGCACCACCCAAACCAACGTTCAGGATCGCTCCGGAGCAACTTTTCAAACTTACCCGATCCCCGCCTCCGAAGCAAATCCATCTTTCAGGATTCCCATCGAATTGAAGACCGCCCCATACCGATTTCCAGCGCCCTAAAGAGCAACCAGATTTTGGCTTTGATTTGGGGGGTTTGGCCGCCCGGTGAACAGTTCTTCACTGTCTCCCCCGCGGCGACTTAGAAAACAATACACGCACTCCGGTCCCATCGCAAACCGGCCCTTCGGAGGCCGGAAATCCCCGGTATTCCGCGGCGAAACCCGGGGTGGATCGCCTGCGCAACCTGCCGTCGTCGTCATTCTGCCGCTGTGTGCTGCCGCACAGGTGTTTCCTGGCAGGCCCGGCCGCTGAGCAAGCAATGGGTTAAACGCAGAAGGGCCGGCAACCCTAAGGTTGCCGGCCCTTCTCAAGCAGCTGGAATCAGCGGTGCTGGATTACCAGGAAGACTTGGTGATGCCCGGGAGCTCACCGCGGTGAGCCATATCGCGGAAGCGAACACGGGAGATACCGAACTTCTGGAAGGTGCCACGGGGGCGGCCGTCGATGATGTCGCGGTTGCGCAGACGGATCGGGGACGCGTTGCGGGGCAGCTTCTGCAGGCCCAGGCGGGCTGCTTCGCGTGCTTCGTCGGTTGCGTTTTCGTCAACCAGGGTCTTCTTCAGTTCGAGGCGCTTGGCAGCGTAACGCTCAACGATGACCTTGCGCTGCTCGTTGCGAGCAATCTTTGACTTCTTAGCCATGTTTAGCGCTCCTCTCGGAATTCGACGTGCTGGCGGATCTTGGGGTCGTACTTCTTCAGGACCATGCGGTCCGGGTCGTTACGACGGTTCTTGCGGGTTACGTAGGTGTAACCCGTGCCCGCGGTCGACTTGAGCTTGATGATCGGACGTACGTCCTTGTCCTTAGCCACTAGAGCTTCACCCCACGAGCCAGAATGTCGGCGACGACTGCGTCGATACCGCGCACGTCGATGGTCTTGATGCCACGTGCAGAAACCTGCAGCGTGACGTTACGGCGCAGGGACGGAACCCAGTAGCGCTTCTTCTGGATGTTCGGATCGAACCGACGCTTGTTGCGGCGGTGCGAGTGCGAAATGCTGTGCCCAAAGCCCGGCTCGGCCCCGGTCACTTGGCAGTGTGCTGCCATGACTTCTCCTCAAGAATTGAAAGTAATGATCCGCATATCTGCTGCTGGACCATGCTGCCAAGTGCGACCCACAGAATGTACGGGCAACGGTTAGTTACGCAACTTGAGCCCCTAACTACCGGCCACCCTGGAGAAAATTACCGGGCAACCGGAGCAATTGCGCACGCTCCGCGCACTTAGCGCCTACCAAGTCTACGAGTTGACGCAATTAAAGACCAATCGGGTGTATAAGGGCTTGCCCCTGTTGAAAGGTCACAGCCGCCGCTGGCCCCTTTTCACAGCAGGGACATAGCTTCCCCAAGCATGTTTGATGCATGAACACACAGCTCCTGCCGGCATCACCGGCCGCAAGCAGCTCCGGCCGCCCGGAGCTCTCACCACCGAAGATACCCGCCCGCGGCTGGTTCGCCCGCCAGTACCGCCGGCGCATGCTGCGGACGGACCTCCTGACCGTCATTGCATGGGCATCCGTGGCTGCCGCCATCGCCTTGTGGCTGGCAGACGGCGGGGCCACCAACATCACCTCGCCCGCCTCGCTGTTCACGGCGGCGGGGATCGTGGCCGGCCTGGCGGGCATGGACCTGGTCCTGCTGATGCTGCTCCTGGCCGCGAGGATCCCGTTCATCGACCGCACCATCGGCCACGACCGGGCCCTGGAATTCCACGGCAAACTGGGCAAGCCCTCCCTTTACCTCCTGTTGGCACACGGCCTCCTGCTGGTCATCGGGTACGGCATGGCGGAGGGACTGGACCCGGTCAGCGAATCCATCAACCTGTGGGTGCAGGTCCCCGACATGTGGCTGGCGTTCGTCTCCATGGCCCTGTTCATCGCCGTCGTGGTGACGTCCCTGGTGGCTGTGCGCCGGCGCTTCCCGTACGAGTTCTGGTACGTGGTCCACCTGCTGACCTATGCCGCGGTGGCAACGTCAATCCCGCACCAGTTCAGCGTGGGCGGCCTCTTTGCGGCCGGCACCTGGCAGCGGTGGTACTGGCTCGCCATCTGCATCTACACCGGCTCGGCCCTGGTGTACTTCCGCATCCTTGAGCCGGTTCTGGCCACCGCGCGCCACCAACTGACGGTGGCCCGCGTGGAGGCCGTGGCTCCCGGCGTGGTGAACATCGTCATGCGGGGACGGAAGCTGGACCAGCTGGCGGGGACGGGCGGACGCTTCTTCATCTGGCGCTTCCTGGCTCCGGGCATGTGGTGGCACCCCCACCCGTTCAGCCTGTCCGCGGAGCCGGTGGTCAACGGCCGGGACGGCCAGGGGACGCTGCGGGTCACCGTCCGGAACCTCGGCGACGGCTCCGCCCAGCTGCTCCGGCTGCGGAAGGGCACCAAGGTGGCCCTGGAGGGTCCCTACGGATTGCTCAGCACGGCAGCCCGGACGAAGAACAAGGTGGTGATGATCGGCGCCGGCATCGGCATCACTCCCCTGCGCGCGCTGCTGGAGACCACCCCGTTCGCTCCGGGCGAGGGCACGGTCCTGCTCCGCGGCCACACTGACAAGGAGCTTTACCTGGGCAACGAAATCCTTGACCTCTGCCAGGCGCGCGGGGCCCGGCTCTTCCACCTCACCGGGCCGCGGGGCCCTCGGCGGTCCACCTGGCTTCCCGAGGACTCGGTGCGCAACGGCTACAGCCTTACCTCCTATGTGCCGGACATCAGGGATGCGGACGTCTACGTCTGCGGCCCGGCGGCGTGGGCGGCCAATGTCATTGCGGATGCCGGGAAAGCCGGCGTCCCCGAGGAACAGATCCATCACGAAAGGTTTGACTGGTGAAAATTCGCGGAACAGTCGCAGCAGCTTTGGCCTCCGCCGGGATCCTCCTGGCGGGCTGGCAGACAGGCACGCAGGCCGGCGGCATCAGCACCGTCGCTTCGAGTACGACGGCGACCGGCACCACGGGTGCAACAGGCACCGGGTCCACGGGTGCAACAGGCACCGGGTCCACGGGGACGGGGTCGTCCGGGTCATCGGGGTCCTCCAGCTCGTCGGGCACCACAGGTTCCTCCGGGTCCGCAAGCTCCGGGTCCTCCAGTTCGTCCAATTCCTCCGCGTCCGGCACCTACAAGGGAAACACCGTCCAGACCCGGTTTGGCCCCGTGCAGGTCCAGATCACGGTGGCGAACGGGAAGATCACGGATGTCACGGCGCTGCAGCTGACCAATACGGACGGCAAATCCATCCAGATCAGCAACCGCGCGGCACCCCTGCTCCGCAGCAAGGTCCTGGCGGCGCAGTCTGCCAATGTCCAGACCGTCAGCGGCGCCACCATCACCAGCGACGCCTACCTCACCTCACTCCAGGCAGCCCTCGATGCAGCAAACCTCTAACCCCCTGCCCGCCACGGCAGGCACCACCCTGAAGGCCCGCACCTTTGACTGCATGGGAACGGTCATCGGCCTGACACTGCCGGTGGGCTCCCCCGCGGAAGGGCAGCCGGGGCTCGACGAGCTCGCAGCCGCCACCGCCGTCGTCGAACTTCTTTTCCGGGACCTGGACGAAACCTTCAGCCTGTACCGGCCCGATTCGGAAGCAGGCAGGCTGGCCCGAGGTGAGCTGAAGCTGCCCCAGGCCTCGGCCCGGATGCGCGAGCGGTACGCCGAGGCGCATGAATGGCGCCTGCGCACGGAGGGCGCGTTCACCCCCGAAAGGCCCGACGGCGTGCTGGACCTGTCCGGGATTATCAAGGGCCACGCAATCCGGGAGGCGGGAACCTCGCTCCTGGCCTTGGGGCGGCGCGATTGGTGCCTCAATGCAGGTGGCGATGTGCTGGTCAGCGGCTCACCTACGCCCGGCAGCGGTGAAGCCTGGAAGGCCGGAATCGTGGACCCTGCCGACCGACTGACCCTCATCACCGGCTATCCGCTGGGCGGCAACAGCCGGCACAGCGCGATGGCCACCTCCGGCTCCGCTGAACGCGGCGAGCACATCTGGCGGGTGGGAAGCGGGGCCGGTGACGACGGGTTTGTCCAGGTCACCGTTGCCGCCGGGGATATTGTCACCGCCGACGTCCTGGCCACGGCGATCGTTGCCGGCGGGACACGGATGCTGGACCGTGCCGCGGACAACTGGGACGTTGCCGTGCTGGCCATCCGCGCGGACGGCTCGATCCTGGCGACTCCGGCGTTCCAGCCGGGGTAGGAGAGGCGCAGCCAGGACCCGCGCTACAGCCGCGTGAGCTGGGGGTACTTGGCCTGCAGGTTGTCCCCGGAGGATTTCCCGGTGACACGGCGGACCACCCACGGCGCCGCGTATTCGCGGAACCACTGGGCGTTGGCACGGATGGCGTCGGCCCCGCTCAGTTCCGGCACCGGAGTCATGGGCGGGACGTCAATGGAGTGGTCATATTTGAGGACCTCAAGCACGCGCTTGGCCATGTTCGCGTGGCCGGCGGCGGACATATGCATCCGGTCGTGGGCCCACATGCCCCAGTCGTAGTACTCGCTGAAGCGCCAGTAGTCCACCAGCAGGGCGCCGTGGTCCCCGGCGATCCCGCGGACCAGTTCGTTGTAAATGGCAGTGCGGCCCCGCATGGTGCCGAACACTTTCGAACCCCGGGCGTCGAAACCCGTGAACATCACCACGGTGGCGCCGGTGGCAGCGAGCTTCGCCACGGCGTCGTTGTATTCCACGAGGAGATCATCGATGTCCACGCGCGGGCGGAGGATGTCATTGGCGCCGGCGTAGATGCTCACCAGGGTGGGGTTGAGCTCGACGGCGGCGTCCACCTGCTCAGCCAGGATTTGGCGGAGCTTCCTGCCACGGATGGCCAGGTTGGCATAGCCGAAGTCCGGGTCCGCGGCGCAGAGCTGTTCCGCCACACGGTCGGCCCATCCGCGGACACCGTTGGGACGTGCCGGGTCGTCGTCACCGACGCCTTCGGTGAAAGAGTCGCCGAGTGCCACAAACCGGGAAGTGAAATCCATGCGGTTAGTTTGCCACCCGTTGCTGGAAGCAACCAATCGCCCGGGTGCTCCCAGGTCAGGCCTGGGTTTCGCGCAGGATCCAGTGGTCCGAATCCAGGCGTCCCACCACTTTTTCACCGATCCGCGCCAGGTCCAGCACGTCCTGTTCAGTCAGGGCATCGAGGAACAGGTCACGGACGTCCTCAACATGCGCCGGGGCCAGGCCGACAATCGTGGCCATGCCTTCCTCGGTGAGGTGCGCCGTGGTCACCCTGGCGTCGTGGGGGTGCGGGCGGCGTTCCACCCAGCCGCGCTTCTGAAGTTTGGTCACCACGTGTGAGAGGCGGGACAGGGAGGCGCTGGTGCGGGCTGCGAGCTCGCTCATGGGCAGGAACCGGTCCTCGGCTTCGGACAGCATGGCCAGGACGGTGTAATCGAACAGGGACAGTTTTCCGGCGGCGTGCAGCTTGGTGTCCAGGGCGGCAGGCAGCAGCGTATTGATGCTTACCAGCGCCAGCCAGGCGCGGCGTTCGTCTGCGTTGAGCCAGCGGGGTTCGGTCATGTTCCCTATTCTACGATTGATCCTTCAAGTAGCTGGTGCGGCGCCGGTAGGCTTGCCCCATGTATGTTGTCTCCCTCACCTACCGCGTGCCCCAGGAGATCGTCGACTTCCACAACGACGCCCACATTGCCTGGCTGCAAAAGGCGTTCGACGACGGCGTGTTCATCGCCGCCGGACGCAAGATTCCGCGCACCGGCGGGTTGCTGCTGTCGCAGGCCGAACGGGAAACCCTGGACGCGAGCCTGGCGCAGGATCCGTTCTACACCAATGGGGTTGCCGACTTCGAAGTCATGGAGTTCCACGCCGGCCGGGTGGCCCCGGGGTACGAGATCCTGCTGGACACCCCTCCCCAGCCCGCACCCTAAGGCGGGCTGCTTCCCGAAGGTATGCTGCCGGCGTCGGACGTTCCGGCGGCGAGCTTCTTCAACCCGCCCTTCCGCGGAACCTTCACCGGCTGGGGCCAGCGCGGGGTGAGGGTGTCCCCCAGCGTGACCCCACGGAGCTTGCGGCCGAAGAGCGGCAGGACCCAGTCGTGGACCCAGCGGCGCTGGCGCCGCTCCCACTCGCGCAGGCCGGGCCGGGCGGGTGGTTCCCAGTCCCTGGGTTTGATCTTGTGCGGCACGCCCAGCTGGTCCAGCACCTGCCCGGCAAGGTATTTGTGCCCGGCTTTGGACATGTGAAGCCGGTCCGAGTCCCACATCCGCCGGTCGTGGAAGGCGTCCAGGCACCAGTAGTCCACCAGCACGGCCCCGTATTTATCCGCGATGTCCCGGACCCGCTGGTTGTAATAGGTGTTGCGCTTCTTCAGTGGCTCCAGCAGAGCGGACACCTTGACGTCGAACCCCGTGAAGAGGACCAGCGTGGCCCCGGTACCGGCCAGCCGGGCCACCAGCTGTTCGTAGTCCGCCATGAGCGCCGGCATGTCGGTCTTCAGGTCCAGGATGTCGTTGCCGCCGGCGTAGAGCGTGACAAGCGTTGGCCGCATCTGCAGCGCCGGTTCCAGCTGTTCGTCGACGATGTGCCGCAGTCGTTTGCTCCTGATGGCCAGGTTGGCATATTTCCACCCTGGCTGCGCCTTGGCGAGTTTCTCGGCCACCCGGTCGGCCCACCCCCGCACCCCGTTGGGCAGCCGCTCATCCCGATCCCCCACCCCTTCGGTAAAGGAATCCCCAAGGGCAACAAACACCCGCCGCCCGGAGTCAGGAAGCAAGGGATCAGAGGGCACGCCACGAAAGTACCGGGACAAGTCAAAGGAATCACGACTCCGGGATGAACAGTAAGTGATGGCGCGTCCCGGAAATACCGGCAGGATCTGATGGGGCGTCCCGGAAAAGCCGGGAGGATCTGATGGGGCGTTTGGCTAGCCTTCGGCTTTGCCCTGCCGCCAGTACCCCATGAACGCCACCTGTTTCCGGTCGATGCCCACGTCCCGGACAAGGTACCGCCGCAGTTCCTTCATGACCCCTGCTTCGCCCGCCATCCAAGCGTAGAAGGGCAGGGCGCCGGCGGGCAGGTGCGGGTTCCTGGAGCCGCTGATAACGGAGGATTCCAGGCGCCCGGGCGTCTCCCACAGGATGTCTTCATCCACGTTGACGTCATCGGGCTCAGGCCCGGCGCCGCCGTCGTCCGCCGTGATGCCCACCCAGCCCGGCACGGGGACGGCTTTGCGCACGGCCTCATGCAGCAGCTGCCCGTGTGGCCGGGACCGCCCGATGGCGGCGCCGCGGGCGAGCCAGGTGATTTCGATGTCCGCCGGGGAGCTGAGTTCCAGGAAGTCGCCTGCCTGCGGGACTTCTAGGAGGGCGTGGCCACTCATGTATGGCGGGAGCGTTTCCAGGATCGCGGAGATGGCGGGGACGGCGGTTTCGTCGCCGGCGAGCAGGACGCGCTGGGCCATGCCGGGGCGCCACTCGATACCGGAATAGGTTTCGGCGGTGACGCAGTGCGCGGCGCGGTTGTTCGGGCCGATGAGGGTGAGCGGGTCCCCGGGTTTGGCCTTGGATGCCCAGTCCGCTGCCGGCCCGGCGTGCCCATCCTCGTCGGCGTGCATCACGAAGTCGACGTCGATCTCGGGGTACACCGCATCCAGCCGCGCCTCCCGGACCGTATAGGTGCGCATGGAGCCGCGCACGGCCGGGTCCATGGCCAACCAGTCCCGGTACCAGCCGGCGTGGGCGGTGTCGAAGGCGGGGACCGGCAGGACCGACCCGTCGGGGGCCTGCGATGGAATGACGAGCTTCACCCGCAGGTCCAGGGTGTGGCCGTGGACGCCGAAGTCACGCAAGGAGTAGCCGCCGAAGGTGATCCTGCGGAACGTGGGGCTCAGTTGCTGGACAGCTGAGACGGTCACCTCGAAGGCAAGGCTCATCGGCTGGGTTGCCGGCTGGGTTGCGGCGCTTTCCCGGGTCTTCATGAAACGAGCTCCAGTTCGGTGGTTGTGGCGTGGTGGCGGCCGATGGGAAGGATCAGCGGGGTACCGGAGACGGGGTCCGGGATGACGCGGCTCTCCAGGCCGAAGACGTCTTTGACCAAGTCCTCCGTCACCACGTCCTGCGGGGAGCCCAAGGCCGCCACGGCGCCGTCTTTCATGGCGATGACGTGGTCCGCGTAGCGGGCGGCCAGGTTGAGGTCGTGCAGGACGATGGCCACGGTGGTGCCGCGCGTGCGGTTCAGGTCCGTCACCAGGTCCAGGACCTCCACCTGGTGGGCCAGGTCCAGGTAGGTGGTGGGTTCGTCCAGCAGCAGGACGTCGGTTTCCTGGGCAAGGGCCATGGCGATCCAGGCCCGCTGCCGCTGGCCGCCGGACAGTTCGTCAACGTCCCGCCCGGCGAGCTCCAGCGTTCCGGTGGCTTCCAGCGCGCGCTGCACCGCGGCGTCGTCCTTGACACTCCAGCTGCGGAAGAAGCCCTGGTGCGGGTAGCGTCCCCGCCCCACCAGGTCGCGGACGGTGATCCCGTCCGGGGCGCTGGGGTGCTGGGGCAGCAGGCCCAGGGTGCGGGCCAGTTCGCGTGCCGGGCGGGAATGGATGTCCTTGCCGTCCAGGGTCACGGCGCCGCGGACGGGTTTCAGGAGCCGGGACAGGCCTCGCAGCAGGGTCGACTTTCCGCAGGCGTTGGCGCCCACGATCATGGTTACCCTGCCTTCGGGAATCCGGACGCTGAGCCCGTCCACCACGCAGCGCTGGTGGTAGCTGAGGGTCAGGTCCTTGGCTTGGAGAACTGCCACGTCAGGCATCCTTTCGGTTGGCCGTGACCAGGAGCCACAGCAGGAACGGGGCGCCGAGCGCGCCGGTGACCACGCCCACCGGCAGCACGGTGCCGCCCAGGAGCAAGGGGGCCAGGTTGGCGGCGAAGTAGTCGGCCGCCAGGACAATCAGGGCGCCCACCATGGCCGACGCCGGCAGGCTGTCTTTGCCTGTGAAGCGTCGGGCGATGGGACCGGCCAGGAAGGCGACGAACGAGACCGGTCCGGCAGCCGCCGTCGCCACTGCTGCCAGCGATACCGCGACGACCACCAGTGCCAGGCGCGCGGTGTTGACCCGGACGCCCAGGCCGGCGGCTGCGTCATCCCCCAGTTCCAGGATGCGGAGCGGCCCGGCGATAAGCCCGGTGGCGGGAACCAGGGCGGCGAGCGCAAGGAAGAGGATCCCGGCGCGGTCCCAGTTGGCGGAGTTCAGGGATCCGTTCAGCCAGACCAGGGCGTCGGCGGCCGTACGGATGTCGGCCCGTGTCATCAGGAAGCTGACCACGGCCTGGAGGGCTGCCGCGGTCCCCACACCGGCCAGGACCAGCCTGTTTCCGGCAGCGGTTCCCCTTCCGGATCGGCGGGCGCCGCGGGAGATCACGTAAATCAGGGCCGCCACGGCAAGGGCACCCGCCAGCGCCGCCCCGGACACCGCGGCACCGGACGCGCCGAAAACAACGATCGCAACAACCGCGGCCGCGCTGGCCCCCGAGCTGATGCCGATGACGTCCGGGCTGGCGAGGGGGTTCCGCAGCATGGTCTGGAACAGGCCGCCGGCCAGGCCGAACGCGATCCCGATCAGGGTGCCGATGACGGCACGGGGAAGCTTGTTCTCCATCACGATGAAGCTGGCGCCCGGAATCTTCGCGCCGCCAGTGAGGTGGTTGAGGACGATGGTGAAGAAATCCGGGATGGTCACCGTGTAGCTGCCCAGCAGGACGGATGCGAAGAACAGGAGCACGACGGCGGCAGCCAGCATTCCAGTCCGGTGCAGCCGCCTCCGTCCCCCGCGCTGCTCCATCACTTTTGGTCCTTTAGGACCGGTTTTGGCAGCCCTATCTGATAGCGCAACGCCGGTCACAGGCCTGCCCCTTTCCCGCGGCGGACCAGCCACACGAATACGGGTGCGCCAATCAGGGCGGTCATAATGCCCGCCGGGATTTCACCGGGAAGCAGCACCACCCGGCCAACGATGTCCGCGCCCAGCAGCAGCACCGGGGCGGCCACCAGGGACAACGGCAGGATCCAGCGGTAGTCCGGGCCGGTGAGGAAGCGGACCGCATGCGGGATGACCAGGCCGACGAAGCCGATGGGACCTGCCAGCGCGGTGGCCGTGCCGCACAGCAGGACCAACCCCAGGGCCACCACGGCGCGGGCCAGGCCCACCCGTTGGCCCAGCCCGCGGGCAACGTCGTCCCCCAAGGCAAGGCTGTTGAGGGTCCGCCCGGCCAGCAGCACAACCAGCGCACCCGCCGCCAGGAACGGCAAACCCGGCAGGAGTACCGGCCAGTCACGGCCCGCGATGCCGCCCACCTGCCAGAAACGGAACCGGTCGAGGGTGTCCTGGCTGGAGACCAAGATGACGTTCATGAGCGATGACAGCCCGGCGCTCAATGCTGCTCCCGCCAGCGCGAGCTTCACCGGCGTTGCACCCTCCCGGCCCAGCGAGGCGATGAGGTACACCACGACGGCGGCCGCGGCGGCCCCGGTGAACGCGAACCAGATGTAGCCGGTGAAGGTGGTGACGCCGAACAGGTAGATTCCGGCCACTACCGCCAGGGCAGCCCCGGCGTTGACACCGATGATGCCGGGATCGGCCAGGGGATTGCGGGCAACACCCTGCATCGCCGCACCGGCAAGGCCCAGCGCACCGCCGGCCAGCAGGCCCAGGACGGTCCGCGGGATACGGGCGTGCACCACGGCATGGTCCCCGTTTGCGGGATCGAACGCTGTGAGCGCCTGCCACACAGTGCCGAGGGGAACGTCACGGGCGCCCACGGCCAGCGATGTGCCGGCCAGGAGGACCAGAACGACGACGGCGGCCAGCAGCCAGGCAGCAGGTTTCCTTCCCCGAGCATCACCCCGGAGGGTGCCCGGGGCTGCCGTGACCGGCACCTGGGTGCCGTTGTCCGCTGCCGGAGGCACCGTCGTCGTACTCATGGAGGTGCGCCTACTTCACTGCGTCCGCTGCTGTGGCAAGCTGCGGGAGGAACGTGTCCAGGGACCACGGCAGGCTCAGCGGCGACGATGCCGAGATGGAAAGGGTCAGCATGTTGTCCGAATCGGCCACCAGGGCACCATTCTTGATGGCCGGGATCTGGCCGAGGAGCGGGTCCGCCTTGATGGCGTCGGTTGTGGAGGCATCCGGAACCCAGGTGACGAAGATGTCCGACTGCAGTTCATTGGCTTTTTCGGCGGACCACGGAATGTAGAACTCCTTGGAGCCCTTGGAGTTGTCCGCCACCACCGGGGCGAGGGTCATGCCGATCTCGCTGAGGAAGCGGGGGCGGTTGTCGTTGGCGGTGTAGACGTTCACGCCGTCGCCCTTGGCAGGCTCCAGGTTGCCGTAGATGAAGCTCTTGCCTTGGATCTGGGGGTACTGGGCCACCTTGTCCTTGACCGTCGACTCGGTGTCGGAAACCAGCTTGGCGGCTTCGGCGTCCTTGCCCAGGGCCTTGCCGATGATGGTGGTGGAGTCCTGCCAGGACGTCCCATAAGCCACCTCGGGGTGCGCCACCACGGGGGCGATTTCGCTGAGCTTCTTGTAGTCCTCTTCCGTCAGGCCCGAGTAGGCGGCGAGGATGACGTCCGGGCTGAGCTTGGCAATCTCCGTGAAGTTGATCCCGTCTGCTTCCGAGTACTGGGCGGGAGCCTTGGCCGAACCGAAGCCCGCGCCCAGTTTTTCCAGCGCGGCGTCCTTCCAGGGGGTGGAGCCCTTGTCATTGCCGCCCCACTCGTTCCTGGGGACGCCCACCGGAACCACGCCCAGCGCGATGGCGACGTCGTCGTTCACCCAGGAAACGGTGGCAACCCGGGTGGGCTGCTTCTCGATGGTGGTACTGCCGTACACGTGCTCGATGGTGACCGGGAACGCGGTGCTGCTGCTGGAACTGCCGGCATCCGCAACGGTGGTGGCGGGACCTGTGCTGCACGCCGACAGCGTGAAGGCCGCCGCAGCCAGCACTGCGGCAGCCTTTCCGGCCGAGGAAAACAGCGTTCGGCGGGTGGGCGCTGGTACGGGAAAGAGGGGGAACGACACGGGGCTCCTTGAATCGGACTGGTCAAAACTTAAGTAAGGCTAACCTATGTAAATGCGCATTACGCAACACTTTCATCACCTAATCCACCATCGTGATGAAAACCACATTCTGCGATTGGCTGCTTGGACAGGACCCGCATCCTTTGGCAGGATGGCCCTTGCTGGTCCGGCTTTTGAGACACCGGACGGCTGAACAGGAAAAGGACAACGGGAACGATGCGCACGCAGAGGGCCAACTGGGCCGCCGCTGCCGTGGAGAGCGGGGTGGCCGCTTTGGCCTGCACCGCGGAGACTGACTGACTCCCCCGTTACCCTTGGCCCGGCTCCGGGCTGCCCACCGTCACGAAAGTTTCAGCCATGCAATCAGTCACGTCCCAGCAAATCCGTTCATCCTTCGTCAACGCCAGCCGCTCGGAAGCTGCAAAGCTCACCCTGCCCAAAAACTTCGACTCGCTCGACTGGGGCAGCCTGGAATTCCTCGGCTGGCGGGACGAGAAGATGCCGCTGCGCGGCTACCTCGTGGTCCCGGGGCAAAAGGGCCTCACCGGGATCATGCTCCGGGCACCCGAAGGAGGGGCCAAGAAGAACCGGTCGGTGCTGTGTGAGCTCTGCCGGGATGTGTTATCCAAGGACGACGTCTTGTTGTGGGTCGCCAAGCGGGCGGGGCAGTCGGGACGGAACGGCAATACCGTCGGCACCCTGATCTGCGCCGACTTCGTGTGCTGCGGCAACGTCCGCAGGGAGCCGCCCGTCAATGAGATCAACCCTGATCCCGCCGCCGTGGTGGAACGCCAGATCAAGGGCCTGCAGGACCGCACGGCGCAGTTCCTGGCGCGCGTTCAGGCCAAGTAGGACTCCAGGCCACGTTGGCTGGCGAAGCCCCGATCACAGCCGTGATCGGGGCTTCCCTGCCTGCCGGTCAGCGGTAGGAGAAGCTCATCAGCACAGCCTTCAGCGCCTGGCCTTCGGCGCCCCAGTACCAGGCCTTCGCCGCGTCATCGTTGGCGAACGGCTGCGCGTCGAACAGGACGTCCGCGCTCACGACCCGGTCGCCAAGCAGCACCGGACCTTCCAGCATCTGTCCGTCCGGGGAAACAGGCAATCCAGCCGTGAGTTCCATGCGGTATCTTTCGGCGCCTTCACTGCGGTCTACAAAGAACGATGCATGCGGCGTGGGAACAGAATGGTCCCGGAGGCCCAGGACAGGGTCTGTTTCGATGACGGTCCGGGTGGCAGAGCTGGCGACGACGTCGGCGATTTGACCGTAGTAGATGTTGATGCGGCTGCTTCCTTCGGCATCGTGAACCGTGGCCGTTCCCACATACGGAGTTTTCGACGGCTCGAAAAGCTCCACCGTCCAGTCCGCCGGATGGCTGAAGGACAGCCGGCCATCGGGAAAGGTGAAGACGGCCGGCCCCGGGGGAACCGGGGAAGATGTGGCGGCGGGAACTATTGCCCGGCCAGGGTCCGGGGCCACGGTGGAAATGGCGGCGGACCCCGTGGATGAACCGCCATTCGCCGGGGTCCCCTCCGCACAAGCCGCGAGAGGGAGCAGCGCAGCAGCGAGCGCGAGCGGTGCACATTGCAGAAGGCGCATGGGAAGGCCTTTCAAGAGGACGCCATTGTTCTCTCTTGGAACAGCGCGGACCCAGCTTCCCGCAGTACCGATGGGATTTCTTCAGGCGAGGTGTGGTTGGTCATCCCAGAGTGGCACAACGAAAACACCGGCCACCATGGCGCGGCCAATAAGTCCACCAATTTGTTATTTGGCGTGGTGTCCGGTTACCGCAGGACGATGTCCACCGGGTTCGCCTCCGACCGCCATGCGCCCTCCTCGCCGGGGCGGGGACGGATCACCGGCGCCGTGAGGACACCGGAGCGGTTGGTGCGCCGGTCGCGGAGGATCTCCGTAACCGAGCCCAGGTGCCGGGACAGGTCGATCACGTTCTCCGGAGCCGCGAGCAGCAGCTGGAATCCAAATTCGTGCAGCGCCTTGATTCCGGCGCCGGCGAACTCCTCCGACGCGAGCACGAAGGCCTCGTCCATCATCACGGTGCCGTAGGTGGTGAAGCCCTGCTCGGCGATGCCCAGCTGGTAGCTCAGGGCCGCGGCCATGATGAAGGCGGTGAACCGCTGCCGCTCGCCGCCGGACATGGAGCCGGTGTCAGCGTGCATGAACACTTCGGTCTTCTTACCGCCACGGGGGCCGGTGACTTCCCGGTGCTCCTTGCACTGGATGAACAGGTGCCCGCGCACGTCCAGCACCTCGGCCCGCCACCTCCGGTCCTCGGGTGCCTGGGAGCCAAGCCGCTTCACCAGCGTCTCCAGGGATTTGTAGCGGGCGGTGAGCTCGCCGTCGTCGTCCCCTTCAGCGCCGGAACCCTCCGCCCGGCCAGCCTCCGTTTTGGCCGGCCGGCTGTGCCGGGCCTTCAACGCGTTCTGGATGGCATCCTTGAACTGCTTGGCCGTGGGTGGCAGCGTCTGCTTGATGTCCAGTTCCAGGTAGCTGCCCTCGTGGAAGTTCACCTGC
This sequence comes from Arthrobacter sp. 8AJ, assembly GCF_902506025.1. Lineage (NCBI taxonomy): Bacteria > Bacillati > Actinomycetota > Actinomycetes > Micrococcales > Micrococcaceae > Arthrobacter > Arthrobacter sp. 8AJ. The sequence goes on along the minus strand of NZ_LR733289.1, from coordinate 275,994 downwards.
GACAGGATGCCGTTCAGGGGCAGGATGCGGCTGGTGATGGAGCGGCGTTCCTCGTCCAGCAGGTGCAGCAAGGTACTGAAGGACTCGTGCGTGCGCTGATTGAAGAACTGGCGGAACTCCGCCTCCTGCGCGGGCAGGCCGTCGTTCACGATCGCGTGGTAGCGCGCCTCGAACTCGCTCGCGGCGCCGATGCTGGTGCCGTGGTCCGCAGAGATGGCGCTGCCCCACTCACGCACGAAGCCCTCGAAAATGCGGGTAAGCCGCTCCGCCGTCGCCTGCCCCCGCGACTCCGCGGTGTGCAGTTCGCCCAGCAGCGCGGTCCGCACCCGGTTGGCCAGGTTGTCCAGCTCGTGCATTTCCGTGATCTCGCCGAAGTCGGCGAAGTAGGGTTCCAGGGCTTTGACGGTGGCGTCCGACGGCGGCGCCTGGGCCAGGCGGTCGCGCGCGGCTTCCAGCAGGCTGTCGGCAGCCGTCAGCTGGCGGTCGAGTGCCTTGTATTCGCTTTGCAGGACCGCTGCGGACTCGGTGCTGGACTGGTGCTTGTGCCGGACTTCCTCGATGGTGGCACGCAGCGGCTCCAGGTCCGCCTGTGCCGCCAGGGCATCCTTGAGCCGCTGCTCGATCCGCGCCAGCTCATCGGCCGCCACCGCGGCAGACACCTGTTCCCAGGGACGGTCGTCTTCCGCGATCCGGCGCAGTGCGTCAAGCTGCCGGCTCATGCCCTGGTGCGAATCCTCGCGGCTTTGCGCCAGTTCGGCGGCTTTGGCCACTTCCTGCCGGAGGTCCTCCACCTGCCCGGCCACGAGCTCCAGCTTGGCCGCATTATCGAAGCCCAGGACGTAATCCTGGCGGCTGGTGAACCGGTCGTCCTTTTCCACCGTGTGCCGGTTGCGCTTGACCACGCCGCCCAGGCTGAGGCCCTTGTCCAGGGCGGCCAGTTCGTCAGGATCCTCCACGCAGGGGTAGGCGAAGTCGAGGGCGATCCGCTCGCGGACCCATTCGCCGGCTTGAGCAGCCGCACCTGAGGCGAGGATGTCCAGCTTGGTGAGCAGGTCGCCGTCGCGCGCGTCCTCCACGGCGAGCGCGCCACCGGCGAGCGGCTTGGAGACATCCACGGCCCGCAGCGCGCCGCGGACGTTGTGGTCGTTGAGGTAGCGGGTCACGGCGCCGAAGTGCTCGCCGGGAACCAGCAGGGTGGTGGCCAGGTTGCGGAGCGCCCGTTCGGCAGCGGGGCGCCACCGTTCCTCCCCTTCGGCGAGGTCCATGAGCTCGCCGGCGAAGGGCATGCGGTCCTCGGGGATGCCGGTTGCCGCGGCAATGGCGGCGCGGTTTTCAATGCTCGACGGCGGCAGCAACGATTTGCGCGTCTTCAGTGAGACGAGTTCCTGCTCAGCCGCGGCCAGTTCGCGTTTCCGGCTGGCGTGCGCGTCGAACGCCTCGAACCGCAGCTCCTGCAGGGCCTGCGAATCATCCTTCAGCTCGGCGGACCGGGCCGCCGCCTGCTCGTGTGCCTGCTCCCAGCCGGCGGCGCTCCACTCGAGCTGCAGGCCGGCGTCGGCCAGTGCCTGCTGGGCTGCCTCCTCCACCTGCTGGCGGAGTTTCAGGCCAACCCGGGCGTTCTCCAGCGACTGCTCAATGGCCGAGATCGCGTTGCCGCCCTGGTTGTTGTAGTCGGCCTCCAGCTCCCGTAATTCCTTGGCCAGGCCGTCGCGGACCGCACGCTCGGCGCCGAGTTCCTTGGCCTTGGCCTGCGCCAGCTCACGGAAACGGACCAGCGTCTTCTCGTGGACCGTTACTGACAGCTGCTGCTTGTACGCCTCGAATTCACCGCCCACCAGCTCCCGGAGCCGGTTCGCGTCCAGCAGCGACTGCGCGTATTCGCGGTTCAGCCCAGGGACAGGGGCCAACTGGTCGCGCTGCTGCCGGACATCTTCCAGCCGCTGGCGGATGGACATCAGGTTGCTGAACTCCTCCACCACGTCGTCCGCGGCGGTCAGCGTTGCCGGCGCGTCCAGGACCTGGTCGCGGAAGAAAGTGTTGACGCTGCCGCCAAGGCCCTTGCCTGCCTGGATCACACGCAGCAGGGGCAGCGCCTGGTCCGAGCTGATCCCCAGCAGCCGCCGGAACCGCTCCGCGAAGGCCTTGTGCACGTCGAAGACCTGGGCGTGCGGGAAGAGCGTCTCCAAGACGCCCTTGGTGAAGCGCTTGTCCGCGATACCCTCTACCGCTTCAAGGTCCAGGGGCACGTTGTCGATCAGGTAGAACCGGCCCACGCTGGACTCGGTGCCGTTCTTGGGCAGGTCGAACAGTGCCGAGACCGTCACCCGTGTGCCGGCGGCGTTGTCGAACGTCAGCGCGACGGCGGACCAGGTGGCACCCGGGCGCTGGAAGGCACTCGCTGAGCCCTCGCCCACGGCCTTGTCCCCCACCTTGCCGCGCATGTACGTGAAAGTGGTCCGCTTGTCCTCCACGGCACCCGAACGCTGCGCGGCGGCCTCATTCGACCTCGGCCGGGCATCGAACACCCGCAGCATTGCATCGAACAGCGTGGACTTGCCCACGCCGGAGTTACCCGTCAGCAGGGTGCCGTTCCGGTCCACGTGCATCGTGTGCGCGCCGTGGAACGTCCCCCAGTTGACCACCTGCACCAGCGCCAGGCGCATCTGCCCGGGGTTGGTCACGTCCCCCAACGGAAGCATGCTCGCGATCGTCACTGCCCTGCCTCCTTAGCTGTGGTTGGGAACGACGACAGCGCTGCCGCCCCCGCCCCTTCGCCGGGCGGCATTGGTCCTGCGGACCATGCGCCCGGCTCCGACAGGCCCGATGCCACTCCCGGGGCGGCAGCGCCGTCGTCGTCATTCTCGTCCCCACCTTGGGCGTCAAACTCCAACAGTGCTTCCGTGCCCGTGGCGTCGGCCGAAGCCGCTACCAAGGCCTCGATGTGGGCCGGGATGTCGCCGATGTTTTCGAACGGGAGGGCCAGGGGCAGGGCGTTGGAGATGGTGTAGACGTCGTCCAGTCCGGTGGGGAGCAGGAGTTGGCGGGCCAGGAGCTTGGTGATGGCGCGGGTGACCACGTCCGAATCCCGCAGGGCGTCCTGCTGGCCGGCGGGCTGGTAGTGCGCCACCAGGTCCGTGATTTCCTCGCGGGTGATGGTGGGGTCCGTCTGTGCCGTGACGTGCCGGTCCAGCAGCAGGCGCAGCCGGAGCAGCACGATGGTTTCCACCCGGCTGAGGGCGCGCTGCTGGCGCAGGATGCTGGACCGCGTGTTGCCGCCGATCACCTCCGGATCCACGGGGCGCAGGACGGCGATCTTCCGCTCATGGTCCAGCTGCAGGGTCAGGAACAGCTCGGACAGGCGGCTGCGCAGGATCACCTGGTTGTCCAGCAGCACCGTCCAGAGCTTTTCGTCCCGGCCGCCGTCAATGTAGGGGCCCTTGAGGAGCTTCACCAGGGCCTGCCGCACCTTCATCGACAGGACTCCGGTGTCGCCGGGGAACAAGGCGGCGCCGTCGACGAAGGTGTCGCGGGGTGAGACTGCAAAGGGGTACTCAGCGCCCGATGCCGCCTTGGTGTCAGCCTGCTCAACCAACGACTCCTCCAGGTGTTCTCCAGCCGGCGTTTCCGCGGACTCAACTACCGGCGTCGTGCTTTCCTCAGTCATCTGAATCCTTTGCGAGCGTGACCACCGGCAGGTAGGCCTTGCGGGTGGAGCCGTCTATCTGTTCGAAGTCCAGGCCATCCCAGGCGCCGCGGTTGAAGTCCGCCCCGGCGTGGAGGGCTTCCGACAGGAGGGCGCGGATGGTGTTGATGTGCTGCTCTTCGGGCGGCAGCTGGTGCCAGGCATCGGCAAGGGTTGCAGCTCCTGCCATGGCCGCCCGGACCACCGCCGGTTTGGCCTTGCCGGTCCTCGGCGAGCGCACCCGGTCCGAGTCCGTGAAGGCGATGGGATCGGCCAGGCGGGGCGGTGCCGCGAACTCGTCGGGATCGAAAAGCTTCACCATGGACAGGGACTCAAAGCCGGCGTTGTAGAGGACCGGCCCGGGGACCAGCCCAGGGCGTTCCCGCTCGTACGGCAGGGAACGGATGGCCTGCTCCGCTTCGCGCAGGACCTGCCGCAGCCGGACCGACTGGCGGAAGTCGTCGCTCTGGACGTAGGTGTTGAGGCTTTCGCTCAGCTTGCCGTAGATGCGCTGGATCTGGCTGTGCTGCTGGCGGAGTTCGGCCACCAGGTTCTTCAGCGTTTCCCGGTCGTCCGGCGAGAGGTCGTCGGCGAACTGTCGGCTCAGCACCTCGCCGATCGCCGACCGGAACCGCAGCTGCTGCTGCGGATCCTCCAGGAATGCCGTGAAGGACCGGAACGTCCTGCCCTCGGGACTTTGGCGGAGCCGCTTGTCGGCTTCCAGGACCTGCGCCATGGTGGCGCCCTTGGTCAGGGACTCCTCGATGATCTGGTTGCGGAGGCCGCCCACCAGTTCCTCGATCCGGTCACGCATCTTCTTGTAGTCCGCGGGCAGGCTGGCCGCCAGGTCCAGGATGTTTCCGGCGGCCTCCACCGCTTCATCGTCGTCCAGCAGGCCGTCGAACTCGCCGGTACTGATGTCCTGGATGAGCTGCTGCCGCTCTTCGATTTCCTCTTCGAGGGCTTCGAGCCGGGCGCTCTGGTCCGGGTTGGTTTCGTTGGCGAGCTTTTCCACGTCTCCCAGCAGGGTGCCCAGGCGGGACCCGTTCAGGGTGGACCGCTCGCTGGAGAGGCTGTCCAGGAAGGCGAGCACACGGGCCGCCGGCTCGGTTGCCTCGTAAACGATCTGGCCTGACTGGTTGCGGCGGGTCAGGAACTGCCGCCGGGTCCATTCGTCGCCAAAAGCCTTTCCGTTGGCCCCTCCTCCCAGCCCGGGATCCTGGCGGCGGAGCTCCTCAAGGAAGGAGTCGACGTCGGCATGGAATTCCTCGAGCGGAACCTGCGGCCGGGTGCGGGTGAAGGAAGCCTGGAGCACGGCAATCACCCACGGCGCCGAACGCGTCAGGGCCCAGGCAGGTCCCTTGGTGAGGAGTTCGAGGTCCCGGAGCCGGGCGCTGATGGCGTCAGCGGATGACCTGGCGGAGCGGGGCACACACTCTCCTTGGGCTGGTGGGCGGGGGCTGGGCAGGAGGTGGCCCGAAGTGGACCGACCGGAAAACTGCCAACTACAAGGTTAACGCAGGCCGCCGCGACCGCTTCGTGACCTACCTGCGGGTAGTGTTTCAATCCCGTATCAACAGTCACATCTGCCCCATCCAGCACTGGCTGGGCGTGCGGCCGTCCCCCTACGCTTCTGCTACTGGTCTTCGCCACCGCAGTCTTTTGCACAGCAACGTCGCAGCAGGGGGATTCATGCAGTTCGATTTAAGCTCAGTGGAAACAGCCACCTTGGTCTTCATCGGGACCCTGGTCTTTGGCGCATTATTGGCCGCCTTCGTCCTCACGGCCGGACTGGTTGCCCTGGTAGCGCTGGGGGCCGGCAAGCTCACCTGGATGGTGGTGGTCAATACCCTGATGGCGGTAGTCCACGGGATCAACTCCGGCTGGGACAGGCTGGTCCACCGCGCCTCGGCCGTCGAGCTTCCCGGCGATTTCCAGCCCCAGCCATCCCCTAGCACCGGAACCTACCCGCGGGTAATCTTGAGGGACAGCTGAAGGGTTCTCCAACCCGGCGGATCCATGGCTACACCGGCCAATCCGGCCAAGGAGATAACCCATGACCTCCGCAACTGACAGCCAGGCCAAAGACGCCCCGGCTGAAGAAACCCCCGTCCCCGCCGGAAACATCGGCGCCGGAGCTACCGCCGAAGATGCGCGGGCCGTCGCCGAGGCCGCCCGGGAAACAGGCTGGGACCGCCCCAGCTTCGCCAAGGGCCTCTACCTGGGCAATTTCGACCTGGACCTGGTCCACCCATGGCCCGCCGCGGACCCCGCCTCCGTGGACCGGGGCGAGGAGTTCATGTCCCGCCTCACCGAGTTCGCAAAAACCATGTCCGGGCGGGTCATCGAACGGGATGCGAAGATTCCGGACGACTACATCAAGGGCCTGGCGGACCTGGGTGTCTTCGGGATGAAGATCCCGGAGGAGTACGGGGGGCTGGGCCTCTCCCTGGTGTATTACGGCCGGGCCCTCGCCCTGCTGGGCAGCGTGCACCCCAGTCTGGGCGCCCTCATCTCCGCCCACCAGTCCATCGGCGTGCCGGAGCCCGTCAAGGTCTTCGGCACGCCCGAACAAAAGCGCGAGTACCTGCCGCGGTGTGCCGCAGGCGCCGTCACGGCCTTCCTCCTCACCGAACCCGACGTCGGGAGCGACCCCGCCCGCCTGGGCAGCACGGCAACGCCAACGGACGACGGCGACGCGTACCTTTTGGACGGCGTGAAGCTTTGGACCACCAACGGCGTGATCGCCGAACTGGTGGTGGTGATGGCCGTGGTTCCGGCGCACACCGACGCGCACGGCACCCGGCACAAGGGCGGCATCAGCGCCTTCGTGGTGGAGATGGATTCGCCCGGCATCACGGTGGAGAACCGCAACGCGTTCATGGGCCTGCGCGGCATCGAGAACGGCGTGACCCGCTTCCACCAGGTGCGCGTGCCGGCCGCCAACCGGCTGGGCCGCGAGGGCCAGGGCCTGAAGATCGCGCTCACCACACTCAACACCGGCCGCCTTGCGCTCCCGGCACTGTGCGTGGCCTCCGGGCGATGGAGCCTGAAGATTGCCCGCGAATGGTCCAATGCGCGCACCCAGTGGGGCAGGCCCGTGGGTGAACACGAGGCCGTGGGCAAGAAGATTGCGTTCATCGCGGCCTCGGCCTTTGCCCTGGACGCGGTGTTTGAACTGTCCGCCGAACTTGCCGATGCGGGGCAGAAGGACGTCCGCATCGAAGCGGCGCTCGCAAAGCTTTGGGCCACGGAGATCAGCTGCCGGATCGCGGACGAGCTGGTCCAGATCCGGGGCGGGCGGGGGTTCGAAACAGCCGAGTCGCTGGCCGCCCGCGGGGAACGCGCAGTACCGGCGGAGCAGCAGCTGCGGGACCTCCGCATCAACAGGATCTTCGAAGGGTCCTCCGAAATCATGCGGCTGCTGATTGCGCGGGAAGCTGTGGACGCGCACCTTGCCGCCGCGGGCGACCTCGCCTCCCTCGACGCGAGCCTGGCCGACAAAGCGAAAGCCGCCGTCGGCGCTTCCGGCTTCTACGCCAAGTGGCTCCCCAAGCTGGTGGCGGGCGCCGGCATGGACCCCCGCTCGTATGGCGAGTTCGGCAGGCTGGCCAGGCACCTTCGCTTCGTTGAACGCTCATCGCGGCGCCTGGCGCGGCAAACTTTTTACGGCATGGGCCGGTGGCAGGCCAAGCTTGAGCGCAAGCAGGCGTTCCTGGGCCGCGTGGTGGACATCGGCGCGGAACTGTTTGCCATGACTGCCTGCTGCTCCCGGGCCGAGATGCTCCTCAAGTCCTCCCCTGGCAAGGCCGCCGGCGCCTACGAGCTCGCCGACGCCTATTGCGAGCAGGCAAGGGTGCGCGTGGACGAATACTTCGACCAGCTGTGGCGGAACACGGACGACGCCGACCAGTCACTGACGCGCAAGGTCCTCGCCGGCGATTATGAATGGCTGGAAGTGGGGGTCCTGGACCAATCCGAGGGCACGGGCCCGTGGATCGCCGACGCTTCGCCCGGGCCTTCCGCCAAGGAGGACCTCCACCGGAAGTACCGGTAAAACTGCAGGTCACAAAATAGTAAGCACGCTTGCTATCACTCCGGGCGGGTGGTTGAGTTGAGCCATGAGCAGCTCAACGGACCCAGAGAACCTGCCTCCCCGCCGTGCCCGGGAGGACGAAACCACCCGGGGCGGAGGCCACCGGGAAGCAGCCGCGGACGATGCCGCCACGCGCTCGATGGACCAGGCACCGATCCGCCCCAGGGACCGCGACCGGGCCGTGGACCGGGACTATGCGGCGCCGACGGCCGAGCGGACGTACGCTCCTGCCCCGACCACGGCGACACCCGTGGTGGCACCCGCGGCGGACCCAACCCTGGCAGACAGGGAAACTGCCGTGGCGCGCCAGAAGGAGCGGTTCGGCGGCATCAAGGTTGGCTCTGCCTTCTTTGGCTGGCTGACCGCCACCGGAATGGCCGTCCTGCTGACCGCACTGGTGGCAGCGGCCGGGACCGCCGTGGGCCTCGCCAGCAACACCGACGTCAACCAGGCCGTAAACCAGGCCGCCCAGAACAGCGGCACGGTCGGTTTGGTGGGGATCATCGTCCTGCTGGTGATCCTGTTCCTCTCCTATTACTGCGGCGGCTACGTGGCAGGCCGCATGGCCCGCTTCAACGGCGTCAAGCAGGGGATCATGGTGTGGATCTGGGCCCTGATCGCGGCCGTTGTGGTGGCCATCCTGGGGCTCGTGGCAGGGCAGCAGTTCAACGTCCTGGCCAACCTGAACAGCTTTCCGCGCATCCCCATCAATGAAGGGCAGCTGACCACCACCAGCATTATCGCCGCGGTAGTGGTTGCGGCGGTGGCGCTCGTGGGTGCGGTGCTCGGCGGCCTGGCAGGCATGCGGTTCCACCGGAAGGTTGACCGTGCCGGATTCACCCCGGACAGCGAGTTTTACGACGACGAGGAGTAGTCAGGCGAGGATGTCGCCGTCCACGTACAGCCAGTGCCCGCCCTCCCGGACGAACCGGCTGTTCTCGTGAAGGACGCCGCGGTCCTTGCCGTGCCGGTAGAACGCCTTGAATTCCACGGTTCCCTCCGTGTCGAAGGGGCCCCCGTTCCCGGTGGCCACAATGTCCAGGCGGCGCCATTCCATGGCTGGGTCCAGGTCCAGGGCTGCCGGCGCGGTGGACGGATGGTGGGTGCGCAGAAGGTAAGCCTCGTCGAGCAGGGCAAAGGCGCTGTACCGGGACCGCATCAGCTGTTCCGCCGTGGCGGCCTCCGCCCGGCCGGAATGGAACCGGCCACAGCACGCCGCGTACGGATCTCCGGACAGACATATGCAGTTTGCGGAATCTATTGATGCGGTCACCCGGTGATGCTGTCATATCGGGTAACAGCTTCGCTACAACCTGGCACCGGGCCCTGCCCGCCCGGGCACGGCCGGACAAAAATCCGTATGGTGGAGAAGGAGCTTTGCGCCCGGCCTTATGCGCCGCACGCGGGCCCAGGATGTTGGCCAGAGAGGAGAAGACGTGGAGAACCCGGACACTCTCGTCCTCAACCTGACCTTCCTGGGCACGATGGGCGTGGCTCTCCTGATGTTCCTGGTCCTCTTCCTGCTCGGGGTTATTACCCTGGTCCTCGCGGGTCTGGGGCGCCTCACGGCCGTCGTGCTGATGACCCTGCTCGGGCGGGCGCCCGGCAAACGGGACTCCGCCGGTTCCGCCGGCGCACCCGCCCGGCAGCCCCGCCCGCGAACGACGTTCCGGGAACGTGCCGCCGCGCTGAAGCCGGGCCGGCTGAAGGAGTCGCTGCGCACCGCCGTCGTACGCCACCCGAAACTTGCCGCAGCCCGCCCTGAACCGCAGGTCCTCGCCGAAGACTGGGCCTCCGCCGTCGCGGAAGCCGACAAGCGCGCCCAGGCCAGGGCGCGGGCGGCTGCGCCGGAAATCAAACTGTACGTGCGGGATCTTCCGGATCCGGCCGTCCCCGCGGACAAGGTCTCCGAGGTAGCCCCGCTGGTGGAGTCCGCCCTGCACAACCACCGGCCGCCCCATGAGATGCCGCGGTCCTTCAAGAAGCCCCAGCCGCTGCATCCGCTGCCGCCGCTGGATACTGGGTCCCTCGTTTCGCTGGCCGGCCCGCAACAGGTACTCAAGGAGCAGCAGGCCAAGGAGAATGGCTAAGCCCTTACCCTGAGCAACCATGTGGGTTAGCGTGAACACATGGAATTCAGATACCTCGGAAACAGCGGCTTCAAAGTCTCGGAAATCACGTTCGGCAACTGGCTGACCCACGGTTCACAGGTGGAAAACGACGTCGCAACCCAGTGTGTGCGCGCCGCCCTCGATGCCGGCATCAGCACCTTCGACACGGCGGACGTCTACGCGAACACAGCAGCGGAAACCGTCCTGGGCCAGGCCCTGAAGGATGAGCGCCGCGAGTCCCTGGAAATCTTCACCAAAGTCTTTGGCCCCACCGGCCCCAAGGGCAAGAACGATCTTGGCCTGTCGCGCAAGCACATCATGGAATCCATCAACGGTTCGCTGCGCCGGCTGCAGACGGACTACGTGGACCTCTACCAGGCCCACCGCTACGACTTCGAAACGCCGCTGGAAGAAACCATGCAGGCGTTCGCGGACATCGTCCGGCAGGGCAAGGCGCTGTACATCGGTGTAAGCGAATGGACAGCGGAACAGCTCCGCGAAGGCCACAAGCTGTCCAGGGAACTGGGCTTCCAGCTCATCTCCAACCAGCCGCAGTACTCCATGCTCTGGCGCGTGATCGAGGCCGAGGTGGTCCCGGCGTCGGAAGAGCTGGGCGTGTCCCAGATAGTGTGGTCGCCCATGGCCCAGGGTGTCCTCAGCGGCAAGTACCTGCCCGGCCAGCCCGCCCCCGAAGGCACTCGCGCCACGGATGAAAAGGGCGGTGCCAAAATGATCCAGCGGTGGATGCGCGACGACGTCCTGGCAGCCGTGCAGGAACTGAAGCCGATCGCCCAGGAGGCCGGCCTCACCATGCCGCAGCTCGCTGTGGCATGGGTGCTGCAGAACCCCAACGTTGCATCCGCCATCGTGGGCGCCTCCCGTCCCGAGCAGATTGCCGACAGCGTGGGCGCGGCCGGCGTGAAGCTGGAGGCGGAGGTCCTCAAGCGGATCGACGACGCCGTCGGTGGCCTCGCCGAACGCGACCCAGCACAGACCAAGTCGCCGGCTACCCGGGAAGCCTAAGTGGCATCCCCGACGGAACTGCCGGACCTCGCTGTCAGCGGATCCACCGGAGGCCTGGGTGGAATGGTGGCACGGCAACTTGCCGCGTCCGGTTTCGCCCAGCGCCTGCTGGTGCGCGACGCCGAACGGGCCCCGCAGCTGGATGATGCGCATCCGGTGGTGTGTTCCTACGGGGACGGCGCCGCCTCCCGCCAGGCGCTGGACGGGGCGAAAGTCCTGTTCATGGTGTCCGCCGCCGAGGCCGAAGACCGGCTGCAGCAGCACTACGCATTCGTGGACGCTGCTGCGGCTGCCGGTGTGGAGCACGTGGTGTACACCTCCTTCTACGGGGCGGCACCGGATGCCACCTTCACCCTGGCCAGGGACCACTACGCCACCGAGGAGCGGATCAAGGCGTCCGGGATGGCGTACACCTTCCTGCGCGACAACTTCTACCTCGACTTCCTGCCGCTGATGACGGGCGACGACGGCGTGATCCGGGGCCCTGCCGGGGATGGTGTTTTCTCCGGGGTGGCGCGGGAGGACGTTGCCCGCAGCGCCCACGCCGTGCTGCGGGATCCCGCCATCCACACGGGCAAGACGTACGACCTGACCGGCCCGGAGGAACTGAGCATGGCGCAGGCTGCCGAGGTGCTGAGCGCCGGCACGGGGCGGCAGGTCCGCTACCAGCCGGAGACGGTGGAGGAAGCCTACGCGTCACGGGCTTCCTACGGCGCCCCGCAGTGGCAGCTGGACGCGTGGGTCAGCACCTACACGGCCATGGCGGCCGGCGAGATGGCAGGGCTTTCGCCGGATGTGCACGGACTGACCGGGCAGGACCCCATCAGCCTGGCCGAGTTCCTGACCCGGCCGGTGCTGTAGCCCGGTTAATTTCGTTGACGGGCGGGTTGGCCCGGCGTAGACCTGTGGCGGGGGGACTTTAGTCCGCCGAGCAGAATCGCACCGCCATGAATCCCAGCAACCAGCAGTCCACCCGGCAGGAGCCGGCGCCCGCTCCGGCGCCAGCCGCACAGCCTTCCTCCGGCCCTCTCACCCAGGAGGAACTGCAGCTCGCCGCCCGCAACCATTCCATGCCGCTGGAGGCACTACGCCGCGAGGTCACGCCGCCCGGACTCCACTACGTCCTCACGCACTTCGACATTCCCGACCTGGACGTTTCCTCCTGGCACCTGCGGATCGGCGGCGCAGTGGAACGTGCCCTCGAGCTGAGCATGGCCGCGCTTCGCCGCGACCCGGCCATCACTGTGCCCGTCACCCTTGAGTGCGCGGGCAATGGCAGGTCGCTCCTGGAGCCGCGGCCCCTCAGCCAACCCTGGGTCCTGGAGGCGGTGGGCACCGCACAGTGGACCGGCGTGCCGCTTGCCTATCTCCTGGGCAAGGCCGGTGTGCTGCCGGACGCGGCGGAGGTGGTGTTCACGGGGGCAGATGCCGGGGTGCAGGGCGGCGTCCCCCAGCGCTACGCACGCAGCCTGCCGATTCGCGAGGCCCTGCGTCCCGACGTCGTCCTTGCCTACAAGATGAACGGAGCCGTTCTGCCGCCGCAGCATGGTTATCCGCTGCGGCTGGTGGTCCCGGGCTGGTACGGGATGGCCAGTGTCAAGTGGCTGGAGTCCATCGAGGTGGCCAGGGCGCCGTTCACCGGGTTCCAGCAACAGGTTGCCTACCGCTACCAGAGCTCCGCGGACGACGGCGGGAGCCCGGTTTCGCGGATCAGGGTGCGTTCGTTGATGGTCCCGCCGGGGGTCCCGGACTTCTTCACCCGGCGGCGATTCCTCCGCGCGGGCCCGGTGATGCTGGAGGGCCGGGCATGGTCCGGGGAAGGTGCCGTGACCGCCGTCGAGGTGGGGATCGACGGCACCTGGCTGCCCGCCCACCTGGATAAACCGGCAGGTGGTTTCGCGTGGCGGAGGTGGAGCCTGCCCTGGGTCGCGGACCCGGGTGAACACGTCCTGGCCTGCCGCGCCACGGACATCACCGGCGCCACCCAACCACTGGAGCAGAACTGGAACTACCAGGGAATGGGAAACAACGTGGTGCAGCGGGTCACCGTGACGGTGGAGTGACGCTGGACCGGCTTCCCGGGGCGGCATCCCCTGGGGCTATACTCGGTGCCAATTATGACCAGCCTCCCATCTGCTCCCGCCAGTGTCCGAATCGATGCGTGGCTATGGGCCGTCCGCGCCTACAAGACCCGGTCTGCCGCCACGGCAGCCTGCCGCGCAGGGCATGTCCGGCTGAACGGCAATCCCTCCAAGGCGTCGGCAACACTGGTGACCGGTGATACCGTCACGGTCCGCATGCCAGGCTACGAGCGGATCCTTGAGGTGCGGCGGCTCATTGCCAAACGCGTGGGGGCCGAGGCTGCGTCGCACTGCTTCACCGACCACACTCCCCCGCGGCCCGTCCTTCCAGCGCTTGGGTTGCCGCAGCGCGACCGGGGCGCCGGACGGCCCACCAAGAAGGACCGCCGCGAGATGGAGCGGTTGCGGGGCCCTGCCTAGCGGACGTGCTGCCGCGTCAGGCACCCGCCTTGGTGCGTGCCTGCACCAGGTTGGCGAACGGCAACCGGCCATATTCCTCCACAAAGGCAGCGTGGTAACCCGCTTCCGCGCTGCTCAGCTGGCCGGCCGGAAGTTCCTTCCACGCAACGGCCAGTGATTCCGCGTCAGCGAGCTGCCAGACAAGCCGCCCGTCCCAGTGGCCGGGCGGCTTTCCTTGCCCAAAGTCAACGAACTCCTGGATCTGGCGCCGAAGCCCCCGGTTACCCTTGCTTCCGGGTCCGGCCTTTCCCAAGTAGAGAACGACCGCGGCGTCCACCCATTCGGTGGCCAACACGGCTTCGGGGAGGGAAGGGTCCTTCTTCTTGAAGACTCCGGCGGTGCTTTTCGTGAGAAAGCGCGCCTGGAAGTCTTCCGGCACAACGACGGCGAAGAGGCCTGTGCCCTGCGGAATCCTCATGGTTTCGAGGTTTCGGATAGGCCGGAATCCGGCGAAGCCTTCGACCTTCAGGCCCTTCCTGGTGAACTGCATAATTCATTGAACCGCATGGCACGGGCCATTGCTGCGTTTGCGTTTTCCACATAGGGACTTTGGGTGGCCGGGATTGTCACACCCTGCTGGAAGACTTTGGCTATGGAAGCGGTTTTGGAATCGGCGGCAGTACAACAGGGGGTGCGGTGCGCCGAACCTTCCAGTGTTGGTCCCACGCCATACCCGCCCGCCGTGCCTTCCATTGGGGATGTCCTGGACCTGCTCGCCCGGGTCCCGGTGCCTGCGGATGGTGCGGGCATGATCGAGCAGATTCGTGGGTTGGAGGATCTGAAGTCCTTGGCGGGTGCCCGGCAGGCTGATACCGCCGTGGCGTTTGATTTGTCCCAGCGGCGGGAGCAGGCCGCTGCCGGGGTTCCGGCCGCCGGGCAGGGTGCCGGGGTCGCGGCGCAGATCGCGTTGGCCCGGCGTGAGTCCCCGGCCCGGGGTTCCCGGTTGCTCGGCCTGGCCAAAACCCTCACCGGCATGCCGCACACGTTCGCCGCGTTCCGGACCGGCCTGTTGAGCGAGTGGCGGGCCACCCTGATCGTGAAAGACACCATCTGCCTGAGCACCGAGGACCGGGCCGGCGTGGATGAGGAACTCGCCGCCGACACCGGCGCCCTGAACGGCCTGGGCGACAGGGCCATCATCGCCGCGGTCCGCGCCGCCGCGTACCGGCGGGACCCCGCCTCGGTCGCGAAGCGCGCCAGCCGGGCCGTGGGCGAGCGGTGCGTGAGCCTGCGCCCGGCCCCGGACACCATGACCTGCCTGACCGCGCTGCTCCCCGCCGCCCAGGGCGTCGCCGCGTACGCCGCGTTGTGCCGGGACGCCGACACGGCCCGCTCGAACGGGGATCACCGGTCCCGGGGCCAGGTCATGGCGGACACCCTCGTCGAACGCGTCACCGGCACCCCCGGCGGGATCAGCGGGGTTCAGATCCAGCTCGTCATGACCGACCACACCCTCCTGCAGGCCGGCGCCGAACCCGCACGACTGCCCGGCTACGGCACCATCCCCGCCGAACAGGCACGCACCCTCGCCCTCACAGCTCCTGGTGAGACCGACTTCAACCTCTGGGTCCGCCGGCTCTACACCGCCCCCGGCACCGGCGAGCTGGCGGCCATGGACTCCACAGCCCGGCTCTTCCCGCCAGCACGGAAACGCTTCCTCCAAATCCGGGACGACACCTGCCGGACCCCCTACTGCGACGCACCCATCAGGCACCACGACCACGTCACCCCCTGGCACCACCGCGGACCCACCACCGCCGGAAACGGCCAAGGCCTCTGCGAAGCCTGCAACCACACCAAAGAAACCCCAGGCTGGGCCGCACAAACCATCCCCGGCCCACGGCATACGGTTGCAACCACCACCCCCACGGGCCACACCTACCACTCCACAGCACCACCACTCCCCGGCACCCCACCTGCATGAGGCACACGGTCATGCGGCTCTCAGGAACGGGGGCTAACCTTGGCGCGTGCCACCCCTTGAGATCCTTGTTTCTTCCTGGCAGTTCGACTGGGCCGCCGTGGCTTTCGCCGCCGCGGCCGGCATTCTGTACGGCTGGGGAATACGGTCAGCCGCGCGCCGGGGTCAGGGATGGCCAGTGTGGCGGGCGGTGGCGTTCTACGTCCTGGGTCTGGGCTCATTCATCGTCCTCACCTGCGGGTTCACTGGGGTATACGGAGCGCAGCAACGGTGGGCCTTCACCATCAAAATATCCCTGCTGCTCTTTGTCGTCCCGCTGCTGATCGGCCTGGGCAAACCGCTAACCCTCGCGCGGGCAGCACTGCCGGCCAAGGGCACAACAGCCTTGGACAAGGTCCTGTCCAGCAGGCCCGTACGGTTCGTCAGCAATTCATTTGGCGCGCCCCTGCTGGGACTGACCCTCTTCTCCACGTTCCTCACGCCGGCCTTCTTCACGCTGCGGACCGACCCCGCGGCAGGCGCCCTCCTCACCGTTGGCGTGCCGCTGCTGGGCATGCTGATGGCACTGCCGATCATCGAAGAGTCCGATTTCCAGCGCTCCAGCGCCTACCTGACCCTTGAATTCATGTTCGTGTTCATCGAGTTGCTGATCGATGCGGTCCCGGGCATCCTGCTGAGCCTCAACGGCCAGGTGCTCGACCACGTGATGTCCGTTCCCAACCCCCAATGGTGGTTCCGGGACGCTCTCCAGGACCAGCAGTTCGCCGGAAATTTGCTGTGGTTCATCTGCGAGGTGCTGGACCTGCCGCTGATCATCCTCATGTTCATCCGCTTCTCACGCAGCGACAAGAGGGAAGCAGGCGCCTTCGACGAACTGACCGACGAGCAGTTCGACGAACTTCAAAACCAGCACCTGCGTGGGCGGCAGTAACCATCCCGCGCCCGCTGCCCGGCACCGGGAAGGGTAGTGCGGAACTCGGTGTGTCCACCCTTTCCCGGGGAAGCGTAGAGTGACATAGGACGCCTGATTCTGGACGCCTCGCTGCCAAGGGAGAAATCGTGACGATTGATTGGGACGAAAAAAAGGCCCTGCTACAGGAACCGAATATCGCGAAGGTAACCCAACTTTGCGATGAGCTGATGGAAAAAAAGCCTGGTTCCACTGTCCCCTATATCGACCCCGTCCACGACGAGGACGAATGCAGGATCATCAGCCTCCAGGCCAGCCCCGGCAAAGGGACCGAGTCCGGGTTCGTCTCCCACAACAACGACGACGAAGCTGCCCGACGCGCCACGCAGATCTATGAGCTGGCCGAGCTGGACCCCCGCTACGTCATGCCGTGGAATGCCTACCCCTGGGTGCGTGAGAGCGGCAGCCCCTCCGCGCTGAGTGTCCAGGAAAAGACCGATGGGCTCCGCCCGTTCCGCCAGTTCCTGAAGATCAATTCCCGCGTTTCGGCCATCATCGCGCACGGCACGGACGCGTCCACATTCCTAACCCTCTTTGAGAAGACCTACCACTCATCGCTGAAGAACAGCGGCATCAAAATCTACAAGGCCTCCGCCCTCGGCGGCAGGGCCTTTGCTGTTTCCGAGGCCAAGCAGGAAGAGCTTCTCGCCAAGAGCGTCGAAACCTATCGTGACGCGATGCAGCGGGCGGGCATCCAGCACCTGTAAGGGAAAGTCACAGGGTTCTTTCAGCCACGCGGGCGCATACTCGTAGGTACCCGGACCGGCGAAAGAACCAGGCTGAACCTTGACGTCCCACACCAACCGCTCCCCCGGGGCGGCATCCCCAGCAGAGGCTGCCGCCGTACGCATGGCGGCCCTGCCCCAGCTCCGGCACTGGATTGCCGTGCCGGTCACGGCGGCTGTCTTGATCGTGGCCGCCGGCCTGGCCCTGCGGTTCATTCCGGCGCTGACGTCTGCGGACATGTCCGTGGATGCCGAGCTGAGCCGTGACCACACGGCGCCGCTGACGGGTGTGGCCATGTTCATCAATGTGGTGTTCAGCCCGGCAGGGGGCGTGCTGATGATCGCCGCCCTGTGCCTGTACCTGCTGCTGGTACGCCGGAGTCCTGTCAACGCGGTTGCCACAGGGCTCGTCGCTGCGGGAGGCTGGGTCAGCAGCGAACTGTTCAAAGTACTCGTGGCAAGGCACCGGCCGGACTCCACCGCCCTGTTCAACCCGCTGATCCCCGAACCGGGCACCGACAGCTTTCCCAGCGGCCACGTCGCACTGGCTTCCGCCCTGGCCATCGCCGTCTTCCTGCTGGCCCGCGGCACCAAGTGGCAGCGGCCCGCGGCCATCCTCGGAATCGTCGTGGCGGTTGCCGTCGCATTCTCGCGCGTCTACCTCGGTGTGCACTATCCCACCGACGTCACGGCGTCCTTCCTCACGGCAGCCACCGGTGCGGCGTTCCTGACGGGCTTGTGGAACCGGTTTGGCCTGGCGCTGCTGGCCCGCATACCGTTCCTGGCGAAGCTGGGCCCCGTCCCGGCACCCCAGGCCTGATCCACTGCCATGACGGGCTTCATTGACGGACTCCTGAACGTCAGCCCGCTTGTGGCGTACATCGCCGTCTTTTGCCTGGTGTTCGCCGAGGACGCCTTGTTCGTGGGTTTCGTCATCCCCGGTGAAACCGCCGCCGTCCTGGGCGGAGTGGTGGCCAGCCGGGGCGAAGTGCAGCTGGGCACCATGATGGCCCTGGTGGTGTGCGCGGCCGTCATCGGCGACAGCGTGGGCTACGAGGTGGGCAAGCACCTGGGCGGCCGGCTTATGAAGACGAGGCTGCTGGCCCGCCACTCCGGGAGGCTGGAAAACGCTCAGGACTTCCTCCGGCGCAGAGGCGGGTCCGCTGTGTTCCTGGGCCGCTTCACGGCATTTTTCCGCGCCGTCATGCCCGCCCTGGCCGGCACGTCCCGGATGCCCTACGGCCGCTTCATCGCCTACAACGCTGCGGGCGGCGTGGCCTGGGGCATCGGCTTCGTCCTGCTGGGCTTCCTCGCCGGCAACTCGTACGAGACCGTCGCCCAGGCAGTGGGCCGGGACCTCGCCGTCGTGATCGCCTTAGTGGCGGTGGCGGCGCTCGTCGCCTGGCATGTCCGTTCACGACGGCGGCAGCAACGGCGGCGCCCGGCCAGCCAAGGGCGGGACAAGGGCCCGTATTCATAGAAGGGTTTGACAGCAACTGTGACCAGTGCCATATTTAAGGCGTGAACCTGTCAGACAGCCGGACAGCAGGACAGCCTGCATCGTTCCGCCCCCTTGCCCGGCTGAGCGCTGCCGAGGCGGTGTTCAACGCCATCCGCCAAGACATCGAAACGGGCAACATCCCGGTGGGGAGCAAACTCAGCTCCGAGGCCACCCTCTCGCAGCAGTACGGAGTAAGCCGCTCGGTGATCCGGGAAGCCCTCCGCTCCTGCACCGCCCTGGGCCTGACGGTCACCCGGACCGGCAAGGGCACCTTTGTCATTGCCAGCAAGGTGGCCAACGACCTCACGTTGGGCCAGTACTCCGCCCGCGACCTTACCGAAGCCCGCCCCCACATCGAAATTCCCGCCGCCGGACTGGCCGCAGAGCGTCGAACGGAGGAGGAACTGGACACCCTCCGCCACATCATGGGTGCCATGGCCACCGAAACGGATCCGGAATCCTGGGTGGCCCTGGACTCCACCTTCCACGCCACCATCGCCCGTGCCAGCGGCAACAAAGTGTTCGCAAGCGTCGTGGCTGACATCCGGGACGCGCTGGCGCATCAATCCGAGACGCTGAACATGGTGGCAGACCGCCAACATGCTTCCGATATTGAGCACCAGCAGATCCTTGCCGCCATCGAGACCGGCTCCGCGGAAGAGGCCCGCGCCGCCATGGCCCACCACCTGGAGGCCGTGGGCGTGGCCCTGGACTCCATCCTCAACAGCTAGCAAGATCCAACCAACCCTCCCAAGGACCCCATGCCATCCCCCGTGTTTTCTGCTGCCCACACTGCTGCCCCGGCCGGGCTGTCCCTGCCGCAGCACACCCCACTGGTCGCCGCCGTCCGTGACGGCCTCGTGGAAAGTGTCCACTACGGCTCCGCGCTTGCCCTCGCGGCGGACGGCTCAGTGGCGGCATCGGCAGGGGACCCCCTGGCACCGTTCTACCCCCGGTCAGCGCTCAAACCCCTCCAGGCAGTGGCCATGGTCCGCGCCGGCCTTGAGCTTCCCGCCGACCTCCTGGCACTGGCCGCGGCAAGCCATTCAGGTGCGGCAGCACACCGCGACGGCGCGCTGCGCATCCTCGAAGTGCACGGACTTGCCCCCACGGACCTGGAGAACAGCACCGACCTGCCCTACGGCACGGCCGAACGGGAAGACTGGCTCAGCACCGGCGGCAGCGCTACCCGGATCACCCAGAACTGCTCCGGAAAGCACGCTGCCATGGTGGCCACCTGCCTGATCAACGGGTGGCCCGTCCAGGGCTATCTCGATCCCTCCCACCCGCTGCAGCAGCTGGTGGCCCGGACCGTCACCGACCTCACCGGCGAGGAGCCGGCCGCCGTCAGCACAGACGGCTGCGGCACTCCCTTGTTCGCCCTCACGCTGCGCGGCATGGCCCGCGCCTTCGGCCGGATCGCCCAGGCTGCAGCGGACGACGACGGCAGCCCGGAAGCCGCCGTCGGGCTCGCCATGCAGCAGCACCCCGGGATGGTGGCCGGGGACGGCCGCGACGTCACCGCACTGATGCGCCTGCTGCCCGGTGCCGTGGCCAAGGACGGCTTTGAAGGCGTGCAGCTGGTGGGCCTGCCCGACGGCGGTGCCGTGGCCGTCAAGATTTCCGACGGCGGCGACCGCGCCCGGATGCCCGCCACCGTCCGCCTGCTGGAGGCGCTGGGCGTGGAGACGGAGCCGCTTGCCGGCATCGCCACGGCCCCGGTGCTGGGCGGCGGCCACGAGGTGGGCCGGCTGCTGGCCACCGACTTCCTGAATCACCTGTCCGCACCCGTCAACGAAGCCCTGTAAGGACACCATGACAACCATCGAAACCGCCGCACCCGCACAGGTCCGGTCCGAGCACGACCTCCTCGGCGACCGGGACGTGCCCGTGCACGCCTACTGGGGCGTGCACACGCTCCGCGCCGTGGAGAACTTCCCCATCACCGGCCAGAAGCTGTCCTCCAACATGCACCTGGTCCGCGGGCTTGCCGCCGTGAAACTGGCCGCCGCCCGCACCAACCGCGAGCTCGGCCTGCTGGACGCAGAACGCGCCGACGCCATCGAGCAGGCATGCCAGGACGTCATGGCCGGCCGCCTGGCCGACCAGTTCGTGGTGGACGTCGTCCAGGGCGGTGCCGGGACGTCGTCGAACATGAACGCCAACGAGGTCATTGCCAACAGGGCCCTGGAAATCCTGGGACACCCCAAGGGCGACTACGCCCGGCTGCACCCCAACGACCACGTCAACCTCAGCCAGTCCACCAACGACGTGTACCCCACGGCCGTGAAGCTGGGCACCATCTTCGCCGCCCGGGAACTGCTGGCAGCCCTCGAAGAACTCGAGGATGCCTGCGCTGCCAAGGCACTGGAATTCCGCACCGTAGTGAAGATGGGCCGCACCCAGCTCCAGGACGCCGTGCCCATGACCCTGGGCCAGGAGTTCGGCAGCTACGCCGTGACCATCGGCGAGGACCGGCTGCGCCTGGCGGAGGCCGAGCTGCTGATCCACGAGATCAACCTCGGCGCCACCGCCATCGGCACCGGCCTGAACGCCCCTGCCGGCTACGCCGAGGCAGCCTGCCGGCACCTGGCGGAGATCACCGGGCTGCCCCTGGTGACCGCCGTGGACCTCATCGAAGCCACCCAGGACGTGGGCGCCTTCGTGCACCTGTCCGGCGTGCTCAAGCGCGTTGCCGTGAAGCTGTCCAAGATCTGCAACGACCTGCGCCTGCTCTCCTCCGGCCCGCGTGCCGGCTTCGGTGAAATCAACCTGCCGGCCGTGCAGTCCGGCTCCTCCATCATGCCCGGCAAGATCAACCCGGTCATCCCGGAGGTGGTCTCGCAGGTGGCCTACGAGGTGATCGGCAACGACGTCACCATCACCATGGCCGCCGAGGCCGGGCAGCTGCAGCTCAACGCCTTCGAACCGATCATTGTCCACAGCCTCCACAAGAGCATCTCCCACCTCGAGGCAGCCTGCCGCACCCTTACGGCCCGCTGCATCCGGGGAATCACCGCCAACACCGACCACCTGCGCCGCACCGTGGAGCAGTCCATCGGCCTGGTCACCGCTTTGAACCCCCACCTCGGCTACGCCACGGCCACGGCCATCGCGCAGGAAGCACTTGCCACCGGCAAGGGCGTGGCCGAGCTGGTCCTGGAACACGGGCTCCTCACCGACGCCCAGCTCCAGGAACTCCTGAGCCCCGAACGCCTGGCAAACCTCAGCAAGTAGTCCCCCAACTGCTCCCCGAAGGACACCCCCATGACTAATACTCCCCTTCCAGACCACTTGATTGATGGTGGTCACGCGCATGCGTCCGAGACTTCCCTGCACGCGGAGGACAAGGGTTACCACAAGAACCTGAAGCCGCGGCAGATCCAGATGATCGCGATTGGCGGTGCGATCGGTACCGGCCTGTTCCTGGGCGCCGGCGGCCGGCTCAACGCCGCGGTCCCTGCACGCGGAGGACAAGGGTTACCACAAGAACCTGAAGCCGCGGCAGATCCAGATGATCGCGATTGGCGGTGCGATCGGTACCGGCCTGTTCCTGGGCGCCGGCGGCCGGCTCAACGCCGCGGGCCCGTCCCTGGTCATCGCGTACGCGGTGTGCGGGTTCTTCGCGTTCCTGATCCTGCGCGCCCTGGGCGAACTGGTCCTGCACCGGCCCTCCTCGGGCTCGTTCGTTTCCTACGCCCGTGAATTCTTCGGCGAAAAAGCCGCGTTCGTCTCCGGCTGGTTCTACTGGATCAACTGGGCCACCACCACCATCGTGGACATCACCGCCGCCGCCCTCTACATGCACTTCTTCGGCAACTACGTCCCCTGGATGGCCGATGTCCCGCAGTGGGCCTGGGCACTGACCGCCCTCGTCGTGGTCCTGGCCCTGAACCTGGTCTCCGTGAAAGTCTTCGGCGAAATGGAATTCTGGTTCGCCCTGATCAAGGTCGCCGCCCTCGTCGCCTTCCTCATCATCGGCACCTACTTCGTCATCTTCGGCACCCCCGTGGACGGCCAGCAGGTCGGCATCAGCCTCCTGTCCGATAACGGCGGGATCTTCCCCAACGGCCTGCTGCCCATGATCATCCTCATGCAGGGCGTCCTGTTCGCCTACGCCTCCATCGAACTGGTCGGCACCGCCGCCGGCGAAACCGAAAACCCCGAAAAAATCATGCCCAAGGCCATCAACTCCGTGGTCTTCCGCATCGCCGTGTTCTACGTCGGCTCCGTGATCCTCCTGGCCCTGCTGCTGCCCTTCACCTCCTACCAAAAAGGCGTCAGCCCCTTCGTGACGTTCTTCGGCTCCATCGGCGTCCAGGGCGTGGACGTCATCATGAACCTCGTGGTCCTCACCGCAGCCCTGTCCTCCCTCAACGCCGGGCTCTACTCCACCGGCCGGATCCTGCGTTCCATGTCCGTCAACGGCTCCGCTCCCAAGTTCGCCTCCCGCATGAACAAGGCAGGCGTCCCCTACGGCGGCATCGCCATCACCGCCGTCGTCTCCCTCCTCGGGGTCCCGCTGAACTACCTCGTCCCGGCCGAAGCCTTCGAAATCGTCCTGAACATCGCCTCCGTCGGCATCATCATGACCTGGGCCACCATCGTGCTGTGCCANTCCACCGGCCGGATCCTGCGTTCCATGTCCGTCAACGGCTCCGCTCCCAAGTTCGCCTCCCGCATGAACAAGGCAGGCGTCCCCTACGGCGGCATCGCCATCACCGCCGTCGTCTCCCTCCTCGGGGTCCCGCTGAACTACCTCGTCCCGGCCGAAGCCTTCGAAATCGTCCTGAACATCGCCTCCGTCGGCATCATCATGACCTGGGCCACCATCGTGCTGTGCCAGATCCAGCTCAAACGCTGGGCCGACAAAGGCTGGGTCGAACGCCCCTCCTTCCGCATGTTCGGTGCCCCCTACACCGGCTACCTCTCCCTGCTCTTCCTCGTCGGCGTCCTCATCATGGTCTTCATCGACTCACCCCTGACCATGCTCGTCACCGCCATCGCGTCCGTCCTCATGGTCCTCGGCTGGTACGCCTGCCGCCACCGCATCCGCCAAATCGCCGAAACCCGCGAAGGCTTCACCGGGACGTCCCCGGTGGTGGCCAACGCGGCGGCTGACACCTTCAAGAAGTAACTGCCTTAAACGTCCGACGGCGGCACCTGGGTTCTGGAAGTCCGGAACCCAAGTGCCGCCGTCGGGGTTTAAAGGTGGCTCAGCCCGTCACTTGGACGGCTTGACCACCATGGCTGATCCGCCGCCGCGCCTGACCGGCTCGGCTGCGGCCAGGGTCCGTCCGTCGTCGAGGAACTCGATGGCGGTGGCGGCCCCGATCTCCGAGGCGGACGTGAACGAGTCACCCGACGGCGTCAGGATGTGGCCGAACCGGAACGTCAGGGCCGGGCCGTACTTGTCGATGAACGCCGGCTCTGCGGTTACCTTCTCGGTGTTCCGCTGGGAAGCCCGGGGGGCCGCAATGGCATCCGGGATGCTCATGCCCAGGTCAATGCGGTTGACGATGGTCTGCAGGACCGTGGTGATGATGGTGGAGCCGCCCGGGGAGCCCAGTGCCAGGAACGGCTTGCCGTCCTCGAGCAGGATGGTGGGCGACATGGACGACCGCGGCCGCTTGCCCGGCTCAATCCGGTTGGGGTCCTCGGCGCTGTAAACCGTGGAGAAGTCGGTGAGCTCGTTGTTGAGCAGGAACCCGCGGCCGGGAACAACCATGCCGGAGCCGCCGGTCTGTTCAATGGTCAGCGTGTACTCCACCACGTTGCCCCACTTGTCCGAGACGGTCATGTTGGTGGTGGAGATGTTCTCTGTGTCCTTCTCATCGGCGAGCGCGGCCGGTTCCGCCGGGCAGCTTCCGTCGTAGGAGGTGACGTTGCCGGGCTTCACGGGTTTGGGTGCCGCATGGTTGGGGTCAAGCTCGCAGGCGCGTTCCTTGCCGAAGACGGGATCGGTCAGCGATTCGGTGGGCACGTCCACGAAGGCGGGGTCACCCACATATTTTCCCCTGTCCGCGAAGGCCAGGGCGCTGGCCTCCAGATAGTGGTGCAGCACGGCCGGCTGGTCATTCTTCAGTGCCGGCAGGTCGAACACGTCCAGGATGTTCAGCGACTCCCCCACCGTGGTGCCGCCGCTGCTTGAAGGTGCCATGCCGTAAACGTCATAGCCGCGGTAGTTCACGTGCGTCGGGTCCTGGTCCAGGGCCTCGTAGCCGGCCAGGTCATCGGTGGTCATGGAACCCACGGGGACGGGGAGCTTGGTGTCCGGGGACTTGGGCGGGTTCTGGACCGTCTTGGCGATTTCCTCCGCGAGCGGGCCGGTGTAGAACGCGCCCATGCCCTTGCGGGCCAGCAGGCGGTAGGTGTCCGCGAGGTCGTGGTTCTGGAAGACCGAGCCCACTTCGGGCAGCTTGCCGCCCTGCAGGTACAGGTCCTTGGTGGAGGTGAAGGCCTCGAACCTCGCCTGGTTGTCTGCGGTCTGGCTGCGGAACGTCTCATCCACCACGAACCCGCGGTCTGCCACCTTGATGGCAGGTTTCAGTGCGTCCCCCAGGCTGATGCTGCCCCAGCGTTCCAGTGCCCGCTCCCAGGTGGCGGGCGTACCGGGAACGCCCACGGAGACGCCACTGGTGACGAGCTCCGGGGTGAACCGGTACGGCTTGCCGGTGGCGGGATCGATGAAGGCATCCTGCTTGATTCCTGCCGGCGCCGTTTCCCGGCCGTCGATGGTGCTGACCTTTCCGGACTTGGCGTCGTAGTAGACGAAATAGCCGCCACCACCGATCCCGGCGCTGTACGGCTCGGTGACTCCAAGCGTGGCTGCCGCGGCAACGGCCGCATCCACCGCGTTCCCGCCCTTGCGGAGGACCTCGCTGGCTGCCGCTGATGCTTCCGGGTCCACCGTACTGACCGCGCCGCCGTAGCCGGTGGCCGTGGGGTCCTTGTCTGTCTGCCGCGGATCGGCCGAAGCGGGGCTGATGGCCCCCGTGGTGACGCTCATCGCCAGCGCCGCAGTAACAGCTGCGAGCCGGCGTCCCAGATGTGGCATGGTGGCTCCTAAAGGGGATGTTGAGTGATGTGGGCCACGCTACTCTTCGGGTAGGACACACTCAACGACTCCGGGAAGGAAGGGCATCATGCCAGGATCCAAACTCGCGGTGGTGGGCGCCGGCAGCGTCGGCACTTCGCTGGCATACGCGGCACTGATCCGTGGTTCGGCCAGCAGCATTGCCTTGTTCGATGTCAACGCGCCCAAGGCGGAGGCGGAAGCCCTGGACCTTGCCCATGGCAGCCAGTTCGCTGCGGCGTCGGCCACGGTTGCGGGCGGCGGGGATATCGCTGTCACGGAAGGCGCCGACGTCGTGGTCATCACGGCCGGCGCCAAGCAGAACCCGGGCCAGAGCCGGCTGGACCTGGCCGGCACCAATGTGCGGATCCTGGAACAGCTGATGCCGCCGCTGCTTGAGCGGGCACCGGACGCCGTCTATGTCCTGGTGACCAACCCGTGCGACGTCCTGACGGTGGCGGCCCAGCGTATTTCCGGACTGCCCCCGCAACGGATCTTCTCCTCCGGCACCGTTCTGGACACGTCCCGGCTGCGCTGGCTGCTGGCCCGCCGGGCAGGGGTTTCCGTCTCCAGCGTCCACGCAAGCATGGTGGGCGAGCACGGCGACACCGAATTCCCGCTCTGGTCCGGCGCCACTATTGGCCCGGTGCCGATCCGCGAGTGGACAGAAGGCGGCGAGCGGATCTTCACGCCCGAATACCTCGCCGGCACTGCCACGGAAGTGGTGCAGGCCGCCTACAAGGTCATCGCCGGCAAGGGCGCCACAAACTACGCCATCGGCCTGTCCGGCGCCCGCATCGTGGAGGCGCTCCTGCGCGACGACAATGCCGTCCTGCCGGTTTCCACCGTCCTGTCGGGGCTTCACGGTATCTCCGGGGTGGCCCTGTCCCTGCCCAGCGTGGTGGGCCGCGGCGGCGTGCACCGCGTCCTGGAAACGCCCATGGACGACGGCGAACTGGCGGCACTGCGGCACTCCGCGGACACCCTGCGCCACACCATGGACGCGCTGGGCCTCTGAAAGGAAGTCATGCAACGCCGCCGCAACCCTCCCGGGCGACGGGTTCGCATAAGCTCACTTCCAGGTGCCAAACGCTGACCCGAACACGGCTGGCTCAACGACGAACCAACAGGAGTAGACCCATGACCAACTGGCGGATCAGGGATTTCCATTCGGCTGACCTGGACGGCATCCTGCACCTGTGGGAGACGCTGAAGGCCAACAACGTCGAGCCCGTCTACGCCCTCTCCGAGGTCCTCGCCTCCTGCGAGAAGGACCACGCCGTGGTGGCGGTGCTGGGTGAGCAGGTGGTGGGCGCCGCCGTCGGACGTGCCGCCCACGACCAGGGCTGGATCGTGTTCCTGGCCACCCTGCCCGAGTACCGCGGCCGCGGCATCGGCACCTCACTGTTGGCCGCCGTCGAAAACCGCATGGCCCCGCACGGCCTGAACAAGCTCTCGGCGCTGATGCCGGAATCCGAAACCCGGGTGGAGGCCTTCCTGGGCCGCGGCTTCGCGCTCAAGAAGAACCTCCGCTACTTCGAACGCACCATCCCGGTCCAGCGCCAGGAACTGGGCGCCCTCGGCCAGCTCGGCGGCCGCGTCCTGGCCCGCGACCTGTGGGAAAACGTGGCCGGCATGCGCAATGAAAAGGAACTGCTCGAACGCCGCCTGGTGCTTCCGCTCGCCGAGGCGGACCTGGCTGATGAATTCGGCGTGGTGCCGCCGCGCGCCGTCGTCCTGTTCGGCCCGCCCGGCACGGGTAAGACCACCTTCGCCAAGGCCATCGCGTCCCGGCTCGAATGGCCGTTCGTGGAAGTGTTCCCCTCCCGGCTGGCCGGCGATCCCCAGGGGCTTGCCGGCGCGCTCCGCGAAACCTTCCTGGAGATCGCCGAGCTGGAGCACGCCGTGGTGTTCATCGACGAGGTGGAGGAGATCGCGTCCCAGCGGGCCGGGGATCCGCCGTCGCCGCTGCAGGGCGTCACCAACGAGCTGCTGAAAATCATCCCCGCGTTCCGCGAACAGCCCGGCCGGCTCCTGGTGTGCGCCACGAACTTCATCCGGGCCCTGGACTCAGCCTTCCTGCGCCACGGCCGGTTCGACTACGTCATCCCCATCGGCCTGCCTGACCGGCAGGCGCGCGAGGCCATGTGGCAGCGCTTCATCCCCGCGGCCGTGGTGGACGCCGTGGACGTGGAGCTCCTAGTGGAACGCACGGAGGGCTTTTCGCCGGCGGACATTGAGTATGCCGCCCGCAGCGCGTCCCAGCGGGCGCTGGAGAAAGCAGTGTACGACGACGGCGGGCTGGCCTCGGGAGGCGACGTTTCGGTCCGGGAGGCGGTCCGGAAGGGTCCCTCAACCCAGGACTACCTCGACGCCATTGGTGATACCCGGACGACCGTGAGCGCCGAGGTGCAGGCGGACTTCCTGGAGGACATCGAAGCCCTGGGACGGGTGTAGCCTGCCGGCCTTCCGGCCGGGGCGTGGGGGACCTTTGCCTCTTTGCCCGGCTGCTGCGCACCGCCAAAGTGGTGCCCATGGCAAAGATCCTGATCCCGTACGGAACCTCGGAGGGCCAGACGGCCCGCATCGCCGACTACATCTCCGACGTGCTGCAGGCCCACGGCCACCAGGCCGACACACTGGACCTCAAGCACGCTGACCACGACCTCCCGGACGGCTATGACGCCGTCATGGTGGGCGCCTCGGTCCATGCCGGAAAACACGAAGGCTACGTGGCCGATTTTGTCCGCAGGAACTTGCCCGCCCTGCAGAACCTGCCGGCCGCCCTGTTTTCGGTCAGCCTCTCAGCCCACGGCGACCCGGAGGACGCGGAAAAGTACGTCGCGGAATTCGAGGACGGCACCGGCTGGCGGCCGGACAAGGTGGCGATGTTCGGCGGTGCACTCCTCTACACCCAGTACGGGTTCCTGAAGCGCATATTGATGAAGAGGATCGTCAGCAGCCAGGGCAGCCCGGATACCGATACCGGCCGGGACTACATCTATACGGAATGGGACGGCGTCCGCCGGTTCGCGGAGGAGTTCCTGGTCTACATGGAGCGGAATCCGGGTCCGGTGTCGTAGCGGAGGTTCTCGTAGTCAGTGTCGTCCGCCTCGTCCAGCTGCGCGTCGAATTCCTCCAGCAGCCAGGGATTGGCCCGCGACAGGATCTTCCGGACCTCGTCCACCTCCACGGCGGCATAGAGCACGGGCCGGGCATCCCGGTACTTGGTCACCGGAGGCTTGTCCGGCCACTTCGCCGCCAGCGCCTCGACACGCTCAGGCAGCGAGTTATGCGCGTTGTCGGCGATCTTGACCAAGGCGGCGTCATGGTCCTCGGCGATCTCACGGATGCCGGACTGGTAATCGTCGGGGTTGCTGTGCAACCGGTTGGTGACGCGCTCAATGATGTCCACGGAGCGCTCAGGGACGCCCATCTCCAGCAGGGCCTGCCGTGTCATCGGCGTGTCCTCGGCAATGTCGTGAAGGTAGCCCGCGATCCGGATCTCGTCGTCGAAGTCCGCCAGGGCATCTCCGACGGCCAGGACGTGGTCCCGGTAGGGCCGCTTCAGCTTGTCCTTTTGCCGGTTGTGGGCCACCTCGGCGAGGACTTTGGCGGTTTCCACCGTGAATGTTGGCGTCCGGCCCTGGGCCGGAATCTGCTCGTCTGACATCCACCAAGCTTAGCCAGCCGGCGGACGCTCCATCCCTGGCCACACCCAGGGTTCGCGGGGCAACTGTGCCGGGTCGAGGGCGTGCAGGGCCTGGTCCAGTGTTCCGGCGGGCAACCCCAGGGACTCCAGCAGCAGGTTCCGCACCTCCCGGGCTGTTACGCCGGCTTGGCCAAGGTCCGCCAGCGTGACCGCGCCGTCGCGCTTGGCCAGCCGCACGCCGTCGCGGTTCACCACCAAGGGCACATGCACATATTCCGGTACGGGAATATTCAGGAGGGAGGCCAGGTAGGCCTGCCGGGGCGTGGACGGGAGCAGGTCGTCGCCGCGGACCACCTGGTCAATGCCCTGCGCGGCATCATCCACCACAACGGCAAGGTTGTAGGCGGTCACGCCGTCGTTCCGGCGCAGCACGAAATCATCCACGACGCCGGTGAACGTCCCGTGCATGACATCCTGCACCGTGTAGTCATGAACGTCGGCGCGCAGCCGGATAGCCGCAGGCCGGGTGGACCGTTTGTCGTCGAGCTCTGCCCGGTCCAGGTTGCGGCAGGTGCCGGGGTAGGCCCCCTGTGGAGCGTGCGGCGCGGACGGCGCCTCCTGGATTTCACGGCGGGTGCAGAAGCATTCGTAGGTCAGCCCCGCCGCTTGAAGCCGGTTGATCGCCTCGGCGTAAACGGATCCGCGGCTGGTCTGTCGCACCACCTCCCCGTCCCAGGTGATGCCCACCGCCGCCAGGTCACGCAGCTGCACGGCTTCCGCACCGGCGCGGGCGCGGTCCAGGTCCTCCACCCGCAGCAGGAATCGGCGGCCGGTGGAGCGGGCGAAAAGCCAGGCGAGGATTGCGGTTCGAAGGTTCCCGACATGGAGTTCACCGGATGGGCTGGGGGCAAAGCGGCCGGCGGAAGTCATGGAACAACCCTAGACGGAAGCACACAAGAGCCCCTCAGCTACCGATGACTTCCGGGAACCGGGCGTCGGTAGCTCAGGGGCTCTTGCCGTGTTTGCAGAATGAGCGTGGTGTGAACAAGCCTCAATCAGCGGCAGCCTCCTTGCGGGAAACGGTGTCCAGGAGCCGGGTGGTGTGCCGGGGAACCTGTAGCCTGCGGGGGACCAGCGGTAGCTTTTGCCCTTGTTGCCACTATTCCAGCAGAAACCCTACAGTTGGGACAACCACCAGTACTTCAGTTGGTCAGACTGACCAATCCATGGAGTTCCCAGCGACAGGAAGTGATCAGATTGCAGGAACTGGACCCCACCGACCGGCGCATCCTCAGCGCCCTTGACGAGGATCCCCGGGTTCCCATCATGGTGCTCGCGCAACGCCTGGGCCTTGCCCGGGGAACCGTCCAAAGCCGGCTGGAGCGGATGGCGGCATCCGGAGCCCTCCGCCCCAACAGCAGCCGGGTGCTCCCAGCGGCACTGGGCCGCGGCGTGGCCGCCGCCGTGAGCGCTGAACTGGACCAGAGCCACCTCAACGAGGCCATCGCGGCGCTGCGCGACATCCCGGAAGTGCTGGAATGCCATGCCCCTGCCGGGGACACCGACCTGCTGATCCGCGTGGTGGCCAAGAGCCCGGACGATCTGTACCGGGTGTCCGAGGAGATCCGGCTCTGCCCGGGCATTGTCCGTACCTCCACGAGCATGTTCCTTCGCGAGGTCATCCCATACCGGACCACCGGGCTCCTGAAAGGCCGGCCGGAATAGCCGGCGGCCCACAGGGAACCTCTCCCCATCGCCGCCCGCAGGCTGCCCGGCTAGGCTGGCACGGAAGAGCCAACAGGGGGACAACATGGCGGGGAACTTTTACGGCGCGGATGTGGCGCAGCTGCGGCAACTGGCCAAGGAGCTGTCAGCCGGCGCCAACCGGCTTAATGCCCTGGGGCAGCAGCTCGGCAGCAGCATCGGCTCCGGCCTTTGGAAAGGGCGCGACGGCGACAGATTCCGCAGCGAGTGGACGGCATCGCACGCGAAACTGCTGAGGTCGGCCACGTCAGGGCTTGAATCGGCAGCCAGGACGCTCCTGGCCAATGCGGACGAACAAGAGAAGGCAAGCACCAGCGGTCCGGGCGGCGCCGGTGGGTCCGGAGCGGGCCGGTGGGGCCGGAGCGGGCGGGGCTGGCGGGACCGGCGGGGCTGGCGGGACCGGCGGGGCAAGCGCGCAGGACCTGACGGATATCCTCACCGCCATGACGCCTGCCGAGCGGCGCGCCTACCTGCAAAGCGACGAGTTCCGCCGGTGGGCCCAGGCAAACCCTGAAGCTGCCAAAGCCGCCATGGATGCCGCCGCGGACTCGGGCCTCATCAGCAAGAACTCCAAGGGGTACCAGGACTTCCTCAACGACTACTGGAACGGGCAGGCGATGCTGGCGATGGGCATCGATCCAGCCGACTGGGACACGTCCAAGGGCACGGAATACAACTGGGAGACCATCGCCAAGGTCTATGACTTCTACGGCCGCGCCTACCTTGCCAATCCCGACCTGCAGTGGGCAGGCATGGCCAACATGATTGGCCCGTCCTTCGCCGGCGGTTTCCGGGACATGGCCATGCTGCGGGACCTGGCCCAGCAAATCACCGACAACCCCGCCTCTGACATCCCGCTCCCGGTCCTTGACCAGCTGGAACAGCTCGCAGGCATGACGGACGACGAAATCCGTTTTTATGAGACCAGCATGCTGGACATGAACAAGGAAATCTTCCTGGACCAAGCCCGCCAGCACCAGGCGTACATGGACGGCGGCATCGCGGAGATCAACCGTCTTCGCGACTCGGGCGCCATCGACCAGGCCACGGCCAACGCGTGGGCGCAGATCGATTCCGGCGATCCCGGCCAGGTTCGCGAGGGCAACACCACACTCCTCTACCGCGAACAAAACGAAATCATCGCGGACGACTACGACGCCATGCGCAGCCACCCCGGAGGCGAAGCGGTTACGTACATGGTCACGCTCGCCGGGGAACCATCCATCCCGGGAGCCAGGAGCTACCCCGAGGTGTTTCCCTACACCTTCAGCGTGGAAAGCCCGGGGCCGGAAAACATCCCCTTCACCAGCTGGGACAATCCCGCCCAGTTCCGCACCGACTTCACCACCGGCTTCCCGGACGGAAACATCGCCAACGCGGACCAGCGCTGGAACCTCATCAGGCAGGACACCCTCCCCGCCTACCAGCACCTTCTGGCCACGGACCCCGAGGGTGCTGCACAGATTATCGGTTCCGATTTCAACGGGAGGGTGGCCCAATACCGGCCCACCAACAATATTCCCGGCATCATGGACCGGTTCCTTGACGGCTTCGACGCGGAGGTCCACCAGTGACTGCCACCCACCGCATCGCCGCACCCGGGCCGTGCGCCGCCGTCGCCAGTGCCCTGATGTCCCTCCTTGTCCTGACCGGCTGCCAGGCCGCCGCGCCGGCTCCGGCCGACCCCACCACCGCCACTTCATCTTCTGCAGGGAGCACCGTGAAAACCTCTTCGTTCTCCACCCTTGACGCCGCCGGTGTGGAAAGCATCCGCAACAGCCGGACGGCCCGCCTGGACATGAGCTCGGGGCGCCTTGAGAAGGAGGCAGTGCGGGTCACCAAGGACAGCTACGGCCCGGAGATCAACACCCGGGACTTAGGCAAGATCAGCCTCAGCATCCTGGCGCCCAGCGGTGAGATCACGGCCGAAACGGACCGGATCCGTTTCAACACCACGGACTCGCGCACGGATTTCAGCGAGGTGACCTACTTCCTCACCGCCGGCTCACCCGAGGAGTACTTCGAGCTGATCAGGGACGGCGTGCAGCGGTACGGGATAGCTGCGGATGCGGCCGAGGAATGGATCAGCAGCACCCAGGCGGACCCCGGCTCCAAGAGCGACTTCTCCATCACGCCCGGGACCGGCACCGGGCTGGTGGTGAACTACGATCTCCGCTACGACGGCAGCAAGGACACCCAGGTGATCATCGTCCACGTCCTCCCCGCACCCTGACCCGCCGGGCCACGCCTAGACCGGCGGTCCGGCGTTTGACTTCAGGTTCTTCATGACGAGTGTTGAAGTCAGCCGCTCGACGCCGGGCAGCGATGTGAGTTCGGTGTCATAGAAGCGCTGGTAGGCGGGCAGGTCCGCCGCGATGACCTTGAGCAGGTAGTCCGGGGATCCGAACAGCCGCTGGGCCTCCACGATGTTCGGGTTGTCCGCCACCCGGTTCTCGAAGATCTCCATGGTGGGCCGGTCCACCTGCCGGAGCGTGACAAACACGATCGCCTCGAATCCCAGGCCCACGGCAGCCGGGTCGACGTCCGCCTTGTACCCGCGGATGACTCCGGACTGCTCCAGGTCCCGCAGCCGCCGATGGCAGGGCGCCACGGTCAGGCCCACCTTCGAGGCGAGGGCGGTGGCGGTCATCCGGCCATCTTCCTGAAGGTGTCGCAAAATGTTTCTGTCGATGTTGTCCAGCACGCAATAAACATACTGCCTCTGCTGCGAGGCGCGCGAAAAAGGGACAGCACTTTTGGTGCCATTCTTCCTATGGTTGCTCCTGAGAGACGTTCGACAGGAGAAACCGATGAATCCGCAGCTGTTCCTGGCCTTCCTGGTGGTGGCCGCAGCCCTGGCCTGCACGCCTGGAGTGGATTGGGCGTACACCATCGCGGCCGGACTCCGGCAGCGCAGTTTCGTGCCCGCGGTGGCCGGGCTCTGCGGCGGCTACGTCCTGCACACCGCCCTGCTCGTGGCCGGCCTGGCCGCCGTGCTGGCCGGCATGCCCGGCGTCCTTGGCTGGATAACCCTGGCCGGCGCGGGGTACCTGCTGTGGCTCGGGGTGGGAACCCTGCGCTCCTGGCGCTGTGCGAGCTTCAGTGCGGATGCCGCCGTCGGGCCGGGGACCCAGCTGCGCACCTTCCTGCAGGGCATGGGCACCAGCGGTATCAACCCCAAGGGCCTGCTCTTCTATGTGGCCCTCATTCCGCAGTTCGTCAGCGCCGATGCGTCGCTGCCCGTGCCGGTGCAGTCGGGCCTCCTGGGCATGACGTTCGTGGCGCTGGCGGGCCTGGTCTATACGGTGGTGGCCCTGCTGTCGCGCACGCTGCTGCAGAGCAGGCCCGGCGCAGCGCGCGCGGTAACCCTGGCCAGCGGCATCATCATGGTGGTCCTGGGGACTGTGCTGCTCGGCGAGCAACTGTTGCCCTTCCTGGCCAACCGCTCATAGGCCAGCGGGTCCTAATCCCCGCTGAGTTCCCTCCAGTCCTGCTCCCAGATCCGGCGCATTTCCTCATCCTTGCGGATGGGCGCCGGAGCCTCCAGCTCCCGCTGGGGTTCAGGGTCACCGTGCCGGCGTCCCCAGTCGCGCGGATTCAGCGAGCGTCGGCTCGATTCCAGGACCAGCAGCGCCCGGTCCGTCAAGGCGTCATTGCGCAGCGCAAGGTGCGTCTTGCGGCGGCGGAGGACCTCGGCGATCGCCTGGTGGGCCGCGTCCAGCCGGCCTTCCCTCCGCAGGGCACGGGCACGGACCAGCAGCAGGGCAGCGGAGAGGTCGTCCGCGTTCAGCAGTCCCTCCGTCCAGTCGATGACCGTGCGGCTTCGGCCCAGGCTGAGGGCAAGGGAGCAGCGGGCCAGGGCCATGGGAAGCGACGGCGGCAGCCCGGTCAGCGAGTCGAGCGCAGCCTCGGTGCGGCCGGTCTCGCGCAGCGAGTGGGCCAGGGCCAGGAACACCGATTCCTCGCTGAACAGGACGGGGATCTCCACCCGCTCAGCCAGCTCGATCCGCGTGACGATCCTGGTGAGGTAGGTGGAGGAGTACCTGTTGGCTTCATCGTCGTTCCTGGTGGTGAGCCCCCGCTGAAGGAGCTCGGAAGCACGCAGATAGCCGCCGTGTTTGTACACCAGCAGCCCGGCCATCAGGTAGCAGAGCCCGGCCCATCCGGGGTAGGCGCGCGCCAGGGCGATCAGCCGTTCCGGCTCGCGGCTGGTGAAGACGGCTTCGTGGACCGCTTTGGCAGGCTTGGGCATCAGCCGCTTGAGCCGGGGCACCTCGCCGTCGATAGACAGCAATGCGGGGTTCCGCCCACCCAGGACACCGGTCAGCAGGCCACCCACTCCCCCGGCGAGATCATGGACCGGAGTGCGCAGCTGTGCCTGTCCGAAAGGTGTGAGATCGCGGCTGTCCCAGTAGATCGGTGCAGTCTCCCCGGCGCTCATCCTTAAATGCTAACCGTGAGTTCAGAGCCCCCCCCTCCCCAGTCCGGGCCCCAGGGCAGTCAGTTCCTGGCCATGAACCATTCGGTAAAGGCGGAGGCCCGGCCGGACCCGTCAAACCTGATGACCCACAGGTTGTCATACGTGGAGCGGCCGCCCGAGTACGCGGTGACGCCCTGGACAAAGGCCGTGTTGCCGTCGCATCCGAGCAGCTCCCAGCTGAATGTCCAGTCGGCCGGCTCGTCGCGTGCGGCGAGCCAGCCTTCGACGATCCCGTCGTCGCCCCGCCAGGGTTCCGGATCGTGGGGACGGGTTTCATAGACCGCGTCAGGGGTGAACAGGGCGCGGATGTCATCGGCGCCGTTGCTGTTCCAGGCCGCCTGGTACTTTTCCATCCAAGCGTGGACAAGATCCTCTGCCGACGCACGGCCTTTTGCTGAAGCTGGCTGGGTCATACCTAGGTTGTACCCGCGCCGCAGTGCCGGCGCAACGGCGTCACCCGTTGGCGGCTGCTACCCACACGCCGATCACCCAGGTGCTGGCAGCAAGGCAGGCGAGCCCGAATTCAGCGAGCATACCCACGCCGGTGGCCTTCAGGGCGGCCCAGCTGGACCTCGCCGCCGTCGTAAAGTTCCGCGTGCGGAGGAACTCGCTGGCCAGCAGGCCGGCAGCAAAGCCCACGAAGAGCCCCACCACGGGGATGATGAACATCCCCACGACGCCCGCCACCAAGGCCACCACGATGCTGCGGCTGGGAATGGCGTGCTGCTTGAGTTTCCTGCCGGTCAGGACGGCACCTGCCGTCATTCCCGCGGCGACGAAAATCATTGCCACCGCAAACACCACCCAGCCCGCCGTCCCGGCACCGCCCCAGATGGCCCACGCCAGCAGGCTGACACCGATCAGCACGCTCCCGGGCAGGACGGGAATGATCGTGCCGGCCACCCCCACCAGGATCGCCAGGCCGCACAGGATGGTCACCACGGTCTCGGAGCTCATGATGCCCAGTCTAGGTGGCCCGGTTCAGCGCCCTAAACGCCCGACGGCGGTGCCTCCTTCGGGGAAGGAGACACCGCCGTCGTGGTTCCGGAGGAAAGGAGTCCTACTCCGCTTCCACCGCTGCGGCGACGGCGGCGGTAACCGCCGGCGCCACGCGCGGGTCCAGCGGGCTGGGGACGATGTAGTCCGCCGACAGGTCCTCGGCGGCAAGCTCGGCAATGGCACGGGCCGCGGCCAGCTTCATGGCCGGGGTGATGCGGCGGGCCCCTGCGTCGAGCGCACCGCGGAAGATGCCCGGGAACGCCAGGACGTTGTTGATCTGGTTGGGGAAGTCGCTGCGGCCCGTGGCCACGACGGCGGCGTACTTCACGGCAACCTCGGGCAGGACTTCGGGGTCCGGGTTGGAGAGGGCGAAGACGATGGCGTCCTGGTTCATGGTGGCCAGGTGTGCCTCGTCCAGCTTGGAGGAGGAGACGCCGATGAACACGTCGGCTCCAGCGAGGGCTTCGGCGGGGCCGCCGGTGATGCCACGGGGGTTGCTGCGGCCGGCGATGTCCGCCTTCTTGCTTCCGGGGCTGGCGGCCAGGTCCTCCCGGCCGCTGTTGATGACGCCCCGGGAGTCCAGCAGGACCACGTCGGTGATACCGGCTGCGAGGAGGATTTCGGCGACGGCGATTCCTGCCGCGCCGGCGCCGGACACCACAACCTTCAGCCCTTCCAGGCCGCGGCCGGTCACCTTGGCTGCGTTGGTGAGCGCGGCAAGGGCAACGACGGCGGTGCCGTGCTGGTCATCATGCATGACCGGGCAGTCCAGGGCTTCGATCAGCTTTTCCTCAAGCTCGAAGCAGCGCGGAGCCGAGATGTCTTCAAGGTTGACGGCGCCGAAGCTGGGGCGCAGGCGGACCAGCGTTTCCACGATCTCGTCCACGTCGGTGGTGTTGAGGACCAGCGGGATGGAGTCAAGGTCGCCAAAGGTCTTGAACAGGGCGGACTTGCCTTCCATGACGGGCAGCGAGGCGCTGGCACCGATGTTGCCCAGGCCCAGGACGGCCGTGCCGTCGCTGACAACGACCACCAGGCGCTCGGCCCAGGTCAACGTGCGGGCGAGTTCGGGCTTGGCGTGGATGGCGCGGCTGACCTCGGCGACACCCGGGGTGTAGGCGATGGACAGGTCCCGCTTGTTGGACAGCGGAACAGTGCTGGTGACGGACAGCTTGCCGCCCTGGTGGGCGCTGAAGATCTCGTCTTCGGTCAGGGCAGTGGCTGCTGAGTTGTCGGCGGCGGTAATTGCGTCAATGGACACGTCGTTGTCTCCTGGTGCTTGCCGTGGGCGCACGGCACATGGGACTGGAGCCCGGCAGCGGGCCCAGCATGGAAAAGTAGTGCGACAGGAAACCCAGGGGTGGCGGGTCCGTGGGAACGCCGGGGATGTTTCCGCCCTGCCGCTCCTGTGCCTCCATGGTAGGCAGTCCCGAACTGCCCGGGTGGCACCTCTTGACAGCCCCGGCGTCTGAAAAACCGTTTTGGCAGCGGTTTACGTGGCCCGCATCACGTGATTATGGCGGATTTAATCAGCTTTTGGTCTAGACCAGTTACGCCGATCGACTCACTGTTAACGCGGCCTCGGCTCCCGGGGACAGCCGTCCGCAGGCCTTTTTGAGGTCTTCCTCCGCTTCAAAGAGCGACAGCCGGCGGTTCCGCACGGACTGGACCAGACCAGTGACCGTCAGGAGGAGGACCCGCGCTCCCACGGCGTCACCGCAGGCGCCGGCCACGAGCTTTTCGCTGAGTGCGTCGATCTCGCGCAGGAGGTCCGTGGTGTCTTTGTCCGGCAGGTACACGCCCCTGCTGAGGCATTGCTCCACCGCGGGCTGCATGACGCGCATATGGAAGATTTCCATCAGCAGGCCGGAAAGAGCGCGGCCCCGGAAGCGCGGGGACGAGCCGCGGGAACCTCCCTGCAGTTCGTCCAGCTGCTGCCGGTACAGCGCCAGCATCAGATGGGTGGGGGACGGAAAGTAGCGGTAGAGCGTGCCCAGCGGTACGTCTGCTTTTTCTGCGACCTGGGAGAGTTCCACGGCATCAAGCCCCGTGCGGGCAAACCCGGCAGCGGTATCAAGGATCCGTGCGTAGCGGAGGCGCTGGCGTGGAGCGGAAGGCCTGGCGGCCATGGGCGGATGGTCTGAAAAAGTCTCGGGCATCAGCATTCCGGGGTTGTGTCGTAGGGACTGCGGCCAGGAGCGCCCCCACTTCCGTACCGCCCTGCAGCCCGGTTCAACTATACGGCACAGGCACGTGACCTAATCAGTCAGCGGCCTTATCTTCAGGCCCCCAAGGGGTCAGTCGACGCCCCGGATCTTCACCACAAAGACCGCGCCCAGGAGTCCAATTGCCGCAGCGGTGAGGAACAGTGTCCGGTAGCCGCCCCAGTAGTTCACGGCCAGGAGCGCCAAAGCCGGAGCAACCACCTGCGGCAGCGAGTTGGCCACGTTGATGACGCCCATATCCTTGCCCCGGCTGACGGCGAAAGGCAGGACCTGGGTCAACAGGGCAAAGTCCACGGCCAGGTAGGCGCCAAACCCGATGCCCAGGACCGCGGCACCGGCCAGCGCACCGGGCCACACGGGAAAGAACGCCATGATGGCACCGGCCATGGCGATGGTGGCGGAGGATCCGATGACGAAGGGCTTCCGCCGCCCCACCCTGTCACTCCAGGGCCCAGCGACGACGGCCGTGATCATCACCATCACGGCATAGATGCCGGTCAGGACCAGCACCCCCATGGCGGGATCCCCGAAGTGGATGACGTCGCGCAGGAAGAAGAGGAGGTAGACGATGGTCAGCTGGTTGCCCACATTGACCAGGAAACGGGTCAGCCAGGCCCACGCGAAGTCCGGATAGCGACGGGGGCTGATCCAGAAGCCCTTGATGAAACCGAGGGGGCGGAAAGCCGGCAGTTCCGACCTGGGAAGTTCGGGGTCGTTACGGTGGAACAGGTACGGCAGCACGGAGAGCAGCAGCGCACCCGCGCAGAGCCAGTAGCCCACCATGAAGTTCCCGGAGACCACGGCGCCGAAGACCGCCCCCGTGAGGATTCCGAGGGTCTGGCCCATTGCCGCGAGTCCGCCCACTCCCCCGCGTTGGACCACGGGTACCCGGTCCGGGACGGCGGCGGTGATGGCGGCGTAGGCGGCGTTTGCGCCCAGCTGCACCAGGCACCAGAAGAGAACCATGAGCGCCACGGCACCCGAGAAGGACATGGCCAGCAGCGCCGCGGTGGCAAGCACTGCCCCGGCCAGCACCCACGGCGCCCGCCGGCCGAACCGTGACGTGGTCCGGTCCGACAGCGCACCGAAGAGGGGTTGGCCACCAGCGACACGGCGGCCCCGCAGGCCGTGACCAGGGACAGGATGGCTTCCTTGGCAGGCGCATCGATGCTGATGGCCTGCTGGCCGATGAAGACGTTGATGGGGCCGAAGAAGGCGGCGTTGATCCCCACGTTCACCAGCACCAGCCCGGTCACCCAGCGGGCAGTGACCCGCTCAACCGGTTCGGCGAGCGCTGCCGCCGGGGTTTGGGCCGCGAAGGTGCCGTCCGGCGCGGGCGTATTGGACACACTCATTGGTTTGGCTCCCCCTGGAACGGCCGGTTGGCGGTGGGATCAGACTATCGTTGGCGGTAACGCGCCGCCCTGTGCCGGGCGCCGAATGCGCACAGTCCACCATTACGCGAGGAGAGCCACGTGACCACACCAGCAGGAAACGGATCCGCTCCGGCCATGAACACTGCCGATCTCTACGACGAGCGCGGCGACGCACTGGCATCGGTGTCCCTGCAGTTCCAGTCCCTGGGCGGCCGGTCCCATTTCAGCGGTCCGGTCCGGACCATCCGTTGCTTCCAGGACAACGCCCTGGTGAAGTCCACGCTCGGCTCCCCGGGGAACGGCGCGGTCCTGGTGGTGGACGGCGGCGGCTCGCTGGGCACCGCCCTGATGGGGGACATGATCGCCGAAAGCGCCGTGGCCAACGGCTGGGCCGGCGTCGTCATCAATGGCGCCATCCGCGACCGGCTGGCAATCGCTGAACTGGACCTCGGCGTCAAGGCCCTCGGAAGCAACCCCAGGAAGAGCCAGAAGGCCGGAGCCGGCGAGATCGACGTGGACGTGGTGATCGACGGCGTGACGTTCCGCCCCGGAGCCACCGTCTGGTGCGATCCCGACGGCATCCTCGTGGAACCGTAGGGGCGGTTGGGCAAAAGCTTCAGCAACAAAATCGCACGGCCGGGAATAGAAAGAGCCGGTAAGATAGTTACTGAAAGCAACTATCGCTGCTTATATCCTTTTTCTTCCCTTGGAGCACCCATGTCCAAAGCCACTGCCGCGCCAGGCGCCGGAGAAACCCTGACACGACGCCAGATCGTCACCGTAATGGTGGGCCTGATGCTGGGCATGTTCCTGGCATCCCTCGACCAGACCATCGTCTCCACGTCCATCTACACCATCGCCAACGACCTGGACGGACTCTCCCTGCAGGCGTGGGCCACCACCGCCTACCTGATCACGTCCACGGTCAGCACCCCGCTCTACGGCAAGCTGAGCGACATTTTCGGGCGCCGCCCGCTGTACCTGACCGCCATCGCCGTCTTCCTGGTGGGCTCGCTTTACGCGGGGTCCGTGCACTCGATGACTGAACTGGCCATTGCCCGCGGCATCCAGGGCCTGGGCGCCGGCGGCCTGCTCGCCCTGGCGCTGACCATCATCGGCGACATCGTCTCGCTCAAGGACCGCGCCAAGTTCCAGGGCTACTTCATGTCCGTATTCGGAATCTCCTCGGTCCTGGGTCCGGTAGTGGGCGGCGCGTTCGCCGGTTCCGCCAACATCCTGGGCTTTGACGGCTGGCGCTGGGTGTTCTTCATCAACATTCCCATCGGACTGGCGGCCCTGACGGTGGTGTTCCTGTTCCTGCACCTTCCCGCCAAGCACCTCAAGCAAAAAATCGATTACTGGGGCGCGGCAGCGATCACCGTGGCCATCGTTCCCCTCCTCCTGGTGGCCGAACAGGGCCGCACCTGGGGCTGGACCTCGCTGAACTCCTTCCTCTGCTACGGCCTGGGCGTGGTGGGTATTGCCTGGTTCCTGCTGGCGGAAAAACGCGCCGGCGACTACGCACTCAT
Organism: Arthrobacter sp. 8AJ; assembly: GCF_902506025.1. Lineage (NCBI taxonomy): Bacteria > Bacillati > Actinomycetota > Actinomycetes > Micrococcales > Micrococcaceae > Arthrobacter > Arthrobacter sp. 8AJ. The sequence goes on along the minus strand of NZ_LR733289.1, from coordinate 234,325 downwards.
CCCGCTGCGGCTCTTCCACAACGTCACGTTCGGCCTGTCCTCGCTGCTGAACTTCATCATCGGCATCGGCATGTTCGGCGCCATCGCCATGCTCCCGATGTACCTCCAACTGGTGAAGGGCCTCACCCCCACCGAAGCCGGCCTGATGATGATCACCTTCACGGTGGGCATCCTGTTCGGATCCATCACGGCCGGCCGCACCATCTCCGCCTCCGGAACGTTCCGCATCTTTCCCATCATGGGTACCGGAATCCTGACCGCGGCGGCCCTGGTGATGGGCTTCTCGCTGGGCGTGGACACGGACCTGTGGGTGCCGGGCCTGATTGCGGTGTTCTTCGGAGTGGGCCTGGGCTTCTGCATGCAGCCGCTCACGCTGGCCATGCAGACCTCGGTTCCGCCGCGGGACATGGGCGTGGGGACCTCCTCGGCAGCGTTCTTCCGCTCCATGGGCGGTGCCGTGGGAACCGCCGTCTTCATCTCCATGCTGTTCAGCCTGGCTGCCAGCCGGATCGCCGACAGCATGAAGGCCGCCGCCACGGATCCCGCCTACCTGGCCGTGCTCAAGGACCCCGCCGTCGCGTCGGACCCGGCCAACACCAAGCTGTACGACTTCTTCAAGAACGGTGCATCCAACGATTCCCTGAACGACACCAGCTGGCTGCACACCGCCAACAGCACCCTGACCAGGCCCATCACCGAAGGGTTCGCCACGTCCATCGACACGGTGATGCTGACGGCGGCAGCCCTGACCGGCCTGGCGTTCCTCATCAGCTTCGCCCTCCCCCGGAAGAAGCTGACCGACCAGAAAGCATCCCCGCAGGACAGGGACAGCATGGAGATTCCGGCGCACTAGCAGGTGCCCCGGCCCGGGAGCGCACTGAACGGACGACGACGGCGGCACGGCCCGCCGTCGTCGTCCGGCGTTTAAGGGGACAGTCGCTCAAGGGGACAAGGGGCGCCAAGTGGAACCTAAGGCGGTGACGTGCCACACTGTTTAGCGCGTGTGCGCCGGCCCCTTTGGCCGGTACCGCAGCCGACGACGTCCGCACCGCATCCATAAAACCCCCAAACCCAGGGAGAACCATGCCCACTGCACAGGAGCAGACCACCACCGGGATTCCGCGGCGGGTGATCTGGCTGGCGCTCGCGGGGGCGGTGGGCGGATTCCTCTTCGGCTTTGACTCGTCCGTGGTCAACGGGGCCGTGGATGCCCTGAAGGGCGAATTCGCGCTCTCCGAGGCCGTGACAGGATTCGCCGTGGCCATTGCCCTCCTGGGCTGCGCGGCCGGCGCCTTCCTGGCCGGCAAGGTGGCGGACCGGCACGGCCGCATTCCCGCCATGAAGCTCGGCGCGCTGCTGTTCCTGGTCAGCGCCCTGGGCACCGGGTTCGCCTTCGGCGTCTGGGACCTGGTGTTCTGGCGCCTGGTGGGCGGGCTGGGCATCGGCCTGGCGTCGGTCATCGCCCCGGCCTACATTTCCGAGATTTCGCCGCGGCAGGTGCGCGGCCGCCTGGCCTCGCTGCAGCAGCTGGCCATCACCACCGGCATCTTCGCCGCCCTGCTGTCAGACGCGCTCCTGGCCACCACTGCCGGCGGCGCGGACCAGCGCTTCTGGCTGGGCATTGAGGCATGGCGGTGGATGTTCCTCGCTGCCGCCGTCCCGGCCGTGGTCTACGGCTGGATTGCCTTCACCCTGCCCGAGTCCCCGCGGTTCCTCGTGTTCAAGGGCAAGGAGGAGGAAGCCCGGAAGGTCTTCGCCTCGATCGCCCCCGCCGAGGACACCGACCGGCACATCCGCGAGATCCAGGACGCCATCGAGGAAGACAAGGTGGCCGGCCAGAAGGGCTCGCTGCGCGGCAAGACCCTGGGCCTGCAGGCAGTGGTCTGGGTGGGCATCGTCCTGTCCGTGCTTCAGCAGTTCGTGGGGATCAACGTGATCTTCTACTACTCCACCACCTTGTGGAAGGCTGTGGGCTTCCAGGAGAAGGACTCCCTGGCCATCTCGGTGGCAACGTCCATCACCAACATCCTGGTCACCCTGGTGGCCATTGCCCTGGTTGACCGCGTGGGCCGCCGGCCCATCCTGCTGGCCGGCTCCGTGGGAATGGCCGTGTCCCTGGGCGCCATGGCCCTGGCGTTCTCCTCTGCCACCGGCTCCGGCGAGAACATCACCCTCCCGGGTGCGTGGGGTCCCGTGGCCCTGGTTGCGGCCAACGTGTTCGTCGTCAGCTTCGGCGCCTCCTGGGGACCACTGGTATGGGTGCTCCTGGGCGAGATCTTCCCGTCCCGGATCCGCGCCCGGGCCCTGGGCCTGGCCGCCGCCGCGCAGTGGGTGGCCAACTTCGTGATCACCCTCAGCTTCCCGGTCATGGCGTCCGCGTCCCTGCCGTTGACCTATGCGATGTACGCCCTGTTCGCTGCCGCGTCCTTCTTCTTCGTCATGTTCAAGGTGCCGGAGACCAACGGCATGTCCCTGGAGCAGGCGGAGACGCTGTTCGTGCCGAAGGGTTCGGCGAAGGCCAAGTAACGCCCCATCACATTCGGCAACTTTTCCGGCGACGCCCCATCAGCTTCCGCCGGAAAACATCAAACCCTCCATCACCTGGCGTGATGGAGGGTTTGCCGTTTATTGCCTGACGTGCGGCGGTTACACGACGTGCGGTTCGTGCGAGGACAGGTAGGCCCGGCCGCCGAACGCGACGAGGATGGCGATCACCATGGCCACCGCACCGGCGAAGAACGGGACCTGCGGGCCGAAGTGCTCGCCGAGCTGGGCCGCCGCGAACGGGGCCAGCGCGCCGCCCATCCAGCGGACGAAGTTGTAGCCGGAGGATGCCACCGGCCGGGGCGAATCCGAGACACCCATGGCCAGTTCGGTGTAGATGGTGTTGTTGACGCCCAGCAGTGCACCGGCAACGATCACCAGCACGACGACGGCGGGAACCGAGTGCCCGGCAGCCAGTCCCAGCCCGGCCAGATCCAGCATGAGCAGGAACAGCGTGCCCGTCAGGACCTTCACCGCGCCGAAGCGTGCCTGCAGCGGCGGGGCCACGAAGACCGAGAACACCGCCACGGCCACGCCCCACCCGAAGAAGACTCCGCCAATGCCGTACGCATCCATGCCCAGGATGAACGGGGTGAAAGCCAGGATGGTGAAGAAGCCGTAGTTGTAGAACAGGCCGCTCGCCGCCGTCGTCCGCAGTCCCTTGTGTCCCAGCGCCCGCAGCGGGTCGCGGAGGCGCACCTTGCGCTCAGGCAGCGGGGTCTTGGGCAGCAGGGCGATCAGGGCGATGAAGGCGGCGGCCATGAGGACGGCGGTGCCGAAGAAGGGTGCGCGCCACTGCCAGCCGCCCAGGAGGGCGCCGAGCAACGGGCCGAGGGAGATGCCCAGGCCCAGGGCGGCCTCGTAGAGGATGATGGCGGTCCCGGCGCCGCCGCTGGCCACGCCCACGATCACGGCGAGGGCGGTGGCCACGAAGAGGGCGTTGCCCAGTCCCCAGCCGGCGCGGAAGCCCACCAGCTCACCAACGCTGGCGGACATTCCGGACAGCGAGGAGAAGACGACAATGACGGCCAGGCCGATCAGCAGGGTCTTCTTGCCGCCGATCCGCGAGGACACAAAACCCGTGATCAGCATGGCCAGCGCCGTGACCAGGAAGTAGCTGGTGAAGAGCAGCGATACCTCGCTGGGGCTGGCGTCCAGGTTGGTGGCGATGGCCGGGAGGATGGGATCCACCAGCCCGATGCCCATGAAGGCGAACACTGCGGCGAGGGCGGTGGCCCACACCGCCTTGGGCTGCTTCAGGAATGAGGCCCTTTCCGCCTGCAGGGTTGATTCTGGTGCCGGCAGGGTTTCTGCGAGCTGGCCGTCCATGGAGGGTACTCCTAAGTTCGTGGCTAATTCAGTGTGGCTGGCTGGTTCAGTTCTGGAGGGATGCATTGATCTTGTCGATGACCGGCAGGGCCTCCGACAGGGCTTTACGGTCCTGGTCGGTGAGGGTGCTGAGGATGTCGGCCATCACCTGGTTGCGCCGCGTGTTTGCGGCGTCGACGGCGGCACGGCCTTGGGGGGTGAGGATCACCCGGACGGCGCGGGAGTCTGCCGGGTCGGGCTCGCGCCGGGCCAGGCCCGCGCGTTCGAGCTTGATGATCTGCTCGGTGGCGCTGGGCACGCGGACCCCGAGGTTCCGGGCAATTTCACCGACGCGCTGGCCTTCGCCGAGCAGCATCTTGAGCGTGCTGAGCTGGGCGGCGCTGAGTTCACCGTCCGCGTCGAGGCGCCGGACCAGGTAGACACTGTGGCGGAGGGCTTCGCGGAACCCGCTGGCGAGTTCCTGGAGCTGGGGATCGTTGGTATCCATCGTTAGGTACCCTAACATTTAGGGTACCTAACAGTCAATGCCTAGAGGGCCAGCTTCATGCCGACGTGGCTGGCCTCGAAGCCCAGCTGCTGGTAGAACCGCTGGGCTGCCGTGCGGCTTCGATGGGTGGTCAGCTGCATCAGGCTGCAGCCGCGCCTGCGGGACTCCCCGGCCGCCCAGCCCACCATCAGCTTCCCGAGCCCCTGGCCGCGGAGGGACGCGTCCACCCGGACGCCCTCGAGCTGCGAGCGCCAGGCACCCGTCCGCGAGATCCCTGGCAGGAAACTCAGCTGGAAGGTGGCAACTGCCGCGCCTGCGGCTTCGCCGTGAGGCACCAGTTCGCCCACCACCAGCAGATGGTTCCGGTCAGCCGCTATCGCGTCGAAGGCGTGCTCGTAAGGTTCCATGTCCTGCGCGGTTTCCCGCCCGGCGGCCAGGGCATCGTCGGCCAGCAGCCGCACCATGGCGGGCAGGTCGGCCCGGGTGGCGTGGCGGAGGCGGAACGTGCCGCCGTCGACGTCGGCAGTGAACAGGGCAGGAACGGCATCTTGGGCAGGAATCACCTGCCCAGCCTTGCACAGGAAGACCGCGACGCCGGCACCCGCATGGGTGCCGGCGTCGTGCTGATGCCGCGTTGCCGGAAATCCGGCAGGATCTGATGGATCGTTGCGTCAGGGGGTGCAGGAAGTGATGGCGCGCGTCCCGGGATGTGTCAGGCCGGGGTGCTGGCCAGCTCCGCCTGCCGCTCCTCCACCAGGGTGGCAACGGCATTGAACAGCGGATGGTCCTTCTCGAGCCCGGTGATTTTCGCCGTGGCATCCGCCGGGCCCGCGGAGGCCAGGATGGCTGCCAGCTCGGTAGCCTCGGCATCGGCGGGATCGGTGAAGCGCAGGGCGGCCGCGATGGCACCCAGCAGGGCCTCCGGCACGACGCCGCGTTCCGCCAGTTCCGCCGCCGGGCCGATGAACCGTTCGTGCCTGCTCAGCTTCCGCAGCGGGGCGCGGCCCACCCGGTTCACGGTGTCCGGCAGGTACGGGTTGGAGAACCGGACCAGGATCTTCTGGACGTAGGCCTCCTGCTCGTCGTTGCTGAACCCGTGCTTGGCCACCAGGAGCTGCTTGGTTTCCTCCAGCACCGCCCGTACGTCCTCGGCCACATCCTGGTCCGCCATGGCGTCCGAGATCTTCTCCACGCCCGCTTCGAAGCCGAGGTAGGCGGCAGAGGCATGCCCGGTGTTCACGGTGAACAGCTTCCGCTCGATGTAGGGCGAGAGGTCATCCACGAAGGTGGCTCCCGGAATCACCGGAACGGAATCGCCGAAGGCGGTGCGGTCGATGACCCACTCGTAGAAGGTTTCCACCGTCACGTCCAGGCCCTGCCCGGCCTCCTGGTTGGGCACGATCCGGTCCACGGCGGTGTTGGCGAAGACCGCCTTGCCGTCGAGCACTGCGGCGGTGACCCCGGGCTGCGAGGCAACCTCCTTGGCCAGGATGTCCGTGGCATTGATGGCGTTCTCGCAGGCCATCACCTGGAGCGGGGTGAGGCCCGGTTCCCTGGCGACGATGCCCTTGGCGATCACGGGCGCCACGAACTTCAGGATGTGCGGGCCCACCGCCGTGGTGACGGTGTCCGCCGTCGAGATTTCCTGGACCAGCTCTGCTTCCTGGGCGTTGGAGTTCAGCGCCCGGAAGTTGTCCACGGTGCGTACGGCGGGGTTCTCCCCCACCTCGTGCACCGCATAGCTGTCCGCCTGCGAGAGCCGGGTGATGAGTTCCTCCGCGACGTCCGCGAACACCACCTCGTAGCCTGCGTCATGCAGGAGCAGGCCCACGAAGCCGCGGCCGATGTTGCCGGCACCGAAATGTACTGCCTTCACTATGCGTTGACCTTTCCGAAGAGCTCCAGGACTTCGTCCTCGGACGTGGCAGCCTCCAGCCGGGCCACCTGCTCCTTGTTGGTGAACACCTTGGCGATGGAGGACAGGATGTGCAGGTGTTCGTTGTTGATGCCTGCCACGCCCACCACGAACTTCACTTCCTTGCCGTTCCAGTCGATGCCCTCCGGGTAGCGGATGACGGACACCGCGGACTTGCGGATGTGGTCCTTGGCGGCGTTGGTGCCGTGCGGGATGGCTAGGAAGCTGCCCATGTAGGTGGACACGGATTCCTCGCGCTCGTGCATGGCGGCAATGTAGCCCTCATCCACGGCGCCACGGGCCAGCAGGAGCCGGCCGGCCTCGTCGATGGCGGCGTCACGGGTGGTGGCCTTACCGGTCAGCACCACGCTCTCGCGGGCCAGGATCTCGGAGGTTCCGGTGGCGGCTGCTGCGCCGCCTGCCGTCGCTCCCGCGGCAGCGGGGGCTGCGTCCACCGGGGCATCGGCGGCGTGGGCACCGTGGGAGGTGCCGGCGTCGGTCGTTCCGCCCTCGGTGTTGCTGTCCCGGACCAGCTCGACGATCTCGTCGTAGCGGGGGCTGTTCATGAAGTTGTCCACCGAGTAGTGGACGGCGCTGGAGGTGACCGGCTTGGCGCGTTCGGTCAGGTCCTGGTGGGTGACCACAACGTCGTAGGTGTCGCTGAGGTTGGCGATGGAGGCGTTGGTGACCTTGACGTCGGGGAAGCCCGCTGCCTTGATCTTGTTCCGCAGCACCGAGGCGCCCATGGCGCTGGAGCCCATGCCGGCGTCGCACGCAAACACGATGTTCCGCACCGGGCCGGCGAGCACGCCCACTCCGCCGTGGCCGGCGGCCGCACCAGCGGCAGTTCCCGCCCCGGCACCGGTCAGGGTGGAGGCAACCGAGCTCTTCTTGCCCTTCATGGCCTCCATGCGGGCGGTGGCGTCGCCCAGGTCCGCCTCGTCACTGTGCTTGGTGGTTCGCAGGATGACGGAGGAGACCAGGAAGGAGACGGCAGCCGCGAGCACCACGGAGAGGATCACGCCGAAGTAGCTGTCGCGGGAGGTCTGCGCCAGGACGGCGAAGATGGAGCCAGGCGCGGCCGGGGCCACGAGGCCGGAGTTGGTGATGGCCAGGGTCGCGATGCCGGTCATGCCGCCGGCGATGGTGCCCAGGATCAGCAGCGGGCGCATCAGGACGTAAGGGAAGTAGATCTCGTGGATGCCGCCGAGGAACTGGATGATGGCAGCGCCGGGGGCGGAGGCCTTGGCGGCGCCGCGGCCAAAGAACGCGTACGCGAGCAGGAGGCCTAGGCCGGGACCGGGGTTGGCCTCCAGCAGGAACAGGATGGACTTGCCCTGCTCCAGGGACTGCTGGACGCCCAGCGGGGTGAGGACGCCGTGGTTGATGGCGTTGTTCAGGAACAGGACCTTGGCGGGTTCGATGAAGATGCTGGTCAGCGGCAGGAGGCCGTTCTGCACCAGGAACTGGACAAAGTTGCCGGCGGCCGTGCTGAAGGCGGTGACCAGCGGCGAGATGCCGTAGAAGCCCAGCAGTGCCAGCAGGGCGCCCCAGATGCCGGCGGAGAAGTTGTTGACCAGCATTTCGAAGCCCGGGCGGATCTTGCCGTCCCAGATGGAGTCGATCTTCTTCATGGTCCAGCCGCCCAGGGGGCCCATGATCATGGCACCGATGAACATCGGGATGCCGGCGCCCACAATCACGCCCATGGTGCCGATGGCCCCCACCACGCCGCCGCGGACGTCGTAGACCATCTTGCCGCCGGTGTAGCCGATCAGCAGCGGCAGGAGGTAGGTGATCATGGGGCCCACCAGGCCGATGTTGGGCTTCCCGCCGGTCTCACCGAAACCACCGAGCTGCGGAACAGGCAGCCACCCCTTCTCGATGAAGAGGGCGGTGATGATGCCCCAGGCGATGAACGCGCCAATGTTGGGCATGATCATGCCGGACAGGAATGTCCCGAACTTTTGGACGTGCACGCGCGCGCTGGTGCGGGGTTTTGCAACTGTCTCTGTTGCCATGTGATTTCCTAACCGTCATTCCTGCTGCTCCGCAGGATTGGTCCGATGATTACGACGACGTACTGCTGGGTAATGCGGGGTTGTGGGGCTATCCGGCCGGGCTGGTGGAGATCCGGTGCAGCCATTCGAGGAAAAGCTTGAGTTCCGAGCTGGAAAGCTGGTCAGAGTGCGAAGCCTGAAGTGCGGCGTTCAGGGCGATCGCTGCCACCACCACCGAGGACTTCCCGGTGCCGCCCGGGGCCGGGCCGCTGGCGGGCTCGGCGGACACCGCGAAAATCATGGCGTCCCGGGTCATGGTGGACAGTTCGAGGTTGCGTTCGGTGGCGGGTTCCGCAATCAGCATCAGCGTCACTCCCACGTTGGCCGCCAGGATGGACCTGGCCGCTTCCCTGGGCTGGACGTTCAGCTGGCCCGCCGCCGCTGCTTTGTTCAGCATCTCTTCCATCAGCGCCTCGGCATCCGCCACGATGGCAGGACGGCTTTCCGGACGGATGTTGCCGAACATGACCAGGTACAGCTCGGGCTGGTTCAGGCCGAACTGGACGTGGTTGTCCCACATTCTCCGGATGTCCTCAAGTGGCTGTCCGGAAGGGGCGAAATCCCTTTCGCCCGCGACATATTCCTCAAACCCTGCGGCGACGACGGCGTCGAACAGACCTTCCTTGTCACCGAAGTGGTGGTACAGGGTGGGAGCCGAAACCCCTGCCAGCTGGGTGATCTGGCGGGTGGAGACCGGAGCTCCGGCCGAATTTGCCAGCAGTTCCGCGGCAGCACGGAGCAGCCGCATTTTGGGGGGAAGCTGGCCATCCAAACTCATAACCGCTACCCTAGCACCTATAGCGTTGCTATATGAACTGAATCACATACAATTTTTTCAGGCACGTTTCCCGCCCCTGGACGTAGCAGTCCTCCGGCGGACCCGGCACGGCGCCGGAGAACTTGGCGGGCCTGTCTACCGGCAGAGAATGAGGACCTTCAGTGCAGAACTTCCCAGGAGTAGGCGTCAGCCCAGGCCGCGTCATCGGCACCATCCGGCAGATGCCCAAACCCATCAGTGAGCCTCCCGCCGGTGAACAGCTGGCTCCGGACACCACTGCCGAGGAAGCCACCGCAGCGCTGAAGGCAGCTTCCCAGGCGGTGCACGACGAACTGAAGGAGCGCGCCGCGCACGCCATCGGTGACGGCAAGGCTGTCCTGGAAGCCACTGCACTGATGGCCAAGGACACCATGCTGATCAAGGGGGCGGCCAAGCTGGTGGCCCGGGGTGTTTCTGCCGAACGCGCCATCTGGGAATCCGGCTCCTCCGTGTCGGAGATGCTGCACAACCTGGGCGGCTACATGGCCGAACGGGCCACCGACGTCCTGGACGTCCGTGCCCGGATTGTCGCCGCGCTGCGGGGCGTCCCCGCACCCGGCATCCCCGCCTCCAACACCCCGTTCGTGCTGGTGGCAGAGGACCTTGCCCCCGCGGACACGGCAACCCTTGACCCGAACAAGGTCCTGGCGCTGGTCACCGCCGGCGGCGGCCCCCAGTCCCACACGGCGATCATCGCCCGCTCCCTCGGCCTGCCCGCCGTGGTTGCCGCCGTGGGCGTCGACGAGCTCCCCGACGGCACCGAGGTCTACGTGGACGGCGCGGCCGGCAGCATCACCGCCGAACCTGACGAGACCCTCCGTGCCACGGCGGAAGCCTGGGCAGCCACGGCGTCGCTGCTGGCTGAGTTCACCGGCACGGGTACGACGGCGGATGGCCACCAGGTGCCGCTGCTCGCCAACGTGGGTGGCGGCAAGGACGCCGAAGCTGCCGCCAAGCTCGGAGCCCAGGGCGTAGGCCTCTTCCGCACCGAGTTCTGCTTCCTGGAGCGGGACACCGAACCTTCCGTTGAAGAGCAGGCGGCTGCCTACAAGAGCGTTTTCGATGCCTTCCCCGGCAAGAAGGTGGTGCTGCGTACGCTGGATGCGGGCGCGGACAAGCCCCTGCCCTTCCTGACCGATTCCACGGAGCCCAACCCTGCCCTCGGCGTCCGCGGCTACCGCACGGACTTCACCACCCCCGGCGTCCTGGACCGGCAGCTCGAAGCCATCGCCCTGGCCCAGCAGCAGTCCCAGGCCGACGTCTGGGTCATGGCCCCCATGATCTCCACCGCGGAGGAAGCCTCGCGCTTCGCCTCCATGTGCGCAGACGCCGGCATCAAGACCCCCGGCGTCATGGTGGAGGTCCCCTCCGCGGCCCTGACCGCCGAGGCCATCCTCCGCGAAGTCAGCTTCGCCAGCCTGGGCACCAACGACCTCACGCAGTACGCCATGGCTGCCGACCGCCAGCTCGGCCCGCTCGCCAATCTGAACACCCCCTGGCAGCCCGCGGTCCTGCGCCTCGTGGGACTGACCGTCGAGGGGTCCCGCGCGGAGGGCCACGACAAGCCCGTGGGCGTCTGTGGTGAAGCTGCCGCCGATCCTGCCCTCGCCGTCGTCCTTACCGGCCTTGGCGTCAGCACCCTGTCCATGACGGCGCGGTCCCTTGCCGCGGTGGCCGCGGTCCTGAAGACCGTGACCCTGTCCGAGGCCCAGGAACTGGCCAAGCTGGCCCTGTCCGCGCCGAGCGCCACCGAAGCCCGCGCCTGGGTGCGGGAAAAGCTGCCGGTCCTGGAGGAACTGGGGCTCTGACGCCCGCGGGCATGCCGGCCACACCCGGGATAGGCTACGTCCATGGCACTGATAGCCCCCCGCGTCACGGCCGGCCTGCCCGCCGGCGAGGCCCGCAGCCTGACGCGCGCCCTCGAGGACAGCAATGACATCACCGTGTTCGTGGACGGAACGGTCCACCGGCTGCCCGGACAGGCCAGGGACGCCGTCGTGGATCTCCTCGCCAGGCTGGGCCGCGGCGAAACGGTGACCGTGAGCAGCGTGGAGGAGATGCTGACCACCTCCCAGGCGGCCGAACTGGCAGGGATTTCGCACACCTACCTGCGCAACATGACGGACCGCGGCGAGATCCCGGTGGAGTACCGCGGATCGCACCGCCGGATCCGGACGGCCGACATCATGACGTGGCTCGGGAAGCAGAAGCTTGCGGAGCAAAAGCGCAAGCACGAAAAGGACGCCGGCGAGCACGCCGGCACGGCCGGGTAGTGCGGTCCCGCATGGCGTGGCCGCGGCGGCGGAAAGACGTTTCACTTCGCTCCGCCGACGTGGAAGCAAACGGTTTACGGGGCCGCATCTTCTGGGCTGACGGGACGCCCCCTCCCGGGCCGGACGCTGCCGGAGCACCGGCGGGACCCGCCTATGTCCTCATCCACGGCATCGGCGTCTCCCACCGCTACCTTCGGCGCCTCCACGGCGAACTCGCCACCGTTGCCCCTACCTATGTCCTGGACCTGCCGGGCTTCGCCGGGACACCCAGGCCGGAGCGGCAGCTGTCCGTTGCAGACTACGGCGCCTTCATCGCCCAGGCCCTGAAGGCAAGCGGCAGTGGCTCCTACATCCTGGTGGGACATTCCATGGGCGTTCAGTTCGCCATCGAGGCCGCCCTCTACGCCCCGGCGCAGGCTCACCGGCTGGTGCTCATGGGGCCGGTGGTGGACTCCCGGTACCGGAGCGTGTGGCGGCAGGGGCTGGCGCTTTTCCTGGACGCCCTCCTCCGCGAAAACGCGTCCTCCAACTGGCTCGTCTTCTCGGACTACTTCCGCTGCGGACCGCGCTGGTACTTCACCGAACTCCCCGTCATGATGGCCTACCCCACGGAGCGGCGGCTGGCCGGCATCAATGTGCCCGTCCTGGTGCTGCGCGGCAACCACGACCAGGTGGCGGGCGCCGACTGGTCGCTCCGGCTCTCGCAGGTGGTTCCGGAGGGAAGCTTCGCGGAGATCCAGCGCGCCGGACATGTGGTCCAGCACCTGCGTCCGCGGCAGGTGGCGGAGGCCATCAAATCCTGGGCCGCGCCGCCCACCGCCGCATCTTGAGGGCGGCGTGCAGTTCCAGCCGGGGCATCCCCTTGAGCGGGTCCACTCCCAGCAGCTGCCGGATCCGCCCCAGCCTGTTGTAGATGCTGCTGCGGTGCAGGTGGAGCTTGGTGGCCACATCCTGGACTGAGCCGTCATTGTCATAGAGCAGCTCCAGGACCGGAATCAGCTCGCCGTTGCGGTCGTGGTCCTCGAGCATCCGGAAGTACACCGACCCGGAATCAGCCCACGCCCCCACCCCTCCCCCGGCGGACGCGAGTAACTGGTACACGCCGGTGGCCCTGCAGTCCACCAGCTCGCCCAGCTGGGGATCCACCGCGGCGGCCTGGGCCGCCATCCGTGACTGCCGGTATGCCTCGGAGAGCTGGCGGGTCTTGGCGAAGCCTTCACTGATCCCCAGGATGATCCGGTGCACCGGGCGGCCGGAGCGCTTGGCCAGCTCCAGCTGGTAGTGCACCAGGACCTGTGCATGGTTGGCCCGGCCGGTCGATTCGCGGAACAGCACCACCGAATGCGTCTCCGTGCCGGCGCTGAAGAGGGCGGCGTCCACCCCCACCGTGGCCTGGAGTGCGGTGGACCGGTGGATCAGGGTGGACGCGATGGGGTCCGGGCCGCTGGCCCAGCCGTCCGCGTCCAGCACCGTGACCATCTGCCATGGACCCCTGCCCTGGACTTCCTTCCACCCGGCCACGGCGGCCACGGCATTGGGTTCTCCGGCACAGGCGGCCAGGAATTCCCGTTCACGGCCCCGCCGGAATTCGGATTCGGCCGTGTTCGAGTCGAGCAGGAGCCCGGACAGCAGCTCCAGCTCGTGGTTGACGCCGGGCAGTTGGGTGAGGATCGCCGTCGGGCTTTCCTCCGCCGAGTCCTGCTGCACCCAGAGGTAACCCACCCGGAAGCCGCGCACCATGAGCGGGACGCACACCCGGCCCAGCATGCCCAGGTCCGGGTTGGCCGGAACCACCACGGGCCGCACGGCAGTGGCAATGCCATGGGAGAGCTGCCATGCGCTCACGTCCGCCGGAACCTTCTTGCTCAACAGGAAGTTCACCCTCACGCGGTCGGCATGGGACTGGTTGGAGCTGTAGGCGAGCAGCAGTCCGTCCAGGTCCTCAAGGGACAGGCCACGGCCCAGCTTCTGCGCCACCTGTTCGACGAGCTGTTCCACACCCTGCTGCTGCATGGGCCAACAGTACTGCCCAGGTGGCCCCGCGGACGAACGGACATGAGGCGACACCTGACGCTTCAGGACTCGACAGGTGTCGAGATGAGGGATACAAAATCCGCGGAATGGCGCGGTTGGTCGTGCAGCGTCCGATGCAGTTCATGTCGCCTGGCTCACAGCGGGATTTATCGTTGAAACACGAAAATCCTTCCGCCTTTTCGGCCTACCGGCCCCAAAAACTGGAGCAGACGATGATCATCGGCGTCCCCAAAGAAATCAAGAACAACGAATTCCGCGTGGCCATCACCGCGGCAGGCGTCCACGAGTTCCTCACCCACGGGCACACCGTGCTGGTGGAGCGCGGGGCCGGCCTGGGTTCGGGCATCACCGACGAGGAATACTCGATCGCCGGCGCCGAGATCGTCAACGAGGCCGATGACGTCTGGGCCCGCGCCGACATGGTGATGAAGGTCAAGGAACCCATCAAGTCCGAGTACCACCGCTTCCGCAAGGGCCTGATCCTCTTCACCTACCTGCACCTGGCCGCCGAGCCGGAGCTCACCACGGAGCTCATCAACTCCGGCGTCACCGCCATCGCGTACGAAACCGTCCAGGAGGGCCGGTCCCTCCCCCTGCTGGCACCGATGTCCGAAGTTGCCGGCCGCCTCTCCGTCCAGGTCGGCGCCACCTCCCTGATGGCCCCCGCCGGCGGCAAGGGCGTCCTGATGGGCGGCGTGCCCGGCGTCCGCCCCGCCAAGGTGGTTGTCCTGGGCGCCGGTGTTGCCGGCACCAACGCCGCAGCCATGGCCCTGGGCCTGGGCGCCGACGTCACCATCCTGGACATCAACATCAACCGCCTGCGCGAACTGGACGCCCAGTACCAGGGCCGGTTGAAGACCGTTGCCTCCAACACGTACGAGATCGAAAAGTCAGTCGTTGACGCCGACCTGGTGATCGGTTCCGTCCTCATCCCCGGCGCCAAGGCGCCCAAGCTGGTCACGAACGACCTCGTGGCCCGGATGAAGCCCGGCTCCGTCCTGGTGGACATCGCCGTGGACCAGGGCGGCTGCTTCGAGGACACCCACCCCACCACGCACCAGGAACCCACGTACAAGGTGCACAACACCATCTTCTACTGCGTGGCCAACATGCCTGGCGCCGTACCCAACACCTCCACGTACGCGCTGACCAACGTCACCCTGCGCTACGCGGTATCCCTGGCAAACCTGGGCGTCAAGGCCGCCTTCGACCGCGACCCCGCCCTGGCTGCGGGCCTCAACATCGCCGCGGGCCACGTGGCACACCACTCCGTGTCCGAGGCCCACAACCTGCCCCTCGTGGCTGACTGGCACGAGCTCGTCTCCGCTTAAGGCCCCCCCTTCATCGATTGCTCCGTACTTGTCGTTTTGGACCCCCGGAACGACAACTACGGAGCAATCGATGAGTCATTTAACCCAGTTCCCTTGCCCTCTCAATAATTCTTAGGACCTCGACGGCATCCTCCGGGTTTACGGGGAGGGGCAGGGATGACTGTGCTCCGCCGTCGAGGATCCTGGCTGCCAGCAGCCGGTAGAACTCCGGGTAGTTCCCACGTTCGGTGGGCAGACGGTCCAGGTGTCCGTCGCGGCCCAGGAGCCCGGCCCACTCAGGCGCCTCCACGCCGTAGTCCCCGTCCAGCGGGCTGCCACCCGCCACGACGTAGGGCTCCTGCGGGTCCACGCCGTTCTTGGTGAAGCCGCCGATCGAACCCAGCACCCGGAAGCGCGGCCCCTGCTGGGCGCACAGCACGTTCATCGCCAGGTGGCTGATCACTCCCGACTGGTGTTGCAGGACCAGGAAGACGTCGTCGTCAGCCCGTTCATCGGACCGCCGCGCCTGCAGTTCCGCGTGGAGGACGGTGGCCGGGCCGAACAGATGCAGTGCCTGGTCGATCAGGTGGCTGCCCAGGTCGAACAGGACGCCTCCGCCGTCGGCAGCGGTGGCCCGCGCTTTCCAGGCTTTGGCGATGGCCGGGGACCACCGCTCGAACCGCGACTCGAACCGGGTCACCCGGCCCAGGGCCTGGGCCGCCAGCAGCTTTTGGAGGGTCAGGAAATCCCCGTCCCACCGGCGGTTGTGGAACACGGTGAGCACCCGGCCCAGATGCCCCGCCAACGCAATGAGTTCCTCGCCCTGCGCGCTGGTGACCGCGAACGGCTTGTCCACCACCACGTCCAGCCCCGCCTCCAACGCGGCCTTTGCCAGGGGGAAATGGGTCATGGGCGGCGTCGCCAGGACCACAAGGTCAAGGTCCGCTGCCCGCCTGACGACGTCGGCGCCGTCGCGCACCACCTCCACCCCGGGAAGCCGGGACGAGGCACTTGCCTGCCGCCCGGCGTCGGACGTTGCAACGACGTCCAGCGAGTAGCTGGTGTTGGCTGCCAGCAGCGGCGCGTGGAAGACGCTGCCGGCAAGCCCGTAGCCGACGACGGCGGTGCGGATGGTGCGGGGGGCGCCTTCAGTTCCGGTCATGGAAGCAACGCTACCCCCGGTCCCGCGTGGTTAAAACGCCTGGTTAAAAGAAGCCGGCACCCCTGGAAGACCAGGGGTGCCGGCTTGTCGATCGGGCTGCGGGGGGGGTTACTTCTTGACCCAGCCGATGGTGGTCCAGTCCGGGACCTGCGAGGTGCTCTGGAAGAGGGACGGACCGTAGTTGGCCAGTCCGGTGCGGACGAAGGAGATCTGCGGGCCGTTGAAGACTACGCCCATGGAGTAGTACTTGGCCATGTGCTCCTTCTCCACGTCCATGGCTGCCTTGTTGCGGGCTGCGTTGTCCTCGATAGAGGCGAGGTCGGCGATCTTCTTGTCCAGCTCGGCGTCGCCCAGCTTGTTCTCGTTGACCTTGGAGTCGTAGTACTGCTTGACGGCGTCGGTGGCATCCGGGCCCACGGTGTAGCCGGAGATGCTCAGGTCGAACTCGCGGCTGCCCAGCACCTTGCCGAAGTCGGCGGAGGCGCGCTGGTCAATGCCCACATCCATGCCGCCGGCCTGGAGCTGCTTCTGCAGGGTCTGTGCCACGGCCAGGGTGGTGGGGTCGTCGCCGAAGTTGCTGATCTTGAAGGCAGCGGGCTTGCCGTCCTTCTCCATGATGCCGTTGGCGTTGGCCGTGTAGCCGGCGTCGGTGAGGACCTTCTTGGCGGCATCGGCACCGGTTTCCTTGACCGGGTAGTTGTCCTGGTAGTACTCCGAGAACGGCAGGAGCATCATGGAACCGCTGCTGGGCTCCTCCCAGTTCAGGCCGTTGAAGCGGACCTTGCGGAGGGCTTCGCGGTCCACGGCAGCGAAGATGGCCTTGCGGACGTTGACGTCGGTGATGCGCTGGGCATTCAGGTTCAGGCCGCCGGCGAAGAGGCGCTGGCCGCGGCGGATGTCCGCATCCTTGGTGCCGTCCAGCTGCTTGTAGAGCGAGATGGTGTTGGCGGACATGGCATCGATCTCACCGTTCTTGAAGGCGGCGATCTGTGCGCTGGTTTCCAGCTGGCGGAAGGTCACGTTGGCCAGGACCGGCTTCTGGCCCCACCACTTGTCGTTCGGAACCATCGTGACCGTCTTGGCGGCGGTGTCGTACTGGTCCAGCTTGAAGGGGCCGGCCATCCACTCCGGGTGCATGTTGCCGTTGAAGCCCTCGTTGAAGATCTCCGGGGTGTTGACGGCCGGGTGGATGAGTCCGAAGAAGAGCGAATCCACGGGGAAGACCGGGCGGCTGGTCTTGACGATGACTTCCTTGTCGCTGCTGCCCGCCTCGACGGAGTCAACGAACTCATAGGCGCCCGAGCTGACGATGTCGTAGCCGGCATCCGGGCTCTTGAGGATGTTCCAGGTGTTCTTGAAGGCCTTGACGTCAATGGGCGTGCCGTCGTTGTAGGTGGCCTTGGGGTTCACCTTGATGGTGATGGTCTGCTTGCCGTCCTTGACCACGCTGTCCACCGACTCGCAGAAGTCCGTGTTGGGCGTGACCTTGCCCTTGAAGTCAACCTTCCAGCAGCCGCCGATGCCGCCGCTGTTCATCGCGACCGGGTTCATGGGGATCTGCAGGGCGGAGTTGTCCGCGCTGTTGCCGTTGTTGGAGAACCCGTTGAAGTCCGGGCCGATGTTGCCCAGCGGAAGGGTGACCTTGCCGCCCTGCTGAAGGTCGGACGCCGGCTTCTCGTTGATGCTGATCAGCTTGGACAGGTCGCTTCCGGATTCCTGTCCTTTGGCTGTTTCGGGGCCGCTGGCACCGCCACCGCCGCAGGCCGTCAGCGCCAGGGCCGCAGCAACGGCTGCAGCTCCGCCGATCCTGTTCAGTTTCCTCATGGTTTTCCCTTCATTGGTGCGAGTGGTGGTGCTTTGGGGTCGAAAAATCCTAGGGCGCATGGTGGTCTACCGGTTTGTGGACCACCAGCATGTCCTCGTCCAGCTCCCCGTCCGGGAAGAAGCAGGCGAACTGCTGGTCCGTCGCGGAGGACGCCGTTTCCAGGGGCGGTTCAAGGGTGAGGCACTTCTCCTGCTTGGCCGGCGGGAGTGCGGCGAAGACGGGACAGCGGGTGGCAAAATTGCAGCCCTTCGGTGCCTGCAGCGGCGAGGGCAGGTCGCCCTGGAGGATGATGCGTTCGCGGGTGCGTTCCAGCTGGGGATCCGGCACGGGGATCGCGGAGAGGAGGGCGCGGGTGTAGGGGTGGCGGGGGTTGTCGAACACCCGTTCCACGGCGCCGATCTCCACGATCTTTCCCAGGTACATGACGGCCACCCGGTTGGAGATGTGGCGGACCACCGAGAGATCGTGCGCCACGAGCAGGTAGCTCAAGCCCAGTTCGGCGCGCAGGTGGTCCAGCAGGTTAATGACGCCGGCCTGGACGGAAACGTCGAGGGCCGAGACGGGCTCGTCCAGGACCACCAGTTTGGGGTTCACGGCCAGTGCGCGGGCTATCCCGATCCGCTGGCGCTGGCCGCCCGAGAACTGGTTGGGGAAGCGGTTGACGTGGTCCGGCTGCAGGCCCACGAGCTTCATCAGCTCCATGATCCGCTTCCTGATCGCGGCCCGGTCCATGCCCGCGTTCTGCAGGGGCTCGGCAAGGACTTCGTACACCGTGAACCGCGGATCCAGTGCGCCCGTGGGGTCCTGGAACACCATCTGGAGTTCGCGCCGCATTTTGGCTTTGGTCCGGGCATCGGCCGCCTGCTTGTTGCTCAGGCCGCCAATCACCACCTCGCCGTCCTGGTCCGGGTGGAACTCCATGATTTCCAGGAGCGTGGTGGTCTTCCCCGAACCCGATTCGCCCACGATGGAGAAACATTCGCCTTCGCGGATATCGAAGCTCAGGCCGTCCACGGCCTTAACCGTGCCGATCCTCCGCTTGATCAGGGCGCCCCTGGTCAGAGGGAAGTGTTTCCGCACGTCCGTGAGCTGTAGGACGGTGGACCGCTCCTCCCTGGGAATGGCATCGAAGCGGGACACCGGCACGGGCGGTGCAGCGAATACGTCGTGCACATCCACGGTTCCGCCGAGTGAGCCGGACTTGATGCACGCCGCGCGGTGCCGGGCGCCGTCGTCAACGCGTGCCAGGGCGGGCTCACCGTCCAGGCACGCCTCCGAGGCCAGGGGGCAGCGGGGAGCGAACGAGCAGCCGGTGGGGGCGTGCAGCAGGTTGGGCGGCATGCCCTCGATGGGAACGAGCGAGGATTTCTCGGCCACATCCACGCGGGGCACGGCGCCCAGCAGGCCCATGGTGTAGGGCATCCGCGGGTTGTAGTAGATGTCATCCACGGCACCGGTTTCCACCGGCCTGCCTGCGTACATGACCATGATGTCGTCCGCCATCCCGGCCACCACGCCAAGATCGTGGGTGATCATGACCACCGCCGCGCCCGTCTCCTCCTGCGCCGTGTGGAGCACCTCCAGGACCTGGGCCTGGATGGTGACGTCCAGGGCCGTGGTGGGCTCATCGGCGATCAGGACGCGGGGGTTGTTGGCGATCGCGATGGCGATCATCACGCGCTGGCGCATGCCGCCGGAAAATTCGTGCGGGAAGGCCTTCAGCCTGTCCTTGGGGCTGGGAATCCCCACCATGGCCAGAAGTTCGACGGCGCGGGCTTCCTTGGCGGTCCTGCTCATCGTGGGGTGGTGGATAGTGAGCGCTTCGATGATCTGGGTGCCCACGGTGAACACCGGGGTGAGGGATGACAGCGGATCCTGGAAGACCATGGCGAGGTCGTTGCCGCGGTACTTGCACATGTCCTTGTCGCTGAGCCCCAGCAGCTCGCGGCCCTTGAGCCGGACGGACCCGGAGACCTGGGCCGTGGGCGGGAGCAGCCCCATGATGGCCAGGGACGTCACGGACTTGCCGGACCCCGATTCGCCGACGATCCCGAGCGTCTTGCCCGGCATCAGGTCGAAGTCGACGCCCCGGACGGCGTGTACGACACCGTTCTCGGTGTTGAAGCGGACGTTCAGGTCGCGGACGGACAGGACGGCGTCGCCGGGGGCGTGGAGCCCTGCCACGTGCAGGCGCTCCACGGCTGGACGTGATGGGTCCGTGGCTCCGGTGGTGGTTTCGCTGCTCATGCCGCCTTCTTTTCCGCGGTAATTTTCCGGGTTTTGGCTTTCTTTGCCTTGCCGCTGGAAGCGGAGCTGGGGTCAAAGGCGTCGCGCAGGCCGTCGTTCATCATGGCCAGGGAGCCGGTCAGCAGGAACATTACGGTGAGCGGCACCCAGAACATCCAGGGGAAGGTCTGCACCTGGGAGGTGGCCTGGCCGATCAGCACGCCCAGGCTCACGTCCGGGACCTTGATGCCGATGCCGATGAAGGAGAAGGCGACCTCGGCCAGGATGGCTGCGGTGACGCCGCGGGTGATGTCCAGGATCAGCAGCGAGCCGATGTTCGGCACCAGGTGCCGCCAAACGATCCGGCGCGGCGGGACACCCATGTACTGGGCCGCCTTGACGAAGTCACGCTGCATCAGCGACATGGACATGGAGCGGATCAGGCGGGCGGTGCCCATCCAGCTGAACACCAGCAGGACGATGATGAGCAGAAGCCACGAGGGCAGGTCGCGTTTCAGGCCTGCACCGCCGCCGCTGGTGGCTACAGCAACCACCAGGAGCGCCGGCATCATGATCAGCGCTTCGAGGATGAACAGCATGACCTTGTCCACCTTGCCGCCGAAGTAGGCCATGGTGCAGCCGTAGACCGCGGCAATCAGGACCGACACCAGTCCCACCACCAGGCCGATCAGGATGGAAATCCTGGTGCCCTCCACGGTCATGGCGTACAGGTCGATCCCTGCCTGCGACGTCCCGAGGTAGTGGTCGGCCGACGGGGGCATGCCGATGTTGAAGGGGTCGATGGTTTCCTTGTCCCATTGGGTGAAGAAACCGCCGATGAACGAGAAAACGGTCAGGGCCAGGAAGATGGCCAAGCCGGCCACTGCGGTCTTGTTGCGCAGGAAGCGGCGGAAGATGATGGTGGTTTTGCCAATGACGACGTCGGCGCTTTCCAGGTGCGCGTCCTGCGCCACTGCTGCCGGGTCAACGGCGTTCAGGTTGGTCATGGCTACTGCACCCGCACTCTCGGGTCGACAAGCGTGGTGGCGAAGTCCGCGAGGATGGCGCCCAGGGCGAAGATCACGGAGCCGTATGCCAAGGTGGCCGTGGCCGCGTTGACGTCCTGCAGCGAGATGGCGTCGATGCTCCAGGACCCCACACCCGGCCAGGCGAAGATCTTTTCCGCGAAGAAGCCGCCGGCGAAGATGGCCGGGATGGTGAAGGCGATGCTCTGGGCCACCGGAATGAAGGAGACGCGCAGTGCGTGCCGGGCAATGGCCTGGTTGCGGGTCAGCCCCTTGGCGCGTGCGGTGCGGACAAAGTCGGCGTTCACGTTGTCCAGCAGGTATTGCCGCTGGGCAATCTGGTACGCGCCCCACCCCACAAGGGTGATGGCAACCGTGGGGACTGCATAGTGGGCCAGCATGTCCACGAACTGGGCCCAGCCCGGCGCGATGCCGGGGGTGGAGATGCCGGTGACGAAGAAGATCCGGTCGCCCACGGATTCGTTGATGTTGATGGCGCCCAGCTGCACCAGGAAGTAGGCGATGGGCGCCGGCACGATGTACGCGAGGTAGCTGTAGGACGTGATGACCCGGTCCTGGAACTTGTACTGGCGTGCCGCCGAATAGACGCCGAGCGCGACGCCGATGACCAGGGTCAGGATGATCGATGCCAGGAAAAGCCGGGTGGAAATCCAGACCCGGTCCCCGAACTCGGCGTTGATGAAGGCGCCGTTGGGGCTGCGGCCCCAGTCCCAGCGGGTGACGATTCCGGTGAGCCAGTCAACGTAGCGCTCCCACGGGCTGAGGTCCGGGTCCAGGCCCTTCAGCCGCATGGAATTGGCCACCTGCTCCGGGGTGGGCCGGGGGATCCGTTCCTGCTCGAGCAGCGCCGGCTTAAGCGAGCTGACGGCCAGGAAGTAGCCGGCGGACGTGGTGAGGAAGATCATCACCACATACGTGATGCCGCGCTTGGCGAGGTACTTGAGCATGGGCGCTGCTGGATCCTTCCGTCTTCCCCGGACAAGCACGGGTTGTGCCGCCTCACCGGGTCCTGCACCAGCGGGTAGCTGGCCTCCCGCAGCCCTTAGGGCAGGTCCTGATGGACTATGTCGCGGGTCACATTCCAGAGGAAACTATCACAAGCCCCAACCCGAAAAGCGCGGGAATCCCCGGAAATTGGACGCGCCGTATCAGATCGTTATGAATAGTTCTGTGAAGCCCGCGTGACTGGACGTGGAGGAACGCCATCGCGTAACCTACGCGCCCGTGACAACCCGTGTCACAAGGTCGCGCCAGGATGTTGCCAGCCGTTCGCGTGTGACGCCATGTTCACGGATCAGGTGCAGGAGCCGCTCGGGATCGAGGGTGGCGTTGAGGGATCCGGCCATCAGCCAGGGTTCCGGGGAATCCATCCCGCCTTCGCGCAGCAGCATCTCCACATGCCGGTCCCAGAGGGCGGCGGCAGGTACTTCGAACTTTCCCCTGGAAGCATTTCCGGCAGCAAGCACCAGGTCCCCGTATTCCACCACGTAGGCGATCCGCTCGGTTCCGAAGGCGATCAGCCGGTCGAGCGGCGGAGCACCTGGCCCCAGTGGCGGCGGTCCGAACAGGAACCGGGCTTGAAACGCGGCCTCGGAGTCGTTCAGCAAGGTCAGCATCAACCCGGCCCGGCTGCCGAAGCGGCGGAAGACGGTGCCCTTGCCCACGCCGGCCTGTTCGGCCAGCCGGTCCATGGTGAGCGCAGCGGCCCCACCCTGCTCGATCAGTTCCCGGGCAGCCAACAGGAGGCGTTCCCGGTTGCGGGCAGCATCGCTGCGTTCCGCGGCCGTTACCGGGGTCATTCCCGGCCGCACTGGGATGGAACTCACACAGACAGTGTAAGCATGGGGAATATAAACGGACTACGGTCCGTTTAGTCTGGTGAAGGCTCCGCGAGCCTGAAGTTTGACCGATAGCGGCCCCCGCCGCTCCCCTAGCCAGGAGTTCCCATGACCAAGAGCACAGTACTTACCCTTGTCGGCAGCCTCCGCGCCGAGTCCACCAACCAGAAGCTGGCCGAAGCCATCCAGCTCAACGCCCCGGAGCAGGTGGACGTGGTGATCCACGAGAGCCTGGGCAACATCCCGTTCTACAACGAGGACATCGACGTCGAGGGCCAGGTCCCTGCCGCCGCCGCAGCCCTGCGCGCCGCAGCCGAGGAAGCCGACACCGTCCTGCTGGTCACCCCCGAGCACAACGGCACGGTTCCCGCCGCCCTGAAGAACGCCATCGACTGGCTGTCCCGCCCCTTCGGCGCCGGCGCCCTGGCAGGCAAGCCCACCGCCGTCGTCGGCACCGCGTTTGGCCAGTACGGCGGCGTCTGGGCCCAGGATGAGGCCCGCAAGGCTGCCGGCATTGCAGGTGCCCGGATCCTGGAGGACGTCAAGCTCGCCGTCCCCGGTTCCATGGTGCGCTTCGCCGAAGTCCACCCCAAGGACGACGCTGAGGTTGTAGAGCAGATCAAGGGCATCTTCGACACCCTTGCCGCAGCAGCTCCCGCCGCCTAGTCCCCCTGGCGCAGCGCCCGGCACGCAGCCCGCGTGCCGGGCGCTGCTGCATCCGGTGTTGCCGTGGCCAACTCTTGTCCCAACCGGTACCGTGCGGACATCTCCGCCGGCCGGCGCCGCCGTAGCGTTAATCCCCTGGACCTACCGGATCGGATTGCGGTGCCGCATGGCAAAAAGATGGAGCGGGGACGGGCGTGGGCGCGGTGCCCTGGCTGCGGTCGCCGGCTGCCTGGCGCTCCTGCTCTCCGGCTGCACGCCCAGCGGGGGCAGCGCCGGATCCAGCGGGGCCCCGCTGGCCCTCCTTCCCGCCACGGCGCCGGCCACCCCTTCCACCGGTACGGCCGGAGCGGCGCGGGAAAAACCGGACAGTCCCACGGCCCCTCCAGCCCCCGGCACCAACGCCGGGCCCGCGACTCCCCCGGTGACGGCATATTTCGTGATGGTGGACGACGGCGGCAGGCACGGTGTCCGCTTCGGCTGCAATGACAGCCTGGTTGGCTCCGCCCAGCCGGGAGGCTCCGGGGACGCCCGGCTCAAGGCGGCAATCGGCGCCCTGCTGGGTGGCGGCCGCCCGCCCGCGAACGCCTACAACGCACTGGGCTCTTCCCGGCTGACGTTCCTTTCCGGGAGCTTCGACGGAACCACCGTCACCGTTTACCTTTCGGGAACGCTGAACCAGGGCGGAACATGCGACCTCCCCAGGATCGAGGCCCAGCTGACCCAGACCGCCCTCGAAGCCGTAGGTGCCATCAGGGCCGACATCTACATCAACGGCGAAGGCCTGTCGGACTATCTGAGCCTGGATTAGCGCGCCGCCTGCCGTAAATCGCGTATAAACAGATGTTGCCTCGGAAGCAACAACGGGCTGTATCCTGACTCTGTGACCCACGAAACACTTGACGCCCCGGCCGGAACGCTGCCCGCCGAAGCCATCGATGCGATCGAGCGCGCGGCCACGTCCGCCCACCGCCACGAGGGACTGTTTTCCGAGCGGGCGGCCAACATCCGCCAGTCGGCCGTCCGGGATGTTTTCGACATCTCGCTGCGGGCGGGACTGGTTTCCCTGGCGGGCGGAAGCCCGTACCTGCAGTCCCTTCCCCTGGACCGCCTGGCGGCGACGGCGGCAAAAATCATTGCCGACGACGGACTCATGGCCCTTCAATACGGCGCCGGGCAGGGTACCGCGGAGCTCCGGGCACAGATCTGCGAGGTCATGGCCGCGGAGGGAATCCTGGATGCCCTGCCGCCGAACGTGGTGATCACGGCAGGCTCACAGTCGGCCCAGGACGTGGCCACCAAGCTCTTCTGCAATCCGGGAGACGTGGTCCTGGTGGAGGATCCCACCTACGTGGGCGCGCTGAACACCTTTGAGGCCTACCAGGTGCGGGTGGAGACCGTGGAGATGGACCAGTACGGCCTGGTCCCGGAGCTTCTGGAGGCGCGGATCGCGGCCCTGCAGCTTGCGGGCAAAAGCATCAAGTTCCTCTACACCATCCCCAACTTCAACAATCCCTCCGGGATCACGCTGGCCAGGGAACGGCGCCAGCAGGTGGTCGATATATGCCGCAGGGCGAATATTCTGGTCCTGGAGGACAACCCCTACGGACTGCTGCGCTTTGAAGGTGAGCCTTTGCCTCCCCTGCGCGCCGCCAACCCGGACGACGTCATCTACCTCGGCTCCTTCTCCAAGATCTTTGCCCCCGGCCTCCGCATCGGCTGGGCCCTGGTGCCTGAACACCTGCAGCGCCGGTATTACCTCGCCGCGGAATCGGTGACGCTCTGCCCGCCGGCCCTGAACCAGATGCTGGTCTCCGCCTACCTCCGCGACTACGACTGGAAAGGCCAGATCGAAACCTACCGCGGGCTGTATGCCGAACGCTGCCGCGCCATGCTGGCAGCGCTCAAGGAGTACATGCCGGCGGGGACCACCTGGACCAGCCCGCAGGGGGGCTTCTTCGTCTGGGTGACCCTGCCCGAAGGCATTGACACCTACCCGCTGCTGCACAAGGCGATCGATGCCGGCGTCGTGTTCATCCCCGGCGCCGCCTTCACGCCGTCGGACGAACCGTCCAACAAGCTGCGGCTCGCGTTCAGCGCCGTTCCCCCCGACGCCATCGCCGAGGGTGTGCGCAGATTGGCACCGGTGCTGCAGGAAGCCATGGCGGCGCTGTAGCGTAAGCCACACGAACGCCGAAAACCGAGCAAAGGAGCATGCATATGGGTGGAATCATCGTTGTAGGGGTTGACGGCAGCGAGACCGCGAAGAGGGCGGCGGAGTCGGCCAGGAACCTGGCTGCAGGACTGGGCGCTTCACTGCACGTCGTGTCAGCCTTCGACAGCGACCGGACCGAGGTCTTCGGCAGCGGCAGCGACCGGTGGATCGTGTCCGATGCCGACGCCGCAGAGCAGGTGGCACGGACCGTGGCTGAGTCGCTGGGCCGCGACGTCCCGGTCACCTATTCCGCAGCCCGGGGACGGCCCGCAGACGCCCTCATCAAGGAAGCCGTCCGCATGGATGCCCGCGTGATCGTCGTGGGAAACCGGCGCATGCACGGCATCGGCCGGGTCCTTGGCAGCGTGGCCAACAGCGTGGCCCACAACGCCCCGTGCGACGTGTACATCGCCAACACCTACGACGCCGACTAACGCGCGGAAGCCCTCCTGGGGTAACGCAGGACACCCCCCGTGGTGGCGGATATCGCTGCGGGGGGTGTCCGTTCTCACCGCAATATCAACAATTCAGCTGCTGGCGCAACGATAAAATTGGATGGGCCCCCAAAGGCGTGGACACTGCCGAATCCACCCCACAGCGAAGGGCTCCCCTTGATCACCTTGCAGCGCCGCCAGCTTGTTGGCCACGACATCCTCCTGGCCCGCCACGGCAACCACATCAGCTCCATGCGGGTGGACCGCAGCAATGACCGGGTGGTTGCGCTCCTTGATGACGGCAGCCTGGACAGCGCACCGAACCTCATCACCCCCGGGCTCCAGCTTCCGCAGACCGTGCGCAGCGTCCTGCGCGAGGACTGGAAGCTCCTGAGCGCCTGGGCCGGCATGGCCGCGCTCATGGGTGGCCTGATGACCGCCGCCGCTGTTGTGCTGGGAACCACCGCGGATCCGGCCATGCTCGAGGCTTTCACCGCATACGCCGCCTACTAAGCCCGGTTGGGAGCCTGAACGTTCAGGCCACCAGCCAGCCCTGCAGCACCCACCAGATCCCGGCCATCACCAGCCCCCCGAAGAGCGATCCGGCCACCACTTGGGCCAGGGAATGGGCCCGCAGAACCACACGTGACCAGCTGACTGCCGGGATCAGGAGCAGCAGCGGTGCCCACGCGGCGCCGAGCATCAGCACGGATACGACGGCGGCGCAGGACACGGCAGCGGCGTGGCCGCTCATCTTCCAAAACGGACTGACCACCGCCAGTACCGCCACGCCGCCCACCACCGCCAGGACCATCGCAAAGACGCTCTCCGGCGCATCCACGGCGCCCAGTACCAGCAGCCCTACGGCGATGCAGCCCAGCGCCATCAGCAGCACGGGTGCACGCTGCTTCCGGTCGCTTACATGGTGGTCCGTGACCTTGCCCAGCCTGACCAGGACCAGCAGCACCATCAGCGGAAGCACGCACACGAAGAGGGCCGCCAGCGCGCCGTAGCCGATGGTTCCCGGGAAACCCGGCTGGGCCAGCGGGCTGATCAGCAGCTGCAGGGAAACCACCACCGGAGGCTGGAAGACCTCCGTCAGCCACCTGGCTGTGCGGTTCCTGACCCGGATTGCCCCGTTGTCTATTGCCACGTCCTGACCCGGCGCCCTAGTCCAGGAGGAGCGCGGGCTCCTCCAGGATGGCTGCGACGTCGGCCATGAAGCGGGCGGACAGGTCACCATCCACCACGCGGTGGTCGAAGGATCCCCCGAGGGTGGTGATCCAGCGGGGAATCACCTCTCCGTCCAGGACCCAGGGCTTCTGCTTGATGGTTCCGAAGGCAACGATGGCCACCTCGCCCGGATTGATGATGGGCGTCCCGGTGTCAATGCCTAGGGCGCCGATGTTGGTGATGGTCAGCGTCCCGCCCTGCATCTGCGCCGGCTGGGTCTTCCCGGCCCTGGCCGTGGTGGCAAGGTCGTTCAGCGCCAGGGCCAGCTCCTTCAGGGACAGGTCCTGCGCATTCTTGATGTTGGGCACCATGAGGCCGCGCGGAGTGGCCGCGGCGATGCCCAGGTTCATGAAGTGCTTGACCTGGATCTCGGCGCTGCCGTCCTCGTTGTCCACCCAGGTTGCGTTCACGCTGGGGTTCCTTGCGGCGGCCCAGATGACGGCCTTGGCAAGGATGAGCAGCGGCGAGACCTTGATGCCCTCGAAGTCCCGGGAGGCCTTGAGCCGCTTGACGAATTCCATGGTGCGGCTGGCGTCGACGTCCACGAAGATGCTGACGTGCGGTGCCGCGAACGCCGATTCCACCATCGCCTTTGCCGTGGCCTTGCGGACGCCCTTGACCGGAATGCTTTCCACGCGCTGGTCCTGCGGCTTACCGGCCTTGCCCCAGAAACCGTCCGCCTTGTCCAGTTCGGCGTCGCGCTGCGCCTGGTAGCTCACCAGGTCCTCGCGCGTCACCTCTCCGCGGGAACCGGTGGCAACAACGTCGGCGAGATCGATGCCCAGGTCGCGGGCAATTTTGCGGACCGGAGGCTTGGCCAGCACCCGGTTGACCAGGCCCGTGATGGTGCCGCCAAGGGTTGGCCGGGTGTCGACGACGGCAGGTTCCGCGGCGGAAACCTCGGCGGCCGTGCGGGGCTGGACAGGTTCAACCTCCGGGGCGTTGACCGTCACGGCAGCCGCGGGTGCAGTCTTCCGCGGGCGCCGCTTGACGGCGTCGGCCTTGGGTCCTGAACCCACCAGGGGAGCGGCGGACGGGGTACCGGCACTCCCGGCCTCCCCCGCATCCGCTGAGAGCTTGCCGTAGAGCGGCTGGGCAGGAAATTCAGCGGGAGTAACGGCGGCGGGGACAGCCTGGGGCGCGCGGACGTCGGCGGGGGTCGGGTCCCCGGAAACGTCGTCGCTGACGCTGATGATGGCGGTCCCGACGTCGACAGTCACCCCTTCCTCCACCAGCAGTTCGGTGACTGTTCCGGCGAAGGGGGACGGCAGCTCCACGATCGACTTTGCGGTTTCGATCTCGCAGATGACGTCATTGACGGCGACGGTGTCACCGGGCTTGACCTTCCAGGAGACGACTTCCGCCTCGGTGAGGCCCTCGCCGACGTCGGGCAGGTTGAACTTGTTCAGGGTCATGGTGTCCTCAGTAGGAGAGGGCGCGGTCCAGCGCCTCCAGGATGCGGTCGATGTCCGGAAGGTAGTCTTCCTCCACCTTGGCAACGGGGTAGGGCATGTGGAACCCGCCGACGCGGATCACGGGCGCCTCAAGGGAATGGAACGCCCGCTCGCTGATCCGGGCTGCGATCTCGCCGCCGATTCCGCCGAACGTGGGAGCCTCGTGCGTGACGATCAGCCGCCCGGTCTTTCGGACGGAGGCGGTGACGGTGTCGAAATCGATCGGGGAGATTGACCGGAGGTCGATGACCTCGATGCTCCTGCCGTCCTCCTCCGCTGCGTTCGCGGCTGCCAGCGCCACGGGCACCAGGGGGCCGTAGGCCACCACGGTGGCGTCTGTGCCCTCACGAAGGACGTGGGCCTTGAACGGATCCTCCGACGGCCCGGGTGCCTCGACATCAACGTCGCCCTTGAGCCAGTAGCGGCGCTTGGGTTCGAAGACGATCACCGGGTCCTGGCATTCAACGGCCTGCTGGATCATCCAGTAGGCGTCATGCGGATTGGACGGGGTGATGATGCGCAGGCCCGCCGTGTGGGCGAACAGTGCCTCCGGGGATTCGGAGTGGTGTTCAATGGAGCCGATGCCCCCGCCGTATGGGATCCGGATGACCACGGGCAGGCTGAGGTTGCCGTTGCTGCGCGAATGGATTTTGGCGAGCTGGGTGGTGATCTGGTTGAAGCCGGGGAAGACGAAGCCGTCGAACTGGATCTCGCAGACCGGGCTGTATCCCCGGAGGGCCAGGCCGATGGCGGTGCCGATGATCCCGGACTCGGCCAGCGGGGTGTCCACCACGCGGTCCGGGCCGAACTCACCGATCAGCCCGTCCGTGACCCGGTAGACGCCGCCGAGCGGACCGATATCCTCGCCCATCAACAGTGATTTGGGGTGTGCGGCCAAAGTGGCGCGAAGGCCTTCGTTGATGGCCTTCGCGATGGTCATGGTGGTCATCAGTGGCCTGCCTTTGCTGCCTGCCCGGCGGACTCTTCCTCGCCGGCGAATCCTGCGCTGTATTCCTCGAACCACGCCAGTTCCTCGGCGACCAGCGGGTGGGCCTCCCTGTAGACGTTGGCGAAGGCCTGACGGATATCCGGGTTTTCAAGGTCGTGGGCGGTACGCCGGACGTATGCGGCCAGTTCGTCGCCGTCGGCCTTGACCTTGGCGAAGTAGGCGTCGTCCGCAAGGCCCTCGGCACGCAAATACTTCTCCAGGCGCGCCAGCGGGTCCTTGGCGCGCCAGGCGTCTTCCTCCGCCGACTGCCGGTACTTGGTGGGATCGTCTGCCGTGGTGTGTGCCCCGACCCTGTAGGTGAAGGCTTCGATGAGGACCGGCCCCTTGCCCTGGCGGGCGTGCTCCAGGGCCCACTCGGTAACTGCGTGCACGGCGATTACGTCATTTCCGTCGACCCGGATGCCGGGGAACCCGTAGCCCTTTGCCCGGTTGGACAGCGGAACCCGGGTCTGGACGTTGGTGGGCACGGAGATGGCCCAGTGGTTGTTCTGGCAGAAGAACACCACGGGGGCCTTGTAGGAGGAAGCGAACACCATGGACTCGTGGACGTCGCCTTCCGAGCTGGCACCATCGCCGAAGTACGCGATGACGGCGGCATCCGGCTCCCGGCCTGCCGCGTTAGATGCGGCGGCGAGCTTCTGGTCACGCTGGATCCCCATCGCGTAGCCCACGGCGTGGAGGGTCTGCGCAGCCAGGACCAGCGTGTACAGGTGGAAGTTGGTGTCCTTGGGGTTCCAGCCGCCGTTGGAAACACCGCGGAACTGGCGCAGGAGTTCGGCCAGGTCCACGTTGCGCGTAAGGGCCACGCCGTGCTCGCGGTAGGTGGGGAAGATGTAGTCCTGCGGCTGGCTGGCCCTGCCCGATCCGATCTGTGCTGCCTCCTGGCCGGTCAGCGGGACCCACAGCGCCAGCTGGCCCTGGCGCTGGAGGGCGGTCGCTTCGACGTCGAACCGGCGGATCGCGGCCATGTCGGCGTACAGGCCGCGGAGGGCCTCAGGGGTGAGCTTGTCCGCGTAGTCGCTGAAGACCGGATCGGTGCCCAGTTTCCCGTCGGGGCCGAGCAGCTGCACCATCTGGGCCGCGGGCTCGCCCATCACGGCTTCAGCATCGGCTTCCCGCTGGTCGTCTACCGCTGTTCCGTCGAACTCGGTGGAAGGCAGATGAGTGCCCATACCGTCTCCTTGCTTGCCGCATCCGGATGCAATGCAATGTCGCTGGGATATATGCCGTACGGGGAATACATTCCCGGCACGGCATATACATTGGCTTACTGATCCTAACTTTATCTTCGGTAAGTAGCGGGAGGGCTACTTGTTAAGTGCTAGGAAGTTGCCGGTGCCTTTGTATAGTCGGCACACAACTGGAGGAATCGGGTATTCGCTTCGGGTTCTCCGATGCTGACCCGCACGCCCTCTCCGGCGAATGCCCGGACGGACAGGGCGCGTGTCCCCGCCAGCTCTGCGAAAGCAGTACTTTCGGCGCCAAGCGCGAGCCAGACGAAGTTTCCCTGGGCATCCGGGACCGCCCAGCCCAGGTCCCGGAGACCCTCGGTTACCCGGGTCCGCTCATCCACGAGTTTTTGTACCCTTTCCACAACCTGGGCGTAGTTCTCAAGGGAAACGATTGCTGCCTTTTCGGCTATCTGGGATACCGCGAAAGGTGTTGCGGCGACCCTGAGGTACTGGGTCAGTCCGGGGTGGGACACGCTGTAGCCAACGCGCAGCCCGGCCAGGCCGTGCGCCTTGGAGAAGGTACGGAGCACCACCACGTTGGGATATTTCCGGTAAAGGTCGATCCCGTCCACGGCGTCCTCCGCCCTGACGAACTCCTGATAGGCCTCATCGATGACCACCACCACTTCTGCCGGGATGGAGCGGATGAACGCTTCGGTTTCGGCTGCAGTAAGGGCAGGGCCGGTGGGGTTGTTGGGCGTGCAGAGCAGGATGACTTTGGTGCGGGCGCTCACCGCAGCCGCCATGGCCTCGAGGTCATGCCGTCCCTCGGCGGTCACCGGAATGCGTACGCTCTCTGCGCCGGCCAGGCCCACGCTGATGGGGTACGCCTCAAAGGACCGCCACGCATAGATGACCTCGTCCGCTTTGCCGTCCTCGTTCTGGCCGGCAAAAGCAGCGAGGATCTGGTTCAGGGCACCCAGGCTTCCCGCTCCAGTGACGATGTCCTCCGCCGGTACGCCCAGGAAATCCGCGAGCGCCGCGCGGAGCTTGCTGCTCAGCGGGTCCGGGTACCGGTTGAAGTCCGTCTGGCCGGCGATGGCCTCGAGGACGGCCGGGATGGGCGGCAGCGGGTTTTCGTTGGAGGACAGCTTGTAGCTGGCAAGACCGCTGACGGCGGCCGGCGGTTTTCCTGCCGCGTAGCGGGGCAGCCGGTCCAGCACCGGGCGGGGTGCGATGCCGCCCGCCCTGGTATCAGATGAAGTCATGGCTCCTAGCCTACGTCCAAGGTCCCGTGGGAATCCGGGGGCCAGTCCCCGAAAAATCGGGGGACGCCGCCATCCTCCCCCATGGGACGGTATGGAAGCATGGTGCCATGGCTTCATTCATCCTTCGGGTCATCGTCAATGCCGCAGCCCTGTGGGTGGCCAGCTGGCTGCTGCCGGGAATGGACATCTCCAGCACGGCGGCATCTGATGCCGTAGCCAGGACCGGCATTTCGCAGGACACCGGGACGATCGGCATTGTCCTGGCCTACCTGTTCATCGGCCTTATCTTCGGCGTGGTCAACGCCTTCGTGCGGCCGCTGGTGCGGCTCCTCGCGCTTCCCATCACCATCCTGACACTTGGCTTGTTCGCCATCGTCATCAATGCAGCCATGCTGTACCTGACGGCCTGGATCAGCAGTTACACGCCGGTGCACCTCACGATCGATTCTTTCTTCTGGACTGCGCTGCTGGCCGCGGTCATCATCTCGCTGGTGTCCCTGGTGGCGGGTTTGCTGCCGGGCGGCAGGCGCTGACTCCCCGGCGCATCGCCCCTCTTTCGAAGAGCCCCTCCCCCGGAAAGCCTGCCCTCCCGAGTAGGAGGACGGCGGAGAACAGGTACCCCCTAGGTACCGCTCCCCGGGACAGCAGGAAAAACTCCAGTACCTGCCACCCATGACCCCCACGGGACCAGCCGCCTAGGCTGCAAACCGGGCCCCAAGAGGCCCGTTGCTGTCAGTTCCGGAAAACGGGGGCCCACCATGAAGCCCATAAGGTTGCTGCTCGCCGCCTGCCTGCTTATGACATGGCAGGCCGGCCCCGCCCATGCAGAATCGGACCCTGCCTTGCAGGGCGGCGGCCCTTTGGGCAATGACATCTCCTGGCCACAGTGCGGCTCTGATCTTCCGGCGCCCCCGGCATTTGCGGTCGTGGGCGTGAACGGCGGCCGCCCGGACACGGTCAACCCGTGCCTGGATGCCCAGCTGGCGTGGGCGGACCAGAGCGTGGAGTCGGCCGGTGGAACGCCGGCGGCGGTGTATGTGAACACGGCCGCGACCGGGCCCGCGGAGGGGTTATGGTGGCCGGCAGACAACACCTACGGTGGCGCCGCCGTCAGCAACCCGTATGGATTGTGTGACGGCACCGCGTCCCCGGCCTGCGCTTATGTTCACGGCTACGCCATGGCTGCCGTTGATGCCGCAATCCTGAAGGGGGTGGACGGCGGCGGGGTACGCCGGCTGTGGTGGCTGGATGTTGAAACCGGAAACAGCTGGTTATGGGACAAGGCAGCCAATGCAGCTGAGCTGGAAGGCATGACCGCCTACCTGCAGGGGACCGGCGCGGATGTGGGGATCTATTCCACTTCCTACCAGTTCGGCGAGATTGTGGGCGGGGTAAGTCCTGGCAGCAACCTGTACGCGCTCCGGAACTGGTTGGCCGGCCCCGATTCGGCCTGGTCCGCCAGGGAATATTGCGCGTCCGACCCCCTGACCCCGGGCGGGACCGTCACCACAACCCAGTTCACCGAGAACAACCTGGACTACAACTACCGCTGCCCGGGCGCCCCTCCGGCACCCGCTCCGGCGCCCGTTCCAGCACCCCCTCCACAGGCTGCCCCGCAGCCCTCCCCACCTGCCCCGCAACCCGAACAGCCCCGCTCCACCCGGTACGTGGAATTGCACGCCGCCCAGATTTCGTAACGGCGGCAACAGCCAGGGAGAATCAACACCTACCTGGCCCCCGGCTGCGGCCGCCCGGAAAAGGGATCCCTCCGGTCCATGGGCGGAGCGGGCGGCGGAGGCTTCGACAAGGAAAACCGGGTGGCAGTGGCAGCCCCGCCGGCACCGAGTACCCCGCCCAGTACCGCGGTGGACTGGACCAGCGACGGATCCTTGCTGGCGCCCACAAGCTCCGCCGCCTCCTCGTAGCCGGTCAGCCGGTGCCCGGGCCCCAGGCCGGCGTCTTCTCCGCCGCGCACGTACAGGTCATTGGTTACGGTCACGGTGACCTGGTTCCGGGCGTCCCGGTTGGGCAGGCCATCAGTGCCCGGCACCCAGTCCGTGCGGTGTTCGAGGTGAAGCGTGCTGACCTCCGGCGGGGGCGCGATGCGGGCAACGGGAGATCCGGCAGTCAGGACGTACTTCATGCGGTACTCCCTGAGGACGTCCTCGTCCGCCGCCAGGTTCATGGCATGGATGCCGCCCTGGCTGTATCCCACCGCCACCACATCAGCTCCCGGTTGCGCACCGGCGGCCCGAAGTGCCTGGAGGACAGCGGCATTCACCTGCTCCGAGTTGCTGCCCATCCCGTCGACAATGCCGGAAAGATCGAAAGGATTGGTGCCGTGGTCGGCGTCGTTCATCTGTGTCCCGGGAACCACCACGACGTAGGCCTTTCCGCCGCCGGTATCCACCTCGATAACTTCGATGTAGCCGCTGCCGCGCTCCTCAATCAGCCTGACCCGCTCAAGCAGCCCGGCGGGGGTGGCGTCGAGGTCGATGCGCAGGCGCTCTTCCTGCCTGACTGTTACAGGGCCTGGGCGCAGCGACGGGACGAGCCAGCCAACCGCCGGTTTGATGCCGGGAAGGACCGTCACGGCGTTCGCCAGCACTGATTCAGTGGCATCACCGTTCAGGAAGCCTGTCCGCCAGAAATCCACGTGCTTCTGCAGTTCCATGTCCGGTTCCGACAGACCCAGCATCCACTGCATATGGGCAGTGGATTCGGCCATTTCGTAATCCCACCTGCAGCTGCGCACCTGTCCACTGATCCGCTGCAGTTCCAGGCGGATTTTCAGGACCGCATCCCGCGCCTCCACCACCGCGATCAGCGCCGCGGAGCCTGTGGCGCGGGGCTGGTCCTGGTAAGGACAAAGCTCCTGCCAGGCCCCGAAAAGCTCCGCCTCAACGGCGGTGAGCCCCCTGGCGAGCCCATCCAGCTTCGCGGCCCCCGCCTCCAGCTCCTCCAGCTGCACCGTAATGCCGCCCACGCCTCCGGATATTGTCAGGATTCCGTCCGGAGGAGGCGGCGAAACATGAAGGGGACCGCCTGAGCCGGAGGGAGTTGCGTCCGCCATCAGAACCGTCCGTCAGCTGGACAATCGGCTGTCAGGGCTGCCTGGGCATGGACGGCCACCGCGGCAGAAGCCTCCCGGATCCGGTCCAGGGCCCGCCGTACTGCCACCGCCTGAAGGCTCACGGAATCCCGGTATGCCTGTCCGGCCGGCGACTGCCAGTCCTCCAGCTGGATCTGGTGAAATCCCGCCAGCACCTCTTCGGTCCGGTCCGAACACCGGGCCACCTTCCTGCCCACTTCCTGGACTGCGAGGCTGATGCCCAGCCCGCCACCCCATATCCCGTCCATCAAACCGTCCCCCCGTCCCAGCTTCCTGCCCGCCGTCCGTCCCGGCCTCCCCGGCCTCCCCGGCCGGACAATCCGCCCCAACCGCGCTGCTCCCAACGCTAGGCACGCGCCGCTGCCCACGTAAGCGCCGCCGTCGGCTATGTGCACAAGTAACGTGGACGATCCGCTTAAGGCGCTGCCGGACTTCATGAAAGAATCAGCACATGCCTGAAACTGCCGCCACAGCTGATACCCGTACGCCCTCAGGACGCCTGGCCCTCGCCGCGTCATCGGAAAAAATCGCTCTTGGACCCCTGGACGGCCGTTACCAGTCCGCCGTCGCGCCCCTCGTGGACTACCTGTCCGAGGCCGCCCTGAACCGGGACCGCGTGGCCGTGGAAGTTGAGTGGCTTATCCACCTGACCAGCAACAACGTCCTTCCCGGCGCCGGACCCCTGAGCGCCGAACAGCAGGACCGGCTCCGCGCCATCGTCACCGAATTCGATGCAGCGTCGGTGCAGGAGCTCGCCGACATCGAAGCCGTGACCGTGCACGACGTGAAGGCCGTGGAGTACTACATCGGCCGCCGCCTCCCTGCAATTGGCATTGAAAACCTGACCGCCATGGTCCACTTCGGCTGCACCTCCGAGGACATCAACAACCTCTCCTACGCGCTCGGCGTCAAGGGTGCTGTGGAGGACGTGTGGCTCCCGGCAGCCCGCGCCCTGGTGGCACAGATCAGCAGGATGGCGGAGGACAACCGGGCGGTCCCCATGCTGTCCCGCACCCATGGCCAGCCGGCCACCCCCACCACGCTGGGCAAGGAACTGGCCGTGATCGCGCACCGCCTGACCCGCCAGCTGGACCGGATCGCGAAGACCGAATACCTGGGCAAGATCAACGGTGCCACCGGCACCTACGCCGCCCATGTGGCCTCCGTCCCCGGCGCCGACTGGCAGCAGGTCTCCAAGTCGTTCGTGGAAGGCCTGGGCCTCACCTGGAACCCTCTCACCACCCAGATCGAAAGCCACGACTGGCAGGCCGAGCTCTACGCCGACGTAGCCCGCTTCAACCGCATCCTGCACAACGTCTGCACCGATGTCTGGAGCTACATCTCCATTGGCTACTTCGCGCAGATCCCGGTGGCCGGGGCAACCGGCTCGTCCACCATGCCGCACAAGGTCAACCCCATCCGCTTCGAGAACGCTGAGGCCAACCTCGAGGTCTCCAACGGCCTGCTGGACACCTTGGCCGCCACCCTGGTGACCTCCCGCTGGCAGCGCGACCTCACAGACTCCTCCAGCCAGCGCAACATCGGCGTCGCATTCGGGCACTCCCTTTTGGCCATTTCCAACGTGGCCAAGGGCCTGGAGCGCCTGGATGTTGCCGAGGACGTCCTGGCAGCGGACCTGGACACCAACTGGGAGGTCCTCGGCGAGGCAATCCAGATGGTGATGCGGGCCGAGGCGATCGCCGGCGTCGAAGGCATGGAGAACCCCTACGAGCGCCTCAAGGACCTCACCCGCGGCCAGCGCGTGGATGCCGCCCGCATGCAGGAGTTCGTGCAGGGCCTGGGCCTTTCCCCGGAGGCCGAGGCACGCCTCCTGGCTCTCACCCCCGGCCGGTACACCGGCATCGCGGACCAGCTGGTGGACCACCTGAAGTAGGCACTGCGCCAGCAGGCCTGCCGGAAGGGCAGGAATTTACGACGGCGGCGCCGGGCTCATGTGGGCCCGGCGCCTTGGGTGTGGAGCGGCAGCGCCACGGACAGTTCCGCTTTGCGCCCGCAACAAGCCGGGGGTGGGAAACTGGGAACATGAAGTTGCTCCTGATCCGCCACGGCGAAACCCCCGGCAACGTGCTGGGCCAGCTGGACACCGACCATCCCGGCCCCGGGTTGACCGAACTCGGCGAACGGCAGGCAGAAGCCATGGCGCGGGCCCTTGCCAACGAACGCATCGGAGCGCTGTACGCGTCCACGTTGATCAGGACGCAGATAACGGCCGCGCCGCTGGCACGCCTGCACACCCTTGACGTTGAGGTGCTTGAAGGGCTGCACGAAATCGAGGCCGGATCACTGGAGAAGCTCACCGACCACGAATCCCATAAGCGCTACATGGGCACCGTGATCTCCTGGGCTGCGGGCGACCTGGACCGGCGCATGCCCGCGGGGCCCGACGGCCACGCCTTCTTCGACAGGTTCGATGCTGCCATCGCGCTGGTGGCCGGGCGGGCGGAACGCCAGCAGCACGGCACCGTTGCAGTGGTCAGCCACGGGGCCGCCATCCGTACCTGGGCGGGGCTGCGGGCCGAGGGCGCAGACCACGAGTTCGCTGCCCGCCATGTCCTGGCCAACACCGGAATCGTGGCACTCGAAGGCAGCCTGGCGACCGGCTGGACCCTGATCCACTGGGACGGAAGCCCCGTGGGCGGCCTTGCCCTGGCAGACCCGACCGCGGAGGACCCGACAGGTCGGGACGTAGCCGCCCCCTAGGCCTGCTGCCGGTGGCGCCGCGATGGACGTGCCCGCAGCGCGGGACAAGGACGGGCGTCGATCCCGCCGGGCAGGCTCCCGCGGACCCCTTGAACGCCTGGGCTGCGGGACGGCACCCCGGGCACAAGCCGGGCTGCCATCGCTGCGGCATCTGCCGCCGTCGGCCGTTCCCGGGGATCCATGGCGGTAACGGACCGCAGCAGGGGCACCCAACCGCCGAGGTGGCCGGGGACGTCCGGGGACCGCAGGGTCCGGGCCACGAGGGATTCGATGGCGGTGCCGGGAAACGCCTTGGTGCCCGTGAGGAGCTCCAACAGGACCAGCCCCATGGCGTACACGTCCCATGACGGAGCCGCTGCCCCGCCGGATGCCTGCTCGGGACTCATATAGTGCACTGTGCCGGACGAAATTCCGGGCTCGGGCGCCGAGCCGGTGGCCGTGGCAATTCCAAAATCGATGATCCGGACGGGACTTCTCCGCAGGCCGCTCAGCATCAGGTTTGCGGGCTTGATGTCACGGTGCACAAGACCGTTGGAGTGAAGGTACGCGAGCGCACCGAACAGGCCGCGGGCCCAGAGGGCCACATCAGCGGGCGTGGGGCTTTCCAGCCGTAGGGTTTCGGACAGGGTTGCCCCCAGGGCCAGCTCCTCCACAAGATAGGGCCGTCCCGCATGGGTCCCGCCGCCGCCCACCACGCCTTGACCCAGCAGCCTCACGATGGATGGGTGGGTGAGGCCGGCGAGGACGGAAGCTTCGTTCCGGATCCGCTGATGCTGCTTCCGGCCGCTGGCTGCCGCGATCTTCACGGCCACCTCCGGACCGCCCTCAAGGTCCACCGCCCGAAAGACTTCGGCAGCTGCTCCCCTGCCCAGGCGTTCCCTCAGCTGGTAGCGGCCTGCCAGCGGCCCAGCGGCATTCAGCGACGAGTGCGGCAGCGCCGGCGCTGCCGTCCCCGTGGCGCTCATGCGGGAAAGGCTGCGGTATGGTGGGCGCCCCTGGAATCAGTTGTCCATGCATCGAGCTGGAACCCGCAGGCGCAACGCCACACAGGCGGAAGTTCGGTACTTCCGGCACCGGTTGGGGCGAAGGTGTAGCTGGCGCGCTCCCACCCGAGTGCCGGGGTCACCAGCTGCATCGGTGAACCGCAATGGACGGCGGCCTTTCCCTGCGGCGCTGTGGTGCCGTCCAGGGTGGATCGCGTCAGGTCCAGGAGCCCATCAGGGGTGGTCGCAGCCATGCCGGGCTCACGCGGTGAAACTTCGGTGAAAGAAACCAACACACTCACGACTCCGTTGGGAAGCAACTTTGGGAACAATCGTAAGCTTACATATAACTAGCTGAACTAGCTAGTCAGGCTAGTGAACTTTTAATTCCGCACTTTCGGCCGCCTGGAGCGATTCGGTCATGCGCTGGAGGAAGTCGACCACAGTCCGGGCCTCCTCTGCGGTCAGGCCTTCCGCAACCGCCATCATCCGGCGATGCATGGCACCAAGGGTCTCCCGGACCTCCTTGTCCGACTCCACCGTGGGGACCACCACCACGGAGCGGCGGTCGGAGGGGTGCGCCTCCCGGCGGACATGCCCGCTGGCCACCAGGCGGTCAATCAGCGAGGTGGTGGAAGCGCTAGTAATATTGAGGAACCGGCTGAGATCCTTGGGGACAACCTGCTTGCCAGACGCCTGGACCCTCAGCAGGTACCGCAGGGCAAGGATGTCCGTCTCGCCCATACCCATGGAATCCCTGGTGCTGCGGCGGATTTCGGTCTCGGCCGCCCGGTAGTCCCGGAGGGCCTTCAGTACCGCCGCACTGTAATCCAGTTGCCCGTCGGGTCCGTACCAGTAGCCGGATCCCTCGTTGCCCATAGAAGCCATGGGATCATTTTAGACCAACTGGTAACTAGACCACCAAGTAACTTCCTTTCCCGGCTGCTCCTGGCGTTATCCAGGTGCTAACCGCCAGGAAACACCTGCGTAACTCCCCGCGCCTAGCCTTATCAGGCATACCCCTCCGGCGAATCGAGGCAGATATGCAGACCAACCCCAGGCTCAACATCCGGCAGGTCTCCTGGTCGAATCCCGTTGGCGCGGACCTTCGCCGCGCGCAGCAGGCCGAACTCGACGCCCGCTTTGGCCGGCCCGACCACGAGCCCGGTCCGCCGCCGTCGGGAGCAGACTGCGCTGTCTTCCTGGTGGCATACGACAAAGGATCGGGGCAACCGGTGGGCTGCGGCGGGCTCCGGCTCCTGGATGGAACAACGGCCGAAATCAAGCGGCTCTACGTGCTGCCGTACACCCGGGGCTCCGGCGTTGCCAGCTCCATCCTCGCGGCACTGGAAGCAGAAGCATTCGGCCAGGGAATCACCAGGATCAAGGCCGAAGCCGGATCGGCACAGCCTGACGGCCGGAACTTCTACGAGAATTCGGGGTTCGAACCCATCCCGAACTTCGGGCCCTATATCGGCGTGGAGCACTCGCACTGCTACGCCAAGCGCATCAACGCCCACAGTGCCGCCCAGACCGCCATGGCCTAGCACCCGGTCCGTCACACTCGGATTGCGGGCAGTGGCTTCGGCTAATCTCGGCCTATGGAAACAGCAGACATCACCTTCCGGACCCGCAAATGGGTCCGGCCCGAGGACCTCAATGCCAACGGGACCCTCTTTGGCGGCAGCCTGCTGAAATGGATCGACGAAGAAGCCGCCATCTACGCCATCCTCCAGCTGGGAAACGGCCGCGCAGTCACCAAGTACATTTCGGAGATCAACTTCGTCAGCTCCGCGGTCCAGGGCGACCTGATCGAAATGGGACTGACAGCCACGCGGTTTGGCCGGACCTCACTGACCATGCGCGCCGAGGTCCGCAACATGATCACCCGGCAGAGCATCCTCACCATCGAGGAGATCGTTTTCGTGAACCTGAACCAGGAGGGCAAGCCCGAGCCGCACGGCTATACGGAAATCACCTACGACAGGGACAGGATCCCCACCCACCACCTCAGCGGGACCGCCGTCAAGGACTGACGCCGCCCACGGCCAAGGTTTTCCCCCGGTTCACGCCGAGGGCCCCCGCCGTTTCCCCGACTGGACCAAAGTGAGCAGCCGGGCTGTTTATCGAATCGATAGCTATAACAGCCCGGTTTTTGTCATGCCCGGCTATAGGCTGTGCGGACATGCTCCGATTCCAGTCCAGAAATGAGTCCTGATCGTGCGTACATTGAAGACTTTGGTTGCCGCCGCCGTCGCCGCCACCCTGCTCGCCGGCTGCGGCGGGGCTTCCACCCCGCCGGCTTCGACCGGTGAAGCCTCCGGGGCTCCGGCAGGAGCCTCCGGGGACACCCTGGTGATCTACACCAACTCCAACGGCGAGGGCCGGGGCGACTGGTTGGCCGCCAAGGCGGCCGAGGCCGGATTCAAGATCGAGATCGTGGGGGCCGGGGGCGCCGATGCCACCAACAAGCTCATTGCGGAGAAGAACAACCCCATCGCCGACGTCGCGTTCGGCCTGAACAACATGTACTTCTCGCAGGTCAAGAACGAGGGCGCGCTGGAGGCCTACCAGCCCGCGTGGGCGGGCGATGTGGACAAGGGCCTGGGTGACGGGGAGACGTACTGGCCCCTGGTGAAGCAGGCCATCCTCCTGGGCTACAACTCGGACAAGATCTCCAAGGACGCCGCACCGAAGGACTGGACGGACCTGTGGACCAAGGACGAGTTCAAGAGCCGCTACGAGCGGGTCACCGGCCTGGGCACGGCCACGGCGCAGCTTGTTTTCGCCGGCATCCTCTCCCGGTACCGGGACGACTCCGGGGATCTGGGGATTTCCGACGACGGCTGGAAGCAGGTTGAGCAGTACTTCAAGAACGGCAGCCCGGCAGTGGCCAAGACCGACCTGTTTGCCCGCATCGCCTCCGGCGACGTGGACATGGGCCAGATGCCGTCCTCGATCATTGCCGACCGCGAAAAGTCCTTCAAAGTGAACGTGGACACGGTCATTCCTTCCGTGGGGGTGCCGCTTGCCGTGGAGCAGATCGCCCTGGTGAAAGGCACCAAGAAAAAGGAGCAGGCGCAGAAGTTCATCGACTGGTTCGGCAGCGCAGACGTCCAGGGTGAATTCGCGCAGAAGTTCAACTCCATGCCGGTCAACAAGGCTGCCCAGGCAAAGGCCAATCCCGAGGTGGTGAACTTCTTTGCCGGCCTCAAGCAGCAGGACATCGACTGGGACTTCGTCCAGAAGAACATGGGCGCCTGGGTGGAGAAGATCGAACTCGAATACATGACGTAACCCGTCCCGCCAGCCGCCGTTCCCGCGTTCCATCAGACAGGTTGCCATGATCCGCTTGGAAAACATCGAAGTTACCTTTGGCGATTTCACCGCCATTCCGCATCTGGACCTGCATGTCCAGCCGGGTGAGTTCTTCACCCTCCTGGGGCCCTCCGGCTGTGGAAAGACGACGGCGCTGCGCACCCTGGCCGGCTTCATCCAGCCGGCCGGGGGTACGGTCCGGGTGGACGGGAAGGATGTGACCCGCCTTCCCAGCGACAAGCGGCAGGTGGGCATGGTGTTCCAGAACTATGCCCTGTTCCCGAGCATGAGCGTATGGGAGAACATCGCCTTCGGACTCCGGGTCCGGAAGGAAAAACCTGCCGACAGTGACCGCCTTGTGCGGGATATTGCACGGCGCGTGGAACTCAGCGACGAGCAGCTGGCGAAGAACGTGGCCGAGCTGTCCGGCGGCCAGCAGCAGCGCGTGGCTGTTGCCCGCGCCCTGGTGCTGCGGCCCAAGATCCTGCTGCTGGACGAGCCGCTGTCCAACCTCGATGCCAAGCTCCGCCACCAATTGCGCCAGCAGCTCAAGGACCTGCAGAGCGAGTTCGGCATCACCACCGTGTACGTCACCCACGACCAGGACGAGGCCCTTGCCATGAGCGACCGGGTGGCGGTCTTCAACAAGGGCGTGGTGGAACAGGTTGGGACGCCCCAGGAAATCTACGACCATGCCGCTACGGAGTTCGTCTGCAACTTCATTGGTGACAGCTCGGCCCTGACGCCGGACTTCGTGGCGGAGGTCAACCGGCTCTCCGGCGCCGGCCTCAGCACGGATGCCAGATCCTACCTGCGCGTGGAAAAGGCCTCCCTGGACCGGCCGGCGGACGGAGGGACCGCCGTCGGGCTTCCCGCCACCGTGGTGTCCCGGACCTACCACGGCCTGCACAGCCGGTATGTGGTCCGCAGCCATGGCGCGGACATCCGCCTCCTGGTCCGGGAAGACGGCGCCGCGCACCCTGAGGCCGGCACGGCCACAACGGTCTACGTCCAGCCCGGGCACATCCTCCAGTACCATCCGGGATCCGGTGCCGCGCTTGCACTGGACCAGGCGGTTGCCCTGCCATGAGCGGCAACAACGCGGTGCGCAGCATGGTCCGCTCCCCGTTCGTCGTGGTGGTGGGGGTCATCCTCACGTGGTTCATCGCCGCGTTCCTGGTATGGCCCAACATGAACATCCTGATCGCCACGTTCTTCCCCGACGGCAGCTTTTCGGGCCGTGCCGCGGAGAAGCTG
Organism: Arthrobacter sp. 8AJ; assembly: GCF_902506025.1. Classification (NCBI taxonomy): domain Bacteria; kingdom Bacillati; phylum Actinomycetota; class Actinomycetes; order Micrococcales; family Micrococcaceae; genus Arthrobacter; species Arthrobacter sp. 8AJ. Next base: position 190,620 of record NZ_LR733289.1, on the reverse strand, counting down.
TTCTCCTCCCAGCGGGCCATGAAGGCACTGGGCAACAGCTTCCTGCTGGCCGTGGCGCTGTCCGTCACCGTCAACCTGGTGGGCGTCTTCATCGTCCTGGTGACGCATTACTTCAGGATCCGGGGTTCGAGGATCCTGTTCCTGGGCTATGCCTCCACCTTCATCTATGGGGGCATCGTGCTGGCGGCGGGGTATAAATTCATCTACGGGGACAAGGGCATTGTCACGTCGCTGCTGGTCCGGGTTGTCCCCGGCATGGACCCCGGCTGGTTTTCCGGGTTCTTTGCCGTGCTGGCGGTCATGACCTTTGCCACCACCACCAACCACATGCTGTTCGTTGCCAACGCCCTCAAAGGCATCGACTACCAGACCATTGAGGCCGCGCGGAACCTCGGCGCTTCCACGTGGACCATCCTGCGGCGCATCGTCCTGCCCATGCTCAAGCCCACGCTGTTCGCCGTCACCATCCTGTCCTTCCTCACCGGCCTGGGCGCCCTCAGCGCCCCGCAGGTGCTGGGTGGCCGCGATTTCCAGACCATCACGCCGATGATCCTGACGTTCACCAACAGCCCCACCTCGCGTGACCTGGCGGCGCTGCTGGCCGTGATCCTTGGACTGGCCACCATGGTGATGCTCGCCGTGATGTCCCGGCTGGAGAAGGGCGGCACCTACTTTTCGGTCTCAAAGGTGTCTTCCGAGCTGCAGAAACAGGACATTGCCATCCCCGTAGCCAACGTGGCGGTGCACGCCGTGGCCTATCTCCTCTTTGCCGTCTACACGCTTCCCGTGGTGCTGATCGTGCTTTACTCATTTGCCGACGGCGCCGCCATCCAGACCGGACAGCTCTCGTTTTCCAACCTGACACTGGACAACTACGTCCGTGTCCTCACCCAGCAGTCCGGGCTGCGGCCGTTCATCGTCAGCGTGGTGTACAGCGCCCTGGCGGCCGTCATCGCCGTCGGCGGCCTGCTCTTTGTGGCCCGGCTGCTGCAGAAGTATAAAAACTGGGTGGCCTCAACATTTGAGTACCTGCTGCACATCCCGTGGATCCTGCCGTCAGCGCTGCTGGCCCTGGGCCTGATTGTCAGCTACGACCACCCCAATCCCCTGGTAGGCGGTGCCGTCCTCACCGGAACAACGGTGATCCTGCTCATCGCCTTCGTCACGGTGAAGATCCCGTTCACCCTGCGGATGCTCAAGGCATCCTTTGCCGCCGTGAACTCTTCCCTGGAGGAGGCCGCCGCCATTATGGGCGCCAAGACGCTGTATGTCTTCCGCCGGATCCTCCTGCCCCTGGTGCTTCCGGCGGCGGCAGCCATCACGGCCCTGAACTTCAACAGCCTGCTGGACGACTACGACACGGCGATCTTCCTGGCCCATCCGCTGGTGCAGCCCCTGGGCCTGGTGATCAAGGCGAACACCGACGGTGCCGAGGGCACGGAGGGCATCGCAAACACCTTTGTCTACACGGTGCTGCTGATGGTGATCACCGGGGTGACGATGTACCTCGTGTACGGCAGGTCAGGGCGGCGGAAGGGCAGGAAGCGTCTTCCTGCAGCTCCGGCCGGCCTGCAGGTTTCCGGCGCCGGACTTCCCGGCGCCCAGGCGCCGGGTGAGGACGACGCCACGCGCCCGGCAGCTGCCGTCCGCTGACTACCTCCCCGGACCGCTGGCGACGGCGGTCCGTGCGTTCCGCCGCCGGGCCAGGTTGAGCACGCGGTCGCGCAGCGGCTGGGCGCGGTCTGCCAGGGCTACACGCCCGAGTGCAGAGGAGGCCACGCTCACCGCGCGGGTGCGGAGTCTCCGTTGCTTGTTGTAGGCGCGCAGTGCCTGGTCCTGGCCTTGAGGCGCGTTGTTGAGGAGGTCGGCCAGTGTCACCGCGTCCACCAGCGATTCACAGGCGCCGCGGCCAAGGGTAGGCATCATGGCGTGCGCGGCATCGCCGATGAGCACCGTCCGGCCGCTGACGTAGGAGCGCAGATGCGGCACTGTCCACAGGCGCTGGACGAGGCATTCCTCCGGGGTAGCTGCCGCCAGGGCACGACGGATGGCAGGTGCGTGGCCGGAGAAGCGTTCCCGGGCCTGGTCCAGCGCCGACGCAACATCGATCCCATAGGGGCCCAGTCCTGACCGGTAACTGGCGTACCAGAAGGACCCGCCCCGGGCGGCGGCCATGCCGAACAGGTCGCCACGGCCCCAGTACTCGCCCACCTCGTCCGGAGCGACCGGCGTCGGGAGGGTTCCCCGGAGGGCAAGGTAGGGCGTCAGGCGGGCATCGGTGGCGCTGCCCCATCCCGCACGGCGAACCATGCTGTGGACGCCGTCGGCGCCCACCACCAGGCCGCCATCCGCGGGGACTGACTGCACGGCATCGGTGACACGGCGGACGGCGGCGGGCACGGCGCCATCCAGCAGCCGGATCAGGTCGATCCGGGAAATGCCGAACATCTCCCCGGCATCGACCGTGACCCACGGTTCACCCTGTGCATTGCGGACCGACCCGCTGCCCAGCACCGGGCTGACGGCCCGGGCCTGGTCCAGTATTCCCAGCCGGGCCAGGGCGCGCTGGGCGTTGGGCCACATCCCGAGGGCGTTGCCGACGGTGGGCAGTTCCGGCCGCTTCTCGTACACCGTCACGTGGAAGCGGCTTGAATCCAGGGCTGCCGCAAGGGCCAGGCCGGCAATGCCGCCGCCAACGATCGTGATCGTTTCCATACGCGCCATTTTACTACTTTTGTAGTGATCCGGAAGGGGTCCCACTACACTGAGTCCATGCCGGACCGACGCACCCTGTTGCTCGACGCCGCCCTGGCCGTGGTGGCGGACAAGGGCATGAAGGGGCTCACCCACCGGGCCGTGGACACCGCCGCAGGCCTGTCGGAGGGCACCACGTCCAACTATTACCGGAACCGCGCCGCCCTGGTTGACGCCGTCCTGGGCCGGCTGCTGGAGCTGGACGCCACCCTCCTCCGGGACCAGGGGCCTGCCGGTCCGCCCAAGGACGTGGGTGAACTGGCAGGCCAGCTCGCCTCCATGGTGGTGATGCTTGCCGGCCGGCACGCCGGCCTGACCCGCGCCCGGCTGGCACTTTCCCTGGACAAGCCGGACTCCGTGACGGCCGGCCACTTCCAGCTGGTGGGAGGCCTGGAACAGGCGCTTGCCGGGCTGGGAGTGCCGGACGCGCGGGCACGGGCACGGGATGTGGCCGACTACGGCGACGGGGTGCTGCTGCACCTGCTCACCGTCAGGCGGGACGAGCAGCCGGACGCTGCCGCCATCGCCGCCGCCGTCCGGCGGCTGGTGGGTATATAAGCCTCACCCGGCCGGCCGGCGTCGTCCTTCTCCGGATGCCCTAGGAGGAGGCGGGCCAGCCCGTGTAGGCCTCAGCCAGGTAGGCCCTGCCATGGCGGGAGGAGACCACGGAGTTCAGTTCGCCGAGCTGGCGGGCGCGGGAGAAGTCGTCCGCATCGGCCGGGGTGTGCAGCATGGTGGTCATCCAGTAGGAGAACTGCTGGGCCTTCCACACCCGGTCCAGGGCGCGGTCGCTGTAGGTGTCCAGGAGCCGGTCCGAGCCGGAGTTGTAGTGGCTGTCCAGCCCCTCGAAGAGGAACTTGACGTCGTTGATGGCCAGGTTGAGGCCCTTGGCACCGGTGGGCGGCACGGTGTGTGCGGCGTCGCCGGCGAGGAACAGGTTGCCGTGGCGCATGGGGGTGTGGACGAAGCTGCGGAACGGCAGGACCATCTTTTCCAGGACCGGACCCTCCTTGAGCTCGAAGCCGTTGCCGTTGACGCGGCTGCGGAATTCGGCCCAGATCCGCTCGTCATCCCATTCCGCCACGTTTTCCTTGGGGTCGCACTGGAAGTACATCCGCTGCACGGTTTCCGTGCGCTGGCTGATCAGGGCGAAGCCGTTGGCCGAGTTGGCGTAGATCAGTTCGTCGGAGCTGCGCGGCGCCTCGGCCAGGATGCCGAACCAGGCGAAGGGGTATTCGTGGAAGTACCACTTGCGGTGGGCCTCGGGGATCTGGAACCGGCAGTGGCTGCGCGAGCCGTCAGCGCCCACCAGGAAGTCGGCCTGGATTTCGAACTCGACGCCGTCGGCATCGGTGAACCAGACCGTCGGCCTGCCCTCCAGGTCGTGGACGGTGGTGTCGGTGACGCTGTACCGCACGTCGCCGCCGTCGTCCTTCCTGCGTGCGGCGAGGTCCAGGAAGACGTCCGTCTGCGGGTACAGCCACACGGACTCGCCCACGAGGTCCTTGAAGTCGATGCGGTGGCTCTCGTTGTTGAAGCGCAGCTCGATGCCGTCGTGCCGGTCGCCGTCGCGCAGCACCCGGTCCGAGACGCCGCTGTCCACCAGCAGGTTGACCGTTCCGTGCTCCAGGATGCCGGCGCGCACGGTGTGGGAGATTTCCTCGTGGCTGCGGATCTCGATCACCGTGGACTCGATGCCTGCCTTGGCCAGCAGATGGGAGAGCATCAGCCCTGCCGGACCGCCTCCCATGATGGCTACCTGGGTGGTGATGATTTTTCGTGCCATGGCTTTGTCTCGCTTCGTTGCGGGGCCCGGGAGTGGGGCCGGAATGGGTGCCTGGGTTCAGTGTGCGCCAGGCCGGGTGACCGGCGTTACAGGCATTCCGTTCAACGGATTCCGGGGGTGGTGTGAGGGGCCGGATCAGGCCTCGGCGAGGCCGCGGGCAATGCCGCGGGCCGCCGTCTGCAGCGCGGGAACCAGCGCCTGCAGCCGCATTTCCCGCAATGGAACCACGACGCCGAGAGACGCCACCGCGCGCCGGCGGCGGTTAAGGACGGGCACGGCTATGCCCCACGTGTCCGGGTCAACCACGCCCTTCAGCTGCGCGAAACCCTGTCGCGAAGTGTCCGCGAGCAGGGTCCGCACGTCATCGGCAGTCAGCTTTCCGTCGGGATCGTGGAACTGGCCGAGGTACTCGCTCTGCAGCGCCCTGTCCTGGTGGGCCATGAGCGCCAGGCCGGCTGACGAGATATGGACAGGCATTCGGCCTGCCACCTGGGCGCGGTTGGCCACCGAGCCGCGCCGGGAGAGCCGCTCCACGAAGAGCGCCTCCCAGCCGTCCAGTACAGCAAGGTTCACGTTTTGGTTCAGGACCTGCTGGATGTCCTCCATGAAGGGCATGGCGGCCTGGCGCAGCGCCAGAGCGGGAGAGGCGCGGTTCACCAGTTCCCAGAGCCGGAGGCCGGGACGGACCGTTCCCCCGGGGGCAGTCTCCAGCAGGCCATGCCCGGCGAGCTGGCCCACCAGTCGGTGCGTGGTGGTCAGGGGGAGGCCGGACCGCTCCGCAAGCTCCGACAACCGGAGATCGGCGACGTCCTGGGGGAAGGCGGAGATCAGCCGCACAATCCGGTCCACCACCGAATCGCCCGAGCTTGAGTTCGCCACGGCCGCACGCCCTTCCGTTGAATGGGAAGTCCAGCATACAGCGCCCGGCGGACCAAAGGCGGGACGAACCGAAGGCGGGGCGCACCCACAGGCGCTTTACCGGACGGCTGTCAAGCCGCCGTCGGGCCCTGCTCCGGCCTGCGCCGCAGGCGCCGCCACGCGCCGGGGGCGAGCACCACCGCGATGCCGACGGCGGCGCCAATGACGGTCTCGATGATGCGGTCCCGCAGCAGGATGGACGCCGAGGCGGGGACCACCAGGAGCGTGGACACCAGCGCGAGGGGTGTGACGAACACCTGGGCCACCAGGTACTGGCGGATGATGAACATCTCCGCGCCGAACTGGCAGAGCGCCATCACCAGCACCGTCTGCCAGGGCTGCAGGCCCACCAATAAGACGGCTGCCAGGACCAGCAGGCCCAGCACCGTGCCGATGATCCTTTGGATGCCGCGGCGCACCCGGTGCCTGGTGGTGTGCCCCACCAGTGGAACCACGGCGGCCACCATGGCCCAGTAGTTGTGGCCGAAGCCGAGCCGGCCGCCGGCCCACGTGGCCAACGAGCCGGCCAGGCCTGCCGCCACCAGGTAGCCGAAACCCTCAAGCCACGCCGTCCGCTTCTCCGCCGGGGTCCGCCGGATGCGGGGAGGCCTGGCCCAAGGGGTGCGGTGGCTGGGAAGGATCCGGGAGGAGAAGCCGATGAGCAGGGCGAACACCGTGGTGAGGACCGCGACCAGCATGCCCTGCCACAGCGGCGGCTGGTTGGGAATGGAGGCGATGGCGGCGAAGGCGAAGATGTGGAAGAGGGAGCCCGCCGGGCGCAGCCGCAGCCAGGAGATCGCCACCGAACACCCGCCGGCCACCAGGGTGGTGGCCAGGACCAGCAGCCAGGTGTGCGCGGCGGCATCCAGGCCCCAGGCTGGACCCATCCGGGCGGCGAGCGCGGCGAGGAGGATCACCAGCAGCATCAGCAGCCCGGCGCGCAGCTGCAGCACAAAACGGACGGCGTGCGGCTCTCCGCGGCCGTAGATTCCGGTGAAGGCACCGAACGACGCGAAGATTGCCAGGTCCAGCCTGCCCAGCAGCACCAGGGTGATCAGGGGCACGAAGACGCCGACGGCGCACCTCAGTGCCGGGTGGTGGTCCTTGTTGCCGGGGGCGATGCTGAACATCTCAGCAAGCATCTTCACGGGGGCAGCGCCTTCCTTGGGGGTGGATTCCGGGGTGGCGGCCGCGCTGACGTTCCTGGTAAATCCTACGGCCCGGACCCCCGGGACCGCCCGGCACGTTCCCATGAACGGAATCGGGAGGCAATGCGGCGGAAACAACGCCCCATGATGCTTGAGTCATGAAGCGCCCTCCGCACAACTCGCCCGCCGCTGACCTGAGCTGTGAAGTCTGCGGCCGGATGCCGGAACCGCCCAAGGCGCGGCTGACCCTGGCGAACGTGGCCGCCATGCTGCCCATCGAGCTCCTGGTGCATGCGCTGGTGGTGGAGACGCACCTCCCTTACGTGGCGAAGGTGCTGGTGCTGACCCTCACCGCCACGGTCCTGGTGATCTGGGTGGCCGAGCCGTCCGCCGCCCGGATCCTGCGCGGCTGGCTGCATGCCCCCGCGCTGCGGCACCGCCGCCGGCTGGCCGCCGCCCCGGCGCTGTGGCGGGCGCGGACGATGCTCCAGGACCAGCCGGGATCGCTGCAGCGGGTCACGCGGGCGCTGTCCCGGCTGGATACCAATATCCTCGGCATCCACGTCCACCCGGTGCCGGGAGGGGTCCTGGACGAGTTCGTGCTCTCGGCTCCAGGGACCGTGGGCGAGCGTGAGTTGCTGGCCGCGCTTGCCGACGGCGGCGGGAGCCGTTCGCACGTTTGGCCCACCACCGCGCTGGCCATGGCGGACGGGCAGACCAGGGCCCTGAGCCTTGCCTCGAGGATCGCGGCTGCACCGGAGGAACTGCCCCTGGCGGTGGCCGAGCTGCTGCACGCAACGATTGTGCCGCCGTCGGACGCCGGCACCAAAGCGGCCGACGACGGCACCCGGCTTAAGATCCCCACGGCCTGGCATGGCCCCATCACCTTTGCCCGGCCGGGCGAGCCGTTCACCCCGGCCGAATCGGCCCGGGCGCACCGGCTGGCGGAGCTTGCCGAGATCCTGTCCCACCGGCGCGAGGACTCCCGCGCCTAGGTCCACGGGCAGTCACAATCCGCTTGCAGGCCATCCGGGCTCATCGGACCACCAAACCCCTTGACAGTGGCGGGAGTCACTTCTACCTTTGATTTTGGGATCCCAAATTGGGATCCCAAAGAGTATCCGCTCCACGCTCCGGATCGTCCAGCGGCCGCTCCCCCTCCGCAGGCCGGCCCCATCCTGCCCGCGACGCACCACACATCTTTTCGAACCCTCCCCATCCGTAAACTTCCCCGTGAAGGAGAAGCTGTGTCCATCCCAAACACCGAAACAACGGCCACGTCCGACGAGGCCGCACCCCAAACCGCCGAACAATCCGGAAAGGGCGGAACGCAACGGCGCACCTCCGTCCGCTGGAAAATGTTCCTGCTCCTGCTCGTTCTGGTTTCCGTCAACTACATCGACCGCGGCTCCATCTCTGTCGCGCTGCCCATCATCCAGAAGGAATTCAACCTCGCTCCGGAGTTGGTGGGCCTGCTGCTGTCCGCTTTCTTCTGGACCTACGCCCTGATGCAGGTTCCCGTGGGCTGGCTGATCGACAAATTCGGTCCCCGCAAGGTCATGACCGCTTCCTGCATCGGGTGGGGTGCTGCCACAGCGGCGTCCGGCATGGCCGGCGGCTTCCTGAGCATGTTCATCGCCCGGCTTGGAATCGGCGTGACCGAAGCCGGCGTGATGCCTGCCGGCGGAAAGCTCAACGCAATCTGGATGCACAAGTCCGAACGGGGCCGCGGCGCCACCATCCTTGACGCCGGCGCCCCCCTGGGAGCAGGGCTGGGCGGCATCATTATCGCCGGCCTCATCGCCTCCACCGGCAGCTGGCGCTGGTCCTTCGTCATCGCCGGCGCCGCCACCGTCCTCATGGGCCTGGCCGTCTGGTGGTACGTCCGGGACAACCCCCGCCAGCACCGCGGCGTCAACGACGCCGAGGCCTCCTACATCGAAGCCTCGCATGCTGCCGAGGACGCCGAAGCAGCCATGGACGGCAGCAAGGGCAGGCGCGGCCTGCTCCCCTACCTGAAGTTCCGCTCCTTCTGGGCCATGTGCCTGGGCTGGCTGGGATTCAACGGCGTCTTTTACGGCCTGCTGACCTGGGGCCCGCTGTACCTGGCCCAGGCCAAGGGCTTCGACCTGAAGACCATCGGCTGGTCCACCCTGGTGATCTTCGGCGCCGGGTTCGTCGGCGAAATCGTCGGCGGCACCATCGCCGACAAGTGGCGCGCCTCGGGCGCCTCCGCAAACCTGGTCATGCGGACCCTCCTGGGCATCTCCAGCGCAATCGTCGTGGCGGGCCTGGTGGGCGTGACCGTTGTCCCGGACGCCACCACCGCCGTGGTCCTGCTCTCCGTGGTCCTGTTCTTCCTGCGCTGGGTGGGCCTGTTCTGGAGCATCCCCTCCATCCTGGGCGGCCGCACCAACGCAGGCGTCCTGGGCGGGGCCATGAACCTCAGCGGCAACATCTCCGGCTTCGTCACCCCCATCGTCGTCGGCCTGATCGTGGGAGCCACCGGCTCCTACACCTGGGCGCTGCTGTACTTCGTGGGTTCCGCCGTGATCATGGGCGCATCAGTGCTCACCCTGAACTACAACAAGCGGCTTCCTGTCTAAGCTGACCCTCGCAGGGAAACCTGCAAACACATGCCCCCGCAGCCGGGAGCAGTGCCGCACAAAATCCGAATGGAGCATCATGCTGACCGCAGAAGAGACCCAGGACAAGGACCGCCCCCTCCGCGAGACTGTCCGGGACACCCTCCGCACCCGGATTTTCGAAGGACACTACGCTCCCGGCACGCGGCTCGTGGAGCGCGACCTGGCAGCCGAATTCTCCGTATCCCGGCTGCCGGTCCGCGAAGCGCTCCGCATGCTCCGCCAGGAAGGCCTCATCAGCGACCGCGGCGCCCGCGGCGCCGAAGTCAGCAGCCTCAGCCCCAAGGACGTGGAGGACCTCTTCGACGTCCGCCAGTCCCTGGAGGTGCTGGCCTGCAGGCTCGCCGCCAAGCGGGCCACCAGGGACGACCTTTCCTACCTCGAGCGGCTGCTGGACAACGCGGAGGCGTTCCTGGCCAAGGGGGCGGTTATGGAGGCGCACCGCGCCAACAGTGAATTCCATGACGCCATCACCGCCATCGCAGACAACAACTTCCTCAAGTCCGCGCTGGAGCCCCTCCAGGGCCGCATGCACTGGCTGTTCCGGCACGTCAGCGACCTGCCCGAGCTCATCCGCGAACACCGCGAACTCTATGCCGCCATCGCCAGCGGCGATCCGGACAAGGCAGCCGCCCAGTCCGCCTCCCACATTGGAAAGTACCGGGACCAGTTCCCTGAGGACTTCCAAAAGACCGAACCAGAATTCCACCGGAAGAGAAAATGAAACTCCTGGTCATCAACCCCAACATCAGCGCAGATGTCACGGCGCTGATCGAATCCGAGGCGCTCCGATCCGCTTCCGCCGGCACTGAACTGCTTGTCCGGACGGCCGGCCACGGCGTCGAATACATTGAGACCCGCTTCGAATCCCTCATCGCCGCCGGCGCGGTGGCCGAAATCATCGCCGAACACACCCGCCCCGGAGCAGACCCGGTGGATGCGGTGGTGGTGGCAGCCTTTGGGGATCCGGGCATGCCGGCCCTCAAGGAACTGGCGGACATCCCCGTCATCGGCATCACCGAGGCTGCACTGTGCGCAGCCGCCCTGCAGGGCCACCGTTTTTCCATCATCGCCATCTCGGACCGGATCAAGCCCTGGTACCGCGAGTGCGTGGAGCGGTTCGGCCTGTTCGGCCGGCTGGCTTCCATCCGCTCCATCAACGACTCCCTCACCAGCATCGCTTCCGTGCAGCAGGATTTCCGGGAAACCCTGCTGGCGCTGGGCCGGCAGGCCGTGGCCGAGGACGGTGCCGACGTCGTGATCCTCGCCGGCGCCCCGCTGGCCGGGCTTGCCCGCGAACTCAACGGCCAGATCCCCGTCCCGGTGGTTGACGGCATTTCCGCCGGGATCCGCATGGTGGAGGCCGTGGCCGCACTGCAGTCCGGAACCCACCGCGCCGGTGCCTTCGCCCCGCCCCCGGCGAAGGACCGCAAGGGCCTGTCCGGCAACCTGGACGCGGCCCTCGCCGCACGCCAGGAACGCACCGGCACACCCCAGCCCACGGCCTGAACCACACGACCCAAACCCTAGGAGGACACCGATGTCCCACCAGCCAGAACTTGTCATAGCCAACGCCACCGTGGTCAACAGCGACGGCCGCCAGGAAGCCCACATCGTGGTTTCCGGAGGCCGGATCGCGGCCCTTGTGGACGCCGCCCAGCCCGCCCCGGCGGCGGACCGCACCATCGACGCCACGGGCAAGCTCGTGATCCCCGGCGGCGTGGACGGACACTGCCACGTGGCGCAGGTGACCGGCCGCTTCCGCACCCTCGACGACTACCGGACCACATCCACCGCAGCACTGTGGGGCGGCACCACCACCATCATCGACTTCGGCATCCCCCGCGACGCCCAGGAAACCCCGCTCGCCGCCGTCCTGCACAAGAAGGAACTCGCCACCCAGTCACGCTGCGACGTGGCCCTGCACGGCGCCGTGGTCAGCTGGGACGAAACCGTGCCGTGGCAGCTGGAGCAGTTGGCCGCCGAGGGCGTGCGTTCGGTGAAGATGTACACCACCAACCGTGGCACCACCATGGCCGACGGCGACACCATCCTGAAGGTGATGCGCGAAATGGTGCGGCTGGACGGACTGGCCTACATCCATGCCGAGCACGATCCCATCATCGCCGACTGCACCGAACAGCACGCCCAGGACGGCCGGATCGGCATCGAACACCTGCACCGGACCCGGCCCGAACTGGCCGAGGAGATCTCCGTCAAGGAAACCCTGGCCATGGCCGAATACACCGGCGCGCCGGTCTATTTCGTCCACCAGTCCACGCCCGGAGCCGTCGACCTGGTATCCCAGGCACGGGAACGCGGGCTCGAGGCCTACTCCGAGACCTGCCCGCACTACGTCACGCTGGACGACACCGTCTACGCCTCCACCTTCCCCGAGTGGTTCGCCTGCTGCCCGCCCATGCGCAGCGCGGAAACCGTGGCCGCCCTCAAGGAGCGGCTGGTCTCGGGCGCCATCCACACCATGTCCTCCGACCACTCCTGCTACGACCTCTCCCAGAAGCGCGAGCGCACCGATGACGTACGCGCCATGCCCCACGGGCTGCCCGGCGTGGAAACCCGGATGCCCGTCACGTTCACCGCCATGACCTCCGCCGGCGCCACCGTTGAGCAGTTCGTCAGCGCATTCGCTGCGGAGCCGGCCCGGATCAACGCCGTCCCCGGCAAAGGCCGCATCGCCGAGGGGTTCGACGCCGACCTGGTCATCTTCGATCCTGCCGAGGAACGCACGGTCAACGGCGCCGCCCTGCACATGGGAACCGACTTTTCACCCTTCGACGGGAAGGCACTCACGGGCTGGCCCGCCGTCGTGGTCTCCAACGGGCGCGTGGTCCTGGACGCAGACGGCTTCCACGACCCGGGCGCCGTGGGCCGCTTCGTCAACCGCAACGGCTTCCGGCAGCACCAGTCCGCCGCCGCCGACGCCTCCCACCTGCCTGCCGCCGTCTTCTAGGAGCCCCCATGCCCGCAACCACACGCCCCCGCCGGATCGGCATGATCGTGCCGTCCTCCAACACCTGCCTGGAACCCCAGACCTACCGCATCCTGGGCAGCCGCACGGATGTCACGGTGCACTTCACCAGGATCCGGGTCACCCGCATCGCCCTGGACGATTCCTCCAACCGGCAGTTCGACCCCGCCGTCATGGAGGAGGCAGCCAGGCTGCTGGCGACGGCGGATGTGGACGTGATTGCCTGGAACGGCACCTCGGGTTCATGGCTGGGGTCAGCCCACGACCAGGAACTGGCCGGCGGGATCACTGCCGCCACCGGGATCCCGGCCACCACCTCCACGCTGGCCTACCTTGAGGCCTTCCGGGCCTTCGGCACCGGGCGGATCGGCCTCTTCACGCCCTATACCGGGGACGTGAACCACCAGGTCATCGCGTCCTACGAGCGTGAAGGCATCAAGACCGTGGATCACCGGGCGCTGGGCCTGAGCGACAACGAGTCCTTTGCCCGGGTTACCGACGACGAGATGCGCCCCGGCTCCCTGGAACTCGCCGCCGCGGCCCCCGATGCGCTGGTGTACCTGTGCACCAACCTGTACGGGGCCAACATCACCGAAGAAATCGAGCACGCCACCGGGGTCCCGGTGCTGGATTCAGTGGCAGTCACGCTCTGGCACGCCCTGAAACTGGCAGGCGCGCCGCTGCTGGACGCGCGCTGGGGCAGGCTGCTGGGCTAAGCGGACCTACATCCGCAAGGTCAGGGCACCGGGCTCCATGGTCATGAGCACGTGCTTGCCCTCGCCCTCGTGGTCTCCGTCCAGCTGGTAGTCGTCCTTGTGCTCCAGCGTGATCTCAACGGTCTTGCCCTGGAAGTACTCCACGGCGGTGTCCCTGTTCTTGCCCTTGCCGATGATGCCGGCCAGCACGGACAGCCAGCCCAGCTTGCCGTGGTGCGGCGCCAGGACGGCAATGTCCAGCAGGCCGTCGTCCACCTTGGCGTCCGGGAAGATCTCCAGGCCGCCCTGGACCTTGCCGCAGTTGCCCACCATCACGCTGCGGACGCCCCGGTGCACCACTTGCTTGCCGTCGATCACCACGGTGGCCTTGACGGGTTTGCCGGGCAGGTTCCTGATCCCGGCGTCCACGTAGGCGAGCCAGCCCACCTTGTCCTTCAGGTCCTCATTGGTGTCCGCCATGATGGTGGCGTCGTAACCCATGCCGGCCATGACCAGGAACAGCTGGTCCTTATCCGGGTCGCTGCGGCGGGCGCGGACCACGTCGATCTTCCGTTCGGTACCGATCAGGGCGCCGGCCATGGCGCCGTCGTAGTCGGTGACGTCCATGCCCAGGTTGCGGGCCAACAGGTTGCCGGTTCCCAGGGGCAGCAGGCCCATGGGGGTGTCGCCGCCGGACAGCACCTCGGCGACGCAACGGACAGTACCGTCGCCGCCGGCCGCGATGACGATGTCCGCGCCCTGCGCCAGCGCTTCCTTGGCCTGGCCCACCCCGGGGTCCTCCTTGGTGGTTTCGAGCCAGATGGCTTCGCCCCAGCCGTTTTCCACGCAGTGCTTGGCCACCAGGCCGCGCACGTCGATGTCCACCGGCTTGGCGGGATTGACGATGATGGCGGCACGTTTGGGCGAAGTGGAGCTGGTCTCAGTCATGGCGTCCTCTAATGGCGAATGGAAAGCAGGCTTCTGAAAGAAGGGTATCCCGCCGCGGGGGCGGTCCGGCGCAGCGCGGCGGCCTACAACGCCTTGACCGCACCCAGCACCTGGGCAAGGGAGTCCTTGGCGTCACCAAACAGCAGGGAGGTCTGGGGCTCGTACAGCAGGTCGTTTTCGATGCCGGCGAAGCCCGGGCGCATGGAGCGCTTCAGGAACACCACCTGCCGCGCCTGGGCCACTTCCAGGATGGGCATGCCGTAAATCGGCGACCCGGAGGACGTCTTGGCGGCCGGATTCACGACGTCGTTGGCGCCTACCACCAGGGCCACATCGGTGGTCTTGAACTCCGGGTTGATCTCGCCCATCTCCTTGAGCGACTCATAGGGCACGTTGGCTTCCGCCAGGAGGACGTTCATGTGGCCGGGCATCCGGCCGGCCACGGGATGGATGGCGAAGTCCACCTCGATGCCCCGGGCTTCCAAGGCCAGCGCCAGTTCCGCGGCCGTGTGCTGGCCCTGTGCCACCGCCAGCCCGTAGCCGGGGACGATAATCACCCGCTGGGCGTACCCCAGCAGGACTGCCACGTCCTCCGGTGAAGACGAGCGGACCGGACGCCCGCTCACAGCCGTGGACCCCGCCGTCGAACCTCCCCGGAAAGCCCCGAACAGGATGCCCGCCACGCTGCGGCCCATGGCAGCCGCCATGGCACGGGTGAGGATGGTGCCGGAGGCTCCCACCAGGGTGCCGGCCACCACCAGCAGGACGTTGCCCAGCACCAGGCCCGATGCCGCGACGGCCAGGCCGGTGAAGGCGTTCAGCAGCGAGATGACGATGGGCACATCGGCGCCGCCCACGGGCAGCACCAGCAGCACGCCGGCGGCCAGGCCCAAGGCCAGCAACAGCGCCGCGAGCGGCAGCGAAGCGGTGAGGACCACGGCGATGCCGGCGGCGATAGCGGCCAGGAGGACCACAGCCATCACCACGGGAAGGCCCGGAAAGACGACAGGCCGGGTGGTCATCAGTTCCTGCAGCTTGGCGAACGTGACGCCTGATCCGGCGAAGGACACAGCCCCCACCAGGAGCGTGAAGACGATCGCCACCCGCATCCAGGGGTTGTCCGCATGCCCCAGCTCCAGGAGCGCCACCAGGGCTGCCGCGCCGCCGCCCACCCCGTTGAAGAGCGCCACCAGCTGTGGCATTTGCGTCATCTTCACCCGCCGGGCCACGGGCGCCGCCACCGCGGAACCCACGGCGATGGCGGCCAGGATCCAGGGGATGTTCTCCAGCCGGGTGGACAGGAAGACAGTGACGACGGCGATCAGCGCACCGAGTGCCCCCACCAGGTTTCCGCGGCGGGCCGTCCGCGGGGAACTGAGTCCGCGCAGGGCCAGGATGAAGCAGACCGCAGCGGCGAGGTAAAGCAGGGAAGTCCAGACGGGGTCGAGGAGGCTCATTTGCTGCCTGCCTTGGGCTGGGCGCCCGCCTTCACGGCGTCCTTTTTGCCGTGGAACATGTGCAGCATCCGGTCCGTCACCACGAACCCGCCCACCAGGTTGGCCGTGGCAAGGACGACGGCGAGCAGCGCCACCGCGAGCACCCAGGGGTCCGCTGCCTGGCCGGCGACAATGATGGCCCCCACCAGGATGATCCCGTGGATGGCGTTGGCGCCGGACATCAGGGGCGTGTGCAGGGTGCTGGAGACTTTGGAGACCACCTCGAAGCCAACGAACACCGCCAGCACGGTGATGGTCAGCAGCGCGATCCCGTCCATCAGCGCGCTCCTTCCTGCCCGGCCGCAGCCGTGGCCGTCCGTGCCGCCAGCAGGTCCGCGGTGGGCTGGTGCCGCACTTCCCCGGCGTGGGTGAGGCATGCGCCGGCCACCACTTCGTCACTGAAATCCAGCGCGAGGGTCCCGTCGCGGACCAGGAGGGCCAGCAGGTTGGCCACGTTCTTGGCGTAGAGGCGTGAGGCGTCCGATGCCATGGCGGAGGCGGGGTCTTTCAGCCCCACCAGGGTGATGTGGCCCGTTCCGTCGGCGGTGGGGATGGGGATGTCCCGGCCGGGCACGGAGCCCTCCACGTTGCCGCCGGACTCGGCGGCGAGGTCGACGACGACCGACCCCGGGCGCATGCCCTGCACCATCTCGCGGGTCACCAGGAGGGGCGCCGGGCGCCCGGGGACGGCCGCCGTCGTAATCAGGACGTCCGACTGCGCCACGTGGGGTGCCAACAGCTGACGCTGCCGCGTGCCGGCGTCGGAACTCAGCTGCCTGGCGTAGCCGCCGGCCGCTTCAGCGGTTTCGAGGTCCAGCCGGATAAAGGTGCCGCCCATCGAGGCGACCTCGTCGGCGGAGGCGGGGCGGATGTCGTTGGCGAAGACCCGTGCCCCGAGCCGCTTGGCGGTGCCGATGGCCTGCAGCCCTGCCACGCCGGCGCCGAGCACCAGGACGCGGGCCGGCGGGATGGTTCCCGCCGCGGTCATGTACAGCGGGAAGAACCGGGGAAGCCTGATGGCTGCCTCCAGGACGCACCGGTAACCGGCTACCAGGGCCTGGGAGGTCAGGGCGTCCATGGACTGGGCGCGGGAGATGCGGGGCACCAGTTCCAGGGCGAAGGAAGTCACTCCGGTGTCAGCGAGCGCCTGCACCGCGGGCAGTTCGGACGATGGCGACGCGAGGCCCACCGTCACGGCTCCCCTTGGCAGGGACGCGGCAGTGTGCGGGTCAAGGGGCCGGACGTGGGCCAGGACATCCAAGGCTGAGGTGTCCAGTACAGGGACGATGGTGGCGCCGGCCTGCTGGTAGGCGGGATCGGCATGTCCCGCGCCGTCCCCTGCCCCGGTTTCCACCAGGACGTCCAGTCCCATCCCCGCCAGCTCCCTGACAGTATCCGGAGTGGCGGCGACACGCCGCTCGCCCTCCCTGCGTTCCCGCGGAATCCCCAGTTTCACCCGCCGACTCCTCTTCCTGACGAGCTGTGCAGCGGCTCTGCTGCACGCAGTTGGGTTGAGTCTAGAGCGCGGCGGCCCTCGGCGGGAGTAGTCGGCGGGGAGCTTGTGGGTAACGATTCGCCTGTCAGCGCGCGTCCTCCCGGGGCTGGGCGTCCCTTGGCGCGGCGGGCGGGTTATTTGTTGCTGGCGCGGATGGCGTCCGCCACGCTTTCGAGATGGACGCGCATGGCCTCGGCGGCGGCGTCGGCGTCATGGGCGCAGACGGCATCGATGACGGCAAGGTGCTGCGGGAGCGAGACGGCCGGGCGCCCCGGCTGGCGCGCCAGGCGGAACTGGAAGCGGACCGCCTGTCCGCGCAGCCGCTGGATGGTTGCCGCGGCGGTCTTTTGCCCGCTCATGGCAATGATCTTTTCGTGCATCGCCTGGTTGCCTTCCGAGTAGGACTCGCGGTCTCCGCGGTCCACGGCGCCCTTCATCCGGGCTGCCAGTTCCTGCAGTTCGGCGATGTCGCTGTCCGTGGCCCGTTCGGCGGCCTTGCGGGCACAAAGGGCTTCCAGGGCTGCGCGCACCTCAGTGATCTCAACGGCCTCGTCCACGGAGACGGCGCGCACCCTGGCGCCCCGGTTCTGGACGCGTTCCACGAGGCCTTCAACGCTCAGCTCCGAGAGCGCCACCCTGATGTTTCCCCGGCTGGCTCCATACTCGGCGGCGAGGTCGCCTTCCACCAGGCGCTGGTTGGGGACCAGTTCGCCGCTGACGATGGCGGTGCGCAGCAGCTCCGCGAGTTCGGCGGCGGTGAGGGTCCGGCCCGTTCCGTCCACGGTCTCCACAGCCCACCATCTCCCTGTTCAGCCGGTTGCCAATTTTGCTGACAATTTTCCGGATTCAGCGTACTCCAGACCCGGCCGCCCGGACCCCGGGCTGACCATTGATTGTTAGCTATATTGCTGACAACATTTGCTTGTGCGGTTATCGAGTTAGCACGGCGTCGTTCTGCAGGCGCCCCTGCCAGGAGCATGCGCGATGATTATTGACATCCACGGCCACTACACCACGGCCCCCGCCGCCCTGGGGGAGTGGCGCGAGCGCCAGGTGGCAGCACTGCAGGATGCCTCGCCGCCGCCATCCCGTGCGGATGTGAAGATCTCCGACGACGACCTGCGGGCGAGCATCGAGGCGAACCAGCTCCGGCTCATGGACGAGCGCGGCATCGACCTCACCGTCTTCTCACCCCGGGCATCCTTCATGGCCCACCACATCGGATCCTTTGAAACTTCCGCCGAGTGGGCTGCCATCTGCAACGAACTCTGCTACCGGGTCAGCCGGCTCTATCCGGAGCGGTTTGTCCCGGCCGCGATGCTTCCGCAGTCCCCCGGCGTTGACCCGGCCACCTGCCTCCCTGAACTGACCCGCTGCGTGGAGGATTACGGGGCCGTGGCCCTGAACCTGAACCCGGACCCGTCCGGCGGCCACTGGACTGCCCCGCCCCTGACGGACCGGTACTGGTACCCGGTCTACGAGAAGATGGTGGAGTACGGCATCCCCGCCATGGTCCACGTCAGCACCAGCGTCAATCCCGCCTTCCACACGACCGGGGCGCATTACCTCAACGCGGACACCACAGCGTTCATGCAGCTCATCCAGGGCGACCTGTTCGCGGACTTCCCCACCCTGAAACTCGTCATCCCCCACGGCGGCGGCGCAGTGCCGTACCACTGGGGACGTTTCCGCGGCCTTGCCATGGCACTGGGAAAGCCCGCACTGGAAGAACACCTCCTGCAGAACGTCTTTTTCGACACCTGCGTCTACCACCAGCCCGGAATCGACCTGCTGCTGGAAGTCATCCCGACGCAGAACATCCTCTTCGCCTCCGAGATGATCGGCGCGGTCCGGGACATCGACCCGTGGACCGGCCACCACTTCGACGACACGGCACGCTACATCGACGACGCCGGCCTTGACGAGGCCGAACTGGGCGCCATCCAGGAACACAACGCACGCAACGTTTATCCACGCCTTGACGCCCTGCTCACGCAGCAGGGCCGGTGACATGCCTTCGGAGGGAACAATGATGCAGGAACTCGGCGTGGTCCACACCAATATCACCCGCGCCGGGGAAGACGCCGTCAAGGCCCTCTCCGCGTTCGGCGTCAGCACTGTGCATGAGGCCATGGGCCGCCTGGGGCTCATGCGGCCCTACATCCGCCCCGTCTACCCCGGCGCCACCCTGTGCGGCACCGCTGTCACCGTCCTGCTCCAGCCCGGCGACAACTGGATGCTGCACGTTGCAGCCGAACAGCTCCGGCCCGGAGACGTGGTGGTGGCAGGGTGCACCACGGAATGCGAGGACGGCTTCTTCGGCGAATTGCTGGCAACGTCGCTCCGGGCACAGGGCGCAGCCGGCCTGGTCATCGACGGCGGCTGCCGCGATGTCGCAGCACTCCAGGCCATGGACTTCCCCGTTTTCAGCCGCGCCATCAATTCCAAAGGCACTGTCAAGGCAACGCTCGGTTCCGTAAACGTCCCGGTGGTCTGCGCCAACGCACTGGTCACCCCCGGGGACGTGGTGATTGCCGACGTCGACGGCGTGGTGGTGGTGCCCGCCGCCCGCGCCGCCGAAGTAGCGGCAGCCGCCAGGAAACGCGAAGAGAACGAAGAAGCCAAGCGCGGGCGCTTCGCAGCAGGAGAGCTCGGCCTGGACATCTACAACATGCGCGGACCGCTTGAAGCGGCGGGGCTGCGGTACGTGGATTAAACGGCGCGGACGGCAGGGCCGCCGTAATCGAGTGCGATGCGCCGCGCGGCCTCCGTCAGCTGCGGAAGGACCGTTGCCTCGATATCCCGGGCCGCTGCCCGGTGTGTCTGCAGGGACACATTTGCCGCGGCAACAACCTCATTTCCGCGGCGGACCGGGACGGCCACACCGCGCAGGCCCTCTTCGAGTTCCTGGGAGACCATGGACCAGCCCCTGGTCCGCGCCGCTTCCACCTCTGCCCTGAGGTCCTCCACGCTGCCGATTGAGCGGTCGGTAAAACGGCGCAGCTGGACCGACCGGAGGTACTCCTCCAGCTGTGGACCAGGCAGTCCGGCAAGCAGGACGCGGCCCATGGAGGTTGCCCACGCCGGGAAGCGGGTCCCGACGGTGATGGAAACGCTGAGCAGCCCCGGAGACGGCACGCAGGCCACGTAGACCACGTCGCCGCCGTCGAGGATGCACAGGGCTGTTGTTTCATTGAGCTCCGCCGCCAGGTCCCTGAGATGGGGCTCGGCCACCCTGGGCAAGGTCAGGCCCGCAAGATAGGAACGGCCGACGTCCAGGGACCGGGCCGTGAGTTCGAAGGCCGGCCCCTCGGCGCGGATGTACCCAAGGTCCGCCAGGGTCAGCAGGAAGCGGCGGGCGGAGGCGCGGGTCATGTCCGTCCGGGCAGCAACCTGCGACACGGTCAGCCGGGGCTGGTCCGGAGTGAAAGCGAGCAGGACGTCGAATGCCTTCTCAACCGACTTCACGAAGTAGGCTGCCTGCTCCTCCATTGACGTTGCTGTTCCTCTCTGAACGGTTGGCATGCCTGCGCCGGCCTGCCGGCCTGCGGTGCCTGTTCGATCTTATCGTCCGGCGCGTCCGCCTTTCAGTGCTTTTCCCGGAGCTCTCCCAGGGTCTGCTCCAGCAGGTGGCAGGCCCGCCCGTCCAGGCCGAGGAGGGGCATCATGGCCACGGCTTGCTCACGGAGGTGGTCCCACCCATCGATGCACCGGACCCCCAGCTCCATGGCCCGCTCCACGCTGGCAGTGGCATGGCCGGCGTAGACGTAGTCGTAGAGCACAGCATCGGGGGCCAGCCGGGCTCCGCCCCAGACCGGACCGTCGGTGGCCTTTTTCCCGACAGGAGTCGCATTGACAATCAGGGACGCCCCGGGCGCCAGGTCCTGCGCCTCCTGCCAGGTGACGGCCCGGGCCTCGATGCCGAAGCCGTTGGCGAGGTCCAGCAGCTCCTCCGACGCGTGGGGATCGCGGTCCGCAATGGACACTCTTCCTACCGTGTCCTTCAGCGCGACCAAGGCCGCCCGGGCTGCTCCCCCGGCACCCAGCAACAGCGCGTGCCGCTGGTACCGGCCCTCCAGCAGGACGCCCACGGCGGTAACGTCCGTGTTGTGCCCCGCCAGCCGGCGGTCCTGCCGTACCAGCAGGTTGCAGGCACCACTGAGCTGGACGGGCCCGGTGGCTTCATCAGCGGTTTCCGCCGCCCAGTGCTTGTGCGGCATGGTCACGTTGGCCGCCACGATGTCCGGTTCCAGGAGCCTGCGCCGGACGGCGCCAAGATCGGCGTCCGGCGCCACGTCCCAGGCCTCATAGGTCCATCCGCTGCCGAGTTCCTGCAGGACCGGATTCCACAGGCCGGGGGACATGGCCTGTGAGGCGGCGGAACCGATCAGGACCAGCCGGGATGCGTGCCCGCGTCGTTCGGCCATGATGCACCTTTCCTTTTGCCGTTGTGATTGGCGTCACGGCCTAGTATCCTCTTTCTAGGCGCATTCCGCACACCTGTTCGCATTGCGTACAAATAATGACAGATCCCCACCTTCAGCGTGGAAGGGAACCCCACCATGACCCACATCGCAGCAGGAGCCCAGGCGCAGTCAACGCCTGAAGCACAACGCCAGCTCAAGCGCGCCCGGAAAGCCGCGCTGGCTGCCTTCCTTGGCGGCGCCCTGGAGTACTACGACTTCTTCATCTATGCCACCGCCGCGTCGCTTGTGTTCTCGAAGATCTTCTTCCCGGCCGGCGATCCCACGGTGGCCCTCATCGCCTCCTTCGCGACGTTCGGCGTCGCCTACGTCGCACGGCCCTTCGGAGCTGTGGTGTTCGGTCATCTCGGTGACAAGATCGGCCGCAAGAACACCCTGGTGCTCACCCTGGTGCTCATGGGCAGTGCCACTTTCCTGATCGGCGCCCTGCCCGATTTCAACGCAGCCGGCTACTGGGCCCCGGCACTGCTGGTGGTGCTGCGCCTGATGCAGGGCCTGTCCGCCGGCGCGGAAACCGCAGGTGCTTCCGCGCTGTCCACGGAGGAAGCACCCGAAGGCCGCCGCGGCTTCTTCGCCAGCTTCGCCATGAGCGGCATCTCCGCCGGCATCGTCCTCGCGTCCCTGGCCTTCCTGCCCGTGGCCGCCATGAGCGAGGCGGACCGCCTCGCCTGGGGCTGGCGGATCCCGTTCTGGCTCTCCCTGGTGGTCCTGATCGTCGCCTACCTGGTCCGCCGCTCGCTGGAGGAGCCGGAGGTCTTTGAGGAAAAGCACGACCACGGGGAACTGGTGAAGCTCCCCTTCGCCAAGATGTTCCAGACGCACCCGGCCCAGTTCTTCCAGGTGGCGCTGATGTCCTTCGAGACCGTCACCAACACGTTCATGCAGTCCTTCGGCCTGGCCTATGCGGTGTCGGTGGGCGTCCCCGCCTCCACCATGCTCTGGGTCAGCATCCTGGGCAACGTGCTGGCGATCGCCAGCCAGCCCCTGATGGCACGCTGGTCCGACAGCTTTGGCCGGCGCCCCATCTTCATCAGCGGCGTGCTCGGTTCCGGCGCCATGATCTTTGTCTACTTCTGGGTGATCTCCACCGGAAACATCCCCATGATCTTCCTGACCAGCACGCTGATCACCGCCGGCACCTACTCCATGTCCAACGCCATCTACCCGGCCTGGTTCTCCGAGCTCTTCAACGTCAAGGTCCGGTACTCCGGCATGGCAATCGGACTCCAGGTCGGCATCCTGTGCGCCGGCTTCACCCCGCTGCTCGGCACCGCCCTGGTGGGTGCGGACAAGGCGAACTGGGGACCGGCAGCCTGGATCGTGGCAGGTTCCTCGATCCTCGCGGTGGCGGGCGCCTGGTGGGCGCGCGAAACTGCAAAGACCCCGCTCCGCGAGCTGGGCAACCACGTAAAGTAACGGCCTTCGCAGCCACACCGCTTAACTGAAGAGGACGACGGCGGGAAGCACCCGCCGTCGTCCTCTTCAGTTAAGCTCCGGATAAAGTCAGCCGCGGGCAGTGAGGTCCGCGGAGATGAGCTTGGCCGTGGCCACGATCTCCTGCGCCACCGAAGCCAGGTACGCTTGCGGATCCGGCTTGGCCTCCACGGACTGGGCCTGCAGCGAAACGTTCACCGCCGCCACCACCTTGGCCCCGTCATAGACCGGGGCGGCCACGGACATGAGGCCAAGCTCCAGCTCCTGGTCCAGGAGGCACCAGCCCTGCGCCCGGACGGTGTCCAGCACCTTCAGCAGTTCCGGGACGGTGCCCAGGGCGCGGGGCGTCAGCGGCTTGATTTCGGCCGCCGCCAGGTACGCCTTAAAGTCGGCCGGCGGCAGGTAGGCAAGCAGCACCCGGCCCATCGACGTCGCATACGCCGGGAACCGGGTACCCACCGTTATGCCGACGGTCATGATCCGGCGGCTGGTCACCCGCGCGATGTAGGCGATATCCGTGCCGTCCAGCACGGCCGCGGACGTGGATTCGCCCAGTTTGAGGGACAGCTCCTCCAGGTGCGGCTGCGCCAGCTGCGGCAGCGACAGCCCCGAAAGGTAGGCGTAGCCCAGCTGGAGGACCTTGGCCGTGAGCGCGAACGTCTTGCCGTCGGTGCGTACGTAGCCGAGCTCCACCAGGGTGTGCAGGAAACGGCGGGCCGTGGCCCGGGTCAGGTTGGTACGCGAGGCCACCTCGGTGAGCGTCATGACCGGGCGCTCGGCGTCGAAGGCGCGGATCACGGCCAGGCCCCGGGCCAACGACTGGACGTACTGGTCGCTGGCCTGCGGGGCGGCCTGGGTATCTGTGCCTGCGGCGTCAATCATGGTTACCAATCCTAGGTGCGGTGACGGGCGCAGGCTCATCCGGCGGCGGGCGTGGCCTTGAGCGGGACGGGTACCAGGTCCTGGAGTTCCTCGAGGGTGCAGCCGAAGGTTTCACGGACGGTGACGCCGTCCGGGCCGGTGAGGAAGACGGCCTTGTCAGTGTAGACGCGGGTTACGCAGCCCACACCGGTGAGCGGGTAGGTGCAGGACTCCACGATCTTTGATGCGCCGTCGCGGGTCAGGAGGGTCATCATGACGAAAACGTCCTTGGCGCCGGTGGCGAGGTCCATGGCACCGCCGACGGCGGGGATGGCGCCGGGTGCGCCGGTGTGCCAGTTTGCCAGGTCACCGGTGATGGAGACCTGGAAGGCGCCCAGGACGCAGATGTCCAGATGGCCGCCGCGCATCATCGCAAACGAATCGGCATGGTGGAAGTACGAGGCGCCCGGGAGTTCGGTGACGGGGATCTTGCCGGCGTTGATCAGGTCATCGTCGATTTCGTCGCCCTTGGCTTCGGGGCCCATGCCGAGCATCCCGTTCTCCGTGTGCAGGGTGATGTTCTGGTCCTCGGTGAGGTAGTTGGACACCAGGGTTGGCTGGCCGATCCCCAGGTTCACGAAGGACCCGGACGCGATGTCCCTGGCCACGAGCCGGGCGAGCTCGTCCCGGCCCAGGGGGGTGGCAGAGGTCTGGAGGGTCGTTGCAGTGGTCATCTCAAGCCACCTTTCCTGCTGAGGCTGACACGGGGACCCGGACAACCGTGTTGACGTAAATGCCCGGCGTGACCACGTTCTCCGGGTCCAGCGCCCCGGTGGGGACGATCTCGGAAACCTGGACGATGGCTTGCTTGGCGGCCGCCGCCATGATGGGGCCGAAGTTCCGGGCGGTCTTGCGGTAGACGAGGTTGCCCTTTCCGTCGGCCTTGAGGGCTTTGATGAGGGCGACGTCGGCGTGGATGGGGGTCTCGAACACCTGGCCGCGGCCGTCGATGATGCGGGTTTCCTTGCCCTCGGCGAGCATGGTGCCGTAGCCGGTGGGGGTGAAGAACCCGCCGATGCCGGCGCCGGCGGCGCGGATCCGCTCGGCCAGGTTGCCCTGCGGCACCAGTTCGAGTTCGATTTCGCCGGCCTTGTACTTGGCGTCGAAATGCCAGGAATCGGACTGCCGCGGGAAGGAGCAGATCATCTTCTTCACCCGGCCTTCCTTGATCAGCAGGGCCAGGCCCTGGTCTCCCTGGCCGGCGTTGTTGTTCACCACGGTCAGGTCAGTGGCGCCGCAGTCCAGCAGCGCGTCGATCAGTTCGAACGGCTGGCCGGCGTTGCCGAACCCGCCGATCATCACGGTGGAGCCGTCCTTGATGCCGGCGACGGCGTCCTGGACCGAATCTACGAAGGTCAGCATTACTGGTCCTTTCCCGTGTTGGTTCCGGCGGCGGTCACGTTTTCGAGCACGACGGCCAGGCCCTGCCCCACGCCGATGCAGATGGCAGCGACACCCCAGCGTTCGCCGGAGGCCTGCAGGGACCGGGCCAGGGTGCCCAGGATCCGGGTCCCGGAAGCACCCAGCGGGTGCCCCATGGCAATCGCCCCGCCGTGCCGGTTCACGATCGAGTGGTCGACGCCCCAGGCGTTGATGCAGGCCAGGGACTGCGCGGCGAACGCTTCGTTAAGTTCGACAGCGCCCACCTGCTCCCAGCCGATGCCCGCCTTTTCGAGGGCCTTGTTCGCGGCCTCGACGGGGGCGTAGCCGAAGTACTGGGGATCGTTGGCGTGCGCGCCACGCCCGGCGATACGCGCCAGCGGGTCCAGCCCCAGCAGCCCCGCGGCCGCCTCGGACCCGATCCAGGCCGCGGAGGCGCCGTCGGACAACGGGGACGCGTTCCCCGCGGTGACCGTGCCGTTCTCCGCCCGGAACACGGTCTTGAGCCCGGCGAGCTTCTCCGCCGAAGAACCCGCCCGGATGCCCTCGTCGCGCACCAGGTCCGTGCCCGGGACCGGGGCGACCAGGTTGTCGTAGAAGCCCTCGTCCCAGGCGGCTGCGGACAGGTTGTGCGAGGCGGCGGCGAACTCATCCTGCGCCTCCCGGGTCACGCCGTACTTCTCGCGGAGCCGCTCGGTGGCCTCGCCCAGGGAAATGGTCCACTCCTTGGGCATGGCCTTGTTCACCAGGCGCCAGCCCAGCGTGGTGGACGCCAGGGTCATGTCACCGGCCGGGTACGGCTTCTCCGTCTTCGGCAGCACCCAGGGCGCGCGGGACATCGACTCGGCGCCACCGACGAGCATCAGGTCGGCGTCGCCCGCGTTGATCTGGCGGGAGGCGATGATGGCGGCATCCAGGGAGGAACCGCAGAGCCGGTTCACCGTGGTGCCCGGGATGGAAACCGGGAGCCCGGCCAGCAGCGTGCCCATCCGGGCGATGTTGCGGTTCTCCTCACCCGCCCCGTTCGCGTTGCCGAACACCACCTCATCAATCCGCTCAACATCAAGTCCCGGCGCCCGCTTGACGGATTCCTTGATCACGTGCGCGGCAAGGTCGTCCGGACGGACGGCGGCGAGGCCGGAGCCGAACTTTCCAAAGGGGGTGCGCACAGCGTCGTACACAAAAGCCTGGTTCATCGGGTGGTGTCCATTTCTCGAAAGACCTGTTGGGCGGTCTTGAAGGCGGTGTTGGCGGAGGGGACTCCGCAGTAGATGGCGGTCTGCAGCAGGATTTCCTTGATCTCATCCCTGCTGAGGCCGTTCCGGAGGGCGGCGCGGATGTGCATGGCCAGCTCCTCCCAGTGGCCGTGCGCCACCATGGCGGTGATGGTGACCGCGGAGCGCATCTGGCGGGTCAGGCCGGGCCGGGTCCAGATTCCGCCCCAGGCAATGCGGGTGATCATGTCCTGGAAGTCGTCGGTGAATTCGTCCTTGTTGGCGTTGGCCCGGTCCACGTGCGCGTCGCCCAGCACCTCGCGCCTGACCACCATGCCGCCGTCGTAGATTTCCTGGCTGGTGGCGCCGGGCTGGACCACGCCGTGGCGCTGCGCCCCGTCGTGTTCAGCGCCGCTCACTGGGCGGCCTGCCGTGATTCGGCCCAGCTGGCCAGGCTGCGCATCAGGTCCGCAACGTGTGCCGGAGCTTCGGCGGGTGCCAGGTGGGAGATGCCCTCCACGGTCACCGCCGTCGCGGTTCCGCCCCCGGCGGTGATTCCCGCTGCCACTTCCTCGGCCATGGCGGGCGTGGCGACGCCGTCCAGGGACCCGGCGATGACCTGGGTGGGGACGGTGATGCTGCCCAGCTCCTGCCGGACGTCGAATGCGGCCAGCGCCTCGCAGCAGAAGGCATAGCTGAACCGGTCGGCGTCGCGCAGGGCGTGCAGCAGGCGGCTGCTGAAATCGGGTTCCCGGTCCATGAAGCCCGGCGCGAACCAGCGCTCCGCGGACCCCTGGATCATGACCGGCGTGCCCTGGGTGCGGACGGTCTCGGCGCGCTCCAGCCACCCTTCGGGGGTGCCGATCTTGGCGCCGCTGTTCTGCACGGAAAGGCTCTTCAGCCGTTCCCCGTGCTTGATGCCCAGCTCAAGGCCGACGGCGCCGCCCAGGGAGACTCCTGCGCAGTGGAAGTTTTCACCGGGGGCGATGGAGTCCACCAGGTCCACGACGGCGTCAGCGAGCGCGGCGACGTCGAACGCTTCGGTGGCGGCGGGTGAGACGCCGTGGCCGGGAAGGTCCCAGGCCACCACGTCGTAGTCGTTGCCGAGCAGGGACGCCACCCTGTTCCACAGGATCGACGAGGTGCCCAGGGAGGGCCCCACCACCATCAAGGGGTGGTCGCCCAGGGGACGTTGCGGGGACAGCAGTGCTGCTTTCAAGGCCGGCTTAGCCACGGGAGGCTCCATTCGCGTCGGTGGTAGGGGAAGTGAATTCGGGAAAGGCGGCCAGGACGCGGCGGGCGATCTCCGCCGCCTGGCCCAGGTAGCTGGCGGGGTCCAGGAGCTCCTCCAGCCGGGCGTCAGGGACGACGGCGGCGGGGACGGCGTCCCGGAACAGCTTGCGGTAGGTGGCGGCTTGCTCCGGAGGGGGCGCCTGCAGCGTCTGGTCCACCACGTCCTGCAGCTGCTGCTTGCCGCTGCGGCCGTCCCTTTCCTCAAGCAGGGGGGCCACCGCGGCGCTGACGCCCTCAGCCAGCAGCAGCGGGCCGCACAGGTCAAGGTTGCGGCGCATGGCGTCCTGGAAAACCTGCAGCCCCCCGGCGAGTTCGCGGATGTGGCCAGCGGCGCCGAGGGCCAGGGCCAGCAGCTGGCGCAGGGCCGCCCATTCGGTGTGCCAGGCGCCGTCCGGGCGTTCGTCGTTGAAGTTGGCGGCAGCCACATGCAGCTGGGCGGCCAGCTGCGGTGCCTGCAGCGCGGCGCTGCGGACCAGGACGGACAGCACCGGGTTCTGCTTCTGCGGCATGGCGGAGGAGACGCCGCGCCCGGCCGCCCGCGGCTCGGCGACTTCAGCCACCTCGGGCCGGCTCAGGAACAGGACGTCGGCGGCGATCTTGCCGAAGGCGTCCAGCAC
Source organism: Arthrobacter sp. 8AJ (assembly GCF_902506025.1). Classification (NCBI taxonomy): domain Bacteria; kingdom Bacillati; phylum Actinomycetota; class Actinomycetes; order Micrococcales; family Micrococcaceae; genus Arthrobacter; species Arthrobacter sp. 8AJ. Next base: position 162,403 of record NZ_LR733289.1, on the reverse strand, counting down.
GGATGCCAGCGCATGGCCCAGGGATGTGATGGCCAGGCGGTTGGTATGCCAGGGAGCCGCGGCCGGGGCCAGGCCCAGCTGGGCCGCCAGGGCGTCGGCCAGGGTAAACGGCGTGGCCTGGGAGCCATCCGTCAGCACGGTTCCGGCAGCGAGGGTCCCCGCCGCCCCGCCGAACTGGACCGGGAACTCCAGGTTTTCCAGTTGCCGCCCCGCGGCGGCCACGCCCTGGAACCATTGCGCGGCCCGCAGCCCGAAGGTGTAAGGCAGCGAATGCTGTGTCAGGCTCCTGCCCACGCACAGCGTGCCCGCATGCTGCCCGGCAAGGTCCGCGAGCGCCGTCGTGGTGCCTTTCAGGTCCGCCAGCACCGCGTGGACGGTGTTGCGGGCCAGCAGCATCAGGGCAGTGTCCAGCACGTCCTGGCTGGTCAGGGAGGTGTGCACGGCCTTCGCGGCACCAACTTGGGCGGCATCGAGGGCTGCCACGTTCTTCCGAAGGTCCGCCAGCAGCGGGATCACCGGGTTGCCGCCGCCCTGGGCGTGCAGCGCAATACCGGCCAGGTCGTAGCGCCCCGCCTCGGCGGCGGAGGCGACGACGGCGGCCGAACCGGCGGGTGCCAGCCCGGCCCGTTGCAGCACGGCGGCCCAGCCGGCTTCGACGGCGAGGATGGCCGCCAGCACTGCCCGGTCCCCCGTCAGCGCCGCCACCAACGGCGACGCTGAGACGGGGGTGAGCAGGCCGGTGTCGGCCTCTTCCGCGAAGGCGCGCAGGTCTCCCAAAGCGGCGGCGTGGGTCACTGGAAGTCCAGGAAGACCGTCTCGCCCTCACCCTGGAGGCGGATGTCCCAGGTGAGGCCGCCGTCGGGGTCGCGGCGGGCGATGAGCGTCTCGCGGCGCTCCGGCTCCAGCGAGCTCAGCAGCGGGTCATTGGCCAGTGCCTCGGTGTCCTCCGGCAGGTAGATGCGGGTGAACAGCCGGTTGGTCAGGCCGCGGGCGAAGAGTGCCACGGAAATGAACGGGGCCGCACCCGGCTTGGTGGGGCCGGGGTTGACGGTGGTGAAGGTGAAGACGCCGGAGTTGCCCACGGCGCCGCGGCCCCAGCCGGTGAAGGTGTAGCCGTCCCGGACCAGGGAACCGGTGCGCTGGACAACCTTGCCGTCCGCGTCGGGCTGCCAGATCTCCAGGATGGCGTCCGGGATGGTGTGGCCGGCGCCGTCGTAGACGGTGCCCTGCAGGCGGATGGAGCCCGGGAAGCCGGGGGGCAGGAGTTCGTTGTCCTTCTCGAACGGGAGCGCGTAGCCGTAGAACGGGCCCACGGTCTGGCCGGGGGTGGGTACCAGTTTGGTGCTCATCTTTCCTACTCCTCGTCGCCTGCGGCGCCAAGCGCCTCGTTTTCGGTCCAGGTCCGCTTCGGGCCGGTCAGGACGATGTCCCAGTTGTAGCCCAGGGCCCATTCGGGTTCGGTGATGCTGTGGTCATAGGTGGCAACCAGCCGGTCGCGGGCGTCCTGGTCCACGATGGTCTGGTAGATCGGGTCCAGCGGGAACAGCTGGTCGCCAGGGAAGTACATCTGGGTGATGATCCGCTGGGTGAACTCGGTGCCGAACAGCGAGAAGTGGATGTGCGCCGGCCGCCACGCGTTCAGGTGGTTCTTCCACGGGTAGGCGCCGGGCTTGATGGTGATGAACCGGTACGAGCCGTCCGGGCCGGTGATGCAGCGGCCGATGCCCGTGAAGTTGGGGTCGATGGGCGCGGGGTGCTGGTCACGCTTGTGGATGTAGCGGCCGGAGGAGTTGGCCTGCCAGATTTCCACGAGCTGTCCCGCCACCGGGCGGCCGTCGCCGTCCAGGACCTTGCCGGAGACGATGATCCGTTCGCCCAGCGGTTCGCCGTTGTGCTGGATGGTGAGGTCCGATTCCAGGGCGTGCACGTCCTGGTGCCCGAACGCCGGCGAGTACAGCTCGATGGTTTCCGGGTCCGCGTGCTGCAGGCTCTTGGTGGGGTGGCGCAGGATGCTGCTGCGGTACGGCGGGTAGTCCAGGCGCGGCTGGATCTCCGGCTGGCCGCCGTCCTTGAGGGCGCGCCGGTAAGCCTCGCCGATGGCGCTGATCTCTGCGCTGAGGTCCGCCTGCGACTCGATGGCCTTGTCCAGGGGCTGGTGGGCAGCCTTGGGTTCGGCCGGGGGCACGAGCTCCTCCGACTCCAGCTCGGCGTTGATGTCTTCCTTCACGGCTGGCTCCTTTCTGATCTGTTGGGTTTGTTGCGTCTGGGTACTGGGTGGTGCGGGTTTAGGTGGTGCGGTGCAGCGAGTCGTACTGGACGGCATGCCGCACCGGGGCGTTCGGGGCGCCGTAGCCGTCGTAGCCGCCGCGGCGTTCGACCATTTCGAAGAACACGCTGCCCACGGTGGCGGTGTAGAAGTGCAGGAACTCGCCCTCGGCATCCCGGTCGAACAGCAGGTTGAGTTCCTGCAGCGTGGCCAGGAATCCCGGTTCCAGGTCGAACCGCGCGTCCAGGTCCTCGTAGTAATTGGCCGGGATCTGCAGGAATTCCAGGCCGCGGTCCCGGGCGGCCCGGGCGGTGGCCACCAAGTCCTCCACGGCGAAGGCGATGTGTTCCTGATAGGTCTTGCGGGCCTGGTTCCGTGCCTGCTGGATGGGTGCCAGGTTGAGCACGAGCCGCACGGCGCCGTCGGAGGTCTGCATGACCTGGGACCGGACCAGGCCGTTGGGGCTGGGCACCTCGGCGAACGGCTGGGGCTCCAGGGCCAGGGCGCTGGTGTAGAAGAGGACAGCCTCGTCAAAGTGCTGCCACGGCTGGGCCAGGTTGACGTGGTCGATGACCGCCCTGGCTCCTGCCGACGGGTGTTCCAGCCCTTCCCCGAATTCGTGCGTCCACGCCGCGGTTCCGTCCGGGCTGCCCTGGCAGAGGAAGATCTCGGTGGAGTCCGGCGCGGCGATGCCCTGGAACACTTCCTCGTCCGCCTGGACCTTGCGGGCCACCACGGGGGCCTTGAGCTGCTGGGCGCGGGCGGAGGCGATCACGGGGGAATCAACGTCGAACCCCAGCGCGGCAATGGCCGGTTCCGCATGCTGCGCGGCCTGCTCGTTGATGATGACCCGGGCCTGCCCCATGGTCCACAGCTGGACGTCCTTGGTGCGGTGGCGGCCTTCGAACTGGAACCCGAGCTGGCCCAGGAGCTTCTCCAGCTGGGCGGTATCGTCCGCCTTGACCTCGGCAAAGTTGAAGCCGGCAGGTTCGTTGACCTTGGGCAGCGTGGCAAGTTCCATGGGATAACGACGGCGGAGCGCGGCTGCGTTGCCGGGCGCGGCTTCGGTGCCGGCGAGCCATTTGGCACTTTGCTCCTCCAGCCAGATCAGGGACCGCATGGCATCCACCGCGGTGCGCTCGACGTCCGACTGGCGGAAGACGTCGTTGAAGACCTCCAGCGACACGGGTCCGGTGTAGCCGGCGCGGACCACGTGGCCCATGAACTTGGCCAGCTCGAACTGCCCCTCGCCCGGGAAGACGCGGTAATGGCGGCTCCAGGACAGGACGTCCATGGAGAGCTTGGGGGCGTCCGCCACCTGGACGAAGAAGATCTTGTCCGGGTTGATGTCCTCGATCGGCGCCGTGTCCCAGTCGCGGGACAGGATGTGGAAGGAGTCCAGGCAGGTTCCCAGGTTGGGGTGGTCCACCATCTCCACCAGGCGGTAGGCGTGCTCGTAGTCGTTGACGTACTTGCCCCAGGCCAGGGCCTCATAGGCCACCTTGACGCCGTGGTCCCCCGCCAGGTTTGCGAGCTGTGCCAGTTGTTCGGCGCGGACGGCGTCGTCGTCAATGGTGGCGGTGGCAACGTTGGAGCACACCAGGATGGTGTCCATGCCCAGGCGGGCCATGAGCTTGAACTTGGCCTCGGCGCGGCGGAGGTTGGCCTTCAGCAGGTCCGGGGTGACGCCGTCGAAGTCGCGGAAGGGCTGGTACAGGTCCAGGCCGAGCCCCAGGTCCGCTGCCATCTTCCGCACGTCTTCGGGGCTGAGCGGTGAGGTGACCAGGTCCTGCTCGAAGATTTCGATGCCGTCAAAGCCGGCGATGGCGCAGGCCTGCATCTTTTCCTTCAGGGTGCCGGAGAGGCAGACCGTGGCGATTCCTGTGCGCATCAGGCGGCCACCTCCTCGGCGGCCACGAGCTCCAGGAAGTGCGAGCGCATGCGCTCCGGGTCGGCGTCCAGGCCGGTGAAGATCCGGAACGCGTCGGCGGCCTGGCCCACTGCCATCCTGCCGCCATCCAGGACCTCACAGCCCTTGGCGCGGGCGCCGCGGACCAGTTCGGTGTCGATCGGGCGGTAGACGATGTCCGCCACCCAGTGCCGGGGCTCGAGCAGGTCAAGGTCCAGCGGGACGCCGGGGTGGGCTGCCATTCCAACGGGAGTGCAGTGCACCAGGCCATCGGCCAGCGGCATCAGCTGCGGCAGCTCCGCCGTGGTGCGGGCCGTGACGGTGCTGTCCGGGAAAAAGCCCTGCAGCTCGGCAGCCCGTGCGGTGGCCCTGGCGGGGTCCATGTCCACCAGGTCCAGGGATTTAACGCCTGCGCTGAGCAGGGCATAGGCGACGGCGGACCCGGCACCGCCCGCGCCGAGCTGCACCACGCGGTCCAGCCGGGCGCCTGGAAGGCCGGAGGCGAGGGCGGCGGCGAAGCCGGAGAAGTCGGTGTTGTGGCCGATGAAGCGGCCGTCCCGGATGACCACGGTGTTGACGGCACCGAGGCGGCGCGCGTCCGGGCTGACCTCATCCAGGTGCTGCAGGACCAGCTGCTTGCAGGGATGGGTGATGTTCAGGCCGTTGAAGCCCAGGATGCGGGCACTGTCCAGGATGGCGCCCACCGATTCCCCGGTCAGCCCCAGTTCCAGCAGGTCGATGGGACGGTACAGGTAGCGCAGGCCCTGCACGTCACCTTCCCGTTCGTGCATGGGCGGCGTGAGCGATGGCGTAACGCCATCACCAACCAGCCCTACAAGGTAGGACTCAGTTCGATTGCTCATGCGTGCAGCTCCTTTGGTACGGCACCGGGCAGGCGCGGAACTCGGCCGCGCTGCGGGGTGATAGGGATTACGGTACAACAAATGTTCACTTATCGCACTATTGTTCTTCATGCGAACACGGTGTCGCCCCGGGGACGGTTGCTGGCCCCTTGGTGCTATCGCTGCGGCAGCCTGGCCGCCAGTTCGGCGGCGGCTTCCTGGAGCAGGGGAACGTGCGCCACCAGCCCCTCAAGGTCCAGCCGGAAGACCGGCACGGCAGTTGCCAGCGAGGCGAAGGCGTGCCCCTGGTCGTTGAGCAGCGGCACGGCCACGGCACGCATCCCCGCCTCGTTCTCCTCGTCCATGACGGCGTAACCCTGCCGGCGGACCTTTTCGATCTCAGCCCGGAAAGCGCGGCGGTCCGTCACGGACTTGTCAGTCAGCGCCTCCAGCGGGAGCTCCGCCAGTAGCTTCTCCCGTTCCGCATCCTCGGCAAAAGCCACCAGGGCCTTGCCCACGGCGGTGGTCGAGAGCGAGCCGAGGTGGCCGGGGTCACTGGTCACGCGGAAGGTCTGCGGCCCGTCCACCTTGCTGACGGTCAGGTGGTGCAGGCCGTCGCGGACGCTGAGGATGGTGGCCTCGCCGGTCTGCTCGGTGACACGGCGGAGAATGGGCATGGCCGTACCCGCGAAGCCATGGTGGTTGGAGACGCGCTGCCCCAGCTGGAAGATCCGCAGGCCCAGGTGGTAGCGGCGGCCGTCCGGCTCGTAGTCGACAAAGCCGTCGCGGGTCAGGGAGCCCAGCAGGCGGTAGGTGGTACTGAAGGGAAGTTCGGCGCGGCGGGAAATTTCTGCGGCACTGGCACCGCGGGGTTCATCACCCAGGAGGACCAGCAGCCCCAGGGCCTTGCCCACCATGTCCGTGCGGTCGGCGGGACGGGCGCCCACTTTGCCTTCCGGCGGCATGGCATTCACGGGCTCTCCGGCGCGGGCGGCGGCAGCGGATTCTTCATTGACCGCTGTGGTTTGGTTCACACTCATGCATTCGATGTTGCCACAATGTGAGAGCTATTTCTAGATGGTGATTATTTTCTTGACAGGTGACTGCCCTCACAGTCATAGTTTCTGTATCGCAAAAGTAGCTCCCACCATGTGGCTACAACTGCCGGGTCTTTGCACCGGACTCCAGCCGCATCCCCCGCCCGCACCAAGGCATCGGCGGCTGCGACCCCCCAGATCCATCCGCGACAATGTCGTCACACCAAAGGAACACCATGAGCAAGACACTTCCGTCCGCAGGGGCGGGTGCCCTCACCTCCGCCGGGACACCCAAGAAGGCCGCCCTCGCCAGCTTCCTGGGCAGCGCCGTCGAATACTATGACTTCTTCATCTTCGGCTCGGCCGCAGCACTGATCTTCCCCACGGTCTTCTTCCCCAACGCCGATGCCAACGCCGCCATCATGTCCTTCGCAACCTTCGGGTTCGCGTACGTGGCACGTCCCATCGGCGCCATCATCCTGGGCCACTTCGGCGACCGGGTGGGCCGGCAGAAAGTCCTGATGTTCACCCTGGTGCTCATGGGTGCTTCCACCTTCGTCATCGGCTGCCTGCCCGACTTCCGTACGGTCGGCTGGTGGGCTCCGGCGCTGCTGGTGCTGGCCCGCCTCTGCCAGGGCCTCTCCGCGGCAGGCGAGCAGGCCGGCGCCTCCTCCATGACCCTGGAGCATGCCCCGGACAACCGCCGCTCCTTCTTCACCTCCTGGACCCTCACCGGCACCCAGGGCGGCCAGATCCTCGCAGCCCTGGTGTTCATCCCCGTCCTGGCCCTGCCGGACGAGATCAAGTTCGGCATCGGCTGGCGCATCCCGTTCTGGCTGAGCGCCGCGGTGGTTGTGGTGGCGTTCCTCATCCGCCGCACCCTGCACGAGCCGCCCGCCTTCGAGGAAGCCCGGAAGAACGCACAGATCGCCAAGCTGCCCGTGGCAGACCTGCTCAAGGGCCACTGGCGCGACGTGCTCCGCGTGATCTGCTGCGCCTTCATCGCCGCCGTCTCCACCGTCTTCGGCACCCTGGCCATCAGCTACGCCAAGACCGTTGCCGGCGTGGACGGCACCACCACCCTGTGGCTGGTGGTTGCCGCCAACATCGTGGCCCTGGGCACCCAGCCGCTCTTCGGAATGCTGGCCGACAAGATCGGCCGCAAGCCCGTCTTTATCTACGGCGCCCTGGCCAGCGCGGTCCTCACCCCCGTCTTCCTGCTGAGCCTGGAGTCCCACAGCGTCCCGCTGATGTTCCTGGCCGCCATCGGCTACTTCTCGTGCGGCTACGCGGCGGCCAACGCCGTCTGGCCTTCCTTCTACGCCGAAATGTTCAGCACCAAGGTCCGGTTCTCCGGCCTGGCCATCGGAACCCAGCTGGGCTTCCTGATGGCAGGGTTCGCGCCCGCCATCGTGGCTGCCATGGGCGGCATCAAGCCCGGCGGCTGGGTCCAGATCAGCATCTTCACTGCCATCATCTGCGCGGTGGCCGCTGTCTCGGCCCTGACCGCAAAGGAATCCTTCCGGACCCCCACCAAGCAGCTCGGCCTGAAGTAGGCCGTCCGCCGCGTACAGACTGGCCCGGTTTTCAGGCCCTAAAGCCCGCCATTCCCCCACATGGCGGGCTCTCCGGCGTTAAAACTGGGCCAGTCCGTTAAGACTGGGCCAGTCTCCGGCTACCGCCCTGTCTCCAGCACCGAGGCGAGGTCGAAGTTCACCGGCTCCTCCAGCTGCGCGTAGGTGCAGGATTCCGGGTCCCGGTCCGGCCGCCAGCGGCTGAACTGGGCAGTGTGGCGGAACCGGTCACCCTCCATGTGGTCGTAGCGGACCTCCACCACCAGTTCGGGCCGGAGCGGAACGAAGGACAGGTCCTTGCCGGCGCTCCAGCGGCTCCCCTCCGCGTTCCGCGGGGTCCGCTCGCCTTCTTCCTGCTTGGCCCAGGCCCAGGGGTGGTTGTCGAAATCGGTCACCAGCGGCTGGAGTTCCTGGAACAGCTCCTGCCGCCGCTTCATCGGGAAGGCGCCGATGACTCCCACGCTGGCCAGGCCGCCGTCGTCCTTGTACAGCCCAAGCAGCAGCGAGCCGATGGTGTCCGGCCCGCTCTTGTGCAGGCGGTAGCCGGCCACCACGCAGTCCGCGGTGCGCTCGTGCTTGACCTTGAACATCACCCGCTTGTCGGGTTCGTACCGGCCGTCCAGCCGCTTGGCCACGATGCCGTCCAGCCCGGCCCCCTCGAACTGCTCGAACCAGTGCCCGGCCGTGTCCTTGTCCGTGGTGGCCGCGGTGAGGTGCACTGGTGCCTTGCTCGTGGCGAGCGCCTTCTCCAGCGCAGCGCGCCGCTCAGCAAAGGGCCTGCCGGTGTAGTCCTCATCGCCGAGGGCCAGGAGGTCAAAGGCCACAAAGCTTGCCGGGGTTTGTTCCGCCAGGAGCTTCACGCGGCTGGCGGCAGGGTGGATGCGCTGCTGCAGGGTGTCGAAGTCGAGCCTGTCCCCGGACGCCCCCACGAGGATGATCTCGCCGTCCACCACGCAGCGCGGGGGCAGGTTCTCCTTGAGCGCGGCCACGAGTTCCGGGAAGTACCGCGTCATGGGTTTTTCGTTGCGGCTGCCGATCTCCAGGTCATCGCCGTCACGGAAAATGATCGACCGGAAGCCGTCCCACTTGGGTTCGTAGCTGAGGTCCCCGCCGCCGGGAATACCGTCGATGCCGCTGACGGCCTTGGCAAGCATGGGCGGGACGGGCGGCATCACGGGAAGTTCCATGTGCCCATTCTTGCCCGGCCGGTGGCCCGGGCGGTAGGGCGGCGCGCCCGCTTCAGGCCGCCAGCAGCCACACGACCAGCACCAGCACCGGCGCAGCGGCGGCCGTGGAGAGCAGGATGGTTTCGCGCGCCACGGCCACGCCCCGCCCATACTTGCTGGCGAACAGGAACACGTTCTGGGCCGAGGGCAACGCTGCCATGAGGACCACGCCCAGGAGCATGTGGTGGTCCAGGTTGAACAGGAAACGTCCGACGACGAACGCCACCGCCGGCATCACAGCGGACTTCAGTGCCGTGGCAGTGAGGATTTCGGCCGTGTGGCCGCCGCTCCGGAGCATCCTGGTTCCGCGCAGCGACATGCCGAAAGCCAGCAGCACCACCGGGACAGCAGCACCGCCCAGCAGGGTGAGCGGCGCCATCACCGGGGCGGGCAACTCCACGTGGAACGCCGCCAGGACCACACCCAGGAGCGAGGCGATGATCATCGGGTTGCGGAAGGGCTGCGTGAGCATCAGCCGGGGCGAGAACCGGCCGGCTTCGCTGAGGTCAAGAAGAGTCAGGACCAGCGGGGCGAACAGGAGGAGCTGGACCAGCAGGACCGGGGCCACCGGGGTTGCATCCCCCAGGGCATAGAGCGTGATGGGGATGCCGATGTTGTTGGCGTTGACGTAGGAGCCGGCCATGGCACCCACTGCGGTCTCAGCCAGGGGCCGCCGGAACCAGATCCGGCTGGCGGCCACGTATAACAGCGCGGTGGCCGTCGCCGTAATCATGGCTAGCGGAACGTAAGCGGAAAAGACCACGGACAGGTCCGATTTCAACACCACCGTGAACAGCAGGACCGGGTTGGTGATGAAGAAGGCCGTGCGGGTCAGTGCGTTGATGGTGGGTTCATCGCCCAGGCCGCAGCGCGCGGCAACGTATCCGGCGGCAATGACGACGCCGATCACCGCCAGTCCGATCAGCACACCGCCCACGTGGGGTACTTCCTTCCCGTTCCGCCGTGCACCACCGCAGGAAGGCAGTACTACAAGTTCACAACTTATCGAATAAGGTGCGTTGTGCCAGCAGGCGTCCACGGAGTGGCCTCCCCCGCCGCCCGCCGTCGTGCTTTATGAAAAGATCAACCATGCGCGCCATGCAACACTCCAGCAAACTCCGGAACGTCCGCTACGAACTTCGCGGGCCGATCCTTGAGGCCGCCAAGAACATGGAGGCCGAAGGGCACCGGATCCTCAAGATGAACCTTGGGGACACCGCGCCTTTTGGGCTGGAAGCGCCCGAGTCCGTGGTGGTGGACATGATCCACCACCTTCGCGGCGCCCAGGGCTACAGCGATTCAAAGGGCATCTTCACGGCCCGGACCGCCATCTCGCAGTATTACCAGACCCGGGGCCTGATGAACATTGGGGTCGAGGACATCGTCATCGGCAACGGCGTCAGCGAACTGATCTCCATGTGCCTGCAGGCCTTCATGGAGAACGGCGACGAAATCCTGGTCCCGGCACCTGACTACCCCCTGTGGACGGCCGCCGTGACCCTGACCGGCGGCAAGCCCGTCCACTACGTGTGCGACGAGGCGGAGAACTGGTGGCCGGACATGGCCGATGTGGAAGCGAAGATCACCAACCGCACCAAGGGCATCGTGATCATCAACCCGAACAACCCCACAGGCGCCGTCTACCCCCGGCACATCCTGGAGCAGTTCGCCGGGCTGGCCCGGAAGCACAACCTGGTCCTGTTCTCCGACGAGATCTACGAGAAAGTGCTCTACGACGGCGCCACGCACATCCACACCGCCGCGGTGGCCGAGGACGTGTGCTGCCTGACGTTCAGCGGCTTGTCCAAGGCCTACCGGATGCCCGGTTACCGGGCCGGATGGGTGGCCATTACCGGCCCGCTGGCTGCCACCGCCGCCTACCGTGAAGCGTTGGAACTGCTCGCGTCGCTGCGCCTGTGCGCCAACGTTCCCGCCCAGCACGCCATCCAGACCTGCCTCGGCGGCTACCAAAGCATTGACGCGCTGGTGAAGCCGGGGGGCCGGCTGCGCGAGCAGCGGGACCTTGCCCACAAACTGCTCACGGCCATTCCCGGCGTCACCTGCGTCCCGGCGTCGGGCGCCATGTACCTGTTCCCGCGCCTGGACCCGGAGCTGTACCCGATCGAGAGCGACGAGAAATTCGTCCTGGACCTGCTGCGGGACCAAAAGATCCTGGTCTCCCACGGCTCGGCCTTCAACTGGCCTGCGCCGGACCACTTCCGCTTTGTCATCCTTCCCTCGGTGCTGGACATCGAGGAAGCCGTCCGGAGGATTTCCACGTTCCTGGCGGCCTACCGGAGCGGGGCCGTGGCCTGAAACCGCGGCGGCGCGAAGAACTAACCGGGCCCTAACCGCGGGGAAACCGGTACGCAACATTCCAGGCCCACACTTGGTAGTGCAGGCAAGAGCCGGCACCAGCTCCAGCCAGGAGGCCCCAGCGATGTTGAAGAAAGCGACCACGCATGTAACAAGAGTCCGCGCCCTGGACCAGCTCCACCGCGGCGATGAAATCGAAGCCCGCCTGTCGGTGGGGCCCTCCTACGACGACGTGGTGATCCGCCGCGGCAGCGTCCAGGAAACAGCGCCCGGCATCGGTGTGGTCTGGATCCTGGACCGCATCAGCGGCGTGCGCAAAGCAATCAATACGGACGAGTGCAGCGTCTGGCGGGTGGCATAGCAGGTCCGGAAGACGGTGGCGGGCGTAGTCAGGAAGGACTGTCCGCAACCTGTTCCTCCTCCGGCTCCTGCTGCCGGAATGCGAGCGAATGCAGCCACTCGATGCTGGCGTCCGTTACCGGATGGGCGGTCCCGAGCGACTCCAGGAAGTCCCGCACCTCAAGCATCTCTGCCTCCCTGCGGACGGCATGCAGCCGCGTGCCCTCAAGCATCCGCGCCACCAGCGCATCGCCTGACGGGCCAAGTTCCGCTGCAATCTGGCTGATGACCCAGTCTTTTGCCCCTGCTGCCTCGGCGGCCGTGACTGACTCCAGGACAGTGGCGGCCAGCCCCTTCATGAAGACGCTGCGGAGCAGCTTGCGGCCGGCCGCCGCTCCCGCTTCGCTTCCGGCGTTGGTGGCCGGGATGCCCCATCCGGTGAAGATGGCCACCAACGCGTCCGCCCCCGTGCCGCTGACCAGCAGGGGCGAATTGATCCGGCCCCGCGGAACGGGCGCCAGGACGGCGACATCGGCGAAAAGGATGCCGCTCCCGGCCGCCCGTTCCGCGAGCTGCCGCTTTTGGTCCGGTCCGGTGGTGTTGAGGTCCGCGAAGATGGCCACCGGGTCCATCGCGGCCAGCGCCTCGTCAAGGACGGATTCGGCGGCGCGGACTCCCACCAGGCTGATCACCAGGCCGGCGCCCGCCACTGCTTGACTGATGCCAGGGGCCCGCAGCACCCCGGGCGGGACTGCGTCGACAGCAGGGTCCGTTCCCGTCACCCGCAATCCACGGGCGGCCAGGTCCTGGGCGTAGATGCTCCCGGCTTCCCCCAGGCCCAGGACGGCGACAGGCCGGCCGGCCGTTCCCGCCGGACTACCGTGCACCGGCGGCCGCGGTCCGCCAGCCGCCGTGGTATTCGGTACGGGCGGTGACCGCGTAGGGCGCCGGGCTGACGACCGCCCGGACACTGATCTGTTCATGCGGTTCCACGGTGGTCTTGCGGGATCCGCCGTCGGGTTCGCCCCAGACAACCCGCACTTCGGTACCGATCTCCACGTTGGGGTCCACCGTGGCCAGCGAGAGGCCCCGGCGTTCATTGGCCGTCACGCCGGTGAAGAGCGACAGGCCCACCCCCGTCCCGTCGGCGTCGATGACGGAGTCGTAGTTGGACGACCCGTAGTTGGCGTTGGGGACGTCGAAGAACTGGTAGCCGGGCTTGTCGCGGTCCAGGAACGATGCCCAGATGGTGGCCAGGTCCTCATCGTTCCAGGCGAGGGTGACCTTTTTCCGCTGCGCGGCGGGGTCGATCTGCTGGAGGGCGTCCCGGCCAATGAAGTCGTGGTCGAATTTGACGAAGGAGCCGTAGCCCAGTTCCCAGGGGGTCAGGTAGTAGTCCTCGATGTTGCCGGAGACGAACGAGCCGGCGAGCGCGTTGACCGCTTCGTAGCTGGTGGCCGGCAGCCATTCACGGTAGGCGCGCTCGGCGTCGCTGCTGTAGATGGCCGGCAGCGGCGAGGGGATCCAGCCCGATTCGAGCGTGTTCGAGGAGTAGGCCCGCGACCCGCATGGTTCCAGCCCGAACTCAGCCCCGGCCTCGAGCACGGCATCCCGGATTTTTCCGTGCTGTTCGTAGGGTCCCCAGATTTCCAGCCCCGGGGCTCCCGCCATGCCGTGGCGCAGCGTGCGGACCTGTTCCCCGGCGATGCCCAGGTGGCCCATGTGGAAGAACTTCACCTGCTCCAGAGTCCCGCCGTTGAGCTTTTCGATGATCTGCCAGGCGCTGGGGCCCTGGATCTGGAAGCGGTAGTACTTCCGGCCGACAGCCTGGCCGTAGGGGCGTGACGGCGACCTGTCATCGTAGGTGCATTCGACGTCGTATCCGCCGGTTTCGGCGTGGAACTGGAGCCAGTTGGCGGCCGGCGCGCGGCCAACGTAGACGAACTCCTGCTCTTCCAGGTGGAACAGGATGCCGTCGCCGATCACCCCGCCGTTGGAGGCCGTGGGCACGAACTGCTTGGCGGTGTTCACCGGGAAGTTGGCGAAGCTGTTGATGCCCGTGTCCGAGAAGAGCTTCAGCGCATCGGGGCCCTTCACGAAGAAGTTGACCATGTGGTGGGACTGGTCGTAGAGCACCGCCGTTTCACGCCATGCGCGCTGCTCGCGCCGCCAGTTGGTGAACTCGGCGGGAACCACCGGATAGATGTAGGTGCCAAGTTGGGAATTGCGCAGCAGTTCGACGGTGCTGCCCGCCGCATCGAGCACGTCCTGCAGGGATTTCGGGGCCATGGGCTGTTCTCCTTCGGTTCAGGGGTGGCGCAGTTCAGTGGGTGGCGCGGTAACTCTCGCGTGCGTATTGCACGAAGGGAGCGGGGGCGACGGTGGCCCGGATGGGGACCTGCCGGTGGGGTTCCACCTGCAGTTTGGCGGAGTTGGGCTCTTCGCCCCAGAGCACGGTGACCTCGGCGCCGTCCTCCAGTCCGTCCACCGCCGCCAGGGAAACAAAGGAGTGCTCGTTGGCGATGTAGCCGCAGTCAAAGGACTGGCCCACCGTTACGCCGCCCTGGAGCACCCGGTCCACCTGGAACAGGGCGTAGCGGGCCTTGGGCATGTCGATGTACTTGGCGGGAAGCCCGGGACGCAGGAGGGAACCCATCACGTCCTGGACGTCGTCCGGGTTCCAGACGAGTGTCACCTTGCGGCGGGAGGGTGTGCGGGAGAGCGCCTCCAGGGCCTCACGGCCCACGAAGTCGTGGTCGAATGCGACGGAGCGGCCGTACCCGAGCTCGTACGGGGTCAGGAAGTAATCCTCGATGTCCGCCGAATCGAAACTCCCGCCGAGTGAACCGGCCGCTGACGCCGGGAGCCATTCGCGGTAGCCGCGCAACCGTTCGTCCGTAAAGACCGCCGGGACGGGCGAGGGCACCCACCCGGACTCAAGGTTCGCCGTCGAGTAGCCTTTAGCCCCCACCTGGGTCAGCCCGAACTCGCCGCCGGCCTGCAGCAACGCGTCCCTGACGCGTTCGCCCTCTGCCCAAGGGCCGAACAGCTCATAGCCGGGCTGCCCGGCCATGCCGTGCCGGATCGCCCGGACCTGCAATCCGGCGATGGGGAGGTGCCCCATGTGGAAGAAACCGAGCTGCGGCACAGGGGCGCCGGTGAGTTTTTCGACGAGGGCCAGGGCGGTTGGCCCCTGGAGTTCGTAGCGGAACAGCCGGGGGTCACCGGCGCGGACGATCGAGTTTCCGTCCCGGGAGACCTCAATGTCGTGGCCTCCGGTTTCGGCGTGGTACTGCACCCAGTCGATGGCCATCGGGTGGCCCACCAGGTTGAAGGACTGTTCGTCGAGGTGTGCCAATATGGCGTCGCCGATGAGCTGCCCTGAATGGTTCACCGCGATGAACTGCTTGGCACGGTCCACGGGAAAGTTCGCGAAAGAGTTCACCGCGAGCCCGCGCAGCAATCCTTCCGCGCCCGGTCCGGAGAGGAAGAGATCGGTCATGTGGTGCGACTGGTCCAGGAGGGCACAGGCTGTACGCCAGGAATTCTGCTCGGAGCGCCAGTTGCTGAACTCGGCCCGCACTGGAAAAACGTGGGGGCTGGCCGGGGAATCGCGTAAAAGCTGGACCGGTGAAGCCGCCTGGTCGAGCGCCTCCTGCAAAGACCCTGTCACTGCGAAATGCCTGTCACTGCGAACTCCATCGTTCGGTCCACGGCGAAAAGCAGCCCCGGACGTCCAGTACCAACACGATTGCTAACAAAATTGTATCGGATGTCTTGACCAGAGTTCCAGAGCGTGGTTTTCTGGCACTGTCCGCCGGAAAGGACTGACCATGGGCCGCCCAGGCACCATGCCCGCCGTGGAACGCGAGGGTGCATATGCCCGATACAGAGGGGATCCCCTGCCTCCTGATGCGGGGCGGGACCTCCAAGGGTGCCCTGTTCCTGGCGTCGGACCTGCCTGCCGACCCCGGAGAACGCGACGACCTGCTGCTGCGGATCATGGGCTCTCCTGATCCCCGCCAGGTGGACGGACTGGGTGGAGCGCACCCCTTGACCAGCAAGGTTGCCGTCATCGCGCCGTCTCCGGACGCCGGCGCGGACGTGGACTACCTTTTCCTCCAGGTCGCTGTGGACACCGCACTTGTCAGCAGCCGGCAGAACTGCGGCAACATTCTTGCCGCCGTCGGGCCCTTCGCCGTGGAACGTGGCCTGGTGCAGCCGGCCGACGGCCACACGGAAGTGCGCATCCGGATGCTGAACACGGGCAGCATGGCCACCGCACGGTTTGCCACTCCCGGCGGCGTAGTGGATTACGACGGCGGCCCGGCGGCAGGCGGTGCGGTGGCCATCGATGGCGTTCCGGGGACGGCGGCAGCCATCCGGCTCAATTTCGAGGGCACGGCGGGGTCTTCGACCGGCGCCCTGTTCCCCACGGGCAGGATCCTGGACCACACGGAGGGCGTGGACCTCACCTGCGTTGACAACGGAATGCCCAGCGTTTTGATGCGTGCCGCCGATCTGGGCATCACCGGGAACGAGGCCCCTGCAGACCTCGAGGCCAATGAAGACCTGGCACTACGGCTGGCCGGGATCCGCCTCGCCGCGGCGGACCTGATGGGCATGGGCGATGTCAGCGCCGCCACCGTGCCCAAGCTGGTGCTGCTGGCGCCGCCACGGGAAGGGGGCGCCATTGCCACCCGCACCTTCCTTCCCGTCCGGGTCCACACCTCCATCGGGGTGCTGGGGGCACTCACCGTCGCCGCCGGGGTCCTGGCCGAAGGATCCGTGGGCCATGACCTGGCCGCGCTCCCTTCACCGGGGGAACCCGTCCGGGTGGAACACCCCACCGGGCACTTCGACGTCGAAGTGGCCATCGATTCCACCCCGGACGGCTACGTCGTGACCCGCTCCACCGCCCTCAGGACGGCACGGAAGATTTTCGAAGGACGCGTCTTCCCGCGCCCGCGCCCCTGACCACTGCACAACGACCCCTTGAGAGAGGACAGCTTCATGACCGGGTATACCTCGTTCGACGTCGCCCACCTGGGAAACGTGGAACTGCTGACCCCCGTCTTCGAGGAAAGCCTGTGGTTCTTCCGCGACCTGCTCGCCATGCGCGTCGTGGCGGAGACCGGCAGCGGCGGCACGAAGTCCGCCTACCTGCGCACCTGGGACGAATACCAGCGCTACACCCTCAAGCTCACCGCCTCGGCCGATGCCGGCGTCGGGCGCACCACCTTCCGGACCACCAGCCAGGAGGCGCTGGAGCGCCGGGTCGCCGCCATCGAAGCCACCGGCCTGGGCATCGGCTGGGAAGAGGGTGAGGTGGGAACCGGGCCCACCTACTCCTTCCGGGACCCCGACGGGCACCTCCTGGGCATCTACTACGAAACCGAACGGTACGTGGCCACGGACGACAAACCCGCCCTGAAGAACCAGGCCTCGGCCTTCCCCGGCCGGGGCGTTAACGCCCGACGGCTGGACCACATCAACTTCCTGGCCAAGGACGTGGTGGCCAACGGGGAGTTCGTGGCCCACGCACTGTGCGGGCGGGAGAGTGAACGCATCCGGCTCGACGACGGCGGATATGCCGCCTGGTGGTTCCACTTCAACAACAAGTCCTACGACATCGTCTACTCCGACGACTGGCTCAAGCACGGCAACCGGCTCCATCACGTGGCATTCGCCCCGGATACCCGCGAGGACATCCTGAAGGCCGCGGACATCTTCCTTGAAAACGGCATCCACATCGAGTCCGGTCCGCACAAGCACGCCATCAACCAGACGTTCTTCCTCTACGTCTGGGAGCCCGGCGGCAACCGGATCGAACTGGCCAACGCCGGCGCCCGCCTGCTGCTGGACCCGGACTCGCCCGTGGTGGAGTGGAGCCAGGAGGAGCGCAGGAAAGGGCAGGCCTGGGGCATGAAAACCATCGAGACATTCCATACCCACGGAACGCCAAACATCCCCCAGTGAGAAAATTAAAGGATCCCGGCAGTACCGCACAGAGAGGTGCATCATCATGACCAACACAGTGGATACGTCCGCCCCGGTGACCACCGGCCTCTACATCGGAGGCTCAGAACGGCAGGCCGCCGCCACGATGGACATCGCCGATCCGGGCAAGCCTGGCACCATCGTGGGCCACGCCGCGGCGGCCGGCGCGGCCGACGTCCAGGACGCGATTGCCGCGGCAAAGGCGGCCTACCCCGGATGGGCCGCGCTGGGTGCACGGGAGCGCGCAGACCGGATGCGGCAGGCACTGGAGGGCATCGCGGATTTCCGTGATGAGGATGCCGCCATCCTCTCGCAGGAAAACGGCAAGATCCGCATGGAGGCCTGGGTGGACTCCCTGGTGTTCGAGATCAGGTGGAACCTCGCGCTGGAACTGGCTCCCGACGTCGACACCGCCAAGGTGCTGCCGCCCGCGCCCGGCATTCCCGTCTCCACCTCGGTCACCTTCCAGCCCCTTGGCGTGGTGACGGTTATCGTGCCGTTCAACTGGCCCATTGCCATTCTCGCGGCCTCGCTGCCGCACGCACTGCTGGCGGGAAACACGGCAATCGTTAAGCCGCCACCCACCGCGCCGCTGGCAACGACACGCGTGGTCCAGCGGATTGCTGAAAAGCTGCCGCCGGGGGTGCTGAACGTGGTGACCGGCAAGGACGCGGACATGGCTGCGCTCATCACCAGCCCGGACATCGCCAAGGTCTGCTTCACGGGAAGCGTGGGCGGCGGCAAGCGCATCATGGAAATGGCCTCAAAGTCACTCACCCGGGTAACGCTTGAACTCGGCGGAAACGACGCCGCCGTCATCCTCCCGGACGCGGTCCTCGATGACACCCACCTGGACCGGCTCTACGCCGCGATCTTCGATACCACCGGCCAGATCTGCATGAACGCGAAGCGGGTCTATGTGCACCGGTCGCGCCTGGACGAGGTGGTGGCCGGGCTCTCGCAGCGGCTGGAGAAGGCGGTCATTGGCTACGGGCTCGACGACGGGACCACCATGGGTCCGCTGCACTCCCCCGTACAAAAGGCCTTCGTGGCTGAGCTCATCGAGGAGGCCAAGGAGGCGGGCGCGGATGTCAGGGAATTCGGCACCCTTCCCTCGGACCCTGAACTGCACGGCGGGAACTTCCTGCGCCCGGCACTGGTCATCGATCCGGACCCCTCGCTGCGGGTTGTCACCCAGGAACAGTTCGGGCCGGTCATCCCCCTGATCCCGTTCGACACGGAGGACGAGGCGGTGGAGGCGGCGAACGCCACCTGGGCGGGGCTGTGCGGCTCGGTGTGGACCGCCGACCCGGCAGCGGCCGACCGCGTGGGCGGACGCCTGGTCTGCGGCTACGTCTGGGTTAACGACCACGGGGCAACCCGACTGGACCTGCGCGCGCCATTTGGCGGAATGAAGCAGTCCGGCATGGGCAGGGAACAGGGTATTGAAGGGGTCCGGGCCTTCCAGGACACCCGTGCCATCGCCCATCTGGAACCGGAGGCAGCACAGGGGTAGGCCCGGAACGGACGGCGGACCGGAAGGTTCCGGATTCCATCAATAGCTATCGACATTACCTATGCACATAGGTAATCTTGGAGGTGGGTGCACCGCTGCACCCGCCGAAAGGATGACCTGATGGCGACTCGAATCATGCCCGCCCCCAACCGGGCAGCATCCCTGGAACTCATCAACAACTTCTCGCTGGAGATGACCGGCAAGGACATTCCCGCCCTCATCGAAGCAAAAGACAGGATTCCGCCGGGCACCCGCATTAACGTCACCTTCCTCGGCAACGAGGACCTGGAGATGCGGGTGGCCGCCGCCAAGGCCGCCCGGGACCTGGGATTCATTCCCGTGCCGCACGTCTCGGCGCGCCGGCTGGCATCGAAGGGCGAGCTCGAAAAGTTCCTTCAGCGCCTGGCGGAAGTGGGCGCCGCCGAGCACCTTTTCGTGGTGGGCGGCGACCCCGCAGAACCCGAGGGCCCGTACGAAGACTCCCTGGCGCTGGTCAACACCGGCCTCCTGCAGCAGTTCGGGGTGCGGGAAGTGGGAATCGGCGGATATCCGGAGGGCCATCCCGACATCCGCAAGGAAGACCTTTGGCGGGCGCTGGAGGACAAGACCGCAGCCCTCGCCGCGCAGGACCTTGGCGCCTCCATCATCACCCAGTTCGCCTTCGACACCGAACCTGTGGCTGCGTGGATCGCCGAGGTCCGGGCCAGGGGAATCCAGGCACCGATCCGCGTGGGAACCCCCGGCCCGGCGGGAGTCAAACGGCTCCTGGGCTTTGCGCGCCGTTTCGGGGTGGGCGCCAACGCGATGATCGTGAAGAAATACGGCTTCTCGCTGACCAACCTGATGGGCGATGCCGGCCCGGACCGGTTCGTGAACGACCTGGCCGCCGTCCTTGCCGACCGTGCGCCCGGCCAGGACCAGCACCTCCCGGGGCAGGTTGGCCTGCACTTCTATACGTTTGGCGGCCTGCTGGCCACGGCCAACTGGGTCCGGCACTTCACCGCGGAAGAGGGCTAGGACGGCATCCGATGGTCCTGCATACTGAATCCCGCAAGGACCAGTCCTGCCTGATCGTCCACGGGCCGGACCAGCCGGGCATCGTGGCTGCGGTGGCCGCCCTGGTGACCCGCAACAGGGGAAACATCGTCTCCCTGGACCAGTACTCCAGTGATCCTTCGTCGGGCGACTTCTTCCAGCGGGTGGTCTTCAACCGGCCGGACCTGGCCGCCGCGATGCCTGAGATCGAAGCCGACCTCGCCAGGACCCTCACCCCGCTGGGGCTGTCCTGGACCCTGACCGACCGCTCCATCCCCAAGCGCATGGCCATCCTGGTATCCACCTCCGACCACTGCCTGCTGGAACTGCTCTGGCGGCACCGGAGGGGTGAACTGCCGGTGACCATTCCCATGGTGATCTCCAACCACACGAACACGGCCGAGGATGTGCGGGCCTTTGGCGTTCCGTTCTTCCACGTCCCCTCCGCCGGGCCGGACAAGGCAGCAGCGGAGGCCCAGATCCTGAAGCTGCTGGAGGGCAACGTGGACTTCGTGGTGCTGGCCCGGTACATGCAGATCCTGTCCCCCGGATTCCTGGACGCGGTTTCCGTGCCGCTGATCAATATCCACCACTCCTTCCTGCCTGCGTTCGTGGGCGCCGCGCCCTACCGCAAGGCCAAGGAGCGGGGGGTCAAACTGATCGGCGCCACCTCGCACTACGTGACCAAGGACCTGGACGAGGGGCCCATCATCGAACAGGACGTGGCCCGCGTAACGCACGGGCACTCCGCCCTGGACCTCCAGGCGCGCGGCGCCTACGTGGAACGCGCGGTGCTCTCCCGCGCCGTCCAGTGGCATGCCGAGGACCGGGTCATCCGGCACGGCAACCAGACCATCGTCTTCTAAAGACCCACCACCAATCCGATACAGAACAAGAGGTTCAACGTGGCACCGAAAAACCTGCAGGAAGTCCTCGACGCGTCGAAGGGGGCGGTTGACCTCCTCCGCAACTCCCAGATCGGCTCCTACATCTACCCGGTGGTCCCGGCCGACTTCCAGAACTGGATCAAGGAGCAGACCGCGTGGCGGCAGACGGCCGTGCTGTACGACCAGTCGCACCACATGGACAACCTGTTCCTGAAGGGCCCGGACGCGATCAAGCTGATCACCGCCACCGCCATCAACTCCACCGCCACCTTCCCGGTGAACAAAGCCAAGCAGTACGTGCCCACCACCGAGTCCGGGCACGTGATCGGCGACGGCATCCTCTTCCACGAGGCGGAGGACGAATACGTGTACGTCGGCCGGTCCCCGGCGGCCAACTGGCTGCTCTACCACGGCGAGACAGGCGGCTACCGGGACCTGGACATCACTGTGGACCGGCGCTCACCGTCGCGGCCGTACGGCCACCCCGTGAGCCGCCAGTACTACCGCTTCCAGATCCAGGGGCCCAACGCCTGGCAGGTCATCGAAAAGCTCAACGGCGGCGCACTGGAGCAGCTCAAGTTCTTCAACATGTCCACCATGGCCATCGCCGGCACCACCGTCCGCACCCTGCGGCACGGGATGGCCGGCGCACCGGGCCTGGAGGTGTGGGGACCGTACGCGGACCACGACCGCATCCGCGACGCGATCGTGGAGGCCGGAGCCGAGTTCGGGCTGGTCCCCGTCGGTTCCCGGGCGTACCCGTCCAACACCCTCGAGTCCGGCTGGATCCCGTCGCCGCTGCCCGCCATCTACACCGGCGAAGCGGAGCGCGGCTACCGCGAATGGCTGCCCGCTGACGGCTACGAAGCCACCGGGACCCTGGCGGGCTCGTTCGTGTCCGGGAACATCGAGGACTACTACCTGACCCCGTGGGAGCTGGGCTACGGCTCGTTCGTCAAGTTCGACCACGACTTCATTGGCCGCGACGCACTCCAGAAAATCGACCCCGCCGCCCAGCGCAAGAAGGTCACCCTGGCCTGGGACGCGGAGGATGTCACCTCCATCTTCGCGTCGCTGTTCAACGTGGACGGGCCCAGCTACAAGTTCTTTGACCTGCCCCTGGCAAACTATGGCTCGGCCAACTACGACTCGGTGGTGGACGCCGACGGAACGGTGGTGGGCTACTCGATGTTCACCGGCTACAGCGCCAACGAACGCCGGGCCCTGTCGCTGGCCACCATCGATCCCAACGTCCCGGAAGGCACGGAACTGAAGGTCGTGTGGGGTGAGCCGAACGGCGGAACCGCCAAGGCCGCCGTCGAACCCCATGTGCAGACTGAAGTGCGGGCCGTGGTCAGCCCCGTGCCCTACTCCACCGTGGCGCGCGCCACGTACCACGGCGGGTGGCGGACGAACTACCAGTCGGCCTAGGCTGGGGACCCCGGAGTGCGGGGGCGAGTGCGCCCCCGCACCTTCCTTGAGCCCTTGGAGGAGTACCGCATGAGCCTTCGGTACGCGCTGCTTGCGCTGCTGCGCGTGGGCCCGCTGTCAGGCTACGAACTGCAGAAGCAGTTCTCCATGTCGGTGGGGCACGTGTGGCATGCCCCCGACTCCCAGATCTACCCCGAGCTGCGCAAGATGGAAGCGGAGAACCTCATCGAGGGTGAGGAGCAGCCCAGGGGCCAGCGCGCCACGCGGCGGCTGTACCACGTGACGGATACCGGAAACCAGGCCTTCCTCGACTGGATGCAGACCCCCTTGGAGTACGCCCGGGTCCGCGACCCCGCCCACCTGCGGGCCGCCTACCTTGAAGCGGCGTCGCCGGAGGCCGCCCGTGCGTTCTTCCGCCGGCACAAGGAGCAATGGGAGTCCGAACTCGCCCAATGGGAGGGTGAGCTCCAGCGCATCGACCAGGTGGACAACCCAATGCTGGTGCGCCGCCTGGCCGTGACCGATCCGGCCGACCGCGAACGGACCATCGCTTTTAAAAGGTTCACCTACGAGGGCCTGGTGGACCGGGCGCTTGTGGAGATTGCGTGGGCCCGGCGCGGGCTGGAACTGGTGGACGCCCTGGAAGCTCCGGGCGGCACGAGGCCGGTGCCAAGCGCCGCCCGGAGCTGATCAGACCCGGGGCTGATCAGCCAAAGTTCTCGGCAGTTGCATAGCCCTTGCCGTTGTACTTCTGCACCACCACCGAGGACACGGCCGGCTGGCCATCCACCGTGGTGTTGACCGACGTGCCCTCCAGCATCAGTGGCGCCTTTAGGTCCTTGATATCCCGCAGCGCCGTCATGAAGCTGTCCCGCGTGGGCTCCTTCATGTTCTGGAACGCCTTTTCAAGAGTGGCCCCCACCATGTAGCTCCACATGCAGTGCGGGAAGGCCGGCATGTCCGGGTAGTTTCCGTACTTCTTCAGTTCGTCGAGGAATTTGACGACGTCGGGGTCCTTGGCGAACGCCGGGCTCTGCGGTGCCTTGGCAAAGGACACTGAGTAGATGCCGGGGTAGGCGGAGGCGCCACCCGGTTCGAGGATCGCTGTGGGGCTGGACGTGTTGGAGGGTAGGAACCAGCTGGGCTTCCAGCCGATCTGCTGCGCCTTCTGCAGCGAGGCGATGGTCAGCGGCGTGATGGACATGGCGTTGAAGAAGACATCCGCCCCGGAGGAGGCCAGCTGGGTGAGCTGGGCATCAACGGACGTGTCGGTGGCCTCATAGGTCTGCTCGCCCACCACCGAAATGTTGGACGCCCCCTGGATGGCCTCCTTGAAGCCCGAGACGTAGCCCTTGCCGTAGTCATCATTCTGCGACAGGATGGCCACCTTGTGCTGCGCCCCCGACTTCGCCAGGAGCTTTCCGAACGCGGCACCCTCATTCTGGTAGACGGGCACGAAGCCCAGTTGCCAGGGGCTCTGCTTCCGGTCGCTGAAGAGCGGGTCACCGGTCATCACCAGCACCTGCGGGACCTTCTGGCTGATGGCAGCGTCCCGGAACGCCCTGTTGGTGGGCGTCCCCAGGCCGGCGGTGGCGGCAAACACGTTGTCGGACACCATCTGCTGGAAGTTGGCCAGGGATTTTTGCGGGTCGTAGGCGTCGTCGTAGGACTTGATGTTTACGGTGCGCGTCTTGCCGTCGCCAAACTTCACCCCGCCAGCGGCGTTCGCGGCCCCGAAGTACGCCGAGACCCCGGCGACCGTGCACTTGCCCGGCCCGGCGGTGGCGCCGCTGAGCGGCGTGGTGATCCCCAGCGTGATCGCCGAGTCCGTGATCCCCGGGGAGGACGCCGAACCGCCGCCCTGGCCGCCGCTGTCACCCCTGCATCCGGACAGGGAAAGCGCGACGGCGGCCGTCACGGCAACGATGCCAAGGACCCCGCCGGGCTTCTTTCTCATCTTCATGGTCCATCCTGCCTCTCTGTTTGTTCGTGTCCATCCAGCGCACTGTCCGGTACCGGATGGTGCGCTGGAGCGTTCTGCTCGGAAGTCTGCGCTGGAGGGGCCGCGGTGGAACGGCCGGTGGAGCGGCCGCGGGCGGCATCGGTCCGGCGGGCCAGCCGCCGCACCACCCGGGGCAGGCTGACCAGGCCGCCGGGCAGCAGGAACAGCACCGCGAGGAGGATGGCACCCTGGCTGATGGTGGTGAGGTTGGGGTCGATGGCGTTGGTCAGTTGCGGGACGAAGACGTAGTAGGCGCCTCCCAGGAGGGAACCGGCGATGCTTCCGGCCCCGCCGATGACCATCGCGGCCAGGAGGCTGATGGAGTGGCCGAAGCTAAGGGTCTCAGGCGAGGTGTACTGCACGGCCGCAAGGTACAGGAAGCCGCTGGCACCGCCGAAGATTGAGGCGATGGTGAAGGCGAGGACCTTGGTCCGGTAGGGCGAAATGCCCATGGAGGCCGCAACGGCCTCGTTTTCCCGGACGGCCGCAAATGCCCGCCCGTACTTGCCCCGGACCAGGCTCCGCGCCAGCAGGAAGGCCGCGGCCGCCACCAGCAGGACGATGTAGAACTGCCATTGGTCGTTGTCCAGCCCGGACCAGTCCGGGGCGTCCGTGAACCGCGCGGAAATCCCCTGCGAGCCGCCGGTAAATTCGGAGAGGCGCTTGGCGAGGGGCACGCCGACGATCGGGAGGGCGATGGTGACCATCGCGATGGCAAGGCCGCCCAGGCGGGCGGCGGCAAGGGCCACCAGCAGCCCCACCACGCCGGCAACGGCGCAGGCGGCGGCGAACACCAGCAGGATGTTCCAGCCATGGTTGACGCCGTACGCGGTGACATAGGCGCCCAACCCCACGAAGAAGATCTGCCCGAGGTTGACCTGGCCTGTGTAGCCCATGACGATGTTCAGCCCGAGCACCGCCACCGCATAGACGCCGATACGGACCAGCGTCTGGTTCGCAAAGGCCGGCAGGGCCAGCGGGGCCACGATCAGCACCACGGCCACGACGGCGGCGAGGACAATCCGGACCCAAGGCCTGCGGGCGGTGGCGGCAACGGCGTTCATCAGACCCTCACCACGACCTTTCTGCCGAACAGGCCCTGGGGACGAACGATGAGGATGACGAAGATCAGCGCGAAGGGCACGGCGATTTTGAGGTCGTGGCCAATGAGGGGAACGTAGACGGCCACCAGGTTTTCCAGGACACCGATGGCCGATGCCGCCACCACGCAGCCGATGGGGCTGGTCAGGCCGCCGAGGATCACGGCTGCGAGCGCGTAGACCAGTGCGGTGTCCAGCATGCCGGGCGTGAGGGTCAGCTGCGGAGCCACCAGGACGCCGGCAATCGCCCCCAGGGTGGCGGCAAGTCCCCATCCCACCATGAGCAGGCGGCCCACCGGCAAGCCGGAAAAAGCGGCCGACGCCGGGTTGTCGGCAACGGCGCGAAGGGCCAGTCCCAGCTTGGTGCGCAGGAAGAGCAGCTGCAGGACCACCATGATCACCACGATGGTCACGGCGGTGGCAAGGGACCTGACGCTCACCACGGCCCCCAGGATTTCAACGCTGGTCAGCGGGAAAAGCGACGGGAAGCCCAGGTTGTTGTAGCCCCAAAGGACCGCGCAGATGCCGGTGACCAGGGTGAGCAGGCCGATGGTCACCACCACTGCGGTGTCCGGATCCCCCCGTTCAAACCGCCGGATCAGGAAGCGTTCCACCAGTGCGCCGAAGAGGAAGGACAGGACAATGGCAATGATGATGGCCAGGATGAGCGGCAGGCCGAGCTGCACGAAAACGTAGGCGATGTAGGCGGACAGCACGGCCATGCCGCCCTGCGCGAAGTTGATCAGGCCGGTGGCCTGGTTCACCAGCACGATGGCCAGGGCCAGGGCGGCGTAGATGGAGCCGGTGGCCAGGCCGTCGACGACGAGTTGGATGAAGGTTCCCATACGCTCAGCCCCCCAGGTAGGCGCGGCGGATTTCGTCCATGCCCTTGAGTTCGGCCGAGGTTCCGGTGAGGACGTTCCGGCCCGTTTCCAGGACGGTAGCGGTGTCCACCAAGGAGAAAGCGAGGTTCGCATTCTGTTCCACCACCAGCATGGCGATCCCGGATTCGAGCCGCAGCCGCCGAATGGCCTGGTAGACGGTCTTGGCGGTACTGGGCGCCAGCCCCAGCGAGGCTTCATCCAGGAGCAGCAGTTTGGGTTTGGCCATGAAGGCGCGGCCCACCGCGAGCATTTGTTGTTCGCCGCCCGAGAGTGCCGCTGCCCGCGAGCCAACCCTGTCCTGCAGTTGCGGGAACAGGTCCAGGCAGTAGTCAATGTCGCCGGCGATGGCCTTCCGGTCCTTGCGCAGGTAGGAGCCCACCATCAGGTTCTCGCGCACGCTCAGCTGGCCCAGGGTGCCCCGGCCCTCGGGTACGTGGGCTATGCCCAGCGCGGCCACCTGGTCCGGCCGCAGGCCCCGGATGTCCCGGCCATCGAACCTGATCCGTCCACCGGTCCTGACGCTGCCGCTGATGGCACGGAGCGTGGTGGTCTTGCCCGCCCCGTTCGCACCCAGGATGCCCACGGACCCGCCGTCCGGCACGCTGAGCGAGACCCCGTCCAGGACCTGCACGGGGCCGTAGGACGCTGTCACGTCCGTGAGTTCAAGCAGCGTCATCAGCGGCGTCCTTCCCAATGTAGGCCTCGATGACGCGCGGATCGGACTGGGCCTCCGCCGCAGTTCCCGACATCAGCTTCCGTCCGTGGTCCAGGACCACCACCTGGTCCGTGAGCGCGGAGATGAGTCCCATGTGGTGCTCCACGATGATGATGGTGACGTCCTGCTCGGCGCGGAGGCGCTTCACGGTGGCGATGAGTTGTTCAACTTCCCCGTGGGAGAGCCCGGCTGCCGGCTCGTCGAGAAGAAGCAGTGCGGGCCTGGAAAGAAGGGCCCGCCACAGCTCGATGCCTTTATGGAGCCCGTGGGATAGTTCGTCGGCAGGCACATCCGCCGCCCAGCCCAGCCCGGCCTTGGCGAGGAGTTCGAGCGCCTCGCTGCGGACGGCGCGCTCGGCCCGGACGGTGTAGGGCATCCTGAGCGCCCACGAGACCGGGCCGCCGGGCAGCCGCGTGTGCCCTCCGAGGAGCACGTTCTGCAGAACTGTGGCGTTCAGCTGCAGTGCCGGATGCTGGAAGGTGCGTGCAAGTCCAAGGCGGGCCATCCGGGACGGGGCGCTCCCGGAAACCTCGGTCCCGTCGATGGAAATCGAACCGGAGCTTGGCCGGTAATGGCCGCTGATGCAGTTGAACAGGGAGGTCTTGCCGGCACCGTTCGGGCCCACCAGGCCAAAGATCACGCCGGGCTCGACGTCGAAACTGACGTCCTGCAGCACCTTGACCCCGCCGAAGTGCAGGCTGACGTCCTTGAGGCTCAGGCTCGCGGCCACCCTGTACCTTCCTGTCGCATCATCGCTAGGAATGGGTGCAGTCGATCACCACTGCACGAAACCGACGGTACGGATCGCGGACGAAATTGTCAACGATTTTGGAATCGTTTGGCGGTCAGGACTTCGGGCGCGGCTTAGCCACCCGCAACGGACTGGATCACCAGCACTTCTTGGCCCGGTTGTACCTCGGTGTCCAGGCCCTGCAGGCGCCGGACTTCGTCGCCGTTCACATAGATGTTGACGAATTTGCGCAGGGCCCCGGTCTCGTCGCGGAGCCGCCGGCCCAGCACGGCATAGTCCGCGGCCACCGCGTCAAGCAGGTGTGCCACCGTCACCGGCCCGTCGGCCCGGGTGGACAGGACGGCCTGCCCGCCGGCCAGCGGCTGCAGGACACCGGGAAGCAGCAGCGAGATCTCAGGCACCGGCCACCACTGCCGCCCGGACGCAGAGGACGTCCGGCAGGTGCGATGCCACTTCACTGAAAGTCTCCCCTTCGTCCGCACTCGCGTAGACGGACCCGCCCCGGGTGCCGAAGTAGACGCCGGCGGGTTCGGCCGTGTCCACCGAGGCGGCGTCCCTGAGCACGCTGTTGTATTCGTGCCCGGGGAGTCCGGTGCTGAGCCGCTTCCAGCTGTTCCCTGCGTCGTCCGTGCGGTGGACGGCGAGCTTTCCGTCGGGAGGAATGCGTTCGCCGTCGGCCTTCAGCGGAACAACCCAGGCGGTCCCGTCCCGGCGCGGATGCGTCAGCATCACGAAGCCGAAGTCCGCGGGCAGGCCCTCGGCGATGGAGTTCCAGCTGTCGGCATTGTCGTCTGTCCGGTAGACCCCGTGGTGGTTCTGTGCGTAGAGGCGTCCTGCCACCGCGGCATCGGCAGCGATCTTGTGAACGCACTGGCCGAACTCCGGGTTTGGGTCCGGCATGAAGTAGGCCGAGATGCCCTTGTTGCGCGCTTCCCAGGACGTGCCGCCGTCGAGCGAGCGGTACACGCCGCCGGTGCTCATGGCGACGTGCACGGTTTCACCGGCAGGGTCCACCACGATGGAATGTGCCGCTGCACCGCCATAGCCGGCTCCCCATTCACTGCGGTGCGGGTGGTCCCACAGGCCCCGGTTCAACTCAAAGTGCTCGCCGCCGTCCGTGGACTTCCAGACAGAGATGGGCTCGGCGCCGGCCCACACCACCCCGGGACGGGACTCTGCGTCCGGATAGATCTGCCACACACGGTCCAGGGCGGCGCCGGTGTCCTCGGGAAACGTGATGGCACCATGTTCCGGCTCGGACCACGTGGCGCCCAGGTCATCGGAGTGTGCAACCGTGGGCCCCCAGTGCGGGCTGCGGACGCCCACCAGGATGCGGGTGCGGCCCTCCCTGGTATCGATTCCGATGCTGGGGATTTCAGCCATGAGGAAATGCGGGCCGGTGAAGGACCACTCCCGCCTGTCCCGGCTTGTGGCGAGCCACAGCCCTTTCTTGGTGCCGATTGCCAGGAGGAATGATTCTGCCGCCGTTGCCATGCGGACCATGCAACCACCGGAGCGGCCAGGGCGCAACGGGTACAGGCCCCCTTCAGCTCCCGAACTGCCGGCGGTCGGGGGTCAGTCCACGAATTCCGACTGGGTCTCGATGAAGTCCCAGTCCGCGGCAGTCAGTACAGCAGCGGGGTTGCCGGGGTGCGGACCGCCCGCCTCTGCGATCCCCTGGAGCACCGGAAGCGGCAGTTCCTCTGAATGGAGGTTTTGGCGCAGCCACTCCTTGCTGGCGAGGTCCAGGTCCAGCCACCACATGAAGATTTCCACGATTCCCCTCCTTGCTTCACTTAAAACGTTAGGCGCGGCCCACGCGGCGGACAAGGTCCCGGCGCGGAAGCAGGTGGCGCAGGCCGGCTTTAGGGTACTGGCAGGTAACTTGGCCGGCCTGCCCCGGTGAAAGACAAGTACCCCCTACTGGCGACTGCCCCGGGAGGCGCCCTTAGCCTGAAATCTCAAAGCAAGCTGACCGTGCTGCTGGGGCATACGGCGCCACCGCTGGCCGTCCCCCGCCACGGTCCGTTTCACGCACATATGGGGAGAAGACATGAAACGCACCTTAGCCACACTGGGGGTGGTTGGGCTCGGCCTGATCAGCCTCACAGCGCCTGCCATGGCCGCGGGAGAGAAAGTCACCGTTTGCCACAGCGACGGCAGCACCTGGGCACCTTTGGAATTCAGCATCAATGGGCTTGGCGGCCACGACCAGCATCCGCTGGACATCATTCCGCCGACGTCCAAATCGCCGGGCAAGAACTGGACCAGCGCCGGAAAGGCGCTCTACGTCGCCAAGTGCGCCCCGCTGCCGCCCGGCGAGGTGCTCGATCCCGTGGATCCGCCGGTCGTCGTCGATCCTCCCGTCACCCCGCCTGTCGTTACCCCGCCCGCCGTCGTCGACCCTCCCGTGGTCACGCCGCCAGCTGAGCAACCGCCAGCGGTGACTCCCCCGGCCAACGAAACGCCCGTCGTCGTGGACCAACCCGTGGAACAACCCGCGGTGCAGCCTCCGGCGGAGAGCCCTGTTGCGGAAACTCCTTCGGTGGTGCCACCGGCCGCGGTGGCACCGGCAGCTGTACCCGCCCAGGCAACGCCTGCCCAGCAGGCCGCCGCCGCTCCCAAGGCAGCCCCCGCCGCAGCGGCCGCCAGCGTGGGAACCAACCAGGGCTACAACGCCCAGACGGCTGTGGGCGCCGCTGACGGTGCGTCCGGCTGGCTTGCAGGTGTGGGAGCGCTGGCTGCCGCAGGAGCAGCAGTGGCAGTACGCCGCCGGCCACGCCCGCTGCACACCGCCGGCTAGCCCGCCATCCGCCACTTCCCGTGGCTTCCCGACAAGGAAGGCGTCCTGCCAGTGCCCGGCAGGGCGCCTTCCTTCCTTTCCACCGACCACCCGTGAGGAAATGCCATGCCACAGGACCGACGCCGGCACGCGGCGCCCGGGGGACGCATCGCCACCTGGCAGCGGTGGAACAGGGGCGATCTGGCCATCCTTTGCTGCGGCGTCCTTACCTTCCTGTCGTTTACGGCGGGCGCACCCCTCTTCCATGAGGCGCCCATGCTGACGGTCCCCGGCATCTCCACTTCGACTCTCGGCGTGCGCGCCCCCGCGGCGCCTGCCGGGGCAGCGGCCCCGATGGCGGAAACCGGTGTGCCACAGCCGGCAGCGGCGGCCGCCCAGGCTCCGGCCCGTCCGGCGGCGGCAACACCTGCCCTTCCCCCGGCTGCCCAGCCAATCCATATCCGTTACCCGGCCGCCGCCTTTGACGTAGCCGTCCAACCCCTGGACCTGGACGGAGAAGCCCAGGCCAGCCGCACCATAGAACCCCCTGCCACCAAGGACGGGTACTGGCTCACGGCCTTCGGAACCCCCGGGAAGGGCTCCGGCAACACCACCTACGTCATCGGCCACAGCTGGGAGGGCGCCGACGCCCCGTTCAACCACCTCAGTTCCGCCGCGGCCATTGGCGACCTGCTTGATGTCCAGACTCCGGCCGGAACCATCAGCTACCGCGTGGACAGCGTCACGACCTACCTGAAGTCCGGCCTCAAGGACAGCCCGGTCTGGGAGATGGTGCCCAACCGGCTGGTCCTCATCAGCTGCTACACGGAAGATCCGTGGGGCAGGAACGTGGTTGTCACCGCCTACCCCGCAGTTCCTTAGCCCCGGGGCCGGCGCTCCGGGACCTGCCCGGGCCTAACGTACCTGTTCAGGCGGCCTTGGGCGGGCGGACAATGGGCAGCATGACGTGGGAACATTTCGACGGGGCCCCGCTGCTGGTGGGGATCATGCCCAAACAGCACCCGGAGGTCATCCAGACCGCGGCCACCCTGGCTGCCCGGCTGGGCGCCCCCTTGGTCTGCGCGTACGTGGACGAAGCCAGCTACCTCGTGGAGTGGGATCCGGCCCGTTCCGCCCACCGCCTTTCCCGGCACCCGGACGCTGATGACGACATGCTGGAACTCGCAACGGAGCTCAAAGCACAGGTCCAGGCCACCGTGGACAAGCTGCCCGGCGGCCGCCCCCCTGACTGGTCCTTCCGCACCCTTACGGGAGATGCAGCCCGTGCGCTGGGACAGCTGGCCGCGGAAGTGGATGCCCCCATGATCGTCGTGGGAACCTCGGAACGTGGATTGTCCCATCGCCTTTCCGAGGCTTTGGGTGGGTCCGTTGGGGCGTGGCTCAGCCACCATCAAAGCCGGCCGGTGCTGGTGGTTCCCTACCGGATGCCCGCCCATGAGGACCGGCCATGACCGGCGCATCCAGGGCAAAATGCCTCCGTTCCGGGCGTGATTAAAGTAAAGCGAAAGTAGTTATTCGCGGTGCTGGCGCAGTCCCGTACCAGCCAGTAAGCTGATTCAAGCAAGGCCGATCCACCCAGGTGGAAGCCGGAATTGCCCAAGAGCTGCTCCGGAGTGCGTATCCCCCAATAACGCACTCCGGAGCTTTTTTGTGCCCTGACGGACTAAGCCTTGCGCGTGCCCCGACACTTCTGCAGATACCCCCAGGGGGTACTTGCATTGATACCCCCAAGGGGTATATGTTGGCTCCATGAACGCTACCGAAGAAGCCGTTGCGGCCGCCGAACAGCCGGCCGTGGAGGATGGCGCTGCCCCGCAGCACGGGTACACGGGTAACAAGGACGCGTACCTGCGGCGCCTGAAGCGCATTGAGGGCCAGGTGCGGGGCATTGCCCGGATGGTGGATGAGGACAAGTACTGCATCGACATCCTGACCCAGGTTGCCGCCGTCACCAAGGCCCTGCACGCCGTCAGCCTGGGGCTGGTCGAGGAACACATCGGCCACTGCGTGGTGGGGGCGGCCTCCGAGCCGGACCCCGACGCACGCGCAGAAGCCATCGATGCCAAGGTAAAGGAAGCTGCCGACGCCATCGGCCGGCTGCTTCGCTGACACACCCCCACACCAACCCGGCCACCGCCGGCACCATATGAAGGAGCAAGCCATGAGCACCACCTCACCCACCACCACAACCATCAGCGTCTCGGGCATGACCTGCGGACACTGCGTGTCGGCAGTCAGCGAAGAACTCGAAGCCATCGACGGCGTTGATGCAGTAGCCGTGGACCTGAACGCCGGCGGCATCTCCACCGTGACCATCACTTCAGGCAAGGAACTCTCCCCCGCCGAAATCGGCGAAGCCGTAGCCGAAGCCGGCTACCTGGTGGTTGCCAACGAAGCCTAGAAACCCTTCCACCACCGGAAAGCTGACAATGAGCCACCAGGAACTGCTCCACCCGCCGGGCACCCGCGTCGTCGAACTCGACATCGAAGGGATGACCTGCGCGTCCTGCGTCAACCGCGTGGAAAAGAAGCTCGGCAAGCTCGACGGCGTGGCTGCAACGGTCAACCTGCCACTCGAGTCGGCCTACGTCACGGTCCCGGACGGTGTCACCGACGAGCAGTTGGTGGATACGGTCAACGCGGCCGGCTACAAGGCCCGGGTACGCCAGCAGCGCCCCGCAGGCCCGGAAGCCGGCACCGCGGCTGAGCCCGCTGCAATCCCTGCATCCCTGCTCCGCCCGCGCCTCATCCTGGCCGCAGTCCTGACCGTCCCGGTGTTCCTGGTCAGCATGGTCCCGGCGTTCCAGTTCGCCAACTGGGGCTGGGTGGCGGCGGTGCTGGCGCTGCCGGTGGTCACGTGGGCCGCGTGGCCCTTCCACCGCGCGGCCGCCATCAACGCGCGCCACTTCGCCTCCACCATGGACACCCTGGTGTCCCTCGGGGTCGCCTCAGCGTACCTGTTCTCGGCCTGGCAGCTGCTGGCGGATCCCCGCATGACTGAGCACCCTGGCATGGAGGGCATGTCCGGCGGCCTGTACTTCGAGGTGGCGGCCGTTGTCACCACCTTCCTGCTCCTGGGCCGGTACCTGGAGGCCAATGCCAAGCAGAAGGCCGGTGACGCCCTCCAGGCACTGCTGAACCTGGGCGCCAAGGATGCCACGGTCCTGCGCAACGGCAAGGAAGAGAGGATCCCCGCCGACCTGCTGCAGGTGGGCGACGTCCTGGTGGTCCGCCCGGGAGAGAAGATCGCCACGGACGGCGTGGTGGTGGACGGCGCCTCGGCCGTTGACGCCTCGCTGGTGACGGGTGAATCAGTCCCCGTGGAGGTGGGGCCGGACAGCCGTGTCACCGGCGCCACCATCAACACGTCCGGCCGCCTGCTGGTCCGGGCTACCCGGGTTGGTTCCGAAACCACCCTTGCCCAGATGGCGCGGCTGGTGTCGCAGGCCCAGACCGGGAAGGCGCCCATCGCGCGGCTCGCCGACCGGATCAGTGCCGTCTTCGTGCCGGTGGTCCTGGCACTGGCGGTCGTGACGTTCGTGCTCTGGCTCCTCCTCGCAGGCCCCGCCGCTGACGGCGACAACCTTCGGCAGGCCTTTACGGCCGCCGTCGCCGTGCTTGTCATTGCCTGCCCCTGCGCACTCGGCTTGGCCACGCCGGTAGGCCTGCTGACGGGCACCGGCCGCGGCGCGCAGCTGGGCATCCTGATCAAGGGCCCGCAGGTCCTGGAGGACACGCGCACCGTGGACACCATCCTGCTGGACAAGACAGGCACGGTCACCACCGGCGTCCTGGCCGTGGACGCCACGGCAGCCTTCACCGGTTT
This sequence comes from Arthrobacter sp. 8AJ, assembly GCF_902506025.1. Taxonomy (NCBI): domain Bacteria; kingdom Bacillati; phylum Actinomycetota; class Actinomycetes; order Micrococcales; family Micrococcaceae; genus Arthrobacter; species Arthrobacter sp. 8AJ. Next base: position 127,944 of record NZ_LR733289.1, on the reverse strand, counting down.
CCAGGACCGGGACGTCCTCCGGCTTGCCGGAGCCGTCGAGGCAGCCTCCGAGCACCCGGTGGCCCGTGCCATCGCTGCCGCAGCTGCCGCGGTCCCGTCCACGGGCGCCACGGACGACGCCGGCGCGTTGCCATCCGTGCAGGGTTTCAGTTCCGCGCCGGGCGGCGGAGTGTCGGGAACCGTTGAGGGCAGGGCCGTGATGGCCGGGCGGCGCGGCTGGCTGGAGCAGAACGGGATCATTCTGGACGCCGCCCAGCAGGCCACGCTCGCATCGGCAGAAGAGGGCGGCGCAACGGCCATCTGCGTCGCCGTGGACGGGAAAGCCGCCGGAATCATCAGCCTCAGGGACACCGTCAAGGCGGGGTCCGCGGCCGCCGTCGACCGGCTGAAGGCACTGGGCCTGCGGCCCATCCTGCTGACCGGTGACAACGCCGCCGTGGCCGCCCGGGTGGCTGCCGCCGTCGGCATCGCTCCGGACGATGTCTACGCCGGCGTCCTGCCGGAAGGAAAGGTCGAGGCAGTACGGAAGCTCCAGGCCGGCGGTGCCACGGTGGCCATGGCCGGGGACGGCGTCAATGACGCTGCGGCGCTGGCGCAGGCCGACCTGGGAATTGCGATGGGATCGGGCACGGATGTGGCCATCGAAGCCGCGGACCTGACCGTGATGGGCAACGACCTCGCCCAGGTGGCGCAGGCCATTGAGCTGTCCCGGAAGACCCTGGGCACCATCAAGACCAACCTGTTCTGGGCGTTCTTCTACAACGCGGTGGGTATCCCGGTGGCCGCCCTGGGGCTGCTCAATCCGATGATCGCCGGCGCCGCCATGGCCGCCAGCTCGGTCCTGGTGGTGACCAACTCGCTGCGGCTGCGGAGCTTCGGCAAGTAGCCGCAGTCCCGGCGGGCGAGGGCTCAGGCCGCGCCGTACCGCACCGCGGCACGCGCCCTGGCCTTGGCTGCCTCCGCCTCCCTGTCCTTGGGCGGGGCCTGCGTCACCAGCGCATCCAGCAGATGCTGCGTGATGTGCGCGATCTCATGCACGGCGTCGTCAAAGGCCTCCTGGTTGGCCTTTGACGGCTTGGTGCTGCCGCTGATTTTGCGGACATACTGCAGGGCGGCCGCGTGCACTTCCTCGGACGTGGCATGCGGCTCAAAGTTGTGGAGGGTTCGGATATTCCGGCACATACCGCCATGCTAGGCTCTTCGAACGCCTGGGATCGACCCCTTTTTCTTCGTCCCGCCGCGGCGTCCATGGGGAGGCCTGCATGGGCAGGGCTGCCCATCGACACCGTTTTACGGGCCGGGGTAGGTTTTAGGCAATGGATCTTCCGGATGAGCCGGGAGGCCGAGGGGGATGCCGACCAGGTTCGGATCCACGTTCTAACAAGGAGAAACTGATGGCTATTTGGGGTGCAGACGTTGAGCAGCTTCGCCAGCTCGGCAGCAAGCTTCAGGCAGGGGCGTCCGAGATCGAGACGCAGAAGTCCACTCTCACCAAGGTTCTGAGCAGCACCAACTGGGAAGGCCCGGACGCAACCAAGTTCCGCAACGAGTGGTCCGGTACCCACACCGCGATGCTCACCAAGGTTGCCGAGGCACTGAAGGAAGCCGGCTCGCAGGCCAAGCGCAACGCTGAAGAGCAGAGCCAGGCCTCCCACTAGGCTTACCGCCGCTGGCGGGGGCAGGGACACCAACCGGTGTCCCTGCCCTTTTTTGTTGCATCTTTTGTGGCGTCCGACGGCGGCGCCTGGCTGTGCAGGTCCGCCTAGGGGACGGGTTCGACGTCGTTCGCGTGTTCCAGCGGTGATGCCGGAACCCCGGCGCGCTCTCCGGCGGCGGCGGAACCGGGGGCCTGCAGCTCATCCACCCGGACCAGGATGACGCCGCCGACGATGAGTACGCCGCCCAGGAGCTGGATGGCGCCGGGAAGTTCCCCGAGCAGCAGCCACGCCCACAGCACGGCGAACAGGACCTCGGTGAGCGACACGAAGGAGGCCACCTTGGAGCCGAGGGCCCGGGCGGCCATGATGCCCGAGGTGTAGGCCAGTACGGTGGCGAGCACCACCAGCCCGGCCAGGGATACCCACCAGGGAGTGGTCCAGGGACCAAGCGTGGTGTCCGCGGTACTGAACGCCATGGGCAGCAGGCCGGTGGCGGCAGCGAGCCACATGACCGCCGCGCCCGTCAGGAGACCGCCGGATGCGAGCACGATGGGCGGCAGGGTGTCGTTTTCCCTGGCCGTGATGAAGAAGTAGATGGCCAGGCAGACTGCCGCCGCCATGCCCCAGAGGACGCCCACCAGGTCCACTTTCACCGCTCCCGTGAGGTCAAGGACCAGCACCAGCCCGGCCAGGGACAGCAGTGTTCCGCCGGAGGTCAGCAGCCGGGGGCGCCGGCGGCTGGCCGCCCACAGCCACAGGACGATGATCACCGGGGCAAGGTACTCCAGCAGGAGTGCCACTCCCACGGACAACCGTGCCACTGCGTTGAAGTAGAACAGCTGGCAGGCCGCGACCCCGATGAGCCCGAACAGCATGATGGTGAGCCAGTTGTCGCGCAGCTGGTGCCAGCGGCCCCTAAGCGCCCAGGCGGCGGGCAGGGCGAGGATCAGGGCGGCACCCGTCAGGCGGGCGGTGACGGCCGCCCCCGGCGACCAGCCGGTTTCCAGCAGTGACTTGGCGAACGATCCGGACAGGCCAAAGACTGCGGAAGAGAAGAGCGCGGTCCCAATTCCGGAGGCCAGGAAGCCGGGCCGCCCGGTGGGAAGCCCCGTGGTGGTGTGGTTGTTGGCGGCAGGCAACGTCGCCTCCTGTCAGGAGTAAAATGGGGTAATGCCCATGACACTACGCCCGGGTGCTGTAAGGAGTCAACATGGTTTTCGCCCCTGACACTGAGGTGGCGCTGCGGACGGTGGTAAACCTCATCAATACCGCCGCGAATGGCAGGGAAGGACTGTCCTCGGTGGCGGACCTGGATGCCTTCCTGGCCGCTGAGGGGTTTTCCGGAGGGCGGGCCCGGGATGCCGCGGAACTGGAGAGTGTGCGGCAGCTGCGCCGTGAACTGGCGGCGGTGTGGACAGCAGATGAGGATGCCGCCGTTGACACCGTCAACCGGCTCCTGCGGGACGCGAACGCACTGCCTCAGCTGATGAAGCACGACGGCTGGGACTGGCATCTGCATGCAACGGCACCGGAGGCTCCCCTGGCGGACCGGATGAGTACCGAGGCAGCCATGGCGCTGGCAGACGTGATCCGCGGCAAGGAAATGGAGCGGCTGCGCACCTGCGAATCCGACGACTGCGATGCCGCCGTGCTGGATCTGAGCCGCAACCGGTCAAAGCGGTATTGCGACACGGGAAACTGCGCCAACCGGGCCCACGTTGCGGCCTACCGGGCCAGGCAGGCGGCCGCGAACTAGCAGGCCGGCGCGGCCAGCGTTCCGTTGCTCGCCGGTGTGGCCCTAGCGCTGGGGTGTGCCGTCGGCGCCGTCGCCGGATGCCGGCGGGTTCTGGCTGCCCGGAGCACCGAAGCCGTGGCCGGGCCCTCCGTGGGAAGATGCCTTGGGCGCCGAACTCAGGTTAACCCCCGAACCCTTGCCCAGGTGTTCGGCGTTCTCCTTGTAGCTCATCGAGAGCATGGCCGCGATCACCAGGGTCACGATGAAGGCGATGCCGGCCGCCGTGAAGGCGAGGTCAAAGCGGGGCGCCCGGGCGCTTCCCCCGGAGGCGAAGATCAACACTGCAACGAAGGCAACGACGGCCCAGAAGGCCGAAAACATCAGCGGCCCCTTCACCGAGGTCCGCAGCTTGCGCGGTTTTCCTTGATGCTGGTCAGCCACGGTGGTTCCTCCCTGCAGGCGGCGCACGGCCGGCCTGGTGTACGAATTGCGGTTTCGCACCCGATTTTCTACAGAAAGTAGAAGGGCGCTCCTCCTAGTTTACGGCTTTCCTGCGCCGCCCCGGGCATCGTGCCGCAGGGTCAGGCCGGACAGCACCCAGAGGACCCCGGAAATAATCGCCCCTCCACCGGCCACGCCCAGCAGGGCGTGGGCGCCGAGGTTGATGAAGAACGGCAGCAGCACCGCTGTTCCAATCCCGATGATCCCGGACGCTATCCAGTCGCGCGCCAGGACGTGGCGGCCCCTGTGCTGCAGGCCGCAGGCCAGCTCGAGGACACCGGCCACCCCCAGGCCCAGGGCGGCAATCACCCCGAACAGCAGGTCGCTGTGCAGCAGGAGCACCGCAAAGCCTGCGCCGGCCAGGACGGCGCCGGCGGCGGAAAGCAGCTTGCCGGGGAGCGACTTCGGGGCAATCCCCGCGGCAGGGATGGCACGGAGGGAAACCACGCCGGTGGCCAGGAGATACAGGCCGCCGGCCCAGCCCATGACCTCCACGGAAGGCGAAGTCCAAAACACCGTCACGGCACCGAATGCCAGGGCAGCAGCCGAGCGCAGCAGGACCGGCTTCCAAAGGTCGTTACGGGGGGCAGTTCCCGGGGCAGCGCCCGCAGGGGTGGATGGTTGCGTCACCGGTCCAGTTTAGTGGGGGCTGCCGGAAGGTCGAACCGGCACTGCACCCACTTTGCCTGCACTCAATTCAGGCGGAACCCAGGACCATCCAACGGTCGGACCGGGCGCGCACGCCCAGCGTGAGTGCCCGCGCGGCCATGTATCCCACGCCAAAAGCGGCCCACAGCCAGCCCAGCCCTGCGGCGCCGGTGGCACCGGAGAATGCCACCCAGGCCAGCAGCGGCACGTAGATGGCGATGTTCACCAGCCCGGCGAGGGCGAGGTACCGGGCGTCGCCCGCGCCGATCAGCACCCCGTCCAGGACGAAGACGTAGCCGGCGATGGGCTGCCCGGCAGCCAGGACCCAGAGGGCGACCGTGAGCGCCGACTGCACCTGGGGATCCGGGGTGAACAGGGCTCCTGCCCAGGGGGCAACCACGGCCAGCAGCAGGCCGGTCACCACGCCGAACCCCGCGCCCCATCTGATCATGGTGCCGGTCAGAAGCCTGGCCCTGCCGGCATTCGAAGCACCCAGCTCCTTCCCGATGAGCGCCTGCGCGGCGATGGCCAGGGCATCCAGGGCGAACGCCAGGAAGGAAAAAATGGTCATGGCCAGCTGGTGGGCGGCGAGGTTGACCTCACCCTGGGCCGTCACCACCAGCACCGTGGCCAGGATGGCTGCCCGCAGGCTGAGCGTGCGCAGCATGAGCCAGGATCCGACGCGGGTCATGCTGCGGATCCCCCGCCAGCTGGGGAGCAGGCTTACGCCGTGGCGGACGGCGTTCCGGCGCACCATCACCACATAGACCGCGGCCATGGCCCACTGGGCCACGCTGGTACCGATCGCCGAGCCTGCCACGGACAAGCCCAGGCCATAGACCAGCCACAGGTTCAACACAATGTTCACGCCGAATCCGGCCGTTGCCACCACCAGCGGAGTCCGGGTGTCCTGCAGCCCCCGCAGCACGCCGGTGCCGGCGAAGATCAGCAGCATCGCCACCAGGCCCGGCATGGACCAGCGGAAATAGTCGACGGCAAACGTGCGGGCACTGCCCTCCGCGCCCAGCAGGTCGATGAGCGGTTCGGCCGCGGCGAACCCGGCCACCGCCAGCAGTACGCCGAGGAGGGCTGCCAGCCACACGCCGTCGCGCCCCGCGGCCAGCGCCTTGCCCAGCTGCCCTTCGCCGATGGCGCGGGCCACGGCGGGTGTCGTGGAGTAGGCCAGGAAGACCATTAGTCCGACGGCGGTCTGCAGCACGGCTGATGCCAGCCCCACCCCCGCGAGCTGGGCGACGCCGAGATGCCCCACGATGGCAGAGTCCGCCAGCAGGAAAAGGGGTTCAGCCACCAGCGCCCCGAAGGCAGGGACGGCGAGGCGGAGAATTTCGCGGGCGGGGGCGCGGGTGCCGGCCGCGGCGGCAAGGGCAGGTTGTTGGGGCACGCTGCCAGCTTAACCGCGTCTGCCGGGCGGACCGCCTCCGGCATGACAAATCCCACAACCAGGGCAACTTAGTTGACACTTCAACTATATATCGGGAACAGTGGAAGGCATGAACAAGCAAGCACTGACCACTACTGCCCTTGCCGCCCTCCGCATCATCCTTGGTTTTCTCTTCGCAGCCCACGGCTGGCAGAAGTTCAACGAATGGACCATCGCCGGCACCCAGGCTTCCTTCGCCAAGATGGGCGTTCCGGCCGCCGACGTCATGGCGCCCTCCATTGCGGTCCTGGAACTTGCCGGCGGTATTGCCCTGATCCTGGGGATCCTCACCCGCGTGGTGGCCGCCCTCCTCGTCCTGGACATGCTGGGCGCCCTGTTCCTGGTGCATGCGCCTGCCGGCGTGTTCGCGGCAAACGGAGGCTACGAACTCGTGCTGCTGCTGGCTGCGGCATCCTTCGCCCTGGCCCTCACCGGAGCCGGACGGCTCTCCCTGGACCGCGCCCTCTTCGGCCGCCGCCCGGAGTCCCGCCTGGCGGTCCTCGCCTAGCGGCTCCTGCATGACCGAACGACGGCGGCAAGGCACCCACGGTGCCCTGCCGCCGTCGGACTTTTAAGCTGCGCCTTGGCTTTGTTGCAGCGCCAACCGGCCGGTAACCGGGGCCGCCAGTAGGATCGCAGCATGACTGAGTCCGGCCGTCGCAACTCCGTAACCCTCCGCTTCCTCGCCGCTCCCACCGACGTCGGGCACAGCGGCTCGGTGGATGCCGGCACGGTGCTCGAGTGGGTGGACAAGGCCGCCTACGCCGCCGCGGTGGGGTGGGCCAAGTCCTACTGCGTGACTGCCTATGTGGGAAACATCCACTTTGCCGATCCCGTCAACAGCGGGGACATGGTGGAGGTGGAAGCGACCATCGTCTATACGGGCCGGTCCTCCATGCACATCCACACGGTGGTCTCTTCCGGGGATCCGAAAGGCGGCCCGGCCACAATGCGCAGCCAGTGCATGGTGATCTTCGTGGCGGTCGGGGCGGACGGCAAGCCCATCCCGGTGCAGCAGTTCGAACCCGCCACCCCTGCCGAGATCGAGCAACGCGACCACGCACTGGCCCGGATCAAGGTCCGCGAGCAGATTGTGGAAGCCATGAACCGGCAGGAATATACGGACGCCGGTACGGCCGAACGCGTAACGCTGCGCTTCATGGCCGCCCCTACCGATGTGAACTGGGGCGGCAAGGTGCACGGCGGCATCGTTATGAAGTGGATCGACGAAGCCGCGTACGTCTGCGCGTCCCGGTACTGCGGCCGGGACACGGTGGCGGTCTTCTCCGGCGGCGTGCGCTTCTACCGGCCCCTGCTGATTGGCCATGTTGTGGAGGTCGAGGCGAGGCTGGTCTACACGGGGACCAAGGGCATGCACATCGCGGTCCACGTCCGTTCCGGCGATCCGAAGGGCCGGGAGTTGAACCTCACCACCTATTGCCTCACCGTGATGGTGGCGCGCGACGACGAAGGCAACTCAGTGCCCGTCCCGGCATGGGTGCCGGTCAGCGAGGAAGACAAGCGGCTCCACGCCCACGCCCGCGAACTCCTCGAGATCCGGGGTACGGCCCCGGGGAACCGCCTGCCGAACCATCTTCTCGCCGCAGCGGGACCTGCCGGCAGCGCCGCGTCCCGCTCCGGGAGCGAAGGCTCCTAAAAGCCGCCGCCACCGCCGGCGTCGCCCGCCATGTTGGCAAAGCGGGAGTAGTGGCCCTGGAACGCCACCACAATGTCCTTGGTGGGGCCGTTACGGTGCTTGGCCACCAGGATGTCCGCCTCCCCGGCGCGGGGTGATTCCTTGTCATACACGTCTTCGCGGTGGAGCAGGATGACCATGTCGGCATCCTGCTCGATGGAACCGGACTCACGGAGGTCCGACACCATGGGGCGCTTGTCCTGGCGCTGTTCCGATCCACGGTTCAGCTGGGACAGGGCGATCACGGGAACCTGGAGTTCCTTGGCGAGGAGCTTCAGCGCACGCGAGAACTCGGAAACTTCCTGCTGGCGGGACTCCACCTTCTTACCCGAGCTCATGAGCTGCAGGTAGTCGAGGATAACCAGCTTGAGATCATGCTGCTGCTTGAGGCGGCGGCACTTGGCCCGGATTTCCATCAGGGACATGTTGGGGCTGTCATCGATGAACAGCGGGGCATCGTTCATTCGGCCCATGGTGGTGGCAATCTTGGACCACTGCTCGTCCTTGATGGTTCCCTTGCGGAGGTCCTGGAGCCCAATGGTGGCTTCGGCGGACAAAAGGCGCATGGCGATCTCGTTCCGGCCCATTTCCAGGGAGAACATGACCGTGGAGAGGTTGTTCTTGATGGCCGCAGACCGGGCGAAGTCCAGGGCGAACGTTGACTTACCAACGGCGGGGCGTGCGGCGATGACGATCATCTGTCCGGGGTGGAGTCCGTGGGTCAGCTCGTCGAGTTCGTAGAACCCGGTAGGGACACCGGTCATGCCCTCCCCGCGGTGGCCGGACGCCTCAATCTCGTCCACCGTGGACTCCATGACGTCCTTCAGCACCACGTAGTCCTCGGCGGTGCGGCGTTCAGCCACGGCGTAAACCTCCGCCTGGGCCTGGTTGACCAGGTCCTCCACCTCGCCGTCGGAGCCGTAGCCCAGCTGGACGATCTTGGTGCCGGCGTTCACCAGCCGGCGAAGCACCGCACGTTCAGCCACGATCTCGGCGTAGTAGCCGGCGTTGGCTGCAGTAGGCACGGTCTGGATGAGCTCGTGCAGGTAGGCAGGGCCGCCGATCCTGTTGATCTCGGCACGCTTGGTCAGTTCATCGGATACCGTAACCGCGTCCGCGGGCTCCCCGCGGCCATAGAGGTCGATGATGGCCTCGTAGATGGTCTCGTGCGCCGGGCGGTAGAAGTCCTGGCCGCGGAGGATTTCAACAACATCCGCGATGGCGTCCTTGGACAGCATCATGCCGCCAAGAACCGACTGTTCGGCGGCGATGTCCTGCGGCGGCTTCCGGCTCGCGTCCGATCCACGGGTTGCCTCAACAGGGTCCAGATGCGCGATTGACAAAGCTGCCGTCCTCCATTTGTACCGGGCGTGCGGCCCGGTGGTCCATCCTGTTCACGGCCTCCGACAACCGGATCCGCCACCCATCCAGGTCTACCCGCAGGCCCTGACAATCAAGCTCCGGGGTCCGGAAACCAGCTCCGGGCCGGAGTTATCCCCAATATCCACAGCTTTTCCACAGAGAGACGTGGGAGGCGGCGCGAAGGGCCCCGAAAACCGAACCAGGGGACCCTGTTTCGACTGTGGAGAACAGGTACCCCGCTACGCTAGCCGCCACGGCGCCACCCGCAAAGCCAGCATGCCGCAGGCCCTGTGGATAACCTGTGCAGTATGCGGCATAGCTTGTGCACAGCCTGTGGGGAACTCTGTGGATACAAAACTTTTTTGGCCCGCTTTCAGCGTCTGACCTGCGGAAACATGAGGGCTTGCTTGTGGAGTAAATATTTCCTCCAAGGAATTTCATCCACAGGCGCTGAAGGGGATGTGCAGCGGCAGGAGGGCTGCAGGGTCCCTGGAGCGTCCCTCTCCGCAGGCCCGTGGTGCTCCTCATATTCCGTGCCGGAAGTTTGACTGCCGCGCGCCCGGCCCTGTATGCGCACACGTGAATATTGCTGTGGATAAACCCAATCTGGATTAAGCTCTACGTATGGGCGATCTCCTGCTGGTGCTGTTGCCGGCGATAGCTTTAGTGGCGCTCATCTGGGGCATTGCCACCGCACTGCGGCCGCGTGATGCGGGAACGTCGGAAGCCGACAAATACCAGCGCGAGCTTGCCGAGCGCTCGGCACGCCATTACGCAGCCCAGGTCCAGGCTGCCACCGCTGCCAGGGCCCGCCTGGCGGCGGCTACCCACCCCAGCCAGAACGCCCAGCAGCACAACCAGCAGCAGGAATATATCCGGGCGGGTGGCCAGCAAAGCAACCACACCTGGCAACGGCCAGGAAGTACAAAGAACGGCTCATGAAAATGGAATCCCTTGTGGCCCCGGTCCTCATCCTGCTCGCGGTGATTGCGGGGGTCCTGGTGGCATACAGCGCCGCCCGCAGGCGCAAAGCAGCGCGCGGCGCCGCCCCGTCCCAGCCCGCCGCCACACCCCAGGAACTGGCCCGGACAGCTGCCGGGCGCCTGACGGAGGAACAGCACCGGCGGATCTACGCCCTGATCGCACAGGGCCAGGCCATGGCCGCCATCAAGCTCTACTACGAGGTCACCGGTGAAGGGCTGCGGGCGTCACGCGATGCGGTGGGCGCGTTGGCGGCCCACCCCCAGCCCTACGTGGGCAAGGAGCCCGCACAGGTCATCGAAGAGGACGACGACGAGCCGCAGCGGTTCCCGTACCGTTACCGGGCGATCGCCAGCAAAGGCGACGTGACCCGGGAAGTGAGCAGCAACATGCTCAATGACGAGATCTACGGAAGGATCCGCACGCTGGCCCGGAGCGGCGACACCGAGGCGGCGGCCACGGCGCTGACGCGGCACTCCGATATCTCGCTCAAGCAGGCACGGGAATTCATCGCGCTGCTGGACGACTAGCGGGATCCGGAAATACCGGCCAGCAGCTGCTCGAACGGAAGGGATTCCAGCGGGGCGGACTTCCGGCCCGGCTGAAGCCCCTCCAGCAGGCGGGTGAACTCCCCGGCAGCACGTTCGATCCGGTCCGCGAGGGATGCCCCGCCTTCCTCGGCGGTTCCCCAGTCCTGGGGCCCAGCGAAGACGCCGGTGGCCGCAATGCGCGTCCGAAGGTAGCTGAACAGGGGCCGAAGAGCGTAGTCCAGGACCATCTGGTGCCGGTCCGTTCCACCGGTGGCGCCCAGCAGGACGGCCTTGCCATCCAGCGACTTGGGATCCAGGACGTCGATGAAGGACTTGAAGAGGCCACTGTAGGAGGCGCTGAAGACCGGGGTCACGGCGATGATTCCGTCCGATGCCTCCACACCCGCGATGACGTCCGCCAGCCTCGGGGCGGCGTAGCCGGTGACGAAGTTGTTGGCGATGTCCACCGCAAGGTCGCGGAGCTCGACGACGTCCACGGCCACCTGGTAGCCGCCCGCCTCAAGCTGCCTCGCGGCGGCCGCTGAAAGCTGGTCGGCCAGCAGCCGGCTCGATGAGGGGACGCCAAGTCCTGCGGAGAGGACGGTGATGCGGCGGGTTTCCATGGCATTCTCCTGGTGCTCGTTCAAATCATCATACATGCGTTTGCATCTATACCGTTGAACTGCCGCAGGTGGCGGAGTATTCCCGGAGGTTCTGCGGGACCCTGATCAGAGCAGGACGGTTCCCTGGATGCACGTGGTCGATTCGCCGCCCACCCAGATGTCCCCGCCCTCAGCGCTCACATGGATGCGCCCGGCCCGGCCCAGCACGGTCCCCTGCGAGGCCACGTACTGCTCCGGCGCCCTGCCGGTTCCCATCAGCCATTGGGCTGCACCGGCATTGAAGCTGCCGGTGACGGGGTCCTCCGCCATCGCGTCACCGGGCAGGAACGTGCGCACCTCAAAGTCGGCGCCGGCGCCGGGAGCGTGCGGCCCTATGACGCCGATCTTCAGGTCGCCCATGGCTGCGTGGTTCGGTTCCAGGGCCAGCACCTGCCCGGCGGACTCCAGCAGGACACCGATCCATTCCGGCCCGTTCACCAGCCAGCACGCGTCGACGATGTCGCCGGGGGCCACGCGCAGCGCCGCTGCCAGCTGCCGGCGGACGGGCTCCTCCACGGGGCCGGATCGCGTCAGGGGCGGCGCGGCAAAGCCAGCCTCCCGCCGTCGCGCTTGATCCGGACAAGCCCCGCCGCGCATTCCTGCACCACGCAGCCGTCGGACTTCGGCACCCCTCCGCTTTCCAGCCAGGTATGGGCAGAGCCCAGAGTCGGGTGGCCCGCAAACGGGAACTCCTCGCTCCCGGTGAAAATCCTGACCCGGTAATCGGCGCGGGGATCCCGGGGAGGCAACAGGAAGGTGGTTTCCGAGAGGTTGGTCCAGTTGGCGAAGTGCTGCATGGTCGCCGCGTCCAGGCCTTGGGCATCAAGCACGACGGCGAGCGGATTGCCACGGTAGGCCAGGCCGGCGAAAACATCCACTTGGTGGAAGGGGCGGGGGCGGGGGTTCGGGTTCACCGGAGCAGGCTACCACCGCACAAACGAAAGACCCCCGCCGCCGGAGTCCGGCGACGGGGGTCGTGACGTGGAGTGGGGAAATTACTTTCCTGCCACCACGTCCAGTTCGATCACAGCGGCAACGTCAGCGTGGAGGCGGACGTTGGCCTGGTAGGAACCGACCGACTTGATGTGTGCGGGCAGTTCAACCTTGCGCTTGTCGATCTTGCCAAGGCCAGCGGCCTCAACAGCGTCGGCGACGTCGCCCTGCTTGACGGTGCCGAACAGGCGGCCGGACTCGCCGGCCTTGACGACGAGCTTGACCGGCTTGGCGGACAGTGCAGCGGCCTGCTTCTGAGCATCTTCCAGGGAAGCGTGCTCGCGGGCGGCGCGGGCAGCCTTGATGGACTCAACCTGCTTCTCGCCACCCTTCGACCAGGTCAGGGCGAAGTTGCGGGGCAGCAGGTAGTTACGTGCGTAACCGTCCTTGACCTCGACAACATCGCCGGCAGCACCGAGACCGGTGACTTCGTGGGTCAGAATGAGCTTTGCCATGTTAGTTAATCCCTTCCTTAGCCGCGGCCAGCGCCGGAGTAAGGCAGCAGAGCAACTTCGCGGGCGTTCTTGATTGCCTGGGCGATCTTGCGCTGTTCCTGCACCGTGACGCCAGTGACGCGACGGGCGCGGATCTTTCCGCGGTCGGAGATGAACTTGCGCAGCAATGCTACGTCCTTGTAGTCGATGACAGTGATGTCAGCGGCCTTCAAGGGGTTGGACTTTGGTTTGGGCTTACGGAGTTCAGCCTTAGCCATCGTGGAGCTCCTATTCTAGGGAGCCCGTGGATATTGATCCACGGGATGGTGGTGGTCCGACGGCGGCAGTGCCTTGGGTGCGTGGCGCACCCGGGCAGTCCCGGCGCCGGGCCGTTATTTGGGTTTTAGAAGGGAGGTTCGGAATCGGGGCCGTTGCCCCAGCCGCCTGCGTTGGAGACACCGGGCGTAGCCCAGGGATCGTCCTGTGCAGCCTGCTGGTTGCCGCCGCCCCAACCTCCACCGGAGTTGCCGCCCTGGTTTCCACCAGAGTTGCCTCCTCCGAAGCCACCGCCGCTGTTGCCGCCGCCGAAGCCGCCGCCACCCTGTCCGCCGGAGCGCTGGGTGCGGTTGACCTTGGCATTGGCGTAGCGCAGGCTGGGGCCGATTTCGTCGACCTCAAGCTCGATAACGGTGCGCTTTTCGCCTTCTTTTGTTTCGTAGGAACGGCTCTTCAGGCGGCCGGTCACGATGACGCGCATGCCCTTGGTCAGGGATTCGGCGACGTTCTCGGCTGCTTCACGCCATACGGCAGCGCGGAGGAACAGGGTTTCCCCGTCCTTCCACTCGTTGGACTGGCGATCAAAGGTGCGGGGGGTGGAAGCGATGGTGAAGTTCGCTACTGCCGAACCTGACGGTGTGAACCGCAATTCCGGGTCATTGGTGAGGTTACCGATGACCGTAATGGTGGTCTCGCCTGCCATCTACTGCCTCCTTGTTCGATCCTGGGTGAAGAGTGCGTTTCCTGCGGGGTAAAGAATGAAGACGGTGCTGAATTACTCAGCAACAACCTTCTGCTCTTCGGGGCGGGTGATCTTGGTGCGCATGATGGTCTCGTTAAGAGACAGCTGGCGGTCAAGTTCCTTGGCGGTCTCCGGCTTGGCGGTGAAGTTCACCACGGCGTAGATACCTTCGGACTTCTTCTTGATGTCGTAAGCCAGACGGCGACGGCCCCAGATGTCAACCTTTTCGATGGTTCCACCATCGTTGGTGATGACGTTCAGGAACTTCTGAAGCGACGGCTCAACGGTACGCTCTTCGACCTCGGGGTCGATGATTACCATCAATTCGTAAGGACGCATATGTGAACCCACCTCCTTTGGGCTAAGCGGTTACGGCATTTCCGTAACAGGAGGTTCATTTGCGATTCCGTGCAATGCCTTGCCGCCGGAACGGAGGCAGGACGCAGCACAGACTTCAATATCTTAGTGCATTTGGACCCGATAGGCGATTCGCGCTTGACCCAAGGCTAGCCCCGGTGGAGGTGGGCAGCAGCCGCAGGTTCAGCCATGTGGAAAACCCTGCCGTCACTGGCGCCCATACCAATGCACTTTGCCGACAGGGGAGCGCCACGCCAACGCAGTGAGGTCCGTTACCTAATTGTGATTCGCAGACCCTTTTCGTGTACGGTCGTCCGGGGCCGCCCCCAGCCGGCTCCAGTCCCGGATGCCGCCCAACTCTGCCGCGTCTGTGATTATCACCAGATTCCAGGCAGAGGCGGGGGACCCAAGCGTCCCGGGCACGGCCACGCGCCTGCCCTTGGGGTGAAGCCGCAGCACGCGGCCGAATGCCCTCATTCGAACCCGACAGCTAACTCCGCAGGCGACGAGAGGTAGCATCCCCATGCCCGCACCCCGCAAAGGCAGCGCCAAACGAGCGCACCGTTATCAAAATGAGACAGATCACGCCCGGACATCCCCGGCCTTCAAGTCCGGTGCTCCGGCCCGGGCGCGCCGCCGCTGGCCCCTTGCCGCCGGTCTTGCCGCAGCACTCCTCGGAGCAGGTTCCCTTGGCCTGGGCCTGACCCACGGTGACGGAACCGCTGACGTGGCGCGGGTGGCGAGTGCAGAGGATGCCGGCAGCGCCGCACCCACCCAAACTCCGGACATTCCGGTCCCCGCTCCAACACCAGTCCCGGCAGTCGAGGCCGATCCTGCCGCCGCTCCTTCGCCGGCAGAGGCACCGGCACCTGCCCCCGCAGCAGTACCGGCACCCGCTGCCCCTGCCCCTCCCTCCGAAGCACCCATCGCTGTGGCGCCGGCGGCGGCACAGCTGGCCAGCACCGGGACGCCTGCGCCCGCCGGGGTCCCGGGGAACTGGACCATGACCTTCGCCGACGAGTTCAACGGGGCCGGACTGGACACCGCGAAGTGGTCCGGCTGCTGGTTCTCCCCCGGTTGCGGAACCATGAACAAGGTCTCCACCAGCCCGGCGAACGTCTCCGTGGCCAACGGGAACCTGGCCCTGGGGCTCAGCTCATCCACCTCCGGCGGACTGGTATCCACCAACCCGAAGGGCGGGGCGGGGACCGGCTTCCAGTTCACCACCGGCTACGTCGAGGCCAGGATCAAGTTCCCGGGCAACGCCAACGGCCTCTACAACTGGCCTGCCTTCTGGACCACCGGACAGTCGTGGCCGGCCACCGGCGAGAATGACATCGCCGAGGTCCTGCAGGCCAAGATGACCGTGAACTACCACTCCGGTTCCGGCTCCCACAACCAGGGCGGCGTGGGCAGCAACTGGGCCAACGAGTACCACACCTTTGGTCTGCACCGGATGGCAAACTCCTCGGACGTGTACTTCGACGGCGTCAAGGTCAAGTCCTACCCCACCGACGACGGAAATGCCCCGCAGTACATCGTGCTGAATGTCGGCGCCTCCTCCACGAACCCGGCCTACGGCGCGCCGTCCCAGATGATGGTGGACTACGTGCGCGCCTGGCAGTAGCAGGCCACGCACCCAGGTGAAAGGGCGACGGCGGGACCTCCCGCCGTCGCCCTTTTTCGGCTTCCCTCAAGGTTGCCTAAAGCAACCCTCCGGGCACGATGTGATCCAGTACACTCTTGCAATGAAGCTCCTGTACGTGACGGAAAGCGTGCCCAACCGGGATCCGGAACTGGGGGATGGAAGCTCGATGATCCCGTACGAAGTGATCCTGCACCTCCCCCCTGGCGTTGCCGTCACGCTGCTGACTTTCTCGGGTCCTGTTCCGGTTCCGGCAGAGATCAGGAACCGCTGCGATACCGTGTACGAACTGGCCCCGCGCGAGGAACTTTCGGCCTTTGCCCGCTCCATGGGCGGCCTCACCGGACTGGGAAAACACCGGCGGTCCACCCCCTCCGCCCGCGCCGCCGCGGCCCGGTTGTCCGCAAGTCGGGACGCCACCCTGATCCATGGCCCCCATGCCCTCTTCCTGTCCCACTGCGTCACCGGTCCCCTGGTGCTGCAGACAGTGGACCCCTGGTCCATCCGGGCCGGCATGGACACCGCCATCGCCCGTACCTTCCGGCCCGCCTACCGGCTGCGCGAACAATTGGCCGCCCGCGCTGAACGGCAGCTGCCCCCCCGGGCCAGGCTCCTGACCGTCGGAGCCCAGGACGCAGCGGCCTGGTCCGCCACGCTGGGCAGGCCGGTCACGAGCATCCCCAACGGCACGGCGGTGGCCACCGGTCCCCGCCGGGAGCGGAAAGCCCCCGTGGTGTGCTTCGCAGGCAGCCTGAACTACGCGCCGAACGTGGACAGCGCCACGGTACTGGTCAACAGGATCGCGCCGCTGGTGTGGCGGAAGGTCCCGGACGCCCGCTTCGTCATCGCAGGGCGGCGCCCCACACCGGCGGTTCAGGCGCTGGCCGGACCCCGGGTGGATATCCTGGCCAACGTGCCTTCCATCCTGGATGTGTTCCAGGGCGCGGATGTGGCGGTTTTCCCGGACGAACACGGCGTGGGTATCCGGAACTCCGTCCTGGAGGCCCTCGCCGCGGGGCTGCCCGTGGTGGCCACGCCGGTGGCCGCGAGGGAACTTCCCGCACATCCGCTGCTGGCCGTTCGGGACAGCCAGGACACCCTTGTCCGCGAGGTGGTGGAGCACCTCACCGCCCCCAAGCAACCGCCCGGGCCTTCCCACGGCGCGGCCGGAACGGCCGCCGCAGGCGCAGTCCGCACCTGGGACACCGTGGCAGGCGAATACCTGGCGGAAGTCCGTGCGGCCGTGGCCGGTTCATCCCCGGCGGGGGAGCTTACCCGGACGAACAGGCAACCATGACGTACGCGCCGGGGGAACTGGAGCGCAAGGGAGTCCGCGGAGCCCTGTGGCAGGGGCTGGCCTTCGCCTCGGGCAGGGTGATCGTGCTGGTGACCACGGTGGTCCTGGCACGGCTGCTCTCACCTGAGGAATACGGCCTCGTCGCCTTGGCGCTGGTGCTGATGGCCTACGCCGAGACCATCGCCGATGCCGGGGTGGGCCAGGCGTTGGTCTACCTGCCCAAGACACCGGTCATCGCCAGGTCGGCGCTGCTGCTTTCCGTTGCCCTGGGCGCAGTGCTGGCCGTGGCGGCCCTGCTCGCTGCTGACGCGGTGGAGGACCTCCTTGGGCTGGACGGCGTGGCCCCGCTGATGCAGGTCCTTGGCGTTTCGGTGCTTGCCACGGCCTGCGGTGCCGTCCCGGAAGCCATCATGCGCCGGGACCTGAAGTTCAGGCAGCTCACGGCGGCTCCGGTACTGCGCGCCGCAACCATGGGAACGGTGACCCTCTACCTGGCCTTCACCGGCCACGGCGCCTGGTCACTCGCCGTCGGAACGGCTGCCGGGTCGGTGGCCTATGCCGCCACCTGCTGGTTCCTGGTCCGCCGCGAGGCGCCCTGGCAAATCTGGCGCGTGAGCAAAAGCGCCATCGGGGAAAATGTCCGCTTCGGCGCCCCCGTCGCTGGCAGCACCATGCTTGCCCGGGCGATCTTCGACGTCGACTACCTGGTCATCGGCATTGTGCTGGGCGCACACGCCTTGGGTCTCTACACCCTCGCCTTCCGGCTGCCGGAGGCCCTGATCCTGAACGTGTTCTTTGTGCTGTCCACCGTCCTGTTCCCCCTGTACACGCAGGTCCGGGGCGACCGGCAGCGGCTGCGGGACGGCTACCTGAAGAGTGTCACCGTGCAGGCGCTCTACGGCATCACGGCAGGTGTGGGCCTGGCCGTGGTGGCGCCCGTCCTGGTCCCGGTCCTTTTCGGGCAGCAATGGGAGGAGTCGGTGACCCCGCTGGTATTCCTGGCCCTGTACGCGGCCGCCCGCTCCCTGGGCGCCGGTGCCAATGACGTCTACAAGGCGATGGGCCGGCCCGGTCTTTCCATCTGGATCTCCGTGGTCCGCCTGGTGGTCCTCCTCCCGGCCCTGGTCTTTGCCACCCAGTGGGGCATCGTGGGGGTCGCCTGCGCCCAGATGGTGGTGGCCGTGGTCTTCGCGTTCGGCATGCAGGCAGTAGCCGCCAAGGTCATGGGGACAAGGATGCGCCGGATGATGCGGGCCGCCACTCCGGGCCTGGTGTGCGGCGCCGCGGTGGGCCTGGTGGGCCTGGTCAACCTGGCACGGCATGCCCTTGGACCGGTCCCCACGCTGGCTGTCATGGTGGTGGCCGGAGTGGGCGCGGTGTACGCGGTGCTGCGGTTCGGCTACCGGGACCTGCACGACGAGATCCTGGGCCTTTTCCGGCGCAACCACGAAAACCCGGGAGCGGCGGAAAGCCGGACCTCCTAGCGGGTGGCCGCCCTACGCGGCTTCCACAACATGGCGCCACAACCAGAAGTCCCTGTCCGCCTGGAGGGCGGCCCGGACTTTCCCGTTTCCCTGCGTCGGATCAGCCTCCGCCTCCTGCGCCAGCCGGTCGGCGAGCGTGGCGGTGGACCGCGCCCACGTGGCGATGACCAGCAGCGGGAGGAGTGAGAGGTCCACTCCCCTCATGCCAAGGTGGCGGGAAAGCGGCTCCAGCGCCCAGCCGCCCTTGCCGAAGGCTTTGTCAAAGGCCGCCATCTGGGCCTCCCGGGCGAACGCCTGTTCACTGGATTCGCTCAAGTACTGGAGGTAGAACACCAGGTCGTGCCCGGGCACTCCATCCGTGAGCGACCGTTCCCAGTCCATGACCTGCAGGGCGCCGCCGGGTTTAACAAGGAGGTTCGGATGGCTCAGGTCGCCGTGTTCGATGACCGCGGGCAGTTGCGAGCGGCGCAGCGGGGCAAGGAGTTCGTGCGTGCGCCCAACGAGTTCGTTCGTCCGGGCATCCGGGCCGGCCAATCCTTCCAGGGCCGCCAACGGCGCGGCAACGGCGCGCTGGTACCAGTCCACGTTGCCGGCGGCGGGCTGCGTGCAGGGAAGTGCCCCCACGAACGCGGCCCCGGTGGCGACGGCGGCAGGAAGGTCCGCTGCCACCGTCCTGGGATCGAGCGGCAGGCCGGTCAGCGCGGTTTCGACCAGCACCGTGTACGGCCCCACGTCCCGGATTCCCACCAACCGTGGAACACCGGCGCCTGAGTCGCGGACGGCGGCGGAGAGCTGGGCCAGCATGGCCGCCTCACGGCGGACGCCGCTGTTGTCCCCGGGCTGCCGCGGCACCTTCACCACCAGGGCCGGTTCGCTGTGCCGGGAGGGGAACACCAGGGCCACCACGTGCCGGGAGGTTGCGAACCGCGGGGTCAGCAGCAGCGTCTCCCATTGTTTGCCCAGGCCGTACTGGTCCAGGGAGAACTCGTCGAAGTGGTCCCGCAGGAACTGGTCTATGAAGCTCATTGCGCCGCATTCCTCTCCGGAAGCCGCCCGGTGACGGTGCCCTCGGGGACCAGGAGGTCGAAGACGTGCAGTGCCAAGGCCATGTGCACCGCAGCCGCTTTGAGGGCCCCGAAGCGCACATCCTTGCGCAGGGCCAGGGTGTCCCGGATGGATACGCCGGACCGCACCGGAACCAGCCGGGCTGTCCGCTCCCGGTTGGGGGCGTTCCAGTACAAGG
This sequence comes from Arthrobacter sp. 8AJ, assembly GCF_902506025.1. Taxonomy (NCBI): domain Bacteria; kingdom Bacillati; phylum Actinomycetota; class Actinomycetes; order Micrococcales; family Micrococcaceae; genus Arthrobacter; species Arthrobacter sp. 8AJ. The sequence continues at coordinate 108,259 of NZ_LR733289.1, read as the reverse complement.
CAACGTCCTGGTACCCCCGGCGTTCCAGCGTCCGTTTCCACCCTCGCAGCGTCCGGGGTCCGGAACGCCGGAGCAGGGACCGGCTGGCCTCCACGCAGATCCAGCCTCCCGGTTCCAGCGCCAAGCCTGCGCTTTCGATCTGGCCGGGGCCCGGCGAGGCCAGCAGCACCACGTCGCACGTCCGGCCGCCAGGCCCGGTGTCCGGCTCGTCCAGCCGCACAGCCTGCGGGTCCAGCAGGCGCAGCGCCGATTCTGTTTCCGCACTCACCCTTCCGGCGAAGCCCAGGGTGCGCGGCTGCAGGACCGGAAGCAGGAACCGCCAGTCAAGGAGCCGCCACAGGTGCAGGGACAGGGCCTCGCCGGCGACGGTTTCCGCCGCGGCCGGGCTCTGGGAAGTGGGGCCGACGGCGGCGGTGCGGTGCGGGGCGCGTCCTGCGGTGGTTGCCCTCCCGGCAGCCGGGGAGCACGTGTCCCAGATGATGCCGGTAGCCACGCGCTGCACGGCCTCCACCGGCTGGGCCGCATCAACCACCCGGCTGCCGGGGAGCCGGCCCGCCAGCTGGAGGTAGTCGTTCCGCCAGGACTCCAGGAGCTCCGGGCTGTGTTCACCTTTCCGCTCGAACATCACCGCGCCGGGAACATCAAGCACCAGGAGCACGTCCGGGGCAGGGATGACGGCCAGGGCCAGGGCGTTGCTGATCCGCGCCAGGGGACCGCCGCCGGGGCCGGCCAGCAGCGCGTCGTACGCCACGCGGTCCATCAGCACCACCTTGCCCATGCGGCGGTAGAACCTGGCCAGGATCCCGCCACGGACCAGCCGGTACACCTTCTTGGCCGTCCTTCCGCCCGGAATCCGGTTGAGCACAGCATCAAAAGGCCCCGCGCCCCACAGGCCCATATATACGTATTTGGTGGGCAGCGGCACGTCGGCGTGGAGTCCGTTCAGCAGGGTGGTCTTTCCCGCTCCGTCCGGAGCCATGACGCCCAGCAAGGGAGTATGCCCCCGGAGCCGGGCGCCCGAGCGCCTCAGTGTCCGTCTGACCGCTTCCATGAACGCAGGGTTCGCCCCGCCGCTCCAGGACGCCCTCATCCGGGAGCCCATGGCGGGAGCATCCTCGAACCGGCCGGCGAGGACCAGGTTCAACATGTCGGTTGCCAGCCCCGCACCCACCCTGCGCCGGACCGACTCCGCAATCCTGCCGCCGTCGGCCGCCACCTTGGCAGCCGCCCGCGCAGCCTCCTGCCGCGCCGGCGTGATTCCTCCCTTGTCAATGAACAGATGCAGCAGCAGCAGCCAGGCCTGGTCCGCGGCGTCGGGCATCCAGTAGGAGCCATGCCGGATCCTGCGGCGCAGGCAGCGGGGCGCCCACGGGGTACGCCACTGCTGGCAGGAGCCGAATGCCAGGTCGGAGACGACGTCAAGCTTGATCCAGGCTCCGTCGCCGGGTGAGTAGCTGAAGTAGAACCTGTGGCTGCCGTGTCCCCATGCAAGGACCCTGCAGAACCCTGCTGCCGCCATCACGTCGTCGAGCCGGGAAAGGAGGTGCTTGTCCACGAGGATGTCCACGTCCCCCGCAGGCAGGGCCAGATCGTCCTCGCCGCGGAGCAGGAGCCACGGCAACCCGGTCCCGTCGAGGGTGTCGAAGACCGCTGCCACCCGGGGGTGGATCTGTTGCCTTCCGGCGACTTCGGGCTCCGTCAGGGCACCCGGGTGACCCAGCTCTTCGGGAACCGGAAGGTCACTGGTGATTTCCATGGTGCAATCCCCCAAATCGTCCTAAACCGCGGTCGCGGCACTTGGTTCGTTCACGGCGTGTAGGCATACTGGGCCACCCAATCAACCTGCAGGTGCCCTGCCGTGCCGGCGGCCGGAAAGGTTGCTTTGGCGTCATCGGCGGTCTCCGCCTGAAGGGTCCAGCGCATGGGCGTGTTCGGCACACCCTTGGGTTTGGTTGTCTGGTCCACCAGCCCGCCGTCCAGGAACCACCGGACCAGGCCGGGGCTCCATTCGATGGTGGCAACATGCCACTGGCCTGCGCGGGAGTCCGAGTACTTCTTGTCGGCGGGGTCGAACTCCATCCCGTCGGTGGTGCGGGTCCCTTTGATGGCGGAGTTCCCGTAGAGAGATCCGTCCAGGGCTCCTTCCGGCCAGTCGATCTCCCCTTCGTTCCAGTCGTCGCTGGCCGGCCAGAGAAGGAACGCGATCTTGTAGCCCGGGGTGGAGTCGTACCGGAACCTCACCGAGTACCTTCCGTACGTCTGGCCCGTATAGCCGAACGGAATGACGCTGGCCACCCGCGGCCTGCTGTCCGAGTAGTGCAGGTAGAAATCGAGGTAGCCGTCATGGACCGAAAGGACATCGTCGGGCGTGTACGTGCCAAAGCCCGACGAGTCGGAAAAACCGGAATATCCACGCATGTCCGGCCCGTACACCTGGCCCACGGCCCCCAGCGGGGCCGGGACGTCGAAGTCCTGGACCATGGTCTGCCGCCAGGACGGCAGATCCCCTTTCGGGGCCCCGGTAACCTTCGAGGAATCCGCGTGCAGGGCCAGCAGCGCCGCCCCGACGATGGACAACGACGTTACCGTGACGAGCGACAACTGGTACACCCGTCCGCTACTTTCCCCAGTCAGCACGTGAAACCTCGTAGATCCGCACCGACTTGTTCTCAAACACCAGCTCGGTGCCCCTGGCCACGTTCAGGTCATGCTCGAGCGGGACCAGGACATCCTTGGGGAACTGGCGTGGAACGCCGGTGGAGGTACGCTGCTGCAGGTCCGATACCACCACGAAGACCCGGTCCGAGGGGCGCAGCCTGGCTGCTGCCCGGGTCTTGTCCACGTAGGCCAGCATGTCATCCCCCGTGAACGGCTGGGCGGTGTTGTGCAGCTTCGACGCAACCGAAACAAGCTGCCCGGTGCGGAGGTAGAAGGCGTAGTGCGAGCCGACCAGCAGCGGCAGATGGTAGTTCGTTTCCACCACTGCGTCGCCCCGGCGGACGTTGGAGTCGAGCCAGCGGCTGGCCGATACGTCTGCGGCCGGTACCCGGACGTTGGCTTCATTCTGGAAGTACACGGCCGTGAACAGCACTGCCATGACCGAGATGGCCGAGGTTGCGCCTACGACGGCCTTCCTGCCCGGGAGTTTCCCGGACCAGAAGAGCCAGGCCGCGCCGATGGCGAGCCACGGAAGGGCGAACATGAAGACGCGGAGCCTGCCCTCGCCGCCGTAGGACGTGCCGAAGAGGCCAATGATGGGGGTTGCCGCAAGCGTTCCCACGATCAGGGTGGTGCGGACGTTGCCCCGGAGGATGTTGCGGATGAACCCCAACCCCGCAAGCAGGGCGGTGAACAGGGACAAAGCCAGTGCTTCGCGTGCCAGCCACCGTCCGGAGAGGAGGGACGGTCCCGGTGCGCCGCTGGAGGCTTTGTAGCCGGCGTTGGCGAGGAAATCGAAGCCGTTGAGCAGGCCGTACTTGTCCTTGACGAACTCGGCGTTGGGAAGGAGGTAGAGAAGGGCCATCAGGAGCAGCGCGGGCGCTACCCAGGCCGGCTTGAAGTAGCGGGCCAGGAAGAGGGGGAAGAGCCCCAGGATGGCCAGGTACGGGGTCAGCTGGTGGCTCATCACAATCATTGCCTGCAGGACCAGGACTGCGGCGATGGCCAGCGCCTGCTGGCGGCCGCTGTAGGTCTTGACCTCCTCCGGCTCGGGGGCCTCTTTTGAGAAACGGCCGGACAGCCGCTCCTCAAGCCTGAGCACCCAGGGGGCCGGGTTGCCGCGAAGGTAGGTGAGGATCAGCAGGCACATTGTCAGGTGCAGCGTGTAGGCGAAGGCCTGCGGCGAGTAATAGTTTTGGTTCAGCCAGTTGGAGAGGGCGAAAACCAGCGCACTCGTCCAGTAGATCCGCGGGTTCTTTGTCAGGGCCCGGGCGATGGCAAGCACCAGGGCGACGTTTATCAGCGCGAATACCGGCTCGGCCCATCCGGCGTAGGCCATGGCGTCCTTGTAGCCGCTGGATTCACCCAGGAACGCGCTGAACAGGAAGAAGCCGGGCCAGCGGTTGTAGATGTCGATGTCCGGGTCGAACTGGCCGGTGGTCTGGATCAGGTCCGTGACGGCTATGTGCTTGTAGGTCCAAGGCAGCCGCGGGACGTTGGCCAGCAGCCCGGCGGAAGAATAAAGGATGACCACCAGGCCCGTGATCGAGGCACCGGTAAGCCACCCGGAGTGCTCGCCCTGCCGGACGATGCTCCAGATGCAGAGTGCCACCACGAGGGCCAGCGCCACATACCAGGTGACAGGGAAGGCGGCGAGCAGGCCGAGGTCGCCGAGGTGGGGGTTTGTGAGCCCTAATGTAGCGGCCCACGTGACCATGGCGGCCAGGAGAACCAGCCAGGGTGCATAGGTTTTGAGCTCCGGACGTGGCAGCCGGGTTGCGGCAACCCGGGGGCTGGGTGGCCCCGGCACCAGGAGGGCGGCCGCGGAGGCCAGCATGATGCCGACGGCGGCGGGCCGGGGATTCCAGAGCTGGAGCCACCCCATGACGGCGGCGGCCAGGGCAAGTGCCGTGGCGCCGGCGACGACGGTGAAGATCAGGCGGGCCACCGGGTCCACATTCCGGACCCACCGCACCAGTGCCCAGCCCGGAATGAGGAGGCACACCAGGAGTTTGGCGCCCGCAATGGACTCGCCCCCGACGTCGAACAGGATCAGGACCGCCGTCACGGCACCGAGCAGTGCCAGGACGTAATCGGAATACCCTGGCCTGCGCCGGCGTGAAGGGCGGGAGTTCATCGGGCCGGACACGTCACCCCTGATGAGAAGCGCCATACTGTTTCAACTCCTGGATTGCTTGCCGCCGGTGGAGCGACCCTCCGCCAACGGCCCCGACTGTGGACTGTTGTCTTAGCTGCCCGCGGCAGCCCTGCGCGATTGCAGATATTTGTAGGGGCCCAGGGCCACAGCCAGAAGCTGCAGCCAGACGAGCCGGTCGACCTGGGCCTCCAGCGAACTGTGGATCGGCGGCCCCTGGAGCGCCGGCTGGCCGGCCTGTTGGCGCCGGTTCAGGAACTCGAGTCCAACGCCCCAGCTCCTGGCCAGGGCCAGCCTCGCGGTATGGGGGTCCATCATCACCTTCGTCATCCAGGCCCCGAGGCCGTTGCCGTAGCCCCGCGCCTGTACCCGCAGGTCTTCGAGGCCGTCCCGGTGTCGGTGCCAGACAATGGCGGCCGGCTGGACCACCAAAGCGTGCCCCGCGAGGATGACCCGGGTGAACATGTCGATGTCTTCGCCGCCGCCCGTGGGAGTTCCCACCCCCAGGGCGGGATCGAACCCGCCGAGGCGGAGTGCCGGCTGGCGCCGGAGGGCGAAATTGGCCCCCGTACCGAAAGCACCGGGGCTGAACGGGAACTTGGGGAGCGCCGCGGGCGGGTTGGCGAGCGAGTAGACCTGCGGAACCAGGCTCCGTGACCAGCTGACCTTCGAATCGAAATAGCCCTGGGTGGGCGTGCGGAGCTCTCCCGCGGGAACCAGCCCCGTAACGCATGCAGCCCCGGGAACGGCTTCGAAGGCGGCGGCGATCTCCCGCAGCCAGGACCTGTCCACCACCACGTCGTCATCGGTGAAGGCTACGACGTCTCCCCTGGCGTGCCGAAGGCCGGTGTTCCTGGCGTGGGAGAGGCCCGGAACGGGTTCGGTCACCAGCCGCACCCGCTGGTCCCTGAACTCGCGCCGGACCAGTTCTTCAGTGGCCTGCGTGGCGGGGGCGTTGTCCACCACCACCACGTCAAAGTGCGGGTAGTCCAGGGCAAGGATGGTCAGCAGCGCACCCCGCAACTGCAGGGTGCGGTCCCTGGTGCACACCACCACCGTGATGTGCGGGGTGGTCACCGCCGGCGCGAACGATGCGACTGGCGGCAGGGCCGCCAGGGCGTCCTCGAAGACAGTCCGATCCACGATTCCCGCCGGCGACGGCACGTCGACAAATCCCCGCACAGCCCCCGACGCACGCACCAGCAGCCGTGCCCGCTCGTATCCAGCATGGTTCTCCAGTTCAAAGCGCGAACAGTCCGCGAGGTCTTCCAGGTCCACCGACCCGATCCACCGCGCCCCCGGCCACGCCGGCGGCAACAGCGACTCCATGGCGGGCACCAGGATCAGCGCCTCGCCCTGGAGATCCTCAAGCACCTGGCCGGCACCTTCGCTCATTGCACTTCCCTCCACTGTGCGCCGGCCGGGACCAGGACCACGTCCTCTTCCTCCGGGCCCGTCCAATGCTGAAGCCGGCGCCCCTGGAAGTACCCGGCCGCGGTGCAGGCCAGGACCGCGATGACCGCGCCGGCACGGCCCAGCCCGTCGGGACTGCCATCGCGCCCCCACGACTTCAGGCCGGTGAACACGGCGCGCGGGAGCACGCTGCGGACGTAGCGGCGTTCCGGGCCGAGTGCCCGTTTGTGGCCCACCAACTGGCTGACCTGGGCTTTGGACAATCCCTCGGCCCAGGACCGGGACATCATGTAGCGCCATGTCCCACGGGATGCGGGAACATGATGGTGTACCAGCGCCGCGGGTTCATAGACGATCCGCGAACCCGGCAAACCCATCCGGGAGCGGATGCAGATTTCGGTCTCCTCGCATCCCAGTGGCAGCGTGCCTTTGCGGCCCAGCGACTGGTTGAAGCCGCCCACCTGGCGCAGCACCTCAAGCCGGAAGGACATGTTGGCGCCGATCACGTTGCGGACTTCCGAAGCGACGCGGGGCAGGCCGCGATGGCTGCAGCCCACAATCCAGTCCAGTTCCTCCGCGAAGTACCCCGGGCGGCCGGATTCCCACAGCGGGACCACCTTCCCGCCCACACCCAGGACATCCGGATCGTCGTACAGCGCAACCAGGCGTTCGAGCCAGTCCGGCGCCGCCTCGGCGTCGTCATCAAGGAAGGCGACGATGTCCGATTCGGCGAGCCCCACGCCCGTGTTGCGGGCCCCTGACAACCCGGGCAGGCCTTCGCTCTCAACCACCGTGACGTCGTCGACGATCTCGATGAGCCGCTCGTAGAGGTCCTCGTTGTGGTCGATGACCACCAGCACCTGGTCCGGGGCAAGCGTCTGGTTGCGGACTGATTCGATGACGTCGAGCAGCATTCCCCACCGCTCGGAGGTATACGCGCAGATCACCACTGTCACGGACAGTGGCTTGATGCGGTCAAGCATGCCGGCTCACCGCCGCGACGAGGGTGTCATGCTGTTTTACGGCCGGGGCGAGGACGCTGTGCGGATCCACCGGAAGCCGTGGGAAGTGGACGTTGGAGTAGGTGTACTTCACGCGGCGGAGCGCCTCCGGGCGGGCACCTGCCGTGGGTGCCTCCCACAGGGTGCATTCCCGGGCCAGCGTGTGCAGCACCCGCCACCCGTCGCGGAACGTCTGGAGGTTGGATGCTCCCGAAATCCGGTCGAGCTCAAGGCTGGGAACCTCGGCGATCCTCAGCCCGCCCTTGGCGGCCCTGACGATAAGTTCCGTCTCGATCTCGAAGCCGTCCGACTGCAGCTCCAGCACCTGCAGGCATTCCCGGCGGAAGGCGATGTACCCGTAGCAAAGGTCCGAGTAGTTGCTGTGCAGTACAGCATTAGCGAGTCCGGTCAGCGCCCGGTTGCCGGCCTTCCGCAGCCGGGTCAGGTCTTCCGACCCGCCGCCGGTGACGTGCCGGGAGCCCTTCACGAAATCAAAATCGTGCTGGAGGGGTGCAACGAACCAACCAATCTCCTGGGGGTCCATGCTCCCGTCCGCGTCCAGCATCACGATGATGTCCCCCTTGGCGGCGTTGAAGCCGGCGCGGAGGGCCACACCCTTCCCTTTGCGGGTTTCATTGACCACCACCACGTCCGGGCGGAGGGCCTTGGCCACTTCAACAGTCTTGTCCTGCGAGCGGCCGTCGACGATGATCACCTCATCGACGTAAGAGGGCATCCGGCGGAGAACCCAGGGGAGGTTCTTTTCCTCGTTCAGGGTGGGAATGACCACGCTGATTGAGGCTTGTGGAAATAAATGTCCCGGCTCGGAAAAGAGAGCTGGAAGTTGGGGGGAAATCGACAATTGCCTCACCACTTCATGACAGTTCGGATTCTTGACAAGGCCGCCGGCCGTTATGGCGGTGGCACTAACGCTTCATCCGGTCATGGTCTGGTCGCTGACCCCCCAGCAAACCGTCGCCAATCCTCTGGCCGTTCCGGAAGACTACCCCCTACCTAATGCGGGTATCACGAGTAGTAGGTACTCACTTTTTACCTGGGGTTTACCCCCTGTTAGGCAAGTAAAGGGCTTGGGGGAGGCCGAAAAGATTAGGTATAGGGGGAACCGGGTGCCGGGAAAACGTTAGGTAGGGGGATGGGAGAAACCCCTATTTAGGTATGGCACTTGCATTGCCCCAGCTCCTGTCCGGGCATACGCTTCTCGGTACTTGGGGGCTGAGAGCTCTTTGTGACTGGGCCAAACGGGCAGACGTTCCCCGAATTCTTCCTATGCCCCAGGAGTTCCCTTATGAAGCTCAGACGCAGACACTTTTTCAGCCGGACAGGCCAGGCCCTTGCCGTTGCAATGGTTCTGGCGGCCTCCATCCTCGGTTTGCCCGGTACGGCCTTAGCGGATCCCGTCTATGGCACGCAGAGCATTGCGTATTCAGGGGTGTCCAATCCGCCGACGTCGGACAAGCCGCAAAGCAAGCTGTGGTGGAATGACGGATCGTGGTGGGCCGACATGTGGAAGTCCGGCACCGGATGGAGCATCTACCGGCTGGACCGGGCCTCCAACAGCTGGGTGGACACCGGGGTGGTCAATGACACCAGGGGAAGCACCTTGGCGGACACCATGTGGGACGGGTCCCACCTCTACATTGCCTCCCACGTGGTGACCATCACCGGCGATGGAACACCCAAGCCGTCACTTTCCAACTCCTCGGCCAAGCTCTACCGGTACAGCTACGCCGGCGGCAAATACACGCTCGACAGCGGATTCCCCACCACCATCACCAACAATTCCAGTGAATCCATGACGATCGATAAGGACACCACCGGCCGGGTCTGGGCGACCTGGACGCAGGTGGCCGGAAACTCGACGTCGGGATACACCAACACCGTGTACATGAACGCCGCCACCAACAGCGGCGCCTCCTGGGGGACCCCCTTCGTCCTTCCCGTCAGCAACCCGAACCCCGCTCCGGATGACATCTCCGCGGTGGTGGCCTTCGGCAACGGGCAAGTAGGTGTCATGTGGAGTGACCACAAGGCCGACACCGTCTGGTGGGCCACGCACAAGGATTCAGATGCTGCCAACTCCTCCTGGAAACTGCAGCCGGCCCTGCGCGGCAACGGCCAGTCCGATGACCACCTGAACCTCAAGACGCTGCAGGCGGACACCACCGGCCGGGTCTTCGCGGCGGTCAAGACGAGCCTGAACGACATCTCCAGCGACAAGACGCTGCCGCAGCTGATCCTCCTGGTCTTCAAGCCCGGTACCGGAGCATTCACGCAGTCCACGATTGCCAAGACCGGCGACTGCGTCTCGCGGCCGCAAATCATCCTGGACACCCAGAACAACCTGGTGCGGGCGTTCCACACGGCACCGCCAACGTCGGTTTCCGGCTGTGCCTACTCCGGCGTCGCGGGAAGCATCTATGAGAAGACCGCGTCCATGGACAATCCCGTCTTCGGTTCCGGCCGCGGCACGCCCATCATGCAGGCAGCGTCGTCGTCGAACATCAATGACGTGACCACCAGCAAGCAGAGCGTGAACAACACCACCGGACTGGTGGTCATGGCCAGCGACAACGTGGCAAAGCGCTACTGGTTCTCGGACCGGTCGCTCGGCGGCACCCCGCCGCCCGCAGGCCAGGCTCCGGTAGCGTCATTCACCGCCAACCCGACGTCGGGTGCCGCGCCCCTGAATGTGGCCTTTACTGATACGTCCACCAATGCACCCACCTCGTGGGCATGGACCTTCGGCGACGGCGGCACGTCCACAGCACAGAACCCCAGCCACTCGTACACGACGGCCGGGACCTACACCGCCAAACTCACGGCGACCAATGCCACGGGATCGTCGTCGGCGACGGCCACCATCACCGTCGGCTCGGCACCACCGCCGGCAACCGGCGGCATTACCGTGGTGAGTTCCAGCACCTCCAACTCCGGGACTGCCGTGACCACTGCGTCATTGACGGTTCCTGCCGGTACCGCGGCGGGTGACGTCCTGGTCGCCTCCATCACCACGGACCTCAACCCGAACCTGACCGCCCCTGCCGGCTGGACGGCAATGGTCAATGCAAAATCCATCAACAGCACCTCGACCTCCGGTGCACGGGCGTTCGCGTACTACAAGGTGGTGGGTGCCTCGGATCCGGGAACGTACAGCTGGACGCTCAGTTCGGCGGCCAAGTGGGGTGGCGGCATCACCGCCTACCGCGGCGTCAACAACACCACGCCCCTGGACAGCCCGGTGGTGACCGCCGCTGACACCAGCTACTCGGCCACCAGCATCACGGTGGGCAGCATCACCACGGCCAGCAACGGCGCGATGCTGATTGGCGGGGTGGCCTGCGACTGCAGCGCACCCGTGGTCACCGCCCCGTCGGGCTGGACCGAACGCTGGGAGGCAGCGGCTGGGCAGATCGCGGAGCAGGCGGACAAACCGCAGGCAACGGCGGGGGCCAGCGGAACGGCCACGTGGACCCTGAGTGCCGCACGGGCTGTTGCCGCCTGGCGGACCGCCCTCAAGCCGGCGGCCTAGTGGAACCCATAACTGAATAGACAACTGAATGAATAACTGAACAAGGAGCGGCTCCGGCCCGCCGGCATGGCGGACCGGGGCCTATCCCCTTCTAAACACGGGAATTCGAAGTTATTTGCAATACCGCCGTTTGTGCCGCGACTTTAGTGGTCATCCGTGTCCGGCTAAAAATGAAAGTCTTCGCAAAGTCTTCCTGCCACCATTTCAAAAAATTGCCGTTCAGCATCCGCTTTGTGGGAGGAATTCCGCGCGTCAATCTTGAATTAAAGCTACAGGCGGGCCACAAAACCCAGCCCCTGAACGGGCTCCAACCGGCTTCCATGTTCCCCGCACCGGGAAAGGGCAGTACGGAACAATGCGGCAGCGGCTGCCGTGCGGGGCCGCCCAGTTGGCAAACTCCGACCTGCGTCCGGGCATTGAACCTATCCAGGGCGTACGCGAGAGAGCATAGCCCTCCTGTTCCGGCTTGGCGAGGGACTTTCGTCCCGGGTCGTGGTCCTGAATAACTGGACTGCAATCTTGAGCAAGTCGGAGATGAAATCTTGATGGAATTCAGCAGGTAACAAGCTGGTGCCAATGTTCGTTTCGGCACTATATTCGCATTGTCGGCTCAACCCGCGCTGGGGAGCGTGGGTCGGCATCGAATTGGTCAGTTCAAGAATGCGGTCTCCTTCTTCGACGAATGGGGACACCATGGCGCTTATCGGGCGGAGCAAAGAACTGGACCGCGTGCTTTCCGTGGTCCGGGGGCCCAAGGAAAGCACTCTGGCAGTCATCGGCCGGAAGGGCACGGGCAAGTCCGCACTCTTGTCCGAGATTCCCACCCTGGCGGATTACCGTACTGTGTTCCTGACCGCCAGCGCCGCTGAATCCGATTGGCCTCTGTCCGGGTTGACTGCCCTCCTGAACGGCATGGACGATCCCGTCCTGAACCGGATCGCAGATGAACTCCTCCGGGACACGGCCGGTGCCTTGAGCGTCCCCGCCGTGTCCAGCATGCTGCTCGAGGGCCTGCACCAGCGCTCGTCATCACGGACCATCATCGTGATTGATGACGCAGACCAACTGGATCCCGGCAGCCAGGCAGTCCTTGGGTTCCTCGCGCGGCGCCTGGCCGGCACGGACATCGTCCTGTTCGTCAGTTTGCGGGAGGATCTCCCGGAGGGCCCCTTCAGCGGCCTTCCCGGCCTGCTGCTCGCTCCGCTGAGCTACAGCGACACAGTGCGGATGCTGGAAAGCGTGCCCACGAAACGGACCACGACGGCGGCCGCCCACGCGGTTGCCGCAGCCACGTGCGGCAACCCGCTTGCCGCCGTCGAACTCTATGACCGGCTCATTGAACGTCATGCTGAGGGCAAGTACGCGCTGCCCGTCCCGCTGCCCTCCAGCGGCAGCTTTGACGCAGAGTACGCGGCGCTGGTGGGCTCGCTGACACCTGGCGCGCGGAACGTCCTGGACCTGCTTGCGCTGTCCTGCCGCAGCGACATCTCCACCATCGAGAAGATTGACCGCGACGTGTGGACAAGTGTGGATGAACTGCTGACCGCGGGACTGGTCAAACGGACCGGGCCACACCTGGGCATCGGCGACCAATTGCTCCGCGGTTACGTGTTCTCCGCCATGACACCCGCGGTCCGCACCGCCAACCACCGCGCCCTTGCAGAAGCAGCCGCCGACACGGACCCCTATGCCCGGCGCTGGCACCTCAGCTTTACGGCCCTGGAGCGCCAGACGCCTTTCCAGCTGCTCCGCCATGCCGTGGACCTGATCCGGGGCGGGGAGGTTTCCTTTGCCGTGGAGTACATCGAGCGCGCCCTCACCGTCAATCCGTGGGAAGCGGAGACGGCGGCCCGGCTCACGAGCGTGGCCGAACTGCTGTTCAACCGCGGTGAATTCGTGTATGCGCGGCGCTACCTGGAATGGGCGCAGCGGGTAACGCGCAATCCCGCCCTGATCCTGCGGCTGACCGGCTTGTCATTCGAGATCCAGTTTGCCCAGGGAGCCTCCGTCCGCTCGAGCATGGTGTTGCGCCTCGTCAAGGAATTCGGACAGCACGATCCGGCCTATGCCGCCAGCCTGCTGGCCATCGGGGCCCTCTACTATGCCGAGCGGTGGGAGCTGAAGGACGCCGCCGAGCTTCTCCACTTCGCCGGCGGATTCCAGGGGTCGGCGTCCGCCCAGTGCCTGGCCCTGGCCGACCGGGCCAAGGTCCTGATCGAATCCGTCAGCGGTGACACCGCAAACCTTGGGCGAAAGTACGATCAAACCGGGGCCACCCGCACAGCCGGCATCCTGGTGCAGGGGCGCGCGCTCACGTACGCGGAGCACTACGAGAGTGCCCATGAAGCGTTTGCCATGCTCCGCAGCTCCGCCGAGCCAGCCCACATCAACTGGCGGGAAACCGCAGCCCTCATGGCGGTGGACAACGAAATCCGGGCGGGGAATGTGCGCGCTGCCGTCAAGCTGATCGATGACCTTGAGCTTTCCGAGCCTGAAATCAAATACCACCGCGGGATGCGGTACTACTTCCGGGTGTGGCGCGCCTACGCCCTGGGCGATGCTGCACGGGCCCAGGTCTGCGCGGTCGAAGCCCAGCGCTACGCAGGGGCCGAAAGCCACCCGGCCATCATGGCCCAACTTGCTGCCTGCCAGGGCCACTTCGCCCTCCTGCGCGGGGACTTGGCAGAGTCTGTTGCCCAGTTGTCCCGGGCCGCCGAGATCGGCATGAAGTTTGGCAGCCCCACCCTGCTGCGCTGTGAGGCCGACCTGGTGGAGGTATTGATCCGCCTGAACCGGCACCGTGAAGCCACCCAGGCACTCCTGCGCCTTGAAAGCCGCTCCGTGGGTCTGCGCTCCCCCTGGCTGATGATGGTGGTGGCCCGCAGCCGCGCGATGCTGGCGGACGGCGAGCGGTCACTGCAGCTCTTCTGCCAGGCACTGGAGGGCAGGAACGGTCACACGCTTGAGCGGGCCAGGACGCTGATGTGCTACGCGGAGCGGCTGCATGCCTTTGGCCGGCTGCGGGAGGCGCGTGATGCGCTCCTGCGGGCGAAGGTGATGTTCGATGAGGCCGGCGCAGACGCATGGACCCAGCATGTGGATGCCCTCCTGCTGGACGAACGCGTGGAGCCCGTCCACCCGCAGGGCAATCCGGCCATGCTGATGCTCGCAGACCATGAGCGGGTCCTCGCGAAAATGGTGGCCCGGGGCATGCGCAACAAGGAGATCGCCGGGACGTTGTATGTGTCCGTGCGTACGGTCGAAGTGCGCCTCACGGCGATCTACCGCAAGCTCGGTGTCGAGTCCCGGGCACAGCTGACGGCACTCGCCACGGATAAGGGCTCGGCGGCCACGGAGCCGTACGTCCTGCCTGTTTTGTAGGAAAACCCCTGGATTTGCGGTAACCGCAGTTTCCACAGCCTTCCCCTGCAAGAGCCACAAAGGCCTTGCCCATCCCCTCAATACCCGGCCGTCTGCGGCTAACTTTGCTTCACGGCCAGAGGACAGGCGGCTACGCCGGAAAGGGTGACCATGGCAGAAATACCAGTAGCCAGGACCCGGCGCGCAGCGTTCGACTGGCCTGTTTCCCCCGCTGCTGCACAGCGGGCGGGAACAGGGCAGCAGGCGGCAGGGGAAAGCGCAGGAACCCGCTTTCCCCTGCCGTCGGCGGCCCGAACCTCCTTGGCAGTGAAAGTCCGGACCAGGAAGGCAACCGCGGCCTGGATTTCCACGCATATCAATCTTCTGAGGTGCACGGACGCCGCAGTGGTGATGGCCGCCGCCTACGCCGGCTTCCTCCTTTCGGAAGCAGGATTTTCGCCGGAGGGACCCAGGGACGGCGGAGCGGCTGCCGCGGCCGCGGCATTGACCGTTGCCTGGTTGGGCGCACTTGAGCTCTACCACAGCAGGGACCTCAAGGTGCTGGGCATCGGGGCCGATGAGTACAAGCGCGTGGCCTCGGCGACACTGCACATCTTCGGCCTCATGGCCCTCGCCGCGGTGGTGTTCTCCATCCACGGCGCCAGCGCGTTCGTGACCGTGTCCCTCCCGCTGGGCCTGGCGGCCCTGACGGTGAACCGCCACCTGTTCCGCCGCCGGCTCACCGCCGAGAAGGCAAAAGGCCGCCACCTCTCGCGCGCCGTAGTGGTGGGCGAACCGGAAGATGTCCGCTATGTGGTTCAGCAGGTCCGCAAGTCGGGAGCTGTATACGAGATCCTGGGCGCATGCCTTCCCGGGGCACGGCGGGGAGCCGGCCTGCGGGTGGAAGACGAAACAGTGCCCGTGCTCTCCTCCACGGACGCCATTGCCAGGACAGTCCGCCTGGTCCAGGCGGACTCTGTGATCATCGCCGGTCCCCTCCCGGGCGGCAACAAGTTCATCCGTGAACTGGGCTGGAAACTCGAGGAATCGTCCACCGAGCTGATTCTCGCGGCAACCCTGACCAACGTGGCCGGGCCCCGCGTCCACTGGCGGCCCGTAGACGGCCTGCCATTGATGCACGTGGACATTCCGCAATACACCGGAGCGAAGCACGCCTTGAAGCGGGTCATTGATGTCACGGCTGCGCTTGCTGCCCTCCTGGTGCTCTCACCCGTGCTCCTGCTGATCGCCTTGATCGTCCGGCTGGACAGCCCTGGTCCCGTGCTCTTCCGCCAGGACCGGATCGGCAAGGACGGCCAGGTCTTCGGAATGTTCAAGTTCCGCTCCATGGTGGTCGACGCCGAGGCGAGGCTGGCGGCCCTGAACCAGCAGAACCAGGGCGCCGGGGTGCTTTTCAAGATGAAGGACGACCCCAGGGTCACGAGCTGCGGACGCTGGATGCGGAAGTACTCACTGGACGAACTCCCCCAGCTCTGGAACGTGGTGCTGGGCGACATGAGCATGGTGGGGCCCCGGCCCCCGCTGGACCGTGAGGTCAGCGGCTATGAACGCCACACCCGCCGCCGGCTCCTGATCAAGCCGGGCATCACCGGACTGTGGCAGATCAACGGCCGCTCGGACCTCCCCTGGGAGGAAGCGGTCCGGCTGGACCTCTACTACGTCGAAAACTGGTCCCTCGCGGGCGACCTGCTGATTCTTTGGCGGACGTTCCGGGCTGTAGTCCGGCCATCGGGCGCTTACTAGCAAATCCACAAAATGGGAAGAAAGTGACATGAGAGCCTTCACCAATCCATTCCACGCCACCCAACCGCAACCTGCGCCCAAACTCCGCATCGCCGTCGTGGGTGCCGGCTACTGGGGACCAAACCTGGCGCGCAACCTCCAGGCCAGCCCGGACTGGGACCTGGTGGCCATCTGCGACCTGGACGTCGAGCGGGCGCGGAAACTTGCCGCCACGCTCGGGGACATCCCCTGCGTGGAGTCACTGGATGAGCTGCTGGACACCTTTGAGGTGGACGCGGTAGCCATCGCGACGCCGGCGCGCACCCACCACGGAACGGTCATGACGGCGCTCCGGGCCGGGAAGCATGTCCTGGTGGAAAAGCCGCTGGCAGACAGCAGGGAACACGGGCTGGAGATGGTGGCCGAAGCACATGCCAACGGGCTGGTCCTGATGGCGGACCACACCTACTGCTACACCCCGGCCGTCCTCAAGATGCAGGAACTGGTCCAGTCCGGGTCCCTTGGAGAGATCCTGTTTGTGGATTGCACCCGGATCAATCTGGGGCTCGTGCAGCCCGACGTGGATGTCTTTTGGGACCTCGCGCCGCACGACCTCTCCATCCTCGATTTTGTCCTCCCCGGCGGACTCAACCCCGCCACCGTGTCCGCCTTCGGTGCGGACCCGCTGGGAACCGGGCGGGACTGCGTGGGGCACCTGAATTTCCGGCTTCCCAACGATGCCACCGCCCACGTGCACGTGAACTGGCTGAGCCCCACCAAGATCCGCCAGATGGTGATCGGTGGTTCCCTGCGGACCCTGGTGTGGGATGACCTGAACCCCCAGCAGCGGCTTAGCGTCTATGACCGGGGCGTCAGCCTGGACCGGCAACCCAAATCGGCCGGGGAAAGAGCCTCCACCGCCGTTTCCTACCGCCTCGGCGACACCTGGTCCCCCGCGCTGCCCGAGCGCGAGGCCCTCGGCCAGGTGGTGGCTGAACTCGCGTCCTGCATCCGCAACGGCCGCGACGCCAGGACAGGCGGCGCATCCGGTCTCCGCGTGCTGTCCGTCCTGGAAGCGGTGACCCGCAGCCTGACCCAGGACGGGCGCCCCACTCCCGTGGCCGGTTCTGCCTTGGCCGCGACAGGCGCCGCGTTGGGTGGCTCCGGGGCCGAGTTGGAGGAAGCACTGTGAGCCGCCTTGAGGGGGCCAGCGTCCTGGTCACCGGCGGGGCGGGCACCATCGGATCCACTCTGGTGGACGCCCTCCTGGACGCCGGCGTGAGCCATATCGACGTGCTCGACAACCTGGTCCGCGGCAGGCTGGACAACCTGGCCGGCGCCATGGCATCCGGGCAGGTTGAGCTGGTACAGGGCAACATCCAGGACCGGGATCTGGTGCATGACCTCACCCGCGGCAAGGACCTGGTGTTCCACCAGGCGGCCATCCGCATCACCCAGTGTGCCGAGGAGCCGCGGCTGGCCCTGGAGGTCCTGGTGGACGGAAGCTTCAATGTCCTCGAAGCGGCCGCGGAGCACAAGGTAGCCAAGCTCGTGGCGGCGTCCAGCGCCTCCGTGTACGGGATGGCTGAAGAGTTTCCCACCACGGAACGGCACCACCATGCGAACAACGACACTTTCTACGGGGCAGCCAAGTCCTTCAATGAAGGCATGGCCAGGAGCTTCCGGGCCATGACCGGCCTCGACTACGTGATGCTCCGCTACTTCAACGTGTACGGGCCCCGGATGGACGTCCACGGCCTGTACACCGAGGTCCTGGTGCGCTGGATGGAGCGGATCATGGACGGGGAACCGCCGCTGATCTTTGGCGACGGACTCCAGACCATGGACTTCATCCATACCGCCGACGTCGCCCGCGCGAACGTGCTGGCCGCCGGCAGTGACGTCGTTGAAGGGACCTACAACGTGGCCAGCGGTACGGAAACCAGCCTGCTGGAGATGGCGCAGGCACTCCTGCGGGTCATGGGCTCCAGCCTCGCCGTGGAGCACGGGCCCGCGCGCCAGGTAAACAGCGTGGTGCGCCGGCTGGCTGACACCTCCGCCGCCGCCCGCGACCTTGGCTTCAAGGCCGAAGTGGAACTGGAAGAGGGACTGCGGCAACTGGTCACCTGGTGGCTGCCGCTGCGCGACGAGATCGCCGCTGCACGGAAGGTTGGTGCCTGATGACTGCTGAACCAGTTCTTGCCCGGATCAACGTCATGAAGCCCTGGCTCGGTGAGGAGGAAGCCCGGGCGCTGGCTGAGGTGGTGGCGTCCGGCTGGGTGGCGCAGGGGCCCAAGGTCAAGGAATTTGAATCGCGCTTCGCCGAATTCCAGGGAGTCCGCCATGCGGTTGCCACGTCCAGCTGCACCACGGCCTTGCACCTGGCGCTGGTGGTCGCGGGAATCGGGCCCGGGGACGACGTGGTTGTGCCGTCCCTGTCGTTCATCGCCACCGCAAACGCCGTGACATATGTTGGGGCGCGCCCGGTGTTCTGCGATGTTGACCCGGCCACCGGAAACGTGACCGCGGAAACCATCCACGCTGCGCTCACTTTGGACACCCGTGCCGTGATCGTGGTGGACCAGGGCGGCGTGCCGCTGGACATCGACCCCATCCGCGAGCTGTGCGACCGGCACGAAATCACCGTGATTGAAGACGCAGCATGTGCCGTCGGATCCACCTACAAGGGACGGCCGGTGGGTGCGGGCGCGGATGTTGCCGTATGGTCCTTCCACCCGCGCAAGATCCTGACCACCGGTGAGGGCGGCATGCTCACCACCAACCGGGCTGACTGGGCGGCCCGGGCCAGGACCCTGCGCGAGCACTCGATGAGCGTGTCCGCTGCGGACCGGCACGGTTCACTGCTCGCTCCGCCGGAGTCCTACCTTGAGGTGGGGTTCAACTACCGGATGACGGACCTGCAGGCCGCCGTCGGGCTGGTGCAACTGGGCCGGCTGCCGGAGGTGCTGGCACGGCGGCGGGACATCGCAGCGCAGTATGTTGCCGGCCTCTCGAGGGTACCGGGACTGCGGCTGGTGTCGGATCCTCCTTATGGCACCACCAATTTCCAGTCGTTCTGGGTGGAGGTCCTGCCGAACTTTGGGACTACGCGGGACGGATTGATGGAGCTCCTGGCGGAAGCCGGCATCTCGGCCAGAAGGGGGATCATGGCCGCCCACCGCCAGCCCGCCTACCGGTGGCGGAACGCGGGCCGGGCCCTGCTGCAGCAGACGGAGCGGCTCAATGACAGGACGCTGATCCTCCCCGTCTACCACGAACTCGACGACGAAGGGCTGGCCAGGATTATCAGCACCATCCGGGCTGCGGCCGCCGGGATGCGCACATGAGTGAGCTGATCCTGATAGCTGCCAGCGGCCTGGCCCGCGAAGTCCTGGCGATGGTGCGCAGCAGCGGCCAGTACGACGTCGTCGGCCTGCTTGATGACGACAAGGAAATGGCGGGCGTGACCGTGGAAGGGGCGCCCGTGCTCGGGACCATCGACGACGCCGCCAAGTACACGCACGCGTTCGTCCTGGTCTGCATCGGCTCCGGCCGGGTCCGTGAAGCTGTGGTGGAGCGGTTGACCGCGCTGGGCCTCACCGAGGCCCGCTACGCCATCGCCGTGGATCCCTCCGTCCAGTACCCCGAGGGGTGCCGTGTGGGGAGGGGCAGCATCCTGCTGCGGAACGTCACACTCACCGCGGCCGTCACGCTGGGCTCGCACGTGGTCGCCATGCCGTCGGTGACATTCACGCACGACGACGACGTGGCCGACTTCGCCACATTCGCTGCGGGAGTGTCGCTGGGCGGCGGAGTCCGGATCGGCCGGGGAGCGTACCTGGGCATGAACGCCAGCGTGCGTGAACGGACGTCCGTGGGGGCCTACGCCACGGTGGGTATGGGCGCGGCGGTCCTCAGCAACGTTCCCGATGGCCAGACGTGGGTGGGTGTGCCGGCGCACGAAATCAACGGGGAGAACTTCAAGTTTCGGGGGATGTCATGAGAACCGGGATAGACGTACAGACCATTCCACTGGTGGACCTCGCCGCCCAGCAGGCGGAGGTCCATGAGGAAGTCATGGCGGAACTGGCTGACGTCTTTTCCACGGCTTCCTTTATCGGCGGACCGGCCGTTGCAGATTTTGAGGCCGCGTACGCCTCGTTTGCGGGCGCCGGGCACTGCGTCGGCGTTGCCAACGGAACCGACGCCCTGGAACTTGCCCTGCGGGCCGGGGGTGTCTGCCCCGGCGGGGAGGTGATCATCCCCGCGAATACCTTCATCGCAACGGCAGAGGCAGTCAGCCGCATCGGGGCAGTCCCGGTACCCGTCGACGTCGACCCCCACTACCTTCTGATTGATCCGGACGCCGTGGCGGCCGCCGTCACATCCAGAACGCAGGCCATAGTGCCGGTCCATTTGTTCGGGCAGACCGCGTTCGTGGAGCGCCTGGTGCCCATCGCGCAGTCCTGCGGTGCCGTGATCATCGAGGACGCTGCACAGTCGCAGGGTGCAACACGCTTTGGAGCCCAGGCCGGTACATTGGGCGCGGCGGCAGGAACCAGCTTCTACCCTGGCAAGAATCTTGGCGCCGCCGGAGATGCCGGAGCGGTGCTGACCAACGATCCCGGCCTTGCGGCACGGGTCCGACTGCTGGGCGCGCACGGCAGCTCAGAAAAGTACCGGCATGAGGCCATTGGGTTCAATTCGCGGCTGGACACGGTCCAGGCAGTAGTCCTCAAGGCAAAACTTGCCAGGCTTCACGGGTGGAACCAGCGGCGGCGCGCAGCCGCGGAACGGTACGCGGCGCTTCTGGCCGGCGTGCCGGGGGTTGACATTCCGCAGGAGGCGCCCGGAAACGCGGATGTGTGGCACCTGTACGTGGTCCGGGTCCAGCACCGGGATGCGGTCCTCCGGGCGCTGCATGCTGCCGGGATCCACGCCGGCATCCACTACCCCGTCCCGGTTCACCTCAGCGAGGCGTACGCCGGCGGCACTCCCGGTTCGTTCCCTGTTGCCGAAGAAGCCGCCCGCCGGATCCTGTCGCTGCCGCTGTTCCCGCACATCACCGCGGACCAGCAGCAGCGGGTCGCAGAGGTGCTGGCAGATGCTGTGAAGACATCATGATGGAACCCGCGCCCCGCCCCGGAGCTTCCAGTGCATTCGGCTGGAGTGTCCTGAATACGGTACTTTCCCGGCTGGGCACGCTGGGCATCGGCATTGTCCTGGCCCGTGTGCTGGGACCGGAGTCATTCGGCACCTTCGCGGTGGCGCTGGTGGCACTCATGGCGGTGTTGAGCTTCAACGAACTCGGCGTTTCCCTGGCCATCGTCAGGTGGCCGGGAGATCCGGCCCGGATCGTGCCCACCGTCAACACCATTTCCGTGGCGGGAAGCACCTTGTTCTGCGGGGCGGCCATTGTTGCCGCCCCGGCTTTTACCGCCGCCGTGGGAGATCCACACGCCACGGACGTCATCAGGGTGTTGATCCTCAGCGTCCTGATCAACGGCGTGGTGGCTTCCCCGGCCGCATTGCTTCAGCGGGATTTCCGCGAAAAGACGCGGCTGGGGATCGACCAGGTGAATGTTTGGGTGGGGGCCCTGCTGTCCCTGGTCCTGGCTCTTGCGGGCATGGGAGCGATGGCGCTGGCCGTCGGCCGTGTGGCCGGCAGCCTGCTCGCCGCCGTGATGTTCCTTCGGGCGTCCCCGGTCCCCTACCGGCTGGGCCTGGACCGGGAGCTGGTCATGCCACTGCTCCGGTTCGGGCTGCCTCTGGCGGGCACGAGCATCATCTTCTTCGCCTTGGGCTACGCGGACCAACTGACCACCGGCGCCGTCCTTGGTTCCACAGCCCTCGGTTTCTACGTCCTGGCCTTCAACCTCTCGAGTTGGCCGGTCAGTATCCTTGCCCAGCCGCTGCGCCGCGTCGCACCGGCCGCCTTCTCGTCACTTCAGCACGATCGCGGACGGATGAACTCGCTCCCGGGCGCCATCTTCGCCATACTGACGTGCGCGGCCCTTCCCGCCATGCTTTTCCTGGTGGGCTGCGCCCAGCCTTTGATCCTATTGCTGTACGGATCGGATTGGCTGCCTTCGGCAGAAGTTCTTTCCTGGTTGATACTCGCCGCCTTCACAAAGATGTTCTGCGATCTTGCCTACGACTTCCTTGTGGTCCTGGGCCAGTCCGGCACTGTGTTCTATATCCAGGCAGGGAGCCTGCTGGTCCTTGTTCCAGCCCTGATCGCCGGATCAAAGCTCTTCGGGGTCCCGGGCGTAGCAGCTGCGCAGGCGCTGGTGACTGGCCTGGTTGTGTTTCCGCTGTACCTGCGCAGATTGCACAAAACCGGCCTGGACATCGGCGGAATGTTCAAGGGCATGTTTCTGCCGGCCGCGGTGGGGCTGGCCGTTGGCGGGCTGGCCTGGCTGGCAGCGACCCTGCAGCCAAATGCAGTTCTCGCCCTCATTGCCGGCGGCGCGGCAGCGGGCAGCGGCACGCTCTGGCTTCTCTACCTTCGCCGGGACCTCATCAGGAACCTCCGCAATGTCGGCTCTGCCCCGCTAAGAACAGCAGCGCTGTCATGAAAATTCTCGTTTTCCCCCATGACCTTGGCGTCGGCGGCAGCCAGACGAATGCCATTGAAATCGCTGCCGGCATTCAACGCCGGGGACATGATGTGGTCCTTTTCGGGCAACCAGGCGCATTGAACAAACGAATTGCCGGTCTCGGGCTTGAGTTTGTGGAGGCTCCCCGCCCTTCCCACCGGCCCACACCATGGATCGTCGGCGCTCTGATCCGGTTGGTGAAAGAGCGCGGCATTGACATCCTGCACGGATATGAATGGCCGCCGGCGCTGGAATGTCTGCTCGCCGCGCGGGGTTCCCGCGCTGTTGCAGTGTCGACAGTGATGTCGATGGCCGTTGCCCCGTTCATTCCCAAACAAATGCCCTTGCTGGTCGGCACGGAGGACATCCTCAATCGGGAACGGAACTTTGGACGCACCCGGGTGGAACTGATGGAACCGCCCGTCGACCTGGAAGAAAACAACCCGATGGTTGATGTAGGGGCGGACGACTTCAGACGCCGGTGGGGCCTCGAACGTGGCTCGTTCGTGGTGGCCACCGTCACGCGATTAGCAGCCGAACTCAAGCTTGAAGGCATCCTTTCTGCAATCGAAGCAGTGCGGCGGGTAGAGCCCGCACTGCGGATCCAACTGGTCATCGCCGGCGACGGCCCCGCCCGCCGTGAAGTCGAGTCAGCCGCATCCGTTGTCAACGCCGCTCTGGGCAGGGATGCTGTCAAACTGACCGGCCAGCTGACGGACCCGCGTCCGGCATATGCCTCCGCTGATGTGGTGATCGGCATGGGAAGCTCGGCGCTTCGGGCCATGGCGTTCGGAAAACCAACCATCGTCCAGGGTGAACGCGGTTTCTGGGAGTTGGTCACCCCCCAGACCCTTCCCTTGTTCCTGCGGCAGGGCTGGTACGGAGTCGGCGACGAACCGCTTTCTGCGTCCTCAAGCCTGGCTGGACTCTTGACCGCCCTGCACGCAGACCCGAAAAGACGCACAGCCCTCGGTGCCTTTTGCCTCAAGACAGTCTCCGACCGTTTTTCCCTGTGCAGGGCTGCTGAATTGCAGGAGGACTTCTACCGCAGAGCCTTGGAGGGACAACAGCAGAAAGCCGTGTTGCGGAACGACGCGGATGCCGCCCGCCGCTTCATTGCCCATCAGTTCTCACAGCACGCAAGGAGACTGTTCGGACCCGTTGCCCGGGACGACTTCAATGCGATGGAGAAGTTGTTGGCAACGCCTTCCGGTCATGGCCCCACCATCAGGGGACGGTCCTGATGGCACCCACTAAAGCCATAGTTTTCCTGGCCGGCAGCCGCTGGGAGGATGTCCAGGGAACCGACCATCAGCTGGCCCGTTCCTTGTCCAAATCCATCCCGATTCTCTGGGTCGACCCGCCCCTGCCACTCCACCTTGCCGTGCGTGGCCCGGATACCCTCAAACGCCCCACCGGGTGTTCGTCGGTGGCTCCCGGAATCACCCGCCTGCGCGTCATGTCAATGCCGGGGTTCACAAGACGGCCGATAGCGCCAACGGCCCGGTTACTTATGAACACGGCGATTCGGCGCACCATGCAGAAGCTCCACATCACCCCCTTAGCGACCTTGGTGCTGTCACCCTTGGCGCTTTTCCCGGCCGGCCTGCCAGGGGCAAGGATTTTGTATGTAACCGATGACTGGGTAGCTGGGGCGCCCCTGATGGGGTTGGACCGCGGCCTAGTACGGCGGACACTCGGGGGCAATCTCCGGGCGGCCCATTCGACGGTGGCAGTCTCGCCCGGCCTGGCTGAATATCTCGACCAGCTTCGGCCGGCAACGGTGAAGAATACGACGGTCCTCCCCAATGGCTGTCATATACCGGTACCGGGAGGAGAATCCGGGAACAGGACACCGACAGCGGTCCTGGCAGGTCAGTTGAACGAACGCCTGGACCTCTCGCTTTTAGAGGCACTGCAGGCGTCAGGTACGCAGCTGCTGGTTATCGGCCCCCGTACTGAACGGGACCTGGAAACTGGAAAGCGATTGGATGCATTCCTGGCGGCCAATAACGTTTCCTGGTTGGGAAAACTTCCATACTCCGATATGCAGGCGCATCTGGGATCAGCCCGGGTGGGGCTCACGCCCTACCGTGATACTCCGTTCAACCGGGCAGCGTTTCCGCTCAAGACCCTCGACTACTTGGCGTCGGGACTCCCCGTTGTGGCCACAGACCTTCCCTCAGTGCGCTGGCTGGATACCGACCTCGTATCCATCTCCACTGGACCGTCGCAGTTCGTTGAGCAGGTAAAACAGATTCTTCAAGCGGATCCCCATGCGTACCCCCCCGCCAGATACCGGGACTTCGCCAAACGCCACACATGGGACGAACGCGCCGCGCAACTGATACGGAATATTGAAGGGATCAGTGAGCATGCGAATCACACCCATTAAGACCGCGGCAGCCATCCTCGTGCTCATCAGCCTGTGCTGCTCCGCCTGCACTCCCAGCGCAGGCGCGCTCCCCTCCGCCGAACAAACACTCGACCTGAAGCGCATCCCGTGGGAAGGCGGACCCGACTACTGGAAAGCATTCGCCAAGGCTGATGCGGCCGGCTGGGACGATCCCGCCTTTTTTCCAATAGCAATTTGGTACAACGGCATCAGCACCGATGATGAAGTCCGCTTCGACAAAGAGCATGGAATTAACACCTACATGGGGATGGACAGCAGCACACCGTACTCCATATTCGAGCGTAATGGTGTCTTTTGGATTGGCGGAAAGCTCAACGAAACTTTCACGCCTTCCAGCAGGAATTGGGTAGGCGCATTACTGGATGATGAGGTCGACGGAAGGTTCACACCCGAAGAGGGCCGGAAGCACCTTGGACAATTGCGGTCGGCCGTACCTGCAGGGCTGTTCAGCTACGCCAATTTCACCAACATGGTGGTCGGCAACAACATGAAGGCCGCTGACGCGCAGGCATTCGTCAATGAGTTCACCGATGCGGTTTCCGTAGACATGTATTGGTACACCGTCCCTACCTGTGATCCTGCAACGTACAAGAACACGAACCTTGTTCCCGTAAGCCGCGAAGGCTGCCGAACCGCCTCCAGTTACGGGAAGACCTTGGACGCCCTGCGACTCCAGGACGCAGCAGACGGAAAGCTCCAGCCTTTATGGCAATTCATTGAGAACCTGAACGGCGGCCCGGGTGGCGGCAGCCACGTTGCAGACATAGCCCCCGACCAACTCCAGGGTGCCGTAATGAACTCCATCATTAATGAGGCAAGGGGAATCATCTATTTCAATCAGAGCCTCAACGGGCCCTGCCAAGCAGGGAGTGCCCTTCGTGCAGCCCAGGTTTCTCCGGGCTTCTGCGGTGCAGCCCAGATGGAAGCCATGCGGACAGTCAATTCGCAAATCCGCGAGCTCGCTCCGGTCATCAATACCCAATCCTTTGAATACGACTTTGGGGCCGGCCTGGACACGATGCTCAAGATCCACGATGGCTACGCCTACATGTTCTCGATGATTGGAGCAGACTCCCGCCCCGGCGATCGAACACTTGCGCTGCCTGGAGCGATCAAGGCTTCCTCTGCAGAAGTTCTGTTCGAAAACCGGTCCATAAACATCGACAGTCAAGGGAAACTCACCGATTCTTTCCCAAGGGAGTCGACCTATCACATTTACAAGGTGAAACTATGACCCGGGCAATCGATCACGTGTTTCTGACCCGCTTCAATCTTCCGTCTGCAGGTACCGAAAGTTATGTACGCGCCAAAGACGGGTGGCTCCGCCAGAGACTGGAACTGTTCGAGACCTTTTGCCTCCCTTCCGTACGGGCCCAAACCAGCCAGAATTTTCATTGGATCATTTACCTTGACCCCGAAAGTCCCTCCTGGCTCCTTGAACGGCTTTGTGAACTCAACGTTCCGCCGGTCTTTACCCCCGTATTCCGGACCGAAGTATCAGAGGATGACCGGGTACAGGATCTGGCAGCCGTCACCGGAGCCGCCGCCCAGACCCTTATCACGTCAAATCTGGATAACGATGACGGACTTGCGGCTGACTTCGTCGAACGCCTGCAAAAGCTCCCAATCAACCATTCAAGGGCAGCTGTCTACTTCACCAACGGTCTCATCCGCCAAGGTGGAAGGATCTATGCACACAAGGACAGGGCCAACGCCTTCTGTTCCGTACGGGAGGACTGGGATGATCCCCGGACGTGCTGGGCAGACTGGCACAATCGGCTGGGCCTCTCCATGCCCGTTGTTGAAATCGGCGGGCCGGCCGCGTGGCTTCAGGTCATCCACGGAACAAACGTAAGCAACCGCATCCGCGGACGGCGCATAAGTCCGGGCCCTGAACACACGTCGGCTTTTGGGGATCTATTGGTTGGTGTGGACAACCCAACAAAACCAGTCCTGCTGCGGGAGGCTTCCGTGGGCACCTGCCGCTGGGCGCGTGATCATGTGCGGTCGCTGGCACGGGACACCGTCCTTCTCCTGGCCGGCAAAGAGGGCCTGGACCGGTTGAAAACCCTGGTTCGTGCACAGGCCAGTTCCCTGGTTAGTCGTAAATAGGAAAGGAGCAAACCATGTTCTTACGTGACCTGTACGACAGCCTTAGGCGTCGGTGGTACATCGTAGCGGCAGGAATCTTGATAACAGCTGCCATGGCGGGACTGGCCTACGGACAGGCCCCGGTCAAATACGAGGCCTCGGGAAGTGTCGCCCTGGTACCGCCGGCAACCGCGGTTGTTTCGGGAGACAACCCATTTCTCTACATGGGCGGTTTGGAGCAGGCACTTGGAGTTCTGATAGTGAAACTGAATTCGCCAGAAGTCCAGCGCGAGGTTTCGGACAGTTTCCCCAACACCGAGTACACAGCCGCACGTGAACCCTCCACAAATGGTCCAATCGTCCGCATCTCCGTTACCGGCGGCAATTCCGATGAGACCCTCGGCGTACTCCGCCAGGTGCTCGCCGCGGTACCGGAGAACCTGAAGTCGCTGCAGGACGCACTTAATCTCAACGCTGCTTCACGAATGACCTCCCTGCCGCTTTCCCAGGACGACGAGGCAGTGGCCAACAACAGCGGCAGGAGTCGGATCCTCTTAGCCCTGGTGGCCGCCGGGATCGCTGGAACGGTGATCCTGACCGGTCAACTGGACAAGGTCCTTCTACGCCGGCGCCGTGACATGGTTCCCCGCAACCCGGGTGGACCTTCCGGGAACACGGTCCCCTCTTCACGGAACCATGATGTTGTGGTGGAAGGCCGACGACATGTTGGTGTGGGTGCAACGGGCAGGCGAAACCGGGCATCCGTACCAGTCCGGACGGGATCTGACCCCGGAGCCCAAGGCAGTTCCCGGCCGGTGGATGAAGGCTCTGTACACGGGCGGGAACACGTGAATGCCGCAAAGTCCTGAACGCACCGCACCCGGCAACGCCGCCGCACGGGCACGGTCACGCCCGGGCCCTTTGCGCAAAAGGGCCGGAGCGGGGTGGGACGCTGTCGATACCCTGGCGCTTTATCTTTTGGTTCTGCTTGCCATCCCGTCGAACCGGGCCATCGAGCCTCTGGGCGGGGCCGGCGTTCCGGCAGTGCTTCTCGCGCTGATCCTCCTTCCCTGGTGGGGCTGGTACACGGCTCAACGGGAGGTCGGACTGCTCCCCGCCCCGATCCAGCCGGTGCGGGTGGCCATGATGATTCTTCTGGTTTGCATCGTCGCGAGCTATGCCGCAGGTTCACAGCGTCCCCTTTCAGAACCCGAAAGCAATGCACTCAACCTTGGGCTGCTGAAGGCCCTTTCATTCCTGAGCATTCTGGCGGTTGCCAATGACGGCATACCGAGCAAGGAACGGTTGATCCATTTCCTCCGCTGGTGCTGTCTCCTGTGCGGCATGTACGCGGCCCTCGGGGTTGTCCAGTTCGTCACAGGCCAATCTTTCGTGGAGAGCATCTCCATTCCCGGGCTCACAGTCAGCGATTTCGGGGCTCTTCAGGAGCGGGGAGGCTTCAACCGGCCCTCCTCGACGGCGCGGAATCCCCTGGAGTACGCCTACGTACTCGCGATGTTCTTTCCCATCGCAGTAACACTGGCCTTGAACGACAAGAAACAGAACGTACTCATGCGATGGTTCCCGGTCGCCGCGATTGCCACCGCAGCCGCACTTTCCGTTTCCAGATCAGCAATTGTTGGAGTGGCCGTTGCGACGCTGGTGCTTGCTCCCTTCTGGACGCCCGGTGTCCGTCGAAAGGCTGCGGTCGCCGCGTTGGGGCTGCTCGGCGTGGTGTGGATCCTGGTGCCAGGCATGATGAGCACGCTGTTCAACCTGTTCGGCGACGACGACCCCGGCGTGGATTCGAGGACGGACAGCTACGCGGTTGTCTGGTCATTTTGGCAACTCGATCCGGTATTTGGGCGTGGTTTTGGAACTTTCCTGCCGGGGTACCGGATTCTCGACAACCAGTATTTGCTCACGTTGGTCGAAACGGGAGCCTTGGGGCTGGCGGCCCTCGTCGGCATTGCGGTTACTGCGTCGTTCGTGGCAATCAAGGCGAGAACAAGCTATTCGCACCCACTCTTCAGGAACCTTGGTCCCGGACTGGCCGCCAGCGTAGTGGCCGGAGTAGTGCTGACGGGATTCTTCGATGCACTGTCATTTCCCCAGGCCGCGGGTACACTCTTCCTGATCCTCGGACTTTGCGGAGCCTTCTGGCGGCTCAAGGATGCAATTCCGGGAGCCGGACATGGCTAGCCGGCCCCGGATGGTTGCACCCGATTGGGCTGTGCTGCGCCGGTGGCCCGCCGCCCTGGCCGTCCTCGCACTGATGCTGCCGCTCATCATTGCGGCGGGCCATGGCAAGGGCGTCTATTGGACTCGCGTGGACGTGGTCTTCCTGCCGCCTCCGGGGGCCGCTGCCGGCAATCCTCTTCGATCGGACTCCCAGGATGTTGTGCAGTTCGCCGCTGTAATCCAACGACGTGCCATAGCTAAGGGCGCTGAGCCAAACATTGACTTGAACGGGACCAGCCTTTTCGCGACCGGAATCCGGGAGGGGTACCGCGTGTATCAGCCCAACGCGGGAAGCCAATGGCAGCAGTCATTCAACCGGGCTGTGGTGTCCATCGAAGTTGTTTCGGAGGATGAAGCAACTGCGGCGCAGAGAGCCATGCAACTGGCGGACAGCATCACTTTGTCCGCAGGCCAGGAGCAGAAGGCACTGGGTGTGATTCCTACAGCCCGGATTTCCACGGAACTTTCCCCTTCCGTTCCGACCATCAGCTATCACGGTACAAACAACCCCGCCGCCATGGTTGCTCTCACTGTCCTGGCCTCTACACTTGCCGCCGGCGTAGCCTGCGCGATTGATAGGGCAAAGCTGAAAGTCCGGAACAAGCCGGCCGGAAAGAAGTTCACGGTGGACGTCTAACCTGGAACCAAGCGGGGAGGGGGTGTCAAACACACCCCCTCCCCGCTTCACATGGTTCCCGTCAACGGCTGCTGTCGTCCCGCTCCCAACGCGACCCGGGGCGCCGCCGCTGCGTTAAGCGTCCGGCAAGGGCAAAGAATGCGTAAACCAGCGCGTCCAGGGCGGTAGCCGGTCCTTTGACGGAGGCGGCCAATTCACGCAGCGTCCGGCCCGTCCGGGCACCGCCCATCCCCTTCAATTCGCTGTTTCCCCGGTATACCCGGCGGAGTGTGGATAGAAGCAACCTGGCGGAACGGGGCGTGCGGACAGTTACCGGAGTACACGCGACGACCACCTTTTCGGAGTCATTGAAGAGCCTGTCAATGTAGCAGTCGTCTGCGGTGAGGGAAGGGAATTCTCCCAGCCGCTCATGTCCCTTATGGTTCAGGCCGTAAACACCGGCACCCCACATGGATTCCGATGATTGCGGCAGACGGTTGCGGGCACGGTAGTAGGCACGGACTGCCCAGGAGGCTCCGGACGTGTCGTATGCAAAGGCCGGCCGTGCACAGAGCACTCCTGCGTCACCGGTAAGTGCGTTCAGAGTGGCCCGCAGCGCCTCAACGGGTACCTCGATGTCGGCATCCACATAGACGCGCGGCCAGCGTGTGGCGGTTCTGTCCGCAGCGTTGAGGGCAGCAACCTTGGACGCCTCACCAACTTGCAGGACCTGCACGCCGGGTGTCGAGCCGGCAATAGCTTCGGTGCCATCGCTGCAGCCGTTACACGCCACCACTACCTCCACCTGCCCGGTGGCTAAAGGCAGTCGGAGGGCCGCGAGAGTCCTGCCGAGCACCGAAGCCTCATTGTGTGCGGGGATGATGACCGCCCCAGCGGGAAAGTCTTCGGTCACGCCGCGGGATGGACTGTATGCGACGGCATGGGGAAGGTCCGCCCAACGGGATTCCTTGGCCACCAACCCCAGGATTCCCCTGTGTCCGGCAAGCGGTGCCCGCAGGAGTGCGGACAGAACGACGGCGGCACGGAACGCACGCGCGTAGCTCACGGTGTGGAACTTGCGGGCATAGCGGATCCGGTTCGCAGTCATCAGGGCATCGAGTGCTGGAGAACTTCCTGATCCCCCGCGGCAGTGCGTCATGGCTGCCAGGGGCTCGAACCAAATGGCAGCTTTCAGCTCGCGGACGCGGTGCAGGTAGTCCGTCTCCTCCGAATACAGGAAGTAGGTCTCGTCCCATCTGCCCACTTTCTCCACCACGTCGGCCCGGATCAACAGTGCCGCACCCGTGGCCCATTCCACCTTGTGCGGGTGAGCGTAGCTCTCAGCGTCGAAATCCATTTCGGATAGCCAGCCGGGACGGCCGGGGAATTTGCTGCCCAAGGTGGCGTCGCCGAGCGCACGCAGAATGCTTGGCTCCCGCCGAAGGGAGGGGTAGATCGTCCCGTCGTCATCGCGCAGAAGGGGTACAACAACTGCCGCGTCTGTCCTTGCCATCGACGCGCGGAGGGCCCGGACGGCGCCGGGTTGGAGACGGAGATCGGGATTTAGTACCAGGTAAGCGTCAGCAGTTCCGGCTTTCGCATAAGCGGCATTGATACCGCCCGCGTAGCCGAGGTTTCCTCCTGTGGCGAAGGCGGTGACCTCTGGGTACTGCTGAAGGCACAGCAGGGTCTCCGGGTCGGGCGAGTTGTCGGCTACCACCACCTTGATCGTTTGCTCTGCGGTTTCCTGAAGGAGGCTCTCAAGCATCCCGCAAATGTCGGTTCCGTTGTTGTAGGTGACCACCAGCGCCGCGATGTCGGCATGGTCGCTGACGGGTGTGAAGCCTGTGGGCCTGGAGGTTCTGGTCGTGGCGGCCCTGGCCGGGGCAGGGGACGCGGACGGAGCGCCGGGCACAAGTGCGGTGCTGTGTCGGCGGAGCTTCGCGTACGCTTCCGGCCCTTCAAGCAGATACCGCTTGGCAAGCCGCCGGGGCTCGATGGCCAACCGCCACGCCCATTCGAGTCCCATGTTGCTTAGCTGCGCCGGTGCGCGCCGGACGTTCCCGGCCAGGAAATCAACGACGGCCCCGAAGGCCAGCAGGACGTTGGCCCCTGTGAAGTGCCCGTACTCCCCTATCCAGAGTTCCTGCCGTGGCTTGCCCAGGCATACCAGCAGGATGTCCGCGCCCGCAGCGCGGATTTCGCGGCACAGCCGCCGTGAAGCGGGTTGATCTGTCAGGACCTTCCGGCTTGGTGCCCACCATCCGGCTACCTGCAGAAGCGGCCGGTCGGCTTCAAGCCGTGCCGCGACCAGGCGTTGCGCTTCCTGGCTTCCGCCCAGGAACCCGACCGAAAGCCCCAGAGCCGCCGCGGTGTCGAGAATCTGCTCGATCAGGTCACTTCCCGCCAGCCGGGGCCATCGTTGACCCGTCAGTGCCTCTGATCTGGCCACCAATGGTGCACCGTCCAACAGCGTCATCCATTCGATGGGCGCGACCTCCAGGGTGTTTGCCCACCGGCCACCCTCGCCGAAGTGGTTCAGGTGGTCCAGGTTTGCAGACAGCACACCCAGCGGCATTGGACCTCCGGCCAAAGCACGCTGCATGATCATCGCGACGGCCTCATCGCGCCCCATCAGGTCGACGGCCACGCCCCCCAGGTTTACCCTCGTGGGCTGGCTCGTGGCGGCCTCGGAACTTCGGGAGAAGGAGGCCCCGGAGGGCGGCTGTTCCACTGGATTGCCAGCCCCTCCAGGGGCAAACAAATCCGCCATCCCGAGCTGCTGGATTCGGCGGGGAAAGTCTCCTCGTGCAGATGTCATTCCGGCTCCATGGTCGCGGCCCACTCGCGAAGCGGCATGAAGAGGGGCTGCACTCCCCCGGCATGCCTGCGGGCCGCCCTAACGGCCCTGCTGTCGCTTACCTGGCAAGGCGATACCAGAAGGTAGACGTGAACGAGCCGGAACCTGGCTCAAGCACCCCGCGGGCATCTCCAATTCAACGCTAGGCAGGTCCTGGCAGCCGATCCATACGCTTGCCCCGACTATGTGGGTACCCGCACGGACCTTTGTGGTGCCACAAAGGAAAGGAACTACACCGCGGTCCGGAAGAACAGCTCCGTGACGGCGGCCAGGCGAAGGGGATCCTCCACGCCGCACAGCTCCCGGGCGGAGTGCATGGACAGCAGCGGCACGCCGACGTCGACGGTGCGGATCCCGAGCCGGGTGGCGGTGAGCGGGCCGATCGTGGAGCCGCAAGGCATCACGTTGTTTGAGACGAACTCCTGGTACGGCACCCCGGTTTCGCCGCAGAGCCGCGCCCAGAACGCCGCACCGAAGGCATCCGTTGCGTAGCGCTGGTTGGCATTGATCTTCAGCAGCGGACCGCCGTTCAGCACGGGGTGGTTGGCGGGATCATGCCGCTCGGGGTAGTTCGGATGCACTGCGTGGCCGGCGTCGGCGGAGAGACAGAACGACGCCGCCAGGGCCTGCCTCCGCTGGCTCACCGTTGCACCCAGTCCGTCGGAGATGCGCACCAGGATGTCTTCCAGGATGGGTCCGCACGCACCGGAGCGGGAGTTGGACCCGATTTCCTCGTGGTCGAAGGCAGCGAGCACCGCAATGGGACTGCCGGTGCCGGCGGAACCGGCGTGGGCAATCAGTGCCGCCAGGCCGGCGTGCGTGGCCGAAAGGTTGTCCAGGCGCCCGGATGCGAAGAACTCCCCCTTGCCCCCGAAAACTGCCGGTGCCTGTGTGTCCGCAATGACGACATCGTACCCGCCGATCTGCGCCGGATCGACGGATGTGCCGGCAACCGAAGCCGCCAGCACACCCAGCAGGTCCGAGTCCGTGGGGTTCCCCAGGCCCCAGACGGGGTTCATGTGCCGCTGTTTGTCCAGGGTGAGACCCTCGTTTACCGCCCGGTCCAGGTGGATGGACAGTTGCGGGAAGCGCAGCAGCGGTCCGGTGGCCGCGAGGTGCTCCGTGCCATCGAGCATCACCAGGCGGCCGGCGAGCCGGAGCTCGCGGTCCAGCCAGGAATTCAGCAGCGGTCCACCGTAAATCTCCACCCCGGCCTGCAGCCACCCGTGGGCGCCGGTGGTGGGTTTGGGCTTGAGTTTGAACGACGGCGAATCGGTGTGCGCGCCGAGGATGTTGAACCCCGTGGCCGGTCCCGCACCGTCCGGGACCACCCACGCGATCAGTGCACCGTCGCGGATCACGAAGAATGATCCGGCGCCACCCTCCCACGGCTGCAGTTCATCCAGGTGGACGAATCCGGCTTCCTCCAGCCGCCTGCCTCCCTCATGCGCAGCATGGAAGCTCGACGGCGATGCGCTCACATACGCGCCAAGGTCCTGGATGTGGTCTGCGGCAGAGGAAGGCAAAGGCATGGTCCCGAGTCTAGCGCCGCGCCTATTCTGCGGGCGCCGGAGCTGCCTCGGCTGCTACTGCGGACTGTCCGGCGGCTTCCGCGCCCTTCCGCCGGTAGCGGAGCACGCCCACTGCCACCACTACGGCAGCCAGTGCCAGCGAGAGCAGCAGGGATTCACGGGTGGATTCCACGATCACCATGCCGATGAGCAGGGCCACGATGCTGATGATGGCCGCCCAGGTGAGGTACGGGAACAGCCACATCTTCAGCTGCAGGTCCTTGGCTGCGGCACCCATCCGGCGGCGGAGGACCAGCTGCGAGGCCGAGATGACCAGCCACACGAACAGGGCAATGGCGCCCGAGGTGTTGACCAGGAACAGGAAGACGGTGTCCGGGGCAATGTAGTTCAGGCCAACCGTCACGAAGCCCACCACGGTGGAGGCGAGCACGGCGGCGGCGGGGACACCGCGGCGGGAGATGCGGGTCCAGGCACGGGGTGCGTCACCGCGGGTGGAGAGCGAGAACAGCATGCGGCTGGCCGTGTAGAGGCCGGAGTTCAGGCAGGACAGCACGGAGGTGAGGACCACGACGTCCATGATGGTTCCGGCGCCGGGGATACCGAACAGTTCGATGACGGCCACGTAGGGGCTCTTGGCCACGGAGGCGGAGTTCCACGGAAGCAGCGTGACCACGATGGCGATGGAGCCGATGTAGAAGACCAGGATGCGCCAGACAGTGGATTTCACGGCCTTCTTCACGGCGTCCACGGGGTTTTCGGACTCACCGGCCGCGATGGTGGCGATTTCTGCACCGAAGAAGGAGAAGACCACCACGAGGATTCCGGCCAGGACGGCTCCCGGGCCATTGGGCATGAACCCGCCGTTGTTGACCAGGTTGCTCAGGCCGGGTGCGGGGACGCCGGGGATGAGGCCGAGGATGGCGGCGACGCCAAAGATGAGGAAGAGGACGATGGCCGCGACCTTGATGGAGGCGAACCAGAATTCGAACTCGCCGTAGGACTTTACGGAACCGAGGTTGGTGAGCGTCAGCAGCACCATGAGGGCAAGGGCCCACACCCACTGGTCGATGCCCGGCACCCAGCGGTGCATGATGGCAGCACCTGCGGTGGCCTCGATGCCCAGGACGATGATCCAGAACCAGGCGTAGAGCCAGCCGATGCTGAACCCTGCCCAGCGGCCCAGCGCCTTGTCTGCATAGGTGGAGAAGGAGCCTGTCTCAGGGTTGGCTGCGGCCATCTCGCCCAGCATGCGCATCACCAGGATGACCACCAGGCCGGCGGCCGCGTACGCCACGAGGATGCCCGGGCCTGCCTGCTGGATGGCTGCCCCCGAGCCGACGAAAAGGCCTGCACCAATGACGCCGGCG
Organism: Arthrobacter sp. 8AJ; assembly: GCF_902506025.1. Lineage (NCBI taxonomy): Bacteria > Bacillati > Actinomycetota > Actinomycetes > Micrococcales > Micrococcaceae > Arthrobacter > Arthrobacter sp. 8AJ. The sequence goes on along the minus strand of NZ_LR733289.1, from coordinate 72,657 downwards.
ATGGCGATCATTGACAGGTGCCTGGGTTTCAGGGACTTTGAAAGTTGCTGGTCAGCATGCATGGAAGCGCCGTCCTGTTGGGAAATAGCATGGGTTGAGCGACGTACCTTGGTGGACCACCGGTGGACCGTGTGATGCACCACATCGTCGTTTCACCCTAGATCCGCCATTATGCGCCTTGCTTTGTGCAGTCCAACAGATCTGATTCCCGCCAACAGGACGGCACTCCAAGCGGAAACACCCAGGAGCAATAAAAGTTGCCTTTCAGGCATATTTGTAATGTGCCCGAAACCACGCGCCCGGCGCGGGCGCGTGGCGGAAACAGGATTGGGGCTACACGTCCCGGCGTTTCAGCAGGACGGCTGCGAGCAGTACCGGGATGACCACCCAGGCGCCCAGGACTAGCACCGCCTGCCATACCTCCAGGGTGTCCGGAACGTGCTGGGCCGCCGTCAGCGGCTCAACGGTGTTGCCGGGCAGGTACTTGCGGGCTTCCTTGAAGAAGTCCCCGGGAATCAGCTGGAACGCAATGGGTGCCACGAAGAAAATGCCCACCAGGCTCATGATGCCGCCGGCCGAATTCCTGATCAGGGTGCCCAGGGCCATGCCGATGGCAGCCACAGCAGCCACATAGACACTGTTGACCAGGAGGAGCTTCACCGACTGCGAACTGCCCAGGTCCAGCTTGAGCCCATAGTTGTCCAGGATGGGCACCGCCGCCAGGCCCGCCACCCAGGTGGAGACGGCAGTGACTGCGAACGATGTCACCATCACCACCACCAGCTTGGCGGCGAAGGCGGGAAGGCGCCGGGGCACCGCAGCAAAGGTGGACCGCGCCATGCCGGTGGTGAATTCGGAGCTCATCAGGAGCACGCCAAGGGACCCCAGGATCAGCTGGGCAAAGGCGATGCCCGACGTGGGCACGCTGACGGCAAGGTCTCCGCCCTGGGCCGCCATCCTGGCCGCGGCCTGCGGATCCCGGTTGGCCGCATCCGCGAACTGGCCCGTCCCCCATGCTGAGAGGGCGCCGAAGCCAACCATGACCACAGCGGTGGAAGCGAGCAGGATCAGCGTGGAAAGCAGGCTGCGGAACTTAATAACTTCAGAGTTGAGGACCCGGACAAAGGTGGGGCCGGGAAGGGACCGTCCGGCGTTGCGGGCGGCGTGCCCGGCAGGGGAAGGCGCCGGCTCGCGCGCGGGCATGGATTCGGTGGTCGTGGAGCTCATGGGTGGCTTACCTCCGCAGCGGGCAGGGAGTGGTATTCGACATCGTCCTTGGTCAGTTCCATATACGCTTCCTCAAGGCTGGCAACAAGCGGCGTGAGTTCGTACACCATGACCTGGTTTTCAAGGGCCACGGCTGCAATGGTTCTAGGGTCCAGGCCCGTTACCTCGAGCAGTTCACGTTCCGGAACGGCAATGGAAGCACCCCGTCCGGCGAGCAGCTGGTGGAGGCGGTCGGGCTGGTCCGTGCGGACGCGGACCCGGGACTGGCCCTTGCCGGTGATGATGTCCTGGATCGGGGCGTCAGCAATGACCCGGCCGCGGCCAATGACGATCAGGTGGTCGGCCGTTTGAGCCATTTCGCTCATCAGGTGGCTGGAGAGGAACACTGTGCGCCCCTGCCCGGCGAGATACCGGACCAGGTTGCGCACCCACACCACGCCCTCAGGGTCCAGACCGTTGACGGGCTCGTCGAGGATGAGCGTCTGCGGGTCGCCCAGCAGGGCAGCCGCGATTCCCAGGCGCTGCCCCATGCCCAGCGAGAACCCGCCGGCCTTCTTGCGCGCCACCGCTTCCAGTCCGGTCATCTCGATCACCTCGTGCACCCGTGCTTTGGGGATGCTGTGGGTGGCCGCCATGGCCAGCAGGTGGTTGTAGGCGCTGCGGCTGGTGTGGACTGCCTTGGCGTCAAGCAGGGCGCCCACCTCCCGCAGGGGAGCCCTGTGCTGGACGTAGGGCAGGCCGTTCACCGTGGCGGACCCCGACGTCGGCCGGTCCAGGCCCATGATCATGCGCATGGTGGTGGACTTTCCTGCCCCGTTGGGGCCAAGGAAGCCGGTGACTTGCCCGGCCCGGACGGTGAAACTGACACCGGCTACGGCGGTTTTGGCACCGTAGACCTTGGTCAGCCCGTTTACCTCGATCATGAATCATCCTTTGAACGGCAGCGGACGGCTGCAGACGTTGTGGGGTGCGGTACCTTCCCCACGGTACCGAGCCCGCCGCCGCTTTTCGCCGCTTCTCAGGGATGATTCAGGGGCGAATCAGGGTAGGTCTCCATCCCGGCCCCGCTACGGACGGGGCGAATAGTAGGTCAGTGCCCGGGGCCGTACTTCATAGGCCACTTTGCGCACCCCGGCCAACGCTTCTCCGTCCACAGCCAGTGCCATCGGGGCGCCGCCGGCGTCGATCCGGACTTCCGTTGCCTCCCGGAGGTGCGTGATCCCGGAGCTTGCCACCGTTCCCGTCAGCACGGACCAGAGCAGGCGGAGCCGGGCAAAGCGTTCATCAGCGGTGATCAGGCGGACGTCCAGCACCCCGTCATCCATCACGGGCCGGATCAACGGCGCGTGGTCACGCGGGTAGAAACGGCCCCGGCCCAGGTAGGCGATCCATACCTTGTGCCGGACGCCGTCCACGGTCAGTGTGATGGGCGTGCCGGCCGCGAACGTCCGGAACATGGCCACGACGCCGGCCAGCGGCTTTCCCAGGGCCGGTTGCAGGTGCTCCCGCCTGCGCACAAAATTCGGGTAAAGGCCGACGCTGGAGGTATTCAGCATGACCATCTCCGACACTTCAGGGTTTCCGGGCAGCCCGCGTTCCGCAGTGACCACGCCAACGTCCGCCAGGGCAGCCTCGCCCTTGTTCGCAGCGTCGACCGCATCCTTCAGGCTTCCGGTTCCCGCGTCGCGCGCAAAGTGGTTGAGCGTGCCGCCGGGCAGGACCAGCAGGGGAATGGAGCGTTCGACGGCGGCGGCCGCCGCAGCGCCCACAGTCCCGTCACCGCCCCACACACCCAGGGCGCGGGTTCCGGGAAAGTCGGCAGTGGCGCTGATGCGCTGCACCAGGTCTTCGTCCGGCTGCACGGTATTTATATGCGCCTTTGGGAATACTTCCTGGAGCGCCGATGCGGTTTCCTCCTTAAAGGAGCCTCCGAGGGTGTTCACCACAATGCTGAGCCCCTCGCCGTCCGGAAGCGCTGGGGCGGTGGTCCACATACGCGTGGTCTGCGGGATGGGCGGCCGCACCGGCCACCAGTGGCGGGTTATGAGGGCAGCGCCGGCACCCAGCGCCGAACCGAAGAGGACATCCGAAGGCCAGTGCGCCCCGGTGTGGACCCGGGAGTACGCCACACCCAGGGCTGCCGGGGCCAGGGCGGCACCGAGGGCCGGACGCACCAGTCCGGCTCCCACCGCGAATGCCACGGCCGACGCCGAATGCCCGGACGGCATGGAGGAGCTGGTCGGTTGCGGGTGCACGAAGCGGAAGACGGGCAGATGCTCGGGCAATGGACGCGTCCGGGGGAGCAGCGTCTTGAACACCACGTTGGTGACGGCGGATGCCACGCCCTGGGCGATCAGGCCATGCACCGCCGCCCTCCGCGTCTTGCCAGGGAAGAGCGCCAGGACCGCGGCCGTTCCTATCCAGAGCTTGCCCTGGTTTGCCGAGGCGGAAAGGCGGCGGAAGAAATCGTCGTGGTTCCCTCCCGGCAAATTGGAAACATGCCCTAGAAGGTATCTATCGAGGCGGCTGATCCACGTCCGGCCCCTGCGCCTGGTGCTTTGCATGTGATCACCCTAACCCCAACAGCTACTGCCCTTCAGCGGACTCCGGCTCAACGCGCAGGGGCCTGGCCGCTCCCGCAAGGAGCAGAGCCACCAGGATGGGTGCCATGATTGCCAGCAGTGCCGTATGGATGCCGGTCAGGTCGCCGAGGTAGCCGAGCAGCGGCGGTCCGGCCAGGAACGATATATACCCCAAAGTGGATACTACGGAGACACGGGCCGCTGAGTGCTTCGGATCATCGGACGCGGCCGACATGCCCATGGGGAAGGCCAGGGCGGCACCTATTCCCCACAGGGCGGCACCGACGCCGGCCAGCCAGATATTGGAAGCCAGCACGAAAAGACCCAGTCCTGCGGCCGCCGCGGCCATGCTGGCGCGCAGTACCGCTACCCGTCCATATTTGTCGATGACACGGCCCCCGAGGAACCGCATTGCCGTCATAGCCAGGACGAACAAAGCGAACATGAGGGCGCCGGTGGATTCGGAGGTGGCGAGCCCGTCCACCGAGGCCTTGGCGATCCAGTCGTTGCCGGCGCCTTCGGTAAGCGTGGCGCCGAGAACCACCACACCAATGAGCAGGGTCCTGCTGTCCCGCCAGGCGGACGGTCCCTTGGCTTGTTTCGGCTCCCCGTCCACAGGGGCAGTTGAGACGTGGGGGAGGAAGTAGCGCGGCACCGTTAGCGCCACCAGCACCACCACGGCTGCGATCACCAGGAGGTGCAATGGCAGGTCCACGCCGAGGGTTGACAGTCCCGCCCCCACCAGGGCGCCTACGAAGGCGCCGCCGCTGAAGGCTGCGTGGAACTGCGGCATGACGGTCCGCCGGAGCTTGTGCTCCACGTCAGCCCCTTCGATGTTTTGAGCTACATCCCAGAGGCCAATTCCAATGCCGAAGAAGAACAGTGACACGGCCGTTCCGGGAATGGATGTCGCCAGGAGTGACATGGCGATGCCCACGCCTGCGGCCGCGGCCAGGAGTCCGGCAAAGCGCACCGTGTTGGCCGTTCCAATCCTGCCCACCACCAGGCCGGCGGTGGGCAGCGCGAGCAGGGAGCCAACGGCCGTGCACAGCAGCAGGGTGCCCATTTGGCCGGAGGTGATTTGCAGCGTCTGGGTGACGGCGGGGATCCTGGCCGCCCAGCTGGCAAAGACAAGCCCGTTGATGCCGAAAACCACGAATGTTGCCACAGCGGCAGCCTTCAGGCCTGCCTGCTGTTCCGTACCGGTGTTGGTGCTCATACGCTCACTACTTCCACTGAGTATTTTTCGAGTTCGGCATTGTCCTGTGCGCTGAATTTCCGGTCGGTCACGATGACGTCCACCCGGGCCAGGCCGGCCACGAGCACCCTGGCGTGTGCCTGCCACTTTGCAGCGGAAGCGGCCACCACCACCCGTGCTGCGGATTCCAGACCGGCTGTCTTGACTGCCGCATCGTCAAGGTCGTGGGCCAGGAGGCCGTCCTTGAAGTCCACGGCACAGGGCGTGAGCACGGCGGTGTCAAAGCGGAGCGACCTGATGTTCGACTCGGCCAGGGGTCCGCGGAAGCAGAGTTCACCGGGCACCACGCTGCCCCCGGGCAAGAGCAGTGCCGGGCGTGCGCCGTCGGTGGCCCCGCTCCCGGCCGCTGCATTGAGGGCCTGAAGGGACATGGGCATCAGCGTCAGTTCCCTTCCGGCCAGGGCCCGGGCCACCGCAGTGGCCGTGCTTCCGCTGTCCAACCAGACGTGTTCGCGGTCAGCCAGGAGGCCGGCAACCGCAGCCGCGATACGCATCTTGCCGTCCTGCTCCTCCAGCTCGCGCTGTCCGTAGCCAGGGTTCTGCCCCTGCCCGATCAGGCTCCTGGCGCCCCCATGAATCCTTCTCAGCACGCCGTGGCCGGCCAGTACCTCGAGGTCGCGGCGGATGGTCGCACCGGAAGCCCCGCAGGCCTGCATGAGCTCCTCCACGCTTGCCTTTGACTGCCGCCGGAGGACCTCGGCTATGGCCCGGTGCCGCTCATCGGTCTTCATGATCAAATGCTATCAATCGATGATCAGTTGATCATTAAGTGATCATGCTTCAGCGGGCTCGCTCTACCCGCTGCTCGTCCCACACCGGTTCCGGAGATTCGTACACTTTCCCGTCCGAGCCAAACACCAGGAACCGGTCGAATGTCCGCGCAAACCAGCGGTCGTGGGTGACTGCCAGGACGGTCCCTTCGAAGTGGTCGATGGCGCGTTCCAGCGCCTCGGCCGAATGCAGGTCCAGGTTGTCCGTGGGCTCGTCCAGCAGGAGCAGCGTGGCACCGCTGAGCTGGAGGAGCAGGATTTGGAACCGCGCCTGCTGTCCGCCGGAGAGGGATTCATACTTCTGTTCCGACTGCCCCGCCAGGCCGTAGCCGTCCAGCGCGCCGGCGGCCGCCTCGCGGCCCAGTCCGGACCGGTGTTCGTCCCCGCGGTGCAGGATTTCCAGCAGCGTCTTGCCCAACAGGTCCGGACGGACATGGGTCTGGGCGAAGAAGCCGGGCCGGATCCGGGCACCGAGCTTCACGGTTCCCTCATGCGGCACCTCGGCGATCTCCACGTCCGAGACCGGCAGGTGTTCGCGTTCAGGGTCGGTGCCGCCCGTAGCCAGCAGCCGCAGGAAGTGCGACTTGCCCGAGCCGTTGGAGCCCAGGACGCCCACGCGGTCACCGAACCACACTTCGGTGGAGAACGGCTTCATCAGCCCGGTCAGCTCCAGCCGCTCAGCCACGATGGCCCGTTTGGCGGTCCGGCCGCCCTTGAGCCGCATCTGGACGTTCTGCTCGATGGGCAGCGCCTCGGGCGGACCGGCTTCGAGGAACTTGGCCAGCCTGGTCTGGGCTGCGTGGTAGCGGTTGGCCATGTCAGAGCGGAAGGCGGCCTTGTTCTTGTACATGTTGACGAGTTCCTTGAGCTTGATGTGCTCCTCGTCCCAGCGCTTGCGGAGTTCCTCGAAACGCGCGTTCCGGTCCGCGCGGGCCTCCACGTAGGAGCCGAAGCCGCCACCGTGGATCCAGGCCGCGGCGCCGTTGATTCCGGGTTCGAGGGTGACGATGCGGCCGGCAGCGTTGTTCAGCAGTTCCCGGTCGTGGCTGATGAAGAAGACCGTCTTCTTCGACTCATTCAGCTTTTCCTCGAGCCAGCGCTTGCCCGGGACATCCAGGTAGTTGTCCGGCTCATCCAGGAGCAGGAGGTCGTCCGGGCCGGCGAAGAGTGCTTCCAGCACCAGGCGTTTTTGCTCCCCGCCGGAAAGGGTCGACGCCGGGCGGTGCTGGGCGCGGTCAAAGGGGAGTCCCAGCGCGGCCATGCAGACCTCGTCCCAGACGGTTTCGACGTCGTAGCCCCCGGCATCGCCCCAGTCGACGATCGCCTGGGCGTACCGCATCTGGGTGGGTTCGTCGTCGTGCTCCATCATGGCCAGCTCAGCCTCGTCCACCTCGCGGGCAGCGGCCGCCAGGGCCGGGGGAGCGGCAGAGACCAGGAGGTCCCGGACGGTGGAGCCGTCCCGGACCTGGCCCACGAACTGGCGCATGATGCCCATGTTGCCGGAGCGGCCAATGACGCCTTCGTCCGGAACCAGGTCCCCCGCGATGATCCGGAACAAGGTTGTCTTGCCTGTCCCGTTGGGGCCGATCAGGGCGGTCTTGGTACCGTCCGGAACCTTGAAGGTCACCCCGTTCAGGAGCTGGGTGCCGTCGGAGAGGAAGTAGTCAATGCCGGAAACGTCAATATGGGCCACGCCGTCAATCCTCCCATGCCGTACCTAGCCGGCGGCGGTGAGGAACTGCTTCAGGAGCGGGCCGGAGGTGGTGGCGCCCAGGCCGCCGTCCTCGACGAAGACGGCCACGGACAGGTCGCCGTGGACGGCCACGATCCAGGCGTGGGTCTTGGGCGGATTCTCCGTGCCGAACTCGGCCGTTCCGGTCTTGGCTCCCACCGGAGCCCCGGGGACGCTCGAAAGGAAGCCTGCGTGTCCGGAGGTGACCACGGCGCGCATCATGTCGGCCAGCAAGGCCGCCTCCGCTGCGGTGATGGGCTTGTCCGACGCCGTGGAGGGCGCCTCGGCCGTGGCCGTCGCCGTCGCTTCGGCGGCTGGAGCAGTGGATCCCGCCGTTGTCCCGGCGGCGGGAGCGCCGGCGTCGGGGTTCAGGACAAGCTGCGCAGAGACCGGCGCACCCTTGGCGACGGACCCGGCCATGATCGCTGCTGCCAAAGGAGAGAGCAGAACCTTGCCCTGGCCGATCATGGAGGCTGCGTGTTCCGTGCCCTGGGCCTGGCCGGGAACGGATCCCAGGAACGCCTCCGCACCAAGTTTGGGTGCCTCGACCGCCACTCCCATGGACGTGGCAGCCGCTTCAAGCTGGCCCTGTGAAACCGCGTCGCGCTGCGAGATGAAGGCGGTGTTGCAGGAGTGCGCGAAGGCGTCCCGGAGCGTGACGGCGCCCAGGGAGGTCTCGGGATAGCCTTCGGAGTTCTTGAAGGTCCGTCCGTCCACTGCGAGCGTTGGGGTGCACTGGACGGTGGAATCAGGCGTCATTCCGTTGCGGAACATGGCCAGGGAATCCACCATCTTGAAAATGGAGCCCGGGGCGTACTGCCCCAGCATCGCGGTGTTGTAGCCGTTGCTGCCGGGTCCCGAGGCCGCTGCCAGCACGGCGCCCGTGGAGGGGCGCAGGGCCACTATTGCCGAGGCCGGGCCTACTTTTTCGAGGGTGGTTTCAGCCAGCGACTGCAGCCGGGGATCGAGCGTGGTCTTCAACGGCGTCCCGGGCTTGGGCGCCACCTGGAAAAGGACCCGCCGGGGATCGGTACCCGCTGACTGGATTTGTTCCCGGGTCAGGTCTGCCCGCTGCGCGCGGATCACGACGGCGTCTGATCCGCGCAGCTGTTCGTCATACTGCTGCTGGAGCCCGCCGATGCCCGTCACGTCGCCGGCGGTCAAGGCACCTTTCGACGCGTCGATTTGTTCTGCGGTGGCTTCGCCAACCGAGCCAAGCACTGCGCGGGCAAACGTCCTGCTCGGGGCCAGGGGGATTGATGCCGGGATGCCGCGGGCGCCCGGAATGGCCGCGATCTGTTCGTCTGAGATGGTGCGGCCCTCTTCACGCAGCGTGATGGCGGGAACGAAGGCCTGCGCCCCTGCCGCCTTGACCTGCTGCACGTACGCGGCGGGGTCGACTCCCACCAGTGCTGCCAGCTTTCCGGCGGAATCGGCGGGGTCTGCGGCGCCCAGCTGGGGCTTGTCGATGCCCACATTCACCACGGGACGGTAGGTCACCAGCGGGACGTCTCCGGCGCCAAGGATGTCGGCGCGCTGGGGGGACTGGGATCCCTTGGTCACAATCTCGCTGTCCGCGAGGCCTGGTGCCAGGATGGCCGGGTCCCAGACGGTGAGCCATTTGTCCCCGGACTTCTTGAAGTTGGCCCCGATGGTGTACTTCCACTCGGCATCGCCGAACTTCCAGGTGTAGTTCAAGGGCGCGGACGCCTTGTCTCCGTCCAGCGTCAGTGCACCGGCCTGGACCTCGGGCTTTTGCGGGTCCAGGGCGGCAAAGACCTGGTGCAGCTGGTCGTTGGCGGCGGCGGCGTCCTTGCCTTCGAAAGCCACAGACCCCACGTCCAGCGCCGAGACCGCGCCGGCAAGCTGTTGTGCCGCGGCTTCCGCCCCGGATTTTCCGTCATCGCAGGCCACCAGCGAAGTACCAAGGATGAGTCCAGCTATGGCAAGCGAAAGTTTTGTTGATTTCCCCATCGCGCCATTATCCCCCGGCCCGGGCGCTGGAAATGCCATTCCCGGCGCCTGCACCGGCCGTCACTGGTACCTCTAGGAAAGCCCCAGATCCGGGACCGGCAGTTTGAAAATGTCCTTGAGGGCGTACTTTGCCGCGTGCATCCCGGGCATTCCCGTGACCCCGGGGCCGGGAGGTGTGGACGACGAGCAGAGGTAGACACCCAGCAGCGGGGTCCGCCACGGGACGGGGGACACCACCGGCTTCTGGATAAGCCCGCGGACGTCCATCACACCGGCGCTGAAATCGCCCCCGATGTAGTTGCGGTTGTACTCAGCCAACTCCGCAGCGGTGATGACGTGCGATTCCACCACCAGGTCACGGATGCCCGGCGCGAACCGTTCCAGTTGGGCCACCACCTGGCTGGTCATGTCCTGTGTTGAGCCGGAGGGCACGTGGCAATAGGTCCACAGCGTGTGCCGGCCCGCCGGAGCGCGGCTGGAGTCGAAGCGGGAAGGCTGCGCCACCAGCACGTAGGGCCGTTCGGGATGGCGTCCGGAACTGACCTCGTTCTCCGAGCGGGCCAGTTCTGCACGCGTGCCGCCCACGTGCACCGTGCCGGCGTCGGAAAGCCCGGCGGCCTGCCACGGCACCGGCCCGGACAGGATGAAGTCCACCTTGCAGGAGCCGTTGCCGTAGCGGAAGCGCTCCAGGGCCCGTCGGTAGTGGGCGGGAAGGGCGTTGCCCGCCATGCCGAGCAGCCCTGCGGGCGCCACGTCCAGGAGGGTGGCGCGGGCGGCAGGAAGCTGTTCCAGCCGGTCGATTGGGGTTTCGGTGTGGATCACCCCGCCGTGGGCCCGGATGTCATCGGCAAGTGCTGCCGCGATGGACGCCGAGCCGCCGCGGGGGATGGGCCATCCGCCGGCGTGCCCCAGGGCGCCGAGCATGAGTCCGGCTCCGGAGGCTGCGAGGGAGGGCAAATGGGAGATGGCGTGCGCGGCCACGCCGCTGAGGAGGGCAGGGGCAAGGTCGTCCCGGAACCTGGCGTTCCACAGCCCGGTCCCCTGTTCCAGGGTCCGCAGTCCATAGATCCCCGCCACCAGGGGGTTCCGGGGGATCCGGAGGAGCTGGTTCTGGGTGAAGTCCATGACATCGTCGATATGCCGGACCAGCGGTTCCATGAGCCGCCGGTAGGCGGGGCCGTCCTGGCCCAGCTCCGATGCCGTCCTGTCCAGCGATTTGTAGGCCAGCGCCGCGCGGCCGCCGTCCAGCGGTGACCCGAAGGAAATTTCCGGAGTGACCAGGTCCACCCGCCGGGGCAGCTCGAAGGCACGGAAGAAAGGGGATGCAATAGCCATGGGATGCACCGCGGAGCAGACGTCATGGAAGTGCTCCGGCTGCATCAGCTCCGTGGTCCGGGTTCCACCGCCAATTTTGGCTGCAGCCTCGAAGACCTCCACTGAGAGCCCGGCCCGCGCCATGACCGCTGCCGCCGAAAGTCCGTTGGGACCGGAGCCTACTACCGCGACATCAGGCATGGGACCTTGCTTTCGGAGGAAGGAGCGGGGTGCCGGGCCGGAATGGGTGCAGCCGGAACCGGTCCGGCGCATTCGCGAATGGGCCGCCGTGCGGGTCATCCAGGTGGTGCCGGCGGATGGGGTCGTACGCGGGCTCGTAGATATCCCAGACCACCCGTGCCATGAGGTAGCCCACCGCGGCCATGTGCGCGGCTACGGCGAGGACGTAGTAGGGCATGTCCAGGTTGTGCTGGGAGGAACCGGCGCTGGTCACCTGACCAAGGTACATCCAGATCGCGGCCCAATGCAGGGCTTCGATGCCCTGCCACACCAGGAAGTCGCGCCACCGCGGCCTGGCCAGGGCCAGCAGGGGAATGAGCCACACGACGTACTGCGGCGAATAGACCTTGCTGGTCAGGATGAAGGCAGCCACAACCAGGAAGGCGAGTTGTGCCAGCCGTGGGCGGCGGCGTGCCGTCAGGGCAACAGCGGCAATCCCGGCGCAGGCCAGCACAAAGAGTCCAGTGGACAGAACGCTGACGCCGTCGGCACCAGGCCCGGACCAGCCCAGCCGTTCAGCCACAAGGTTGTACGCGAACCAGGCTGAGCTGTAACCGGCTCCCCGGTCGGCGCTGTACTGGAAGAAATAGGCCCAGCCGGAGGGGTTGGCGACAGCGAAAGGCAGATTGACCACCAACCATGTGGCAGCCGCGCTGCCGGCGGTTACCAGCAGGGGGCGCCATCTTCCGGTGCGTACCGCAAGCAGCAGGATGGCCCCCAGCACCAGGAGGGGATACACCTTGGTGGCTGTTGCCAGGCCGATCATCACTCCGGCGGGAACGAGGCGCTGCCGGGCAAAAAAGTACATTCCCAACGCGAGCAGGCACGCAGCCCACAGGTCCCAGTTGATGGTTCCGGCCAGCACGATTCCCGGTGCCACCGCCACCATGGCCGCGTCCCAGGGACGCCGGCCGGGCATGCGGGCCGTCACCAGCACGGTGAGGATGGCAACCGCCGCCAGCAGGACGGCGTTGATGTCGAAGTAGGCCAGAGCCTGGGCGTTGGTATCTCCACCCGGCACCAGCCAGGCTGTCAGCCCCGCGATCAAACCGATGAGCACCGGGTATTCAAACTGGCTGCCGCTGCCGAGGATGGGAAAGAGTCCCGCCGCCATGCCGCGGTTCCGGAACAGCTCCGGGAAGTCCGAATAGCAGGTGGCATAGAACTGTGTGGGCGTCGCCCACCCGTTGACCCTGCAGTAACCCTTCAGCAGGATCCCCAGCAGGGCCGCCAGCGCCGTGAGGACAATGAGCACCCGCTCCACGGTGAAGATGCCCGGTGTGACCACGCCGGGATCAGCCCTGGTCCCCAGCGGGCCCCCGATCACCTCCGTGAAATTCCGCAGCAGGGAATCACTGCGGCTGGGCACCACGATGCGGGGCCGTCGTGCATCCTCCGGCGGCTGGGTCTCGTGCATGGAATCGAGCTTACAGCCGGCCCCTTCCCCCAGGTTGGGGCCGGCTGTCAGCGCAGTCCGCCCAACTGCTGGTGCATCAGCACGAACACGTCGTTCCGGTGCTGTTCCAGCAGGGCACTGTTCAAGGAACTGCGGCGCTGCTGGGGCCGGGACAGGAGTCCCAGGATTCGTCGTATCAAGGGAGTCACCTCCTTTCTTTGATAATCAGGAATGAAAAAGGGCACCACGAATCCGCACCGTTTTATGGCAAAAAAGAGCATGCAAAAACGGTGCGGGAATTCCACAAAAGGAATCAGTGAAAATTGCACGAATCAGCGCAATTAGACAGGCCGGCGTGAAAGAGGCTGTTGGGGAACTGCAAAAGCCGAATGCCAGTTTCTCCGGGCAAGGACCGTTTGAAGGCAGTGCACGTGGCTACGCCAAGAACTGCTTCGGGGAGTCAGCGGGGAACCGCAACGGTCTGCTGCCGGGAGGAACTGGCCGGATACCGCAGCGGCAGTCCCGGCGGGGAAAGCTGGTGCCGGTTAGCGGCGCCGCAGCAGGCCTGGGAGGGCGACGGGCCCGCCCATGCCGGCATTGACCGGGGCAACGCGCGCGGAATCAGCAAAGGCCGGGAACGCATTGATGGGGGCATTCCATTCGCCAGTCAAAGTCATCATCATCCCAACCTCCTTTTCTGCTGTCCGCTGCGTGGATTGCGATGCGGTCTGGAGCCCAGGTGGATCACCGTGGGGTCAGGAATAAAGGTACCGCAGGATTCCGTGAATTGCCAGCAATTTCCCGGAAAAGGGTAAAACTTCCCGAAAAATAAGTTTTAGAGGCCCCAGCGGACAATAGCGGGTGTCTTCTTATCCCATCCCAGGGTGCAGACCTTGGCCGTCCCCAGGACAAAGTGCCGCCCCTCCGTGGGAGGCAATTCCAGCCAGCGGGCGGTCAATATCCGGGAGAAATGCCCATGTGCCACGATCAGCACGTTATCCATCCCGGATTCCAGGATCCGGCCAATGATCTTGTCCGCCCTCGCGGCCACCTCGTCCAGGGTCTCGCCGTTGGGCACGCCGTGGGTCCAGATCAGGTAATCGGGGTTGTCCTTGCGGATCAGGTCGGAGCTGATGCCTTCGTAGTCGCCGTAGTTCCATTCCACGGCCAGCGGCTCGTGCCGGGCATCGGGGAATCCAGCCAGCTCGGCGGTTCGCCGTGCGCGCCGCAACGGGGAGGTGAGCACCAGGTCGAAATCGACGCCGTCCAGCACCTTGCGGGCCTCCACGGCCTGCTGCTCACCTTCCACGGTCAGCGGGAGGTCGGTGAGGCCGGTGTACTGTCCGCTCTTGGACCATTCGGTCTCGCCGTGGCGGAGGATCCAGAGCTGGGGGCGCGGGGCTAGGGCGGGACTGGTCACTTGGACTCCTCAACGGGTGAAGGTTCGACGACGGCGGGAGAGGCTTCGGCCCCGGGTCCTGCAGGTACTGATTCAGGCTGTTCGGCCCACCAGCGGAGCAGGCGCGCCTCCGCCTCCCCGGCGGGCAGCGGACCGTGCTCCATCCGTTCATTCAGGAGGAACTTGTAGGCCCGGCCCACCACGGGGCCCGGCTTGAGGTCCAGCAGGGCCATGATCCGGGCACCGTCCAGGTCCGGGCGCACCGCGTCCAGGGACTCCTGCTCACGCAGGGCTGCGATCCGTGACTCAAGGTCGTCGTAGGCAAAGGCCAGGCGTTCGGCCTTCCGCTGGTTCCTGGTGGTGACGTCGGAGCGGGTAAGCCGGTGCAGCCGCTCCAGCAGTGGCCCGGCGTCCGTGACGTAGCGGCGGACGGCGGAGTCGCTCCAGCCGGCGTCGCCGTACCCATAGAAGCGCATATGGAGCTCCACCAGCCGAGCTACGGCCTTGGTGGTGTCATTATCGAACCGCAACGCCTTCATGCGCTTGCTGGTGAGCTTGGCCCCCACCATGTCGTGGTGCCGGAAGCTCACCGCGCCGCCCGGTTCAAAACGGCGCGTAGCCGGCTTCCCGACGTCGTGCATCAAGGCTGCAAAGCGCAGCACGAAGTCCGGCCCGGGCACGGGCCCATCCGCGTCCGTTTCAAGCTCGGCTGCCTGTTCCAGGACCTGCAGGGAGTGCTGGTACACGTCCTTGTGCCGGTGGTGCTCGTCGGACTCGAGGCGGAGGGCGGACACCTCGGGCAGCACATGCTCGGCCAGCCCCGTGTCCACCAGGAGGTCGATACCTGTCCGCGGCCGGGCCCCGCAGACCAGCTTGACCAGTTCGTCCCGCACGCGCTCCGCGGAAATGATCTTGATCCGGTCGGCCATGCCCGTCATGGCATCCCGGACGTCATCGTGGACCGAGACCCCCAGTTGGGCGGCGAAGCGTGCGGCGCGCATCATCCGCAAGGGGTCGTCGGAGAAGGACGCTTCCGGCGCTCCCGGCGTGGCCAGCACGGAGGCGTGGAGGTCGCGGACACCTCCGAAGGGGTCCACCAGCTCCATGGAGGGCAGCTTCAGCGCCATGGCGTTGATGGTGAAGTCCCGCCGCAGCAGGTCATCCGTCAGGGAGGAACCGAACGCCACCACCGGCTTGCGGGAATCAGGATCGTAGGCCTCGGCCCGGTAGGTGGTGATCTCGATCTGGAAACCGGCCTTGCGCATGCCGATGGTGCCGAAAGCCCGGCCTATCTCCCAAAAGTTGTCCGCCCATTTCTTGACCAGGGCCACGGTCTGGTCCGGGGTGGCATCAGTGGTGAAGTCGAGGTCGGGGGAGGTCCGGCCAAGGAACAGGTCGCGCACGGGACCGCCCACCAGGGACAATTCGTGGCCGGCGTCCACGAAGCGCTGTCCGAGCTCCAGGACCACCGGGGGCACCTTGAAGTCGACAGTTTGGGAATCAATCTTGTGATGTGCGTGCGCCATAGTTCCTTAAGCTTGGCAGAAACCAGCGCCTTGGCAGTCCAAAAAAGCGTCACGATCCGCGCTGATTCGTGTTCCCCTCCGGAAAGTGCGTCATATCCCGTCCATGTTGGTGTCATGTTCCGGTCATCACGGGAGGGCAACAGTCGTTAGAGTGGACTCCATGGCCCATCCAGTACCGAGCGCTCCAGGCAGGAGGACAAACGCACCATTGCCGTCGGCAATCGGTGCGCACGTTGCCCCTGCCCAGCAGTCGGCACCGGCATCGCTGCCCACGGTTGAGGAAGTGTCAGCCGGCGGCGTTGTGGTGGACACGTCCGACGCCGAATTGAGGGTGGCGATTATCGCCCGCCTTAACAGGGGTGGACGCCTCGAGTGGTGCCTGCCCAAGGGCCATCCGGAGGGCAAGGAAAACAACGAAGAGGCCGCCGTCCGGGAAATCGCCGAGGAAACCGGCATCGAGGGCATCATCCTGGCACCGCTGGGCAGCATCGACTACTGGTTCACCGTCAGCGGCCACCGGGTCCACAAGACCGTGCACCATTACCTGCTGCGTGCCACGGGCGGCGAGCTGACGATCGAAAACGATCCCGACCAGGAAGCCGTGGACGTGGCCTGGGTGCCCATCCAGGAGCTGGCCCGGAAGCTGTCCTTCCCCAACGAACGCCGCATCGCCGACCTCGCCCGCGAGGTCCTGCCCGGACACCTTTAAGCCCGGACGCCGCCGTCGCCATTGCGGTGTTAAGTGCGCGCGGGTGAGACGATGAAGTCGATGTCAGCTACCAACTTTCCTTCCGACCGGTCCGGCCGGCCCGATGACGCCGCGCCCGACGGCGTGCCCCCTGAGCCGGCGGCACCGGACCTTGCGGAGCCTGCAGCGGCAGGCGTCAGCGAGACCCGGTCCAGCGCCATCATGGCTGCCGGGACGCTCGTGTCACGTTTCCTGGGCTTCGCCAAGACCTGGATGCTCGGCACCGCCCTGGGCCTGGGTTCAACGGTCAATGACACGTTCATCAATGCCAACAACCTGCCCAACCTGATCTTCCTCCTGGTGGCCGGCGGCGTGTTCAATGCCGTGCTGGTCCCGCAGATCATCAAGGCCAGCAAGGCTCCGGACAGGGGAGCGGACTACATCAGCCGGCTGCTGACGCTGGCTGTCCTGCTCCTCTTCGGCCTGACAGCGCTGGTTACGCTGGCGGCGCCGGGGGTCATCGAACTGACCACGCAGGGGTATTCGCCACAGCAGAAGGCCCTCGCTGTCACCTTTGCGTTCTGGTGCCTGCCGCAGATCTTCTTCTACGGCCTCTACGCCCTGCTCACCCAGGTCCTGAACGCCAACGGCGCGTTCGGCCCAGCCATGTGGGCGCCCATCCTGAACAACGTGGTGGCCATCGCCGGCCTGGGGATGTTCATCTGGATCTTCGGCACCAACGACGTCAATACCCACACCCTGGACAACTGGGGTTCCACCCAGACGCTGTTGGTGGCCGGGTTCTCCACCATTGGCGTGCTGTCGCAGACGGCCATCCTGCTGGTGCCGGTCTTCCGGTTGAAGCTCGGACTCCGCCCCAGGTTCGGCTGGCGCGGCGTGGGACTTGGCCACGCCGCAAAGCTGAGCGTGTGGACGCTGCTTACCGCCGCCGTCGGGCAGCTGGCCTTCCTGTATGTCATGCGTATCGCCACCATTCCCGGCGCGGAACGCATCCGGCTGCAGGAAGCGGGGGACCCGGCCGCGTCCACCCTGCCCGGCAACGCCGTCCTTGAAGTGGCCAGCCAGCTGTACCTGCTGCCGCACTCGATCATCGCGCTGTCCCTGGCCACTGTGCTGTTCAACCGCATGACCCGCGCCTCCCAGGAGGGCAACCGGGCCGAACTGCGGGATGCGCTCTCGCATGGGCTGCGGACCATGGCCGTCGCCACCGTCTTTGGTGCGCTGGCGCTGTTTGCGCTGGCAGGTCCGCTGGGCATGTTCTTCTCAGGCGGCAAGGTGCAGGACGGCGTCATGCTGGCCCAGACGCTGACCATCCTCGCCCTCAGCACCCCGTTCATGAGCGCCAACTTCATGATGTCCCGCGTCTTCTACGCCAACGAGGACGCCCGCACCCCGTTCTACGTGCAGCTGCTCCTGGCAGTGGTTTATGTGGCCGGTGCGTTCGCCATCCAGTTCCTGCCGGTGGGCCAGATCATCTATGCCATCGCCGTCCTCTACATGGTGGGCAACATCCTCTCCGTGGTCATCAGCGCATTCTTCCTGCGCCGCATGCTGGGGCACCTCGATGGTGCGCGGATCGCCAACTCGTACATCCGCATGGGGTACGCGGCCCTGGGCTCGGCCATTGCCGGCGCAGGTGCCCTGTGGCTCATGGGCAGCTACAACGCGGACGGATTCGCGTGGAGCGGCCGCCTCCAGGCACTCGTGACGCTCGCCGTCGTCGGACCGGTCATGCTGGCCGTGTACTTCCTGCTCCTCCGGGTGTTCCGTGTCTCTGAACTCAGCGACATGCTGCGGCCCCTGCTGGGACGGATCGGCCGGGGCGGCCCAGCCGCTGCTCCGGAAGCCGGGGACGCGCCGTCGCCCTCTCCTTCCGAGGGATCCTCCACTGACCGCGGGAACCACCCAGAGCGTGCCACCACCTCCGTGGACACCGGCCTCATTCCCCGGATTTCCGGCGAGTTCGACGCCGTCTCCTTCCGTGCGGGCCCGGACCCCCAGCGTGGGGCCCGCCGCCCGGAATCGTACGACGCCGGCGCGCGGCAGGGTGCCGAAGGCGCCTACCTGCCGGGTGAGGACCAGCCCAGCACGGCCCGTGGAGGACTGCTCAGCGAACAGATTCCGCTTCCCGGCCGCCGTACCTACCAGGGGAAGGCCGGCGAGAACCCGTTTTTCAGCAGCCGGCGCAAGCGTAAAAAGTAAATCCCGTGCGCTGCGGCGCCCGTCTTCTCCGCAGCCGCCGGGAGCGGATCGGCTAGGATCGAACAGGTACAGGGGTAGTTGCATTCAGGGCAGGCCGTGCGACGCGGGCACCTGAAGGGCGGTTGCGTCATCGAGGCCGGCAATCCCGGACAGTCTAGGAGGAACACGTGTCCAACCCGATCGATGTCGGATCAGTACTGGGCGGCCGCTACAAGGTCACCGCCACAGTGTTGGCCTCGCACGACCACGATCTGGTGCTGGATGGTGTGGACCAGGTCCTCAACCGCCCGGTCAGCATCCTGGTTGCCGGACCGGAGAACACCGAGCAGGTTGCGCAGAGCGCCCGCGAAGTGGCCACCGGCGAACGTCCCGGAACGGTGCAGGTCCTGGACCTCGGCGTGACCGAGGACGCCACCTACCTCATTACCAACCACACGTCGGCCGCCGACCTCCTGGACCTGGTGGTGGCCCCCAATCCTCCCTACGTGGAGCCGTTCTTCACGGACACCCTGGGCAGCGAAATCTTCGGACAGGCGCGGTCGCACGAGCCCGAACCATACGACGAGGAAGACCACGTCGAGGCGGGCTACATCAGCTACGCCGACTCTCACCCCAACCAGGTTGATCCCTACCGCTCTGCCCCGGACCGGCCTGCTCCTGCCCGGTCGGCTCCTGCCGTCCCGCCCAGGCCTCCGGTCCGGCCCGCCGCCCAGCAGCCGGCTTCCACCGGCCGCACTGGCGCCGGTGCGGGAGCTGCCGCGGCAGCTGCTGGTGCCGCTGTATCAGGTGCCGCGGCTGCTAGTGCCGCGGCCCCCGCGTCGAAGACGGGGACTGGCTCCTCTCGGACTGATCCCAATGCCACCGCCGCGCAGCCTGTTGCGCAGAATGCTGCAACCTCGTCGGAGCGTTCAGTCTCCGCAGAGGCGGATACGGGCCCGAACGATACCGCTGCTGTGGCCCACACTGCGGCAGGTGCCCAGCCTTCCACCGGGGAACGCAAGCCCAAGGTGTCCCTCTGGTCCAACGACGACTACGCCCAGGCGGGGGACCAGGACCCCTACGAGGACACAGACGATGCTCCGGAGGAACCCCGCCCGGTCAGGAGCAAGTCGGCGCTCTTCGCCCGCGCCGCAGCACCCGCCGCCGCCGATGTGTCGTTTGCTGACCGGGACGACTACGACGATGACCGTGATGAGTCTGAAAACCAGCCCCGGTCGATGCGCTGGCTCGTTGGGGGCCTGCTGGCTGTAGTGCTGATCGCCGGCCTGATCTTCGCCGTGACCAACCTGGGAAGCCTCTTCACGTCGGAGCCGCAGGCCAAGCCGACGGCTGCTCCTGTTACCAGTGGCGCCCCGCAGAACTCTGCACCGGCAACGCAGGCAGCCCCGTCCGCGCCGCCGGTGGTCCCGCCGGCCATCGAAAGTGTCACCCGCCAGGGGAACTTCGATTTCGCCGCGACCTTCGACGGAGACCTGGTCAAGGCATATGACGGCAACGCCGCCAGCTACTGGTCGGACATGGAGTTCGCCACTGAGAACTGGGGTGGCCTGGCTCCCCAGGGCGTCCCGCTGGTTGTGAAGTTGAAGGGCACTGCCACCATCTCTTCCATCACGCTCTCCCAGCTCGGGGGATCGGGCGGCAACATCACCGTTTACACCAACGACAAGCCTTCCATGGACGGCGCCAAGGCAGTCGGGACGAACAGCTTCACGTCCACTGACCTGAACATGCCCCTCCCGGAACCCGTCCAGGCGCAGTACGTCATCGTATCGATCAATGCACTGCCCAAACTTGCGGCGCCCAAGACCCGGTACGGCTACGGTCTCCGGCTCGCCGAAATCAAGGTCCAGTAGCCCTTAGTCGCAATAGTGCACCCCTGCTGCTGGAATCCATTCCCCAGCAGCAGGGAATGTAGTCTACAAAGAGCGCCCTGCGACGGCTGGACCTCTGTCTCCTGCGATGGCCCACGGTGTCCGGGCGCTGGAATATTCAGCACCCGGACACAGTTGTGCCATGTGGCCGGCCTCCACCGGGAGGCGAGTCGAACAAGGAAGAGGTTCACGGTCCAGTGACCATCGAAGAGAAGACGGCGTCGGACGTTCGCGACGTCATTATTGTGGGCTCAGGTCCGGCGGGCTACACGGCCGCCGTCTACACAGCCAGGGCAAACCTCAAGCCTTTGCTGCTGGCTGGTTCGGTAACCGCCGGCGGCGAACTGATGAACACCACGGACGTGGAGAATTATCCTGGGTTCCCGGAAGGCATCATGGGCCCGGACCTGATGGAAAACTTCGAGAAGCAGGCGGCACGGTTCGGGACGGAGATCCAGTTCGAGGATGTAACTGCCCTTGAGCTCGACGGCCCCGTCAAGACGGTCACCATCGCTACGGGGGAGACCTTCAAGGCAAAGGCTGTCATCCTCGCCACCGGCTCTGCGTACCGGGAATTGGGCCTGCCCAATGAGAAGCGGCTCTCGGGCCACGGTGTGAGCTGGTGCGCAACCTGTGACGGTTTCTTCTTCAAGGATCAGGACATCGCTGTCATCGGCGGCGGCGACTCCGCCATGGAAGAGGCGCTGTTCCTCACCAAGTTCGCGAAATCAGTAACGGTTGTCCACCGCCGTGACTCGCTGAAGGCATCGAAAATCATGGCCGACCGCGCACTCGCCCACGAAAAGATCAACTTCGTCTGGAACAGCACCGTCGATGACGTCCTGGGAACCGAGAAGGTGACCGGTCTTCGGCTGAAGAACCTTCTGGACGGCTCCCTGTCCGATCTTCCCGTCACCGGTGTATTTGTCGCCATCGGCAATGACCCCCGCACTGACCTCGTCAAGGGCGTTCTGGATCTGACCCCGGAGGGAACCATTGCCGTGGACGGGAGGAGCTCCCGCACCAGTCTCCCGGGTGTCTTCGCTGCCGGTGACGTTGTGGATCCCACCTACCGCCAGGCGATTACCGCCTCGGGTTCGGGATGTGTTGCGGCCATCGATGTTGAGCACTACCTGGCAGACCTGCCCGCATAATCTGCGCCACTGTTATTCGAAGAGAAAGATAAGGTTATGAGCAACGCAAAAGATGTGACTGACGCAAGTTTCGGCACCGATGTCCTGTCCGCCGATAAGCCGGTAATTGTTGATTTCTGGGCCGAATGGTGCGGTCCCTGCCGCAAGCTCGGACCAATTCTGGATGAAATTGCAGTGGAATACGGCGAAAAGGTTGACGTCGTCAAGGTCAACGTCGACGACAACCCCGCCATTGCTGCCCAGTACGGAATCACTTCCATTCCGGCCGTCTACCTATTCCAGGGCGGCGAAGTGAAGAACACTGTTATCGGTGCCAAGCCGAAGCAGTTCTTCGAGAAGGAATTCTCTGACGTTCTGTCCTAGTATCGGGGGACCCTGCGGGTTTAGCCGGGGTCTAACGGAAAGTGGCCATCGCCTTCGGGTGGTGGCCACTTTTTTGCCTGTGCTCCGGAGATCTGGGGCTCTGGAGTCATGGTGGTAGACATGAGACGTGTGTGCAGGTGTGCGGATGGTCCGAAGCCTGCGCCTGGGTGCCCGTTGCCGGTACGTTTCACGTGAAACACGACCGGCCCGGAACGCGTCTCTGCCAACCGTGCCGATTCACTACCATCGAGCCACCTGGCCTATGCCGGGCAGTGTTGATCATAAGCAGCCTGTCATATGTCAGCTACCGATATTTTTTTGATTGAGCAACACATTCTGGCAGTGGCAGCAGCATGCCAGGCGAATCGACGACGGGAAGAAATCGACGACGGGAAGATTCATAAGGTACCTTTGCGAGGCGTTGAGGCCCCGAGGTCTGGGGAGCCCGCAGCGTAGAGCACTCAGCACCGTCAAAGGCCGCCGAAACGTCTTTACCGATGAGCCTGGGACAACGTTTAGACCCCTGTTTCACGTGAAACATGCACACAGTGCCCACATCTAGCCCTCTAGATCGGGGCGGGCAAACCTCTACGCTCCTGAGTACGTCACCATTCAGCGGAAGCAGCCTACGGGAAGGCTCCACCTGCGGGCGGATCGGCCGGAACAGAGTTGGCCTACATTCGACAGGTGAGCGCCTGGTCGTCCGGATGCAAATATCCATTGTCCAGCGTGCTTCCTGCGCCATTGCAGAAAGCAGGTACCCGCATCGGAGACGCATATATCAGAGTCGAAGGTATAGGGACCTGGATGCTGGCCTTCTGCGTCGGCTACAGGACGAGCGCCGAGCAGGGAACCCGCAGCCGCCTACATCCATGTTGGATGTGGCTGGACAGCACGTGCACAGGCGGGCGAACCTGGTAGCTTGGGCGCGCGTGTTTTGGGGTTGCGTACAAAAGATGCTGCAGCACACCATCGCGACGATAGGTCACCATAGTTTGACGATCAC
Organism: Arthrobacter sp. 8AJ; assembly: GCF_902506025.1. Classification (NCBI taxonomy): domain Bacteria; kingdom Bacillati; phylum Actinomycetota; class Actinomycetes; order Micrococcales; family Micrococcaceae; genus Arthrobacter; species Arthrobacter sp. 8AJ. The sequence goes on along the minus strand of NZ_LR733289.1, from coordinate 49,934 downwards.
CGTGCGTATAGCGGGTACCAAAAGCGTCTACCGGGTACAAGACGCTTAGCCGCACGGATCCGTAGAGGTTGGCGCGGCGCGGGGGATGAATGCGGGCGACTCAGTAACGCGCGCGCCAGCCTGGGCCACGCTTGGGGGTATGGCGTGGCCACCATTGAAGCGTGGTGAACGATCTGAAAGCCCACGTGCCCTTCGGTGGACGCCCGATGTCCACTCACAGATTCAGAAGCAACTCAATCACGCTTTTAGGAACTCCGACGGACTCTCGCCTGCCATCCAGCTACTCCTGAGCTGTTTCACGTGAAACAATCCCTGGCGACGGCCGGCATGTTTCACGTGAAACATGCCGGCCCAGAATACTGAGAGCGCAGCTATGTGGCGGGTCGAATATGGACTCTGCGGCTGCTTCGTCATTCTACTCGAGAGAGAGAGGGGGACCGCGCCGACATTCGGGAGAGGGCAGCGATTGGTATCGCAGCCGACGGGCGGAACAGTTGACGTTCCGGATAACAGGGAACCGCCGCTATCCAGCTGGCAGCTGGCCTGTATCCGGTGGCCCGGGTACGGTGGTCGGTGTGGAAGGATGGAGCGCCCGCAGCCTCTGGAGGCTAGGGCCCACGAAGCGCGTGTCATATTCAAATAGGAACGCCATCATAGCGGGTCCTGGGCTCCGGAACGTCGGCTCCTCGCGCTTGAGTGTCCGCCACTGGAATCTGCTGTCCTATGCAAGGTTACAGGAGGCACGAGTGAGGCTTGCCCCCGCCCTGAACATGCATCCAATGTAGGCACATATGTTGCCGCTCGAAGCACTCAGCTCAGACCGTTGTGCCTCTCAGGGCCACACTAGGGCCAAGCGGACTTACGGACTGCCCGCGAAAGACAGCGCTGAATACTGCAGCTGTCCGCTGACTCCGTCACTGGCACCATACCCACAAGCGGCAAGGGACTGTGATCTTATCCACACTTTTATCCACAACATAGCGACTCAGTAATCCACACACTTATCCACAGGCTAGCGGCGCTTCCGAGTCTGCGTCCGCTGGAGCTATCGTGGGACCCGTGGCCGGCATGCCCCATACTGAGGTCTTGTCGTGTGAGCCCTCCGACGTGACACGCTATCCGTGGGGCCCCTAGCCACGCATCCAAGGGTAGCTCCGTAACCAATTTGAGTAGTCTATACATCGTCGGCGCGCGAGTATGGTGAACCCCAGCTGTTTCACGTGAAACATCCGCGAACACATGCGGCGTTATTGGTTCCACGGCCCTAGTCGCGCGGTTTTGACCGACTCTTTGCGGCACTCCCGGGGGTGAGTCCCGGTGCAATGCTGGCGCGTGATATCCCCAACGTTATCCACAGGGATATCCACCGGGCATTTGCCCTTCTCGTTAGGGCAGGAGCAGATTCTGCTGCCCTGGCCCGGGCGCCCAGAAACGGGGGTGCTGCCTGGAAGACTCCCGCCCGCTGGTGACTCCAGTCGGAGACAGGTCCTTCCCAGGCGACGGGCAGGAACTCATACGCAGACAGGGGGACTGCACGTCTGCAGGGGCCGCCCGCCTACCCGCGCGCGCGGCTGGACTGCTGCAGGCTCACAACCGGCAACCAGCTGTACAGCATCCCAAGAACTGCAGGACGCCTCGGGGGAGGACCAACGCGTGACAGGAGATGGAACCGTCCGACTGGACCGGTAACACGAGTAGCGGCTCTCCCCAGATGTCAGGCCCGGAGGCTCAGCAGTACGTAGCCGGTCACTTAGAGAGCGCGACATTCCCTCCGTAGCGGGCTACGTTCCTGAGCGTAGTGCCGAAGTGCCAACAGCACCGACGACGTGCACCAGTCGGTCAAATTAATGTCGCAGACTACAGAACAACGCCATAGAGAGGACGGCAAAAAAGAGACCGAGCCCAAAGTATGGGGCTTCCTACCTGCCGGCGCTCAGCATACCGGGAAGTGCCACATGACCGAGAGCTCCAAGGTGAGTCGAACCCTCAGCGCCTCAGCGCGGCCACGCAGCAACGCAGCCACGCAGCAACGCAGCAACGCAGCAACGCAGCAACGCAGCAACGCAGATAACCCTACGTCGCCGCGGCACGGCTGGGAGCCCAGACAGTCACCGGGACCACCGCGTGTAGAGGCATGGCTATTGTCGCCCCCGGCCGATACTAGGTGCCTCGGTTCTGAGACTAACCGGCTAGCAAGTCTCCATTACTCGGAGGACTGCAGTCGCGCTGACGCCCCTTGACGCCTGATGGGTCTTTGTAGGCGGGGGAGTCCGCAGCACTGCCCGCTCTCTGCCTTAGTTACTAATAGCTAGTTGTCTCTCCTAGCGAAACGCCTGCACCGCTTGTTTCACGTGAAACGCTCGCAAGCCCTAGAATCGGGGTTTCGGCGGTATTGACGCACAGGCGCCACGACCCGGTAGGGATGCATCTGATTGTCTACTTCAGACGTGGACATCTGAGGTGGGTCCTCGTCGGTGCATGGCAGATGAGGTTTGCCGAGCCTCTTGAGGCCACCCCGCGCCCGGCCGCCAGTATCGGGCGGCATCCGCCCACGGTATAACGCAATGCAGTGCAAGGTTTCACGTGAAACGTCCACGCTCACCACGGGTCACTGTATGTTTCACGTGAAACCGGCACACGGTCCGGCCAGCATAAGCTCTTCCCTCAAACGTCCCCGTCTCTTGGCCGAGCGAAAGTTCCACACATCGGCGTCGTGTTCCCACAGGATCGGCAAAAGCTGGGTTCCAGCGGATACGCCGAGTAGACCGTCCGTAAACTACGAAAGCGGATTACGGCGCAGCACACGCTGCCTCGCCGGGGGCGAGGCACACGCCGAGGCGGCTGGTAGTGGCAGAAGATAACGCATACTGACGCCACTGATTGCGGGGGACTCCTTCGGTGTTGTGGCCGCATCAGCGCACGGCTCATGGGCCGCCACGGCGCTCATCCCGCTCATTCCCGTATGCAGTACGGATCAACAGGGGATGACAAGTGCAGCGCACCAGGAGACAGCGTCTAAAGACGGCTGTAGGCGCTAACTCACGGAATGAGCGCACCACAGACCATGTCCTGCCGCGGAGTGGCGTGTACTTGGGAGATCGCGGCCTGTGACTACATCCGCTCAAGTCGCCGCCGAACGTCGCCGCTTCTCCTAAGCAACTGCAATGTCCGTGGTACAACGCACTTTTCACCTACTACTGGGCGGCAAAAGGGCCCACAGTGTCGCTCTTTATATGACAATCGCCCCGTATTTGGGGGTGCGAGCACCAGTACGGCTGGGTCAGAGGACTCGGTAGTTCTGGCCTACCAGGGGTTTCACGTGAAACGTAGACGCGGGGCGTTGACGCGGTGAAACGCAGTCCCCGCCGGGATTCAGCACGCTTGGTTGAACCGCAGAAGCGCGGGTCGGAGCCTTCATGAACCGTTCCCTGTCCGCGCAAATTACGGCGAAACACTCCTCGACCAGGAGTCCTTCAGACACTCATTTCCAAACTCTTCCGACGGGGAAGGCGCGGGCTGCTCCACGCCTGCCGGCCATCCGAAACCGGTATGCTTACGACGGTGTCTGCCGCAATCCACCTCTCCTGCGCGGACAAGGGGCAGCGAAACCACAAGACGCCGGTAAGGGGTCGCAGGTCTGAGCACATCCACCTAACAGCGGGCCGCAGGGTAGGCTGGATAAGCTCCTAGGCCACCTAAGACATAAAAAAGGCCCGATTCACAAAGAATCGAGCCTTTCTCGGGGATTAGTTACTGGAACCCGGAGCCAGGACGTCCATGATCCGGTTCAAGTCCTCAACGCTGGCAAACTCGATACTGACCTTGCCTTTCCTGACGCCCAGCGAGATCTTGACGTTGGTGTCAAGACGGTCGGAGAGCGAGGATGCAAGATAGTCCAGCCGCTCGTGCCTGGCACCGGGGCGCGGAATGTTGTTCTTGGCAGGCTTGGCAGGATCCTGGTAGAGGGTCACTGCTTCCTCTGTTGCCCTGACCGACATTCCTTCCGCCACGATCTTCTGGGCCAGCCGTTCCATGGCTGCTGCATCCGGAAGCGACAGAAGGGCCCTGGCATGGCCTGCGGAAAGCACACCGGCGGCCACGCGGCGCTGCACCAGCGGGGGCAGCTTGAGGAGGCGAAGCGTATTGGACACCTGGGGCCGGGAACGGCCGATACGGTCGGCCAGCTGCTCGTGGGTGGTGCCGAAGTCCTCCAGGAGCTGCTGGTAAGCCGCCGCCTCTTCCAGGGGGTTCAGCTGGCTGCGGTGAAGGTTCTCGAGCAGGGCATCCCGCAAGAGGTCGTCATCCGTTGTGTCCCGGATGATCGCGGGAATTGTTTCCAGCCCTGCTGCCTGCACAGCACGCCACCGGCGCTCACCCATGACAAGCTCATAGGGTTCGCTACCGTCTTCGGTTGACGTACGGACCACAATTGGCTGCAGGACGCCGATTTCCCGCACGGAATGAACAAGCTCGGCCATGTCGTCTTCATCAAAGACGCTTCGGGGCTGTTTCCGGTTGGGATGGATATCGGCAACGGAGATTTCCGCGAAACGGGCGCCCGGAACCTCCACGAGTTCGACACCGGAGTCCGCTGGACTCGTTACCCCGGCAGCAGCAGATGCTTCCACTGAGGGGGCAGGTCCAGCTGCTGCCTTCACCTCAGGGTTGGGTGCGGGCGCCTTTTTGGCGGGAGCCCTTTTCGTTGGAGCGGTAGCTGCAGCTGATGCTGCCGCCTTCTTCCCGTCTACACTGACCTTGGCCCCAGTGGACTCGGCAGCCGCCGGCCTGGCTGAGGACCGGTTGCCCGAACCCGCGGAATCCTTTGCCTGGGTCTTGGCAGCGGCGGGCGCGGCAGGCGTCGCAGGTTGCTCCAACGGTTCAGTCTTCTTCCGGCCCTCGGGGAAGAAGAGATCCACGGGCCGGGACACCGCCCCACCGTTACCGGAGGACCCATTGGCTGCGGCGGAACTAGGAATCAGCGCGCCAAGACCGCGGCCTAGGCCCCGTCGCTTCTCGCTCATGGGTAAATCCCTCCAGTGGTAGACCCAGGACCAGCCTGGCTCCGTGCGTTGCGGTATTGAAGATTCTAGCGTTCGGCTATTTCAGCAGCGGCTTCCAAGTAGGACAGTGCACCACTTGAGGAAGGGTCGTACGTCATGACGGTCTGCTGGTAGCTGGGGGCCTCGGAGATCCGCACAGACCGCGGCACGACGGCCGAAAGCACCTGCTCGGGGAAGTGCTGGCGCACCTCGGCGGCTACCTGTGCAGCGAGGTTTGTGCGGCCGTCGTACATGGTCAGCAGGATGGTGGAGACAACAAGATCTGCATTGAGGTGCTTCTGGATCATCTCAATGTTCTTGAGGAGCTGGCTGAGGCCTTCCAAGGCGTAGTACTCGCACTGGATGGGGATCAGTACCTCGTTGGCCGCACAAAAAGCGTTGACGGTCAGCAGGCCCAGGCTCGGCGGGCAGTCGATGAAGACGTAGTCCAGGCGCTCTTCGCCGTTCTTCTCGCGCACCTTCGCGTAGACGTCGATGGCCCGCCGCAAACGCTGTTCGCGGGCCACGAGCGATACCAGTTCAATTTCCGCACCGGCAAGGTGGATGGTGGCCGGCGCACAGATGAGCTTTCCGATGTCCGGGCACGGGGCAACAACATCAGCCAGCGGGACGTCATTGATCAGGACGTCGTAGATGCTGTCCACGTCTGCGTGGTGTTCGATTCCCAAGGCAGTGGAAGCATTGCCCTGCGGATCGATATCGATGACCAGAACGTTGAGTCCGGCAGCAGCCAGCGCGGCGGCGATGTTCACGGTGGTGGTGGTTTTGCCCACACCGCCCTTTTGGTTGGACACCGTGAAGATCCGGGTCTTCTCAGGGCGCGGGAGCTTTCGTCCCATCAGGCGCTCACGGCGCTTCGTCTCGTGGGCAAGCTCGCGGGCGATGGGGCTTGAGTCGTCGATGGCGTCGATGACGTTGGAACGACCGCCGGGGGTTGTTTCACGTGAAACCGCGCTACCGGACGAGGGCGAGGCAACCGTCTTAGGGTGATTACCGCCCCGGCCCGGAGCCATAGCGGTGCCCGCCAGTCCTGACCCAGCGACAGAACGTGCCGACCCCAAGGACACAAACGGCGGGATCCGTTGTGCGGAGGCTTCACTACTGGTCACTGGGGCACACTCACTCTCGTTCAGCCAATTTTGCTGCCGTTGTCTAGCCTAACTGCTCGCACCTGCTGACAGCCGTCAGCGGGCCCGCGTTAGGACTTCTTTTGGGACTTGTTCACCACGATGCGGACCACCGTGGTGGGCTCTTCCAGCAGGTTGTCACCCACCGTCAGCACCGAGATCTCCACACCACCCAGCTTCCGGATGGTCTTTGCCGCCTTCTCGATCTCTTCGCCGGCGCTGCGGCCCTTGATCGCCACCACTTCACCGCGCCCTCCCAACAGGGGGATGGTAAGGCCGGCGAGGTTGGTCAATGCCGATACGGCGCGGGCGGTCACAACGTCGGCCTCCACGTGACCCACGGCCAGCTCGGCCCGGGTACGCATCACCGTGACATTGTCCAGGCCGAGGTCATCAACCACTTCCTGGAGCCAGATCACCCGGCGCTCCAGCGGTTCGATGAGGGTCAGCTCAAGGTCGGGACGCGCGATCGCAAGGCAAAGGCCAGGCAGTCCTGCGCCGCTTCCGACGTCGGCCACATGGCTCCCGTGGGCGATCTCGCTTTCAATGACCGCGCAATTGAGCACGTGGCGGCTCCACAGCCTGGGAACCTCGCGCGGGCCGATCAGGCCCCGTTCCGTCCCGGACGTAGCGAGGTGCTCAACGTACCGCTTGGCCAGCTCGAGGCGGTCGCCGAAGATCTTCTCAGCAGCGCGAAGCTCTGCTGCCGTGATGTCAACCATAACTATTGGGTCAGCATTCTCTAGTCTGCGGAAACAACAATGTGGCGTCCGGCGCCTTCGCCCTCGGACTCGCTGACCAGGCCGAGATCGGCAACGGCGTCGTGCACGATCTTGCGTTCGTAGGCGCTCATCGGCTCAAGGGCCACCGACTTGCCGGTTTCCTTCACGGAAGCCGCGGCCTCTTCGGCGATCTTCTGCAAATGCCCGGTACGTTCCTGCCGGTAGCCGTTGATGTCCAGGACAAGCCGCGAACGGTTCTCCGTTGCGGACAGCACTGCCAGGCGGGTGAGCTCCTGCAAAGCTTCCAGGACTTCACCGTCCTCACCAACCAGGCCTTCCAGCCCCTCGGCCTCATCCTCGGCGACGATGGAGATGTAGGTCCGTCCGTTGCGGACCTCGATGTCGATGTCGCCGTCGATGTCGGCAATGTCCAGCAGCTCTTCCAGGTAATCGGCAGCCACGTCGCCCTCTTCTTCGAGGCGACTTGCGGTGGAGCCCTTGGGGGACGAACCATCCTGGCCCACGGACACGTCCTGATCTTCGATTTCTTCAGTAAAGGCGTGTTCGGTGCTCTCAGCTGACATTACTTCTTCTTCCTGTTCTTGCGCTGGGGCTGGACGCGCTGCGCCTTGATCTCAACTGCGGCCGCCGCTGCGGCGTCCGCTGCTTCATCCCGCTTCCCGCTGAGGACGGACAGGGCCGGCAGGCCCTTGGCGGCACGGCGTTCGGCGAGGGCCTTGGCTGCGGGGGATCCCGGCGTCGGCATGCGGCGGATGACGAAGAACTGCTGGCCCATGGTCCAAAGGTTGGTGGTGGTCCAGTAGATCAGCACACCGATGGGGAAGTTGATGCCACCCACGCCGAAGACGAGAGGCAGGATATACAGCATCATCTTCTGCTGGCGCATGAACGGGCTGGCCATGGCTTCTTCAGACATGTTCTTGGCCATGATCTGCTTCTGGGTGATGAACTGCGAGGCCGTCATGGCAATGATCATCACGATGGAGAGCACCACGACGGCGACCTGGCCGCTGCCGCCCCCGCCGTGCAGCAGGGAAGCGGACAGCGGAGCACCAAAAATGCTTGACGCATCGAACTCGACTACCTGCTCGTGGCTCATGGCCCCGATGCCGGCGCCCTGGTCCTTGGCGGCGGAAATACCGGAGAGCACCTGGAACAGGGCAAAGAAGAACGGCATCTGGATCAGCATGGGCAGGCACGCCGAGAACGGGTTGGTCCCGTGCTTCTTGTACATGGCCATCTGTTCCTGGGCCATCGCCTGGCGGGACAGCTGGTCAGTCTTGCCCTTGTACTTGTCCTGGAGCTTCTTCAGGTCCGGCTGCAGCAACTGCATGCCGCGCTGGGCCTTGATCTGCTTGACGAATACCGGGATCAGTGCGGCACGGATCACCAGCACCAGTCCGATGATGGACAGTGTCCACGTCCAGCCGTTCGCGGCGGGCATCCCGATAGCGCTCAGGCCATCGTGGAATCCAATCATGATGATGGAAACCAGCCACTTGAACGGGGCCATGATTGTTCCAAAGAAGTCCATACTTATCCCTATTCGTCAGGCCGCACTGCGGCCTTCTTCATCAGTCCGAGCAACCAGGTACCTGTCCGGATTGTTCAGCACAACAATTGTGGGGGTCTGGCCTGGAGGCCATTCCCGGCCGCCGGCGGGGACGTGGTCCACTCCACCGGCGTTCCATGGGTGGCAGTGGCCAAGCCGGCGCGCGGCAAGCCAGCTTCCCTTGACCGCGCCGTGGACGGTGACCGCTTCAAGGGCATAGGCCGAGCATGAAGGGAAGAACCGGCAGACCGGACCGTACAAGGGAGAAACCACCTTGCGGTAGGCCATCAGCAGAAGGATGAGGATGTTCCGGGGCAGGTTCCAAAGGAACTTCCCGACGGCGGCAAACACTGTGCGGAGACGGGCGACGACGGCGGTGGCGTTAGGCACGCGGTGTCCCCTCCTGTGTTGTACCGGCTGAACCCCTGGCAGCAGCCCGCGAAGGGCGGCCGCCCAGCCGGTTCAGCGTAGATTCCAGTGCAGCGTTGTAGTCCGACAGCAGCTGGTCCCAGCTGGCGGAAGCGGACGCAGGAAGCGCCCGCACCACGATAGCGAGTCCTGTGCCGTGCTCGCGCAACGAGGCAGCACCCGCTTCTCTCAGTCTCCTCTTAACGAGGTTCCTGACCACAGCGTTCCCTACACTTTTGGAAACAATGAACCCGATCCGGCTGGGTTCGTCGGCAGCAATGGCTGCCGCATATAACACTACGTTCCGGCGCCCATTGCGGACACCGGAACGTACAGTTGTTGAAAAATCAGTTGAGGTCCTCAGGCGGTTGCGGGTGGCCAGCACCTTAAACTCGCAAAGGGATGTCTACCGATAAGCCAGTTATTTAGGCCGACAGTTCGGTGCGGCCCTTGCCACGACGGGCTGCCAGGATGGCACGGCCGGCACGGGTACGCATACGAAGGCGGAAGCCGTGCTTCTTGGCTCGACGGCGGTTATTCGGCTGAAAAGTCCGCTTGCTCACGTTAGTTACTCCAGTGGATCAAAGGTGCGCCCACCCGATCAGTAATGGGGAAGAACTGGCCGACGCTAAGTTTTGTATATGCACGCTTCCCCCGGCTGCTCCAGGCGCGTTGCGCTTGGATGTTCAGATGGGGCCAAAAAGCGGACACAAAGGACTTCACAACGTTAGGGCAATCTGCAAGCCCGAGTCAAACCGGGGCGGCCCATCACGGCTGTCCCCAGCTGTTCCTAACCATCCCCAACAGCCTGTGGATGAAGTGGCTCACAGGGGCGCTTCCGGAACCACAACCGTGTAATTATCCACAGCCGGATAGCCAGCTATCTTCTAGGCTTTTCATCCCCTAGAGTGTCCCAGTAGCCGATTATCCACGGACTGTGCATAACCCTGTGGATTAAGCTGGGCCAGCACCCTGGTTCCGGACTTGGGGCTGCAGGCAATGCAGGCATAGCAAGTTTTGAGGGAACCGATTGATGACAGTAGACGAAGCCAACCACGCCAATACTGTCGGAAGTTCCTGGCGCCGGGTTGTCAGCCTGCTGGAACAGGACCACCGCGTTTCCCCACGCCAGCGTGGCTTTGTCATCCTCGCCCAGGCGCAGGGCCTCATTGGTTCCACGCTCCTGGTCGCCGTACCCAACGAGCTCACCCGCGAGGTGCTCCAGACCCAGGTCAAGGAAGCCCTCGACGATGCACTGCACAATGTCTTCTCCGAAGACATCCGCTGCGCCATCGATGTGGACACCGATCTGGTCCCCATCCACGAGGAACCCGAACCCATCGTCGAGCCGGCTTTCGCACCGGACCAGGTCATCGAGCAGAAACCGCAGCCCATGCTGCCCAGCACCTCGCACGAATTCGGCCGGCTTAACCCCAAGTACGTCTTTGACACCTTCGTGATTGGTTCCTCGAACCGTTTCGCCCACGCTGCCGCCGTTGCTGTTGCCGAAGCACCTGCCAAGGCATACAACCCGCTCTTCATCTACGGTGACTCCGGTCTGGGCAAGACCCACCTCCTGCATGCCATCGGCCACTACGCCCGGCGCCTGTACAGCGGGATCCGCGTCCGGTACGTAAATTCCGAGGAGTTCACCAACGACTTCATCAACTCCATCCGTGATGACGAGGGCACGAGCTTCAAGACGACCTACCGCAATGTGGACGTCCTGCTGATCGATGACATCCAGTTCCTGGCCGGCAAGGACCGGACGCTGGAGGAGTTCTTCCACACCTTCAATGCCCTGCACAACAACAACAAGCAGGTGGTCATCACCTCGGACCAGCCGCCCAAGCTGCTGGCCGGCTTCGAGGACCGCATGAAGTCGCGTTTCGAGTGGGGCCTGCTGACGGACATCCAGCCGCCGGAACTTGAGACCCGAATCGCCATCCTTCGCAAGAAGGCGCTCAGCGAGGGCCTGTCGGCGCCGGATGATGCCCTCGAGTACATCGCATCCAAGATCTCCAGCAACATCCGCGAGCTTGAAGGTGCACTGATCAGGGTGACGGCGTTCGCCAGCCTGAACCGCCAGCCGGTGGACGTGGCCCTTGCCGAGATGGTCCTGAAGGACCTGATTACCGACGACGGCGCCCAGGAGATCACGTCCGCCCAGATCCTCCAGCAGACAGCTGACTACTTCAAGCTCAGCATGGAGGAACTCTGCAGCAAATCCCGGACCCGGACGCTGGTGACCGCACGCCAGATCGCCATGTACCTCTGCCGGGAGCTGACGGACATGTCACTTCCCAAGATCGGCCAGGAACTCGGCGGCCGCGACCACACCACCGTCATCCATGCCGACCGGAAGATCCGCGAGCTGATGGCGGAGCGCCGTGTGATCTACAACCAGGTGACAGAGCTGACCAACCGCATCAAGCAGCAACAGCGCGACTCCTGATCCACACCGCGCCCGGCACTCTATACCTTATTAACAGGAGGATGTGGATAAGCCTGTGGATACTTAAGGGGACAAGCGCGGTTAATGGGCTTAAAACCCTTAAGCCGTCTGTGGATCGTTAAAATGGCCCTTTGCGTTGTCCCCATCCACACCCTGTTTAAAACCCACTTAACGCACAGCGGGTGAACAGGGCTTAAGCGCGGAACCACGCGGCAGGACCGGGTTATCCACAGTTTCCACAGCAGTTATTAACACTACTAATCCCAAAAAATTGAAATCCCTCAAACAACAAGAACGATCCGCGCATCCGACACAGGGGGCCTGCCGGCCCCCGGCGGACTGGACCGGACCCTGGGGGATGGGTTAATCCCCGATCTTCCGGCTAAGCTGTCAGCAGCGCTCCCATCCCTGGGTTTTCGTGTGGTTTCCGTTTTCGCGGACCATGCACCAGCCGGGGTGCGCCCAACTTCTTCCGGAGTTTCCTGCGAAATTCCCGGGTTTCACATGGCAGCAGCAATGAAAGGCGGCACCCTTCCGTGAAGTTCAGAGTCGATCGGGACGTCCTGGCAGAAGCCGTCACCTGGACAGCCCGGTCGTTGTCTCCGCGGCCGCCCGTGCCCGTCCTCTCCGGCCTGCTTTTGAAGGCTGAAGCGGGAACCGTCAGCCTTTCAAGCTTCGACTACGAGACTTCGGCGCGGCTCGAAATCACCGCAGACATCAGGGATGAAGGCACCATCCTGGTATCCGGCCGGCTGCTCGCGGACATCTGCCGCAGCCTGCCTTCTGCTCCCGTGGACGTGGAAACCGACGGCAACAAAGTCACGCTCACCTGCCGCCGAAGCAGCTTCCATCTCGCGACCATGCCTGAGGCCGAATACCCACCCCTGCCGTCCCTGCCGGCCATCAGCGGAACCGTCCCGGGAGATGCCTTTGCCCAGGCCGTCTCACAGGTCATCATCGCGGCAAGCAAGGACGACACCCTCCCCATCCTCACGGGTGTGCGGATGGAGATCGAGGACGATCTGATCACGCTGCTGGCCACCGACCGTTACCGGCTCGCCATGCGCGAAGTTCCGTGGAAGCCGGTCACGCCAGGCATCTCCACCAGCGCCCTGGTCAAGGCCAAAACCCTCAACGAGGTAGCCAAAACGCTTGGTAACAGCGGCGACATCAACCTCGCCCTGTCCGACGACGACAGCCGGCTCATCGGCTTCGAAAGCGGCGGGCGCACCACCACGTCGCTGCTGGTGGACGGGGACTACCCCAAGATCCGCTCTCTGTTCCCCGAGTCCACCCCCATCCACGCCACCGTCCAGACCCAGGAGCTCGTTGAAGCTGTCCGCCGTGTATCCCTCGTGGCAGAGCGCAACACTCCGGTCCGACTTGCCTTCACATCAGGGCTGCTGAACCTCGATGCCGGCACCGGTGAGGACGCTCAGGCATCGGAAGAACTCGAAGCCCAGCTGTCCGGTGATGACATCACGGTCGCTTTCAACCCGCATTACCTGATCGAGGGACTCAGCGTCATCGAGACCAAGTTTGTCCGGTTCTCCTTCACCACAGCTCCCAAGCCCGCCATGATCACGGCCCAGGCGGACGCAGACGGCGAAGACCAGGATGACTACCGCTACCTGGTGATGCCGGTCCGGCTTCCCAACTAGTTCCCATCGGGGCCCAGCCTTCGCAAGCTCAGGCCGGGCCCCTCGCCGATGGGGCCCTACCCACGCCAACCCCGTTCCTCCCACTTAGCGCAGAAAAGAGTTCCACTCATGCACATTGGACTGATCGGCCTCGGCAAAATGGGGTTCAACATGCGTGAGCGCCTCCGCAAGGGAGGACTGGAAGTCACCGGTTACGACCGGAACCCGGACGTTACTGATGCTGCCAGCGTCGATGAGCTGATCGCCGCCGTACCGGCGCCCCGGATCATCTGGGTGATGGTGCCCTCGGGCCCCATCACGGACGCCGTCATCACTGAACTCAGCGAAAAGCTGGAAACCGGCGACCTTGTCATTGACGGCGGCAACTCCCGGTTCACCGAGGACCAGAAGCACGGCGAACTCCTCGCCGCCAAGGGAATCCGCTTCGCGGACTGCGGCGTGTCCGGCGGAGTCTGGGGCCTGCAGAACGGCTACGGACTCATGGCCGGCGGCGACGCCGCGGACATCGAACGTGCCCTGCCTGTCTTCGATGCGCTGCGTCCCGAAGGTGAAAGGGCGGACAGCTTTGTCCACGTCGGCGGCATCGGGGCAGGCCACTACGCCAAGATGGTCCACAACGGAATCGAATACGGCCTCATGCAGGCCTACGCCGAAGGCTACGAACTGCTCGCCGCCAAGGACATCGTCACCGATCTCCCCGGCACGTTCAGGGCATGGCAAAAGGGAACGGTAGTCCGTTCATGGCTCCTTGACCTTATGGTGAAGGCCCTTGACGAAGATCCCGGTTTGGCCTCCATTGACGACTACGTGGAGGATTCCGGCGAAGGCCGGTGGACCGTGGAGGAAGCCATCGCCAACGCGGTCCCCGCCCCGGCCATCACCGCCGCGCTGTTCGCCCGGTTCGCATCCCGGGAAGACACCTCGCCCGCCATGAAGATGGTTTCTGCGCTGCGCCACCAATTCGGCGGCCACGCAACCCGCCCCGCCAAGTAGCACCCACCGGGGACCAGCAGAGTTCCCAGAATTGCCGAAAACCGCGTGTATCTGGAACACCTTTCCCTGACCGACTTCCGCAGTTACGCCCAGGTTGACCTCACCCTGGGACCGGGCGTCACCGTCCTGGTAGGTTACAACGGCATCGGCAAGACCAACCTGATGGAGGCCATCGGGTACCTGGCCACGCTCAGTTCCCACCGGGTCAGCTCGGACGCGCCCCTGCTCAGGTTCGGGACGGAACGTGCACTGGTCCGCGCGCGGCTGGTCCGGGGCACACAGACCACGGTCCTTGAGCTGGAGATCAACGCCGGCCGCGCCAACCGGGGACGCATCAACCGCAGCAACCCGGTCCGGGCCCGCGACATACTCGGCATCTGCCAGACAGTCCTGTTTGCCCCCGAGGACCTGGCATTGGTCAAGGGCGATCCGTCCAACCGCCGCCGCTTCCTTGATGAGCTGCTGGCCAGCCTTATTCCGCATCATGCCGCCACCCGCAGTGACTACGACCGTGTCCTGAAACAGCGCAATGCCCTGCTGAAATCGGCCCGCGCCGGAAAATTCACCACAGCACACGAATCCACCCTGGACGTGTGGGACCAGCACATGGCCCGGGCGGGCGCGGAGTTGCTGCACGCGCGCCTGGAACTGGTTGAACGGCTCCGCCCGCACCTTGCCCGGGCCTATGCCCAACTCACGGACGCGTCCAAGCCGGCGGATGCCACCTACCGGTCAACGCTCCAAAGCCAGATGGACGACGACGGCGTCCCGGCGGGAAGCGCGCAGCGCTCCGCAGCAGGAGGTACTGCAGACGGCCAGGATGATCTCCGGCTTCTCTCCGTGGAACAGCTCACCGAACGCTACGTGCAGGCATTCGCTGAATCCCGCAAGAAAGAACTGGAACGGGGCATATCCCTGGTTGGCCCGCACCGCGACGAACTGGAGCTCATGCTCGGACAGGCGCCAGCCAAGGGATACGCGTCGCATGGGGAGACCTGGTCCATGTGCCTGTCCCTTCGGCTGGCCTCGTACTACGTGATGCTTGACGACGCCCGGACCGGAGGTTCTGCTCCCATCCTCATCCTGGACGACGTCTTTGCCGAACTGGACGTCCAGCGGCGGCGTAAACTGGCGGCAATAGTCTCCGGCGCGGAACAGGTCCTGGTGACCGCCGCCGTCGACGCCGATATTCCGGAAGAACTGTCCGGGCGGCGGGTGAAGGTCATCCCGGGAGGTATCGATGAGCAGTGACCAGGGCGGCGGGCTCCAGCCCGGCCGCGAGCCTGACGACATCGATGCGCCGCAGGCGGCGCTGAACCGGATGCGGGAAGCCGCGGCAGCACGCGGCGAAGTCCGGCGGAAAGTTGCACGGCCCGGTTCCGCAAAGGCTAAAGGCAGTATCCGGGACACCCGCGGCTTCAGCCAGTTCCACGCCACTGGCCGGGACCCGTTGGGCCTGGGGAAGGTGGTAGGACGGCTGGTGGCGGAGCGGGGCTGGAGCTCACCTGTGGCTGTCGGCTCGGTCATGGCGGAGTGGTCCACGCTGGTGGGGCCGGAAATCTCTGCCCACTGCACCCCGGAAAGCTTCACCGACACCACCCTGCACGTGCGGTGCGATTCCACTGCCTGGGCCACCCAACTTCGTCTCCTGAGCAGCAGCCTGCTCGACAAATTCCGCCGTGAACTGGGAGACGGGGTGGTCACCAGCATCCAGGTGCTGGGACCCTCCGCACCAAGCTGGCGCAAGGGCGGACGCAGTGTCAACGGCCGTGGTCCGCGGGACACGTACGGATAGGCCAGGACGGCAGCTCTTGAAACTGCGCGCAACGGCGTGTAGGGCGCTGTAAGGACCGCAGCGTGTATAGGCACCCGGAGGGCGTACCGCTGGGCCGCCCTAGGCGCGGCCAAGAGCCTCGCACGGCCATATTCAGTGGCGCTGAAGGCCCCGGAATGCGGGGATATGTCCTGGTTCACGGTAGAATTGATGCAGATAACTGGGCGCGGATGAAACGTTGACTTCAGTCCGTTCTGCGCGCGCTCTCCGCGCGCGGGGCGCGGACCACCAACCGTCAGCAGGTCACCGGCGCCATAAGTTTGTGCCTGTTGGCGGGTGGCTTTTCCCTGGGAAAGGCACCGGCCGGCCATCATCGAGAACAGAGGAGTCGCAGCGCCTGTGGCTAACGACAATACAGATATTCTGGCAGCAGATACAGCAGTCGAGGATGGCCGCACCCCTGATACTCCACCCGCGGCAGCCACGCCAAGGGAATACGGCGCCAGTGACATCACCGTGCTGGAGGGCCTTGAAGCTGTCCGCAAGCGTCCGGGCATGTACATCGGCTCCACCGGACCCCGTGGCCTGCACCACCTGGTCTACGAAGTGGTGGACAACTCGGTGGATGAGGCGCTTGCCGGTTACTGCAGCCATATCGAGATCGTCCTGCAGGCCGATGGCGGCGTGAAAGTGGTCGATGACGGCCGCGGCATTCCGGTGGATATGCACCCTACGGAGCACAAACCCACCGTCGAGGTGGTCATGACCATCCTGCACGCGGGCGGCAAGTTCGGCGGCGGCGGATACGCCGTTTCCGGTGGCCTGCACGGTGTGGGCATCTCGGTGGTCAACGCACTGTCCAGCCGCGTGGATACCGAAGTGCGCCGCCAGGGGCACGTGTGGCGGATGTCCTTCGCTGACGGCGGCAAGCCGCAGGGCAGCTTGGTCCAGGGCGAAGAGACGGACGCCACCGGCACCACCCAGACCTTCTACCCGGACCCCGCGATCTTCGAAACCACGGAGTTCGATTTCGAAACGCTGCGCGCCCGCTTCCAGCAGATGGCCTTCCTCAACAAGGGACTGCGGATCACCCTGACGGATGAGCGCGCGCCAGCCGGGGACGACGCCGACGGCGACCTGGACCTTGACGACCTCAGCACCGAGGGTGAAGTCAGCGCCGAACACCGCACCGTGGTGTACCAGTACAACGAAGGCCTGCTGGACTACGTCAGGCACCTGAACTCTGGCAAGAAGGTTGAGGTGGTCCACGAGGACGTCATCGCCTTTGAAACCGAGGACACCGAGCGCAAGATCGCCCTGGAAATGGCCATGCAGTGGACCAGCGCCTATTCCGAAAGCGTCCACACCTACGCCAACACCATCAACACCCATGAGGGTGGCACGCACGAAGAAGGCTTCCGCGCTGCCATGACCTCCCTTATCAACCGGTATGCCCGCGAAAAAGGCATTATCAAGGAGAAAGACGACAACCTCACGGGCGACGACATCCGCGAGGGCCTCACCGCCGTCATCTCGGTCAAGCTGGCCGAGCCCCAGTTCGAGGGCCAGACCAAGACCAAGCTCGGCAACTCCGAGGTCAAGGGCTTCGTCCAGCGCGTGGTCACCGACGGGCTGGGCGACTGGCTGGAGCGCAACCCCGGCCCCGCCCGCGACGTGATCCGCAAAGCGATTTCCGCCGCGCAGGCCAGGATGGCTGCGCGCAAGGCCCGCGACAATGCCCGGCGCAAGAGCCCGCTGGAGTCCTTTGGCATGCCCGGCAAGCTTTCGGACTGTTCCTCAAAGGACCCGGAAAAGTGCGAGGTCTACATCGTGGAGGGTGACTCGGCCGGTGGTTCCGCCAAGCGCGGCCGCAACCCCGAGACCCAGGCCATCCTTCCCCTCCGCGGCAAGATCCTCAATGTGGAGCGCGCACGCCTGGACAAGGCCCTGGGCAACGCAGAAGTGCAGTCCATGATCACTGCCTTCGGTACCGGCATCGGCGAGGACTTCGACCTGGCCAAGCTGCGGTACCACAAGATCGTGCTCATGGCAGATGCCGACGTGGACGGCCAGCACATCACTACGCTGCTGATGACCCTGCTGTTCCGTTACATGCGACCCCTGATCGAGAACGGCTACGTGTACCTGGCCCAGCCCCCGCTGTACCGGATCAAGTGGTCCAACGCCCCGCATGACTACGTGTACAGCGACCGCGAACGCGACGCCAAGCTCGTGTCGGGCCAGGCCGCCGGGCGCCGCATCCCCAAGGACAACGGCATCCAGCGCTACAAGGGCCTTGGCGAGATGGACTACACCGAGCTGTGGGACACCACCATGGACCCCGACCACCGCACCCTGCTGCAGGTGACCATGGACGACGCCCTGGCTGCCGACCAGATCTTCTCCGTCCTCATGGGCGAAGACGTCGAATCCCGCCGCAACTTCATCCAGCAGAACGCCAAGGACGTCCGGTTCCTGGACATCTAAGGATCCGCTCCAACGTATTCGGAACCAGACATATACCTGAAACGGAAATAACTAATGAGCGACGAAATCCCCGAGAACTCCGCCCCTGAGGGCGGAACTCCGGACACCGTTCTTGAAGGCGACGTGCTGATCGACCGCGTGGAACAGGTGGACCTGCAGACGGAAATGCAGCGGTCCTACCTGGACTACGCCATGGCCGTCATCGTGGGCCGTGCCCTTCCCGACGTCCGCGATGGCCTCAAGCCCGTGCACCGCCGCGTGCTGTACGCGATGTTCGACGGCGGTTACCGCCCCGACCGGTCCTTCAACAAGTGCGCCCGCGTGGTGGGTGAGGTCATGGGCCAGTACCACCCCCACGGCGACACCGCGATCTACGACGCCCTGGTGCGCCTCATCCAGGACTGGACCATGCGCTACCCGCTGGCGCTGGGGCAGGGAAACTTCGGATCCCCCGGCAACGACGGCGCTGCCGCACCGCGGTATACCGAAACCAAGATGGCGCCGCTGGCCATGGAAATGGTCCGGGACATCGACGAGGAGACCGTCGATTTCCAGGACAACTATGACGGCAAAAACCAGGAACCCACCATCCTGCCGGCCAGGTTCCCCAACCTGCTGGTCAACGGTTCTTCAGGTATCGCCGTGGGCATGGCTACCAACATCCCGCCGCACAACCTCCGGGAAGTAGCCGACGGCGTGCAGTGGTACCTCTCCAACCCGGGTGCCACGCGCGAGGAACTCCTCGAGGAATTGCTGGTGCGGGTCAAGGGCCCGGATTTCCCCACTGGAGCCACCATCCTTGGCCACAAGGGCATCGAAGACGCCTACCGCACCGGCCGCGGATCGGTCACCATGCGCGCAGTGGTCGCGGTAGAGGAACTGCAGGGCCGCACGTGCCTGGTGGTCACCGAACTTCCGTACCAGGCCAACCCGGACAACCTGGCCATCAAGATCGCCGAACTGGTCAAGGACGGCAAGATCCAGGGCATTGCCGACCTCCGGGATGAAACGTCCGGACGCACCGGCCAGCGCCTGGTGATCGTGCTGAAGCGCGACGCCGTGCCCAAGGTGGTGCTGAACAACCTCTACAAGCACACCGAGCTGCAGAGCAACTTCTCCGCCAACATGCTGGCCATCGTGGACGGCGTGCCCCGGACACTGAGCCTTGATGCGTTCATCCGCCACTGGGTCACGCACCAGATGGACGTTATCGCACGCCGCACCCGGTACCGCCTGCGCAAGGCGGAGGAAGAAGCCCACATCCTTCGGGCCCTCCTCAAGGCGCTGGACATGCTGGACGAGGTCATTGCCCTCATCCGCGCTTCCAGCACCACCGAGGCCGCACGGGACGGGCTGATGGAGCTGCTGGACATTGATGAGCTGCAGGCCCGGGCCATCCTGGACATGCAGCTGCGCCGCCTGGCCGCCCTGGAACGCCAGCGGATCCAGGAGAAGCACGCAGAACTCGAAGCCCTGATCACCGAATACAAGGAAATCCTGGGGTCGGAGCAGCGCCAGCGCGAGATCATCAGCACTGAGCTGGGCGAGATCGTGGACAAGCACGGCGATGACCGGCGCACCAGGATCCTCATGGGCTACGACGGCGATATGTCCATGGAGGACCTCATCCCCGAAGAGGAGATGGTGGTCACCATCACCCGCGGCGGCTACGTCAAGCGCACCCGCAGCGACAACTACCGGTCGCAGCAGCGCGGCGGCAAGGGCATCAAGGGGGCCCAGCTGCGTGGTGACGATGTGGTGGAGCACTTCTTCGTCACCACCACCCACCACTGGCTGCTGTTCTTCACCAACCTGGGCCGGGTCTACCGCGCCAAGGCGTACGAGCTGATGGAAGCGGGCAGGGACGCCAAGGGCCAGCACGTTGCCAACCTGATGGCATTCCAGCCCGACGAACACATCGCCCAGGTGCTGGACCTCAAGGACTACCAGCAGGCGCCGTACCTGGTGCTCGCCACCAAGAGGGGCCTGGTGAAGAAGACCAGGCTGGAGGACTACGACACGAACCGTTCGGCAGGCGTGATCGCGATCAACCTGCGTGACGGCGACGAACTGGTCTCCGCCCAGCTTGTCTCGGAAACCGACGACCTGTTCCTGGTGTCCCGCAAGGGCCAGTCCATCCGCTTCACCGCCACCGATGACGCACTGCGCCCCATGGGACGTGCCACATCCGGCGTTACCGGCATGAAGTTCCGCGAGGACGACGAACTGCTGGCCGCGGACGTGGTCACCGACGGTTCGTTCGTGTTCATCGTGACCGAAGGCGGGTACGCCAAGCGCACGGCGGTGGAGGAATACCGCCTGCAGGGCCGTGGCGGACTGGGTATCAAGGTCGGCAAATACCAGGAAGAGCGCGGCCACCTCGTGGGTGCACTGATCGTCCAGGAAGAAGATGAAGTCCTGGTGGTCATGGAGGGCGGCAAGGTTGTCCGTTCCTCCGTTGCCGGGGTTCCTGCCAAGGGCCGCGACACCATGGGCGTCATCTTCGCCAAACCTGACAAGAATGACCGGATTATCGAGGTGGCGCGCAACAGCGAACGCGGTCTTGAGGACGAGGAATCCGCCGGGGATGACGTAACGTTGGCTGAAGATGGCGGGACCGCTGGGGAATCCGCCGCGCCAGCAATGGCAGAAGAATCACCGGCCGTTGAGTCAGAGGACGCCTCGGGCGACGCTGAGCCGAACGAAGACAACACGGAGGTAACGAGTGAGTAATTCCGACTCATTTCCCAAGCCGAACAGTACTGTTCCCGACGGGAACCGGCCTTCAGCGGCACCCCGCGTGAACGCCCCCGTTCGTCCGCCGCAGCGGCCCGCTGCGCCGGCCGGCGCTCCAGGCCAGCGCCCCGCCGTCCCTGGCCAGCGGCCGCAGCAGGGCGACCGCCCCGTGCAGCCCGGCCAGCGCCCCTTCCAGGGCCAGCCCGGACAGCGTCCTGCACAGGGCGCCTCCAGCCAGGGAACCCCTGGCCTGGTGAAGCCGGCTCCGAAGGCAAAGGTCCGGCGGGCCCGGCTCCTGATCAGCAAGGTGGACCCGTGGTCCGTCCTGAAGATGGCATTCCTGCTGTCCGTGGCACTGGGGATCGTGACTGTGGTGGCCGCCATTGTCCTGTGGACAGTCCTGGACCTCACCGGGATCTTTGACCAGGTGGACAGCCTGCTCGGCACGCTCGCCGGCTCGGAAAGCGGCGGCTTCGAATTGAAGAAGGTAGCTTCGCTGGGCCAGGTTGCGTCGTTCGCCACCATCATTGCCGTGGTCAACGTAGTCCTGCTGACGGCACTGTCCATGCTATCCGCTGTCCTCTACAACATCTCCGCCACCCTGGTGGGCGGCATTGGCGTGACCCTCACCGACGATTAGGAAGCCATTTTCGCCGGGCCCGCACCGGTGAAAAGGCCCGATTTGAGATCGGGCCGGGGTGTGCTGTAAAGTCATGTCTCGGCCCGATGAGGGATTGAGGGCGTATAGCTCAGGCGGTTAGAGCGCTTCGCTGATAACGAAGAGGTCCCAGGTTCAAGTCCTGGTACGCCCACGGAACCTGTGCAGGTTTCAAACGGAGGTTTGGTCCGGAGTTATCCGGTATCGGATCGGAACGGGGAGCATGTGAAAAAGTTGCTTGTACTGGCAGCGGCAATCGCAGGCTTCCTGGTCTACCGGAAAGCACAGGAATCCGAAGCCCGGAAGACGGTCTGGAGCAAGTCAACCGATACGGTGGACTAGGCGGGACACCCGCTCCGGGAGCCTGTCAAGGGCTCCCTGGTTCTAGGGTATGATGGACGGGTTGCTTCTTATGGGGGCATGGCGCAATTGGTAGCGCACCTGCTTTGCAAGCAGGGGGTTCGGGGTTCGAGTCCCCGTGCCTCCACCATAAGGAAGTCCCGGTCAGCGGAAACGCCGGCCGGGACTTTTTGCTTTCCATCTGCGCAAGGAACCAGTACCAAGGGGGCTGCATTGAACTACTTCTTCGCGGCCCTGGGAGTCCTGGGCGTTGCATCATCGGGGCCCTTGATCGCGGCCACGCTCGGCGCCACAAGTGTCAGCGCCCTTGCCATCGCATTCTGGCGCAACGCCATCGGCGCGGCCGTCATGGCCTCCCCCACCCTGGTCCGGGCACCCGGCCAGTTCCGCAGGATCAGCCGCAGCGAGTTTCGCTGGTCGATGCTGGCAGCCGTCGCGCTTGCCCTGCACTTCGCCTGCTTCATCACATCCCTTCAGCTGACATCCGTAGCAGCCGCTACTGCCCTGGTCTGCCTGCAGTCAGCCTGGATTGCCGTCTTCCAGCTCTTCCGCGGCATCCGCCACCGCTGGCAGGTCCTGGCGGGGCTGGGAATCGCCTTTGGCGGGGTCGTGGCGATCACCGGCTTCGACATGGGATCTTCCCCGCAGGCCCTCACAGGAGACCTGCTGGCGGTGGCCGGGGGCGCCCTTGCCGGCCTTTACACGCTCGCGGGTGGCAAGGCACGGCAGAGCATGACAACAGGAACCTACACCACGCTCTGCTACGGAATGTGCGCCGCTCTCGTGGCCGTCCTTGCCTTGTTCGCGGGCCAGCCCCTGGCGGGGTTTGAGCCGGCCGGGTGGCTGGGCATCGCAGCAATCACCGTCTGTGCCCAACTGGTGGGCCACACCGCCTTCAACCACCTGCTGGCCACCATGAGCCCCCTCATCGTCTCCATGATCATCCTCCTGGAAATCCCGGGGGCAGCGCTGTTGGCAGCCGTGTTCCTGCACGAGACGCTGCCCGCAGGAACTTACGCCGGGCTCGGCCTGATCCTGGCGGGACTCGCCGTCGTGGTCCTCGGTCAGAGGAACAGCAGGGGCCAGGGGAATGGCAGCCGGGGCAGCCGTGGAACGGCACCGCAGGAGGAACCGCCGTCGGACCGCCTGGCCGGGCTGGGAACTGACTGAGCGCTACTGACCGCCGCGGCGGACCGGCTGGGCCGTGTTAACGGTGTGGATGGCCCTGAGGAGCTTGGCCGGAAAGTACACCGAGAAGAAAACCACCATGGGGGCCTTCAGCGCCATCTTCCTGACGTTGTGGGCTTTGTAGGTCCGGTCGAACCGGGTGACGTAGTAGCGGTAGTCCCGCGGTGAATCCTCAAGCCGTCGCGCGGACATCCCGGACACCATCTGCGGCCAGTAGCGCACCGGCAGTTCATGGTCGGCCAGGTGCAGGGACAGGTCGATGTCCTCGTGCATCTCGTCCTTCTCGTCCCGGCAGGTCTCGGAACGGATGGTCTCCCAGGCCGTGGCCCGCAGGGCCATGTTGGAGCCGAACAGGAAATGGTACTGGTGCTTGGCCAGCTTCAGCATGAGCTGGCGCATCTTGTCGTCCGCCTTGAGTCCGAACCGGCGCATCGGCATGTCGTAGTAGACCACCGGGCCGGTAGCGGCCTGGACCGACTGGTCAGCGAAGGCCTTCTGCACCTGTTCAACCCAGTCGGGTTCGACGATGGAGTCAGCGTCAATCCGCCCCAGGATGTCCCCGGTGGCACTGTCCAGCCCGAAGTTCCTGGTGGGGATGAGTCCCTGTTCCCGGTCCTGGCTCAGGAGGATGATGGGGCTTTCCGGATACTCCAGCTGCATCTGGCGCACAATGTCAGCGGTCCGGTCCTTCGAAAGGTTGTCCACCACGATGATCTCGTGGGCGGGAACGGACTGGTAGATCGCAGCTATCAGGCACTGCCTGATCACGCTCTCCTCGTTGTACGCCGGGATGACGATTGACACGCGGAGCTGTACGGCTGCGTCGTTCACGGCATCCCCAGAGGATCGATTGGCTGACATCACTTCAAATCTAGCATCCTGGAAAGATGTCTCCGCGGACGGGAAGAGACACAAAAAGGGGGCCCCGCCGTCAAACGGAGCCCCCTTGTGTGAATGGCGAAGATCAGGCCTGGCTGCTGCCCTTGTCTTCATCGGCAACCGTCTTGGCGCCGCCTTCGGTGTCGTCGGCAACGTGCTTGGCCTTGTCGGCGGCATCGGCTGACTTATCAGCGACCGTCCCAGCTGCGTCCCCGGCCTTGTCCGCGGCAGCACCGGCCGCGGATGCGGCTGCGGAAGTGCCCTTGTCGGCGGCGTCGGCAGTGGTTGCCTTGACGTCGCTGACGGTAGTGGCCGGAACGGGTGCCGGGGTGGGGGTGACCGGCGAGGGGGTCTTCCAGGGGTCCTCGACCGGCTTGGACGCCTTCCATGCGGCAACGCCCGCTGCAACCGCTGCGGCCACCACACCGAAGATCAGCCAGCCACGCTTCTTGGGCTTCTCCGGCTGGGCAAGCTGCACGTCCATTGCGCGGCTTGCCCCTGCCGCGGCTGCTTTCAGCTGCGTGCCGGTGGCCTGGGCCTGCTCCTGGAGGGCGTGGATGATTCCCACGTCCCCAAGCTTCTGCGCCACTGCGTCAACCCGTGCCGGGGTGTTTTCCAGGGTGCGGTGAACGGCGCCGGACGCCACGCCAATCTGGTCCGAGAGCTTGGGCAGGTACTCCACCACTACCCGGTCCCGGGCGTTCAGGACCACCGGGGTGGCCTTGTCCAGGGCCTCGTGCAGCCTGGGCGATGCGCCTTCAACCACGTCATTGATCTTCGGGGCCAGGTGGGCCAGTCCGTCCTGGATCCGGGGAGTCACTGTGGCAACGCCGTCGGCCAGGCTGTGGGCCGCCGTCTTCAGGCCTTCCTGGATCTTGGGAGATGCGCTGTCCAGGCCCTGCTGCAGCCGGGGAACAGCCCAGTCCACGGCAGCTTCCACCCGGGGGGCCGCCCAATCCTTGGCGTTTTCCACCGCACTGGTGACCGACTGCTCAAGGTCACGGGCAATACGATCCGATTTCTTCACAACTACCTCCCGATTAATGTGACGGTTCTGTCGCTAGCCTACGTGCCCAGATCACCACGGGCTATTCACTCTGCGGATTTTAGGGGGATTTCACCCAGCGCGGAACTGCCCCCGCAGCCGTGGCTGCCCAGAACCGGCATGGGAGAATCAACCTATGACTGCCATCGCAACTGCAAAAGCAACCATCCACACCAGCCTCGGCGACATCGTGGTTAACCTCTTCGGCAACCACGCGCCCAAGACGGTCAAGAACTTCGTGGGCCTTTCCACCGGCGAGCAGGCCTGGACCCACCCGGAAACCGGCGAGGACAAGACCGGCACGCCGCTTTACAACGGAACCATCTTCCACCGCATCATCAAGGACTTCATGATCCAGGCCGGCGATCCCCTGGGCCGTGGAACCGGTGGCCCCGGCTACCGCTTTGACGACGAGATCCACCCTGAACTGAGCTTCAACCAGCCCTACAAGCTGGCCATGGCCAACGCCGGCATCCAGATGGGCAAGGGCACCAACGGTTCACAGTTCTTCATCACCACCATTCCCACGGACTGGCTCCAGGGCAAGCACACCATCTTCGGTGAAGTGGCTGACGAGGAATCCAAGAAGGTCGTAGACGCCATCGAGGGTGTCCGCACCGGCATGGGTGACCGCCCGGTCGAGGACGTCACCATCAACAGCATCGACATCGAACAGCTGTAACGCCCCACCATGAGTTACGGAATTCCGTCGGCTGAGCCGTCCGCCCAGGTTCCGGTATGCCCCCGGCACCCGGACCGGCCGTCCTATGTGCGCTGCCAGCGCTGCGGGCGCCCCGCCTGCCCGGACTGCCAGCGGGCGGCCGCCGTCGGATTCCAATGCGTTGACTGCGTCAACGAAACACGACGTACGACGCCGGAAGTACGGAGCGTCTACGGCGGTGCCGTTGCCACTGGCAAACCTTTGGTGACGTACGGCCTCATTGCAGCCTGCGTTGTGGTTTACGCACTGCAGATGCTGATTCCCGGGGACTGGGTATACAAACAGTTCGCGTACAACAACATCTTTGCCGCCCCTCAGTACGGCGCGTTTGAGCCGTGGCGGATGGTGACCTCGGCCTTCCTCCATTCCCCGGATTCGCTGCTGCACATTCTCCTGAACATGTACACGCTGTGGATTTTCGGCCAGGCCCTGGAGCCCATCCTTGGCCGGGTCCGCTTCCTGGCGCTGTACCTTATCTCCGCCTTTGGTGGTTCAGTGGGCTACCTGCTGATGAACCCCGTGCTGGTGCCAGGGCAGGGCCTGGTGGGATTGGTGGGCGCCTCCGGTGCCATCTTCGGCCTCTTCGGCGCCATGCTGCTGGTCCAACGGCAGCGCGGCGGGGACACACGGCAACTGTGGGTCCTGATTGCCATCAACGGCGTCATCGGCTTCCTGATTCCCCATATCGCCTGGCAGGCCCACCTGGGCGGGCTCATCACCGGCGGCCTCTGCGCCGCGGTTCTTGCCTACACACCCCGGGGACGCCGCCAGGGCCTGCTCCAGGCACTGGGGCTGGCCGCCGTTTTTGCGCTGCTTGTGGCCGCCAGCTGGGTGCGCGTGACGCTTTAGCCGCCACATATCCACGACCAACCGGAATGCCCCCGTCACCGTTGGTGACGGGGGCATTCGTGTTTTCCACAGCGCTTTTCCACAGTGTTGGTAACTTACATAGCTGTAGTTCAGGTGATGGATCGGCCCATCCCGGCCCTTGGCGGCTTACGCCGGGGCAACAGCCGGGCGCTTCTCCACAGCTGTGGATAACCTGTGGGGATATTGCTGTGCGTAAGTGGATAAGAGGCACTTTCCGGGCGCCTCTGTGGAAAAACCGGCCCATGGAACGCCCGCCGGACCGCTCTGCCGGCGTTGGCGGAGGGTTATCGACATCGGTATCCACACTGTTAATAAGTCACAATGCTGTTGTTCGGAGTCCCGCGCGACCCGTAGCAGTAAGGGCAGGGCCGGCCTAGGGCACCGCTTTCCACGCGGTTTCCCACAGCTGTGGATAACTTGTGGGTATCGCATTGTTGGTAAGTGGATAAACACCAGAGGGTCGCGCTCTGGCCGCCTGCCTATGATGGTTGCCTGCCAAGCCGCCCAACCGACAAGGACATCCGTGACTGCCACCGAGCACCTGTATCTTGATAAACAGCATCCGGCCCTGTGGAGGGCGATCAGCGGCCTGGGCCTGAAGGTGCAGGAAGCGGCAGAAGAGGCTGGGATCGGGAGGGGCCTGTTGGAACTGCTCAACGTGCGGATTTCCCAGATCAATGGCTGCGCCTATTGCCTGGATCTCCACGTGCGGAAGGCCGGCGAGGAGGGAGAAAGTGCGCAGCGGCTGGCGGTGTTGCCTGCCTGGCGTGAGACCGCCCTGTTCACGGACCAGGAGCGGGCCGCGCTGGCCTTGGTGGAAAGCATCACCGAACTCCCGGGTGAGCGGTCACGGGAGCACGCGGAGGCCTACGCGCGGGAGCGGCTCAGCGCCGAGGAGTTTTCGGCCGTGAGTTGGCTTGCCGTGACCATGAACGCATTCAACAGGGTGTCCATCACCAGCCATCACCCGGTCCGGCGGACCCGCCCGTAGTCTCCAGCGCCGGCCCGTCGGGACGTGTCCCCTTCAGGCTCCTGGACTTATCCACAGGTATTCCACACTGTTAATAACCACATTTTCCCGGCAGCTTTTGGCGGAAGGGTGCCGCACAGGGATGCTGGCGCCTTCTACAGAATCCCTGGGGAAGGTTGTCCACAGTGTGGATAACCTTCCCAACAGTTGGGGATAACGGGCGGCGGTAGGGTCTTTAGGCCTGCATGGACCAAATTCCGGAGGAGCCGCGGCGGTGGCTGTCCAGCAGATGGGTGTCCACTATTCCCACGGCTTCCATCAAAGCGAACATGGTGGTGGGACCCACAAAGGAGAAGCCCCGTTTCCGGAGCGCCTTGGACAGGGCCACCGATTCCGCCGACTGCGTGGGGACATCGGCGGCCACCGCGGGCTCCGGGGTGCTGGCCGGGCGGAAGCTCCAAACAAAGTCCACCAGCCCGCCGTCGTTGCGAAGTTCCAGTGTGGCCTGTGCATTCTTGACCGCGGCAAGGATTTTGAGCCGGTTCCTGATGATTCCCGGATCCTGCATCAGCCGTTCCACGTCCTCGCCGCTGAACAAGGCCACCTGTTCGGGGTCGAAGCCGGCAAAGGCGGCACGGAAGGCAGGGCGCTTGCGCAGGATGGTGGCCCAGGAAAGACCTGCCTGGAAGCCCTCCAGGCAGATGCGCTCGTACATGCCCTGCTCGTCAGTGACGGGCAGTCCCCATTCCTGGTCGTAATAGTCGCGCATGAGCGGATCCGTGGCGGCCCAGGCAGGACGGGCCAGGCCATCCTCGCCAACGATCACTCCGCTGGACTCGGGCGCCAGTGTGGTTCTCCTTGGAACAGTTCCGCGGCAGGCGCTACGAGCGCCAGCGGGTGGTCATCAGGAACCCGACGATGGCGATGCCGAAGCCCGCCACGATGTTCCAGGACTGCCAGGCCTGGACCGGGAAGCGTCCCTCGCTGATGTAGAAGGTGATGATCCAGAAGAGGCCGATGATCATGAGGCCGAACATGACCGGCTTGAACCACACGGGGTTGGGCTTGTACGCCTGCGGGGATGCCGGCTGGGCGGTGCTGGCGGTCTTCCTGCGAGGCTTTGACTCGGGCACTGGCTCTCCTTGGCGGGCTGGGCAAGCTCGGCGGCCCGGGCTTGGTATCCTGCAAGAAGGAAATTGCCAGCGGTCTGCGCGATCTTGGTCAAATCTGGATTCTTACTAGCAGCCAATTCTAGCCGCAGTTGATGGGCACCCGGTGCCCAGGGTGAATGCCCGGAGGGGAACGCGTGGTATTGCAGGAGAAGGCGGAGCCCGCCACTGCGCCCGCGCGCCGTCGTGCCCTCCTCACTGGCACCATCTCGGTGCTCGGCGAGCTGCTGATTACTGCCGGCGTCATCCTCCTGCTGTTTGTCGCGTGGCAGCTGTGGTGGACCAACGTGGAATCCGACGCCAAGCAGAGCCAGGTCATCAAGGAATTCGCCCAGGACCTGGGCAGTGCCGCTCCCGCGACGGCCGCCCCGGCCCCCGCGGCGCCCCCTGCCGCCGGCGAGGATTTTGGCAAACCCGTGGTGGGTACCGCTCCCGGCCACGCCGGCACCATCGGCATCATGTACATCCCCCGGTTCGGCCCCACCTACACGCGTCCCATCGTCCAGGGGACCAGCCAGGACGTGCTGGATACGCTGGGCCTGGGGCACTACAGCAATACGGCAATGCCCGGTGCGGTGGGCAACTTTGCCGTCGCAGGGCACCGGCAGACGCACGGGGCGGTGCTGGACAACATCCACACGCTGGTGCCCGGCGACAAGATCTACGTGCAAACCAAGGACGGTTACTACGTCTACGTCTTCCGGAACAACCAGATCGTGATGCCCTCCCGAACTGACGTCCTGGAACCTGTCCCCACCCAGCCGGGCGTCGCGCCCACCGAAAGCTACCTCACCATGACCAGCTGCAACCCCCGCTTCGGCGCGGAAGAACGCATCATCGCCTACGCCCTGCTGGACAGTTGGCGGCCGGCAGCCGCAGGGCCGCCTGCTGAGATCGCGGCGCAGGTTGCAGCAGCCACCGGAAGGAGCTGACCGTGTACGCCTGGATTTTCCGCCACCTTCCCGGGCCGCTCTGGCTCAGGATCATCATCTCGCTGGCACTGATCTTCGTGGCCCTGGTCCTGATGGTCCAGTTCCTTTTCCCCTGGATGTCCCACTTCACCCAATTCACCGACTCAACGATTGGTTCCGCAGACCAGCCATGACCACAACCAAGATCCTTGTAGTGGATAACTACGACAGCTTCGTCTACACCCTGGTGGGATACCTCCAGGAACTCGGTGCCGAGACCACGGTGGTCCGGAACGATGACGTCACCCTGGCCGAGGCCATCGAGCTTGCCAGTACCCGGGACGGCGTCCTCATTTCCCCCGGTCCCGGAAATCCTGCGGAGGCGGGTGTCTGCATCGAGCTGATCAAGTGGTGCGGTGAGAACAGCGTTCCCATGTTCGGCGTGTGCCTGGGACATCAGGCCCTGGCAGAGGCCTTCGGCGGCAAGGTGACCCACGCCCCCGAGCTCATGCACGGCAAGACGTCCCAGGTGGAGCACACCGGCACCAGCGTGTTCGCCGGCCTCCCCTCCCCCGTCACTGCCACCCGCTACCACTCGCTGGCGGCGGTCCGGGAGTCCATTCCCGAGGTCCTGGAAGTGACGGCGCAGACCGCGTCCGGCGTGGTCATGGGGCTGCAGCACCGGACTGCACCGTTGTGCGGGGTGCAGTTCCATCCCGAATCGGTCCTCACCGAAGGCGGGTACCAGATGCTCGGCAACTGGCTGGAGTCGCTGGGCATGAAGGGTGCGGCCGCGCGGGCTGCGAAGCTAAGCCCGCTGATCCAGCACTAGCAGGGCCAGCCCCCGCCAGGCCGGGCGTCAGCCCTTCCTGGTGGGCTTCGGCGTCGGCGTTGCTGTCGGCGTGGGCGTTTCCGTGGGGGTTTCCGTGGGCGCCGGCGGGGGCGGCGGAGCCTTGGCCACCACGACGGTGATGGTCTTTCCCTGGTCGACGGCGGCGTTGACGGGGTCGCTCTGATCCGTGACCCTGCCGGGCTCCACCTGCGAGTTTTCCGCCTCGACCACTGAAGCGACCAAGCCACGTTCCTTCAGGGCGGCCTCGGCCTCTTCACGTGTCATGCCGCGCAGTTCGGGGACAACCACCTTGCCGGTGGAGACGATGAGCTCCACGCTGGTGCCCACGCCGACGCTTTGCCCCGGCGCCGGGTTGGAGGTGATGACGATCCCGGCGGGGACAGTGGCGCTGTTGGCAGTGGTGGTTGACGGAGCGCCAACCAGCCCCACCTGGCGGAGGATGTCCCGTGCCGCGGCCTCGGTCTTGCCGGGGAGACTGTCCGGGATCTTGACCGAGCTGGGGCCGTCGGAGACGTTGAGGATTACGTCGGCCCCCGGATCCAGGGAACCGCCGGCCGCGGGATCCGTCCCGATGGCGGTCCCCTTGGGCACCGTGTCGTTAGCCGACCTGGCGATCCTGGGGCGAAGGCCCGCGTTGTACAGCTCCTGGAGCGCAGCGGTTTCCGTCATGGACGCCACCGATGGGATGGCTACCTTGGGCGGAGCGGGAGCGGGACGGTTCACCGTTTGGTACAGCCACAGCCCGCCCCCCGCGAGAATCAACAGGGTGAAGATCACCAGGGTGGCAATCCAGGCACGACGGCGGGACTTCTGGCGGCTGGTCCGCTCGCGTTCGGGAGCGAGGCCGAGCGGGAGCGGGCCGGCCCCGTAGGCATCCGCACCGTACCCATCCGGCCCGTGCCCATCCGAATCGTGCCCATCCGCCAGCTCCAGCGGAACCGCGGAACCGCCGTCGTCATGGAACAGGCTGGTGGCAGCCAGCCGCCCCGTGGGCGCGTCGTCAAGGAAGCCTGCCCCCGCAGCAGCAAATGCCTCGGTGGGCGGAGCCGCCTGGGGTACGTGGTCATTCGGATCGGTGGGTGCCTCGGACGCCGGCACGGCCGGGACGGCCACTCCGGCCTTTGCAGCGCGCAGGGCACGCCGGAAAGCGGCCGCATCCTGGAACCGGTCCGCGCGGTTCTTCTGCAGCGCCTTGGCGAGGACCGTGTCCAGCGCCGGTGACACCTCGGGGTTGAGGCTGCTGGCCGGGTCCGGGATTTCGCGGACGTGCTGGTAGGCCACGGAAACCGGGCTGTCCCCGACGAACGGCGGCCGCGAAGTCAGCATTTCGTAGAGCAGGCACGCGGCGGAATAGAGATCGCTGCGGGCATCGACGGTTTCGCCCCGGGCCTGTTCCGGCGAGAGGTACTGGGCCGTTCCCACCACTGCCTGGGTCTGGGTCATGGTGGCGGAGGAATCGGCGATGGCCCGCGCAATGCCGAAGTCCATCACCTTCACCGAGTTGGTGCCCGGGCAGTACATCACGTTGGCAGGCTTGATGTCCCGGTGCACAATCCCGGCCTTGTGGCTGTATTCGAGGGCCCCCAGGACGCCCAGGCAATAGTCGATCGCCTGGCTGATGGTGACCTCGTTGCCGCGGATCAGTTCGCGCAGGGTCCTGCCCTCCACGTACTCCATGACGATGTACGGCACCCGTACGTCCTCGGCGGAGCCGTCGTGGACCACGTGTTCCCCGGTGTCGAAAATCGCCACGATGGAGGGGTGGTTGAGGGCGGCCACCGACTGCGCTTCACGTTTGAACCGTGCCTGGAACTGCGGATCCCGGGCCATGTCGGGCCGCAGCAGCTTGATGGCGACTGTCCTGCCCAGGCGGGTGTCGGTGCCCCTGTAGACGTCCGCCATGCCGCCGCGGCCAATGAGGTTACCCAGCTCGTAGCGCCCGTTCAGGACACGCCGGTTATCCACCGGCAGGCTGTCCTCCCGGTGCAACGGTGTGCGTGGTGACTCATTCACTGGTGGTCCCGACGGTCAGGGTGCGCAGGTTGGGGGTACTCCCGGCGTCTGGCCGGCCGCACAGGTTGCCAGGGGCGAGATGGGCGTCGGTCCCGCCACCGGGGACGAGGACGTGGGGGCAGGGCTTGGCGCCGCCGTGGTGGGCGCGGGGCTGGGAGCCGTGGCGTAGATGACGGTGATGAGCGAACCCTTGGGCACCGTCCCGGTGGGGTTGAGCTCCAGCACAGTACCAGGCGTCTCGGTGCTGCTCTCCTGCGGAAGGACAGTCACCTGGAGTCCCAGGCCCGCCAGCGCGGACTGGACCTGCCGGTAGTCCTTGCCAAGGTACGCCGCCGGTATGACGTTGACCGTGGCCTGGGTGGGCTGCGTGGTGGGTGTGGGCGTCGGCGTGCTGCGCGTCTGCGTGGGCGTGGCCGAGGCGCTGGTCCGCGTGGGCGTCGCGGACGACGGCGGTGCACTGCTGGCGGTGGCGCTGGAGCTGGGGTTGCCGGCCGGCGAGAAGAGCCCCACCTGGTTCAGGAGGAATCCCACCAGGGCGAAGAGGAGCAGCAGGATCAGGGCAACCAAGGGCCAGGTCCACGGGCTGCGTCCCTTGCGCCGGGGCTCATCGGAGGGCGCGTCGTCGTACGTTTCCTCCTCCTGGTCCCAGTTCCGCTCGGCAGCCAATGCGTTGGCGCGGGCCAGCGGCCCCTGCGCACGCTCCCCGCCATCGGCTGATGCGCCGTGGGCGCTGGCAGCCATACCAGCCGCAGCGCCTGCCGCGGCCGCGCCCATCACCGGGAGGGCGGATGTGGCGGTGGGGGCCGAGTCACGCTGTGTGCCGATGACGCCCGTGGGGGCCGTGGCCGTGTCAACGGGTGCGGTGATGGGGCCGGTATCGGCGTCGAAAAGAAGCATGCCGGGCACCGCGGCACGGGCAGCGCCCACATCCCCGTTACGGATGGCTTCCGCAGCTTCGGCGAGCTTGATGGCATTCGCCGGGCGGTCCTTGGGGTCCTTGGCCAGCATGGACATCAGGAGCGCGCGGACCGGCGTGGGCAGGCTCTCCGGAAGGGGCGGCGGGGCGTCGTTCACCTGGGCCAGGGCAATGGCGATCTGCGATTCGCCGGAGAACGGGCGGTGGCCGCTGAGGCACTCGTATCCGATGACGCCCAGTGAGTAGATGTCCGACGAACCGGTTGCGGTCTGGCCCGTTGCCTGTTCGGGCGCCAGGTACTGCGCGGTACCCATGACCTGCCCGGTCTGGGTGAGGGGCACCTGGTCGGCGAGGCGGGCGATGCCGAAGTCGGTGACCTTGACCCGCCCGTCAGGGGTGATCAGGAGGTTGCCAGGCTTGACGTCGCGGTGGACAAGGCCCTGGGCGTGCGCAACGGCCAGGGCGCGGGCGGTCTGCGCGATGATCGACAGCGTACGGTCGGGCGAGAGCACCTGCTCGTGTTCGATGATGCTGCTCAGCGGCTGCCCCGGGACCAGTTCCATGACCAGGTAGGCTGAGCCCTCTTCTTCGCCGTAGTCGAAGACGTTGGCGATCCCCACGTGGTTCAGGAGGGCGGTGTGGCGGGCCTCGGCGCGGAAGCGCTGGAGGAATCCCGGGTCGCCGGTGTACTCCTCCTTCAGCACCTTGATGGCGACGATGCGGCCCAGGACGAGGTCTTTGGCCTTCCAAACTTCCCCCATGCCGCCGATCGCAATCCGCGTGGTCAGCTGGAATCTGCCGCCGAGGGTGATTCCCGTTGTAGGCCTCACTTATTCAACACCGCCTCAAAAATCTTCTTCGCGTTAGGACTGGTCAGCTTTGCTCCCGCGTAGATGTCTACGCCTTCCATGACGATCGTGACGCTGACCTTGGGATTGTCAGCGGGGGCGAACCCGGTGAACCACGAGTTGTTGGTTCCGTTGCCGAGCTCGGCGGTGCCGGTCTTGCCCGCGACCTGCACGCCGGGCACCGCAGCACTCTTGGCGATACCGTCCGTCACCACGCTGGTCATCCATTCGGTGATTTGCTTGGCGATCTCCGGGCTGGTGGACGTCCTGAGCTGGGCCGGCTGTGGCTCGTCAATAACGCGCAGATCAGGGGACCGCAGCGTTTTGACCAGGCTGGGCGCCATCTGGACGCCGCCGTTCGCGATGGCGTTCGTCATCATGTTCACCTGCAGTGGCGTCACCCGGACATCCTTCTGGCCGATGGCGGACTGGGCCAGGCCCGGCGCGTCCAGCTTGTCGGGGAACCCGTTCCCCGTTGCGTGGCCAAGCTTCAGCTGGTTTCCAACGTCCTCGCCGAACCCGAACTTCTTGTACTGGGCGGCAATGGCGTCACGGCCAAGGTCCAGGGCGATGCTGGCGAACGGCGTGTTGCAGGACTGCTGCAGGGCGAAGGCGAACCCCGCGGTGTCCTTGGTGTAGCAGTTGCCGCCGGCGTAGTTGGGAAGCTTGTACTGGATGCCGTCGAAAGGCATCTCGGCGGGGTTGGGCAGGACGCTGTCCTTGTTGTACTTCCCCGACGCCAGGGCCGCGGCAGTGTCCACCAGTTTGAAGACCGATCCCGGAGCGAGCAGCTCGCCGGTGGGGCCGCTGACGTTCTGGTTCAGGTTGATGCCGGGGACCTTCACCAGTTCGTTCATGTTGGCGCCTTCGGCGGCGGCGTCCTGCGTGGCGGCGAGGTTCGGATTGTAGGACGGCTTGGATGCCATGGCCAGGATGGCACCGGTTTTGGGGTTGGTGACCACGATCGAGCCGCGCTGGCCGTCCGGGATCAGGCTGTAGGCGAGCTGCTGGATCTGGGGGTCGATGGTCAGTTCCACCGAGGCGCCCTTGGGCTGGTTGCCCAGGAAGAGCTGGCCCACCCGGTCAAGGAAGAGCTGGTCCGAGTTGCCTGCCAGTTCGGCGCCCATGGCCTGTTCAAGGCCCGTGGCTCCGTAGTTCTTCGAGAAGTAGCCGGTGATCCCGGCATACAGCTCCGGCTGGGGGTAGGTGCGCTGGAACTTGCAGGTCTCCGAGCCGGTCTCCACCGACTCGGCGACGGGAGTGCCGCCAACGATGATGGCGCCGCGGTCATTGCAGTAGTTCTGGAGAATGGCGCGCTGGTTCAGCGGATTGGTCTTGAGATCGTCGGCGCCCACCACCTGCACAAAGCTGATGGCGCCGAAGAGCAGCGCAAACATGGCCACTGCGGCTACCCATGAGTGTCGGATTGCCTGGTTCACGCCTGCTTCACCGCCTCGGTTGGAGTGTCAATGCCGGTTGCCGCCGCCACGCCTGCGGGCGGGAGCGGAGTGGTGTCCACGGGTCCGCGGGCGGCGTGCGAAATCATCAGGAGCAGTCCCACGATGATCCAGTTGGCCAGGAGGGACGATCCGCCGGCCGCGAGGAAGGGGGTGGTGAGCCCGGTCAACGGAATGAGCCGGGTGACGCCGCCGATGACCACGAAGCACTGGAGGGCGACTGCGAAGGAAAGGCCGCAGGCGAGGAGTTTCCCGAACGCGTCCCGGGTGCCCAGGGCGGCTCGGAAGCCACGGGTGATGAACAGCAGGTACAGCAGGACCACGGCGAACAGGCCGATCAACCCCAGTTCCTCGCCCAGTGAGGCGATGATCATGTCGCTGTTGGCGAAAGGGACAAGGTCCGGACGCCCCTGGCCAAGGCCGGTGCCCACCAGGCCGCCATTGGCCATGCCGAACAGGCCTTCGATGACCTGCCGGCTGCCGTTCTCATAGACGTCGGGGGAGAAGGCGTTGAGCCAGCCGTAGACGCGCTGCTGGACGTGGGCGAACACCTGGGCCGCCACGAAGCCGCCGCCAATGATCAGGGCCAGCCCGATCACCACCCAGCTGATCCGGCTGGTGGCCACGTAGATCATGACGATGAACAGGCCGAAGAACAACAGGGAGGAGCCCAGGTCGCGCTGGAAGATGAGCACGCCGATGCTGACCAGCCAGGCGGTGATCATGGGGCCCATGTCCTTGAACCGCGGGAACTGCATGGGGCCGATCTTGCGGCCGGCGAGCAGGATGAGGTCGCGGTTGGAGGACAGATACCCGGCGAAGAATATGGCCAGTGTAATCTTGGCGACTTCGCCGGGCTGGAACGTCATGGGGCCGACCCTGATCCACACCCTCGCGCCCAGGATTTCACCGGCGCTGATTCCCGGGACAAGCGGCAGGATCAGCAACAGGGCCGAGGCTGCCAGCGAGATGAAGGTAAACCGGCGCAGGATGCGGTGGTCCTTGAGGAAGAAGACCACGGCGATGGCCACTGCCATGGCAATGAGGGTCCACCGGAGCTGGTTGTTGCCGGTGTCCTCGCCGGGAGCATCAAGCCGGTGGATCATTGCCAGGCCCAGGCCGTTGAGGGCGACAACGATCGGAAGTATTACTGGATCGGCATATTTAGCGCGGAACCGCAGGACGCCGTGGAACACCAGGGCGGCCGCTGCCAGCAGGCTGGACTGGAACCAGAAATCCGAGTCGAAAGCCTTCTCCTGGTCCACGCCCACCATCATGTTGGCGCCGATGCCGACGGCAAGGGCCAGCAGCAGCAACGCAAGTTCCACGTTGCGGCGAGGCTTGGGCATGGTGTTTACCTGGCTCATTTGGCCGCCTCGCAGGTGATGGTCGGAGTAGGTGAGGGTGACGGTGCGGACGGCGCCGGGGCAGGAGCGGACGCATCCGGTGCCGGTGGCGGCGCCGCTGCACTGGCAGGGGGCGCACTGTTGGAGGGTGCCGGGGCACTGGCGGACGCGGAAGGCTTGGGGCACTCTTCCTCGGGCGAAGTTGTTCCGGTGAGCTCCAGGTTCTTGACGATCCGCTGGGCGTCGTAGAGGTCATTGGCAGGCACCGTCTGCCGCACGCGCTGCTGCGAGAACGGCGGGAGGGAGTCCATGCGGATATCCGTCACTGCTTCCAGGGAGGAAAGCTGGATGGGACCCAGCCGCTGCGACACCCCGTTGTAGATGGCCACGCGGGAGTCGAACTCGCCCACGTAGTAGCGGGTCTGCGTCCATGCGTAACCAAGCCAGAGGCCAACGGCCACCACTACCAGGACGGCGGCCGCGATGGACCAGGTCAACCAGCGGCGGGGACGCAGTGGCGGCAGGGTGTCTTCCCCGTCTGCCGGTTCCGCCTTGTGCGTCAGGAGCGTTGCTGCCCGCCGGGCCACCGTACGGCCGGCGACGGTGGGGATGGAACCGGACTCCGCGGCAGCAGCAGCGGCGCCCACCAGTTCATGCGGGCGGGAGGCCAGCTCTTCGCGCAGGACCTCGGCGGAGAGGTGTTCCCCAAGGTGGGGGTCGGTGCCGCCGGAGTCGGCCGGGCTGGCGTCGCCGTCCTTGGCGCCGGCGCCGTCTTCCGTTTCCTTGGCAGGCCCGGTACCTGGCTTGGGAGCTCCGGCTTCCGAACCGGCCGCCTCCTTGCCATCGGCCGGCACGGCGGCAGCAGCCTGGGCTGCGGGGGAAGCATCCGCCGCGGCAGCGGGCTTGCTGCCCTGCACCGGCGGGACAATTTCGACGGCTGCCGTGCTGACGTCGTCGGGCGTTTCCTCCACGATGTCCACCATGACCACGGTGACGTTGTCCGGGGAACCGGCCTCAAGGGTCAGTTCAACAAGGGTTTCGGCGCACTCATGCAGGTTGTGGGTTTCGCGGACAGTCCGCTCCACCGCATGCGCGGCCACATAGTTCAGTCCATCCGAGCACAGCAGCCAGCGGTCCCCGGGCCGGGCGTCCAGGGTGTCCAGGTCCAGCTCGGGGCTGGCATCGACGTCACCCAGGACGCGCATGAGGACGTTCTTGTGCGGGTGCGTTTCCGCTTCCTCAGGCCGCAGCCGGCCTTCGTCGATGAGCCGCTGGACGAAGGTGTGGTCCACGCTGACCTGCTTGAATTCACCGTCGCGGAGCCGGTAGGCGCGTGAGTCGCCGATGTGGGCGAAATGCAGTTTGTCGTCCGCCAGCAGCAGCGCAGTGACGGTGGTGCCCATACCCGCGAGCTTCGGGTTGATGTGCACCAGTTCAGAGAGCAGGGAGTTGGCAGTTTGGATCTCATCGGCCAGCACGGTCCCGGCGTCCGCCCCGTGGTTCGGGCTGTCCAGGTGGATCATGTCCAGGACGGTCGCAGCTGAGGCAACATCGCCGCCCGCGTGGCCGCCCATGCCATCCGCGACCACTGCGAGATGGCGGCCGGCGTAAGCGGAATCGTCGTTCTTGGAACGGATCCGGCCCACGTCCGACCGCGCGGCGAAGCGCATGATGAGGGGCCGCTGAGCCGGACTGGAGCCGGTTGCGGGGTTTTCAGCCTCGGCCACAGTTACGGCCTCAATTCAATGACCGTCTTGCCGATTCTCACGGGTACCCCTGGCTCGACAGGCAGGGCACGGGTAAGTTGCTGGTCTCCCAGGTAGGTTCCGTTGGTGGAACCAAGATCTTCAATGAACCAGCGGCTGCCCTGCGGAAAGAGCCTGGCATGGCGGCCGGAGGCGTAATCGTCCTCAAGGACCAGGGTGGCTTCCTGGGCGCGTCCCAGCAGGATGGGGCTCGCTGCCAGGGGCACGGTCCGGCCCTTGAGCGGACCTTCGAGCACCACCAGCTGCCGGGCCTGCTGTTTCACGGGCTGTGGCGGCGCTTCGGCCAGTTCGGGGTTTCGCCGGATCTGGCGGGCTGTGGGTGCACCGGCCGCAGCCTTGCGGCCCAGCATCAGGTCCCGGCGCATGGCGGAGACGATGCTGAAGATCAGGACCCAGAGGAGCAGCAGGAAGCCGAACCGCAGCGCGGTGATGGTGAGGTCGCTCATGCGTGGCCACCCTGGTTGGCAGGAAGCAGGCGGAAGATGATCTTTGTCCGTCCCATCGTGATGGTGGAGCCGTCTGTGAGTTCGGTGCTTCCGGAAACCTTTTGGCCGTTGACGTAGCTGCCATTGGTGGATCCCAGGTCCACGGCGCTGGTGACACCGTTGGCCGTGCGGATCTCCAGGTGGCGCCGGGATACGCCCGTGTCTTCGATGTGGATGTCCGCCTCTGAGGACCGGCCCAGGATGATGGACGGGGCGTTGAGCGAATAGCGCTGGCCGTCAATGTCCAGCACCGGCTGGAGCCTGACAGGCTGCCGGCTCGGGGCCGCCGGAACGTTGGGCTGGGGCTTCGGCTGGGCGGCGGATCCCTGGGATTTTTCGGTGGAGGAGGCTATTTCGAAATCCCCGGCGCGGAGTTCGGAGTCGCGCCGGAACGAAATGCGGACGGGGCCCTGGAGGGTGTAGCCCTGGCTGCGGACGTGGTTGATGACCACGTCGCAGAGTTCTTCGGCCAGCGGCGTGCCCCATTCCTGTGCGCGGCCAAAGTCATCGTCACTGAGCTGGACGTCGAAGACGTTGGGTACCAGCGTGCGTCCGGCCGCCACGGTGAGGGCTTTGTGGTCCACCTCGCGGCGGAGCCGGCTGGCGATCTCAACGGGCTCAACCTGCGCTTTGGAACCGGTGGAGAAGACGCCGCGGACGGCCTTTTCAATGCCACGTTCAACCTTGTCCAGCAGACCCATGGTTCTTCTCCTTTCCCCCCGGCTCCGGGGCAGTAGTTGTTGCTGGCCAGCACCTGCAGGGCAGTCCATCGTTGCGCGGTGATGCCCGCGGGCAGTGGCCACTCCTACATCCGATACTAATGGCCAGCCCTGCGAATGACCTTAATCCACAACGGCCGGGCGCCGGCAAAAGTTCGGATGCGTGACTGCTCCGGGCTGTGGCGGCGGAGAATCCGGGGCGGGGCTGATTACCCAGTGATGCCTGCTTTTGCGCGGCTTTTAGCCTGTCGTAGAGGGCCGCGGGAGGGCGGACGGGGGCCAATTGGTAATTTGCGGCATCTGTCCGTTATGCTTGATCTCGCTGCTTTTACGAGGCGCGGAACGGGAAACCGGTCCGGCTGAGTGGAGGAAGTTGCGCGCGAGTGGCGGAACGGCAGACGCGCTGGCTTCAGGTGCCAGTGTCCGAAAGGGCGTGGGGGTTCAAATCCCCCCTCGCGCACGCAAATGGAAGAGCCCCGGTCTTGGACCGGGGCTCTTTTGCGTTTCCCCATGGATCAGCGGTTCTGAAGGATCGCCCCCGCGCAAGGACTTCGCACCCGCGCGTTCCAGGGTGGTTCGTCCGGTGGCGGGTGCGTTGAGCGCCTGGCCGGCGGCGCTAACGGACGGGCCCCTGGCTGGACGGGCGCGCTGAAGCCTTGAACCGGCGTCGTGAGTTGGCCAGGTGGCTGCGCATGGCTGCCGCCGCGGCAGCCTCGTCACGGTCGGCGATCGCCTCCAGGATGGACCGGTGCTCCTGGACCACCTGGTCAAAATGGTCCCGGGCGTAATGCTCGACGCCGGTCATCAGGCGGGTGCGGGGCATGGCAATCATGGTCTGGCCCAGGGCCGCCAGGCAGTCCGAGTAATAGGGGTTGCCGGATGCTGCGGCCACGGCCCGGTGGAACTCGAAGTCCGATTTCATGGCATGGGCAGGATGGCCCGCGCTTCCGGTGAAGGCGTCCAGTGCCGTACTGGCGGCGCGCAGTTGCCGGTCCGTGTGGTTCCGGGCGGCCAGGGCCGCAGCCTCCGTCTCCACGCCCATGCGGAAGGCCAGCAGGTGCAGCCGGTCCTCTGTAGTGGCCACGGGGCGGACTCCGGGCACTGCCAGCGGCCCTTCCGCGGGCGGAGTAAGGGCGAAGCTGCCGCGGCCGCGCTCGGTTTCGACGAGGCCCTCCGCCTGC
This sequence comes from Arthrobacter sp. 8AJ, assembly GCF_902506025.1. Classification (NCBI taxonomy): domain Bacteria; kingdom Bacillati; phylum Actinomycetota; class Actinomycetes; order Micrococcales; family Micrococcaceae; genus Arthrobacter; species Arthrobacter sp. 8AJ. The sequence goes on along the minus strand of NZ_LR733289.1, from coordinate 8,583 downwards.
AGCCGGGTGAGGGCGGCCCGCACCACAGTGCGGCTGACGCCGAAGTCGCTGATGAGCGTGTTCTCGCTGGGCAGCTTCTCGCCCGGCTGGATCACGCCGTCCACGATGCGGTTGCGGAGGTCAGCGGCAAGGTCAGCGGTGAGGTTCCGGCTCATGGCTCAAGGGTACGGCGTCGGGGTTACGCGCCGAACTCAACGCTTTCGGTGGTCCAGGCCCGTGCCTGGTCGCTCAGTGTGACGCCCAGGCCTGGGCGGTCGGGGACGATCATCCGGCCGTCCTTGGTTTCCAGGCGCTCGTTGAATAAGGGGTCCAGCCAGTCGAAGTGCTCCACCCAGGGCTCGCGCGGATAGGCGGCAGCGAGGTGGAGATGGATCTCCATGGCGAAATGCGGGGCAAGTCCCAGTCCGCGCTCGTCCGCAAGGGCGGCGAGGCGGAGGAATTGGGTGATGCCACCGACGCGAGGGGCGTCGGGCTGGATGATGTCGCAGCCGTTCGCGGCAATGAGGCCCTTGTGCTCGGCCACGGAGGCAAGCATTTCGCCGGTGGCAATAGGGGTGTCCAGGACCTGCGCCAGGTGGGCGTGGCCTTCGAAGTCGTAGGCGTCCAGCGGCTCTTCAATCCAGATAAGGTCGAATTCCTCGAGGCGGCGGCCCATGCGCAGGGCGGTGGCGCGGTCCCACTGCTGGTTGGCGTCCACCATGAGCGGAACGTCAGGACCGATGTGGTCGCGGATTCCGGCAACGCGGCGCAGGTCTTCCTTGCTGTCCGGCAGGCCCACCTTGATCTTGATGCCGCCGATGCCCTCCTCGATCGACTGGGTGGCGCGAGCCTTTACCTCCTCCAGCGTGGCATTCAGGAAGCCGCCGGAGGTGTTGTAGGTCCGCACGGAGTCGCGGTAGGAGCCAAGGAGCTTGGCCAGCGGCAGTCCGGCGCGCTTCGCCTTGAGGTCGTACAAAGCGATGTCGACGGCGGCGAGGGCCTGGGTGGCGACGCCGGACCGTCCCACGGATGCGCCTGCCCACAGGAGCTTGGTGTAGATCCTGGCGATGTCGTTGGGGTCCTCACCGATGAGGCCTTCGGCAACTTCCTTGGCGTGGGCGTACTGGGCCGGCCCTCCGGCACGCTTGGAGTAGCTGAAGCCGATCCCTGAATGGCCCAGTTCGGTGGTGATCTCGGCGAACAGGAAGACCACCTCGGTCATGGGCTTCTGCCGGCCGGTGAAGACCTTGGCGTCGCTGATGGGAACGGTGAGGGGAAGCCTGGCGGTGGACAGCCTGACATGCCGGATGAAGTCGACGGTGCTCATTTAATCTCCTTGGGCGGGGCGGGCTCCTTCGCCCACCCTCTTAGGATATAAGTCACATACTTGTATTACAAGTAGGTGGGGCCGTCCGTGCGATGCGCCACTTACGGTGCCCGGCCGGAATAGCTGCAGGCCAGGAGGCTGTTGACGCAGGCATGAAGGCGATTACTTACAGCGAATACGGCAGCCCCGACGTCCTTGAGCTCACTGAGCAGCCCATGCCGAAAGTGGGACCCGGAATGGTCCTGGTCAAGGTCAAGGCGGCTTCGGTAAACCCTGTGGACTGGAAGATCATGGCCGGCTACCTGGATGCTGCGATGGACCTGCAGTTCCCGGCGGTTCCGGGATGGGACGTGGCGGGCGTGGTGGAATCCGTGGGAATCGATTCCCAGCAGTTCAAGCCCGGGGACGAAGTCATCTCCTACGGCCGCAAGGATTATGTCCACGGCGGCAGCTTCGCCGAATACATTGCCCTTCCTGAAAGGCTCCTGGCCCGAAAGCCCGCCACCCTCGAATGGAACGAGTCCGCAGGGCTCCCGTTGGCCGGATTGACTGCCTACCAGGTCCTGAACCGCCTTGGCCTCGCGTCCGGCGAGACCGTGCTGATCCACGGAGGGGCCGGCGGCGTGGGATCCCTGGGCGTCCAGATCGCCGTGGCCCTGGGCGCCCATGTCATTGCGACGGCGTCGGAAAAGAACCACGATTTCCTCCGGTCCCTGGGCGCACATCCCATCACCTACGGTGACGGCCTTGCCGACCGGGTCCGGTCCCTCCGCCCGGACGGTGTTGAGGTGGTTGCCGATTTTGTCGGCGGCAATCTTGAGGCTACCCTCGCGGTGCTTGCCGACGGCGGCAGGCACGCCTCCATCGCCGACAGTGACGTGGAGGAACATGGCGGAACCTGGATGTGGGTAAGCCCTGTGGGCGCCCAACTCCAGCAGCTTGCGGATCTGGTGGACGACAGGAAGATGCGGGTGGAGGTCGCCGAGGTATTTCCGCTGGACCGGGCCGCCGATGCATTCCGGCTCAACATGGCCGGGCATACCCGCGGCAAGATTGTTGTGGCAGTGGACCAAACCCCCTGAGGTCCGTGAGGGCCGCTAGGTCCTGATGGCTCCGAAACCGGCAATCAGGGCCTCGAGCCCAAGCTGGAAGGCGGTATCGGCCGGGCGGCCACGTTCCTGCCCGGCCGGCCCGTCCTGCCCGTGGCCCGAACTCCGCACGGCCGCGGTGAAATGCGGCGTGGATTCCGCCATGGAACCGGAATCGAAGATGTCCTCCGGTGCCGTGACGTCGTACGCAGAGCCGAAAATAAAGGACTCCAGCGCCACGATGGCGGGGACAATGCGCTCCCGGGGGAACCCGGCGTCGAAAAACCCCTTGCTGACGGTTTCATACATGGCAAGGGTCTGGGGGGCGTCCGTCACCGGCAGGACTGCGATAACGGGAATGAGCGGGGTATGTTCGGCGAAGACATCCCGGTAGCTCCACGCCCAGGTGCGCACGGCGTCTTCCCAGCTGCCGCCCCCGAAACCTGAGACGTCCACCAGTGACATCAGGTGGTCCTCCACCAGGAGCAGTACGTCCTGTTTGGATTTCACATGGTTATAAAGGGCGGAAGGTGCCACGTCGAGCACCTTGGCCAGCGCCGCCATGGTCAGGCCGTCATAACCTTTCCGGCTCACCAGTTCCAGGGCGGCTGCCGTGATCCCCGCCTTGTCCAGCACTGCAGCCGACGGCCGGCCTGCCCGCCTCCTCTGTGCGCCGCCGTTGCTGGCGGAGCGCCCCTGTGCGGCTGATACTGCCGGCATTGCTGCCCTTTCGTCGGTGTCCCCTGCATTATTCCATCCAGCACTTCCGCTCCCGGCAGGCACCGGCTATAGTTCTAGCTAAATGAATGGCATTCATTTAGTGGTCCCCGTCACCGAGGGCCGCAGAGAGGACATCATGCTGAACCTGAACCGCGACGTCGTGGTCGTTGGAGCCGGGCCGTCCGGACTCACCGCCGCCCGTGAACTGAAGAAGGCCGGCCTCACCGTCGCCGTGCTTGAGGCCCGCGACCGGGTGGGCGGCCGCACCTGGACCGACACCGTTGATGGGGCCATGCTCGAAATCGGCGGACAGTGGGTCTCGCCGGACCAGACCGCCCTCCTGGAACTGCTCCAGGAACTGGGCCTGGAGACCTATCCGCGCTACCGCGAAGGAGAGTCCATCTACATTGGCGCCGACGGCTCACCCGTGCGCTACACCGGGAACACCTTTCCGGTGGACCCGGACACCGCCGTCGAAATGGACCGCCTGGTGGCGCTGCTGGACGGACTCGCCGCGGAGATTGGACCAACCGAACCCTGGGCGCACCCCAAAGCGCGTGAACTGGACACCATCTCCTTCCACCACTGGCTGCGGCAGAACTCGGCCAATGAGGAAGCCTGCAGGAACATCGGCCTGTTCATCGCCGGCGGCATGCTCACCAAGCCCGCGCACTCCTTCTCCGCCCTGCAGGCCGTCCTGATGGCCGCCTCGGCCGGCTCCTTCACCCACCTGACGGACGAGGACTTCATCCTGGACCGCCGCGTGGTGGGTGGAATGCAGCAGGTCTCGCTGCTGCAGGCGCAGGAACTGGGGGAGGACGTGGTCCTTGGCTCCCCGGTCCGCACCATCAACTGGGAGCCGGATGCCGACGGCGGCCACCGCGTCACCGTTGAATCCGACCGGGCCACAGTGAACGCCCGGTTCGTCATCATGGCCGTGCCGCCCAACCTCTACTCCCGTGTCTCCTTCAATCCGCCGCTGCCGCGCCGCCAGCACCAGATGCACCAGCACCAGTCCCTGGGCCTGGTCATCAAGGTGCACGCCGTCTACAGCACCCCGTTCTGGCGGGACAAGGGACTTTCCGGGACCTGTTTCGGGGCAGACGCCCTGGTCCAGGAGGTGTACGACAACACCAACCATGGCGATGCCCGCGGCACGCTGGTGGGCTTCGTCTCCGATGAGAAGGCCGACGCCGTTTTCGAGTTGAGTGCCGAAGAGCGCAGGAAGGCGATCCTCGACTCGATCGCCGGTTACCTGGGCGCGGAAGCCCTGGCGCCGGAGGTCTACTACGAGTCCGATTGGGGTTCCGAGGAGTGGACCCGCGGCGCCTATGCCTCCAGCTATGACCTGGGTGGACTCCACCGCTACGGCAAGGACCAGCACGCCCCCGTCGGCCCCATCTACTGGTCCTCGTCCGATCTCGCCGCTGAGGGCTACCAGCATGTGGACGGCGCCATCCGCATGGGCCGCATCACCGCGGCGCGCATCGCAGAAGTTGCCAAGGTTCCGGTGGCATCCGGCTGGTAAATAAGCATGCTTACTAATAGGCTGGCGACGGGGAGCGTCCCCGACTTTTCGACGAACGAGGTGAGGCATGACTGACGCCCAGAGCATCAGCAAGGTTACGGAGATCATCAACGATTCCAAGATCGGAATGGTCACCACCATCAACGAAGCAGGCGCCCTCGTCAGCCGGCCGCTGGCGGTCCAGGAGGTCAAGGACGACGGCGACATGTGGTTCTTCACGGGCCTTGGCACCTCGCAGGTAGCGCACGTCCAGGCCGACCCGCGCGTCAACGTCGCCTTTGGCAAGAAGACCGAATGGGTGTCCGTTGCCGGAACCGCGGAAGTGGTCACGGACCGGGCCAAGATCCACGAGATGTGGAACCAGGTTGTTGAAGCATGGTTCCCGGACGGCCCGGACACCCCCGAGGTGTGCCTGCTGCGGGTCGATTCGGATTCTGCCGAGTACTGGACCAGCCCGGGCGGCACCGCTGCCACGGTGCTTCAGTGGGTGAAGTCAAAAGTCACCAACAGCCGCATGAGCGTCGGCGAAAGCGGCACTGTGGAGCTGTAGCGCAGGCTGTTGACAAGGGGCGGGGCGGCTACTGCTGCTCCGCCCCTTTCAATGCCTCCAGGACTGCAGGCAGCAGCACGTCATTGCGGCCCCACACAGGATCCAGGATCTCCACATACCAGGAATCCGCGAGCAGGAGGGCCAGCGCATCGTTGGTCTCCCCGGCCCAGTCCTGGATCTGGGCCTCCTCCACGGGGTTCTCGCTGGAGCCGAGGACCGTGGTGATCTCTGCTCCGGCCAGGGTCACGGGAATGGCGGCGCTGCTTGCCTCGCCGGGAGCGTGGACTACCGTCACCAGCTCCGTGCGGGTGGAAAGTGCCAGCAGGCTCCGCGCGGTTTCGGCGCTGCAGAAGCCGGTGACGTACTGCCGCTGCGCCGCCCCATCAGCCAGGATGCCCGGCTGGGACTCCTTCGTGAACAGCCCGCTGCGGTTCAACTCTGCCAACGGCGCGGCCAGTGGTTCCGTCTCGGCGTCGAACGCCGCAGCGAAGTGGCCCGGCTGGTACGAACTCCCGCCTTCCAGCCACCGTGCCGTCAGCTCACCGGCGGCCTCCAGCGTGGTGGCTTGCCGCCAGACCCCGCGGTCCTCCAGCAGCCGGCCGTACTCGTCATGGACAGGCAGTTCCTCAGGCTTCATCTTGGGATGCTATCGCCGGGCCTCCGCGCCGATCCAACCCCTTCGACACAGCAGTTAACTTCAGCCGGCCTGCTTCATTGGCATGGCCGCCGGAATTCCCGCCGCCCGTTCCGCTGCTGCGAGCGATGCAGCCAGGCTGCCGACGGCGTCCGGGTAGCCCTTGTGCGTGGCGGTCCGCAGTTGGTCCGCGGTCCGCATGGCCTTGACCAGTGCCGACGTTTCCGGCAGCCGCACGTCGGTCAGTGCCGGGTAGTCGATGCTGCAGCCGGGATCCAGTTCGTAGCGCCGCCAGCGGACTATGAGCTCATCATGCTGTATCCGCGCGGCCTGATGCGCGGAGAGCTGCTCCCGGTATTCACGCCGGGCTGCGCGCCACGCCAGGAACTTTGGGCTGCCCCGGTAGGCCGCAAGGCCCGAAGCCGCAGCTGCTCCGGCCAGCACCAGCCCCGCCCAGGGAGAAACCAGGGCCGGGATCAGAAGGGCCGGAAGCGCCACGCACGAACCGAGGAACAGGTCCCAAAACAGCTGGTCAGGAGCCTCCGGTGCGCCGCTTGCGGGTGCCAGGGACCGTCGTCGTACAACGAAAACCGTGGCGGCGACGCTGGCAACCAGCACGGCACCGCACAGCAGGACCACCCCCGCACCTTGAAGCAGTCCCTGGGTCAAGGACTCCGCCACGACTGACATCCTGCACCTCCCGCGCCCGTCATTCCCCACAAAGACTCGGCCCCGGCCGGAAAGCCCGGGCTGGTCCTTCCATTGGACCGTCTTCCAGGCACAGCGTCAATGGCTGCAAAATGCGGAGGCAGGCACTCCAAAGGGCGCCATGGTGGGCGGTAGCGTGGGACCATGCGACTCAAAATGTGCAGCATCCACGTCCAGGACCCCGCGGCCGCCCACGCCTTCTACACCGGCACGCTCGGCTTTGACACCCTCATGGCCATGCCGGAGTACAACCTGTACATCATTAAGGATCCGGGGGCGGCCGACAGTTCGGTGGGGCTGCTCCTGGAGCCCAGCGACAACCCGATCGGCGCGAGTTACATGAACGCCGTGCGTGAGGCCGGCCTCCCCGCCATCGTTTTCGGGGTACCCGATGTCCAGGCAGAGTATGACCGCCTGTCGGCCGCCGGGGTCAGCTTCAAGACTCCGCCCACCACGGACTCATTTGGGACCAGCGCCGTGTTCGACGACGGCTGTGGTAACTACATCCAGATCCATCAGGACTGACGGCCCGGGATGCAACAGAAGCTTGTCCGCGCATCCGGACGCTGAGGCTCCGGACGGGCGAACAAGCTTCTGAAAGGGCGGCGGTGCAGGCTAAGCCTGGGCGCGGTCCTTCTTTGCCTGCTTCTTCGCGGCCTCGTCCTTGACCCGCTGGGCCTCGGCACGGACTGCAGCGTGCGTGGCGCGTTCGGTGACGAGCCACTGCGGGGGAGCCTGCAGCAGTGCGGTGATCTCCGCCGTCGTGAGCGCTTCCTCCACGCCGCCGCGTGCCAGGCCGCTGATGGACACGTTCAGCTTCTGGGCCACCACGGGGCGGGGGTGCGGCCCATTGCGGCGGAGTTCGGCAAGCCATTCCGGCGGGTTGGCCTGGAGTTCGGCGAACTCCTCGCGGGTAATGGTTGAATCCTGGAACTCCTGCGGGGTGGCCGGCAGGTAGATGCCAAGTTTCTTGGCAACGGTGGCCGGCTTCATGGACTGGGAGTTTGCAGAGGTCATGCTTCAAGGGTATCCGGGCGGCGGGTACTGTGAAGACGTGCCCGCCGACAATGCCCCCATGCCTGATGCCCAGCCCGCCCCCGACGAGGCGGCGCCGCGGGTGCTGCGCGTCGCGTATGTGGCAGGGGTGACGCCGGGCAAGTGGATCCGCCGCTGGGAAGAGCGGATGCCCCATATTCCCCTTGAAGCATTCATGATCGACGACGGCGTGCAGCGCCAGGTGCTGGATGGCGGCCAGGCTGACATGGCCTTCGTCCGCCTTCCGATTGACCGGGACGGCCTCAGCGTCATCCCGCTCTACGAGGAACAACCCGTGGTGGTTGCCCCCAAGGGCCACGAGATCTCAGTGTTCGAGGAAGTGGCCCTTGCCGACCTTGCCCAGGAGTCCTTCCTCGATACTGCTGCCTTGGGCGGCCCGGAGACGGCGCTCCAGGTGGTGGCCTCCGGGGCCGGGCTGCTGGTCCTCCCAATGTCAGTGGCGCGCCACTTCAACGTCAAAGACACCGTGGCGCGCAGGCTCACCGGGGCGGTGGAGACCGAAATCGCCCTGGCCTGGCCCGCGGAGGCCACGGACGACGTGCTGGAGGAATTCATTGGCGTGGTGCGCGGCCGCACCGCCCAGAGCTCCCGCCAGCCCTCCGCCCAGCCGCAAAAGGTGAAGAAGGAACCCAAACCGGACCGCCGCGGCACCGGAACCAAAAAAGCGCCCAAGGTGGCCCAGCGCTATGCCCCCAACCCTGACAAGGGCCGCGGCAAGGGATCGCGGAAGAAGGGCAAGCGCTAGCCCCCATGAGCCCACCAGGCACCTGGTTGTTGACCGAATAATAGAAAGCCGGCCCCGCATGATGCGGAGCCGGCTTTGCTGCAGTCCGTCGCTGCCCGCGCGGACTAGGTGTTTTGGATGGTGTCTTTGGCGTCGGTTGCGCGGTCTTTGACGTCGGTGGCTGCGTATTGGCCTTCGGTTTTGACGTTTTGGGCGGCGTCGGTGGCGGTGGCCTTGACGTTTTCCATGGCTTCCTGGGCGGGTTCCTT